>NZ_NGJN01000009.1 GCF_002266855.1 Winogradskyella aurantia | reverse complement strand
GCCGACAACTGCTCTACGGGCCTAGAGGCGACCTTCGCCGATACCGTGGCCGATGGAGCCTGTGCCAACGAATCCGTCATCACAAGGACCTGGACGCTCACAGATGGGTGCGACAATACGACCACCCTGGTACAGACCATAACCGTTGAGGACAATACAGCGCCTATTATTGCTTGTCCAACTGATATTACTGTTTCTGCTGATTTAGGTCAACCTAGTGCAGTTGTATCCATTAGCTTGCCTACCCTTTCTGATAATTGTAATGGTGATCTAACATATACTAACGATTATACCAATACTGAAGATGCCAGTGGCACTTACAATATAGGCACTACCACAGTGACATATACCGCGACTGATGCATGTGGTAATACATCTGAATGTACTTTTACCGTTACCGTAATTGAAAATGAAGCACCTGAGATTAATTGTCCTCCAACAATTACAGTTAGCTGTATTGACACAGTCTCTGCACCTTATGCCAATTACAATGAATTTGTAAACAGTGGTGGTTCTGCTTCTGATAATAGCGGAATTGATGAATCTAGTTTTGAATTGGTGAGTGAATCAAGTGATGGCAACAGTTGCCCTGAAACAATTTCAAGAACTTATAGAATTTCCGATAACCAGGGTAACTTTTCTGAATGTACCCAGCTAATTGTCGTTAATGATGAGATAGACCCGGTATTAGTCGTTCCTGCAGATGACATTGTGGAGTGCAGTGCTATTCCTGAATTGGGTACACCTATAGCAACTGATAACTGTGATTCTGATGTAGACATAATTTACGATGGTGAAATTAGAACGGACGGCCCTTGTAACAATACTTATACTTTAACAAGAACATGGACCGCTACAGATGATTGCGGTAACACCCACAGTGTATCCCAGACCATAACCGTCGAGGACAATACGGCGCCCACCTTTACCGTGCCTGCGGACATTACCGTGGAATGCGACGTGGACGTCAACGACCTCAGCATAACCGGTGACGTGACCGACGAGGCCGACAACTGCTCTACGGGCCTAGAGGCGACCTTCGCCGATACCGTGGCTGCTGGTGCCTGTGCCAACGAGTCCGTCATCACAAGGACATGGACGCTCACAGATGGGTGCGACAATACCACTACGCTGGTACAGACCATAACCGTTGAGGACAATACCGCGCCCACATTTACCGTTCCTGCGGACATTACCGTGGAATGCGACGTGGACGTCAACGACCTCAGCATAACCGGTGACGTGACCGACGAGGCCGACAACTGCTCTACGGGCCTAGAGGCGACCTTCGCCGATACCGTGGCTGCTGGTGCCTGTGCAAACGAATCCGTCATCACAAGGACATGGACGCTCACAGATGGGTGCGACAATACCACTACGCTGGTACAGACCATCACCGTTGAGGACAATACAGCGCCTGTTTTTAATGAAGATCTCCCTGCGGATGTTACGGTTGAATGCAACAATGTTCCAGAAGCTGCAGTCATAACCGCAAGCGACAACTGTGATGCCACGGTAGAAGTTGTATTTGCAGAAGAAATTACTGAAGGTAGCTGTGTTGGAGACTACTTGATTACACGTACTTGGACCACTATAGATTCTTGTAATAATCAATCATCTCACAGTCAAATAATCACTGTTCAAGATTTAACCTCTCCCACATTGGTTACACCATTTGATGAGAATATCACCATTGCCTGTGATGATATTCCAGAGATTCCAAATTTAGTTTTTGAAGATTCATGCTCAAATAATATAAGTGTTGAATTTAATGAAGTGTCAACACAAATTAGTGATTTAGAAGATTATGAAATTACAAGAACCTGGACTGTAATTGATGATTGTGGCAATGTATCTGTATTTACACAAAATATTACAGTAGAACTAAGCAATGTCATTAACGCCTTTGATAGTAACAGGTGTATTCTAGATGAAGAATTTGATTTATTTGACTTATTAACTGGTGACTTTGACATGAATGGTACTTGGACTGTTGTAAATGGCGTTGCTACTCTTAATAACGGTAGTTTCTTTGACCCTTCTACCGTAGATATAGGTGTATATACTTTTATGTATGCCATAACTGATGGACCATGTCCAAACGAAGTTCAAGTAAATGTTACAATTGATGATGATTGTGTGGTATTAGCATGTGGCTTGGAAGATGTTGTCGTCTCTAAAACCGTAACGGCTAACGGTGATGATATCAATGATTTCTTTACGGTAAGTGGTATTGAAGACTGCGGATTTGTAATAGAATTACAGATATTTAACCGCTGGGGAGCCAAGATTTACCAGTCGAATAATTACCAAAATGATTGGAACGGTTTCACCAACAGGTCTTCTGTAGGAAGTTCTGGTGAAGTACCAACTGGCACTTATTATTACGTCATTAACTTAAGAAATAGTGGATTAGAACCTATTGTGGGTCCAATCTATGTTGCAACAAACAAATAAACTTAACCGATGAAGATTTCGAAAATATTAAGTATTGCTATCCTTACTTTGAGTTTATCAACTGCATTCTCTCAACAGTTGCCTCAATTTACGCAATATATGTTTAACACCATTTCTATCAATCCCGCCTATGCAGGAAGTAGAGAAACGTTCAGTGCTGTTGGACTTCACAGAAGTCAATGGGTAGGTTTAGAGGGTGGACCTGAAACCCAAACATTGTCTGTACATACTCCCTTGAGGAACGAACAAATAGGCTTAGGTCTTTCATTTATTAATGATAAACTAGGTTATGAAAATTTTTCATATATCTATGGGGATTTTTCATACACCATACGAACTGGGATTAATTCGGAGTTGGCATTTGGAATTAAGGCAGGTTTTACGCACTACAACTTGGACCAGGACCTTTTAAATGACCCTTCAGTTGTGAACGACCCATTTTTTAATGACGTTTCAAACCGATGGAGTCCTAACGTAGGTGCAGGATTATATTGGCATTCCCAAAGATGGTATGTTGGTCTATCTACTCCCCGAATTTTAAATACAGATTATAATAATGGTGGTAGCGGTAACATCGACTACGTAGCCTTGGAGCGTGTTAGTTATTATATCACTGGTGGTTACGTATTTGACTTAAGTGCCACTACTAAATTAAAGCCTTCAGTATTGTTAAAGGCTACTAATGGAGCTCCATTATCCTTAGATATTTCAGCAAATTTCCTATTTAACGAGACCTTTTGGATAGGTGGCGGATATAGGTTTAATGAATCCGCAGCGGCAATTGGGGGTATCGCGGATTTTCAGGTATCAAAACAGTTAAGAATTGGTTATGCTTATGAATATCCAATCTCAGATATAAGACCATATACAAGTGGCACACATGAAGTATTATTAATGTTTGAAGTCTTTAAAAGTCGACGTATTAAATCACCAAGATACTTCTAAAATGAAACGCACTATGAATACAAGATTATTAGCCCTTATACTAGCCCTAAGTTGTACGTTATCTTATGCACAAACTAAGTTGGCTGACAAGTTTTTTGAGAATTATGGCTATGTTAAAGCTATTGAGCTATATGAAAAAGCTGTTGAAAAAGGTGACAGAAGTGCTCATGTTTTAACACGCTTAGGTGATTCTTATTACAATAATTCAAAATCAGATAAAGCTGCTTACTGGTATGGGGAAGCACTAAAGGAACACAATAAAATTGAAGCGGAATACTTATATAAATATATTCAATCCCTCAGAAGTATTGGAAAGTTTGACGAAGCCGACAAATGGTTCAAAGAACTGCGCGCTGCGCATCAAGGCGATAGCAGGCTTAAGGGGTACAATCCGGATGAGGTTGACCTGTATGACAAGTTAACTTCAAAAAGTGATGTTGTTGTAACTATTGAGAATCTACCCATAAATTCAGAATATTCTGATTTTGGTTCATTTGTTGTAGGCAATACACTGTATTTTTCATCTTCTCAAGGTGATGATGAAAAAGTATATAACTGGAACAAGGAGCCCTTCCTAGATCTGTATCAGGTGGACATCACTAAAAATGTTGATTCAATTAATTACGGAACTATTACTGAAATAACATCAGAAAATATCAATACGCAATTCCATGAAGCTTCCGTAGCTATTACCAATGATGGAAAAACTTTGTATTTCACTAGGGACAACGTGAACAAGCGTAATAGACTTCAATATGATAAAAAAGGGACCACACATTTAAAAATATATAAGGCTACGCTTGAAGATGGTATTTGGACCAACGTGATAGAATTACCATTTAATGATGATGTATTCTCTACTGGTCATCCAGCCTTAAGTGTAGATAATAAGACCCTCTTTTTTGTTTCTGACCGTCAAGGCGGTATAGGACAAACTGATATGTATTCGGTCACTATTAATGATGACGGGACGTATGGTGAACCTCAAAATTTAGGTGAACGGGTTAATACCGAAGGTCGGGAAATGTTCCCCTTTGTAGCAGAAGACAGTACTCTTTATTTTTCATCCGATGGTCATTTAAACTTAGGCCTTTTGGATATCTTCCGATCCGATATTCTTAAAGGGGACGATTCTGAACCTGAAAATTTAGGTGCTCCTTATAATAGCGGATATGATGATTTTGCTTTCTTTATGAATTCTGATTCTGAAAGTGGATACTTCTCGTCAAATAGGCCAAATGGTAAGGGTAGTGATGATATATACGGTTTCAACGCCGCAGAATGTCAGCAAGAAATTGCTGGTGTAATTAAAGATAGTAATAGCGGGGTTTTATTAACGGGTATAACTGTTAAGCTTATAGATGACACGGGCAAGGTAGTTGAGGAAATAAATACAGAAGATAAGAGCAACTACTCTTTTACCGTAGACTGCAACAAGACTTACATCGTTGTGGCAAGCAAACCAGATTATAAAGACAATCAGGTCATGGTAGCTACAACCAACGAAAACAACAAGGTAAATACAGTTGATATAAATCTGGTACCGCTGATTATGGATAATCAAATAGTTATTAATCCAATCTTCTTTGATTTTGATAAATGGAATATAAGAACAGACGCCCAATATGAGTTAGAAAATATTGTTGATGTCTTAAGGAAACATCCAAGTATGATTATTAAAATAGAATCCCATACCGATAGTCGTGGCAGTGACCGCTACAACTTGAAACTTTCTAACCGACGTGCCGAGTCAACTCGTGATTACATTATTTCGAGAGGAATAGATGCCAATCGAATAGAAAGTGCAATAGGGTATGGTGAAACCCAACTATTAAATAAATGTGCTAACGGGGTTAAATGCTCAGAAGAAGAACATCAATTGAATAGACGATCTTACTTCTACATTGTTAAAGATTAATTTACCCTGAAATTAGTTAAACAAAAAAAGCAAGTTCCAATGGAACTTGCTTTTTTTATTTTTTAAAATCATTTTTTTAATGGTCTAACGTTTTATAAAGATATTGGTGAAATACCATTCTCCATTTTCATTTTGTTCAGCAGAAATATCAAAGTCCGTAAAGTCTCCTTCTATATTCTCTTTATGACTGGGACTATTAATCCAAGCATTTACCACTGATGAAGCCGAACTGAATCCATAAGCCACGTTCTCAGTTACAATATTGGCACCTGCATTTAATTCAAGACTTTGCTTTCTTTGAAAAAAGTTATCATGGGAAACGTGGTCAACCTCTACCATATAATCGGTATGTGTGAAGGCTACTGCTTTGACCGTATGGTGCTCATTTAATGTATTTAGCCCCTGACTAATCCTATAGGCATTTATCAACTCCATAATTTCAATTTCTATAAGTTTCGCTTCCGGAGCATCTGGAATTTCAATTGCACTTATCTCATCCCGTACAGAAGTATCTGTGGAGCATGACGACAATATTAAAAGCGCAACAATAGCCAAAAATGGCAATAGTTTAGCAGGTTTCATAAGTAGGTAATTTGATTTGGTCCTACGAATTTAACCGCAACGGTATACTAAATAGTTAAGAAAATGTTAAATTCGATGAAATACGTGTATTTCGTCGATTTATTATGTAGAACACCGATTATATCGCAGAAGAATGATGATTTTTTACCTTTCGTCACAATAAAGCGCTTTTCATCGAAGAAATTTCTTTGGGACTTATGGGGCTAACCTATCAATATTCCAATTAAACTCATCATCAAGTTTAAATCTGATTCTGTCGTGCAACCTATTGGGCCTACCTTGCCAGAACTCCATTTCTACAGGTTTTACTATAAACCCTCCCCAATTATTTGGACGGTCAATCTCGCGCCCTTCGTACTTAGCCTCCAGTTCCCGTAATTGTGTTTCAAGCACCTCACGATTTGGAATAACCTCGCTTTGGTTAGAAACTATGGCTCCCAATTGACTTCCCCTTGGGCGAGATTCAAAATAGCCATCACTTAAATTTTCTGCAATTTTCTCAGCTTTCCCCTTTATTATAATTTGGCGTTCGGCAGCGGGCCAAAAAAAAGATAAGCATACGTTGGGATTTCTCGATATGGCTTTACCTTTTTCACTCTGGTAATTGGTGTAGAATACGAATCCTTCAAATGTATATTTTTTTAATAGCACCACCCTACTTTTAGGATAACCGTCAACGCCTATGGTTGAAATAGTCATCGCGTTGGTCTCTCCTACGTTGTAATGCGTATCCACCTCAATAAACCAATCTCTAAATAATTCCAATGGATTTTCTGGGACATTCTCTTTTAATAATTCTCCCTTTTCGTATGCTTTACGGTAATCACTTAAATCTTTTTCCATAGTTATACTAAGATACTTCAATTTTTTATTTCCTTAAAAAAAAGACTACTTTTAGATAAAAACTTGCATGCATTTCGAAGAATCCCCCGTCTCAAAATCATTACATTATAAAAAGATAGTTTTAGAATTTGGCACATACTATCTCTTAGATCGTTTTTTTATCATGGAGATTAATGAGGGTACACACTTTAATTGGGACAAACTTAACTTTCTTTTGAACTCATTAAGAGATCACTATGGCCACCATATGCACTTGGCTTATATCGCCAACCGTGTACACTCTTACTCAATTGACCCGGTACTTTGGTCTTACTTTGACAAGGACGACAGTATTTTAGTTGCTGCGTCGATAGTGAGTTACAGGGATTCAACACGGATGAGTGCCAATATCGAAAAACAAATAGCGTCTATTCCACTAAAAAGAGCTAAAAGCCTGGAAGAGGCTATAGAGTGGGTACGACAGCTGAAAGAACTTAAATCATGATAAATGCATGACTTCATTTATTCTCAGTATATCTTCGACGTATTACACTCTAAATCCAAGAAGGTCAATACAATAGTTTAAAATTCAAAAGTCTTGCCCTCTTCAGCTAGAAGAACATGATGAAAAACTGTCTCTGCTTCTTTTTTAAATCCTTCGTAACCCATATAGCGCGTTGAAAAATGACCTAAAATCAATGTGTGTACTTCCGCTTTTTTTGCAATCAAGGCAGCTTGTTTTGCTGTACTGTGTTTAGTGGGAACACATAAGCTTTCATTTTTTTCTAAAAACGTTGACTCATGATATAATACGGTAGCATTTTTTATAATAGGCACTATTGCCTCGTTATACAAGGTGTCACTGCAAAATGCATAGCTTTTTGGCGGTACTGGATCTTGGGTTACCAATTCATTTTTAATGAGTATACCATCTTCATTTATTACGTCAGCACCTTGTTTAAGTTTTCTAAAGTAGGCTACATTGATATTTGCATCTAAAACCGCGTTGATGTTGAGCTTTCGCTCATTTTCTTTTTCCTTAAATAAAAAGCCATTCGTATAGATGCGATGTTTTAAAGGAATGGTATATACTTTAACACTATCGTCTTCAAAAATCAATTCTGATTCATCTGAGGATAACTCATGGAAAACCAAAGGGTAATTTGTCCAAGAATTAGAAAGTTTTAATTGAAGCGTAATCACTTCCTTCAATCCTTTGGGTGCATATATATGAAGTTCCGTTTCCCTTCTTAATAAATGAAAGGTACTTATTAACCCTACCAGCCCAAAATAATGGTCGCCATGTAGGTGAGAAATAAAAATATGCTTGATTCTTGAAAACTTTATTTTATTGCGCCGAAGTTCTACTTGAGACCCTTCACCACAATCAATCAAAAACATGTGGTTTTTAATTTCTAGAACTTGGGAGGTGGGCTTTGTATTGGTTCTTGGTGTAGCACTATGGCATCCTAAGATGGTTAATTTCATATATTAAAACCCTAAATCGCGTTCAATATCTTCCATTTCTATGACGTCATAGGCCTCATGCAAGGTAGGCACCACAACAATTTCATCAGGCATTTCATCTAAATCTGCCTTATCAGAAACCACAACAAAGGATTTTTTATCAGCTCGGTGCTTATTGCTTAGTCTTAGGAATTCCACAATATCCGGTAAACCAATTTTATCAATACTTGAAAGGTTCACAATGATATGGTTATTTTTGATTTTCTTATAACTCTGCTCAATATTATTGACCAACGTTTTAACCGATGCTTTTTCTTGGGTAATTATCGTAATATTTCCGTCTCTATCTACAATCATTTATTGTTTAATTTTTGAAGCCAAAAGATAAATTACGGCCATGCGTATGGCCACTCCATTTTCCACTTGTTCTAAAATAATTGCTTGTTTGGAATCAGCTACATCACTAGTTATCTCAACACCCCGATTAATAGGCCCTGGGTGCATAATAACTATATCTTTTTTAAGGCTATCCAACAACTCTTTATTAACTCCAAACTGCTGGGTATACTCCCGAGTTGACGGGAAATAATTAATGTCCATGCGTTCATTCTGTACACGCAACATATTGGCGACATCACACCATTCTAATGCCTTTCTCAAATTAGTTTCTACTTTAACCCCTAATTGACCAATATATTTTGGAAGTAAGGTTTTAGGTCCACAAACCATTACATTGGCTCCTTGCAGTTGAAGGGCATAAATATTTGATAATGCTACTCTACTATGTAATATATCACCAACTATAACAATATTCTTACCTTTTACTGTACCCAGTTTTTCCTTAATTGAATACGAATCCAGCAAAGCTTGTGTTGGATGCTCATGGGCACCATCCCCTGCGTTAATAATACTTGCATTAATGTGTTTAGACAAAAATACGCCTGCACCAGGATTGGGATGCCTCATAACAACCATATCTACTTTCATAGACAGGATATTGTTTACAGTATCAATTAGGGTTTCCCCTTTTTTTACAGAAGATTGCGAAGCAGAGAAATTAATGACATCCGCAGAGAGTCTTTTTTCCGCCAGCTCAAACGACAATTTGGTTCTGGTAGAATTTTCAAAAAATAAATTAGCAATGGTAATGTCCCTTAGCGATGGTACTTTTTTAATTGGTCTATTAATGACCTCTTTAAACTGATCTGCAGTTTCAAAAATCAGTTCAATATCTTTTGTGTTGAGGTATTTTATTCCCAATAAGTGATTTACACTTAATTCACTCATACCTTAGCTCTTATTTTTAATCTTGTTCTCACTAATTATCAATTAAGTAAATGACATCTTCTCCTTCATTTTCCTGCCAATTTACTTTTACTTTTTGTTTATCTATGGCATCTACTTGTCGTCCTTTATAGGTTGGTTGTATTGGCAAATGCCTACTAAAACGCCTATCAATAAGAGTTAAGAGTTCAATATTCTTTGGCCTACCGAAAGACTGTATAGCCGTAAGTGCCGATCTAATACTACGCCCAGTGTAGAGAACATCATCTATGAATACGACATTCTTATCTTCTACGATAAAATCAATTATGGTGGTATTGGCCTCTAACGGTTTATCTCCTCTTCTAAAGTCATCTCTAAAAAAGGTTATATCTAAATATCCTAGTTGAATATTTTTGATTTTATATTCCGCAACCAAAATATGAGCCAACCTGTCAGCTAAAAATTTGCCTCGTGGTTGTAAGCCTATTAATACTGTTTCAGAAAAATCGTCATGAGTTTCAATAAGTTGGCAAGCCAATCTGTGTAAAATGATATTGACTTCTTTAGAGTTGAGTAAAACTTTTTGACTCATTTAAGTGACCAATCGATGTTCAGTATGCAAAGTTAATGTAAAATTTTAGGAATTTATCAGTTTATCAACCTTAATGTTAACACTGTCATATTAATATGAATGAGTTAGTTTTCTAATAATAATCACAAAATTTATACTCGGTAAATGATTAATTTTAGACTTTTATAAACTCAAAAGTAGTCTAACATGGACAGTAAATATAAAACTTGGTTTCACACATATAAACCCGAAAAAAAATACGAAAAGCGGGTAGCCTATTTCAGTATGGAATTTGGTATTCATCAGGCACTGAAAATCTATTCGGGAGGACTAGGGTTTTTAGCTGGTTCGCATATGCGTTCAGCTTACGAATTAAAACAAAATCTTATTGGAGTAGGCATGCTATGGAAATATGGCTATTACGACCAAGCCCGTAATAGAGACAAATCCCTAAGAGCAGATTTTGTAGAAAAGACCTATAACTTTTTAGAGGATACTGGCATTGAAGTCACTGTAAGGCTTCACGATAACCCTAATGTAAAAGTTAAAGCTTACGTCTTAAAACCTGAAATATTTGGTTCAGTACCAATTTATCTTTTAAGTACGGATGTAGAAGGCAATGATTTTCTTTCAAGAACTATTACAGATCACCTTTATGATGGAAATCAAACCACGCGTATTTCTCAAAGTATCGTTTTGGGAATTGGAGGAGCCAAAGTTGTTGAGGCTCTTGGTGGTGCCGACACCTATCATCTTAATGAAGGGCATGCCTTGCCAGCCTTTTATCATTTGCGCGATAAGGGAGTAAAAAAAAATCAAATGGTTTTCACAACCCATACTCCTGAAAAAGCAGGAAACGAGGAGCATGACGCTAATTTTTTAAACCAATGTGGATTCTTTGGAAGAACCTTAACTATGGAAGAACTGTCTAATGAAATGGTAAATGGTGGCAACCTTAATTACACCGTTTCAGGGTTAAGAATGGCTAAAAAGGCCAATGCGGTTTCAAAACTTCATGCTAAAGTTTCAAAAGACATGTGGCGTGGCTATGACAACACATGTAAAATTATACCTATCACCAATGCACAAAATCCAACCTTTTGGCAAGACGAAAAACTAAAAAGTGCTTGGGTCAAAAAAAATGATGACGCTTTTCAAAAACGAAAGCTAGATTTAAAGACAGAGTTATTTGAGGAAGTATTAAATCAAACAGGTAAATTATTCAATCCAAAAGTCTTAACCATTGTATGGGCAAGGCGCTTTGCTGAATACAAACGTGCAGACCTTTTGCTATATGATTTAGAACGTTTGAATCAACTGATTTCTAACGAGAAATATCCTGTTCAAATTATTTGGGCGGGCAAACCATACCCTACGGATTATTCTGGTATTGACGTATTTAACAAACTTGTTCATTTTACAAATTACCAAGCTAATCTTGCCGTACTAACAGGTTATGAAATAGACCTATCTAAAAAACTAAAACAAGGATCTGATGTTTGGTTGAACACACCACGCATAACTCGTGAAGCTTCCGGCACAAGTGGGATGACAGCCGCTATGAACGGCTCTATAAATGTTTCGGTTAATGATGGTTGGATTCCTGAATTTAAAAAGGATGGAAAAAACAGTTTCATTTTACCAGAGTTAGACCATCACATGCCTGTTTCAGAACAGGATAGATTGGATGCCACGAACTTATATGATATTCTAGAAAACAAAGTGATACCAACCTATTATAATCATCCAAAAAAATGGCAAAAGATTGTTTTTAATGGTATTGATGATGTTTTATCTGATTTTTCAAGCCATCGTATGGCTGACCAGTATTATAAAGAATTGTTCAATTAAAAAAAGAACTATTTTGAAGGATACCTAGCTCTTAAAACATGAGCGGCCTTGACTTATCCCTAAAAATCAATATCGCTATGAGCGTACCAACGATAAACCCCATTAACAGATAAACTTCAAATTTTAGATAGCTTCTATCTAAGGTTGCAGGTAGGTTGTAAAGTGTATTGTACTCCGACAGTATTTGAAATTCTGAATTTAAACCAAAAATTCTCAGTCTCCAGAATACAAGTCCTGATAAAATTATAATTAGGGCACTTACAACCCTATGAAAGCGCGTCTTAAGGTCTGCGGTTTTTTGAATTAAGAGAAAACATAATGGCAATAGTCCTGATATTACCGCCATTACTGTCGGCTTATATAAGTCGTTATTATTCGCTATATCTTTTAAGATGACCTTATCCATACTTAGCATGCTACAGGATTGGCTAAAAAAGGATTCTGAGGTATAATACCCAATAATTGAAAGAGCACATATAACCAAAATATAAGCTGATTTCTTCATGTTTTAAAGGTATAAAAAAGCCTCTCATTTCTGAAAGGCTTTAATTTATATGGGCAAAATGATAGTTTTACTTCTTCTTCCCATCCATTTTGTCTTTAAGCGCTTGTAAAGCATCGTTAGCATCTCCTAAAGTAGGCTTGGCTTCAGCAGCTTGTGCCTCAGCTTTTTTAGCTGCTTTCTTCACGATTTTTGCTTCTTCTTCCCTAAACACAGCAGTATGGGAAGCCACAACACGTTTAAATTCCTTGTTAAATTCAATGATTTTGAATTCCGCTTCCTCACCTTTTTTAAGCTTAGAACCGTCCTCTTTCTCTAAATGACGAGAAGGAACAAAAGCAACAATATCTTCATTAAAGGCAACTGTTGCACCCTTATCTACAATTTCAGAAATTTTTGCTTTATGAGTGGTATTTAACGCGAATTCCGTTTCATACTTATCCCAAGGGTTTTCAGTCGTTTGTTTATGTCCAAGAGACAATTTACGTCCTTCAACGTCCAATTCTAGAACAACAACATCTAAGGTATCCCCTACATTACAAAATTCTGATGGATGCTTGATTTTTTTAGTCCAAGATAAATCTGAAATGTAAATCAAACCGTCAATACCTTCCTCTAATTCTACAAATACACCAAAGTTGGTGAAGTTACGGACTATTCCTGAGTGTTTAGAGCCTACAGGATACTTAGTTGTAATATCTGTCCAAGGGTCTGGTGTTAATTGCTTAATACCAAGTGACATTTTACGTTCTTCTCTATCTAAGGTTAGAATTACAGCTTCTATTTCATCACCCACCTCTACAAAATCTTGTGCAGAGCGTAAGTGTGTTGACCAAGACATTTCACTAACGTGAACTAATCCCTCAACACCATCAACTACTTCTACAAAAGCACCGTAATCCGCTATGACTACAACTTTACCTTTTACTTTATCGCCAACCTTAACATCTTCACCGAGGGCTTCCCACGGATGCTTGCTCAATTGCTTAAGACCTAATTGGATTCTTGATTTGTTTTCATCAAAATCAAGAATAACAACATTCAGTTTCTGATCTAAATCCACAATCTCGTTTGGATGGTTGATGCGAGACCATGACAAATCCGTAATATGAATTAAACCATCAACGCCACCAAGATCTATAAAGACACCGTAAGAAGTAATGTTCTTAACAACACCCTCCAATACTTGGCCTTTTTCTAATTGACCGATGATTTCTTTTTTCTGCTCTTCAATATCCGCTTCAATGAGCGCTTTGTGGGAAACTACTATATTTTTGAACTCATGGTTTATTTTAACAACCTTGAATTCCATAGTCTTATTGACATACTGATCGTAATCCCTAATAGGTTTTACATCAATTTGAGAACCAGGCAAGAATGCTTCTATTCCAAAAACATCCACAATCATACCACCTTTAGTTCTGCATTTTACGAAACCGTTTACGATTTCTCCATTGTCATGTGCATTGTTTACACGTTCCCAAGCCTTGATGACACGTGCCTTTCTGTGAGATAATACCAATTGCCCTGTAGCATCTTCACGCACATCAATTAATACCTCTACTTTATCACCAACCTTTAGGTCTGGGTTGTAACGAAACTCGTTTAAGGAAATCACACCCTCAGACTTAGCATTGATATCAATTATAGCATCCCTGTCCGTAATGTGAATAACTTCTCCCTCAACGACTTCGTCATCTAAGGTATCTACGAAATTCTCGGATACTAGTTTTTCAAATTCTTCAAGTTTTTTGTCCGCTACTTGCTCAATTCCTTCCTCGTAATTGTGCCAATTGAACTCCTTTAAGAATTTTTCTGGATTTGCTTGAGCCTCTGATACTACTGGAGCCTCGACAGTTTTTGCTTCAGTTGCTTCAACTTCAGCTTGTTTTGTTTCTTTTTCAGACATGTGCTGAATAAAAATTTGTATTCTGTACACTTTGAAAGTTTAGCGGAAGGCACAGAAGCCATTAGTTGTTTTGTTTTTTCCTTTTCTTCTCTCTTATGTCCGCCAAAAAGGTCTGCAAAATTAGTATTTATTATCCTGAATACCAAACTAAAAGTTAGATGACCGTTAAATTATAGTTGTGTCCTAATTATCAAACTATTAAAAGCACCTAATTCAACAAAAATTATATTTTTAATTAATATCTTTACATGACTATTAATTATTAAATCTTATTTATCATGGTTAAGGCAAAATACCAAAGCGTTTTAGACTTAGGTGAAAAATTAAATATTCAAAATGGCGATGTCAGCGAGGATAATGGTGTACTTAAAGTAAAGGGCACAGCGGCCACGCAATACGAGAAAAATTTATTATGGGATAAAATTAAAGAGATTGGTGGTGAAAATCCCGCAGATATAAAGGCTGATATTAAAGTGGCAGATACGTCGGTTTATGCGCGGCATACGGTAAAATCTGGAGAAACCTTAGGGAAAATTGCCAAGCATTATTACGGTGACCCCATGAAATATCAGAAAATTTTTGCGGCTAATACCGATATTCTTAAAAATCCAGATTTAATACATCCAAATCAAGAGCTAATTATTCCAAACCTTTAATTCTAGGAGTTTAAACTCTTAAAATTATAAAAAAGCAACTGCATCCATCAATCTTAGTGCAAGTTGCTTTTTTTATGTTATCTTTTTATTTGCAAGCGTTATAATCGTTTGAACTTGCTCCTCGATAGTTAAATCAGAATTGTCTATTTCTATAGCATCTTTAGCTTTAATTAATGGTGAATCCTCCCTAGTTGAATCAATGTGGTCTCGAGTGGTGACATTCCCTAGAACCGCATCAAAATCCAAATTATGCCCACGCGCTGTAAGTTCCTTGTAGCGTCTTTGGGCTCTTGTCTTAACAGAGGCCGTCATAAATATTTTTAGTTCGGCTTGCGGAAACACAACGGTACCTATATCCCTTCCATCCATTACGATTCCCTTATCCTTTCCCATTTGTTGCTGCTGCTCAACAAGCTTTTTTCTAACTTCGGATAAGGTTGCCACAGGACTCACATAATTTGACACTTCCATTGTTCTAATATTAGACTCAATATTTTTACCATTCAAATACACTTCAGCAATTCCTGAAACTTCATTCATTTTAAATGAAATTGTAATATTGTCTAAGGCACTGATTAACCCCTCGGAATTTAATTCGCCATTCTTTATAAAACCCTGTTTTATGGCGTAATAGGTTACAGCTCTGTACATTGCCCCGGTATCTACATAAATGTAGTTCAATTTCTTGGCCACTTTTCTAGCAATTGTACTTTTCCCCGTTGAAGAAAATCCGTCTATCGCAATAATAATTTTTTTCACTATTGTAAATCTATTTGAAGACCAAAAAAACTGGTGTTTGACGCGCTGGTATATCTCGCGTGCGTGTAACTAAATCGCATTTTATTAAGTTTTATTCCTACGCCTACCGAAAGTCCTGAAAAATTTCGTTGATCTACTATTCTCAATTCCTCGGCACGTCTAAAATTATAGCCCAACCTAAGATTAAATCCGCGATCTGGAAATAATTCAGCCCCAAGAATGAGATGCCTTAAAGCGTTATTAAAAAAACCAACCTTTTCCTGTGTTTGATTACCATCTAAGTCTGTAGTTGCACGAGCTGGATTAGAAACACCTATAGGCCATTTTTGCAAATTCTCTAAGGTTAAATGCCATCTCAAAGGTACATTTTCCAGAGTTTGTGACATTCCAAAATTCACTTCAAATGGGAGCGGTTCTGTTTGACCGGCATAGGTTGTAAATTGTGTTCCTAGATTCCTAATGGTCAAAGCTGCATGAAAATCTAACTTTTCGTTGATGTACATAACGCCAATATCAACAGCGCCTCCCAAAGAATTGTATTGTTCCAATAAAGATGTTATAAGCTTTAGATTGGCGCCTACATAAAAATCCGTAAAAGGTATATTATAATTATACCCCATTGAAAGGGCTGTTTCATTTCCTGTAAATGTACCTGTAGCTATACCGTTAACGTCATAACCATCAAAGGTGCCATAATTTATATAGGTTACCCCAATATGAAAGGTCTGAACATGCCTATCCCAAGTGTAGGCATAAGCTGCTGTCCCGTAACTGATACCGCCAAGATAGCTCGAATAATTTACGGCAAGCTGGTTGCTCATCTGCCAATTAATAGATGCTGGATTGTACAAAGCATCCGTTACATCATGGTCAAAATTGGTAATCACCTTTCCTCCTAAGGCGGCCTGTCTTGGTGAGGATACTAAATTCAAAAATTGGTACGTAGATTCACCACCTAACTGTGCAAAATGAGGTATGGTCAACAGTAAGCAGCAAAAGGTGGCAATCCTTTGAATCATAGGTTTTGCAAAATAACTAAATCTATCTTAAAACGATGATATGATTTTTTTATTTTTTCAACCTTCCCAATTCTATTTTAAACGAAGTTTTTGGCCTATTACTATTTGATTATCAACCAAGTTATTTAGTTGTTTTAAAGCCTTAACAGAAATGCCATATTTCTTGGCAATACTATACAGGGTATCTCCACTTTTTACTATTATTGAATCTAGATTTGAATGATCAGGCTCATTATTTAAGTTTCTAACTTTTAGCCTCTGACCGATTTTGACTAAATCTGATTGTAAGTTATTTAGATTTTTTAATTCAGTAACCGTAAGATTATATTGATTTGATATACTATAGAGAGTTTCTCCCTTTTGAACCACATGAAAATCAGCGGTTACTTCACTATTGGATTCATCCTGTTGGTTCTCCTTATCAAACGTATCTATACTCGAAACTTTAAGCCTTTGCCCTTCATTGACTATGGTGGTCTCCAGGTTATTCAGTTGCTTAAGCGTATTCAAAGGCACTTTATATTTATTGGAAATATCTAACAATGTTTCCCCCTTTTGGACTATGTGAATACCTATCGGTATTGAATCTTTAACCGCAGTAGGTTTAGGTATTTGTTTTAAATTTAAGGAATCATCACGAATAGTGTCTTCAACCAAGGTAATCTCTCCTGTAACGGTATTGAGTATTGCGGGTTTACCATTCAATAAAACATTCTTAAATTTGGTTTTATCCTGGGCAAAGCCCGTGGTAATAAAACCAGTTATAAAAAATATTGCTATTAAAAGACTATAGTTTCTTAGCATTCTTAACTTTTTGATTGGTAATGGCAATATCCAAAACCTCGCTCATATCCTTTACATAATGGAATGTAAGTCCTTTGAGGTACTCTGGCTTAATTTCATCAATATCGCGCTTATTATCCTCACAAAGCAAGATCTCCTTTATTCTCGCACGTTTAGCGGCAAGAATTTTTTCTTTAATACCTCCAACCGGAAGAACCTTACCCCTTAAGGTGATTTCCCCAGTCATAGCTAAACTCTTTTTTACTTTACGTTGTGTGAATAAAGATACTAAAGATGTCAACATTGTAACACCAGCACTTGGACCGTCCTTGGGTGTTGCGCCTTCTGGCACATGAATGTGTACATTGTATTTCTCTAACACCTCTGGGTCTATGTTAAATTTATCTGCATGCGCCTTTATATATTCCATAGCTATGGTTGCAGATTCCTTCATGACTTTACCTAAATTTCCCGTAATGGTAAGGTTCCCTTTTCCTTTTGATAGAATTGATTCTATAAACAAAATATCACCACCAACCTTGGTCCAGGCCAATCCAGTGACTACACCTGCAACATTATTATTTTCATATTTATCGCGTTCTAGTCTTGGACTTCCCAAAACATCGACAATTGTATCATTAGTTACTTTAATTTTATATTCTTCGTCCATGGCAATATTCTTTGCAGCATACCTTACCATCTTAGCGATTTGCTTTTCTAAACCTCTAACGCCAGACTCCCTTGTATAGCCTTCAACAATTTTTTCTAGCTGTGGCTTACCAATTTTTAAAGCCGATGAATCTAAACCGTGTTCCTTTAATTGTTTTGGTAGCAGGTGACGCTTTGCTATTTCTACTTTTTCCTCTATGGTGTAACCGGTTACATGAATAATTTCCATGCGGTCCAATAAAGGAGGCTGAATGGTATTAAGACTATTAGAGGTAGCAATAAACATGACCTTAGATAAATCAAATCCCATTTCGAGGAAATTATCATAAAAGGCATTATTTTGCTCAGGGTCGAGAACTTCTAACATGGCCGATGACGGATCACCTTGATGCCCTGCCGACAACTTATCTATCTCATCAAGAACAAAAACTGGGTTAGATGTTCCTGCCTTTTTTAAACTTTGGATAATTCGACCCGGCATAGCACCAATATAGGTTTTTCTGTGACCACGTATTTCAGCCTCATCTCGTAAACCACCCAGCGAAATCCTAACATATTCCCTACCTAAGGCCTCAGCAATAGACTTTCCCAAAGAGGTTTTACCTACTCCCGGAGGACCGTATAGACATAAAATAGGCGACTTCATATCGTTGCGCAATTTTAAAACCGCTAAATATTCGATAATACGCTTCTTTACATCATCAAGTCCAAAGTGGTCTCTATCTAGAATCTTTTTGGCCCGTTTTAGGTCAAAATTGTCTTTACTAAATTCATTCCAAGGCAAATCCAAGAAAAGATCTAAATAATTACGCTGAATCGAATATTCAGCTACTTGAGGATTCATGCGCTGCATTTTGGCTAATTCCTTTTCAAAATGGATTTTTACCTTGTCGTCCCATTTTTTGCTTTTTGCACGCTTCCGCATCTCCTCAACTTCCTCACCGTAAGCAACGCCTCCACCCAACTCTTCTTGAATAGTTTTTAATTGTTGGTGCAAAAAATACTCGCGCTGCTGTTGGTTCATATCGCTTTGAACCTTACTCTGAATATCATTTTTCAATTCCAGTTTTTGATATTCGAGATTCATGTATTTTAAGGTCTGAAGGGCACGCTCCTTCAAATCATTTATCTTAAGCAGCTCTTGTTTCTCTAACACTTTAAGATTCATGTTAGACGATACAAAGTTGACTAAAAAGGAACTGCTTTCAATGTTCTTAATGGCAAAGGTCGCCTCAGTAGGAATATTTGGACTTTCCTTTATTATTTCCAGCGACAAATCCTTAATAGACTCAATAATAGCCTTGAATTCCTCATTATCCCTATCTGGCTTTTGTTCAGGTAAATCCGAAATTACCGCTCTCAGATACGGCTTTTCGGAAATCATCTCCTTAATCTTAAAACGTTTTTTACCTTGAATAATAACCGTTGTATTGCCATCAGGCATTTTTAAAACCTTCAGTATTCTTGCAACCGTACCTGTTTTGTAAATATCCTTTGCTTCGGGATTTTCTACAGCTTCATCTTTTTGCGCAACAACACCGATGACTTTGCCATCACTATTAGCATCGTTGATTAATTTTATTGAAGTATCACGGCCGGCCGTTATAGGTATCACTACACCAGGAAAAAGAACCGTATTTCTGAGTGGTAATATGGGTAAGGATTCTGGTAAGGATTCATTATTAATTTGCTCTTCATCTTCAGGAGTCATTAAAGGAATTAATTCTGAATTTTCATCAAAATCCTGTAATGACAAACTGTCAAGTCTTAAAAAATTAGATTTCTTCATATTATTTTTAAGCCATTCTGTCATTTTTAATCAAAGAATAGCAATGTTTTAAATGTATTAATTTTTAATTTTATATTGAATATCAATAACTTATAATATATCCAATCTTATTAACACTCACTTAAATTCAATTCCCATGCCACTATTCTTAAAAAAAGAAATTCTTTTTTTTAAGAAAGTGTAACAAAGCATTAAAGATGACATCATTATAACAAAGCAATTGTTTTTTTGACACTAACCAATCAAAATATTGAACAGTTACTATCGCTTTGCCAAGAAGGCAACCAGCACGCGCAGATGGAAGTCTATAATAGGTACAACAAAGCGATGTACAATACCGCTGTAAGAATTTTAAAGGATTCTTTTTGGGCGGAGGATGTGATGCAAGAGTCGTTTTTAATAGCGTTCACAAAAATCAATACACTTGATGATCTAAAATCATTTGGTGCCTGGCTGAAGCGAATAGTTGTTAACAACAGTATTGCGGAATACAACAAAACCCAAAAGTTAAATGAGGTGCCACTTGAGGGAATCATGTATAAAGTTGCTGATAATGACGGACTGTCTCATGAGAGTCAAAACAAAAAGGAGGTAAAATGTATTATCGAAGCAATGAAAACGTTAAAGCCGAATTATAATACTGGTTTAACCCTTCACCTTATAGAAGGTTATGACTATGATGAAATTTGTCAAATTATGAATATCTCTTACGGTAATTGTAGAACAATGATATCACGTGCAAAAGAAAGTTTACGGAAAAAACTAAAGTTAACAGTCAACAAAAATTAACCCTATGCAAAACGATAGATTAACAGAACTGTTTGATAGCCTTAACGGGAAATTTGATATTGAAGTACCGCCAACAGGACATGAGTCAAGGTTTTTAGACAAGCTCAAGTCCCAGCAGGAAGCGACTGATTTAAATGTAGATAAGGGCGTTTCAAGTTGGAAGCAGCTTCTAGCCATTGCTGCTACAATAGTTATTAGCTTTAGTGTGTTTATTATAGTTCAAAATCAATCGGGCACTTTAGATCTTGCAAGCGTATCACCTGAGTTATCCGAGACACAAGATTTCTTTACGGTTACGCTTACAACGGAATTAAAAAAATTAAATAATGAACGCTCACCTTTAACTAACCAAATTATCAATGATGCTTTAGAACAAATTAAAATTTTAGAAGATGAGTATAAACAGTTAAAAATAGACTTAACCGAAAGTGGAAAGGACCAACGCGTTATTCATGCTATGATTTCCAACTTTCAGAATAGAATAGAAATTTTAAATACCGTTCTTGAACAAATAGAAAATGTTAAACACTTAAAAATCAAAAACAATGAATTCAAAAATACAATATAGTATCGTCGCACTGCTCTTATTCATACCGTTTGTTTTATTGGCAAGCCCTGAGTTTACAATTGCTAAAGCAACAAAAGAAAAAACCATAAACAAATCATTCACGGTGTCCTCTGATGCTACGCTCAAAATAGAAAACAGCTATGGAAACCTTGACATAGTGACCTGGAATGAAAATCGTATAGATTTCAATATCGTAATAAAAGTGACTGGTGGTAATCCAGATAAGGTACAAAATCGTCTGGACGACATTACTGTTGACTTTTCCGATAACGGAAATATAATTTCTGCAATCACAAAATTTGGAAAAAGAGAAAAGTCCTGGTGGAATTGGGGCAATAGCAATAAGTTGAAAATAGAAATTCATTATCGTGTGAAATTGCCGATATCCAACAACGTTGACCTGAGTAACGACTATGGTTTCATAAATTTGGGAAAACTAGAAGGACGTGCAAAAATTAGCTGTGATTATGGAAAAATAACAACTCAAGAACTCATGGCAGACAATAATGAATTGAGTTTTGATTACAGTAATAATTGCTATTTTGAATATATCAAAAGCGGTAAAATAAATGCGGATTACAGTGGATTTACCCTAGCAAAAACCAAGAATCTAGAGCTTAATGCAGATTACTCTAAATCCATTGTAGAAGCTTCAGAAAATGTCACTTATAATTGTGATTATGGCTCCTTGAAAGTTGATAACACCAACACTCTAGATGGCAACGGAGACTATTTAACATTACGAATTCAAAATGTTTATAAGAGTGTCCTTATCAAAGCAGACTATGGGTCAATTAAAATTGACCGTTTGGCATCTAATGCGAGAAATCTAGATATTAATTCAGAATTTACCGGCATAACTATTGGTCTGGACCCTAGCTTTAATTTTGATTTTGATATTGATCTTCAATATGCCTCATTAAGTCATACGGATAAGTTTAACTTTACTAATAAACAGATAGAGCGTTCAGATAAAAAATATGAGGGTTATCACGGGTCACAAAATTCAGGAAATCTAGTTAAAATAAAAGCTGAATACGGCAGCTTAACTTTTAAATAAAAAATAATCTTATAACTAATAACAGATGAAACTTTTAAAATCAATCATGGTATTTGCACTTGTTCTAAGCACCTCTATATCATGTGCACAATGGGGAAAAGGCAAAAAAATTAAAGGTAATGGCGACATCACCACAATAACGAGATCTACAGGGTCCTATGACGGTATTAAAGCTTCCGGATTTATGAACATTAACCTCGTTGAAGGAGCAGAAGGTAAAATTACCTTAGAAGGTGAGTCTAACTTGCTAGACTATATTGAAACTCATATTAAAAACAATTACCTCATCATAAAGGTGAAGGATGGCTTTAATCTGAAAACCAGCCGAACGCTTAGCATAACTGTACCCTATGAGGATATTGAACTAGTGGCCTTATCTGGTTCTGGTGATGTAAATAATTCCGGTACCATTAGCTCTAATATGCTGGAAATTTCATTAGCTGGATCTGGCGACATGAATCTAAATATTGAATCCCAAAGCCTTGAAAGTAATATTTCAGGATCAGGGGATATTAGATTAAGTGGCTCAACTACAGTGTTAAATGTTAAGGTTGCTGGCTCTGGAGATTTTGATGGAAGAAAATTAAAAAGTAGCGACGTAGATGTAAGTGTAGCAGGTTCTGGCAACGCAAGTGTAGTATGTAATGGTAACCTCAAAGCGAGGGTGTCTGGGTCGGGTGATATTACATATAAAGGTTCACCCAAAACCAAGGACACTAAGGTCTCGGGATCGGGAAGCATATCACAATAGTCTTATTTTCATCAATCAGAAAAAGCCGCAATTATGCGGCTTTTTTCATCCTTTTATACGTTCCTTCGGGACCCTATACAATAAAATAACTCCTACAAAAAAGAAGATGACTAAAAATAGAATAGAGTTTCTCATACTTCCTGTAATTTGATCAATAAAGCCATAAATAAGCATGCCAATAACAATACCAATTTTTTCTGCAACATCATAAAAACTAAAATAAGACGTAGTATCCTCCGTTTCGGGCAAAAACTTGGAATAGGTTGATCTTGCCAAAGATTGAATACCGCCCATAACCAATCCTACTAAACTGGCCGCTATATAAAATTGAACTGGACTCTTCATGAAGAAGGCATATACGCACAAGGACATCCAGATAACATTGACGAAAATAAGTGTTTTAATATTACCAAATTTTGAAGACGCCCGAGATGTTAAAATAGCTCCAATAATGGCGACAAGCTGAATAACCAAAATACTCGTTATCAATCCTGTTGTTTTAGCCTCACTACTACCCCATTTTATTTCCTCCTCTCCAAAATATACCGCGACCAGCATAATGGTCTGAACAGCCATACTGAAGACAAAAAAAGCATATAGGTAACGTTGTAGCCTTAAGTCTTGCTTCAACTGAATCCAAACACCTTTAAGCTCCTTAAAACCGTTGAATAAAATGTGTCTGGTCAGTTTATTGCCAGACGACCTACCTTTAGGTAAAACTATAAATGTGTATTGGCTGAAGAGTGCCCACCAAAGACCCACAGTAATAAATGAATACCGCATCATCTGAAGTTTATCCCCAGGGTCGTCTTGGCTCATAACCATAGCTAGATTAAGGATCAATAACAAAACACTACCAATGTAACCCATACTAAATCCATTGGCGCTAACACTATCCTGCTGCTCCTTAAACGCAATATCCGGTAAATACGAATTATAAAAAACCAAACTCCCCCAATAGCCTATAAGTCCCATAAAATAGAATAACAGACTCAAATGAATCCTGTCTAAACTAAACCAATACAAGCCTATGCAACCTGCCGAACCGACATAGCAAAAGAATTTCATAAAATTCTTTTTATTCCCTACAAAGTCAGCAATACCAGATAGGATTGGAGACATAACTGCAACGACCATAAAGGTAAACGCCGTAACAAAGGTTATTAATGCGGTACTTTTGAATTCATAGCCAAAAGCAGTAACTATCTTGACTTCTGAAATAAATAGTGCGGAATAAAATATGGGAAATATTGAGGATACTATAGTTAAGGTATAAACGGAGTTTGCCCAATCGTAAAATGCCCAAGCGTTTAAAAGTTTCTTACTTCCTTTCTTTAATTCTCCCATAAAAGTCAACAAAAAAGCTGTTCACAGTTGAACAGCTTCTAAAATAATGAATTAATATTTATCACTAGTTAACAGCTCTAAACGATGTAACCCCAAATTTTTTAGCCTCCTCCTTTGCCTTTGGTGCTAGAGCCTGTAAATTCTGAATTCTTGATTCGTTACTTGGGTGTGTACTAAAAAATTCAGGTGGTGCCTCTCCGCCGCTATTTGCTTTCATGCGCTTCCATAGTTCTGCAGCTTCGTCAGGGTTATAACCTGCAATTGCCATAATATAGGATCCGATTTTATCAGCCTCTGCCTCATGACTTCTACTAAATGGTAAGATTCCTAATACGTTAGAACCAACTCCGTAAGATTGATTAAATATGTTCAATGCTTGCTGATCATTTGCGAACGCCACATTACCAGCAACTGCCAGGCCTTGCTGAATGTAAGCCGCACTCATCCGCTGTTGTCCGTGGTTTGCCAATGCATGCGCTACTTCATGACCCATAATCGCTGCTACACCTGTTTCGTTTTGTGCAATAGGCAGAATTCCTGTATAAAATGCAATCTTTCCTCCTGGCATGCACCAAGCATTAACCTGGTCTGACTCAATAAGTTTATACTCCCACTCATAATCATCTAAATAACCTTGATATCCGTTTGCATTTAACCAGCGTTCTGCAGCTGTTGCAATACGTTGGCCAACACGGGTTATCATTTCGGAATCACTAGTTCCTGTAATAACCTTATTTTCACTTAGTACTTGATTATACTGCGCAAAAGCAGATGGAAACAATTGATCATTAGATACAAATGCCATCGTCTTTTTTCCAGTAAAGGGATTGGTGGCGCAAGACATTACCACGCCAATAGTAAATAAAAAAAGTACTGGTTTCTTTAACTTCATAAGTTCTATTTAATAGTATTTAAAAATACGAAATTGAATTTATAATAAAACCGAAAAGTGATAATTCGTCACTTTAAAACTATAAATTTCCAAGAACATGCAATTCTGAAAAATTCTTGTCGACTTTAATTGTCTGCGTTCCATTTGATTTTAAAAGATCTATAGAAACAATTTCGTTATCAACTTGAATTTCAGTAATTTCAAAAGGTAGACCATGAATCCTGACCTCAAATATATTGTAAGGCGTTATATATTTGCCTTCCTTGTGCTGATTTATAATCAGTTCATTGCTTCTTCCAGTCAAACTAAATGTTCTTAAACTGTAGCGTCCCTTTATATAATCATAGCCATCATTAGCATCACTGAAAAGTTCACTTTTTTCCTTACCATTTTTATAATATACATCTAGTGTGATTTCAGTAATTTCTTTTTCACCTACATATTGCTGAACAGGATATTTTGGAATGACGGCCCCTTCTTTAACAAAAACAGGCATACTATCTATATCAGCGTCTACCCACATTTCCTTACCCCCTTTTACAACTTCATCGGTCCAATAATTATACCAGTTTCCACGAGGTACGTACATGCGCCTACCTTTGGCATTAGCTTCCTGAATTGGACAAACCAAAATCTGTTTTCCAAAAATAAATTCATCTGTTCTGTAATGCGTCTGTACATCCTCCTGATCATAAAGGACCAAGGATTTTAGCAATGGTGTACCATAATCTACATAGTTCCAAAATGCTGTATATAAATAGGGTAACAATTCATAACGAAGCTCAATAAACTTTCTAACTATATCCGTAACATCTTCATCGAAGGACCAAGGTTCTTGATCGCCATGATCACCAGAGGAATGAACTCTAAAGAATGGATGGAAAACACCTAGTTGCACCCACCTTGTAAATAGTTCTCCCGAAGGTTGCTCGGCAAACCCACCAATATCGCTACCTACAAAACCAAAACCAGACATAGACATTCGTTGTGCTTGGATATTAGCTATCCATAAATGTTCCCATGTCGCAACGTTGTCTCCTGTCCACGATGATGTATATCGTTGTGTTCCAGAATAGGCCGCACGTGTAATCACAAAAGGGCGCTTAGGATGAGAATATTTTTTTAACCCTTGATAGGTTGCCCTAGCCATCTGCATACCATAAATATTGTGCGCTTTCCTATGACTGCAAGGATTGCCATCATAATCGTGCCGTACGTCATCTGGAAAGGTTTTGTTTGGCACTTCCATAACAGCTGGCTCGTTCATATCATTCCAGACGCCTTTAATACCAATATCTTCAATAAGTTCTTTAAATAAGCTCGACCACCAATCCCTAACCTCGGGATTGGTAAAATCTGGAAAATAACATTCTCCAGGCCATACTTTCCCTTTCATATAAGCTCCATCTGCTCGCTTACAGAAGTAATCATTTTCAAGACCTTCTTTAAAGACCGCATAGTCTTTATCTATTTTTATACCTGGATCTATAATAGCTACCGTCTTAAAACCATCTTCTGCTAGTTCCTTAACCATTCGTTTGGGATCAGGGAAATACTCCTTATTCCAAGTAAAGCATCTAAACCCATCCATGTAATCTATATCTAAGTAAATCGCATCACAGGGAATTTTTAGTTTCCTAAATGTTGATGTAACTTCCTTAACCTTACTTTCAGGATAATAACTCCATTTACATTGATGAAAACCCAAGGCCCAAAGCGGCGGTAATTGATGTGGTTTACCCGTTAGATCTGTATAACTCTCAACGACATCATTCATTGCCGGACCATAAATAAAATAATAATTCATTTCACCACCTTGGGCCCAAAAACTAACGACATTTCGTCGCTCTTGGGCGAAATCGAAAGAAGAACTAAAAGTATTATCAAAGAAAATACCATAGGCTTTATTGTGATGCAAGCCAGTGTAGAAAGGAATTGTTTTGTAAATAGGATCTGTATCCTTGCCATAAGCATAAGAATCCGTTACCCAATTATTGTATCGTTTGCCTTTAAGGTTTAGATGATTAGGTTTATCTCCGAGGCCATAATAACTCTCTCCGTCATTTGAGATTTTACTCATCTTAACAATGTTACCTCCATACTGATAACTCTCTTCCCAGTGAAAACCAATCTCATCTTGATTTATTAAAAACCCATCTATTGCGTCATAAATTGAAACACGAAGACTTTCCTTGGAGATTTCACAGCGCAATTTTGAGGTGAGCACCTCATAACAGTCCTTTTTGTCATCGATCTCTAACTTGTTATATCCAATACTGGCATATTTAGTAATGGCATATGAAAAATCATTGTCAAAATTACCAACGGTAGTATACCTAAACCTCAATACACTGTCCCTAACGACTGTAAGTTCAAGAATAACATCATTATCTGTATAGAAATAGAGTTTATCAACATCCTTTTGAAAGTTGACTATATTGGACGGAAACTGGTTCCCTTTGCTTTCGAGTTCTGTATTTACAATCATAAAACGATTTTATAAAACCGTGTAAAAAAACGGAAAAATTTGAACTTCTAAAAGGTAGTTGATAGGTATTTTCGATGAGTTACTAACTACAACGTTTTAGTGGATGCCTGAAGATACCTTTCGAAATTAAAACTGCGGCGTAGGTTATGAATATTTAAAAGCAACCATTCCTAGGGGAGGAATGACAACCTCTACAGAATCATCTCGGAACTGCCAGGGCTCATTAGCAGTGCCTTTAGCTTTATTTTTGTAGGTCCCGCTACCAAAATACTTTTTTAAATCGCTGTTGAAAACCTCCTTTAGTTTTCCTTTTCGCGGTACACCCATTCGATAATTTTCGCGAGGAACTGGAGTCATATTGCAGGCAATGATAATATCATCTTTTTTATCATTTCCTTTACGGATATAAACCAAAATCGAATTTTCAGCATCATTGTAGTCAATCCATTCAAATCCTTCGCCTGAGAATTGTTTTTGGTATAACGCAGGTTCGTTTTTATAGAAGGTGTTTAAATCCTTAATAAGCGTTTGTACTCCTTTATGAGGTTGGTATTGTAATAAGTGCCAATCTAAACTTTGCTGAAAATTCCACTCCTCACTCTGACCGAACTCAGCGCCTTGAAATAATAAATTTGTACCTGGATGGGTGAACATATAACTATATAATAACCTGAGGTTTGCAAAGCGTTGCCATTCATCTCCTGGCATTCTGCCTAAAATAGAATGCTTGCCGTAAACTACCTCATCGTGGCTTAAAGGCAACATAAAATTCTCCGTAAAGGCATAGGTCATAGAGAAAGTTAAATCATTTTGGTGATGCTTTCTGTAAATGGGTTCCTTGGAGAAGTACTGTAGGGTGTCATGCATCCATCCCATCATCCATTTCATACCAAAACCCAATCCACCTATAAAGGTTGGCTTGGAAACCATAGGGAATGATGTAGATTCCTCGGCAATAGTCTGAACATCCGGAAATGCACCGTAAACCGCTTCATTCATTTCGCGCATAAATGCAATGGCTTCTAGATTTTCTCTCCCACCAAACATATTGGGTTCCCACGTACCGTCTTCCCTACTGTAATCTAAAAATAACATAGAAGCTACAGCATCTACCCTTAAGCCATCTGCATGATATTGATCAAGCCAAAATAGCGCATTACTTATTAAAAAGGATTTTACCTCATTGCGGCCGTAATTAAAAATTAAGCTTTTCCAATCAGGATGGTATCCCCTTCTTTTGTCTGGATGCTCGTATAAACAAGATCCGTCAAAGAAACCTAAACCATGGGCATCCTCTGGGAAATGGGATGGCACCCAATCTAAAATAATTCCAATATCATTTTGGTGTAGCTTGTCAACCAGTAGTTTAAACTCTTCAGGATAACCAAAACGCGCTGTTGGTGCAAAGTAGCCTGTAATCTGATAACCCCACGATGGATCGTACGGAAATTCCATAATTGGCATTAATTCTACATGTGTAAAATTCATCTCTTTGACATAGCTTACCAAATCATCCGCCAATTCGGTGTACGACAGGAAGCGATTTTCTTCAATCTGTCTTTTCCATGATCCAAGGTGAACTTCATACACCGAAAAAGGAGCATCAAGGGCATTATGCGTTTTGCGGTCCTTCATCCACTTGGTATCCTTCCATTTATAATTATCATCCCAGACTACAGAGGCCGTTTTGGGCGGATGCTCATTTCGGCGTGCATAGGGATCTGCCTTTTCAGTCTTTATATCATTGTTATGGCTTTGTATTTTGTACTTATAAATATTGCCTTTACCAACTTCTGGAATGAAACCTTCCCAAATACCACTTTCGTCCCAACGCACATTGAGCTTGTGATCGCCTTCAATCCAAAAATTAAAATCACCAATCACGGAAACGGCTTTTGCACTAGGGGCCCAAACAGCGAAGTAAGTGCCCTTTACACCATCTACAGTCATAATATGTGACCCAAATTTTTCGTAAAGCCGATAGTGTTTTCCAGATTTAAATAAATCAATGTCAAAATCTGTAAATAAACTGTGTGGAATAACGTCTGCCATAAAATTTAGTGGTTGATAATATTAGAAATTCCCTTTAATGGAATTACGGCCCATCGTGGGCGAGAATTAAGTTCATAGCCTAATTCATAAACTGCTTTTTCTAGCAGGGAGTACTTTAAAAGAAAGATACGTTCCTGCTCATAACCTATATTGATGTTTGCATTTTGAATCTGAACCACATAAGTACCCAGAAACAAGCCTATAAAGTATTGATACAAAACTTCACCAGCTTTAAAAAGGTCGTCCTGACTGTGCTTATATTTTTCGAGATTATTAAAAATCGTGGCGTAAATGGCATAATGAAATGACCTGAATAATCCAGCTACATCCTTTAAAGGTGGTTGTTTTACCTTTCTATCTCGAATGGTACTTTCTGGTTCCCCTTCAAAATCCAAGATGTAGAAATCGTCATCCTTAACCAGAATTTGGCCCAAATGGTAATCCCCATGAACCCTTAGCCTTTCACCTTTCAATTTGGTCCAATCGAAATTGACAAAACGCTTTCGTATATCGTTTTTCTTTTCTAGGAATTCATTAGCCAACTCAAGTGCTAAGCCGTCTAGTTTGTGAAGATTGTTTTCAACAGCGTTTAACCTATTCTGAAATTGATACAAAAGACGATTCTTTAACCAAACTGTGTAATCACCGTTAAAACGCGTTGGGGTAAAGGCCGTATCCTCAAATTCGGAACCTAGGGCTATATGCATTTCTGCTGTTCTCAGGGCTAATTTTTGAATCTTTGTAAAAATACTCAAGCCTACCCAATCAATGATTTGGGGCGGGATATCCCTAATACCCAAACGTTCAAACATCACTGTTTTAGGCAGCTTGTCAATATCTATTTTCTTGTACTCGAGATTGCTAAATACCTTGTGCAATTCCTTGAGCATATAATCCCAAGCATCTCCTTCATTAGGCACCATTTCTTGCATTAAGGCAATGGTTATATTCACATTCTCATGATCTTTTATTTGCATACTTCCTAGGTATGCTGGTGTGTTTTTAAAATCCTTAGTCTCCGATAAAAATCGGCTCATCTCATAATCTGGGTTTCTATCTGCATATATTCTTCTAAAAAACTTCAGTACATACTTTTCATTGTAAACAATAGAGGTATTGCTTTGCTCCAGACCCATAAACCGAGATGATTCGTATTCACAATCCGAGAACAAGATACTTTTATTGTACTGAACCCTTGTTTTGTCTAAGGGCTCGGCGGTAAGAATACGCTCAAAAACCACACGCCTAAAGGCTTCAAGATTAATAGCATCAATAATAAAGCCTTCCTGATTTTGAATACTTATTGGCAAGATACGATCATCGTTTGCAAAATTCTCATCAGAAACAAAAGCTATTGGAATAAAGTAGTGTTGATAAAAGGCCTCTTGAAAATTAACTTCCAAAATAAGGCCATAATACACTTCTTCATTTTTTTGAATCCTAAAGTATTCGGCAAGTTCGATATACTTTAGTTTACTCGACTTTCCGCCATACCAGCGCTGCTTTACGATATACTCTTCGAGAACATCCGATAAAAAAATCTTGACAAAATCCTTATTTTCCATTAACTCTTCCCACCTTACATTGAAATTATATGGTGGTTGAAGTATATTGGATTGGGATTTTTTCTTGGACATCACTATTTATTTATCTTAAAAATATGAAACGGTAATGTAGGGTGCAATTCTATAAAATTCCATTCGTTTTGCCAATTGTAGTTGCTCCCGGTAACAAGGTCACTAACATTTATTTGATGACCCGATTGAACACCTAAGTCTGCCAAAGGTAACTGCACTGTCCCTTGCTGAGCGTAGTGATGTTCTAAACTCACTATGATCAGCAATTCATCTGTTTTAGAATCGTTCCACTTATAATAGGCCATTAAATTATCATTTTCAATATGACAAAACTTTATGTTATTTGTTTGCTGCAAGGCTTCATGTTGGTGACGTATGTGATTGATTCTTGAAATGACCGTTGTCAACTTGTTTTGTTTGAACCAGTCATAATGTTTAACCTCAAATTTTTCAGACATGAAGTATTCTTCTTTTCCAGGTATAGCTTCATCTATCATTTGTTCAAACACAGGCCCATATATCCCAATATTTGAGCTTAAGGTAGCAGCCAAAACATACCTTTGGATATACTTTGATTCATTAGCCCCTTGAAGATCATAAGGATTGATATCCGGTGTATTTGGCCAAAAATTTGGACGCATAAACTCGCGTTGCTCAGTTTGGGTCAATTCGGTCATATACTCCATAAGCTCGTATTTGGAATTTCTCCAGGTAAAATAGGTATAAGACTGCGTGTATCCTTGTTTAGCTAACTGCTGCATTACCTTTGGTTTAGTAAAAGCCTCGGCTAAGAATATGGTGTCAGGATACTTCTTTTTTACCTCTGTGATTATCCAATTCCAGAAGTAAAAAGGTTTGGTATGTGGATTATCTACCCTGAATATCGTAATCCCACAATCTATCCAATACAAAAGGATGTCCAAGCATTCTTTCCAGAGGTTTTTGTAATCTTTCGTCTCCCAATATATGGGTAGTATGTCTTGATATTTTTTAGGTGGGTTTTCAGCATATTGCACCGTCCCATCTGGCCGCCACTTAAACCATTCTGGGTGTTCCTTTACCCATGGGTGATCTGGCGCAGCTTGTAAGGCATAATCCATGGCAATTTCAATACGGTGATCTTTTGCTTTTTTAATAAGCGCCTTGAAGTCTTCAATAGTGCCAAGTTTTGGGTGTATGGCACGATGACCGCCTTCATGAGAGCCTATTGCCCAAGCTGATCCCGAGTCACCTTCTTTGGCTTCTGTCGTATTATTTTTTCCTTTTCGGTTTAAATAGCCAATAGGATGTATTGGCGGAAAGTAAAGTGTATCGAAACCCATTGCAGCGATTCTGGGAAGCAAACGCTCACAATCCTTGAAGTTACCGTGCTGTTCTTCTTCTGCAGTCGACCTTGGAAAGAGCTCATACCATGTGCTAAAAAGTGCCTTCTTTCTATCGACATAAACCCTGTATTCCTTAGATTCGTTGGCTAAATATTTCTCAGGGTATTTTATAAAAATATCATGAAGGGCCTTACTTTTAGCTTCAGAAAGCGCGATTTCATATTTTGATTGGTCCTCGAAACAATCTATACAATAGTGCAAATATTCCTTTTCTTCCTTTGTTCCCTTCTTTAAAAGAGGTTTTAAGTAGAGAATCCCCTCCAGTAATTCTGACTTTACAATTTGACCAGCATCAATTTTACGTTCAATACCGTGTTGCCAATTTAAAGCGTAATCTACCCAACCTTGCACCTTGTAGCTATAAAACCCTTGTTTCTGAACCGAAAAGGATCCCTGCCACTCGTCATTCACAACTAAATGCATTCTAGATTCACTCCATTTTTTCTCTGTTTCGTGCTTAAACAAGACAGAAGCTCCAATAACATCGTGTCCATCTACTAAAACATGAGCATCAATATTAACAATCTCATTGATAGTTCGCTTAATAAAAAAATCGCCACCATTAATTTGAGGCGATACATAGTCTATAACAACACGCTCTTGATTTTGCATATTTGTGAAAAATTAACTTCTACACGTCGAATTTAATAAAAAACGCACATAAAATGAGACCAGAATTTCATTATTACCAAATTATGGCGAACTACAACGTTTGAAACAAATTATATGTTGAAAAGAAGTTTAAATTATAGTTCCTTTTGGTATGGTAGCTCCCTTTTTAACAACAACGATTCCATCCTTTATGCAATAACTGTCCGTTTCAGTATCTTTTAAATGCCTACCACCATTTATTCTCACGTCATCACCGATTCGACAATTTTTATCGATAATGGCATTTTTGATAAAGCACCTTTCCCCAATACCCATAAGTATTTCAATATGTCTTGATTCGATATCCTCTAAGGATTCATAAAGATCAGAACCCATCATATAAGTATTGATTATAGTAGTTTCACGTCCAATTCTAGAGCGGATACCAATGACGGATTTTTCAATCATCGCTGCATGAATGATGCAGCCTTCAGCAATTACCGCTTTATTTAGTGTAGTTCCCGAAATTTTTGATGTAGGAAGAATCCTAGCATTAGTATAAACCCGTTGATTTAAATCGTAAAGGTTAAATTGGGGAATCTCATCCGTTAAGCCCAAATTCGCTTCAAAAAAACTGTCAATATTACCAATGTCGGTCCAATACCCTTCAAAAGGGAAACTTACGGTTTTATATTTGCCAATAGACTGGGGAATTATTTCCTTACCAAAATCATTTGTAGACTTATCATTCATCAAGTCAATAAGCAGTTTTTTGTTAAAGACATAAATACCCATGGACCCTAAATATTCTCTGCCCTGAGCTTTCATGTCGTCACTTACCTCAGATTTCCAGTCTACCAATAAATCTGATGAAGGTTTTTCAATAAATGATGTTATCGCCTTATTTTCATCTGTTTTTAAAATACCGAAAGATGTGGCATCCTTGGCATTGACAGGATAAGTACCTACAGTAATATCAGCTCCTGATTCTATATGTGCATTGAGCATATCATTGTAATCCATTTGATAAAGCTGATCGCCTGAAAGGATTAAGGCATATTCAAAATCGTGTTGCAAAAAGTGATGCATGCTCTGCCTTACAGCATCAGCAGTACCTTGAAACCAATCACCACTTTGAATGGTCTGTTCAGCTGCAAGGACATCTACGAAGGCAGAACTGAAAAAACTAAAATTATAGGTGTTTTTTATGTGCTTGTTCAAGGATGCCGAATTAAATTGTGTCAACACATACATCCGCTTCATCTCTGAATTTATACAATTTGAAATAGGTATATCAACCAACCTGTACTTCCCCGCTATGGGAACTGCTGGTTTAGATCTACTTTCAGTAAGTGGGTAAAGGCGTGAGCCCTGTCCGCCACCTAAAATTATGCTTATAACTTTTTGATTAAACATTGTTATCGATTAAAGATTTGTATAATGATTTCGTTTGTTTGGCAATTGCAGACCAATCAAAATGTGTTTCTACGCGTTTACGTCCATTTTTGGCCATTTTGTCTCTTAAGTCTTTATTATTTACAATGAAATTTATTCCTTCTGCCAAATCTCTAGAGAATTTATCTGGGTCGACGGGCTCGAAAGGGGCCTCAGTTTGCTGTTTAAGAGGAATCAACAAACCTGTTTCATTAGGAACTACCACTTCCTTAATACCGCCAACCGCACTAGCCACAACTGCTGTTTCACAAGCCATGGCCTCAATATTTATAATTCCAAAAGGTTCATAAATTGAGGGACAACAAAACACATCAGCGTGAGAATACAGTTGAATAACATCCTTCTTATCTAGCATTTTGTCTATCCAAAAAATATTATCTCTATACTTTGATGCTTCCTCTACGGCATTTTCCATTTCTTTGGCTATTTCAGGTGTGTCTGGCGCACCTGCACACAAGACAATTTGGGTATCCTTGTCTATATATTTTATGGCATTAACTAAGTGAATAATTCCTTTTTGACGTGTTATGCGCCCAACGAAAAGCACATATGGTTTTGACTTATCAATATGATATGTTTCCAAAACTGAAGTTTCATCTACCATTACATATTCCTTTAGGTCTATACCATTATAAATCACCTCTATTTTATCAGCCTTAACCTCAAAGTATTTCAGCACATCTTGTTTGGTTTCTTCAGAAACAGCTATAATAGCATCAGCCATTTCAATGGCTGTCTTTTCAATCCATGATGAGGTGTCATAGCCTCGGCCCAACTGCTCTCTTTTCCAAGGGCGCAAAGGCTCTAATGAATGTGTAGTGACTACAAGGGGAATACCGTAACACAGTTTGGCAATTACACCAGCAAAATGGGAGTACCAAGTGTGACAATGCACAATATCGGCATTAATCTCATCAATATTCATGTCGAGGTCTACCTGCAATGTTTTAAAAATCATTTTAAGCTTCTCATCTACATCTTCAAATTTCGAATCATACCACGAAAATCCTTTAACTGAAAGATTGCCCTTAGTTTCATTCTGATCACCAAAAGCGCGAACTTCGATATTCATTAATTTAGCGAGTTCTTTTGCCAAATACTCAACGTGCACACCTGCCCCACCATAGACATAAGGTGGAAATTCTCTTGTTAGAAACAATGCTTTCATTTAATAAAAAGTCAGTTTTGAATTAGAAATTGAATTGATTTTCACTACACATTATGAACTATAAATATAAGTCAAAATTGGCTGAAAAACCTATAATATTAGGTTAAAGGATTATTATTTCTGAAAATTGAGATTTACCTTTATCAAAAATGAAAAGATGAGAAAGACTTTTATTATTTTCCTGTTCATATCTATGTACAGCTGTAATGGCTCAGCGCAAAAAAAAGATAAAAAGGAAAATTTTTCCGTAACAAAAACCGAGGCAGAATGGAAGGCAGAGCTAACTCCTGAACAATACTACGTATTGCGAAAGGAAGGAACAGAACGCGCATTTTCGAGTCCCTTAAACAAAAATTATAAAAAAGGGGTTTACCATTGTGCAGCTTGCAACACACCCTTATTTAAAAGCGAGCATAAATTTGATTCGGGAACAGGTTGGCCGAGCTTTGACAGAGCCATTGAGGGTAATGTAGCCTACGCTACCGACTATAAGATTGGTTATGCGCGCTCCGAGGAACATTGCGCCACATGTGGAGGTCATCTAGGCCATGTTTTTAATGATGGACCAAAAGAAACTACTGGCAAAAGACACTGTATTAATGGCGTAGCCTTAAAGTTTGTTCCTGCCAAGGAATGATGATTATTAATTGTCATTTGACTAGAGATAGAGTTCTTTGCCTCATACATTCTAGAAACAAATTTTTATAGGACCTAAATAAGGTTTGTTCCTTTAATTAGAATAAAAGTTAGGCTTACCTTTTAGGAATTCAAAAATCTAAAAGAACAAATTCTGAAGTATGAGATTACCAAGGTAACCAGTAGACCAAAATGCTACAAAACTTTATACTGGTGCAATTTGTATTTCAGAAAATGGATAAGGAAACATAATGCTTGACACAATTGTATACACCTAAAGAAAAGTAATCCAATTCTAATATAGAAGATTTCTTAAAAAAGGTACGACATGACATTTTAAAGAAGACCTTTAATATTACATTTTGGTTTTGTAAATTCGTAGCTTCAAATTTCAACTTAAAATCTCACTCATGAGCAAATATGATATTATCGTTTTAGGAAGTGGTCCAGGAGGCTATGTCACTGCTATTAGAGCTTCTCAATTAGGGTTCAAAACGGCAGTAGTAGAAAAAGAAAGTCTTGGCGGCGTTTGCCTTAATTGGGGCTGTATTCCTACAAAAGCACTCCTAAAATCCGCTCAAGTATTTGAATATTTAAAACATGCCGAAGATTATGGCTTAAAGGTCAAGGATGCTGAACATGATTTTGATGCTGTGGTAAAACGGAGTCGTGGTGTTGCCGACGGAATGAGTAATGGTGTTAAGTTTTTAATGAAGAAAAACAAAATTGATGTCATAGAAGGTTTTGGTAAATTAAAGCCGGGAAAAAAAGTGGAGGTTGATGGAAAGGAATATTCTGCTGACCATCTTATAATTGCAACAGGAGCACGTTCTCGTGAATTACCGAGCCTACCTCAAGATGGTGAAAAAGTCATTGGCTATAGAAAAGCTATGACCTTAGAAAAGCAACCAAAGAAAATGATTGTTGTAGGATCTGGAGCCATAGGTGTTGAGTTTGCTTACTTCTATAATTCAATGGGTACTGAAGTTACTATTGTTGAATATATGCCAAAAATAGTTCCCGTTGAAGATGATGAAGTTTCTAAACAACTAGAGCGCAGTTTCAAGAAATCTGGAATTAAAATCATGACCTCCGCTGAAGTAACTTCTGTTGATACCTCAGGAAAAGGTGTGAAGGCCACTGTAAAGACCAAAAAAGGTGAAGAAGTATTAGAGGCTGATGTTTTATTGTCTGCCGTTGGTATAAAATCTAATATAGAAAATATAGGCCTCGAAGATGTAGGAATTGCGGTTGACAGGGATAAAATCATAGTGAATGATTACTACCAAACTAACATACCAGGATATTACGCCATAGGTGATGTAACGCCAGGACAAGCACTAGCGCACGTAGCCTCAGCCGAAGGTATCTTGTGTGTAGAGAAAATAGCAGGACAACATGTGGAAGCCTTGGATTACGGTAACATTCCAGGTTGTACCTACTGTTCACCAGAAATAGCCAGTGTAGGTTTAACAGAAGCACAAGCTAAAGAGCAGGGCTTAGACGTAAAGATTGGTAAATTCCCGTTTTCTGCATCTGGTAAAGCTAGCGCAGGAGGAAATAAAGATGGCTTTGTAAAAGTAATTTTTGACGCCAAATATGGTGAATGGTTAGGATGTCACATGATTGGCGCAGGTGTAACAGATATGATTGCTGAAGCCGTTTTGGGACGTAAATTAGAGACTACAGGACACGAAGTACTTAAGGCTGTTCACCCTCACCCTACAATGAGTGAAGCTGTAATGGAAGCAGTTGCCGATGCATATGATGAGGTTATTCATTTATAACCAAAAGCCTAGATGAAGGATATACTTTCCTGATGCACTAAATCAATAAACAGTTGATTTAAGATAAATAAGAAGCCCATCACATATAAAGTGATGGGCTTTTTATTTGAAATTCTCCTTTGTTTTAAACTAAGCAACAAAAAGGGGTCTCCCGCTCATTAACGTATTTACTTTTTCAGCAACTCCCTTTAAAACAGTTTCATTCTCATAATTGGTTATGACCTCATCTATCAAATCTACGACATAGGCCATATCATTCTCTCTAAGACCTCTTGTGGTTATAGCAGGCGTACCAACTCTAATACCCGAGGTCACAAAAGGCGATTCCGTATCAAAAGGCACCATGTTTTTGTTCACGGTAATATCTGCTTTAACCAGAGCTTCCTCAGCATCCTTTCCTGTGACGTTCTTGTTCCTTAAATCAATTAACATCATATGGTTATCCGTTCCACCAGAAATTAGATGGTAATCCTTAGCAACAAATGCTTTTGCCATGGCATCCGCATTTTTCTTTACCTGAAGCATGTAATGTAAAAACTCGTCCGTCAAAGCTTCACCAAAAGCAATGGCTTTAGCCGCAATGACATGTTCTAGAGGTCCGCCTTGATTTCCTGGGAATACCCCGGAATCTAATAAACCGGACATTTTACGGAGTTTGCCACTTTTTAAGGTAATACCAAAAGGGTTATCTATATTTTCTCCCATCATAATCATTCCTCCTCTTGGACCACGCAAGGTTTTATGTGTTGTCGTAGTTACGACGTGACAGTGCGGCATCGGATCATTCAGGATGCCCTTGGCAATTAATCCGGATGGATGGGATATATCGGCCAATAAAACAGCACCAACGTTATCAGCTACCTCTCTGAATTTTGCAAAATCCATATCACGCGAGTAAGCTGATGCTCCAGCTATAATTAATTTTGGCTTTTCCTTTTCAGCAACGTCCGATAACATATCATAATCAATATAACCTGTATCCTTTTTAACGCCATAAAATGTTGGACGGTACAAGCGTCCAGAAAAGTTAACTGGAGAACCATGTGTCAAATGGCCTCCATGGGCTAAATCAAATCCTAAAATAGTATCACCTGGCTTTAGACAAGCATGAAACACAGCTGTATTTGCTTGGCTTCCAGAGTGGGGTTGTACATTGGCGTAGGCAGCTCCAAATAAGGATTTTGCTCGTTCAATAGCAACGCGCTCAACCTCATCTACAATTTCACAACCTCCATAATAGCGCTTTCCAGGATACCCCTCCGCATACTTATTGGTCAATACAGAACCTGTTGCTTCCATCACCTGGTCGCTCACAAAATTCTCCGATGCAATAAGCTCTATACCATCTGTCTGGCGTTCTCTTTCAGCTTCAATCAATTCAAAAATCTGTTCATCACGTTGCATAAATAATATCTATTGTTAAATGAAGTCCAAAAATACTAAATACATTAGTTTTACTATCAAAAATTATGTAGGTTTGAATAGAAATTAATGAACATTTAATCAACAAAGGTAACATGTCAATATCAGCTAATAATCCCAATCGTAGTTCTTGGTTATACGTAAACAAGAACTCTGATTTCCCAATTCAAAATATACCTTTTGGGGTATTCCTAACCAAAGACGATATTATAACTATTGGAACACGGATAGGTGATACGGCCATTGACCTTGGTGCATTGCATCAATTGGGCTATTTTGATGGCATCCCTTTGACCGATGATATTTTCCTTCAAGATACGCTTAACGATTTTATTGCTGATGGTCGAAAAACATGGCGTTTAGTTAGAAATAGAATAGCGGAGATTTTTGATGCTGAAAACCCAGTGTTAAAAAACAATACGGCACACAAGGAAACTATCCTATTTCGTTTGGATGAAATAGAAATGAAGTTACCCGTCTTCATAGGAGACTACACAGATTTTTATGCCAGTAAGGAGCATGCCACCAATGTTGGAAGTATGTTCAGAGACCCAGATAATGCCTTAATGCCCAATTGGGTACATATGCCAGTTGGTTATCACGGTAGAAGTTCTTCAATCATAACAACACACAGGCCTATTCATAGACCTCAAGGACAAACGATGCCTGAAGGTGCAAAAAGTCCCATTTTTGGCCCATCAAAACTTGTAGATTTTGAACTTGAAATGGCATTTATCACTACAGATGCGAATGATTTGGGAGAACCTATTCCTATTACAGAAGCGGAAGAATATATTTTCGGATTGGTTTTATTTAATGATTGGTCTGCTAGAGATATTCAGAAGTGGGAATATGTACCGTTAGGTCCTTTTTTAGGAAAGAGTTTTGCCTCTTCCATGTCGCCATGGATAGTCACGTTGGACGCATTGGAACCCTTTAGAGTAGAAAGTCCTAAACAAGACCCAGAGCCACTGCCCTACCTGAGAACAACCGGCAAGCACAGTTTCGATATTAATTTAGAAGTTGGCATACAACCTAAAGGCTCGAAAGAAACTACAGTCAGTAGGTCTAATTTTAAATACATGTACTGGAACATGGCACAACAATTGGCGCACCATACTATCAACGGTTGTCCTGTAAATTCCGGTGACATGATGGGAAGCGGTACTATCTCAGGACCAACTGAGGACTCTTATGGTTCTATGCTAGAATTGACATGGAAAGGGACAAAACCCATTAAAATGAAAGATGGTACTGAGCGTAAATTTATAAACGATTACGACACTGTAATCATGCGTGGGTATTGTGAAAATGATGATGTACGTATAGGATTTGGACAGTTAAAAACACAATTACTGCCTATTTTTAATCCAAAGAAGAAAAAATAGTTTCTCAGTTCCTCGCTCAATATCTCAAAAGGGACATTCAGACGTAAAGAGCACATGCTTTTTGCTTACTGGATGTTCAAAACTTAGGGATTCCGCATGCAGATGTAAACGTTTATGTCGCCTTCCATACAAATCATCACCGAGGATAGGGGTTCTTAACCCTTTATGATGTGCAGCGTGCACTCTCAACTGATGTGTTCGCCCTGTAATGGGATAAAAATGAACTAATGTCTTTCCATTTTCAGTTTTAATGACTTCATATTTTGTAACGGCTTTCTTACCATAATCATAACAAACCAATTGTGTAGGTCTATTATTTAAATCCACACGAAGTGGTAAATCAATGACACCGCTGTTAGCATTAATTATACCATCGAGAATGGCTATATATTTTTTTTTTACTGTTCTATTTAGAAACTGTTTTTGCAGATTCTTATGTGTCTTTTTGTTTTTAGCAACTAGCAGCAACCCAGATGTTGACATATCTAAGCGGTGAACCAATAAAGGACCTTTAGCATCTGGTAAATAATTTTGCATTCTGGTTAAGACAGAATCATTTATGGTTTTTCCGGGAACCGACAAAAACTCACTCGGTTTATTGACCAATAATAAATAATCATCTTCGTAAATAATGTCTAAATCACCTTTTAAAGGCTCGGTATGTGCTATCGGATTGGGCTCAACCTTTAAACCCTCCAACATATGTCCTAATATAGGTTCGCATTTACCACGACAAGATGGATAGAATTGACCGTGTTGCCTCACTTCGGATTTAGGTGAACTTCCCCACCAAAACTCAGCCATGGCCAAAGGCTTTAACTTGTTTTCATAAGCAAACTGAAATAATTTGGGTGCTGCACACTCACCAGCCGCTGCCGGTGGTTGAGTTTCAAAAATATCCAATAAGTCTTTATGTTCTCCTTTTGCATTTAAAAACGCATAGCTCTGATGCAATTGTCGCTGTAATTGAGCTGACAATGTTCTTCTCTTGGATTTGAGAGCATTGATGTCTTCTTCTAAAAGGCGTAAGTTTAGCTCTGCAAAAGCTATGCGCTCTTTCCAATCCGCCTTTAAATGCTTTAATTTAAAATGAAAGGCTATACTTTCTTCATCAAGTTGGGATTCATAAGCTTTAAGGACTTCAGGAGACAGGTTTAACCTTGCTTCTTTTCGCTTTTTATCACGTTCCTGTTTTTGAGTTTTCAAGTAGGCCTTTAACGCTTTTAACTCAGACACCGACTTCAATTTTTCTTCTTCGAGGTTAGCTTTAGCCTTGATAAGTGCTTTGGAAGTTTCTAAGGCTTCAATATCGGCATTCATGATATTGAGCTGCTCCTCACCTTTCTTATAAAAACCAGAGGTATTTAAGGTATCAAAAATGGGAGGGACAAAGCCTTTGATATAATTTTTTTCACCCAATTTTCCAGAAAATCCAGCCAAATAGCCAATACTGCCATCTGGAGCTTCGATTAGCATCACGCCAAACATTTTACCGATAACCAGTCCTTTTTTACCTTGGATTAACCCAAAATTATGTTGAAAGTCGTTTTGGGTTTTTAAATAATTTTGCACTTCCTGAGCCGCTTTAATACATAATGGATGTGGCTCATAATAAAAGGGAAAGGTGAATTGCTGGGGCAAATCATAACCTTCAATATCTAAACTGTGGCAAGAGGAGTGTATTGGATTAAACATAAAGCCTATAAATTCTGAACAAAGAAATAAAAAAATTGTCTTAGGGTTTCTTTAAATAGGCACTCAATTGATTATTGATCTCGTTCAATACAGCAGTAATATCTTTGATATATCGTTTGTACTTCCTTATCACTTTACCATTTTTAAAGTAGATATCCCCATTTGAAAGACTAAATTCTTTCCAGCCCATATCGTACTTGCTATTGAGTTTTAGCTTAATTTCAGAGGGTTCAAACTTAAATTGCTCATTTTCAAAGCTGATTCTTATGTCATATTTCACATTGAAAAATTGCTTATCTAAACTAACGGCATTTCCCTTAAAACTTGTTAAGTAAATAGCTTCGCCTTCAACAGTATCATCCACGGATAGGCTAAACGAATTCTCATGTTCATTAACCCAATCCAGTGTTTTGTTGTACAACTCCGTTTTGGTGGAATTATCGATTTTTGTTATCGAAAATTTTGGTGTTAATCCATTTTCCTCGATAACAAATTGGTCTTGACCGTAAACTACAACAATTAAGAATAGGTTTATATAAAAGATGATATACTTCATTGTTCTATTGGTTTCCAAACTTATAGCCATTCCTTACAGATAACATAGTCTAATTACCCAACATCCTAAACGTATTTTATCTCCTCCTTAAAGATGCTTCTCTAACTCTAACTCATTAATAGCTCCGTGAGAGGCATGTGCCACGGCCACACCATTTTTAATGACCAAAAGTTGTGGCGATTGGTGCCTCACTTGAAACTTATGCCCTATTTCATTAGAGACCTCTCGATAACTCAATAGGTCCAGATAATATAAATCGGCATTCATATCTATATTATACTGTGATGTAAACTGATTCATTACCATTCTACTGATACCACAGCGCGTTGAGTGCTTAAATACCAATTGGGTTTTGCCTTTGGATTGTTCTGCAATAGTTTCAATTTGCTTCAAACTAGTCAATGGCGTCCATGGCAATACTTTTTCTTCCTTGGGTGTTGATGACCCAAATAATTTCTTGAACATATGCAATCGTTTTGTATAGAGTCGCAACTTTTGTCTGGCCTTACAAATTGACAAAACGTCATTCTATTTTACAGTTAACCAGACACTTTGTCTTTTTCTTCTTACGTTAATACATTGGTAAGATTATTGACTAAATATAAGCAAACACAACAACAATTAATTACAAATCAAAAGATGAATTTTAATAACTATACTATTAAGTCTCAAGAAGCCATAGGCAGAGCGCAGCAGCTTGCTCAAGGCTTTGGTCATCAACAAATTGAAAATGAGCATATCATAAAGGCGCTTTTTGAAGTTGATGACAACGTATTGCCATTTTTGCTTAAAAAGCTAAATGTCAACACAACAATGCTACAACAGGTTTTAGATAAGGAATTAGAGAGTTTTGCTAAGGTTTCTGGTGGGGAGATTATGCTTTCGCGTGAAGCTAGCAAAACTTTAAATGAGGCATCTATTATCGCTAAAAAAATGAATGATGATTATGTTTCTGTAGAACATCTCATTTTGGCCATTTTTAAATCTAAAAGTAAGATTTCACAGTTTCTAAAAGATCAAGGTGTCACCGAAAAGGATTTAAGTGCAGTAATTGATGAATTGCGTAAAGGAGATCGCGTAACATCCCAAAGTCAAGAAGAAACATACAACTCATTAAATAAATACGCAAAGAACCTAAACCAATTAGCTAGGGACGGAAAGCTAGACCCAGTTATTGGTAGAGATGAAGAAATAAGGCGGATTCTTCAAATTTTATCGCGTAGAACGAAAAACAATCCCATTTTAGTTGGAGAACCCGGTACAGGTAAAACAGCTATAGCAGAAGGACTGGCACACCGTATCATTGATGGTGACGTTCCCGAAAACCTAAAGGATAAGCAAATTTTTGCACTCGACATGGGTGCACTGATTGCTGGTGCTAAATATAAAGGTGAGTTTGAGGAACGTCTAAAAGCGGTCATTAAGGAAGTGACTGGAAGTGAAGGTGATATCGTTTTATTTATAGACGAAATTCACACCCTTGTCGGTGCTGGTGGTGGGCAGGGTGCTATGGACGCAGCAAATATTTTAAAACCGGCATTAGCACGCGGCGAGTTAAGAGCTATTGGCGCTACGACCCTGGACGAATACCAAAAGTACTTTGAGAAAGACAAAGCCCTAGAGCGTCGATTCCAAAAAGTAGTTGTAAACGAACCAGATACCGAAAGTGCTATTTCTATTCTTCGCGGTATTAAAGAAAAATACGAAGCCCATCACAAGGTTAGGATTAAAGATGAAGCCATTATAGGTGCCGTTGAGTTATCGGAACGCTATATCACCAATCGTTTTCTTCCAGACAAAGCTATTGACTTAATGGATGAAGCTGCTTCTAAATTGCGAATGGAAATCAATTCAAAACCCGAAGAGTTGGACGTTTTGGACCGTAAGATTATGCAACTGGAAATTGAGCACGAGGCCATTAAGCGCGAGAAGGATGAAACAAAACTTAAAAGTTTAAAGGCAGAGTTGGCAAATCTCAAAGAAGAGCGCAACGAACTCAATGCCAAGTGGAAATCTGAAAAAGAAGTAGTTGATAATATTCAAACCATAAAATCTAATATTGAAGAGTATAAACTTGAAGCTGAGCGTGCTGAGCGCGAAGGTGATTATGGCAAAGTAGCTGAAATTCGTTACGGTAAGATTAAAGAAGCTCAAGAAAAACTAGAAAAATTTCAAAAGGAATTACAAGAAAACCAAAGCGAGCACTCCTTGATTAAAGAGGAAGTCACCTATGAGGATATTGCAGACGTGGTGGCCAAGTGGACTGGTATTCCGGTTAGCAAAATGCTGCAAAGCGATCGCGAAAAGCTTTTAAAACTTGAGGACGAATTGCATAAACGCGTAGTTGGCCAAGAAGAAGCGATTGAAGCGGTTAGTGATGCAGTGAGACGCTCAAGGGCAGGATTGCAAAACCCGCAAAAACCAATAGGCACCTTTTTATTCTTAGGAACAACAGGTGTCGGTAAAACCGAGCTGGCTAAAGCTTTAGCAGAATACCTATTTGATGATGAAAATGCCATGACCAGAATTGACATGAGCGAATACCAAGAACGCCATGCCGTAAGCAGGCTCGTTGGTGCACCTCCAGGATATGTAGGCTATGATGAAGGCGGTCAGCTAACCGAAGCCGTAAGACGTAAACCCTATTCCGTTGTCTTGTTAGATGAGATTGAAAAGGCACATCCAGATACCTTTAATATATTATTGCAAGTATTGGATGAAGGACGCCTTACAGATAACAAAGGCCGTGTGGCGGATTTTAAAAACACAATTATCATTATGACCTCAAACATGGGAAGTCATATAATCCATGAACGCTTTGAGGCCACAAAGGATATTCAAACTGCTATTGAAGGTGCCAAGGTGGAAGTGTTAGGTCTACTTAAACAAAGTGTGCGACCAGAGTTTTTAAATCGTATTGACGACATAATTATGTTTACACCATTATCTAAAAAAGACATCGTTAATATCGTTGACCTTCAATTGAAGAATGTCACTAAAATGATTGCTCAACAAGGCATAACCTTTGATGCAACTCCTGAGGCTAAAGCATACTTAGCAGAAAAAGGATATAATCCTGAATACGGTGCAAGACCTGTAAAACGAGTGATTCAAAGAGAAGTTTTAAACGAATTGAGTAAAGAAATTCTTTCAGGAAAGGTAACAAAAGACAGTATAGTTCTCCTAGATGCCTTTGACGAGAAACTGGTATTTAGAAATCAAAGCGATTTAGTTGCTGAGGAATTTTAATAAAAACTATACCCTTAACGTAACAAAAAGACCTTAAATCAGTCTTTAAGGTGATTGGTTGGTTAAAAGCAACGCTGACGAAGTTCCGAGACAAAATCGGTCTTTAAAAGTGTTGCTTTTTTTGTTGTAACAAAATTACAATACACGCTACTAACCTTTGAATCAACACTAAAACCATGAAACGTATTTTTTTACTTTTTACCCTTACGGCTCTATGCATTACCAACTTCAATGCCCAACAACTTGAAAATTCAACACTTTGGAAAATAGAAGGTAATGGCTTAGACAAGCCTTCGTATTTATTCGGCACTATCCATATCACCTGCGATGCTACTTTAGACGATGACGTCAAAAAAGCCCTAGATGAAACATCCTTAGTTGTACTAGAGTTAGATATGGACGACCCTAATATGCAGGCGGAAATGATGAAAAGTATGTATATGAGCGACAATAAAACAATTCAAGATTTAGTTTCGCCAGAAGACTTTGCATCTATCGATTCTCTGTTCATTAAAAATATGGGCATGTCAGTAAAAATGCTGCAAAACGTAAAACCCTTTTTTCTCACGGCTTCCCTTTATCCTAAGCTTCTTGATTGTCCAATGCAATCCTTTGAAAGCGAATTGATCAAAGTAGCTAAGGCACAAAATGAAGAGGTTATGGGATTGGAATCTATAGACGATCAAATGCAGATTTTTGAAGATATCCCTTATGAAGTGCAAATAAAAGATTTAGTACGCTCAGCTAAGGATAATTTGGCTTACGACAAAGCAACCTTTACAAAATTATTAGAGATGTATAAATCAGAAGACATTAACGCCATGATAGATATGATGAATGATGAAAATTATACTTCAATTGCCCAATATCAAGATAAATTACTAGACAACCGGAATAAAAATTGGATCCCTATCATTGCCGACTATGCCAAAAAACAACCTACATTTTTTGGTGTTGGCGCTGCCCATTTAGCTGGAGAAAATGGCGTTGTCAATCTTCTAAGGTCTGCAGGGTACAACGTTACGGCTGTACTAAATTAAAGTATTTTATTTAATGCAATTAAAAGAGTCTACGTCTAGACTCTTTTTTGTTCACTTACAATTAGTTAGTGGCACACAAATAAAGTTTTCGACGAAATGCATCGCAAAAATTAAATTTTAACACACACTTTAACGGATAAATCATTAGTTTTGTCGAGCTATTTAATTCCAATATTACTTAAGATACTACTAATCTTGTCGTGTAATCCCTCTAAATTAGAGAATTGCAATAGCTAGTTTATGTAAAAGACCTACTTACTTTATAATGGAATTGAATAGATATATAGACCACACCCTTTTAAGTGCATCTGCAACAGAAGCAGAAATTTTAACCCTATGCCAAGAAGCGTTAAAGTATAACTTTTACTCTGTTTGTATTAATAGTTGTTACGTTCCGTTGGCCAAGCAAGCCTTAGGAAAATCAGATGTTAAAGTCTGTACTGTTATTGGTTTTCCTCTTGGTGCCATGTCTACCGAAGCCAAGGTTTTTGAAGCTAAAAAAGCTATTGAGCAAGGTGCTTCGGAAATTGATATGGTAATGAATATTGGACGCTTAAAAAGTAAAAACCATGTTGCTGTATTAAAAGATATAAGCGACGTGAAACGTGCGATTGGTCTAATTCCTTTAAAAGTGATTTTAGAAATCAGTGAGCTTTCAAAAAATGAGATTGTAAAAGCATGTGAGATTTGTATTGATGCTCGGGCAGATTTTGTTAAAACCTCAACGGGTTTTTCGAAAAGTGGTGCTACCCTCACTGCCGTTAAAATCATGAGAAAAACCGTGAAAGACCAACTCAAAATCAAAGCCTCTGGGGGTATCAGAGATGCTGAAACAGCGTTGAAATATATTGAAGTTGGCGTTGATAGAATAGGCTCATCGTCTGGTGTTGCCATGATGGCGAATCAAACTTCAACTTCATCTTACTAGGAAAGACCTCTTTTTGTTTATTTTTGTACCATGAGTGTACACATCGGTGCTAGTAAAGGCGATATAGCAGAGACAATCCTTCTTCCCGGAGACCCATTAAGAGCAAAGTGGATCGCGGAAACTTTTTTTGAAAATCCTATATGCTTCAACGAAATACGCGGAATGTTGGGCTACACAGGAACATATCAAGGTAAAAAAGTATCTACAATGGGTACAGGTATGGGTATTCCGAGTATGTCCATTTACGCTAATGAATTAATCAAGGAATTCGGTGTTAAAAATTTAATCAGGGTTGGCAGTGCGGGCTCCTATCAAAAAGATATTAAAATAAGAGATGTGGTCTTGGCCATGGCAGCATCCTCAACCTCAGGCGTTAATGAATTGCGTTTTGGTGGTGCGGACTATGCCCCTACTGCAGATTTTGGGTTGTTTATGAAAGCGGTTGAAGCCGCAAAAGCAATGCAAATCCCAATTAAGGCAGGTAATGTTTTGTCTTCTGATGAATTTTATGAAGATAATATCGAGTCCTACAAAAAATGGTCAAAATTTGGAGTCTTGTGTGTAGAAATGGAAGCCGCTGGGCTTTATACGGTTGCAGCTAAACACAATGTGAACGCCTTGGCTATTTTAACCATTTCTGATTCCTTAGTCACCGGAGAGCGCACTACGAGTAAGGAACGTGAGACTACCTTTAAAAATATGATTAAAATTGGCTTGGAGCTCGCTTAATCTATTCATGTAAAATGTACTTCGTCACTTATTGTCGGACCTAAACTATAATACTTTTAACACCTCCATATTACATTTAATTCCGGTGCTGGTGTATATTTAGCACTATTAAGATTAATCAACCTCATGAAACATTTCCTTTATTTTTTGCTTTTCACTTGGTCCACCCTCAGTCTATCTCAGGATATTAGCGACCAAAAAGCCATTGAAAGAACACTGAACCATTACATTGATGCCTTTTATAAGGGTGATACCACTGCCCTTAAAAAAGCCCTTAGGCCACGACTCTATAAATTTGGGTATTGGAAAAACAAGGACACCAACAAATATGAGTACTATGCAAAAATGAACTATGAAGATGCCATGGCATTTGTTCAAAAAATGAAAGATGATGGCAGAACAAGAGATGAAAATGAAATTAGAGACGTTGAAGTTTTAGATATTGGTAACCATATTGCCAGTGCCAAAGTAACAGCAGTCTGGGGAATAGATTACATGACGCTTTCAAAGGACGATGGGCAATGGCTGATAGAGCAGGTCATTTGGGAAGGTCCTTATCAAAAGGCTTACGTTCAAAAACCTGCAACTTATTATTTAATTAGGCATGCCGAAAAAGACATGAGCGATAAGTCCAACAGAAATCCACGCCTCACAGAAACTGGATTGGCACGTGCTGCAAACTGGGCTAAAATCCTTGAAACTGTTGAATTTGACATGGTATATTCTACAGACTATTATAGAACCAAAGAAACCGCTGCTCCAATTGCTAAAGGCAATAATCTAAATGTCACTATTTATGACCCGAGAAACTTGAACATTGATGATTTTATAAAGGAAACAAACGGAAAAACGGTACTTATTGTCGGCCATAGCAATACAACGCCAGCGCTAGCCAATGATTTTCTCAGGGATAAAAAATACAGTCAAATCCCAGAGGACATTCACGGTAACCTCTACATTATAAACCTTGATAAAGACAATTTAACCTCAACCTTATTGTCTTTGGATTAGGTTTACAGAGATATTTTTAAGCTCTATTTTGGATAGAAGATCTAGTTGGTTGTTTTTAAATGCGCTTCCCAAATCCATAAGATCTACAGGCCCAGCCTTAGGCTTGTAATTGTTATAGTCAACAAACCTCAGTCCATTTACATAACGTTCGTTGTAAGCTTCCCTGAATCGCATACCTACCCCATCTTCTTCATTGTATGAATAAGCTAGATAATCTACTTTAAACGTATTTTTATTAACCCAATAGATAAACACATCCTCATAATCTTCACCACCTCCTTTTTTGTCAAAGGTTACTTCAATCTTATAGTAATTTTCATCTTTTATATTTTCTACGCCAAGCAGCTTATGATTAACAGCCGGAGCATCTAAACCATAAGGTAAAACAGAAAAATAATGTACAGAATTGACTGAAGCCGCATACTTTTTGGCCATGGAGTCTGCAACTTGAACAGGCGCCCTATTAATAATTCGTTTAAAGCCCGTGTTATCTAAGATATCGAAAATGGAATCTTGATTCTCATTTACCGTACTTCGGGTTAAAACAAAGCTACCATTATTTCTTTTAGCTCTGTAGAAGTAATCTCTAAACTGAAATCCAATAACTGAGGAAGAAAACAATTCACCGCCTGAAACTTCAATAGATTTTTGAATGATCTCAATTGCGGATTGTTCGGCTGGTTTCTTGTCATTTTTGCAACTAAGACAAACCAATAAGAAGACAAACGTCCATAATTTCATCAACACGGATTTTATGATTTAGTCGCAAAAGTATAAATTCATTTACACTTGTCTTATAATACTTTAACAAGACTTTATTTAAACCTAACTTTATTATCTTTGGCCTGCATGCAAGGAAAAGTCAACATACTCAATAAAAAGGCAAAATTTCAGTACGAAATACTGGATAAATATGTCGCTGGAATTGTTTTATCCGGTACTGAGATAAAATCCTTAAGGGATAGCAAGGCTTCCATTGCCGAAAGCTTTTGTGAATTCAATGATAAAGGTGAGCTGTTTGTTATTAATATGACTATTGAAGAATACATGTTCGGTAACTATTACAATCACAAACCTAAGGCTGAACGCAAGCTTCTGTTGAATAAACGCGAGCTAAAAAAACTGGAAAAGGAAGTCAATATTAAAGGAAATGCCATTATTCCCATACGGCTTTTTATTAATGATAGAGGTTTGGCCAAACTTCAAATTGCTTTGGCAAAGGGCAAAAAGCTCTACGACAAACGCGAAACCATTAAAGACCGAGAAAATAAGAGAAATCTCGACCGTATTAAAAGAAGTTTCCGATAATTTTAGGAATACTATAACAAGAGCACACCAAATTTCATTTTATATTTAGTGTACGAATTAACTTATAATTCATACAGTTACCCATCATCAATCAAATATGACTAAACGCGTACTCTTTTTTTTATTCTTAGCCTTTAATGCATCTATTACCGCTCAGGTCATCGGCACCATCAGTGATGAAAAAAATGAACCCCTTCCTTTTGTAAATATTTTAATTGAAGACACGTATAAAGGCACTACAAGCAACGACGATGGTTATTACGAGCTTAACATTACTGAACTAGGTAGCTATACGATAATTTACACGTATTTAGGTTTTAAAACTGTAAGAAAGCAAGTCAACATCGATAAATTGCCCTTCAAAATGGATATTATGCTTAAGGAAGAACGCGTGTCTTTAGATGAAGTTCTTGTGAGTGCAGATGATAACCCCGCAAATGCTATTATTAGGCAAACCATAGCAAAACGAAAAGAGAATTTTGAAAAAATCAATAATTATAAGGCCGATTTCTACTCTAGGGGTTTAATTAAGATTAAAGACGCACCCGAGAAAATTTTGGGCCAAGATGTTGGGGACCTTGGTGGCGGATTAGATTCTACAAGAAGCGGAATCATATACCTTTCGGAAACTATTTCAAAAATTAAATACCTCAAACCGGATAGGCTCAAGGAAAAAATTACGGCATCAAAAGTAAGTGGCGACGACAACGGCTTTAGTTTTAATAACGCTATAGATGTTGATTTTAATATTTACAATAAAACCATAGAATTCGGAAATGAAATTGTCTCGCCAATTTCCAATAATGCCTTTAGCTATTACCAATATCAATTAGAAGGTGTATTTTTCGATGAGAGAGGTAACCTCATCAATAAGATTAGCGTAATCCCAAAACGAAAAAACGACCCTGTTTTTTCAGGTTCTATCTTTATTGTTGAAGACCAATGGACCATTTATGCTTTAGAGCTTGAAATAACGGGTATTCAAGCACGTATACCTCCAGCAGACATCATTTCCCTGCAACAGAGCTTTTCCTACTCCGAAAGTGATGACATATGGGCGTTGCGTTCCCAAAGTATAGATTTTCAATATAATATTTTTGGTATTAAAGGTGACGGTAGATTTACGGCGGTCTACAGCAACTATGAATTCAATACCGATCTTACCAGACTGGATTTTGATCGAGAATTAGTGGCCTTTGCTCCGGAGGCCAACAAAAAAGACTCTGCGTTTTGGAAACAAATTAGACCTGTACCATTAACCACTGAGGAACTCACAGACTACATCAAGAAAGATAGTATTCAAATTGTAAAGGAGTCCCAGCCTTATTTAGACTCCATTGATCGTGAAAATAATAGATTCAAACTCGGTGATGTTTTAAACTACACTTATCAAAATTCCAAAAAAAAATACAGTTTTGGTTACGGTATTCCAATATCAGGTATTCAATTCAATACAGTTCAGGGCTGGACTACAGAAGCCAATGTTTTCTTTACGAAGAATTATGACGAGTTTAGACGCTATTTTAGGGCAAGTGCCAATTTACAATATGGATTTTCAGATGAACGGCTTAGGGCAACTGGTAATTTAACCTATAAGTTTAACAATACAACACGTCGGTTTCTAACCCTATCTGGTGGCATTAGGGCAGAACAATTCAACCCTTCAAACCCTATTAGACCTATAGGAAATACGATTGTAACACTTTTTTTTCAGGAAAACTACATGAAGTTATATGATCGAAGTTTCGTAGAGCTCAATTATTCTGAAGAATTGTTTAACGGCTTTCGTTTGTTCTCAAACCTTAGTTACGAACGCCGATCTTCACTTAACAATACCACAGACCAAACCTTTTATCCGCAGGCAGGTAAATCATATTTAAGCAATAATCCATTAGACCCAACAAGTGATAGTTCACCTTTTATTGATCACAATATTGTAAAGCTTAATGTATCGGCACAGATCAATTTTGGACAACGTTACTTGAGTTATCCAAATAGCAAGTTGAATATTCCAAATGATAAATACCCCACATTGGTATTGAGTTATGAAAAAGGCTTAGGGTCAACTATTGAAGATTATAATTTCGACCAGATTAAAGCACGGTTATACCAATCCTTTTCAATCGCGGATAAAGGCCAATTTAGTTACAACTTCAGGGCTGGAACGTTTTTTAATGCTGATGCTATAGCTTTTATGGATTTCCAGCACTTTAACGGCAACCAAATTAATCTAAGCCGAAGAGGTAATTACACTGATGTCTTCAATAATTTAGGCTACTATGATTTAAGCACTAATGACAGCTACTTAGAAATGCATGCTGAACATGACTTCAACGGTTTCATTTTAGGCAAAATTCCAATTTTAAACAAGCTTAACCTCAATCTTATTATTGGAGCCCACAATTTGTCCACAATAGATAATAAACCCTATCAAGAATATACGGTTGGCATAGACAATATTGGATGGGGCAAATGGCGTTTCTTAAGATTTGATTATATTAGGTCTTACCAAAATGGCTTTGTAAATGACGCCGTAGTATTTGGACTAAAATTCTTTTAATTTTACGTATGAAAAATCTAATTTCGGGTATTATCCTTTTGTTTTTTATTAATCTTTCTTCCCAAGAATCCTCTAAACAAAACGACTTAACCCTAAAGGTATCTAGTTTAGATAGTACAATTACAACCTTATATGCTGTCATTTCAGGCGACAAAGGTGAAGAACGCAATTGGGATTTATTTAAGCAATTATTTCGTGAAAAAGCTAAACTCATTCCTACAGGAAAAAATAATGAGGATAAAACAACGGTTCGCTATATGACCCCAGAGGATTATATAAAAACCTCCGGGAAATGGTTGTTGGAAAATGGTTTTCATGAAGTTGAAATTTATCGCGTGACAGAAACCTTTGGAAATATTGCTCACGTCTTTAGTACGTATGAGTCGTATCGAAGCAAAGCAGATACGGAACCATTCATGCGCGGCATAAACAGCATTCAACTAATGAATGATGGCAACCGTTGGTGGATTGTAAATATTTTCTGGATGCAAGAATCAGAAGCGCATCCTATACCAGAAAAATATTTGCCAAATAAATCTTAAACCCCAAAGTCATCCAGACCTATTATTTATTTTTACTCTCCTAAACATCAATTCCTAATGAAATTATCACTTAAGCTCAGACACCTTTTAATAGTAATTACATTAATGTCAGCGGCTTGTGTAGCTCAAGAGCCTGCTCAACCTATTTTCAAGGATGGTGAAGCGCAAATTGTTGACGCTTTCAGCAACGCCAATAAGTGGATACGACACGATTTATGGGTAGAAACGGATTTTGATACCGACGGCGACAGTACACCAGATCGAATGCACGTTTCGGTTACACGACCTGAGCAAACCGAAACAGAAGGCTTAAAACTTCCTGTAGTTTATGTATCAAGTCCTTATTTTGCTGGTGTTGCAGGTGACGTTCCCGGAATTATGTGGAATGTAGAACACGAATTGGGAGAAATTGGTCCAGAACGCGTGCATCCAGAAGTAAAGCGTCGAGGCCAAAGACCCATAATCTCAAATTCACATATTAAAAAATGGGTGCCTAGAGGGTATATTGTGGTGCACTCCTCGTCTCCAGGAACTGGTTTATCTGATGGGGCACCAACCATTGGAGGTAAAAATGAATCCATGGCACCAAAGTTTGTCATCGATTGGCTTTGTGGACGTGCAAAAGGATATACCGAAAGAAATGGCGGTGATGAAGTAAAGGCATATTGGTCAACCGGCAAGGTAGGAATGACAGGGACATCTTACAACGGTACCATTCCGCTTGCAGCCGCCACAACGGGTGTTGAAGGTTTAGAGGCCATCATCCCTATTGCACCCAATACATCGTATTACCATTATTACCGATCAAATGGCCTTGTGCGATCTCCGGGAGGATATTTAGGTGAGGATATTGATGTACTTTATGATTTTGTCCACAGTGGTGATGAGGCTAAGCGTCCATACAATAACAAAACAGTTCGAGATACCGAAATGAAAAATGATATGGATAGGGAAACTGGGGATTATAACGATTTCTGGGCTGGGCGTGATTACCTAAATCAAATGGACAATATGAAAGCAGCACTCTTAATGTCGCATGGATTTAACGATTGGAACGTGATGCCAGAACACAGCTATCGTATTTACAATGCAGCTCGGGAAAAAGGCCTACCGGCTATGATATACTATCACCAATTTGGACATGGAGGCCCTCCTCCTATGTCCATGATGAATAAATGGTTTACAAAATATTTACACGGGGTAGATAATGGTGTTGAAAATGAAGAAAATAAGGCCTATATCGTTAGGGAATATGATGATATGGATAAACCAACAGCCTACAGGGATTACCCTAACCCCAAAGCAGAACCTGTTACATTGTTTTTGAATGATGGTGGGAATACGAGTGGAAGTCTTAGTACAAAGCAAAACAGAAAACTGTCTCGTGAAACCTTGGTTGATGATGTTTCGTTCTCAGGTGAAGACTTAGCTACAGCTGAAAAATCAACTCATAGATTATTATATCTAACAAACGTTTTAAAGGAGGATCTTCACATCTCTGGAATTCCTAAAGTGAGTATAACGATAGCTAGCAGTAAACCTGCCGCAAACCTTTCGGTTTGGTTGGTAGCTTTGCCATGGGAAGAAGGCAAGGCGGTTAGAATTACAGATAATGTTATTACCAGAGGCTGGGCAGATCCCAAAAACTATAAATCCCTTAGAGATGAAGAAGCTCTGATTCCAGGTCAATTCTACACCATAGATTTTGAGCTTCAACCAGACGACCAGATTATAAAGGCTGGACAGCAAATTGGTTTCATGATTTTTTCAAGTGACAAAGAATACACCTTGCATCCTAAACCGGGTACGGTCCTTACATTAGATTTGAACAAAACCAGTTTAACCTTACCTATCGTTGGTGGCAAAGAAACCTACAAAAAGGTAACGGATTAATTCTTGTTTTCAAGTAATGGCACAAAACGAAACTCACCGAACTCGTGTTTTTCAAATTCCTTGTCGTCTTTTCTTATGAACAAAGTCATCGTCTGGACTTCATCCCCGACAGGAATTACTAGTCTTCCTCCAATAGCTAACTGACTTAAAAGCGGTTTTGGAACAAATGGTGCGCCTGCAGTTACGATTATACCATCAAAAGGCGCTTCCTCGGGTAAACCCTTGTAGCCATCACCAAAAACAAGTTTCTTAGGTCTGTAACCTATCTTAGGTAAAAACTTTGAAGTCTTTTTAAAAAGCTCTTTCTGTCGTTCAATGCTGTATACTTTAGAACCTAATTCCAATAAAACAGCAGTCTGGTAACCACTTCCTGTCCCTATTTCCAAAATTTTATCACCTTCTTCAATTTGCAATAACTCGGTTTGGAATGCCACTGTATACGGCTGGGAAATTGTTTGATCAGCTCCAATAGGAAAGGCTTTATCCACATAGGCATGATCTATAAATCCAGAATCCATAAAGAGATGCCTAGGTATCTTACCGATAGCCTTTAAAACATCGCTATTAGTTATACCCTTCTCAGCGACCGTCTTAACCAGTTGCTGCCGCATGCCCTTATGCTTAAATGTATCTTTCAAAGCTTAGTTTAGTTTATGCGAAATTAATTTAAAGAATCCCAAGTTCAAAGCCAGAAATTAAACTTTAGGTAATTATTAAATCCTTAGTATTTTATAGTTTCTTTTTCAAATTTTAAAGGCAAAACAATTATTTTTGTTAAAAATTCAACACTATGCTTAAAGCTGGAGTTCTAGGTGCTGGTCACCTCGGTAAAATTCATCTAAGGTTACTTAAAGAGTCCAATAAATTTGAGCTTATAGGGTTCTACGATGCAGATGCGAAAAATGCAAAAGCTGTTGAAACGGAGTTTGGCTATAAATACTTTAATAATATTGATGCATTAATTGATGCTGTTGATGTGGTGGACATAGTTACACCAACACTCTCGCATTACGAATGTGCCAAACAAGCTATAAAAAAAGGTAAACATATTTTTATTGAAAAGCCTATCACCAACACAGTTGAGGAGGCAGAGACCATCCGAACGTTAGTTGCTGAACACGGCGTTAAAGGCCAAGTAGGTCATGTAGAGCGATTTAATCCAGCCTTTACAGCTGTAAAGGATAAGATTGATAACCCTATGTTTATAGAAACCCATCGCCTGGCTGAGTTTAACCCCAGAGGAACAGATGTACCCGTGGTACTAGATTTAATGATTCATGATATTGACATTATATTGAGCGTCGTTAATTCACCGGTAAAGCATATTTCCGCAAGTGGTGTGTCAGTGGTTAGTGAAACACCCGATATCGCAAATGCTAGAATTGAGTTTAAAAACGGTTGTGTTGCAAATCTTACAGCGAGTAGAATTTCACTAAAAAATATGCGTAAGACAAGGTTCTTTCAAAAAGACGCTTACATTTCAGTAGATTTTCTAGAAAAGAAATGTGAGGTGGTTAAAATGAAAGATGCACCTGAACATCCTGGCGATTTTGATATGATTCTTCAAAATGCTGAAGGTGTTAAAAAACAGATATATTTTGATAATCCAGAGGTTGAGGGCAATAACGCCATTCTTGATGAATTAGAAACATTCGCAGAGGCCATCAATAACGATTCAAAGCCCATAGTAACACTCCACGATGGTACGGAAGCCTTGCGTGTTGCTACCATGATTATCAACCAATTTTGATTCCTTGGGGTTGTAGGAGTTTAATTAGATGAACAATACTATTAATTAAGGAATTTCCGCATAGGTGGGGATTCAAAATAAATTATAAATGAAAAATATAGCAGTAATTGGAGCAGGTACAATGGGTAATGGTATAGCCCATACCTTTGCACAAAACGGATTTAAAGTTCAACTTATAGATATTAGTGAAGCTTCTTTAAAAAGAGGAGTGGAAACCATCTCAAAGAACTTGGACCGTATGGTTGCCAAGGAAAAAATTACAGAAGCCGATAAAGCGGCCACCTTAGAAAACATTACCTTATATACAGACATCACAGAAGGTGTTGAATATGCTAGTTTAGTAGTTGAAGCAGCTACCGAAAATGTAGATCTGAAACTTAATATCTTTAAACAGCTTGACGAAGCTTGCAGTGAGGACACTATCTTGGCCACAAACACCTCCTCTATTTCAATTACCCAAATTGCAGCAGTAACCTCAAGACCAGAACAGGTCATAGGAATGCATTTTATGAATCCGGTTCCTATTATGAAATTGGTAGAAATTATAAGGGGTTACAATACTAGCGACGAAGTAACAAACACCATTATGGACCTGTCTAAGACTCTTGGTAAAGTGCCCACAGAAGTTAACGACTATCCAGGGTTTGTTGCCAACCGCATTTTAATGCCTATGATAAATGAGTCCATTGAAACACTTTACAACGGCGTAGCTGGCGTTTCAGAAATCGACACGGTGATGAAACTAGGTATGGCCCATCCTATGGGCCCTCTGCAATTAGCTGATTTTATAGGATTGGATGTTTGTTTATCTATCCTCAATGTTATGTATGACGGTTTTAAAAATCCAAAATACGCCCCTTGTCCATTACTAGTTAATATGGTAAGAGCTGGCAAATTAGGTGTAAAATCTGGAGAAGGCTTTTATGATTATTCTGAAAGCAAGAAGGCTGAAAACGTTGCTGGCCAGTTTCTGAAATAATTGCAAAAAACCCTAAAAGACTACTTAAAAACATTTCATGGTTAAAGTCATTCCCTTTAAAGCTGTTAGACCTACAAGAGCAATCGTAGGTCTCGTAGCGGCACGTCCCTATGAAAGCTACACGGTTGATGAACGGGAATCTCGTATGGATTACAATCCGTACAGCTTTCTTCATATCGTGAATCCGGGTTATAAGTACGATCAGGTCATCACTGGTGAAGAACGCTACAGACTTGTGAGGAACAGGTACATGGAATTTAAGGAGGATGGCATATTCATCCAAGATAAGACCCCTTCATTTTACGCGTATAAAATTGTAAACAGACACGGACAGATTTTTAACGGTATTATAGCAGCAACTAGTGCAGAAGACTATGAGAATGATATTATAAAAAAGCATGAAGACACCTTAGCTCAACGCGAAGAAATATTTAAATCATACCTCCAAACCGTGGGCTTTAATGCGGAGCCAGTTCTGCTCACCTATCCCGATAACGATGTCATTGCAAAAATCATTCAAGAGGCACAAAAAGGCTATGCCGAATTTGAATTTACAATGACTTACAGAGATACCCATTATCTATGGAAAATCGATGATAAAGAGACTATTACCACCATCCAAAACGAATTTAAAAAAATGGGGACCGTTTATATCGCAGATGGTCACCATAGGTCATCTTCATCGTATTTGCTGTACAAAGATGAAAAGGATAAAAATCCCAATCACACTGGTGAAGAGTCTTACAACTTTTTTATGTCCTACCTTATCCCAGAGTCTGATTTAGTTATACATGAATTTAGCCGTTTAATTAAAGACTTGAATGGTCTGACCAAAGAAGAATTTCTCATTAAATTAGACGGCATATATAGAATAGAGAACAGAGGGATGATGCCCTACCACCCATCTAAGCAGCACCACTTCAGTATGTATTTAGATGGTGAATTCTATTCCTTATATTTAAGAAAATCACTCTATAAATTCAACACAGCACTTGATGAACTAGATGCTCAATTATTGTATAAAACCGTTCTTCAACCCATTTTAGGAATTAATGACTTACGGAATGACAATAGGATTTCCTACGTTAACGGCAGACATGAAATCGTTACCATAAAATCTAGTGTAGATAGCGGCGAATTTAAGGTTGGTTTTGGAATGATACCGGCCACTGTAGAGCAAATAAAACATATAGCAGACGAAGGGTTAAAAATGCCTCCAAAAAGTACCTATATTTTACCAAAACTAAGAAGTGGAATCACCATCTATGAGTATTAAAAAAAACTTACAACAAATTAAATCAGAACTACCAAAACATGTCACTTTAGTTGCGGTATCCAAAACCAAACCTATTAGTGACCTAATGGAGGCCTATAGCTCAGGTCAACGCATTTTTGGTGAAAACAAAATCCAAGAGATGGTTGAGAAATATGAGCAAATGCCTAAAGATATCCAATGGCATATGATTGGTCATGTGCAGCGAAATAAGGTAAAATACATGGCTGAGTTTGTCAATCTTATCCATGGTGTGGATAGTTTGAAACTGCTCAAGGAAATCAATAAACAAGCGTCTAAACACCAAAGGACCATTGAATGCCTACTTCAAATTAAAATAGCAGAAGAAGACAGTAAGTTCGGCATGTCTGCGAAAGACGCAGAAGCCTTATTAAAATCTGAATCCCTAAAGCAGCTGTCCAACATAAAAATTGTTGGGCTCATGGGTATGGCCACCTTTACAGACGACCAGACCCAAATTAAAAGTGAATTTGACTTTTTGAAATCAACTTTTAATAAATTAAAAACCTTTCAAACAGAGAACTGTGATCTTCAAATTATTTCAATGGGAATGAGTGGTGATTATCCATTGGCCATTGATTGTGGCAGCACTATGATAAGAGTTGGAAGCAATATTTTTGGAGCAAGAGATTATTAGTAATTTCATTTCTAAGTCTATTTAGACTTTATTAATTTCGTAAACTTGAATAGCTCAATTTAATCCTCGAATTATTTACGCAATATTAGACATAGAAACCACTGGTGGAAAGTACAATGAAGAAGGTATCACCGAAATTGCCATATATCAATTTGATGGTCATAAGGTGACCGATCAGTTTATCTCCCTCGTCAACCCAGAGCGCGATATCCAGCCTTTTGTAGTTAACCTTACTGGTATTAACTCTAACATGCTTAGAAATGCGCCCAAATTTTATGAAGTAGCCAAGCGCATTGTTGAGATTACTGAAAATTGTATCCTAGTGGCTCATAATGCCGATTTTGATTACCGCATCCTGAAAACAGAATTTAATCGATTAGGGTTTCCCTTCAAACGAAAGACACTGTGCACTGTGGAATTAGCTCAAAAGTTAATCCCAGAAATGGAATCATACAGTTTAGGAAAATTGGCAAGAGCCTTGGGAATAGCTGTAAGTGATAGGCACAGAGCTAATGGTGACGCTTTGGCTACTATAAAATTATTTAAGATGCTCTTAAATAAAGATGTCGGTAAGTCCATTATTAAAGACGCTGTTAAAATTGAAAAAAAATCAAAACTTGCCTCCAATCTTAAAAATATAATTGAAGAACTCCCTAGCGATACTGGTGTTTATTACATTCATAATGATGACGGTGATATTATCTATATTGGAAAAAGCAACAATATAAAAAAGCGGGTCACTCAACATTTTACCAATTCCAACTCTAAATCAAAAAAAATTCAAGCTTTAGTTTCATCCGTCTCCTATGAAAAAACCGGCAGCGAACTGGTAGCGCTGTTAAAAGAGAGTGAAGAGATAAAAAGCAACAAACCCATTCTCAATAGAGCCCTAAAACAAAATAAATTCACGCAAGGTCTATATTGTTATAAAGACAGTAACGGCTATATTAACCTTAGGGTAAATCATCTTAAAAAAACGGAGAAACCCATAACTACATTCGCCAATAGACAAAGTGGTATATCATTCATGAATAGAGTGATTGAAGACTACGAGCTATGCCCTAAGTTATGTGGTCTACAAAAATCAAAATCCAGTTGTTTTAATTACGATATTAAACATTGTTATGGAGCCTGTGTTTCTGAAGAAAGTACAGAGAAATACAATAAACGCGTCAATACTGTCATAAATATTAATTCTTACGACAATAAGGATATGGTACTTATTGATAGAGGCCGAGACATTGAAGAAAAAAGCGTAATATTAATTGAAGATGGTGTGTTTAGAGGTCTTGGTTATTTTGATTTAAACCATCAAATAAATAATAGATCAATATTAACCTCCCTCATTACTCCAATGGAGAATAATAGAGACACTCAACATATTATTCAAAGTTATATGCGCAGAAATAAACGATTGAAAGTCATTGAATTAAACAATTAGTATATCTTTCGTAGATTTGAATGATGGAATCAAATAACAAACATAACTGGAAAACGAAGCTTCACGAAGTTATTTATGAAGCAGACACCCCTGCTGGAAAGTTATTTGACGTTATACTGCTCATTGCAATTCTTGCTAGTATTGTCTTGGTTATGCTAGAGAGCATAAATAGTTTTGACAATAAGCATCACACATTCTTAAATATAGCTGAATGGGTAATAACCATTTTATTTTCTCTGGAGTACGTCGCTAGAGTCATTTCAGTTAAAAAGCCTTTTAAATATATTTTCAGTTTTTACGGTGTCATAGATTTACTTTCCACCATACCAAAATACATATCCCTATTAATGGCTGGCACTCATGCCTTGGTAGCCTTAAGAGCCTTGAGACTTTTAAGGGTCTTTAGAATTCTTAAATTGGCTAGATACCTGGGCGCATCCAATCAATTGGCGGCTGCAATTAAGGCAAGCAGAGCTAAAATTGCCGTTTTTTTATTCGCTGTTATTATCGCTGCTGTTATTTTTGGCACCATCATGTATCTCGTTGAAGGTGAGAAAAATGGCTTTACGAATATCCCTAAAAGTGTGTATTGGTGCATCGTAACTCTTACCACCGTTGGATTTGGAGATATTGCTCCAGTAACACCTCTAGGACAATTTATCGCCACGGTAATTATGATTTTAGGTTATGGTATTATAGCCGTACCAACCGGTATCGTTTCTGCAGAATACACCAAAGCAAGTGGAAGTGATTCAGGTAAACTATCAGACGAAGAAGTAGTGCAACTGGAATCGGTACAACTCAATACCCAATGCTGTGTTAATTGCTTAACGGAGCAACATCAAGACGGTGCTGAGTACTGTTATAAATGTGGGTCTCCCCTTCATCATAATGCCTAAATTAATTACCATTGTTGGTCCTACAGCTATTGGCAAAACAGCTTTGAGCATCAAACTGGCACGTTATTTTAAATGTGAAATTATATCTTCAGATTCGCGTCAGTTTTACCAGGAAATGTGCATAGGCACTGCTGTGCCTTCCGACGAAGAATTAAAGACCGTACCTCACCATTTCATTCAACACAAGTCCATTCATGAAAATTATAATGTTGGTGATTTTGAAAGTGATGCTATTTCAAAACTAGAAGAGTTACATAAGCACAATCCATATGCTGTTATGGTTGGCGGTTCTGGACTTTATGTAAAAGCCATTCTTGAAGGTCTTGACTATTTTCCTAAAGTAGAAAACATCTTTAGATATGAGCTAAATAAAAGATTGAAAAGTGAAGGGCTATCTGTATTACAAGAACAACTCAAGGGTTTAGACCCTGTAGCTTACAATACCATAGCAATTGATAATCCCCAGCGCGTAATCAGAGCTCTTGAAATTTGCCTGGGAACAGGTAAACCTTATTCGACTTTTTTGACAAATTCAAGTAAAAAAAGAAATTTTGAACCCATAATTATCGGTTTAGTGGCAGAGCGCTCCATGCTTTACGAGCGAATTAATAAACGTGTTGACCTCATGGTGTCTGAAGGCTTGGTGGATGAGGCAAGGCGCCTATTACCATTTAAAAATGTCAATGCACTCAATACTGTAGGCTACAAGGAACTATTCGCTTACTTTGATGGGCATACTACATTAGATTTTGCCATCTCTGAAATAAAAAAAAATAGCAGGCGATTTGCTAAACGACAATTGACTTGGTTCAGAAAAAACAAAAATATCACCTGGTTCGATTTCAAAACACAGCCCGACGATATTATTCGTTTTATAGAAAATAAAAAATCCAGCTAATTCCTAGCTGGATTTAATATTACAATATCCTAAAACCTATGAATTATCATTATTGTTTATGACCAATCTAAAGCCCTCACCGTGAATGTTTAATATTTCAACATTTGGATCTGGTTTTAAATATTTTCTAAGTTTGGCAATATAAACATCCATACTTCGGGATGTAAAATAATTATCGTCTCTCCATATTTTGGTTAAGGCAAGTTCCCTAGGCATAAGATCATTTTCATGTAGTGCCAGTAGACGCAATAGCTCATTTTCCTTAGGTGACAGTTTTGTAGGTTCTCCACCATCAAACTTGAGGAATCTCAATTTTGAGTTTAAGTCAAACCGTCCAATTTTAAATTCAAATTGCTTACTGTCAGCAACTGTATCTGTAGCTTTACGCTGCATTATCGCCTTGATTTTCATCAGTAAAACCTCACTATCAAAAGGTTTATTAAGATAATCGTCAGCACCTACCTTATATCCCTTTAATACATCTTCCTTCATGGCCTTTGCCGTAAGGAAAATAATAGGTACATCTGTATTTTTTTCACGAATTTCCTTTGCTAATGTAAAACCATCTTTATATGGCATCATTACATCTAAAATACACAAATCGAAATCGTCCTTTTTGAACTTTTCAAAACCTTCCATTCCGTTTTTGGCATGGACGACATCGTAATCGTTCATCATTAAATAATCCTTTAAAACTGTTCCAAAATTTGGATCGTCTTCAACCAAAAGAATTTTCTTGTTTTGTTCTTCCATGATTCGCTTTTATGATATTAATGGTAGCCTTATTATGAAGGTACTACCCTTTCCTTTTTCACTTTCTACTGTTATATAACCTTGATGGTCATCTACTATACGTTTTACATATGCCAGACCTAAACCATGTCCTTTTACATTATGTACGTTACCAGTGTGCTCCCTATAAAATTTTTCGAACACACGTTTCGCTACTTGCTTGGACATACCATTTCCTTGATCTGCTATCTTTAATATAATGTTATTTCCTATATTTTCAGTATAAATATCAATTTTTGGTGCATCGTCTGAATATTTAACCGCATTGTCCAATATATTTACGATAACATTGGTAAAATGTGACTCATTGGCCAAAACTGATGATTTAGCAGCATTCAAATGTGTCTTCACGTAGCCCTTTCTATCTTCAACAATCAACTCTATATGGGTTACCGCATCCTCTATTAAGTCGTGCAGTTTTAGTCGTTCCTTACTAATATTAAGCTCATTTTTTTCAAGTTTAGAAATACGCAATACATTTTCTACTTGAGCGTGCATACGCTTATTCTCGTCCTTAATCATCTTCAAATAGCGCATAACCTTATCTTTATCATCTATGATTTTAGGATTTCGTATGGAATCTAAGGCCAAATTGATTGTGGCAATTGGTGTTTTAAATTCGTGCGTCATATTATTAATAAAATCCGTTTTAATTTGAGATATTTGCCGTTGTTTTATCAATTGATAAATAGCACTGGAATATGCTAAAATTATGATTCCCGTAAATAAAACCGACAACAATATCATCCAAAGTATCGAAGATAGCAAGTACTTTTTACGTTCAGGAAAATCTACATAAAGCCGGTAGTTACTCTCATCATTATTATCCAAGAACACTTTGATTCCTATAGTGCTCTCTGGATTTTTCTTAAAATCTATAGTTTTTACGGCTGTTGCTAAATCGTCATCGTAAATGGCAAACTCAAAATCTAAATTAACCCCCTCGCTTTCTAGTTCTCTTTCTAAAAGGGCCTTAACCTGTTCTGTGGTTACCCTTTTATAAATTGGGATACGCTTTAGAAGATCTTTAAATGACTCTTCGTAAGATTGCTTATCAATTTTTGAGAGCGACGATATCTCAACTAGTGTCTGCTTAGGTTCTACAGAAGACCCTATTTCACTACCAGAACTACTAAATACTTGGGTGACACGTTCACTCGAACGCTGGCTCACATCAATACTGTCTGCATCAATTTCAAAGAACAGGGATGGCACTCTAAAGCGCTCTTCTAAAACGGTATTACGATGTACAATGGTTTCATCGTTAATATCGTCTTCTGCAGTAATGTAAAGTCTCTTTATTATGGTAGAATCAGGCTCTTTCTTCTGGTTAACCCATGGCCTAATCATACTTATGTACTTGCGTAACTCAAAATCTTCTATATCCCTAGAGACAAAACTTAAGGCACGCTTTACACTTAAGTTAAAATTTTGCTCTTCATTTTTTAAGCTATTATTGATAAAAAATGACTGAACAAAGATAATACCGATGAGAGACAAACTCATTAACACTACCAGTAAGACGAATAGCTTCTTGCCCATCATTCAAATTTAACATTTTAACATTTAGCAGAAATTAGGTTTAACCTTACCTTAACAAAAGATTATCGCAACTCTTGAGCTATTTTTTTTAAGATACAATTGTGAATGTTTAACACTTGCTTCTTAGCATCTCTAAGATTATTGTTCTCGATAACAAAATCTGAACGTTGAATTTTTTCTTCATCGGAAAGCTGATTTTTTATTATTGCCTTCACGCGCTCCTCGGTAGAACCATCGCGTTGCATCACACGCTTAATTCTATTTTTTTCTTCAGCTACAACTGTGATTATTAAATCGTACTGCGATTGGAGTTGGTTTTCAAAAATAACAGCCGCTTCTTTAATCACGTATGGCCCTTCCTGTTTTTTTAGCCACTGTCGAAAATGTGATGCGACTTTGGGATGCACGATAGCATTCATTTTTGATAGTAAGGATTTATTATTGAATATGCACTGGGCAATAAAAGATCTGTTTAACTGTCCATCAATATAGGCTTGCTTCCCAAAAAGTTGAATTAATTTACGTTTAATAACCTTGGACCGATTCATTAAGGCCTTGGCTTCTTTATCAGCGATATAAACAGGTATGCCTAAATCTCTGAAAAAATGGGCTATGGTCGTCTTGCCACTGCCAATACCGCCGGTTAGTCCTATAATTTTCATGTCTTAAAATAATGATTTAAAACCACATCTTCTATAACCTAATAAAGTCAATACGTTTAGGTTTGATATTAGTTCGCTTTACAAAACTAGGTGCCTTGGCTATTTTCGGAATTAAAAAAGTGCTGTTTTCGCTAGGCTCTGGAAATTCACACTCCACAATAAAATCAGCGCTAGATACCGATTTGAAGCGTTCTAAATCCACATAAAAAGATACCGTAACGGTTTTAGGAAAATAGTTGATTTTTAGATTCTCAGGTTTATTGGTAATAATAATGGGAACCTCAAAAGTACCCTCCGTAAATCGACTAACCTTACCTTTTAGTTCAATTGATTTTGGAAATACTTCCACATCGTTGTAACCCGTTAAATCAACTTCAATAACTTTTTCAATATCGCTTTTTATATTAGAAAGTTCAAGTTCTTTAGTATTTAAGTGTGTTATACTGTCTATAGCATCAAAAGGACCTACAATTTTTATGCTATCAGTACTTAAGGAAAAGTTGTCTCTTAAATCATAGCCTATGGCATAGTCAATGTCCGATTTCAAGTAGAGCGGTACGTTTTTAACGGCCATTTTAGAATAGGGTAAAATTAGGGTGTCTGGTTTTAAGGAGAGAATTTTGTAAGATTTTCCTATCTTTTTTTCAAGTAGAAACCGTTGCTTCTGTACATCAAAAACAAATGCGTGGTCTGAAGTATTGACATCTGATTCAGCATCGAACTCTACTTCTAATTTATCTTTAAATAAAAAAGGGACCAATGCAAAACCTTTGGCTTCAACATAAGCCGAAACTTCGTTTACAGCACTATTTTTAATTACGATTTCATCATCAAGGTTAGATAATTTTATCTCGATAGCAATATTTTGTTTATAATCATTTGAGAGTTTCGCAAAAATTAAAACTACAAAGGTCAACATGAAAAATAAAATGAATTGCTTAAACGCCTTTTTCTTGAAATATTTAGTTAATCGACTTTTCATAACTGGTTAAAAAACAATTGTGGAAACTCTTTCTCCGGGTCTTTTTTTAAAACCCCAATTTGTAGTGTTGATTTTAAAAATCCATAGCCATAGCCAAAAAACTGAATGGTAATAGCTACCATAGACTGCAACCCAACACTAATACTTTGGGCTGATACAGTGGCCAAAACAAAAACTAGTACGTAGTAAAAACCATAGCATGCCATAGGCCAAAACACAGAAAAAAACAAAAGAGCTAAAGCCAGACATAGTCCTATGGAAAATAAGGTGGGTAAGTAATATAACACTTTTTTAGAGTCTGGATGCCAGATATTAAGAATAGGTCTAACTAAACCAAATTTATAAACCTGCTTATAAAATTTCATCCAGGATATTCTGCGTTTATGGTACACAAAGGCATCTTTAATGAGTGCAGTCTTATAGCCTAATTTTATTAAACGAAGTGATAAATCAGGATCTTCACCTGGATGGATTCTTCCAAATCCACCAGATTTCTGAAAAGCTTCCTTTGAAATCCCCATATTAAAACTGCGCGGTTGAAAATCCTCTAGCTGTTCATTTGCTCCTCTTATGCCACCAGTAGTTAGGAACGATGTCATTGCAAAATTAATCGCTTTTTGAAAAGTTGAAAAAGAAGGATGTGCAGCGTCAGGTCCACCAAAACAATGATAATAGCGTTCTTCTAAAAATGTTTTTACCGTAATTAAATAGCTTGAAGGCAAAATAACGTCAGAATCTAAAATGACATAGTAATTACCTTTGGCCCTTTGCATTCCAAAATTACGGGAATCCCCAGGTCCAGAATTTGTCTTGTAAAAATATGAGATGTTCAAGACAGTATTGAAATCACTTATAACTTTTTCAGAAGTGTCGGTGGAACCGTCCTCAACAATAACGATTTCAAAAGGCAAATCCCCTTCCAATTTCAAAAAACTTCCTAGAAGTTCCTTAATCTCGTTTGGACGGTTATAGACTGGTATTACAAATGAAAACTTCGGCTCATCCATAATTACAAAAGTAACTAAAGAAAACACAAAAGCCACCTATTAGCTGGCTTTTGAACTCCCAAAATCACATCGTCATTATTGCTTGATCACTCTTGCCATTTTATTTCCATTGGCAATAGTCACTTTTAAAAAATAAGTACCTCTCTGCAACGCGGATAAATCTAATTCAGTATGCGTTGTATTGGGTTCAGTATAAAATGCTATTTGTCCTAGTGTATTGTATAGTATTATATAGTCAATAGTGTTTTGAGCAGTTAACGTCAAGGTGTTTTTTACCGGGTTAGGAAAGAATTGAAAAGAATCATTACTTACTCCATTTACTGAAAGTGCGGAGCCTTCGGTTATAATAAGTTTTTGATTGGCCGTGACATTATTTATCACATCAACAATACCACTTGGCCATGTCACTTTAACATGGTCTATGACAGAGGAACTCCCGAGGCCAAAATGTTCAACCAATGAATTTTGAGATAGATAACCTTCACCACACATAACATGTCTAAATTGTTTATCACCATTAATAGAAATTTCAATTTTAGAAGCTATTCCATCAGCATTACTAACAATGCCTCTTAGTGCAATTGATATATAATTATTAGTGTTAAGGGCCATATTTTCCCATAAGGAAGGTATATTTTCTATATCGTTATTTACCAATAGCTCGAGGTTTCCGTCGTTATTATAATCACCTAAGGCGCAAGAATAGCTTCGGTAAACGTTAGTTGTAAAACCAACATCGTTAGCCGAATGAAAGGTTTCGTCACCTAAGTTCTCATAAAAAGCATAAGATGGATAACCATTGTCACCTGTATACTGTGTATTGATATATAAATCCAAATCGGTATCCTTATCGGCATCGAGAAAACTAGATCCCCATGAAAAACTATCCAAATTGGTTCCTGAGCTTGAAGAAATATTGGTGAAGGTTTCGTCTCCATTATTTTTAAACAAAACACTACCGGGAACCGGAGTGCTAACCCCTACAGGTGTATTGGTAAGGAAAATATCATAATAGCCATCAGCGTTAAAGTCATCTATAGTGACGGACATCGCATCCATGACTATATCAGTTCCTGAAGCGGTGCTAACATCACTGAATGTCCCGTCACCATTGTTCTTATAAAGATAGTTTGGCTTAAACTTGTCATTTGCCACGTATAGGTCTAACCAACCATCATTATTAAAATCAAAAAAACCTGAACAAAAACTAAGGGCTGGCAGATTAGCTAAACCTATAGCTTCGGTAACTTCTGAAAAAGTACCGTCACAATTATTCTTAAATAAATAATTAGTGATATTCGTTCCACCTATTCTATTAGATAAGTAAACATCTAAGCAGCCGTCGTTATCAATATCTCCCCATGAAGCACCATAGGTAAACAAATTCTCTAGAGGAAAACCGGCGATTACAGTTATGTCGGTTAGAACTCCATTTTGATTCTGGAATAACCTATTGCCATTGGTATCACTGGTAAGAAAAAAATCTTTATCTCCATCGTTATCAAAATCTACCCAGGTTACACTTCTAGTTCTATAATCAAAGCTTGAGGAAGTTGGAAGTAAAAATACTTCGGCAAACACAAAACCATCAAAATTCTTATAAAAGCGCACAGGTTCGCCATTACCGCTAGCCATAGTGATATCATCAAGTCCATCATCATCAAAATCTACAAAACTTACACCATAACCCCCAAAACCAGATGTCCCTGTATGGTTTGTGAGTCCCAGTAAATTGGCCCTGTCTTCAAAGTTAAGCTGTGCGTTAATCCCTTGAAGCAGCACTAACATCCAAAACAATAAAAAAAATCTCATAATAATGTATAAACAGTTAAGCTAAAGCTAATTAAAAATAAAAAAAAGCCACCAAATTGGTGGCTTTTTATGTCTGATTTTTAATAAAATTACTCTTTTATAACTCTAATGGTTTTAGTAATGTTAGCAATTGTCACCTTTACAAAATATGCACCCGCATCTAATCTAGACATGTCTAAATTACTAGTTACGTTATTTGGCAGAGTTCTTAGGACTTCTTGACCTAACATATTGAACATCACAACGGTCTCAATATTATTTTGAGCACCTAATGTTAACGTATTTTCAACCGGATTTGGATAGTAATTAAAGTTACCAAAGACACTATCGTCTATATCCAAAGCAGATGGCGACCATGCACAGATATTAAAATTACCTTCTACGATAACTCCACATTCCCATACACGCACTAATAACACATCTCCTGGAGTTAATCCTGTTAACTCAACCAATGAGAATGCACCAGGTCCTTCGTCATCACTACAGGCAACCTCAACTAATGCACCTGATGTCCCTGAGTAAACTTCCATAACCGTATCAGTGATTGAATCGATATCTGCAGCAGATGTTTGAATATTCAATTCACCAGTAGCGGGTACGGTAACACTGAACCAAACATCACTAGTTGGATCAATCGTACTACAAGACGCCTCATTATCATTTTCTATTGAATCTGTAGCTCCTACATTTGTACCTACAACCTCAGTCTCGCATAAGGTATCTCCCACTGGCAACATTATGGCACCAGCTATCTCATCATTATCTGGAGCCTCTACCGTACAGGTAAAACTAAAGGTGCCTACCGTAGAACTACAAGCTGTATCAGCAGCTACCAATTCTATGGTTACAGTATCCCCACTGTCATATGGCCCTACTGCTACCGTACCTGCAACCACAGGGTAGGTCGTCGTACCGTCATCGAAAACACTTCCCGCATCGCCTCCGTCGGATACCACGATGTCTACCGTAAAGGTGCCCGTACCATCTGGATTACAGCTGTCCAGTACCGTAGAACTGTCTATGACCGGTGGCACACAGGCCGGTGGGTCCACACAGCTCACGGCCAAATCAAAATCCCCGTCACTGGAACTGAAACCTTCTACCATGATGTAATAGGTTGAGGTACCATCTGAAACGAAGGTCGTTTCTGATTGCGTCCCACAGAAATCATCATTGGATACTACTTCGGTACCGCCACAGGCATCAAATACCCTAATGACCGTATCAAAAGAAGAGCCGCATAGGCTGGCCGTGATTTCCTGACCTGCCAAAGTGCCGGCCAGTTCGTACCAGACGTCGTTGGAGGCATTCTCTCCACTGTCTGTAGCAAAGGCCGTTGAACCTGACACCGCATCGCCACAGGCTATCGGCTCGGCATCTACGCACTCGTCGTTCGCCGGTGCCGGCTGAGGATCTACACAGGTAACCGCTAAATCAAAATCACCACTGGCTGACCCGAAACCTTCTACCATGATGTAATAGGTCGAGGTACCGTCCGAAACAAAGGTCGTCTGTGATGCTGAAGAACCACAATTTGCAAAATCGTCGTCATTCGACGCTACCTGTGTTCCACCACAAGCATCGAACACCCTGATGAACGTATCGAAGGACGAGCCACAGAGGCTGGCCGTAATCTCCTGGCCTACCGTGGTACCGGCCAGTTCGTACCAGACGTCATTGGATGCGTTATCACCGCTGTCCGTCGCATTTGCCGTCGATCCTGAAACCGTATCGCCACAGGCTATCGGCTCGGCATCTACGCACTCGTCGTT
>NZ_NGJN01000008.1 GCF_002266855.1 Winogradskyella aurantia | reverse complement strand
TTACCATTCCGAACAGAGTAGTTAAGCCCGTTAGCGCCGATGGTACTGCACTCGTGGGAGAGTAGGTCGCCGCCTTTCTTTGATAAGGGCCCTTGCTGATAAAGCAGGGGCCCTTTTTTGTTTTAACCTGAACAGTTTTAGTAGTATTGATATACCATCTATCAATAAAAAAAGCCAGTATACACCGGCTCTTTTTGTTATAATAGATGCTAATAAACTTGTTTTACCCTTTAATCACGCCTCTGGAAATTACAATTTTTTGAATCTCCGATGTGCCTTCGTAAATTTGTGTAATCTTGGCATCACGCATTAGGCGTTCTACATGATATTCCTTTACAAATCCATTTCCACCATGAATTTGAACGGCTTCAACTGTTTGTTCCATGGCAACTTTTGACGCGTACAGTTTTGCCATAGCACTTGACATATCATGGTTTAGACCTTGGTCTTTTTCCCAAGCAGCTTTCATTACCAAATGACGAGCTGCCTCAATTTCCGTATACATATCAGCTAATTTAAATGCAATAGCTTGATGGTTGCATATTTCCGTGCCAAAGGCCTTTCTTACTTTCGAGTATTCTAGAGCTAATTCATAGGCGCCTGATGCAATTCCTAAAGCTTGCGAGGCTATACCGATGCGTCCACCTGATAGAGTCTTCATAGCAAATTTAAAACCGAAACCGTCTTCACCTATTCTGTTTTCCTTAGGCACCTTAACGTCATTAAATTGAAGGGTATGTGTATCACTTCCACGGATGCCTAATTTGTCCTCCTTTGGTCCAATGTCAAAACCTTCTGTTCCTTTTTCAACAATAAAGCAATTGATACCTCTATGTCCTTTTTCTCTATCGGTTTGGGCAATTACCAAATACACGTCAGCCCTTCCACCATTGGTAATCCAGTTTTTAGTACCATTAATAACGTAATGGTCATCATGCTCAATAGCCGTAGTTTTTTGTGATGTCGCATCACTTCCAGCTTCTGGTTCACTTAGACAAAATGCACCGACAAATTCTCCAGTAGCTAGTTTGGTTAGATATTTTTGCTTTTGTTCTTCTGAACCGTATTTTTCTATACCGTAGCAAACTAGAGAGTTGTTGACTGAGACAATTACTGAAGCAGATGCATCTATCTTAGAAAGCTCTTCCATGATTAAAACATACGAAATAGTATCCATGCCGCTTCCGCCATATTTCGGATCTACCATAATTCCCATAAATCCTAAATCTCCCATTTTTCTGACGAGTTCATTTGGGAAAGATTGTTTTTCATCTCTCTCAATAACACCAGGCAATAATTCAGTTTTTGCAAAATCGCGAGCAGCATCTCTTATCATTAAGTGCTCTTCTGTTAGGCTAAAGTCCATATAGTTCAATAATTATTGATTCGTTAAATTTTCCGTGCAAAGATAATTCTTTATTGTGGTATTTTCAATATGGAATATTATTTTTACTAATATGATAAAATCCGAATACAATGTTATTGCCCTTATGTCTGGAACATCTCTTGATGGTGTTGACATCTTGTATGCGACATTTAAAAAATTGGACCAATGGCAATTTGAAATCATAGCCTATGAAACCAGTCCTTACTCTAAAAGATGGACAAGCAATTTACTTGGTCTGGTTGATAAAACAAAGGATGAATTGAAACAAATTGATGTACAGTATTCAAAATACCTAGGTGACTTGGTTAATGATTTTATAAGTAAGAATAATATTGAGAACGTTGATTTTATTGCATCTCACGGTCATACCGCACTGCACGAACCTGATAAAGGTATTACGTATCAAATTGGTAATATGCAGATATTGGCGGATACCTGTCAAAGGGAAGTAGTTTGCGACTTTCGGGTTAACGATGTGGAACTGGGTGGTCAAGGCGCTCCTTTGGTACCTACAGGGGATAGATTATTATTTCAGGATTATGCGTATTGCCTTAACCTGGGAGGCTTTGCTAATATATCTTTTGAAAACGTTGACGAACGCTTGGCTTTTGATATTTGCCCTGTAAATATTGTTTTAAATCATTATGTTTCAAAATTGAATAAACCATTCGATAATAAAGGCCTTATCGCCTCGAAAGGGTCTATTAATTTAGAACTTTTGAACCAATTAAACGCTTTGTCGTATTACAAGACAGAACCACCTAAATCGCTAGCCTTGGAGTGGGTAAAGACGAATATATTTCCATTGGTTAACTCCTTTGGGTTGGATGTAAATATCATTTTAAGAACGTTTGTAGAGCATGTGGCCATTCAGATTTCAAAAGCTATCTCAAATAACGAGGTGAACGTTTTGGTGACTGGTGGTGGAGCTTATAATGATTTTCTAATGCATAGAATCAAAAATCTTTCGGATGCAAATATTGTTATTCCAGAGCCTGAAATTATTGAGTATAAGGAAGCTTTAATATTTGGTCTTTTAGGCGTGTTGAGAAAACGGCATGAGGTCAATTGTTTAAAAAGTGTAACTGGCGCAAAAAGGGACCACTCTTCTGGAAAGATTTTATCTCCTGGAGATTAAAATTAATCTTTTATTCACTTTATAGGCATGAGAGTTTTTTATATTTGCTAACATTAACTAAACTACCACGGATTGATCAAGGAGTTACTCCACAAGTACGAAACCAAACCACCAGAAATAGTCTTTCACTGGAACGATCCACTAACTACAGCAGAGGGTTGGGTTGTTATAAATTCGCTTAGAGGTGGTGCAGCGGGGGGTGGTACGCGTATGAGAAAAGGCCTTGATATGAATGAGGTATTATCTTTAGCCAAGACTATGGAGGTTAAGTTCACGGTTTCGGGACCCGCGATTGGCGGCGCTAAATCTGGAATAAACTTTGACCCACATGATCCAAGAAAAAAAGGGGTATTGGAGCGGTGGTATGCAGCAGTTTCCCCGTTATTAAAGAGTTATTATGGAACAGGTGGTGACCTAAATGTAGATGAAATCCATGAGGTTATTCCCATTACAGAGGAAAGTGGCGTTTGGCATCCACAAGAAGGTGTTTTTGAAGGCCACTTTAAACCAACTCAAGCAGATAAAATCAACAGAATTGGACAACTGCGCCAAGGGGTTATAAAAGTTATAGAAAACCCTAAATATTCGCCCGAGGTGGCGAGAAAGTATACTGTTGCGGATATGATTACGGGATATGGTGTTGCCGTTGCTGCAAAACACTTTTATGACATTAATGGTGATTCCATCAAGGGAAAGCGCGTTATTGTTCAGGGGTTTGGAAATGTGGGTTCTTCAGCTGCTTTTTATTTTGCTCAAATGGGAGCTAAGGTGGTTGGGATAATAGATATAGCAGGTGGTTTAATCTGCACAGAGGGTTTTACTTTGCAAGAGATAACAGAGCTCTATTTAAATAAGAATGGTAACACTTTAGTGGCTGAAAACTTAATTCCCTTCGATGAAATAAACAGATTAATATGGTCACTAAAAACGGAGATTTTTGCACCATGTGCGGCCTCCCGACTGATTACTCAATCGCAAATTGACCAAATGATAGAAACAGGTCTTGAAGTTATTACTTGCGGTGCTAATGTTCCTTTTGCCGATAAAGAAATATTTTTTGGGCCCATAATGGAGCATACGGATAAAAAAGTAAGTCTGATACCAGATTTCATTTCAAATTGCGGTATGGCAAGAGTTTTTGCTTACTTTATGGAGCGTCGCGTTCAAATGACGGATGACGCTATATTCAAAGATACCTCTAGAGTTATTAGAAAAGCGTTGAAAGAAGTTAAAAAAAATAATCCCAATAAGGTAGGGATAAGTGAGACTGCCTTTGAAATAGCACTAAGACAACTAATTTAAATTTACCACTAATATGGAAACCGTTATAATTCTCGTTTTTGTTTTTGGTTATTTAGCCATTACGTTAGAACACAATATTAAGATAGATAAGCTAATTCCGGCTTTGGTAATGATGGCTATAAGTTGGGCTTTAATCGCTCTTGGTATTGATGATTTTTCACAATGGTTTGATACCGCCAATCATAATCTAATGGAGAATTTCGGACTATTGGGACATGAAGAAAAGATGCATTTAATGGAGGAGACCTTATTGCATCATTTAGGTAAAACATCAGAAATATTAGTGTTTTTATTAGGAGCCATGACTATAGTTGAGATAATTGATTATTTCGATGGTTTTTCTACAATTAAGTCAGCAGTTAACTTCAATAGTAGAAAGAAGCTCTTATGGATGTTTTCAATTCTAGCATTTATTCTTTCTGCAATAATAGATAACCTTACGGCAACCATAGTCTTAATTTCCATTCTCCAAAAAATTGTTAAGGATAGGGATATAAGAATTTGGTATGCAGGTCTAATAATAATTGCTGCAAACGCAGGCGGTGCTTGGTCTCCAATAGGCGATGTAACCACTACAATGCTGTGGATAGGTGATAAGGTTTCCACAGGAAAATTATTTGTATACCTTTTTGTTCCATCGTTGTTGTGTATGGTAGTGCCTACATTTATAGCGTCATTAATGAAGCCCTTTAAAGGAGACTTAGAATTAATCGGCGATGATGATAAACCTAAGAATAGATATAGCTCAACAATGTTATTTCTTGGGCTGGGTGCTATAGTTTTTGTCCCGTTTTTTAAAGTAATAACTCATCTTCCTCCATATGTTGGTATGATGTTATCTTTGGGAGTAGTAGCAATTTTTGCTGAGATTTATACCAATTCTAAATTTTCAATGTCACAGGTTGAAGTAGGAGAAGCATATACACAAGATCACCATAGTCCTGTGCACCGTTCTTTATCAAGAATTGAAATGCCAAGTATTTTGTTCTTTCTTGGGATATTGATGGCTGTAGCGGCACTAGAGTCCTTAGGTGTACTTTTCGGTTTTGCAGAATCGCTGCAGACGACTATGCCTATGTTGGGTACTGAGCTACATGGTGAAGGCGTTTCGGATTTGGTGGTTCTACTGTTAGGTGTGGGATCGGCAGTTATTGATAATGTACCTTTAGTTGCAGCAAGTTTGGGGATGTTTTCAGAACCTTTGGACAATGAATTATGGCATTTCATTGCGTATTCTGCAGGAACCGGAGGAAGTATGCTTATCATTGGCTCAGCGGCCGGTGTAGTTGCCATGGGTATGGAAAAAATTGACTTTTTCTGGTATCTAAGAAAGATTTCTTGGTTGGCCCTTGTTGGTTTTGCGGCCGGTGCTTTAGCTTTTATGGTAACAAGAACCTTATTTTAATATACTTTAGCTTGAAACTTAGCGTTATAACTTACAGCAAATATTAAAATCTAATACTTTTTATATGATATTACTAAGTAATATTCAGGATAACTCTGAGATTGTTACGGATAGCGAATCAGTGGAGAAGACCCTATCAATAATTGAACTGATTACCAGTGGCGGAACCTCTGGGATGGTAATTATTCTTATTCTATTCCTATTATTGATTGTTGCAACATACATTTATTTTGAACGCATTTTTGCTATCAAGGCAGCGTCAAAAGTAGATTCAAATTTTATGAACCAAATAAAAGACCATGTCAGTAATGGCAAGGTAGAATCTGCACAAGTGTTATGTGCCCAACAAAATTCGCCCGTGTCTAGATTGATTGCTAAGGGAATTACTAGAATAGGAAAACCTTTAGAAGATATAAATACGGCAATTGAGAATGCAGGCAGGCTTGAAATATATGATCTAGAAAAGAATGTCAGTGTTTTAGCGACTATATCTGGTGTCGCTCCAATGATTGGGTTTTTGGGAACCGTGGTAGGAATGATTTTATCCATATTTGAATTAGCCAACGCTGGCGGAACTATTCAAATGGATGTATTAGCTAGTGGGCTATATACTGCTATGACAACAACAGTAGGGGGCTTAATAGTTGGGATAATTGCCTATGTGGCTTACAACCATATTGTGGTAAAGACGAATAAAGTGGTTTATCAAATGGAAGCGAATTCAGTAGAGTTCTTAGACCATTTAAACGAACCGATCTAATGAATATAAGAGGACGAAATAAGGTTACGCCCGAGTTTAATATGGCGTCAATGACGGATATTGTGTTTTTGCTATTGATATTTTTTATGATAGCCTCTACACTTGTCACTACTAATGCGATAGATATTATTCTGCCGAAGGCAAGCGGTAAAACAGAAAATAAAAAATCTACAGCTGTTAGTATCAAAAAGGACTTGACCTATTACATCGATCAAAAACGGGTCGGGGAGAGCGTCTTGGAAAGTGAATTGGTTTCCATATTATCAACCCAGGAAAAGCCAACAATAGTGCTACGTGCAGAGAGGTCTGTGCCCGTAGAGAATGTGGTGAAGGTTATGGATATAGCCAATAGAAATAAGTTTAAAGTTATTTTAGCTGTTAAACCTAAATAAAATTCTAGCTTTTTGAAACTGAATTTTAAAAACTTCAAGATTGAAATACTTTGAGACCAAACACGAGCGTAATTCCGCGAGAATTACATTTTTGATATCAGTAATAGTATTGCTGTTATTATTTGTGGTGGGTCCTCAATACATGGACCCTCCTGAAGAGTATGGTGTGGCCGTTAATTTTGGAACTTCTGATTTCGGTCAAGGCAATAAACCACTAAGTGAACCGAGAAAATCCCCTGTTGAAAAAGAGGTTGAAGAGGTAAAACCCTTGGATACTCAATCAGAACCACAGAAGGCAGAAACTAAGTCGGAAGAGGTATTAACAGAAGAAAATGCCGAAACTATCGCCATAAAAAAGCAAAAAGCGGCTGAAGCAAAAGCCAAGGTGGAGGCAGAACGAATAGAGCTGGAGCGTCGTGAAGCTGAAGAAAAGAAACAACGAGAAGAAGAAGAAAAACGCAGGCAGCTTGATAATCTAATAGGTGGCGTAAAAAATTCAAAAGGTGAGACCGATGGAGGTGAAGGACCGGATAACAAAGGAGGTAATAAAGGTCAGTTAGATGGTGATCCTTATGCGCCGAGTTATTTCGGAGGCTCAGGACCAGGTAAGGGCGGCGTAGGCTATGGTTTAGGAGGTCGAGGTAGGCCATCGCGTAAAATATTTAAGCAAGACTGCAACGAATACGGATTGGTCGTTGTTAGGATAGAGGTTAATAGGAATGGTGAAGTGATAAAGGCTCAACCAGGTATTCGCGGTACTACGAATACACACCCATGTCTTCTAGAACCAGCAAAGAAAATTGCACTTTCCCATAAATGGCCAGCTGATCCTGATGCACCTACGACGCAAATTGGTTTTGTGAGTATAAATTTTGATGTAAGTCAGTAATACATGAATTACAAGGATACGGTAAGTTGGATGTTCTTGCAATTACCCATGTATCAAAATAAGGGCAAATCTGCTTTTAGAAAAGACCTAAGTAATACAGTTGAACTTTCCAAGCACCTTCATCATCCTCATAAAAATTTTAAATCTATCCATGTCGCAGGCACAAACGGCAAGGGCTCAACAAGTCATATGCTTGCGTCCATCCTACAAGAGGCAGGTTATAAGGTAGGGCTATATACCTCTCCACACCTCAAAGACTTTAGGGAACGCATTCGAATAAATGGCAAAGAGGTAAGTAAGCAGTTTGTAATAGGTTTTATAAAACGCAATAAGTCGTTTATAGAATCCCATAACTTGTCGTTTTTTGAAATGACTGTTGGAATGGCTTTTGATTATTTTTCCAGGAAGCATGTAGACATTGCGATAATAGAAGTTGGTATGGGTGGCCGGCTTGATTCCACAAACATAATTACTCCTATTTTGTCCGTCATCACTAATATCGGTTTTGACCACACACAATACCTTGGTGACACCAGGGAAAAAATTGCATCTGAGAAAGCAGGTATCATAAAAAATAATATTCCGGTAGTGATTGGTGAAACCCATTTGGAAACAGCGTCTGTTTTTCGAAAAACTTCAGAAGCAAGGTCGTCACAAATTTATTTTGCCGATCAATTAGTTGATGTTACATACGACTCCGATTTAAAAGGGATGTACCAAAAACATAATATTAAAACTGTTATACAATCTATTGAAGTTTTGAAGTCCTTGGGGTATAAGGTGTCGGATTCTCATTTAAAAAATGGTCTTTTAAAGGTAATGACTAATACTAATTTTAAAGGCCGTTGGCAAATCCTTGGGATGAACCCAAAAATCATTTGCGATACAGCTCATAATACAGAAGGTTTGAGCTATACCACAACACAGTTAAAGGATGAAACTTTCAGTGAATTACACATTGTTTTCGGAGTAGTTAGTGACAAGGACCTAAAGGATATTCTTAAAATTATGCCCAGAAAGGCTATCTACTATTTTTGTAAGCCAAATGTAGAACGTGGTTTAGATGCTAAACTACTGCGTGATATTTTTGAAAAAAATGGCTTTCAAGGTTCCGTTTTTGAAAGTGTCGAGCAAGCATTATCTGAAGCAAAGCAAAACGCCAAAAAGGAGGATTTGATTTACTTGGGCGGTAGCACATTTGTGGTGGCTGAAATAATTTAATTTTTTTAAAAAACCTTTTGAGATTTTAAAAACTAGTCTATATTTGCAATCCGATTATCGGGCGCGTAGCTCAGTTGGTTCAGAGCACTTGGTTTACACCCAAGGGGTCAGGGGTTCGAATCCCTTCGCGCCCACATCAATTACAATTCCGGTTTGATTTTTCAAGTCGGAATTTTTTAGTTTTAAACTACTAATAGAAGCTGAAGTAATGTCATAAAACTAAAATATTCCATAATGTACCAAGGTACATGGGATTGTAGTTGCAGTAGCGGTTTCGTTAAGTGATATTTAATCGCTTTTAGAAGATTTATTTTAGACTAAAAGTCTTATTTTTGAAATTTAATGGGTCATTAACTCAGTTGGTTTAGAGTGTTACCTTGACAGGGTAGAAGTCACTGGTTCGAATCCAGTATGACCCACATTAAGAATAAATCCAATGCAAGCGCATTGGATTTTTAATTTGGGGATTAATTTCAGATGATCTGCAATAATCGTTCTAAAGCCATACCGCGAGAGCCCTTGATGAAAACAGAAGCGTTTATGATTTTATGATGCTTAAGATAATCGCATAAATCTTCAAATCTTCTGAATTTTTTAATGGAATTAGGACTAAGGGTTTGATAAAAATGCTCTCCTATGATAAAAATATTTTCCTGAAAATTCTCTTGTACGAAATTTACAATAGCTTGGTGCTCTTTTAAAGCAAATTCACCCAGTTCAAACATATCGCCCAAGAATAGATATTTATGCTCAGATTCTAACTGTTTAAAATTCTTTAATGCGGCCAACATACTAGTTGGATTGGCATTGTAAGCATCGAGAATAATTCTATTGCTGCCTATTTTGAGAACTTGAGATCTATTGTTGGTCGGTTGATAAGATTCAATAGCCCTTTTAATATTGGCCTCAGATATTTTAAAGAATTGTCCGATTGCAATAGCGATGGCAATATTCCCAAAATTATAGTCACCGATTAGTTGACTTGTAATAACCGTATTGTTGAATTTAACTTTTACATAGGGATTAGCGCTAATAAATTCAATATTGAAATCGTTATTCGGGTTTGACCCAAAGGTTAGAACCTTGGTATAGCCCTTTACTTGTTTTACCTGTTCCTTATCATCTGTATTAATAAAGATGGTTTTGTTGTTCGATTTTATATAGTCGTATAACTCAGATTTGCCTTTTATAACGCCTTCTGTTCCGCCAAAACCTTCTAGATGGGCTTTGCCAAAATTGGTAATTAAACCAAAATCAGGTTGCGCAATGTTGCTAAGGAACTCTATTTCTTTTTGATGGTTGGCTCCCATTTCAACTATTCCAAAATCAAGGGTTTTATCAAAGTTTAATAGAGTAAGTGGTACGCCTATATGGTTATTTAGGTTTCCTATGGTAGATTTCACCTTGTAGGTTGTCGATAGAACCCCTTGAATTAACTCTTTGGTTGTTGTTTTACCGTTACTTCCAGTTAGAGCTATAATTGGAATTCCAATACTGTTTCGGTGTAACGCAGCCATTTCCTGAAGTGCCTTAAGCGTGTCACTAACTAAGAGACATTGTGCATTAAGAACTGCTTTTTCGTCATCTACTACGCAGTATTTTGCGCCATTTTCGAAGGCTTTGGTAACGAAAGTGTTGCCATCAAAATTATCTCCTTTTAAAGCAAAAAACATGCTGTTAGGAGATATTTTTCTCGTGTCAGTTGAAATGCCAGAACACAACTTAAACTTGTTATAAAGCGCCTTTATTTTCATGAGCCCTAAAATAAAAAAGTCCTGATGATTTCATCAGGACTTTTTTTAATAAATTTTCAATATAATTAATTACGTTTTTTACTGCGGCTTTGTGATTTTGAGCCTACCCTAGAAACAGCACATCTAAATCCGATATAGTCTGTCGCCATATCTTGCGGGAAGTAGCGTCGTTGAGCGGGGTCAATCCAATAGGCCCTGTCTCTCCAAGAACCACCTTTGTAAACTCTTACCTCATCATTGATTAAGGATGTTCTGTTATTAGACTCATCGTACTGTCTTACGAGTTTTCCATCTACAGAATCTACTTGAACCATATGTTTCGGAGAGTTGTACATTTTACGTGTTGAGTTCTCGTTACTAGCAACACCTTCATCAAAACTCTCTCTGTAATATCTTGAAGACCTTTTGTCTCCATCCCTAAAGTTTCTGTTATCACTTTTATCAAAGTTGGATCTTAGATAGGTTTCTTCGTCATCAATTGGAATTTTTGCAATTTCTCCAGGAAGATCACGAGCAATAATTCTACCATTACTTAAGGTATCATAAACAATTTCTGATGTACTTACAATTTTAACGGTACCATCATCATTCAATGCATTTTTAGTATACACATTCCCTCTATAATAATTGAAGTCATTAAATTCATCATCTACAATGGGTCTGTAGACATCGGCAACCCATTCGGCAACATTACCGGCCATATCATATAACCCGTAATCGTTAGGCTCATAAGATTTTACTTCAGCAGTTATATCGGCACCATCGTCGGACCATCCTGCAATACCACCATAATCACCTTTGCCTTGCTTGAAATTAGCGAGCTGGTCACCGCGGTTTACACGTTTTCCTGACCTTGTATATTGTCCATCCCATGGATATTTTTTACGTCCTCTATAGACATTGTATTCTCTAAGTTCGCTTAAACCAAGTGCCGCATATTCCCATTCTGCTTCCGTTGGTAATCTAAATTTTACGGGGATAATTCCTGACTCTCTTTTAGCGTATACATTTATAGGGTTACCATCAGCATCAGTTTGAGGCTTGCGTTTTCCGCCTTGAAGTACCTCGTCATTTCCACCATAGGTTTGGGAAGGTGCATTAATGTAGGTATCAGTACTAAAGGTACTTTCTGCGTTGACATCAGTATATTGTGCGTCACGTTTAAGGTATCCTGCTTCTTGTAAGGCTAATTCAGCTACACGATCCGTTCTCCAATTGGCGTATTCCACAGCTTGAATCCAACTCACACCTACTACAGGGTAATTGGCGTAACCGGGATGGCGCAAATAATTTTCGGTCATCATTTCGTTATAACCTAATCTATTTCTCCAAACCAGGGTATCTGGTAAAGCGCCCTTATATATTAAAGCATAGTTGGGGTCGTCTGGAGGATACACGCTTTTTAAATAATCTAAGTAAAATAGATAATTTAAGTTGGTCACCTCGGTTTCATCCATATAAAACGATTGGATGTGCTGCTGAGTTGGAGTGTTATTCCAATCGTGCATAGGGTCGTCTTGTACTTTACCCATTGTAAAGGTTCCGCCTTCAATGAAAGCCGTTCCAGGTGGGGTTTCCTGTTCTTTAAAATTGGTGTTGTATTGAAAACCACCTTGCTTATCATTGATTTTCCATCCAGTAGCGCTATCAACGTTACCAGAACCAGATGATCTTTTACAGCCAACAAATGCCGAACAGAGCATCAGTATACATAGTAATTTGAGGTTTGAGACATTTTTCATATCCATAAGTTTAAGTAAGCTCGTTAAATTTTAGAGTCGCAATATAACAATTAAAGGTAAACTAACAACTTTTTTTTGGGTCAAAATGCAAAAAAATGTGCATTTCATCCTTTTTTTTGAACACAACAACGGATTTTTGCCGTTTTTATCGGTGTAATTCACCCTTATTAAACGAATCCAAAATTAAATTATTGTTGTACTTTTGAATTTAAAATTGCTAGCTCATAATAACCATTATTTATCGACGTTAATTTATTGGGATTTCATGTTTTTGTGCGTCGTTAAACTTAGATGTGCGCTAAAATAAAAATTGATGATGTGATGAGAAATTGCTTGGTGCTCCTTATAATGTTCATTTTTATGTCGGGTTATGCCCAACAAAAACAATTTGAAATAAAATGGACGGGCCACAAGAAACTTGAAAACGAATTCGGAAAAATTGAAGTGCCGGCATTTGAAGCAAAGCATTTTAACTACGACCATATTAATGGCTTGGTTTATTTTAATCAGTGGGAAGCTATTGGTGGTAATATCGACGAAAACTCTGCGCGACTCTCCAATGTGACTTATGAGACTATTTCAAGTGCTGATTTAAAAAATTTGAATCCAAACTTGATTCCCAATAGTCCCAAACTTAAAGTTTACAATACTAATGCAAGAGGGAAACAATCGTATTATATGGAGTTAAGTCCAATTGTAAATGATAAAGGCGTTTTTAAAAAAATAACTTCCTTTACTTTGGAATACAACGCAGCGCTTGGCAGAAATGCCGTGTTTAACTCAAATCAAAGCGCTGTAGTTAATTCAGTTTTAAGCTCAGGACAGTGGTATCGATTTTATATAGAAAGAACCGGTTTATTCCGTTTAAGCAAGAGTTTTCTTAATAACTTAGGTATTAATACCAATGCCGTAGACCCAAGAAGTATAAAGATATATGGCAACGGTGGCAGAATGTTGCCTTATGCGAATTCTGCCAATTATCCTATAGACCCAGTTGAGAATGCTGTAAAATTTGTAGGTGAAGAGGACGGGCGTTTCGATAATGGTGATTATATATTGTTCTATGGAGAAGGACCTGATACCTATAATACGGAAAGTGATACTAATGTCAACTTGTATTCTGATAAAACTTATTATTATGTGAACGTGAGTTCAGGCAATGGAAAGCGCATACAGCCAATGCCAACTATAAATACACCTGCCGATTTTACTGTTAATACATTCCAGGATTATCAGTTTTATGAGGTAGACGAGTATAACCTCGCTAAGTTAGGAAGGCGTTGGTTTGGAGATAAATTTGATATCGAAAGTGAGCGCACCTATGAGTTTGAGTTCCCTAATTTAGACACGAGTGAACCAGTAAACTTAAGAATTGTTGTTGGAGCGGTTGCAGAACTTTCTACAAGTATGGCAATTAATGTGAATGGGAGTTCAGTAGCCAACCTATCCTTAAATGCCATAACATCGAGTTCTGTATTGGGGAGTTCTGCTATTTATAACCAGCCTATAAATCTATCTTCTGACGGCCTAACTATTACATTAAGTTACAATAATAACGGTAATCCTTCTGCAATAGGTTATTTAGATTATATTAATGTAGAAGCAACACGAGGTTTGCGCTACGAGGGTGATCAGCTCATTTTTAAAAACGGACTTGTTAATACAACACCTGGGATTGTAGAGTATAATTTGTCCAATGCGTCTTTAGTTAACGAGGTTTGGGATATTACAGATCGGTTTAATGTCACCTCTCGAATCAATGCTGGCTCCGAAGGTGAGTTAGCGTTTAAAGCACCATCAGGTGAAGAGCGTGTTTATTTGGCGTTTTCAGTTTCTGATGCTTTTCAACCATTGAGTGATTCAAGAACAACTGTTGCCAATCAAAATTTGAAAGGCACAATTTTCAATAATGCACAAGGCCAATTTCAGGATGTTGATTACATAATACTTGCACCAAATCAATTTTTATCTCAGGCGGAACGATTGGCCCAAATCAATAGAAACCAGTATAGCTTGAACGTTAAGGTGGTTGAGCTGAGTCAAATCTATAATGAATTCAGTACGGGTAGCCAAGATATCGCCGCAATAAGAAATTTTGTCAAATATGTTTATGATAATGCAAGTTCACCAGATAGAAGGCTTAAATATCTATGTTTGTTTGGTGATGGCTCATACGATTATAAGAATAGAATAAGAAACAACACCAATATTGTGCCAGCTTGGTACTCTGCAAATAGCTTTAGCCTTACCAATTCTTTTGTGTCAGACGATTTTTATGGAATGCTAGACATCAATGAGGGTACCATGACTAGTGCCGATAGGCTCGATATTGCTGTTGGGAGAATCTTGGCAGAAAATCTGCAACGTGCTAAGGAAATGGTAGATAAGATTGAATCTTATTATGAGCCAGAATCCTATGGAAATTGGAGAAATAATGTAATATTGATTTCGGATGATGTTGATATACAATGGGAAAGAATTCTTCAAGAAACAACAGATGGTTTGGGAACTACGCTTGAAGAGGAAAAATCTTTCATGAATGTCATTAAAATTCATTCTGATGCGTTTGAACAGGAATCCTCTGCGGCGGGCAATCGATATCCAGAAGTGAATAAAGCCATAAAGGATGCTATTGAAGTTGGTGCGTTGGTCGTCAATTATTTTGGTCATGGCGGTGAGGATGGTCTGGCAAAGGAGCGTATTTTTGATAAGTTTGATGCTCAAGAAGTTAACAATATTTGTAAATACAATTTATTCGTAACCGTAACTTGCGAGTATACTAAGTTTGATGACCCTAATAGAACAACTGCAGGAGAATTTACCTTCTGGAACACCAGAGGAGGGGCAATAGCATTAATAACAACGACCCGCCAAATTTTTGTAACGGTGGGAGTTTCTTATAATGAAGTGCTGGATGATTATCTATTTGCTTTCGGTTCAAATGATTATCCTTCCATAGGAGAAGCGCTTAGATTAACCAAGGTAGATAATAATATTGCTGGTATAAGCCAAAAGCGACTGGTATATCTCATTGGTGACCCAGCCATGAAATTAGCAATTCCGAAGCCAGATATTAGGCTAACTAAAGTGAATGATGTAGAAATCACCCAATCTATAGATACGCTAAAAGCATTAAGTTATACAAAATTAGCTGGTGAGGTGACTGATGAAAATGGAAACCTATTATCTAATTACAACGGTGTTTTAACCGCAACGGTTTTTGATAAACCCATACAACGTCAAACTCTTGCTAATGACGGCATAACCGATAATACGGGGACAATAATTTTAAATTATACTACACTTGGAGAAATCTTATTTAAGGGACAAGCTACTATTGAAAATGGTCAATTCGAGTTTGATTTTGTTGTGCCTAGAGATATTGCAATACCCGTAGGTAATGGAAAGATAAGCTTTTATGCCCAGACGAATAATCCACTATCCGATGAGACTGGTGCTAATTTAAATATACCTATTGGAGGTATCAATGAAAATGCGCCAGAGGATAATATAGGCCCGGTAATCAATTTATTTATGAATGACGAAAACTTTGTCTCTGGCGGTATTACCAATGAATCGCCAACGTTTTTGGCAAATCTTCAAGATGAAAATGGTATTAATACAGCTAGCGGTATAGGACATGACATCACTGCAATTATTGATGGGGATGAAACCAATCCTATAATTTTAAATGATTATTACCAAGCTAACGTAGACGATTACACTAACGGAAAGGTTAGTTATCTGTTTAGGGATTTAGAACCTGGCCCACATACCCTCACCTTAAAAGCCTGGGATGTTTACAATAACTCGTCAACGGCTGAAATACAGTTCACTGTTTTTGATAAGGATGAAGAGCTCGTAATTAACAATGTATTGAATTACCCAAATCCATTTGTCAATTACACTGAGTTTTGGTTCAATCATAATAGTTCAGAGCCGTTGGATATTTCAGTTCAGATTTTCACAATTTCAGGAAAGCTAGTAAGAACTTTAAATGGACAAACAACAGGAGGTGGTAAAACTGTCAGTTCACTATCAAAGGACATTGTATGGGACGGTAGAGATGATTTTGGTGACAAAATTGGAAAAGGTGTGTATGTCTATAAACTAAAAGTGAAATCTAACCGTTTAAATAAACAAGTTGAAAAAATACAAAAACTTGTAATACTATAATAATCAATTATATTTGCTAACCAAATTAATGCCTGCACGTATGCATTAATAACAAAGACAACGATGAAGAAATACGTATTTACCCTAATTACTTTAACTGCGCTTAATCTCTCATTTGCACAAAATACAGTCCAATTAATTCCAAACCCTAATGACAGTAGAGTTATAACAACTGGTATGCCTTTTATGCTGGTCGCTCCCGATGCTAGGTCATCTGGTATGGGAGATATTGGTGTCGCAACCTCCGTTGATGGATTTTCACAACAATGGAACGCAGCGAAATACGCCTTTTCAGAGTCTAAATCTGGCTTAGGTCTTAGTTATACTCCATATCTTACTAGACTTGTTAATGACATCTCCTTGAGCTACGCAACGTATTATAACAGAATTAATGAGTTTAGTGCATTTTCTGGGAGTGTAAAGTTTTTCTCGCTAGGTGAAATTGTGTTAACCCAAGATGCTAACGATCCGGGTATTGCCGTAAAACCAAACGAATACGCTATTGATTTAGCTTACTCTTTGCGCTTAAGTGACCAATTTGCCATGGCTGTAGCCTTGCGCTACATGAGGTCGGCATTGCGTATTGATACAGTAGATCCCAACGCAAACCCAGGTAGTACTTTTGGGGCGGATATAACGGGATATTATCAAAGTGAAGAACAGGCTTACAATGATTTTAATGGACGCTGGAGAGCAGGATTTGCCATACAGAATTTAGGACCTAAATTTAGTTATGACGATGGCGCAAGTGAAGTTTTTCAACCAACCATACTAAGACTTGGAGGTGGGTTTGATTTCATATTTGATGAATATAACCAACTCGCCGTTACAGGTGAAGTTACAAAATATCTTGTACCAACCCCACCTTTAAGGGGTAATAGGATTGTATTTACAGATGAAAACGGAGATGGCGTTTTTAATCCAGATGACGGTGATTTTCAAACCCCTGAACAAGAGGAAGCCTCTATAACCAACAATACATATATTATTGATGGCCAAGACAATGATGTTGGATTTTTAACAGGTGTTTTCCAATCGTTCGGAGATGCTCCTGGAGGTTTCAGTGAAGAACTAAGAGAGTTTACATGGGCATTGGGTGCAGAATACACCTATCAAGATTCGTTTGCGTTTAGGGCAGGTTACTTCAATGAAGCAGACGATAAAGGAGCCCGAAAGTTTTTTACATTGGGAGCTGGGTTTAAGTATACAACCATAAATATAGACCTGTCTTATCTGTTTTCAGCATCTCAAGTACAGAGTCCATTAGAAAATACCTTACGTTTTTCATTGACATTTAATTTTGGGGCTGGTGAGTACAATGAATATTAGGTTTTAAAGCATTTTAGTTATAAAAAAAACTATTGTTTTGAAAAAGGCAATAGTTTTTTTGTCTAAAAGAAGAAGCAACATGAAAGAAGTAAAAATAGAGACAAGGTTAGAAGTTTATGAAGATATTTCTGAGCTACCTGTTCAGGTGCAATCCTTAATGAAAAAAGCAGTTGAGGTTAGGGAAGCAGCCTATGCGCCTTATTCAAAATTTAATGTTGGAGCAGCAATACTTCTTGAAAATGATGAAATTATAGTGGGTAGTAATCAAGAAAATGCCTCCTACCCTTCAGGCTTATGCGCCGAGCGTACCGCCATTTATTATGCGAATGCTAAGTTTCCGAATGTAAACATGAGAATGATGGCATTAACAGCTTCATCAAGGAATAAGGTTACGGATAAACCTATAGCGCCTTGCGGTGCTTGTAGACAGGCTATTGCAGAATACGAGATAAAACAACAGAAACCTATTGAAATTTATTTTATGGGTGCCAAAGGTAAGGTCGTTAAATCAGGCTCTTTGGCAAATTTGTTGCCACTCCTTTTTGAAAACTCAGTTCTATAACGATTTCGTGGATACTATATTAATCAGGGTCAATTATTTTAAGATATACTGTTTCTACATTCGTCTCTAAAGTGTTATTTTTGTTATTCGTTTTTAATGATTTTATAAAGACATGCGAAAAATAACCAAAGAAGTTTACCTAAACTGGTATGAGGAGATGTATTTCTGGCGTAAGTTTGAAGATAAACTCGCTGCAGTTTACATCCAACAGAAAGTTAGAGGCTTTCTCCACCTGTACAATGGTCAAGAAGCGGTGCTGGCAGGCGCTTTACATGCCATGGATTTAACCAAGGATAGAATGATTACAGCCTATCGTAATCATGTGCAACCTATAGGAATGGGAGAGGACCCAAAACGGGTTATGGCAGAATTGTATGGGAAGGCAACCGGGACGTCACAGGGTTTGGGCGGATCCATGCATATATTTTCAAAAGAACACAGATTTTACGGAGGCCATGGCATCGTTGGAGGTCAAATTCCTTTAGGTGCTGGTATGGCATTTGGAGATAAGTATCATGATAGGGATGCAGTGACCTTATGTTTCTTCGGTGATGGAGCCGCAAGGCAGGGCTCATTACACGAGACATTTAATATGGCAATGCTATGGAATCTTCCTGTTGTTTTTGTTTGTGAGAACAATGGCTATGCGATGGGAACATCAGTTGCGAGAACTGCCAGTCACACGGACATATGGAAACTAGGCCTTGGTTATGAAATGCCTTCTGGTCCTGTTGATGGGATGAACCCCATAAAGGTTGCTGAAGCTTTCGATGAAGCTATTGAACGGGCAAGAACTGAAGGAGGCCCGTCGTTCCTAGAAGTTAAAACCTATCGCTACAGGGGTCATTCAATGTCTGATGCGCAACATTATAGAACCAAGGAAGAAGTTGAGGAGTATAAAAAGATAGATCCAATCACACAGATAAAAGATATTATTCTCGAAAAGAAATACGCTACTGAAAAGGAAATCAAGGAAATAGATAAGCGTGTAAAAGCAAGGGTTTCTGAGTGTGAAAAATTTGCGGATGAGTCGCCATTTCCAGAGAAGAACGTAATGTATGATGCTGTTTACGAACAAGAAGATTATCCATTCATACCACATAAATTATAATTTATGGCAGAAGTAATAAATATGCCAAGACTCAGCGATACCATGGAAGAGGGTACCGTTGCTACATGGCTAAAGAAAGTAGGAGATAAAGTTGAAGAAGGAGATATATTAGCTGAAATTGAGACTGACAAGGCCACCATGGAATTTGAGTCCTTTTATGAAGGAACCTTGCTCCATATTGGTGTTCAAGAAGGCGAAACTACAAAGGTAGACCAATTGTTGGCTATAATAGGTGAAGAGGGTGAAGACATATCAGGATTGCTTAATGGTTCTGATACGACTCCAGATGATACCGAAAAACCAGCCTCTGAAGATGAATCTACAACTTCAGATCATGATTCGGGAGATACTGAAACTGCAGATATACCAGAAGGGGTTACTGTGGTTACTATGCCAAGATTAAGCGATACGATGGAGGAAGGTACAGTAGCGAGTTGGTTGAAAAAAGTAGGTGATGAAGTCGAAGAAGGAGATATTTTAGCTGAAATTGAAACGGATAAAGCAACCATGGAGTTTGAATCCTTTCAGTCAGGTACTTTACTTTATATTGGCTTGAAGGAGGGAGAGTCAGCAAAAGTTGATGCACTTCTAGCTATTTTAGGTCCCGAGGGAACTGACGTATCGGCCATAGCCAAAAACTTTAAGCCTGAAGGGTCCTCGTCCGAAAGTAATGATAAGAAAGAGGAACCTGCGAAAGAAGAGCCAAAACCAGAATCTAAAAAAGAAGAAACGCCTCCATCGCCAAGTCAGGATAGTTCAGAAAATAAGGCTACTGATGGAAGAATCTTTGCCTCACCCTTAGCTAAGAAAATGGCTGAAGAAAAGGGAATTAGTCTTTCTCAAGTTTCGGGAAGTGGTGAAAATGGCAGGATTGTAAAAAGGGATATTGAAAACTTCACACCACAACAAGCGGCTTCGGCCTCTTCTGCTCCAGTGGCTAAGTTTGTACCAAGCGGGCAAGAGGATTATGATGAGGTTGCCAACTCCAATATGCGCAAGGCCATTGCCAAGAATTTAGCTAAATCTAAATTCACAGCACCGCATTACTACCTTAATGTGGAATTTGATATGGAAAATGCCATGGCGTTTAGAGCACAATACAATTCCTTGCCAGACACTAAAATTTCATTTAATGATATGATTGTGAAGGCCTGTGCCTTGGCCTTAAGACAACATCCACAGGTAAATTCACAGTGGTTTGATGACAAGATGCGTTTAAATAATCATGTGCATATTGGTGTTGCGGTTGCTGTTCCAGATGGTCTGGTAGTGCCTGTTGTGAGATTTGCCAATGAACAGAGTTTACCACAAATTGGTGCGGCGGTTAAGGATTATGCATCAAGAGCTCGGAATAAAAAATTAAGTCTAGATGAAATGGAGGGCAGTACCTTTACGGTCTCCAATTTGGGAATGTTTGGTATTGAGAGTTTTACATCAATCATTAATCAGCCTAATTCAGCGATATTATCAGTTGGGGCTATTGTAGAAAAGCCAGTAGTTAAGGACGGTAAGCTTGTCGTAGGTCATACCATGAAGTTATCTATGGCTTGCGACCACAGAACTGTTGATGGAGCAACAGGTGCACTTTTCTTGCAAACGTTGAAGGGCTATATTGAAAACCCTGTAACCATGTTGGTTTAAGTAAATCCTAAATTATCTTAATATTTGAAACCTATTTCATTTAAAGAAATAGGTTTTTTTATCTTTAAACACTAATACACTTGAAATGAAAAAAATAGTATTGCTGCTTCTGCTGAGTTTAGTAGCATTGTCTTGTTCTTCAGGCAAGAAAAGCACATCAACCAACAAGAAATCAGTAACAATTGATGCAGAGTCCATTAAGAAAAGTATGGAGTACCTAGCATCGGATGAATTGGCGGGAAGGGCAACAGGTACTGAGGGCATTGAAAAGGCAGCTCAGTATATAGAGAATTACTTTAAGGAACATAATATAAAACCATATTTTGAAACCTATAGGGACTCGTTTAATTTCAACTCTATAACTGGTTATAATATTGTTGGCCTTATTGAAGGTAACGATGCTAATTTAAAAGATGAGTATATCATTTTAGGAGGGCATTATGATCACATTGGTCAGGGTACTGAGGTTAATGGAGATATTATAGCAAATGGTGCAAATGATGATGCATCAGGTACTATAGCGGCTATGGAAATAGGGCGCTATTTTTCAAATTCAAAATCCAACAAAAGAAGTATTTTAATAACGCTCTATTCTGCCGAGGAAATGGGATTACGAGGCTCTGGTCATTTGGCTGAACGCTTAAAATCCATTGGTTTGGATGCTTATACAATGATAAATTTTGAAATGATAGGTGTCCCCCGTGCTGAAGGACTAGCTATGGCTTATATGAGTGGTTATGAGCGCTCAAATTTTGCACCTACACTGAACAGGTATGCAGATGATGAGGTTATTGGATTTTTTCCGAAGGCTAAAGAATTTAAGTTATTCTTTAGATCCGATAATTATCCTTTTTTTAAAGAGCTGAATATACCGGCCCACGCTATTTCAACATTTGATTTTACTAATTATGATTATTATCATCATGTGGATGACGAAGCCGATAAAATGGACTATGGACACATGGCTAAATTCATTAATAAGATGCTGCCAGCACTAGAAGGAATGATGAACGCTGCAACAAAAGAAGTAACCTTAAATGATGAGTAGTAAAAACGTAATTATAACAGGAACGAGCAGAGGTATTGGATTTGAGCTGGTAAAATTATTTAGCGAATTAGGTCATAATGTCCTAGCCTTGTCGAGAAATGCTAAACCTATCGAAGATTTAGGGATTAAAAACGTTAGCTCATTTTCTTTTGATTTGTGTAATGTAGACGATTATAGAAATGTTGAACGCTTTGTTGAAGAAAACTGGAACAGTGTTGATATTTTAATCAATAATGCGGGACTGCTTCTCAACAAGCCATTTTCAGAAACCACTTTAAAAGATTTTGCGAAAGTTTACGAAACTAACGTTTATGGAGTGGCCGAATTAACACGAGTGGTCTTACCATTTATGAAGAAACAGGGGCACGTGGTTACTATTAGTTCTATGGGAGGTATACAGGGCAGTATGAAATTCCCAGGGCTGGCTGCATATAGCTCAAGTAAGGGTGCCGTCATTACCCTCTCAGAATTATTGGCCGAAGAATATAAGGCTACGGGACCACAATTTAACGTCCTGGCTTTAGGGGCGGTACAAACCGAAATGTTGGAAGAGGCATTTCCTGGTTATGAAGCTCCAACCTCTGCTTTAGAAATGGCAGAATATATCTTGGACTTCTCCCTCACAGGGAATAAATATTTCAATGGGAAAGTTTTACAGGTTTCGAATTCAACCCCCTAAATCTTATTCGTTTTCGTAACGGCGTAAGCGATTTTTTACATCGTTTAATTCAGTCTTTAAAATATCAATTTTATGCAAAAGGTTGAAGACAGTATCTATGCCTTCTAAATTAAGATTTAGTTCTTGGTGTAGTCGTAGGATTTTTTCAAGATTCACAATATGGTCTTTGTGAATAAAGTAGGTTTCTTCCACTGAAATAAATTCTATTAGACCGTATTCCTCAAGATTTATGAAAAACGACATTTCCATTTCATATTGAGTACATAGATCGGGAAGTGGTATTAAATAGTCATTTGTCATGTCATTTCAATTTCGCTAATTTTTCAAAAAGTTGCTTTTCTTCAGAGCTTAACTTTTCAGGTAGTTTTACATTAAACGTCACGAAAAGATCTCCATATTCACCTTCTTTCTTATACTTTGGAAATCCTTTACCCTTTAACTTAACCTGATAGCCATTTTGGGTTAGAGGTTTGATGTTCATTTTAACTTTTCCGTCAAACGTTTCAATGGTTACTTCTCCACCTAAAACAGCTTTGTATAAGCCTAGGTCAACAGAAGTATATAGATTGTCTCCATCGCGTTTAAACGATGTGTTATTGATAATATCGAATTCTATAAATAAGTCACCATTTGGTCCACCATTGATACCTTTGCCTCCTTTACCCTTAATTTTAATGATTTGTCCATTACGTACTCCAGCAGGGATTTTAAACCTGATGTTCTTTCCATTTACCGTTACTATTTGGGTTTGGGTAGTATAGACATCTTTTAAATTCAATTGCAGTCTAGCATTAAAGTCTTGACCACGATATTTTATTTGAGATCCTTGGCGCCCACCGGAGAATGCATCGCCAAACATGGACTCAAAAAAGTCAGAATACTGCTGTGATTCAAAATCCTTTGAATAGCGGGTATCTTGCCTTTGGCGCTGTTGTTGGCGTCTAGCTTCTTCATAAGAATCGCCCTCTTTCCAATGTTCTCCATATTTATCATATTTTTTTCGGAATTCAGGATTGCTTAATACTTCATTGGCCTCATTGAGTTGCTTGAATTTTTTTTCAGCTTCCTTGTCGTTGGGATTTAGATCGGGATGATATTTTCTTGCCAATTTTCTGTAGGCCTTTTTAATATCTGCATCAGTTGCATTTTTGCTAACTCCAAGTATCTTGTAATAATCAATAAAGGCCATCCTCGAAAAAACTAAAATTGCTTATGTTTGAATCTTAATAGGACGAATTTAATAGTTTTCTAATTTAAGAACAATGATTCTTGTCATCTCTTTCTAAAGGTATAATCAAAAGTTAGATATCACATTATTGTTGAGAAATCTTAAAAACAATGGGCAGAACGAATAAGAAATACAATTGTATCATTTTTGATTGTGATGGAGTTCTTGTGGATAGCGAACCCATTGGTAACCAAGTAATGGTAGACATGGCGAATGAACTTGGTGCTAACATCAGTTTAGATTATGCCTATCAATATTTTAAAGGGAACTCCCTATACCATTGTATGTCTAAAGTAGAGTCACTAATACCAAGCGATTTGCCAACTCATTTTGAAACCGATTACAGAGCCCGAACATTTGAAAGGTTTAAAAAGGAAATTCAGCCAGTTGAAGGTGTTGAAGCGCTAATTAAGACGCTTAAAGTTCCTTTTTGTGTTGCTTCAAGTGGTCCGGAAAATAAAATAAGATTAAATTTAGAACTTACAGGCTTATTGCCTTATTTTAAAAATAGAATATTTAGTTGCTACAAGGTCCAAAAATGGAAGCCAGACCCAGCTGTTTTTCTTTGGGCTGCCCAAGCTATGGGATATAACCCTAATGAATGCCTTGTTATCGAAGACAGCCCCATAGGCATTGATGCGGCAATTAATGGAGGTTTTGATGTATTTGGGTTTACTGCCCATGATTATAAAAGTGAATTGGCCCCTAGAGCAACAAAGACATTTGATAGTATGTTAGAATTACAGAAACTGCTATAGTTTTTTTAATTTTATTGTTATTAAAAAGATTAGAGATGGTTAAAACACCGCCGAGATTAAAACGTATTCTAATTACCATTGTATTATGCTTTGTTTATAATGGTGTGTTGCAAAGCCAGGTATTTGATAGAGTAGAGGATATTGTTGGACTTGACGTATTAGAGGAGAATAATGGTGTTGCGATAGCAGATTACGACGGTGATAATGACTTGGATATTTTTGTCGTAGCCAAAGCAAAGGATAATATAGATAGTCCTAAAACACTAAGCCGACTTTTTAGGAATAATAATGACGGGTCATTTACTGACGTAACTGACGCTGCAGGTTTCGAAGGTTTATTGACTATCGATGAAGGTGGAGATGATCATTTTGCCTTCGACGGTTTTAAAGGCGGGGCCTTTTGGGGAGATTATAACAATGATGGGTTTCCAGATTTATTCTTAACCTATGCATTGAAAGTACAGCTTTGGAGAAATCTTGGTAATGGCTCCTTTGTGAATATTACATCCATTGCAGGATTTGAGAGTATCAATCAATGCCTAAATACAGGTGCGACGTGGTTTGATTATAATAATGATGGTTTGTTGGATATTTATGTGAATGACTGGGATGAGTGCGGTTCCAACCAACTTTACCGAAATAATGGTAATAATACCTTCACAGACGTTACTTTAAGTACTAATATACAGGAAATTAGTAATCTAGCTAGTTACGTGGCATTTCCGTTCGATTTTAACGAGGACGGTTTTATGGATTTGTATGTATCTAACGACTTTGACGAGGCAAATTATCTATATATAAATAATAATGGGACGTCTTTCACAGAGCAGGCCCAAGCCTTTGGTGTAGATACCATGGGTGATGACATGGGTATTACTTTTGGCGACTATAATAACGATGGAGATTTTGATATTTTCATTACTGCAATAGATAATAATTTTCTTTTGGAGAATAATGGAGATAATACTTTTAGCGACGTTGCAGACAACTTAAATGTGGGGAATACGCTCTGGTCTTGGGGAACTCGATTTTCAGATTTTGATTTAGACGGCGATGAAGATTTGTTTGTAACTAATGGTTATATTTTTGAGGATAGGAGTACGGAACCCAATTTTTATTTTAGGAATCTTACGGCGCAGGGACAGCCCACCTTTGAAGATGCTTCCCAGGAATTAGGTTTGAATGAACTTACAATTAGTGTTGAAGCCGTGGATTTTGATTATGATAATGATGGCGATATTGATTTGTTCGTCTCCAACAGTGATGGACCTTCCTTTTTGTATGAAAATAAGATGTTAAATTTTGATGATACGGATACCGTCCACAATTGGTTTAAAATCCAACTTCAAGGAACAGTATCCAATAGAGACGCCATCGGCACCACAATTTCTTTAACCACAAGTACTGGTGCTTATAAGCGTTATTACTCCGGTGTTGGTTTTTTAAGTCAGAGTTTACAAGCTGTCCATTTTGGTTTAGGCAATACCTCGGACATTCAAAGCGTAGAAATAAAATGGCCCTCAGGTTTGGTTGAAAATTATACGAATTTATCCTCTAATACGACAATTAGAGCAACAGAAGGTCAAGGGTTCGTAGTTTTAGACCTTCCACCAAGTCAAAAAATATATGGTTGTACAGACCCTGTGTCCTGTTCCTATAACCCTGAAGCTACCCTAGATGATGGGTCTTGCACCTATTTGGAATCTCAGGCTATAGTTGGAAATAACAATAGTGCATTCTTAAGTGTTGATAGCTATAATTATGCATTATCAGTTGGTTCAACAGCACAGTGGCAAGTTAGTGGTGGCGAAATTTTAAGTGGTCAAGGAACAAGTTCTATCTTGGTGAAGTGGCATATTGAAGAATCAGGACGTATTTCGGTGATTGAAACAGATAGTCAGTGTTCTAGTTTACCGGTAACGCTAAATGTTGCTTTAGGAACTGAAAGTTTACCCGAGAGTATCTCAGTTGCCAGATTGTGGAATGAAGCACTATTAGAAGCCATAAGGGATGATTTTGCCAGACCTACCATACATGCAAGAAATTTATTTCATACCAGTATTGCCATGTATGATATCTGGGCTATTTATGATGACGAGGCAAGACCTTATCTTATGGGTAATATGGTGAATGGCTTTAGTAGTGATTTGGAAGACTTTGTTTTAATTGAAAGTAAAGAAGCATCGTTGAAACGGGCTATAAGTTATGCTATGTATAGGTTACTATCCCATAGATTTCAAAATTCACCTGGTGCCGAGGAATCGCGGGCAAGATTTGATTTATTAATGGAGAAATTAGGATATGATATTAATATCACGTCGTTAAATTACGCATTTGGCAATGCAGCTGCCCTAGGAAATTATGTGGCCCAAACCATCATTGACTATGGTTTACAGGATGGGTCGCGTGAAGCAACAGGCTACGACAATGCCTACTACGAACCTGTAAATCCACCCTATGCCTTAGATATTGCCGACAATGAACCGATAGTTGACCCCAACCGTTGGCAACCTTTAGCACTCGATATTTTTATTGATCAAGGTGGAAATTTAGTAGACGGGGAGGTCCCAGCATTTTTGAGTCCAGAATGGGGCAATGTATATTCTTTTTCCTTAACGGAAGAAGATAAAGTAACCTATGAGCGCAATGGGAATCAATATCATGTTTTCCATGACCCCTCCGACCCTCCGTATATAAGTTTAACAGAATCGAATAGCTCCAGTGACCAGTATAAGTGGGGATTTTCAATGGTATCTGTTTGGCAATCGCACTTAGATCCTGCAGATGGGGTCATGTGGGATATATCGCCAAATTCAATTGGTAATGTGGACATCGATACCTTTCCTTCAGATTTTTCTAATTATCCCGATTTTTATGACTTTTTTAATGGTGGCAGTATTGGTGAAGGCCATTCTTTGAATCCAGTAACAGGTAGCCCTTATGAAGTAAATATGGTGCCGAGAGGTGACTATGCTAGGGTTTTGGCAGAGTTTTGGGCTGATGGACCAGATTCTGAAACACCGCCAGGCCATTGGTTTACAATTTTGAATTATGTAAGCGATCATCCACAATTTGAAAAACGATTTCGAGGAGAAGGCGATATATTAATTCCTTTGGAATGGGATGTTAAGGCTTACTTTATTTTAGGCGGTGGAATGCATGACGCTGCTGTCGCAGCATGGAGCGTTAAAGGTTGGTATGATTATATCAGACCTATTTCTGCTATTAGGTCTATGGCAGAACGAGGACAAAGTTCAAATCCCGATTTAGACAATTATGATGTTTCAGGCATACCGTTAATTGATGGTTATGTTGAGGTTATTCAAGAGGGTGATCCTTTGGCAGGGTTTGCGAATCAATATGTTGGGGATATAAAACTGTATACCTGGAAAGGGCACGATTTCATTAATGATCCCGAGACAGATCAGGCAGGCGTAGGATGGATAAGGGCGTCAGGTTGGTATCCTTATCAAAGGCCAACGTTTGTAACACCGCCATTTGCAGGCTATGTTTCAGGTCACTCCACATATTCTCGTGCAGCAGCAGAACTGCTTACCATGATGACGGGTAGTGAATATTTTCCAGGTGGATTAGGCGAGTTCGTGGCCAAACAGAATGAGTTCCTCGTCTTTGAACGTGGGCCTTCTGTTGATGTGGTGCTTCAATGGGCCACCTATAGGGATGCGTCAGACCAAACAAGTTTAAGTCGTATTTGGGGTGGTATACACCCTCCTGCGGATGATATACCAGGGCGTTTTATTGGTCAAGCAGTTGCAGAAGAGGCATTTGCGTTTGCCGTTCCCTATTTCTTTGGAGGCGACATTAATATAGGTGACCCATTGGCAGAACAATTGGTATTTCCTAATCCAGCCACTAATGGAGAACTAAATATTACGGCGACCAACAGTTCAGATAACATAGAAATGTATGATATTGGTGGCCGTCGCATTACAATTAATGGCAGAAACTTTGACGACCAGACTAATACAACAACCATACAATTAATAGATATAACTTCTGGCTTATATTTGCTAAATATCAATGGAAATACTAAGAAAGTTATCGTAAAAAATTAATCAAACTTTAAATCTATTTTTTTGGTATAGCTCATATGAAAATAAGTCTTTTTGAATATATTCCGCTCGCCGCACAACCTCAAATTAAAGCTCTTATGACTCAGGACAACTTGGTTGTGAAAATCAAAAAAGAACGTAAAACCAAGCATGGAGACTACAAGTCACTACCAAATGGAAAACACCAAATTACAGTAAATGCTAATTTAAATAGCTACCGATTTCTAGTAACACTGCTGCATGAGATTGCACATTTTGAAGCCTATAAAAAATACGGCTATACAATTAAGCCACATGGTGCTGAATGGAAATCTACGTTTCAGCATTTAATATTGCCCTTTTTACGACCAGATGTTTTTCCCTCGAGTATTTTGCCATTATTAGCGAACCATTTTAAAAACCCAAAAGCGTCGAGTGATACAGACATACATTTAGCATTGGCTTTAAAACAATTTGATAAGAATCAGGATAAAACCTATGTGTTTGAACTGCCATTAGGTGCTTCGTTTAAATTATACAATGGGAGAATTTTCAAAAAAGGTATTAAACGAAGAAAACGCATTGAGTGTATGGAACTTAATTCAGGTAGATTATATTTGTTTAATCCAAACGCTGAAGTAGAACTCATAGACGAATGAAAAATAAAGATTACTACGCCATTCTTATGGCAGGAGGTGTCGGTTCAAGATTTTGGCCAATAAGCACCCAGAATTTCCCTAAGCAATTTCACGATATGCTTGGTACTGGTGAAACCCTGATTCAAAAGACATTCAATAGACTTTCAAAGCTTATTCCAGAAGAGAATATATTTATTCTTACTAACGAGCGTTACAATGATTTGGTCCATGAACAATTACCAACAGTTACCAAAAGACAAGTTGTTTTGGAGCCTGCGATGAGAAATACAGCCCCTTGTATTTTATATGCAGCACTAAAAATTCATAAGGAAAATGAAAATGCCCTTATGATAGTCGCTCCAAGCGACCATTGGATTGAAGATGAGCAAGCTTTTTCTAATAATATTCAAACAGCATTTGACTATTGTTCGGCGAATGATGCACTAGTGACCTTAGGTATTGTACCCAGTTTCCCGAATACTGGTTATGGCTATATTGAGTACGATAAATCCTCAACAAGCCAGATTAAGACTGTTGAGCAATTCAGGGAAAAACCAGATTATGAAACCGCAAAGACCTTTTTAGATCAGGGTAATTTTCTTTGGAATGCAGGAATTTTTATGTGGAGCGTTAAATCTGTGCTTAAAGCCTTTAAGACCAATCAACCAGGATTGTATCAACTCTTCAAAAGTGGTTATGACTCGTATAATTCAGATTCAGAAGATAAGTTTATACAAGAGAACTATCCAAAGGCAGAGAATATTTCTGTGGATTATGCTATTATGGAAAAAAGTTCAAACGTTTATGTTATTCCTGCTGATTTTGACTGGAATGACCTAGGGACTTGGGGAAGCTTATACGATAAGTTAGATAAAGATAACAATGCCAATGCCATCGTTAATTCTAAGGTTTTGTTGGAAGATGCTTCAGGTAATATGATACGATCAAATAAGGATAAAATCGTTGTTATTGACGGTATTAAGGATTATATTGTTGTAGATAAAGAAGAAGTGTTACTTATCTTTCCTAAGGCAAAGGAACAAGATATTAAAAATGTACTCCAAAATGTTAAGGCCAAATTTGGAGAAAAATATGGTTAAAGATGAGCGAAGAAAGTAAGTTCAATTTTTCCGAAGATGAACAAAAAAACATCGATAAGGATAAAGCTGTAGAAGAAAAAAAAGAAGCTGTTAGAAAGGATGCCAAAGGGTTATTTACCAGTATAAAAACCTTTTTGACGGAACTCTTGGATTTTAGGGAAGACACGGACAGGGACGAAACAATTAAAGCCATACAAGGTGACATCTCATTCAAAGGGGCTACAGCGTGGATTTTGGTGTGTTCAATTTTTGTAGCATCCATAGGTCTTAATGCCAATAGTACAGCGGTGGTTATTGGAGCCATGTTGATCTCGCCTTTAATGGGACCCATATTGGGTATTGGAATGTCCATTGCTATCAATGATATAGATACGTTAAGAAAATCACTTATCAATTTGGCAACAATGATTGTGTTGAGTTTACTGACTGCCTTTTTGTTCTTCTGGTTTTTTCCATTGAGCGAGGATACCTCAGAACTACTTGGGCGGGTTAAACCCGATATCAGAGACGTGTTAATAGCTTTTTTTGGTGGGTCTGCATTGATTATTGCACGTACAAAGAAAGGTACTATTGCGTCAGTAATTTTTGGTGTGGCCATTGCAACGGCTTTAATGCCGCCGCTTTGTACAGCGGGCTATGGTCTGGCCAAAGCCAATTGGAGTTACTTTGGTGGTGCTATGTACCTCTTCACTATTAATGCCATATTTATTGCATTGGCAACGTTTTTGGTTATAAAAGTCTTGCGCTTTCCTATGCTTAAATACGCAAACTCTAAAAAGCGCAAGCGTATAGCAAGAATAGCGTCCCTATTAGCCATTATCGTTATGGTGCCAGCCGTATTCACATTTGTTGATGTATTAAAAAAGAGTCGATTTGAAATTGCGGCAAGGGATTTTATAAATACTGAATTAGAAACCTTACCAAATAAAAATTATATAAAAAAGAATGCGAATCCTATTTATGATCCAGAAGGTAATTCTATAATAGAATTAATTCCCTTTGGAACTGATGAGATTTCAGAAGATACTCGTAAGTTGCTTGAAGCTAGGTTTAATGATCCCGCTTATGCCGCCTTAAGAGGCACAAAACTATCGATAAATCAGATACGAAACCGTGCGATAAATAATTTGGAATATATGGAAGAACTGCGAACCCGTGATTCCTTAGATTTGTTATCCCAAGGGCAAAAGATAACCTACCTTGAAAATAAATTGAGGACATTGTCTGGGTTAGAGCGTAACCAAATTCCGTTTAAAAATATTATTGAAGAAGCTAAAATCAATTATGAAAATCTTGAAAGTATAACTTTTGCTCAAGAAATAACCTCTAACTTTAGTAAGATTGATACCACGGCGGTTTTCACGATTAAATGGATAGATTCCTTGTCAACACCAGCATCTATTGCGAAAGATTCAAAAAAATTAGAAGAATGGCTCAAGGTGAAATTGAATCGGAATAAATTAGTCGTTAAACAAAAGTAAAAGGCTATTGAAATTTATTCATTTTCCTCAATATACATACGTCGGACCTTTTTAAATAATTCTGAAGAGTACACAAAATTGGTCACCGCTTCGTTGTCTGTCTTAAAAATTGTATCCTTTGAACCTTCCCATTCTTTAAAGCCGTCTTTCAGGAACACAATTTTTTCACCAATTTCCATGACCGAGTTCATGTCGTGGGAATTTATGACCGTAGTAATTTGAAATTCTTCTGTAATTTCTCGGATGAGGTTATCAATGACAATAGCTGTTTTGGGATCTAAACCTGAGTTTGGCTCATCACAGAATAAGTACCTTGGATTATTCACTATGGCTCGTGCAATAGCAACGCGCTTTTGCATACCTCCAGAAGCTTCACTTGGCATTTTATTATGGGCATCCGTTAGGTTAACACGGTTCAAAACAATATTTACCCGGTCTTCCATCTCACTTTTACTTTGTTTAGTGAACATTTGCAAAGGGAACATAATATTCTCCGCTATGGTCATAGAATCGAATAAAGCACTACCTTGAAAAACCATTCCTATTTCAGCCCTCAATAAGCGCTTTTCATCCACGCTCATTTTACTCAAAACTTTCCCATCATAGGTGATTTCACCTTGCTCAAAATCGTAAAGGCCTAACAGACATTTTAAAAATACCGTTTTACCAGAGCCACTTTGACCTATAATTAGGTTCGTTTTTCCCGTATCAAAAGAGGTGCTAATGCCTTTTAGAATATGAGCATCACCAAATGATTTGTGTAAGTCTTTCACCTCTATCATTAGCCTAACAATAAACTCGTTAATAAGTAATTTACCAAAATTATAATGACACTAGTCCATACAAATGATGTTGTACTAGCCTTCCCAACTTCGAGTGCGCCTCCTTTCATAAAGTATCCATAATAGGATGGAATGGTAGCCAAAAGAAAAGCAAATGCCATCGTTTTTATAAAAGCATAGGCCATATGAAATGGTATAAAATCTACTTGAACACCCTCAATATAATCTTCATAAGTGCCATAACCACCGTAGACACAAGCTGCTAAACCGCCTAAAATTCCCAAAAACATGGCTATGGATATAATAAAAGGATAGAGAGTCAATGCTATAAACTTGGGAAACACCAAATAGTTAATCGCATTTATTCCCATAACTTCCAAAGCATCTATCTGCTCTGTAACCCGCATGGTACCAATACTTGAGGTTATGAAAGACCCAACCTTACCAGCCATAATAATGGAGATAAATGTGGGTGCAAACTCTAAAATAATAGATTGCCGAGTTGCAAATCCTACTAGATATTTCGGGATTAGAGGGTTACTAATATTCAAAGACGTTTGAATGGCGACAACCCCTCCAACAAAAAAGGAAATAAAGGCTACAATACCTAATGACCCAATGATGAGATCATCGATATCCTTTAAAATTAAGATTTTCATCACAGACCATTTGGTAGGTTTGCGAAACATATTCTTAATCATAATAAAATAAGTGCCAATATTATGAAGGTATTTCATAGAAGACTTTAATACTGCTAAAGTATGAAAAATGATGAGTTTATTAATATTAATTTAATTTAAGATATCCCAAAAGTCTTATTTTTGAAGAAGATTAAAATTCAAGATTGGAATGAAAAAATCGTTTTTAACAGTTACCTGTTTTTTTGTGATTTTGGTGTCCTTTTCACAAAATAATGCTGAAAACACCTATAAATCTGAGGCTAAGGATAAGCAAGTATTTAAACCCAAATTGGTTGTGGGTATCGTTGTAGACCAAATGCGGTATGATTATTTAACACGTTTCTATACCAAATTTGGTGATGGCGGATTTAAGCGTATGATTAATGAGGGATTTAATTGTAAAAACAATCACTTCAATTATGTGCCAACCTATACCGGTCCTGGTCATGCTTCGGTTTATACTGGAACTACACCCAAATATCACGGTATTATCTCAAACAATTGGTACGATAAAGAAGTTAAACAAACAGTGTATTGCGCGGAAGATAATTCAGTACAGTCAGTAGGTACATCGAGTTCTGTGGGACAAATGTCGCCACATAGGATGCTAACAACGAGTTTTGCTGATGAGAATAGATTGTTCACTCAAATGAGAGGAAAGACTATAGGTATTGCCATAAAGGATAGAGGGGCAATTCTACCTGCGGGTCATACCGCAAACGCAGCCTATTGGTTTCACGGAAAGGATGAAGGTGTTTGGATCAGCAGTACATTTTATAAAAATGATTTACCACAATGGGTTAAAGATTTTAATACGTCTGATGCAGCAGAGTCTTATTTTAAAGTTTGGGATACCTATAAACCCATACAATCTTATACTGAGAGTGGCAATGACTTAAATGATTTTGAACGTGGTTTTAAAGGAAAAGAAACTGCAACATTTCCATACGATTTAGAAGCTTTGAAATCTGAAAATGGTGATTTTGATATTTTAAAGGCTACTGCTTATGGAAATAGTTTAACTGTAGATTTTGCGATAGCTGCGGTTAAAGGAGAAGTCCTAGGACAAGATAACGAAACCGATGTACTTGCGCTCAGTTTTTCTTCAACGGATTATGTGGGTCATAATTTTGGAGTGAATTCTAAAGAGGTTGAAGACACCTATATTAGGCTAGATAAAGATCTTGAGCGGTTTTTTCTGTTTCTCGATAAAAGCGTTGGTAAGGATGAATATACTGTTTTTTTAACGGCAGACCATGGTGCAGTTAATGTACCTTCCTATTTAAGTTCGGTAAAAATTCCAGCAGGTTATTTGGACTACAATACTAGAAAGCAAAAGTTTCAATCCTTTCTAACGGAAAGTTATGGGACTACGGAGATTGTAGAAAATGTTAGTAACGATCAAGTGTTTTTGAATAAGGTAAAATTAAAAGAACTTGGTCTAAACTTGCACGAGGTAGAACAAGCTATTGTTGATGAGCAAATTTCATATCCCAATATAGCTAAGGTCTATACGGCCACTGCAATGAACAGTACCAATTTTACGACTGGTATAGAGGCTTTATTACAGAGCGGATTTAACCAGAAACGTTCCGGAGATGTCATTATTGTTAATGATGTGGCCCATATAGCCTATAGTAGAACAGGGTCAACACATGGTAGTGGTTCAAACTATGATACACATGTACCGTTATTATTTTTTGGAAAAGGTATTAAGCAGGGAGAAACGTTACGGAAAACTGAAATTACTGATATTGCACCTACCATATCAGCTTTATTAGGTATTAGTTTTCCTAACGGCGCTATTGGGCAGCCATTGGGAATAGTATTGGATTAACCAAGGATGTTGAATATTCCTTTCCATCTGAACTGCCGTATGAATTGGCCTTCATCTATGCTGACTAAATAGTCTGCCTTATTTGATTTAGCCTTAAAATACCCGGAAATATAGTCTTGAAACAGACTGAAACTTCTTTTTTTATAAGAAAGTTTTAAGGCTGACAATAAGGTTAACAAAAAACCATAACGCATTTTATACATGGATTCGCCTTGCAGATATTTAGACGCTTTATTGTAAGATTGCCCGGTAGGCTTTAAGTGTTTGACATGTAAGGATTCATCAGTTTTTATTTGCCACCCATGATATCTGGCCAATAGTTCGTCAACAGTATCCCAGCCCATACTCGGCTTTAGTTTACCTATATCGAGAAAGCATTGTTTTCTATACGCTTTTAAGGCACCCCTAACATGGTCTTTTCGGGTTAAATCTTCGAGTATCCAGTGGTCGTTCTTATTGATATAGCAAAAACCAGAGGAAATGCCAACAGTGGTAGAAGCCTTAAAGTGAACTGCTAATTGTTCTAAATAGTGCTCCGGAAAAATAAGGTCTGCATCAAACTTACAGATCACGTCATAGTTGTCGTCCAATGTATCATAACCCTTATAAAACGCATTAATGATTTTAGATCCCGGAAGATGCTCGTCTGATGAGCTCGTATTAACGAGGGACAACCACGAATATTTATCGCAAAATGACCTTACAATGTCCGGAGTAGCATCGCTGGAATTATCGTTGACGACAACGACCTGTTTTGGTTGTAATGTTTGCTTTACCAAAGAGTCTAGAGTCAGTGCTATAGAGTCCTCTTCATTATGAGCTGGTATGACAATGTAAAATTTCAAATTTAAACGTAAAACCCAAAGCTACGGAAACACTATGGGATTTTGGAATTTAGGAATTGGATTTTCTTTCGGCGTAAACAATATAATAACGATTGGTAAACAATCTTAAGAATGGTCTAAGTCCAATTTTATTCACTGGGTTTGTCCATTTCTTTCGTGCCTTAATAGACCATCCTGCTTTGTCAAGCAGCCAATCAAATTGCCAATCTTCAAACTCATGGTAGTGTCTGTCCCATTTATCGGTTTTGCTTCTATAAGCTGGTGCAAACCATAATTTAAGAGGTACGCTGGCAACAAGTTTGTTAGCCTGTATCGCCTGTAAAACGGTAAATGGCGATAATAGATGTTCAAATATTTCGAAGGCTGTAACGACATTAGCAGAAGACTTCCCAATACTTGATGTATCTAAATCAAGGTCTTCACCTTTGGTATTCTCTACCGTAAAACCTTCCGATTCCATAATCTCTGAAAATGGATTTTCTACACCCAAATCTAAAATGGTTTCAGAAAGATCAACATGAGATTTTAGAAAATCCAGCGTATGTTTGAATCGTTTATTTGGATAGCTTTTCTCGTACATAGATTAAGCCTCAATGTTGTTATAGGATGTTTTAATTCCCTTTATTAAGGCTGAAGAAAAACCACAATGCTCCATTTCATTTAGGCCAGCAATAGTACAACCTTTTGGTGTTGTTACCTTATCAATTTCTGCCTCTGGATGATTTTTGTGTTCTATGAGTAATTCACTAGCGCCTCTTACGGTTTGGGTTGCTATAGCCGTTGCTGTTTTGGCATCAAAACCAATTTCAATACCACCTTGAATCATACCCCGAATAAACCTTAGGACAAAGGCAATTCCACAAGCTCCGAGCACAGTTGCAGCGTCCATGAGTTGCTCATCTATTGAGATTGTTTTACCAAGGGCATCAAAAATTTCAACTACTGATTTGGTATCTTTTTCTGAAGCATTAGATGAAGCTATGCAAGTCATTGATTCATTTACGGATGCCGCGGTGTTAGGCATAGCTCGAAAAACCGCCGGTTTATTTGTTAATTGCGACAAAATAGCCTCAATCTTGAAATCACTTACCACAGAAATTACTAAGTGATTATTGGTGATTTCTGAAGCAATATCTTTCAAGACACTTTCCATCTTGTAAGGTTTTACAGCTATAATGATAATATCTGCGGATGTAACAGCTTTTTTATTATCAGCGGTAATGCCAACTCCTTGTGATTCAAAACTTGAAAGGAGGTGAGTATGATGACGCGTAATGGTAAGATTTTCTGGTTTATGGCCGTCTGACAATAGTCCCGAGGCTATAGCTTGACCTAGATTGCCCCCGCCGATTATTGCTATTTTACCATTCATTTTTAGTATTTATAAACTATGGCATTAATATGCATGCCCGCACCTACTGAAGCAAAAATGATAGCATCTCCTTTGTTAATTTTCTGATCTCCTAGTTTGCCATTTCTAATGAGATCAAATAAGGTTGGTACGGTTGCCACTGAGCTATTCCCTAATTTATGGATGCTCATAGGCATAACATCTTTAGGTGCTTCCGCATTGAATAATTTATAAAAACGTTTTACAATGGCTTCATCCATTTTTTCGTTTGCTTGGTGAATAAGCACTTTTTTAACTTCAGATATATCTATACCACTTTCCTCTAGGCAATCCTTCATGGCTTGTGCTACATTCGTTAGGGCAAACTCATAAATTTTACGTCCGTGCATTTTTATATAACGCGTATCCGGAGATAAATCCTTATTGTTTGAGCTTCCAAAGTACAGATAGTAAGCTTCATCATAAGTGAAAGAAGCCGACTCATGAGCAAGAATGCCACCTTCTTCATCACTAAGCTCAATAATGCTAGCACCAGCACCATCAGAATAAATCATGGAATCTCTATCGTGTTTGTCCACGACGCGTGATAAGGTTTCTGTTCCAATCACAAGACAACGTTTGGCCATTCCGGCTTTAATAAATGCTTGCGCCTGAATAACACCCTCAATCCAACCAGGACATCCAAATAGTATATCATAAGCCACACATTTAGGGTTTTTTATACGTAATCGATGTTTTATTCGAGAAGCTAAACAAGGCAAAATATCACTTTGAACAGTGTTGTATCTAACATCACCAAAATTATGGGCACAGATGATGTAGTCAATACTTTCTGGGTCAATTTTAGCATCGTCAATGGCTTTTTGAGCGGCGAGAAATCCCAAATCAGAAGATACCAATTGCTTGTCTGCGTAACGGCGTTCAAATATGCCCGTAATGGATTCGAATTTTTCTACAATAACTTCATTGGGATTGTTTATTGACGAACCATCAGCATTTAAAAATTCGTGTTGGTAAAAATCTTCATTCTTCTCGATAGACTTTGGGATATAACTTCCCGTTCCTGTAATTCGAATGGCCATACCTTATTTTGTTAAATTTGATTTACTAAACTAACTAATAATCTGATTTTTTATGTTTTTTGACTGCATAAAAATCAGATTTTTAAAAAATTCTTAGAATACTCTAAAAAAGCTATCAATATTGTAAAAAAAGCGTTCTATTTGAACGCTTTTTTTATTTAAAATTATTTGGCTATGCTTCAATATAATCTTCAATTGGCGCACAACTACAAATAAGATTTCTGTCCCCGTAGGCTTCGTCAACCCGTCTTACGGTGGGCCAAAATTTGTTGTCTCTAACATAGTCTAATGGGAATGCAGCCTTTTCCCTTGAATAAGGGAATAACCATTCGTCTGAGGTCAACATATCCAACGTATGTGGTGCATTTTTCAGAGTACTATTAGGGTCGTCCGCAGAAACTGCATCAATTTCTTGACGGATAGCAATCATAGCATCACAAAAACGATCCATTTCAGCTTTGCTTTCGCTTTCTGTTGGTTCTATCATCATGGTGCCAGCCACAGGGAATGATACGGTTGGTGCATGAAACCCATAGTCCATTAGGCGCTTTGCTATATCAACCACTTCAATACCGTGTGACTTAAATGAGCGACAGTCTATGATCATCTCATGTGCAGCTCTACCGTGTTCTCCAGTATATAGCGTTTTGTAGTGACCTTCTAGACGTTCTTTAATATAATTGGCATTTAATATGGCTACTTCAGTTGCTTGCTTTAAGCCTTTAGCACCCAACATCTTTATGTAACCGTACGAAATAATACATGCTAAAGAAGAACCAAAGGGTGCTGCTGATATCGACGTTATAGCTTGATTGCCACCGGTTTCTATAATAGGGTTTCCTGGTAGGAAGGGGACCAATTGTTTGGCAACGCAAATTGGACCTACGCCTGGGCCACCACCACCATGAGGTATTGCAAATGTTTTATGTAAATTAAGATGGCAAACGTCTGCACCAATATTTCCTGGGTTTGTTAAACCTACTTGTGCGTTCATATTTGCACCATCCATGTAAACTTGTCCGCCATTGTCATGGATGATTTGCGTAATCTCTTTAATTGCTGATTCATAAACGCCATGTGTAGACGGATAAGTAATCATTAAAGCAGCTAAGTTGTCCTTGTGCAATTCTGCTTTAGCTCGCAAATCGTCAACATCAATATTGCCGTCTTCTGAGGCTTTAGTAACTACGACTTTCATACCAGCCATTACCGCACTTGCTGGGTTAGTGCCATGTGCAGAGGAGGGGATCAAACAAATATTTCTATGGTCATCACCTCTAGAATGATGATAGGCTCTAATAACCATCAATCCGGCAAATTCGCCTTGTGCGCCAGAGTTAGGCTGCAGCGAAGTACCAGCAAATCCTGTAATTTCCGTTAACTGTTTTTCTAATGCCTTTAGCATGGTTGTATAACCTTTTGCTTGCGCAATGGGTACAAATGGATGCATATTGCCCCAGCTATTCCAGCTTAGTGGCAACATTTCAGAAGCGGCATTTAATTTCATTGTACATGAGCCTAAGGAAATCATTGAATGATTCAGGGCTAAATCTTTTCGCTCTAGTCGCTTGATATATCGCATTAATTCCGTTTCGGAATGGTAGGAATTAAAAACATCAAACGTTAAGAAGTCTGTTTGGCGTTTTAAAGCTCCAGGAATGGTGTTCTCATTTAAAAGCGATGTGATTTTATCGGTTGTTTTTCCTGTAACCTCTTCAAAAATGGAGATGATATCATTTAAATCTGAAATGGAAGTAGTCTCATTTAAGGAAATAGTTACTGTCTCAGCATCTGGATAGTAAAAATTTATCTTGTGGGCTTCTGCAACTGAGCGCACATTTGCGGCATTTGCCTTTAATTGAAGGGTATCAAAGTAATGGGTATTTATTTGTGGGATACCTAAACTTTCTAGGGCCTCAGCTAGTGTAGCTGCAGAATTAGTCACTTTATTAGCAATAAACTCGAGACCTTTAGGACCGTGATAGACAGCATACATTCCAGCCATTACAGCTAATAATACTTGCGCTGTGCAAATATTGGATGTGGCCTTGTCGCGCTTGATGTGTTGCTCGCGTGTTTGCAAAGCCATACGCAGCGCACGGTTGCCATTCATATCTCGTGTAACACCGATGATGCGTCCAGGTAGGAAACGCTTATAGGCTTCTTTTGTAGCAAAATAAGCTGCATGTGGCCCGCCGTAACCCATTGGAATCCCAAAACGTTGGGTGGTGCCAACAACGATATCGGCTCCAAATTTACCTGGTGCTTCTAGTTTAATTAAGCTTAAAATATCGGCTGCTACTGCCACTTTAATTTGAGCAGCATTTGCTTTTTCTATAAAGGTTTTAATATCTGTAATCTGGCCATCTTTTCCCGGGTACTGCAAAAGAGCTCCGAAGTACTTGTTAGAATAGTCAAACTCTGTCTCATTACCAATAACTAATTCAATGCCTATAGGCGTAGCTCGTGTTTCTAATAGTGATAGCGTTTGTGGTAAAATTGTATCTGAAACGAAGAATTTATTGACGCCATCTTTCTTCTGATCACGCTCTCTTACAGCAAATAACAACGCCATGGCTTCCGCAGCCGCAGTACTTTCATCAAGTAATGACGCATTGGAAATTTCCATCCCAGTTAGGTCAATAACCATGGTCTGAAAATTTAAAAGAGCCTCAAGTCTTCCCTGGGCTATTTCTGCCTGGTAAGGTGTATAAGCCGTATACCAACCCGGATTTTCCAAGATGTTACGTTGGATTACCGCGGGTAAGTTTGTAGGATGATATCCCAGTCCAATGTAGGTTTTAAAGACTTTATTAAGCTGGGACAGTTCATAAATGTGCTCTAAATACTCTTGCTCACTCATGGCCTCATCTAAGTCTAAGTCTTTTTTCAGACGGATTTCAGAAGGTACAGTTTCAGATACCAATTGTTCTATACTAGTAACACCAATGGTGTTGAGCATGGCTTTTTGTTCTTCCCGACGTGGGCCAATGTGTCTTAATGCAAAAGAGGTTGTATCCATTCCTTTTATTCGCTTAATTTTTTAAAGTGCAAAAATACGCATTTACCTATTTTATTTCGTTAAGGAATACTAAAGTTTTTAACCGAAACCGGCTCTTATTAACACTTTAATTACTTTTACCAAGTGAAGTATTTGAAAGGCTTATTTAATTTTTATATCAATAGCAGTATACATGTAGCAATAGCAGTTTATGCGCTTACGCGGATTACCCTTATTCGGTTTAATTTATCCTATGATGAAAACAGCTTGTATTTTGTGTTTTTTGCGACTATTGTGGCTTATAATTTTGTGAAGTATTTTGGTTTTGTAAAATTTCATCATCGAAAGTTAGCCACCTCGCTTGGGGCTATTCAATTTTTATCTTTAGTGGCTTTGGGTGCTATGTTATTTTACTTGGCTAGACTACAGAGTCAAACCTTTGTTTTAATAGGTGTTTTGGGCATAATTACTTTTCTTTATGCTATTCCTTTAATACCTAAAAGACTATTATTTGACGATCATAGAAATTTGAGAGAAATAAGTGGTATCAAAATTTATGTAATTGCCCTGGTTTGGACAATGGCTACAGTTCTCATACCTGTAATGAATGCCTCAGTTGCAATCGATTCAAATATTGTGACAACTATGGTTCAGCGCTTTTTATTCGTTTTGGTATTAATGCTCCCTTTTGAGATTAGGGATTTAAATTATGATAATTTAAGGCTGGCCACAATACCTCAGAAAATAGGTGTAAGAAATACGAAGATTATAGGTGTTTTTATGTTAATGGTGTTTTTAATGTTAGAATTTTTGAAAAAAAACCTGTCTAGAATTGATGTAATCTCCATCGTGCTGATAACAGCAATCACGCTTGTGCTGTTGGTGTTTTCTAATAAAAGTCAATCGAAATACTACAGCGCATTTTGGGTAGAGGGTCTTCCTATACTGTGGCTTATAGTTTTATTGATGCTTGGCTAATTCTTTTTGGAATTGACGTTGAATATCTTCTTTGGTTTGTTGGTCTAGTATCTCGATTTTAGAGGATTTGACAAGTTGGGTCAATGTTGCATTGCGCTTGGAATGCTTTCTGCACACCTCACAATAGAGATGATGAATCTTAAGTTTGAGGATCTCCCAAAATTTGGCCTCGTCGTATTGGCTCTTATCGCATATGTGTCCAGCCTGATTACATTTTATGTTAAATAACCCCATAAATTAAAACCAATTTTTTTCTAGGCAACTAGCTAGGGATGTTCTTGCCCTATGAATAAGCACCCAAAGATTAGACGCAGTGATGTCCAATTCATTACAAATCGTTTCTGTTTCGTATCCTAAGATTGTCTTCATCTTAAATACCTCTGCTTGTTTTTCAGGAAGTTTACCAAGACAATTAAATATAGCATCTTTCAATTCAGAATTTTCTAATTTATCTTCAGCAGTTTTATCGAAAGGGTCTGCAACGCGTTCTTCAAGCCAATCACCTCCGTCATTTTCAAGATTATCATTTAAGGCCATACGTACTTCAGCTTTGCCTTTTTTGGAATTTATTTTGCGGTAATGGTCTATTACTTTGCGTTTTAATATAGAGGTTAACCAAGTGCGTTCACTTGCTTCGCCCTTAAAGTTTTTCATAGACTTAAGTGCGGCCAAGAAGGTTTCAGAGACCAAATCTTTAGCAACTTCCTTGTCGTTGACACGAGAAATTGTGTAATTAAAGAGGTAGTCTGAATATAACTGTATCCAAGTATTAGGGTCTAGTTGATGCTTTGGCATTTTAATGTCCTTCCTTTTTCAAAAATAGATTAAATAAACGACATTCTGTAGTCTATTTTAACAAGCCTGCACGTCTCAATAAGGCATCTGGCTTTGGTTCTTGGCCCCTAAATTTTTTATATAAGGTCATTGGATTTTCAGTGCCACCCTGAGATAACACATAAGTCTTAAATTTATCGGCCACCGTTTTATTGAAAATACCTTCTTGTTTAAAGTACTCGAATGCATCAGCATCCAAAACTTCAGCCCACTTATAACTATAATAGCCCGAAGAGTAACCGCCCTGAAAAATATGGGCAAAGGATGTACTCATGCAATTTTCTTCGATATCTGGATATAGACTAGTGTCACCGAAAGCCTCTAGCTCATGGGCCTTAACATCATTATAAGGTCTTGGGTCTATACCATGCCAGGCCATGTCTAGTAGCCCAAAGCTCAATTGCCTTAAGGTTTTCATTCCTTCTAAAAAGTTTGCAGAGGCCTTTATTTTTTCAACTAAAGCAATTGGAATCACCTCACCCGTTTCATAATGCTTAGCAAATAGTTTTAGGGTTTCTTCCTCATAGCACCAGTTCTCTAAAATCTGACTTGGTAATTCAACGAAGTCCCAGTAGACGTTAGTTCCGGATAAACTAGGATAGGTCGTATTCGCTAACATGCCGTGCAAAGCATGGCCGAATTCATGGAACAGTGTTGTAACTTCATTAAAAGTTAATAGTGAAGGTTTTGTTTCCGTTGGTTTGGTAAAATTACAGACTATGGAAATATGGGGTCGCTCATTAGTGCCGTTTTTAATATATTGTGGTTTAAAGGAGGTCATCCATGCACCATCACGCTTGCCAGCTCTCGGAAAAAAGTCAGCATAAAAAATAGCAACCAAGGCGTTATCCGCATCTACAACTTTAAAGGTGGACACCTCTTTGTGGTATTTATCAATAGAATGTATTTCTTCAAATCTTAGTCCAAATAACTTCTCAGCAACTGTGAAGGCACCGTTTATGACATTTTCTAGTTTGAAATAAGGTTTTAATTGTTCATCGTCTAAGCTGAATAATTTTTGCTTCAGTTTTTCGGAATAATACGCCGAATCCCATTTTTGAAGTTGGTCAATGCCATCTAACTCATTGGCAAAGGCGTTGAGGTTATCAAATTCTTTTAGCGCTGCAGGCTTCGCCTTTTCTAACAGGTCATTTAAAAAATCCGTAACCTTTTCTGGTGTTTCGGCCATTCGCTGTTCCAAAACAAAATGGGCGTGGGTTTTATAACCCAATAGCTGAGCGCGCTCAAATCGCAACTGGGCAATTCGTTTTACAATATCTTGATTATCTAAGGAGTCTTTTTTAAAACATTTACTTCCAAAGGCCTTTGATAAATTTTCTCTGTGGATTCTGTTATCTGCATAGGTCATAAACGGAATGTAACTGGGGTAGTCAAGACTAATAATCCAACCAGTTTTACCTTTGCTTTCAGCGAGATGTTTTGCAGCTTCTTTAGCCCCTTCTGGTAGTCCTTCCACATCAGACTCCTCAGTGAGGTGCATTTCAAATTTATTGGTTTCGGCTAAGACATGCTCGCCAAACTTCAATTTTAGTTGACTCAATTCTTTATCAATAGCACGAAGCGTTTTCTTTTTATCCTCAGGTAAGTTGGCCCCATTTCTAGAGAAACTTTTATATTTTTTATCAAGTAAGGTCTCTTGTTCCGTGCTCAATTGTAAAGTAGCCCTAGAATCGTAGACTGCTTTAACGCGTTTAAACAAGGCTTCATTTAAGGTGATATCGTTGCTAAACTCTGATAATAAAGGTGATACTTCTTGCGCAATTTTTTGTATGGCGTCATTGGTTTCGGCGGAATTGAGATTAAAGAATATACTTGAAATTCTATCTAATTCTTCACCTGCATAATCAAGGGCTTCAATGGTATTTTTAAAAGTTGGAGCCTCGTTATTGGATGCAATAGCGTCAATTTCAAGTTTGGCTTTAGCTATTGCATTTTGAAAGGCGGGTAAAAACGTTTCATTTTTTATTTGACTGAAAGGCGCCGAATTATAGGGCGTTTCAAAAGGTTTATTTAGAATGGTCATGATTTTATTGGTCATAAATTTCTTACATACATTACTGATATTCTGAATTTTAACGGATTTTTATGAATTTAAAAACTCAGAAAGTGGTCCTATTTTAGTTACCTTTGTGCATCTTTAAAAGCACAAATATCGTGTGGATAAGGTTGATTAATAGCTTTAAGCCTTGACTTCGGTCAGGGCTTTTAAAGGTCTTGAGCTGACTCATTAACCTTTGCTTCTAGTCCTTTTTTATACACCACGATTTTATCGAGAATACATTGGTCAGAGCTACCGAGGATTTGGGCGGCCAAAATCCCAGCATTTTTCGCACCATTAAGAGCAACGGTCGCTACAGGAACACCTCCAGGCATTTGTAAAATAGACAAAACTGAATCCCAGCCATCAATAGAATTACTACTTTTAACAGGCACGCCAATTACGGGCAGAGGCGATAGGGATGCAATCATTCCGGGCAGGTGAGCAGCACCTCCAGCGCCAGCTATGATGACCTTTATACCGCGGCCATGTGCATTTTTACCGTAGTCATATAATTTGTCCGGTGTACGATGTGCAGATACTATATCCACTTCTACCTCAATATCAAATCCTTTTAATATATCAATCGCGTCTTGCATTACAGGCAAATCGCTTTTGCTTCCCATTATAACACCAACTTTACTCATAATTTAATCACTAATTACTTCTATTGTTCGTTTTACTTTTTCTGCAATTTTTCTAGCTTCACTAATATCCGCATTAACAATGGTAACATGGCCCATTTTTCGAAATGGTCGCGTTTGTTTTTTTCCATAAATATGAGGCGTCACACCATCCATTGCCATAATTTTTTCAATATTCTTATAAACGACATTGCCTTCGTGGTTTTCGGCACCGACTAAATTAACCATAACGCCAGCTACTTTGTTCTCGGTTTTGCCAAGTGGTAAATTTAAGATGGCTCTAAGGTGTTGTTCAAATTGGTCCGTATAACTCGCTTCTATACTATAATGTCCAGAATTGTGAGGCCTTGGGGCAACCTCGTTTACAAGAATTTCATCGTTTTCTGTCTGAAACATTTCAACAGCGAGTAAGCCAACATGTTTAAATGCTGATGCCGCTTTTAAGGCAATCAGTTCTGCTTTTTTGGCGACTTCAGTGGTTATTCTCGCTGGACAAATCACATATTCTACTTGGTTGGCCTCTGGATGGAATTCCATCTCAACTACAGGATAGGTTTTTAAATCTCCATTTCTGTTTCGCGCTACAATAACCGCCAATTCATTTTTAAATGGTATAAGTTTTTCAGCTATACATTCTACATTGGGCAAATCTATAAGGTCGGTATAACGCTTAACGATTTTTACGCCCATCCCATCATATCCGAAACGAGCACTTTTCCACACAAAGGGATAACTTAAACCACCATTTTCAACAGCTTCCTCAATTTCTGAGGTATAGGCAAATCTTGAAAAATCAGCGGTTGGTATATTATGGTCGCGATAGAACAGTTTTTGTTGCGCCTTATTTTGAATAGACCTGAGGGTTTTAGCTGAGGGAAATACTTTAATGCCCTCATCCTCGAGTGTTTCTAAAGCATCGATATTAACATTTTCAATTTCAATGGTTAAGACATCCACATGTTTTCCAAAGTCAAGTACCGTATCGTAATCGAGTAAATCACCCACCCTAAATTCGTCACAGGCTAACCGAGCAGGAGCATCTTTACTGGGGTCTATAACACAGGTGTAAATATCATACTTTCGGGTGTGATATAACATCATTTTACCAAGTTGTCCACCACCGAGAATACCAAGTTTAAAATTAGAAGAAAAATAGTTCATACTCCTTTCCCATAAACACGGGAACTTAATTAAACATTTTTTTGAAAATACATACAAAAATAAGGTAAATAATAGAAGTGTGTTTAAAATCGTGGATACAATGTGGCCATAGCTGCAACAAATTTTTATCTTTGTTTTTCGATAATTATTACGATGGTGCTAAAGCTTCACGATTTATATTTTAAACCATTTATCTCAGAGGAAGAAATTCAAAATGCTGTTCAGAGCATGGTGGATGCCATTGTGGCTGACCTAGGGGATGAAATGCCTGTATTTGTTGGGATTTTGAATGGGTCCTTTATGTTGGTTAGCGATTTCGTTAAAAAGTACCCTAAACCTTGTGAAGTCACCTTTATAAAATTAGCCTCATACGAAGGCGTTAAGTCCTCTGAAGATATACAGCGACTCATTGGTCTAACCCAAGACTTAACAGGTAGGACCGTCGTTATATTGGAAGATATTATTGATTCAGGTAATACCCTTGAAGAAGTTCACAGGATTTTTAAAAATGAGAAGGTTAAAGACCTTCGTATAGCTACACTATTTTATAAACCGGAAGCATACGACAAGGATTTTAAACTCCATTATGTGGGTAAAGAAATTCCCAATAAGTTTATTGTGGGCTATGGTTTGGACTACAATGGACTGGGTAGGGATTTACCTAGCGTTTATCAATTAAAAACTACACAACATATGACTAATATAGTGCTTTTTGGACCTCCTGGTGCAGGAAAAGGAACACAGGCAAATTTCCTAAAAGAAAAATATGACTTGGTACATATTTCTACAGGAGATGTTTTTAGATATAACATAAAGAATGAAACAGCCCTAGGCATGCTTGCCAAGTCGTATATGGATAAGGGCGAATTGGTTCCAGATCAGGTTACGATTGATATGCTCAATAAGGAAGTTGAGAAAAATACAGATGCCAAAGGTTTTATTTTCGATGGTTTCCCAAGAACAAACGCCCAGGCAAAAGCATTAGATCAGCTGATGGATTCTAAGGACTCTCAGATTAATGCTATGGTGGCCTTAGAGGTCGATGATGAGGTTTTGGTTAAACGTCTTCTAGAACGCGGAAAAACAAGTGGTAGAGCAGATGATGCTGATGAAGGCATTATTAGAAACAGGATTAAGGAATATTACGATAAAACAGCGATTTTAAAGGATTACTATTCAGATCAAAACAAATACTTTGGTGTTAACGGTGTGGGCAGTATTGAAGAAATAACAGTGCGCTTAAGTGCTGTGATTGATAAGCTTTAATTTTTGCTACGAGTTTAAAATTTAATATTAAAATCTAAAAATTTAAACTCAAAAATGACTGAGGGAAATTTTGTTGATTATGTAAAAATGCACGTTACCTCAGGTAATGGAGGCAAAGGTTCTACCCATCTTCATCGTGAAAAATATATCGCAAAGGGTGGGCCTGATGGAGGTGATGGCGGTAGAGGCGGTCACGTTATTATTAAAGGGAATTCTAATTTATGGACCCTTCTTCACTTAAAATTCAAAAGGCACATAAAAGCTGGTCATGGAGCGCATGGTAGCTCTGGCAGAAGTACGGGTGCTGATGGCGAAGATGCCATAATTGAAGTGCCATTGGGTACTGTAGTAAGAGATACCGATACAAACGATATCCTTTTTGAAATCACAGAAGATGGTGAAGAAAAAATTGTTGCAGAAGGCGGTAAAGGAGGTCGTGGAAACTGGCATTTTAAAAGTTCAACCAATCAAACACCAAGATATGCCCAGCCAGGTATTCCTTTGGAGGAAAAAGATATCACACTTGAACTGAAAGTACTTGCAGATGTTGGATTGGTAGGTTTTCCAAATGCAGGTAAGTCTACGTTGTTATCTGTTTTAACATCTGCAAAACCAAAAATTGCCGATTATGAATTTACAACCTTAAAGCCCAATTTAGGTATTGTTAAGTACCGTGATTTTCAGTCTTTTGTAATGGCGGATATTCCTGGTATTATTGAAGGTGCGGCTGAAGGTAAAGGGCTAGGGTATTATTTTTTAAGGCATATTGAGCGTAACTCTATTCTCTTATTTCTGATTCCCGCTGATGCTAAGGATATTGTAAAGCAGTATGAGATTTTACTTGATGAATTGCGACGCTATAATCCTGAAATGTTAGATAAGGAACGTTTTGTGGTCGTTTCAAAATCGGATATGCTCGATGAGGAACTAAAATCTGAAATTTCTACTATTTTAGATAGAGATTTAGAAGTGGACTATATGTTTATCTCTTCGGTGGCCCAACAGGGATTAACCGAATTGAAAGATAAATTATGGCAAATGCTTAATGATTAATCTGCCAGATTCATGAAGGATTTTATAAAAAGTATAGTGGAATATAATAACACAAAGCGCAGCAGGATATTTGCTTTGTTTATTCAGTTTTTAATTGTTCTATCCATTATCACATTTTCCATTGAGACCTTACCTAAATTAAAACCTCAAACGAGAGAGATCTTAAATTCCTTGGAGATTTTTTGTGTCGTTATTTTTTCACTAGAGTACATAGCTAGGATTTATGTTGCTGATAAAAAGCTAAAATTTGTATTTAGCTTTTTTGGACTTATAGATTTATTAGCGATCCTTCCATTTTATTTATCATTTGGTGTTGATTTACGCTCTCTGCGGGTTCTGAGAATGTTTAGGCTGTTTAGGCTGTTAAAATTGGTGCGTTACAACAAAGCCATGCGGCATTTTACAAGAGCCATGCTCATGGCGCGGGAACAGATTATTCTCTTTATGGCGGTAACCCTAGTGCTAATTTACTTTGCCGCCGTGGGCATTTATTACTTTGAAAACGAAGCCCAACCAGATCATTTTGCATCAATTTTTGACAGTCTGTGGTGGTCTATTGTAACGCTGACAACGGTAGGTTATGGTGATGTTTATCCCATTACTTTAGGTGGTAGGATTTTTACGTTTTTTATTTTACTTATTGGTTTAGGAATTGTCGCTGTACCAACAGGCATTATATCTTCTTCTCTTACGAAAGCTGTTGAACTAGAATCAGAGCGGGAATAGTTAAAACTTTCCATCCAGGTAATTTTTTAATATCTTTAAAATAAAAACATGAAAGCCTTTAAATCTCTTTTTATTTTATTTTTACTATCGTCCTGCGGCGCCGTAATCAATTACGATTACGAAAAGTCAACTGATTTCAGTCAGTACAAAACCTACAATTATTTTGACGATATGCAAACCGGTTTAAGTGAGCTCGATACCAAGCGCTTAATTCGGGCTATTGATGCCAAATTGCAATCAATGGGTTTTGAACGTACCAATAATGCCGATTTTTATATCGATATCCAAAGTCAGGACATCATGAATAGAACTAATTCGAATGTTGGTGTTGGCGTCGGTGGAACTGGTTCTAATGTAGGTGGAGGTGTGTCTGTAGGGATTCCCTTGGGAACAAACCAAAATACGCGAGAGCTTGTTATTGAATTTGTGGATGACAGTAAACTCGGTATGTTTTGGCAAGCTATAGCAGAAAGTTCATATAGACCCGATGCAACACCAGAGAAACGCGAACTCGATTTTAAGAATTTAGTTGAAAGGATATTCTCGGCGTACCCGCCCAAAACTCAAAATTAATTTTACCAATTTCCTAACAGTTTTCCCTTCGACATTGTGCTTAGCTTTCGTAATTTTGATACGAATTAAAGCATTTAAATTATGAGGAATTTAGAAGGTAAAGTAGCACTTATTACGGGAGGTACTAAAGGAATTGGTTATGGTGTGGCACAGGCCCTGCTCAATCAAGGATTAAAGGTGATTATAACCAGTAGGAGTAAGGCCGCAGCAAATAAGGCAGCGTCGGAGTTAGCCGCTAAAACAAACACTGCGAATGCCATATTAGGGGTTGAGGCTGATGTTAGATATTTAGAAAGTCAACAAAATGCAGTAAAGCAGGCAGTGGAAATTTTTGGAAGTTTAGATGTTGTAGTTGCCAATGCTGGTCTAGGTCATTTTGGAAGCATAGAGGAGCTCACAACCCAGCAATGGAATGACGTTATTGATACAAATCTAACTGGCGTTTTCAATTCTATAAAAGCAAGTGTAGACGCACTTAAAAAATCTAAAGGTTATTATATCACAATCTCTAGCTTAGCAGGTACAAATTTCTTTGCAGGTGGTTCTGCCTACAATGCAAGTAAATTTGGGGTAACTGGATTTACACAAGCAGTAATGTTAGACTTGCGTAAATATGGTGTAAAGGTGAGCACTATTATGCCAGGATCGGTGTCTACCTATTTCAATGGTAACGAGCCAAGTGACAAGGGAGCATGGAAAATTCAGATTGAAGATATAGGAGAATTGGTGGTAGACTTATTAAAGATGAATCCTAGAACCTTACCGAGTAAAATTGAGGTAAGGCCAACTACACCACCCTCAAAATAGTAATTCTATAGTTTTTAGACCCTCACCCTTAATTTTCCATTAAACATAATGCTTCTTTTGAGTAAAATCCCTTAATTTACTGAAACTTAAAAACCCATCAAATGAAAAGGTATTATAGAATTGCAGTAATTTTTATGGTCTTTAGCTCGTCGTTTAGTTACTCTCAATACAAAATAGAGCCACCGAAAGACTATTCTAACGACATAGGAAATATGGTATCTATGTTAGATAATTTAAAAGGTCGAGTAGAGCGAAACGTAAAGAACCTAGATGTTGATGGTACCGATTACTTGTTAGATGAAAAGGCTAATAGTCCGGGGGCAATAATTTATCACTTAGCAGCAACTGAGGCCTATTATCAAATCTATACGTTTGAAGGTAGGCAATTTAACGATGAAGAAGAAAAAATGTGGGGGACGGCACTTAGTTTGGGTGATAAAGCAAGAGAAGAATTTAAAGGTAAACCCATACAATATTATCTCGATATTTATGATAAGGTTAGAGCAAAAACCAAAATGTTGTTAAAGGAGAAAGACGATGAGTGGTTTGCTGAAGATAATGGAACTATGAGTAACCATTGGGCGTGGTTTCACGTTATGGAACACCAAGCCAACCACATGGGCCAGTTGGCATTAATTACCAAACGTGTTGAATAGGGTTATTAATTAATTTCTTTCACCTTGACATCCATTTCGAAAGTTTCATGGTCTGCCGTTGAGAAGATAGGTTTTAGATTTGTTTTTATCTACTTCGGTTTATTCGTGTTATTCCAAAATAATGGTGCATACCCATTTTGGTATAAAATTTTTTCAGTTCCTCTAAAATGGGTGCAAAAACTCATTCCTTGGTTGGGGGAAAACATATATGGTATTTCTGAAATAACGTATAGAGCAAATACCGGAAGCGGGGACACCCTTTTTGATTATGTTACAACCCTAACCATATTTATTATTGCTTTAATAGGTTCTGCAATTTGGTCATTGATCGACAGAAAAGCGTTAAACTATAAAAGGCTTTATTATTGGCTTACAGTAGCATTAAGATATTATATAGGGTTGATGCTTATATCTTACGGTTTTAGTAAAGTTATTCAACTACAATTCGCATATCCTGGGCCTTACAGAATGTTAAGTGAAATCGGTAATACGTCACCTATGGGTTTGGCCTGGACTTTCTTAGGTTTTTCAAAGGGCTATAATATATTTATGGGTATCGCGGAATTATTGGCTGGTCTTCTTTTGTTTAGAAGGACATTAACTTTCGGTGCAATTCTAACCTTAATGACCACACTCAACGTTATGGCGGTAAATTACTTTTTTGACGTACCGGTTAAATTGGTGTCTACCCATCTGGTTTTAATGACGCTGTTTTTATTGTCTAGGGACCTTAAGAAATTGGTTTTGTTTTTCTTTTCTCACACTAAAACAGCACTTTCGGTTTTAAAAAGACCAAAATATAATAAAGGTATTAGTATTGCCTTAAATAGTATTAAGGCTCTTTTAGTTGGGTATGTTCTTATATATGGTTTTATAAGCGCACGTGAAGCAGAAAAACTATACGGATCCAAATCAGAAAAACCAATTCTGTATGGTGCATATAAGGTGACCGGAGTAACAGTTAATGGTGATACGCTATATAATTACAAGGATTATCGTTTATGGAAAAATATTGGTGTACAATGGCAAGGCTCTCTAAGAATACAAAGATATAGTGCCCCAAAAACCAGATATTACGGTATAGAAAAGGATAGCTTACAGGATAGATTTAAATTAACAAGTTGGGGCACACCAGAGGAGACATTTTACATGAATTTTAAAGAGATTGATAGTGCTAGTGTCCATTTTGAATACTTGGATAAAAATGACACAATTAATGTCTTTACTAAAAAACTTACCAAGAAAGATTTTATATTATCCGAAAGGGAATTCAATTGGATAAGTGAGTTTCCTTATAATAGATAGCCAAGATAGTTTAGCTATTAGGCTTTAAGGAGAATACAATACATCCGTATCGCCTGTAAGTCCCTACAGCAAAAGTTATAGAAATACCAAAAGCCTTTAGGATTTAGTAAATGCCAAAATATTAAATAATGTAGCGGTATCTGCTGCATATTAATGGCTAGTTAATCATTCAACAGAGACCCTGGTGCCTTCACTATGGCTACTAAATTCTGGTGCATACATACTCTGAGCAGTGCTAATGCCATTACTCATGTCACCAGCATTATTGACTCTAAGGTCGTATTCAAACACATAAATACCTTTAGGCAGATAGTCTATAAAAAAGTTGGTGGCCGCATCTTTGGTACTTTCATAATAACCTAAACCATCTTGCCATTTGTACTGAGATAAAACGTTAATTGGCTCAAAACCTGCAGCGCGCATATCTTTAAGATGTACAAACTCCATGGGACGATCCGTTCTCAATTCTATTCGAACGCGCACCAAATCACCCACCTTTAGTGTCGTTTCAGGAGTAATCTCGGCAATCATTTCACCCTTGTCAGTATTTGATTTTAAGAAAAGTGTCTTACTTAGTTTTAATGGTGTTTCAGCCGAGGTGATTTTATCTAAATCCTCAAAATATTGCCAGTACAGGCTTCCCCAAGCGATACCCTCTCCACTTTTATCGATGGTCACAGTACCCATTTCTGGAGTTATTTCAGTACCTGCCCAAGAGGTTTTGTAGTAGCCAGTGCCTGCTTCAAGTTTTACATTTTCTAAAGTTTTTGGCGAAATAGTTTTGCTTCCAACCTTTACATCGACCATTTCCGTAACATCCAACCAATCGCTTCCTTGCAGCAACAATGCGTAAACGGCTTCAGTAGTTGCCTTGGTGGTTTTCCATTGATTGGTCTGCTTGTTTTTGAGAAGCCAAATTTTAAGATTGTCAATAATATTTTTGTCATTTTCAATTTCTGAAAAGGCTTCAATCAGTATGGCCTGTGTCTCAATTGGCGCTTGGTACCAATACCAGGAATCCGTATTTTCCTTCCAGTACATGCCGAGTTCTTCAGAGGTAATACTATTTTCTTCTAGCGATTTCAAAATCTTTGTTGCAGTTGCGTTTTGCTCCATTCTATTCATGGTCAAGGCCATCAGCCCTTTAGCATAAAGTGACCGTTTTAACCAATACCGCTTTATTTGGTCCTTGTAAAAATCTATAATAGCTTGAACCTCTTTTTGTGGTTTCAATTCAGGATAAAAACTACGAACATAGAGGTAATGTAATTGTATGTAAGACAAGTGGTCTTTGGTTAAATCCACATCCTTATCATATTTTCTTAAATCCTCGTAAGTCTTTATAAATGCCTTATCTAAATAGTTAAAGGCACTTTGAACCATAGCCATATTCTCGCTACTCTGTTGGATACCAAGATGTTTTAAATGTCCAAATCCTGCGATAATGTGCTGTGTAATGTAGCGATTATCTCTACCTCCATTAAACCAAGACCAAGCACCAGAAGGTAATTGATTGTTTTTCAGTTTCCTTTGGGTTGACTGTAATGCATTAGTCATTGTGTTGAGGTCGAATAACAGACCAATACGTTTTTTCTGCTCGGTTTCAGATTGTGCATCGCGCAACCATGGGGTTTCTTGAATTAACATAGACTTTAATTCTTGATTTTTTTCAAGATTGGATAAAAGTGATTCGTGAGATTTCCACTGGTTGAAGACCGCTTCTATTCTCGGGTTTGATTTTACGATATGATGTGCCAAGGTATTGGCATAATAACGGGCAAAGATTTGCTCGTTGCAATCGTATGGATATTCCATCAAATAGGGTAAAGCCTGCACAGCATACCAGGCCGGATTAGAAGTCATCTCCAGGGTCAGCATGTGATGTTTTAACGTAGAAGATGTGTTGGTCTTCAGCTTATCTAAGGAAAAGGTTCTGGTTTCATTAGACTTTACCCACATTGGTAAGGTCTCAGTAACAAGCATTCTATTAGATAGAACAGGTATTGTGTTTTGCTCACCGTCACTAAAATCATCAGATGTTGCGATTATGGTATATTCCACAGCCTGAATGCTCAGAGGGATACTCAATGTCCAAGATACTTGGGTGTTTCCGGTAGCCTCAATGCTAAACTCAGCACTGTTCTCAGTATTTGAAAGTAGAGCATCTATAGATTGACCAGATAACGCATCTTTCAATTGTAATTCTGCCTTACCTACAATTGGTGTACTAGTAAGATTTGCAATTTTGGTGCTAATGGTTATCTCATCACCTTCTCTAAGAAATCGCGGTGCATTGGGTATGACCATGAGTTCTTTTTGGGTTATGGCTTCTAACGTTGTCATCCCACTTTCTAAAGTTTGGGTATGTGCTAACAATTGCAGCTTCCATTTGGTTAAAGCCTCAGGCGCCTTAAAACTGAAACTGACATTGCCTTCTTCATCAGTTCGTAATTCTGGGAAGAAGAATGCGGTTTCTTGAAGGTTTTTTCTAATTTGAATTGTACCCTCATTGGATTGGTCAATTGTGTTTTCCATCAATAGGTCAGCTTGTTCATTCTCTAAGTCTTCAGACGCCCCTGGGGCACCAGTGGTCATGACAACTTCTTCTAACGAGTCTTCCTCCATGGCTACTATGCCGCTAGCCTGTCCCCTAACACCTTTGGCATAGTAATAACGATTGGAACTCCCAAAATAAAACCCAAACCAATTTAATCGATCATAGCTTTGGACGTTGTAGTCTTGTGGTGTCGAGAAACGTCGAAATAATCTGAAATCCGTAATGCCAAAACTATTCCTAGCAGTCTTTACAATATTACTGAAGGATGCTGATGTACGTACAGGATTAAAACGCCACTCGTGTGATTTAAATTCATCCAAAGAAGCATCGTACATACTCGCTAGTAGTTCTGCGGAAACTTTATCGCCTTTTGCGCCTTTGATGGTGAAACTCCAAGTTTCGTTTTCACCAGGTTGGAGCATATCTCTAAAGGTTTTAGTTTCAATGGTTAAGTCTTTTTTAGGAAAAGGCACATTGATTCTTAATCCTTGTGTCTCGAAACTATTAAAAGCAGCGAAACTGCAATAAACTTCAAAACCTCCCAAATCATTTTCCAATATAGGGATACTAAGGGTTTGTTTTGAGTTGTTCAACTTTACAAGTTGTGTTGAAATAATCTGATCATCCTTTCCTATTTCAACAGTAACTGTTATATCTTTTGCCGCTGAACCCACGGTAAGTATGGCTACGTCGCCAGGCTTATAGCTTTTCTTATCAAGACGAGCTTCAAAAAGCGCATTATCGGCTACAGTTTTATCATTGTTACTAATGACATTCGTAAATGTTTTATTTTCGACTTCTTGACCAAACTTATCGGTGCTTTCAACTTCAATTAAATACTTGCCAGATACCCATTTCTTTATTCTTTTTATAATGATGACACTGTTTTCTTCCGTATTAAATGATGTTGAAAAGACTTGTTTGCCTTTTTTCCAATTGGTAACAAGGTGTTCGTTGGTATAAGGCTCATGAGGAAAAAGTGTTTTAAACTCCTCTTCGCTCATAGTTTGATAATCTGGGGCATTCCATGGACGCTGCCTCAGAACTTCCTGTGGTGGTACGAGTTTAAATATTTTTAAACGACCGGTAGCACTAATGGTTTCGCCATTCAGATTCTTAGCTGAAATTTCTAATTTTGTTTTATTTGCAGTCTTCTCAATTTGAAGAGGTGCGGATACATTAATGGTCATGGCGTGGTAACCTACATTTACTACTGTTGCAGCTGTTCTGGTTTCTCCATTGATATCAGTAACATCAGCCGTCACTTCATATCTGAATACAGGAAGTTCTTCTTCTGCTAAACTTTGGTCGGGTAGGGCTTTAAAGAGAATTTCAAACTCACCGTTGCTGTTCGTTTTTGTTTCTCCGAAGGTAATTTCTTGAGGTTCACTCATAAAGTACGGGTTTCTCCAATAATACCATGGAGGAAACTGTATTTGACGTTTCACCATATAAATCACCTTGGCATTTGTAATAGTGCTACCTGCAAAAGCTATGGCTTTTCCCTTCACCCTAATGCTGTCATTGACTTTAAAGGTGTCTGAAATAGGTTCAAAAGATGCTTTAAACTTCGGTCTTTTGTATTCTTCAACCGAAAAAAAAGCAGAGCCTTCACCTATTTTATCAGATTTGAGCATAATATAGAATTGCCCGGTTAGACCGTCGTTAGGAAGTACAAATTCTCCTTGAATGGAGCCAAATGTATTACTTGTAAATTGCTGTTCATTTAGTTCCTCTCCATTTGCATTATAAAGTGTGGCCTTGATGGTTTCATCTGCCACGATTGAGGTTTTATTGGATTTTGTGTGGGTTTGGGTAATGATACCTTTAAAATAGACCGTCTGACCTGGTCGGTATATGCTGCGATTGGTGAATACAAATGAATTATAGCTTATATCTTTTTGGTCTGTCTCCCTAAATTTCCGTGAGATGAAATAGTCCCCAAAATAGGCTGTTTCATTTTGGTAGTTCACCTTTATTTTTATCCGTCTGTAATAATTGTTGTCTCTTAAAAACTCAAATTTCCCATACGAGTTAGAAATCAAATTTTTTGAAAATGTTTTTCCTCGATTAGTTTCATATTCAATTAAGATATTGGCATCAGCAATGGGTTCTCCATCCAATCGGTTAATCAATTGATAGTAATATCGATTTTTTTCGAAATTTTCAACCAGTGCAAAATCTGTGACTTGAACATGAGCTGCTGCAAATACCTTGTTTGGTGTTTTTGTTTGTGCTTTTATGAGATAAACACCATTTGGTAATTTAGGGAGGACAATTTCTGTACTGTGCCTTTGAAAATCGCCTTCATTTTTTAGAGCGCTACTAAATTGTTGGTAAATCTTTAAATCTTCGAAAAAATTTGCTTGATCGTTATTTCCGTAAGTGCTATTGTAAGTATCCAATTGTGCTTTGGTTACCTTGTATACGCTGATTTCTAAGGCCTCTAAATTTTTATAGGTAACTAATAGTTTTGAAGGTTTATTGTTAGCAACAAAGCCCTCAGTGAGCAACCTTAATTCTGGTTGCAGAATTTGGCTTTGCAGTATCTTGCACTTTTCAGCACCGTTGCTTTTTGGGTATTCTTTTATAACGCTGTCACAAAGGTCATAAGCCTCTTTTAGTTTCCATCTTAGGGCTATGTTATTTTCGTTATCGGTTTCAACGAGATTGAACTGATAGCCTTGTTGCGCAAGGACGGATGCTACTTCAAAATTGTAAATAGCAGATAATGAAGACGGTTTTAGGGCAGCTGCACTAGTCTTTAAAGTTTTAAGAAGGACTTGTATTTTACTCTTAAAAGAGGCGTTCTGGTTCACAAACCGAAGGCGCTCGATGTCAACATCCACAAATGCTATGGAGGATTTGTCCTTAACGTGAAACCTTAAGAGGTTCTGATAAATCTTTAATGCGTTAAGTTGCAGAGATAGCGAATCTTTTGCTTCTAAATCTAAAATGATGAACGTCTCACTTTCTTTTAAGAAGTTTTCATCGTCTATCACAAATTTATACGAGGGTTGCGAGATGCTATTTTCATCCGTCTTATAAAAATCCAGGGCATTGTGGCTGAGTAAATCATATAACGTAGGGCGAAAATCTTTAGACCCTTTAGATTCAGTAATGAGTGTTTTATAATTACCTATAGGTTCTTGCTGTAATAGAAGTCCATTTTCAAGAGAGCGTTGGTAATAGGTGTGAATTTCGTTAAACAAGGTTTTTAAATCCCAAGTTCTAAAATCATCGCCTTGTTTTTCAAAGGTTGTTGTGCGGTTATAAAACCGATAGCGATTCTGTTGAAAATATTGCCAATACATTGTAGCTAGCATATTTTCTAAAAGATGTTTGGTGACTATGGACTGGGTGCTGTCAATTTCAGATTTAAATTGTTTAACAATGCTAAGCTGGGCCTCTTCCTCGAGCGTCATCATATATTTGCTCTTATAAAGTAAGGCCTTAATCAATTGTTGGTGGTTATGATTTATTTTAGCCGTTTTATACACCCTGTCCACTATCTGAGCTGCACTTTTTGTCAACCCTTCCTGTTCTAATTCTGCTACTTTTTTCCATTGACGGTCTAAATTATTTTGAGAATTGGAAAACATCGCAAAACATAGAAGTACAGAAGTTAGTATATAATTTTTCATAAGAAATTCTCTTTGTTCAAACTTACCTTCAAAAGGTGTTCCAAAAAATAGGATGTTTATATAAAACCCCAAATTTTACTGAGTTAATTTAATCAATTTAAGTGTCAAATGTATTTGTAAAGCGAAGAAGTTTTTGGCACTAGATTCTATGTCCTATTTTTGTACAAAGTGTTTTAGCCATGGTTAGGTTTATCTGTATTTTTCTGTTCTCTTCTATAAGCTTTTCTCAGTCTAATATGGAAAGGGCAAGGTCTTTTATGGATATCAAGGAATATGAACAAGCGGAGGAGGAGATGTTGAAATACCTAGAGGCGCAACCAAACGATTCCAAGGCTTTGGAGCTTTTGGGAGACGCTTACAGTTATCAGAAAGAATGGGATAAAGCAATTGAACAATATGAAATCTTAGTAGAAAAGGTACCCGATAAAGCTAATTATCACTACAAATATGGTGGAGCTTTGGCTATGAAAGCCCAAAGTGGGAGCAAACTTGAAGCACTTGGTCTTATTGGTGCCATGAAACGCTCTTTTTTAAATGCCGTTGCTTTGGACCCAGCTCATATTGATGCGCACTGGGCCTTGGTTGATCTTTACGTAACATTGCCTGGAATTGTTGGTGGCAGTTTTTCCAAGGCACTTAAATACGCAGATAGCCTGGAGAAGATTTCTGAGGTTGATGGCTATTTGGCTAAAGGTTATATATATGAATACGATGAAGAGCCTAAACTAGCTGAAAAGTATTATAAATTGGCCATAAGAGTAGGTGGTTCCGTAACCTGTTATGATAAACTAACAGGTTTTTACGAAGCTCAAAATCAGCCAATTGAGGCTATAAGCACTCTAGAAAAAGGTCAGCAAAAACATCAACGTAATGCTATGCATTATCAAATAGGTAAAGTCTGTGCCGATTATAACATACAGCTCGATAAAGGTGAAAAGTGTTTAAAGGCCTATCTTGCAAATTATGCGGTAACGGATGGTGTACCCAAAGAATGGGCCTATTATAGATTAGCCCAAATTTACAAGCATCGGAAAAATAAAGAAAAGGCACTTGAATATATAGATAAAGCCTTGGCCATACGAGCGGACTTCAAACAAGCCTTAAAAGAAAAGCTACTCATTTCGAAAATTTAACTTAAGGTTCAGTCACCAAGAGCAAGAGTGTTTAGGGTACTAAATATTTGTTAATTTTTTTAAAAATGATAGTATTACTATTATGTTTGCAAACAAATGTTTTAATAATGGTAAATTTACTATCAAATTTAAAAATATCCGTACCAGATAAGATTTTCATCAAGGATCCGGAGTCTTCGGATTTAGGCAAACGGATTATTGAGCACAGTATTTTACTGATTGATGAAATTGGTTTCGACAGTTTTACTTTTAAAAAATTAGGAGCAAAAATCGGTTCTAATGAGAGTTCTATTTATCGCTATTTTGAAAGTAAGCATAAACTGCTGCTTTATTTAACGTCGTGGTATTGGGCTTGGATTGAATATCAAATGGTATTTACCACTTACAACATTCCTGACAAGGAGAAACAGCTTTTGAAAGCCATTGAGGTACTTACAAGAACAATAGAGCAGGATATGACCTTTTCTCATATCAATGAAATCGTGCTAAATAGGATTATAATAAACGAATATTCAAAATCCTACCTCACCAAAGAGGTGGATAGCGAAAACAAAGAAGGCTATTTTGAAGTTTATAAGCGTTTGATTAAACGACTTAGGGATATGATTTCAAAATTAAATTCCGATTACCAATATCCAGCCAGTTTGGCCAGTACCATATTAGAAGGATCTTTGCATCAGCACTTTTTAAAAGAACATTTTAGTTCTATAACCGATTGCGACGAAAGTGTAACGCCGACCCAATTTTTTACCAATCTCACCCTAACTTTATTAAATTCAACCAAAAATGGACGATAATAAACCAATATTAACCCCTTGGCAGCGCTTTCTTGGCCTTCTTAGGCTAGAAAAGAAAGATTTACTGCAGGTTATTTACTATGCCGTATTTTCAGGTTTGATAAGTTTAACCTTGCCATTGGGGATTCAAGCGATTATAAACCTGATTCAAGGTGCTCAGGTAAGTACCTCTTGGATTGTCTTAGTTGTACTTGTCACTATCGGAGTCGCTTTTGTTGGTGTTTTACAACTTATGCAGATGCGCATCATAGAAACCGTTCAGCAACGTTTATTTATGCGCGCTTCATTTGAGTTTACCTACAGGTTTCCTAAAATAAGAATGAGCGAACTTTACAATTATTATCCACCGGAGTTGGCCAACAGATTTTTTGACGTACTAACCGTGCAAAAAGGCCTTGCAAAACTATTGTTGGATGTACCCACAGCAACCCTTCAAATTGTTTTTGCGCTTATATTACTGTCATTTTACCATCCATTTTTTATAGCCTTTGGTATACTCTTGATTGTCCTCATTTATATCGTCTTTAAGTACACCATACAGCGTGGTATGAAGACTAGTTTAAAAGAATCTAAAAAGAAATATATCGTAGCGCATTGGATACAAGAGGTGGCACGTTCCATAATGAGTTTTAAGGTGTCCGGAAAAACTTCACTCGCTTTAGATAAGAACGACAAACTTGTAGAGGGCTATTTAGAAGCCAGAGAAAGTCACTTTAAGATTTTAATCCTTCAATTTGTCCAAATGATTGGATTTAAGGTTATCGTAACAGCTGGCTTATTGGTTATTGGAGGTCTTTTGGTACTAAGTCAAGAAATGAACATAGGGCAATTTGTTGCCGCTGAGATTATTATTCTTCTTGTGATCAACTCTGTAGAAAAATTGATTCTTGGTTTAGAATCTTTTTATGATGTCTTAACCTCATTGGAAAAAATGGGTCAGGTGGTCGATAAAAAAATTGAGCCGCAGACAGGAGAGATGGCTAGAATGGACGATGATTTCGTGATTGAGTTAGAAAAAGTGTCGTATAATGTGCCAGACCGTAACCTTCATATTTTAAATAATATTTCATTTAAGGTTGATAAAAAAAGCAGGATATTAATTCAAGGTGAAAGTGGCTCTGGAAAATCTAGTCTCATTAGGATTATTTCTGGAATTTTAAAACCAAATACTGGTCGTATATTTCTAAATGACCAAGCTTTAAACAATATTCAAATTAATAGTTATCGATCCTTATTAGGATTGTCACTTGCAGATGAGACGCCCTTTGAAGGGACCATCCGAGATAATTTGACTTTAGGCGATGCATCAATAACCACAGAGGATATAGAAAATATCACTGAAAAAGTCGGTTTGATTAATTATTTAAAGGAAACCGAGCGTGGTATTGATACGGTTATTTATCCTGAAGGCAAACAAATTTCATTTACCGTTGCTAAGAAAATAATTCTAGCAAGGGCTATTCTCAAAAAGCCAAAGCTTTTAATTTTGGAGGAGCCGTTGGAACATTTCGAGGAAGTTGAAGCCAAGCGCATTATTAAGTTTTTAACCGACCCGAGTCAACCTTGGTCCTTGGTTGTAGTAAGTTTCAATAAGGAGTGGGCCAATAACTGCTCACAAGTTATAACACTTAAAAAAGGTGAAATTATTTAAAGCCCAGAATCATGCTAAACATATCTCGAAATCCAATAAACTCTAAAATAGATTTATCCCATTATAAATCGGCCAAGCATGTCTTTTTTAAAGATTATTATAAATACGGAAGGCGATTTTTAACAGCATTTGCTATTGCGGGTTTGGTTATTCTTTTTCTGCCTTGGACACAGAATATATCTGGGCGTGGGAATGTAACCACACTTACCCCGGGCCAGCGTCCCCAGACCATTCAATCACCTATTCCAGGGAGTATCCAAGAATGGTATGTGCGCGAAGGCGACTTTGTTAGAAAAGGGGATACAATTATGCAAATAGCTGAAGTTAAAAGCGAATACTTTGACCCTAATTTGGTTCAGCGCACAGAGCAACAGCGTGATGCGAAATCTTTTGCCGTGCAGTCTTATGGACAAAAGGTCAAGGCACAAGAGGTAAGTATTTCTGCCTTAATTGAAGAGCGCAAGTTAAAATTAGAACAAGCAAGAAATAAACTTTTACAGTCTAGGTTAAAAGTGGAGGCAGATAGTATTGATTTAGAAGCCTTTAAAACCAACTATACCATTGCCCAGACTAAATATTTACGTGCGGATACACTGTTTAAAGATGGTTATACGGCTCTTAAGAATGTTGAAGATGCTAGGATTAAGTTGCGAGAAGCCCAAGCCAAACAGGTCTCTCAAGCGGCTAAACTATTAGCGAGTAGAAACGAGGTGATTAATGCTAAAATTGATATATCGAGAATAAATGCAGAATACGCCGATAAGATTTCAAAAGCACAAAGCGAGAAGTTTTCGGCTCAGTCAAGCCAATTCGATTCTGAGGCCCAAGTACAAAAACTGCAAAATGAAGTTTCAAATTATATTATAAGAAATAAGCTCTTACACATTACCGCACCATATGACGGTTACATTAACAAAGCGCTGCGTGGTGGGGTGGGCCAAACCTTTAAGGAAGGAGAAGAATTAGTGGGTATTATGCCAGCTAATGTAGACTTGGCGGTCGAGACCTTTATTGAGCCTATCGATTTACCTTTAATGCATATTGGAGAAAAAGTACGTATTCAGTTTGACGGTTGGCCTGCCATAATTTTTAGCGGTTGGCCCAATGTGTCCTATGGTACTTATGGGGGTGAAGTTGTGGCTATAGAAAATTTTATTAGTGATAACGGTAAATTTAGAATCTTGTTAAAGCCAGATCCAACAGATCATCCATGGCCAAAAGATATTAGAGCTGGTTCTGGCGCCTTTACAATGGCTTTGTTGGAAGATGTTCCTATCTGGTTCGAGTTATGGCGTCAGCTCAACGGATTCCCCCCAAATTACTACCAGCCTACAGGTGCTGAAAATGCTAAAAAGAAATAATATGAGAGGTCTATTATGCATAGTGCTTCTAGTCTACAGTATTTCCGGATTTGCACAATTGGACAGTTTACAAAACGTCTTGCGCTTTGATGAGTATTTGGGCTATGTCAAAAAGTTTCACCCTATTGTGAAGCAGGCCGAACTTGTTATTGATGAAAGCCAAGCTAAATTGATGAAATCTCGAGGCGCCTTCGATCCCAAGTTAGAAGTAGATTATGACCGCAAAAAATTTAAGGGCACAGAGTATTTTGATCAGCTTAATGGCACCTTCAAAGTACCTACTTGGTTTGGTATTGAGCTCAAAGGCACTTTTGAAGAAAACACAGGAGAATTTTTAAATCCTGAAGCTTTCGTCCCAGACAATGGCTTATACAGTGCCGGTGTATCAGTCCCAATAGGTAGGGATTTATTGATTAATGATCGTATGGCCTCCTTAAAGCAAGCTAGGCTCTTCAGAGAACAGGCTAAAGCAGACCGGGATATTTTTGTCAACAACATCTTGTTTGAAGCCTCACTGGTCTATTTTGAGTGGTTAAAGGCCTATAATGAGTTTAAACTATTTGAAAATTTCTTAACCAATGCGCAATTTAGACTGCGCGGTATAGAACGAGGTGAAGAAGTTGGTGAGAACGCCCAAATTGATGTTGTAGAGGCACGTATTGCTGTTAATAGCAGACGCTTGAGCTTGGAACAGGCTATTGTTAAATTAACTAATGCCTCTTTGGAATTATCGACCTTTTTATGGTTGGAGAATAATATCCCAGTAGAGTTACAGCCAGATGTGATTCCAGATGTCTACACTGAACCCATAGTAGATGCCATATTTAATATTAACCAACTTCGTGATGATGAGGTAATTATTGATGAACATCCAAAGATGATATCCCTCGAGTATAAATTGCAGAGTTTAGATGTAGAACGGCGCTTAAGTGCCAACCGACTTTTGCCACAATTTGATGTAGAGTATAATTTCCTAACTGAAACTCCTGAAATCGCTAGAACATTTAATACAGCTGAATACAAAGGAGGTGTTAATATTAGTTTTCCCTTATTTTTGAGAAAGGAACGCGGTGACTTGAGGCTGGCTAAGTTAAAGGTTCAAGACACAGAGTTTGAAATCAATTCAACACGTGTGAATTTAATCAATAAAATAGATGCGCTAAAGCAAGAGCTCAATTCTTATGTGAATCAAAATGATATTACTGAGGAAATGGTGACTGACTTAGCCGAATTGCTAAAGGCCGAGGAACAGAAATTCAGATTGGGAGAAAGTTCATTGTTCTTAGTTAATTCGCGTGAATCTAAATTGATTGATGGCAGGCTTAAAGCCATAGATATTCAAAACAAATTCTTTAAGACCAAAGCAAAGCTATTTAATAGCTTAGCTATAAATCCTGATTTATAAAAAAATCATCTTTTTTTGATTATAACTTCTGATGTAATCATTTGGAATTTGGAATTACGAAATTGATATTTGTCGTATGAACGTACATTTTATTGCCATTGGAGGTGCAGCTATGCACAATCTAGCCCTTGCTTTGCATAATAAAGGCTACAGTATTACGGGGAGTGATGATACCATTTTTGAACCTTCAAAATCAAGATTAGAAGCAAAGGGTTTATTGCCTGAGGCTTTTGGATGGTATCCAGACAAGATTAATTCTAATTTAGATGCCATTGTCTTAGGGATGCATGCTAAAGCTGATAATCCTGAGTTACTGAAAGCCCAGGAACTAGGATTGAAAATTTATAGTTATCCGGAATTTTTATACGAACAATCCAAAGATAAAACACGCGTAGTTATTGGTGGGAGTCATGGAAAAACAACCATTACCTCAATGATTCTCCACGTTATGCATTACCATGATAGGGATGTAGATTATATGGTTGGTGCGCAGCTTGAGGGGTTTGATGTTATGGTTAAGCTCACAGAAGATAATGACTTCATCGTTCTAGAAGGGGATGAGTACTTGAGTTCACCAATAGACAGACGACCAAAATTTCATTTATACAAACCCAATATTGCTCTGTTGAGCGGAATTGCTTGGGACCATATTAATGTATTTCCAACCTATGACAACTATGTAGAGCAGTTTAGCATTTTTGTGGATTCTATTGTTAGAGGTGGAAGCATTAATTATAATGAAGAAGATGAAGAGGTTAAACGAGTGGTAGAAGCCTCAGAAAATCAGATAAGAAAACTACGATATGGCACACCTGAGTATACGGTTGAAAATGGGCAGACCTTATTGGAAACACCAGAAGGACCAATGCCTATTGAGGTCTTTGGAGCCCACAATCTTAATAATTTAGCAGGTGCCAAATGGATTTGTCAGCATATGGGAATCGATGAAGACGATTTCTACGAAGCCATCGCTACGTTTAAAGGGGCAAGCAAACGCTTGGAGAAAATAGCTGAATCTCCCACAAGCATAGCTTACAAGGATTTTGCGCATTCACCGAGTAAGGTGAAAGCCACTACCAAAGCCTTGAAAGAACAATTTAGCGACAGGACATTAGTCGCCTGTTTAGAATTGCATACGTACAGTAGCCTAAATGCAGAATTTTTAAAAGAATATAAAGGCGCTTTAGATGCAGCTGATGTGGCTGTGGTGTTTTACTCACCTCATGCCGTTGAAATTAAGAAATTGGAAGAGGTCACAAAGGGCCAAATAGCTGAAGCTTTTGAACGTGATGATTTAATCATTTACACCAATCCAGATGATTTTAAAAACTTCTTATTCTCTCAAAGTTTTGATAACAAATCTCTGTTATTAATGAGTTCAGGGAATTATGGCGGATTGGATTTTGATGAGGTCACAAAATTATTTTAGGTTTATATCATCATCATCAACGTGTTTCAGGGTCTTTATTTGGCATCGTCACACATTCTCAACCTTATCAATCATCTGCCTAAACAAGTTTAATAGAAAGGTGAGTTTCCCTGTATCTCCAGCTGCTAGAAATTTCTGATTTTCAACTTTGACGCCGTACCAATCTTGCCGATTGATTTCGTTAAGAATCCACTTTATTTCTAAATTGGCGACTGATGTTTTTGAAATATCAATTTCAACTTCCCAACCAGGATGATCTAAGGTGGTAATTTGAATTATGTCGTTTTTCTCCCATTCGCCATCGCAATTATCTTTGAACCAATTTTGTATCCAGTCTAAAATTTCCATTTGTATTAAAATTGATTACTTTATAGGTTTATGTTTTTATCCTCAGTTTGAGTGATTTATTCTTTCAAAAAATTGTATTGCCATCCTTATTTTAGTTAGGCAATCTATTCATGTTACATTATTTTCAACAGCTCTTGAATTCAATAAAAACTAGACCTAACGTCTCTTTTTCTTGATTTCTAATTACTTTTAACAAAATCTAAAAAGACGTCCTTGTGGCGTTCTAAATCCATATCAGGTGATAGTGAGACGCGCACAATATAGTCTTTATCACCTTCTTTTGTGGTGCCTTGGGTTGAGGTAGCAGGTATGGTCCAGTAACAGCCCTTTAATTGTCCGTAGCTAACACAGTACTTACTTTCATTAGGGATTTCAGTAATCATTAAATTGATTAATTTATGATTTAGTGCTCTTTTATAGGCCTCTTTTTCCTCAGCGGTGTTGCCTTTAGTGGGCAGATCCAATGAAAACACAGATGGAGTGAAGCCTTTTGCCGCAAGAGCCTCTGACACAAAATTAATCTTAGCTTCGGGTAAGGTTTTTTTTATGAAGTTAATGAAGTCACGTGTATTATTATAAGCCTCAATAATTCGTTGGTTCATAGAGGGCAATTGTTGTGCTAATAGTTTATATTGAAGTGCCGTCGCCTCGTTATCACAAAGCAGCAAGTGTTCTTCTATAGAGCCCATCAAAGCGTTGGCTTTATCATTTGCCACACAATAACCTGCAGTGCATTTTCCGCCACTTGGAAATTTAGAGCCACTAGCGTAAGAAATAGCCCTTAGGATTGAAAGTATTTCACCCTCGCCTAAAAAGTGAACATTAGGACAAAAGGTTTGGTCTAAAATAAAGACTGGATCAACGGCTACCTCACCAGTTGATGTTTTTCGTTCTTTAGTTAAAGCGTCTTTAAGTTCTTGAAGGTTAGGTACTTCAACTCTTGGATTTGTTGGAATTTCAGCAATGATATAAGGGATGGCATCGTCAAAAGCAATTTTGTCCAAAACGGTATGTACGCTTTGTACCATATCGTTATCACCATCTACTGGTAAATCCACAATCTCTACATTAGGAGAGCATGCTGCAACACGCCTTGCTTGGTCATTGGTCCCACCGTAACAATTCGGAGGCACTAGAAATTTAATCGCCTTACCTTGGTGATGCTTTTGAGCATCATCAATTAAGCCCATCATAATAGCATATTGAACAGATAATCCACTAGAGCCAACCAGTGGTTTGGAAGTGGTACCAGTTATGTCTCGTATAGCATTTAGAACTTGCGCTTTATTGTTCGAAACAGCTTTATCCTGCTGACCTAAAACAGAAGACGTTGTTAATGCCTCTAATGCCTTGAGACAATTAATAGGCGTCATGGCAATGGTTTCTCGACGGCGCACATGCTGAATATCTGGGATGTAATCTTTATTTTGTATACCATTAACTAATAAAACACTTCCTAAATGCGAATAAATATTAACACAGAAGTCCACGTTTGAGTGTAAATCTGAAATTTCAATTTCATCGTGTAGTGAAATAAATATGGTACTACCATCAAACTTGGTGATGTGCTCTATGGCATCTACTTTATTTAATTCAAAATTGTAACCATAAACACGCCTTAAAATCGAAACATTCAAAGCATCTGGCAATTTACCTGAATAGGCAATGCGCGTCTTTTTGTTATCTAATAAATTTTTTCTTAAAACTGCTAAGACAGGCATAGTTCTAGACGAAAAACAGATGACATGTTCTGGTTTGAGATGATTCAATTTAGCTATTGTCCATTCCAGTATACATGATAATGGGTGACCTAATCTTATGTAATCGTATGCCGTTGGTAATTTAGCTAATGCAGAAGTTTTTGAATTATCGTTTTGATATAAGGTGTCAAACTGCTCTGTAAATTCAGTTTTGGCCAATTTTTCATCGTAAATATCTAGGCGATGTGTCGTGAGTCCCAACCAATCGGTCGGTACGTTTTTTAAAACATCTTTGATATAATCTAGTATCTTTTTGTCTGTCATAATTAGCATTGACTAATGACTTGTAAAGATACATTAGTAAGGTTTTTATTAAAAGCTTATAGGATGTTTTGTTAGATGATGTTGCCTTAAGAAATGATTTCAATCAATTCTGAGTGGTTCTACTGACTAAAGCCCCCTGTCTAATCCTTCTTAGGAATGTTTTACGTATCACTTTTGATATTATCCATAGACAAACTTTATGTCAATAGTAAAGAATGCTTGCAATAATACCATTTATATCAGTTTATTATCTTTTTTTCTTAGGGCCCATAGGCCAAATAAGGGTCCAATGGCCAAAATGCTGTAAATGTTGGTATTATCGAAAAATTTACTCATAGTGGTCAGAAGTAAAATACTGATAATGGTTATTGAAAATCCTATACAATTTACAATAGTCAATGCAGTACCTTTTAAGTGTGGATTTGCATTTTGGGCTATCAGAGTTGAAAACAGAGGTGAATCGGCAATGACCACAAAACCCCAAAATATAAGAAACACTATAAAGACTATAGGATTTGCTAGACCGAACATTAGTGGCGATAGCATACAGCACAGTCCCGATAAAAGTAACATTTTAAATGCCGTAGTTTTTACACCTATTTTTTTTGATACAAGTCCTGCAATAACGCAGGCGAGGCCACCGACAGCAATTATTATAAAGGACCACAAGGGGATATTGAATTCCGCATTAGCATTTAAATTATTATACGTCGCAAGTATTGCCGGAACAAAAGCCCAAAAGGTATAGAGTTCCCACATATGACCAAAATAACCGAAAGCTGCTGCTCTAAAAGGCACATTTCTGAAGACCTTAGAAAATGCCTTAAAGTCAAATCCTTTGGACGCTATTCTATGTGGCCCGTTGGGTACAAAGGCTAACATCAATAGTCCGCCGAATATAGCGACTATTGAAGTGATATAAACAACCAAACGCCATTGGCTTGAAGGTACTATGTCTGAAAGCAAATGCGGAAAGGCAGTACCCACCACTAATGCTCCAACTAAAAACCCCAAGGATAATCCAAGGCCTTTGTTGAAATAATCTGCAGCGATTTTCATACCGACAGGATAAATCCCTGCCAAAAAGAAGCCTGTCAACGCCCTTAAAAGTAACAAGGACTGTAAAGAATGGCTCTCCATCACCATCAAAAGATTAAAAAATGAGCCAATTGCAGCGCAGATAAAAAACACCTTAGACGGAGAAAACCGGTCTGCTATTGTGAGTATTGCAAAAACAAGGGTGCCAATGATAAACCCAAACTGCACGGCCGAGGTCAAATAACCGATAGCACTATCTTGGAGGAAGAAGGCATTAGCAATAGCATCTATGACGGCATTGCTAGCAAACCAAAGTGAGGTGCAACAGAATTGGGCGATGACAATTATGACCAAAATAATTGCATTCCTGCGCATTGTTAAATTTTCAATATTTTAGAATTAGGAATCCTAATAAGGTCTAAGATTTTAAATGCGTTTTAAAAAATGCAATGGTGCGGTCCCACGAAAGGTTAGCAGCCTCTTTATCATATCGTGGTGTTGTGTTGTTATGGAATCCATGATTTACGCCTGGATAGATATAGGCTTCGTAAGTGATGTCATTTGCTTTTAAAACGTTTTCAAATGCCGGCCAACCTGCGTTAACTCTGGTATCTAATTCCCCGTACTGAAGTAATAGCGGTGCTTTGATTTTTGCCGCATCTTCTGCTTCTGGTTGTCTTCCATAATAAGGAACAGCTGCTCCTAAATCTGGCAGTTTTACGGCCATCATGTTAGAAATCCAGCCACCAAAACAAAATCCTACAACGCCCACAGTACCGTTACAATCTTTGTGTGATTTGAGATAGTGATAGGCCGCAATAAAATCTTCAAGCATTTCATTTCTATCACGTTTTCTTTGCATGGCTCTGCCGTCATCATCGTTACCAGGGTATCCGCCAAGTGGGGTTAGTGCGTCAGGAGCAAGACTAATAAAGCCGGCTTTGGCAGTGCGTCTGCCTACATCTTCTATGTATGGATTTAAACCTCTGTTTTCATGAACAACAATGACTCCCGGTAATATGGTGGCATCTTTAGGCTTGGATAAAAGCCCTTTTATGGTACCTCCTCCTTTTGGAGATTCATAGGTAATATAGTCTGAATCTAAAGTTGGATCATCGGGTTTTACGAGTAATGTATCTATATAATTAGGAGACATAAAACTTAGTAGTGAAGAGACTGTTACTCCACCTACAGCATAAAGCGATAGTTTTTCTACAAATTGTCTTCTATTTAATTTGTTATGGGCGTAGTCATCATAGAGGTCAAATACCTCTTGTTTAATGTCTTCTTTTTTTAAGTCTTTCATATTGCTAATGATTGAAACAAATAGATGTTGAAATTACGGATTTTAAAATACTTTATCTAGGAATTGCCGTAAGTTCTCTTGGTTAGCTCTTATGAGTTCTTCCCTTGCGGCTGTTTTGTCTTTTGGGTTTTTATCTTGAGACAGTTTAAATTTACCTTCCCAATGGGTAATGGTAATTTCAAACATTTCAATATAATTGAGATTTTTATCAAGTCTTGGATTATCAGGTTTCAGCTCGTACTTATGGTCTGGGGCCTCTAAAAATTCCGTCATAGTTATTAGGGACTGTTTTAAGGCCGCCTTGCTCTCAATGGCTCTTACCGTCCCTTTGAGGTGTACCTTAATGTAGTTCCAGGTAGGTAATTGAGTTGTGCTATAAATGCTGGGTGAAATGTAGCATTCAGGTCCGGCAAAAATGATGGTCACATCCTTATTATCCTTTAAAACCTTAGCTTGTGGATTATAGATGTCAATGTGGCCAATTAATTTACCCTCCTCATAGACCAATGGCAAATGCGTTATCAGAGGAGCGTTATTCTCTACAGAAATAAGCGTAGCTAATGGGTAAGTTTTCATAACTTCAATCATGTGATTGATGTCGTTATCTTGATGGTGTTGTGGTGGATAGTTCATGGTTCTTGTCCTGAACGTAGTGCAGGATGTCATATTAGTACGATTTTGTGAAATTATATGGTGGCTTAAATTTACAATTTTTATCTTTAGACCATGTCTGAACACACATCGTCGTTTTCAATAAAAAATTGGTCCCAAGATGACCAGCCCAGAGAAAAACTTAGGGATAAGGGTAGAACTGTTCTAAGCGATGCCGAGTTGGTTGCGATTTTGATAGGTTCCGGAAGCAGGGAGGAGAGTGCTGTTGATTTGAGTAAGCGTATTTTGGCAAGTGTTGATAATAACTTAAATGCTTTAGGTAAGTTATCAATAAAACAACTCATGGCCTTTAAAGGTATTGGTGAGGCTAAAGCCATAACTATTGCAGCAGCTCTTGAGTTGGGCAGGCGCAGACGAGATGAAAGTAATTCTGGGTTAAAAAAAATTCAATCGAGTCGTTCTGTATTTGAGGTTATGCAACCCATTCTGGGTGAATTACCACATGAGGAATTTTGGATTCTTTATTTAAATAATTCCAATAAAATACTCGTAAAAAATCAATTGAGTAAAGGCGGCATAACAGGTACTTTAGTAGATGTGAGGTTGGTGCTAAAAAAGGCCCTTGAGGTTGGGGCAACAGCTTTGGTGCTTTGCCATAACCATCCATCAGGGACCTTAAAACCAAGCCGTGCCGATAAGGAGATTACACAAAAATTAAGAACGGCATCATCAAGCTTGGACATAAAAGTTCTCGACCACCTTATCATTACAGAGAAAGACTATTTAAGTTTCGCTGACGAAGGCCTACTATAGAAGATTCATGTTATTAGTTTATACTCATAAAATTACCCCGCGACTTACATATACGTTTAAGCATATATGCAAGCGTATATTAGGTTTAGAAGTTAGGTTTACATCTAAAGTGGAGGATTTTATTGCACATGACAGCCTTAAGATGTCCTATACCAAACAAGCCCTATCCAATGAATTGTTTGTTAAAAGTAATGAGCTCTTATTTGAGCAAGGTCTTTCAGATTTTGATATCAATGTGCATCAATGGGATAATACCAAGGGCTTTTTTGTGACCAGTGAGCGCAGTGATTTACCCTATGATATTTTTGCAGCTTCCTTTTTTCTTCTTAGCAGGTATGAAGAGTATCTACCGCATGTAAAGGATGCTTATGGCAGGTATACGGTCAAGGAAAGTGTGGCTTATAAAAACAGATTTTTAAATCAACCGGTAATTGATATTTGGGCCTACAAGCTAAAAGATATACTCAAAGAACGATTTCCTGAATTTCAATTTTCAAAGCGAGAGTATCAGGTATGGCCGGTAATAGATGTGCCAATGGCCTATTATTTTAGGCAAAAAGGCTTACTTAGGACACTAGGAGGAACGCTTAATGATATTGCTAGATTTAAGTTGAGGCAACTCTATGAGCGGTATTCGGTTTTAATGGGCTTTAAACGCGATCCGTATGATACATTTAAATGGGTTATTACCAAACAAAAACAACATAACTTTAAATTTACAGTCTTATTTTTGATAGGGAATTACTCAACCTATGATAAAAATATAAATACCAATAAAAAGGCATTTGTATCTTTAATCAAATCGGTTGCTGATTATTGTAATGTCGGGCTCAAAGCTTCTTACTTTGCTTTAGATGACATCAGTATTTTGAAACAGGAAAAAATAAAGATGGAAGGGATAATCAACAGAGAGTTGGTCGCAGTGAGGAATTCTTTTTCAAAATTAAATTTACCAAAATCCTACAGAAATTTGGTCGAATTGGAAATTCATCAAGATTTTTCAATGGGTTACATTGATACCCTAGGATTTAGGGCGGGAACCTGTACGCCTTTTCAATTTTATGATTTAGACTATGAAATACAGACACCCTTGCAAATAAACCCTTACCAATGTTTGGATTTTGCCCTGTTGAAATACAATTCTTATTTGGATAAGAAAGAGCACCTTGAAAAATTGATGAGCGAAATAAGAGCTGTTAATGGAACGTTTATTCCTATTTTTCATAATTACACCTTTAGTGATTTAGACCGTTGGAAAGATTTTAAACCATTATTCAATCTTATACTTGAATCAACAGAATGAAGAAGACTATAAAGCACGTATTTTTTGATTTAGATCACACCTTATGGGATTTTGACAGAAATTCTGGACTAACATTCAAGAAAATTTTTGAAGTCCATAGGCTTGATATCAACCTGAATGAATTTTTAGAGGTCTACAAACCCATAAATTTGAAATACTGGAAGCTTTACAGAGAGGAACGAGTTTCAAAACCAGATTTGCGTTACGGAAGATTAAAAGAGGCTTTTGACTATTTAGAGTTTAAAGTTGATGATGAGACTATAAATAAACTGTCTGTAGATTACATAGGTCACTTGACTACTTTTAAACATCTCTTTGATGGCACCAAAGACATCTTGGAGTATTTAAGGCAAAAATATGAATTACATATCATTACCAATGGTTTTGAAGAGGCCCAAGAGCGAAAAATGACCAATTCAGAAATTAAGCATTATTTTAAAACGATTACCAATTCTGAAATGGTAGGTGTAAAAAAACCCAACCCAAAAATATTTAAATTTGCCTTAGAATTAGCAAAGGCCGATCCAAAAGAAAGTATCATGATAGGTGATAGTCTTGAGGCTGATATTGAAGGGGCCCATAAAGTTGGTATGAGCGGTATTTTGTTCAATAATGGTGAAATGCAGAACTTGTTTGACGATATCACAACAATTTCACATTTAGAAGAATTAAAAAATTATCTCTAATGAAGAAAATAATAATTTTAACCGTCTTTCTAACAACCTTATCAACGTTTGCACAAAAAAGCATCAATAATTATAAATATTTGGTCGTGCCGCTTCAATGGGAATTTTCAAATGGAAAAGATGCTTGGAGATTGAATACCTTGGTGCGTTACCTATTCAAAGAGGAAGGGTTTAATGTTTATTTTGATGAGGAAAAACTACCAGAAGATTTATTTAAGGATAGGTGTTTGGCACTTTATGTTGATGTTAATAAGATAGAGGGTGGCTTTTTAAAGAATAGAATGCAAATATCCTTGCTGAATTGTAAGGGAAAAGAAGTAATGTTGTCGAAGGTTGGTGAATCTAAGAAAAAAGATCATAAGCAGGCCTATAATGAAGCTGTAAGGGAAGCATTTGAAAGTTTTATGGGTTTAAATTATAGGTATGAACCAATGCAAAAGGTAAATAATGAAGCTGGGAACGTTAAGACGAGCAATCAGGTAATTCAACAAGAAGAATCAATACAAACAAAATCTAAATTAATTCAAGGAGCCAATTTAACTGGCAGCGAAACTAGAAAGGCTGAAAGTAAATCTCAATTGAGCCAAAGCATAGTTTACTATGCGCAAGCTATACCTGAAGGATATCAAGTCGTAAATACGGTTCCGGAAGTTGTTATGATATTGTTGAAAACATCAGCCGAAAATGTATTTATGGTTAAGGGAAAGACTGCCACAGTTTTTAAGAAGGATGGCAAATGGATTTATTCTGAAAACGATGGTAAAACTACAATTGAAAAAGAGCTAAATATTGAGTTTTAATAGCCATATTTTTCTTTCCAAAGCGATTTCAAATAGTTGCGTTGTGCCTGTTCCCTGCTATTATTTCCAGGGTTATATAGAGTCGTATTAATAAGCTCCTCTGGCATAAATTCATGTTCTGCGAAGTTATTTTCGTAGTCATGGGCATATTTATAGTCTTCACCATACCCCAATTCTTTCATAAGTTGTGTCGGTGAGTTGCGTATGGAAAGCGGAATTGAAAGATCACCGGTTTGCTTTACGAGTTGCTGCGCTTTGTTAATGGCATTATATGATGCATTGCTTTTGGGTGAACTGGCTAAATAGGTAGCACATTGACTAAGAATAATTCTTGATTCAGGATGGCCAATGACGGACACCGCCTGAAACGTGTTATTGGCTATAACCAGTGCAGTAGGATTGGCATTGCCAATATCTTCACTGGCGAGAATCAACAGTCGTCTAGCTATGAATTTAACATCTTCGCCACCTTCAATCATTCGTGCTAAATAATACACCGCAGCGTTTGGGTCACTTCCTCTAATGGATTTTATAAACGCTGAAACGATATCATAATGCTGATCACCTGTCTTATCATAACGTACCGTTTTATCTTGAACTTTTTGCATGACCATATCGTTCGTTATAACAATTGGGTCATCGTCAAAAGAGTTCACTAATAGCTCAAAAATATTCAACAACTTACGCGCATCACCCCCAGATAATCTTAATAGCGCGTCTGTTTCTTTCAGTTCAATATGTCGTTTGGACAAAAGGGTATCTTTTTGAAGAGCACGCTGCAATAAAGCCTCTAAATCTATTTTACTGAATGGGTTTAAAGTATAAACTTGGCATCTGGACAATAATGCAGAGATGACTTCAAAACTGGGGTTTTCAGTCGTGGCGCCAATTAGGGTTATCCAACCCTTTTCAACAGCCTCTAAAAGTGAATCTTGTTGGGATTTACTAAATCGATGAATCTCATCTATAAAAAGAATTGGGTTTTTTGATGTAAATAGGCCACCGCTCTTCTTTACTCTATCAATAACTTCCCTTATATCTTTTACGCCTGAATTAATGGCACTTAGTTTATAAAAAGGACGTTCAGATTCATTGGCAATGATATTAGCCAATGTGGTTTTGCCAATTCCAGGTGGGCCCCAGAAAATCATTGATGGGATTACACCACTTTTAAGTTGTTGTGACAATATACCATGAGTCCCAACCAGATGTTGTTGACTCAAATAGTCATCTAGACTTTTAGGCCTAAGTCGCTCTGCTAAGGGAATGTTCATGTTTCAAAATTACAAAATGTCTATGATTAATACGGATAAGGTTATTAGTAGTTATGACAATATTGCATGCTTTTGTACATTGGAAGCGATTTTGAATACATATTACATACATGTCTACTCAACAATTTAAATATTCCAATAGTGTTATAGCCTATCCGCTCCTGATGCTTTTTATGGTTTGGCTCGTCTTTTGGTATCAGGTAAGAGTTGACTATGGTATCAAATCCCTTGGTATTAGACCACATAAATTAGAAGGTCTCTTAGGGGTGTTTACGAGTCCCTTCATTCATGGTGATATAGAGCATCTGTATAATAACTCAATTCCTCTTTTTGTCTTGTCTCTGGCTTTGTTTTACTTTTACAATAAAATTGCATGGAAGGTTATCTTTTATGGCATCTTAGTTTCAGGGTTTTTTACTTGGTTAATCGCATCAAAGGGAAATCATATTGGCGCTAGTGGGTTAATTTATGTTCTGGTAAGTTTTATTTTTTTTAAAGGTATTTTTGCCAAACACTATAGGCTAATAGCGCTATCCTTAATTGTAATTTTTCTTTACGGCAGTTTGATTTGGTATGTCTTTCCAATAAAAGACGGTATGAGCTGGGAGGGTCATCTCAGTGGTTTAATAACAGGTTTGATTTTTGCGATTATTTTCAGAAAGCGCGTGGCAAAGCCAGAGCGGTATCATTGGGAAAAACCCAATTATAATGAGGAAGATGATCCGTTCATGCGTCATTTTGATGAAAATGGCAATTTCATTGAACATCTTCAAGATGAAGATTCTAAAACTGAGGACACTACCGACGTAAAATATATTTTTAAAGAAAATAAGGATTAAAGACGTTGTCTCATAACTTCATATAAGAAGGCACCGCAAGCAACAGAGACATTTAAAGATGCAATATCTCCCAAAATGGGAAGCTTGGCTTTTTCATCAACAACTTTTAACACGGATGGATTTATACCCTTACCTTCAGAACCCATAATAATTGCACAAGGTTCCTTAAAGGATAAGTCGTACAAATAGTCATCGGCTTTTTCAGTAGCAGCAATAACTTTTATGCCCGAAGATTGCATGTGGAACACAGCATCTTTTATATGGTCTACTTTACAGATGGGAATTTTAAATATGGCACCAGCACTGGTTTTAATGGTGTCTCCATTAATAGGGGCGCCACCTTTTTTTTGAATAATGATTCCCGACACGCCGGTGCATTCAGCAGTTCTTACAATAGCTCCAAAATTTCTTACATCGCTAATTTGATCCAATAATAGAAATAATGGCATTCTGTCGCTCTCTAATGAAGCCATAACCAAATCGTCAATGTTATGAAATTCAATCGGTGAAATTTGGGCAGCAGCACCCTGGTGATTTCCTCCTTTTGATAGACGATTGAGTTTCTCCACAGGAACATATGAGGAATTAATGCCTTTTGCCCTGAGAAGTTTCTCGAGCTCATGAAATAACTCACCCCTTAACCCTTTTTGAATAAACACCTTGTCGATGGTTTTATCAGATTTTATTGCTTCAATAATAGAGTGTATTCCAAAAATGGTAGTGTCTTTATCCATTTAAATTTAATTTTTAAACCGAAATTGTAATTGCGACGTAAATTTTTATTCAAAAAAAAGTTTAATCTTTTATTATCTTCATGTTTTGGGAACGACCCCCAAACCAAACCTTTATAAAGTATATTCCTTTAGTTAAATCTTCGATATTGACTGTATTAGTGGCCCCAAACTCTGCCACTTTCACGCCATTTACCGCGAAGACTTCAATTTTGTCAATTGTGCCATCATAACTTACAGTTATAAAATTATGACTGGGATTTGGATATACCGACATTTCAATATTTGTAAAGTCGTCAACATTCAACACGTCAAGACATGCGGTGAGATTAGGATTGGTTTCTAAGGGTGGTCCAGGTGTAAGGTCCCTGCCAACAAAAGCAGGATAATCAAAGCCATATTTTATTGCTCTAAATGTAAAACTGTTGATAGGCGGTGGCCCGCCCTGTTCATATGAAGACCCATCAGCATTGCTAATAGGGTTCACATACCTCCAAACTTCATTGTTGTTGCTGTCAAGTTCAAAAAAAATCGCCTCTCTACCCTCGTTAACCAATATATTTCCATTAGGCAATTGTTGTGCGTTGCTGATAATGGCAGAATAAAATTCTGAATCCTCTGTTGGAGGTGTTTCTGGGAATGTATACTCTGGACTTTCAGGTAAATAAGAGGTCCCTGGCGTATAGGTATAGCTGCCATTTGCATCTACAGGAGGATCTATTATCATTACTTCAGAATAAAGAGGTAAGCGTCCGAAGCCATTATTGAATACCATAATTTTTCTCTCATTAGGTAATCCTGAAGGAATATAGTACGGTGTATGTTGAGCATAAAGTACTCTATTACCAGACGTACCCTGTCGATAGGCTTGAGGATTTCCCCATCTGTAAAGAAGGTCACCAGCAGTTCCGGTAGCCTCTGCAGTGGTTGTATTGTGATCTATGACCCAAAGTTCACTAAAACGCCTTGAGCTTATGACAATTTGATCAAATTCCTCATCGTATTGGATAGAGTTAATGTGCAGCCAATTATTTTCGGGTTCAAAGCCATTTAAAAAGTTAAAGTCAATTTTTTGTGGATTGTCTTGTACTACACCAAAGTTATCTTTTGTAGCATCAAAATCCTGTATAAGGTGATCAATAGCATTCCATTCCCAAACAACATTGCCACCATTCGCACCAACAGGCTCAACTTCATAAATACGTTCATTATAAATTTCATTATCAATTAATAAGTCAGGATTTCGTCCCGCTTGGATGGCATCGGCGGCATTTACTACCGTAACAGCTAAAATCAATACGTTTCCATTGGGCATTGGGTAAACATCATGATGTTGTCGGGATTCCATTGAATTATCTGTGAATGACCAAATAAGGTTGCCCTCCCAGTCAAACAATTCAACGATACCTCCTTGTCCGCCAAAACCTATATTGCTACTACCATCATTTAACCTACCTGGCCTTAAGAGATTGCCATTTGGAAGTAAATACACCGAAACTCCAGGTAGATATTGACTTGTCCATTCGTTAATCACTTGACCACAATTATCAAATAGATAGGTCTTTTGGTTAACCGTGATTAAGGTTAGGCCTTCATAAGCATCTTCTGTTAAACTGATGGTTCCTATCGTATTATCTTGGCCATGAGAAAACCAAAGCGATGCAATTGCAATGATTTTTACAAATGTCTTTCTCATTTTTAGATTTTTTTACAAACCTAAATACAAATTATGAGAAAAACTAAAAGGACGCCGTTAAACTAATGTGCACTTTAGAGTCAGATAATTTAAAAGGGCTATTCTCAGTTTTGCCACTAGAATAATTCAGTCGGAATAGTCCTGCGTTTGTGAGTAATCCAAATCCAAATCCAAAACCAAATAGTTTCTCTTTAGTATCTGTTAGTTCGTTTTCAAAATACGCTACGTCAAAAACCGAGTGGACATATACGCTGCGACTCAAGCGATACCTGTATTCTGTGTTGATTACCCCATACATATTTGCTACTAAGCTATTCTCCTCAAAACCTCTTATGGAATTAATACCTCCAAAACGAAACAGTTCATTATCAAAATAGTCGTCTGATGTGAGCATGGCACCATTGGCCCGCAAAAAAATATTGTTTCTATTATTGAGGACAAAAATCTTATATGTATTGAGGCTGGCTATGTTTTGTGACTGTTTGCCAAAGTCATTTTCTCTACGGCCGATACCAAAGGAAAAGTCGAACAAGAAATTAATAGGAAACAAAGGGTCATAAAACTGAGGTTTGGTGTAATTGTAGTTTACAGTATAATAATTAGTGGTGTAGTCATTTAAAACAGTTGTATTGTTTTCTAAAAGGTTAGTAGAATTTGTAAGACTAATTCCTGCACCAATTCTATGTTGGGCATTTATTTGATAATTTAATTTGGCATATTGGCTGGCATTGAGAAAGGTGGAGTCTTTTCTAAAAATATTAAGCCCAACTTGCAATCCAACAGGTGACCTAAATAAATATGGTAACTCAGCATCAATTCTAAAGGTTTGCTGATCTATCTCATCACTTTTATAAAAAAGATTTAAGGTTTCTCCATAGTTAAGGTTATTGATAAGTCTTAGGTCTAAATAACCGTCGAATTCTATTTTATTTGTGTTTTCATTGGTTCCAAACCCTAAAAACCCATCAAAATTATTACTTCTGTTTTTTTCTATGTACAAATATAATGTCGTAGAGTCTGACGTAAATAGCACCTCCGGATCTTTTATTTTTTTAGCAAACCTTAGGTCTTCCAAAAGTTCTACCTTTTTCTTAATTTCATTTAAATTGAAGGATTTGCCTTTTTGTAATTTTAAAAACCATCTAAGATAAGATTTTGGGAATTTTTCGTAGCCTTTAATTACAATTTTATCAATTCTTCGTTTTTGATTACTCACAATCTTGAGACGCGCAGAAATAAGGAGGTCATTGTATTTTTCAATCTCAATAAGCTGCAGTGAAGAAAAAGGGTCACCTAGTTCGGCTATTTTTGAATTGAGTTCATTTAAGGAGTTTTCGAGACCATTAATGGCCAATTCAAAGAAACCCTCGCCCGGTTTGTGATTTATAAATTTCAATAAATCAGAATTAAAATTATTGTCGTAATAAATTTGGATACGCTTAAGTGGTTTACCCAATCTCAGGTTTGCCACGAATATGGAGTCATTGGACTTGGCAATAGATTCAATAGTGGTATCAATGTATCCACTTCTCCATAAGGTATTAACCATTTCATTTATTTCGTTTTCTAGGGCGTTATAGTTGTTGAATCTTTTGGCGTAACCTATAGAATCAATAATAATTGAGTTTGTTTTTTTTTCGGTCTTTATATTGAGTAAAAGGGTTTGGCCTATACTAAGATTAGGAAAAATAAGAATTAGAAAAATAATCGTGCAGCGGTTCAAACCTGATATAAAATAGTGTTGATTTTCATTCTTAATGTAACGTAAAAATAGACCTAATTGTATTTGCAGGAAACCAATTGTTTTATTTCTTTCAAAAATTAATTATCAAGTATTTGAATTATAAATATATATTTCTACCTTTGCAGCCCTCAAAAGAGAGGGTTATCAAAATTATATAGTAAAAATATATGCCAACAATTTCACAATTAGTACGAAAAGGAAGAGCCAAAATAACCAAGAAGAGTAAATCGGCTGCTTTGGATTCGTGTCCGCAAAGACGTGGTGTATGTACTCGTGTTTATACAACAACACCTAAAAAGCCTAACTCAGCAATGCGTAAGGTAGCAAGGGTTCGTTTAACAAACGGTAACGAGGTCAATGCATACATCGGTGGTGAAGGTCACAATCTCCAAGAGCACTCGATAGTATTGGTTAGAGGTGGAAGGGTAAAGGATTTACCAGGTGTTAGATATCACATCGTTCGTGGTGCTTTGGATACAGCAGGTGTAGCCGGAAGAACCCAACGAAGATCTAAGTATGGTGCCAAACGCCCTAAGAAGTAATTAAAAAACTTTAAGAAGAAGACATGAGAAAAAGACAAGCGAAAAAAAGGCCTCTTTTACCAGACCCAAAATTCAATGATCAGTTAGTGACGCGTTTCGTTAACATGATGATGTGGGACGGAAAGAAGTCTGTGGCGTTTAAAGTATTCTACGATGCGATTGATATCGTTGAGGAGAAAAAGAATGACGAGGAAAAAACAGCTTTGGAAGTTTGGAAAGAAGCCTTATCTAACGTGATGCCTCACGTAGAAGTGCGCAGTCGCCGAGTAGGTGGTGCAACTTTTCAAATCCCTATGCAAATTCGTCCTGACAGGAAAGTTTCTACAGCTATGAAGTGGCTGATTAGTTATGCTCGTAAAAGAAACGAGAAATCTATGGCTCAAAAATTAGCGGCAGAAGTTTTAGCTGCTGCTAAGGAAGAAGGTGCTGCTGTTAAGAAAAGAGTTGATACTCACAAAATGGCAGAGGCAAACAAGGCATTCTCACACTTTAGATTTTAATTAGAATGGCACAAAGAGATTTAAAATATACAAGAAATATAGGTATTGCAGCGCATATTGATGCTGGGAAAACTACTACCACAGAACGCATCCTTTATTACACCGGTGTATCGCACAAAATAGGTGAAGTTCATGATGGTGCTGCAACGATGGACTGGATGGAGCAGGAGCAGGAGAGAGGTATAACTATTACATCTGCTGCTACAACATGTACATGGAAGTTCCCAATGGAAAATGCAGAGCCATTACCAGAAACCAAGGATTATAATTTTAACATCATTGACACTCCGGGCCACGTAGATTTTACCGTTGAGGTAAATCGCTCCTTACGTGTATTGGATGGGTTGGTATTTTTATTTAGTGCGGTTGACGGTGTTGAGCCTCAATCTGAAACTAACTGGAGACTTGCTGATAATTATAAAGTTCCACGTATTGGATTCGTAAATAAAATGGACCGCCAAGGTGCTAATTTTATGAATGTATGTCAGCAGGTTAAAGACATGTTAGGCTCTAATGCCGTGCCAATTGTAATGAATATTGGTGACGAAATCGATTTTAAAGGTATTGTAGATTTGGTTAAGAACCGTGCTATTATATGGCATGATGAGACTCAAGGTGCAACATTTGATGTTGTTGATATTCCTGAGGAATTGAAAGCAGAGGCGGCTGAGTTAAGAGGTAAGCTTATTGAAGAGGTTGCCGCTTATGATGAGAATCTGCTAGAGAAATATATGGAAGACGAAGATTCTATTACAGAAGATGAAGTGCATGCTGCACTAAGAGCTGCTGTAATGGACATGTCTATTATTCCAATGATATGTGGATCTGCCTTTAAGAATAAAGGGGTACAGTTTTTATTAGATGCTGTATGTCGCTATTTGCCTTCTCCAGTAGATAAAGAGGGTATAAAAGGTATTAATCCAGATACTGAAAAAGAAGAACTTCGTAAGCCAGATGTGAAAGAACCTTTCGCAGCCTTGGCATTTAAGATTGCTACAGATCCTTTCGTAGGGCGTTTAGCATTCTTTAGAGCTTATTCAGGGCGTTTAGATGCAGGTTCCTATGTACTGAACAATCGTTCTGGAAAAAAGGAACGTATCTCTCGTATCTACCAAATGCACTCTAACAAACAAAATGCTATCGATTTCATCGAAGCTGGAGATATTGGAGCGGCTGTTGGATTTAAAGATATAAAGACTGGAGATACTCTTACTGATGAAAAACATCCAATTGTCTTAGAATCAATGAACTTCCCTGATCCGGTTATCGGTATTGCGGTTGAACCAAAAACTAAGGCCGATGTTGATAAATTAGGCATGGCATTGTCTAAATTAGCTGAAGAAGATCCAACATTTACGGTTAGAACTGATGAAGCATCTGGACAGACGATTATTTCTGGAATGGGGGAGCTTCACTTAGATATTATCGTAGACCGTTTACGTCGTGAGTTCAAAGTTGAGGTTAACCAAGGTCAACCACAAGTTGAGTACAAAGAGGCTATTACCCAAAAAGCGCAACACAGAGAAGTTTACAAAAAACAATCTGGTGGACGCGGTAAATTTGCTGATATTGTATTTACACTTGAACCAGCTGAAGAAGGAAAAGTAGGTTTAGAATTTGTTTCTGAAATTAAAGGTGGTAATGTTCCTAAAGAATTTATCCCTTCAATTGAAAAAGGATTTAAAATGGCTATGCAAAACGGTCCTCTTGCAGGTTACGAGGTAGATGCTATGAAAGTAACCTTAACTGATGGTTCTTATCACGACGTGGATTCTGATCAATTATCATTCGAATTAGCAGCAAAATTAGGTTTTAAAAACTCCGCAAAAGCAGCAAAAGCTGTAATTATGGAACCAATCATGAAGCTTGAAGTTATTACTCCGGAAGAAAATATGGGTGATATCGTTGGTGATTTAAATAGAAGAAGAGGCCAAGTAAGTGATATGGGTGATAGAGCTGGTGCTAAAACTGTAAAAGCTACGGTACCATTGTCAGAAATGTTTGGTTATGTAACCACATTGAGAACTTTATCCTCAGGTAGAGCAACATCAACTATGGAATTTTCTCACTATGCTGAAACACCTTCTAATATTTCGGAAGAAGTAATCAAAGCAGCAAAAGGAGTTGAATCGTAAATCTTAAGAAAATGAGTCAGAAAATCAGAATAAAATTAAAGTCTTACGATTACAACTTAGTAGACAAGTCTGCTGATAAAATCGTAAAAACGGTTAAAAGTACAGGTGCGGTTGTAACGGGTCCTATTCCTTTACCAACACACAAAAAGATTTTTACTGTATTGCGTTCACCGCACGTAAATAAGAAGTCTAGAGAACAATTTCAATTAAGCTCTTACAAGAGGTTACTTGATATTTATTCATCATCTTCTAAAACTATTGATGCTTTGATGAAACTTGAATTGCCAAGTGGAGTAGAGGTTGAAATTAAGGTGTAACGAAAAACTGAGTCAAGTGCTCAACAACATGTCCGGAGCTGCGCGCGAAGGAAAAACGGTTAAAAATACAATTCAAGGCTGAAACGTATTTTTCGGCCTTGAGTTTTTAAAAGAACAAAACGTTAATAATTAATAAATAATAAATATGTCTGGGTTAATTGGAAAAAAAATCGGTATGACCAGCATTTTCGATGAAAATGGAAAGAACATTCCATGTACAGTAATCGAAGCTGGACCATGTATCGTTACCCAAGTCAGAACTGAAGAAGTGGATGGTTACAAAGCACTTCAATTAGGTTTCGATGACGCGACAGAGAAAAACGCTACCAAGGCGGCCATAGGCCACGCTAAGAAAGCGGGTACTTCTGTAAAACGCAAAGTTGTTGAATTTAATGGTTTTGATAAGGAGTACAAATTAGGTGACGCTGTCACTGTAGAGCAGTTTACTGAAGGAGAGTTCGTGGATGTTTCCGGTACTTCTAAGGGTAAAGGTTTTCAAGGTGTTGTTAAGCGCCACGGATTCGGAGGTGTAGGTCAAGCAACGCATGGTCAGCACAACCGTTTAAGAGCTCCTGGTTCTATTGGTGCTGCTTCTTATCCTGCGAGAGTATTCAAAGGGATGAAGATGGCCGGTAGAATGGGTGGTGAAACAGTTAAAGTTCAAAATTTAAGAGTTTACAAGGTAGTTCCTGAAAAGAACTTACTGGTTGTTAAGGGTTGTGTACCTGGACACAAAAATTCTTATGTAATCATTGAGAAGTAATGAAAGTAGCAGTTTTAGATATAAACGGAAAAGACACGGGTAGAAAAGCTGAGCTTTCTAAAGAAGTGTTTGCTATAGAGCCTAATAATCACGCTGTCTATTTAGATGTTAAGCAATATTTAGCTAATCAGAGACAGGGAACGCATAAGGCTAAGGAAAGAGCAGAGATTACTGGTAGTACACGTAAGATTAAGAAACAAAAAGGTACTGGAACTGCGAGAGCAGGTAGTATCAAGTCTGGGGTATTTAAAGGAGGTGGACGTATGTTTGGTCCAAGACCAAGAAATTACGGTTTTAAATTAAATAAAAACCTTAAGCGCTTAGCACGTAAATCTGCATTAAGTATAAAGGCAAATGATAAATCAATAGTAGTTTTAGAGGACTTTAATTTTGAGGCTCCAAAAACTAAAAGCTTTATCGATGTATTGAAAGCCTTGGAGATAGATAATAAAAAGTCTTTGTTTGTATTGGGTGACACAAATAATAATGTATATTTGTCGTCCCGCAATTTCAAGGGCTCCGAAGTTATAAAAAGCTCTGAATTAAGCACATACAAGATAATGAACGCGAATAAAGTGGTTCTTTTAGAAGGTGCATTAGAAGGGATTGAATCGAATTTAAGTAAATAGATCAACAATGAGTATCTTATTAAAACCTATTATCACTGAAAAAGCAACAACGCAGAGCGAGTTGCTAAATGCCTATGCATTTGAAGTGAATACAAAGGCGAACAAGGTAGAAATCAAAAAGGCTGTAGAGGCCGCTTATGGTGTTTCTGTTGAAAAAGTTCGTACGATAAATGTCCGTCCAGAACGAAAGACCCGTTTTACAAAAACGGGTGTTCAGCATGGTAAAACAAATGCCGTTAAAAAGGCAATTGTACAGCTGGCGGAAGGTGAAACAATAGATTTATACGCTAACATGTAATTAGACACGAATGTCAGTTAGAAAATTAAAACCGATTACATCAGCCCAGCGTTTTAGAGTAGTTAATGGATTTGACAGCATTACTACTGATAAGCCGGAGAAAAGTTTACTTGCTCCGAAAAAAAGGTCTGGTGGTAGAAACAGTCAAGGAAAAATGACTATGCGCTATAAAGGCGGAGGTCATAAGAGAAAGTATCGTATCATAGATTTTAAACGTGAGAAAACTGGAATTCCAGCAGAGGTTAAAACTATTGAATACGATCCAAACAGAACAGCATTTATTGCTTTGCTTAATTACCAAGACGGTGAGAAGCGATATGTGATTGCGCAAAATGGTTTACAGGTAGGGCAAAATGTAGTGTCTGGTACTTCAGGTATAGCTCCAGAGATTGGAAATGCTATGCCGCTAAGTGAAATACCATTGGGTACCATTGTGTCCTGTATAGAACTTCATCCAGGTCAAGGTGCCGTATTGGCTCGTAGTGCCGGTGCTTTTGCTCAGTTAATGGCGCGAGATGGTAAGTTTGCAACGGTAAAATTGCCTTCTGGAGAAACGCGAATGATTCTTGCAACTTGTATGGCAACCATAGGTGTTGTTTCAAACTCGGATCACCAATTGGTGGTATCAGGTAAAGCTGGAAGAAGCAGATGGCTAGGACGACGTCCACGTACAAGACCAGTGGTAATGAACCCAGTAGACCATCCAATGGGTGGTGGCGAAGGTAAGTCTTCAGGTGGTCATCCAAGATCTAGGAACGGCATACCTGCTAAAGGTTACAGAACACGTTCTAAGACCAAAGCGAGCAACAAGTATATTGTAGAACGTAGAAAGAAATAATTAAGAAAGTATGGCACGTTCATTAAAAAAAGGACCTTATATCCACTATAAATTAGAAAAGAAAGTTGCAGAAAATGTTGCAGCTAACAAAAAGACGGTTATTAAAACTTGGTCGAGAGCATCAATGATATCTCCGGATTTCGTAGGTCAGACTATCGCAGTTCACAACGGTCGTCAATTTGTACCAGTTTATGTAACTGAAAACATGGTAGGTCACAAGTTAGGAGAATTTTCACCAACACGATCTTTTAGAGGTCACGCTGGTGCTAAGAATAAAGGTAAAAAATAAGAATCATGGGAAGTCGTAAAAAACAGATGGCAGAAGCCATTAAGGCTGAGAAAAAGCAGATTGCTTTTGCTAAGCTAAATAACTGTCCTACATCTCCAAGAAAAATGCGTTTAGTCGCAGATTTAATTAGAGGTGAGAAGGCTGAGAAGGCATTATCGATTCTTAGATTTAGCCCAAAGGAAGCATCGCGTCGTTTAGAAAAACTAGTTTTATCTGCCATAGCTAATTGGCAGGCTAAAAATGAAGATGCTGATATTGAGCAGGCAGATTTATTTATCAAGGAAATCCGTGTAGACGGAGGAACCATGCTAAAGCGTTTGCGTCCTGCACCTCAAGGGAGAGCACATAGAATCAGAAAGAGATCAAATCACGTCACAGTTGTGGTAGATTCGTTAAATAAAACACAAAGCTAAGATAGAGATATGGGACAAAAGACAAATCCAATCGGAAATCGTTTAGGTATTATCAGAGGATGGGAATCTAACTGGTATGGTGGCAATGATTATGGAGATAAGCTTGCCGAGGACGATAAGATTAGAAAGTATGTTCACGCACGTTTATCAAAAGCTAGTGTGAGTAGAGTAATTATTGAGCGTACGCTTAAACTTGTAACCGTTACTATCACTACTGCTAGACCTGGTATTATTATCGGAAAAGGTGGTCAAGAGGTAGATAAGTTAAAAGAAGAGCTTAAGAAAATTACTGGTAAAGAGGTTCAATTGAACATCTTTGAAATTAAAAGACCTGAACTAGATGCACATTTAGTAGCTGCAAGTGTTGCCCGTCAAATAGAAAGCCGAATTTCTTACAGACGTGCAATAAAAATGGCCATTGCTGCTGCAATGCGTATGAATGCTGAAGGAATTAAAATTCAAATTAGTGGTCGTTTAAACGGTGCTGAAATGGCGCGTTCTGAGCACTATAAAGAAGGACGTATTCCGTTATCTACATTTAGAGCAGATATAGATTATGCTCTTGTTGAAGCACATACTACTTATGGTAGATTAGGTGTGAAAGTGTGGATTATGAAAGGTGAAGTTTATGGAAAAAGAGAACTTTCTCCATTAGTTGGCCTTTCTAAGAAGCAAGGAAAAGGTGGACGAGGTGGAAATAAATCACGTCGTAGAAAGTAATTTTTTAAAGAAAAGAGAAAATGTTACAGCCTAAAAGAACAAAATTTCGAAAGCAGCAAAAGGGTCGAATGAAGGGTAATTCCGGAAGAGGTCATTTGTTATCAAATGGTACCTTCGGTATAAAGTCATTAGACTCATGTTTTATAACTGCGCGTCAAATAGAAGCAGCACGTATTGCCGCTACACGTTACATGAAAAGAGAAGGTTCGTTGTGGATTAAGATTTTTCCAGACAAGCCGATTACCAAAAAACCTCTTGAAGTACGTATGGGTAAAGGAAAAGGTGCCGTTGAATATTGGGCAGCTGTTGTAAAACCAGGACGTATATTGTTTGAAGTAAGTGGAGTACCAATTGAAGTTGCTCAAGAAGCACTTCGTTTGGCGGCCCAAAAGCTTCCAGTAAAAACTAAGTTTATCATAGCTCGGGATTACGAAGCTTAATAACATAAAATTATGAAGCAATCAGAAATTAAACAGCTTTCAACGGCTGAGTTACAAGAAAAACTTAGTGAGACTAAAAAGAGTTATGCAGACCTGAAAATGGCTCACGTAATTTCTCCTTTAGAAAACCCAATTCAACTTCGTTCAGTAAGACGTACGGTAGCTAGATTGGCGACGGAATTAACTAATAGAGAAGGACAATAATTGTATTCTGCTGAAAGATGGAAAAAAGAAACTTAAGAAAAGAACGCGTAGGAGTTGTTACCAGTAACAAAATGGAGAAATCAATTGTGGTCTCCGAGGTGAAAAAAGTAAAGCATCCTATGTATGGAAAATTCGTGTTAAAGACAAAAAAATATGTTGCGCACGATGAGAAAAACGACTGCAACGAAGGTGATACTGTAAAGATTATGGAAACAAGACCTTTAAGTAAATCCAAGTGTTGGAGATTAGTAGAAATAATTGAAAGAGCGAAGTAATTATGGTACAACAAGAATCAAGATTAAAAGTAGCTGATAACACTGGTGCAAAGGAAGTATTAACTATCCGAGTATTAGGTGGGACAAAAAAGCGATATGCTTCAGTTGGAGATAAAATAGTTGTTTCAGTTAAGGATGCAACGCCAAACGGAAGTATAAAAAAAGGTGCTGTATCAACAGCTGTTGTTGTGCGAACTGCTAAGGAGGTAAGACGTCCTGACGGATCATACATCCGCTTCGATGACAATGCGTGTGTATTATTAAACCCACAGGGAGAAATGAGAGGTACGCGTGTTTTTGGTCCTGTAGCAAGAGAACTTCGCGATAAGCAATTTATGAAAATCGTATCATTGGCACCAGAAGTGCTTTAATTGATAAATAAGATGATAAAGTCTAAAATAAAAACAGGAGATACCGTTCAGGTCATAGCTGGGGATCATAAAGGTTCTGAAGGCAAGGTCCTTACGGTATTGAGAGATAAGAACAAAGCTATCGTAGAAGGTGTTAACATGGTTAAGAAACACACTAAACCAAGTGCGCAGAACCCTCAAGGTGGCATTGTTGAAAAAGAAGCAGCTATTCATATGTCTAATCTATCCTTGTTAACCAATAAAGGGGAAACAACTAGAATTGGCTTTAGAATGGAAGGCGATAAAAAAGTGAGATTTTCTAAAAAATCTAATGAAGTAATTTAATTATGGCTTACGTTGCAAGATTAAAAAAAGAGTATAAGGACAAAGTAATTCCTGCTCTAACGGAAGAATTTGGATATAAAAATGTAATGCAGGTGCCAAAACTTCAAAAGATAGTAATATCTAGAGGAGTGGGTGCTGCTGTTGCTGACAAGAAATTAATTGATCATGCAGTGGACGAGCTTACAAATATATCTGGTCAAAAAGCTGTGGCTACAATTTCTAAGAAAGATGTGGCGTCATTTAAATTACGTAAGGGCATGCCCATTGGTGCTAAAGTGACATTACGAGGAGAACGTATGTATGAGTTCTTAGATCGTTTGGTAACTTCAGCCTTGCCACGAGTAAGAGATTTCAATGGGATTAAGGCTACAGGTTTTGACGGAAGAGGAAATTATAATTTAGGTATAACCGAACAGATTATTTTCCCAGAAATTGATATTGACAAGATCAATAAAATCTCTGGTATGGATATTACGTTTGTAACTACTGCTGAAACGGATAAGGAAGCAAAGTCGTTATTAGCAGAATTGGGTTTACCATTTAAAAAGAATTAATTATGGCTAAAGAATCAATGAAAGCCCGTGAGGTTAAGCGTGCTAAAACGGTTGCTAAATATGCAGAAAAACGCAAAGCTTTAAAAGAAGCTGGTGATTATGAAGCATTGCAAAAGCTTCCAAAGAACGCCTCACCTATACGTATGCACAATAGATGTAAACTTACAGGAAGACCAAAAGGTTATATGAGACAGTTTGGTATTTCTCGAGTTATGTTTAGAGAAATGGCTAATAAAGGGCTGATTCCAGGAGTTAAGAAAGCAAGTTGGTAAAATTATAAATTGGTCTCAGGTTCAGGCTGTACCAACGTCTGAAAACCGTTACCGCAAATTAATAACTATGTACACAGATCCAATAGCGGATTATTTAACGCGAGTTAGAAATGCTGTGAAAGCAAACCACCGTGTGGTTGAAATCCCGGCGTCTAACTTAAAAAAAGAAATAACTAAAATATTGTTCGATCAGGGCTATATTCTAAGTTATAAATTTGACGATTCGTCTGCCCAAGGTACTATTAAAATCGCCTTGAAATACAACAGAGACACTAAAGAGTCGGTCATTAAGAAAATTCAAAGAATCAGTAAACCAGGTTTACGTAAATATGCTAGTGCTAACGAAATGCCTAGGGTCTTAAATGGTCTAGGAATTGCAATTGTTTCTACGTCACACGGTGTGATGACTGGAAAACAAGCGGAGAGAGAAAACGTTGGTGGCGAGCTATTGTGTTACGTATACTAAAAACAGGAAAAAATGTCTAGAATAGGTAAAAACCCAATAACAATTCCTGAAGGTGTAACTGTAGAGGTTAAGGATAATATGATAACTGCCAAGGGCAAGTTAGGAGAATTAACCCAAGAGTATTCAGAAATTGAAATAAAAGTAGAAGACGGTACAATAACATTAGAGCGCTCTTCAGAAAAAAATGAATTTAAGGCAAAGCACGGCTTATACAGAGCTTTAATTGCCAATATGATAGAAGGTGTTTCTAACGGATGGACTAAACAATTAGAATTGGTTGGTGTAGGTTATAGAGCGTCTAATCAAGGACAAAAATTAGATTTAGCAATAGGTTTCTCTCACAATATCGTTATGGACATAGCTCCAGAAGTAAAGGTAGAGACGGTTACTGAGAAAGGTAAAAATCCTATAGTGAAATTAACATCGCACGACAAGCAATTGGTTGGACAGGTAGCAGCTAAAATTAGAGGCTTCAGAAAACCAGAACCTTACAAAGGAAAAGGTATCAAGTTTGTTGGTGAACAAATCAGAAGAAAAGCAGGTAAATCAGCTTAATAGTTAAGTTATGGCACTAACAAAGAACGAAAGAAGAATACGCATAAAAAACAGAATTCGTAAAGTAGTTTCTGGTACGGAAGCTAGACCGAGATTATCTGTTTTTAGAAGCAATAAGGAAATCTATGCTCAAGTTGTAGATGATTTAACTGGAAAAACTATAGCTGCAGCGTCCTCTAGAGATAAAGACATTGCAAAGGCTAAAGGAAACAAGACCGAAATCGCAGCTTTAGTTGGTAAAGCTGTTGGAGAAAAGGCTATGAAGGCTGGTGTTGAGACTATTTCTTTTGATAGAGGTGGTTACTTATATCACGGAAGAGTAAAATCATTAGCGGAAGGCGCTAGAGAAGCAGGACTTAAATTTTAAGACATTATGTATCAAAAGTATAAAAACGCAGAATTAGTTAAACCAGGTGGACTAGAACTAAAAGACCGCTTAGTAGGTGTACAGCGTGTAACCAAAGTAACGAAAGGTGGTAGAGCATTTGGCTTCTCTGCAATAGTTGTTGTCGGTGATGAGGAAGGCGTGGTTGGTCATGGATTAGGAAAATCTAAAGACGTGGCAACTGCGATAGCTAAAGCGATAGAAGATGCTAAGAAAAATTTAGTTAGAATTCCTATCATAAAAGGAACGCTTCCGCATGAACAAAAGGGCAAGTACGGTGGTGCGCGGGTAAATATTATTCCTGCTGCCCCTGGTACTGGAGTTATAGCCGGTGGTGCTGTGAGAACGGTTCTAGAAGCTGTTGGTGTGCATGATGTACTCTCTAAGTCTCAAGGCTCTTCAAATCCTCATAACGTTGTAAAAGCGACGTTTGATGCGTTATTACAATTAAGAGACGCAAGAGCAGTGGCTAAAGAGCGTGGGATTTCGCTTGAAAAAGTTTTTAACGGATAATCTAAAGGATAAGATGGCAAAGATTAAAGTAACGAAGGTAAAAAGTGCAATCAATCGTACCAAAACCCAAAAGCTTACATTAGAAGCTCTAGGTTTAAAGAGAATTGGTCAAGTCGTTGAGCACAACGCCACACCAAATATCCTTGGTATGGTTAAGAAAGTAGAACATTTAGTTTCTGTAGAGGAAGCTTAAAAATAATAACTTAAAATGGATTTAAGTAATTTAAAACCTGCAGAAGGTTCAGTAAAAAGTCAAGGTAAACGCGTTGGTCGTGGTCAAGGATCTGGTAAAGGTGGCACGGCCACTAGAGGACACAAAGGTGCTAAGTCGCGTTCAGGATACTCTAAAAAATTAGGATTTGAAGGTGGGCAAATGCCACTACAAAGACGAGTTCCTAAATTTGGTTTTAAAAATATCAACAGAGTTGAGTACCAAGGGGTGAATATAGACACCCTTCAAGAATTGGTAGATGCTAAGAAAATAAAAGATACTGTTGATTTTGAAACACTTGTCTCTTTAGGATTAGCTAGAAAAAACGATTTAGTTAAAATTTTAGGTAGAGGTGAATTAAAATCCAAGTTAAACGTCACTGCTCATAAATTTACTGCTACAGCAAAGGCTGCTATTGAAGCTGCTGGTGGTGAAGCCGTAACTTTATAAGATTATAAGGATGAAGATAATAGAAACATTAAAAAACGTTTGGAAAATCACGGAACTTAAGGATAGGATTATGCTAACCCTTGGTTTGTTGTTGGTCTATCGTTTTGGTGCTCAAGTAGTGTTACCTGGTATCAATATTAATGCCCTAGGTGGTTTACAAGATGGAACTAATAGTGGACTTTTAGGCTTGTTAAATGCATTTACAGGAGGTGCATTTGCGAATGCTTCAGTATTTGCATTGGGTATCATGCCTTACATATCAGCCTCTATTGTTGTTCAATTAATGGGTATTGCAATTCCTTATTTACAAAAATTGCAGAAAGAGGGTGCTAGTGGACAAAAGAAAATAACACAAATTACCAGATGGTTAACTATCGGGATTTGTTTAGTTCAAGCTCCAGGTTATTTAGCTAGTATTCCGGCTCTGTCTGGTGCGCCAGCATTGAGTTCATTATTGGTACCTAATTTTAGTGAAACGGTCTTTTACTTTTCTTCTGTTATTATTCTGGTTACTGGTTGTGTATTCGCTATGTGGTTAGGAGAAAAAATTACAGATAAAGGTATAGGAAATGGTATTTCATTATTGATTATGGTTGGTATTATTGCCACCTTGCCGCAATCCTTTATGCAAAATGCATTATCAAGGACTGAAGGAAATGGAGGATTCATGATGATATTAATCGAATTAGTGATTTGGTTTCTCATTATTCTAGCCTCTGTCTTTTTGGTAATGGCAGTTCGAAAAATTGCGGTTCAATATGCAAGACGTACGGCATCTGGAGGCTATGAAAAAAATGTATTTGGTTCAAGGCAGTTTTTACCCTTGAAATTGAATGCATCTGGTGTAATGCCTATTATCTTTGCACAAGCTATTATGTTTGTGCCAAGTCTAGTAGGGCGTTCTTTATCTGAAGGATCAACGGCAGGTCAATGGTTGCAAGCACAATTTAACGATATCTTCGGTTTGTGGTACAATGTAGTATTTGCCCTGTTGATTATAATATTCACTTACTTTTATACGGCCATTACAGTTCCAACCAATAAAATGGCTGATGATTTAAAGCGAAGTGGGGGTTTTATTCCAGGAATTAGACCAGGTACAGAAACTGCTGAATATTTAGACAAAATAATGTCGCAAATAACCTTACCAGGGTCTATTTTCTTAGCATTGATTGCAGTATTTCCTGCATTTATTGTCAAGTTAATGGGCGTGCAGCAAGGATGGGCATTGTTCTTTGGAGGTACATCGCTGTTAATTATGGTCGGTGTGGCCATTGATACTATGCAACAGATTAATTCTTATTTATTAAATAAGCATTATGATGGCTTGATGAAAACTGGTAAAAATAGGAAAGCAGTAGCTTAATATAAAAATACTATGGCAAAACAAGCAGCAATAGAACAAGACGGGACCATTATTGAAGCATTATCAAATGCCATGTTCCGTGTAGAATTAGAGAATGGTCACATAGTGACTGCCCATATATCTGGTAAAATGAGAATGCATTACATTAAATTGTTACCAGGAGACAAGGTGAAATTAGAAATGAGTCCTTATGATTTAACTAAGGCTCGTATAACGTATAGATACTAATCATAGTATTTAAAAAAAATTAAAACAGATGAAAGTAAGAGCATCAGTTAAAAAAAGAAGTGCCGATTGTAAATTGGTACGACGAAAAGGAAGACTTTACGTAATTAACAAAAAGAATCCTAGATTCAAACAAAGACAAGGCTAGTTATGGCAAGAATTGCAGGTGTAGACATACCAAAACAAAAAAGAGGTGTAATCTCCTTAACCTATATCTATGGAATAGGTAAGAGTAGAGCCAAAGAAATTTTAGCTACGGCTAAAGTTGACGAAGGAATAAAAGTACAGGATTGGACTGATGATCAAATTGGTGCCATTCGTGAGGCTGTGGGTTCATTTAAAATTGAAGGTGAATTGCGTTCTGAGACTCAATTAAACATTAAGCGATTAATGGATATTGGGTGTTACAGAGGAATTCGTCATAGAGCGGGTCTTCCGTTGCGTGGTCAGCGCACAAAGAATAACTCTAGAACAAGAAAAGGTAGAAGAAAAACAGTTGCTAACAAGAAAAAGGTAACTAAATAATAATTAATTAAGACAACAGTCATTAGTAATTAGACGTTAGATGAATCTGTATGAAATGTAAAAGTTTAGGATTCTAACAACTAAAAGCTAACAACTATAAACTAAAAAATATGGCAAAGTCAAGTACTAAAAAACGTAAGGTAATTGTTGATGCAATTGGAGAAGCGCATATAACGGCATCTTTCAATAACATCATCATTTCCTTGACTAATAAAAAAGGAGATGTCATTTCTTGGTCATCAGCGGGTAAGATGGGCTTTAGAGGTTCTAAAAAGAATACGCCTTACGCCGCCCAATTAGCAGCGGAAGATGCAGGAGGTGTGGCTAAAGAGGCAGGACTTAAAAAAGTTAAGGTCTATGTAAAAGGCCCAGGAAACGGAAGAGAATCTGCAATCCGATCACTTCATAATACAGGTATTGAAGTAACAGAAATCATTGACGTTACACCTTTACCGCACAATGGTTGTCGTCCTCCAAAACGAAGAAGAGTTTAAAAGACGTTTAATTACAATAATATCAACCTCATAGATGGTTGATATTAGGTTTTTATGCGTAAATTTGCAAACTGAAAAATAAACAAGTATCAACGAGAGGTCAACGTAAGCAGAAGGATAAGAACAAATAAGACCTTAATTCTGCAAGCACTCTCATAATTTATTAAAAATGGCAAGATATACTGGTCCTAAAACTAAAATCGCTCGTAAATTCGGGCAACCTATTTTCGGAGACGATAAAGCTTTCGAAAAGAGAAATTACCCTCCAGGGCAGCACGGTAACAACCGTCGTCGTGGTAAAAAATCTGAATACGCAATCCAATTAATGGAGAAGCAAAAAGCTAAATATACTTACGGTATATTAGAAAAGCAATTCAGAAATATGTTTAAAAAAGCAACCGCTGCTCAAGGTATTACCGGTGAAGTACTATTACAATTGTGTGAGTCACGTTTAGATAACGTTGTCTACAGAATGGGTATTGCACCGTCTAGAAGTGCTGCAAGACAGTTGGTTTCTCACAGACACATTACAGTCAATGGCGAAAAGGTGAACATCCCTTCGTATCAATTGAATGCTGGTGATGTTGTTGGTGTAAGAGAAAAATCAAAATCACTTGAGGCTATTCAAAATGCATTAGCTAACTCTAGCAATGTGTATGAATGGATTACATGGAATAATGAAACTATGGAAGGAACTTATGTTTCTGTTCCAGCGCGAATTCAAATTCCAGAACAAATCAACGAACAATTTATCGTTGAACTTTACTCTAAATAATTAATAACTGATACAAAACGCAATATGGCAATATTAAATTTTCAGAAGCCCGACAAAGTAATCATGATTGATTCCACTGATTTTGAAGGTAAGTTTGAATTTAGACCTTTAGAACCAGGATACGGATTAACGGTAGGAAATGCCTTAAGAAGAGTATTGTTGTCTTCTTTAGAAGGTTTTGCTATCACATCAGTTAGAATTGAAGGTGTAGATCATGAATTTTCTACAATACCTGGAGTAGTTGAGGATGTAACTGAAATGATATTAAACTTAAAGCAAGTTAACTTTAAGCGTCAAATAGATGAAATTGACAATGAGACTGTCACAATTTCAATCTCAGGTCAAGAGCAAATCACTGCTGGTGATTTTCAAAAATTTATTTCAGGATTTCAAGTGTTAAATACAGATTTAGTCATCTGTAACTTGGACCCTAAGGTAAATATCAATATGGAGTTAACTATTGAAAAGGGTAGAGGTTATGTTCCCGCTGAAGAAAATAAAAAAGCTTCCGCACCAATGGGAACCATCTTTACAGATTCAATATACACGCCGATAAAGAATGTAAAGTACAGTATTGAAAATTTCCGTGTGGAACAGAAAACAGATTATGAAAAACTGGTTTTTGAAATAATCACGGATGGTTCCATACATCCTAAGGATGCATTAACTGAAGCGGCTAAGATATTGATACATCACTTTATGTTATTCTCAGATGAGCGTATCACACTAGAAGCTGATGAAATAGCCCAGACTGAAACTTATGATGAGGAATCTCTTCACATGAGACAATTATTGAAAACCAAATTAGTGGATATGGATCTTTCAGTCCGTGCCTTAAATTGTTTAAAGGCTGCTGAAGTAGATACTTTAGGTGACTTGGTTTCATTTAATAAAAATGATTTAATGAAGTTTAGAAATTTTGGTAAAAAATCATTAACAGAGCTAGAAGAACTGGTAAGTGTTAAGGGCCTAAATTTCGGAATGGATTTAAGTAAGTATAAATTAGATAAAGATTAATTATAACTCCTTTATAGTTTTGCTCCTTACAAGAGTTGTAGCAAGATAGAGGTTTAAAACAAAGGTCATGAGACACGGAAAAAAATTCAATCATTTAAGTCGTAAAACGGCACATAGAAAGTCAATGTTGGCGAATATGGCCTGTTCTTTAATAGAACACAAGAGAATCAATACGACTACGGCAAAAGCAAAGGCTTTGAAACAGTTCATCGAGCCCATGATTACCAAGTCTAAAACGGATACAACACACAACAGACGTATTGTATTTTCTAAATTAAGACAAAAAGAAGCTGTAGCAGAATTGTTCAGAGACGTTGCTGCCAAAATAGGTGATCGACCAGGTGGTTACACCCGTATTATTAAATTGGGTAACAGACTTGGGGATAACGCAGATATGGCCATGATAGAATTGGTAGATTATAACGAGCTTTACAATGCTGGTAAGACGGCTAAGAAATCAACCCGTAGAAGTAGAAGAGGTGGAAAGAAATCCTCAGCAACTACACCACCGGCAGTAGAACCAAAAGCTACTAACGAAGAAGAATAATGTTAATAAGCATTTATAAATATCAAGGATAAACTTTTTAAGTTTATCCTTTTTTTTTGGAATTTTGTAAAACTTACTTCCTGCAGATCAGGACGTCATTCAAACTAAAAACATGAAATATAAACAACGGAAAAAAGCTATTATCCTATTGGCTGATGGAACCATTTTTTACGGAAAATCAATAGGTAAAGAAGGTACGGCCTTCGGTGAGGTTTGTTTTAATACCGGTACTACTGGCTATCAAGAAATTTTTACAGACCCGTCTTATTTTGGTCAGTTAATGGTGACGACCAATGCCCATATCGGAAATTATGGAACAAAGGCCGATGAGGTAGAGTCAGACGATATTAAGATTGCAGGGCTTATCTGTAAAAATTTCAGTTTTGAATACTCCAGACCTGCTGCAGATTTATCCCTTGAAGCATTTTTTGAGAGATATAATACATTAGCTATTTCAGATGTAGATACACGTGCATTAGTAAGTTACATAAGGGAAAAAGGAGCTATGAATGCGGTGATATCTACAGAGGTAGATAAGATAGATGACCTTAAGAAGCAGTTGGCTAAAGTGCCTTCTATGGAAGGATTGGAGTTAGCCTCAAAAGTTTCAACCAAAGAGCCGTATTTTGTTGGTGACGAAAATGCAACTTATAAAATAGCCGCTTTAGACATTGGGATAAAGAAGAACATTTTGAGGAATTTGGCTAAGCGAGATGCTTATGTCAAAGTATTTCCATATAATTCAAAGTTTGAGGATTTAGAAGCATTTAAACCGGATGGTTATTTTTTATCCAATGGTCCTGGTGATCCAGAGCCATTAATTGAGGCTAAAGAGGTCGCAAAGGAAATAATAAAAAGGAATAAACCCTTATTTGGTATTTGTTTAGGGCACCAGGTTATCGCCTTGGCAAATGGAATTTCAACCTACAAGATGCACAATGGTCACAGGGGCATTAATCATCCTGTAAAGAACTTATTAACAGGAAAGGGGGAGATTACTTCTCAAAATCACGGATTCGCTATTAACAGAGAAGAAACTGAGGCCAACCCCAATGTTGAAATTACTCATGTGCACCTCAATGATAATACAGTAGCGGGAATTAAAATAAAAGATAAAAATTGCTTTTCGGTGCAATACCATCCAGAGGCCAGTCCTGGTCCTCATGACTCTGACTATTTGTTTGATCAATTTATTGAAAACATCAAGAATAATTAGGAAAAAAGCGCAATGAAAAATAAAAATCATTGCGTTTTTTGCTCTACGAAAACATTATAGTAAAAATTAATCGCATTTATGATTTTTCTTCTGTTTTACCCTTTTGTTTTTTGTAAATTTGAAAGTATTCAACGATAAAAATCCATAAAAAATGAGCATTATAATTAATGTACACGCAAGACAAATATTAGATTCAAGAGGTAATCCAACAGTAGAAGTAGATGTCCTCACAGAAAGTGGAATAATGGGAAGGGCGGCAGTGCCTTCTGGTGCGTCCACTGGTGAGCATGAAGCTGTTGAGCTTAGGGATGGTGGTGATACATATATGGGGAAAGGTGTTCTAAAAGCCGTTGAAAATGTTAACTCGATAATCGCTCAAGAACTTTTAGGGATTTCTGTCTTTGAACAGAATATGATAGACCAATTAATGATTGAGATAGACGGTACACCTAATAAATCCAAGTTAGGAGCTAACGCCATCTTAGGCGTTTCACTTGCCGTTGCAAAAGCGGCGGCCAATGAATTAGGAATGCCTTTGTATAGGTATGTTGGAGGTGTGTCGGCAAATACCCTTCCGGTGCCCATGATGAATATAATTAATGGAGGTTCCCATAGCGATGCACCAATTGCTTTTCAAGAATTTATGATAATGCCCGTGAAGGCTGAAGACTTTACCCACGCCATGCAGATGGGAACTGAAATTTTCCATAATTTGAAAAAGGTATTACACGATAGAGGTCTGAGCACTGCTGTTGGAGATGAAGGTGGGTTTGCACCAAATTTAGCTGGTGGAACTGAAGATGCTTTAGATACGATTAATACTGCTGTTGAAAAGGCTGGTTATAAACTGGGTGACGACGTTATGATAGCCCTAGACTGCGCTGCTGCAGAATTTTACAAGGATGGTAAGTATGATTATACGATTTTTGAGGGTGATAAAGGTGTTGTGAGAACAAGTGCAGAACAGGCAAAGTACTTGGCCGATCTAGCCTCTAAATACCCTATAATTTCCATAGAAGATGGTATGGATGAAAATGATTGGGATGGTTGGAAAGACTTAACCGAGCGAATAGGGGATAAGGTACAGCTCGTGGGTGATGATTTGTTTGTGACCAATGTAGACCGCTTATCAAAGGGTATTGAAAACGGCATCGCAAATTCAATTTTAATTAAGGTAAATCAAATAGGATCTTTAACAGAAACAATTTCTGCTGTTAATATGGCTAAAAATGCTGGGTATACTTGTGTAATGTCCCACCGATCAGGTGAGACGGAGGACACTACTATCGCTGATCTAGCTGTAGCCTTAAACACTGGTCAAATAAAAACAGGTTCGGCATCTCGTAGCGATCGTATGGCTAAATATAATCAGCTCTTAAGAATAGAAGAAGAACTTGGGGATGTGGCTTATTTTCCACAGAAAAAAGCATTTAAGGTCCAGAACTAATTCTTCAAATTGAAATATTTAAAAACCCTTCACTAGTGAGGGGTTTTTTTGGCAATCAATTGTTAAAACCAATCTAATTCTAGTTTCGAAATCGTTTGAGATTTCGTAATTTTGTAACTCTTTGAAACAAAAAATTACACTCACAATATGTCAGACAAAGCTACCTTAGAAGTAAACGGTGAAAAATATGAATTCCCTGTTATTAGGGGAACGGAAAATGAAGTTGCTATAGATATCAAAACCTTAAGAAGTTCTACTGGTGGTATTATAACAATAGACCCTGGTTATAAAAATACGGGTAGTTGTGAGAGTGCCATAACATTTCTTGATGGTGAAAAGGGTATTCTTAGATACAGAGGGTATTCTATTGAGGAGCTAGCGGAAAAGGCGGACTTTCTAGAAGTAGCATTTCTTCTCATTTTTGGGGAATTGCCAAATAAAGAGCAATTAGAAAAATTTCATACAGATATAAAGTCTCACTCTGTAGTTGATGATGATGTTAAGAAGATTTTAGACGCTTTTCCAAAATCAGCTCATCCGATGGGAGTTTTATCCTCATTGACGTCTGCTTTAACAGCTTTCAATCCGTCGTCTGTGGATGTTAATTCAGAGGAGGACATGTATAATTCCATAGTGCGGATTTTGGGTAAGTTTCCTGTTTTAGTGGCATGGACCATGCGCAAAAAGCACGGGTTACCTTTAGAATATGGAGATGACAACTTGGGCTATGTTGAAAATGTACTGAAAATGATGTTCAAAAACCCAAATAGGGAATATGAGCAAAACCCGATATTGGTAGATGCCTTGGATAAGTTATTGATACTTCATGCAGATCATGAGCAAAATTGTTCGACATCAACAGTTAGAATTACCGGGTCATCTCACGCAGGCTTATTTGTTTCTTTAGCTTCTGGGATATCAGCACTTTGGGGACCGTTGCATGGAGGGGCTAACCAAGCTGTTTTAGAGATGTTAGAAGCCATCAAGGAAGATGGTGGTGATACTAAGAAATATATGTCTAAAGCAAAGGATAAAGATGATCCATTCCGATTAATGGGATTTGGTCATAGGGTATATAAGAATTTTGATCCACGAGCCAAAATTATAAAAAAGGCAGCTGATGAAGTACTCGGAAACTTAGGTGTTGAAGATCCTATATTGGATATCGCAAAAGGATTGGAAAAAGAAGCGCTAGAAGACCCGTATTTCGTAGATAGAAAATTATACCCAAATGTAGATTTTTACTCTGGTATAATTTACAGAGCCATGGGAATTCCGGTAGAAATGTTTACCGTAATGTTTGCTCTTGGTAGATTACCAGGTTGGATAGCTCAATGGAGAGAAATGCGCTTGCGAAAGGAGCCAATTGGAAGACCTCGTCAGCTTTACATAGGTGAGACCTATAGAGCATTCAAAACATTAGATAAACGTTAGTTGTCTTTATATATAAAACAAAAGAAAAGCTTCATAATTTTATGAGGCTTTTTATATGAGAATACATATGAAATTAAATATTCAAAACGAGACTTCAAGGCTAAGAGCTGTAATTTTGGGAACCGCTGAGAGTAACGGGCCAGTGCCAAAACCAGAAGCCTGTTACGATCCTAAAAGTTTACAACATGTTCTAGCAGGTACTTATCCTAAGGAAGAAGATATGAAAAGGGAAATGGCAGCATTTGCTGAGGTCTTGAAAAAATACGACGTTAAAGTCTATCGCCCTAAAGTTATACAAGACTATAACCAGATTTTTGCAAGGGATATTTCTTTTGTTATTGAAGATAAGATTATCATTGCCAATATCCTACCAGATCGCAAACGTGAAATTGAGGCCACCGAATATGTTTGGACTCATGTGGACAAATCCAATAGAATTATCTTACCAGATGATTGCCATGTTGAAGGAGGTGATGTTATGCCTTGGAATGATTATATTTTTGTAGGTACGTATACTGGAGAGGATTATGCTGATTTCATCACAGCTCGAACCAATATTCAAGCGGTTAGAGCAATACAAGGCTTATTTCCGCATAAAAAAGTAAAGGCCTTCCAACTTAGGAAGTCCAACACGGATCCAAAGGAGAATGCCCTTCATCTAGATTGTTGCTTTCAGCCCATCGGTAAGGACAAGGCAATAATTCATAAAAATGGGTTTTTAGTTGAAAGTGAATATCAATGGCTCGTTGATTACTTTGGTGCGGATAATATTTTTGAAATCACAAAAGACGAAATGTACGATATGAACAGTAATATTTTCTCAATTTCAGAAGATGTGATTGTTTCAGAACGCAACTTTACGAGACTAAACTCATGGTTACGAGCCCATGGATTTATTGTGGAGGAAGTCCCCTATGCAGAAATTGCAAAACAAGAGGGTTTGCTGCGTTGCTCTACTATGCCCTTAATAAGGGATTAAACCTAGTTGTTCAATCCCCATTTACAAGAGCCAAAGAATATACTCTAAGACTTAACCCTTAATGTTGACCTTTTTTAAACCCGTAGGTGTTTTGGCCAATAAAATCATGAGGAAATTTATCATCACCTTTAAATCCAATTTCTATAGTACCGCTATCTTCAGGGATATAATCAGTTTTAAATAGATAGTCCCAAAGACTTAAGCTTATACCGTAATTAACGCCATTTTTCCCCTCTGGTAAATGGTAAGCGTGGTGGTACAAGTGCATAACCGGATTATTGAAAATATACTTAAGAGGTCCCCAAGTAATTTTAATATTAGAATGGTTGAGGTGACCAATAGCAATGGCAATAAAATGAACAATATAGGCCTGCTCTGGCTCAAACCCTCCAAGTATCATAACCCCAAAGGTTTTTAAAGGCTTATATAAAATATTCTCCATCCAGTGGTATCGTAAATGGGCAGCAAAGCCCATTTCCTTAACACTGTGGTGTACTTTATGAAATTTCCAAAGGAAGCCATAACGATGTAATAATACATGTGTAAACCATTGTACAAAGTCTAGCACAATAAAGAAAACAAATAATTGCAGTCCAGGTGCCCAATTTGAAATATCCACAATGGCAAGACTTTTTGCAGTGATGTTTATATCACTAAATAGTACTCCTAAAACTTCATATACTCCACTCACGACAATGGCGAAAATGAAAAAATTAAAAAACATATAAAATGCATCTAACCAGAAGTCGCGTCTAAAAATAGATTGGTTTTTTCGCCATGGAAAGGCTATTTCCAAAAACCAAACAACTAAGGAGATGGCAATAAGGCCCCAAAAGTAATTTGTATACCAAGGCACTTCAAAAATAATTGATTTCCAGGTCCATGTTAATGTGCCTTCAAAGGCATTTACGAATGCGTCTAAATACTTTTCCATTTTATTTTTTAATTAGAGAGACTTGATCATTTTCAAAAGGTAAATTGTTAAAATAACTCCATTCTACCCAAGAGCCATCATAATTTTTAACATTTTGATGACCTAATATTTGAGTCAACACAAAGGTACTATGTGCTGATCGAACACCAGTATGGCAATATAAAACAATCAAATCTGTTTTTTTTATGTTTAACTTTCTATACTTTTTTTTAATTTCTTCTATTGTTTTGAATCGTTGGTCCCCGTCGTAATTAATACTTTCGGCCCAATCAATATGTAAACTTTCTGGAATCCTTCCTGATTTCGTTGCTCCATTTTTGTGGGTCTTACCGGTATATTCATCCAAAGTTCTTGTATCTATAACTGTTACGTCCGATTTTAAAGCCTGTTCAAGCTCCGCTTTTGATATATGATAAACCATAGAAGCATTATCAGATAGCTCAAAAGTGGAAGGCTTGAATTTAACCTTTTGCGTTGTCAATGAACCATTGTTTAACGCCCATGCTGAAATACCTCCATTTAATATCCTTACATTTTTAAAGTCATAGTTTTGTAATACCCACCATAATCTTGCAGCTTCACACATGCCGTTGTCATCATACACTATAATAGTATCGTTAGAATTGATTCCTAATTGACCAAAAACAGCTTGAATCTGCGATTTACTTGCCATCATTCCTCTATAAGGGTAAGAACTATCCTCTATATCTGTTCGCCATATATTCAAAGCTTTAGTTATGTGTCCCTTATCGTATTCGTCTTTTTTTCTAAAATCCAACAATTTTATGTTTGGTTGGTTTATTATAGCTTTTAGTTCTGCAGCCTCAATTAAATTACCTTCATTATGATTAGGTATTACGACCTGCTTCTCTTTCTGACATGCCCACGAGAGTACAACTAAAATTAAAAAATTAATCCTCCAACTCATACCATTCAATATCTGTTAAAGTCATTCGTCTTCCCTTTGCTTTTGGCGGATAGTTGGTGACTAAATAATTGACTATAATTTCTTGATTACCCCCCAAGTCCCATAAGTTCTGTGTCTCTTGCATCCATTTAATAGTGGTATTCCAACCTTCTTTAGTCATTCTGTTTTGTGTGACTAATTTAGCAGAATGGCAATTGGTACAATTATTAACAACTACCATAAGCCCTTCACTATCAATTAGTCCTGTCCTCACATGTATACCATTTTCTATACGATCTTCATCTTCAACAGGGGTTATAGAGGCTATTTCTGATTTTGCTTTAAAATCGAAAGCACCTGGATTATTCACATAATAAATTAAGCTCCCTCCAGTAACAACAAACAAGCCAAATAATACCATTAATAAGTGATATATCCTTCTAACTTGTTTTCTGAATGTGCTTTCCTTATTCATTAACTTACCTTAACCGCTATACGATGACAAGCGTTATTCAAATACCCTTTCGGATTCCAACCTGGTAATACCATTGGTTGCGCATTTCCTTTTGTATCCGTGGCTCTTGCCCAAACTTCATAATAACCCAACTTTGGTAAATCAACAGAAGCTGAAAAATGTTGCCATGCTAATCTATTTGCAGGTGCTTCTAGCTTACAATCCTTCCAAGTTGAACCAAAATCTATAGAATACTCTACTTTAGTTACCTCTAGTTCTCCTGCCCAAGCATGCCCTCTTATATTTAAGGATTTACCTTTTTTGATTATTGCTCCAGATTTAGGATATGTTATCAATGACTTTACAGGCATAGATTCTATAATGCACATATCTTCATCCTTGACCTTAGCTCCTGGAGCCACAGGCTCGCAAGGTACTCTATAGGCTGTACCTGTCATTTTTGTTCCGTCGTGTACTTTATTGCGTATACTGATTCGGTTGACCCATTTACCAGATACCGAAGCTGGCCAACCTCCGGCCACGAGGCGCAAGGGGTAGCCATGGATAAGAGGAATGTCCTTTCCATTCATTTTGAAAGCCAAAAGGGTTTCATCCTGTAATGCCTTAGACATAGGACAACCTCTGGAAATTGGTTCTTTATTAGGGTCTAAACTGAGATGTTTATCTACTGCATGAAATCCAATATAAACAGCATTATTTCTAATGCCTGCATCCTGTAAAACATCGCGCAAACGAACGCCAGTCCATGAAGCGCAGTGTACAGCACCAACAGTCCATTGGTTGCCTTTAGCGGGTGGGTTAAATTCTGCACGACCGTTGCCACCACATTCTATAGTTAATTGATATGTGTGTTGCTCGAATTTAGACTTTAACTCTTGTAGCGTATAAGTCTTTTTGTTTTTTACCGATTCGCCATCAATTGTCAATGTCCAGTTTTTAGCATCTATATCCTCTGGAACCAAACCATTATTTCTGATAAACATGGAGGCATTAGGTGTAATATTATCGTCCAATAGGTGTGCCTGAGATTCGATATTCCACGGCTTATCATTAAGGACAACCATATCCTTGTGCTTATTAAAGAGTTTGAAAGGATCTGGATCTTGTAAAGCTAACGGTGTGTAACCTTTTAGCATATTAGAGCCAAAAACCACCTCTGTTCCTATGAGCGCTGCAATAGAACTAAGCGTCCCTTTTTTAACGAAATCTCTTCTTTTCAAAATATTGAATTTATAAGCTACCTAAATAATTAATTAAGATACATTTTTTTCAAATATGTCTTTGTAACCAATGTTACACATCGGTTTAATATCAATTGGAAGGTTATAGGTTTGTATTCATTTTACAGGTAATAGAATTTAAAATAGGCCTTTTAACGGTATTTTAGTTAGTACTCCATAATGATCAACTCCATTACTATATTTTAAATGATATGAAATACTAATATTATCTTGTAAGGCCCATATAAGTGGGTTTTTGAATAGAATTAAAATAGATAATTCATTTTTGTGTATTGGAATTAGTAAGTAGTTACCTATATAATTGAACAGTTTAAACGCTACGTGGCATGAAGTCGTGTAACATATGTTACATAAGAAAAAAATAGATACTACTACATTGTTAGTATCTATTAAATAATATAAACATGAACAGTTTACAAAAAGACTTCGAAACAAAGTTTACAGGATGGGCCTTTATTTTGGCAGCATTATTATTATGGCTGGGTTGGGCCTTATCCCCACATCATATAGGTGAATACATCGTGGCATCGGATTTTGAAGCGATTGGAGAAAATGTATGGACCTGGATTTGGATGTATCGCATACATATTTTTGGCTGGGTGACTATGGGTATTGCTTTATTTGCTCTTGTATCTGTAACAGCTCGAAGACCTTATAGGGTCGTAATTTTGCCAGGTGCAGGTATGGTAATCATTGGCACGTTTACCTTGGCCATAGCAAACGCATATTTCTATAATTTCGGAGCTTGGGGCGTTGGAGAAACTGCAGGGAAAACGCCCGTTGAAATAGAGGCTTTTATGCATGACATATTGTTCACAAATCAGTATGTGACCTGTTTTATAAGGTTTGGCCGTATCTTTTCTGGTGTTGGTTTGGTCTTATTGGGCTATGCTTTAATTAAATGGCATATGGTGAGTAAATGGTTGGGTTGGTTTACTGCTCTTTTAGGTCTTGCTGCGATGGGTATCATCTTAGCTATCCCAGATAATTTTGAAATATACAAACCATTATTTCATATCAAAGTCATTTGGTTGATTGCTATGGGCGCTGTTGTGTTAAAGCAAGGCATAAATCTACCAAAGTCTGAAGCCTAGATATCGCACTATAAATTTTATTTTGACTTATAATCATTTTGAAATCACCAATAAAATTGGTGATTTCTTTTTTTAGATAGCATTAACTTATTTGCGATATAAGAAGTAATTTTTGACTAAGTTGATATACTCTTGTTTTGCCTGGTCTTGACTAATATCTTGAACTTGAAAAAGAGCATTGGTCTTGAAAGCATTTATAATTTGCTTTTTACTATTCGGTCGACCGTAGTCATTTGTTGCCTTTTTGTAGTAGGCATATAATCGTAATAAAAAGTCAGCAGGAAAAGGAGCTGTATGCGAATTAACGCGCTCAACGGCATCCCTAAATTCTATTTCGAGTTCCTCAGGTGTCATTTCACTTCGGCAATAATGGTTTCGCCACCACGAACGCTTTGGTTAATTTCTACTTTTATGTCAGCATTTAAAGGTAAAAATAAATCTACTCTTGACCCAAATTTAATAAAACCGGAATCAGCGCCTTGTGTGGCCATAGTATTTACTTTTGCATAGTTGACAATGCGTCTAGCAAGTGCCCCGGCGATTTGTCTGTATAACACTTTACCAAAACGATTATTTTCAATTACAACGGTAGTCCGTTCATTTTCCTCACTAGATTTAGGGTGCCAAGCTACCAAATATTTCCCAGGGTGGTATTTACTATAAACAATTGTGCCTGTTACAGGATATCTTGTTACATGCACGTTTAGTGGGGACATAAAAACAGAAACCTGAATACACTTTTCCTTTAGAAATTCTTTTTCAAAAACCTCCTCAATAACTACAACTTTACCATCAACAGGAGACAGTGCATTATTCTCATTAGTATGTGTATGTCGCTTAGGGTTCCTGAAAAATTGGAGAATGAGTACAAAGATAATAAGTACAGCAATCATTAAAGCCTTTCTCAACCATTCAATAGTCATGAATTCGTCTATTAGAAAAAATGAACCAACTACGAAGACTAGTGTAGTAAAAATGATTTTATGCCCTTCTCTGTGAAACATAACTATGAAATTCTTAAAAATAAATATATAAAAGGTGCGGCAAATATAAGACTATCCAAGCGGTCTAATAAACCGCCATGGCCAGGCATGATAATTCCACTGTCCTTAACTCCTGCCTGTCGCTTAAATTTTGATTCGATTAAATCTCCAAAAGTTCCAAGAACACTTACAATGATGGCTAAGATGAGCCAACTATTAAAACTTAATGTTTCTGTATATAAAGCAATAAAATAGCTTGAAATACATGCAAACAGCAAACCTCCTAAAAAACCCTCTACCGTTTTTTTAGGGGAAATACTCGGAAATAATTTTTGATGTCCAAAATTTTTACCAACCAAATAGGCCGCACTATCGTTGACCCAAATAAGAATGAAGCTGCCTAGTAAAAGTAATGGTGTGAATTCATTTTTATAATTTCCTATTTGCAACATAAAAATAAAGCCGCTTGAGAGGTAAAAGGTTGTTGTTATGAAGCGTTTAGATTCAAAGAGTGGTATTTTCTTGGTGGTAAATAGATCTTTAATCAAGATAAGATTCACAAAAATTGTGATGACCAATAAAATTTGAATTACCTCATCACTTTCGGGTAAACCTGAATTTTGGACACATAAATATCCGAAAACAATATAAAAGATGGTGAAAATGATATATGGAACTACAGATTTTAAAGAGATAAGTTTATTAAATTCAATCAGGCTTATTATTCCAAACACAAAAAGAACAAGGAATAAACCTTGCTGAAAATAAAGGGAACAAATCAATAACAAGGCATAGATTAATCCAGAAATTGCTCTTGTAAATAACTCTTTCATTACAGATCTTCAAGTAGAAGTAAGTACAAATTCTTAGCGCTGCTTCCGTAAGTTAAGAAGTCTTTATCGTCAACCGTCTTAAAATGCTTAATGGTAGTAATATTTGTAGGTATAGTAGATTTACTTTTGGCCTTGATACCCTTTAGACCTTCACCAATATTTTCAACAAATTGGCTGGTAGTGGCATAAATGATAAAATGATCAGGAAGTTCTTGTAATTTCTTTTCAGCGATTTGATTTGATGATATTAGTAGTGAGCCGTCGTCTGAAATTAAGTATTCACAAGTTGATAAAAAATAGGCGCTTTCGGAAACGAGCTTGGTGGTATTGATATTAAAATCCTTAAAAAGAGCCTTTAGTCGCTCATCGATTAGAAAGACCTTTTCATCTTGCCAGTTATTTTCCTCTAAGATGGAATTAAAGCTATCCTTGATTTCATCCATATTTTCACAATATAGAAATTTACCTCCGTTAGCTTTAAAGTTTATGGTAAATCGCTCATCTGCAGGCAACTTAATCTCAGGCATATATTTGCCACGCTCTTGATTAGGAATGCTTTCTTCAGTTTTATCTGATTTTTTACCGAAGAGTTTACGAAATAAGCTCATTCAATAGGTGCTGTTATAAGGAATTAGGTATTTATCAAATATAAAAAAACTTAAACGAACATACTGTCAATTTAAGTTTTTTATAGGTTTGGCGTATTTCACTCCTCTTCCGAGATATCCTGATTCGGTTCTTCCTTTGCTGCCTCTTCGAAACTTTCTTGTTTTTCAAATGGACGTTTTCCGAATATTTTTTCCAGGTTGTCTTTAAAAATAACTTCTTTATCTAACAGTACTTCTGCTAGTTGCGTCAATTTATCTTTGTTCTCTTCTAACAGCTTGACGGCACGGACATATTGTTCTTCAATAATATCGGAAATTTCTTTATCGATAAGTTCTGCTGTACGCTCGCTATATGGCTTTGTAAACCCATATTCAGATTGTCCCGATGAATCGTAATAAGTTAAGTTCCCCACTTTTTTACTCAGGCCATAAATGGTGACCATGGCTCTTGCCTGCTTGGTAACTTTCTCTAAATCGCTTAAAGCACCTGTAGAGATTTGACCAAAGGTAACCTGCTCTGCTGCACGCCCACCCAAAGCAGCACACATTTCGTCTAACATTTGTTCCGGCCTAACAATAAGGCGTTCTTCTGGTAAGTACCAGGCAGCTCCAAGAGAGCGACCTCTCGGCACAATAGTCACTTTTACCAACGGGGCGGCATGTTCTAACATCCAGCTGATCGTGGCATGACCTGCTTCATGGAAAGCCACGGCTCTTTTTTCTTCTGGTGTTATAATTTTATTCTTCTTTTCCAGACCGCCAATGATTCTATCCACGGCGTCAAGAAAATCTTGCTTGTTAACCGCTTTTTTTCCTTTTCTAGCAGCAATTAGGGCAGCTTCATTACAAACGTTTGCAATGTCCGCACCTGAGAATCCGGGTGTTTGTTTTGCTAAAAACTCAATATCTAGTGTCTCTTCCTTCTTTAGTGGTCTGAGATGAACTTCAAAGATTTCTTTACGCTCCCTAACGTCTGGTAAATCAACATATATTTGACGGTCAAATCGGCCTGCCCGCATAAGAGCGCTGTCCAATACGTCAGCTCGGTTAGTTGCGGCCAATACAATCACATTGGTATTGGTGCCAAAACCATCCATTTCGGTTAAGAGCTGGTTTAAGGTGTTTTCGCGCTCATCATTAGAGCCGGAGAAGTTATTCTTACCTCTTGCCCTTCCAATCGCATCAATTTCATCTATAAAAATAATTGAAGGAGACTTTTCCTTAGCTTGTTTGAAAAGGTCTCTAACTCGAGAAGCACCAACACCAACAAACATTTCCACAAAGTCAGAACCCGAGAGTGAAAAGAACGGCACTTTAGCTTCCCCTGCGACAGCTTTAGCTAATAACGTTTTACCTGTTCCTGGAGGCCCTACCAATAAAGCACCTTTTGGTATTTTTCCTCCTAAGGCAGTATATTTTTCTGGATATTTTAGAAAGTCAACTATTTCCTGAACTTCTTCTTTAGCTCCTTCTAAACCTGCAACATCCTTAAAAGAGGTTTTCGTATCTGTTTTTTCATCAAAAAGCTTTGCTTTGGATTTTCCAATATTAAATATTTGGCCTCCAGCTCCACCACCTCCGCCTGAAGACATGCGGCGCATAATGAATATCCAAACACCAATTATTAAAACAAAAGGCAGTAAGGTCAATAAAAAGTCACCCCAGACATTATGTTCTGTCTCGTAGGTAAGTTCAGTAGTTAGATTATTTTCCTTAATTGTTTCATTTACATCATCCTCGAAATTTTCAAGGCTACCAAACTCAAACTTGTAATTAGGCACCGGAGTTACCGATGGAAACATCGTTTTGGGTACTGATTTTTTATGTACCTCTTGTTCTTGAGCTTCTTTTGTAAGGTATACTCGAGCCTCTCTCTTATTTACAATCTCAACTTTTTCAACATCTCCCTTGCTTAAATAGTCTAAAAACTGGGCCGGAGTTGTTTGAGTTCCTGTGGAGCCTCCAAAACCACCTGAGAATAGTTGTATTGAAATGAATACCGCTATAATAACACCATAAATCCAATACGGATTTACTTTAGGTTTTTTATTTGAATTTTTATTGTCTTTTGCCATTCTTAGCTTTTGTCTTTTTAATAACTTGTTTCTATTTGGGTTGTCTTAGCGTCTCCCCAAAGACTTTCAATGTCGTAATATTCTCTTATCTGTTTTTGAAAAACATGGACCACAACGTTGACATAGTCCATAAGGACCCATTCAGCATTATCGGTTCCCTCAATATGCCAGGGTTTATCCTTAAGTGTTTTGCTAACTTGTTTTTGGATTGAGTTTACGATTGCGTTGACCTGTGTGTTAGAGGTACCTTCACAAACTATAAAATAATCGCAAACTGTGTTTTCTATATCTCTTAAATCTAAAACTGTAATTTCTTTTCCCTTTACGTCTTCTATTCCACTAATTATGGTTGTAATGAGTTGGTCAGCATTGGTTTTTCGTTCCGTCATTAAAATGTTTTAATTTTATGCAAAGTTATTATTTTTTTAGTTCTTGTAAGTCCTATATTTCATAAGAAAACTATAAAATAAAATGCCCTTTGCATGTATATAATCAAACTTGATGCCATTGACTCTACTAATGCCTATTTAAAAAGTATGACATCAGTTACCTTACCAAAAGATTTTACGGTAGTTGCAAGTGAAGTTCAAACCAAAGGTAGGGGACAGATGGGAACTTTTTGGCAATCAGAAAAAGGTAAGAACCTAACTGTTAGTGTATTCAAGAGGGTAAATACATTAAATATAGATGAGCAATTCTTTGTAAGTATGGCTGTTTCATTGGCTATTTGCCAGGGCCTTAAAAAATTTCGTCTACCTAAACTTAAGATAAAATGGCCAAACGACATTTTGTCAGAAGACAAAAAAATTTGTGGTATTTTAATAGAGAATGTCATTAAAAACAACTCTTACGTTGGGTCTGTTATTGGTTTTGGGTTAAATGTGAATCAAAAGTTCTTTTATAATTTACCCAATGCCAGTTCATTATATCTACTTACAGGTGTCTTACAAGATAAGGATGAGGTACTTTCTGAGGTCTTAAATAAGCTTAAACTATATTTAGGTTTATTAGATTCGGGTGAACTGGCCGCTATTAAGGAGGAGTATCAGTCTCAATTGTTTAGAATACACAAACCATCGACTTTTAAAACACAAATAGGAGAGACCTTTTCTGGTATCATAAAAGGTATAGATAATGACGGAAAACTTAGGATATTGATTGAGGACGATATTATTAAATCTTTTAACTTTAAGGAAGTCAATCTTTTATATTAAACGGCAGTTTTCATATTCGTGGTTAAGGTTTCTATAAACTTAGAAATAGGCCCTTTTATCATCATGGACATCATAGGATTAAACTCACCATCAAACACCAAATTTGCTTCGCTCTTATTATCATCAACGTTTGTGATAAAACAAGTTAATGAGAAGTCTAATTTTCCTCCGGCAGCACCTAAGACAATCTTTTCAAAAGGTATAGTTTCCTTTTTTTGTAAGATTATTTCTGGCATACCCTTAAGCGCAAATAAGAATTTCCCCTCGTCAAGTACTTCGAATTTACTAATATTCTCAGGCATTAACGATTCAAAATTTTTTACATCAGACAAAAAATTGAATGTTTCTTCTGCACTTTTATCTAAAACAACTTTTGGAGATTCTAATTTCATGACTTGGTTTTTTCTGTCCTAATACGTTTATATCAAATCGCGTTCCACTCACTAGGATTGGCATTCCAATCTGCCAAAATAGAACGTTGTTTTTGGGAAATATAATTTGTGTCCAAGGCTTGTTCTAAAAGATTGTCATAATTACTCAGTGTATGCAATTGAACATTAGCTTTTTCAAAGTTTTTTTCGGCGATTTCAAAACCATATGAAAAAATTGCAACCATGCCTTTTACATTAACTTCAGCCTCCTGCAATGCTTTTACGGCATTAAGGCTACTTTTTCCAGTACTGATTAAATCTTCTACAACCACCACGTTTTGGCCCTGCTCCAAATATCCTTCAATTTGATTTTGTCGACCGTGCTTCTTAGCTTCAGGTCTCACATAAACAAAAGGCAAATTCAAATATTCAGCAACCAATGCCCCAATTCCTATGGCACCTGTAGCTACACCAGCAATAACATCTGGCTTTCCATAGTGGATCTCAATATATTTAGCAAGTGTTTCCCTAATGTAATTCCTTATCAGAGGAAAAGACAATACAATTCGGTTATCACAATAAATTGGAGATTTCCATCCAGACGCCCAGGTAAATGGGTCCTCAGGTTGTAATTTAATAGCGTTAATCTGTAATAAGACTTCAGCGGTTTTCTTGGCGGTTTCCTTATTAAAAATCATACGGCAAAATTAAACAATTTTGTAGCTTCACTCATTTTAAATACAATTAATTTTTAATTCAACATTTTTAATAAAAAAAATAATACTTTTACACTAATGAAGTGGTAATTTTCCTAATTGATGTACACGGTTTACGTTGGTAATAAACCTATTATTTTAACCTCAGAAGTACAACCTGAGACTGATTTCAAATCGTTCCTTCTAAAATCTGTTAGTATCGGTAAGGTTATCAAAACCTTAAATAAAACAGATTTAAAAGCGGTTCATTTAGTACACAAAAACCCAGAAAAGCTTCTTAAGCATTTTCTTAAGTTACTCCCAGTGGTAGTGGCAGGGGGAGGCAAAGTCTATAACAAAAAGAATGAGGTTCTTTTTATCTATAGAAACGACAAATGGGATTTGCCTAAAGGAAAAGCCGAGCGCAAGGAATCTATTGAAGAAACCGCAATCCGAGAAGTTGAAGAAGAAACGGGTGTGAAGGGATTGGCTATTACTAAAAGTTTACCTACAACTTATCATATTTTTAAGCGCAATGGAAAACATAGGATAAAGGTGACCTATTGGTTTGAAATGAAAACCAATTTTGAGGGTGAGCTTCTTCCACAAGAAAACGAAGGTATAACCAAGGTGCAGTGGCTGGATAAAAATGCATCTAAAAAAGCACTTGAAAATAGTTATGCAAACATTAAGGTTTTGGTTTAAGCTATCGGCAAACAACATCCTTTTAAAACCTTGAATTTTTTAGCTAACCATTTCATGTATAAAATTTTATCGGTTCTTCCATTTAATTAATTCTGAAGATGGGATAAAGTAAGTGCACTTTTTCATAGAACTCACTCTTTTTGTGAATCCAGTCTAATTGTGCATACCAATTATTTGCAAATTCTTCATCATAACTCATCTTAATGTTGTATTCAATTTGAAGCTTAGGGTTGGTTTTTAGAAGAAAGTTAGCCTTATCTTCCCAAACATATGGAGAAAACCCCTCTTTTTGTTGTAGGATCGTATCAAAGAAATTCCAGTTAAAAAATGAATCTGGTGCAATAGGTTCTAAAGTTTCTATTAAATAGCGTAGACTAGGTTGATTGGTATAAACTATATAATCACCCTTTATAAATTTCATGTTCCTTATTGATGATTTAACTTTTGTGTTATAATGCATATAATGACCTTCGTAAGCATTTTTTCTAGTGTCATAATCTGCTATGCGATATGATTCAACCTTAATTATGGTATCTTTTTCAATGCTTTGCAAAACAACATCGTTTAGTTGAAGTAAGTCAATTATAGTGTGCCAGCCTTGGGGAATAACATAAGCTTTAGGAATTGTAGTTTGAGATTTAGGTTTAAAATAATTTTCATACACTACATCCTTGGTAAATGGCTTGGTCCTGTTATATTTTAATCTAGGCGCACCCGTAATATCACTAGTAATCCTGTCTGCCTCAAAGCCTTTAAATTTTAACATACTGTGTTTTGTGGTGTCCACTTCCCAAGATAATGGATAGGTATCACCCACAGACCATTTGTAACCATCTTTGAGTTGCCTAATAGTCGCCCCATTTTCTTCAACGATTTCAATCATACTTTTCATAAGTTCGTATGTACCTTCAACTCGTTGTTTGTATGGTTTAAGCATATGTGTTTCTACCATCATGCCCAGGGTATTGAATAGAGTCGTATAACCTGTTGAGTATCTCGGTGTATCCAAAAACTGAGAGAATCCAGATTCTGGAACCTTATTGAATACATTTACGTACGGTGTTATATCCCATGATTTGTCACTGAGCTTACTTTCGAGTTGAGGCATAATTTCAGTATGTAGATAAGGTCCCAAAGCGCCACCTAGTTTATTGTGCTGTGTAAATAAATGAGTTAATGTATATTGATAATCTGCGCCATTGCTAACATGGTTATCAATAAATACATCAGGTTTAACCAAATGGAATATCTTAGCAAAAGTCCTAGCGTTTTTAGTGTCTGATTTTATAAAGTCCCTGTTTAAGTCATAATTCCGGGCATTACCCCTAAACCCGTATGCCTTTGGGCCATTTTGATTGGTTCTAGTCGTTGAATTTCTATTGAGGCTACCACCCACATTATAAATAGGAATGGTCACAACAATGGTGTTATTGTTAGTTTTTATTTTGCCATTTGCCAAATCCCTAAACAGCATCATTGTGGCATCAATACCGTCTGATTCCCCTGGATGGATGCCATTATTTATCATTAAAATATGGTGCTCTTTTCTAAGCTCTGAGAAGTTATCGCCGCTTTTGCTCGGATTATAGGTAATCATGTGTAAAGGTTTGCCGGCGTCGGTATCACCTATAGATTGCAGACTTATTTCCGGGTAGTTTTTCGCCAGGTGTGCGTAAAAATCGATGGTTTCTTCATAAGTTGCTGTTTCAAAGCCTTCACTTTTCTCAAAAACAGTGGTGAAATCATTTTTTATCGCGTTTTCTTTTTCCGTGTTGGAATTTTCAGCACAAGAGGCCAAAAGCAGTAGGGCAAGAAATAGTTTATTCATTTTTGTATTGGCGATTTTAGTATTTTAAAATGTTTTCAAACTTACAGATTTTAACTTATAAAACTCTACTTCAAGAGGTCTAGAGATTATAAAATAGATTAATTTTGCCCAATCTTTCAAATTCTACAAATGCAGCAAACTACAGATACTATTTTAATGATTCGTCCTATTAATTTCAGGATGAATGAGCAAACGGCCGTAAATAATTATTTTCAAGAAGATTTAGACTTAAAAAACGCTGAAATAAATGCTAAAGCTCAAAAGGAGTTTGATGATTTTGTGGACAAACTAAAAGCGGTTGGAATTAAAGTCATAGTTGAGCAAGATGATAAGCTAATGGACACGCCAGACTCTATTTTTCCTAATAATTGGGTAAGTTTTCATAGTAATGGTGATGTAGCCATATATCCTATGTTTGCTGAAAATCGCAGAAAAGAGCGTAGGGACGAAGTATTTATAAGACTGGAAAAGGAAGGGTTTATAATAGAGCATATTATCGACTATACCTCTGCCGAAAACATGGGTGTTTTTTTAGAGGGGACCGGAAGTATGATTTTGGATCGAGTAAATAGAAAAGCGTATTGTGCTCTATCTCCAAGAGCTGATGAAGACTTGTTCATTGAGTTCTGTGAGGATTTTGAATATACACCCGTTATTTTTAGGGCCAATCAGACTACGGACGGTAAGCGTTTGCCCATATACCATACAAATGTAATGATGTGTATCGCTGAAAACTTTGCGATTATTTGTTTGGATGCCATTGATGATAAAAAGGAACGAAAAAATGTTGTAGGACATCTTAAGAGAGATGGGAAAGAAATTATTTCTATTTCTGAAGCCCAAATGCAAAATTTTGCTGGAAATATGCTTCAGTTACAAGGCGATGATCAACAACGATATCTTATTATGAGCGAATCGGCTTATAAGAGCTTAGATAAAGGGCAAATAACTAAAATTGAAAAGCATTGCCCCGTTATATATAGCTCACTTGATACCATTGAAACCTGTGGAGGTGGTAGTGCACGCTGCATGATGGCAGAGGTATTTTTGCCAAGGTCTTAGTTGAGCTTATTCAAGATTTACTTAATTTTTTGGCTTACCAAACACAATGGCCAACTGCGCTAAATCCATGCTCTTGTAAGTTTATTTTATCCTCGAAGATTTCTTCTTCACAGTGAGCAAAGGCGGTACAACACATAATGTTTACGGTTGTTATCTCTTGTTTTGCCTTTAAAATGTTTGGCAGCAATATGTGCGAGGATAACCCCGCATCTCTCTGCTAAATAAATGTTTCATATCTGAACAAGGATATTTAATAAAAATAATTAGGCTTGTGGTGCAGCCTTAGGAAGTTCAATAAAGAATTTACTGCCTACATTAGGGGTGCTTTCAACCCAGATTCGGCCTTTATTGAGTTCTACAAGGTCTTTAGCAATGGTCAATCCGAGTCCGGTGCCTTTTTCATTTTTAGTGCCTACAGTGGTGAAGTTTTTATTGACGTTAAATAGTTTTTCAATATTTTCTGGAGATATTCCTACTCCTGTATCTTCGACGCAAATGAGAGATTTTCCTTTGGCGTCTTGATTAGAAACGGTGATAACATCGCCGGTTCTACTGAATTTGACGGCATTGGTTATTAAATTTTGAATCACAATCTCAATCATACTTCGGTCAGCATAAACAAAGTCACGTTGTGACTCGTCAATCAAAACAATGCGTTTATCTTCAACCTTTTGCTCAACCAAAGCCATTTTAGTATGAAATACATCTTGGATATTAAAAAGCTCTGGTTTAGGCTCAAGGTTTTGCATTTGAGACTTTGACCAATTCAGTAGATTGAACAAAAGAGATGAGGCGTTATCGGCATTTTCGCTAAGTTCAGGAATTAAATCCCTAAACTCTTCTTTTGAAATACTATCTTCCTTGAGTAAATCGAGGAAGGCTTTAATTGAGGAAATAGAATCCTTTAAGTCATGTGAAACTATGGAGAAAAGTTTGTCCTTTACTTGATTGACTTCCTCAAGATGCTGGATTTGTTCTGATATGGTCTCATTTTTAGCTTTTTCTTGACGAAGGAAATCTTCCTGCTTTAAAAGTTCATCTTTAATTCCTTTTGTTTTATTTAGGCTATAAAAAAGAAGAGCAAGCACTATTATAAGCGCTGCAATAAGGCCATAAAATATATAGGAGTTACTATACCAGGTTCTCTTTACATTTTTGTTAGAAGGATTAGAGGTGTCTTTATCAACGGCATCGAATAAAGAAATGTCGTCTATTTCCTTAACTTGATTTCTAACATTCAAAATATCTTCATCTTCTTGTTCTATGAGGCTTTTCAGGTCGTAATATTTATTCTGCCAAAAGAAGGCGTTTTGGAAATAACCTCTCGTGGAATCTAAGGCAATATGCAATTTGTAGTTTTCCAGTAGGGCTTTTTTATTATCGATTTTTTTAGCAATGGCGTAGGCTTCGTTCAGTTGAAGTTCTGCCAATTTAACTTTTCTTTTTTGAAGATTTAAATTTGCTATGGCGTTAAGGGCTTTTAAAATGCCCTCTTGGTTGTCTTGCTTTCTATTGTATTTTAGTCCTTCTACCAATAGCTCACTGGCTTTATCAAACTCTTTAAACTCCAAGTATTCAATGCCAAGCTTTGGTAATATTTCCCCTCTTAGGTCTTTATCGGTTTCTGGATTTATAAGGTTGAGTACTTTTTCAAAATATTCAATGGCTTTACGGTGCTCCTTTCTCATGGAGAATAATTCCGCAATATTCTTATTGGATTGTATGATACCTCTTTTATCATTAATCTGTGTTCTAACCTCTAAAGCCTTATAATTAAAATCTAGAGACTTGTCCAGTTGACCTGTTTTGAAGTAGGCTTCGGCTAGATTATTGTATGCGGTACTTAATTCATCGCGAAGATTGCGTTCTTCGAAGATGGTGATTGCTGCAAGCGAGTTTTTTAATCCTAAACTGTAATTGCCACGTTTAATCTCAATGAGGCCAATACTATTGCTAACCTTGGCAACTCCTAGCGTATCCTTAATTTGTGTGAAGTACTTTCTAGATTTGTTATAATTGTCAATAGCATTGAAATAGTCATTGCGTTTTGCATAGATTAATGCTCTATAGTAACTGCTTTCGGCAAGGCCCCTTACGTAATTTAAATCTTGGGAGAGTTTGGTTGTTTGATTTACATATAACAATGCTTTTTTGTAATCTTCAACCTTATAGAGCTCTTCAATAAGCTTCAAAGCTAGATCAACTTTAATAGAGTCTTGTTTGTGATAGGCTAATTCAAAGGTAAGTTTATCTATCTTTTCGTTTTGAGAATAAACGAAAAGAGACATTAGAACCAACGTTATGGTCAGTAGCTGCTTCATCTTAAAATAGCAGTAAGATGAATTGCACTGTTTTGATGTGAAAAACTTTTACGGAGGGAAATAAAAAGTAAGTTAACACAAAACAATAACAACTTGGTTAATGTTTGATAATTAAGCCTCATTAATGTTTGGGACATTGATTAATAGCCTACCAAAAATGCCATAATGTACTCAAATACACTAATTATTAGGACTTAATACCAATAAATTAGATAAACTGACAGATGAAATTCACGAAAAAAAAGATGTATCGACAAACGGCAAAAAACATAGGAAAACTACACTATTCTCGATGAAATGCATATATGGTTTAAATGTTTGAAAATCAGAAAATTGTATGTAAATGAATTGTTTTCCAAAAACGAGTAGCCCACATTTAAAAAGTTACTGATATGACCGACACTAATTTCAATATCCGGATTAATTTTTTGGTCTCAAAATCAAGAGTTCTGAAATTGTTGAATTCACAGTATTGAAGAAAGAATTAAAATAATAACTTCTATCTTTGCAGACGTTTAAAAAACATCTTGTAATAAGCCCATATGGAACTTCAGAAAACTTTAGAATTTCAGGTTAAGGAAGCTGTAAAATCAATATTTAATGCAGAGTTGGAGTCTGTCGAATTTCAGGCAACACGAAAGGAATTCCCTGGCGATATTACTGTTGTGATATTTCCGATGCTAAGGATTGTTAAAGGCAATCCAGCAGTGATTGGAGAGCAAATAGGGCAATATTTGGTCGATAAAATGCCCTTGGTAGAAAAGTTCAATGTTGTAAAGGGTTTTTTGAATATTGAGATTTCGGATGACTATTACCTTCAATTCTTTAATGGCATAAAGGACCTAAAGGATTATGGTTTTTCTCATAACATTGACAAAAAGGCCATAATAGTTGAGTATTCCTCTCCAAACACCAATAAACCGCTTCATTTAGGGCATGTTAGAAATGTGCTATTAGGTTACAGTGTGGCAGAAATTCTCAAAGCCTCCGGTAAAAAAGTTTACAAGACCCAAATCATTAACGATAGAGGAATCCATATTTGTAAAAGTATGCTGGCATGGCTGCGTTTTGGAAATTGCGAGACGCCGAGATCGGCAGGGTTAAAGGGTGATAAGTTGGTAGGGAATTATTACGTAGCTTTCGATAAGGCATACAAAGCTGAAGTCACTGAAATGATGCGTGAGGGTGTTTCTGAAGAAGAAGCAAAAAAAAATGCGCCAATATTGCTTGAAGCTCAAGACATGCTGCGACGTTGGGAAGCTGGGGATAACGAAGTTGTGGCACTTTGGAGAAAAATGAATGCTTGGGTTTATGAGGGTTTTGAAGAAACTTACAAAAACATAGGTGTTGATTTTGACAAGTATTACTATGAAAGTGATACGTATTTATTGGGCAAGGAGTTTATTGCTGAAGGATTAAAAACGGGTGTTTTTTTTACTAAGGATGATGGGTCTGTTTGGTGCGATTTAACGGATGAAGGACTGGATGAGAAGATTGTTCTGCGTAGTGATGGTACAGCAGTATACATGACACAGGATATTGGCACTGCTGTGCAACGCCTAAAGGATTATCCAGATGTGGGAGGTATGGTTTACACCGTGGGAAATGAACAGGATTACCATTTTAAGGTCTTGTTTTTAATCCTAAAAAAACTGGGGTTTGAATGGGCTAAGAATCTATTTCATTTAAGCTATGGTATGGTAGATCTGCCAAGTGGCAAGATGAAAAGCCGTGAAGGAACGGTGGTGGATGCTGATGATTTAATTGAGGAAATGGCGACAACTGCTGAAGAAATATCTGAGAATCTCGGAAAGTTAGATGACTATACCGAAGCAGAAAAGCAGCTACTTTACAAAACCATAGGACTCGGTGCACTTAAATATTTCATCCTTAAGGTTGACCCTAAAAAACGAATTCTCTTCGACCCAAAAGAGTCAATAGATTTTCAAGGTAATACGGGGCCCTTCATTCAATATACCTATGCCAGGATTCAATCAATTTTAAGAAAATCTGATATTGACCTTACAGATACAGTAATCAAAGGACTTAAATTACACGAAAAGGAGAAACAGCTTTTAAAGCAATTGGAACAATTCCCTGAAGTCGTACAAAATTCCGCATCCCAATACAGTCCTGCATTAATTGCTAATTATACTTATGAGCTTGTTAAGGATTTTAATTCATTCTATCAAAATGTGTCTATTCTAGGCGCAGATAATAAAGAAGAAAAATCCTTTAGAGTGCTGCTTTGCAAAGTGGTTGGACAAACCATTAAGAACGCTTTTGGCCTATTAGGTATTGAGGTGCCTTCCAGAATGTAAGTGACAGCATAAATTACACTAATAAGTGAATTCATTTTAACAGTTTTCAAATATTTTTTTTGCTGGTAATCACTATATTTACTTATGCTATAAAAAAGATTTACTTGAAAGATGAAAAATACTCATTATCAGAAATATGGTTTAAAACTTAATTTGTTAATTCTTAGTTTGGTATTTTCCTCAATACTAGCGGCTCAAACAGTATTTTCAGAATATAGTGGTATAGTCATAGACGGAAACACAAAAAAACCTCTAGAGGCAGTAAGTTTAATTATTTTGAACGAAAACCTGAGCACAGTGACAAATTCAGAGGGAGAATTTGTTCTAAAAATCCCGAATCAAATACTAAATCCACGCTTGGTTGCCTCTTATCTGGGCTACAAGAATTTTATGATATCCCTATCTGAGCTTCAGGATAATAAAATCAAAATAGAGCTTTATAAGGCTGTAACCGAATTGTCAGAAGTTAATATTTCAGCATTTAAAAATGCAAAAGCCCTAGTTGAAAGGGTATTTGAAAATAAGGCCGAAAGACTGCAGAATGAATCTGTAATTATGACAGCGTTTTACAGGGAGACCATAAAAAGACGAAAGCGAAACGTATCGCTAACTGAAGCGGTAGTTGATATTTACAAAGAGCCATACACCTCGCGTGATGAAGACATAATTGCTTTGAGCAAGGCAAGAAAAAGTACCGACTATAAACGATTGGATACTGTCTCTGTAAAACTACAGGGAGGACCCTATTCGACAATCTACTTAGATTTAATGAAGTATCCAGAGTATATTTTTACTGAAGAAACGATTCCTTTTTATGATTTTGAATTCAAAGATCCAACAAACATAGATAATAGGAACGTTTACGTGGTGTACTTCAAAACAAAAGATAGTGGGCTTAATATCAACTACAATGGCAACTTATATATCGATTCAAAAACATTGGCTTTAGTCAGTGCCGATTACTATCTGGATTTAAGTAATAGGGCAAGGACAAAAAACCTTCTTGTTAAGAGAAAGCCTAGAGATGTTGTGGTCTACCCACTTGAGGCTAATTATAAAGTTGATTATAAAATCAGTGGTAACAAATGGCATTTCAATTATGCTAATCTCAATTTAACTTTTAAGATCAATAAAAAACGCCAATTATTCAATAAGGTATATACGCTATCAAGCGAAATGGCAATAACAGATTGGGAGATTAATACAACCGACAAAAAAGTTAAGGCTAAAGACAGGCTAAAACCTTCAGTGATAATTGCGGATGCCATTTCAGGCTTTTCCGATCCTGATTTTTGGGGTGCCTATAATTTAATTGAACCAGACAAGTCCATTGAGACTGCGATAGAAAAGATTCAGAAAAGTATAGAGCGAGAGAAAGCCAGAGCAGAAAATTAGATGAAACACGCTAAGGAGATTAGCTGGATTTAATACGCAGTTTTTGCATTCTGTGAGCATTAATTATTTGTATTTGCTGATTGACATGTAATAATTAAATAAATCAGGGTACGAGAATTGTAAGTTTTTGCTTAAAAAGGATTTAGAGAATTTAAATTAATACATGGAACTATTTTCAGCCAAATAGCTGTCTTTCCTTTTGGCGATTAAAAAATGACCCATAATTGCGCTTGCCTCATTCGTTTATCTCTCTTAAATTCTTAAATTTGCAACTTCTAAATTAGATCAAGATTATGTTCAATAATTTAAGTGAGAAGTTAGATAAGGCGTTACACGTATTAAAAGGTCATGGTAGTATTACCGAGGTAAATGTGGCCGAAACTTTGAAGGAAGTTAGACGAGCGCTTTTAGATGCTGATGTTAACTTTAAAATTGCCAAGGAATTTACTAATACCGTTAAGGAAAAAGCCTTAGGTCAAAATGTGTTAACAACCCTGCAACCTAGTCAGTTAATGGTTAAGATTGTAAAGGATGAGTTAACCGAACTCATGGGTGGTGATGCCGAAGGAATAGACCTTTCAGGCGACCCAAGTGTTATTCTGATGTCAGGTTTACAAGGTTCTGGTAAAACCACCTTCTCTGGTAAACTTGCCAATTATCTAAAAAATAAAAAGACCAAGAAACCACTATTGGTAGCTTGTGATGTCTACCGTCCTGCGGCTATTGATCAGTTGCATGTCGTTGGTGATCAAATCAATGTTGAGGTTTTTAGTGACAAAGGAAACAATGACCCTGTCGCAATTGCCAAAGCAGGGATTGCCCACGCAAAGGCTAATGGATTTAATGTGGTTATTATAGATACTGCAGGTCGTTTGGCTGTCGACGAAGCCATGATGACTGAAATATCAAATATCCACGAGGCAATTGAGCCACAAGAGACTTTGTTCGTTGTAGACTCTATGACAGGTCAAGACGCTGTTAATACAGCAAAGGCCTTCAATGATATTTTAAATTTTGATGGTGTCATTCTTACTAAATTAGATGGTGACACCCGCGGTGGTGCTGCTATTTCTATTAAATCTGTAGTTGATAAGCCAATTAAGTTTATCGGTACAGGTGAGAAGATGGAAGCTATAGATGTCTTCTATCCTTCACGTATGGCAGATCGTATTTTAGGTATGGGTGATGTGGTTTCACTTGTTGAACGCGCCCAAGACCAATACGATGAAGAGGAGGCTAGAAAGCTGCAAAAGAAAATTGCTAAGAATCAATTTGGGTTCGATGATTTTTTGAAGCAAATCCAGCAGATTAAGAAAATGGGTAACATGAAGGACCTTATTGGGATGATACCTGGAGCTAGTAAAATGATGAAGGGTATCGATATAGATGATGATGCCTTTAAGGGCATTGAGGCTATTATTCATTCCATGACACCTGAGGAGCGCACAAACCCATCGGTAATCAACGCCAGTAGAAAAAAGCGTATTGCCAAAGGCTCAGGGACTTCAGTTCAAGAAATCAATCAACTATTGAAGCAGTTCACCCAGATGAGCAAAATGATGAAAATGATGCAAGGCGGAGGCGGAAAGCGAATGATGCAAATGATGAAAAATATGCCGCGTTAGGCATCAAATAGAATAAATCCATTAGTATGACAATTTTAGACGGTAGAAAAATCAGTAGTGACATTAAGAATGAAATTAAGGCTGAAGTCGACAAGATGAAAGCTAATGGAGAAAAAGTACCTCACTTGGCTGCTGTAATCGTAGGAAATGATGGCGCAAGCTTAACTTATGTTGGTAGTAAGGTAAGAGCTTGTGAACGTGTAGGATTTGAGTCTACAATGGTTCGTATGTCCAACACTACAAGCGAGATTGAGCTTCTTGATAAGATAGAGGAATTAAATCACAATGATGATATTGATGGCTTTATTATTCAATTACCATTACCTCCACAGATTAACACCCGAAAAGTGTTAATGGCAGTAAATCCTGATAAGGATGTCGATGGTTTTCATCCGATGAATTTTGGTAAAATGGCCTTGGATATGTCTACTTTTATTCCGGCGACACCATTTGGTATTTTAGAGCTCTTAGATCGTTATAATGTCGAAACAGATGGTAAGCATACCGTTATTATTGGGCGCTCACATATTGTAGGACGACCTATGAGTATTCTGATGGGGCGTAAAGGTTTTCCTGGTAATTCAACCGTAACGTTGACGCATAGTCATACTAAAAATATAACCCAAATTACATCACAAGCAGATATTATTATTTCTGCTTTGGGTGTTCCTGGATTTCTAAAAGCCGAAATGGTAAAGGATGATGCCGTAATAATAGATGTTGGTATTACGCGCGTTGCGGATGATTCAGAAAAAGGTTATCATATTACCGGTGATGTAGATTTTGACAATGTCAGTAAAAAAGCAAGTTTTATTACTCCTGTTCCTGGTGGTGTTGGTCCTATGACTATTGCTATGTTATTAAAAAATACTCTATTGGCCAGAGAGCAACATAGAAAGAATAAACAGTAAGGCTACCTATTTGGCAAACAACTGACGCATGTCCTTAAATGCTTTAAATTCTAAGGCATTACCTGAAGGATCTTTGAAAAACATTGTAGCTTGTTCACCCACCTGACCTTTAAATCTGGTGTAGGGTTCTATAATGAATGTAATCCCCTTGGTTTTTAGTAATTCGGCAAAATCATGAAAGATGCTCCATGGCAATACTACACCGAAATGTGGGACGGGAACATCCTTTCCATCTACGAGATTGGTATGGTTATCCTCTTGTATTTTAGGTTTGTAATGGATGACCAGTTGATGACCAAAAAAATTATAGTCTACCCAATGGTCACTACTCCGACCTTCTTCAAAATTTAAAATATCTGTATAAAATCGTCGACATTCTTCTAAATTATGTACGGGAATGGCTAAATGAAAAGGCGAAAGCTGAGTCATGTTATCTTCTGGTGTTTCTTGTTTTAGGTTGAAAGGTTTTCGTGGAATCTTGAATTAATCGTTTCAGGGTTTTAAATTCTTCATCTGTAAGTTCCCTGTAGGTTCCCGTAGGAATATCTAATTCAATATTCATTATGCGTATGCGCTTTAGGGTTATTACCTCATAATTTAAGTATTCGCACATACGGCGAATTTGCCGATTAAGTCCTTGTGTCAAAATAATCCGAAATGTAAAGCGATCAATTTTTTCAACCTTACATTCTCTTGTGCGTTGGCCAAGTTCTTCGAGATAAATACCGCCAGACATGCGCTCGATAAAAGTCTGGGAAATGGGCTTGTCTAAGGTAACTACGTATTCCTTTTCGTGATTATTACTGGCTCTTAATATCTTATTGACTATATCACCATCGTCTGTAAGAAGTATAAGACCTTCGCTCGGTTTGTCTAATCGCCCAATGGGAAAGATACGCTTAGGGTAATTGATAAAGTCAATGATATTATCTTTTTCAACACGCGTATCTGTTGTACAAACGAGGCCAACAGGCTTGTTAAATGCCAAGTAGACAAAATCTTGTTTTCGTTCACCGATAATTTTTCCGTCCACTTTAACAACATCTTCGGAAGTAACTTTTGTTCCCATTTCTGGCACAGCGTCATTCACCGTAACACGACCAGCCTCAATTAAGCGGTCGGCCTCCCTACGAGAGCAGTATCCAGCTTCACTGAGATACTTATTTAGGCGTTTTTGCTGTTCAGGCATAGTGTAAAAATACGATAAAGTTTAGCCGTTTATAAAATCAATGATTTTTGGTGTTAGCGATGGGTCTCTTAAACTATGACCAAACCCTTCTGTAGTTAACAGTTCAGCTGTTTTAAACCTGTTAGCAAAGAGTAGGGCATCTTCATATGGAATTATCCGATCTTTTTTGTCGTGCACAATAAGGCCTTTAAGTGTAAATTTGGATGAGAAGTTTGCCGCAGAAAAATAATCCGTAGAATGGCCGAAACGCTCCATCACAATTTTATCTAAGCCTTTTGAAATACGGCTATTATAGCCCATCATAGATTTATATCTTGAGAAAACACCGGTAAAATGGGCAGGTGCCCCAAGTAAAACTAATTTCTCAGCAAAGGGTAATTTATGTTTATTTAGGCAAAATACGCATGCCATGCCTCCTACGGAATGTCCTATGTAAACTTCAGGTTTAAATTCTTGAGCCACTTGGTTTATGAATTCAGCATAGAGTAGAGCATTGAATTGTTTGCCATCCGACTGGCCGTGTGCTGGCGCATCCAATGCAATAATGTTATAGTCTTCGGCTTTCAAGTGGTGAAGCAGGTAATCCCAACGTGATGTATTGCTTTCCCAGCCGTGTGCGAGTAGAACGGTTTTATTCTTTCCAGCCCATCTGTAGGTAGCAATATTTAAATTTTGATAGTTCAGCTCTTGGTAAATGGCAGAATCGATGACCTCTCTTTGGCTTTCGGTATATCTTCCTTTTCGTGGAGACGCAAATAATTTTAAGGCTTTATCAGATGCATAACGCGCTGAGACAAGGCTAGTGGCATTAAGTACATTTCCTATGGACCTTACAACGAAACTAGTCATAGCTCTACGATTCTCTATTTACAGCTTCCATTGAAAAAGCCGGTAAACAAATGGCTATATACTCGCATGGTTCAGTAAACGGATTGGAGTATTGAAGTCTGGTGTTTTTTTCTACCTTAATGGAATGCCCGGCTTCCAGAACTACCGTTTCATCCTCTATAATGAATTGCTTTTTTCCTTTAATAATGAAGGTGTATTCATCAAACTGCGGTGTTTGAAAGGGCTCACTCCAGCCTGGTGGTGCCACCATGTGGGCAATGCTAATTTCAGACGTACCATCTGAGGCTAGTCCAAAATGTTCTTTGATTTCCTTTCCATCATCAGTGGGTACAATAAATGGGGATTTTTGTATAGTATAGTTCTTTTTCATAGCTATTTAATATATTGCCTAATTCACCAGTGCACCATAAAATACTTAATTTTTGCCTTTTCTGGAACTTGAATGGGGTCTATGTTTAAGTCCATATCAAAACGTAAACTTGCAGGTAGCTCTTTTTTATCAATAGTGAAAGAGGCGTTGATGTCGTTCACAGACACAACTATGGAATTAATAAGATTATCGATTTTAGATATTTTGTAGTTTTCTTTGATATCTTTAAATGTACTGAGCACCGAAATATCCTTTTCGGTTCTGTAACGTTGGTCAATGATTCGCACTGATGAAATCAACGAGGTTGAATCAAGAGCCTCTTCAGGCGATAAATCGAGTAACTTTTTACCTCCTTTTTCAAAGACCTCTATGATATTTACAGAACCTGCAAATTCATCGCCAGCGATATATCTAACCACAGAATCCATTGGAAAAATGACATCTAAATCCTTAACTTGAGTTGAATCGGTCAATAGACCTATTCGATTTTTTTGTATTAAAAATGGGTTTACCGGGTTTTCCCTTGTGCAGCTAGCTAATAAAATGGCGCAAAAAAGCACAATTACGTTTTGATGTTTCATGTTAGATTGAGGTTTGATTATTTAAGCATTTTGGTAAGTATGCCCAAAACACTGCGTATTACTGTTGGACTAGAAAGCACTTTGACAAATGGATTTTGACGTGTGCTTTGTCTACTACTGGTGCTTTGTCTTTTTTTGCTTTCAGCACGTTCGATAGCTTCTTTTTCCTTGAGGGCTTTTTGTTTGGCTTCCTCAGCCTCAGCTTGCTCAATTTTTTCATTAAGCATTTCGTAGGCGCTTTCTCGGTCTATTTCTTTGTTATACTTTTTGGCGAGTTGAGATTCTGACAATAAACTACTAAGTTCTGATTCCGTTAAAATATCCATTCGGCTCATAGGTGCACGCATCATGGTAGCCGCAAGTGGTGTGGGCCTGCCTTTTTCGTCTAAAGCAGAGACTAGAGCTTCCCCAATTCCTAAGGATGTTAATACGTCTGCAGTATCGTAATAGTCGGTATCTGGATAATTCTCTGCTGTCAGTTTAATTGCTTTTCTATCTTTCGCCGTAAAGGCCCTAAGCGCATGTTGTACTTTCAACCCGAGTTGACCCAGTACAGCCTCTGGAACATCCGTTGGATTTTGGGTAACAAAATACAGTCCAATACCTTTACTACGGATGAGTTTTACAATGCTTTCTATTTGATTGAGAAGGGCATCAGACGCTTCGTTAAAAATAAGATGTGCTTCATCTATAAACATAATAAGTTCTGGCCTACCACTATCCCCTTGCTCAGGAAATGTAGAATAAATTTCAGCAAGTAAGCTCAACATAAAGGTCGAAAAGAGCTTGGGTCGGTCTTGAATGTCGGTCAGTCGAATTATATTTATATAGCCTCTTCCATTTTCATCTATACGCAGAAGGTCTTGCGTGTCGAAAGATGTTTCTCCAAAGAACAAATCACCGCCTTGTTGTTCTATTTCAACTAATTTTCTCAAAATAGCACCTGTTGAGGCTGTTGATATTCTTCCATAGGCTTCTTCAAACTCTTGTTTACCATCACCTGTTGCGTATTGAAGAATTTTCTTAAAGTCCTTTAAGTCTAGAAGGGGTAATTTGTGGTCATCGCAATATTTAAAGATGACTGAAATGATTCCGGCTTGGGTTTCTGTAACATCTAGAATTCTAGAAATTAAGACTGGTCCAAACTCACTTATGGTTGCTCTTAATCGTACCCCATCTTGTTTAGACAGGGTCAATATTTCGACAGGGAAGGACTTTGGTTCAAAGGGTAAGCCAATTTTCTCGTGGCGCTCATCAATTTTTGGATGTCCTGGGCTTGGTTTGGCCAAACCACTTAAATCACCCTTAATATCCATTAACAATACGGGAATCCCTTTTTCAGATAGGTTTTCTGCCAGAACCTGTAAGGTCTTGGTCTTGCCTGTTCCCGTAGCACCGGCAATTAATCCATGGCGATTCATGGTTTTCAAGGGAACATTAACATAGGCATTCGTAATGGTTTCACCCTCGAGCATGGCGGCACCTAAGGTTATGAAATCACCCTTAAAGCTATTGCCTTCGTTGATTTGTTTAATGAAATCCGCTTTGTTTTTCATGCATCCAAATTTTGCATAAAAATAATGTAATTTTAGTCAAGATTAAAACCATTGTATATGAAGTACTCTCACGTATTTTTAAGTTTGTTTTGTATTGTTTTCTTTTTGTCTTGTAATAAGGCCAAGGGAAAGATAATCTTTCATAAATCTCATGAGACAAGTCGAGCTAACGCGCCTTTTAGTGATGCTGTAGAAACAGGTGATTTATTATTTTTAACAGGTCAAATTGGGAAGGACCACAAAACAGGTGCAATAGTAGAAGGTGGTATTGAAGTCGAAACCAAACAGGTTATTAAAAATATCCAAGAGGTCTTGATGTACCATGGCTTATCTCTAGACCATGTGGTAAAGTGCACGGTCATTTTAAAAGATATAAATGATTTTAAGGCATTTAATTCGGTATATACCACCCATTTCACAAAGAAACCAGCAAGGACTACATTTGCCGCAGCCGATTTAGCTGGTGGCGCAAGTATAGAGATTGATGTTATAGCAGCCAAGTAAACTATTCTAGTTGGGGTCCTTAGATTATTGCTTTATACTTCTAACTATATAAGTTATCTTTGCGACTTATGACAAGACGCGAACAACAAGAGCTAATTGATAAAGGCCTTTTATTGCCTTTAATGGAAGAGTTTTATACTATTCAAGGTGAAGGGTATCATAAAGGAACGGCAGCCTATTTTATTCGTATAGGTGGTTGTGATGTAGGATGCCATTGGTGCGATGTAAAAGAAAGTTGGTTGGCCGAATTACACCCACCGACAGCCACTGAACAAATTGTTGAGAACGCGGTGAAGTATAGCAATACCATTGTAGTTACCGGTGGTGAACCGCTGATGTGGGATATGAATCCGCTCACAGATCAGTTAAAAGCAAAGGGCCTTCAGACACATATTGAAACGTCTGGTGCTTACAAACTAACAGGGGTTTGGGACTGGATTTGTCTATCGCCTAAAAAAAACAAACTACCTACAGAAGAGGTTTATGAAAAGGCGCATGAACTAAAATGCATCATCTACAATAAAGATGATTTTCGTTTTGCAGAAGAGCAAGCGGCCAAAGTTAATTCAAATTGTATTTTGTATCTGCAGCCTGAGTGGAGCAAGCGCGATAAAATGATGCCACAGATTGTAGACTATGTGATGGCCAATCCAAAATGGAAGGTGTCGCTGCAAACCCATAAGTATTTGAATATACCCTAAATGAAAAAAGCCTTGAACATCTTTCAAGGCTTTTTTTATCTTAATAATGTAGATCTTATTTTACAAATGGAACTGCAATGCGCGTATTGCCCCAGCCTAAAAACATATGGACACCATTATCAGCTTTTTCAAACGTTATTGAAAAGGCCTCAAGCGAGTCTTCATCTGATTTTACAGGGACATTTATTCGTGCCACATCATTTTCCGGTTTGTAGAAATAGCTACCCCAAACATTCAGGTCAGAATTAATAATAGCTGTCCATTCCTTTTCTCCAGGAATAACATAAAAGGTGTAAGTGCCAGCTTTTACTTTCGTTTTTCCCAACATCATATCAACGTATAAGGTCAATTCTGCTGCCTCATTGGCACCTGTTCGCCATACTTTGCCATTGGGTGCTAGCTTTTCAACAGAGCGTCCGTTTAATTGTGGGCGGCTGTAGACAATCTTAATGAGTTTATTGGCGTCTTTGTAGTCGCTAGGAAAAGCAGCTACATCCATTGGGCTCTTGTCTAGGCCCTTAAATTCCTGTGCGTTAGCATTAAATGATAAAAGCATCATAAAAGAAAATGCCATTGCTGTAAAAAGTCTTGTTAATTTCATAAGTGTTGTTATAATTATTTGGTTAAAATTAGAAGTTATTATGGTGACTCTGTCGTAAAGAATTATTAAAATTTACAATTCAATAGTATAATGCTATATCTCACGCAGGTTAAGTTTTGTTTTATCATTAAAATAGAATTAATAGTTATAAATTTAAACCAAAATAGTTTAATGTATTTAATAAATGGAAGTTTATTAACATATTTGTCTTTTAATTAATGTTAAAATAAAAAATTATGTGCGGAATTGTATGTGCGTTTGATTTAAAGCAGAAATCGGAAGACTTGAGACCTCAGGTATTGGAAATGGCAAAGTCTATTCGTCATCGTGGCCCTGATTGGAGTGGTATTTATAGCGACGGTAAAGTTATAATGGCGCATGAGCGACTGGCCATTGTAGATCCAGCTTCAGGTAAACAGCCCCTTTTTAGTGCAGATAAAAAATTGATTTTAGCCGCAAATGGTGAAATATATAACCATAGAGAATTGCGTTCTGAATTTCCTGATTACAATTTTCAAACACAAAGTGATTGTGAGGTCATCCTTGCACTTTACAAAGAGAAAGGTGCTCACTTCATTGATGATATGAATGGCATTTTTGGATTTGCCTTATACGATGTAGAAAAGGATGAATATTTTATTGCGAGGGACCATATGGGTATTATTCCGTTGTATATGGGTTGGGATAAGTACGGTACATTTTACCTAGCGTCAGAATTGAAAGCCTTGGAAGGTGTGTGCTCTAAAATAGAATTGTTTCCCCCTGGGCATTACATGAGTAGTAGCGATGGGCAATTGGTGCAATGGTACAAGCGTGATTGGGAAGCATACGATGAAGTAAAGGATAATCAGACAAGTATTGCTGAGGTGAGACAAGCTTTAGAAGATGCGGTACACCGTCAATTGATGAGCGATGTGCCTTATGGTGTATTGCTGTCAGGAGGGTTGGACTCCTCAGTTACTTCGGCTATAGCTAAAAAGTATTCTGAACGTCGCATTGAGGCAGACGATAAGGAAAAGGCATGGTGGCCACAACTGCACTCGTTCTCCGTAGGATTAGAAGGTTCCCCAGATTTAGCGGCTGCAAAAAAGGTAGCGGACCATATAGGGACAGTACACCATGAAATTGAGTTTACCATTCAAGAAGGTCTGGACGCTATAAGAGATGTAATCTACCAATTAGAAACTTATGATATTACAACAATTAGAGCAAGCACGCCTATGTACTTAATGGCACGCGTTATTAAGTCTATGGGTATTAAAATGGTCTTGTCTGGTGAAGGCGCGGACGAGCTCTTCGGTGGCTATCTCTATTTTCACAAAGCACCTAGTGCTCAGGATTTTCATGAGGAAACCGTTAGGAAATTAAGCAAATTGCACATGTACGACTGTTTAAGAGCCAATAAGAGTTTGGCTGCTTGGGGCATTGAGGGTCGTGTGCCATTTTTGGACAAGGAATTTATGGATGTGGCTATGCGTATAAATCCGGAGGATAAAATGATTACAGGCGATCGCATGGAAAAGTGGGTTGTCCGTAAAGCCTTTGAGCACATGATTCCCGAAACCGTGGCATGGCGACAAAAAGAACAGTTTAGTGATGGGGTTGGCTATAGTTGGATCGATACCTTAAAAGAATTGGTAGACAAAGAAATTACCGATGAGCAATTGGTAAGTGCCCATTTTAGATTTCCTATACAAACGCCTCAGAATAAGGAGGAATATTATTACAGGACTCTTTTTGAAGAACATTTCCCTAGTGATGCAGCGGCCCTAAGCGTACCCCAAGAGCCTAGTGTTGCTTGCAGTACAAAAATTGCTTTAGAATGGGATGAGGCCTTTAAAAATATGAATGATCCCTCAGGAAGAGCTGTGGCAAAGGTCCATGAGGATGCCTATTAGCTCTTAATTGATGCGTTTTAAAATGTATAGCCTAATCTCAAATCAAAAAAGTCTGCTACATGCCCATGTGCCTTTAAACTAAAACCTGCAAAAATGTGCTTGTTGAAATTATAAGTGAGTCCATAGCGTTGGTAAATATCATCATTAATACGGTAGTCGTTGTAATAGTAGACACCTAGTTCTTGGCTAAATGTTACTTTGCCCAACCAAAATTCATGCCCAACCAAAGCAGCTGCTTGGAAGAAATCAGCATCAGCACCATCAAGCTCAATCTGTTCTCTTCTAGAATAATCAAAAATCAACTCCGTACCGCCCGTCAGGGCACTTCGTCCACCTATCCAACGGCTGTATTTACCATTAAAACCAAAAACATAAAACTTATCCTTATCGCCTACTGCGGCGTTGCTCCAGCCCGAAAAATGAACTACGGATATACGTTCTTTTTGCTCTGGCGGATGTCGTTTATCAATCCTTTCCAAATCTGGATAGGTTATGTCTTTGAGACTTTTATTGACACCGAAACTTATGGATGGAAAGTTTAAGCCTTTATTTGGTGTGCTAATTCCACCATTAGAGGTATGGTTATATTTTGCTGCTAGGCGTAAGTTCCAAGAATCAGTGAGTCTGTAATTTACCCCTAATCCCACCACTAAGGCAAAGCTGAGGTTGGTACTGTAAGATTCGTTCAAGGGATTAGTTTGCTCATCGTATGGTTGTGTGAGGTAAGCACCACCCAAGCCCATTCTAAAAAATAGATTCGTTCGTTTCTGTGTTCTAAAATAAGGCTCTACATAGCCCATTGCTAAGATTCCATTACCAAGAACATCAGGGTTGTCCCAATTCCAATATGCTAAATCAACACCAACTCTAGGAAAGCAACTGCAAAAATCCCAAGCATTTTGAGTTAATAATAATTTGCTCCAATCGAGCGTAATAGCAGAAGGATAGGCATCTTCTATTTCACGTAAGGAGGGGGTGTGTTTAATCAGGAATCCATAATCTAAAGATACACCAATGATGGTAGGTCTACTCTCAGTAAATTTAGAATTACTTTGGCCTTTAACACTGAAAATTACGATAAAAGACGCTATGAAGCCAAGTAAACACTTTTTCATTCAGCAATTTTTGAAATATGTAATCTTTTTCAATATAAATATACAACTATTATGTTTTTCAACATAGTGATTAAAGGTCCAGTCGGTTATTTTTCAATAATATTTAATCTGGCAAAACGTCTAAAATATCAGTTTTTGAATAATTAAACCAAAGCCTTATATAAAAACCCTAATTTTTAATTATTGGAATCTCTGAGTTGTTTTTTCAAAAGATTTGATAGCTACAAATAAGCAGAAAATCAGTTTATTTTTGGCATTTTAAAATCAAAAAAAACGTCTTTAAGGCACTTTCCAGATTTTTTAATTTTTGAATTGAAAAAAATTCCTTAAAATCAAATTTAAGGTCCTTTTTAGGCGATTTAAGCCACTTTTAAGAAATTAACAAATGTTGATAATTATTCTTTTAAGGCAATAATTTGCTTTTAAAAAGCCTCGTTATTTCGTATATTTGTTTGTATTCAAAAGGATGCTCTAAAGCATCTTTTTTTTGTGAAGTCTATATGGGCTCAACAAGCAAATTAATAACAAACAACAAACGTTTTTATGAGCGAAAAGAAAGAAGAATTTAATAAGCATAATTATTCTGCTGATTCCATCCAGGCATTAGAAGGAATGGAGCACGTGCGTATGCGCCCATCAATGTATATTGGCGATGTGGGTACTAGAGGTTTACACCATTTGGTTTATGAGGTTGTAGATAACTCTATTGATGAAGCGCTTGCAGGACATTGTAACAATATTACCGTTACTATAAATGAGGATAACTCAATTACCACAGAGGATGATGGTCGTGGTATTCCGGTAGATCTACATAAAAAAGAAGGTGTATCTGCCCTTGAGGTGGTCATGACTAAAATTGGAGCAGGAGGTAAATTTGATAAGGATTCTTATAAAGTATCTGGTGGTCTTCACGGCGTCGGAGTGAGCTGTGTAAATGCACTGTCTGAGCACCTTAAGGCAACCGTTCATAGAAACGGTCAGATTTGGGAGCAAGAGTATGAGCGGGGGAAAACGTTATATCCTGTAAAACAGGTTGGTGAAACCGATAAAAGAGGTACCATAGTCACATTTAAACCAGATTCAACCATTTTCACCCAAACCCTCGAATATAATTATGACACCTTGGCGAGCCGTATGCGCGAGTTAGCTTATCTCAATAAGGGTATTACGATTCACTTAATAGACCGTCGCTTTAAAAAGGAAGACGGTTCATTTGAAGGTGAGACATTTCACTCAGAAAATGGACTCACTGAGTTTGTGAGGTATCTAGATGGTAACCGGGAACCTTTAATGAAGGACGTCATTGCCTTTGAAGGTGAAAAGAATGGCGTACCAGTTGAGGTAGCCATGGTTTACAATACCTCATATGCCGAGAATCTACACTCTTATGTCAACAACATTAACACACATGAAGGTGGCACACATCTTTCAGGTTTCCGCCGAGGATTGACACATACCCTTAAGAAGTATGCAGATAATTCAGGTATGTTGGATAAGTTAAAATTTGAAATCGCGGGTGATGACTTTCGCGAAGGTTTAACAGCTATCGTTTCAGTTAAAGTTGCAGAACCGCAATTTGAAGGTCAAACCAAAACGAAACTAGGAAACCGAGAGGTTTCGGCCTCAGTATCGCAAGCCGTTTCTGAAATGCTTACCGATTATTTGGAGGAGCATCCAGATGATGCGAAGATAATAGTGCAAAAGGTCATTCTAGCTGCTCAGGCACGCCATGCAGCTCAGAAAGCACGTGAAATGGTTCAGCGAAAAACCGTGATGAGCATTGGTGGTTTACCTGGAAAATTATCGGATTGTTCCGAAGAAGATCCATCTAAATGTGAAGTGTTCTTAGTTGAGGGGGATTCTGCAGGAGGTACTGCCAAACAAGGTCGCGATAGAAATTTTCAAGCCATCTTGCCGTTACGTGGAAAAATATTAAACGTTGAAAAGGCTATGACCCACAAGGTCTTTGAAAATGAGGAAATCAAAAACATTTTCACGGCCCTAGGTGTTACCATAGGTACTGAAGAAGATAGTAAAGCGTTAAACCTTAGTAAACTGCGCTATCACAAAATCGTAATTATGTGTGATGCCGATATTGATGGTAGTCATATTGCAACCTTGATTTTAACCTTCTTCTTTCGCTATATGCGCGAGTTGATTGAAGCAGGTCACGTCTATATTGCTACTCCACCATTGTATTTGATTAAAAAGGGTGCCAAGAAGCAGTATGCATGGTCCGATAAGGAAAGAGATAGTATTGTAGCCGAATTTGGAGAAAATTCTAAAATTCAACGTTATAAGGGTCTAGGAGAAATGAATGCAGAGCAACTATGGGATACAACAATGAACCCAGAGTTCAGAACAATGCGACAAGTTCAAATAGACAACGGAACAGAGGCTGATAGGATATTCTCTATGTTAATGGGCGATGAAGTACCGCCAAGACGAGAATTTATCGAAAAGAATGCTATCTACGCCAATATTGATGTTTAGATAAATTGTATTAGGTATTTTAAAAAAGCAAGTCCAAGTTTTGGACTTGCTTTTTTTATATATAATGAGGAAGTTAAGTCTCATTATATAATATTTTTATAGATTTATACTTATAAATCTACTTAATCATGAAAAAACTTATAGTTGTTATTACCGTTTGTTTTACCATAAATAGTCTTAAAGCCCAAGACTTAGACGGTATTCTATTAGCCGCTGATGATGCGAGCCTGTTAACTGAAAACTACTTAAACCCTGCGATTGTGGGATTAATGTATAGTATGAATAGTGGTTGGTTTACTACAGGTAAAGTACATAAGAAATTTGGCTTTGATTTAACCATTGGGGGTAATTTATCCTTTGTGCCAATGAGTGCACAAACCTTTGCGTTTAACCCAGGTGATTATGAGTTTGTGTCATTGCCTAACGGTGAAACCCGCATACGAACTGTTATGAGCGAGGATGATACAGTAACAAGAATTGATATAAGTATTCCCGATGGGGATAATAGATTTAAAGTAGCTAGTTTTGAATTGCCCGGTGGCATCGCCCAAGATTTGCCTTTAAATGCAGTGCCCGCTCCTACTGTTCAAGTTGGTTTTGGTTTGCCGTTTAAAACGGATATTAAAGCGAGGTTTGTACCTAATTTAAGGTTTGATGATGTAGAAGCCAGTTCAATTGGTTTTGGCCTGCAACATGATTTAACCCAATATTTTGGACCTATGGATAAGTTGCCTTTGAATATTTCAATTTTGGGTGCTTTCTCTAACATGAAGGTTACCACGGATTTATCTGAGGAAGAACTAAATGAGGACGTTTCTACGAGTAACGGTGAAGCTGAATTTAAAATGAATACTTGGACCATACAGGCCATAGGCTCCTTAGATTTTGTACTTGTTACCGTGTATGGAAGCGTTGGTTATAATAGCGGCCAAACCACGGCAAGAATGAAAGGAGATTATACCTTGAGGTATGATGTTGAGGATAGTAATGGAAATACCATTGGTTCTGTGGAGGAAACCATAACTAACCCTATAAATTTAGATTTTGAGGCAAGTGGCATGAATGCAACACTTGGGGCTCGTTTAAATCTTGGATTTTTTAAGATTTTTGCAGATTACACCTTTCAAGAATATAATACAGCTTCAGTTGGTATAGCCTTCAGCTTTAGATAAAAAAAGTTAGAATTAAATAGTTTAAAAGAGCAGCATCCTTGTTGCTCTTTTTTATTTGGTAATACCATGACATAAATCATGGTAAATTATAGGCAAAGCCTTATTTTTGTAATCGATTTCAAGTAACACTAAAAATTAAAATAACATGAAAGTAACTGTAGTTGGCGCTGGCGCTGTTGGTGCAAGTTGTGCTGAATATATTGCAATTAAAAATTTTGCTTCAGAAGTGGTCATTTTAGATATAAAAGAAGGCTATGCTGAAGGTAAGGCCATGGACCTCATGCAATGTGCATCATTAAATGGTTTCGATACTAAAATTGTAGGAAGTACTAACGATTACTCTAAAACAGCAAATAGTGATATTTGTGTAATAACATCCGGAATTCCAAGAAAACCTGGTATGACACGAGAGGAACTCATTGGTATTAACGCCGGTATCGTTAAAACGGTTTCATCTAGTTTGGTGGAACATTCTCCAAATACCATTCTTATCGTTGTGAGTAATCCAATGGATACCATGACGTATTTAGTGCATAAAACTACAGATTTGCCAAAGCATAAAATCATTGGTATGGGTGGTGCCTTGGACTCGGCTAGATTCAAATACAGATTAGCAGAAGCCTTGGGAGCTCCAATAAGTGATATTGATGGTATGGTTATAGGTGGTCATAGTGACAAGGGTATGGTGCCTTTAACTTCACATGCCACAAGAAACAGTATCAACGTGTCTGAATTTATGTCGGAAGAACGACTTAATCAGGTAAAAGAAGATACCAAAGTCGGTGGTGCAACATTGACTAAATTACTGGGCACTTCAGCGTGGTATGCGCCAGGGGCCGCAGTTTCTGCTTTAGTCCAAGCCATTGCCTGTGACCAAAAGAAAATGTTCCCTTGTTCAACATTATTAGATGGTGAATATGGATTGTCTGATTTATGCATTGGCGTGCCGGTTATTTTGGGTAAAAATGGTATTGAGAAGATTGTAGACGTACCATTGAGTGACGCAGAAAAGGCACATATGGCAGAAAGCGCAGAAGGGGTTAAAAAGACTAATGATCTTTTAGAATTTTAAAATTAAATTAATATATCATTATAAAAACCTTACTAGCAGTATTGTTGGTAAGGTTTTTGTATTTATCTTGCCAACATAAAATTTATACAATGAAAAAATTAATCTTACTTAGTCTGGCTGTGGTGTTTAGTTTAGTAACAACTGCCCAAGATAAAATTACAGAAGGTGTAATTACAACTAAACAAACCTTATCTACTGATAATGCTCAAATGCAAGCCACATTCGACCAGATGGGAGATATGATGGCCACGACCTATTTTAAGGGAACTAAGTCTCGCGTAGAGATGTCTAATCCTATGTCAGGTGATATGGTTGTGATATCAGATCAGGATAAAATGCAATCCTTAACTTTGATGGATAGTCCAATGATGGGGGGCAAGAAATTTATGCTTAAAACGGTTGAAGTGACTCCTGAAATGCTTGAAAATATTTCCGTCGAGGAGGGAAGTGCTACAAAAACGATTTTAGGATATGAATGTAAAGAAAAGATCGTCACTATGGTACAAGATGGCGTGGAGGTGAAGATGTCTATGTTTACAACCGATGAAATTGTACCTGTAATGACCCAACAAACCTCTATGCTAGGCGACAAAATTTCTGGTTATCCTATGTATATGGTAATGAATATGAACCAACAAGGTATGGCTATGACCATGACCATGGAGGTTACTAAACTAGACAAGACCTCAGTATCTGAAGATAAGTTTAACATGACGCCACCAGAAGGTTATACCAAGATGGAGGGCATGTAATTTTAAGAGTACACATTAAATAAAGGCTTTAGAGATAAAGCCTTTATTTATTTATATTTGCCACATGAAAACGACTCTACAGTTTTTATTTTCAATTTTGCTTGTATCGGGCTTAGGTGCTTATCTAAACCATTCAACACCGCCGAATCAGCAAATCTTGGTAAATTTTACCGCTACTGATATATCTTCTTATGACACAAAAAGTGCCATTGAGAATATAGAAGTCGTACTCGGTTTGCAAGGTGCTGAAAAAATTCAAATTAGTGAATTACAGAATGGCCAGCTTAAAATTACGTATTATAGCAATACTGATATTTACAGGATAAAGAATGCCCTAACTCGTGAAATAGGTTTTCATTTTAATCTTGATGACAATAGAGAGCATTCTAAACATACATCAAAAGAGCAGGGCCATACAGATTATAGATTAAAGATTTCAGAATTAAATGGCGAAACCGGTATTTCTTGGCATTTTGATGCTACCGAAGTAATAACGCCTAATTTTAAAAGTGATAGATTTAGCCCAATTAAGCTAAAGACTTATGCACGACTAAACCCTTCAGACACTTCTAATAAACGGTTAGTGGGTTCTTTGGTTTCTTACCATCCCTCAACCGTTTATAAAAAGAAAAACGCCTACAAAATTCCTCAGGTTAGGGCAGGACCTTTTTTCTCTTGAATTATTTAAAGTGATAATTCACAACATCTTATTTCGAATGAGGTTTTCATTCATTCAAAATTTATCACGACGTATATCATTAAAAATAAATTGTCGAATAATCACGTAAACTCTATATTTGCGCGATTTAAATTTTCGATCATAAATAAAAAGAACAATGCAAAACAAAGGATTAATTAAGCTTTTTGCTCTTTTGTTTGGACTAGTGAGTATTTATCAGTTATCATTCACGTTCAAGGCCAACCAAATAGAAGATGAAGCAAAACAGGCAGCAATAAGCCAGTTTTCTGAAACAGAAGAGAATTATCAGGAAAAACGAAATCAGGCTGAAATCAACTATCTCGATTCCTTAAAAACATCTAAAATCAAAGTAGGTGAAAAATTTGAACCCATTGAGGTCTATAATTTAGGTGTTAGTCAATATACCTATTCAGAGGTTGAAGAAAATGCGATGAAATTGGGCCTAGACCTTAAGGGAGGGATCAATGCTATAATCCAAATTTCGGTTAAAGATATTTTAAAAGGATTAGCTAATAATAGTAAAGACCCTGTATTTAATAAAGCGCTCGATGATGCTGAAGAACTACAAAAAGATGCCCAAGAATCCTATTTAGAGTCCTTCTTTAGAGCCTGGGACGCCATTAAAGGTGATACCAAATTAGCTTCGCCAGATATTTTTGCCAACAGGGATTTGAGTGATGACATTAAGTTTGATATGTCCGATGACGAGGTAAAAGGTATTTTAGAGCAAAAGATTGATGAGTCTATTGTATCTGCGTTCGAAGTATTGCGTAACCGTATCGACGGATTTGGTGTAACATCACCAAATATTCAACGATTGGGAAATTCTGGACGAATTTTAATTGAATTACCAGGTGCAAAGGACAAGGAACGGGTTGTTGATATTATTACAAAAACAGCACAACTACAGTTCTGGGAAACCTATAAAACCCAAGAAGTTCTTCCGTATATTTTACAGGTTAACCAAGCTTTAGTCGAAGCAAACAAAGAAAAAGAAGAGGCGGCTTCAGAAATTGAAGATGCTGTTGAAGTGGTAGATTCAACTTCAAACGTCATTGATGACCTAACAGGACAAATAGAATCAGATTCTACTAATGTGGCTGAAGTTAATCCTTTAGGTATTCAAAGTTATGGAAATGGTGGTTCCGTGGTAGCGGTATTCTTAGCTAAGGATAGGGAGAAAGTTATGGCGCAATTAAATGACGCAAAAAACAGATCACTATTACCAGCAGAAATGCGCTATGTTAAATTTCTTTGGGGAATACAACAAGAAGAATCTGAGTTTTCAGAATTATATGCTATTCAAGGTAATCGAGATGGCGAGCCACAACTTAGCGGTGCAGTAATTACAGATGCAAGACAGGATTACGACCAGTTAAGTAGACCCGCAGTTAGTATGCAAATGAATGCTAAGGGTGCTAAGATTTGGGAAGCGATGACCAAGGAGGCATACGAGACTCAAGGATATATTGCTATTGTGTTAGATGATATTGTATATTCGGCGCCGAGCGTGTCAAATGGTCCAATCTCTGGAGGAAACTCCCAGATTTCAGGTGCATTTTCACTAACGGAAGCAATAGATTTAGCAAACGTCCTTAGGGCGGGTAAACTACCTGCGTCAGCGGAAATAGTTCAAGCAGACGAAGTTGGTCCTTCTTTAGGACAAGAGGCTATTGATAGTGGTATGAAATCTTTCTTAATCGCACTGGCTTTTGTGTTGGTATGGATGGTTTTCTATTACGGAAAAGCTGGTCTTTTTGCTGATGTTGCCTTGTTATTGAACATCTTATTGATTTTTGGTGTTTTAGCAAGTTTGGGGGCGGTACTGACCCTACCTGGTATTGCGGGTATTGTACTGACCATTGGTATTTCGGTTGATGCTAACGTGCTCATTTTTGAGCGCATACGCGAGGAAATAGCTAAAGGAAAATCCCAGAAGGAGTCCATTAAGGACGGTTTCTCTAATGCCTTATCATCTATTTTGGATGCCAATATCACTACTGGTTTAACAGCCTTAATTTTATTTGTGTTCGGCACAGGGCCAATTAAAGGTTTCGCAACGACCCTAATCATTGGTATTTTAACCTCATTATTTACGGCCATTTTCATAACCCGTTTATTAATTGATTGGTATGCTAACCGAGGAGGTCAACTAGACTTCTCTACAGCAGTTACCAAAAACCTGTTTAAGAATGTCAATATTGGATTCTTAAGAAAGCGCAAGATTGCTTATGTTATTTCTGGTGCATTAATAGTATTAAGTATTGGGTCTTTATTCACAAACAAGTTAGATCAAGGTATTGATTTTGTTGGTGGTAGAACCTATCAGGTTAGATTTGCCCAAGAGGTAAGTGTGGAAGAAATAAAGGGAGATTTGAATGAAGTGTTTGGAAGTGCCGAGGTGAAAACCATTGGCGGTCCAAATCAGTTAAAGATTTCTACGAAATATAAAGTAGAGGATAACTCTACGGAAGCTGATGAAGAGGTGCAAGCTAAACTATTTGAAGTCACCAGAAAATATTTACCAGATGGCATTACCTATGAAGAGTTCCTAGCTGGGTCTGGAGATGCCAAGATTGGTAAAATGCTTTCTAGTAAGGTAAGCCCAACCATAGCAGATGATATCAAAAAATCATCAGTTTGGGCCATCCTAGGTTCACTGGTTGTGGTGTTCTTATATATCTTATTTAGATTTAAGAGATGGCAGTTCTCACTTGGTGCTGTAGCTGCAGTTTTCCATGATGTTTTAATTGTTTTAGGAATTTTCTCATTGACATGGAAATTTATGCCATTTAGTATGGAGATTGACCAAGCTTTTATAGCGGCTATCTTAACGGTAATTGGTTACTCATTAAATGATACAGTTGTTGTATTTGACAGAATTCGCGAATTTTTAAATGAGCACACAAGCTGGACATTTGATAAAACCATAGATGTGTCTCTTAACAGTACATTGAGTAGAACCTTAAACACCTCGGTAACCACCTTGGTAGTACTTTTGGCAATGTTCATTTTTGGAGCGGATTCTCTTAGAGGATTATTATTTGCCTTAATCGTTGGTGTTTTGGTCGGTACCTATTCATCACTATTTATTGCAACGCCAATTATGTATGATACGGCTAAAAAAGGGGATGCGGCCGAGTCCTTAAAGAAAAAACCTAAAGACGAGGAGGACGCATAGATTTTGCCTTTTTGATACTTATTCTGAATGTGTTTCAGAAATGAAAATGCCTTTCTGCACAGAAAGGCATTTTTTATATGATATTTTGTAATTGTTCTGTTATGGCATTTACCCATGCCTTTTGTTTGAAATGGTTCGGAGGTAACGGATGATAATAGCCGTAAAGGGATCCAGGTTTCTTAAGGCCTACTATAGTTTTTTCATCTATATTCTTTAAGGCGAGCTTGGCAAGATGGCTTAGTTTTTCGTTTACACCCCAAGCGATAATAACGGGTACATCTTTAATGAATAGTCTTTTAAACGCCTTCTTATACGTTTTAGAAAAAATAGAATGTGGTATGTTGGCATTATTAAAGCCGTTCATAAGCTTAAAGAAAATTTTGCTTTTAGGTTCTCTGATATCAGATAGATTAAGTATTCTGGCATAATTGAAATTGCAATTATTCATCACTTTAATAATTTGTAATTGTGTTCGGTCGGGAATAGCTGTAGTTTCTACAGAATTGATAATAGGGTATAGCGGTTTGGAAGACCCGGGATTCATCATAATGACCATTAGGTCTGGTATTTTGATGGTTGCTTTGGCTCTTTTTATATCCAGGTAACGTCTAAAATTATAGCCCTTTTTATGGTAAAAATAACCTGTAATTTCGAAGCCTTCAAGCCTTGTTGTAGAATCTGAAATAAAAGGAAATTTTAATTAGAGTTTAGAATAATTCATTTTGTCCCCAACCTCTAATTGCCATTTTTCTGATAAACCTGCATAAACTTCAAGCACATATTTTGCTGGAGCTTCGGATGGGAGGGAACTTTCATTAAAGGGTTGAGCATTTTTTTGAATGCTTACAATCTTTTTATCCTCGCCAATGTAAATGATATCTAGTGGTATTTTTGTATTCTTCATGTAGAAACTTCGATAGTCTTCATCTGGAAAAATAAACAACATACCTTGATTATCCTTTAGTTCCGTTCTATACATTAACCCCATTTGGGTTTCATAGTCCGTATCTGCAATTTCAATATCAATGCTTTTGATTAAGGAATCGTTATCCGCTTTAAAAAGGTTTAGATTGCCTTCCTTCTTAAATTTAATAATGACCTGTTCACTGGTTTTAGTAACCTTATCTTCTTTGCAATTAGTGAATAAAACGAGAAATATGAGAAGGGGTAATAATCGTAAAAAGGCGCTTCGCATTACTATTTTAACTTCTTTTTTGGTTGGTAAACAAACATAAAGTATAATCCCAATACAATAAATGGAATACTTAATAATTGGCCAGTGTTCAATAACCAGTCCGCACGTTCTGGGTTTTGAGCTTCCTTAACAAATTCAACAAAGAATCTTACGGTCCACAAGAGCACTAAAAACAAACCAAAGAGAAAACCTTCTTGTTCAGCTTTTTTGGTTTTCCAGTAGAAATAAAATAAGGTAAGGAACACAAAAATATAGCAAAAGGCTTCGTATAATTGAGCGGGGTGCCGTGGTTGCGATTCCCCAAGTTGTTTAAAGATAACGCCAAAATCACTATTGGTATACTTCCCAATGATTTCAGAATTTATAAAATTCCCTATTCTTACAAACACAGCACCGAGAGCTACAGGAACGACAATACGGTCAAGTATCCATAAAACTGTTTTTTTCAAGATTTTTTTGTTGTAGAGGTACATGGAGATAATCATTCCAATGGCTGCTCCGTGGCTGGCAAGACCTTGAAACCCTGTAAACTCAATACCCCCTTTAAATTTAAACGGTAAAAAAATGCTGAAGAAATCCTCTGTTATAAGTTCGGATTGATAAAAAATAACATGCCCAAGTCTTGCACCAATCATAATGCCCAGCACAGAATAAATAAAGAGGGAATCTAAGGACTCGTTGGATTGCTTTTCGTTTCTGTAGATGCGCTTCATAATATAGAAACCCAATAGGAAAGCTACAATCCACATAACACTATAAAAATGAAGTTTAAAAAACCCTATTTCAATGAATTTGGTAGGGTCCCATTCCATTTGTAATAAAAACATAGTTGCATATTTATGCGGTAAATATACTATTTTGTAGGGTTTTGAAACCGTGATTAACGGAATATTAATGGCCTTTTAGTAGTGTAGGGCAAAATCTTTTTACTTCTCAGACTCACGAATTGTAAATAAAATGTCGGTATATATTTCTGGCGAACGGGCGAGATGGCGCTAAGGGAAACTTTTTAGTTGTCATCCTTTTTAGGAACTGGATCAAAGCCCTTTCCTCCCTAGGGCGACGGAGCGAAAAACGAAATGTACGGTGTACATTTCTAGCGAACGGGCGAGATGGCGCTAAGGGAAACTTTTTAGTTGTCATCCTTTCCGGGAACTGGATCAAAACCCTTTCCTCCCCAGGGCGACGGAGCGAAAAACGAAATGTACGGTGTACATATCTAGCGAACGGGCGAGGTGGCGCTAAGGGAAAATTTTTAGTTGTCATCCTTTTCGGGAACTGGATCAAAACCCTTGCCTCCCCAGGGATGACAACTAAAAACCCGTTTTAAAGCTAATTTGCCACCTTTTAAGATGCCATGGACTTCTAATGCCTCCTTAGCGTAATGGGAACATGTGGGTTGGTACCTGCATGTCGCGGGAAAAAGAGGGGAAATAAGAGTTTGATAGACTTTTATTAAAAATAGAAAAGGATATATAAGCAGTTTTTTCACTTTTAGTTAGTCGTAAAAGATGTGCCATCTTTACCGTCTTGTAATTGAATGCCAACCTCAATCAATTCGTCTCTTATCTTATCCGATAGTGCAAAATCTTTGTTTTGACGAGCTTCTTTTCTTAGGTTTATCAATATTTCTACGACACCTGATAATTTATCAGAGCTTGACGATTCTTTAGCCGTATTGCTTAAACCAAGAATATCAAACGTAAATTCCGTCATGGTTGTTTTAAGAATGTTTAGGTCGTCTGCAGTAACGGTAGCGCTTCCATCTTTTATTTGATTAATTATTTTCACGGCTTCAAAAAGTTGAGCAATAAGTATAGGTGTATTAAAATCATCATTCATAGCATCAAAGCACCGCTGACGCCAAGCATTAACATCAAAGGTAGACGCTGAACTAGTTTTTAAATCATCAATATCATTAATGGCGTCCTTCAATCTAAAGAATCCCTTTTCTGCTGCCTGTAAACCGTCATCCGTAAAATCTAGGATACTTCTATAATGTGCTTGTAGCATAAAAAATCGCGCTACACTTGGTAAATAAGCTTTGGAAATGTGCGGATTATCTCCGGTAAAAATTTCGTTGGGTAGAATGAAATTGCCAGTAGACTTTGCCATTTTCTTCCCATTCATAATAAGCATATTTGCGTGCATCCAATAATTAACAGGAGATTCGTTATTGCAAGCTTCTGCCTGGGCTATTTCACATTCGTGGTGTGGAAACTTTAAGTCCATACCACCACCATGTATATCAAAATGCTCACCGAGATACTTGGTGCTCATGGCCGTGCACTCTAAATGCCATCCCGGGAAGCCATCACTCCACGGTGAAGGCCAGCGCATAATATGTTGTGGCTCTGCTTTTTTCCAAAGCGCAAAATCTTGTGGATTTTTTTTGTCTGATTGCCCATCTAGTTGACGTGTGTTGTGAATTAAGTCTTCAACATTACGTTTGCTTAAAATGCCATACGTTTTTTTGTTGTTATACTTTAATACATCAAAATAAACCGAGCCATTAACTTCATAAGCCAAACCATTATCAAGAATACATTTAATAATTTCAATTTGCTCTATGATATGGCCCGTTGCTGTTGGCTCAATACTAGGTGGTAAAAAATTGAAGCTGTTCAGTATGTTATGAAAGTCTACTGTATAGCGCTGCACAACTTCCATAGGTTCAATGGCTTCTAATCTTGCTTTTTTGGCAATACGATCTTCACCTTCATCAGCGTCATTTTCTAAGTGACCTGCATCTGTAATGTTTCTCACGTACCGAACCTTATAGCCTAAATGCTTCAGATACCTGTTAACGACATCGAAGGACATAAAGGTTCTAACATTACCCAAGTGCACATTACTATACACCGTTGGGCCGCAGACGTACATGCCTACATAGCCCTCATGAATAGGTTCAAATTCTTCTTTCTTACCGCTTAGTGAGTTGTAAATTTTAATCGTTTGCTGTTGATACAAGGCCATAGTCTTATTAAAAATCTATGAGGTACATTTATAATGACTTGAGATGATCTTTTGGCTTAAAATTGAGTGTCTAATTGAATATAATCCAAGAATTCCCTTTTGACTTCTTTTTGCTTAAACTTCCCACCAAATTCAGAGGTCACGGTACTACTTTCAATATCACGAATCCCTCTTGAATTTACACACAAGTGCTTGGCATCAATGACACAAGCTACATCTTGGGTCCCCAAAACGTTTTGAAGTTCCTTTACAATTTGAATGGTTAATCGTTCCTGTACTTGAGGTCGTTTGGCAAAATAATCTACAATACGATTCATTTTTGATAGGCCAACGACCGACCCGTTAGAAATATAAGCAACATGGGCGCGACCTACAATTGGTAGTAGGTGATGCTCGCAAGTTGAATATACCGTTATGTTCTTTTCAACAAGCATCTCACCGTATTTGTATTTGTTTTCAAAAGTTGATGCACTAGGCTTCTTTGCAGGGTCAAGACCGGCAAAAATCTCATTGATAAACATTTTGGCAACGCGGTCTGGCGTACCTTTTAAACTATCGTCTTTTAAGTCTAGTCCAAGGGTTTCCATAATATGCCTAACATCATCCTTAATGATATCTATTTTATCGGTATTGGAAAGCTTAAAAGCATCGGGTCGCATAGGTGTATCACTTGATGAACCTAAGTGGTCGTTTCCTATGGCGTCTATATCGTTAAAATCACTATCGATTTTCATTCTAAAAATAATTTAATCGTATGTACATAAAAGGAGGTGCAAAGATACATAATAAAAATAGTATGCTTTATGCAGCCGAATAATAATACGAAGGCTTTAACGATAAAAACCGATAAAACACCGATAACATTGATGAACTCAACGAGGTTCTATTAAAATTTTCTTAATTTTCCCCACTAATTATTTTGGTTAAGCAATGAAATATATATTATCCATTAGCATTATGCTATTTATGGGTGGTTTGGCTATTGGCCAGACAAACTCAAGTCCAAAAAAAGTTCCTGTTCCCCTTGCGGTTTTTGATGATAATGTGAGTGCGCCCCTAACATTAAAAGAACGGAATTATATTATAGAAGCGTATGGTGACTATGCAGAACAATATGTATTCAGCAAACCCCAAATGCTTAAGTCTATAAAGCAATTATTGAGAAACCGTATTCTAATAGAGAAAAAATCCAATTTTGAAAAACGTAATGAGGCCACAAAATTATCTGAAGTCCCGTTGTTCAATAATTATGTTCCCGAGTTAAGTCGCGATGAACTGTTTGACCCAAGGAATTTTAATCCATTAAAGTACCAATTGGAGTTTTATAGCCTAGAAACCAAAATCTACAATGTGGACGGTTCAGACTACGTTATATTAATTAAATCCCAACACCAGTAAACATTCAGAAACATGAGGAATTTTATTTTTATCATATTATGCAGTTTGTCGAGTTTGGGATGGAGCCAGGATGTGTTGATGCAGAATGGTACTGTAAATCAATGTAGCGGTGTGTTTTATGATTCAGGAGGAGAGTTTGGAAATTATGAAGATGATGAAAATTTGGTACTCACATTTTGTCCTGAAAATCCGGGACAGCGTATGCAAATTAATTTTACAGAATTTACCATTCAATTGAATTTAGATTTTATGACCATTTATAATGGTGATTCAACCGCTGCACCAGCATTTGGTCAATTTACTGGGGGGAGCAGTCCCGGTTTGGTTCAGGCAACTTCGGCTAATGCAACGGGATGCATAACTATTGAGTTCACGTCAAATGGCTCTGGAAATACTGCAGGATGGGCTGCTGATATTTCCTGTTTAACGCCTTGTCAGGTTATTAATTCACAGCTTGACTCCGCTGTTCCAGCACCTAATGGCGATGGTTACATAAGAGTTTGTCCAAATGAAGATATTACCCTATCAGGTAGCGGAACTTTTTCAATTGATGGAACAGGCGCTACTTATGAATGGGATTTGGGAGATGGTAATACAGTAGCAGGTCAGACTGCGACTTTCTCATATGCGAATCCAGGTGTTTATATAGTTAATCTTAATATTCGGGATACTAATACTAGTCAAGACCCATTGGGTTGTACAAATAACAATTTAATTAATCAGGTAATACAGGTAGCCACAGAACCTGATTTTACGGGAACTCGGGCGACTAGTCCGGTCATTTGTTTTGGGGAAAGCACGGATTTAACAGGGGTGGTTCAGCCTACTCCTTTTATTAATGATTGTACGCCTCCGGTAGCCGACACTACTTTCTTACCTGATGGGAACGGGGTATCGTATACATCATCTATACCTGTGGATTGTTTCGATTCGGCGGCAACAATTTCGGATCCATTACAAATAGTGAGTATTTGTTTAAATATAGAACATTCCTATTTGGGAGATTTGGAAATCACTATAATAAGTCCAAATGGACAACAGGCTATTTTAAAGGATTTTCCGGGAGGAGGAGGAACCTATCTCGGTGGTGCGAACGATGATGGAAGTAATACACCTGGCGTAGGTGCGGATTATTGCTTCTCCATGACGGGTACCCAGACCCTTGTAAATGGTCCAACAATAACAGCTGGAACTCCCGCTGGTCCTTCAATTGCTCCAGGAACTTATTTGCCGGAGCAATCTTTTACCAATTTAGTAGGGAGCCCTTTAAATGGAGATTGGACCATAGAAGTTACCGATAATTTGGGTATTGATAATGGTTATATTTTCTCATGGGAAATAGAATTTGATCCCAATTTACAACCACCAGAATTATCCTTTACACCAGTTATAACAGCTGAAGCTTGGGATACTGATGCAAGCATAACTAATATAAACGGTAATATTATTACAGTTACCCCACCAGATGCAGGACAGTATTGTTATACCTATAGAGTTACGGACGATTTTGGATGTGAATATACCGAAGAGGTATGTATAGATGTGCTTCCTGAAATTATAACGGCGGCACCAAATGACCTTGTAGTTTGTGATGCAGGGTCACCTCCCTATATTTTCAATTTAGATTCCAATACAAGTGTAGTCTTGGCAGATGCGCCTAACCCGGGAGATTTGCAAATCTCCTATCATAACTCACTCGCTGATGCTGAAGCAGGTATTGCCCCTATTGCGGGGACAGGAACATATTCTGGTGCTGATGGTGAAATAATTTATGTGCGGATTGAATATCAGACCTCGGGTTGTTACGACGTTTTACCTTTTTCCTTAGTTGTATCTGGTCAGCCAGTTATTAACCCTGTTGCAGATTTAGTATTATGTGACGACCCATCGAATGATGGGGTAGAGGAGTTTGATTTAAGTCTTCAAACATTAGGTATTTTAGGAGCACAATCTTCAACAGCATTTAATGTTACTTATCATTTGAGTTTTGCTGATGCCGATGCAGGTACGGGAATATTACCAACGTCATATACAAATTCTGCTTCACCTCAGGAAATTTATGTACGAATAGAAAGTGTTTCAGATGCTAATTGTTATAACGCTTCGGCAGCTCCAGTTTTCAATTTAGTCGTCAGTCCTAGAGAGGATGCGTCTTTTACTGTAAATCCAACTTGTGAAGGGGCAACAATGACAATTACAGGTGAACTAGGAGGCACTTTTAATTTTGATGTTGCTCCGACCGATGCTGCATTAATTGACACAAATACGGGTGAAATTACTAATGCAAGCCCTAATACGTCTTATTCGGTGAGTTATACAACGAATGGTACTTGTGCATCTAGTGAAGTTGTAACGTTTAATACATTATCCTTAGATGATGTAAGCTTCAACGTTACACCCACATGTGACGGAGGAATTGTTACGGTCACTGGTGTTCTCGGTGGTAGCTTTAGCTTTAACATCCCTCCCGTTGACGGAGCGGTTATTGATCCTACTACCGGCGAAGTTACCAACGCTACACCGGGAGAAACATATGAAATACAGTACATAAGCTCAGGTAGCTGTTCTAATAGTAATGTTGTGCAATTTACTGTCAATCCTTTACCATCTATAAACGCCCCCACGCCCTTAGAGGTCTGCGACGACGGGGTCCCAGACGGGATCACTTTGATGGACCTGAGCCTTAAGGACGCTGAGGTAACTGGGGGCGACCCGGACTATTCGGTGAGCTACCACGCGACCCCTGGTGACGCGGACCTCGGCCAGAACGCGCTGCCGGTTCCCTATACCAATACGGTC
>NZ_NGJN01000007.1 GCF_002266855.1 Winogradskyella aurantia | reverse complement strand
CTGGGACGGAACCTTCAACGGGAGCATGATGCCGAGCAGCGATTACTGGTTCACCCTGACCTACAACGAGCCGCTCACGGGAGCGCGAAAGGAATTTAGGGCCCATTTTACCTTGAAACGATAATTTATGATGAAATTAAAAAAGTATTGCCTACTAATCTTTATTATATCCTTTTGTGCAGATTTTAGTTTTGCACAAGAAGGCGTTCCAATTTATTCAGATTATTTGTTGGACAATTATTACCTAATCCATCCTTCTATGGCTGGGGTTGCAAATTGTGCAAAAGTTAGATTAACAGCTAGACAGCAATGGTTTGGTGTTGATAATGCACCGAGCCTGCAAACATTAAGTGTAAATGGTAGGTTAGGAGATTCACCAGTGGCACTTGGTGGTATATTATTTAACGATGAAAATGGATTCCATTCCACACAAGGGGGTTATGCGACTTTTGCTTATCACTTGATGTTTTCTAGAAATGAGATTGACTTGAATATGTTGTCCTTTGGTTTGAGTGCTGGATTTCTTCAATATAAATTAGACGAAACGACATTTCTGGGACCTGGGGATTTTGATGCTTTAATAGCGGGGATTGAACAAAGTGCTACCAATTTTAATATAGATTTTGGATTTTCATATCAATTCATTGATTTTTACGTGCATTTTACAGCAAAAAATATCCTTAAAAATGAAGGTATTAATTTTAATGATCAAGGATTTGAATTTGATAATTTAAGGACCTATCTCTTGTCTACTGGATATGTGTTTAGCAAATTTGGAAGTCCATGGAGTTATGAGCCTTCAATTATGTACATGTACAGGGAAGCAACGGAAGAATCTTCAATAGATATTAATGCGAAGGTGTACAGGGAAATGGATTTTGGTAAAATATGGGGAGGACTTTCATATAGGCGAAGCATAGATGGTGCCGAGTTTTTGGATGGCTCTGGTATTAGTAGCCAAAAACTACAGTATTTCACCCCTTTTATTGGAGTCGATTATAATCAATTTATGTTCGCTTATACATACTCGTATCAGGCAAATACAATTAATTTTAACCAAGGTGGATTTCATCAGATTACCCTAGGTTATAACTTTAATTGTAGACGGGAAAAATACGAATGTAATTGTCCAGCTGTAAACTAGAATTAAATTGCTATCCTTTACGATGTTTTGCTAAGGTTTTCTTAGAAAGTTGTCACCTTTGATGTCTCGCTGATATTGGTTTTTGACATCGTTAGGCGAAGTATTTTACATCATATAAGATTTGATTTATGTCTTAAAAACACAATAATTAGTATCATTTTATATTGAGTCATGCCATTAATTAAAGCAGTACGAGGGATTAGCCCTCAAATTCCAGAAGATTGTTTCATAGCAGATAATGCGACTATTGTAGGTGAAGTTATTATGGGCAACGAATGCAGTATTTGGTTTAATGCTGTTATAAGAGGGGATGTGCACTTCATAAAGATGGGAAATAAGGTAAATGTTCAAGATGGAGCAGTTATACACTGTACCTATCAAAAGTCACCAACAACAATAGGGAATAATGTTTCTATTGCACATAATGCCATTGTTCATGGTTGTACAATCAACGATAACGTCCTAGTTGGTATGGGAAGTATTATCATGGATGGATGCGTTGTGGAAAGTAACAGTATAATTGCTGCAGGGGCGGTTGTTACTCAGAACACACATATTGAATCTGGGAGTATTTATGCCGGTATTCCGGCAAAAAAAGTTAAGGATATCAGCCAAGAATTGATTTCTGGGGAGATTGATCGAATCGCCAATAACTACGTGAAATATTCGGGTTGGTTTAAAGAATAGACTTTAATTCTTTAATTAATTCTTCTACTGTTGACATCTTGCTTATAGCCTTGTAATCTAAGACTGTGGAGAGTAAATTATTATTTAATTTTAGTATTGCAGGGTAGTTAATGTTCCCGTTTGGGAACTGGGCTTCAAATTCATCCTTATGATAAAATATCATTTCGGTTTTTTGATGCTTTCTAAAGTTTTTCCAGATATTTTTCTCGCCAAAGGGACCATAGGTTAATGCACATAAACTACACGCATAGGTTTGAGGACTTAAAAGTTTATGAGCAGTATCAAAGACCGAATTTAATACTCCTGAATCAGCATTATAAATAAAAATCAATTTCATTATAGTTTAGATGTAAATCAGTGCAAAACCTTACTAGAAATCTAAGTAAGATGTTTCGAACTTGTCAGCTAAAATGGACTTTAGAACATCTAGATTACCATTTGTGAATAGCTTAACACTGGCTTTCTGTTGGCTTTTGTTAATCAGGCTTCGGGTTTTTAAAACCGTTTGTGTCTGCCTTGCTACGGCTAAACCCGAATCAATAATTTTTACTTCTCGTGGTAGTATGGAATTGAGTATAGGTATTAGATAAGGATAATGTGTACACCCTAGTACTAAGTAATCTATGTCTTGACTTAACATAGGCTCCAAATAGCTTTTAAGTAGCTCTTCCATTTCAGGAGAATACAATTTTCCGGCTTCGATCAGTGGTACTATGCCTTCACCTACTTGTTCAATTACTTTTATTCCACTGGTAAATAAGGATGATGTATTGTGGAATAAATCACTGCTTAGGGTTCCTTTAGTGGCGAGTATTCCCACAGCCTTGGTTTTAGAGTGTAATGCAGCAGGCTTTATAGCGGGCTCAATCCCTATAAATGGGACATTGTAATTACTCCTTAAGTGTGAAATGGCATTAGTAGTAGCGGTATTGCAGGCAACAACAATAATTTTACAACCCTTTTCTATAAGAAGTTTGGAATTCTTGACACTCAACTGAAGTATTTCTTCTTTTGTCTTATTGCCATAGGGCGCATTTTTGCTATCGGCAAGGTAAATGTAATTTTCATTTGGCATAAGGGTATGAAGCTCCATTAAAATGGAAGTGCCCCCAACACCTGAATCAAACATGCCTATAGGTTTAGTACTCATAGATACAAAAATAAAAAGTCGCTTATCAAGTAAGCGACTTTAAAACAAATATATTTTTGATGCTTAAATTTTTAAATAGGCTTTTACATCTATCATAAGGTCTTTACCTTCGGCCATAATTAACATGGCTGAGTCTAATACGTATTGAAAACCTTGCTGTTTAGCTACAGCCTGGATGGCATTATCAGCTTTTTCAACAATTGGCTTTAATAAATTAAACTCTTTTTCTTGAAGATCTTTTTGTGCCTGCTGTTGGTACTGCCCTAGGCTTTGCTTCATGCCTTCTACCTCTTGCATACGCTTTTGATTCTCCTCTTGTGTCTGACTAGAGGCTTCAGCATCGTATTGTTTTAGTTTGTTTTCCAGTTCCTTTATGGACGTTTGTATGGTTGTCTCATAGGTTTTGCCTAATTTTTCGATTTCTGCTTGTGCAGAAGTGTACTCAGGCATAGCTTTGATAAGCTCTTGTTTATCTATATGGGCAATTTTACTCTGTGCAGAGGTGAAACTTGTTGCTCCAATAAATAGGGCTGTAGCAAATAATAACGATTTTAAATGTTTCATTGTTTTTAAGTTGTTTTGTGTTATAAATATTAATTATTTTCTTCTTCCTTTTTAGCTTTTGCTATAGAGTCATTCTTTCTAATTTGTTCCTCACGTTCCTCGCGAGCTTTTCTCCTTTGTTCAATTATTTTTTGTTTCCGCTCTTCAAGTGCTTTTCTTCTTGCTTCTCTTTCCTTAACTTTTTGCTCTCGTTTTTCTTCTAAAATTTCTGCTTCAGTTTTTGGTTTACTCACGTTGCTTGAATCTTTTTTTACGTCTTCTTTAGGGTTTTTATTTTCGGCTTTCATCGTTTTCTTGTCATTGGCTAAAGTGTCGTTAACTGTTTTCTTAGCTGGGATTGGTGACATAACCTGTTCAGAGTCCTCTGTAGCTTCTTTAGCACCATCTGCTTGGGTAGCGCTGCTTTTACCGTTTCGTTCGTCAAGCATTCTTTGACGCCGTTCTTCAGCTTCTCGCCTTTTAGCTTCCCTCAACTCTTCTTGTTGTCTGCGCCTGTCCTCAATGGCTTTTTCTCTTTCCGCTCGTCTTGCGGCAAGTTCTGCTTCACGTTGTGCCTTACGATCATCTAGTGCTTTTTGCCTTTCATCTTTTTCTTGGCTAACGATCGGCACAACTTCTTCTTCTTCAAGGGCTTTGCGCTCTTCTTTTGAGTTAACCTGTTTTCGTCTAGATGATCTCGTTATGGTCCGTAATACTTGTTCACTTATGTCATAACGCTCAGCCGAATATAACATCACTACGTCAGCAGATTTATCAAATATAAAATCAAATTTTTTGGTTGTGGCTATCTCCTGAACTGCTGCAAATATTTGATCTTGTATAGGTTCAATGAGTTGCCTTTTTTGAATCATTAAATCCCCATTTGGACCAAAACGCTTCTGTTGAAGATCAATTATCTCAGCTTCTTCGAAGGTAATTTCCTCATAACGCTCTTCGTAAAGCTCTTTTGTTAGAAGAACACTTTCATTATCTAGTTCTTTCTTTTTTTGTTCAATAACAGATAGTTTTTTTTCGATGTCTGATTTCCATTGCAAAGCTTTTTTGTCTAACTGGGCTGAGGCTTCTTGATATTCCGGAACGTTTTGTAAAATATACTCGGTATCTATATAGCCAATTCTCACGCCACGTTGGGCATGTGCTACAAGGCCTATTAGACTTAAAAATATGATTAATAAAAGAACTTTGAATTTCATCATTTGTGTTTAATTTTTTAAAACAGTTTCCTGCAATAAATCGAAGCTTGTATTAAGCATTAGGTTACTTCAAATAAACGAAATATATTCTTAAAAATTTTAACACCATATTGAAATCCTTTATAAACTATTAGAAAATATCGTGCCAAACTTAAAACTGTTGGCCAATTATGAAATGGGTTTCCCATCCGTTAGGTTGGGTTAGACCTGGTAATGGGTCGAAGCCATACCCAAAATCTATTCCTAATAGACCAAATGCAGGCATAAAAATCCTAACCCCGAGTCCGGCGGACCTATTAAGGTTGAAAGGGTCGAATTCCTTAAAGCTATTAACAGAGGCTCCTGCTTCCATAAAGGATAATGCATAAATTTTAGCTTGAGCGCCTAATGTAATAGGGTATCTAAGTTCCAACGAAAACTTGTTGTAAATTGAACCACCATCTTGAGAAGACAAAGATTGGTTAGGGTAACCTCTTAATTGAATGATTTCCCTGCCATCTAATGCAAAATTTCCTAAACCATCACCTCCCAAAAAGAAGCGCTCAAAAGGAATAATTCCCCTATCTAGATTATAGGCCCCTAGAAAACCAAATTCTGCACTAGGTCTTAATACCAGGTTTTTGCTCAGTTCGGTATACCAATCAACTTTAAACTTAATTTTGTAGAATTCTAACCATCCAAAACGCTCTTGGTCTATTTCACCAATGCGGGCAAAATCATCTGGATCGTTCGGGTCTAATTGATCTCTTTCCTCTCTAAGAGCCTTATAATCTACGCCATTAACTAAGGAATAAGGAAAGCTAAACTTTACTGAAGCTGAAAAACTGGAACCTCCTGTTGGGTAAATAGGGTCTGTGTAAAGATTATTTCTACTCAGTCCTATGGTGTAAGATAAATTATTGGAGGTACCATCTCCGAAGGTAAACAATCCTGTATTGTAGTTTTGCAAGTCGTAATGCTGATAGCTTAAGGCTTGAGAAAGAATAAAGTAATCGTCTGGCTTGGTTAATCGTGTAGAAACACCGACAGTTAAGCCAGTAATGTTAAACCGTCGTGATTTATCGGCTCTTCGGGTTTGGGGGTTGAACAAAAACTGTCTTGAATGTGATAATGACGTAGACAACTGAAATGGCTTTTTACCACCCAACCATGGCTCACTAAATGAAAAACTATAAGTTTGGAAAAATTGACTTGCTTGTAATCTGAGGGCTAGACTCTGTCCATCACCACGAGGTACAGGCTTATAAGCATCTTTATTAAAAATATCCTTTATTGCAAAATTATTAAAAGAAAGACCCAGCGTGCCTATAAAACCACCACCCCCATAGCCACCTTGAAGTTGAATTTGACTTGACCCTTGTTCAACAACTTTGTAATCTATGTCGAGTGTACCGTCAACAGGATTGGGGTTTTTGATATCAGGAACCAGTTGTTGAGCATCGAAAAAGCCTAACTGGCCTAATTCTCGAATGGTTCTAATGATATCTGCTTTTCTATATAATTCTCCAGGTCTTGTTCTTATTTCCCTATAAATCACATGATCGTTGGTAACATCATTACCCGTAACCGTGACATTATCGAAATAGGCTGGTTTACCTTCTGATATGCGAATTTCCATATCAATAACATTACCCTCTGCACTAACTTCTACGGGATTTATAGTAGAGAACATATAACCGTAATTCTGATATGCATTGGTTAAATCATTTGCGTCTGGGTTTTCTGTGTTAGCAATGCGCTCACGCAGTTCAACACCATTGTATGTGTCTCCTTCTTTTATCCCTAAGATGCCAGCCAAGTATTTGTCAGGATATACGGTATTGCCAACAAAATCAATCTTACCAAAAGTATATTTTTCTCCCTCCTCAATTTGAATGTTGAGACTAATTGTTTTATCATTGTTGTATATGATAGAGTCTGAAATGATACGAGCATCACGATAGCCATTTTCCTTGTACTTATCTACAACACTCACTAAGTCTGTTCTAAAATCTTCCTCGATATATTTAGATCGTTTAAAAATACGAATAGGATTTTTCTTCTTCGTATTCTTCATGGCTTTCCGGAGTTTCTTATCACTTATTTTTTCATTACCATCAAAGATGATTTTTTTAATTTTTACCTTCTCTCCCTTGTCGATTTTGATTAACATGTCAACGCGCTCTTTTTCAATGGAGTCAATGACTTGTGAAGTAACAATATTAACTTTTGTGTTTAAAAACCCTTTCTTTTGGTATTTATTGGTAAGATAATTTCGTGTAGTGGCGATAAGATTTTCTGTAACCTTTTGTCCAGGAACTAAATCGTTCTCTTCTATAATTTCATCCTTTTTTCCCTTCCTAATACCTGTGATGGTTAACTCCTTGAGTTCTGGTAAATCAATAAGTTTTATCTCCAAGTTGGCTGTGTTACCTTCAATGTTTGTAAGGTATATATCTATACTGCTAAAGAGGTTAGACTTCCAAAGTGTTTTAACTGCATTAGCAATCTTTTCGCCACGTATTTGAATCTCTTCGTCTTTTCTTAGTTTAGAATAGGCAATAATAGTCTGTGGACTAAAATTAGTATTACCGGTAACCGTAATATCCTTGATCAAATAGGTCTTACCACCTTCTACTTGAGCACTAACACTAACAGTGCAAAGAAACACAACAGTGCAAAACGTTTTTATAAGGGAATTCAATATTGCTTTCTTAGGTAAGTTGTTCGCTCGTTTTTCCAAATCGTCGTTCTCTGTTTTGATAATTTATGAGTGCTTCATAGAGATTTTCCTTTTTAAAATCGGGCCATAGAATATCAGTAAAATATAATTCTGCATAGGCAATTTGCCATAGCAAAAAATTACTTATCCGCTGCTCACCACTCGTGCGAATCAGTAGGTCAACGTCTGGTAAATTTTGCGTGTAAAGATGCTTATTTATAATGGATTCATCAATACTTTCGGGTGAAATTATATTATTTTTAACTTTAACTGATAATTCCTTTATAACATTAACAATTTCTTCACGGGACCCATAGCTTAGTGCCAATGTCAATGTCATATTCTTATTGTTTTTTGTTTTTTCCATGACATCGGAAAGCTCTTGAGACGCTTTTTTTGGTAAATCATCTAGACAACCTATGGCCGAAAGTTTAATGTTGTTGTCTTGTAAGGTTTTAATTTCCTTTTTTAAGGATTTAACCAAAAGTCTCATTAACGTCTGCACTTCTATTTTCGGCCTATTCCAATTTTCAGTTGAAAAGGCATAAAGGGTTAGATTTTTAATTCCGAGTTCCGCGCTAGCCTCTACAGTCTCTCGAACCGCCTTCGTGCCATTTTCATGACCTATTACCCGGACAAGTCCCTTCTGTTTTGCCCAGCGCCCATTGCCGTCCATAATAATGGCAATATGGTTGGGCAATCTGTCTTTTTGTATTTGATCCTTTAAGCTCATATCAAAATCCGCAATAGCAAGGCATTCTTCCAAAGGTGTAAGTTAGTGTAATTCCAGAAAACACATACCAATCATTGCTGTTTGTATTACCAAAACTCAAAGACGCTCTTCCTTCATTATCTGGAACACTGCCATCTAACTCATCAGAAAAAGTATACCTAGCTCCAATTTCGGCTGCTAAAACAAAATGAGTGGAGATACTGGTTTTATAGCCTAATACCATGGGTATTCCAATGGCCCAACTATTTGTGTTTTCAGAGGTATAAACACCGTTTTGAGTAAAATAATAGTTATCGTGATTAGCAAGTGAGATGCCAGAATAGAGGTAAGGCGTGCCTTTTGGTCCCGTTTCGTGGAGGTTGAAATCGAAAAAAGTAAATTCCATACCTAATGAAATTTCTAATAGACTTGTTTCAAAACTGTAGTCGCGTTCTAAGCGCCTCGGATCATCTGATTTGTTATCCTTGCCCTCCAAATTAGAAAAAATCACAGATGCCCTAAACGAATGTCTTGGGCTTCTGTTCCATTTGAAAATTCCGCCAATAGCTGCTTGATTTGGTGAGATATAATTTGTAGCACCAACATCTCCAATAAAATTACTTCCACCAGCAAAAACACCAACTTCATAGATTTGACTCACAGCGATTTGGCTCATAAAAATGTTAACTACGAATAGCAGTAAATACCTCATATAATTTTCAAAGTTTGCAAATATAACAATTCTCACTTGTGTTCAGTAATTTGGCACAAATTGTCTTAGTGATAAACAGATTTTAAGGGTATTTATTGTTTAATTGCGGCGATCTTCACCCCAAAGCAATTTTTTACGGAGGGTGTCTAAAAATGTCTCGTCGAGGAGTTCAACCATTTTAATGGCAAAATCTGCCTTTCTCACCGTAACTTTTGTAGTATTTGGAAGGGTTACAATTCTAGAATCTAAAGACATTAAAAATTTGTCCTCCCTTCCATCCACTTTAAAGGAAATCACAGTGCTATCAGGTATAACCAATGGTCTTGCACTTAGATTGTGAGGAGCAATAGGGGTTAAAACAAAATTTTCAGCCTCAGGAGCAATTACAGGGCCACCACAACTTAAGGAGTATCCTGTAGAACCCGTTGGTGTTGACAGAATTAAGCCATCAGCCCAATAGGAAGTTAAATACTCATCGTTAAGATGTGTTTCAACTGTAATCATGGAAGTGGTATTTTTTCTGCTTATGGCTATTTCGTTCAGTGCAAAGTTAATTTCGGAAATATCGCTATGTGCAGGTTGGGTTGTAACACACAATAGCGTTCTTTTAGAAATTTTAAATTCCTTTTTTACGATTTGTTCAAAAGCATTAGAGATTTCATTGGTTTGAATAGTAGCCAAGAAACCCAATCGGCCTGTATTTATTCCCACAATAGGGATGCCTAAGTCCCCAACATAGGTTATAGCCCTGAGAATAGTGCCATCCCCGCCGATGCTCACCAGTAAATCAAAAGTTGAATCGAGTTTGTCGAAGGAATTTATAGCATTTCGTTTTGATTCGGGGAGATGCTGCTGCTGTAAAAAGCCAGCTTCAACATGAATGTCCATATCGTAATTTTGAAGCTCACCAACCAAACTTGAAAAGACGTCCTGAGATGTTTCCTTGGTGTAATTTTGCCCATATATGGCTATCTTCATCATTACATGTTTAAATATTTATCTAAATACTGTGACCGTTCCTTTAAACTCTCTATATAGGAGTCTTCCTCGTGCCCGGAAATGATGTTATAACTGTATCTCCTAAAAGTTTGAATAATTTCATTAAGACTTGAACTTCCTATTTTTAAGGTGATACGCGTTAGATCCCCGTCCATTTCAGAAATAAAAGCACCTAAAAGCTTACCGTCATTAGATTCTACAATTTGGCTAATTTCACTAAATGAATAGTCATGTATGCCTTTTTCCAACACAAGCACACCTCCAGGTTCAGAAAAGAAAGGTGTCTCATTAAATAAATGCATGATATCATTCAGCTCATAGTACCCGATGTACTTATTATTTTTATCCAAAATGGGCATAATGTTAGAGTCATTTTGAGCAAATGCCTCAAGCACATCCAACCAATTTGTGGTGTCTCGTACAAAAAAACCTTCCGCGGTGTAGCTGCACTCATTTATGGTTTTAGTGCCTTCAAAACAATGCGCGTCAGTTTCGGGGATGCAACCAATGTAAACACCATCGCGCTGTATAGGGATATGTGAATAGGTCAACTGGTTAAAAAGCATCTGCAAATCGCTCATTTTATCTGAAACCTGAAGAGGTTTAATATCGTTTATTACATAATCTTGTAACTGCATACGTACGGGTTATAATATCTTGCAAATTAACTAAAATTAAGGAGAAAGTGCTTGTTGTACTTCGTATTTTTGTGACGTAAAACTAGAGGAAATGACGAAATTAAGTGTTAATATTAATAAGATTGCAACTCTGAGAAATAGTAGGGGAGGTGACGTGCCTAATGTTGTCCAGTTTGCTATGGATGTACAACGTTTTGGAGCACAAGGTATAACTATCCATCCTAGGCCAGATGAACGCCATATTCGTTATCAAGATGCCTATGATTTAAAACCAATCATAACTACAGAATTCAATATTGAGGGTAACCCCATCCCAAAGTTTATTGATCTTGTTCTAGACACTAAACCGACCCAAGTGACATTGGTTCCTGATGCAGAAGACGCTATCACGTCTAATGCAGGTTGGGATACTATTAAACACAAGAGTTTTTTGCAAGAGGTTATTAAGGAGTTCAAAAATAACGGCATTAGAACATCCATATTTGTCGATCCTGATTTACATCAAATTGAAGGAGCAAAAGAAACGGGTACTGATAGAATTGAACTTTACACCGAAGCCTATGCGCACCAATATAAAATAGGAAATAAGAATGGTATTGAGCCTTATATGGAATGTGCTGGGCTAGCCAACACCTTACAATTAGGGATTAATGCCGGCCACGATCTATCACTCGACAATATCCAATTCTTTAAAGAGAATATCACGGGATTGCTAGAAGTTTCAATAGGGCACGCTTTAGTGGCGGAAAGTCTCTATTTAGGTATAGAGAATGTGGTGCAAATGTATTTACATAAATTAAGATGATATTACACGCTAACAGACTTGGCAAAGGTCAGCCTTTTCTTATTCTTCATGGGTTTTTAGGTATGGGCGATAATTGGAAAACTCTTGGTAGGCAATTTGCTGAGGCCAACTTTGAGGTACATCTGGTTGACCAACGCAACCATGGCAGGAGTTTTCATTCAGATGAATTTAACTATGATGCTATGGCAGATGACTTAAAACGTTATTGTGATAAGTATGGGTTAAACGATATAATTTTACTCGGGCACAGCATGGGCGGTAAAACTGCTATGGTATTCGCGTCTAAATATCCTCATAAGGTTGAAAAGTTGATTGTTGCAGATATTTCACCGAGATATTATCCTGTGCACCATGAGACTATCTTAGAAGGCTTGGACAGTTTAGGTTTTTCTGAGATTAGCTCACGTGGGGAGGCTGATGAAGCGCTTAGTAGATTTGTCCCCGATGACGGTACGCGTATGTTTTTACTTAAAAACTTATATTGGGTTGAGAAAGGAAAATTAGGATTGCGAATGAATCTTGAGGCGTTAAGAGAAACTGTTGCTGAGGTAGGTGAGGGTTTGCCATCTCACGCACATTTTGATAAAGCGTCTCTTTTTCTGCGAGGTGACAAATCTGAATATATTGGGCAGTTGGACGAGGCCATAATAAAAAAACATTTCCCAAATTCTAAACTAATTACTATTCCTAATGCTGGTCATTGGTTACATGCAGAAAACCCGGAGGCCTTTTATGAAGCAGTTATGAATTTTGTATCTTGAGGGTTAATTATAAAATGAGTAACTAAAAAAACCTATCAATATGAATCTCATCATTCGACTTTTAATCAATGCCCTAGCCGTTTTAATTCTATCTTATATTTTAAGTGGTGTAACTGTTGATGGCTACCTTGGTGCCATTATTGTGGCTGTTGTACTCTCAATTCTCAATCTTTTTGTAAAGCCTATATTAGTCATTTTCACTCTTCCTGTTACTATAGTAACCCTTGGACTTTTCCTTTTTGTGATCAATGCGCTCATTATCTTGCTAGCCGATAAATTAATAGATGGATTCAGCGTAACAAGTTTTTGGTGGGCACTTATTTTCAGTGTTCTATTATCCATACTTCAATCCATTTTGCAATCTTTATTTAAAGAGAAGGAGGCTTAGGCATTTCAATGGTTCAAAATGTTGTTGGGTTGCAAAAAATATCGTATTTTTGCAGCCCAATTTTAGTAACATATAGCATGAATATTACAAGAGAAAATAGCGATGCACTAAATGCCGTTGTTAAAGTCGAGATTACAAAAGACGATTATAGCGATAAGGTAGAAAAAATATTAACCGATTACCGCAAGTCGGCAAACATACCTGGCTTTAGAAAAGGCCATGTACCAATGAATTTAGTAAAAAAGCAATACGGTAAAGCCGTTCTTGTTGATGAGGTTAACAAACTATTGCAAGATGCGATTGGAAAATATCTGGTAGAGGAAAAATTAGATGTTTTAGGAAACCCTTTACCAAAACCTCAAGACGACCTAGATTGGGATGCCGATGCGTTTTCATTTGAATTTGAATTGGGATTAGCGCCTGAGTTTGACGTGAAATTAAAAGGTAAAAAAGCTATAACGCATTACAATATTGTGGCGGATGATAAAATGATCAACAACCAGGTTGAACATATTCAGAAACAATACGGTAAACTTATTTCACAGGATGAAGTGAGTGAGGATTCGGAAATAACAGGCAAGTTTAGTAATGAGGACAAGAACATTGAGAATGTCGCTACCATTACCTTGGATAAATTTAAAGGTAAGACAAATAGCAAGAAATTCATCGGTGCTAAAGTTGGCGATATTATTACCCTAAATACTAAAGGGCTTTTCAAGGATGACCATGACTTAATGGCGTTTTTAAAAGTGAATCATGAAGATGCTCATGGTTTAGATATAGAGGTTAATTTTGAAGTTTCTGAAATTAACAAACGTGAATTAGCCGATTTAGATCAAGACTTGTTCGACAAACTTTTTGGAAAGGGCAATGTTACCTCAGTGACCGAATTAAAAGAACGTATCAAAACCGATTCTGAGAAACAATTCACACAACAAAGTGACCAGAAGTTGCTGAATGATGTTACAGAGTATTTAGTTGAAGACACTAAGTTTGACCTACCTGCTGAATTTTTACAAAAATGGATGCAGACGGCAGGGGAGGAACCGATGAGCCAAGATCAGGCTAAAGAAGAGTTTGAAAAATCTGAAAAAAGTATACGTTACCAATTAATAGAGGGTAAGTTAATCCAAGAGCACAATCTTCAAGTACAGTTTGACGATTTAAAGGCCTATGCCATAGAAATGATTAAGGGTCAAATGGCGCAGTTCGGTCAAATGAACCCAAGCGAAAAGGAGCTAGAAGATATAGCTGCTCGAATTTTATCTAATAAAGATGAAGTAAAACGCCTTTCTGAGCAGTTAATGAGCCAAAAATTATTGGAGCTTTACAAAGCGGAAGCCAATTTGAAGACTAAGAAAATAACCTATGACGATTTTGTAAAAGAGTTTTACAGCTAATCGTTTCTGAATAAATTAGTATCTTTAAGGCGTAAAACGAAGTCGTTTTACGCTTTTTTTTTAACGAAGAATTTATTTAAAACATATGAATTACGGAAAAGAATTTGAAAAGTTTGCCACTAAGGACCAAGGAATGAATTCCTTGTATTTTGACAAGGTCATTACGAGTATGTATCCAACAAATCTTACACCAAATATTATTGAGGAAAGACAGATGAATGCAGTTGCAATGGACGTGTTTTCGCGTTTGATGATGGATCGGATTATATTTTTGGGTACTGGTGTAAATGACCAAGTAGCTAATATTATACAAGCACAGTTATTATTTTTACAGAGTGTAGATGCCGCTAAGGATATTCAGATTTATATCAATTCTCCAGGAGGTAGCGTTTACGCCGGATTAGGTATTTATGATACCATGCAGTTTGTAAAACCGGATGTAGCAACTATTTGTACTGGAATAGCTGCATCTATGGCTGCTGTGCTTTTATGCGCTGGAGAAAAGGGTAAGCGTTCAGCTTTAAAACACTCTAGAGTAATGATTCACCAGCCAATGAGTGGTACACAGGGTCAGGTTTCAGATATGGAAATTGCAGTACGAGAAACCATTAAGGTAAAGGAAGAATTATACAATATTATAGCCAACCATTCTGGGCAATCTTATGACCAAGTTGAAAAGGACTCTGACAGGGATTATTGGATGAGATCTAATGAGGCTCTGGATTATGGAATGATTGATGAGGTTTTGGAGCGCAAGTAATTAATCATTATTGCGACTAATACCTTCAAACGAGATTTATTATGGCAAAGGAAGAATTAGAATGTTCATTTTGTGGTAGAAAAAAGCCAGAAACCAATTTACTAATTGCAGGATTAGATGCCCATATATGCGACCGCTGTATTGAGCAGGCTCATGGGATTGTTATAGAAGAGTCAAAACAAAGTGGTAATTCTGAACTAAGTGCAGAATTAATGCTGCGTAAGCCCAAAGAGATAAAAGCGTTTTTAGACGAATATATCATTGGACAAGAATACACCAAGCGGGTAATGTCTGTTGCGGTTTATAATCATTACAAGCGTTTATTGCAACCACCCTCTGATGATGATATTGAAATCCAAAAGAGTAATATCATTATGGTAGGGCAGACGGGAACGGGTAAAACCTTAATGGCAAAGACTATTGCCAAGATGCTTAACGTACCTTTGGCCATTGTTGACGCAACGGTATTAACCGAAGCTGGTTATGTTGGTGAGGATGTGGAAAGTATATTGACCAGGCTACTCCAAGCCGCAGATTATAATTTGGAGAAAGCTCAGCGCGGCATTGTTTTTATAGATGAGATTGATAAGATTGCTAGAAAAAGTGATAATCCGTCCATTACCAGAGATGTTTCTGGTGAAGGTGTGCAACAAGCGCTATTAAAACTATTAGAGGGAACAGTTGTTAACGTTCCACCAAAAGGAGGTCGCAAACATCCAGATCAAAAATTCATTGAGGTTAATACTGAACATATTCTTTTTATTGCTGGTGGCGCCTTTGACGGGATTGAACGTGTTATTACCAAGCGTTTGAATATGCAAGCTATTGGTTATAGCTCTATAAAAGCTGCAACAATAGAAGATGATAATATCTTGCAATATATTATCCCAAAAGATTTAAAGGATTTTGGCTTAATACCAGAGATTATAGGTCGCTTGCCTGTATTAACGCATATGGACCCATTAGATGCCAGTACCTTAAGGGCAATCTTAACAGAACCGAAAAATGCCATCATAAAGCAATACAAAAAATTGTTTGCCATGGATGATGTGGAATTTACGATTACTGAAGGTGCTCTAGACTATATTGTTGAAAAAGCTATTGAGTATAAATTAGGTGCTCGCGGACTGCGCTCCCTTTGTGAGGAAATCTTAACAGAAGCTATGTTTAATTACCCTGGTTCTGGGGAGACCAAATTACATGTTACCAAAGCCTACGCCGAAGACAGATTATCTAAATCTACCTTAAAAAAGCTAAAGGCAGTGTCGTAATCTGTAGATTAGGTTTGTTCATTAAAAAAACCACAACTTCTAGGAGTTGTGGTTATTCTATATAATTAAGGATTGAATAATTTAATATTGCATTAATTGAAATTTAGGTTAAGTCATTAAATGCGGTTGTATTTATTACGAATATAGACGCAAATAGTTATATGAGCCTTTATTTTCATAAATACTGGCTAAACTGAAGGTTATTTCGATATGTGTTTTGAACGTGCATTTATTTTCGATAAAAACCAAGTTCTTTTTACTACATGAAACGGCTCGCAATAGCCTAAATAAATTTTAGAATAAATACTGGAGGCCAGTTTAAAGCTCATTTAAACGCAATAATTCCTCAACATACTCTCGTGAATTGGATAATCTTGGCACCTTATGCTGTCCCCCGAGCTTATTATTTTCTTTAAGCCAATCGTAAAAGAGATGAGTCCTAGCTATATGGATTTTAGGTTTATTAAGCGTCATGTTATTGTAGCGCTTAGCTTCATAGTCGGAATTGAGCGATTTTAGGGCATTGTCAAAAAGCTCACTAAAATAATCGATATTTTTTGGAGGTGTTTTAAATTCAATAATCCATTCGTGAGCACCCTTTTCCTTTCCGTTCATAAAAATAGGAGCCGCCGTATAATCAACAATTTCTGCTGCGGTGCGTTTACAGACTTTTTTTAAGGCATCTTCTGCATTTTCTATGATGAGTTCCTCACCAAAAGCATTGATATGATGTTTTGTGCGCCCCGTAACTTTAATTCTGTGCGGGTTTAGACTAACAAATCTAATGGTGTCCCCTATTTTATAGCGCCATAAGCCAGCGTTAGTGGTTATGACAAGGGCATAATTGGTGTTAAGTTTTACGTCGCTTAATGGAATTGCTTTTTGTGTCTCAGTACCATAACTATCCATTGGAATAAATTCATAGAAAATGCCATAATCTAGCATCAGAAGTAAATCGCCCGAATAATTTTGGTCCTGAATAGCAAAGAAGCCTTCGGATGCATTGTAGATTTCGTAATATTTGAATTTTTTTGAGGGCAAAATGGCTCTGTATTGCTCTATATAAGGATTAAAACTCACACCACCGTGGAAGTATACTTCAAGATTAGGCCATACCTCAAATAGATTGTCCTTTCCTGTTTTGTCTAGAACGTTATTCAATAAAACAAGCATCCAAGAGGGCACACCAGCTAGGCTAGTCACATTTTCGTTTATGGTTTCATCAACAATGGCTTGCATTTTTGTTTCCCATTCACTCATTAAGGATACCTTGTTACTGGGTGTGCTACTAAACTCGGCCCAAAATGGCATGTTGTCAATTAAAATGGCGCTTAAGTCACCAAATATGGTTCCATTTTCTCTGTGTAACTCCTTGCTTCCGCCTAGGCGTAAACTTTTTCCAGTAAAGAGCAGTGCGTCTTCATTATTATTTAAGTACATACAGAGTAAATCCTTGCTTGCCGCGTAGTGGCAGTCTTCGAGCGACTCATTGCTTACTGGAATAAATTTGCTCTTTGCATTGGTGGTACCGCTAGATTTCGCAAACCACTTTATGGGTCGTGGCCAAAAAATATTTTGCTCGCCATTACGCGAGCGCTCCACTAAAGGTTGAATGGTTTCGTAGTCTACTATCGGAACACGGTCATTGAAGTCTTGATAGGTTTTAATAGAAGCAAAGTCATACTGCTTTCCAATCTCGGTATCCTTAGATAATTTGAGCAGGCTGAACAGCAATTCATTTTGTACTTCATTTGGGTATTTTAAAAATAGTTCAATCTGGTGAAACCGCTTTTTTAAAAACCATGAAGCAATAGAATTAACAATTGGAATTGGCATGTATTGGTTATCTTTACGATACTAATTAATGCTAAAAATACTAAATTTCTTTCATGGTTTATAAAGGTGTTCTCACTAAAATGCAGACAGAGTTTCTAGATCCTATCCAGTATTATTTGGTATTTGAAAGTGACTTTATCCACGTTAATCAATTATTGAACAAAACCATTGATATTAAAAAGGTTGGAGAACAATGTTTGAGCTGTGGTTTAGACCGACCTATTTTTAGACAAGGGTTTTGTAAAACCTGTTTTTTTGAAAAGCCATTAGCTGGCGACTGGATTATGAGGCCAGAGTTGAGTATGGCGCATTTAGGGAAAGAGGATAGGGATTTAGACTATGAAAAAAAGGTACAGCTACAGCCCCATATTGTTTATTTGGCTAACTCGAGTAACGTTAAGGTCGGTGTTACCCGTAAAAGCCAAGTACCAACACGATGGATAGATCAAGGCGCGCACGAGGCCATTGAGATTGTGGAAGTACCGAACCGCTATTTAGCCGGAATTACTGAAGTGGCGTTGAAAGAACATGTGTCCGATAAAACGAATTGGAGGAATATGTTGAAAAATAACATTAAAGATGAAGACCTTTTAGCTTGGCGTTCGGAGCTTAAAGCCTATATACCCGATGAGGTCAAAACGTATTTTATTGATAATATGTCTGAGACACACTTGCATTTTCCAGTTGAAAAATACCCTCAGAAACCCAAAAGTCTAAATTTAAATAAGGACTTAGTTTATACTGGTAAACTAGTTGGCATAAAAGGGCAATATCTCATTTTTGATGATGATAGTGTTTTTAACGTTAGAAGCAATGAAGGACTCGTTGTTGAGATGACCCCATACTAACCTGTTAGGATTGCGTTAAATATTATTTTGTTTAATCATATTTAATTATTTTTAAACAAAATAAGTAAAAATGAAATCATCTCCATTCCCATATATAGCAATTACAACGCTGTTGCTAATTACGATTACCATAATGTGCGCAATGGATTTTCCATTTAATTGGATATTCTATTTAACCGTACTAGGCCAAATTTTATTGGTAGTAATGGTATATAAAGTATTGACCGATGACTACACAACAGACAAAACCTTTGAGAATTTTTATGAAGACAGACCTGTTGAGCCATTCGAGGTTTTAATTGAGAAAGAAAAATTCAGGTAGAGCAAATCCTTTTGCAAAAAAAAAGAGCAACTATTTAAGTTGCTCTTTTTGTTATATATTAAATTACATTTATATATCTTCTTGATCACGCAAGTTCTGAATATATTGCGCCTTTTGAATCTCTCTTCTTCGCTTAACAGAAGGCTTTGTAAAATAACGAGATTCTCTTAAGTTTTGCATAATCTGCACGTTCCTGTGCTTACGCTTGTAACGTTTAAGAGCACGTTCTATATTTTCTCCTTCTTTAATTTCTATTTTAATCATATGGCGTAATGTCTTTGTCTATTTCCGTAAATGGGTCGCAAATATAGCCTAACTATTTGAAAATAAAAAATTAATTATCCTAAATAGGTTTTTAATATTTTACTTTTACTGGCATGTCTTAAGCGTCTAATACCTTTCTCTCTAATTTGACGCACTCGTTCCCTTGTTAAATCGTAAATACTTCCAATTTCTTCCAATGACATCGGTGGTTGATTGCCTATTCCAAAATTCAAGCGAATAACATCACTTTCCTTTTGTGTAAGGGTTTCTAAAGCGCGCTGAATCTCAATTTGAAGAGAATCGTGCATTAAGTCTTTATCCGGTCTCGGAGAATCTTTTTCGCTGACCACATCGTATAGGCTGAATGTTTCTCCGTCCTTCAAAGGAGCATCCATGGATAAGTGACGTCCAGAATTTTTCATGGATTGCTTTACTTCCCGTATGCTAATATCAAGCTCCCTAGCTATTTCCTCAGCATTTGGCGGCCGTTGGTAAATTTGTTCCAGATGTGAATACGTTTTGTTAATTTTATTTATTGTTCCGATTTTATTTAAAGGTAGCCTTACAATTCTTGATTGTTCTGCCAAGGCCTGTAAAATGGATTGTCTAATCCACCACACGGCATAGGAAATAAATTTGAAACCTCGGGTTTCATCAAAACGTTTAGCTGCTTTAACCAAACCAGCGTTACCTTCATTTATTAAATCAGGTAATTTTAAGCCTTGATTTTGGTACTGCTTAGCTACGGAAACCACAAACCTTAAATTTGCTGTAGTTAATTTCTCTAGGGCTTCTTGGTCACCTTTCTTTATCCTCTGTGCTAATTCAACTTCTTCATCTGCAGTTATCAACGGAATCTTACTTATATCTTGTAGATATTTATCTAAGGATTTGTCTTCTCTGTTGGTAACCTGCTTGGTGATTTTTAATTGCCTCATGTATAATTTTAAAATTAGTGAACCCGTAACTTAACTTAATAATTAAGAAAAGCAAGAAATTAGGCAATAATTAACAAAATTTGGCAAAAATTACCTCTAATCGGCTAAGATTTATTTATTTTTTGTGGAATCAAGTTCTTTTTTCTTTTTAGGTTTCGTTTTTCCACTGATAATATCACCTAGTACTGACTTTACGTTTTTCTCAATATCACCTTTTACAGATGTGCTTTTGGAACTATCTGTTTCTGTGTTATTTGGGTTAGGGCTATCTGCTTTCGAATTTCCTAATACACCACCTAATAAATCATTTAATTTGTCTTTACCCTGATTGGTTAATTTTTGTGTTTGTATAGCTATGAGCTGTTTCGTGAGATTACTGACACCACTAGATAAATCTGTAGAGATTTTTGGTTGCTTGAAGGTGCCTTTAATAGCTGCTGTAATTGGTATCGAAACCTTATTCACCTCTGAATCGTTAATTTGACCAATTAAACGATTTACGTCACTGCCTAAATATTTGGCAGGTACCTGCAAAACAGCTCTATAGTTTATAGCACTCGAAAAACTATGGGTGCCTGAAATCTCAATCGGTATATCTTTATAGTTAATGGTAAAAGGCTTCACCATTACTTGGCCATTTTCAAAACTGAGACTAGCTTTAACATCATTTAAATTTAAATCTGTTAAGTCTATAAAATTGAGATTGTTGTCTAGGCTAGTTAATATGGCGCTCTCATTGGTATTAATGCTTGTAGTATGGATTTCCGCCAATGTGTTACCGGAAATCGTCGCTAAATCCGGTGAAAAACTAGAATCTAACAGGCCACTAATATCAATGGTCGAATTGAGCTTTCCTTCAAGTACCTTAGCTATGGGTGCCATGGCCTTTAGTATTTTTAAATCACTAAATGATTGTGAAATATCTAAATTTTTCATGCCCAATTTTAAGTCAAAATCTGGTTGAACACCTTGTGTTGATACATTTCCAGATACAGCAATTTGGCCATTAAAAATATCGGTAGTCATATTGCTAAGGTTGGCCTTTTCATCTTTTATTAGTAGTTGGCCCTTTACATTTTTCAATTGCAAATTATCATAAATAACGGTATTGGCCTTTGCGGCTATAGTACAATCCAAAAACCCTGGAATCTTAAAGGCTGCACTAGAAGAAGATTTTTTTTCACTTCCATTGGTAGGGGTTTCATTCTTAACCAGGAGGTCAGCAACAGAAAAAATATTAGAGTTAATACTAAAGTTACCTTGAAGATTTTTGTCGCTCAAGAGGAAACCCAATAAGTTATTTATTTTTCCAACTGCTGAAAAATCACTTTCTCCGGTTACGGCCTCTAAACCTTTCAGAGTAACAGTGCCAGGTTTAAAACTTAATTCTGCAGTGTTGATTTGAATAGGATTCTCAAAGTCTGATAAAGAAAACACTAAATTTTGCATAGAAATGTTACCATTGCTTTTAATGCGCTGAAAGTTGTTAGTCTCTATAGCTTCCATATCAAAGGAGGTGTTGAGTTGTCCTTTTAAAATCCCGCTAAGTTGATTCTTTAGGGAAACGGGATAAGCTTTAGAAATATTAGCGAGGTTTAAAACACCGTCTAAAAAAGCATCAACAGTTATGTTTTCTGTAAGGTTTTTGATATGGGCCTCAGATTTAAAAACATCTTCATCAATTTTAAAATTTAAGGTATTGATGTCCACATAGGTATCTTTCGTATTTCCTGTGGTATTCTTAATATGCGCTTGAAGTTCTATATTATCTACCTGTTTGGGAAGATCGGGATATTTAAACGAAGCGTTATCCGACTGCATACTAATATCGAATGTAGGTATGGTTTCTTCGGAAAGAAGTCCTTTAATCGCGCCATTTAAGGTAAAATTCCCAGTAGTTGAGACGTTTTCAATATTTTTTGTGTATTCCTCAGGCATTACGGCAAGAAAATCCTTGAAGGACGATTCAGGATTTCTGAATTTAAGGTCTAATTCTTGACCATCTTCGACGAGTTTCACAAAGCCTTCCAACTCGAGGGGCAAGGCATTAATAAATCCTTTGTTGTCCTTAAATGTATAGATGTCGTCCTCTAAATTCAGGTCAATTAAGGCAGCCAGTTTAAGTCTTGTGTTGCTTAAATAGGCAGTGCTATCAATAGAAAGGCTGATCCTAGCTTCTGTATTGGTTTCTAGTTGGGAAAGATCTTGTGAGAAGATGCCCTTACCACTGTGGTTTAATTCCGTGATATGAAATGTAGTATTGCTTTCTTCGTCGATATAAGTTAAGACGCTATTGTTTACTTCGTAATTTTGAATATCAAAACTAAAGGATTCAGAATTTGTGGTTTCAGGTTTGGATGAACTTCCATTTTCCTTTATAATGTCATAATTGTCTGTACCATTCGTATTCGTCTTTAGGGTTAGGAGTAGCTCTTTTGCAACAATCTCATTTACTATGAGTGGATTTTCCTTGCCTTTAAACAACTCACCAATTGGCATTGCAAAGGAGAGATCTTTTACTGTTGCTAAAGTTTCATTCTTAAATGGAGCACGATTTGTAATTTTTAGATTTTCCACATGTATTTCTGCACTGGGGAAACTACTAATGAGACTTAGACTAATATTGTCAAAACTTAAATCAGCGTCCAAGTTTTTGTCTGCATAACTTTGAACTATTGTATCTATTTTAGATTCTAGCACAAAGGGAACCGCTATAAGAATAGCGATGAAAATAAATAACAATAGGGCTAAAATTTTGAAAAACTTCTTCATTATGGTTGCTATTCGCGTTTAATGTTATATCTATATAGTATACGCAAAATTGACCAGAATAGTTGTGATTATAGCTAACTTTAGCAAGATTTTAAAGGTGTGTTAACTCTTAGGTAAGATCAATTTCTTCATTTACCTTGAGCTTAAAACGTTTTCTGAACAGAAAAACGCCAAGATATAAAAACGGCGTATCGAAGACCGCTATCATTACCTTAAATAAGAAGCCTGCAATAAGCAGCCCCATGAACTGTTCCCATTCAATTTTTCCAAAGCTGCACAGTAGAATTAGTACCGCAGCAGTGTCCACAAATTGAGATGAAAATGTAGAAAAATTATTTCGCAACCAGAGGTATTTGCCTTTTGTAAGATTCTTCCAGAAGTGATAAATATGAATATCTACAAACTGAGCTAAAAGATATGCCATCATGCTAGCAAATACGGCAATGGCAGTGCTTCCGAAAACTCTGGTAAACATATCGTCCTGAACGGGTGACCATGGTGTAGCGGGTACAGCGTTTGCGGTATAGATAATCAACATGGAAAAAAATGAAGCGAAAATGCCGGCTATGACCACTTCATTAGCTCTCTTTTTCCCATAGATTTCACTGATAAGGTCAGTAATCAAAAAGGTAATTGGGTACGGTAAAATACCTACTGATATTTCAAATAACTGCGTATCAAAAACTTCTAAGTTAAAGGGATACCAATAAAAAAACTTTTGAAAAATTAGATTTGAAACAACCAGTGAGGTTATAAAAAGTGCGCCCAATAAGAGGTAAATCCGTTGGGCTAAAAGCTTGTCTTTAAGTGGCATTAAAATTTGTCAATAAGTTGTTTGCGCAAAGATAACCTATTAATATTTCTTTTAGTTATTTTGTTTTTTATGGTACCAAACAAGACCGTTTATATAGGGCTAGGAAGTAATAAAGGCGATAAGGTATATTTTTTGCAGTCTGCCATTGACGCTATTTTTGAAACTATAGGCGCGGTAAAAAAAATATCAAAGATCTATGAAACTCCTGCGCTAGGTTTTGATGGTGAAAATTTCTATAACGCTTGTATTAAAGTTGAAACGCATTTATCGCCCAAGAAACTGTTAAAAGCCTTACAAGAGATCGAAAAACAATTGGGGCGTTCTGCAAAAACAAAATCGGGTTATGAATCGCGTGAAATAGACTTGGATATTTTACTCATTGAGGATGAGGTCATAAGCGAAAAAAATGTAGTCGTTCCTCATCCGGAGCTGCATAAGCGCAAGTTTGTTTTAAGACCCTTAAACGATCTAGAGGGAGAATTGGCACATCCAAAACTTAAAAAATCAATTGGGCAATTACTTGCGGAATGCGAAGACCCGTCCATTATTGAGCCCGCGAGAATTTGGTTGAAGAATCCGAAAAAGCGTTACACATTTACACAGCACAACTATGTTGCTATAGAGGGTAATATCGGTGCAGGTAAAACCAGTTTGGCAACTAGAATTTCAAATGATTTCAATGCCAAACTTGTTTTAGAACGGTTTGCTGATAATCCTTTTTTACCAAAGTTCTATAAGGAACCAGAACGCTATGCTTTTACCTTAGAAATGTCTTTTCTTGCTGATAGATACCAGCAAATAAGTGACGATTTATCACAATTAGATTTGTTTAAAGATTTTTTGGTTAGTGACTATGATGTTCATAAATCCTTAATCTTTTCAAAGGTAACATTACCTGAAGATGAGTTTAGACTGTATCGTAAACTGTTTTATCAAGTATATAAAGATATTGCACGACCTGATTTGTATGTGTATCTCTACCAGAATACTGAGCGTCTTCAAGAAAACATTAAAAAACGTGGTCGCAAGTATGAGAAGGAGATTCAAGATGAATATCTTGAAAAGATCAATTCGGGTTACCTCAGTTTTTTAAGAAACCAAACCGAATTGAATGTCAAAATCATTGATATTTCAGATCGTGATTTTGTAAAGAAGCGTGAAGATTATTTGTGGTTGCTAAGTGAAATAAATAGTTAGGTATTGTTATGGAAATTCTCTAATTTAGATACTTGTTAAGTAAATTGAACAACGTTTAAAATAATCCATTATGAAAAAAATCACTTTATTACTTCTATTTGTGCTGATGTTTGCTACAACCAGCATGTATAGTCAGGCAAGAACCGAATTAAATTTTGGTATTATCGGTGCTAACTATGAAATTCCGGTAAGTGATGATATTACCATTGCGCCTTTTGCAGGAACAAACTTAGATCTCGATTGGTTAACATTAGGGGTAAAAGCTAATTACTATTTCGATAATTTATTTGACTTAACCGATGATGCATGGGATGTGTATGGCGGAGCGGGTGCTGGTTATGCATTTTATAATGGAGATGGAAATGACGACAATGATTTAGATATAGGGCTACATGTTGGTGGTCGATGGTTCTGGAATGACAAATGGGGGATTTATTTAGAATTTGGAGGAGGAAATACGCAAGGCGCAACAGGTGGCCTTGGGCTAACAGTGAAACTATAATAAAAGGATATTACTAATTAATGGTCGCTTAGGTAATTTGCTTAAGCGACTATTTTTTATGCATACAGCGATTGCGGGACATCAATCAAAATTATTTGAGTTTTAGTCATTTTTAACTTGCTTAGCATATCAGGGATAACTCCTCATTATTAACCATCAATTTTATGGGTTATTGCTCAACTTCAGTTATGGCTGTACCTCTAAAGTGAATTTCACATCATATTGTGTCACGAACCTTTAGCTGTGGCATTAAACCAGAAAAATAATTAGAGAACTGTGTTTAAAAGCATTTGTATATGCTCGTTGCAATACAATCTCTATTGGACTCTAGAACAATATTGAGAAGCATCACTTCTTCTATAATTTCTAAATTAAACGGTGATGCTAAAATATCAACACCACTATTTTGTTTTAAGCGTATACCTTGACTGGCAATTTTGTCTTTATTTGGCTCAAAATCACCAAGGGGCAAATGCTCGGTTAATATAATGTATTTGTAATTGGTAAGCTTATTTACCACGTTCTTGATTTCTGGATTAGACAAATGTTGCAGCACTTGTCTCAAGATAACGCAATCAGCTTTTGGTAGCTTGTCTTTTGAAATATCTAAACAATGAAACTCTAAATTATCTGCTTTAAATATTGCCTTGTTTCGTTCTATCAGACTTTCAACAATATCAATGCCTGTATACTTATAGGTGTACTCTACAAAATGTTTACCAATATTAAAATCACCACAACCTAAATCACAAACTGTTAATGAATTATTTTGTGATTTTAAAAAATCTCTAACCGCATCTATATAAGGACTTGTAATTTTTAAATTATGAGAACCTTCACCAGAATAAAAATCAAACTCAATGCCGCCCCAAAGATGTTTATCGTAAATCTGATTCATAACATCTTTGGTGGACCAGGGTGTTTTTAACTTTTTAGAATACGACATTTGTCAACGTTCTTTTAAGTGCTCAAAATAACGTAAAAGGGAATATAAAATCAAAAGGGCGATTGGTGCAATTACTAAAGTGTAAATGATATTCCAATATAGAATTGAGGCCTTTGGACTTCCAAAATATCCACTGGCATTGGAGTTGAAATTGAAGGCTAAATTACCTGAAATTAAGTATGCAATACCAAACCATAAAAAAGAAACTCCAATTAAGAATAGCATGAGGTAACGCATCAATTTTCCGATTAAGGAGCTGCTTGCTTTAAAACCTTTTTTTAAGGCGTAAGCACCTAATTGAAGCGAAATAAAACCAATCCAAACTATAAGATTTCCCGCAGGAATTCCAATTACATTATAGGTTAAAACTGAAGATCCAGTAGAAAATAAGATAACGACTATTCCAATAATCAGTAATGATATTGATAAGGTTTTTTTATAGGTTATTTTCATGATTTTAAACTATTAATTTTTGAAAACACATCCCAAATTACGACACCAGCGCTGACCGAAATATTTAAGGAATGCTTTGTGCCATATTGAGGGATTTCAATAACAAAATCACTCGTGTCAACTACCTTTTGAGACACACCTTTTACCTCATTTCCAAAAACAAAAGCATATTTAGTATTAGGTTGAGGTGTAAAATCATTCAGCATTGTTGCGTTTTCGGCTTGCTCAATCGAGCAAATTTTCACGTCTTTAGATTTCAAATAATTAAGAGCATCTAATGTGTTTTCAAAGTATTCCCAATCTACAGTCTCGGTGCTTCCAAGAGCTGTTTTACGAATATCATTATGAGGTGGTTGGGCAGTTATCCCACAGAGATAAATTTTTTCAATTAAAAACGCATCACTTGTCCTAAATACCGAACCTATATTGTTGAGGCTTCTAATATTGTCTAAAACAATAATTAAAGGAGATTTCCTTACTTGCTTAAATTCTGAAATATCCAAGCGTTTTAACTCGCTATTTTTTAATTTTCGCATGTTGAAATCTTGAGGTTTTTGTAGATAACTTCTATTCTATTGACTTTATAAAACAAGGCTAATTAGCTACATTAGCAATCTTAGCATAATAGCAAAAATACACAAAAAGAGTTGGCAAAAACCTCAAAAAAAGAAACACCACTAATGAAGCAGTACAATGCCATAAAGGCAAAGTATCCTGATGCATTGTTATTGTTTAGGGTTGGTGATTTTTATGAAACCTTTGGTAGCGACGCGGTTAAGGCCTCTAAGATTTTAGATATTATTTTAACAAAGCGGGGAGCTGGCAGTGAAAGCGAAACAGAGCTTGCGGGTTTTCCACATCATTCACTAAATACCTACTTGCCTAAACTGGTCAGAGCTGGTGAGCGGGTAGCTATTTGTGATCAATTGGAAGATCCAAAACAAACCAAAAAGATTGTAAAACGAGGGGTTACCGAACTAGTAACGCCTGGAGTAGCTTTCAACGATGATATTCTGCATTCTAAATCCAATAATTTTTTAGCAGCCGTGTATTTTGATAAGCGTAACATAGGGGTTTCTTTTTTAGATATTTCTACGGGAGAATTTTTAACCTCTCAAGGGGATGCTGAATATATAGACAAGTTGCTTCAGAATTTTAATCCAAGTGAGGTTTTAATTTCGAAGAAAGCTAGAAAGGAATTTACCGACATCTTTGGTGACAACTTTCATAAGTTTTATTTAGAAGATTGGGTATTTCAAGCAGATTATGCCTATGAAACCCTAACAAAACATTTTAATACAAAAACTTTAAAAGGGTTTGGTATTGAAGATTTATACGAAGGCATTATCGCCTCTGGTGTGGTACTTCATTATTTAAGTGAAACACGTCATAACAAATTGGAGCATATCTCAACGGTTTCAAGAATTCCGGCAGACGATTATGTATGGATGGATAAATTCACCATTCGGAATTTAGAGCTCTACCAATCCACCAATACTAATGCGGTTACACTTATAAATGTTATTGACAAGACGATTTCCGCTATGGGTGGTCGGACATTAAAACGCTGGCTTGCCCTACCTTTAAAACATGCAGATAGAATAAAACAGCGCCATGAAGTGGTAAGGTTTTTATTGGAGAATGAACTCATGCTTCAAAAAATTCAAGGTCAAATAAAGCATATTGGTGATATTGAACGGTTAATATCTAAAATTGCTACGACCAAGGTTAGTCCAAGAGAAGTCATTCAGCTCAAAAATTCATTGGAAGCTATTGTGCCAATCAAGTCAGCTGCTCAGTCTTGTAGTAATGACGCCTTGAAAGTTTTAGGCGAAAATCTTAATAATTGCGATTTACTAAGAGAAAAAATTAAGCAAACCCTAAACGAGGAAGCGCCGGTTAATGTACTCAAAGGGCACACAATTGCTGAAGGGTTTTCTCAGGAGTTAGATGAACTTAGGGGTTTATCGCAATCTGGAAAAACTTATTTAGACACCATGCTTAAGCGTGAGAGTGAGCGCACAGGCATACCTTCTCTCAAAATTGCTTCAAATAATGTATTTGGTTATTATATTGAGGTGAGAAATACGCACAAGGATAAAGTTCCGGCAGAGTGGACAAGAAAACAAACTCTTGTCAATGCAGAGCGTTATATCACTGAAGAACTTAAAGAGTACGAAGCTAAAATACTTGGTGCGGAAGAACGTATCCTGGCGATTGAGCAACAGCTGTTTTCAGAATTGGTGTTATGGATGCACCAATTTATTATAAAAGTGCAACAAAATGCAAAATTGATAGGGCAATTGGACTGTCTCTGCGGGTTTGCAAGTTTGGCAAAATCTAATAAATATAACTACCCACTAATAGACGATAGTTTTGATTTAGAGATTAAAGATGGTCGTCATCCTGTCATAGAAAAGCAATTGCCAATTGGTGAACCCTATATTGCTAATGACATCTTCCTCGATAGGGAGTCACAACAAATCATTATGATTACCGGTCCTAACATGTCGGGAAAATCTGCAATTTTAAGACAGACCGCATTGATAGTATTATTAGCGCAGATTGGTAGTTTTGTGCCAGCAAGAGAAGCACGGATTGGTTTAGTGGATAAAATCTTTACTCGCGTTGGAGCTAGTGATAATATCTCCATGGGTGAGTCTACTTTTATGGTTGAGATGAATGAAACAGCATCTATTCTCAATAACATTTCTGAACGAAGCTTGGTCTTGTTAGATGAAATAGGACGAGGAACCAGCACTTACGACGGCATTTCTATTGCCTGGGCAATTAGTGAATATCTGCACGAGCACCCTGCAAAACCTAAAACTCTGTTTGCCACACATTATCATGAACTCAATGAAATGACAGAATCATTTGATAGGATTAAAAACTTCAATGTTTCCGTAAAAGAATTAAAGAACAAGGTGCTATTTGTGCGTAAATTGGTTGAAGGCGGTAGCGAACACAGTTTTGGAATTCATGTTGCGAAAATGGCGGGTATGCCACAACAAGTGATTCATCGCGCTAATAAAATATTGCTAAAGCTTGAGAAGTCGCATTCAAGTGATGAATTACTAGATAAGGTAAAAACCTTAAAAGACGATGTGCAATTGAGTTTCTTCAATTTAGACGATCCTTTGCTTCAAGAGATTAAGGATGAAATTTTACATTTAGATATCAATACGTTAACACCTGTTGAGGCGTTGATGAAATTGAATGAAATTAAGCGCATGTTAGTGAAGAAAAAACAGGCTTAATTCCGCCCTATTTATTTTAAAAAAGTCTTTGGATTTATAAGAAATAGTTTAAATTTGCATCCGCTTTTGTAGCGATTTGTCCATTATATAGGACTACGCGAAAGTAGCTCAGGGGTAGAGCATCACCTTGCCAAGGTGAGGGTCGCGGGTTCAAATCCCGTCTTTCGCTCTAAAAGATATACCAATTCAGTTATAATTTATAGCTGAGATGCTGAAGTGGTGGAATTGGTAGACACGTTGGACTTAAAATCCAATGGCCATTATGGCCGTGCGGGTTCAAGTCCCGCCTTCAGTACAGATGAAAAGCCGAAACGAAAGTTTCGGCTTTTTTCGTTTTCAAATGGATCGAAACAATTGTTTTGGGCCTATTATGAAAACGAAAAAAGTAACTTAAGTATAAGTTTGGCTTTTCTCACAATGTTGATACAGGACTCGCCTAAGGCAAGTCCCGCCTTCAGTACTTAAAAAAGAGTAATTATTTGTAAATCAAATGATTGCTCTTTTTTGTTTTCTCTAAGTGTACACATTTTTTGAGATGTTTAATGGTGCACACTACTAAAATTTCATAGCATCCTTATATTTCAAGTCTATTTGATAATATAAGTTCCAGAGCCAGTTCCAATCATTTTAAGGGTAAATGTTAAATCAAAACATATGAATGTGTGTTTCATTGAATTTCCCCATTACTACTATAAAATATAATGACCTCGGTCATTTTATGATAATTCTATTTGAACTAATATTATTCAAATTTAAAACCTTTAGTGATGAAAAAAATAAAGATACTTTATGCACTTTTAATAGGTCTTGTGATTTTAGCATCGTGTTCAAGTGATGACGATGGTGGTAATAATATTATAACACAAACCTTTTTAGAAAAATACGAGGGAACAGTTTGGCAATGGACTGGTGATGATTACATTGAATATGTCAGGATTTTAAATAATGAGACGACTCCAGCAGAGCTATGGGAATCTTTTTCTGCAGGAGATTGTTATGACTATTATTTAGTTAACATAAATGAACTAGATTTATTTGATGACTTAGATGAATTGCCGCCTACTGAGATTACAGTTGAAGTTACTGAAAATTTAGAAGATATTTTTGAGATAAGAATCACATTAACCGATTTGGATATCTACAGTATAGTTACTTTTCAAATTGAGGGAGATATTTTGGAAATAGAATCTAACGTTTATGCGAGTGGTCAATTGGTAGAAACATCGATTGAAACTTATGAAATACAAAATATAGATGTAGATAATTTGCCCATATGTGACTAGAAGCTTAAAATTCACTAATGTGCTGATTTTCACAGCCTATTTTCCAGTAAATCTTTTAGATAAAAACAGTCATTGAACCTTCTAGGCTGTTTTTTAAATTTAAGATAGATGCATAGTACTTTTATTTGAAATCATTTATTACTTAAATACAATCTATCCGCGGGTTCTTCTATTGAAACCTGGCTTATAATTAAAACAAAAAAAACCAGAATTAGAGAAGTAATTTTTGATTATCTTGTGTCTTTCTCATTTAATCAATTACTTTTTTATGAAATTTATTACTAGGTTAAGCGTCGTTTGGTTTATCTCAATATTCTTCTACCAATTTCAGGCTCAGAATGATATCCTGGAAAAGCTTGAAGAAATTGCTGTTATTGACCAAAAAATTATGATGCCTATGCGCGATGGGGTACGACTTGCCACAGATATATATCGCCCCAAAACAGAAGAAAAAGTTCCTATTATTTTTTCTAGAACGCCGTACAACTTTAATTCTTGGGGAGATGGCGAGCAACGCACTAGAACCGTCCAACAAGCTTACGAAGCCGTAAAAAGAGGTTATGCCTATGTAGTTCAAAATGAGCGTGGGCGTTATTTTTCTGAAGGGGAGTGGGACATACTTGGCGTTCCACTAACCGATGGTTACGATGCTTTTTCTTGGATGAGTAATCAGTCTTGGTCTAATGGAAAAATTGGGACTATTGGTTGTTCATCTACAGCTGAGTGGCAGATGGCAGTGGCCGCTTTAGACCATCCTTCACATGCTGCCATGGTGCCTCAGGCTTATGGTGCCGGCGTAGGTCGTGTGGGAAATTTTTATGAGCAAGGAAACTGGTACCGTGGAGGCGTAGAACAGATGCTTTTCTTTTCATGGTTATACGGTGTGGAACACGATAAATTCAAACCGCGAATTCCAGCTGGAGCCACGCAGGAAGATCTAATAAGAATATCAAGATTTTATGATTTAGCCCCTGAAAATCCTCGTGTAGACATGGCCGAGGCATTAAAGCACCTGCCAATTCAGGATATTTTGCAAAATATAAACGGTAAGCGAGAAATATTTGATAAAATGGTACGTCGTAAACCCAATGATACTGAATGGTATAATGGTGGACTTTATCATGACGATATGGGATTTGGGGTTCCTAGTTTTTGGTTTGCATCTTGGTATGATGTATCTATAAGTCCTAATCTAGCACTATTCAACCACGTCAGAAACAATGCTGAAGATGCAGAGGTAAGAGATAATCAATATATGGTTATTGCGCCTGTATTGCATTGTCGCTACACCAGAGCCACAGAAAATACTATGGTTGGAGAACGCAATGTTGGGGATGCCAGACTCAACTATGAGGAGCAAATTTATGATTGGTTTGATTGGTGGTTAAAGGGTGAAAACACAAACTTTAATGAGAATACCCCAAGAGTTCAATACTACACAATGGGTAGTAACACTTGGCAATCCTCCGAACAATGGCCACCAGAAGATACGCGACAGGTGACCTATTACTTAAATAGTGGTGGGATGGCCAATAGCCTATATGGTGATGGCGTTTTAAGCACTAAGATGCCTCGTAAAGATAACCCGGACTCTTTTACCTATGACCCAATGAATCCTGTAACTTCTTACGGTGGAAACGTTTGTTGTACTGGAAATGCCGTGCAAGGTGGGGCTTTCGACCAACAGGTTATGGAGACTAGAAATGATATTTTGGTATATACCTCTGATGAACTAAAAGAAGGTGTGGAAGTAACCGGATTTATTGAAAGCACGCTCTACGTGTCTTCTGATGTGAAGGATACGGATTTCACAATTAAGCTCATTGATGTATATCCTGATGGAACAGCTTACAATTTAGATGAAACCATTCAACGTGCGCGATATCGAAATGGTTACGATAACGAAGTGTTTATGAAGAAGGGTGAGATTTATAAAATTGATTTAACGCCAATGGCTACAAGTAATTACTTTAAGAAAGGACATCGCCTACGTATTGAGATTTCGAGTAGTAACTTTCCAAGATTTGCAAGAAACCTCAATACTGGCGGAAACAACTATGACGAATCAGAAGGCGTTGTAGCCCATAATTCTATTCACCACTCAAAACAATACCCTTCGCACATAAAACTCCCCATAAAACAAGATTAATACCATTAATAGTCATTTTTAATTATGAGAATATCGTTAATACTAGTGCTCAGTATGGCACTAAGTTTCAGCTTAGTCAGTACCGCCCAAAAAAAGTCTAAACAAAAATCGGAAGAAAAAACACCATTAGAATCTATGGACCTTTCAGGTTTAAAATGGCGTAATGTCGGTCCTGCATTAACATCAGGACGGATTTCTGACTTCGCCGTAAACCCTAGCAACCCATTTGAATACTATGTTGCTACCTCAGCTGGTGGTGTGTGGAAAACTGTTAATGCCGGAGTGACTTACGAACCAATTTTTGATGGACAAGGTTCCTATTCTATAGGATGTGTTGCCCTAGATCCTAACAATAATAACGTCATTTGGGTAGGCTCTGGCGAGAATAACAACCAGCGATCCGTAGCTTATGGTGACGGGGTTTACAAGTCTATAGATGGTGGTAAAACATGGAAGAATATGGGTTTAAAGACCTCTGAGCATATCGGAAAGGTTATTGTACACCCAGAAAATTCCAATATCGTTTATGTGGCGGCAATCGGACCTTTATGGGGAAAAGGCGGGGAACGCGGACTTTATAAAACCGAAGATGGCGGAGAAACATGGAAGGCCGTGTTAGAGGTGAATGAACATACAGGGGTAAATGATGTGGTTATGGACCCAAGAGATCCTAATGTGCTCTATGCCTCTACCTTACAACGCAGACGTCATGTGTATACTTATGTCGGAGGTGGACCAGGGTCTGGATTACACAAAAGTGTAGACGGCGGTATTACTTGGGAAAAAATACAGAACGGTTTACCGAATGAAGAGTTGGGGCGTATTGGTTTAGCCATTTCACCAGCTAATCCTGAAATTATATATGCTATCGTAGAGGCTGCGAACGGCAAAGGGGGCTTTTTTGCATCTACAAACCGCGGGGCTAGCTGGGAAAAACGAAGTTCACATGTCACAAGTGGGAATTACTACCAGGAAATTATTGCGGACCCGGTAGATGAAAACACGGTTTATTCCATGGATACTTGGATGGCAGTAACACATAATGGAGGCAAAAGTTTTGAATTGGTTGGTGAAAACACAAAGCATGTTGATAATCACTGTATGTGGATCAATCCAAATAACAATGAGCATTGGATTGTTGGATGTGATGGCGGCATTTATGAAACTTTTGATGCTGCCAAGACTTGGGATTTTAAGAAAAACTTACCGGTGACTCAGTTTTACAAAGTGGCAGTGGATAATGACTATCCTTTTTACAACATTTATGGTGGCACGCAAGACAACTTTAGTTTGGGTGGGCCCTCAAGAGTATTGACCGAACATGGCATAAGAAATTCAGAATGGTTCATTACCAATGGCGGTGATGGGTTTGAATCGCAGATAGATCCAAATAATCCTAACATTGTATATGCACAATCACAATATGGGTTTCTAGTGCGCTATGATAAGAAGAGTGGTGAGAAAGTAGGGATTCAGCCAAAGGCCAGAAAAGGGGAAGATGCGTATCGTTTTAATTGGGATGCGCCTCTAGTAGTTAGCCAACATGTACCTGGGCGCTTATATTTCGCTGCCAATAAAGTATTTAGGTCTGATGATTACGGAAATAGTTGGGAGGTAATTAGTGAAGACCTGTCCCAGCAGATTGATAGAAATACCTTAAAAGTCTACGATCGTGTAGTCAGTATAGATGCGGTTATGAAAAATGGTTCCACATCCCCTTATGGTAGTGTGGTTGCTTTTTCAGAATCACCTTTAAATAAAAATCTCTTAGCTGCTGGAACAGATGACGGATTGATTCATATCTCTAAAGATGGAGGTGAAAGCTGGCGTAAAATTTCAGGTATTTCGGGGGCGCCAAATCAGTCTTATGTGAATAGTGTATTCTTGTCAAAACACGACGAAAATGTGATTTATGTGGCTTTCAACCATCACAAATACGGTGACTTTAAACCTTATATATTTAAATCAAGCAACAAGGGCGAAAATTGGAAGGCGATTCAATCCAATCTTCCTGAGCGCGGAAGTGTTTATGCTATTGAAGAGGATCATGTGGACAAAGACCTGCTATTTGTAGGGACAGAATTTGGAGCTTTCTTTTCACCAGATCAGGGTCAGCATTGGAAACAACTAAAGGCTGGCCTACCAACTATTGCTGTGCGTGATATAGCCATTCAAGAACGTGAAGGTGATTTGGTTTTAGGAACGTTTGGCCGAGGGTTCTATGTTATGGATGATTACTCAGTTTTAAGAAGCATTGAAAACGCTGAGCCTACGGAGGACGCTAAACTATTTCCGATTAGGACGGCATTGATGTGGGAGCAAAGTAGTCCCTTGGGATTACCTGGGAAGTCTTTTCAAGGTGATAATTTTTATACCGCACCCAATCTTGGCCCTGAGGCCATGATAACTTACTATTATAATTCAGATTATGAATCATTGAAAAGTCAACGCCAAAAAAAGGAACAGGAATTAATAAAGGCCGGTTCAGACACACCTTATCCTAACTATGAGGAATTAAAAGCAGAGGTTAATGAAAAAGAGGAAGAACTAATTTTTACCATTAAGGACGATCGTGGTACTGTGGTTAAAAAGGAATTTAAACCAGTCAAGAAAGGGCTACAGCGTTTTCATTGGGATTTACGATATACACTTCAGGACCCCATAGATTTAAGCACACCTTCTTTTTATAATCCTTTTGGCGGACGAGATGAAGGAACTCTGGTAGCGCCTGGAACGTATTCCGTAGAAATGGCCTTGTTAAAAGATGGTCAATTAAAGACCTTAACAGATTCTGTTAATTTTGAGGTTAAGGCCTTGGAAAATGTAGAGATGCCAGCTGAAAATAGGGCTGAAAAAGTAGCCTTCCAGAAAGCGTTGGCCAAACTTCAAGCTAACTTCGGAATTGCGGAGAAGCTGTTGTCAGAATCTCGAATGAGGTTAAACTACATCAAAGCCGCAATTAAAAGATCTGAACAGCCCCTAGGACCATTGTCTAGTGAAGTAGTGACTATTGAAAAACAGTTAGATGAAGTGCAAATTGCTATGTATGGTGACCCCGTAAAAAACCGTTTGGACTTAGATCAACCACCCTCACCGGCTGACCGCTTGGGAACTATAGGGTATGAACAGAAGTATTCTACCGCAACACCAACACAAACGCATCGAGATAGCTATGCCATTGCTGAAAAACAAGTCATAGAGATAAAAGCTAAGATGGAACGAATTTTTAATGAAAATCTTAAAGCCTTGGAACAACAACTCATCAATTCTGGTGCACCTTATACACCTGGTAGAGGATACGAAAACAAAAACTAAATTCTTTTTCTTTTATGAGACCCTTGTTAATTCTATTTATTTTATGCTGCACTGCTGCTGTAAAGGCACAAAAGAAAGTGTTACAACAAGAGGATAAAGCCTTGTGGAATCGCATTAGAAATAATGCTATTTCTAATTCTGGTGACCACGTACTTTATGCTCTTGAAAAAGGCGAGAAAGACCAAACTATTAAGATTAAAACCGTAAAAGGAAATGAACTGCTAAGTTATGAGCGCAGTAAAGGTGGTGAATTTACTTACGATTCCAAATATGTTGGTTTTGCTGTCAATGCCTGGACAGACAGCATTACAGAAATGAAACGTCGTAAAGTAAAAAAGGAAAATCTTCCGAAAGACACCTTAGTAATATACAACATCAGAAACAATCGTATAACGAAGATTCCCAATGTGAAATCTTACAAATTTCCAGAAAAATGGTCTGGAATTGTGGCTTATATGTTGGAACCCGTTGAAACACCAAAGGATAGTATCAAAAGTAAAGAAAAGGATACTTTAAAGACCAAAAATAAGGTTAAGAAGGTTTCTAAAGACAACGGGTTTCATTTAGTAATTAGAGATTTGGAGAAAGGGGTGGAGGATACCTTAAAATATGTTCATAAATATGCTATGGCAAAGAAAGGAAGGTATTTAACTTATGCCACTTCTGGAGAGGACAGTATAACCAAAGGTGGGGTTTATTATTATGATGTAAATGCGGCCAACAGTACTTTTTTATTTGAAAGCCATGAGAAGACCAAATATCCACAATTGGCCATTTCAGAGTCTGGTAAACGTGTGGGTTTTGTGGTCGATGCCGATTCCACTAAAAGCCTAATTAAAAAACCTAGTCTTTATGCCTGGAACCAAGGAGATAATGCAGCTGAGCAGATTGTGGCGTCAGAAGAAAACCCTTCCAAAATGTTAGTATCAAGCGATGAATCCCTTCGGTTTTCAAAAAGTGAAGAACGCTTGTTCTTTGGAGTTAGAACCACACCCATTGTACAGGATACTACTTTATTGGAAGAAGAAATTGTTAATGTTGAGGTCTGGACCTATGATGAACCTAGGCTTTATACGGTTCAGGAAATGGGTGTTAAGGAGGATCAAAAGAAAGCCTATCTATCTTTATATGATTTTAAATCCAATCAATTTGTTCAAATCGCCAATCCTGAATATGATTTGGCACGTTATGGTAATGAAGGCAACAGTACTTATGCTGTCATTGGTAACAGTACGCCCTACCAACTTCAAAGTCAATGGACGGCACAATTGCCTATGGATTTGCAAAAGGTTGACCTCAAAACAGGTAAACGCACAGCTTTAGGTGACAAGGTATATGGCGGTTCATCCCTCAGTCCTGAAGGTAAATACCTTTACGGTTATAGCCGGAAAGACAGTACTTGGTTTACCTATAATTTGGAAACACTTAAATATAAAGCTTTGACCAAGGACCGCCAGTTTTATAACGAACTCCATGATTATCCCGACGATCCTTACAGCTATGGTTCTGCAGGCTGGACTGAGGGTGATAAGGCATTTTTAATCTACGATCGTTATGATATTTGGTCTTTCAATCCAGATACAGGGGCTTCTGAAAAACTCACCAATGGTAGAAATGAGAAGCTACGTTACAGATACTTAAAATTAAATAATGAGGAACGTTCAATTTCTAATTCTGATAACTGGCTATTGAGCACCTTCAATGAAGAGACTAAATACGACGGCTTTTATAGTTACAATCCTAAGAGAAAAGTAGGAAAACAATTGATAGAAGGCCCCTACGCATATGGACGGCCCTTACTAGCCCAAGAGGATAAAAAGCAACGGTTGTTGTTTACTAGAGAATCATTTACCGAGTTTCCCAACCTTTGGAGCTCAGATTTATCATTCAAATCTCCAAATAAAATATCGGAAGCGAATCCACAACAATCAAATTATAACTGGGGAACTGCCGAAATGGTGGAATGGGTATCACTTGACGGTAAACCTCTTAAAGGGTTACTTATAAAACCTGAAGACTTTAACCCGAACAAGAAGTATCCTATGATTGTGAACTTCTATGAAAAGAGTTCAGATGGGTTGTATCGCCATCGTCCACCATCTTATGGCCGAAGCACCATTAATTACAGTTTTTATGCTAGCCGTGGATATTTGATTTTTAACCCAGATGTATATTACAGAGATGGCTATCCTGGTGAAAGTGCATTTAACTGCGTGATTCCTGGTATAACCGCTTTAATTGATAAAGGCTTTGTAGACAAAGATAATATTGGTGCTCAGGGACATAGTTGGGGAGGTTATCAAATTGCTTATTTAGTGACCAAGACAAATATTTTTAAAGCTGTTGAATCAGGTGCTCCTGTACCCAATATGATAAGTGCTTATGGTGGCATACGCTGGTGGACAGGCCTGAGCCGCCAATTCCAATACGAACATACCCAAAGTAGAATAGGGGGTACACCCTGGGAATACCCACAACGTTATATTGAAAATTCACCGATTTTCAACATCGATAAGATAAATACGCCATTATTGATTATGCATAATGATGCTGATGGCCATGTCCCATGGTATCAGGGAATCGAATTCTTTGTATCACTTCGTAGATTAGGTAAACCAGCGTGGTTTTTAAATTACAACGACGAACCACACTGGCCATTGAAATGGCAAAATAGAATCGATTTTAATATCAGGATGGCACAGTTTTTTGATTACTATCTTAAGGGAGACCCTAAGCCTATATGGATGGAACGTGGAGTCCCAGCTATAGAAAAGGGAATCAATCAAGGGTATGAATTAATGGAACCGGTTGAAGACTAATAAATCATATTTTACAAGGCCATATAAGTTGTTATCATTTTAATGACTTAAAACGGTGTCTTAATATAGTATGAAGTAGCTAAAAATGGCACAAATACAATGGCTAGATTTAGTTGTAGCATGGCTTTTTCGTTTTGTAATTCTACTATACAGAGAATTTAATTACCACAACAGAATTAAGTACAAATCCATTTATTACTTATATTAGTGACTTAACATTAATACAATTTCCTTGTGTTAATATTAAAGTATATCATTACTAACCATATAGGTATAAATTAAGAATGAGAGTATTTAAAATAGCGATTAGCCTGAGCCTTATCCTCTTAACGTATGTTGTTTTTGGACAAGAAATTCCGCCTATTCAAGTTTTTACCCCGCAGGATTACAATGCAGAGGACCAAAATTGGTCCATCACCCAATCAGAAAATAAATTTATATACGCAGCCAATAACCAAGGGCTTTTAGAATTTAATGGCGCGGGTTGGAAATTATATGATTCTCCCAATGGGGCCATTCTAAGATCGGTTAAAGTTGTAGGAGATAAAATATATTCTGGAGGCTATATGGATTTTGGATATTGGTTGCCTAACCAATTTAACACGCTAGAATATGTTTCATTAGTTGTTAAAAATAAAGTAGAGGTAAAAGAAGACGAAGAGTTTTGGAGCATAATTGAAACTCAAGGGTATATATTGTTCCAGTCGTTTGAGCGTATTTATATTTTTAATATTGAGGACAATACCTATAAGATAATTGAATCTGATTTGAGAATTAATAAGATGTTCAAGGTTGATGAAACAATTTATTTTCATACGGTTGACAAAGGAATTTATAAAATTGAAAATGGAAAGGAAGTCCTAGTAATTCCCTCAGAAGAATTTGCAAATAGTGAAGTCATAAACATATTTAAGGACAATAGGGGCTTATTGTTACTGACTAAGGATAAAAGCATCTTTAATTTTAACGACAACAAGATTGAAAAATGGCAAATACCTGCTGATAAACTATTGAAAGATAGAAGTATATACAGCGCCATACGGTTAAAGGACGGAAGTTTTATGCTAGGAACAATATCTAATGGTGTTATTCAGCTGAATCGACAAGGAAATGTTGTTCTAGAAATTAATCAATCAAGAGGCATAAGCAACAACACTGTTTTGGCCATGTTTCAGGACGTTTCGGGAAATGTGTGGCTTGGTTTAGATAATGGTATCAATGTAATAAATATAAATTCGCCCTATACTGTATATTCTGATAAACAGGGGGTTTTAGGAACAGTCTATGCATCAGAAAAATTTGGAGAGTATTTGTATCTGGGTACTAATCAAGGACTATTTTATAAAAGCTTAACCTTAAATGACCAGTTTAAATTCATTCAAGGAACGGAAGGCCAGGTTTGGGATTTAGAGGTAATTGACAGTACCTTGTTTTGTGGCCATGATAAAGGTACCTTCATTATTAATGGCGCAAAATCAGATTTAATTTCAGATATAAAAGGAACATGGACCTTAAAGACAATTGAAGGCCAGCCGGATCTAATGATTCAGGGAAATTATAGGGGGCTTTATATACTAGAAAAAATTAACAATCGATGGCAGTTAAGAAATAAAATAGAAGGTTTCGACATTTCTTCAAGGTATCTTGAATTTATCAGCCCCTACAAACTTTTAGTAAGTCATGAGCATAAAGGGGTATACAAGATTGCCATAGATAGTCTTTATCAAAGTGTAATCGATTACAACAAGTTAGCAATACCCTACAGTATAAAATCAAGCATGGTCAAATATGATGACTCCATATTATATTGTTATGAAGACGGTGTCTTCGAATATAATAATTCAAAAGACGAATTTATAAAAGATACACTTCTAACGAGATACGTTGCAAGAGAAAATTATCTCTCAGGAAAATTAATATATGAAAAGGAGAATAATAGACTCTGGGCTTTTGCGAAAAACAGGATGATTTATGTGGAACCAGGAAGGTTATCAACTGATCCTAATATAAATACCATTGCAGTGCCTTTTGAACTTCGAAAAAACAAGGCGGGATATGAAAACCTATTGCATCTAGAAAATAACAATTATATCATTGGAACAACAAGCGGTTATTTTATACTGAATCTCAATAAGTTAGAAGAAGAAAAGCATCATATTTTGATTAATAGTGTAACCGCGAGTTCCATAGTGGAAGGACCTATACCGCTAAAAACATCGGGGTCAACGGAATTATCCAATACAAACAACGCCTTAGAATTTAGTTATAGCGTTCCTGTATATGACAATTTTATAAAGACCCTTTACCAGCACCGACTCGAAGGTATTTATGACACTTGGAGTGATTGGAGCTCGAGGTCCTCGGTGTCATTTGAAAATTTACCACATGGAATGTATAGGTTTGAAGCGAGGGCAATGACCAGCGGTGTATTAACGGATAATGTACTGTCCTATACTTTTACGATTGCCAAACCATGGTATTTAAAACCAATAGCCATATTACTTTACGTAATCTGTGGATTATCCATGGGCTTTTTAGTCCACTATTTTAATAGACGTTACTATAAAAGACAGAAGCAATTACTACTCACAAAAAAGGAACGGGAATTAGAACTCGAACAATTAGAGAATCAGAGGCAATTAATGCAGTTTAAAAATAAAAATCTACAATTAGATATTGAAAATAAGAACAGGGAACTTGGTATGGCCACCATGAATTTAGTGAAGCGAAATGAACTTTTGAATAATATAAAAACAGAACTTATAAAGAGTAAATCTAAGGAACAGATAAAGGAAGTTGTAAAACTCATCAATACTAACCTTAACAATACGAGTGACTGGAAATTGTTTGAAGAAGCATTCAATAATGTGGATAAAGATTTTATGAAACGCGTAAAAGCGTTACACCCGTCAATTACTCCAAACGACCTAAGACTCTGTGCATATTTGAGATTAAACCTAACTTCTAAAGAAATAGCACCCTTATTAAACATCTCCCATAAAAGTGTAGAGGTTAAACGATATCGATTGCGTAAAAAGATGGGGTTGGACCATGATCAAAGCCTTTCTGACTATATCATTGAGCTGTAGGCACTATACAAAAACAAATAAGACCTATACATTAACCATACATTAAGAGTATTTGTTAAAAATGTTAAGCTGATGTTAAGTAAATATAAATAAATTGAAAAGCCGTATGAACTTGATTTTGACTGCGATTGTCGTAATAATAGACCTTATTTTTTAAATTGTATATTTATTGTATAGCCTTTTTTTGTGAATTCCCTAATATTTTGTGTTAAGTTGCATAGACTAATTAATTAACCGATGAAAATAAAAATATTGATACTTTTTGCGACGGTTTTTGCATTTGCAGTTTCGGCGCAAAATGTAAATGTAACCGGAACGGTTACCGAAGCTTCTACGGGTCTCCCACTACCAGGAGTTAATGTGGTCGTAAAGAACACTACTAAAGGTGCATCCACAGATTTTGATGGGAATTTTAAAATTGACGACGTGAGTTTAAATTCAATTTTAGTTGTCTCTTACATTGGATTCCAGACACAGGAAATTAAAATCATTAATGATGCTCCGCTGAGCATAATGTTAGCGGAGGACGCCGAAGCATTAAATGAGGTGGTCGTGATTGGTTACGGTACCCAAACAAAAAAGGAGATTACGGGAGCGGTGTCAGTCGTCTCAAGTGAAACGATTGAAGAGTTAAAACCGACACGGGTAGAGCAGGCCCTTCAGGGACAGGTACCAGGTGTCAATATTACATCAACATCTGGTGCTCCAGGAGCACCACTTACCATTAACATTCGTGGTATTTCAACTAATGGAGATAATAGGCCGTTAATTCTAGTTGATGGAAACGTTATAGAGGATTTAAGTGTATTGAATCCTAATGATATCGAAAGTATTAACATTTTAAAAGATGCTACTGCAGGAATCTATGGTGTTCGGGCAGCCAATGGTGTAATATTAATAAAAACAAAGTCTGGCCGTAAAAATATGCCTACTACGGTGGAAATAAATGCATGGGGTGGCGTTCAAGAAACAACGCGTGAATTACCCACGTTAAATGCGACAGAATATGCGCTATTAGCGAATGAAGCATTCGCAGCCAATGGCGATCCTCTACCCTTTCCAAACGTAAATGGTTTAGGACAAGGAACGGATTGGCAAGATGAGGTATTTCAAAGGGCTCCTATTTATAGCACTGCAATCAGTATTAGAGGAGGAAGTGAGAAACAAACTTTTGCTTATGGTGGGTCGATTTTTTCACAAGACGGTATCGTCGGGGGGAATAGAGCCAATTTCTCACGTCTTAACCAAAGTCTTAATTATAGTGTTGACTTTTTAGATAATTTAAAACTTAATGCCGGTATAATTTGGAATCATACCAATAGAAATAGATTAAATGAGGGTGGTATAGGATCTGTATTGTTTAACGCTTTAAACAATGCTCCAACCTTACCCGTAAGGACACCAGGTGGAAGTTATTCCATATCGGAAGGTCTAGGTAATGAGGTGGTAAATCCTCTGCAGCAAATTGATAACACATATAACCGCCAGCTGGTGGATAGAATTAGTGGTGTCGCGGGGCTATCTTATAATTTCCTAGAGCATTTTACGGCTCAGGTAAATTATCAATTTAATTATTCTGAGGAGGATGTTAAAGTATTTACGCCAGAGCAATTTTATGGAAGTGGAAAGGTGTTTAATGTGTTTAGGAACCAGGTTACCGAAAATGCCAATATTTTCAGAGACTATACTTTTGATGCTACTTTAAAATATGACAGGACCTTTAATGATACTCATAAACTTAGTGTTTTGTTAGGAACATCGGTATTTAAAACCTACGGTATTTTTACAGGATTTACCGGATTTGATATTCCGGGGAATTCCATTGCCAATGCCAGTATAGCAAATGCGTCAGACGTAGAAAATGTCAATCAGCAACTTGGCGAAGATCCCTTTTTTGACTCACGGTTGCTTTCATATTTTGCAAGAGTTCAGTACGATTACAAAGGAAAATATTTATTTAGTGCGGTAGTTAGGCGTGATGGGTCCTCTGCTTTTGGTCCAGAGAATAAGTTTGGTTATTTTCCATCTTTCTCTGGAGGTTGGGTAGCTTCTGATGAGTCTTTCTTAGAAGATAGTTCATTTTTCGACTTTTTGAAATTAAGGGCCTCTTACGGGATTTTAGGAAATGACAGAATTCCCGGCTTTGCTTTCGTCAGTACTCTCGATGGCGAAGCGACTTATGTTTTTGATGGTACAAGAGCTTTTGGACAAGCTACAGGACGGATTGCAAATCCAGAAATACGTTGGGAACAGCAAAAAACGTTCGATATTGGACTAGATACTAGGTTCGGAGATAACAAGTTTGATGTTACAATGGACTACTATATTCGACGAACTGAGGATTTACTGGTGTCACCACAAGTGAGTGGTTTATTAGGTCCAAGTGCGCCAGGTGCATCGGCACCCCTTGTAAATGCTGGAATTGTAGAAAATAAAGGTTTTGAGTTTGCACTCGGCTACAAGGATACATATGGTGACGACTTCAATATATCAGCACGTTTCAACCTTACTACAATTCAAAATGAAGTTATTTCTGTAAGTGATGGTGTGGAATTTTTGGAAGCCGGTTCTTTTGGAATTGGTCAAGATCCGCCAGCAAGAATGGAAAGTGGATTCCCCTTAGGCTATTTTAGAGGTTTTAAAACCGCGGGTATTTTTCAAAATGAAGCACAAGTTGAAAGTTTACCGACAATTAATGACAACGTTAGACCAGGTGATTTAATTTTTGTAGATATAAACAACGACGGAATTATTGATGACGATGATCGAACGAATATTGGAAATCCAATACCTGATTTTACACTGGGTTTGAATCTGTCATTTGAATATAAGAACTTCGATTTTGTGGCCTACGCGTTTGCGACTATCGGTAATGAAATTGTAAGGAATTACGAGCGTAATAACCCATTAACCAACAGAACTACGTATTTCTTAGATCGTTGGAGAGGAGAGGGGACAAGCAATTCCTTCCCAAGAGTAACAACTGGAGCCAATTCCAATATTTTATTTTCAGATTTTTATGTAGAAGACGGTTCATTCTTAAGAATGCAAAATATTACTTTAGGCTATAGCCTATCTGACAGGGCATTAGAAGGGTCCAAAATAAGTAAGCTGAGATTTTATGCGGCCGTTCAAAACTTATTTACCTTAACTAAATATCAAGGATATGACCCAGTAATCTCTTCTGGAGCACCTATTGGAGCCGGAATAGATGGAGGGGCCTACCCTAATCCACGTCAATTTTTATTAGGTATGAATTTAAAATTTTAAGACAACGATGAAGACAAGACATTTATATTTAATCTTAGCCGTACTATTCATTGCCTCATGTAGTGATGATTTCGTGGATGTTGATCCACAATTTACCAACTCTGCGGACTTCTTTAATTCTGAGGAAGATTATCAGAATGCTCTAATAGGAGCCTATGACCTCTTGCAAACGACATACATTAATGTGATGCTAGGTGAAATAGCTTCTGATAATACCTTATCTGGAGGAGAAAGTGCCACAGATGTTATAGGGATACAAGAAATCGATGAGATGATGCACACACCTATGAATCAGCAATTGAGAGATATTTGGGGGTGGATGTACGCTGGTGTTAACCGGACAAATTTCATAATGCAAAATGAGAATAACTTTGAATTTGAAGGTCGGGCCAACGTTATAGCTCAAACGCGTTTTTTGAGAGCGTATTATTATTTTGAGTTAGTTAAGTTTTTTGGTGACGTCCCCTTAATTAGAGACCGCGTCGTTGAGTTTGGTGACGAGCGTGATATACCAAAAGCTCCAAAGGAAGACGTTTATGCGTTAATGGAGGAAGATTTAATTTGGGCAGCCGATAATCTGCCACTTCAACAATCACAAGTAGGTAGAGTGACTAAAGGAGCCGCACAAGCCTTGCTCGGCAAAGTATATCTCTATCAAGAGAAATTCACTGAGGCGGCCGGTGCACTTCAAGAAGTTATTGACTCAGGAGTTTATGACCTATTAGACGATTACAGTACTATGTTTGAAAATGACAATGAAAATAATATAGAATCTGTCTTCGAAGTACAATATACGGATGAAGAGGGTGCTGGTTTTGGATGCTTACAATGTAGCGAAGGAAATATAGCCGTTGGCTTTAATGGAATTAGAAATTATAACGGGCCATTCTTTGATTCTGGTTTTAGTTTTAACGTCCCAACACAAGACGTGGTAGATGCTTTTGAAGAAGGAGACAACAGACTTGAAACAGCGATATTGGATATTGAAGCTTTGGCTGAGGAAACAGGTGCGACTTACGATATTGGTTATAAACATACAGGTTACTACAACCGGAAATATATTGCCAGACAAGGGGATGCCAATATCGGTGATGCTAATTTAACCAACCCAAACAACTACAGGTCTATACGCTATGCTGACGTGCTGTTAATGGCAGCAGAAGCTCTCGCTAGCGCAGAAGTAGGTAATGATTCACAAGCATTGATTTATCTTAATCTAGTCCGTGAACGTGCTTTTGGTAACTCGGACAATAATCTTTCGGTTGGAGGAATTGGCCTTAGAAATGCTATTCAGCAAGAGCGACGCGTAGAACTTGTAGGTGAAGGTCATCGTTTCTTTGACCTGGTTCGCACAGAAAGAGCGGCTTCTGAAATAGACGGATTCCAATCAGGAAAACACGAGGTATTTCCAATACCGCTTATAGAAATAGAATTAGCTGGAAATCAGTGGGAACAAAATCCAGGATATTAAAAATTTAGTTATGAAAAAATTTGGTTACATAATTTGCTTGTCAGTTTTAACATTGTTGGCAGCTTGCTCTGAAGATGAGCGCGATATTGATTTTATAAACGATGCACCAGCGCCCTCAGACGTGTCAGTGTTATTTATTTCTACTGCAGATAATTCAGGGTCGGTAAGTATGATTCCGACAGGGACAGGTGCTTCCTTCTTTGATATTTACTTCACCGGTAGTACCACACAGCCAGAAAGAGTAAGTCCTGGTGAGGTTATACAAACTATTTATGAGGAGGGTGTTTACACAGTTAGAACCATAGCCACTGGTGTTAACGGAAAACAAACCGAGGTAGAACAAACCTTGGATGTGTCTTTTATACCGCCTCAAAATTTGGAGGTGACTGTTGTTAATGATGGTTCGGTATCTAATACGGTCCGAGTGAATGCCACAGCAGAGTTCGGTATAAATTATGAAGTGGATTTTGGTGAGGAAGATGGCGATGGCGATGTTGTAGGAGCCAATATCGGGGAGGAAATTGTTTACGAATATGACGCACCGGGCCTTTATACAATAACCGTTACGGCGTTTAGTGCTGCCATAGAGACAACTGAAGTTGTTTTTGAAGATTTTGAGGTTACTGAAATTTTGGCCCCCATAGCTTCAGCGCCAATCCCACCAGCTCGATCAGAGGGGGATGTCATTGGCATTTTTAGCGAAGCATATCCCTACGATGAGAACAATGACTTTACTCCATTTTGGGGCCAGCCAAATGAGGGTTACTCGGCAGATATTTTTGACCTAGATGGCGATTTAATGCTTCAGTATACCAATCTATCTTACCAGGGAATTCAATTGGCTGTACCAACGGATGTGTCACAAATGGAAACCTTGCACGTAGATGTTTGGACACCTAATGATATTGATGCTAAAATATCTCCAATAAGTCCTGGTCCAAATGAAGCGGCTTTTGATTTAGATCTTAATCCCGGTGAGTGGACATCTTTCGATATTCCACTATCATTTTTTACGGACGCTAATCCATTAGTAGATTTAACACAAATCATTCAGTTTAAATTTGACGGTGTACCTTCAGGTGAGGGAACCATTTTTGTAGATAACCTCTATTTTTACAGACCTCCAACAGGTCCACCACCAATGGCAGGGACTTGGCGTATGTCTGCAGACGAAGGATTTTTCGTTGGTGAAGGTAGTGCCGTTTACTTTGCCTGTAACTCAAGTGATGGTTGCTCAACGACAAGAGCTTGCTATTTTGACGATCTTTATGTGTTTGGCGCTGACGGGTCATTTATAAATGATTTAGGTGCTGAAAGTTGGATAGAAGGCTGGCAAGGTGGTTCTGAGGCTTGTGGCACTCCTGTTCCACCTCATGATGGTTCAAACCCTGCCACCTATACGTACGACCCTGAAAACAGTCAGGTAACGTTAAATGGTGTTGGAGCCTATATTGGATTGCCTAAGGTGATTAATGGGGCGGAAATATCCAATCCTGCCGATGCACCTCAAAGTATAACCTACAATGTTACCTTGACGGACAATAATAACAGAATGGTCGTTGAAATCTTTATCAATGCAACCGTATTTTGGCAGTATGTTTTAGAACGGGTTTCTGAACCATCTCCAGTGGAAGGAACTTGGGTGATGTCGCCTAATGAAGGATTTTTTGTCGGAGAAGGTTCTGCCGTTTACTTTGCCTGCAATTCAAGCGATGGCTGTGCAACAACAAGGGCTTGTTATTTTGACGACCTTTACATTTTCAATGCTGACGGATCATTTACAAATGATTTAGGCGCTGAAAGTTGGATAGAAGGTTGGCAAGGTGGGTCTGAGGCATGTGGTCCTCCTGTGCCACCTCACGATGGTTCAAACCCTGCTACCTACGCATATGATGCTAATGCAGGGACGCTTACTTTAGATGGTGTTGGGGCTTATATTGGATTGCCTAAGGTGATTAATGGGGCGGAAATATCCAATCCTGCGGATGCACCTCAAAATATAACGTATAACGTAGAATTGACGGACAATAATACAAGAATGGTGGTTGATATTTTTATCAACGCAACGGTCTTTTGGCAATATGTTCTTCAAAAAATATAAAATCAAAATCTGATGAAAAACTATATAAAAATTACAATAGTTGCGGTTTTATGCTTGTTTATTCAAGCCTGTCAGGAAGAAGACCAAGAATTTGGTCCCGTGGTTGCACCGACCAATATAGATCTTCAACTAACTTATTTAGATGATATTGATGGTGATGGCGTATTGGATGAAGTCGATGCTCCTGGTTTAGGGAGTGGATTTGTTAAATTTACGGCAACAGCAGATAACGCCTTGTCCTTTGTATATGAGGTGAATAATATTAGGACTACAGCGGTTAATGGAAAAGCGACATTAGTATTTTCTACGCTCGGGTTAAACACCTACAATGCCACGGTAATTGCCTATGGCACAGGTGGAGCATCTTCTAGCCAGACCATTCAATTAGACGTATTGTCAACTTTTGAAGTTCCAGCAGAACTCATTACGATGCTAACCAACGATAGCCAAAGAACATGGCGCATAAAAGCTGAAGTTAATAATCATTTTGGCTTAGGACCTGTAGGAGGTGGTTTTAATGAGTTTTTCCAAGCGCCGGCATTTGATAAAGAAGGCGTGGGAATGTATGATGATCGTTATATTTTTAACGTAGATGGCACATTCACACACATTACAGATAACACCAATGATGACCCTGATGTTAATCCAGAAGGTACGGTATTCGGTAGAGAAGTTTTAATCGATGAATTGAACGGTCCAGGAAGTGGTACGTCAAATGGAGCAGATATTGAGAATTATCCATATTCTGATTATAGTGAGAGTTGGTTTATTACTGGTCCAGGAGGTGTAGAAACCTTGAACCTAACCGGAATTGGATTTTTAGGATATTATACAGGAGGTGACCACACCTATATTATAGAAAGTCGATCTATCAATGAAATGGTTGTTAGAACAACCGATGGTAATGGAGAATTCGACTGGGGTTTCATCCTAATAGCCGACGAATAAGTTAAAATGTAACAAACAAAAGAATTGGTAAAATAAAGATTTTGTCTTTTATATTACCAATTCTTATATTTAAAGCACTAAATAAAACTATTATGAAAAAACACCTAACGGCGCTATGCTTTATTTTCAGTATTTGTCTAGCTCATGCTCAGTCTACTAAAGTGGTTGTCCAAGAGGACGAAAGTGGTAAGAGGTTAGTAGTCAATGGTAAAGACTTTATGATAAACGGTATGAACTGGGATTACATACCCATAGGTACAAATACGGTAGATGCGCAATTCTGGGAAAAATCAGATGATATCATTAAAGCTGGTCTCGATACAGAAATGTCCTTATTGAAAAATATGGGCGTTAACGTGATTCGCCAATACACTGGTGTGCCAGCAAGATGGATTCAGTATATCTATGAAAACTATGGTATATATACTATGCTAAACCATTCGTTTGGTAGATATGGTCTTACCTTAGATGGTGTTTGGACACCTGTGACTATTTATGATGATGAGGTAACGCAGGAGTTTTTGATGTCAGAAGTGACTAAATTGGCTGAAGAGTATAAAGATACCCCAGGGCTTCTTTTCTATTTGTTAGGTAACGAAAATAACTACGGTTTGTTTTGGCAAGGTGCTGAGACGGAAGATTTTCCCGATGATGACGAACAGAAAAAGTTTATTGGAGAATCGCGAGGCCGACCAATGTACCGCTTAATGAATGAGGCGGCTAAAGCAATGAAGGCCATTGATCCTTCACACCCTGTGGCCCTGTGTAATGGTGATGTGTTATTTATAGATATTGTTGCAGAGGAGTGTCCAGATATAGATATTTATGGTACCAACACTTATCGTGGTGTTTCCTTTACGGACATGTTTGATGTAGTAAAGGAAAAATTAGATATGGCTTTGGTATTTACAGAGTTCGGTTCAGATGCCTATAACGCCAAAGAGAATAGGGAAGATCAAAAAATGCAAGCCTATTATAACTTAGGTAATTGGAAAGAAATTTATCAAAATGCTGCTGGTTTAGGTAAGGCAGGTAATTCTATCGGGGGTTTTACTTTTCAATTTAGTGATGGCTGGTGGAAATACGGTTTTGACGATAGAGAAAACGCGGACAGACACGATAATAACGCCTCTTGGACCAATGGCGGTTATTCATGGGATCTTGCTCCAGGCCAGAATAATATGAATGAGGAGTGGTTTGGTATTTGTGCTAAAGGACCGACTAATGAGCGTGGGTTGTATGAATTATATCCAAGAGCGTCTTATTATGCCTTAAAAGAGGCACACCAACTCAATCCTTATGACGAAGATGTCAGTGTAGACTTCATCGAAAATTACTTTAAGAACATAAATATTATGGATGCTGTGCTCCGTGCTAGGGGAGACAGAGCTGCACTTGAAGGAGGGGGTACAACAAAAATTGGAATTAGTCAATTACAAGCAAAATTCACTACATTCAATACAGGGGGAACTTTAATAACAACCCCTGACAATCCGGATCCTAATTCCACGACCTTTCCAAATCAATTAGGCTTTGATCATATGCAATCGTACTTCGTTGGCGTTGAGGCAAGTCCTGCTGCCAATTTAAGGGCCGAAGTGGTTTTTAATTTTATCGGTAAGGTGGCACTTAATCCTATTGATGAAATTTTTTATGAAAACAGGGCGAGAGTGATTACCGTGCCAACAGATAATGGTGACGTTACATTGCCAGACATTAATAGACTCAATATATACCAAGGTGAATTTGAATGGAATGCCAAGGATTTTGATTTAAGAGGCTTTTACCGTACGGGACATTACCACTGGCAATACGAAGGTGATTTATTCGGATTCTATCCGGAGGCCAATTACGGACCTAACTTAGATATCTATGGTGGTGAAATTTTTGGTGCTGAACTTGATGGAAAGGGTGATTTAGAAGGATTAAAAGCAGCCTTCGGACCTCAATTATGGTGGGGAGCCAACCCGACTATGTTATTTAAGTATCAACGAAAAATTGGACACTATGAGGTAGCTGGTATTTACCATCGTGATGTTCAGACCGAATTGCAATTTGATGAAAATGGTCGCCGTCTTCTAGATCAAAACCAAGTAAGAAGTGGTATAATTCCAGCTTGGCCCACAGAACGCGCCTCTCTGGTTGTGGAAAGAGAGCTTGGGAAGTTCGATATAGCTGTAGGTGGTATGTGGGGTGGAGCTCCATTAAATGGCAGTTCCTATCAAGATGTTAGAGATGGTATTGTGTATGTTGATAAGATTGGAACTGAAGATAATTGGGGCGGTAAGGCAAAAATCACATACGAAGGTGGTAAGTTTAATTGGTATGCACAAGGTGCTTACATGGGCTTAGTAGCTACAGGAGGTTTTGATGCCACTCAAACCTTTACGGGTTGGCGATTAAAAGATTCTGGAAGTGGTAACCAAACTAATTTTTTAACGGGTTTTACCTATTCCTTTGATAATTTTCAGATAGCACCTAATTTTTTATGGCAAAAGCCATTGGTAGATCCAATACCAAATGACGTTAATGCACCAGGGCGCTTAAGAAACTTTATTGATGACCCATTTGCAGTACGAGGTAATCGAGAGACCACCGCAGGTGAGATTTTATTTACTTACGATCCTACACCAGGGACTTGGATGTATCAGTGGGATAATGACCGGTCAGAAGATGCAAAGTTCGCCATGAATTTGGGATTTGTTTACAGATACTTGCCAACTACAATGGATGCTGCTATCGGTTTCTTAGACACGCGTGAATTTTTTGCGTTTGCTAATTCAGCGCCAGCTCAAGACTTATGGGAGATACATTCAAGAATGGTGTCTAAATTATCACCTGATTTAGGTTTAATTGGTAATTTCTACTACGGAAATGGTCAGGCCAACGGTGATAGTGATAGAACCATCACGCGTTTTGGAGGCGATATTAGGGCCATATACAAAAAGATGAAATTAGAGACACATGTTAAGGTAAACGATTGGGGACCCTTTGATTATCATAGAGATTTTAACTTGACATTCCCACTACAATTAATGTTAGATATTTCAACGTCCTTCGGTAAACCAGATTGGTTTATTCTACCTAATACAACTATTGGATTAAGAGGAACTTGGCGCTCATTAAATGAGTTTTCAAATAGATATTCACCATTAGCTGTAAGGCCTGGCAGTTTTAATGAACCGCCTTTAATTAGTCCTGTAGGATTTCCGGATGGCTCTGAATGGGAAATAAGAACATATGTCAATATTAATATTGGAAAATAAAAATATTATGAGAAATAGAAATTATAGACTTTTAAACCAAGCCGCAGTTGCTATTGTTTTGTTTATTGCTGTAGCAGGCTGTGAAAGAGATTTGTCTGATGAAGCAACCTTTGCAACATTCCCAACGCAACCTGATATTTTTACGGACAATCCAATAGGCCTAACGGATGAATTTTTTATTTCATTTGACCCTGCAATAGGTGCAAATACGGAGGCTTTCGATACGGATAACAGTGAGGCTTATGAAGGTTCATCTTCAATACGAATAGATGTCCCGGCTACAAATGATCCCAATGGTGGGTTTGTAGGCGGTATTTTTCTAGATAGGGGCGAAGGGAGAAATTTAACAGGTTACGATGCTTTGACCTTTTGGGCTAAAGGATCTACTACTGCAACAATTACAGGCGTTGGTTTTGGAAGCGATTTTGTGGAAGATAAATATACTACGGTGCGAAGTAATATTCAACTTTCAACGAATTGGAGAAAATATATTGTACCGATACCAGATGCTTCTAAACTTACCCAAGAGCGTGGAATGTTTATTTTTTCAGCCGATCCTGGGAGCACCAATGGTGCAGGTTTTGTCTTTTGGATGGATGAAATAAGATTCGAGAACTTAGGGACTATTGCACAATTAAGGCCGTCGATATTTGGTGGGGAAGATTTAGTTGAACAAGGCTTTACAGGATCTGTAAGACAAGTAACAGGTTTAGGCGCTAAATTTAACACAGCTACGGGAGGAGATGTTACAGTTGCGCCTTCGCCCCGTTATTTTGACTTTTCTTCATCAGATACCAGTGTTGCGTTTGTCAATGAATCCGGATTAATTGAAATTATTGGCGAAGGTACAACAACCATTACAGCACAACTTAATGGTGTCTTAGCGGAAGGCTCGTTGGAAATTACATCTGCAGGAGCATTTGAGTCAGCGCCAACACCAACAAGACCGGAATCTAGTGTCATTTCAGTTTTTAGTGATGCCTATTCAAATATCCCAGTAGACTATTATAATGGATTTTTCACACCAGATGGTCAAACAACACAAGGTGGTGCAACACCCGTAGGACCAAACGAATCAGTTATTAGTTATACGGATTTGAATTTTGTTGGTATAGGATTTTTTAATAATGTACCGTCAGTCAATGCTACTGCAATGACCCATTTACATGTGGATATCAATGTGCAGGAAGCCATTAATCCTGGAGATTTTCTCCGTTTACAACTTCTTAATTCTGTGGGGAACAATGAATCTTCCGGAGTGTTCACCATAAACGGTACTGAATTAGAATCACAAGAATGGGTCGGCTTTGATATTCCATTATCAGACTTTGCCGGTTTAGCAGATCGGTCGCAGTTAGGATTGCTGTTCTTTATTTCCGATACAACAATTTCTAATATTTTTGTCGATAACATATACTTTTATCAAGAATAAAAAAAAATGAAAAATGAAAATGATTTTAAAAAATAACTATGTAAAACTTTTACTGGTTGTGAGTCTTTTTATAATGGGCTGCAATACAGATGAAACACAAACGGTTACCAATTTTGATAATTTGGTGCTTGAGGATAACTTCGATGTCGATGGTCAAATAGATACATCCATCTGGAATTTTGACATTGGTAATGGTGCTGAGCAAGGTATTCCAGGCTGGGGTAATAACGAGTTACAGTTCTATACGGACAGGACCGAAAACGTTACAACTGAAAACGGATTTTTGCTAATTACTGCTCGTCAAGAAGCCTTTAACGGTTCACAATATACATCCGCTAGGCTGCAGACCAAAGGAAAATTTGACCAACGTTATGGGCGTTTTGAAGCGCGCATGCGTTTGCCTTATGGACAGGGTATGTGGCCCGCATTTTGGTTGTTAGGCGATGACAGTGATGGGGAAATCTGGCCACAAGTCGGCGAGATAGATATCATGGAAAATACTGGAGATAAACCAACAGAGATTTTTGGCACTATCCATGGGCCTGGATATTCAGGTGCTGAGTCAATATCCAAGTTATATGATTTACAAAATGATAGGGTGGACACAGGCTTTCATATCTATGGTATAGAATGGGGCCCAAATTATATTAACTTTTATATTGACGATGTATTGTACAATCAGTTAACACCTGAGGATGTTGCTGATGAAACAGACGGTGAGGGCCAGTGGGTATTTAATGATCGACCATTTTATATTATCTTAAATATTGCCGTTGGGGGTAATTTGCCCGGACCACCAAATGCAGACACCGTTTTTCCACAAACTATGTTGGTGGATTACGTAAGGGTTTACACTGAATAAATAATACATACTAAACTAGATCAATAAATTCCCTTCCACGATGGCTTGGGTTTATAATTGAGAATAAAACAAATCAGATGAAAAATATAATTAAAGGAATTAAAGCTATAGGCATTTTGTTTGTGGCATTTGCGTTTTGGGGATGTGAAGATGATGATGTGGTACTGCCACAACTGGAAGCGCTATTTACCCAAACGATTAATCAAGATTCGGGTGTGGTAACATTTTTAAATGCCTCAAGTAATGCGGATACATTTGCTTGGGATTTTGGTGATGGAACTACCTCTACTGAAATCAATCCGGTTAAGGTTTATCCTACTGGGGTATACACTGTGGTATTAACGGCGTCTAATTCGGCAGGAGCATCAGATACCTTTGAGGATGTCATTACCATTCAGATACCAGAAGAAATTCAAATTCCAATCTCATTTGATAATCCCTTAGTGGCATATGATGCGACTACTTTTAACGGTGCTTCTTTTGAGGTTGTTGAAAATCCTGACCCTTCAGGTGCTAACGATGTGGTATCGAATGTGGGAGCCGTTACAAATAGTGGTGCGGCATTTGAGGGCTTTTTCTTTGACTTAGGTGAAGATTTAGATTTAACCACAGACAAATCCATTACTATGAAATTCTGGTCAACGCAACCTATAGATGTACTTGTAAAACTAGAAGAAGGTACTGGAGCTGATGCAGAAATTGCAGCTAGTCATGGCGGTACAGGATGGGAAGATATTTATTTTACGTTCGATTCGGCAGAGAGCTTTTCAAGGTTTACCATGTTTGTAGACGGACCAGGAACTACAGCTGGCACATTCTATTTAGATGATATAGAACAACTTAATTCTAATGATGTGCCTTGTACACTTACGGATTTAGGCCTCCCCATTGATTTTGACTGCGAGAGCATAGATTATACGGCAAAAATTGGAGGCGATGTATCCTTTACTATAGTGGAAAATCCAGAACAATCAGGTATTAACGACCAAGCGACTAACGTGGGTCAGATCACTAATGTTGGGAACCAATTTGAAAATGCATTTTTTAACTTAGATACGCCGATTGATTTTGCTGCTGATAAAGGTGTAAGACTTAAATTATTTTCTAATGCTGCGTTACCTGTCTTGTTAAAGTTTGAAGATGGAACGGATGTAGATGTAGAAGATACACAGATGCATGGCGGAACAGGGTGGGAAGAATTAACCTTCACCCTTAACTCTGCGGCAAGTTTTAATGACATGGTTTTATTTGTAGATGGTCCAGGTAATACTGCAGGCGTATTCTATGTAGACGATATCGAACAAGTATTTGTAAATGTCGGTGATCCATGTACACCGGAAACCGGACAATCCTTAAATGCAGCAGACTTTAATCTAACATTTCAGAATGATCCTACATCTAGTATTGTTTCAGATGGGGCTGGTTTTGCTTGGATAGATAACCCAGACTTTGATAATGCGGTAAATACCTCATGTAAAGTCGGGCAAATTGATAGAACTAGTGCGGCTGCGTTTGCCAACAATCAGATTCTTTTAGACGCAACTCTGGATTTTAATACTAATGCTGGCTTTAAGATGAAAGTATGGTCACCAGTAGGAAGTACGGAAGTATTGCTCAAATTAGAAGATCAAAACAATGCAGGTACATTTAAAGAGGTTTTTGCTACCACATCAGCGGGTAGTGCAATGCAATGGGAGGAACTTACCTTTAATTTTGCTCCAGGAGATTCTGGTCTTTATGATAAATTAGTTATCTTTTTTGAACTAGGAAGCTCAACTGAAGAAACCTATTACATAGATGACTTAAGTTTGTTCACTGACGGTGGCGGCGGCGGCGGCGGATGCACAGGAGATGCAGTTGCAGCAACGTCATTCCCAGTAGATTTTGAAGGTTGCGAGTCGTTCATAAGTACTTTCCCGGATAGTGGTATAACTACGGAGCTAGCGGCTAATCCATCAATAGGTGGAATCAACACTTCAGATTTTTCATTAAAAGTTGTTAAATCGGCTGGAGCTGTCAGATTTGCTGGATTCCAAAATGCATTCCCTAATAATTTTAACGCCAACGGTACTTTTAAGGTAAAGGTATATTCATCCAAGCCTAATACGGTGATGCGATTTGAAATAAATAGTGACCCACAAGATCCAACTTCTGGAAATCCTGGTCCACAATATGCCACAATTACAGATGCTAATACTTGGACAGAAGTAACCATAGTCTTCACAGGAATTCCGCCGAGTAATACAGGTGTTAATCAATTCGTTATAAAACCAGATAACCCGTCAAATATTGGAGATATTGAAGTTACACCTACAACGGAGACCTACTATTTTGACGATATAAGAATAGAATAATAATAATTTAAGCTGAAATAAAAGGTCAAGAATTTGTATTCTTGACCTTTTTAAACCTTCAAAATAGTTTGGATAGTAGTCCAAACTATTTGAATTAATTATTAATGATATAAAGACATTGGAAAACAATAATAAAAGTCAAGATAAATCCATAGCATTAGGGCAGGTTTCAATCGATGGTGAATCCTATTTTAGGATTTCTAATAGCGATAAGATGCGCCCATTTTTCATGAGCATTGTTAGTGATTCCAACCATTGGATGTTTATTTCTAGCAATGGTGGTTTAACTGCTGGTAGAAAGAATTCGGAGTTTGCTTTATTTCCTTATTATTCGGATGATAAGATTACAGAATCCGCTGAAATTACAGGTGCTAAATCAATTTTTCAGGTTGAAAAGAATGGCAAACGTATGATTTGGGAACCTTTCTCTATTAGGTTTCAGGACGACTTTAGGGTACAGAGAAATTTATATAAGAGTATTTATGGGAACTCTATAATTTTTGAAGAAGAGAATCTTGACCTAGGTCTTATATTTAGATACCAATGGTGTTCTAGTAATTTATATGGCTTTGTGAAAAAGTCCCAGCTTATTAATAACGGAAATGAGCAGGTAACGATAAATCTGTTAGACGGTATTCAAAACGTACTGCCCTATGGCGTAAGCAGTGCGCTACAAAATGCTAGTAGCAACTTGGTAGATGCGTATAAAAGAACGGAATTAGTTAAAGAGTCAGGACTTGGTATTTTCGCTTTAAGTGCCATAATTGTGGACAAGGCCGAGCCCAGCGAAGCTTTAAAGGCTAATATAGCTTGGTCGTTGGGTATGGACAGTCCTAAATACCTGTTATCCTCACTCCAACTTGATAGATTCAGACAGTTTAAAGAAATTCAACAAGAAACCGACATTAAGGCTGAAAAAGGTGCTTATTTTGTAAATTCTCAAATAACATTAAAAAGTCAATCCCAAAAGGAATGGATAATTGTGTCTAATGTAAACCAAAACCATTCGGACATAGCTGAAATTTCTAAGGCTATTAATGAAGATAGGGCATTACCAGACAAGATAAACGATAATGTTAAGCTAGGTACCGAGAAGCTCATTAAATTGGTGGCGGCGTCAGATGGTTTACAGAAGACCTCTGATAACTTGAGAGATACAAGACACTTCTCAAATACGCTTTTCAATATAATGCGTGGTGGTATTTTCGATGACGGCTATACCATAGAAAAGTGGGATTTAAAAAAATATCTATTAACGGCCAACAAATCCGTTGCAGAGTTAAATGCCAGTATATTAAATGACTTACCGGAAAAAATTGAGCTTCAAGAACTCAAGAACATAGCTAATGCCAGTAAAGACCAAGATTTCTGCCGTTTGATTCTTGAATACATGCCTCTAAAGTTTAGCCGCCGACATGGGGATCCTAGTCGACCGTGGAACAAATTCTCTATAAATACGAGAAGTGAGGTAGATGGTACTAAAATTTTGGATTACGAAGGAAACTGGAGGGATATCTTTCAGAATTGGGAGGCATTAGTGCATTCTTATCCTGAGTATATTGAGAATATGATTCTTAAATTCCTGAATGCCACTACGTTTGATGGTTATAATCCTTACAGAGTAACCAAAGACGGGTTTGATTGGGAAATCATTGAGCCAGACGATCCGTGGTCTTACATTGGGTATTGGGGTGACCATCAAATTATTTATCTACTAAAATTTTTAGAGTTTATTGAAAATCACCAACCTGGTAAGTTGGAAGGTTTATTTAGTAAGGATATTTTCGTTTATGCTAATGTTCCTTATAGAATAAAAGCGTATGAGGACTTGCTTAAAAACCCTAAGGATACCATAGAATTTGACGAAAAATCTGATTCAACTATTAGGTCTAAAAGGAAGAAACTGGGAGCTGATGGTGCATTGTTACAATATGCCGATGGAAGTATTGTTAGATCTAATTTTATAGAGAAAATTTTAGTTACTACCCTTGCGAAACTTTCTAACTTTATCCCAGAAGGTGGTATTTGGATGAATACACAGCGTCCAGAATGGAATGACGCCAATAACGCCCTGGTTGGAAATGGGGTCTCTATGGTAACCCTTTACTACCTGAGACGTTTTTTAAAGTTTTTTGAAGGGGTTTTTCAAGAATCAAATACACAAAAAGTCTATCTATCTAATGAATTGATTGTATTTTTCAACGCTGTAAAGACGGCATTAGAGACCAATTTAAATTTACTTACAGGTCCTATAAGTGATCAACAGAGAAAGGAAATAATGGATGCTTTAGGCTCTGCCGGTAGTAATTACAGAACGGCTATATATCATTCTGCCTTTTCTGGAGAGAAATCCCCAGTAGATTTAAATGATATCAAGGAATTTGTAGCATCAGCTTTACAGCATTTAGAACATTCTATTAATGCAAACAAAAGAGGCGATGGTATGTATCATGCCTATAATCTAATGACGGTTGAAGATGATAATACAGTATCTATCTCTTACTTGGATGAAATGCTTGAGGGCCAAGTGGCGGTATTAAGTTCTGGATATTTGCGGCCTGAGGAAAATCTCGAAGTTCTAGATGCATTAAAACAAAGTGAGCTCTTTAGAAAAGATCAATACAGTTATATCCTTTATCCTAATAAGGAGCTTAAAGGCTTCATGGAAAGAAATAATATTCCAGCTGAAGACGTCGTGAGTTCGGTTCTGTTAAAAAACTTGGTTGCAGATGGTAATTCACGGATTATAGTAAAAGATATCAACAACGATTATCATTTTAATGGTAATTTTAAAAATGCTGGAGATGTAAAAGCAGCGCTTAACGACTTACAGGACTCCAAATACTCGAAGCTTGTACAGGAGGAAAGCCAAAACATACTAAAGATTTTTGAAAAGGTATTCAACCATAAGGCCTTCACAGGTCGCTCTGGAACGTTTTACGGGTATGAAGGTTTGGGTTCTATATATTGGCATATGGTGTCTAAACTGCAGTTGGCGGTATTAGAATGTTGTCTCACAGCTATTAAAGAAGACGCAAGCGAAGTTGTAGTCGGTAAATTGTTAGAGCATTATTATGAAATAAATGAAGGTATAGGTGTTCATAAATCGCCTAAACTATACGGTGCCTTCCCAACAGATCCTTATTCCCACACGCCGTTTGGCAAGGGCGCGCAACAACCGGGTATGACAGGTCAAGTAAAAGAAGATATTTTAAGTCGTTTTGGGGAATTAGGAATAGTTGTAGAACAGGGAAAACTGTTCTTTAATCCATGCTTATTACGAAAAGAAGAGTTTTTTACTGAAAAGACCAGTTTTGAATATATTGATGTATTAAATACTACAAAACGTATTCAAATGGAAAAGGAATCTCTAGGATTTACCTATTGCCAGGTTCCTATAGTATATCAAATGAGCACAAAAAACGAAATTGAGATGACCCATTCAAATGGGGATACCACAACAACTGATGGCCTTTATTTAACTGAGGATTTAAGCTATGAGATTTTTGAAAGATTAGGTTCAGTTGAGAAAATAAATGTTAGGATAACTAAGGACCTTTTAAAATAAAAGTGAGTCCGCTTATTAGATTAAAACAAGTATTATCACAGTAATATTTAGGGTTAAACAAGTGATTGTAACTAAAAACCCGAACTTAAAAACAAATGCAGACAAATAAGAAGGTAACGGCAAAAGATATATTAGGTAATCCAGACTACCTAGCCATATCGTATGGAGGCTATCGCAAAAAGTCGAGAGACATTCAACCTACTATCCAAGAGATTAAAGATGACTTACGGCTGTTGTACGCCATGGGTATTAAATTTTTAAGAACGTACAACGTACAATTACCGCACGCTTCCAATGTTTTGAAGGCCATTACAGAGCTTAAACATGAAGACCCAGATTTCGAAATGTACGTGATGCTAGGTGCTTGGATTGATTGTCTTAATGCTTGGACCGATAAATTGCCAGACCATGACTCAGAGAGTCCTGATAACGAGGCAGAAATAAAAAGAGCTGTAAATTTAGCCAACACTTACCCGGATATAGTGAAGGTCATAGCCGTTGGGAACGAGGCCATGGTAGAGTGGGCAAAAAGCTATTATGTGCGGCCAGTCGTAATATTAAAATGGGTCAATTATTTACAAGACTTAAAAAAGTCGAAAAAACTGTCTAAGGATTTATGGATTACGAGCTCCGACGATTTTTCGTCTTGGGGTGGTGGGGATACTCATTATCATACGGAGGATTTGGAAAAGCTAATACATGCCGTAGATTATATTTCCATGCATACCTATCCTTATCACAATTCTTACTATAATCCTGAATTTTGGAGTGTTCCAAAAGAACATGAAGGGGTTCCTAACGCAGCCAAAATAGAGATGGCGATGGAACGAGCACTTAAGTTTTCGCAAGACCAGTATAAGGGCGTAAAAAAGTACATGGAAAGTGTAGGTGCTAATAAGCCTATTCATATCGGAGAGACAGGCTGGGCAAGTTTGTCTAACGATTTATATGGCACAAAGGGCTCAAAGGCCACAGATGAATATAAGCAAGGTTTATTTTACAGACTTATGCGCACTTGGACTAATGGAGCAGGGATTTCTTGTTTTTATTTCGAAGCCTTTAATGAGCCATGGAAAGATGTTCATAATCCTCTAGGTTCAGAAAATCATTTTGGATTATTCACTGTTGAAGGAAAGGCTAAATATCCTATATGGGATTTTGTGGACCAAGGTGTTTTCGAAGGTTTAACGCGAGATGGAAATCCTATAACAAAAACGTATAACGGTAATAAAGAGGAGCTAATGCCACATGTATTAGTTCCGCCTATTAAACATTAAAGTTAAAGATTATGACATTGAAGACAACTATTTTTTTTACAGCTATTATTTCAATTTTCATGTTGTCATGTAATCAAAATTCAAAAGCTAAAAATGAAATAATGGAGAGCAAGCAATTGACTGCAAAAGATATTTTGGGGAATCCAGAATATTTAGCAATGTCCTATGGAGGGTATAGATATGCCGATCATAGTATTGAGCCAACATTAGACGAACTTAAAGACGACATGAAATTGTTAGCTGCAATGGGCGTCAAAATTATTCGCACCTATAAATTGACCAAACCACAGGCTTCCAATTTAGTAAAGGTGATTAGTGATTTAAAGAAGGACGATCCCAATTTTGAAATGTATGTGATGTTAGGGGTATGGATAGACTGCAAAAATGCGTTTAACTGGGAAAACGGTGAGCCCAATCATAACGAAGAGAGCGAAGAGAATGCCTTAGAAATTGAAAGAGCTGTGGCACTTACTAATAAGTATCCAGATGTCATAAAAATAATTGCTGTTGGAAATGAGGCTATGGTTAAATGGGCCACTAGTTATTACGTGCAACCAGGTATCATCTTAAAGTGGGTGAATTACCTGCAAGATTTAAAAAAAGAAGCAAAGTTGCCTCAAGATTTATGGATTACGAGTTCCGATAATTTCGCCTCTTGGGGAGGTGGTGGCGAGGAATACCATGTAGAAGATTTAAATAAATTAATAGAAGCTGTAGACTTCATATCCATGCATACCTATCCAATGCATGACACACATTACCAACCAGAATTTTGGGAAAAACCTTTTGCTAAAGAAGACATGACGGATATAGAGAAAATAGATGCCTCTATGCTAAGAGCAAAAGAATATGCTATAGGTCAATACGAAAGTGTTAAAAAGTACATGGAAAGTCTGGGCGTAAATAAACCAATACACATTGGGGAAACAGGCTGGGCAAGTTTATCAACAGGGCAATATGGACCTGAAGGGTCTAAGGCATGCGATGAGTATAAAGAAGCACTTTACTACAAACAAATGCGCGATTGGACCAATGCGGCAGGATTGTCTTGTTTCTATTTTGAAGGTTTTGATGAACCTTGGAAAGGAGGAGATAATTCAGGGAATTCAGAAAAGCACTTTGGATTATTTACTGTTGAAGGAAAGGCTAAATATGCCCTTTGGGATATGGTTGATAAAGGTATTTTTGACGGATTATCCAGAAATGGAAACCCCATTACAAAAACTTACAATGGTGAAAAGGAAGCACTTATGAAAGATGTATTGGTGCCACCAACAGAGAATGAAATTTTAACAGAGCAAGAAGATTAAATATTAAGCAAATGAAGGTTATTCAATATGTTTTGTCTTTTTTTTTAGTCTTTATAATGATGGGTTGTACTCAAAAACAAGATCGTTTAAATGTAGAGGTTTATGAAACTTCTGCAAGTGGTAATAAGTTAACACGCGTAACAGAATTTAAAGATTCAAAGAAAGCATCAACAATCATCTTAAATCCAGCAAAGAAATATCAAACTATAACAGGATTTGGTGGTGCGTTTACAGAAGCGTCAGCGTACTTATTAAATAAGATGGGTGAGGAAAACAGAGCGAAAATAATTGAAGCTTATTTTGGAGAATCTGGTGCTGCGTATTCCTTAACACGCACACATATGAATTCTTGTGATTTTTCATTAGGTCAATATTCTTATGCACCGGTTGAGGGCGATAAAGAATTAGAACATTTTACCATCCAAGAGGATAAAGATGATTTAATACCTTTTATCAAGGATGCTATGGCAGCCTCAAAAGAAGGCTTTAAAATATTTGGTTCCCCATGGACGGCACCACCATGGATGAAAGACAATAATAACTACGTAGGAGGCAAATTACTACCAGAATATTACGATACTTGGGCATTATTTTTCTCAAAATATGTGGATGCCTATAAAGCTGAAGGTATAGATATTTGGGGTTTCACTGTAGAAAATGAACCTCTTGGAAATGGTAATAATTGGGAAAGTATGCATTTCTCGCCAGATGAAATGACCAACTTTGTTATGAGCCATTTAGGCCCTAAGTTGGAAGCGGACGGGAAAGGTGATTTAAAAATTTTAGGCTATGACCAAAATAGAGAACATTTAAAAGAATGGGTAGATTCCCAATTCAAAAATGAAGCCACATCAAAATACTTTGATGGAACGGCCATTCATTGGTATGCCAGTACATTTGATTATTTCCCAGAAGAATTGCAGTATGCTCACAACAAAGCGCCTAACAAACTATTGATTCAGTCAGAGGCATGTGTTGATGCTGAAGTTCCTGTTTGGCAAGATGATGCCTGGTACTGGAAAAAAGAGGCCACAGATTGGGGTTGGGATTGGGCACCTGAAAAAGATAAGCACTTACACCCAAAATATGCACCTGTTAATCGTTATGCAAGAGATATCATTGGATGTTTAAATAATTGGGTAGACGGTTGGGTAGATTGGAACATGGTTTTAGATAAACAAGGAGGTCCAAATTGGTTTAAAAATTGGTGTATAGCTCCTGTTATCGTAGACCCTGATTCAGATGAAGTTTATTTTACTCCTTTATACTTCACCATGGCGCATTTCAGCAAATTCATAAGGCCAGGCGCAGAAGTTATTGGTGTTGAAAACGCGGATAAAGACCTTATGGTTGCGGCTGCTAAAAATCCAGATGGGTCTATAGCAGTAGTGCTTTTTAATGAGGGTGTTGCACCTAAAAATTTCAACTTAAATCTAAAAAATGAGTCAGTAAGTATTACTATAAATGGCCAAGCTATTCAAACGATAATCATACCTACTAATTAAAAACTAAAATTATGTCAAAGATTAAAACCGCTGCAAAAGATAAGGTCCCTTTAGGCCAGAAGGCAGCATTTGGAGCAGGACACCTAGTTCTTAATTTATTGCCAGGAGCCCTAGGGATATTCATGTTCTTCCTTCTTACAGCCTTTGGTATGGACCCAGTTTTAGCAGGTTTGCTAGGTGGACTGCCAAGAATTTTCGATGCGATTACCGACCCTATAATGGGTTTTATATCAGATAACACCAAGTCGAAATGGGGACGTCGGAGACCTTATATTTTTGTAGGAGCTATATTAAGCGGTGTACTATTCGCCCTGTTATGGCAATTAGATGCAGATAACTCCCAGAATTATAATTTTTGGTACTTTCTTATTTTCTCTATGATATTCCTAGTAGGGAATACCATGTTTGCTACACCATTAGTTGGTTTAGGTTACGAAATGACCTCAGACTATAATGAAAGAACTCGATTAATGGCGTTTTCGCAGACCATAGGACAAATCGCATGGATGATTGTGCCGTGGTTTTGGGTACTTATTGCAGATGAAGACTTATTTGCTACACAAGCCATTGGGGTGAGGCAACTTTCAATAATGGTAGGAGCTGTATGTCTTATCCTAGGGGTGCTACCCGCTATCTTTTGTAGAGGAATGGATGCCGCCAATATGGAAAACAGAAAGGAAATCACCTTAAAGTCATTAGGTGCTAATTTAAAGGATCTATTTAAAGGAATTGTTGAAGTCTCTAAGAGCAGGCCTTTTATGAAGTTGTGCGGTGCAACATTTTTAGTCTTTAATGGCTTTCAATTAGTAGCATCTTTCAGTTTCTTTATTATTGTTTATTATATGTTTAACGGCGATTTTGCCGCTGCGGGCAACTGGCCGGCCTGGTTTTCCACTATAACAGCTGTAGTAACAGCTTTTGCGGTTATTCCAATTATATCAAAAATAGCAGATAAATACGGTAAAAGGAATGCCTTTCTTATTTCAACGGCCATTTCAATTATAGGCTATATTTTAAAATGGTGGGGTTTTGATCCTGGTAATCCATGGCTAATGTTTATGCCTATACCGTTTATGGCATTCGGACTTGGAGGTCTATTTACGCTTATGATGAGTATGACAGCCGACGTATGCGATCTTGATGAGTTAGAAAACGGTATGCCGCGAAAGGAAGGCACCTTCGGAGCCATTTACTGGTGGATGGTAAAAATGGGTCAGGCATTAGCTCTTGTTCTGCAAGGCTTTGTCTTAAAACTAGTAGGTTTTATTTCAGATGCGCCAACACAAACTGCAGAGACCATGACTAATTTGCGAATTGCAGATATTGTTATACCTGTACTAACGGCAGGCATAGCTATGTTGGTGATGTGGAAATACAGTTTAAGTGAAGAAAGAGCTCGAGAAATAAAAGCAGAACTTGTTGCGAGAAGAGGTGAATTATAAAGTGCAAAATCGGAGGACAAGCTAATTAATTTCGGTAATCAGCTTTAAAAACGAGTTAAGTTATAAAATTGTATTATTTAACATTCAATTATTCGATAAGAATTAAGGAAACAGTTGCAAATAGGCACCTATATGTTTAAAATTGCAAACATTTAAAATTTAGTTAGCTATGTCTTACAGAAAGGAAAATTTATTAACCGAGGAGTATAAAAAATTCTTAGCTTCTCTGGATGAACATAATCATACCAAAGGACTATCAAGAAATGAGCTCGTAAAGCTTTTTCGTAAAATAGTTAAAGGGGGCATGTCTGGTCTTTGCTTTAGTATGTATGAAGATGGTCAGCAACCCGGTGATAATATCACAGAGGCTCAGGTCATGAGACGAATGAAAATATTAAAACCACACACCAAGTGGATTCGCTCTTTTTCGTGTATTGAAGGTAATGAGTTTGTGCCAAAAGTGGCAAAAGAATTGGGAATTAAGACCCTAGTAGGTGCTTGGATTGGAGATGACAGAGAAAAAAATAGACAAGAACTTGATGCGTTGATAGATTTGGCGAATAAAGGACTAGTCGATATCGCTGCAGTAGGAAACGAAGTATTGTATAGAAATGACATCCCTTTAGAAGAATTAAAAGAACATATTCGTGAAGTTAGAGCTGCTATACCTGCTGAGATTCCAGTAAGTTATGTAGACGCGTATTATGAGTTTTCTGTGCATCCTGATTTAACGGAGCTCTGTGATGTGATACTTACTAATTGTTACCCTTTTTGGGAAAGCTGTCATATAGATTATGCCTTGGCACATATGCAACAAATGTATGGTCAGGTATTACAAGCAGCGAAAGGAAAAAAAGTGATTATTTCTGAAACAGGATGGCCAAGTAAAGGTGAAAATTTAGGAGCGGCTCAACCGTCTGATGAAAACTTTTTGAAGTACTTTATCAATACCCAACTTTGGTGTCAAAAGGCAGATATTGATTGTTTTTACTTCTCTTCTTTTGATGAATCCTGGAAAGTTGGTGATGAAGGTGATGTGGGTGCCTATTGGGGGATTTGGGATAAGGATGAAAAGTTAAAATACTAGAAAACGATTCATAGAAACTTAAATTTTAACGTAAACACCGCTAATGTATAGGTGGTGTAGTGGTGTAGAGCTGCTAGTTCTATGATAAAATCTGTATATTGAGCCAAATATTAATTAAAAACAACAATTTATGAAAAAAATTACTTTATCGATTTTTATGTTTGCGATGACCTTAGTGTCTTTTTCTCAAACAGAAATAGCAATAAATGGCGATTTTGAAACAGGAGATGACACCGGATGGCTATTGTTTCAAAATGGTGGCACTGTGTCAATTGACAATACTATTGCTAATGGTGGTACATGGTCTGGTAAGCTAGAAACTGGTGGTCCAAGTAATCCCGCTTTTAAACAAGAAGCCATTGGTGCTGGTAGTGTGGCTGCAGGAGACGATATAACAGTTTCCTTTGACCATATAGGGACGGTTGTACCCCCTGGAGGCGTGTTTAATGTATTGTTATTTGGTGAGGGTGCCGGCGGCGCCTCATTTACTCATGTATTCAATCCTGCCCCATCATTATCTGGCACTTGGACAACATTTAGTGGTACCTATACTATTGCTCCTGGTACTGATGTAAGTAACGGTGTCTCAGTTCTCATCGAAGCAGTTTGTGGTGGTGATGCTGGTTGTAGTGTTTCTGCAAATATCGACAATGTTTCAATCATAGTCGATGCTGCAACATCAACATGTGATGATGGAATCCAAAATGGTCAAGAAACTGGTGTAGACTGCGGTGGACCTGATTGTCCAGCATGTCCTCCTCCAGCAGGTCCAACGACAGATGCTCCTGAGATTGGGTCAACAGGAACAGATTTATACGTGTATAGTGGTCTTCCTGGGTCTACAGTAACAAATTTTAATTTTAATGCATTTTCTGGTGGTGCTACCATTACAGAAGTTGACATTGAGGGGAACGGTAATAATGCTGGACGTATTGATGGTTCAGGATTCTTTTTCTATGGGGCACAATGGGATCCGGTAGATTTAGTTGCTGGGGGATACCAGTTCGTTCATTTGAACTACTATGCTACCACTACTACTGAATTCAATTTCTTCTTGATTGATGCAACTGCTGGAATAGGTGGCGGTGATCCAACAGAGCCAAGATTTAGATTTGGCGGAGCAACGCCTGACGCAGCTATTGTGACAAATTCATGGCAAAGCGTCTTTATTCCATTACAGCATTTCTTAGACTTTATGCCGGCTAATGCAAATTATGATTTGAATGACATATTCCAATGGAAATTTGATGGTAATGGAGAAGTATTCTTCGATAATATTTTCTTTAGTACTACAAACACCCTAAGTGCTGATAGTTTCGAGTTGACTGATTTCAGCGTGGCTCCGAATCCAACATCAGACAGATGGGTAATTAAAACGTCTAATGATCAGAATTTAAGTACGGTTGTAGTGTTTGATATTCTAGGAAAAGAAGTCATTAGAATTGCACCGAACTCAAGTGAGGTTGAAATTAACGCCTCAGATTTAAGAGATGGAATCTACTTGGCAAAGTTAACTTCTGCCAATGGCACTAGAACGGTTAAATTAGTTAAAAACTAAAACCGCATTTTAGCATAAGTTTATAAAAGGGTGTATTTTTAATACGCCCTTTTTTTTGATATAAATTAAATTGATATGACCACCCTCAAGGAATTAGCCAAGTTATTAAACATCTCCGTATCAACGGTATCAAAGGCCTTAAATGACAGTCATGAAATCAGTGAGCAGACAAAGAAACGCGTTAATGAGTTAGCGGCTAAACTCAATTACAAACCCAACAGAATAGCCCAACAACTTAAAACCAATAAAACTAAAACTATTGGCGTTATTTTGCCTACGGTTACTAATCCTTTTTTTGCTGAGGTATTACATGGCATTGAAACAGCCGCTACAAAACATGATTATGATATACTAGTCTGTCTTTCAGATGAGCTGCTTTCTAAGGAAAAGCGTAGTCTAGAATTGTTGTCTAACGGGAGTGTCGATGGATTCATTATCGCTGTGGCCCGCGAAAGTCAAGTACGGTCTGAGTTTAAGCATTTTGCAAGAGTATTGGAAAATAGAATCCCAATCTTGTTATTTGACCGTGTTATACAGGATATAGAGTGTGATAAGGTTATTGTTAATGATTTTCAATCCGTGTACGAAGCTACAAAGTTTCTTATTGAAAAAGAGGAGAGATCTAATATTCTATTGATAAGCAATATAGAGGAGTTAAGCGTTGGCAAACTGCGAATTAAAGGCTACAATAAAGTTATTGAAGAGCATGGCTTGCAAAGTAATGTCCTGAAGTTGGGAAATGTTGAAAATGTAGAAGAAGAGGTCTTTAGATATTTAAATGATCATCCAAAAATTGATGCCGTAATTTCAATAGATCATATCACAGGTATTGTTGCTATAAATATGGCCAAGAAGTTAGGGCGTTTAGTACCGGAAGATTTGTCTGTGATTGGGTTCGGCTATGATAAAACACCAATGCTTTCTAGTCCTAGAATCTCCATTATACACCAAAAGGCATTTGATATTGGGCAACAATCCATGAAAACTCTTTTGGATAGCTTTAAAAGTGAAGACCACCAATTTATGACTTTAGTTATTCCAAGTGAATTAAAGTTGGAAGAATCAACAGTAAACTAAATAAAAAAAGCCCGGCTTACACCAGGCTTTATCTTCAAAGAAACTAGAGTTCTTAGTTTTCTTTCATTTGGTCAACAGCATCATTACCAGCTTTTTTAGCATCTTCCATTGCTTTCTGGCCAGCTTCTGTTGCCTTATCTACAGCGTCATTCGCGGCATCTTTAACATCATTAGCCATATCCTCAGCACCTTCTTTAACGCTGTCTACAGCGTCATTAGCCGCGTCGGTGGCGCTATCCACAGCGTCTTCTGCCGCTTCTGCAGCGTCCTTGGTAGCATCTTCTACGGCGTCAGCAGCATCTTCAGTGGCTTCTTCTGCAGCGTTTGTAGCTTCCTCAACAGCGTCTTCGGTTTTTTCTTTTGTTTCTCTACAAGATGTAAATGATAATCCTAGTACAGCTATCATTGCTAAACTTAATACAATTCTTTTCATTCTAATAGTTTTAGTGTTAATTGTTAAAATATGAAAATACTAACTCAATGAAAATTTTAAATTTTCAGTATTTCTAGATTTTCAGCTGTGTTATATACGGATATAATCAACGATTTGGACTACGGCGCCCCTATTTTTTGCAATAAAATCGCTATTGATAGCCCCTTGTTTCCTGAGTTTTGGCTTATTTGAAAGTAATTCAGAGATGGCAAACTCAAACTCAACTGCACTAGCTACTGATGTAATCCCACCGAGTTTAACAAGTGATTTAGCCTCTGGAAATTTATCGTAGTTTTTGCCTATTATGACAGGAATGCCAAATACTGCAGGTTCTAGAACATTATGTAGACCTGTAGTTCCTGCGGCACCGCCAACATATGCAATTTGGGCATAGCTATAAACCTTATTCAAATAGCCAATAGTATCTAAAATAAATACTTTAGCTTTTGCTAGTTTTTCATCCTCATGCCTATCAGAGTAACTGATAGTACTATCATTTAATTGTGATTTAATCGCGGTAATATAGTTCGCCTTTAGGTCATGGGGCGCAATTATGAATTTTAAATTCTCATCGTTATTACGATTAATGAAGTTCATAAAAAGTGCGTCATCTTTAGGCCAAGTACTGCCAAACACAATGCAGGTTTTCCCATCAATAAAATTTTCGATAAACCTTACGGCATTATCTTGGTTGAGCTGACTTAGCACGCGATCAAAACGTGTATCGCCCGAAATGGTAGTTTTATGGTAATTAATTTGTTGAAGTAAGGTTTTCGAATTTTCATCCTGCACAAAAATATGGTCAAAAGCAGTGAGTGCAGCCCGCATTAAAGAGCCATACCATTTAAAGAAACTTTGGTTCTCTCTAAATACTGCCGATATCAAAATAGCCTTAAGCCGTCTTTTTTTCATTTCAAGAAGAAAATTTGGCCAAATTTCGTACTTCACAAATATGATATAATCTGGATGAACCAGGTCTAAAAAGCGGTTGGCATTAGCTTTTGTGTCTAACGGCAGATATACAACCGTATCTGCCAAATCAGTATTTTTTCTTACTTCATATCCAGAAGGGGAGAAAAAGGAGAGGACTATTTTGTAATTGGGATATTTTGTCTTTAGGGCTTTAAACACTGGTAGGCCTTGCTCATATTCTCCCAAGGAGGCGCAATGAAACCAAAATACCTTATCAGAGGGTTTTACGGAATCTGCAAGTCTTATGAAGGTTTGTTTACGTCCTACTACTCCAATTTTTAATTTACGGTTAAATAGCGCTAAAACCTTTATAATAGAGCTGGCCAAATAAATTCCTATGGAATAGAATAGTCTCAAACTTTTGATTTATGCTAAAATACATTTCTTTCAATTAATTGCATTGGCATAGCCGTTACAATTTTGTATTTTCGCTTAGGACCTAACCGGAACGATTTACTAATAATATAATCTTCAGAATGAAAAAAATTCAAATGGTTGACCTACAAGGTCAATATTCTAAAATAAAAGACATTGTTGACCCTTCAATTCAAGAGGTGGTAGACAATGCAGCCTTTATAAATGGGCCTAAGGTTCATCAGTTTCAAAAAAATCTTGAAGATTATCTAGATGTAAAACATGTTATTCCTTGTGCTAACGGTACAGACGCATTGCAGATTGCGATGATGGGACTTGGCTTAGAGCAAGGTGATGAGGTCATTACCGCGGATTTTACATTTGCTGCTACTGTAGAGGTAATCGCACTTCTAAAATTAACACCTGTTTTAGTAGACGTAGACCCAATTACATTTAATATAGACGTGGATGCGGTCAAAAAAGCCATTACTCCAAAAACAAAGGCCATTGTGCCCGTTCATCTTTTTGGCTTGGCAGCCAATATGGACGAAATAATGGAATTGGCAAAAGCACATAACTTATATGTCATTGAGGATAATGCACAGGGGATAGGCGCTAATTATACCCATAAAGATGGCTCAAAGACTAAGACCGGAGTTATTGGTCACGTGGCCTCTACTTCATTTTTTCCATCCAAAAACCTTGGCTGTTATGGTGATGGAGGTGCTATTTTTACTAATGATGATGATTTGGCACACACTATTAGAGGTATTGTAAATCATGGGATGTACAAGCGTTACCACCATGATGTGGTGGGTGTAAATTCTAGACTTGATGCTATACAAGCAGCTGTATTGGACGCTAAGCTCCCCCACTTGGATAGCTATAATAATGCAAGACGAGATGCAGCGCGAAAATACAATGAGGCTTTTAAGAATCACCCTAAAATTACTACACCTAGTGGCTTATCACAATGCGATGGGATTTGTGATACTTGTGACTGCCACGTGTTTCACCAATACACGTTAAATTTAAATGATGTCGATAGAGATGCCTTGGTAGACCATTTAAATGAAAAAGGAATTCCATGTGGTGTTTATTACCCCATTCCATTGCACAAACAAAAGGCTTATAAAGACAGTCGGTACAACGAAGACGATTTTAAGGTGACCAATGCCCTCATTGATTCAGTGATATCATTGCCCATGCACACAGAGTTGGATGATGAACAAATAGCATATATTACCACTACAGTTCTTAACTTTATTAATTCTTAAATGAAAATATTAGTAACAGGAGGTTTAGGTTATATCGGCTCTCACACGGCTGTAGAATTACAAAATGAAGGGTACGACGTCCTTATTATTGATAACCTCAGTAACTCATCGATAGAAGTTTTAGATGGGATTCAAGCTATAACCGGAAAGCGACCTCATTTTGAAAAGTTAGATTTAAAGCATAAACAAGATGTACGGGGTGTTTTTAAAAAACATCCAGATATAGCGGGCATCATTCATTTTGCGGCGAGTAAAGCTGTTGGGGAAAGTGTACAAAACCCCTTGATGTATTATGAAAATAATATAAATACCTTGGTATACATCTTGCAAGAACTGGAGGGGTTAAACCAAAAGAACTTTATTTTTAGTTCGTCTTGTACGGTTTACGGTCAAGCCGATAAATTACCCATTACCGAAGATGCTCCAGTTAAACCTGCGGAGTCACCATATGGAAACACTAAGCAAATAGGCGAAGAGATTATTGGAGATACTTGTAAGGTGAATTCTAATTTAAAATGTGTAGCCCTTCGGTATTTTAATCCTATAGGTGCACATCATAGTGCCCGAATTGGCGAGCTGCCCATAGGCATTCCACAGAACTTAGTACCATATATTACACAAACGGCGATAGGTCTCCGAGAGCAGCTATCTGTTTTTGGTGGTGATTACCCAACACCAGATGGAACCTGTATAAGAGATTATATACATGTCGTGGATTTGGCAAAAGCTCATGTTGTTGCCCTTCAACGGCTGATTGAAAACAAGAACCAATCAAATTTTGAAATCTTTAATTTAGGTACAGGAAAAGGAAGCTCTGTACTTGAGGCCATACAATCCTTTGAAAAGGTTACTGGAGAAAAACTTAATTATAAAATTGTTGAAAGGCGCGAAGGCGATATTACTGCGGCCTATGCCGAGACTTCAAAAGCGGAAAAAATTCTAGGGTGGAAAACAGAATTATCACTAGATGATGCTATGTCCTCGGCTTGGAAGTGGGAGCAACGTATTAGGAATAAAATTTAACCAAACAAGAGTCTTTCACGTTGATAATCTGTGGATTATATTTTTGATTAACAATAATTTAACACTCCATACTTGTCATTTAATGTGCATCTTTGTTCTTTTGTAGTTAATGCAAACGGAATTACAATGAAATTGATACAGATTAAAAGGCAAACACGCACTGAAAAGCGATTTTCTCCAAAAATGGGTAAATTATATACAAATGTTACCTATATCAAAAAACATTTCCTGACTATTCCTGTTAAGACCCTCCATAAGTATCGTGAAACGTATTATGGTGAAGTTAAGGATTGTAAAGATTGCCAAATTGCCCGTTAAGAAGGCATTGAGGCTTCATTAGACTTTTTCTTTCTGTTATTAAATAGTCCAGCTAAAAGTAGTAGGACCATACCTGTGGTTACAGAAAGGTCTGCAAAGTTGAATATGCCTGTTTTAAAGACTCCACCAAGGTTTATAAAAAAGAAGTCGGTAACCTCACCTCTGGTTATCCGGTCAAACACGTTTGCAATGCCACCACCAGCGATACAACTAAAAGCGATAAGGCTAGTACGGTCTAAATCTTTGTTCGTGATAATATAGTAAACTACATACCCAAGAACCACAACAGGCAGGATAAGTAGAAATATAAGTTTAAGGGAATCGTTCATATCGCTTCCCATACCTAAAAAAGCACCCTTGTTTTCAACATATTGCATAATGAATTTATCCCCAATTAAAGATTTAATTTCACCATATTCAAAATTGGCACGAACTAGTACTTTTGAGATTTGATCAACGGCTATGTTGACAACGATAAGCAGGACAATAAATAAATTTCTATTCAATTGGAGCAATTTTAGGCATTAAGTTCAAATACAGCAGAAGATACCTCTGCCTCTCTATATATCTTTTTAACAAGGCCTTGCAGAACTTTTCCAGGGCCAACTTCAATGAAATGTGTTGCACCATCTTCAACCATTTGCTGCACAGACTGTGTCCATCTTACGGGTGCCGTTAATTGCGAAATTAAATTGGCTTTAATCTCATTTTCGTCTGTAACTGCTGAAGCTGTAACATTCTGATAGATAGGACAGCTTGGTGCATTGAATGAGGTGTTTTCAATAGCATTTGCCAACTCTTCTTTGGCAGGTTCCATTAAAGGTGAATGAAATGCACCACCTACAGGTAAGACCAAAGCCCGTCTTGCGCCTTCTTCCTTCAGGGTTTCACAAGCTTTGTTAACAGCGTCAATTTCTCCAGAGATAACCAGTTGTCCAGGGCAATTATAATTAGCGGCAACTACAACTCCTTCGGTCATAGCGCAAACTTTTTCAACAATATCATCATCTAATCCTAAAACAGCGGCCATAGTGCTTGGTTGTAGTTCGCATGCTTTTTGCATGGCCAGAGCGCGTTGGGATACTAACTTTAAACCGTCCTCAAAGTTAAGTCCGCTCGTCGCAACTAGGGCTGAAAATTCACCGAGTGAATGACCCGCGACCATATCTGCCTTAAAGTTATGACCCAAAGTTTTGGCTAGTATAACCGAATGTAAAAAGATAGCTGGTTGAGTAACTTTAGTTTGTTTTAGGTCTTCCGCTGAACCCTCAAACATAATATCTGTAATAGAAAACCCTAAAATATCATTGGCCTTTTCAAAGAGCTCTTTGGCCAAATCGGATTTTTCATATAAATCTAACCCCATTCCCGGGAACTGGGCACCTTGGCCAGGAAAAATATATGCCTTCATTTCATCTAATTATATGCTGCAAAAATAGTAATTAAAATAACAATCTCTTGTGTTACGTTTTTAACTGAAACGAGAACGGCTCTTCAAAATTTATTGAGAAGAGCCGTTTTCTAAAAAGTATGATTAAATTATTCTAAACTTAAACTTTTTATGTTATCACTATAAACACGGTCAATTAGTACATGTCTCGGGTCTACGGCAGCTTTTACTGGGAGTTTGTCTAGTTCTAAGGTTATAGACATGGTTTCATTGTTAAACTTGAGACGCTGTTCTTTATAGAGTTCTTCTTCTTCGTCGTCTAGGAAAAATCCAACATCAATCCAATCGTTAATGGCTACCTTGGTTTCGTTACCTAAACTATCGGATTTGATTTTAGAACTTTCTATCTCTAAGGTAACCTCATATTTGCCATTAGACAACTCTTTGTACTTGGCTTCTTTTAAGCGATTGTCGTAAAGGGTGATTTCCTTAAACCAATCGTCAATTAAATAGTTCAACGAATCAGGTACATGAGGTTCTAAATGTCTTAAGAAATCCAGAGATGTAGGATATGGTGGTTTTTTGTAACGATATTCTTCTAAGAAAGATTTCATAGCAGTATTCACTTTGTCCTCACCAATATAGTCTTGTAATGCATAGAGAATTACGCTTCCTTTACCATAATGAATATAGCCCTGGTTTTCTACCTTATAAAGTGGTAATTCCTTTAAGCGTTCACCACTGCGACCTCGTAGGTAGCGATCGTGATTATATTTTAGGAATTCACGCATTTTCATTGGGTTGTCTGTAATACTCTTCATGGTCATAAGTGAGGAATATTCAGAAAAGCTTTCACTTAACATGGTACTACCTTGCATATTTACACCAATAAGCTGATGTGCCCACCATTGATGTCCCATCTCGTGCGCAATAACAGCATCCACAATATTATTTTCGGTTTCATCTTCCAAATTAATAACAAAACCTATGGCTTCAGAATAAGGCATTGTGCCTGGAAAGGCTTGAGCAAACGAACCGTACCTAGGGAACTCAATAATTCTACATTGCTTGTGGTAATAAGGTCCAAAATTCTCAGTATAGTATTTAAGCGAGCGTTCTACGGCATCGAGCATCATTTCTATATTTTGTGGATGCTTTTTATCGTAATATACTTCAATATTTATACCGTTCCATTGCCGTGTAGCTATTTCATAATCAGCGGACATAAAGGAATAAAAATCTAAAGAGGGTGTATCCGTTTTGTATTTGTAATAGCGTCTACCATTATCTTCCCATTTATTTTGAAGTGAGCCTGGCGCAATGGCTATCTGGTCATCACTTGTTGAAATTACCGTCTCTACATTAATGAAGTCCGATTGGCCATTATTGATATAGTTTCTATAATGCAATTCAGAGATGTCACCAGATAATTCAGGAGTACGTTCTTTTGGTTCTAGTCCATATTTTTTGCGGGTGTTCTTATCAGATAGTTCAAAATTTTCGTTGTAGCCCATCGTCGGTAGAATAAATCCATTATTAATAAACGTACCGTTATTCACAACACTTGTGTTACCAGTACCATTGCTGAACCCTTTGGTGATGTATTTATTGTCTAATTTAATTCTTGTTGTTTCGCCGGGTTGCAAGGGTGGGTCTAACTCATAGATAGTCAAGAGGTAAGTGCCATCGGTAAAAACAGGTTTAGCATTGGGAATTTTCAATTCCGTCTCCCAATCTTCGCTGAAATAAAAGTGTAAGGAATCAATAGGGACATTGGATTCATTGGTTAATGCAATATCCGCTTTGACGTGAATATTTCGGTCTTCTGGAAAAATATCAATAAAATATTTAGCATCTGTAACTTTTGGAGAGATAATATCCTTGTATTTTCCGTAGGTTTTTTCGTAATCTGCAGCAAGTTGTTCTAAGGTATCACTAGATTTGTAAGGATTTAAGATTTGTGTATTGTAATACACAAATGCAGCTACACCCAACCATATGAATGTAGTTACTATCAATACAGCCTTATAGCTTTTAGGCACTTCTTGTTTGGCTTTTTTGACTCTGCTCATAAACGACCGATGTACACCTCTGTTCCATAAAGCACCAGCTAACATGAGCCCAATTAACGCTACTAAAATCCAATAGAAATTAAACCAAAGTGCACTTTTTACACCAGGTCCGAAGCTATTCATGTCTGAATAGAATAGGGATGGACTACTACCAATGTCTAACATGTTGGTGCTGATATCTAGAATACTTAAAATGATTTCCCAAACAAATAGAACCAGTACAGAGATGAAGTACCCTATGTATTTATTTTTAGATAAGACTTGAATAGTTATCATAATTCCACCATAAATAATATAGAGAGGGAGATTGCCGTAAAAGAAATCGAGTAAGTAAACGTCAAGCTCAATTCTGGTGAATCCATGGAGAAGCTGATACAATACGCCTATAAGTATAAAAAAGAGGTTTAATATGGTTGTGATACATACAAGAGATAAGGTTTTAGCCGCTAGGGAAATAAAAGAAATATGTGGTGTGGCATCAATGACCTCATTAATGTTGTAATCGCGGTCACGCCAGATTAATTCACCACTAAAGAAGATGAGAATAATGACTGTAAAGAGAATGGTATTGCCCGTAATGGAATCGATAAGTTTATAGGTCAAGGGATAGGATTGCAATCCAAAGTATTCAAAACCACCGCTCAATTCTGCAACAAGAATGATTATACAAAATAAGAACAATATCTTAAACGTAACACTTTTAACAATACTCAAAAAATTGGTGTAAAAAAAGCTCTTAAACTGTTGCCAGTTGGTATTAGAGTTAAAACTCGGATGGAGCTGAGGTAAGCTGAATGTTCCTATTTTCGAGTCTTTCTGCGCTTTTTGTTTTTTGATTGTTTTATTTTTTTGTTTAAAGGAAAAGCTGAAATAGGAAATGAGTAAAACAATTAATCCAAAGGCTGACCATATCAATCTATTTTGAAATAACAGACCATCAAAACCTGGACTAATCGTATTCTTCTCAGCAGGTGTAAAGTATTTGGTTTCTATAGAATAGGTGTTGATGCCGAATATATCAGTTAAAGCACCCACAGTTTCATTGTCAATATCCGAGATTAAGGAGCCAGAAACGATATAGGCAACAATAATTAAAAGACCACCCACAAAGGATATAATGGTACTTCGCCATTTATTGGCCATAGCATAAATGACGGCTCCAGCCAAAAACATATTTGGTAAGATGAATAGCAAGTAGTTGTTTAAAAAGGTTTCAAAGTAAAATGGGCCAAAGCGGGAAGGATCGATCCATTCAAAAATAGAATTCATCCAAGTGCCAATGAGCATACCTATAAAAACCCCAACTAGAGGTAAAGTGGCTACTACAAGAGCGCCAAAAAAGCGACCAAAGAAATAGCCTGGTTTGCTTAGCGGTGTTGTAAAAAGGATTTCGTTGAATTCATTGTTAAAGTCGCGCAAGGCGGCATTATTGAAAAAAGCAACTGCCATGATAAGGCTGAAAATACAGAAGATGCTAATGTGAATCGTCAAGGTATAGGGTGAATTTCGATACACATTACCAATAGCGCCACCAATGATGACATTGTCGCTAACCGTAGCAAAAAACTCCATTAACCCTAGCACAAACATGAAAATATACACCATGGGTTGTTTAAGTGTATATTTTAATTCTGATAAAAAGAATGTTTTAAACATGATAAGAACGATTAGAAATGATTAAACAAGGACACTGTTGGTATTTATTTTAGAAAAGAAGACATCCTCTAAATTGGGTGTCACCTGTTTAAAGCCATTCTGTGGGTGCTCGTCACTATAAACATGTATTAAAGGTTGTCCGCCAACCATTTTATTTGAAATGATCTTATAATCACTCGCATATTGTTCTAATTCACTACGATCTACCATTTTCTGGTATACTTTTGAGTTCAGCTCTTCAATAGCATCTGACGGAGAGCCATGGTAAACGATTTGGCCAAAATTCATTATGGCCATTTTTGTACATAATTCCCTAACATCATCTACAATATGAGTAGAAAGAATTACAATAACGTCCTTGCCAACATCAGCCAAGAGATTGTAAAATCGATTACGCTCACCCGGGTCTAATCCCGCAGTAGGTTCGTCAACAATAATTAATTTCGGGTTACCAATAAGAGCTTGGGCAATACCAACCCTTTGCTTCATACCGCCAGAAAACCCTTTAACGGATTTGTTGCGCTTGTCATATAAATTTACCTTGTTGAGTAAATAATTAACAAGTTCCTTGCGTTCAGAAGAATTACTAATGCCTTTGAGTATAGCTAAATGCGACAGTAATTGTTCTGCCGTGATACGTGGATACACCCCAAATTCCTGAGGTAAATACCCTAAGACCTTTCTGAGTTCTGCGGGTTGATTTAAAATATCAATATCATCTAAGGTAGCAGTACCAGAGTCGGCCTCTTGCAGTGTAGCCAAGGTTCGCATCAAGGTGGATTTTCCAGCGCCATTTGGGCCAAGCAGACCAAACATGCCATTTTCAAGTTCTAGAGTTACGTTGTCTAAGGCTTTAACCCCATTGGAGTAGGTTTTAGATAGATTATTGATTTTTAATATACCCATTGGATTGGTTTTAAATTTAGTTTCAAGTAAGACGAGCAAATATGAATTGTGTTACAAGTATTTGAAATTCCTTGCAAATATTGCATCTATTTACATAGACGCCAAAACAAGAAAAAAGGTTGCCTCACGTGGGTAAGTTCTTTTGGAATTCTATGCTTAAAAAATGATATTACTTTCTTACATAAGTAATGAAGGAAAATGAATGTTTGTGATGGTCATCAGCCTGGTGGGTAATATGTTCAACTTCTTCCCATTCCTCTTCATTTATCTCCGGAAAAAAAGTATCTGCATCTTCAAAAGAAGCGTGTACCCTGGTTATTTCAAGCTTATCGGCCAATGGCATAGCTTGTTTGTAGATTTCGCCTCCGCCTATGATGTAGGGCTGTTTGTCATGTCTGGCAGCGTCAATAGCATCAGCTAATGAATTTACAATCAACACACCATCTGGTACTTGGTAGTCGCTCTGTCTGGTAATGACAATATGAGTTCTGTTAGGAAGTGGTTTTGGAAAGCTTTCAAAGGTTTTGCGTCCCATGATAATATAATGTCCACTTGTGAGTTTCTTGAATCGCTTTAGATCGTCACTTAGATGCCATATAAGGTCATTATCTTTTCCAATCGCATTATTTTCGCCCACAGCGACTATAATGGTTAAGCCTTTAGACTTTTTTTTTTCAATTAAGTCCATATCCGCTTTTTTCTCACTTATAGCCTGTGATTGAGCAATTTTAGATTCTTCCTTTAAGAAATTGGCCTTTAATTCATCTATACGCTGTTGCTGTTGCCCCACCAATTTATCGAGTTGTACTTTTTCCCAGTCCTTTCCCATAAATTTATTGGTTATGAAAACATTGATGAAATGGTATATAAAGAGAAACAACCAGATTAAGATAGCATATACAAACCAATTGATGCCCGCAATCGTAAAATCTTTACCAATACCAAGCACGGTGTTCGCAATAATTAAAAAAATAGCACCAATTAGAAAGAGTACAAAATGCACATACAAGCGCTTTTTTTGTTTAATGCGTTTTTGTGCATATTTAATGAGCTCTAGTTGCTCTTTATCTATATGTGAGACACGTTTCTTTTTACCAAACATAAACCAATAATTATGGTATAAAGATACTTTTTTTTAACTAAAACGTTATCGTGCCTAAATATGTAAACGACTATCTAAATTCCGAAAACGATATCGCTGAAAATCAGAAGAAAAGCTTTAAAAATAAGCCTGATAATCTAGTAATTTTTAGACTTAAATATTACGAAGTTTATCAAAAAGCTAAGTCTATTTTACCAAAATGATAATTCTTTGTTTTTAAAAGAATTAAAGTAGAGTTATTATTTATTTCTTGTATAATTTTGTCCCATAATTAAATCGATTATTATGGCAATTACAAAACAATACTTAAAAAGCAAGCCAGTTTGTAAAGTAACATTTACAGTACCGGCTGAGGAGGCTAAAAAAGTAGCGGTGGTTGGAAGCTTTAACGAATGGAATACCAAGAAAGCAGTACAACTAAAAAAATTAAAGAACGGAAACTTTAAAGGGACTGTTGATTTAGAAAAAGACAATTCTTATGAGTTTAGATATTTAGTTGATGGCAAGACTTATGCCAACGACGAGCAGGCAGATTCTTATGCATGGAACGACTATGCAGCTGCGGAAAACTGTATTCTAAATTTATAGAAAACATTAAAGCTATTAATCTACAAAGGCCTTCAATTTATGAAGGCTTTTTTTATACCGCTACAGCACCTTTTATATGTGGATGCGGATTGTAATCTACTAGCGTGAAGTCTTCAAAAGTAAAATCGAAAATATCCTTTACCTCTGGATTTAAAATCATTTTTGGTAAAGGTCTAATATCTCTCGACAATTGAAGATCTAATTGTTCTAGGTGATTGCTATAGATATGGGCATCTCCAAACGTATGGATGAATTCCCCTGGTTGGTAGCCGCAGACCTGTGCCATCATCAAGGTCAATAAGGCATAACTTGCAATATTAAAAGGGACGCCCAAAAATATATCCGCACTGCGTTGATACAACTGACAGGATAATTTTCCATCGGCCACATAAAATTGAAAGAAAGCATGACATGGTGGTAGAGCTGCTTTACCATTGGCCACGTTCTCAGAAAAGGATTTCGAAGTGTCTGGTAATACCGAAGGGTTCCAAGCTGAAACTAACATTCTTCGACTATTAGGATTGGACTTTAAGGTGTCGATGACTTGTTTAATTTGGTCGATATCTTCGCTATTCCAATTGCGCCACTGATGACCATATACGGGTCCTAAGTCGCCGTGGTCATCCGCCCACTCATTCCAAATGCGAACACCATTATCAGTTAGGTATTTTATATTCGTATCTCCATGTAAAAACCACAACAGTTCGTGAATAATAGATTTGAGATGTAGTTTTTTAGTAGTGACCATGGGAAATCCTTCACTCAAATCAAACCGCATTTGATAGCCAAAAACACTTTTTGTTCCAGTTCCTGTTCTATCGCCTTTTTCGTTACCGTGTTCTAATACGTGCTTTACTAAATCGTGGTATTGTTTCATATGTATTTTCAGCAAAAAAGGGAATCACACCCTCATTGATTGAACTTTAATTTATTGAATAAATAAATAGGAGAATTATTAAATCGAACTTAAAAAAGTATTGGCTATTATCCTATCACATCAATACAGCGAAAATAAAAAAAAGCGACAAGATTTGATATTTGATAGAGCTTGATATGCTAGAAAGTTATTAACTATGTTTAATAAGAGCGCTGTTAGCCCAGCGATTGGGTTATCCAATAATCATACCTGCAATAGTTGCGGACAACAGTGAGGCAAGAGTTCCTCCTATTAAAGCACGAAGACCAAACTCTGATAAGGTCTTTCGCTGTCCAGGAGCGAGAGAACCAATACCACCGATTTGAATTCCGATGGATGCGAAATTAGCAAAACCACAAAGCATATAAGTGGCCATAATTATGGATTTTTGATATTTTAAGTGAATCGGGCTCGCTATATTTTTCAACTCTGATAATTGAATGTAACCAACAAATTCGCTGGCTGCTAATTTAATACCAATGAGTTGCCCCATTAAGGTCATGTCTTCTTGGGCTACACCAATTAACCACATTAAAGGGGCAAAAAGGTAACCCAATACAAGCTCTAGGGAAAATCTGTCATAGGCGGTATGTGCAGCAATCCATGTATTGATTGTCGTGACATCACCTACCCAACCAAGGATGCCATTTATCATAGCGATAAAAGCCAAGAAGACAAGGAGCATCGCTCCTACATTTACCGCTAATTTTAATCCTTCGGTTGTACCATTGGCTATCGCATCTAAAATATTTGAGCCAATGACGTCTTTACTTACTTCAACATTTTCGTCAATGGGTTGTTGTTGTGGATATAATATTTTTGAAATAACAATAGCGCCAGGAGCCGCCATTACAGAAGCCGTAAGTAAATGCTTGGCATAAAAAACCCTTAAGGCCTCATCTGCCCCACCTAAAAAGCCTATGTAGGCAGCCAATACGCCACCAGCAACGGTAGCCATACCACCAATCATTACCAGTAGGATTTCTGACTTCGTCATTTTTTCCAAATAGGCTTTAATCATCAATGGAGATTCCGTTTGCCCTAAGAAAATGTTACCCGCCACGCTTAAACTCTCTGCGCCAGATATTTTCAGCAGTTTGGTTAAAAGCCAGGCCATCCCTTTTACGACTTTTTGTATAATACCAAGATAAAAAAGTACTGAGGTGAGCGCTGAAAAGAAAATTATAGTGGGTAAAATGGAAACGGCAAACGTGGTGAGCGCATCGTCTATCTCGTTGGTGCTAAATGCTGCAAAAAGAAATTTTGTGCCAGCCATAGTAAAGTCCAAAATATCTATAAACCGTTTTCCAATCCATTCAAAACTCGCCTGAACAAATGGGATTTTTAAGACACTTATGGCCAGTATCAACTGGGCTAAAAGACCAAAACCAACCGTTCTCCAGTTAATGGCTTTTCTGTTTTTACTTAAAATGAGGGCTAACAGTAATAAAACCAACATCCCAATAGCACCCCGCATTAAACTTTGTATTGAAAAGCCTTGGCTAGGAATGATAGTATTGTCAACTTGAATAACCTTCTGAAAAGGTTTGAATCTATAGGCAACACCGTTTTCCTTGAAAACTAACGTTGAATCTGTCAATTCTGTTATCCTGTAATGTCTTATGGTGTCCGTAGGTTGGCTGTAATAAAAAACTAAAAGATTATTTTGATAGAGATAATCACCGCGAGCCTTTAAATTATTCTTCGCTTTTAGTGAATAATGAAATGAACCATTTGTTAAGCTTAGGGTGTCAGTTTTGGATAGGTTTAAGAGTGTTTGTCCCTTGGTATCTTCAATATTTTCAAACTGCCAAGTTTTTTCAAGATCCTGTGCTACTATTGTAGAAATTCCAAATAAGACAGTGATTAGGACCCTGAATATGTGAATCATAAAGGTAAGTGTTAATTAACGCTTAGAAATTTCATCCCTAATTTTTGCTGCTTTTTCATAGTCTTCGCTATTCACAGCCTCCTCCAATAGACTATTGAGCTCCTCTAAGGTCTTTTCCTTATAGCTTTCCTGTTCCATAGTTTTGGATTCTATCTCTTCAGCTATCAGGTCATCAACAAGGATACTGTCTTGTTCATTTTCATCTTTTCTTGGATTTACCTTAAGATAGATGCCGGCCTTATCTAATATATTTTTGTATGTAAATATTGGAGCTTGAAAACGAAGCGCTAAGGCAATGGCGTCACTTGTTCTTGCATCAATGATTTCTTCGATTTTATCTCGTTCGCAAATTAAGCTTGAATAAAATACACCATCTACCAGCTTGTGAATGATTACTTGCTTTACAACTATATCAAATCGATCGGCAAAATTCTTAAATAAATCGTGCGTTAAGGGTCTTGGAGGGCGAATTTCCTTTTCCAGAGCTATGGCTATGGATTGTGCTTCAAAGGCACCGATAACTATCGGTAATTTGCGATCACCATCCACCTCATTTAGGATTAGAGCGTATGCGCCATTTTGGGTTTGGCTATAAGAAATACCCTTGATATTTAATTTAACTAGGCTCATAAAATTTCAAACACAAAGAACTGTTTAAATTTGGACATTACCAACTGCTTGGGGCAGATTTGGATATTTTTCCCAATACTTTCGATAAAAGGTTAAAAGTCAGGAGAAAATCTAAATTTAAACAGTTCTTTCTACTACAAGGTAATAAAATTATGCGTTTTGAGCTTTAAAAGTGCGCAGTTTTTCTGTCAATTTTGGAACCACCTCAAACGCATCGCCAACAATACCGTAATCTGCCGCTTTAAAGAAAGGGGCTTCGGGATCAGTGTTGATTACAACTTTTACTTTAGAAGAATTAATCCCAGCTAAATGTTGAATAGCTCCAGAAATACCTATGGCAATGTAAAGATTTGAAGCCACTGGCTTTCCTGTTTGACCAACATGCTCGCTGTGAGGTCTCCAACCTAAATCTGATACAGGTTTAGAACAAGCTGTAGCTGCACCAAGAACTTCTGCTAAATCTTCAATTAAGCCCCAATTTTCAGGACCTTTTAACCCTCTACCACCAGAGACAACAACTTCTGCATCTGCAATCGTGACCTTATCTGTAGCTTTATCGACAGATTCAACTCTAACACCGCTATCTGGAATGGCTGGTGAAAAATCCTCGACAGTAGCCGACCCACCTGTTTCAACTAAACCAAAGGAGTTGTTCGACAGTCCTACAATTTTGATATCTGTATGTATTTCCGTGTTTGCAAAGGCTTTGTTGGTGAAAGCTGTGCGTTTCACTGTAAAAGGCGATAGATTTGACGGTGTGTCAACTACATTAGATACATAACCTGCTTCAAGGCCAACGGCTAGAAGAGGAGCAAGATATCTGCTATCTGCACTTGAACCGATAACAACAACGGAGGCATTTTCTTTTTTAGCAGCAGTTTCTATGGCGGCCGCATATTTTTTGGCGTTGAACACATCTAAACTACTATCTGAAACATTAAGTACTTTAGAAGCGCCATAATTTCCTAAGCTTTCAGGGGCATTTGCATTAATGGCTATTGCAGTGACATCACTGCCCATTTTGTCTGCGATTGCTTTGGCATAGGAAACTACCTCAAATGCTGCTTTTTTAAATTTTCCTTTTTCTGATTCTGTATATACTAAAACGGACATAATTTCTTATAAATTTTTCCTGACTTTACTCAGGCACTTATTAATATTTGTTTTAATCTTCTCAGATTCCAAAATGAGTATGGAATCTCTCAGATTTACTAAATCACTTTAGCTTCATTGTGAAGTAAATTCACCAATTCGTCTATATTATCTGCATCAACAAGCTTCACAGCGCCTTTTGGAGCAGGCTTTTCAAAACTGACGGCTTTAGTCTCAGCTTTTGCGTCAACAGGCTCTAATACTGTTAACGGTTTTTTACGCGCCATCATAATACCACGCATGTTAGGGATTCTTAAATCGCTTTCTTCAACCAACCCTTTTTGGCCTCCAATAACTAAAGGCAAAGAAGTGCTCACAGTTTCTTTTCCTCCGTCAATTTCACGCACGGCCTTGGCATTAGTGCCTTCTATGTCTAAGGCGATACAATTCGTGACGAAATTGGCTCCTGTCATTGATGCTAACATTCCTGGTACCATACCGCCATTGTAGTCAATTGACTCTCTACCGGCAATTACTAAATCATAACCTCCGTCCTTTACAACTTTGGCGAGTTGCTTCGCTACTGCATAGCCATCTGTTGCTTCGGTATTTACCCTAATAGCAGCATCTGCACCAATAGCTAAAGCTTTTCTCAGCGTTGGTTCCGTCTCAGCACCTCCAACGTTAACAACATCAACGCTAGCACCTTGCTTTTCCTTAAACCACATGGCACGAGTCAGGCCAAATTCGTCGTTGGGATTAATGACATATTGTACACCATTAGTATCAAATTTACTGTCATTATCTGTGAAGTTAATTTTCGATGTTGTATCAGGAACATGACTTATACATACTAATATTTTCATATAACGTTGTTTTTATTTGCGAGCACGAAGATAAATATAAAAAATCAATTTTACTATGCGTGCATAATAAAATTTTGATAAAAGTTTAGGCATAATTGTTAAAATTCAGAATAAATCAACTTAAGAACTACCTTCTTATCGACTATCTATTTTTTTACTGATTCAAATCTAAATTACACGGGTTGTTTACTCCCGCTAATTCCCACAGGCAACGCTATCAAAATGATAAAAAATGGAGATACTTTATCCGTTGATTTAATGTTATTTTATTCTCAATTATTACTATTTTTGCTGGGCGATTAAAATTAAGATATGAAGACAATTCAATTTAGGGAAGCTGTTTGCGAGGCAATGAGCGAAGAGATGCGCAGGGATGAGAGTGTTTATCTAATCGGTGAGGAAGTAGCCGAATATAATGGTGCGTATAAAGCGTCAAAAGGTATGTTGGATGAATTTGGACCAAAACGCGTTGTTGATACACCTATTGCTGAACTTGGCTTTGCTGGAATTGCAATAGGGTCCACGATGACAGGGAACCGACCAATTGTGGAATATATGACGTTCAACTTTTCTCTTGTAGGAATTGACCAAATCATAAATAACGCGGCTAAAATTAGACAAATGTCTGGGGGCCAATTTAAATGCCCGATTGTATTTAGAGGGCCAACAGCTTCTGCTGGTCAATTGGGAGCAACCCACTCCCAAGCTTTTGAAAGTTGGTTTGCCAACACACCTGGCCTTAAGGTTATTGTTCCTTCAAACCCATATGATGCTAAAGGCTTGTTAAAATCGGCTATCAGGGATGATGACCCGGTCATTTTTATGGAAAGTGAGCAAATGTATGGTGATAAAGGTGAAGTTCCTGAAGGAGAATATACCATACCGATTGGTGTTGCTGATATAAAGCGTGAGGGTACTGATGTAACCATTGTATCCTTTGGAAAGATTATTAAGGAAGCTTATAAAGCTGCCGATGTATTACAAAAAGAGGGGATCTCTTGTGAAATTATAGATTTACGTACCGTCCGCCCAATGGATAGAAAAGCGATTCTAGAGTCCGTTAAGAAAACCAATAGATTAGTTGTGCTCGAAGAGGCTTGGCCTTTTGGAAATGTTGCGACTGAAATCACTTATTTAGTGCAATCGGAAGTCTTTGATTATTTAGACGCCCCAGTGGTGAAAATAAATACGGCTGATACACCAGCGCCATATTCACCTGTCCTATTAGAAGAATGGTTGCCCAATAGCAATGATGTGGTAAAAGCGGTGAAAAAAGTGATGTATAAGTAAATAATTCGCAGATTCCTGCGTTCAATAAACTTCATCAGTAACCCAATAAACGCTCGTTTTTCGTGGTTGTTGATGAAGTTTATGCTTTAAATATGAAGTTAAAACTACTCTTATTTTTTCTTACCCTAAGTGTTTTTTCATCTATAGCGCAAACTAAGGTCAGTGGTAATGTCTATGATGAAAACAATGAACCTATAGCTTATGCCAATGTGCTTTTTAAGGGTTCAACTGAGGGTACCACAACAAATGAGAATGGTCGGTTTTATTTAGAATCCGATGAACGGTGGGATACGCTTATCATTTCTTTTATTGGTTTTGAAACTATAGAAACCCCTCTAATCAAAAGTGTTAATTTTGATTTGAAATTCATTCTTAAAGAAGAAGCTTCATCGCTAGATGAAGTCGTTATCGTTACCGGAAAGCAATCGAAGAAAGCTTCTGAAAACCCTGCTATTGCTATTCTTAAAAAAATTTGGGAACGAAAACGCCAAAATGGTCTCAACCAATTTGAACAATACGAGTATGACCAATACGAAAAAGTAGAATTTGATTTAAATACTATTGACAGCGCACTGATAAAAAGTAAGTTATTTAAGGGCATGGAGTTTGTCTTTGAAAAAGTAGATACCTCCAACGTTACGGGTAAAACGTATTTGCCTATTTTCTTAAATGAGTCGGTTAAGCATATTTCTGGGGATAACCTCCTTAAAAAAGAACGTGAAGATTTGGTTGGAAATAAAAACTCTGGATTCAGCAATAATCAAATTATCATTGACTTTATAGACGATTTATATTCGGAGTACAATATTTACGATAATTATTTGAAGTTTTTTGATAAAAGCTTTGTGAGTCCTTTAGGTCGAACAGGAATTCAAACCTATAATTACGTATTGTCAGATAGTGCTTTTATAGGTGATAAATGGTGTTATAATATTATTTATTACCCTAGGCGTAAAAATGAACTGACCTTTAAAGGGGATTTTTGGGTGAATGATTCCACATATGCCGTCAAGGAAATTAATTTACAGGCTTCAAAAAGTGCCAATATCAATTGGGTTAAGGAAATCTACATAGAACAGGAATTTGAAGTGCTAAATGATTCTGTATTTCTTATAAAGCGCGATTATTTCCTTTCGGATTTTGCCTTGAATAAAAAAGAGACATCGCGTGGGGTCTATGGTAAGCGGACCACCCTGTATGATAATTACAATTTTAATCAGCCCAAAGCATCTAAATTCTATGACAAGGTAGTTTACGATTACGATAAGGATGTGTACAATAGGGAGGATGAATTTTGGCAGGAAAATAGACTTGAGGTACTTAATAAGGATGAAAAAGGGATTTACAAAATGTTAGATACCCTAAAGACGGTTAAGAAGTTTAAGCGTCTTTACAATTTGGGTAGTATTTTAGCTTCGGGCTATATTGAATTTCCTAGTATTAATTTTGATTATGGCCCCATCTTTTCCACCTTAGGATACAATGATGTTGAAGGTCTGCGCATTAGGACAGGAGGCCGTACCTATTTTGGACCCAATGACCTATGGCGCCTAGAGGGTTTTTTGGCTTATGGGTTTAAGGACAACAAATTTAAGTACGGTATTTCAGGTAAATGGCTCTTAGATAAGCGCAGTAGATTTACAATATTTGGAGGACACCGACGAGATATTGAACAGATTGGGGCAAGCCTAACCAGTTCAACGGATGTCTTAGGCAGAAGTTTAGCGTCCAATGCTGTATTTACGGCAGGAGCAAATGATAAATTATCTAACATTAATCTCACCAACTTTGGCGTTTCTGTAGAGCCATTTCGAAATCTTGAGGTTCGTTGGGATGGGAGTTTCAGAAGAATAAGTAGTGCCTCGCCAACATTTAGTTTAGATTACAACGACCCCAATTCCCCTACAGGGGTGTCTTCGGAGGTGTTTCAATTTGAAAGCCGATTTTCGTTAGGGTATTTTCCTTTAAGACAAATGACGGGTTATGGTGTGGAGCGCAAGGAGAAGAACGATAATTTTGCCAGATTATTTGCTCAGGTAACAAGAGGTGACCGTAATTGGTTTAATAGTGATTTTGATTATACCAAACTGCAATTTTCTTACATACAACCGTGGCAGGTTGGAGGCTTTGGTAGGCTAACAAGTTCCGTTGAATTAGGTAAGACCTTTGGAGAAGTGCCTCTCGCACTATTGAGTGTTGTCCCAGGTAACCAAACTTATTTTTCTATTTACAATACGTTTCCTCAGCTCGATTTTTATGAGTTTGTTACCGATACCTATACTTCATTGCACTTAGAGCATAATTTTAATGGAAGGATATTTTCTCGAATACCGTTTTTAAAAAAGTATAATCTGAGGGCCATTTTTGGTCTTAGAGTTGTTTGGGGAGAATTATCTGATGATAACATAGCTTTAAACACAACAGGAAACCTTTTGGAATTTCCGTTAATAGCGCCAGATTCTCGGGTTTATTATGAATACAGTTTTGGAATCGCCAATATATTTAAGGTGTTACGGTTAGATTTTAACTTTAGAGGTAATTACCTCGATAATCCTGGAGCCAGAAAATTTGGGGTTACAGGAAGTTTTGGATTCTTTTTTTAATGTACAGACAAGTCATTTAGGTGTTGGATATCAGTCCAGAAAAAATATTTGACCAAATGACAATGAGCCTTGGGCTTAAAAGGCTAGGCGAAGGTTGGCTTTCCATCTTAAATTAAGTAGTTTTAATTAAAACTATATGTAAAATTATTTAGGAGTAAGACTATCCAATTTTTATCTTTGAAGCCCATAAAATAATAGGCATGGCAATTTCAAAGGATTTAACATTTGACGTATTAATAGAAATACCAAAAGGAAGTAGAAACAAATATGAGTACGATTTCGAATTAAAAAAAATCCGTTTCGATAGAATGTTGTTTTCATCTATGATGTATCCGGGTGACTATGGTTTTGTGCCCGAGACATTAGCTTTAGATGGTGACCCCCTTGATGTTTTGGTGCTAGGACATGAGCCAACATTCCCAATGTGCGTTATGGAAGTAAAGCCAATAGGCGTATTTCATATGGCAGATGAGAAAGGGCCAGATGAGAAGATTGTTTGTGTACCGATTTCAGATCCCATTTGGAGCCTAAAGGAAGATATTTCAGATTTAAACCCCCATCGCTTAGATGAGATTACCCACTTTTTCCAGGTCTATAAAGATCTAGAAAAGAAAAAAGTTGATGTTGGTGGTTGGGGAAATGCACTTGAAGCACGCGGGATAGTTCAGGATTGTATCAAGCGTTATCAAAACAGTGACCACAAAATAAAGGGTAATTTCACAATATAAATCACAGCTTAAATCTAGCTTCATTTAGCCCTTTTAGATATGCTTTAAAAGGGTTTTTCTATTAACATTCATTTTACTACTTTTGCCGAGCTAAATAACAAATCAAACTAAATAATAAAATATGGAATCTAACGTAATTTTTATTCCAATGGCATTTGCAATTTTAGGGTTGCTTTTTATGTTTATTAAAATGTCATGGGTAAAAAAACAAGCCGCTGGTAGTGAGAAAATGCAGGGCATATCTAAAGCAATCAAAGAAGGTGCTTTGGCATTTCTTGGCGCAGAATACCGATTACTATTAATCTTCGTTGTTATAGCGTCTGTTGCACTTTTTGGAATTGCACAGTATGTAGATACAACAAGTATATTAATTATACCAGCCTTTATCACAGGGGCTGTATTTTCGGCCTTAGCTGGTAATGTTGGTATGCGTATTGCAACTGAAGCCAACACACGTACTGCAGAAGCGGCAAAAACAAGCTTACCACAAGCTCTTAAGGTTTCTTTCGGTGGAGGTACAGTAATGGGACTTGGTGTAGCTGGTTTAGCAGTTTTAGGCTTGAGTCTCTTGTTTTTTATCTTTTTAGGTCAATTTATGACGGATGGTGGAGACTTTTACAGTGATATGACGATTGTTTTGGAAACATTAGCTGGCTTTTCACTTGGTGCAGAGTCTATCGCTTTATTTGCTAGAGTTGGTGGAGGAATTTATACCAAAGCGGCAGATGTTGGTGCGGATTTAGTAGGAAAGGTAGAAGCTGGTATTCCAGAAGACGACCCTAGAAACCCAGCAACCATTGCGGACAACGTTGGTGATAATGTAGGGGATGTTGCAGGTATGGGTGCTGACCTTTTTGGGTCTTATGTGGCAACTGTGCTGGCAGCTATGGTTTTAGGAAACTATATAATTAAGGACATGTCAGTCACGACTCAATTTACTGATGCCTTTAATAATATGGGCCCTATACTATTACCGTTGGTTATAGCTGGAGTTGGTATTTTAGCCTCTATAATAGGAACGTTATTAGTGCGAATCTCAAATAATGATGCCAAGGAAGCTCAAGTGCAAAGAGCTTTAGATATTGGTAACTGGGTAGCTATAGGACTTACAGCTGTTGCGTCTTGGTTCTTAATCCGCTGGATGTTGCCAATGACTATGGAAATGAGTTTCTTTGGAGAAGGTATTAAAGAGATTCCATCGCGTCATGTATTTTATGCGGCTATGATTGGTTTGGCTGTGGGTGCACTGATTTCTATGGTAACCGCGCATTATACCTCTCTCGGAAGGAAACCCGTCTTAGGGATTGTGAAAAACAGTTCTACCGGTGCAGCGACTAATATTATTGCAGGTCTTGCTGTAGGTATGAAATCAACATTTTTATCAGTTCTTTTATTTGCGGCTGCTATCTATGGGTCTTACACTTTAGCTGGATTTTACGGCGTGGCATTGGCGGCTTCGGCAATGATGGCAACTACAGCAATGCAATTGGCGATTGATGCTTTTGGTCCTATTGCTGATAATGCAGGAGGTGTAGCCGAAATGAGTGAGTTAGAACCACATGTTCGTGAACGTACCGATATTTTAGATTCAGTGGGTAATACTACTGCTGCTGTTGGTAAAGGTTTTGCCATTGCCTCGGCAGCATTAACAGCCTTAGCACTTTTCGCTGCTTATGTAACCTTTACAGGGATCGACGGTATTAATATCTTTAGAGCCGATGTTTTAGCTATGTTGTTCGTAGGTGGAATGATTCCCGTTGTTTTCTCAGCTCTGGCAATGCAGTCGGTAGGAAAAGCTGCTATGGAAATGGTACAAGAAGTGCGTCGTCAATTCAGGGAAATTCCAGGTATTATGGAAGGAACTGGAACACCGGAATATGCAAAATGTGTCGATATTTCAACGCAAGCCGCTTTGAAGGAAATGATATTACCTGGGCTAATTACTATTATTACACCTGTGATTATAGGATTGGTATTTGGTGCTGAACCATTAGGGGGCTATATGGCTGGTGTTTGTGTCAGTGGTGTTATGTGGGCTATTTTCCAAAATAATGCCGGTGGCGCATGGGATAATGCTAAAAAATCTTTTGAAGCGGGTGTAGAAATTAATGGTGAAATGACTTATAAAGGTTCGGATGCTCACAAAGCAGCTGTAACTGGTGATACCGTCGGTGATCCATTTAAAGATACTTCTGGGCCATCAATGAATATCTTAATTAAGTTAACTTGTTTGGTTGGTCTTGTAATTGCCCCGATCTTAGGAGGGCATTCTTCTGAAACAGGTATGGCTATAAATGAGGAAGAAGTTTCCGTTGAAATGGCCGTTGAATCTACTGACATGGCAAGTGCTACTGTACAATATACAGTTATTAAAGATGGTGAGAAAGTATCAGAAATTATTATGTTTGAGGGTACGGAATCTGAAGTTTATAAACAACTAGAAGCCTTTGAAACAGGTATTAAGAAACAATCAGGTGACAATGTAAAGGTGATTGAAAAAGTGGATATTAAAAAGAGGTAATCGTTATATTAATACAATCGAAACCACGCCAATTGGCGTGGTTTTTTTATTTTTATACCTATTGTCAGGTGTATATGATATTTAAAAAGGACCCTTTACAGATAATTCCATTTTTGACCTATGGCACTAAAACGCACCTTTATTTAAAGGGACGAGCACTTGAAGATGAAGATATTGATCTGGATAAGAAAGGTTGGTTTGACATTATTCTAAATTCCTGGAAACGTTTTGAAACGGATGAAATACGCAAAACGGCCATAAAAATTACGGTTGCTAATATAAGGATAGACTCTAAAACAGATGCTGAAGGCTATTATTTAATCGATGAATCTACCTCAAATGTAGAAAGCTTTGCAGATAAGGAGGGATGGTTGAATTACAGCATTTCTTATGATGTAGAAAATATAAAGCGTCAGATTAAGTCTAATAATCTGTTTGATGGAGAGATGCTTATTCCTAATGATAAGGCATCTTTTGGAGTTATAAGTGATATTGATGATACTATACTTCACACAGGAGTGGCTTCACCTTTAAAATGGCGTGTTGTGGTAAATACGTTTTTTAAAACACCACATAAGCGAAAGGCCTTGGAAGGGGCTTCGGAGTTTTACAGCTTGTTACACAATGGCAAAACAGAACATGAGGCTAATCCTATTTTTTATGTCAGTAATAGTCCTTGGAACCTCTATCGTTATCTAGATGTTTTTTTAAAGCGTAATAAATTCCCTAAAGGGCCAATTCTGTTACGCGATTTTAGAACACCATTTGATAGAACACCAAAAACTGAACTCGCTCATAAATATCATGAGATATATAATATTCTCAAGACCTACCCGAATTTAAGTTTTATTTTAATCGGTGATTGTGGCGAAAAGGATGCCTATATCTATTTGGATGTTGTAAAGGAATTTCCAGATAGAATCAAGGCTATTTATTTAAGGGCTGTTGAACACAAAAAAAAGATGAAGCGTATTTCCTCACTGTTCGCAACGTACAAGGAGGTCCCCGTATTGATAGTTGAAGAGGGCGAGCATGCCTTAAATCATGCTAGAGAACACAGTTTTATCGTTTAAAACAGGCCATGAATTTCAGCATCAATTTTATTGATTATACCACCTAAATCCTCTGGATTAGAGACAAAGTCTAGTTCGTCAACACTTACTATCAATAAATTTCCTTTGTTATAGCCGTGAATCCATGCTTCGTAGCGTTCATTCAAGCGGCTGAGGTAGTCTATACTTATAGAGTTTTCGTAATCACGACCGCGTTTATGAATCTGGGATACTAAATTAGGAATAGTACTTCGGAGGTAAATCAATAAATCTGGTCCTTTAACAAAGGATTCCATCAATTCAAAGAGCGAAGAATAATTTTCAAAATCGCGATTGGTCATAAGACCCATGGCGTGAAGATTGGGGGCAAAGATATGAGCATCTTCGTATATGGTGCGGTCTTGAATGATGTCCTTTCCGCTGTTGCGGATTTGTTTTATCTGTCGAAACCTGCTGTTTAAGAAGTAGACTTGCAGATTAAAACTCCAGCGCTCCATTTGGTTGTAAAAATCGTCTAAATATGGATTGTCCACTACATCCTCTAGCTGTGCTTCCCATTTGTAGTGTTTTGCCAATAATTTAGTCAGTGTTGTTTTGCCAGCACCAATGTTTCCTGCTACAGCAATATGCATAATCTATTCTTGTTTTAGTTGATAGCGACGAAGACTTCCGTCGTTGTAAATATACAAGGTTTCGTTTGTTACCAAAAACTGATTTATTAACAAATTTGGGTGTTCTATGGGCAGAATTTGAGTTGTGTTTTTGGGTAAAATATACAGTTGGTTACCTTTATTCAGAACCACATGGGCTTTGCTAAAGGCCATGTGCTCAAATCCTTCGTTTTTAATTTTTTCAATGAGACTGCCAAAATAATTGTAGATGTAGAGATAGTTTTCAGTAAGCATATAGCAATAATTGTAATCGCTTTTTAAATCTAGAATGTCAGACTGAACAGGAACCGTTTTTAGCCTTATTTTATTAGTCTTAAAATCATACAATTCCAATTGCTGTAGATCTTGATTAAAAATCCAGAGTGTATTATCAAATCCTGTGGAGACATAGGTGATATTCTTGTAAGGTATAATGGTATTGAAATCTACTTTAAAGATTTCGGCGAGTCTATTGTCTAGAACAATGACAGTATTAAAATCTCGATAGAACAGATTAATTTTTAGTGGATTAAAGGCATTGGCGGTTGTAATCTCGCTGAGTTGAAAATTGGTGTAAGTTACAATAGTATCTTTGGTCTTTTTGTAAAAAGTATTATCGTCTGTAGTGTAGTAGAGTGTTCCGAAAGGGTCTATACCGAATATGTCTTTAGCTTCAATTGCTAAAGAATCCTTATAGGTTGCCTTAAAAGTGTTTTGTCCAAAGCCAATAAAGCTCGCAAGCAGTATAAAGTAGAATAGCTTTTGCATATGGGAAGGTAAAATACAAAAATTGCACCATTCTATAACCTCACAACGTAATGATTTAGTGTAATAAAACTAAATTGTTAACTTATAACCATAGCCGCGAACATTGATGATTTTAATTCGTTCATCGCGCTTGAGCTTTTTCCTCAGTTTGGTAATAAACACATCCATACTTCTTGCAGAGAAGAAATCATCGGTTCCCCAGAGTTTGTTGAGAATAAGAGAACGGTCCAAGACCTTGTTCTTATTTTTGATCAAGTGAAATAATAAGTGGGCTTCTCTATGGGTAAGCCGTGTTTCAGGGTTTTCCTTATACTTTAATTGCTGTTTGGGAAAATCAAAAATAAAGTCGCCTAGCGTAATTACTTCAGTGGTTTTCTGAGTTTTTGCTCTATTCAACAAATTGTGTATGCGTACAATAAGTTCTTCCATACTAAAGGGCTTTTTCAAATAATCATTGCCACCAATTGAAAAACCTTCAACAACATCTGCGGTTTGGGATTTTGCGGTTAGAAAAATTATAGGAATGGTATCATCAATAGCTCGAATTTCCTTGGCTAATGTAAACCCATCTTTTTTGGGCATCATCACATCCAGTACTAAAATTTCTGGTGTTTCAGATTGATATCTTTCAAAGGCCTTTTCACCATTTTCGCATAAGGTGACATCAAAATCTCGAGTTTCTAGGCTTTCTTTTATGATCTGGCCTAAAGCGGCCTCATCTTCGGCTAATAATAGTTTGATCTTGTCAGGCATTAGGAATTGTAATTTTAAAAGTCGTTAAGGCATTGTTTAGCTCAACATCTATGGTTCCACCATGCTTTTCTACAATGGTTTTGGTGTAGAATAAGCCAATCCCAAATCCTTTCACATCATGAGTGTTACCTTTTGGGACACGGTAGAATTTCTCAAAAATATGTCTTTTATTAGCTTCAGATAGGGAACTTCCATTATCTGAGATATGAATCTCAAAATGTGAATCTTTAGGGATTAAATCGACAAAAATCTTAGAACCTCCGTATTTAATAGCATTATCCAGAATGTTATTGATTGCGTTTTCAAAATGAAATACATCTACTTGGGCTAGAAGTGCATCAACCTTGAGGTTAAGGCGAAATACCTTTTCTTTAGTTTGTTCTTGAAATTTACCTACAATGTCCTGAACTAGGAATGCGACATCAGTGGCTTCTTTATTAAGCTCTAGTTTATCACTATCTAAAGTTGCGGTTTCAAGAAGTTTTTCTACCATAATATTGAGCTTTTCTAGTTGCTCTGATGACATGTTAATATATTTTTTCGTTTTTTCCTTGTCATTAATACCATTGAAATTATTAATGCTCTCTAGAGCTACGCCAATTGTAGCAATTGGTGTTTTAAATTCGTGAGTGATATTACTGATTAGGTCGTTCTTGACTTCAGCCAATTCCTTTTGGTGTTTTATGATTTTTAAGAGATAAAACAAGCTACTAATTATGGCTAATACTAAAAGTGAGGATATTAATATGCCACCAACACCTCGTTTTAAAATCAATAAAGTCTCATCGGAAAAATCCAATTTTAAACTACTATCCTTGGGTAAGAATGTAGATTTTGAATTAGTGCTTAAGGTTAAATTTTTGGATGGGTGATTATGATCTTTTACAAGCGTGTCTATTCGTCTTCCTGATCCTTTATATTCTTCAGTATCATTAGACTGAAAGTACGAAAGTTTACTTTCCAATTCTATGTTCTTGCGTTTTAATTCGGCCTTGAGTAAACTATCAATAGCGGTTAAATCCAAGGAGTCATTTTTTATGGAAATAACGATTTTAGAGGTAAGCATTTGAATATTAGAAAGGTTCAGTGAATCTTTCACATTTCTTAAAGCCTTAACTTGAGACTTAAGAGAGTCCACTGAAATAGGACTGTGCTCTTTACGATATTTCGTCATCATTGAATCTACCTCAAGTCCTCGTACCACTGTGACGCCATCTAGCATACTGACATCAACGGAGTCTAAATTTTTAAATTGGCCGTTTTTCTTGTCAATATCTTTTAAAACATTCGAGAAAGCACCACCTTCCGAAAAAAGGCTATCTGTGTTAATGCCTTTAAATGAAAATCCCATGGTTGTTTTTTTGGCGAGATTCGCATAATAGTCATCAACCGCCTTGTCTAAACTTAGCTGTACATCATTAATGAGTTGTTGTTTGTTGGTTTCATAGTTTTTGTAATTCCAATATATCTGAATAGCAATAGTGGTAACTATTACCACGGCTATTGCGTACAAAATCCAATTATAACGTTTATCATTCATATATCAAATGTATGAGTAAAAGCTAAGGTAATACTAATCGATTAACACACGTTAACACTAGTTAACCTAAAAAGCCAATCCGTGTGCTCATATTTGTGGTGTATTAATCATTAAATCATTAGAAATTATGAAAAATTTAATTTTACCTTTTTTATTATTTGTTGGTGCCTTGGGGTTCAGCCAGTCTGAATCCATTGAGGATATGGAAATTACAAAAGAAAAAGTAGAGCGTTTAGGTGTCGTGATCACAGTAGATTCTTTGGAGGAATTGGAATCGACCTTTAACATAGCTGATATTAAAAATATGTTTGATCTTACAAGTAAAGATAAAACAGTGTCTTTTGAATTGGTGTGTAATGGTGAGCCAATGTCAAACGGAAAAAAATCTCATATGTCTTATAAAATTGAGGGCTCATCCAACGATGAAGAGGCGTTCCTTAAACGTGTTGAGACCATTAAAAAGGTCGCTATTAAGCACTATAAGAAGTATTATAAAATAAATAATTAAAATCAATCAAATGACAACAGTTATTAGAATATTGATCTTAGTGTTAGCAGCAGGATTTACTGCTGTTAACGCTCAAGATTTTCAAGGCGAAGCTATCTACAGGACTCAGCGTAAGGTGAATATCAAATTAGATAGTACTAAAATGTCTGGCGAAATGCAGAAACAAATGCAAGAGATGCTTAAAAAGCAATTTCAAAAAACTTTCGTACTTAATTTTGACAAAGAACAATCAGTTTACAAGGAGGAGTTGTCGTTAAGTACACCACAGCCAAGTGTGGGCAGTGGTATGATGGTCCAGACCCTGGGAGGAGGTTCTCAAGATATACTATGGAAAAATACCAAGGAAGGTAGATTTGTTAACCAAACTGATTTGATGGGTAAAATATTTTTAATACAGGATAGCCTGCCTAAGTTAGATTGGGAGCTTAAAAAAGACACGAAATATATTGGTCAATATACTTGCTACAAGGCAACTCTAACCAGGGAAATTGAGGTTGTGAAATCAGGAATTTCTATTAACGGGGATAAGGATTTATCTGAAGATAAAACCACCAAGGAGACCCAAATCATCACGGCATGGTATACTCCTGAAATTCCAGTGAATCATGGACCACAAAAGTATCAGGGTCTGCCCGGTCTAATTTTAGAGGTCAATGATGGTAGCCAAACCGTTATTTGTAGTAAGATTATCTTAAACCCTCAAAATCCTATTGACATAAGAGCACCAAAAAAGGGTAAAGAAATTAATCAAGAAGACTTTGATGTGATTCAAGAAAAAAAGCGCGAGGAGTTAATCGAAAGTTTCAAGGGTAGAGGAAGAGATGGCGAGTCTATTCAGATTAGGATAGGTGGATAAACTTTAAGATTTATTTAACTAAGTGAACTTAAACTTTCGAAGTTGTTCAATGTCTTAGCAATGATATAGTAGTTTGACTAAAGGCAATAGTGTTAATGTTTTGATAAACCAAGATATTTCGTTTAAACTTTAAATACTTTTGTTAGACACTAATCAAACTAAAATATACTTTCTATGAAACCAATGCTACTCAAAATAAGTATTTTAGTTCTAACCTTATCGGTTTTTTCTATACACCAACCACCTGTGCAAGAATTTCAGGGGCAAGCTGTTTATTTTTCAAAAACTAAAATGGATTTGGGCCGTTGGGGCGCACGATTCAGTGAAGCTCAAAAAAAGCAAATGAAAGAAAGGTTGAAAAGTCAGTTAGAAAAGACATATATACTTACTTTCAACAAAGAGGAGTCATTATTTTATGAGGACGAACAACTAGATGCAATGTCGGGAGCCACAAATTCATGGGGAAAGAATTTTGCTGCAGGAGAGAGCTACAAAAATGTAAAGACCAATACGCAGATTCAAGACCAAGAGTTTTATGGGAAACAGTTTTTAGTTAAGGACAAGTTGCAAGACATCCAGTGGACTATGGGAAAGGAATCAAGGCAAATTGGAAATTATATGTGTTTTAAGGCTACGGCGATTATTCCTACTGAGGAATTGACGTGGTATACATTTGATTGGAATGAACTACGAAATCAGGAAAGGGAAAAGAAAATAGCAGATTCGTTAAGGGCTATTGGTGAAGAGCCCAAAGAAGAAATCCCAATGACTATGGTAGAAGCTTGGTATACCCCGCAAATACCTGTTAGTCATGGACCACTTGAATATTGGGGCTTGCCAGGTCTTATTTTAGAAGTTAGTGCAGGCAATACAACGATGCTTTGTTCAAAAATTACTTTAAATCCAGCGGAAAAAGTTAAAATTGAACCACCTTCTAAAGGGAAAGAAATCACAAAAAAGGAATACAAAAAAACTATTATCTCTAAAATGCAAGAGTTCAGAGATAGTCGTGGCAGGAGAAGACGTAGCTAGCTAAACTAGTTGTCTCATATATTTTACTTCAAACTTTATCTAAGCATACACTATGAAATATTATGTACTTGTGGCGCTCATGTGCGTTACTAGCCTTTCTTTTGCTCAAATCACAATGTCCGGTGTGGTAAAAGATAGTATAGGCCAACCTTTGGAGTTAACCAATGTCATTGCCATAGTGCCTGAAAGTGGGGGGTTAGAATCCTACAGTATAACCGACTCTAAGGGGTATTATAAATTATCCTTAGCCAAAAACTCAAAATTCAAGTTACAGATTACGGCCATTGGTTTTAAATCCATTCAGGAGGAGATAGTCACCAAGGAAGAAGACATCAAGAGAGACTTCATAATGAAAATTGATGATGCCCTAGATGCTGTAGAATTGACTTATGAAATGCCGGTTCAAATTAAAGGTGATACCTTGATATATAATGCAGACTCCTTTAAAAATGGTACGGAGCGTAAATTAGAAGACGTTTTAGAGAAGTTGCCAGGAGTAGAAGTCACGGAAGACGGAGGTATAGAGGTTGAAGGGCAACGTGTACAAAAGGTAATGGTTGATGGAAAAGATTTTTTTGATGGCGATACCCGCATTGCGACAAAAAACATCCCTTCAAATGTAGTGGATAAAATACAAGTGTTAAAGAACTATTCTGAGCAACGCCAATTGAGTGGTGTAAGAAATAATCAAGACAATGTAGCTATTAACATTAAACTAAAAGAAGGGAAGACCAACTTTTGGTTTGGTGAAGTTAAAGTGGGCGGAGGCGCTTCAACGGATGAAGCATTATACGTTGCACAGCCAAAATTGTTTTATTACAATCCAAAATACAGCCTAAATTTTATAGGTGATTTAAATAACATTGGCGAACCTGCCTTGAATGGTCGTGATTTGAGAAATTTTGGTGGAGGTTTTAGAGCCCCAAGTACGGGTAGCGGTACCAATCTTAATTTAGGAACCAACGTAGGTAATTTTCTAAATACAAATAGAAATAGGGTAGAACGTATTGAGTCCAAGTTAATGGCAGGTAATTTTAGCTACTCTCCAAAGGAAAGTTTAGACTTTAGCGGTTTTGTGATTTACAATACCAACCGCGTTGATGTAAGAGAGCGAAGTTCTGTTCAATATACAGATCCGGACCTAGGTATCCCTGATGAGAATACAACCCAGGATGCTAGGCAGGGAACTGATAATGGTTTAGTGAAGTTTAGCACGCGTTACATACCAAACGTTAATAACCAATTGGATTACGATATATTAGGTCGCTATACGAAGGAGGAACAACGTCAGCGTTTTGTGTCTTCTGTGTTGGGAGGAACGTCACAGTTTGATGAGAATGATCCGTTCAGCATTAACCAAAATCTTAATTATTACCTAACCCTCAACGAAACTAATATTTTTGCCTTTGAGGCACAGCATTTGTTCCAGGATGAAGATCCGTTTTATAATGCGATAATAGATGAAAAAGACACCTATCAAAATACAGCCGAAGTAATAGGGTTAGATTTAAATCAAGCTAATTTTGACTTAGTCCAAGACCGAAGAATAAAAACAAATCAATTTGATGGTAAGCTGGATTATTACAAGGTGTTAAATAAAAAGAGTAATCTTAATTTATTTTTAGGAACGATATTTAGTCGACAAGATTTCGATTCACGTATATTTCAATTTCTTGACGATAATAGCACATTTGACCCTACGCCTCTTGATGACTTAAGCGCAACTAACGACGTTAGGTACAGTTTTAGCGATTTGTACGCAGGTGTGCGTTACACGGCAAAAGTAGGTGCATTTACATTTCAACCAGCGGTGTCCTTCCATGCTTATGGTAATAATAACTTTCAGAATGGACAAGAGTTTGGGGAAGACTTCTACAGAATTCTGCCTGATGTAGAAATCCGTTGGGACATAAAAAACAGTGAGAATTTAAGGTTGACCTACAATATGCAAAACCAGTTTACGGATGTGGCTAATTTGGCCCAAGGCTTAGTGTTAAACAACTTCAATAGCCTTTTTGTTGGTGAGCCTACCTTAGAAAATGGCTTATCCCAAAATGTCAATTTAAGATATACCAATTTTAATTTGTTCAATTTCACCAATATAATAGCCTTTTTAACCTATAGTAAGCGAGAAGACCAAATAAGGAATATAGTTGATTTTGAAAGTGTGGTGCGAAATTCTACAGTGTTTAACTCGCCATTTGCAGACGAAACGTTTACGGCCTTCGGTAGATATCAGCGTACCTTTGGAAAGATAAGAGCAGAATTTCAAGCCAATTTTAACTATTCAAAATTCAATCAGATTATTGGAGGGAATCGTTCAACCAACGAAAATTATACGCAATCCTACAGGCCTGGAATCCGCACTAATTTCAGAGAGGCACCTAATGTTAATCTAAGATGGCAATACAGCATTCAAGATGTGGATCAGGGGACTAGAAGAAATCAAATCTATACGAATGCCCCATCAATAGATTTCGACGCCTATATCTGGAAATCTGTGACTTTCAGAACAGATTACACCTATAATAGTGTTGATGACGGAACTAACGTTAATACTTTTGATATCTGGAATGCGACCTTGTCATACAGAAAAGAAAGAGCATCTAAATGGGAGTATGAGATAAGCGCTACGAACCTTTTAAACACCCAATCTAGAATCAATACCAATGCCGGGAATATATCCTTTAGCTTACAGGAAACGTTTATTCAACCTCGATTTTTAAGTTTTAGAGTGGTGTATACCTTATAATAATCTATAAAATATTAAGATGATAAGCCTTCCTATTATGGAGGGCTTTTTTATGGATTAAATTGTATTTTAGAGCTTTTAAAACATAAGATCAAATGAAGTTTATTCGAATTATTCTACTCTCATCAGCTTTATTATCATTTACTGTTATGTCTTCTCAAGATACAACAGCGCTTATCGATGCTATGGTAAAAGAAGCTAACGAAAACTCCCAATTAGAGCGATTAGCTCATGAAATGTTAGATGTCATCGGTCCACGGCTGGTAGGAACACCTCAAATGAAAAAAGCTCATGATTGGGCGGTGAGCACCTTCAAGTCTTGGGATGTTGATGTTAGGAATGAGAAGTGGGGTGAATGGCGCGGTTGGGAACGCGGCATTACCCATATTGATATGCTCGAGCCCAGAGTACAGACCTTACAAGGTATGCAGCTAGCATGGAATCCAAGTACTGGGTCAAAGGGTGTAAAGGCGGAGGTCATTACCTTACCAAATAAGATTATCGATTCCATGGATTTCCAAAAGTGGTTACCAAGTGTTAAAGGTAAATTGGTAATGGTTTCTATGAAACAACCAACAGGACGTCCAGACTACAATTGGGAGGAGTTTGCCACTGAAGAGTCCTTTGAGAAAATGAAAAGTGAACGTGAAAAACAAACGGAAGAATGGCGTCAAAACATAAGAAATACAGGCTATAATTCAAGGTCTATAATTGGAGCATTGGAAGAGGCCGGAGCTGTAGGTATCATTTCTTGTAATTGGTCGCGTGGTTTTGGGGTTAATAAAATTTTTAGTGCGCGAACAAAGGCCATTCCCACTGTAGATGTAGAGCTAGAAGACTATACGATGCTATACCGCCTCGCAGAATATGGTGATAAACCAGTTGTTAAAATTGTTGCTGAATCCAAAGAACTGGGAAGAGTACCAACATTTAATACTATTGCAGAACTAAAAGGAACTGAAAAGCCCAATGAATATATTGTGTTATCGGCACATTTTGATTCTTGGGATGGGGCGACCGGAGCAACCGACAATGGTACAGGGTCCCTTGTTATGCTTGAAGCTATGCGATTATTGAAAAAATTCTACCCAAATCCTAAGCGCACCATCCTTGTAGGTCTATGGGGGAGTGAAGAGCAAGGATTAAATGGCTCCAGAGCCTTTGTTGAAGATCATCCTGAGGTGGTGGACGGGTTGCAGGCCTTATTCAATCAAGACAATGGTACTGGACGTGTGGTGCGTATTTCCGGTGGAGGCTTTCTTAATTCATACGACTACATTTCACGATGGTTGTATCCTGTTCCGGAAGATATCAAAAAACATATTGAAACTGATTTTCCTGGTATGCCGGGAGGTGGCGGTTCTGATTATGCCTCTTTTTTAGCAATGGGAGCACCAGCTTTTAATTTAAGTGCGCTTAATTGGTCTTATTGGAATTACACTTGGCATACCAATAGAGATACCTATGACAAAATTGTTTTTGATGATGTGCGAAGTAATGCCATTCTTACGGCAATTCTAGCTTACATGGCGTCCGAAGATCCAGAGAAAAGTTCTAGACAGAAAATAGTGCTCCCAATAAATCCAAGGACAGGAGAACAACGAAGTTGGCCTTCACCAAGATCTCCGCAGCGAGATGGTATGAAGAATTAATAAAAAAAGCCTTTCAAACGAAAGGCTTTTGTTATACAGATTTAAAGACCAAAGGCTGTCTTAACCTTGTCTACATAATCTAGTTTTTCCCAAGTGAATAACTCTACATCTAGGGTTATGGTTTCACCATCTGGTTGTTGGAATGTTTTTGTGACAATTTCGTTAGTACGCCCCATATGGCCATAGGCTGCTGTTTCGCTATACATGGGCTGACGTAGTTTAAGGCGTTTCTCTATGGCCGCTGGTCGCATATCAAATAGGTCAGTTACCTTTTGTGCAATTTCCCCATCGGTTAAATTGAAGGGACATGTTCCATAAGTGTCAATAAAAATACCCATAGGCTCTACAACACCAATGGCATAAGAGACTTGTACCAATACTTCATCACACAATCCTGCGGCAACCAAATTCTTGGCGATATGGCGCGTGGCATAAGCTGCACTTCGATCTACCTTACTTGGGTCTTTACCAGAAAAGGCACCACCGCCGTGTGCGCCTTTGCCTCCATAAGTATCTACTATGATTTTTCGTCCCGTTAATCCAGTATCTCCATGAGGACCGCCAATAACAAATTTACCCGTAGGGTTTATGTGGTAAATAATAGCATCGTTGAATAAAGGTTTAATATGATCAGGTACTTTTTCAATAACCCGTGGGATAAGAATGGATTTTATGTCAGCTCGAATTTTCTCCAACATGGCCTGTTCTTCACCAAATTCATCATGTTGGGTTGAAATGACTATAGAATAAATACGTTGAGGTGTATTGTCATCACTGTACTCAATAGTAACTTGGCTTTTAGAATCTGGCCGTAAATAGGTAATATCCTTGTTTTCGTGTCTTAACGCAGCTAATTCTTTTAAGATAAGGTGCGATATATCTAATGCCAGAGGCATGTAATTATTGGTTTCACGGGTTGCATAACCAAACATCATACCTTGGTCGCCAGCACCTTGCTCATCTTTAGTGGCACGGTCAACACCCCGATTGATGTCTTCAGACTGTTCGTGTATCGCAGAAAAGACACCGCAAGAGTTGCCATCGAACATATATTCGCCCTTAGTATAGCCAATCTTATTGATAGTGTCTCTTGCAATTTTTTGTACATCTAGATAGGTGTTAGATTTCACCTCGCCGGCCAGTACTACTTGTCCGGTGGTTACTAAAGTCTCACATGCGACTTTAGCATCAGGGTCAAAGGCCAAAAAATTATCAATTAAGGCATCGCTAATTTGGTCTGCAACTTTATCGGGGTGACCTTCAGAAACACTTTCTGAAGTAAATAAATAGGGCATAAATCAAAATTTTAAGTCATAATTAATTATAAGGTAAAATTTGAAGATTGCAGATTGCTAGAGAAGTAGTGTTGATACTGCTTTAGCATTTTTTTTAGAGGTTGCAATCAGATCAAATTTTTCCTCTTTTACTAATTGCAGCAAAAGTAAAAAATTTAAAAGAAACAATAGGTGATAACAGATATTATTCTGCGTATAACTGGACTAATTAATCATTTTTAAGCCTTCTAATTTGTTTATTGTTTTATTTTTGCCACCAATAAAACTGAAATGAAGTATCCCTGGCTTTTTTGTGTCTTTCTTGCTTTTGGATTAACACTTCACACCCAAGAGAAAGATAAAGCGGCTTCCTATTTTGACCTCAACTATTTTACAGGGACTATTGCTTTACACAACAGTAGTATACTGCACTTAATTAGCGGTTACCCCGAAGGCCTTATTTTGAGCTGGAATAAAAAAACATTCGGAGACGAAGCTTGGCAGCAGCGCTTTAATTACCCCGATTTTGGGGCTTCTTTTATATATCAGGATTTAAAGGACGATAGACTTGGCGAAATGTATGGATTGTATGCACATTATAATTTTTATTTCCTTAAACGGAGCTTAATGATTAGGATAAGTCAAGGTCTTGCCTATACCACAAACCCATATGATAAAATTGACAACCCAAAGAACGTCGCTTTTGGTTCAGACCTCTTAAGTTCTACGTATTTAATGCTTAATTATAAAAGGGAACATATTTTTAAGCGCCTTGGATTTCAAGCTGGAATTTCACTCATCCATTATTCCAATGCCAACGTAAAAGCGCCAAACACAAGTGTGAATACAGTGGCAATTAATGTTGGACTTAATTATAATCTAGAAGATAAAATTACAGCGTATACTAAAAATTTATCTGACGAGAAATTTACGGAACCGATAAGATATAATATTGCGTTTAGAACAGGGATTAATGAGAGCGATGTCATTGGAAGCGGACAGTTTCCATTTTATATTTTGTCAGCTTATGCAGATAAACGGTTAAGTCACACAAGTGCTTTACAATTTGGGATAGACGCCTTTTTCTCTAATTTTTTAAAGGAATTTATTTATTACAAATCTATTGCTTTTCCAGCGGAAAATGTCAGCGGAAATGAAGATTGGAAGCGTGTAGGGGTTTTTATAGGTCACGAACTTTTTATGAATAAAATATCTCTTGTAACTCAATTGGGTTATTATATATATTATCCATTCGATTTTGAAGGAAGAACGTATTTTAGGGTTGGGTTAAAACGATATTTTGGTGAAAAAATATTTGCTGCAATAACCCTAAAATCTCATGGCGCTAAGGCAGAAGCTGTTGAATTAGGAATTGGAATTAGATTGTGAAATTAGATTTGAAACATAGAATGTTATTTGTCATCAAAATAAGTGTTATAGCGATGACCCTCACTACTTGTGACAGTGAAGATGCTATTAATTGTTTTCAGACAGCTGGAAATATTGTACAGGAAGAATTTAGCGTAGCGCCGTTTGAACGTATACTTGTTAACAGGGATATTGAGCTAATTATTAAGGAATCGCCGAGTATTAAGGTTACCGTTGAGACGGGTGAGAACTTGTTAAATGATATAGATGTGGAGGTTATTGGGGACCGTTTGGTATTGACTGATAATAATACATGTAATTTAGTAAGGGGTTACGGTATTACTAAAATTTATATCGAAGCGCCTAATCTCACAGAGGTAAGGTCATCAACGCAATTCACAGTAAGATCTGATGGGCCATTGAATTATAATACACTTACGTTGATTTCAGAGGATTTTATAGAAGAAACAGATTTTAGTGTTGGTGACTTTAGAGTGCATGTTAATTCTGAAAATGTCAATATCCTATCAAATGGTATATCCCTATTTTTTATAGATGGTCATGTAGAAAATTTAGATATCGGTTTCTTTTCGGGAGCAAGTAGATTTGAAGGTGCCAATCTCGTGGCGCAGCATATCAATATTTTCCATCGTGCCAGTAATGATATGATTGTAAATCCACAGCAATCTATTACTGGTGAATTAAGAGGGACAGGCGACGTCATAGTACTTAACGAGCCACCTAATGTGGATGTGCAGGAGTTTTACACTGGGCAATTAATTTTTAACTAGTAAGGTCTCTGAATAAACTTTCCAGACTAGTATTCTTTTGGTTAAGTTGGAGTATTTTAAGTGCATTGTCATGGGCAAAATCGAATACATGAGAACGCATATCCTGGTCAGTTGAAAAGGTGATTTCGTATATGAAATCACGCGTATTGACAACTGAAGAAACTTTTGGAAGTTTAAGCAAAAACGTGTCTTCCACCCGATAATCAAATTCAACCACTACTATTTGTGCGTTTCCTTCCCGCAAATCCTTTAAATACTTATCCGCAACTACCTTACCCTTATCAATAATGATTACGCGATCACACATTGCTTCGACCTCCTGCATAATGTGTGTAGACAGGAACACTGTTTTTTCCTTACCAATACTTTTAATGAGATGCCTAATATCAACCAATTGATTTGGGTCTAGGCCTGTTGTTGGTTCATCCAAAATGAGAACATCTGGGTTGTGCAATAAGGCATTGGCCAAACCAACACGTTGCCTATAACCTTTAGAAAGTAGGCCAATTTTCTTATGGGCCTCGGAAGTTAACCCTGTCAATTGAACGACCTCATCAATTCTAGACTTAGGGACTTTATAAACCTCGGCATTAAAGGCTAGGTATTCTTTTACATATAAATCGAGATATAATGGATTATGCTCAGGAAGGTAACCCACGCTCTTTTGAACTTCTTTCTTTGATGCACTCACGTCAAAACCGTTAACTTTGGCCTTGCCATCAGTAGCTTCAAGATAGGTTGTTAATATCTTCATCATTGTAGATTTTCCAGCACCATTTGGTCCAAGAAAGCCCACGATTTCAGCCTTTTTTATTTTAAACGAAACGTCACTAAGGGCCACTTGGTTTTTGTAACGTTTTGTAATATTTTCTACTTCAATAGACATGCTTAGCTAAGTTTTTGGTAAAAATAATCATTTACAATATGATGAAATATAAAATTTGATTTAATGGGTTTTGTATTTACATAATAATAGTTACTTTAGCTGTCTAATTGTAATGATGAATACAACAAAAACATATTATAACTGGTTTTATTTCTTTTATTCTAAAGGAAACGAGGCTTAATATGTTTTATTAAAATAAAAATCTATAAAGTCTCGATATAATCGAGACTTTTTTATTATGACCAAACCAATAGCGATACAAGGGATAAAGGGTTCGTTTCACCATGAAGTTGTACAGCACTATTTCAATGACAGTGCAGCAGTCGAGGAGTGTATGTCTTTTGATGGTGTTATAGAAAGTCTATTAGAGGGTAGTTCTGATGAGATTGTTATGGCTATAGAGAATTCAATAGCAGGTTCGATAATTCCAAATTACGCACTCATAGATAATAATAACTTAAACATAGTAGGGGAATATTATTTGGATATCCAACATCATTTAATGGCACTACCTGGTCAATCTATTGCAGATATATCTGAGGTTCATTCCCACCCTATGGCTTTATTGCAGTGTAAGATGTTTTTAAAGGACCTACCGCATATTAAATTGGTTGAGGCCAGGGATACAGCGGAGGTTGCTAAGCAAATTGCCGAAAAAAACGTGAAGCATATCGCCGCTATCGCGAGTAAGAAGGCTGCTGAGCTATATAAACTCTCAGTCTTGGCAGAAAGTATTCAAACCATAAAACATAACGAAACACGCTTCGTAATAGTTAAAAGAGAGACAGAAAACAACGATTTTACCCGGATGGACAAGGCATCTCTTAAATTTGTTTTGGACCATAAACGCGGAAGTTTAGCCACAATACTTAATGTCTTGAGCGATTGTAAACTAAATTTAACAAAGATTCAATCCTTGCCAATTATGGACACACCATGGAAATATGCCTTTTTTGTGGACGTGACTTTCAAAGATTACAAAGATTACAGCAAGGCCAAATCCTTAATGGAAATTATGGCAGAAAATTTTAAAGTGTTAGGTGAATATAAAAATGCGAGACTATGATTGAAGTGGCTAATAGGCTAAAACACGTTGAGGAATATTATTTTTCAAAGAAATTAAGGGAAGTGGCACTTTTAAAGGCTCAAGGAAAGCCTATTATAAATTTGGGGATTGGAAGCCCTGATTTAGAGCCGCCATTTAAGGCAACCATGTTACTTCAGGATAGTTTAATAGATGAAGGCGCCAATAAATATCAAAGCTACCAGGGCTTGCCTGAGTTGAGAGAGGAAATTTCAAACTTTTATAAAAAACGGTATAAGGTTAATTTAAGCTCCCAGACAGAGGTATTACCATTATTAGGAAGTAAGGAGGGTATTATGCATATTTCCATGGCTTTTCTTAATCCAGGAGATGAGGCTCTGGTTCCAAATCCAGGATATCCAACCTATGCTGCAGTAACAAAATTGTTAGAGGCTACTCCTGTCTATTACGATTTAAAGGAAGAAAACCATTGGTTGCCAGACTTTATTGCTTTGGAACGCATGGATCTCAGCAAGATAAAAATTATGTGGGTTAGTTATCCCCATATGCCAACTGGCGCTAATGCGAGCAATAAATTCTACGACGAGGTTATTGCCTTTGGTAAGCGGCATGATATTCTCATTGTCAACGATAACCCATACAGTTTTGTGCTAAATGACAAGCCAATAAGCATTATGCGCTACCGAGATGCAAAGCGTGTTTGCCTAGAGCTAAACTCATTGAGTAAAACCTTTAATATGGCAGGTTGGCGCGTTGGGATGCTTGTTGGGAGTTACGACTATGTCAGTGCTGTCTTAAAAGTGAAGAGCAATATCGATTCTGGTATGTTTTACGGTATTCAGAAAGGCGCTATTGAAGCCCTAAAATCTTCTGACCTTTGGTATGTAAGTTTAAATAACGTTTATCAACAAAGAAGAAAAATGATTTGGAAATTGGCAGAGGGGCTCAACTGTACATTCGATAAGGATACCTCTGGATTATTTGTATGGGCAAAGCTGCCACCACATTTAAAATCAGAGGAATTTACGGATTTAGTTTTAAAAGAGTACTCCATTTTTATAGCACCAGGAACAGTTTTTGGCAGTAATGGCGAAGGTTACGTTAGGTTTTCACTCTGTGCTTCCGAAGATGCTATTGCTGAAGCTTTAGAAAGAATTTAGGAAAGATGAAGAATGTTTTTATAATAGGTGTTGGATTAATTGGCGGAAGTTTCGCTTTGGGTATCAAAAAAAATTATCCATCGGTTATAATCAGTGGAATTGATTCTAATGAAGCACACTTGGATGAAGCCTTGAAATTAGGGGTCATCGATGTTAAAGAAACTTTTGAAGCTCTTAAAAAGGCGGATATGGTTATAATTGCTATTCCGGTAGATGCCACTTTAGAGGTATTGCCCAATGTCTTGGATAAGATTTCCGATGATACCGTGGTGTTTGACGCAGGCTCCACTAAGGAAGATATTTGTCTTAGGGTAAAAAATCATCCAAAGCGTAGAAATTATTTAGCGGCCCATCCAATTGCTGGAACAGAATTTTCTGGGCCAAATGCCGCTATCCATAACCTCTATGAGCACAAAACCAATATCATTTGTGAGGTTGAAGAAACAGCCTTTAAACTTCAGGAAAGAGCGCTCAAATTGTTTTCTGACCTAGGAATGCGTATAAGGTATATGAATCCCAAGGCCCACGACAAGCATATAGCCTACGTATCGCATTTGTCCCATATTAGTGCTTTTATGTTGGGTAAAACCGTTATTGAAAAGGAAAAAAACGAACGTGACATCTTCGACATGGCTGGCAGTGGTTTTGAAAGTACGGTGCGATTGGCAAAAAGTTCACCTGCCATGTGGACACCAATTTTTAAACAGAACAAGACCAATGTGGTAGAGACTTTGGAAGAATATATAAACAATTTGAAGCATTTTAAGGATTTAATAGAAAATGAAGATTTTAGTGCGGTTTACCATGAGATGGAATCCACAAATTATATAAAACACATACTTAAAGGAATACAATAAAAATTTAGAAAAAGAGATTAATTAGCATTATGGAAAACAAAAAACAATTGAGACACTGGTTAGATGCCATGGGTTTAGACCATCCCTTGGTTATTGCAGGACCGTGTAGTGCAGAAACGGAAGAACAAGTATTAAATATAGCGCATCAGTTAAAAGAAAGTGATGCCACGGTTTTTAGGGCAGGTATATGGAAGCCAAGAACACGACCTGGAAATTTTGAAGGTGTTGGTGCCTTGGGCTTGAAGTGGTTGCAAAAGGCAAAACAAGAAACAGGTTTAATGATAACCACTGAGGTCGCAAACCCCCACCATGTAGAGCTTGCGCTAGAGCATGATGTAGATATTTTTTGGATCGGCGCCAGAACTACCGTAAGCCCATTCATCGTTCAAGATATTGCAGATGCTTTAAGGGGTACAAATAAACCAGTACTCATTAAAAATCCCGTAAATCCAGATTTATCACTTTGGTTGGGGGCAGTAGAGCGTTTTTACAAGGCAGATATCGAGAATCTTGGGGTCATTCATAGAGGGTTTTCAACATATGAAAAAACAAGGTATAGAAATAATCCAGAATGGCAGATTGCTGTAGACCTACAAAACCGCTTTCCTGACTTACCATTAATTTTAGACCCTTCGCACATAGCTGGTAGGCGAGATATTATTTTTGACTTAAGTCAGACGGCTTTGGATTTAAATTATGATGGTCTCATGATTGAAACACATCACGATCCAGATAATGCTTGGAGTGATGCGGCACAGCAAATAACACCAAAGGAATTAATAAAATACACAGAAGACTTAAGGATTAGAAAGGAGTCTGGCGATGACGCTGCCTTTACCAACAAGATAAATACCTTAAGGACCAAAATTGATGTTATTGATCATCAATTGATTGAAATATTGGGAAAACGGATGAAAGTTGCAGATGACATCGGTCAATTAAAAAAGGACCATAATGTCGCCGTTCTTCAATCTAAGCGTTGGAATGAAATCTTGGGTAAAATGATTTTAGAGGGAGAGGAGAAAAACTTAAGCGAAGAATTTATCCTGAGAATGTTCAAGGCTATTCACCAAGAATCTATAAACCACCAAGAGGACATTATAAATCACTAGATAAGACGAAAAAGGCTCGCAAAATGCGAGCCTTTTTTTACTGCTGTTTGGGGCGTTTAAAAATATAACGCGTTACAAAAATACCTTGGCCGTCGTCTTTCCCGGCATCACTTTCAGAACTGCTGCTTACAAAAGCAAGTTCCCAGCCCTTGTCTGCCATAGCAATGAGCTTAGAGGTAATTACGGCGTCATTGGCAACGATATTTTGAAAACGAATACCACCAATATTATAGAAGTTAAGCAACTTGGTTTCTTCAAAATCCTTAACGCGTATATCACTGCGTTTAGATTTGTTTCTGCTATCCTCGTTTTTATCACTGGAGCGTTCAGAGGTGTAGTCGTCGTAATCCCTGCCGACATTAGATGAAATTAATCGAGAACGTCCTAGGCCATTGGGTACAATGGATTCCACGCTTGTGACAACTCGGTATTCTACTCCTGTTGAGGGTTGGTCTGACTTTATAAATGAATAAGAGATAAAGCCTGTGATTATAACAGCAATGAGTAAAGTGGATTTTTTCATAGTATATGATTTTTGTTATATACTCTCAAATTAGTGATTTTTTTGTTAAATGTTGTTTCTTTGTTATATCAAAATTAGTTGATGATAGGAACGGTTTATAAATCTACAGGTAGTTGGTACAACGTAAAAACCTTGAACGGAAAATTTTATGAATGTAGGATCAAGGGTCGCTTTAGATTAGAAGGCATCAAGAGTACCAACCCTATAGCTGTTGGGGATGTGGTGGAGTTTGATTTAGAAACCAAGAACAACACCGAAACAGGGGTTATAAAGCGTATTGAAGAACGCAAAAATTATATAATTAGACGGTCGGTTAATCTATCAAAACAAACCCACATTATAGCTGCTAATATTGACCAGGTTTTTTTGTTGGTCACCATAAATAACCCACCAACATTAACCAGTTTTATAGATCGTTTTTTAGTCACGGCAGAGGCTTATTCCATCAAAACGATTCTGCTTTTTAACAAGATAGATACCTACGATGATGAAGCCATTCTTGAAGTAAAATATCTAGCGAGTATTTACCGAGAAATAGGCTATAACTGCATTGGTATCTCTGCTAAGACAGGCAAAAATATTGATAAGGTAAAGCTGTTAATGGAAGGGAAAGTAAATATGTTCGCAGGCCATTCAGGGGTTGGCAAGTCAACATTGATTAATGCTATTGAGCCTAGCTTAGATTTAAAAACAAGAGAGATTTCTGAACAGCATATGCAAGGACAGCATACCACTACCTTTGCGGAAATGTTCGATTTGAGCTTTGATGCTAAAATCATAGATACTCCGGGTATTAAGGGTTTTGGTGTTGTAGACATGGAAAAGGAAGAAGTGGGGGATTATTTTCCTGAATTCTTCAAATTAAAGGAACATTGTAAGTTCAATAATTGCCTCCATGTTAAGGAGCCTAAATGTGCCGTAAAAGACGCGCTTGAGAATGACAAAGTATCATTTTCCAGATATAGAAGTTACCTTCAGATCCTAGAGGGCGAAGACGAGAACTACAGAACCGATAATTGGGATATGGAATGAGGGTAGTGATACAAAGGGCTTCTCAATCATCAGTGAAGATTGATAATAAGCAGGTGGCCTCTATGGAAAATGGTCTTTTGGTCTTACTCGGTATAATTGATGACGATACCTGGGAGGATATTGATTGGTTGTGTAAAAAAATTGTCAATCTTAGGATTTTTCCAGACGAAGAAGGTATTATGAATAAATCTATTTTGGAGGTTGATGGGGATATTATTGTTGTAAGTCAATTTACCCTCCATGCGAGTACAAAAAAAGGGAATAGACCTAGTTATATAAAGGCTGCAAAACCAGAAATTGCCATTCCATTATATCAGAAATTTAACCAAACTCTAGAGACATATCTGGGTAAACCAGTCCAGACTGGTATATTTGGTGCAGATATGAAGGTACAATTGGTTAATGATGGTCCTGTTACCATAATTATAGACTCAAAAAACAAAGAGTAGTATGAATATTAGAAATGCACAGCAAGCAGTAGACAATTGGATCAAGGATCACGGAGTTCGCTATTTTAATGAACTAACGAATATGGCCCAACTCACCGAAGAAGTTGGTGAGGTGGCCAGAATAATAGCACGTCGCTATGGTGAACAAAGTGAAAAGGACAGTGACAAGGACAAGGATTTGGGGGAGGAATTGGCAGATGTTGTGTTTGTGGTGCTCTGTTTGGCCAACCAAACAGGAATAGATTTAGAAGCGGCTTTTGATAAAAAGTTGGATAAAAAAGCAAATCGAGATCATGATAGGCACCATAATAACGAGAAATTAAAGTAGCTTTACGTCTTAAGTCTAGACCGTTTCATTTATGGACATTAGTATCCAAAAGTCAAAATTACTAAATCACCAACATATTCAAATAACTGGATCTAAGAGTGAGTCTAATCGCTTATTGCTTTTACAAGCTTTATATCCAAATGTTAGTTTACAAAATCTATCAAATTCAGATGATACTCAATTGATGGGTAAAGCCTTGACCTCTACTTCGGATATTATAGATATCCATCATGCGGGCACTGCAATGCGTTTTCTTACTGCTTATTTTGCAATTCAAGAGAATAGGGAAGTTGTTTTGACAGGGTCTTCACGTATGCGCGAACGTCCGATAAAGATTTTAGTGGATGCGCTGCGTGAACTTGGAGCGGATATTGCATATATGGAAAATGAAGGGTTCCCGCCCTTAAGGATAAAAGGAAAGACATTAACCAAAAGTAAAGTATCGCTAACAGCAAATGTTAGTAGTCAGTATATTTCTGCCCTGTTATTGATAGGGTCTAGCCTGCCACAAGGTTTAGACTTATCATTAACAGGAAAAGTAACATCCGTTCCCTATATACACATGACGCTCAGTCTTCTTAAGCAGTTAGGCGTTCAAGCTTACTTTAAAGAGAACCGTATTCAAATAAAACCTAAAAGTATGCCGGTTACGTCCTGTAGTTTTGAGGTAGAATCAGATTGGTCATCGGCTTCCTATTTCTATAGTATTATCGCTTTGAGTAAAGTAGGAACAGAGATAACTTTGTCCACCTATAAAAAAGAATCATTACAAGGAGATTCTAAGCTAGCTTCAATTTACCAAGGTTTTGGTGTTGAGACGGAATTTAAAGGGACGACTATTAAAATAAAAAAAACTCTGGCTCAAGATACGAGATCAAACATTCGATTAGACCTTAGCGATGCACCAGATATAGCTCAGACTATAGCTGTAACAGCTTTTGGATTAGGTGTAGCATGTCAATTAAATGGTCTTCATACACTTAAAATTAAAGAAACAGATAGACTTGAAGCTTTACAAACCGAATTGCAAAAATTAGGAGCGAATATTGCTATTACTGAGGAATCCCTGAAATTGGAACCTTCAGTTACTATTAATAGTAATGTGTCTATAGCAACCTATAGCGATCATAGAATGGCTATGGCTTTTGCACCTTTAGGATTACTGGTTCCGATATCATTTCAAAATGCTTACGTGGTAACCAAGTCCTATCCAAATTTTTGGGAAGACCTTAGATCAATTGGCTTTCACATAACTTCCGTATAGCCTTTTAGACTTAATTTTAAAATAATTACCGCTTTCCTTGACAACCCCCCTATTGAGATTGTATATTTGCACCTTGCAAAAAAAATCCATTTATGAAATTATCACACTTTAATTTTAACCTTCCACCAGAATTATTAGCAGAGCATCCAGCAGAACATAGAGATGAGTCTAGGTTAATGGTCTTGAATAGGGAAAAACAAACCATAGAGCACAAACTTTTTAAGGATGTTATAGACTATTTTGATGAAGGTGATGTGATGATTCTCAATAATACTAAGGTTTTTCCAGCACGTTTATTTGGAAATAAGGAAAAAACGGGTGCTAGGATAGAGGTATTTTTACTCCGTGAGTTGAACCAAGACCAGAGACTATGGGATGTCTTGGTTGACCCAGCTCGAAAAATAAGAATAGGTAACAAATTATATTTTGGCGAGGACGAAACTTTGGTGGCTGAAGTCATTGACAATACCACATCTAGAGGTAGAACCCTGCGTTTTTTGTACGATGGTTCTTATAACGATTTTAGAAGAAAACTAACTGAACTTGGAGAGACCCCATTGCCCAAATATATAAAACGCGATGTGGAGCCAGAGGATGAAGACCGCTATCAAACCATTTTTGCCAAAAATGAAGGTGCCGTGGCAGCCCCCACAGCTGGACTTCACTTTTCAAAGCATTTATTAAAGCGTTTAGAAATTAAGGGTGTTGAAATGGCAGAGGTAACCCTTCATGTTGGTCTTGGCACATTTAATCCGGTCGAAGTTGAGGATTTGTCAAAACACAAAATGGACAGTGAAGAAATTGTTATAGATGAACGTGCAGCGGCCATTGTTAATAAAGGTATCGAAAATAAAAAGCGTGTTTGTGCTGTAGGTACCACATCCATGCGAACCATAGAAAGTTCAGTATCTTCTAATGGCAGATTGAATCCCTATGATGGCTGGACCAATAAGTTTATTTTTCCGCCTTACGAGTTTAGTATAGCAAATAGTATGATCACCAATTTTCATACACCAAAATCAACTTTGCTAATGATGATCTCTGCTTTTGCAGGTCATGAGTTTGTAAAGCATGCCTATGAAGTCGCTGTTAAGGAGAAATATAGATTTTACTCCTATGGGGATGCTATGTTGATTATATAAGTAAAAAGATTGATTATAATTATAAAGCCTCCCTAAACAAGGAGGCTTTTCTGTTTTAAGGACGGCATAATAACTACCTTTGTCTTTTATGGATGTTAAAAAGAAAGATATACGGGCATTAACGAAGGAGCAATTAAGGGCTTTTTTCGTAGAAAAGGGAGATAAGGCGTTTAGAGGAAATCAGGTCTATGAATGGCTATGGCAAAAAGCTGCTTATAGCTTTGATGACATGACCAATATTTCCCTAGAAACACGTCAAATGCTTGAGGCTAATTTTGTAATCAACCACATTAAGGTAGACCAAATGCAGCGCAGTGGTGATGGCACGATAAAAAATGCCGTTAGACTCCATGATGATTTAGTAGTAGAATCTGTATTAATCCCCACAGCAAATCGCACTACAGCCTGTGTCTCTTCACAGGTTGGATGTAGCTTAGATTGTAGGTTTTGTGCAACAGCCAGATTAAAACGAATGCGAAACCTAAATCCAGATGAAATATATGACCAAGTCGTAGCTATTGATAATGAAAGTAGATTGTACTATAACAGACCATTGAGCAATATTGTCTTTATGGGCATGGGAGAGCCTCTTATGAATTACAATAACGTTCTTAAAGCTATAGATAAAATTACATCTCCAGAAGGCTTGGGGATGTCGCCAAAACGAATCGTCGTCTCTACCTCAGGTGTGCCCAAAATGATAAAAAAATTAGCTGACGATAAGGTGAAGTTTAAACTTGCCGTTTCTCTTCACTCTGCCATTGATGAGGTGAGAACATCTATTATGCCATTTAATGCAACCTTTCCCTTAAAGGATTTGAGAGAAGCCTTAGAATACTGGTATGCCAAAACTAAAAACAGGATTACCTATGAATATGTAGTGTGGCAAGGTATTAATGATGATAAAAAACACGTCGACGCCTTGGTGGATTTCTGTAGGTTTGCACCTAGCAAGGTCAACCTCATTGAGTATAACCCTATAGACGACGGCGAATTTCAACAAGCCGATTCCGAAGCTATAGATATGTATGTTAAGGTCCTAGAAGCCAATAATATTACAGTAACCGTTAGACGAAGTAGAGGAAAGGATATTGACGCAGCTTGCGGCCAATTGGCCAATAAGACTTAAAAAAGCGGCAAATAGCCGCTTTTTTATCAATATAAATTAATTCTTCAAAAATTTAATAGTTTTCGAATAATCATTTGTACTTATTCTTGCTAAATAAATACCATCTGACAAGGAAGTTAAGTCAATAGATTCAAAACGAGTTGATAGAGACATGTTCATGACACGATTTCCTATAATAGAATAAATCTCAATATTCTTCATTGGGGCTATTGAGGACTCTAGATTCAAGGATTTCGTTGATTTTTCGTAATAAAATGAAAAAGAATTTTGTTCAAAAGCATCAACCGATAAATTTTCATCATTTGTTCTAAAATTATCTATATACGCAGACCCGCCAAAATTATCATGAGAAAATCTAACTTGCTCCACGTCATCCGCTAAAATTACGGTACCAGTACTTATTTGTGTGTCGTCTAAAAAAAAGTTAATAGTTGAACCATTTATTTCCATTCGAACATTGTACCAAGTATCAATGGCCCAACTAACTCCTGTGTCATTTCTTACAACAGTACCTAGGCCGTCATCCACTAAGACAAAAATATTACCCTGGAAATCAAATTCAAACCAAGCAATAAATGATCCCGCAGTTGAATTAACAAGTCCGAACAAAAAATTTGAACTATTGGCATCTTGTTGGGTGATATTTATGTCTGCAGAAAAGGTGGAACCATCCTGAGCTACTGGAACACTATAATCATAAAAGGCCCCAACAATGGCATTTGCTTGACCTGGAAAAGCAGTCTCTTGAACAATTTTTAGAGCGAAGGAACCGTCAGTTGCCAATTCATCAGAGACAACCTGGTTGGTTATAAAAGTTCCAGGTCCAGTACCCGTAGTTACCCAACCATTTTGAGTATTTATATCTCCAAGGCTGTAACCCTCCGATGCCTCAAAGGAAATCGTTTGCTGGGCGGAGCACAATAAAAGGGTAAATAAAAAAATAAAAACTAATGTAATTTTTTTCATAAGCTCGATATTTAAAATATGTGAAAAATAGTATTACTAAAGTTACAATTTATTTTGATTAGTTTACGTGAACCTTATAATTTTCGCAAATTAACAATTGTAAAAGGCATTATTCGTAATTTCGCAGTTCTATATCGTTTATTAGCTCGTAAATTCATGAAATATCAGGATTTGGAACTCTAAAATGAAAATCACCGAACAAATAAAACAGCCCATAGCTTATGAAATGGAACTCTTTGAACAGAAGTTTCAGCTCGCTATGGCCAGTAAGGTAGCACTTCTTAATCGCATTACGCATTACATAGTCAACCGAAAAGGAAAGCAAATGCGTCCTATGTTTGTGTTTTTGGTAGCCAAAATGGTGAACAATGGCGAAATCAGCGAACGCACCTATAGAGGAGCATCTGTGATAGAGTTGATCCATACAGCTACCTTGGTGCATGATGATGTTGTAGATGATAGTAATAGGCGTCGTGGCTTTTTCTCCATAAATGCACTTTGGAAAAATAAGATTGCTGTATTGATTGGGGATTATTTGTTGTCAAAAGGGCTTTTAATGTCAATAGATAACAACGATTTTGACTTGTTGAAAATAATTTCCGTAGCTGTCCGGGAAATGAGCGAAGGCGAGTTGCTTCAAATTGAGAAAGCTAGGCAACTTGATATCACAGAAGATATTTATTATGATATTATAAGACAAAAAACAGCCACACTCATTGCCGCTTGTTGCAGTTTGGGAGCAGCATCCGTAAAACCAAATTCTAACGAAGTAGATACTATGAGAAAATTTGGTGAGTTCATTGGGATGGCCTTTCAAATCAAAGATGATTTATTCGATTATGGTAAAGAGGCTATTGGAAAACCCACTGGTATTGATATCAAAGAACAAAAAATGACTTTACCGCTTATTTATGTCTTAAATACCTGTTCTAAAAAAGAAAAGGCTTGGCTCATTAATTCCGTGAAGAATCATAACAAGGATAAAAAACGGGTCAAGGAGGTTATTGCTTTTGTAAAGGCACACGGTGGCCTTGAGTATGCGGTTGAAAAAATGAAATTCTTCCAAAAAGAAGCTATGGCCTTGTTGTCTGTTTACCCCGATTCATCATACAAATCTTCACTTATGCTCATGGTCGACTATGTAATTGACCGGAAAAAGTAGTTATAAGAGTCTATTTTTTAGGCCATTGCATTTTTTTTAGTAAAAAATTAATTACCCAGACAACCATTTGATGATTTAATGCGTCTATACAAATAGAAGCACAACTGTAAAACGTAGAATGAAAGTTATTCAACTTCATAAGAACGAAACACAACTGATACAAAGAGCCGCGAAAAACAATCGTGAAGCACAACATGTGTTGTACGAATTGCATTCGCCTAAAATGTTAAGTGTGTGTAGGTATTACATTAAAGATGTGCATCAAGCAGAGGAGGTAATGCTCAATGGGTTTTTTAAGGTGTTTAAATATCTAAAGACCTTTAAAAATGAAGGAAGTTTTGAAGGCTGGGTAAGACGCATTATGGTGAGAGAAGCTATTTCGTATTTAAGACAGAAAAAGACTATTGAATTTGCTGCTGAGGACGAATATATTGAACGGGATTATTCTAATAATATTAAGTCTAATATTGAAGTTGCAGAAATACAACAACTCATAGATAGTTTGCCAGAAGGTTATAGAATGGTGTTTGTAATGTATGCGATTGAAGGGTATAAGCATAGCGAAATTGCAGAATTACTCAATATATCAGAAGGGACATCTAAATCACAATTGTTTAAAGCGAGACAGATGCTTCAGAAAAATATTAAAGAATTAAATAAGAGCAACTATGGCACCAATTAAATTTGAAGAACAGTTAAAGGAAAAGCTAGAAAAGCGTACTTTATCACCATCAGAAGGAAGTTGGTCTAAGTTGGCTGAACGTTTAGGTACCGAAGAAGGAAGGAGCAAAAAACCATTCTATTGGTGGTTAGGTGTTGCTGCTGGTTTGGTTATTTTAATGGCAGTTACCATTCAGTTTTTCAATAATGAAGAGAATGAAGCCATCATACCAACCCTGGTTGAAGAAGAGGTTGAAACTACGCCAAAAAAACCCACCGATATCATAGTTGATGAGGTAAAAACGAATGCTGTAGTTGCTACGGATGAAACGTCTAACAATAAAAATAATGAATCAACAACGACTAAAGCACCCTTAACAGACTATAAAAAGACAGTGCAAAATCAATCAAAAAGTCAGACAAAGATTGCCGGAAATAGAAGTTCACTAGATGATAAGTTAACTACTCGAAAAGGCCAAAAGCCCAAACAAGATATGCAAAATGTTATTGGCGAAGATGAGTTAAGAGAAAGCGTGGCTGCAACGTTAAAGAATTTTAGATCAGAAACTAAGCCAGTTACGGATAGGGAAGTAGATTCACTTTTAAAAATGGCAAATAAAGAACTGTTAAAAGGTAAATTTTTAAAGGATGCTTCAAGAACGGTAGATGCGACTTCCTTATTAATAAGTGTAGAAGATGAAATGGGTGAATCCTTTAGGACTAAAGTATTTGAAGCGCTTAAAGATGGTTATGAAACTATTAAAACGGCAGTTGTGCATCGTAATCACTAAATCGTCCTGGTCTTATAAATCTAAAAAACATTTTCGTTCAGAATCAAATTAAAATAATTATAAATCATCAAAAAACGAACAGTTATGAATACAATTACTAGAGTACTAGTCCCTTTTGTTTTATGCTTAGCCTTAAGCACTATTAACGCTCAGGAGATAAAGAAAGACTCCATTATGGATGCCACTGAGTCTAAAAAGCAAAAAGAAATAAGTAAACTTGAGGAATTAAAAAAAGACATTGAAAAAGAAGAACGCGAATTGCTGAAGTCAGATATTGAGTTGATCAATAAACGTTTGGATAACGGTAAGATTACGGCAGCAGAAGCAGAGCAATTAAAGAAAGATGCCGCAAAAAAAAGAGCAGAGAACATAGAAAATAGATTAGCAATTGTAGATAACAAAATTGCGCTGGTGGAGCGCAATGGAATCTACTATGAGGGTAAAGAAGATGGTACCCAATTGATTGTAAGAATTGGAGGCGATGAGGAAACCAATGACAGTTTTATTTATATTGGCGAAAAGGAGTATGATAAACCTAGAAAATATGATAGAAGGACAGTAGAAGAAAATGTCTTTGCTATCGGGTTTAATAATACACTTATTGATGGCCAAAACCTTGATGACTCACCTTATAAATTGGGTGGCTCAGGATTTATAGAATGGGGTTTTTCATGGAAAACACGACTTTTAAATAACTCAAATTTTTTGAGAGTAAAGTATGGTCTTTCCATTCAATGGAATAAGCTTGATATTAAGGATAACAATTATTTTGTCAATGTAGATGATGAAATTTTACTTCAGGAATTTCCTCAGGAATTGGATAAGGCCAAATTTAGAGCTACAAATATTGTGATTCCTTTACACTTTGAATTTGGACCATCAAAAAAAATAGAGCGCGATAACTATTTCAGATATTCTACGAGAAATCAATTTAAAATTGGCTTAGGAGGTTATGCAGGATTGAATGTGTGGAATATGCAAAAATTGAAATATAAAGATGATGGAAATCGAATAAAAAATAAACAGCGTGGTGGTTATGAAGTAAGTGAATTTATTTATGGATTAAGTGGGTATGTCGGTATTGATGATGTAGCGCTTTATGTAAAATATGATCTTAACCCGCTATTTAAGAACCAAGCAGTCGATCAGAATAATATTTCATTTGGTGTACGGTTTGATATAGACTAAATCAATTAATTTTGAGTGTTAGGAGCCTTGTCTGTTTTTCGGACAAGGCTTTTTCATTTATCGTTTCTACTAATGTAATTTTATCTTAATTTTACACCTCTGCTAAAAACCCAAAATTTGATTTCACAAAACACCATAGCACAAGTATTTGAAACCGCTCGCGTAGAAGAGGTTATAGGTGATTTTGTTCAGCTTAAAAAATCGGGAAGTAACTACAAGGGTCTAAGTCCGTTTAGTGAAGAGCGTACACCAAGCTTTATGGTGTCTCCCGTAAAGCAGATATGGAAGGATTTCTCTTCAGGTAAAGGAGGTAATGCCGTTACGTTTTTAATGGAACACGAGCATTTTACCTACCCTGAGGCCATTAAATACCTCGCAAAAAAGTATAATATTGAAATAGAAGAGACTCAGCGAACGGATGAGGAAAAGGCGCAAGCTGACGCACGCGAGAGTCTCTATTTGGTTAGTGAATATGCTAATACCTACTTTCAAAGAATATTGCACACTACTGATAAAGGTAGGGCCATTGGTCTAAGTTATTTCAAAGAGCGCGGGTTTACCGAAGAGACCATAAAAAAATTCCAATTGGGCTACTCTCTCGATGAATGGCAAGCCTTTACAGATGACGCCTTGGGCAAAGCATATAAGCTTGAATTTTTAGAAAAAACGGGTCTTACTATTGTAAAGGAGCAAAAGCACTTTGATAGGTTTAAAGGCCGCGTTATGTTTCCCATTCATAGCATGAGTGGTAGGGTGCTCGGTTTCGGCGGCCGTATTTTAACCAGCGATAAAAAAGCGGCCAAGTATTTAAATTCTCCTGAGAGCGACATCTATCACAAGAGTAAGGTGTTATACGGCTTATATTTTGCCAAGCAAAATATTGCTAAAGAAGATAATTGTTATTTAGTGGAAGGTTACACGGATGTGATTCAATTTTACCAAACAGGGGTTAAAAACGTAGTCTCCTCTTCTGGTACGGCCCTCACGCCAGAACAAATCCGATTGATCAATAGATTAACCAATAATATTACCGTGCTTTTTGATAGCGATGCAGCCGGTATAAGAGCGTCTTTAAGGGGTGTTGATTTGATTTTGGAACAGGGTATGAACGTTAAGGTTTGTACGTTTCCTGACGGAGAGGACCCAGATAGTTTTGCAAGGGAAAACACCCTTGAGGAGCTGACCGTTTATCTCCAGGAAAACACAAAGGATTTCATTCAATTTAAGGCATCTTTATTGGTTAGGGAAGCTCAGAATGACCCTATAAAAAAAGCAGAAACCATAAGGGAGATTGTTAATAGTATTGCTAAAATACCTGACCCTATTAAGCGCGAAATCTATATTCAGGAGTGTGCCCAGATTATGGATATTAGCGAGAATGTTCTGTTTAGTACCCTTGCCCAAATTAACAAAAAGGAGTATCAAGACGCCAATAAAAAATACAAAAAGGACCAAAGGGCCTTTGAGGTGGTCAGGAATGAAGAAGTAGCCAGACCTAAAATAGATATTCAATTTGAGCTAGAACAGAAAATCATTCAAATTTTAATGCTTTACGGTAATAGGGAAGAAGAATTTGAAGATTTAATCTTAAAAGAAGATGAGGTTTCGGGCGACTTAATTTTAGAACCGGTAAAACAAGCAGCAAAGGTATTTGAAAAGATTTATTTAGATCTTCAGGAAGACGAAATGCAATTTACCAATGAAGGTTTCAAGACACTTTATTATAACATTATAGATAGATTACACCAAGATGAGCAGTTTTCCACTAAGGATTTTATCAATCAGCTCGATCAAAATTTAGCGAGTACGGTAACGAGCATTCTAATGGAGGATGAGAAGTATAATCTTCACGACTGGCATCGCAATAATATCATTCCCAAAGGAAAAGAGGATACCATCGCGCAATTGGTAAGTCAGACAATCTTAAGCTTAAGATGTCACCTTATTGATAAAAAAGTTGCCGAATACAAAGAGGAGACACTTAAGGAGGATGCTAATTCTAAGACTATAATTGAAGACGTCAAAGACTATCTCGGTCTTAAAATGTTGCTGTCGCGTAAATTAGGTAAGGTTGTTGGTGGTCAAGCGGTTAAGTAAGGTTATGGTGTTTTGCCTGATGTATCAGGTCAACAATATTAGTCACATTAAGCTTTTTAAATAAGCGCGCCTTGTAGGTGCTGACGGTTTTCTCATTAATATCTAACTCCTCTGCAATTTCCTTATTCTTGCGTCCTATTGAAAGTAATTTTAAAACTTCAACCTCCCGTGTGGACAGCTTTTTAAAAAGTCTGCTTCTGCTCTTACGCGTGTCTTCATACCTGAGATGCTTGTCCATTTTTTCACTTAAGGACGTCTCGCCGTTATAAATTTTTCGCACGGCAGCTTCAATATCCTCAACACTGGCCTTTTTGTTGAGGTAACCTGAAGCGCCAGCCTTTATAGTACTTATGGCATAGATTTCCTCTGGTTGGTGGCTGAACATAAGGACTTTTATATTTTTGTTTTCTTTTTTTATTGCACGAAGTGCTGTTATACCGTTGAGTTCAGGTAAATCTATCTCAGAGATAATAACATCTACGGGGTTGCGACGAATAAAATCAAATATCTCAATGCCGCTTCCTAGGCTTCCAACAACGTTGATGTCAGGCTTGTTATTAAAATAGAGCTCTAGTCCGGTCCTTACAATAGGATGACTATCGACAATCAATAATTTTATCATGATATTTGATTTTGTTTAGTTAGGGTTAAAAATCGAATAACTGAAGTTAAGTATAGCGAGTTTAGGAAACGCGTTAAACAAAAATAATTAAAAATTTAACAGTTTGGCTTTATTTTTTCATAAAAAACAACAACTATTTAAAATTATTGGGAATTTCGCAAATTGGAATAGGAATCATCTTATGTTTGTTTGACTTATGGAACTTCATAAAGATGTTAAACACCTCACGTTCCCTATCTGTAAAATCGTCTGCAGTTTTGCCCTCATCTTTCATTTTCATGGCCCATTCCAATTCAGGATAAGACGCTCCTATTTGATCTTCATCTGTACGATCGTCTCCCCAAAGACCATCGGTTGGTGGTGCTACGATAATTTCCTGATTGATACCTAAATATTTGGCAACTTCATAGACTTCAGATTTTAATAAATCGGCAATGGGGCTCAGATCTACCCCACCGTCACCGTACTTGGTATAAAAGCCAACACCAAAGTCCTCTACTTTATTGCCGGTCCCAGCGACAAGAAGTTTCTCCAATGCGGCAAAATAATACAGCGATGTCATTCGTAGTCGCGCGCGTGTATTGGCTAAGGACATAAAGCGACTTTCTTCATTTTCAACTTTTGGTAGGACTTCAACCAAACCGTCAAAAACAGGGGTAAGATTAACTTTAGTCATCCTTACTAGTGGATATTTGGATTGCAGCCATTCTATATGGTTTAGTGCCCTGGAGACCTGATTTTCTGATTGATGAATAGGCATTTCAAGACATAAAACCTCTAATCCGGTTTTTGCACACAGCGTCGAGGTAACCGCAGAATCAATTCCGCCAGAAATTCCAATGACAAAACCTTTTACCTTTGCATTAATAGCATAATCCTTTAACCATTTAACAATGTGGTCAACAACCTTTTCCGTTTGCATAATGTGTTTAAATTTTAGGCAAAGAAGTGTACCTTTGCACAACAAAAATAACGGAATAGTGTTAGGATTAAAAATGTTTTGTATGTCGTCTTTGAGAATAATGTTGGCGCTAGCCATTAGCCTGTTTTGCTGGTCTTGTGATGAGGATTCCAAAATTGAAGAAGAAATTTCTAAAGTTAACGTAAACTTTGGGGTAGAGCGTTTTGATAGCGCATTCCAAAACGCGTCACCAAAGGACCTGCCAAAACTCAAAATGGATTATCCCTTTTTATTTTCCAAGCATATTGCGGATTCCATATGGGTAAAGCGAATAACAGATTCGCTTCAAAATGAGTTGCTTGCTGAGGTGAGTAAGGAGTATAGTAATTTTGCGAAAACGAAAGCCGAGCTCAATCAATTATTTCAACACCTAAAGTTTTACGATAAAACATTTGCTGTGCCTAGAGTTGTCACTTTAACAAACGATGTCGCTTACAGGGACAAAACTATCGTTACCGATACCATTATTTTAATAGCACTAGACAACTATTTAGGGCAAGACCACAGATTTTACCAAAACATTCCAAAGTATATTACGGCTAATATGGAACCAAAAAATATAGTCCTTGATGTTGCTGAAGGTTATGCGAAAAAATATATTTCTCAAATTCAAAGAAAGAGATTTCTGGATGAAATGATTTATCAGGGTAAATTACTCTACTTTAAGGATGTAATGATTCCGTTTAAAACAGATTTTGAAAAAATAGGTTATACGGCTGATCAATTAAAATGGGCGGAAGCCAACGAGGATCCAATTTGGAGTTACTTTGTTGAGCGCGAATTGTTGTACAGCACCGATGGAAAACTCGTGAATAGATTCATAGCAGATGCGCCTTTTTCTAAATTTTATCTCGAATTGGACAATGAATCCCCAGGGCGTCTAGGTCAATACATAGGTTGGCAGATTGTAAAAGCTTATGCCGAACGAACTGGTGAAGATCTGTTCAAGATTTTGGCAACAGAACCAGAGGAAATTTTTATTAAATCAAAATTTAAACCTAAAAAATAATGGCTAATACCATAACATCAAAAATTGAATTGATTGTGGAACTCGATGAAAACAGAGTTCCGGAGAAACTCCATTGGTCTGCTGAAGATGGTGGTATAACTAACGAGGAAGCAAAGGCCGTGATGCTTTCAGTATGGGATAGCAAAGCCCAGGAAACCTTAAAAATAGATTTATGGACTAAGGATATGCCTGTGGATGAAATGAAATTATTTTTTCATCAAACCTTAGTCACCATGAGTGATACATTTATGCGCGCTACACAAGATGAGAAAATGACGGCGACCATGAAAGATTTTTGTGATTATTTTGCAGACAAACTAGAACTCAAAAAGTAACCGTAGTTTAATATTTACTTAATGATAAGCCTCTACGGCTTATTTATTTTTGTACTGCTATTAATCACAAACCAAAACATTGGCTAGACTTTTAAAACAGAAGTGAGCTGATGTTTTTTTTGTTATATTCGGATATGCGAAAAATAGTATTTGGTGTACTCATCACTTTAATCATCTTATTTACGTTTAAGTATTGCGATGATAAAAAAGAACAAGCTTCAATGCTTAAGGAGAGCTCGAGCTTAATTCAAGAACAGGTCAAAAACGTGAGTAAGCTTGTAGTCTCTGAAGGTCACTTTACGGAAGTTTTTAATTATAAAAACTCAAGGGAAATTTTTGGGAATTATGTAACTGCAGATAAGAAAGCTTTGGTGGTTGTTAACGCTAAGGTTACCGTTGCTTACGACCTAAAACAACTAGAATATAAAATCGATGACGTTAATAAGACGCTTGAAATTTTGGTAATACCAGAGCAGGAAATTTCGATTGCTCCCGATTTGGAGTATTACGACATCCAATCCGATTTTTTTAACCCTTTTGAAGCAGATGATTATAATAGCATTAAAGAAACTATTAAATCATCTCTATTAAAGAAGTTAGAAAACTCCAGCTTGAAATCCAATGCTGAAAATAGACTTATCAGTGAGCTGTCCAAATTCTTTATCCTTACAAAATCACTAGGATGGACGCTAAAATATAATGCCACCGTGATTAAAGATAAAGACGATCTAGAACGTATAGTGTTATAGCACAGACCTTACTTTGGCTATTCCGCCGCCATTAATGGCATCAATGCCATTGGCTACTAAAAATCTTGAAGCATTAGCAGAACGCATACCACTCGCACAATATACTACAACGGGCTTCTTCAATTTCTTTACCTCATCAACACGGTATTCCAGTTCTTGTAGAGGTATATGAATGGCATTGTCAATGTGGTTGCTGTAATATTCGGCATCGGTTCTAACATCTAATATAGCAGCACCTTTATTGAGGTATTCCAAAAGCTGATTTGTAGAGTTGCCAAAGATGACATCTAATATTCCCATAAATTTATTTTTTAAGCAAATTTCTATGAATCCATAGAAAGTTAAAGTATCAAATGTTACAGAACGCGTAGTTAATAAAAATCTTGTTATTTTCGTTATGGATGAGTACAAAAACTGAAACCCGTAAGGAAGAAATAATAAGGATTGCGGCCAAACTATTTAAACAAAAAGGCTATAGCGCCGTAACCATGCGCGATTTAGCTAAAACTATGGGTATAAAAGCTGCAAGTTTATACAATCATATTGAGTCCAAGCAAGCTATTTTACAAGATGTTATTTTGACAATAGCTGAGGAGTTCACTTTAGGAATGGCCTCAATTCAAAATCAAAAAGCATCAAGTACCGAGCAGCTCAAGGCATTAATTCAATTACACGTTAGGATTGCCTGTCACAATCCAGACGGACTCGCTGCCTTAAATTCTGATTGGATGCACCTAGAAGATAAGCTGGAATATTACTTGCAACTGCGAAATGACTACGAAGCTAATTTTAGACATATTATTGAGCGCGGTATTGAAAACAAGGAGATAAAAAATGTTGATATAGAGGTGATTTTATTCTCAATGCTTTCAACATTAAGGACCCTGTATTTATGGATTCCGAAAAAAGACCGTCTCAGCGAGGATGAACTTTCAGCCAGCTTAACTAAGATTCTCATTGAAGGAATTAACACTTAGTTAAGAATTATTTTTGTAAATTTGTTCTCTAAACTAACAAGTGTTAGTTTAACAAGGATGATGTTTTGAAGGTGATATCAAACTAAAACAAAAGGACGAGATTAAATTTCAGAAATTTTAATGGCCGAGTTTCACAAAGTACAATTGCAGGATATTTACAAGGAAACGGATGATACGTCTGTGTTGACCTTTGCTATCCCAGAAGAATTAAAATCTGATTTTGGGTTTCATCAAGGTCAGCATTTAACCTTAAGGCAAATGATTAATGGCGAAGACCTAAGGCGTTCCTATTCGTTGTGTTCAAGTCCATTGGAAAATAAATGGTGTGTTGCCGTGAAGCAAATTCCAGGAGGAAAGTTTTCAACCTATGTCAATAAAGACCTTAAAAAGGGGGAAATGCTCGATATCATGCCACCAAGTGGAACCTTTGGTGTTGATGTGCGGCCTGATGCTGAAAAAAATTACTTGTTTTTTGCCGCTGGTAGTGGAATTACACCCGTATTATCCATGATAAAAACACACTTGGCGGCAGAGCCCAAATCAACTTGTAAGCTCTTTTATGTCAATAAAACGGCAAAATCTATTATCTTTAAAGAAGAGCTAGAACAACTGAGAAACACTTATTTTGGGCGTTTGGAAATATATTATTTCCTAACCAAAGAAAAAAGGGATATAGACTTGTTCAATGGAAGGTTTGATGACGAAAAAATGAAAGTTTTAACCAAAACCTTTATTGATATTCCAGACACGAATGAGGTGTTTTTGTGTGGTCCCGAACAAATGGTAAAATACGTAAGTGATTATTTAATTGAAGCTGGTTTACCAAAAGAGCTTATTCATTTCGAATTGTTCGTGTCGGGATTATCTGAAGAAGATATAAAGCGTCAAGAGCGTTTGGCAAAACAGAATGTTGAAGGTGTTGAAGTAACCGTGATAGATGGAGGTAAGGAGTTTTTATTCACCATGACAAAGGATTATGATAATATCCTTGATGCTGCACTTAATGCTGGCGCTGACTTGCCTTTCGCCTGTAAGGGTGGTGTGTGTAGCACATGCAAGTGTAGGATAGTAGAAGGTGATGTAGAGATGAAAGTTAATTACGCCTTGGAAGCAGATGAGGTGGCCCAAAATTTAGTATTGAGTTGCCAAGCCGTGCCAACCACCGAAAAAGTAGTGGTTGATTTTGATGTTTAAAAAATTGAAAAAGGAAAATAAAGTGTTATAAGCTAAACGTAAATAGCTAAAAGCCAAAAACTATGAGTGAAGAAAAAATTAAGAGTCTAGAGAAACAATTTGAAGACAGAATTCTTAGGGATGAAAAAATCGAGCCTAAAGATTGGATGCCGGAAAAATACCGTCAAACCCATATAAGGCAGATTTCACAACATGCCCATTCAGAGATTGTGGGAATGTTACCAGAAGGGAATTGGATAACCAGAGCACCTTCTTTGCGTCGCAAGGTGGCCTTATTGGCAAAGGTGCAGGATGAAGCCGGTCATGGACTTTATTTATATAGCGCCTGTGAAACCCTTGGTATTTCAAGAGAGGAATTATACGAACAGCTTCATACCGGTAAAGCCAAGTATTCAAGTATTTTCAATTACCCTACAATTACTTGGGCAGATATGGGTGCCATTGGCTGGTTGGTAGATGGTGCTGCTATTATAAACCAAGTGCCATTATGTAATACATCTTATGGGCCTTATGCAAGGGCTATGGTGCGTGTGTGTAAGGAAGAAAGTTTTCACCAAAGACAGGGCTATGAGATTATGATGACTTTGGCTAAAGGAACGCCTGAACAGAAAGACATGGCTCAAGATGCTTTAAATCGCTGGTGGTGGCCATCATTAATGATGTTCGGTCCAACAGATGCAGAATCAGTTCATACAGCTCAATCCATGAAATGGAAGTTAAAGCGCAAGACCAATGATGAGTTACGCCAACAATTTATTGACCAAACTGTTCCGCAGGCAGAATTAATAGGGCTAACGATTCCAGACCCAGATTTAAAATGGAATGAAGAACGTCAGTCCTATGATTTTGGAGAAATAGACTGGGATGAGTTCTGGCAGGTGGTAAAAGGCCATGGACCAATGAATAAAGAACGGATGAATGCCAGAGTATCTGCTTGGGAAAATGGAGCCTGGGTGAGGGATGCGGCCATAGCATATGCAGAAAAACAAAAGGAGTATAAATCTAAACAAGCCATCTAATGAGTAAGAATTGGCCACTTTGGGAAATCTTCGTAAGAAGTAAAAATGGATTAGAACACCGGCATTTCGGAAGTTTGCACGCCGCGGATGCTGAAATGGCATTAGAAAATGCCAGGGATGTGTATACTAGGCGCAATGAGGGTGTCAGTATTTGGGTCGTGGAGTCAAAATATATTACAGCCTCTAATCCAGAACATAATGGCGAATTGTTTGAGCCTGCACAAGATAAAGTGTATCGCCATCCAACATTTTATGATATTCCTGACGAAATAAAGCACATGTAATGAAGAATAAGGACTTATACAATTATATATTAGGTATTGCTGATAATACACTTATTTTAGGTCAGCGACTTGGAGAGTTATGCGGTCATGGCCCAAGTTTAGAAACAGATATTGCTTGCACCAATATTTCTCTAGATTTATTGGGACAAACAAGGAGTTATTTTCAATACGCGGCCAAGTTAAAAGGTGAAGATGCCACAGAAGATACTATCGCTTTTTTAAGAACAGAGCGGCAATATGTTAATGTGTTGTTGGTAGAACAACCAAATATTGATTTTGCCCATACCATTGGGAAACAATTTTTATTCGATGTGTATCACTATTTATTGTTAGAAAAATTGCAACACAGTAAGGACGTTAATCTTTCCGCCATTGCTCATAAATCTATTAAGGAAGTAAGTTATCATCAACGTTTTTCATCCGATTGGGTCAAACGATTAGGGGATGGGACCGATGAAAGCAAAACACGTATGCAAGATGCTATAAATGATTTGTGGCGATATACGGATGAATTATTTCATACGACAGCATCAGATGAGGCAATGATAGCTCAAGGTATCGGTGTTGACGTAAAAGAGTTAAAGACCTCTTATTATGAACGTGTGAGTGCGATTCTAGATTTGGCTAAACTCGACATCCCTGAATCAAAATGGTTTCAAGAAGGTGGTAAAAAAGGTATTCATACGGAGCACATGGGTTATATCTTAAGCGATATGCAGTATATGCAGCGTACATATCCTAATATGACTTGGTGATATGACAGTAGAGCAAGGCGTACATATAGATGAGGTGTTGTTTCCAATTCTAGAAAAAGTATCGGACCCAGAAATTCCGGTACTTTCTATTTTAGAAATGGGCGTAGTTCGTTCGGCAACCTTAAAAGACGACCATGTTCACGTTAAAATAACACCCACATATAGCGGTTGTCCGGCAATGGATGTTATAGGGGATGATATTAAGAAAGCTTTAGACGAGCAGGGATACACCTCTGAAGTGGAGCTTATACTTTCTCCGGCGTGGACCACGGATTGGATAACAGCTAAAGGACGAAAGGCACTTGAAGATTATGGTATTGCTGCACCCTTAGGGGCTGAAGCAGATAAAGGGGTTTTGTTACATGGAAAACGACTGGTGAAATGCCCGCAGTGTGGATCCCATAATACAAGAATGGTCAGCCAATTTGGGTCAACAGCTTGCAAAGCACAATTTCAGTGTGATGATTGCCAAGAACCTTTTGATTATTTTAAATGTTTGAAATAGTAAGTAATTATCAACCTGAGCTTACTTCAGGATTTCATCGATAGAAACTAAAATAATGTTAGGATTAAGAACAACGGCATATAAAGTAGATGATTTAGCCAAGGCTAAAGAGTGGTATACTAAAGCATTTAAAACCGAACCTTATTTTGATGAATCCTTTTATGTAGGTTTTAATATTCAAGGTTATGAATTAGGTTTGCAACCAGAAGCTTCAATAAAAGGTGACAGTGTTCTGTCGTATTGGGGTGTTGAAAATATCAAAGAAGAATATAACCGTTTATTAGAGTTAGGAGCCACTGAACATGAAAAACCAATGAATGTTGGTGGCGAGTTAATGGTTTGCTCAGTCAAGGATCCTTGGGGCAATATTATTGGACTCATCTATAATCCATATTTTAAATTGCCAGAATGATATGAGTAATTCAATTGAATTAAAAATTGACAATAAAGTCGCAACCATAACCCTAAACAGACCAGAGGTATTTAATAGTTTTAATCGCGAAATGGCATTAAGCCTTCAGAGAATCCTTGATGATTGTGAAGCTAACGATGACGTTAGAGCTATTGTTTTAACAGGAAATGGAAAAGCATTCTGTGCTGGTCAAGATTTAAAAGAAGTGACGAACCCAGAATTAAACCCTGGATTTAAAAAAATACTTGAAGAACATTATAACCCCATAATTACCAGACTTCGAGCAATCCATAAACCAATCATAGGAGCAATTAATGGAGTAGCTGCTGGTGCTGGGGCAAATATTGCATTGGCCTGTGATATCGTTGTTGCTCATGAAAAGGTCAGTTTTATTCAAGCTTTCAGCCTCATAGGGCTCGTGCCTGATAGTGCTGGAACTTTCTTTTTGCCACGAATAATTGGTTTTCAAAAAGCACAAGCTTTAGCGATGTTAGGGGATAAAATTTCAGCTGAGGAAGCCGAAAAAATGGGAATGATTTATAAATTGATTCCCCTAGATAATTTTGAAGAAGATGTTAATAAACTGGCAATTAAACTAGCCAATATGCCAACTAAAGCTTTAGGTCTTATTAAAGAGCTATTCAATAAGTCAATGACCAATACTTTAGAAGACCAATTAGCTTTAGAATCTAAATTACAAATAGAAGCAGCAAGCAGTAATGATTATGCAGAAGGTGTTGCCGCATTTATAGAAAAGCGTAAGCCAAATTTTAAAGGAAACTAAAAGATTATTACTAACGATTGTCCCCTTGAGGGGACTTTAGGGGTGTTGATTCAAGTTTAATTAAACAGATTTAATTAATTGGGCATGTTTAAAATTTAATTATAGAGTTCCAAATTAGAATTGTCCCCTTGAGGGGACTTTAGGGGTGTAAAAAAGTGAAAAACAAAATAATTCCATATAATCCAAGACTAAAAGAGTTTGCAAAACAGCTAAGAAAAAACAGCACATTAGCCGAAGTTCTATTATGGAAAAATATTAAGAATAAAGCGCTTGGAGTTGAATTTCACAGACAAGTACCGATGCTAGATTACATCGTTGATTTTTACTGCCATGAAATTCAGCTTGCCATTGAGATTGATGGAAATTCTCACGATTATAGATATTTTGAGGATGTAAATAGACAGAACAAACTAGAAGAACGAGGAGTTAAATTTATTAGATTTAGTGATGCTGATGTAAAGAACAATATGTTCAGTGTTTATAAGTCGCTTGAAGAAAAAGTAAATGCGTTAAAAACACCCCTAAAGTCCCCTCAAGGGGACAATCAAGATGATTTAAAACAAACCCTCACTGAAGTTCACAATAAAATAAAACCTTTTATTCACAGAACACCTGTGCTCACCTCAGAATTGTTAAATGAGAAAGCAGGTTGCCATTTGTTTTTTAAATGTGAGAACTTTCAAAAGATGGGGGCTTTTAAAATGCGAGGTGCAGCAAATGCTATTTTATCCCTTTCAGAAGAGGAACGACAACGCGGTGTAGTCACACATTCTTCGGGTAACTTTGCCCAAGCCGTTGCATTGGCTGCTCAAAAATTAAATGTTAGGGCCTATATCGTAATGCCGGAAAACGCACCTCAAGTTAAAAAAGATGGTGTAAAAACTTATCAAGGAGAAATTATTGAATGTGAATCAACGCCAGAAGCAAGAGAGGAGACAGCCATTAAAATTAAAGAAGAAAAAGGAGCGTCTTTTTTACACCCATCCAATCAAGATGAGGTCATTTATGGCAATAGCACGGCTGCGATGGAGTTGCTTGAAGATTATCCAGAATTAGATGTAATTTTAGCACCAGTGGGTGGTGGCGGACTTATTGCCGGAACGGCTTTGGCAGCTCATTATTTTGGTAATGGCTGTAAGGTAATTGGAGGTGAGCCTTTTGAAGTGGACGATGCCTATCGTTCCCTTTTATCTGGTAAAATTGAAAAGAATCTAAACACAAATACAATAGCAGACGGATTAAGGACGTATTTGGGCGATCGAAATTTTCCAATCATTCAACGACATGTCAAAAAAATTATCCGTGTCGAAGAAGATGAAATTATAAATGCCATGAAGCTCATTTGGGAGCGCATGAAAATTATTATAGAACCGTCGTGTGCGGTGCCTTTTGCAGCCGTATTGAAGAATAAAGAAGAATTTGCAACTAAGAACGTTGGAATTATTTTATCCGGCGGAAATGTAGATGTAACAAACCTTCCATTTGGATGATTTGTCATCCTGAACTTTATTCAGGATGTCATCAAAATTTTACCGTCAGTTCGAGCGCAGTCGAGAACAAAGTAAAATTTAAAAAGAAGTTTAATTAAAAAGTTACCCACTTTCGTGGGCATAAAGATGAACGTAGGAATAATAGGTTCAGGAACCATGGGAAGTGGTATCGCGCAAGTTGCTGCCACCACTGGTTGTAAGGTCAAATTATACGATACTAATCGAGCGGCTTTAGATAATGCCAAGGCTGCTCTTGAAAAGATTTTGTCACGATTAATTGAAAAGGGAAGAATCGACTCTGCTGAGAAAATCAGAATTCAAGATAATATTTCATACGTCGATAATCTAAAGGATTTGTCAGATTCAGATTTAACGATTGAGGCCATCATCGAAAACCTAGAAATTAAACAAAAGGTGTTTTCGGAACTGGAAATTTATGTGTCTGAAGACTGTATAATAGCATCCAACACCTCTAGTCTGTCTATTGCATCTATAGCGTCATCTTTAAAAAAGCCAAAACGCTGTGTAGGAATTCATTTTTTCAATCCCGCACCATTGATGAAGTTGGTTGAAGTCATTCCGGCTATTCAAACCTCATATGAAGTTCTTGAAAAAACTATAGATACTATAACAAGTTGGCAAAAAGTAGTGGCTGTTGCTAAAGACACACCTGGTTTTATTGTTAACAGGGTGGCACGTCCTTTTTATGGGGAAGCACTTAGGATTTATGAAGAAGGAATTGCGGATTTTGCAACCATCGATTCGAGTTTAAAAACTATTGGTGGATTTAGAATGGGACCTTTTGAATTAATGGATTTTATAGGGAATGACGTGAATTATACGGTTACAGAAACTGTATTTAAAGAATTTTATTTCGACCCTAGATATAAACCATCATTTACGCAAAAGCGCTTTGCTGAAGCAGGTTATTTGGGAAGAAAATCAGGAATTGGATATTATGACTATGATAACAATGGAAAGAAAATTGAAAATGATAATGTTGCCCTGAGCGCAGTCGAAGAGTCTTTAAAACAAAACATATTTGAAAGAGTTTTAGTAATGCTCATTAATGAAGCAGCGGATGCATTATTTTTAAATATCGCTTCAGCTGAAGATATAGACAACGCTATGACCAAGGGGGTTAATTATCCAAAAGGATTATTAGCTTGGGCAGATGAGAAAGGTATAGATTGGTGCGTTTCAAAATTAGATGAATTGTATGACGAATACCATGAAGATAGATACCGATGCAGTCCGTTATTGCGCAAAATGAATAGAGAACATAAAACATTCTTTTAATTGAAAGGCGAAGAAATTCCATATAAAATGTTATCTCAAGATGCCTTTAGCCAATGGTTAGGGATTGAGATTTTAGATTGTGAAATAGGACGTTGCAAATTAGGAATGACTATCAGAAAGGACATGCTTAATAGCATGAATAAAGCGCATGGTGGTATAAGTTATTCATTAGCTGATACGGCTTTTGGTTTTGCGGCCAATACACATGGCAAATATGCAGTGTCTATTGAAACGAGTATAAATCATATCGAAGCATTAGATGAAGGAGATTATTTAGTAGCAGAATCTGTCATTGAAAAAGTTAATAACAAATTAGGGTTTAATGTCATCGAAGTAAAACGAGGTGACGAATTAATTGCACTTTTTAAAGGAGTGGTTTACAGAACTCAAAAAGATTGGGAAGAATGAAAGAAGCATATATAATAGACGGTATTAGAACGCCAATAGGAAATTACAAAGGAACTCTATCTGCGGTGCGTACAGACGATTTAGGAGCATTAGTTATTTCAGAAGTTGTAAAGCGTAATCCAAGCATCCCAAAAGAAGCCTATGATGATGTCATTATGGGTTGTGCTAATCAAGCAGGTGAAGACAATCGCAATGTAGCACGTATGTCATCACTTTTGGCCGGATTACCATTTACAGTTCCAGGAGAAACAGTTAACCGTTTGTGTAGTTCTGGTTTATCAGCAATTATTCATGCAAACAGAGCAATAAAAGCAGGTGATGGGGATGTGTTTATTTCAGGAGGTGTTGAAAATATGACGAGAGGACCTTATGTTATTGCAAAACCATCAAGCGCATTCGGTAACGACTCTAAAATGTACGACTCGAGTTTTGGATGGCGCTTTATCAATCCAAAAATGCATGAGATGTACGGAACCGATGGAATGGGAAATACAGCTGAAAATCTAGTAGAAAAGTATGGTATTTCAAGAGAAGACCAAGACAAGTTCGCCTACTGGAGCCAAATGAAAGCTACGAAAGCACAAGAAAATGGCAGACTGGCTAAGGAAATTATAACGGTTGAAATTCCACAACGTAAAAAAGACCCTATTTTATTTTCAAAGGATGAATTTGTAAAACCAAATACATCGTTAGAAGTTCTAGGAAAATTAAGACCCGCTTTTAAAAAAGAAGGTGGAAGTGTTACAGCAGGAAATTCTTCAGGATTGAATGATGGTGCTGCGGCAACCATTATCGCCTCAGAAGATGCCGTAAAAAAATACAATCTAAAACCATTAGCAAGAATAGTAAGTTCAGCTGTAGTTGGTGTAGAACCGCGACTAATGGGAATAGGTCCAGTTCAAGCGTCTAACAAAGCCTTAGAAAAAGCAGGCTTAACCATGGACGATATGGATATCATTGAGTTAAACGAAGCCTTTGCAGCCCAGGCATTGGCATGTACAAGAGCTTGGGGATTGGCAGATGACGATTCAAGACTGAATCCAAATGGAGGTTCCATAGCAATTGGTCATCCATTAGGAGTTACAGGAGCAAGAATAGCCTATTCCGCAGCCTTGGAATTACAGGAACAGAAGAAGAGATATGGATTAATTACCATGTGTATTGGCGTTGGTCAAGGTTATGCTGCGATTATAGAAAATACGAAATTATAGGGGAGAGAGTATAATGCCCTAGATTGTCCCCTTGAGGATTATTGAGATACAAACGAAAGTTTATATCGAAAATATCGAGCGTAGCTTATTAGGGGTGTTTTTAAATAAATCAGATTCTCATTTTGTTGGGAAAGGTAAACGAATTTATCGATGAATAAAATACAACACTACGTCCAAGGAAACTGGACAACAGGAAAAGAAGACGGAACACCAATCTTAGATGCCGTCACAGGCGAGGCATTCACTAGTGTGGCCATTGAAGGATTGGATATTCCTGAAATTCTTAATTACGGAAGGACTAAAGGTAGCGAAAAACTTCGTAAAATGACCTTTCAAGAGCGAGGCAATATGCTTAAAAGTCTAGCATTATATCTCACAAAAAGGAAGGATGCTTTTTATGAGCTAAGCTATAGAACAGGTGCAACCAAAGTAGATAGCTGGATTGATATCGAGGGAGGTTTTGGAAACCTGTTCGCTAATGCGTCGCTCAGAAAACTATTCCCAAACCAACCTTACCATGTGGAAGGTGACCCTATTGATTTATCTCGTGGCGGACGTTTTATGGCACATCATATCATGGTACCTAAAAAAGGAGTAGCAGTGCATATCAATGCGTTTAATTTCCCGGTTTGGGGCATGTTGGAAAAATGTGCGGTTAATTGGATGGCGGGTGTTCCAGCAGTGGTATTGCCGGCACCGTCATCATCCTATTTAGCTGAAGCCGTTGCCAGAGAAATTGTAAATTCAGGTATTTTACCCGAAGGTGCGTTGCAAATCATAAACGGAACGGTAAAAACAATACTGGATACGGTGGAATCACAAGACGTGGTTACGTTTACGGGTTCGGCAAGTACAGGTCGTCTATTAAAAGCACATCCAAGATTGATACAGGAGTCCGTGCCATTCACCATGGAAGCAGATTCATTAAATGCTTCTATATTGGGTGGAGATGCAGTCCCTGGAACGCCAGAATTCGATTTGTTTATCAAAGAAGTTAGAAAGGAAATGACGGTTAAAGCTGGACAAAAATGTACAGCGATTAGAAGAATTGTAGTGCCCGAAAATCTGGTTGAAGATGTTCAAATCGCTTTAGGTAAAGCATTGGACAAAGTCACTATTGGCGACCCAAGACTTAAAGAAGTGCGCATGGGGTCCTTGGTGAGTCGACAGCAAGTTCAGGCTGTTCGAGATTCTGTGAATGATTTGGCTAAAGAGGCACAAATCGTTTATGGCGACTTGGATAAAATTGAGACTATTGGAGCTGATGCAAACAAGGGTGCTTTTATTAGCCCGATTTTGTTGCGTGCAGACCATCCATTCCAGAATACAATCATTCATGAGCGTGAAGCTTTTGGTCCAGTAAGTACCATCATGCCCTATAAAACATTAGATGAGGCCATTACCCTTGCGCAAATGGGGAAAGGGTCTTTGGTATCATCAATCGCAACCTTCGATGACAGTATTGCAAAAGAATACGTGGTCAATGCGGCTAGTCATCACGGACGGATTCTGGTGCTTAATCGTGAATCGGCTAAAGAAAGTACTGGTCATGGTTCGCCATTGCCGTATTTGGTTCATGGCGGTCCAGGACGCGCTGGTGGTGGCGAGGAAATGGGAGGTATGCGCGGTATTAAACATTACCTACAACGTACGGCCATACAGGGGTCGCCAACAACGATCACGGAAATCACTGGGATTTACCAACAAAACGCAAAATATAAAGAGGCAGAACAGCATCCCTTTAAGTACCATTGGGAAGACATACAACCAGGAATGTCTCTCAAGACTCACAAGCGCACACTAACAGATACTGATATTCTCAACTTTGCCAATCTCACATGGGATCATTTTTATGCCCACACTGATATTACCTCTTTAGACGGTAGTATTTTTGAGAAACGAACAGCGCATGGTTATTTCATTATTTCAGCAGCTGCAGGACTTTTTGTTTATCCAAATAAGGGGCCTGTTGCAGCAAATTATGGTTTAGATAGTATCCGATTTTTAAGACCATTGTATCATAATGATACTATATATGTACGATTAACCTGTAAGGAAAAAGTTGACCGTGACGTTGCATCAGCAGAGCATCCTAGTGGTATAGTTAAATGGCATGTAGAAGTATTTGATGCTAATTTTGAAAGTAGACCTGAAAGTCAAAAAAACGAAAAAGATAGTCCGTTAGTTGCTGTTGCTACAATTCTGACTATGGTTCAAAAGAAACAAGAAACCTTCGTTGAGATGACAAATGAGAAAATAGAAGAGTGTTTGTCAAAATTGAAAGAAGACACCAAACCAAAATGGGGCATTATGACGCCTCAACATATGATAGAGCATTTGGAATACACTTATAAAATTGCATCAGGTGAAATACAAGATTTTGAAATTTCGACACCTGAAAAAATTCTAGAGAAGGTCAAAAATAGCCTTTGGAACTACGATAAATTTCCAAAGAACAGTCAGTTTCCATTACTGGAAAAAGATACACTTGATGCTTTGAAGCATGAAGATTTAGCCTCAGCAATTGACAAATTTAAGGCACAGCGCGAGAAGTATATAGAGTATTTTAAAGAACATCCAGACGCTACGTTAAGTAATATGGTGTTTGGAGAATTAAACAGATACGAGTGGTACTTGTTGGAACGCAAGCACCTGAATCACCATTTTGAACAATTTGGATTAATATAAGTTATGTCAGAAAAACAACCATACGTAAAACAAACTATTGAAAACGAAGTAGGTTATATTGAATTTTTTCATCCTGCGCACAATTCCTTACCAGGAGAATTGCTTTCAAAGTTGGCTCAAACCATTACCGAAGCTGGAGAAAATGATGATATAAAAGTCATTGTTCTAAAAAGTGGCGGAGATAGAACCTTCTGTGCAGGAGCTAGTTTTAATGAACTGATTAATATCAATGATGAAGCAACTGGGAAAGTCTTCTTTTCTGGATTTGCTAATGTAATCAATGCCATGCGTAAATGTCCAAAGTTTATCATTGGACGAATCCAAGGAAAGACAGTTGGAGGGGGTGTGGGCTTGGCCGCTTCAACAGACTATTGTATGGCCACAAAATTCGCTTCTATTAAATTAAGTGAGTTAAATATTGGTATCGGGCCTTTTGTAGTTGGGCCAGCCATTGAGCGCAAAATGGGCTTAAGTGCAATGTCGCAAATTGCCATAGATGCCAATTCATTCTATTCTGCAGAATGGGCCAAGAATAAAGGACTTTTTACAAATGTCTTTGAAACTACCGAAGATTTGGATGAAGCTGTTAAGACAACTGCCGAACATTTGTGTACCTATAATCCGGAAGCCATGCTTGAAATGAAAAAAGTATTCTGGAAAGGTACTGAGGAATGGGATGAGCTTTTATCGAAACGTGCACAGACAAGTGGAAGATTAGTGCTTTCAGAGTTTACAAAGGAAAAACTTAAAGGATTTAAATAAGAATGGTATACAGTTTCAAAGGCTACACACCTGTTGTTCACAAAACAAGTTTTGTGCATCCATTAGCTGCGGTTACTGGCAATGTTATTATTGGAAGAGACTGCTACATTGGTCCTGGAGCCGCTATACGCGGCGATTGGGGACAAATTATTTTAGAGGATGGTGTTAATGTGCAAGAAAATTGTACGGTGCATATGTTTCCAGGAAAGTCAATAACCCTTAAGGAAAGTGCGCATGTGGGTCATGGGGCCATTATACACGGAGCAAATTTAGGTAGAAATTGTTTGATTGGAATGAACGCAGTGATTATGGATGATGCTGAAATTGGCGATGAGTCCATTATAGGTGCCATGACATTTGTAAAAGCCGATACTAAAATCCCGGAGCGTAGTTTGGTCGTTGGAAATCCTGCAAAAGTGGTAAAGCAGGTCAGTGACGAAATGATAGAATGGAAAACTAAAGGGACGCAATTATATCAGCGATTACCTCAAGAATGTCATGAGACGTTAAGGGAAGTTGAGCCACTTCGAGAAGTGCCTGAAAATATGAAAGTTCAAGATGATATTTATAAAACACTTCGTGAAACGTTCAAAAAATAATATTCTAGTCAACAGCCAACAACTAAACCCTACTCAAATCAATCTCATTGGTTTCTTTACCTGTTGAGAGTGTAATTAAACTTTGTACATTGCCTAAATAGGGGAGTAGCGTTAACTTCGTTATAATGAAGTGTTCATAAGCTTCAATATCCTCAACCACTAATTTTAAAAGATAGTCGAAGTTGCCACTTACTCTGTGACACTCAATGACTTCAGGAAAACTATTGATTTGACTTACAAATTTTTCAAGGTAACTTCTCGTATGTCCCTGAAGTGTAATGCCCATAAAAACAACTTGCTTTAAGCCTATTTTTTTATGATTGAGTAGTGCGACATACTTTTTTATATAACCTTCCTTTTCGAGTTTTTTGATGCGTTCAAAAATAGGTGAGGTAGTCATGCCCAGTTCATTAGCAATACTTTTTGTGGTCCGACTGCTATCCTTTTGTAGGATAGCTAAAATCTGGGTATCAATTTTATCAAGAATAAGAGCCATAGAAAAATATTTTTTTGATGATTGATATTCAAACATAAAAAGAATAAAAAATTAAAAAAAGTAAATTTTAAAGTAAAATTTTTTGTTTATATATCTTTTATAAGATTTTAACAAAACCAAAATTAGATATTCGTTACCTTTAATCCTTAAATTAAACTTACATTTACATTGGCCATAATCGAGTTTAAAATGCCCAAATTGGGCGAGAGTATTACTGAAGCAGCTATAATAACATGGTTTAAAAATGTTGGTGACAGCATTGAGGAAGACGAAATGCTTCTAGAGGTTGCCACAGATAAGGTGGACTCTGAAGTGCCTTCTAACGTCTCTGGAACAATAAGGGATATTTTATTTGAGCCAAATGACGTTATAAAAATTGGTGATACTATTGCCCTTATAGAAAGCGATGGTAAATCCACTGCTAAAGGGTCAAAGCCATCGCAGCAAAACCAACAAAAACCTGAAAAGAAGACCAAAAAAAGGGCGCAGCCAAAGCACCCTGCCCAGCCAGTTGCCAATCAGAAGACACAGACCTTTAGTGTATCAAAGTCTAATACCTTTTTCTCGCCACTTATCCTTTCCATAGCAAAAGAACACCATATAAGTTATGAGGAGTTAGCACGCATTCCCGCAACAGGAAATGAGGGGCGATTAAGAAAGAGTGATGTATTTAACTATATAGAAGACGGCAGGCCATACAAATTTGCACAATCGGTCGCACCGCAAGATTCGACCGCCTATCGAATTCCGCAATTAAGTTTTGATAAAGGCAAAGGGAAGATTATCGAAATGGATCGCATGCGTCAAATGATTGCGGACCATATGGTGTACTCCAAGCATACCTCACCACATGTTACAGCTTATGTTGAAGCTGATTTAACCCACATGGTGAACTGGCGCAATGCGAATAAAAAAGCATTTCAGGAAAAATATGGTGAAAAACTAACCTTTACGCCCTTATTTATCGAAGCTGTTGCTAAAGCTATCAAGGATTTTCCAAATATTAATGCGTCTGTGGATGGTAAAAACATTATTGTCAAGGAGGATATTAATATTGGCATGGCTACTGCCTTACCGAGTGGAAATTTAATTGTGCCAGTGGTTCATAATGCAGATAATAAGGACCTGTTGGATTTAGCAAAAACGGTTAATGAATTGGCAATTAGGGCTAGAGAAAATAATCTGAAGGCAGATGATATTAGTGGGAGCACATTCACCATCTCTAATGTTGGAACTTTTGGAAGCGTTATGGGAACTCCCATAATCAATCAGCCCGAAGTGGCTATATTGGCGCTGGGCATTATTAAAAAACGACCAGAAGTTATTGAGACTGAAAATGGTGATGAGATTGCCATTAGAAGTATGATGTACTTGTCTCTATCCTTTGACCATCGTGTGGTTGATGGCTTTTTGGGCGGAAGTTTTGTGCGACGAGTGGCAGACTATTTTGAGCAATTTGACGTGAATAGAAAAATATAAACTTGGCATCCTGAACTTGTTTCAGGATCTCATAAACTTCATATTATGAGTTATACTATTTCAATTACTAAAACTGAGAAGTCTAAAATAGACGCTCTAGACTTTGATAACATTCCTTTAGGTACCACTTTTACAGACCATATGTTTATTTGCGATTACGAGAATGGTGCATGGTTAAATCCTAGGATAGAGCCCTTAAGGCTTATACCAACCCACCCTGCAGCGATGGCACTGCATTATGGACAGGCTATTTTTGAAGGTATGAAAGCCTACAAGAATCCAGAAGGTACACCACTATTATTTAGACCAGAAAAAAATGCCTCACGTTTCAATAAAAGTGCTGAACGCATGGGTATGCCAAAAGTGCCAGAAGAGTTATTTATTGAAGGGTTAAAAGAATTAGTAGCCATAGAGCGCAATTGGATTCCGCCACAACAAGGCAGCGCCTTATATCTTCGTCCTTTTATGTATGCCGACGAAGCTTTTATAGGAATGCGTGCTGCAACAAAATATAAGTTCATCATTATGGCTTCACCAGCCGGTCCGTTTTTCAGTAAGCATATAAAACTTTGGGCCGAGAAGCGGTTTATCCGTGCTGCAGAAGGTGGAACCGGTGAGGCAAAAGCAGCGGGGAATTATGCTGCGGCCATTCGTCCTACCGAATTGGCGAAAGCTAAAGGTTATGACCAAGTGTTATGGTTGGACGCTGCTGAACATAAATACATTCAGGAAGTAGGGACTATGAATATCTTTTTCAAGGTCAATGGTGCATTTATAACGCCAGAACTAGACGGTTCAGTGCTGCACGGTATAACAAGAGCAAGCGTAATCGAATTGTTACGTGATATGGGATACGAGGTTACGGAGCGTAAAATCACTATCGACGAGATAAGAGAAGCCTCGCATAATGGGTCTCTAGAAGAGGCTTTTGGAACGGGTACAGCCGTGGGTATTGCCTACATCAAGGAAATTGGGCTTGAAAATGAAACGATTCACGTCTCGGATGAAAGTCCTGTGGCCGTAAAAGTAAATGACACCTTAAACGCCATTAAAATAGGTAAGCTTAAAGATAAATTTGGCTGGATGACTAAGGTTGAAAGGGAATTGGTGTAGTATCATCTGTGCTTTTCTAATACGGCTTTGTAGTAGTTCAAACAGACCGTTCAACTGAGCAATAATCATGATTTTTAAATAATGATTTGGAATTATTGGAAATCTCTAACACAAACACTATTCAAACCTCGCAAGGGGACGTTAGGGGTTTTAAAAAAAGTATATTTAAAATAGATTCCCGTCTTTACAGTAATAACAGATATGAATAAAGACATACTCAAAAAAGGATTTTTAAAGCTTTGCACAGCCAAGGCTATGGCCGAATTGTACGAAGCCAATTTTAAGCAAGTATCTAAGTATGTCCATGCGACATCTCGTGGTCATGAGGCTATACAAGTGGCTTTAGGGTTACAGCTTCTGCCACAGGATTATGCTTTTCCCTATTATAGGGATGATGCTATGCTTTTGGCAATAGGTATGGCTCCTTATGACTTAATGCTTCAGTTGTTGGCAAAAAAAGACGATCCTTTTTCAGGTGGAAGGACTTATTATTCGCATCCAAGCTTGAAAGATGACGATAAACCAAAAATCCCCCATCAATCCTCTGCAACTGGTATGCAAGCTATACCAGCGACAGGAACGGCTATGGGAATGCAATATATAGAGAAGCAAGGTTTAACTAACCCAAATGTCATCCTGAGTGCAGCCAAAAAATCTCATTTAAAACCTATTACGGTTTGTAGTCTTGGTGACGCCTCCGTGACAGAAGGTGAAATTGCCGAGGCGTTTCAAATGGCAGCCTTAAAGCAAATGCCAATCCTATATTTGGTTCAAGACAACGGTTGGGATATTTCAGCAAATGCGGCAGAAACCAGAGCTCAAAATGCATATGAATATGCCAAGGGTTTTAAGGGATTAGAAGCTATTTCTATCGATGGTGCAAATTTTATTGAGAGTTACCAAGCTTTAGAGAAAATCATTAAAACAATTCGTGAAGAGCGCCGTCCATTCTTAGTTCACGCTAAAGTACCTCTGCTGAATCACCATACCTCCGGAGTTCGAATGGAATGGTATCGTGATGATTTGGATGAAGCGAAGTCAAGAGATCCATATCCCGTGTTAAGGCAACAATTGGTAGACAACGGATTTTCAGAAAAGCAAATAAATAACATTGAAGCGTCAGCTAAGGAAAAGGTCACATCCGATTTTGAGAAGGCTCTACAAGCAGAAGACCCAAAACCTGAAGATTTATTTACTCACGATTTTGCACCAACCCCTATCACAGAAGAACAAGGCACGCGAGAACCTGAAGGTGCTGACAAAGTGGTTATGGTAGATTGTGCATTATTTGCCGTTGAAGAATTAATGAAGAAACACAACGAGTGTTTGCTTTACGGTCAGGATGTTGGTGGACGCCTTGGCGGTGTGTTTAGGGAGGCCGCCACATTAGCCCAGAAATTTGGGGACGACAGAGTTTTCAATACACCCATTCAGGAAGCGTTTATCGTTGGGAGTACCGTTGGAATGTCTGCGGTGGGCTTAAAACCTATTGTTGAGGTGCAATTTGCAGACTATATATGGCCCGGTTTAAATCAATTATTTACCGAAGTGAGTCGCAGCTGCTATTTGTCCAATGGCAAATGGCCAGTAAGTATGATTTTAAGAGTGCCTATAGGAGCTTATGGCAGTGGTGGCCCTTACCATTCCTCATCTGTAGAAAGTGTCATTACCAATATTAGAGGAATTAAAATTGCTTACCCTAGCAATGGTGCCGATTTAAAAGGCTTAATGAAGGCCGCATATTATGACCCTAACCCTGTGGTTATTTTAGAACACAAAGGCTTGTATTGGTCAAAGGTGCCAGGAACGCTGACGGCGACTTCGGTTGAACCTAGTGAAGATTATATATTGCCGTTCGGTAAGGCCTGGGTACTTCAAGAAATATGGAAGCAAGAAAATGTTGAAACCTTAACTATTGTCACTTACGGTATGGGCGTACATTGGGCTTACAATGCGTCTGGTGAATTAGATATGAGAGACCAAATAGAAATTGTTGATTTACGTACCTTGTATCCTTTAGATGAAGACACTGTGATAAATTCAGTAAAAAAAACAGGGAAGTGTCTGGTGGTTACCGAAGAACCATCTAATAATAGTTTCGCAAGGGCCCTAGCAGGTAAGATTCAGGAGGAGTGTTTTCAATATTTGGATGCGCCAGTAATGACTATCGGAAGCGAGAACATGCCAGCAATTCCATTAAATTCAACCTTAGAACAGACTATGATTCCTTCAACCGAAAAGGTAATGGAAAAGATTAAACGTATTTTAGATTATTAAATAGGTGTTGTTAATGCCTAATGTAAACCAATAAAAAAGCCCATCGTTTTGATGGGCTTTCTTTAAAAAGATTGAAGTACTATAATTATATTACTTTTACGTCTACCGCGTTTAATCCTTTTTTTCCTTCTGTTAAATTAAATTCTACTTCATCACCTTCTCTAATCTCATCAATTAATCCAGAAATGTGTACAAAATGCTCTTTGTTGTTTCCTTCTTCAGTTATGAATCCAAAACCTTTAGAGTCATTAAAAAATTTTACTGTACCAGTACTCATAATAATATTGTATTAAATTAAGTGGCAAAAGTAGTCTAATTAATTGGTTTTCAATTAATTTAATCACTCTATTTTGAAAAAGATTTCAATTACTTCACTAAGTATCTAACCCTTAAGCTATAAGCCAAAAATTAAGAACACTATATATTGTATTCTGACAGTGGTTTTGTGAATTTTTCCGGATCAGCCGCCAAATGATAACGTGGATCATCGATAGCTTCGATAATGACGCTATCAAATATTGGACTCCCTTTACGAAGTAATATTTTGCAGTCTTCACTTAAATGTTTCAACTTAATAGATTTACCTTCAGCTTTATATTTATTTACTAAATTGAAAATAGCCTCTAATGCAGAATGGTCACTGACCCTTGATTCTATAAAGTCTATCTCAACATGCTCAGGATCATTCTTGGGGTCGAATTTAGCATTGAAATTTTGTACGGAGCCAAAGAATAAAGGTCCCCATATTTCATAAGTTTTCGTCCCGTCAGGTTGTATGCGTTTGCGTGCTCTAATCATGGTTGCATTTTTCCAAGCGAAAACCAATGCCGATATAATAACACCGGCAATAACAGCTATGGCCAGGTCTTTCCATACTGTTATGGCTGATACTGCAATTAAAACAATAGCGTCGGAAAAAGGTATTTTTCTAATGATTCTAAAACTACTCCAGGCGAATGTCCCAATGACAACCATAAACATAACACCCACTAAAGCGGCAATCGGAATCTGTTCAATTAAGGGTGCGCCAAACAAAACGAAACAGAGTAGCGCTATGGCTGCCACTGCGCCAGATAGGCGACCGCGACCACCAGAATCTACATTTATTATAGACTGGCCAATCATGGCACAACCGCCCATACCACCAAATAAGCCATTTAGCATATTTGCACCACCTTGAGCAATGCACTCCCTATTGCCATTGCCTCGGGTCTCTGTAATTTCGTCAACAAGATTAAGGGTCATTAAGGATTCAATGAGTCCAACGGCGGCAAGAATAAATGCCGTGGATAATAGCAAGTCCCAATGCCCGCTTAATGTTCCAAATAGACCAAATATCTGGTCTTGAAACGTCGGTAAACCTCCCTGTAAGCCTTCGCCACCACCTTCTTTAATAAAGGACCCTACGGTACTAACCTCTATGCCTCCAAATATGGTTATACAGGCTACTACAACGATAGCTATTAAAGCAGCTGGAATCTTTTTTGTGAGTTTAGGTAGACCATACATAATCCCCATGGTTAGCCCGATAAAGGCCATCATTTTCCAAAATATACTGTTGGAGAAAAGGGAAGAAAACCATGCTGAGGTGTTATGAAGGATTGAAATATCCTTAGGTACGGCATTTGGAAATAAACCCAATTGTGATAAAAAAATAACGATGGCCAAACCATTCACAAAACCCATCATTACGGGATGGGGTATGAGCCTAACAAATTTACCAAGCTTAAAAACACCAGCTGAAATTTGAATTATACCTACAAATAAAAGGGTAATAAAGAGCCACTGTAAGCCTAGGTTTTCTATAGGGCTATCTAAGGCTAAGCCAACCTCGTTTCCTTTTTGGATGAGGTGAACCATAACAACGGCCATGGCACCTGTAGCGCCAGATATCATACCTGGCCTGCCTCCAAAAAGAGCCGTCACAATACCCATCATAAAGGCACCGTAAAGGCCTATAAGGGGGTCAACACCAGCCACGAAAGCAAAAGCTACCGCTTCTGGCACGAGTGCCAGGGCTACGGTGAGTCCCGAAAGGATATCATTCTTCGGGTTTTGTGTAAAATTTTTTCGTGTGGTTTGGCCGAGTATCATATACGCTTTGGTTGAAAGTCGGCAAAGATAAAGGTTTTATTATAAACCAATAATCCATAAAAAAAGCACTGAAATAGTCTTCAGTGCTTTTGGTTTATACGTGTTGTTAATTATTTTTTCTGTGGAGGGAACTGTTCTAAGGTTTTAGCTACAAATTCCTTCATACGCGCTTCTTTTTTTTCAACATTTTGAGTCACGAGGTAACCGGTACCTGAGCCTTGCCAAATCAATTCTTTCTTTTCAGCATCTATAAAATCAATAAAAAGCATGCCTTCAACTGAGGTCGATACTTGATTTCCACCGAAGCCGCCGCCCCATCCAGGACCCCAGCCCCAACCTGGGCCCCAGCCCCATCCTGGGCCCCAGCCCCAGCCGCCCCAGCCCCAGCCGCCCCAAGCGTTGTTATAAACATCTACGCGTTGGTTGGATTTGGTGAATATGCTAACCAGCATATCAGGGTTTTCGGATTTGGTCATGCCCTTTGCAAGGAGTTCTGATTCAATGGCCCTTAGGATACGCCGCTTATCAATATCACTAATCTCTGCTTGATCTATTCCAGGTTTATAAAATGCAAAACTTTTGTACTTATTAAAGTCAGTGCCTCTTTCATAATCCACGGCAACTCTAACACTGCTGCAGGAGGATAAAAGGAAGGCCATCACCATTATAGGGAGGAGGTTGGCCAATCGCTTTGTGCTGAAGTTTATTTTGGGAGAAACTTCGAATAACGCTTTTAAATTTTTCATATCAAGTTTTTTTAAATGTTTTCCAACAACTCAGGGTCAATAGGGTTAGGCAAAGTTACCTTTAAATTAGGTTCGGAGGCCATAGCCCGTTTAATGGCAAAAATAGCACCTTCATTGCGTGCCCAACTGCGTCTCGAGATACCATTATTAACATCCCAAAAAAGCATTTGCTGTAATCGTTTTGATGCCTCTTTACTACCATCAAGAATCATGCCGAATCCACCATTTATAACCTCTCCCCAACCAACGCCACCGCCGTTGTGAATGCTCACCCAAGTGGCGCCTCTAAAGCTATCGCCAATGACATTTTGAATGGCCATATCAGCCGTAAAACGAGATCCGTCATAAATATTGCTCGTCTCCCTGTACGGAGAATCCGTTCCCGAAACATCGTGGTGGTCTCTTCCTAAGATGACCTCTCCAATCTCACCGGATGCAATGGCATTGTTAAAGGCTTGGGCTATTTTTATACGGCCTTCTGCATCGGCATATAAAATTCTGGCTTGTGATCCAACGACAAGATGGTTCTCTTGTGCACTTTTTATCCATTGTATATTATCCGCCATTTGTTGTTGTATCTCTTCCGGAGCGCCCTGCATCAGGCCTTTCAACACCTCACAGGCAATGGCATCGGTTTTTACTAAGTCTTCTGGTTTACTCGACGCACAGACCCATCTAAAAGGTCCGAAACCATAATCGAAACACATAGGGCCCATAATATCCTGAACGTAACTAGGATACTTAAAATCAATACCGTTATCGGCCATAACATCTGCACCGGCTCTAGACGCTTCCAATAAAAACGCATTGCCATAATCGAAAAAATAGGTGCCTCTGGCAGTATGCGCGTTGATGGCTTTAGCTTGTCGTCGCAAACTTTTCTGCACATGTGTCTTAAAAACATCTGGATGTTCAGCCATCATAGTATTGGCTTCCTCAAAGGATAAGCTCACAGGATAGTAACCGCCCGCCCATGGATTGTGTAAGGAGGTTTGGTCGCTACCAAGGTCTATATGTATATGCTCTCTATCGAAGGTTTCCCAAACATCTACAACATTACCGAGATAGGCTAAAGACACTGTTTCTTGATCCTTCTTTGCTTTTCTGACACGCTGCACAAGTGTATTTATGTCCGTGATTTTTTCGTCTATCCAACCTTGGTCTAATCGAATTTGTGTGATTTTAGGGTTGACTTCGGCGCAAACCGTAATACAGCCAGCAATACTCCCAGCTTTGGGTTGAGCACCGGACATTCCTCCCAAACCTGAGGTCACAAACAAATGGCCTTTCGGGGACTTTCCGATTCTTCTAAATCCATTGAGTACCGTAATGGTGGTACCGTGAACGATACCTTGTGGACCGATATACATATAGCTCCCAGCTGTCATTTGCCCATACTGCGTCACACCAAGCGCATTGAATTTTTCCCAATCGTCCGGTTGGGAATAATTTGGAATCATCATGCCATTGGTAACTACGGCCCTTGGTGCATCCTTGTGGGATGGGAATAGTCCCATGGGATGACCTGAGTACATGACTAAGGTTTGTTCATCAGTCATCTCTGCCAAGTACTTCATGGTTAATCTGTATTGGGCCCAATTCTGAAAAACAGCACCATTTCCGCCATATGTGATGAGTTCATGGGGGTGTTGTGCCACCGCGTGGTCTAAATTATTTTGAATCATTAGCATAATGGCCGCGGCTTGTTTGGTCTTTGCTGGATATTCAGAAATTGGCCTGGCGTACATTTTATAACTGGGTCTGAACCGATACATGTAGATACGACCATAGGTGTCTAGTTCGTGCTTAAATTCTGGCAATAGGGTTTTATGATGTATCTCATCAAAATAACGCAAGGCGTTCTTAAGGGCTAATTTCGTCTCTTCGGCAGTTAAAATAGATTTGCGCTTAGGAGCGTGATTTATAGACCCGTCATAGGGTTTTACATCTGGAAGGATGTCAGGTATACCTTCCAGAATTTCTGCCTTGAATGATTGTCTTGTTAGCTCCATTATCTACCTTTTGTTTTATTTTTATCTACCCTTGATGATGTTGCGCTGTTAAATCCATAAGGGCAGTGCCTACAGCCACTTTCACAACAATACCCGCGTTTTAATAGATATTGCTCCGTAAAACAACGATATCCTTCTGGAGTTAAGTAGTAATCACCGTCTTCTATGGGTATAATCTTTTTCATTCATTACAAAGATAATGTAATTTGGATTGATTTTTGCTCAATCCATCGTATGATACATGTTTCAAAATACCTTGTGCCCAAAGGGTATAACGCCATCACAATCTTTCCGATAATTCTTATTAAAGATAGGAAATTGAGAGACGACAAGGTTTTAATTAACCATGAAAGTATTCATCTCAAACAACAACTGGAGTTACTAATAATACCATTTTATGTGCTGTATGTGGCCGAATTTATATACCGCCTGCATAGCTATAGAAATTGGGAGGCTGCTTACAGGCACTTATCTTTTGAACGCGAGGCCTATGCCCATGAAAAAGACCTTGCTTACTTAAAAACAAGGCCCTTTTGGAATGTCTTAAATTATATATTTAAATAATTAATTTTTTCATTTGCACACCACCGTTATCCAGTGATACCTTGACAATATAAGTACCGCTACTCAAATTTTGGGTATCAAAATTAAATGTCATGGTATTGATATTTAAATTTTTATGGATTACGCGGCCTTGGATATCGATTAGTTCAAACGACGTAATCGCACTTTGAATCGATTCTACCGTGATGGTCGTTCGTATCTTTTTAATAGTGACGCGATCAGCCAGTTCTTCATCTGGAGTGCTTAATGCGGCATTGGAGAATCGCAGAACAAACCTATTATCAAAGATGCCTTCATCGGTTGAAAACGTGTACGGGCTAATCCTCAAATCGTGAATCATATTGAGCTCCTTGTCTTCCAAATAAATGCGTTGCGTTGTGGATTCAAATAAACCGTCCAATGCATTTATGGTTATGGAAAAGCGACCCTGTGTTGGGGCTTGATATCCAAGATTTATAAAATCACTGTCATTAAACGGAAGTGCTTTACCGTTAATGGCCAATTTCTCATCTGCAAACCACGAATAAAATTGTTGACTGGATTTATTTATTGAATAACCATCGTATAATCTGTCTATACCATCCGTAGCGCCATCAATATAACCGACTAGAACAGAGTTGGCGGTGTTGTTTTGCTCGTTGACAAAGTCTAACCAAATTCTGTGTTTCGTGGTATTTGAACTTGTCCCTTGTCTGAAAAACGAACTATTATCATAGGTGCCGCGCATGGTATTGCTAAAGATGGCATTGCTACTCGTAGGCGCTGAATCTAGCATCAGGGCAAAGAAGCCTTGTCCGGAAGCAATAAAGCCACTGAAACCAGGTGGTGTTGACCCCGAGCTATTAGCCGTGAGGTAGTCACTAGCAGAATAATTATAGACATAGTCTTCAAAGAAAGGGTCCACTACAGCAGTATTGGCTGCGGTTAGATGTCTCCAAAAATAGAGGGTACCGTCAATATCCGGATTAGCCGCGGTAAAATCAGTTAATGAAATGGAGGATGGATAAGGGTTGCCCAAAAGGTTCCAGTTATCGTCGTCTTCGGTGGCCGTATTTCCTATACCGCCATAATCAGGCCCAGAGTAACCCCCATGCGAAATCGGTACAGCGATTTGACCATTGTTCAATACCCCTTGAAACTCCACTGTATTAGGTAGTGGTCCTCCTAAGAGGCCTCTAACAATGTAGCCCTTTCCTAAGGTCATATTACCAGAGGTGCTTATCCAATCTCCATGACTTCCTGGGGTACCATTGATTGTGGTAGGACTCCATTCATATAATCCAAAAGGTGGCGTGCCTGGCGAAATATCTTCGACATTAAAGGCATCTACGGGAGACGACCAATAGACGTAATCAAAATAGTCCACGCCGGTGACTTCGCGTTGCACTCGGGCCGTACCCACATTTTGGTTGGTGGCGACATCGGTAATTTGGATGAGGCTAGCGTCATCCCTGATTTCGAGGTCTCCATTAGGTTCAATGGTTATGCCCTCGCCAATCGTTAAGCTTGAGTTTGATAATTGGGTTAATGAGGCGCCATCTTCAATGTCTAATGTAAGGCCATTGCCATCTGTGGTACTCGCCATAATGGGGTCATTACCAGTGTTAGGAATAGTAATACAATTTGTAGATACTGGAATGCCAACAGGTGTCCAATTGTTGGGGTTTTCCCAAGCCGTACTTTGGGAACCGTTCCAGGTTTTCTTACCGGTAACGGTCACCGTAGTAGCATCGGACTCAACAATAGTGGTGCCGTTACAAAGGGTGTAGGTCACCTCGGCAAAGTAGGTTGTGGTTTCTAAAGGTGTTACGGTAATGACCCCATCATCGTCGGGGTCAATAATTTCATTGGCTGGGGCAATGGCATTTTCATACCATTTTAATTCCGTAATAGAAGCCCCATTGGGTGTAAAACGCCAGGCCTCATCAGTAGCTGTCCAATTTGGAGAGGCCGAGTTTCTCCCAGGTGCTGCTAGTCCATTGCTACTATTTTCCTGTATGGCTATTGTTCCGTTACCTTCATTCCAAATACCATCTACCTGTTTCTCTTTGATATAGACCTCAATGACGTTGGTATCTTCATAAAACACAATCATTCCTGTGTATAATAACGAATTGTTGGAATACATGGGTACATTATTCCAAGCGGCCACCAAAGCACGGCACCCCGTATTTAATGTAATGAGTTGATAGCCAATCTCACCGCCGACACTAGGGTCTACATCATGATGCACCCCATAAATGGAGGGACCAAAAAAGAAATCCCGTCTCGGAGCACTAGGCGGACCTTGATAATCAGTGGCATTAAATACATCAGGAACATTTCTAAGAATCCGCCAACCTGAAGGCCCATTGGCCAGACTCGTATCAAAGGATATAACACCATTGGAGCCTATGACACAGGAATTGTAGGTATTCCCATAAAAACAAAAATCAAATGGTAAATTGACTACTGGTGACCATACATCATCTTGATTCACACTGACAGGATTGGACAAACACCCAAATTGAAAAGGTGGGGCGTATGGAATAGACTCTACTAAATAGTCTGTGGTTTCACCGAGTTGTAAATAATTGGCTTCTAGATTTGTACTAGCTACCGAGCAACTAATAGTTACATCTCCACCTGATTGACCAATACCTCCTGCATCAATAGACGGGCAGGCCAAGGTAGTCGTGCCATTTCCCGTGGATGGGGAGCAGTTTTCAGTAATGTCTATATTATCAAACATATTCCATTCACCATTTTCATTAGCTGTACCAGAAAATCGAAATCTCGAATTTGCAGCAAATGTAAATACTGTATTGGATAGTGTTTCCGAAAAATTTGTTGACGTACCTGCTCCATTTCCAAAGAAGTCTGTATTTTTTTGATACGAACGGACAGTTATCCAAGACCCGCCATCAAAGAATTCTAAAATAAACCCTTCATTGTTATCAAGAGAAAAGCTCTTGTGACAAAATGAGATAGTAATGCTAGTATAAGGGGTGAGGTTTATTGCAGGTGACGTCATTCTATTTCTGTTTATGTCGTCATCTTTAGAATAAATTGCCCGGTTACCGTTGCATGACCAGGGACTTGCGATAAATCCTGAATCATTTCCATTACTCGTCCAGCCTTGCCCACCCGATTCAAAATTATAAAATTGTGGTAATTGGGCAGAAACTACATTAGCGCTTAGTAATAAAGTGAAAAAAACAAGTAGTTTACTTAGATGATTTGGTAAAACCAATGCGAATATTTCGATAAAGTTTTTGAAAAACTTGGTATAATTTTTCATAGTAGGTCTGGTATTAAATGGATCAAACACATTTAAATTAGTTATAGATTGGGGTGCATAACGAATTATACAGGAACAAACGTAAGAAAAAAAACGATAATAAAAAATTTTTTTATCGATAAAACGTTAAAAAACATCGTTAAAGTGTAATTTTAAGACAAAACCATGTTGAGATTAGAATTTGCAATCCCGCAGATGTACAATTTTCTTGATACTTTTGCCATATGGATGTCTTAAGAACACCTATTATAAATTCCCCAATAGCTATTAAAAATAGTAATGTCTCATTGTTTTTAAAGCGTGAAGATCTTATACATCCCTTTATTTCCGGTAATAAATACCGCAAGCTCAAGTATAATATTAGTGAGGCAAAGCGATTAAAAAAAACCACATTGTTAACCTTTGGGGGTGCTTTTTCAAACCACATAGCCGCAACGGCCTATGCGGGCAACATTTATGGCTTAAATACAATTGGGGTTATACGCGGTGCAGAGTTGGACACTCAAATAGAATCCAACCCCACCTTAAAGTTTGCAAGGGCCTGTGGTATGGATTTGCATTTTATATCTCGTGTGCAATACCGACATAAGATGAGCCCTGACTTTCACAACAGACTAAACGATTTATTTGGCGATTTTTATCTCATCCCGGAAGGCGGTACAAATGCACTCGCCGTGCAAGGCTGTGAGGAGATTTTAACTAAGGACGATGAGCAATTCGATGTTATTTGTTGCTGTGTTGGCACAGGTGGCACCATTGCTGGTCTAATCAATGCGTCTAAACCCCATCAACGGATTATAGGATTTCCAGCGTTAAAAGGTGATTTTTTACGTAAAGATATTCGTAAATTTGCTACCCAAGATAATTGGGAGCTGATGTCTGACTATCATTTTGGGGGCTATGCTAAAATAAATCCTGAATTAATTGCGTTTATTAATAGGTTTAAAAACACCTGTAACATTCCCTTAGACCCCATATATACAGGTAAAATGATGTATGGTCTCTTTGATTTAATCGAAAAGGGGTATTTTCCGCAAAACTCGAAAATACTAGCTATCCATACAGGTGGTTTGCAGGGGTTAGCCGGCATGAATGTAAAACTAAAACGAAAAAATTTGCCATTAATAGAGGTATGAACCTACGAATAGTATATACAGCACTTGTCTTAATGGTCCTTCTTTATGGTTGCGGACCAAAAAAAGGGATAGTCACAAAAAAGAAAAACGAAAGTACCAAGGTTGAAACGGTGGAGGACAGAAGGACAGAAGAGCCGTCTGCAGAGCCTGTAACTAGCACACCTGAAAATCCTCCTACCTCCACTGACGCTTATATCCAGCAATATTCTAGTATTGCCAAAAACCAGATGCGCACCGCTAAAATACCAGCCAGTATAATTTTAGCGCAAGGTATTTTAGAGTCTGGTTCCGGTCGTGGCCGATTGGCGGTTGAGGCTAACAATCATTTCGGGATAAAATGTCACGGTTGGAATGGTTCAAAAATATACCACGATGATGACCGGTCCCAAGAATGTTTTAGAAAGTATAAAAAAGCCGAATCTTCCTATAGAGACCACTCAGAGTTTTTAACTGGGCGCCGACGCTATGCTTCCCTTTTTGAACTAAGACAGGATGATTACAAGGGTTGGGCCAGAGGGTTGAAAGCTGCCGGTTACGCCACAGATAGGCGCTATCCGCAAAAATTGATAAGCCTTATTGAACGTTATGAACTTTATAGATATGACCAGGAGGTCTTAGGTAAAACCTCTCCTAAGAGAGTGGTAGTTAATAGTGGTGTTCAGCGCTATATCGTAGAAAAGGGTGATACCCTCTACAGTTTGGCCAAACGTTACAACACCTCGGTAGAGGCCATTAAGGAACTTAATAATATGATATCCAATGATCTTGCTGCTGGTCAAGAGCTTATGATTCCAAAATAATATGATGTACAAAAGAAGCAGTGCTTTGTTTAAAGAAGCACAGACTGTGATTCCAGGTGGTGTGAATTCTCCTGTTAGGGCCTTTAAGGCCGTTGGCGGCACACCGATTTTTGCTAAATCGGCGAAAGGGGCCTATGTGTATGACGAGGACGGTAATCGCTATATAGATTATATTAATTCATGGGGCCCAATGCTATTGGGCCACGCTTTTCCACCTGTTGTAGATGCCGTTATTGAAAGGGCCAAGGCAGGAACCTCCTTTGGAATGCCCACGGAGCTTGAAAATAAGATCGCCGAACTAGCCGTGTCCATGGTGCCTAATATCGATAAAATACGATTTGTCAATTCTGGTACGGAAGCCTGCATGAGTGCTATACGACTTGCGCGTGGATTCACAAAAAAAGAAAAGATTGTCAAGTTTGCTGGATGTTATCACGGCCATAGTGATGCATTTTTGATCGAAGCCGGAAGTGGGGCGGTAACATTTGGTACGCCCAATAGTCCTGGAGTTACACAGGGGACCGCCAAAGACACCTTATTGGCCACCTACAACGACCTAGGGAGTGTTGAAAAACTCATTACTGCTAATCCCAACGAAATAGCTGCCATTATCATAGAGCCTGTGGCCGGTAATATGGGCTGTATCCCGCCAAAGGAAGGATTTCTTGAAGCCCTAAGGCACCTTTGCGACACCAATGATATTCTTCTGATTTTTGATGAGGTCATGACCGGATTTAGATTGGCCAAAGGTGGCGTTCAAGAGCTCAAGGGTGTTTATGCCGATATGGTTTGTTTCGGGAAGGTTATTGGCGGTGGGTTGCCGGTAGGTGCGTTTGCGGCTAGAAGTGAAATTATGGATTATTTGGCACCAACCGGACCCGTGTATCAGGCAGGGACCTTAAGCGGTAATCCCTTGGCCATGGCCGCAGGACTTGCCATGCTTAAAGCGATTAATGCGGACAAAGGCTTAATGAACAGATTGGAAGAAAAAACAAAATACCTGCACGTCGGTATGGCTGATGTGTTGGATAGAAATAATATAGACTACACTATAAACCGCATAGGGTCGATGATTTCCGTCCATTTTTGTAAAGATAAGGTGGTGGATTTTAAATCGGCTGCCAAGGGAAATAACGATACCTTTAAAACCTTCTTCCACGGGATGCTGAACAAGGGCATTTACATTGCACCCAGTGCTTTTGAATCTTGGTTTATTACGGACGCCCTAAGCTATCAAGACTTGAACGAGACCATCGCTGCCGTAGAGCAAGTTGCTAAGGAATTATAAACGAAAAAACCCCGCTTTTGGTGGGGTTCTCTATTGATTTTTAGGTATCTATTGATTTTTAAGCGCCAAATAGGCACTGTATTGCTCTTCCGTAAAAATTTCCTTTAATCGGAAATCGCGATAGTAATTTAGTTTGGCCAAGGCTTGATCAGAATTTTCAGGATTAGCCTTTATTTTTACCTTACGTTCCGTATATCTCTGAAAGACCTTGTAGACTTCATCGCGTTGCTCATCGTTAAATTTTATTTTTTGCCTTAGCGCCTCTGTCTGTTCAGCGGCAACGGCATTTATATCTACTTTCTTGGTTTGGGCTTCTATGGTTGCTGTTCCTAAAACCATTGCAATCGTGAAGACGCAAAATGTTATAAGTTTTTTCATTTCATTTCATTTAATAAATTCAGGACTAAAATAGTAATTTATTTTAGAAAACGTTGAAAAAGGTGTTCAGAGGTTTGATTTTAATGATGATTTTTGGATTCTACAGTATGATGTTCTAACTGCAGGCTAGTTTTTTGCCATAAATACACCTAGGATATATAAAACAGATTATGTCAAAATTAGCGTCTTGGCCAAAACAATAATGACTTAAATAAGGGGGGTATTCTTAATCTCTTGATGCATCAAATAACACCTACAAGCTTGGCCGGTTGGATGACAAATAATCACGATAGAAAAAAATACGCTTAATTTTTTCTATCTTGTTAGAAACTTTGCACAGACCCTATGCCTTACTGGCTTTCAACATTACTTTTAATTCTGGCTATTTATATGGCGATTAGTATCGTCTTATATTACTTACAGGATTATATGCTTTTTAAGCCTGAAAAGTTGCCATCGGATTATCAATTCAATTATGAGAACCAGGATATAAAGGAATACAACCTTAAAACTCGGGATGGCGCTGTCATTAATGGCCTGCGCTTTTTTCCAAAAGGTGAAAGTAGAGGTGTAGTTCTCTATCTCAAGGGAAATTCAAAAAGTATTAAAGGTTGGGGGAAGTTTGCCGTTGATTTCACCAGACATGGCTATAATGTTTTAATGGTAGATTATCGTGGGTTTGGCAAGAGTACCGGGAAACGCTCTCAAAAAGCCATTAAGCGCGATTTACAATTAGTCTACAACAAACTTAAGGAGCTAACAACGGAAGACCGTATTATTCTTTATGGCCGTTCTTTGGGCTCTGGTTTTGCCACCAAGTTAGCTTCCATGAACAACCCTAAAATGCTAATCTTAGATGCGCCCTATTACAGTCTTACAAAGGTTACGGCCCGCTATGCCCCTTTTATGCCCTTATCGCTACTACTAAAGTATCCCTTGCCTACCTATAAATGGTTAAAATACGTGGAATGTCCTATACACATTATCCACGGGACTCATGATAAATTGATTCCCTATAAGTCTAGTGTGAAATTGGCTCAAATAAACGGAGAGCGCACTAAGATGCACACGGTAATTGGTGGTGGTCATAAAAACCTAAACAATTTTGAAGCCTACCATAAAATGTTGGATGATATATTGAATAATGAGCCCAAACCCATAGATTTAGAAACTACAAGCATTAATGTTAAACACAGTTCAAAAAAGTCTAAGAAACAAGCTTAAGTACGTCTTTGCCATCCTCTTTGGTATATATGTTATGATTGGAGCCTCCTTATATTTATTTCAAGAAAAATTGTTGTTTTTGCCAACAGAACTACAAACAGACCATCAGTTTGAGTTCAATTATCCCTTTAAAGAGGTCTTTCTTCACCCTGAAGCCGATGCCACTATCAATGCCATACATTTTAAGGTAGACCAACCAAAAGGCGTTATTCTTTATTTTCATGGTAATGCTGGCGATCTAAGCCGATGGGGTAAAATCACGGAATATTTCGTAGAAAAAAACTACGATGTTTTGGTCATGGATTACAGAACTTATGGGAAAAGTAAGGGGAAACTCAGCGAGAATGCCTTCTATGATGATGCTCAGTATTGCTATAATTACCTCTTACAACACTACCCTGAAGAGGCAGTTATTTTATATGGACGCTCCCTAGGTACTGGAATAGCATCATTTGTAGCGCACAAAAACAAGCCCAGGACATTGATTTTAGAGACACCCTATTACAGTATTGAGGATGTTGCTAAACAGCGTTTTCCTATGTTTCCTGTGTCCAAATTACTCAGATATAAATTTCCAACTTACGAATTCATTCAATCCGTAAACTGCCCCATATATATTTTTCATGGCACCGACGATAAGGTGGTGCCGTATGCGTCGGGTTTAAAACTTAAGGAAACAGCGTCTTCAGATAAGATCACCTTTATTTCCCTAATTGGAGGTGGTCACAACAATTTGATGCACTTTGATGCTTATAATGCCCAAATAGACAAAATTTTAAACTAAAAAGGGCAGCAAATCAATTTGCTGCCCTTTTTAATATCGCTGTAAACTAAAAAACTTTAAGTATTAGTTCTTCTTTTTTTGTTCTTCGTTTAGCACCTTGTTCATGCCAGCTTTAAATTCATCACTTTCCATTAAATTAGAGGAAATTTTATCTTGTGCTCCCGACCCCATGAGTTGAGCTGGAGAGAAACTCCCAATTAATTTCTGAAATTTTTCAGTCTTTAATTGAGAAACTACCAAGTCACTAACTTGTGTTTGTTGTGCTTCGGACAAGTTGAATTTCTCAGTTAATTTTTTTACTTGGTCTCCTGCAAATTTTTCTACAAAAGAGCTTTGATCTACGGATTTTGTAACACCTTCCTTAGCCTTGGAAAGTGACTTTAAATCCTGTGCATTTAGGCTGAAGGTCAAGCCAATGGCCATCAAAAGAAACAGTTTTTTCATGATTTTTAAATTTTAAGTTATAAAGATATATAATTTAATAGTATATGAGCTATTTGATTTTTCTGAATTCTTTTTGCCTGCGGATTAAAAATAAAAAAGGCCCCAATTAGTGGAGCCTTTCTTATATAATTACATCTTATTAATTATTGGGATCGAGTATATCATCTACGCGTTCATATGCATCGGCAATATGGATTCTACTCATATCATCTGCCCCTCTAGCATTTCTCAATTGACTTCTCAATGTTTTTAATTCTGCTCTTACAACAGCTCTAATGTCAGATTGGCTTACATTAACGGATGTGCCGCTAAAAAATCGTCTAAATTGCGCTGGTATTTCAGGTTGCTCATTTTTCATAATGTACTCCATACGCTCAATATAGGCGCGTTGTAGATTACGTCTATAGATATCTATTTTTTGCCCATTTCGCAATTCGCTAAATAAGCCTTTACGTAAATCTTTCATCATATCATATAAGCCATAGGCTTCATCACCATTAATAGATTCATTTTCCAACAGGCGCTGCATGCGTCCAAAGTCCATCATGTTATTTAAGGTACGTGTTTGTATACTTCTAACACGTTCGATATGTCCGGCACTTTCAAACTTATTGAAGATGTCATTATCTAGCATCCACTCTGGAGTCGTGAACAACTGGTCTTGAATGAACTGCATGGCTTTCTTCTGATGGTCTGCATCAACATGCGTATATACGGCACCTTCTTGATCGTAGGTTTTATAGTATTCATATACGCCGCCAATATTAGAAGCCACGTGACCCATGTAACGGTTAAATTGTCCTAGGACTTGGCCATACATAGTTTCAAGATCATCATAATTTTTACCATCCTCAGCGGTCCATTCCATTAAATTTGGAAGAATTCGCTTAAGGTTTTTAATACCGTACTCACTAGCTAGGACAGCATCGTCTCCTAAATCTTCTGTTTGAGAACTTGGATCAATAACACCTCTTTGCTGTCTTCCAAAGCGGTACATCGGATCGCCAGCTTTCTCTAATATCCAACTGTCTAAGGTTTTCTTTTCATCCGCTGCAGTTTTTGCTTCAAGAATAGGTCTATAACCCCAGTTTATTGCGTATTTATCATAAGGACCAATATTTGGCATTAAAGCAACGCCTTCGTCCCCTGGTTGCGCCACATAATTGAAACGCGCATAATCCATAATGGATGGTGCAGTTCCGTATTTTTTAGTGAATTCAGGGTCTCTAAGTTTTTCAACAGGATAGGCTACGCTACTACCCATATTATGAGGTAAGCCCAAGGTATGGCCCACTTCATGAGCAGACACAAAACGAATTAAGCGTCCCATCACTTCGTCTTTAAAAGCAACACCTCTAGCATCAGGATTGATGGCAGCAGTTTGCACAAAGAACCAGTTTCTTAATAAGGTCATTACGTTGTGATACCAGTTGATATCACTTTCTAAAATCTCACCAGACCGTGGGTCACTTACGTGGGGTCCATTGGCGTTAGGTATTGGAGAGGCTAAATAACGTACTACAGAATAACGTGCGTCTTCTGGTGACCACTCGGGGTCTTCCTCAGGAGTTGGAGGGTCTTTCGCGATAATAGCCTCCTTAAAACCAGCGGCTTCAAAAGCTACCTGCCAATCTTCTATACCTTGTTTAATATAAGGTCTCCATTGTTCAGGAGTAGCCCTATCAATATAGTATACGATTTGTTTTTTAGGTACAACGAGCTCACCTCTTTTAAACTTTTCAATATCTTCATCTTTAACTTCTAATCTCCACCGGTCTAAATAGGTAATGGTTTTGCTTTTTTGATCCGGTAAACCATAGTCCGTCGTGCCACTAGTAAACCAACCTACACGCTGATCAAAAATTCGCCGTTGCATCGGCACTTTAGGCAATAAAATCATTGAATTATTGATTTCTAAAGAAATAGCACCAGTATTAGAATTCGATGGTGGCTGGCCAGCAGCATAAGTCTTTACAGTACGGGACTCAATGTTTGTGGGATAGGACTTTAGACTTTCAATATAGGACAGTTGAGGGTCCAATCGGGTAATTCTGTACTGCTGTCTTCTTCGCTGAGGAAAACCAAGAGGTTTTACATCCTTAGAAAATAAATCTGTTACATCAATAACGGTGCTTGTGGAGTCTTTTCCAAAAGCTTTGATAGGAAACGTTGCTATGACTGGCTCAAAGTTAGAATTTACAACAGCTTCATGAACTGGTAATGAATCCGCGGCAACTACCTGATGAGATACCATTCTTAATAAAACCTTTTTATCTTTCTTTTGCCAACGAAGGACTTGTTCACTCAGTTTTCCACCACCAAAACCAAGTCCTGCAGCAGTCTTAGAAATTCGAGTTACCATGAGCATTTCACGCTCAAAAAGCGAATCTGGTATTTCATAAAAGTATTTATCGTCAAGATTGTGCACAGCAAAAAGACCTTCATCTGTTTTTGCATCTTTGGTGATGACCTTTGCGTAAGGTTGAATATCATCTTTTCCTGGTTTTTTACCGGATGCCTTGGACATTGCCGCTGCATCGGATTTTTTGGATTTACTGGCCTTTTTTGTTGTTGAACAAGAAAACGCCAATAATGCGAAGACTACAAAAAGTAGTTTAAAGTTAGAGTATTTCACGTTAGTCGGATTTAAAAATTTTTTGCTGAAAGTAATAATTTCAGAAGAAAACTTTTTGTCTTGGAATTACTTTAGTATTTATTTAACGGAAGTATTAAAGGGTGTTGAGATAAGATTCAATAAGCTCCAATCCCTCATCGTGAACTATGGTTGTACCGATTAAAGGCATACTAAATCCTGGATTATAAGAGCTTACTCTGCTGAGGATACTGGCTTTTCTTTCGGTGATGAAGGAGTTGCTTAAATTGACACTGTGATCTAGATTCAGAATGGATTGATCCTCGCAAAATCCTCCAGGGATATGACAATGGGCACAATTTACGTCAAAATAAGCTCTAGCTCTCGATTCTAGTGATTGAGAGGTATCTTCCCAATTGACGATAGTATTAACATTGTTAGGATTATCAAGACCAAAAAGTTGGTCATTATCCAAAAGTCGTTGTATTTGATTAGCACCTTCTATTTCAAAGTTGAGACTTCTTAGTTTAGGACCTATTGGCGTTATATTATCATAAGACTTATGGCAGGTAAAACAGTCCGCATCCGAAGGAATAACGTAATTAATGGAATTACTAATGCCATCGTCATTAATCCAAGTCACAGGGACTGTACTTCCATTGAGATCTAAGAGGGCATCTGTTTGCTCTTCGTTCCATTTATAATTTCCAGTCGTCCATTCACCATTGCTTTTAATAAGAATCCGAGTTTCGATTATTTGTCGTCCCAATGACACGTCACGGTTATCTATATTATAATAAAATGTTTTAGCAATAAGCGTGTTATCAGGAAAAATAGGCAGTCCCTCGCCATTAAAGCGCATTCGTCCTCCTTCTGGTAAGGCGATAAGGCGTTCCTTTTGTGCGTAGTCCGTAAAGAGGGGAGTGTTCAATTGGTATTTGAAGGCTTTAGAGGAAATGTTTAAATCCTTCATAGCGCCAGTATACAAGTTTAACTCTGAGAGTTTTGTTCTGAATTCCGCAACAATAGGTTCTTCAGGAACAGGACTTACGGAATCATCCTTGCTACAAGAAACTATAAGGCCTATGACCAGTAAAAGTGTAAAACGCTTCATTACCTCAACATGTAAATTAATTGATTTAGTGAAAGCAAAATACTAAAAAACTTTATAATGACAACCAATAGGTCCTAGGCTACCTAGATTCAACGGAAAAAAAGGAATTACTTTTTGATAATTTCTTGTGAAGTATCTTATGGGAGTTATAGCTATTTAAAGCACCTCAACAAATAAACCTTTTTCAGTCTTATTGACTTTGGCCAACCCATGTTTTGTGAGCGCCTTAATGGTCTTATCCCATTTTTTGTTACTTAAACCAGATTCTGACTTTAATGTACTTAAATCTATCGGTGAGTCCGATTTCAGAATATTAAAGACCGCTTTTTCCTCTTCGGTCATCGCAGGCATTTTCTTCTCTGGTTTCATCTGTGGAAAGAACAGAACCTCTTGTATACTTTGGTTATTGGTTAGGAACATCACTAATCTGTCCATACCAATACCCATTCCAGAGGTTGGTGGCATGCCGTATTCCAAAGCCCTTAAAAAGTCAAAATCTATAAATTCAGTGGCCTCGTCGTCTCCTTTTTGAGCTAGTTTTAACTGATGTTCAAAACGTTCGCGCTGGTCAATAGGGTCGTTAAGCTCAGAATAGGCATTGGCTATTTCCTTACCACAAACCATCAGTTCAAAGCGCTCGGTCAGCTCAGGATTTTCACGGTGCTCCTTGCACAGCGGACTCATTTCTTTAGGGTAATCTGTAATAAAGGTCGGTTGGATGTAGTGCCCTTCACATTTTTCCCCAAAAATTTCATCGATGAGCTTGCCTTTACCCATGGTATCATCAACGTCCACACCCATTTCTTTGGCTGCAGTCCTAATGTCATCCTCAGATTTTCCGTAGATATCAAAACCAGTAAATTCCAATATAGAATCCCGCATGGTTATGCGTTTATACGGTGCTTTGAAATCTATTTTGTGTTCACCAAAAGTTGCTTTTGTGGTTCCATTTACTGCTAATGCACAGTACTCCAATAGCCTTTCGCAGAAATCCATCATCCAGTTGTAATCCTTGTAGGCCACATAGATTTCCATAGCTGTAAATTCAGGATTATGGGTGCGGTCCATACCTTCATTTCTGAAGTTTTTTGAAAACTCATAAACCCCTTCAAATCCACCAACAATAAGACGTTTTAAATACAGCTCATTTGCTATACGCATGTAGAGCGGCATATCTAATGTATTGTGATGGGTTACAAATGGCCGTGCTGCAGCCCCACCTGGGATAGGTTGTAAAATTGGCGTTTCGACCTCAAAATAACCAGCCTTATTAAAAAACTCACGCATGGCATTAAATAGCTTGGTACGCTTTACAAAGACCTCTTTTACATGAGGGTTCACAGCTAAATCAGCGTAACGCTGGCGGTATCGTAATTCGGGGTCATTAAATTCGTCATAGACATTACCATCCGCATCTTGTTTTGGCAAGGGAAGTGGTCTCAAGGCTTTGCTTAGCAAAGTAAAATCCTTTACCATCACGGTTTTCTCTCCCACTTTCGTGGTAAACAATTCACCTTCAATTCCTATAAAATCACCTATATCCAATAGTTTTTTATAGACGGTGTTGTATTTGGTTTTATCTTCTCCAGAACAGATTTCATCGCGATTAAAATAGACCTGAACACGACCTACGCTATCTTGTAATTCAGCAAAGCTCGCATTACCTTGAATACGTCGAGACATCAAGCGTCCTGCGATAACCACTTTTTTACCGTCTTCATAGTTGGATTTAATCTGAGCGGTTGTATGGTTAACAGGGTATAAATCAGCAGGATAGGGGTTAATCCCTAGGGTGCGTAACTTCTCTAACTTTTCACGTCTTACTATTTCTTGTTCTGAAAGCTGCATGCGGCTTAATTTTAAAAGGGCAAAATTAATCTATTTAAAAAGATAGATGGAATCCTTTTCGAATATTTTGTGATTTTCGGATGCTTTTAGCTAAAATTTAGCCCTAAGACAAGGTGTTCAATACCGTTGGGCCTGATATAAATCATTTTTTTATTGACATAAAAAGGGTTCCTTTATATGTTTTTAAGATGACATCAATTCTTCATAATAAAAGGTTATAAATAACCCACTAAATTAAAAGACAATGAAAAAGTATGTATTGAGTGCACTGGCCCTTCTAATCGTTCAGTTTTGTGGTTTTGGACAAGACTTATCGCCATACATTAAAATTGGGAAGTCATCAGAGTCCATAGAAAGCGTCTCCAATAGCGTGGAGCGTGTGCTGAAAGATAATGGTTTACAGGTTTTAGGGTCTTATAATCCATCAGGTAAATCAGCCCTAAAAGTAATTGCTTTTACTGATAACGATTTAAAATCAACGGTGATTAAGGTTGAGGATCGAGGTGCATTGGCAGCAATATTTAAAGTCGGACTAGAACAGAAAGATGGAGAAGTTATAATGTCTTATACCAATCCAGATTATATTTTACGTGCTTATCTAATGGATAATTACGACAAGTATAAAAGTACATTTTCCAAGTTTTCCCAAAAATTAAAAACAACCTTTGCACCTTTAGGAAATGAATTTATGCCTTTTGGAGGTACAGTTAAAGCGGATAAGCTTAAAAATTACCATTATAAAATTATGATGCCTTATTTCACGGATCCTGCAGAGCTAAAGGAATTTGATTCTTTTGAAACTGGCTTAGCTACTATTCAAAATAATTTGATGGCAAAAAAAGGCCAAACACAATTCGTCTATAAATTGGTTTATCCCAACGAAAAAGTGGCTGTGTTTGGTGTGGGTTTAAACAGTAAGGATGAGGGTGAAGCTTATTTTCTTCCTAAAATTGGAGAGGCCCATGTGGCAGCACTGCCTTATGAGATTATTTTACAAGGCAAACAAGCTTCCATGCTACACGGTAAATACAGAATTGCATTACATTGGCCAGATTTAACCATGGGCACCTTTATGAAAATCATGAGTACACCTGGCGATATAGAAGACGCCTTGGAAGCCCTTTGCGAATAGGTACAAAAGGAAAGTAATTACAATGCCCGTTGATTTTTTATCTTTCGGGCATTGGTTTTTTTAATATTCTTGATACTGAGTGCACACAGGTTTAATTGGATCGTATCATTTTCAGATTTTGAACGAGAGTTTGGTTTTCGGGATGCCGTGCAATGGCACTTTTTAAGACTTTAATAGCTTGTTTTTCATAGCCATTGGATTTTAATGTATTGGCATAAGTCATATAGGTTCTGGCTTCTTCTGGGAAGAATTTGGTGTTTAATTCAAAAACGGCCAAAGCGTCTTCCGTTCTTTTTGTGGTGTAAAGGATACGACCATAGGTATTGAGCGCGTATATACTGCTTACCTTGCCGTAGAAATCTTTCAAAAGCGTTTTTTCTTTTCGCTTTAATCCTTTAACGCCGTTGTACTTCAGGATGTCGTTGACCACCGTGACAATGTTATAATTTGAAACATATTTTTTGCCTTGAATAATGTTAAGTAGGTCTTTTTCAAAACTTTCGACGGGCTCCTCTACAATACGGTTAATTTCCTTGCCATTTTGATATATAATGAGTGTCGGCACACGATGGATATTAAGACCTGCCTCTTCGTGTTGAGGACTTTGTTTATACATATTAGCTGCATTGCTTAGTGCGATTGCAATGAGTTGGTCTTGCGGAAATTCTGCCTGATCTAGAACTTTATAAAGTATAGGAACTTCGCGTTTGCTGTCACCACACCAGGTGCCCATAAACAATTTAAGGGTGTAACCTTTTAAATCACTTTTAAGGGTTTCAATAATTTTAGAGTCAGGTTTATAGGCCTTGTAATTCTTTAAGAACCAAATACCGTAACTGCCATTTTCCAAATCAGATTTGTTTATTTCTCCTAATAAATGGGGCTGTTGTTCAGTATCCCTTAGTTGGGTATTCAGACTTTGTGCTTGTGAAAAAAAGCTGATAATCAGCGCGAATACTGTACTACTTACATTTGTTTTCATAATAATTGGTTTTGAGTGATTAATATGAAAACAAACATCAGGGTAATAGGATTGAATTCTAAAATTGGGAGGGTGGAATTAGGTACTAGTACCTAGGTTGAATTTTTCAACTATCTATTAAACAAGGATTTAACATCTTCACGAGATTGTGCATTCAACTTCTTGAAAATATTATGGATGTGTGTTTTAACGGTACTTACACTTAAAAAAAGCGCTTCGGCAATGGCTTTGTTGGATTTGTTCTGAAGCAAATGCTCCAAAACCACCCATTCTTGTTTCGACAATTTTGATTTTAAATCCTTTGTTGTAGTGGTTTTGAGCTTCCAGTTACGATAAAGTAGCCAGATATTAAAAAGGACGGATACCACAAGCAGCAAAAGTACATAGAAGCGCATTCTGGTTCCTGAACTTTTGGAGTCACCTAACATATAACGGTCTGCCTCTAGTTCGTTTATGTATTGCTTTGTATAGCTAGCATTAGGATAGATGGCCTTAAGTCTATCTTTTAAATTATCATAATAGGGATTGGATTTTAAGTCCTGTGCGTAATAGCTATGAAAATCATTGCCTCTGTCTGATAAATAGGCATAGACATAAAGCTCTGCCAAAGGTTCTGATAGCGCTTTGCCATAAGATTGCAATGCTTTAAACCATTTTTTATTATTGAGTTTGCGATTAGCTTCGCTTCTAAATTCACCATATGAGAAACGCATATCCTGCTTCAAGGAATCAATTTTTAAGAAAACGTTAGCTTTGGGATTGTTAGACTCTATGGCACAAAACACTTGATTACCGAATGAAAAAGGAAGTTTTAAGGTATCCGTATTCTTAGCGATAAATAATAAAGCCTCACTATCGCTGCAATGACCATTAAAATGATTGACATCCTGTTGCAGTTCTGAGCATTTGTCGACATGGATGCGATAAATACGATTTTTTTCGTCTAGAATATTGCCTTTAAACTCAAAAAAGCCGGTTTCATCAGCGAGAGTTTTGGAGATGATTTGTTCGGAATAGACACCGGACAATTTCCTGTAATCTTCAACGATGGATAGATAAACTTCATTCTGCCATTCCTCAGTATTAATATATCCCGAAAAGGAATACTGCGCATGGCAAAGACTGGTTACTACTAAAATCAGTATGACGAATTTCAATCGCATGATACGAATCTAAGTAATTTTAGTTTTGAATAAAAAGCTTGTAACAAATTTAATACTTCAACGTCCAACAATTACATCAAATCAAAAAACAAATCAATGAGTATCTGGCGCGTTATACTTTCTATTTTCTGCCCACCTTTAGCCGTTATCGATAAAGGTTGCGGTTCTTTTGTTATAACCTTTTTATTATGGCTCTGTGGCTGGGTTCCGGGAGTTATCGCCGCATTGGTTATTCTCAATAATCCTGAGCGATAAATCCTTATCTTTGCCCTATGAATAAAACTGTTCAACTAGAAGATTTAGGGACTAAGGATTTTAAGGAAACCTGGGATTACCAAGAGCAATTATTCAAGGCGATTTTAGATACCAAAATAAAGAATAGGCGCGAGAATGCTGGTTTAGAAACCAATAACCATTTTTTATTTGTTGAACATCCGCACGTCTACACCTTAGGTAAAAGCGGAGATTTGGCTAATTTGTTATTGTCTGAAGATCAATTGACGGCAAAAGGTGCCACCTTTTACAAAATTAATAGGGGCGGTGACATTACCTATCACGGTCCTGGGCAAATTGTGGGCTATCCTATTTTAGATTTAGACAACTTTTTTACGGACATTCATAAGTACCTTCGGTTTTTAGAAGAGGTCATCATTTTAACCTTGGCAGAATATGGCTTAGAAACAGAGCGCAGTCCAGGGGAAACAGGGGTTTGGTTAGATGTCGGGACACCTTTTGCACGAAAGATTTGCGCCATGGGTGTAAGGGCAAGCCGCTGGGTTACCATGCATGGTTTTGCCTTAAATGTCAATGCCGATTTGGGCTATTTTGACAATATAATTCCATGTGGTATAAGGGGTAAGGGAGTAACCTCTTTAAATACAGAGCTGGATCGAGAAAGTGTAGATGAATCTGAAGTAAAAACAAAGATCTTAAAGCACTTTGAAGACCTGTTCGAGGCTCAAATATACCAACGAAGTAAAAAGATATCAAAGCTCAAATAGACCCTTTGGGATAAGGTGATTCCCGGTGGTCTTTATTTTGTTTTCAATGTCTTCAATACGCACTAATTTTGATGTATGTACCGTTATTTCTCTTGGATAGATATCAAAATTTATAATTACTTTTTTAATGCCATCGATGCTATATAGTAGCTTTTCAATCCGTTCCAAATCAGTTTTTTCTATGGCATCTGTTCCAAAAACCTTTCCATATTTTCCAGGAATAACATTTTCTGATATTAGGCTCATGATTTTGACTTTATAGTTTATAAATACGTACTTCTTACACCTTAAAGGTACGGTTAAAAAGTAAAATAGAAAGTGATTTTCATCAGTATATGGAGAGTGTTCAATCTCAAAGGGTTCAGGATATTCAACCTTCAAATGAAGCGTTTTTTATCAAATCCGATCAAATTTTATATCAGATAAGTCCCTATGGTTAATACCAATCTAATCTTAGGATTCTGCATTAAAAAACACCTTATAAAAATGCATCTTCTTTTCAGCATCATATCCACGTTCAAGATATTCTGCGGAGGCATCCGGTGCGTCTACATCAAGTTTTATCTGAATATTGGTATCTAACTTTATCTCGGTCTTTATTTTTTGCTTTTGTTTTTTAAGAGCAATTTCTGAAACATCAAATTGATTTCTGATAAGAACCTTGTGTTCTGATTCGTAACTTTTTTTGTAATCCTCAAAGAGTTGAATTTGATCTTCTTCATCGAAGACTTCTTCTTTAAAAGTTTCAATATTTACAATTTCATTTTCCTTGAAAAAATCAACGGTTTTCGCTAAGAAATTACTCTGCCCTTGGCCACCAAAATTGGGTTGTAAAATGTCTTTAGAAAACGCTCTGCAAAGTTCAATGCAATTCTTAGTATGTTGGTTGCTATCGTCTGGATATTTGATGTTTAAGAAGCTCTTTATCCAGTATTGTGTGTCGTAAGTATTATTATCTACACTAAACACAATTTTACCTTCCATATCCGATGTATTCAGGATCAAACAGCCTTTGTCTACCTTTTTTGCTTGGATACCTTTTTGTACCAAGATATCGTAGTTATTCCCTTCTAAATAGGTTTGAAAAAACGCCGTTTTATTTTCAATTTTATAGATGCCTATGGCGTCGGTGAAATAGTCCTCGTATTGAATGTTCTCAAAATGGCAGACTAGGACATCACCAGTCTTAATTTGTGCCGAATTGCTTTGTTCAAAAAGGTGGGTGACCATATGTTTAGAAACCTCTACAAAGTCTGCCTCATCTTTAAAGAGTTGTTCGCTGTAGGTATTGATTTCATTAAGGCCAACATCGCTATGGTGATGAAAACGATAGCTCTCAGCAACACTTACGAAAGGCTTTAAAAGATAAGGGAGCATGAGGTTATAGGTGGCTTCATCAAAATCGACCGTAGCGTTTGAAAAGGCGTTTTTGGTAGCATTAAACTTGTTGCCAACCTTATGGATAATACATTTTTTTAGGGATGCTTTTTGTCGTTTTATCATGTTTATAATGGTTCCCTTAAGGAGACTTTAGGGGTGTTTTGGATAAAAGAAAACTTATATTTTGCAATACTACAAAAGGTAAGGCTTTAAACTAAAGAAAACACCAAAATAAATTTGGTGTTTTCAGATTCAGGGTCTTGTGATAGGGTTATCGTTATATCTTTATAAATTCCACACGTCGGTTTTGTGCTTTGCCGTCCGCCGTGCTGTTGTCACCAACAGGTTGGGATTCCCCTTTACCGTCCGTAGTCAGTCTATCTGGCGAAATATCAAAAATGTTGACCAAAGCCTCTTTTACAGCAGCAGCGCGGGCTTTTGATAGCTCCAAATTGGCCTCATCCGTACCATCGGAATCCGTATGGCCAATAATATTCAATCTTATGCTGTTGTCTTGCATTAAAACTTGGGAGATTTGTCGTACTATGCCCAAAGACTGCGGTTGTATATTGGCAGAGCCAGAATCAAATAAAATACCGTTGGTGGAAACCTTACCTTCAGAAAGTAGTTGTCGTCTTAAATCTACACCACCCTTCGCTACCTTTAGATTTTTGATAAAAATACGTTCCTCACCAATTTTAAGGTTATTAACGTTTATTTTAATATAGTTAAGCGTCTCTGGCTTTTCTATAAACCGTGGGATATCGATATATTTTTCTTGATTTATCCACAGTCTAAACCGCTGTTTGGTAACGGAAATAGCGACATGTGGTTGGTTTTTAACTTCATTTCTTATATCGGCTTTAATTCGTGACTTAATGGTGTTTTCATTATCAAAATAGTTGTAGGTGCGAATATCGAAAGGTGAGTACTGGCCAAAGGGTAGCGTAATGTATACAAAGTTGTCTTCGCCCTCATCAAAATTATCGGCATCACTCAGTATGATTTGTAGGGCTGCAGTGGATTTGGTCTCGCGGGACAAACCTGATGAGAGTATATCAAACTCAATGGTATAATCTTCAGGGAGGCTTTTTACATCCGGTATATAGTAAATGTCATAACCGGGTTTGGGTTCAAACCAATTACCCTCAACCTTACTGAGTCTCACTACTTCTCCTGAACCATTGGTGTTCCACTTACTTGGAAAATCCCCAATAAAATCTTGTGAAAAGTCATCAAAGAAAATAAGCTCGTCTCCAGGCACAAAATCAAATTTGCTATATACTTCCATGTTATCAGAAATATCACCTTTTTCATTTTCACCTTGATCTTGGTCATCGTTGGTGTCCCCTTCGGAATCCTTATCTAATTCTCCTTCCTCATCTGGAGACTCTTCAGATTGAGACTCGCGTTCTCCTAATAGCAGTGCTTTGGCTGTTGTGACACTGTATTCCAGTGCTTTTTTCGCACGATTGATTTGTAGGGTTGCTTTACCTTGCTTAATCATTCCTGCCCCATCTAAATCGTTCAGAATATCAGGTGTGCTTTCGGTAAGTCGCGTTACGTCTTCAATGCCGTCCTCTAGCACATCAATATCTTCATCATCTAAGGATTTGCCAGCGGCAGCATAACCATCGTATTTATAGACTTTGTCATACAGGTCAAACGACTCTTGTACAAAATTATCTACACTAGAGATGCCAACCTTGCCTCTTGGGCGTTTTAGTTTCTTGGTTTGTGCCTCTAGTCTCGGGATAATTAAAAGGCTAAAAAATAGAGTAAGTAATACGGTTTCTCGCTTGTGAAAAAGATATGGTTTCATTGTAAGTATTTGATTAATAGCTCTATATTAATAGCTCTATAAAATTAACAATAACTTTTGACAATCAAAAGAAAATGCCAAAATGGATAGCTATTTAATTTACTTTGTAAACCATAACATGTTTAGCATCACTTTGGGTAATTAGCTCTAACCCTCCATCTCTGTCTAGTTTTTGAAGTTCTGCAGCCGATGTTCCGTAGACAGGAAAACCTGGAATAGATTCGGCCTGGCTGTCAAATAAATAGACCTTTTTTGCTTGTAAGTCTGTGGTCGTTACATAGATTTTATCGTTCAAATAAAATATTTTGGGGGTAGTGTACTCACCGTAATCCAAGTCAATAGTTCTTGATTTGATATTTAGTGTGTTTTCAGTCATTGACACCAAGGTTTTACTCGTAGTTTCTAGCTTATGCTCTGGAGGTAAGCTGAGATCTGTAGTGCTTACCCTTCCTTTGGTGTCTACTTGCACAAGTTGCCCCAAGGTATTTGATGAAGTGAATTTGCTTTGGTAAAGGAACACCTCATTATCTGAAAAATTAATGCTTTTGTCTACCCTTATTCTCGTGTTTCCTTGTCTGTTAAGAATTCTTAGGGTTTTACCAGATTTGAAGGCGATGTAATCCTTAGCGCCTATTCTAAAGTGTTTTGGTTGGGACGTAATCGTGTTCTTATTCCCTGTATAATCAAATCCTTTGACCCTATTTCCTTTGGCATCGTACATCAACAGATCATCATCCTGTGTCACCAATAACCTGTAATTTTTAGTACTATCATAATCAAATACAGATAGGGGTTGGGTAATTTTATCATTAAATTTAATTGGGAACGGATCCACATCCTTTCCATTGCGATCTAGCACGTATACTCTTTTTTCAGTGGCAAACGCTAATTGAAGACGGCCATTTTTATACATGTCTATTTGCTCTATGGTACCAATTATGCTTCCTTGTAATTTTTTCTTCCAAAGAACCTTACCCGAACTCGAAATTAAATAAAGGTTATTCTCAATATCTTGTACAGCAATGTCATGCCCCTTGGTGATATGATTTTTAACGGTTTGTGGCAGAGACATTATGGGCGCACCTATGTCAGTAGAGAAGGCTTCAGTTACCGTATTGCTTTTGGCTCTCTTTTTATATTTTTTAATAACGCCATTCAGATACGCAAAATTATCTTCATAGCTTAACTGAACTACGTTGGCTTTGTAACCCTTTAGTTCAGCATGTAAAATCTGTGATAAGGCCTCTGTGTTTTTAAAAACAAACAAGGAGGCTTCATCACTTAGGTTTTGGCTAATGTTCTTAAAGGCGTCTAAATTTGCTAATGTATTATTGTTAAGCGCACTTGATAGTATGGTTTTAAGATGGTCTGTAGATTCTGTGAACACTACGAAATTCTTGTAAGCCGCAAAAAACGAAACATCGATACTTTTTGTATAAGGTTGAAACTTATTAGTAAAATAGTTGGTTTGAGGAAAACTAAACATATCGATTTCTCTAAAGGTGTCAACAATTTCCTTTTCGTTGATGGATTCTATAATTAAATTTGGGTCAAGACTATAGATAAAAACGGCATTTTCCGTGAGTGCAATTTCGTTGGTGTAATCAAGGAAGGAATCTGTCTTCGTCTCCGTAGAATCGTTAAGCAGCTTTTTTCTATTGGTCTCAAAAATGGAATAGTCATCAAATGTTAAGCTAGTTAAAGAGGAGGTTGTTGAGGGTGCTATTTCCAGAGCGTGGATTTTTTGTGGCACCGTACCCTTAAAGCAATCAATAAAAGATGAGATAGAATCATTGCCCGTTACTACACCATTATATATTATACCTTCATCGAGATATTGAATATCCAAGGCGCTGTAATTGTCAGAATTACTTCGGGAGTCCAAGTCAGATAAAAAAAGTTTTGAATAATTCTCTAAGCCGTTTTCAAAACCTAATGATAAAACGAGATCATCGCTGGTGGTCGCCATGACCCTTTTAAGTTTTTCGTTTTCTGGGCTAGGGTTTAGGTTGTTTAAGACATCTATATTGTTAGAAGCAACAAAGAACCGTTTCGTCGATTTGTAAAATTGACGTGTTGAATCCATTACGGTTTTAATAATATCCCCTTTGCCAATAGGTTCTGATGACCGTTGGACTAAAGAGTCCAAGACTAATAATTCAGGTTTGTTCTCCGTAATGATGAGATAATTGTATGAACTGTCTTTTTCTTTGGAAAGCGCTATGTAAATAGGAGCAGTTGTATTAAGATGTTTTATCAAGGCTTTCGCATCCGTAATATCTTCCTTAAAAAGTAGGTTTAATATTTCATTATCTGCGCCACCATTTAAAAAATCCTTGAGCTCATCTATTTTATATACGGCAACAGAATTTGAGGGAATAAGATCTTGGGCCTGCGTATAATCGTTGTAGGTGTTAGTGCAGGCTTGCACCACAGCAAATAAAAAAATTAAAATATAATGTCGTTTCATTGAGGGTGATATCTGCTTACAAATATAGAAAGTTATAAATCCAATTTGTATTGCTCTGGCAATAATCTAAAGGTTTGTCTATGATATTTGGTAGCACCAAATTTGGCAATGGCTCTTCTGTGCTCTTTTGTAGGATAGCCTTTGTTTTGTTTCCAATTGTACATCGGATATTCGTCATGTATTTTTTCCATGTATGCATCGCGATAGGTTTTAGCCAAAACAGAGGCGGCTGCAATGTTCAAATACTTGCGATCTCCTTTAACTATGGTTTTATGGGGTATATCTTTATAAGGTTTGAATTTATTTCCGTCTACGATAATAAATTCAGGTGTCGTTGCCATTTTGGAAATGGAAACTTGCATAGCTTTGATGGATGCGTTGAGGATATTTATGGAATCAATCTCCGTTTCAAAAACATTGGACACTCCAAAGGAAACTGCCTCTGCTTCAATAATAGTTTTCAAGAAATCCCTTTTATTTTTTGAAAGAAGCTTTGAGTCGTTCAGCAAATCGCTTTTAAAGTCCATAGGCAGTATTACAGCGGCAGCTGTAACAGGACCTGCCAGGCAACCTCGCCCGGCTTCATCTGTACCACACTCCAAATAAAAATCTGAGAATTGTTTTTTCAAAACCTAAAATTAAAATGTTTTACCAAAATAAGATTTTTCACGCAACCATTTTACCATTTATGCATCTAATGAATGGGTTAGCATTTTCAAGGCTTTAAGATAAAGTCGTAACCATTGGTTAAATGGTACAAACCTTAACATATTTTTGGCAAAAACACTTGTTTATTTAATATTAAATTAAGATGTTTGCAACTAGACTAACTCAAATAATTGTTTTATGAAATTAAAATTAACATGGTTATTAACGCTATTTATGGCGTTTGTGATGCAATTTTCTTTTGCACAAGAAAAAACCGTTACAGGAACAGTGACTACTGCTTCAGACGGTTTGCCTTTACCGGGTGCAAACGTGATTGTAAAAGGGACCTCCAATGGTCAACAAACAGATTTTGATGGTAAATTTTCCATCAAGGTTAATCAAGGTGATATTTTAGTGGTTTCATACGTAGGTATGCAAACTCAAGAAGTCACCGTGGGTACTTCTAATACGTACAACGTCTCATTGAAAGAGGATAATGCTCTTGAAGAAGTTGTGGTTATTGGTAGAATTACCCAAACACGAGAAAAATCTAACGTGTCAAGTGTCAAATTGTCTGAAAAGTCAATTAAGAACAGACCAAACCCTAGTGTTGTTCAAACGTTGAACGGTCAGGTTGCTGGTGTTAACATTACAACAAATACTGGTCAGCCTGGTGCTAACTCCACTATTCAAATTAGAGGTATTGGTTCCATCAACGGTGATACAGAGCCATTATTTGTTATTGATGGTGTACCGGTAGACCAAGACAACTTTAGGTCCATTAACCCACAGGAAATCGCATCGGTAGAAGTTCTTAAAGATGCGGGAGCAACAGCTATCTATGGTAACAGGGGTGCTAATGGTGTAATCGTCTTAACAACAAAGCGTGGAAACTTTGAGCAAGACCTTCAAGTAAATTACAATGGATTTCTTGCCTACAGTACGCTTCAGGACAATGATTACAACGTTATGTCTTCCCAAGAGTTGTTGAGATATGAAAGATTTAGAGGTCAAGGTGCTGGTGCTGGTAACAGTACTAGTGTTTTCAACCCAGGTAACGGCTCTCCTATGACGGACGCTCAGATTGCTGAGGCTCCAAATTTTGATTGGTCAGAGTTTTTCTTTAGAACAGGGGTTACCCAAAACCATACGATTCAATTATCAAGTGGTAGTAAGAACTTCTCTCAGTTTACATCTTTCGGTTATAATGACACACAGGGTATATTACAAGATAGTGATTTGCAGCGTTTCAACGTTCGTAATAACTTGAGTGGTAAGTCTAGTAATGGTAAGTTTACCTATAACACTAATTTGTCTGTAAACTATTCTAAATCAAATGAGCCAAATGCTATTGGTACTAGTGGTATTAACAGAAACTTTATCATTGGTGCATTTGAATCTGTGCCTTACGTAACAGCTGCTGATTATACAACTGGTGGAGACTTATTATCACCGTTGTCCTTTACAAACACACCACTGTTTTTGCTAGATAGGTTGAGAACATATACGAGGTTTGAAGAAGAGGTGAAAATAGTAGGTGGTTTAAACATGGGTTATGAAATAACAGATTGGTTGTCGGCTAACGTAACCATGGGTGGTGATTATAACAATAACATCCTAACAAGAGCTGAAGGCCCTACGTCATTTAATGCTTTATTGTTTGGTGGTGCTGAAAATCCTACTTCAGGTTTCCAGGAGCAACGATCTACACGAGCATTTACCTACAACCAAATTACTTCTCTTAATGCTTCTAAGGCATTTGGAAAGCATACGGTTGGTGCAGCCGTGTACACAGAGTATTTCAAAGCACACTTTAGACAATTTGGATATTTCGCTAACGGATTGAACCCAAGTACATTCTCGCCAGGAGATGGTAGCGGTTTGGTTCAGCAAGCCGGAGGTTTATTTAACGATGAGGCTGATGCCGAAATCTTAAATGCGGGTTTATTTTCTGTCTTTGGAACAGTCGATTATGATTTTGATACCCGATACGGTTTTAGTGCGTCGTTAAGACGTGATGCTTCAAGTCGTTTTAGGGATGAGAACCAGTGGGGTACTTTCTGGTCTGTATCTGGTCGTTGGAATATATCTAACGAAGCCTTTATGCAAGGTTCGATATTCAATAATTTAAAGTTAAGAGCATCTTACGGTGAAACAGGTAACCAGTTTATTACGGGGACATTGTTTGGTGGTCTAGATAATACTGAAGATTTCTTTACATCAACTGGTGGTTACGGAAACGCTAACTCCTTAGCACTCGCACAAATTGGAGTTTCTGACTTAAGATGGGAAACAATAACACAGACCAACATTGGTATTGACTTTGGTCTATGGAATGATAGGTTACGTGGTAATTTTGATTGGTATGTAAAAGAAACATCTGACCTTTATCAGGAGGGTCCTGTATCGGCAACAGCTGGTATAACGTCTTTAGATATTAATACAGGGACCTTATTTAACCGAGGTATAGATTATTCAGTATTCTATGATGTGTTCACGCCCAAAACAGAGAATGGATTCTTGATGACCGTTGGTTTCTTAGGTAACTATAACGAAACTGAACTTCAAGACTTGCCAAACGCCGAAGGTGAAATTATCTCTGGAGGTGAGTTTTCTGCTGGTTTAGGTAGAAATGGAGGTCAATTATATGAATATTACGGATTACGCTATGTAGGGGTTAATCCTGCCAACGGTGAACTGTTGTATTTAACGGCTGATGGTAATGTAACCGAACAACCAAGTGTAGGTGAAGACAGAGTTTGGTTAGGTAAAAACGCAATTCCAGAATGGACAGGAACTTTCCAATTGGATTTAGAATTTAAAGGATTTTTCTTAACAAATCAGTGGGCGTTTGCAACCGGAGTAGATAGAATAGATAATGATTACGCAAGTTTGGTTAATCCTGATGATGTTGGTCAGTTTAATTTGTCTAGAGATATTTTAAGAGCGTGGAGTCAACCAGGTGATATTACAGATCAACCATCACCGACGGCGGCCAATAGAAACTCATTTGCTTCTGATCGCTTTATGAGAAGTGCTGATTTCTTAAGATTGCGTTTCGCATCCTTCGGATATAGATTTCCGAAAAGCGTTCTTGATGGAACTGGGTTTACTAACGTGTCCGTATTTGTAAACGCTGAGAATGCTATTACATTTACAGAGTGGCGCGGGTACGATCCAGAAACTAGAAGTATTACTAATGCTGGTGGAACAACCCTAAGAGGTTATCCAACACCAAAAACCTTTTCATTCGGTGTAGAACTAGGATTTTAAAAAAAAAATATACAACTATGAATAAAATTAAATATGTTTATCTATTAGCGTTAATCGCAGTGATGTTTTCCTGTGAGGACGCTTATAATATCGATCAACCTGGTCGTTTGACCGCAGACGCTGCGTTCCAAACGGTTGATGATCTTGAACTTGGTCTCTTAGCGGTTTACAACCAATGGGACCTTACACCTGAAATTTCACTTGCTGCAAATTTCTGTGATGAAGTGGCCGTAGGATTTGATTCCGGTGGTCAGGGATTTGCTTTATATGATTTTGTAATGAACGCTGCAAGCGCTTCTGCATTTGATTTTTGGGTAAGAAACTTTAGAGTAAATAATAGGGCTACGCTTGTACTTGAAGCGGCTAATCTAGTAGATGGCTCAGAGGATCAAGACCGTTACAACAACATCTTGGCTCAACTGCACTTTATTAGAGCGTATGCTAACTTTGAAATGTTACTATATTTCAGTCCAGACCCACAAGACGATAGTACACTAGCGGTACCAGTTATAGATTTTGTGGCTCCAACAGATATTCAGCCGAGTAGAGATACTACAGGTGCACTTTGGGACTATATAAACAGCGATGTATCAGCAGCCTTAAACCTAAGTACTGTTCAGTCAGATCCGAGATTTGTGTCAACTGACGCTATAAACGCGTTAAGAGCAAGAATGGCTTTGACTCGTGGCAACAACCCACAAGCTGAGTCTTTGGCGACACAATTACTAGGTACCTATGGTCTGGCCAATACTACGCAATACCAAAATATGTGGTTAGATATTGACAATACTGAGGTAATATTAAAATTAGAGCGGACGTTAAATGATTCCTATGACGGTCAGGTAAATACCGGTTCTGTTAATACCGGTGGAGGCTGGGCAGGCTCTGTTTTTGCTTTCGTAACTGCAACTTTAGCGGGGTCTCCTTATTTTGAGATGGATCGTTCAGTATTTGACGCTTTAGATCCAGCTGATGTACGTTACGATGTAAATGTAGCACCAACATCAATTATTAGTCCTGACTATCCAAACGATCCAGACCCAATAAACAATGATATATTGGTAATACAAAAATATCCAGGTTCAGAGGGTCGTCCATTAATGAATGACTTGAAGGTGTTCAGAGCATCTGAAATGCTGTTAATAGCAGCTGAAGCTAGAGCAAGACAGGGTAACCTTACTGGTGCGGCTACTTTAATCAAACAATTGCGAGATGCACGTTTTGGTACTGCACAACCATTACCAGCTTACGGTTCACAGCAAGAAGCCATCGGTGCTATTTTGGATGAACGTAAAATAGAACTTGTATATGAAGGACATCGTTACAAAGATTTAAAGCGTTCTGGTGTTGATGGTAATAGAGGAGTAGATAGAGACCCAATTGCATGTACATTGCAAAGTGGGGCATGTACTCTTCCTGCAAGTGACTACAGGTTTACTTTACCTATACCTGTTGTAGAAATTAATGCTAACCCTGGAATTGCAGCACAGCAAAATCCTGGATACTAAAAAATCATTATTATGAAAGAAAATAAATTAAAATTATTTATACTGCTATTCTCATTATTTGCCGTGGTTGGTTGTGAGGAGGATTTAATAGAGTACAGAGGCGGTCAGCCAACAGCTTATTCCTTTGCTCGTACATCACAAACCGTTGGTGTTTGTAATCCAACTGTGCCAATTAATGTTGAAGCAACAATTGCTAGCAACCAAGAACGTACAGTTCAAGTATCGGTTAATGATGAGTTAACTACAGCTTTGGCTTCTGAGTATACCTTAGGAGGGACTTCAGCGGTAATATCAGCAGGTGATTTTGTAGGGAGTATTGATATAACAGTTGATTTTGCTGCTATCCCAGTTGGTGAATCACGTGTTGTTGTATTAGATTTAGTTATTCCACAAGATGGTACGCTTAATACTCGTGGAACGACGACTATAGCCTTTTCATCGGCATGTACTTTAAATGAAGCTACTTTAGATTTTGTTTTTGACAGCTACCCACAAGAATTTGCTTGGCAGTTGTACGACGAAGATACTGGCGCTTTTATAACTGGAGATACAGGCTTTGGAAATTATGCAGGTGCAGATGGTTTTAGCACTACACTTTGTCTTCCTGATGGAAATTACCTTTTAAGACTTTTAGATAGTTTTGGAGACGGTTTCTGTTGTGCCTATGGCAATGGTTCTGCTACTGTAACGGCTAATGATTGTGACGGTGATACAGAATTGGCCTCGGTTGGTTCTGAATTTACTGGAGGCGAATTATTTGTACCTTTCTCTCTAGGTCAGTAAAACAGAGTATCAATTTATGAAATGAAAAAACCACCTTATTTGGTGGTTTTTTTTTTATGTATTAAATTGCAGTAAAATTAATGCTATGAAAAAAATTACAATTCTATTTTGTCTTGCGCTGCTCCTTTCTTTGAATAGTGTGGTAGCACAGGGGCTTATGACGCAAGACCAATTGACTAAAATGAGTCAGGCTCAAAAAGACTTATACCAAAGGGTAAAAACAGCGGACTCTCTTAAAACGGTTCGCATAGGCAACTATTTACAACAGAACCCGCAAGCTGAGGAACGGTTTGTGTATGATGATAAAATGTATATTCTTACGGATGTTATAGAAAACAATCCAATATACACAACTTTAGATAATCTCGATTCAGCTAGGGCATCATATACTAATGAATTGCAAGTTGGAGGGACTTTAGGTTTAGACCTCGATGGAACAGGTATTGCCGTTGGCGTTTGGGATGGTGGTCCTATCCAAACAACGCATACAGAATTTCAAGATGCGTCAGGTAGCCAAGCTAGGGTATCTAACATTGAATTTTTAAATACGGATGGTAGTACAGCCATTAGTTCGCATGGTACACACGTTTCAGGAACAATAGCGGCAAGAGGGGTAAATGCAAACGCCAAGGGAATGGCAACCAACGTGGCTTTGCGTACATACAATTTTAATAACGATACACCAGAAATGGTAATTGAAGCAACTAACCCTAGCGCCCCCTTAATTTTATCAAATCACTCCTATGGTGTGTCAGTGGCTCAAGGAAATGGAATCTTACCGACTTGGATAATGGGTGCTTATGGCGATTCAGCTAGAGAAATTGACGATATCGCCAGAGTTAACCCCAAGTATTTAATGGTAGCCTCTGCCGGTAATTCTGGTAATACCCAATATGTTGGTGGACTTTTTGGTGGATACGATAAACTAACCACAGATAAGACTGCAAAGAATAATTTAGTGGTAGCGAATGCCAACAGTTCCGTAGACGTATTTACAAGCCAAGTGAGTTTCCCAATTAGTAGTAGTAGTAGTCAAGGACCAACAGATGACCTTAGAATAAAACCTGATATTGCTGGTGATGGAACAAGTGTTTTTTCTACTTTTCCAAATGATGCCTACGGGAGTATCTCTGGGACGTCAATGGCCGCTCCCCATGTTACTGGGACTATAGTATTATTACAACAGTATTTTAATCAACTTAATGGAGATTTCGCAAACTCCGCCACTATGAAGGCTTTGGTATGTCATACAGCATCAGATGATCCTATCTTTGTTGGTCCAGATCCAATCTATGGTTGGGGCTTTTTGAATGCGCGCGATGCAGCAAATACTCTAACTAGAGATGCTAATGGTACCGCCGTTGTTGAGGAATTGACTTTAAATGATGGAGGAACCTACACCTTAACCTTTAATGCAGATGATCGTGCCAATGTTAGTGCTACAATTTGCTGGACAGATTTGCCAGGTGTACCTGTGTCAGGTGATGCGGCACTTAATGACCCTACCCCTCGTCTAATAAATGATCTGGATATTAGAATAACGAAGGACGGTACAACCTTTTTGCCTTGGAAGCTCGATTTTAGTGCTGCCAGTGGTTTTTCCGCTATACGGGGTGATAATTTTGTTGATAACATAGAGCGTATCGATATTGATACACCAACAGCTGGAACTTACACGCTTACAGTGACACATAAAGGACAATTGCAGGGAGATGATCCGTTTTCACCAAGAGCTCAGGACTTTTCGTTAGTTGTAACAGGTAGCGCTGTATCATTAAGTGCTAATGAAGCTGTCTTTGATAATTTTGCCCTATGGCCCAATCCAGCAGACTCCGTACTTAATATAAACTTTAAGTCCAATGATTCTGAAGATATAAAAATGGTCTTATTCAATATTGATGGGAGAAAAGTATTGGAAAAACAAGTAAGTCCAATGACAACATTAATTACTGAACAGCTAGATGTGGCCAACTTAGATAGTGGACTATATATATTAAACCTAACCCAGGGGAATAAAACAGAAAGTAAAAAAGTGATTATAGAATAAAATTAATTATATAATTTTAGCAGGTCGTTCCGGAAAAATCTACCAGGACGACCTTTTATTTTATAATAATGTACCTTTAAAGTGGTTATATAAGTTTGTGTAGAAAAAAAATGTTGAGATATTTTTACTTGGTTTTAATGTTTGGTCTGGGTGTTGTCTCCTTCGCGCAATCAAAACCAATGGTCAATATTAGTAACGGAAATGAAGAGGCAAATAAGGCTAAAGAGAAAGGTAAAAAATATGTAAATAACAAAGTTGCACTTATTAGTGATTATCTTATTTTTAATAAACAAGGAGACTCTTCCTTTGTTGATACGACTTTATCTGTCAAAAAACTTTATAAATTCAATTATTTACAAGACGATAATTTTAATTTAATTTCATTTGCTAACATAGGTCAAACCTATAATACACTTTCTTTTGATAGTGCAGAGTCTTACGGCATCCCGTTGTTTGGTGCCAGAGCTAGGCATTTTAACTATTTAGAGAACAAGGATATTTCATATTATGAGGTGCCAACCCCATGGACCAGACTAACTTATAAAACTGTTTTTCAACAGGGCCAGTTGTTAGATGCTTTTTTTACGGTAAACCTATCTAAACAATTTAACTTTTCTATTGCTTACAAGGGGCTTCGGTCTATAGGAAATTATCGTCATGCACTAACCAGTACAGGTAATCTTAGATTGACCTCCAATTACAAATCAAAAAATGGTAGATATCGTGCTAATGGACATATCGTTTGGCAAGATCTGCTAAACCAGGAAAATGGTGGCTTGCAGGATAAGGATATTATAAATTTTACGTCAGGGAATGAAGAGTTTATCGATAGAGCCGTGTTTGACCCTAATTTTGAAAATGCAGAAAGTATACTAGTGGGTAAGCGCTTTTTCTTAGATCAAACTTACCAACTTATAACACCTAACGACTCTATACCAAAAAATAGTTTGTCTATAGCCCATACCATAGCTTTTGAAGATAAATATTTTGAATATACCCAGACGACGCCGTCTACAACTTTTTTTGGAGACGCCTTCACAGGATTAATTAATGACAGGGCTACCTTAGAAAATTTTCAGACGGGATTAAAGGCATCCTACTTTAATAACATCCTTGGAAGTTTACAATTTGGAATAGACTACACTGATGTCAATTATGGATATGATACTGTGGTTTTACTTATGGGGCAGTCGATTCCAAATAGGATTAAATCAAATTTTCTTGGGATAAATGCTGGATACTCCAAAACCTATAATGGATTTAATATAACAGGGAATGCAGGCATTAACCTGTCCGATGACTTTGCAGGTAATTTTTTAAAGGGTGAAGTAAGTTATAAGTTAAATAAGGACATAAGATTAAAAGGGAGCCTTAGTATTAACTCTAGACGTCCAAATTATAATTACCTACTATACCAAAGTGATTACATTAATTATAATTGGTATAATTTTGACCAATTTGAAAATGTAAATACCCAGCAAATTGCTTTTAACCTAGAGTCGAGCAAGTATGCTCATATTGATTTTGACATTTCCAATATTGATAATTACACCTATTTTAATCTTGAAGGTGTCAATGACCTCAATAGAATAATTAAGCCACGTCAATATCAAAACACATTACAATATTTAAGATTCAAAATAAGAAAGGATATTCGCGTTGGAAAATTTGGATTGGATAATGCTATAATGTACCAAAATGTAATCGGGGATGAAGATGTTTTAAATGTTCCCGAACTCATAACAAGAAATACCCTTTACTTTAAGGATAAGTTTTTTAAGAATGCGATGATATTTCAAACAGGAGTTGTCTTTAATTATTTTACTAAATACAACATGAATGGTTATGATCCTTTACTGGCAGAATTTTATACACAAAACCAGACAGAGCTGGGAGGATTTCCTAGAATGGATTTTTTCATCAACGCAAAGATTAGACAAACCCGTATCTTTTTAATCGCCGAACATTTTAATTCCTCACTTACGGGTTACGATTATTTTTCTGCTCCAAATCAACCCTACAGGGATTTCACAATTCGTTTTGGTTTGGTCTGGGACTTCTTTTTATAGCTACATGGGCTAAAATGTAGACTATTTGAAGTTGGCTTATACTAGTAGTTAAGTCTATTTATTTGAGGTTCAGAAGGTTTAAAATTTCATTAAAATATTAAGTCATTTTTTATGGTGTACCATATAAAAGGTTATATATTTGCGCCCCGTTTGAGGGTTGATTTGGGGGCGATTTTTTGGGAGGTATAAAATATTTCAAAAAATAGTTTGGAAGATGTTGCGGGAATAAAAAAAGGGTTTTATATTTGCACCCGCTTAACGAGGAAACGAGTTTGGCAAGCAATATAAAAGTTCATTAACATATTG
>NZ_NGJN01000006.1 GCF_002266855.1 Winogradskyella aurantia | reverse complement strand
CAATATGTTAATGAACTTTTATATTGCTTGCCAAACTCGTTTCCTCGTTAAGCGGGTGCAAATATAAAACCCTTTTTTTATTCCCGCAACATCTTCCAAACTATTTTTTGAAATATTTTGTACCTCCCAAAAAATCACACCAAAATCATCTCCCAAACGGGGCGCAAATATAATGGGTTTAAAACAATACCCAACTACTTTTTTGAACTTTATTCTTTGGAGCTACCCAATACTATGTAAGCCAAACACCTATGTCTGAAACTTTTTGAAAAGTCTATTCAATTGAGATTATTTGTTCTATACATTCGCCCTTTAATTTAAATAAAAAACTTCCTTAAATCTCGGAGCAATACCTCGTGAAATCAATATTGTTTTACTATTTATTTCAAAAAGCGAATACATGAGGTAAATCAAAGTCTTAAGAACTCAATCCATACAGAACGTTAAGGAATGTCACTTCCATTCCGAGGACTTTCTGCAAATTCGAAGTGCCCTTCTATTTAAATACAACTTCACTTTGTCTATTCCTTATATACATATATCTTTGTGGGTTCAATTTTACATCCTATATAATGATTAATATTACTCTACCGGATGGTTCGGTTAGATCCTATAAAAAAAGTGTAACTCCGTATGAGGTTGCCCTTGATATAAGCGAAGGTTTTGCTAGAAATGTTATTTCAGCAAAATTCAATGATACCATTATTGAAACTTCAACTCCGTTGCAAAAAGACGGTAGCTTGGTTTTATATACTTGGAAAGATGATGAAGGAAAAACAGCGTTCTGGCATTCTAGTGCTCACGTTTTAGCTCAAGCACTTGAAGAATTGTATCCAGGCGTAAAGCTTTGGGTTGGACCTGCTATAGAAAATGGTTTTTACTATGATGTAGATTTGGGCGACGACACTATCTCTGAGAAAGATTTTAATACCATCGAAGCAAAAATGATGGAAATCGCCAGGGGTAAGTATGATTTCAAAATGAGGGATGTGTCTAAAGCTGACGCCTTAGCCTATTATAAAGGTAAGAATGAATATAAAGTTGATTTAATTCAAAATCTTGAAGATGGTACCATTAGTTTTTGTGACCATTCGACCTTCACAGATTTGTGTCGCGGTGGACACGTACCCAATACCGGAATTATCAAAGCGGTCAAAATTCTAAGTGTTGCAGGTGCATATTATAAAGGTGACGAAAATGAAAAGCAACTCACTAGGGTCTACGGTATTTCCTTTCCGAAACAAAAGGACCTTACCGAGTATTTACATTTATTGGAAGAAGCCAAGAAAAGAGACCACAGGAAATTGGGCAAAGAACTCGAGCTGTTCACTTTTTCACAGAAAGTCGGTCAGGGGCTTCCACTTTGGTTACCTAAAGGCGCCGCATTAAGAGAACGTCTTGAGAATTTTTTAAAGGCAGCACAAAAAAAAGCAGGCTATGAAATGGTAGTAACACCGCATATTGGTCAAAAGGAATTATATGTTACCTCTGGTCATTACGCAAAATATGGTGAAGATAGTTTCCAGCCGATTTCAACACCTGCAGAAGGTGAGGAGTTTTTATTAAAACCCATGAATTGTCCTCATCATTGTGAGATATTTAAGCACAAACCGTTTTCTTACAAGGATCTTCCAAAACGTTATGCTGAATTTGGAACTGTATATAGATATGAACAAAGTGGTGAGTTACACGGCTTGACAAGAGTTAGAGGTTTCACTCAAGATGATGCACATATCTTTTGTACGCCTGAGCATTTAGATTCAGAATTTAAGGAAGTTATTGATTTAGTCCTTTATGTTTTTGGTTCTTTGGGATTCGAAAACTTTACAGCACAGGTGTCTATTAGAGATCCTAAAACTCCTGAAAAGTATATTGGAAGTGTGGAAAACTGGGAGAAAGCAGAAAATGCCATACTTAATGCAGCTAAAGACAAAAATCTAGATTATGCTGTTGTAGAAGGTGAGGCGGCATTTTATGGTCCAAAACTTGATTTTATGGTAAAGGATGCCCTGGGTAGAAAATGGCAACTTGGAACTATTCAAGTAGATTATACCTTACCTGAACGTTTTGACCTTACCTATAAAGGTAGTGATAATGAGTTGCACAGACCGATAATGATTCACAGAGCCCCTTTTGGAAGTATGGAGCGTTTTGTGGCTATTTTACTTGAACACACAGGAGGCAATTTTCCTCTTTGGCTGACACCAGAACAGGTTATGATTATTTCGATTAGTGAGAAATATGAAAAATACGCTCAAAAAGTTTTAAATTTGCTAGAAAATGACGAAATTCGCGCCCTCGCTGACGACAGAAATGAAACTGTTGGTAAAAAAATAAGGGAAGCAGAAATGACCAAGTTCCCCTATATGATTATCGTTGGGGAAGAAGAGGAAGCAAACAATACCATCACAGTGCGCAAACACGGTGGTGAGGAGATTGGCACAATAAAGGTCAAAGAGTTTGTAGACTTGATAAATAATGAAATAAAAAGTAGTTTAAAGACATTTAGATAAAGTTTAATTAAAATCAAATAAGCCATAGCAATACGTAGAAATAGAAGAAGTTACAACAGAAGAGAAGCTCAGGAAGACAAGCATAAAATTAATTCTAAAATAAGAGCTGATGAAGTTAGAGTTGTTGGAGATAATGTTGAAGTTGGGATTTACCCTTTGAAGCAGGCTTTAGCCATTGCTGATGAACAAGGCTTGGACCTTGTTGAAATTTCACCGGATGCCAAACCTCCCGTCTGCAAGGTTATGGATTATAAAAAGTTTCTTTACGAGCAAAAGAAACGCGAAAAGGCGCTAAAATCTAAAGCGACCAAGGTGGTTGTTAAAGAAATTCGTTTTGGACCTCAAACAGATGATCATGATTATGAGTTCAAAAAGAAACACGCCATTAAGTTTTTAAAAGACGGTGCAAAATTAAAGGCCTTTGTCTTTTTCAAAGGACGTTCTATCGTGTTTAAAGAACAAGGGCAAATTTTACTATTGAGACTTGCGCAAGATTTGGAAGACTATGGTAAGGTAGAGCAAATGCCTAAACTAGAAGGGAAACGAATGATTATGTTCATTGCGCCCAAGAAAAATAAATAATGCTGAAGTAAGTTCAGTTTAAAATAAGCGAAACGTAATTAAAAACTAGGACAAATGCCTAAAATGAAGACAAAATCGAGTGCTAAGAAACGTTTCAAACTAACTGGCACTGGTAAGATTAAAAGAAAGCACGCTTTTAAGAGTCATATTTTGACTAAAAAATCTAAAAAGCGTAAGCTTGCGTTGACCCATGACACATTAGTGCACAAGGCTGACGAAGACAATGTTAGACAAATGCTTCGTTTGAAGTAAATCTAACCGGTTAAAAACAATGTAAAACCCTGGAGTTAGGCAAAAGTATTTAGCAAGTATCATAATTTTGGTCGCCTACTACAAAAAACAATTAAGAAATGCCAAGATCAGTAAATTCAGTTGCAAAAAGAGCTAGAAGAAAGAAGGTTCTTAAGCAAGCAAAAGGCTACTGGGGAAGACGTAAAAACGTTTGGACCGTAGCAAAAAACGCGGTAGATAAAGCGATGCAATATTCGTACAGAGACCGCAGAAACAAAAAAAGAACATTCCGTGCGCTATGGATTATGCGTATTAACGCAGGTGCCAGACAACATGGGATGAGCTATTCAAAATTTATGGGTGAATTAAAAGCTAATAATATTGAATTGAATCGTAAGGTTCTTGCCGATTTAGCTATGAATAACCCAGAAGCTTTTGAGGCTATAGTAAACAAAGTTAAATAAGGCGTTTAGCCAAATTAATAACAACATTTCGCTTATAAAAACCCGATTCAAAATGAATCGGGTTTTTTCATTTTACTTACACATTACACATATAATATTACTTTATACCTCTTTTGATAAGATTTCTTTGAACGGATAGTAAGAATCCTTTTGTTTTATCTATTACTGCCCAATTTATTTTTCAAGGCTCCGTAAAATGTATAACCCTAGGTTATGGGTCGAAAATTTATCCCAAGGCTGCAGCACTTATTTTTACTCTGTAAAAGCAATTTCCTAAAAAGATAAAAATATTGGCCGGGCACTGCTCTTAAAACCCAGAACATTCTAAAATACTACCAAACATAATGCCTACTAGGTTTTTTGCTTTCTCTTCTTAGCGGCAGGGAACAGCACATTGTTAAGTATTAAACGGTAGCCTGGAGAATTTGGATGCAAATCAAGCTCTGTTTTGGGGTCTCCTACCCTATGCGTATAATCCTCTGGGTCATGGCCTCCATAAAACGTAAAAAAACCCTTACCCTTAATACCATGGATATATTTAGCCTCTTTATTAGTTCTATTTTCACCCATTACCAATACATTGGATTTTATTTGGTTCCGTGTAAATGATGTCGTTTGACCCATAAATCCTTTCACCAAGGCCGTATGGTTTTGAGTTAACATCGTTGGAATGGGGTCCCATTTGGCTGAATATTCCATTAAAGTAAAATAATCCGTTGTCATAGGAATCTGTCGCTTTCTCGTCATGTCAATAGAAGAAAACTCGTAAACATTGGGGCTACGTTCTAAAATAAAATCCCTGAAAGCGAAGGTTTTAGAATAATCAATTTTATTTTGATAGCCTGGATCACTGCCATCCCCATCAAACATAGGCTCGCAAATATCTACACCTTCAGCAGATAAAGCGATATCAAAACTATCGGTTGCCGAACACATAGCAAACATAAACCCACCTCCTACTACATAATCCCTTATTTTAAGTGCTACCGCCAATTTCGCTTCAGACACTTTACCGTATCCCAATTTTGCAGCAAGTTCTTCCGCATCTCGTTTTTCTTCTATGTACCATGCCGAAGAGCGATAAGCTCTATAAAATTTACCATATTGCCCTGTAAAATCCTCATGGTGTAGGTGCAACCAATCATAAAGCAGTAATTCGTCTTTCAACACCTCCTCATCATAAATGGTTTCGTATGGAATTTCCGCATAAGTCAGCACCATAGTAACGGCATCATCCCATGGCTGTTTGCCATAAGGTGTGTAAACAGCAATTTTTGGAGCTTTTTCTAATACCACAGCTTCTTGATTAACTGCTGGACTTGATATATCATCAAGAATTTGGGAGGCTTTCGCGTCTGAAATAACTTCAAAAGAAACCCCTCTAATTTGACACTCACGTCGGATGATTTCAGCATCTGGCAATAAAAAGGAGCCCCCGCGATAATTTAACAACCACTTCACCTTTAAATCGCGTTCAAGCGTCCAATAGGTAACCCCATAAGCTTTTAAATGATTCTCTTGGAATTCAGCATCCATAGGAATAAGAATATATGAAGCATACCCATGAACCCATAGAACTAAAGCAAAACACAGTAAGATTGTTCTTTTCAATGTCATACAATTTTGACCTAAAATAATTAAAATTTAACCTAAACGGGTCTTCTTTATCATTCTTTTAAGAGCTAAATCGCTTTTTGCATCATTTTATTATAATAGGGCAAACATTTATGTAGAAGAGGATTTAAATGCTCTGGAAAGGGCGTTTTTTTTGATTTATATTTTGCAAACCCAGAAGACTGATGAACGCTAGAATACCAATATTTTGACCAAATACCATCTTCTTTACGTTGATGCGGCTGCCATGATAACATATTTTTATCAAAAGGAATATTGAGAAATGCGCAAAGCTTATTCAATTGTCCTTCTGGGTCCAGCAAGAGTCTCTTAGATTCCAATACCACAAAAGGAATATTATTCTTTTCATAGTAACGCATCAATTCAACATGCAATTTATAACCAACATCAGCTAAAGACGCATTCTTAATTACCTTATCAAAAGAAGGTAACATATCAACAGGATTTCTTGTAAGTATAATATTGAGCGTTTTACTCATGAAGCTGCGATCTAAATCTAATAAATGATGTGTCATGTGTTTAAAAAACAAGACTGGTTTGTCATGGTTAGAAAGCATCGTCTCAACAACAGAGGAGCCCTTGTTGTCCATAGTTCTTAAAATAGCTTCTGCGCCTGGATGATAAAATTTTGCCTCCGGATGATTTGCTAAATAAAAAGCATAAAGTGGCTCATCAAACACCTTGCTGTCCTCACGCTGGGCAAATGCATACATTAATGCGGTAGAGATATTGCGCGGACCAGACCATAAACAGATACGCTTTACATCATTCATTTAGTATTATTTTTTCAATTAAGGCCTCGTATATTTTACTTAGTCGCCTTGTCATATCACCATATTTACCTTCTCCAATAGTTTTCCCATCTATTTTTATGACAGGCGTTAATCCGCCAAATGTGCCAGTTACAAAGGCTTCATCCGCACCATAAACATCAAAAAGTGAAAAATCCTTCTCATAACAGGATATACCATTTGCTTTGCAGAGGTCAATCACTTTTCCCCTGGTAATGCCATTCATACAATACTTACCTGTTGAAGTCCAAACCTCATTGTTTTTAACTATAAAAAAATTTGTAGCGTTGCAGGTTGCAACAAAACCGTGAATATCCAACATTAATGCTTCATCAGCTCCTGCTTCAATTGCTTGAATCAAAGCTTGCACCTCATGCAATTTACTATGGCAATTTAGCCTTGGATCTAAATAATCTGGTGAACCCCTTCGTATAGTGGAAGTAAACAATGAAATTCCTTTGTCCTTTGAGGTCATTGAAGCTGTTTTGTATTCAGGTATTATAACTACGTTCGGCCCAGATATTGTTAGTCGAGGGTCTTGTGACGGTGTTTTCTTTATACCACGTGTAACCATGACCCTAACATGCACACCATCTGACATATCATTTGCTTTTAAAGTGTGCCATATCTTTGAGGTTAACTCTTCTTTCGTAAAGGGTAGTTTCATACCAACAGTGGCTGCCGATTGCCATAAACGACTCAAATGATCACTGAGGAAAATAAGCACACCCGAATGCAGGCGAAAGGCCTCCCAAACACCATCGCCAACTAAATAGCCGCTATCAAACACTGAAATTTTAGCTTCCTTTCTGGGATAAAGTTTGTCATTAATAGAAATGAGGATATCACTATTTCTAGAATCCTCTAAAGCATTATGAGTACCATGGACCATGTCTTAGGTTTTAAAATCCGTAAGAAAGATACTCAAAATTACCTTTTTACCAGATGTGTTTTATTAGAGATTTCTGACTTCCGTTTCATTACCGGATAGCAAACTGGCAATCAATTTCGTGCTCGGAAACTGTTCTAGTATAATTTTAATAAAAACGGTAATTGGTATAGCCATTATCAACCCAGGAATACCCCATAAAAAACCCCAAAACATGAGCATCACCAAAACAGCGATAATATTTATGGAAAATGATTTACCCATAAAAATTGGTTCTAGAATAGCTCCAAATACAATCTGTACAAGACTTATTGATAGTATAAAGAAAAACAAGGTGCTTGTTGGGTCTAGTTCCACAAAAGCAAATATGGATAATAAAACAACAGATATAAAGGAACCTACCATTTGGACAAAATTTATCGCAAAAGCAAACAAGCCCCAAAAAATGGGAAAGCTAACATCAAAAAATAAACACATCAAACCAGTGAATACACCTGTTAGGGCGCTGACCAAAAATTTAACCTTTATAAACTTTATCAGGTCTTTTTCGATCTTCATGAATGCCTTAATTGAGGTGTGTTTCTGTTTTAAAATCGTGTTGTTCAAAAGTTTGTGAACGTTAATGGACTCTGCCAACCACAAGACTACAAAAAAAGCGGTCATTAGTAATGAAGTCACAAATGAACGCAAGAAATCAATGGTGGAACCAATATTTTCTTTTTGAAATAATTGAGCAAAGACGTTTTTATCTGTTTCCACTTCAATCCCGAAATTTTCGAAAAGATATTTTTTTAAATCTATCAATTTAGGTTCGGCTTTCTCTAAAAAGCTAGAATTATTAGCCAGTATTTCACGGCTAGACAACTGAATAAGTTCTATACCTATTTTTAAGCCCCCAATAACCAAAAGCAATACAATTACAATACTAACTACCTTTGGTACCCTTCTTCTACCCAAAATGCGCATTAAAGGCAAAAATAACAAGGCAATGAACATAGAAAATATTAGAGGAATAAAAATAAAGGATAGTACTTTTAATAGATAAAATACGAGGGGAATTACGATTATAAGTAACAACAAGTTTGTTGTTCGTCTTTGGTTAAGCATGAGGCAGCATTCTTTGTTATAGCGAAACACAAAGATACGTCAAAATAGACGTTATACTTATATAAAATATTGCTAAAAGGGAACGCCATCATCCTCTGGACCATCGAAAGCGTCTGACGCCGACGGGAAAGAATCTGGTTTAAATGTATCATCGTTTGCAGCCGCATTCATTTTGGAATGAAACTCACCAAATGGTGTATCGAAATCGTCTAAGTTATCGAACTTACCGAGATGACCAATAAATTTCAATCTAATATTATCTAGACCCCCATTTCTGTGCTTAGCCACGATAAATTCGGCCTGGCCTTCAGTTGGTGAACGCTCCTCATCATCCCATTCATCAATTTTATAGTATTCTGGTCTGTAAATAAAAGAGACAATATCCGCATCTTGTTCAATAGCTCCAGATTCGCGCAAATCAGATAGTAGCGGTCGTTTACTTCCACCCCGTGTTTCAACAGCTCGAGATAACTGCGACAAAGCAATAACTGGGACATCCAATTCTTTCGCTAGAGCCTTTAAATTTCTTGAGATGGTAGAAATTTCTTGTTCGCGATTACCTCCTTTTTGACTTCCACCCGCGGTCATTAATTGTAAATAATCAATAACTATAAGCTTAATGCCATATTGGGATGATAATCGACGTGCCTTTGCCCTTAAATCAAAAATACTCAGTGATGGGGTATCGTCTATAAATAAAGGTGCTTTTTCAAGTGTTTTTACCTTAACATTGAGTTGTTCCCATTCGTGCTTTTCTAATTTGCCCGTTCTCAGTTTTTCTGATGACAAACCGGTTTCGCTAGAAATTAATCTTGTAATTAACTGCACCGAAGACATCTCTAACGAGAAGAAGGCTACCGGAATATTTTTATTCACAGCAATATTCCGCGCCATGGTTAGTGTTAATGCAGTTTTACCCATACCAGGGCGAGCGGCAACAATAACCAAATCTGAAGGTTGCCAACCTGAGGTCAATTTGTCTACCTTATCAAATCCTGATGGAATACCACTTAAACCTTCCTTATTAGAAATCTCTTCAATTTTCTTCTTGGCCTGAATTACAAGGCTCTGAGCTGTTTCAGTCGATTTTTTGACATTACCCTGGGTAACTTCATAAAGTTTGGCTTCAGCATTATCGAGCAAATCAAATACATCCTTAGTCTCATCATAAGCCTCCTCAATTATTTCATTTGAAATTTTAATCAAACTTCGCTGAATGTATTTTTGGAGAATTATACGTGCATGGAATTCAATATGAGCAGAAGATGACACTCTTTGGGTAAGGGAAATAAGGTAAAAATCACCCCCGACCATATCCAGTTTCTCATCTTTTTTGAGTTGGCTAGAAACGGTTAATAAGTCAACAGGCTGACTATTTTCAAATAGTTTAAAGATGGCTTCAAAAATATATCTGTGAGCATCTTTGTAGAAGGCATCTGGACTTAAAATATCAATAACTTCATCCACACCTTTCTTATCGATCATCATAGCACCAAGCACAACCTCTTCTAAATCAATAGCTTGCGGAGGTATTTTACCTTTCTCTAAACTGATGATTGAGCTTTTATCTACTTTATAGCCTGATACTGGGTTGGGTTGTTTCATAAGTCACAAAAGTAGCTAAATAGTATCGATGTAATTGATTTTATGTGCATCTGGATTTGAACAGCTCATTAACAATCTAACTGTTAATAACTCAAATATATTGTTAATAAGGATAAAAAAAACCGAAGTTAAAAACTTCAGTTTCCTAAGTTACTTATGGCTAGAGGTTTTAGTCCTTAAAGACACCCATATGCTCATATTTTTCCATGCGTTGCTTTACCAATTGTTTTGGTGATAAGTTTTTAAGTTCTTCGTATGAGGATACTATTGCATCTCTAACAGCAATAAATGTCTTTTCCCTATCCGTGTGCGCTCCACCTAATGGTTCTTTTATAATTTGATCCACAAGTTTCATACGCTTCATATCCTTTGCAGTTAACTTCAAGGCTTCTGCAGCTTGTTCCTTATATTCCCAGCTTCTCCATAAAATAGACGAACAAGATTCAGGTGAAATTACAGAGTACCAGGTATTCTCTAACATCAAAACCTTGTCTCCAACACCAATCCCAAGAGCTCCACCAGAAGCACCTTCACCAATAATCACAGTTATAATAGGGACTTTCAGCCTAGTCATTTCTAAAATATTTCGCGCAATAGCTTCGCCTTGGCCACGTTCCTCAGCCTCTAATCCAGGATATGCTCCAGGCGTATCAATCAATGTAACTACAGGGATACCGAATTTCTCAGCTGATTTCATTAGTCTTAAGGCCTTACGATAGCCTTCAGGATTGGACATTCCAAAATTTCTATATTGCCTTGTCTTGGTGTTGTAACCCTTTTGCTGGCCGATAAACATATAGGATTGATCACCTATTTTACCTAGGCCACCAATCATAGCCTTATCATCTTTTACGTTTCTATCGCCATGTAGCTCTAACCAAGAATCGCCACAAAGCGCTTTAATATGGTCTAAGGTATAAGGTCTGTTAGGATGCCTAGACAATTGAACACGCTGCCATGCCGTAAGGTTTTTATAGATTTCCTTTTTAGTTTCAGCGAGTTTCTTTTCAATCTGCTTGCAGGTCTCAGTAACATCAACATCACTTTCTTTACCTATAATCTGACACTTATCTAGCTGTTCTTCGAGCTCTTTAATCGGTAATTCAAACTCTAAGTATTCCATATTGAAGTTAGATATTCGTTAGTTAGTTTATAGCTACAAATATAAAAACTTTAATCGGTTATGATGCGCCTTTTCCGTTTTCGATATTTGCTATTTTTTAGAATGGCATCAAAAAGAACAGCTGTTAAAACAAGTAGCGCTCCTATATAAAATTGAGCGGACATCTGCTCATTCTCAGAAAATAAAATCATAGCCAGTGCAATACCATAAAGCGGCTCTAAGTTATAACTCAAAATGACTGTAAACGGACTGATGTGTCGCATAACCTCAACCGCACCAATAAATGCATAAGCCGTACAAACGGATGCTAGGATAACAATATAAATCCAATCTGATGCTGAAAGCGTGAAGAAATCTGAATTAAACGACCCTCCTGATATTAGAATAAATACGGTTAAGAATACAACTCCACTTATAAATTCATAAAATGAAATGACCGTTGAATTATGTTTTTCTATAAAGCGACCATTTATAACTGCAAATAGTGTTGAAAGTAAAGCCGATAAAAGCCCTAGAATGATACCATTGATATACCTTATCTCACTACTCGTTATAAGAAAAACACCTATAACTACGATAATGCCAAAAAGAATTTCATACGCTAATATGCGACGTTTAAAAAAAATGGGTTCAATAAAGGAGGCAAAAAAAGCACCAGATGAAAACATGGCTAAAGCTATGGAAACATTAGCTTGATTGATGGATTCAAAAAAAGTTATCCAGTGAAGAGCTACGATTACACCAGCCACTGAAAATTGCATTATGTTTTTTTTACTAACCCTTATGTCTAGCCTAATCAATTTGATAAAAGCAAACATTAAAATACCAGCAATTGCCATTCTATACCAAACCAATTCAAGAGAACCAATTGAAATCAGTTCACCTAAAATGGCTGTAAAACCGGCAATAAAAACCAGGAAATGTAAATGGAGGTAATGCTTTAATTTAGCGTTTGGCATTTTGCAGCATGTATATGGCTAAAATACCAAATATTGCATTAGGAAACCAGACTGCTATCAGAGGCGGAAAATTGGACTGCTCTGCCATGACGCCAAATACCTTATCAAAAAACACAAAGACCATGGCTATGGCAATACCAAATGCTAAGTTTACGCCCATACCTCCTCTTCGTTTTACGGAGGAAACAGCAACAGCGATAATAGTTAAAATAAATATTGAAACCGGTAGACTCCATTTTTTAAGCTTAACAACTTCATAGCGCCCAATGTTTGACGAACCACGTCTTTTTTCTGCTTTAATAAAATCTAAAAGTTCGCCATAAGGCTTTGTCTCTGCTGCATATTCTACAGGTGTCAAATCTTCGAGTTCAAATGGAAAAACCAATTCCTTACTTCGTTCTTGCTCAATGCTCTCAACTCCATTCTCAAAGCTACGCTTTACGTAACGTGTTAAACGGTAGGTGGAATCCTCTTCAATGTACCTAATATTATCTGCAAATATTTTGTACTTCAACTCATTGCCTTCAAAATGCTCATAAGTAAAATTCATTCCCGATTTACTTTGGGCCACAAAATTGCTCACATAAATAATATCATTATCGTTAATCTGACGATAAACATCCCTAGTCTGTTGAATATTCTTGTTCTTTTTAAGATAAGTATATTTAAATTCATTGAATCCTTTACTAGCATATGGGGCAAGGAACATACCTAAAAACAGTGCAAAAGATGCCACTATAGTAGCCCCAATCAAATAGGGTCTCAAGAATCTCGTAAACGACACACCAGAACTTAAAAACGCAACTATTTCTGTATTATTAGCCAACTTAGAAGTAAACCATATGACCGATAAAAATAAAAATAGAGGAAACAGTAAATTGGCAAAATATACCGTAAAATCAAGGTAATAGGCTACTACCTCATCAAAGGGCGCCTTATTTTCAAGTATTTTCCCTACTTTCTCCGATAAATCTACCGTAATACCAATAGGAATAAACAATAGGAGCATCATAACAAATGTCAACAAGTATCGCTTTAATATGTACCAATCTAAAATCTTCACCTATTATAATCGTTTATCCATTTGTTTCACCATGATATCTTTCCAAACACCAAAATCACCATCAATAATATGTTTTCTGGCTTCTCTCACCAGCCATAAATAAAATCCAAGATTATGAATGGTGGCTATCTGTTTTCCTAATAATTCGTTAACCGAAAACAAATGCTTTAAATAGGCCTTACTGTAGTCTGTGTCTACAAATGTGATTCCCATGTCATCTATTGGACTGAAATCATTCTCCCATTTTTTGTTCTTTATATTTATTGTACCGTTGGCTGTGAAAAGCATACCATTCCTAGCATTACGTGTTGGCATAACACAATCAAACATATCTACACCTAACGCAATATTTTCTAAAATATTGATAGGTGTTCCCACTCCCATAAGATACCTTGGCTTATCTTGCGGCAGGATATCACAAACCACTTCGGTCATAGCATACATTTCCTCTGCAGGCTCTCCAACAGACAAACCTCCAATAGCATTTCCCTCTGCACCTACATTGGCTATATATTCTGCAGATTGTCGTCGCAAATCTTTATAGGTGCTCCCTTGAACTATAGGGAAAAAAGTTTGAGCATAGTCGTACTTAAAAGGTAATGTTTTCAAATGCTGCATACAACGATCTAACCATCTATGAGTCATGTGCATTGACCGTTTAGCATAATTATAATCACAAGGATAAGGCGTGCATTCATCAAAAGCCATAATAATGTCTGCACCAATAGAACGTTGTATTTCCATAACATTCTCTGGTGTAAAGACGTGATAACTGCCATCAATATGCGATTTGAACTTAACGCCTTCTTCCTTTATCTTTCTATTAGCAGATAAGGAGTACACTTGATATCCTCCAGAGTCCGTTAAAATATTTCTATCCCAATTCATAAACTTGTGGAGACCTCCAGCTTCTTCTAGAATAGTTGTTTGAGGTCTCAAGTACAAATGGTAGGTGTTTCCCAAGATTATGTCTGGATTGATATCATTTTTCAATTCCCTTTGATGAACACCTTTAACAGAAGCTACCGTACCCACTGGCATAAAAATAGGTGTTTCAATAGTCCCGTGGTCCGTTGTTATTAAACCCGCCCTGGCCTTAGATTCCTTATCATTTGCTAATTGTTTAAACTCCATCAACTAATGCGTATGAGCGCAAATATAAATAACTCCTGAGCATTGGCATCTTAATTAAATTCAAAATTGTTAGCAAATCATTGAAATCGTTAATAAGTGAAGAGATTCGTGACTTGTACAGCATCATTAAAAACTTATTTTTGTACCGAAATTTAAGAGTCATACAATGCCAAATATTCAAGAATTAGAAGACTTAGCTACGCAGGTAAGGAGAGATATCCTACGGATGGTCCACAAAGTGAATTCAGGCCACCCTGGTGGATCATTAGGTTGTACAGAATTTTTAGTAGCGCTTTACCAAGCTATTATGAAAACTACGGAAGGTTTCCATATGGATGGAATAGATGAAGATTTGTTCTTTTTGTCTAATGGTCATATTTCACCGGTTTATTATAGTGTTCTAGCCCGGTCAGGTTATTTTCCAATTGAAGAATTAAATACTTTCAGGTTGATTGATTCTAGGCTACAAGGGCACCCAACGACACATGAAGGTCTGCCAGGTATAAGAATTGCCTCAGGTTCTCTAGGTCAAGGCATGTCCGTAGCAATAGGTGCAGCCGAAACAAAAAAACTAAATAAAGACTCTCATTTGATCTATAGTCTGCACGGTGATGGAGAGTTACAGGAAGGTCAAAACTGGGAAGCCATAATGTACGCAGCAGCTAATAAAATTGACAATCTTATTTCAACTGTAGACCTCAATGGCCAGCAAATTGATGGCTCTACTGATAATGTATTACCAATGGGTAACATAAAGGCAAAATTTGAAGCTTTTGGGTGGCTCGTGGTTGAAATTGAAGATGGCAATAATATTAAGTCTGTTCTTGAGGGGATGACAAAAGCCAAATCCTTTACAGGTGATGGAAAACCGGTCTGTGTTTTATTAAAAACTGTAATGGGTCATGGGGTTGACTTTATGATGCATACACATGCATGGCATGGTAAGGCCCCTAATGACGACCAATTGGCTATAGGATTAGCTCAAAACAAAGAAACACTAGGAGATTATTAATCTGCAACGCATTAAAAGACATGAAAATATATACAAATTCAGGAAGTAAGGATACAAGGTCAGGTTTTGGAGCTGGGTTAACAGAGCTTGGAAAATCAAATAACAATGTGGTGGCCCTATGTGCAGATTTAACTGGTTCGCTGAAAATGGACGACTTTAAGGCTAATCATCCTGAGCGATTTTTTCAGGTTGGTATTGCCGAAGCGAACATGATGGGTATTGCAGCAGGTATGACCATTGGCGGGAAAATTCCTTTCACCGGTACGTTTGCTAACTTTTCCACAGGCCGTGTATACGATCAAATTCGACAAAGCATAGCTTATTCCGGTAAGAACGTTAAGATTTGTGCATCGCACGCAGGTGTTACTCTAGGCGAGGATGGCGCAACCCATCAAATCTTGGAAGATATAGGTCTAATGAAAATGCTTCCTGGCATGACGGTCATTAATACCTGCGACTTTAATCAAACTAAAGCTGCTACTCTTGCGATTGCAGAACACAAAGGTCCTGTATATTTAAGGTTTGGTAGACCTAAGGTCCCGAATTTTACACCTGATAATGGCGCTTTCGAAATAGGAAAGGCCGTAAAACTCACAGAAGGTACAGATGTCACTATCGTTGCTACCGGTCACTTGGTATGGGAAGCTTTAGAAGCGTCAAAAGTGCTAAACGATTCGGGCATCTCTGCTGAAGTCATTAACATCCATACCATAAAACCACTGGACAAGGAAGCTATATTAGAATCTGTTTCTAAAACGGGTTGTATTGTAACAGCTGAAGAACACAATTATTACGGTGGGCTTGGTGAAAGTGTAGCACGGGTTTTAAGTCAAAATAAACCAACGCCTCAAGAATTTGTTGCAACCAACGATACTTTCGGTGAATCTGGCACACCTGCCCAACTTTTAGCCAAGTACGGACTTAACAGTGCGGCCATAGAAAAAGCGGTAAAAAATGTTCTTAAGAGAAAATAAGTATTAAATGGCACCGTTTATGATGTTAGTTGTCTAAATTTAAAACTAATGTCATGAAGAATTTAAAGTCAGTACTTTTTTTAGGTTTATTTATTATACTATCTACGTCAATAGCGTCAGGACAAATAGGTAGTTCCTTCGGTATTAAAGGTGGATTAAATTATAGTGGGAATGGTGATTATTTTGAGTCCATTTCAGCTAACGCCCAAAATCCCGATAGAAATATTGGTTATCATTTAGGTGTTTTTGGTAAACTTGGCAACCGCGTATACTTTAGACCTGAATTAGTGTATACGGCAACCAAGAGCGACTACGATAGCCGTGACTTCTCCGTAAAGAAAATTGACGCCCCTCTCTTGGTTGGCATAAAAGTCATTGGTCCGCTCAGTGTTTTTGCTGGACCCTCCTTGCAATATATTTTAGACTCAGAATTTGACGGCATTACTATTGATGACATTGAAAATGATTTCTCCATGGGACTAAACTTTGGAGTTGGTGTTAATTTCAATAAAATAGGTATTGATTTGAGATACGAGCGAGGGTTCAACGAGAATGAAGCCACTTTTATTGACAACAACTTTGGTCCCGCTACGGTAGGGAGAATAGATACAAGACCTGATCAACTCATCCTCAGTTTATCAGTTGCCTTTTAAAAAAAGAAAAAGCTGCTTTATATGGGCAGCTTTTTTTTATCAATAAAGTCTTGCGAAATTTTTATTGACCCTCATTGTAATTTATTTCAATCTCAGGATCCAAATAATCGGGAAGGCCGTCATCATTAGAATCCACGGCAGTAACCGTATTAATTGTGATGATACCATTAACAGTTGTTCTGTTAAGTTCATATTCATTACTTGCTAGCTCAGGCTCTGTCTCTCCTATTGTCGTATCTACAATATATTGTGTTGGCAGTAATTCGTTAAATGTAAGAACCGAATCACCATCATCGTTTCCATCGATGTAGTTTGCAATACCATCCCCATCTGTATCGTCATCAATAACTGATAAATTAGCATCTAAGTCTTCAACATAAGAAGGCAGGCCATCGGACTCATGATCAACCTCTTGATATTGTAAAAGTTCAAATTTAAAAATTAGGTTAGAATATTGTGGCAAATCTGGTAAAGCCCCAGAGAAATAAGCCAATCCGGAAGGTAAAAACATAACACCCAACCCATAATTATTGAAATTAACTACACCATCAATACCCGTAGTGAAATCCTCCGAAGTTTGAAATGAAGGTATGACCAATTGCCACCCTCTTATAGCACCTAACGTACTAAATCCATCAGACTGAAGATCTAAAATATCTGGTGAGCTAATAGATTGAAAAACTATTTGACTCTCTATTACAGTTCCTTCAAATCTATATCTTATTGCATCCGTAAATTGCGGAGATTCGCCACCTCCTTGATTTATCCTCAAGATGTAGTACTCATATTCTGTATCTCTAAAAACGGAAGTATAGGTTTCTACAGCATTCAATAATAGGGTGTTATTAGCGGGATCTGGCAAATCAAGATAATTCCCGTTCTCATCAACTGGTAATTCAGCAATTTCTATATCTTCATAGGTATAATTCGTGCCTTGTTGAAAGAAGCCCGAATTGTAATAATGGGTTGATAGGTATTGTAATATAGAGTCCTTGTCAGCAGCTTGTTGCTCTGTCCTATCTCGCTCTACAAAATCTACTGTCCTTGGGTCTTCTTCCTCGCAAGCCATTAATAAACCTATGAGCAAGAGAATTAAACCACTAAATTTAATTACTTTCATTTTCAAAGTTTTTATTTTATTTAATCTACCTGTATAATTACAGATAAAATTGCTGCGCAAGATACAATATTATAATATTTTTGCATTACAAGAATAACGCAGATTTTAATGAAAATATATGCGAGTCGATAAATTTTTATGGTCAGTTAGATACTACAAAACTAGGAATATAGCAACTGAAGCTTGCAAAAAAGGTCGAGTTAGGGTTAATGGTCATATCGTAAAGCCATCACGTGAGGTTTATGCCATGGACCAATTAGAAGTGCGTAAAAACCAAGTCACCTATAAGTTAACCATAAATGATTTACCTAAGAGTCGTGTTGGAGCAAAGCTCGTTGATATATACAGAACGGATACCACCCCTAAAGAGTCTTTTGAAGCACAAGAGCTATTAAAATTCAGTAAAGATTACTATAGAAAAAAGGGTACTGGAAGGCCAACCAAAAAAGATAGACGTGACTTAGATGGGTTTTATGAAGAAGAATGATTTAAATAGCTCTTATTGGGAAAATAGATATAAGGAGAATGATACTGGTTGGGATATAGGGCATATATCGCTGCCTCTTAAAGTTTACTTTGACCAGCTTCAAGACAAGTCTGTAAAAATACTTGTTCCTGGTTCTGGTAATAGCCATGAAATTGAGTATTTATGGAAATTAGGGTTTAAACATATTTATGCTGCTGATATTGCTAAAACACCTTTGACTAATTTAAAAACTCGATTGAAGGACTTCCCAGAAAACCAGCTTCTTCACACTGATTTTTTTAAAATTTCAGACACCTTTGATGTTATCATTGAGCAAACCTTCTTTTGTGCCTTACATCCAAGTTTCCGAAAAGCCTATGTCGAACAAATGACTAAGCTCTTGAAAAGCAAGGGCAAATTGGTTGGCTTGTTATTTAATTTCCCTTTATCTGAAACTGGCCCACCGTTTGGGGGTAATAAGGCCGAATACAGCAATCTTTTCAGGAAAGATTTTAATATAAAGGTTTTAGAACCATCAATTAATTCCATAAAACAAAGACTGGGTAATGAACTGTTTTTTATCTTTGAAAAAAAGACATAATGGCCTTAGCGAAGAATACCATTTTAAATCATAAAACCATAGAGCATAAGATTAAACGTATTGCCTATCAAATATATGAAAGCAATGTGAACGAGAAAGACCTTGTCATTGCTGGTATAGAGAGTAACGGCTATTTATTGGCAAAAAAAATAAAAGCGAATCTCGACAAGATTTCAGAAATTAAATCTACCCTATGCCGTGTAACAATTGATAAAAATAATCCTACAACACCTGTTTTAACCTCAATGAATCAAAAGGACTATGCCAATAAATCGATTGTCTTGATTGATGATGTCTTAAATTCAGGAAGTACCTTAATTTATGGCATAAAGCACTTTTTAGACGTACCTCTAAAGCAATTTAAAACGGCGGTTCTAGTAAACAGAAACCATAAAAAATATCCTGTAAAGGCAGATTTCAAAGGTATAAGCCTTTCTACTTCGTTATATGAGCATGTTAATGTAAACCTTTCGAAAAAGCCTTATGAAGCATATTTAGATTAAATTTAAAACAATAGCTTCTGTAATTTCCTCAACCGTTTTGTTAGCTGCATTAATAGTATAATCGGCTTCACTGTAAAATCCTGATCTTTCAAAAAGGTGCTTCCCAATAAATTCAGTCAGTTCATCTTTAGTAGCCATATGCTTTATCAATGGTCTTTTTTGTTTTTCTGTCATTAACCTATTGGTTAAGTCTTGAATAGGTAATTTGATGTAAAATGATATAGCTTGTTCATTATTTTTTATGTAACTCATATTTTCTCCATAACAAGGCGTTCCTCCACCTAAAGCTAAAACAAGATTTTCCGAAGACTTTAAAATATAATCAAGATATTCACTTTCTTTTTTTCTAAAATAAATCTCTCCCTTCTCATCAAAAATTGAGCTGATATATGACTCCTCTTTTTCAGAGATATATTCATCTAAATCCACAAAAGCAAAATCTAAAACATCAGCCAACTTTTTACCAACGGTGGTTTTGCCAGAGCCCATGTATCCTATTAAAAGTATAATCATCCTCGTTATAAATTGATTATTAAATTACTAAGAAAAGCTGGGCAAAAAAACGAAAATTTTAATTAAAAAAACTATTGTTTTATTAATTAAACATTATATATTTGCACCCTCGTTCAAAGAACGAAAAACTGACCGGGTAGCTCAGTTGGTAGAGCATCTCCCTTTTAAGGAGAGGGTCCTGGGTTCGAGCCCCAGCCCGGTCACATAAGTTAAGCCTTTTTGCTTAACTTTTTTTTTATCTTTAGACTTCTTTATTGCGCACGTGGCGGAATTGGTAGACGCGCTGGCTTGAGGGGCCAGTGGCCGTTTAGGTCGTGGAAGTTCGAGTCTTCTCGTGCGCACTTTTCCCTTTTTGATTCTTGATTAGGTTTAAGGCATCCGACAACACTGAGGATTTTATTTAAATTATGTTAATTGTATGCCTGATATAACTATAAATCTTATTTTTGTTTAAACATTTTTTTTAAAAAATGAACAATATTAAAAATAAGTTTAGCATAAAAGATCTTGAAAACCTAACAGGTATAAAAGCGCATACTATACGGATTTGGGAGAAACGCTACAACTTACTTCAGCCTAAACGCACCGAAACGAATATTCGATATTACGACTTAGCTAGCTTTCAAAAGTTATTAAATGTTAGCTATCTAAATAACAATGGTTATAAGATATCAAAAATCGCAACAATTCAGGAGCACAAAATTCCTCTGTTGGTGAGGGAGATAGCTGCCCAAAACAATATAGAAAGCCATGCTATCAATTCTTTTAAATTGGCGATGCTGAATTTTGACCAAATACTATTTTACAACACCTACGAGTCCCTGTTAAAAGAAAAATCCTTTGATAAGGTTTTTTATGACGTATTTATTCCTTTACTCACAGAAATAGGTTTATTGTGGCAAACGGATACAATTACCCCAGCCCATGAACATTTTTTGACAACCTTGATACGTCAAAAAATATTAGTGAATACGGAAATAGCTCAGTCCAGGAAGATTAATAAATCTAGGAAAACTTTTGTTTTATACTTGCCTGATAACGAAATTCATGAACTAGGATTGATGTTTATTAACCACGAAATTGTAAATAGAGGGTATCAATCTATTTTTCTTGGTCAAAGCGTACCTGTGGAAAGCTTGACAGATCTCTTAAATTATTACGATGATATCATCTATATTTCCTATTTTACGGTTAAACCAGAAAAAGATGATATCGATGATTACATTAAGGAATTTGAATCGAAAATTTTAAAGAATGATGGCACACAATTTTGGATTCTGGGACAAATGCTAAATGCCATAGATTTAAAACAATTACCTAAAAAAATAAAACCATTTAAAAGTATAGAGGCTTTAATATCAGAACTACAACATATTAAATGAGTAAAACAGTATCCATTATAGGCTCAGGATTTTCGGCATTATCGGCGGCTTGTTATTTAGCAAAAGCCGGATATGATGTGTCTGTTTACGAAAAGAATGACACCGTAGGAGGTCGGGCAAGACAATTATTGAAAGATGGATTTACCTTTGATATTGGCCCGAGCTGGTATTGGATGCCAGATATTTTTGAAAAGTTTTTTAATGACTTCGGCAAAAGCACAAGTGATTATTATGAACTGGATAAGTTAAGTCCTGCCTACAAAATTTTCTTTTCAGATGAAGTCATCACCATTGGTGACCATATGGATCAAATCTGTGCTGAATTTGAGCGTATTGAGACCGGTAGTTCAAAGCCATTGAGAAACTTTATTGCTAGAGCCCAAGAACATTATGATATTGCTATTAATAAAGTAGTTTTAAAACCTGGCCTGTCACCGTTTGAATTGGTAACCAAAGACACCATAACTCGCGTAGACCAATTTTTTAAGACTATTAGTTCTGAGGTACGCAAAAATTTTAAAAATCCGAAGTTGATTTCAACTTTGGAGTTTCCAGTTTTATTTTTGGGAGCAAAGCCCAACCAAACGCCATCATTTTACAGCTTTATGAATTTTGCGGATTTCGGTCTGGGCACCTGGCATCCTAGAGGTGGGATGTATGAAATAATAAAAGCTATGAAAAGTCTTGCCGAGGGTCTTGGTGTGGAAATTCACACCAAAAGTCCTGTTGATAAAATTAATGTGAAAAGTGGCAAGGCAGACGGAATTACGGTGAATGGAGAATTTATTGCATCGGACATTGTCTTAAGTGGTGCAGACTATCATCATTCGGAAACCTTGTTAGATAAGACGTTCCGACAATATTCAGAATCCTATTGGGAAAAGCGCACCTTTGCTCCTTCCTCCTTGTTATTCTACGTTGGATTTGATAAAAAGTTGAATAATATAGAGCATCATAATCTATTTTTTGATACTGATTTTGAAGCTCATGCAGAAGAAATCTATGACACGCCTCAATGGCCACATGACCCCTTATTTTATGTGAATTTTCCATCGGTGACTGACGAGAGTATGGCGCCCGATGGGTGTGAGACTGGTTTTTTCTTAATTCCAATCGCACCAGGTCTTGAAGACACCCCTGAGTTGAGAGACCAGTATTTTGAACTTATCATTAATCGTTTTGAAAAGCGAACCAATCAGAGTGTACAAAATAATATTCTGTTTAAGGAATCATTTTGTGTCAATGATTTTGTGGAGGATTACAATTCTTATAAAGGTAATGCCTATGGGATGGCTAATACCTTAACGCAAACCGCCTTTTTAAGACCTAAGTTAAAAAGTAAAAAAGTGCAAGGCTTATACTTTACCGGACAGTTAACTGTGCCAGGACCAGGTGTACCGCCATCACTAATATCAGGAAAGTTAGTAGCAGAACTGATTGAAAAATATGAAGTTTAAGTTATATTAGACAATAGTTTATAAATTTCTGTGCAGAGTTTTTAAGCTAAAAAGAAAAAAATACCTATGAAATCAATTTTTGACAACGTCTCCAAAGAATGTAGTAAGCTAGTTACAAACGCTTACAGTACATCCTTTTCCCTGGCAACGAAAATGCTATCAGATAGTATTAGACAGGACATTTATAATATTTATGGTTTCGTTCGTTTTGCGGATGAAATTGTAGATACATTTCATGATTATGACAAACAATCATTATTTAAGCGCTTTGAAAATGATTTGGATAATGCACTGGAAGAAAAGATTAGTTTAAACCCTATTCTCAATTCATTTCAAGAGACCTATCACAAATACAATATTGACAGGCATTTGGTAGACGCCTTTATGAACAGTATGCGTCTAGACCTTCATAAAAAAGATTATCTTACTGATGAAGAATATAAAAATTACATCTATGGTTCTGCTGACGTGGTAGGTTTAATGTGCTTAAAGGTATTTGTTAAGGGTGATAGTGAGAAATATGAAGACCTTAGATCTTCGGCCATGAGTTTAGGTTCTGCGTTCCAAAAAGTAAATTTTCTTAGAGATTTAAAGGCGGATTTTGAAGATTTAAGTAGAACGTATTTCCCAAATACAGATTTAAATCAGTTAGATGAAGCTTCTAAGCAGGCGATTATTACGGATATAGAAAATGATTTTTCAAAAGGACTTCAAGGAATCAAAAAATTACCTCTCGAGGCTCGATTTGGTGTTTTTATGGCTTACCGCTATTACAGCAAGTTATTGGATAAATTAAAAAAGACACCTGCCTTAGAAATCAAATCAGCTAGAATACGTGTTCCTAACTACAAAAAAGTAGAGCTACTCACTCGAAGTTATGTAAAATATCAACTAAATTTGTTGTAAATTCTATTTTATTATGCACACGGTTTATTGGATTTTAATTTTCCTATTAACGTTTTTTGTAATGGAATTTAATGCATGGTTTACTCATAAATACATAATGCACGGATTCCTTTGGAGTCTTCACAAAGACCATCATCATAAAGACCACAAAAGCTGGTTTGAGCGTAATGATGCTTTCTTCATTTTTTATGCTGTAGTTTCAATGGGATGTTGGTATTTGTGGGGCGAGCAAAATTTGTGGTATTTTTTACCCATTGGGATAGGTATTATGGTCTACGGACTAGCCTATTTCATAGTTCATGATATTTTCATCCACCAACGCTTTAAATGGTTACGTAACATTGATAATAAATATGCGCGAGGCGTAAGGCGGGCTCATAAAATCCATCACAAACATCTTGGAAAAGATGAAGGCGAAAACTTTGGAATGCTTATAGTGCCTTTAAAATATTTTAAATAGGTTTAACTGAAAGTAGTTTATTTAATTGCTTTCTAATTGCTTCGCTATTCCAGTTAATTACCCCTCTTTCATCTACAATAATTTCACCCATTTTATTGATAATAAACGTCCTTGGAATCGTTCTACCCATCAATTCATCTGGAATAGCACCCATGGGTTGATACACCTTGAAATTATAGTTGTTTTTGTCCTTAAATCTTCTTACCACTTTGAAATCATCATTGGTGATGAATAAAAAAACCACCCGATTTCCATAACTCGTATAAAGCTTCTGAAGACTAGGCATTTCAGCAATGCATGGCGGACACCATGTTGCCCAAAAATTTATAAATACAACTTCTCCTTGAGTCTCCTTAAAATTGAAATTCTTGCCGTCTTCAGATACTAAATCCCAGTTATAATCCGATATGGAAACCCTATCTTTTTCTTCAATGACATTGGACTTATTAATAAAACTCCAGCCCTTAAATAACCAAATTTGTAAAACTTGCCTGCTTTGTGGAATAATAAGAAGTGCAAGGACAAGTAGCAGAACAATATTACTTTTTTTTAATAGACTTGATTTCATTGCGTTTATAATCAAAAAGACTCCCGTGCCATGGGAACAGGAGTCTTAAATTAATATAATAGTAAAACTATGCGTTCTGTTTCTTAATCAAATTCAACGCAGAACCTTCATTATACCATTTTATTTGTGCGGCATTATAAGTGTGGTTGACCTCTACAACATCTTTGCTTCCATCGGAATGAACCACCTCGACATGTAATGGTTTGTCTGGTGCAAATTCATTTAGGTCTATAAAATTAAAGACGTCATCTTCTTGAATGAGATCATAGTCTGACTCATTTGCAAACGTCAATGCTAACATTCCTTGTTTCTTAAGGTTTGTTTCATGAATTCTTGCAAAGGATTTTACAATAACGGCAGCAACTCCTAAATGTCTAGGCTGCATGGCTGCATGCTCTCTTGAGGAACCTTCTCCGTAGTTATGGTCTCCCACAACAACTGACCAAATACCGTTCTTTTTATAATCGCGTTGCGTGTCAGGTACACCACCATATTCTCCAGTTAATTGATTTTTAACAAAGTTGGTCTTTTTATTAAAAGCGTTGACCGCGCCGATAAGCGTGTTATTGGCTATATTGTCTAAATGGCCTCTAAAGCGTAACCATGGACCCGCCATGGAGATGTGGTCAGTGGTACATTTCCCAAAGGCCTTTATCAATAGTTTAGCCCCAGTGATAGTATCCCCAATAGGCTCAAATGGAGTTAATAATTGCAAACGCTCAGAGCTAGGATCCACAGTAATCTCAACAGAGCTACCATCCTTCACGGGCTCTAAATAGCCATTTTCCTTTACCTCAAATCCTTTAGGCGGTAATTCCCATCCTGTTGGTTCGTCTAACATCACCTCTTCCCCATTTTCATTGATTAAGGTATCTGTCATGGGGTTAAAGTCTAAACGACCCGCAATAGCAATAGCCGCAGTAATTTCTGGTGATGCCACGAACGCATGCGTATTAGGATTTCCATCTGCACGCTTAGCAAAATTTCTATTAAAAGAATGCACTATGCTGTTTTTGGGTGCATTTTTGGGGTCACTATAGCGTGCCCATTGTCCTATGCATGGTCCGCAGGCATTAGTAAAAATAGTTGCATCTAATTTTTCAAAAACCTGAAGAATACCATCTCTATCCGCCGTGTAGCGTACTTGCTCCGAACCTGGGTTAATTCCAAATTCAGCTTTTGTTTTTAAACCTTTATCTAAGGCCTGCTGAGCAATAGAAGAGGCTCTTGACAAATCTTCATAAGAAGAGTTCGTACAGGATCCAATAAGGCCCCATTCTACTTTCATTGGCCATTCGTGTTCTTTAGCTTTTTCTGTCATTTCACGACCAACAGTAGTCGATAAATCAGGGGTAAATGGCCCATTGAGTAATGGTCCTAATTCAGATAGATTTATATCAATTACCTGATCAAAATAATGTTCTGGATTTTCGTAGACGTCTGCATCAGCCGTTAAATATTCTCTTATTTTATTGGCTTCATCTGCTACGTCTTCCCTATCGGTAGCACGCAAATAACGTTCCATTGAGTCATCATATCCAAATGTTGATGTTGTGGCTCCAATTTCGGCTCCCATATTACAGATGGTTCCTTTACCAGTACATGACATAGAAAGCGCACCAGGACCAAAATACTCAACTATGGCACCAGTACCACCTTTAACCGTTAAAATTTCTGCAACCTTTAAAATCACATCCTTAGGAGCGGTCCAACCAGATAATTTACCTGTTAATCTTACTCCTATCAATTTAGGGAATTTCAACTCCCAAGCCATTCCGGCCATTACATCAACAGCATCTGCACCGCCAACACCAATCGCAACCATTCCAAGGCCTCCCGCATTCACAGTGTGAGAATCTGTACCGATCATCATACCGCCAGGAAATGCATAATTTTCTAACACTACTTGATGGATAATACCTGCACCAGGTTTCCAAAACCCAATACCATATTTATTTGAAACTGATTCTAAAAAATTGAAAACTTCGCTACTCGTACTGTTGGCCTGTTTTAAATCGGCAGCAGCACCACTTTTAGCTTGAATTAAATGGTCACAGTGAACCGTTGTTGGAACGGCTACTTTAGGCTTACCCGCTTGCATAAACTGTAAAAGGGCCATTTGAGCTGTCGCATCTTGACACGCTACACGGTCAGGTGCAAAATCCACATAATCTTTTCCTCGAGTGAATCCCTCCGTTGGCATTCCTTGCCATAAATGAGAATAAAGTATTTTTTCAGAAAGTGTTAATGGTTTACCAACAATTTTTCGAGCTGCATCAACGCGCTCAGCCATGTTTGCGTAAACCTTTTTTATCATATCAATATCAAAAGCCATAAAGAATATTTAAAAGGTTGATAATTTGTTTTTAAGCAGCACAAAATTACGAATTTTAAAAGGTTTTTAAAAATCTTTAATGGATTTCAATTTTCATTGAAAATAAATGAATTTTATACTGAAAATATCTTGATAATTTTAAAAACTAACAACGATTATAGCAAAAAGCTAATTATTTAATAAATAATCTGGTTTAGATTAATTGGTTTTTGTTAAACGTAGATTATAGCTATTAATCCTTGAGATAAAAGACTAAAATAAACTTTTAATAATTTGTTCATCTGTAACACCCTCAGCTTCCGCCTTGTAGTTTTTAATAATCCTGTGTCTTAGAATTCCCGTTGCTATGGCTTGAATGTTTTCTATATCTGGTGAGAACTTACCTGTTGTTGCTGCGTGAGTTTTTGCAGCTAAGATTAAATTTTGTGAAGCTCTTGGACCTGCGCCCCAATCGACAAATTCCTTAACGATTTCTGCTGCCGTATCAGCATTAGGCCTTGTTTTTCCGACAAGGGCAACAGCATACTCTACTACATTGTCTGCCACAGGGATACGACGTATTACATTTTGAAAATCAATGATTTCTTGTCCTGTAAACAAAGCATCAACAGATGATTGAATGTCTGTAGTGGTCGTTTTAACAACGTCTACCTCTTCCTGAAAAGAAGGATACTCCAGACGAATTGCAAACATAAAACGGTCTAACTGAGCCTCTGGTAAAGGATAAGTCCCTTCTTGCTCTATAGGATTTTGAGTTGCCAACACGAAATAAGGTAGATTTAATTTATATTGATGTCCCGCCACTGTAACAGCGCGCTCTTGCATAGCTTCTAACAATGCTGCCTGAGTTTTTGGAGGTGTTCTATTAATCTCATCAGCCAGGATAATATTAGCAAAAATGGGCCCTTTAATGAATTTAAAATGACGATTTTCATCTAAAATCTCACTCCCAAGTATGTCACTGGGCATTAAATCTGGTGTAAACTGAATTCGCTTAAAATCTAACCCCAGAGTCTGAGCTATTGTATTTACCATTAAGGTTTTAGCCAGACCGGGAACACCGATTAATAGGGAATGACCTCCTGAAAAGATAGATATTAATATTTGGTCAATCACCTCGTCCTGCCCTATAATAACCTTGGCTATTTCCTTTTTTAGCGCATCATATTTCCTGACAAAGTTTTCAATTAGGGACACATCAGACATACATTATTGGTTTTTTAGCCAGTTACTTTGAAATTCACAATCTCTATACTCACCATTTACTTTAACATAGGTATCAATGATGGTTTCCTTTTGCCATTTTTCAATGGCTTTAATTTGCTTATCCTGAAGTGCCAATTCCTTGATTTTAAGATAGTCCTTCGCAAAGTCTGCTTTGTGATCGTCTATACGATCTGTTACGGTCAAAATCTTGAACTTTATTCTGTTTATTCTGTCCTCGTCTTGATAAATCGGGCTAATTTCGCCATCTTTTAGGTCTTGAATCTGGGCATATAATTCAGGCTCCATTTTGGTGAGTTCAAAATTAAAGTCTTGGGTAATAGGATTGGTAAGCTGCCCTCCTTCGAATTTGGTTTCCTTTTCATCACTAAATTCCCTCGCCGCCTCTGCAAAAGTTACTTCTCCTTCAACAAGCATCTTCCGGACTTTTTCAATTTCATCCTTTGCCTTTTGTATAGCTTCCTGGGTTAGGTCTGGTCGAATAAGTATATGCCTTACGTCATACTCCTGACCTCGTATTTTTTCTAGTAGTATAATGTGAAACCCAAAATCAGTTTCAAAAGGATCTGAAATCTCACCCTCTTGAAGCGAAAACGCCACATCCCTAAATTCCTTAACCATTCTCGGACGCTTTCTATTGAGCGTATATTTTCCACCTGTTGGCTTTGACGCTGTATCTTCCGTGTAAAATAGCACCTTGGTAGTGAAACTAGAACCATTTTCCTCAATATCTTTTTTAAATCCATTGAGTTTATCAATAACGGCTTGTTTTGCTTCTTGGGTTACTTCCGGAATCACAACAATCTGGGCTAACTTCAATTCCGTTCCGAAAGTTGGTCGTTCATCCTCTGGTATTTCATTAAAAAATGTACGCACTTCTTCAGGCGTAACCTCGATTTCATTTATTACCTTATCCTGCATTTCCTTTGCTAGATAGGCATTTTTGTTAATTTCATACATCTCCTCCCTTAAGGCTTCTTCAGAATCTTTTTTATAGAACTTCAGTAGTCCTTCCATATCACCTTTAGTCTGACCCAAAATACCTTGAATTTGTTGTTCTACTAAAGATTGAATGTATAGTTCATTGACAAGTACGCTATCTTGAATGGCCTGGTGAGCATATAGTTTACTTTCTAGGAGCCTTCCAAAAAGTTCGCAACGGGTGACACCCTCTAAATCTGCACCCTGGGCCTCCAATTGGGCAATCTCGCGGTCTAAATCGGACTCGAGAATTATAAAATCTCCAACTACGGCTGCGACACCCTCTACCTTTACCCTGGTTGAATTAACTACCGAGTCCTTAACTTTAACTTCAGGTGTTGCATCTTGAATAATTTCTTGAGCTCCTAAACTTCCAAAGAAGACTAATAGCGCTACTGTAAATGTTTTATTTGTAGATTTCAAATTGCTTGTTTTTAATTGCATCTTTAGTTATGTCGTTTTCTAGTTGCTTAATAAGCTCTAATTTTCGCTTATTGATTACAATTTGCTTAATTGAGGAATTTACGTATTCTAAAGGGGCGTAATCGTTTTGTGATCGAACATCGTTCACTTGCATCAAATATAAGTTTATTGAGTCTTTGATCTTTAAGAAATTAGATTTTTTTAACAGTTGATTCTTATTCTCTGACGTTATTACTGGTAGCTTCTCAACGACTTGGTTCAGCTTAACCCAAATGGAATCATTTAATAAGTATGATTTAAATTGTACTGAGATTGAATCTAGATACCTTTGATCCTTCGGCTCAAAACGCCTAAACCGGTTCTGTATTGTGTCTAAATTAATTGGGTTTAAGGGCAAATTAATATACCTAAATTGTATAAGGTCATCATTTAGTTTAAACGATTCCTTATTGGCGTCATAAAACCTTTGGGCGTCCTCTTTATTGACAACGGTATCAATTGCTTTTTTAACTAAGATATCGAGATAGGCTTTGGTGTAGAGGTCATTTTTATATTGCTCAACTAATTTTAAATAATCGTTTTGATTTTTCTCTGGAAGGTTTTGTAATGCACCATCCAACAACAACAATTGAGTAGCCCAGCGATTTATATAAGAACTGACCAAAAAAGTACTGTCTTCTGCAGAGGTTCCTTCTGGAACGAGGTCTTTAATATCTTCTTTGTACAGATAAGACTCATTGACCCTAGCAATGACATCTTCCTCCTCTGTTTTTTTGAAAATATCACATCCAAAAAAAATAAGTGTGAGTGCCAGTATTAAAACAAACTTCCTTGTCACTTATGTTATCCTTTTACTTGAGTCTTAATCCTATTTAAAACATCCTGTTTTATCTCAACACTAAACCTAGATTTAAGTCCATCAAGCCATTCTGTCTCTAATTCTGTTTGGTAATCGTTAATGACGCTTCCTCGAGCCTCTTCAAATGTTTTTATATCTTCTGAAAGTATTTCTTTTACATCAAGAACATGAAAAGCCTCGTTATGATTATAGACCTTTGAAATGCCCTCCACAAAGTTCAAATCAGCTGGCAATTTAGAATCATTGATTGTATAGATACCCTTTGTAAATATGATATTTTGAACTTCATCAGTATTCAGTGCTTTGGAAATTTCATCTTCAGGTTTAAGTTTTTCCATCATCTTTTTGGCCTTTATAACTATTTCTTTTTTGGAAGAGCTTGCCATAACCATATCAACCCGTTTATCCCACCGGTAGTTAGACTTGTTTTTTTCGTAATAGGCTTTAAGACCTAAGGTATCCTTAGAGGCTTTGTTCCATATTTCCTTTTCCATTAAATCAAACAATAATAGTCCGTCTCTATATTCTTTTAAGATATTGGCAAATTCCTCGTTTTCCAACTCAAGATTATCCTCCCTGAACTTGAGGATAGATTTTTCGAAGAAGTCGTCATATGCATTATCAACAATTATTTTTACAGGTATCTCCTTATTGAAATATTTGCGTTGTGCTGCTGTAAGGAATCCACCAAATTGCCCATACGTAAATGTTCTATTATTTATTTTAAATATCATTTTATCTTTATCGATAGAGTCTGGCATTTTCCAGCTATTCTTAAAGAATTCATCTGTTATGATAGAATTGAAATACTTCTTACACCCATTTTCATAGATGATATCATAACGTCTCTTTAACTCATCTACCATTGCCGTATTTATCAATTTAGAGCGCGAATCTCTTTTTACCCTATTTTCTAAAGAGGGCTTTAATTCTTTAAAATCCTTTAATGGCTCTAATTTAATACGCTTTACGATATGCCATCCATAATCTGTTTTAAAGGGCTCGCTAACATCTCCATTATTTCTTAAGGAAAACGCCTGGTCTTCAAAGGCCACCGAATTGAGTTGACCACTTTTAAAAGGCGCTAATGCACCACCATTTCTAGCCGAGCTTTTATCGTCTGAAAACTGTTTGGCAAGCGACTCAAAGCTGTCACCTTGCTTAAGTTTTGTGTAAATTTCCTGTATTCTCTGTTCTGGAACTACAGTAGAATCCTTCTGCTTCAAGGCAATCATAATGTGGGCTGCCGTTATAGTACCTCGAGATGGTCGTTTATCCTTTACAAGAACAGCATGGTAACCAAATTGAGTTCTAAAGGGCATGGATATCTGTCCTACAGGGGTATTGTAGGCAGCTGTTTCAAAATCATACACCATTTTAAATGCAGAAAAGTAGCCCAAATCCTCTAGAAATATGGACTTGCCGTCATGTACATCCTTTTTAACCTCTTCAAAACCCTCTTCCAATATACGGTTCCTAAGGGCTAGGACATCGTTGTACGCATTAATCGTGTCTTTTGATGTCTCATCAAGACGCACTAGGACATGAGATGCATTAATATCTATTCCGCTTCTTTCGTAGGCTTCTTTTACGAGGGTCTCGGTAACTTTATTTTCACTCAGGTAGTTTTTGGTCAACTGCTTTTTATAACGCTGAAACTCTCTTTTATACATAGCATCCTCATCTAACTTTAGTCGTTTCGCCTCCTGTAACTTGAGTTGATATTCAACAAAAAGCTGAAGATACGTATCGATATCTTTTTGGCTTTCGTCCTTAACCAAGTCAAGATTTTTGTTGTAAACCCTTAAAAATTCTGATGCTTCGATGGGTACATCATCTACACGCATCAATATCTCCTCATTACTTTGTGCAGTGCAGAAGTTAATTGTAAAAAAAGCTATTACTAAAAGTATAAAATTATGAATCTTCATCATCTAATATTTCAGTTTAATTTTAACACATCTTGTTCTGAAGCACAGCAAAAATAATATAAATAACCACATTTAAAATGTTTGTAATTGGGCTTTTTCAATTATTCAAAAGTTATTCATTTTTAGTTTTCTAACATTTATTTATCTGAAATATTGCAATGCTCTTACAAACTTATAACTGCATAACAGATTTTGTCTACTTTGCAGAGGCTCAAATAAGGAGGATTCAATATCTAGGGATTCTTATTACAAGCTTTATTTATGAAATAATATCAACTATGCATTTGTAGTCGCATCGGAAAACAAAAAAGGCATCGACCATGTGAAAAATACTACCTTATACCATAATAGTTCAAGGGGAAAAGCTGTAGGCTCAAAATGTGAATCATAGGTTACCATAAACACAACAAATCCGTTGGGAAATCTTTAATTTAGTTGAAAACCATTTTAAACAGTCTATTAGAAATTTAAAGGTAGCTACCTCCATGACATCAGTAAATAAAATTACATAAAGTTTCAAACGGTTTCTTATCTTAGTCCTACAACTAAAATCAATTATGAAATACACAACTAAAATTGTGGTTGACAAACCTATTGTCGAAGTTACAAAGAAAATCAACTCGGTTGATAATATGAAGCATTGGCAAGAGGGTTTGATTTCGGTAGAGCATATTTCAGGTACACCGGGAGAATTTGGTGCAAAAATGAAATTGAAATATGACTTTGGAAACCGAAAAATGGAACTGATAGAAACTGTTACAAAAAATGAGCTCCCAAAAAAATTATATCTTACTTATAGTACTAAAGGCATTCACAATATTCAACAGAATTATTTTCAAAGTATTGGAGAATCTCAAACCGAGTGGATATCAAAGAGTGAATTCCAACCAACTACCTTTTTTATGCGTGCCATGTTATTTTTTATGCCAAATGCTTTTAAAAAGCAGTCTCTTAAGTATATGACTAATTTCAAAAACTTTGTGGAACACGGAACTTCGGTAAATTATGCGACAACTTAAACTTATTTGGGACTTCAGAGGTCCTACAAGTAAAAAAACTGCTGAGCATCACTTAACACATCTTCAAGACTACATCAAAAATAACAACCTGAACATAACCTTAACTGGCACCGAAATTTACAGTGATATGCACAGCATTGCGTTTTTAGTTGTTTGGGAATCTGAAATGATTCCTATTCGGGATGCCTTAAAACCGCATCGCGGTCAGGTCTACCAAGATTAATACATTCTATTGAACAGTGCCTTTATAAACTTTCCAGAAGGAACCGAGGCCATAATACTTACTTCTTCTGCAAAATTAGACTCTTCATCTAAAAAACGGAATATGGTTTTGAGCTTTGACTTCTTGAATAAACTTGAAAATAGACGCGATCCCATATCATTATTTTCAGCAAGTACATCAAGCATTAGCATATCATAAAACCAAAATCTCGATTTACTTTCAAAACCACTTAAATCTGAACCACTTTTCAAATACTCAATTAAAGATTTTGTTTTTTTAGTAGTATTTCTAAACGTATAGCCTGTGCTTGCCTTTGTCCAGCCACCAGCTGTTCCTATATGAAGAAGATTCTTTGAATTATGCTTATGAAATTTGTAGGATGTCATTGGTATAGATCCATACTCTTTCTCTTCGATGGTATAATCTATAATTCCCTTTTCATCTAAATAGACCTTAATGGCATTTTCATATTCACTTTTAGGCAGTAGTTGCTTTGAAAACAAGGTGTATTCAAATAAGGCTTCGGTTTTACTTGTCGGTAATATATACATAAAGCGTGTATTACCTTTTTGTGGAATGTCAAAATCCATAAATGTCGCCACATCAGCATCAAAATAAGGTGTTTTTGTTTTGATAAACCAACCCACAAAATGCTGCTGCAATACAGGGTACTTCTGTTGGCGATTCAATTCATCGTTCAACATTAAGCTATTAAATACCTTTTTTCCTTCAAACACACCATCATTGGATTGAATCTGAACGCTGCTTTCTAAATTTTCAATAGCTGAAACTTCAGCTTTATGAAAATGTATATTTGATTTTGAATTTATGGTCTTCCAAAGCCTTTGGTAAAAGCTCTCACTTCTAATCATTTTATAGCTATAGGACTTTAAGGGTATTTCGCTCGAGAACCATTTACTCCCAAAGTAAATTTTACTCCACGTCTTATGTAGAATATCATCCCATTCACCTGTGCCCTCCTCCCAGTAGCACCATGTTCTATCATTACCTTTATCCTCTTCCTTATCTAAAATTATGATTGACATACCGTCAAAGAAAGCGTCATTTGCCATTCGATATGCTAATAACAATCCTGAAGCACCGGCTCCCAATATGATATAGTCTGCTTTTATCATTTAAAAGAAAATAAACACTGTAAAAAACACAGCAATAGAAATTAGTACATGCCAAGAAACAGTTAGGTTCGTTTTTACCTTAAAATATTGATAGCCCAAATGTGCCACAAAAGCCGTAATGAACCATCCTAAATAATTTTGCAGAGGTACTATACCATTCTCAAACTCCCAAAAATCAAATTTTGGCGCAGAAATTTCTAATAAAACGTCTAATATAGTCATTAAACCACCACCAATAATAGCACTTATAGCACTGTGCTTTGCAATACGCTTTGATATATCAGCAGTAACTGCAGTGAGCAAAGCCCAATTAAAACAAATCATAATGGGTACTCCCATAATTTTATAGCCTAAGTTTTCACCATAAGTGTAGTTGCCAAAAATCAATCCGTAGTTAACACCAAGAGCCTCTGTTGTAAAGCCCAAAATAAAAGGGATGGCAAAAGCGAGGATATACTTTCTTTTGAAGTCTCTTATATTCCACAATAAAATTAAAAAGGTGAGCATTAGGTTTAGCGGTGTTAACGCTAAAAACCAATCGCGATACGTCTCTGATAAAATACCTACGATACCTGAGACTGTAAATAACCAAATCAGAGCAATGGAAAGACGTATTTTTAATTTAGGTGTCACCACTATTGGTTGGCTTTTTGTATAAGTTCTGAAACAATTTTACCTGACAACAAACATAAAGGAATACCACCACCCGGATGTACACTTCCACCACAGAAATATAAGTTTTTAATACTTTGTTTAAAATTAGGATGCCTAAGAAAGGCTGCGTATTTATTATTGCTGGATGCACCGTATAAAGCCCCTTGATAACTCTGGGTTTTAGATTCTATACTTTTTGGATCTAAAACAGCTTCATATGTGATAAGTTTGGAGATATCTTCATTAAGTAATCGGCTTACCTTAGTAATTATGTTTTGCCTTGCCGCTTTTATAATACTACCCCAATCTTGACCTGTGTTGCTTGGTACATTTATCATAGTAAACCAATTCTCGCAACCATCTGGAGCATCTTTGGGTACATCCTTCGATGTAATATTGATGTAGACTGTGGGGTCGTGATGCACCTCTTTTTTATTAAAGATATAATCAAACTCTGTCTCGTAGTCCTTTGAGAAAAAGATATTATGCAAATCAAGCTCTGGAAACTCTCTGGTAATACCCCAATAAAAAATTAAGGCGGAACTACTTCGTGGCTGTTTCAAGATACGCTCTGGTGCCTTATGGCCTTTCAAAAGCCTTCTGTAGGTTGGTACCACATCCGAATTAGATACTACAATATCAGCATAAATGTGTTTCCCATTTGCTATAATGCCAGCCGCTTTTGATTTCTCTACTAAGATTTCATCGACATTAGTATTAAGGTGAAATTTTACGCCGATATCTTGGGCCAATGTGTAAAGACTCATACTAATTTGGTGCATACCACCCTTCGGAATATAGGTTCCGAAATATTGCTCTAAGTGAGGTATCATGGACATTATGCCCGGTGTTTGGTACGGTGATGACCCATTATAAGTGGCAAAACGATTATAAAATTGCTGTAAACGCTCATCCTTAAATACCTTAGCATTATAATTGGACAAGGTGGTATTGAGGTCTAAGCTATTGATGTTAAAAATAGCTTTTAATGTGTCCTTTGAAAGGTAGGTACTCGTTTTATGCAAGGATTTCTCCAGAAAAAGAGAAGCAGTAAGGTCGTACTTAGATTTACTTCTATGCAGGTAGTTTAGGACCGTAGCTTCATCTACCTCAAATGTTTTTGCAGCCTGTTCCGCAAATTTTTCCTCGTCTGCTAAGGCTGAAAAGGTAGTGCCATCTTCATAGAAGTAATTGCAGACCACTTCCTTCTTTTTGTACTCAAAGTAATCGCTTATCGGTTTGTCAGCTACTTTAAACAATTCCTCCACAAACTGTGGCATCGTAAAGAGTGATGGTCCCATATCAAAACGATAGCCTTCAGCTGAAAATGCGGTTAGCTTACCACCGGGATAGGAATTGGCCTCAAACACTGAAACATCATAGCCTTGTGACCTTAATCGAATAGACGTTGCTAGACCGGAGATTCCTGCACCAATAACAATAACTTTTTGTTGTTTCATTTCAAAACAAAGATACAAGGAATTAAAGCATTAAGTCCTAAATCAAAATGCTAAAAATGCGTTAACGTACCCACTTATGGCGGACTATTCTATGACAAGTCCTCTTTTTTATCTTTCTTTTGTTTGGCCTGGAGATAGAGTGCGTACATAAATACAGAAAGTCCTGATATTTTTAAGACAAAAGCCCATACGTTATATTGTAAGTCATTATACAATACAACTACAATACTGGCTATTATCAGAGCTGCAGCTAACAGAATCAATTTATTTGGCTTAGTCATTTGCATTGCTATCTCGAATAATTTGGAGCTTCCTTGGTGATTGTAACATCGTGTGGATGACTTTCATTAATTCCACTTGAGGTGATTTTTATAAAGCGTCCAGATTCTTTTAGAGTTGCAATGTCTTTAGCGCCACAATACCCCATGCCGGCTTTTAAGCCACCTACAAACTGATGGATACTTTCGTAGAGCTCGCCTTTATATGGGACCCTACCTACGATGCCTTCGGGGACCAATTTTTTAATATCATCCTCAACGTCTTGGAAATAACGGTCTTTACTTCCTTCTTTCATAGCTTCAACAGAACCCATACCACGATACGATTTAAATTTGCGGCCTTCGTATATAATAGTTTCACCCGGACTTTCCTTTGTTCCTGCCAATAAAGAGCCTAACATTACCGTATCAGCTCCAGCAGCTATAGATTTTGGGATATCCCCTGTATAACGAATACCTCCATCTGCAATTACAGGTACACCTGTTCCCTTAATGGCGTTAGCTACTTCAAGAACAGCCGAGAATTGAGGAAAACCTACACCAGCTACCACACGTGTTGTACAAATTGACCCTGGACCAATACCCACTTTAACAGCGTCTGCACCAGCTTCTACTAAATACTTAGCTGCTTCAGCCGTGGCAATATTACCCACAATAACGTCTAACTTTGGAAATTTATGTTTTACACTTTTAAGAACATCGACTACTCCTTTAGTATGTCCATGAGCTGTGTCGATAACTACGGCGTCAACCCCGGCATTAACCAAAGCTTCTACCCTTTCAATTACATCGAAGGTAACTCCGACAGCTGCGGCAACGCGCAGACGGCCATAGGTATCCTTATTCGCTAAAGGCTTTTGGGTTACCTTAGTGATATCCCTAAAAGTAATAAGTCCTACTAATTTATAATCCTTGTCTACAATGAGTAGTTTTTCAATCTTATGTTTTTGCAAAATAGCTTCAGCATCTTTTAGAGATGTTCCTGCAGGTGCGGTGACTAAATCACTTCCGGTCATTACCTCAACGATAGGTCTTTTCTCATCGTGTTCAAAACGCAAATCTCTATTGGTAACAATTCCTTTTAATATACCGCTATCGTCCACAATCGGGATACCACCGATACTGTGCTCTCTCATCGCATTATTAGCATCGAGAACAGTAGCATTTAATGTTAAAGTTACAGGGTCTATAATCATGCCACTTTCTGCGCGCTTTACCTTACGCACCTTAGCGGCTTGCTGAGCTATGGTCATGTTCTTGTGCAATACACCTATACCTCCTTCACGAGCCATAGCTATGGCCATTTTACTCTCCGTAACCGTATCCATAGCAGCCGAAACTACTGGAATATTAATAGTGATATTTCTAGTGAATTTAGTTTGGATATTTACCTCGCGCGGTAGTACTTCTGAATACGCTGGAACTAAAAGGACGTCATCATAGGTAAGACCTTCACCTAAGATTTTATTTTGATGTGCTATCATGGCAATTAAGATATAATTGCGTGCAAATCTAAGGTTTTTTTTGCATTAAAATTTATTCTGAAACGCTAAATAATTCCCAATGATTTTCAATGGTCCCTACTGATGGTCCATATCTAATATGAAAATCTTTAATTAAAAATATAATTTTATCAATAATGAAAAACCTTAACTATATTTAATCCTAAGGAAAGTAGGCCTAACAAATCAATTGATAATAAGATACCACGCTTGGTTAAATTTTGAATTGCAAGGTCATATAATAACTTCTAGGCAAAGCAGGAATGATGCCTGGACCGGGGTACCCAGTGGCACGTTGGGTAAAATATTGGGTATCTAGGAAATTATTTATTCCTGTTTCTAGGGTCCATTTTCTATAACGGTATGATAATGATAAATCAAAAACAGAATATGCTGGAATGGCCCCTATAATACCGCTGACATTGTCATCTGTATCTTGTGGCGCATTTGAAGCATCTGTATATTGTCTAGATAAATATGAATATTGTAAATCTACCAAAATGTTTCTATAACCCATTTTAAAACCTGTTCTTAAATTGATATTGGGTACAAAAGGTAATTCGTTACCTTCAACACCTGGAACTTCAGACGCTGTGAATTCTGACTGAATCAATGCTAAATTGATATAATAATTAAAGCGATATTCAGCTTTATTTTCAAAAAAGGTTTCCCTTAAATTCCAGTCCAATAAACTCTCAAAACCGTAGGTAAATGCAGTACCTATATTTCCTCTAAATCTAACAATTTGTCCATCTTCTACTTCCTCACCAAAAGCATTTATCCGCGTAGATGTACGCAATACTTCATCAATTTTATCTCGGTAGAGTAAACCGAATACATTGGCGTCATAAGACAACACGTTTTTGTAACGCCCTCTAATACCTAAATCTGCCGTAAATCCACTTTCATCTTTAATATTTGGGTCGACTTGAAGTGCTGGATTAATTATACGAATGTCACTAAAGGTCACCGAACGATAATTCTGTGAAAAATTACCGTACACCTCTAAATTTTCAGTTGGTTTAAAGCCAGCGCCTATACCTAAAAGTAAAATATTACGTTCGCGAGTTCTGTTATCCTCAAATGTTGAATCTAATATGGGATTACCTGCTAAATCTCGATTTACTGCACGGAAAGTCCCTTCACTTTCCGTTTTTATATATTCAAAACGAATACCCGGTGTCAATGAGAATTTATCGGATAGGTAAAAAATATTTTCAGCAAAGAGAGCTACATTTAGATTAGGAAAGTCAAAATCAGACTGTCTTAACTCGGTCGGTAAGTCTTCAATATCATAATCAATAAAATTAAAATTAGGATCATTACCATTTGTGCCAGGGCCTTGACGTTCTTCATTAAAAGCTTGGTAATACTTACTACCTACCAGCAACGTAGAATTTTTAGTGCCAATGGCATAGTTTTTTAAGTAGCGTAATTCCGCACCCCAATTACGAAAATTTCCAACCTGTAAGTCTCGTGGTTCATCTAAATCATCCTCCTGAGATACACGATTTGTTCTGAAACCAATAGCACTGCGCGATGAGTTCATTCCCCATAATATGGCATTAAATTCGTCATCTTCGGAAAATTTATGGTTTAGCTTAGCGGTAAGGAGGTTCCAATTAACCTTAAACCAATTTCTGGTTCTATTGCTAAAGTCTGGATCTCGGTAAAACTGAAAATCAGTGAGACCCCCTGGTTGTTGCGCTGTATAACTTAAATGCGTGTATTCTATACCAATAGATGTTTTGTCAGAAAGCTTATAGTTTAGATTTGTGAACGCATTAAATGCTTCTAAACTCATGTTAGGTCTAGGTGCTTGGTCTAGATTATTTTTATAAGACACATAAGTATAATGGCTAAATTTTCCGTTGGTACCGCTAAAACTATTAAATGTTGAAAAACCAGAATTAGTATCCCAGCTCTGGCGCGTTACAATCTCGAGTGGTCTTTGGGATGGCGCTCTTAATTTGAAATTCAACAAACCACCAAACTGTGTTCCATATTGTAATGATGCGGCACCGCGTAAAACCTGAATTTCTTCTAAAGCCTCTACAGGCGGCGTGTAATAGCTTTCAGGATAACCCAAAACATCTGCACTAATGTCATATCCGTTTTGCCTTGTGTTGAAATTAGACGATCGATTAGGATCTAATCCTCTACCGCCAATAGAAAGTTGTAAACCGCTATTAGTACTTTCGTAAATATTAAGTCCAACCACTTGAGCAAATATCTGTCGTGCATTACTGTTACTTTTATTACCAACGATTTGGTCTACTAAAATAACCTCATTCTTTTTACCAGCATATATGGTGGTACCTTCAACATCCTTAGCGCGTTTTAGGTCGAATATAGCTCTTCGCTTAGCTTGAATCACAACTTCCGATAGGCTATTGGATTTTTTTACTTTTACGGTAATTATTTTGTCTTCATTAACTTCAATGGTTCTCTCATACCAAGCATAATCGTCATTATAGAATACAAGCGTATGGAAGCCAGGCTTCAAATTTTCTAATTGAAAAATGCCATTTTTTCCGCTAGTAGTGTCTTTTCCAGAGGTAGTATCAAATATTTGGATATAAGGAATAGGCGCTTCAGAAGTTTCGTCCAAAACCGTACCTGATAATTTATATTGTGCATGAGCTAAAGTGCTAATTACACATAATATGCATATAAGTAATCTTTTAAAATCCATAAATAGTATCGTTGAAAGGAAGAATCCAATCTTTGTGCTTCCAACTGTCTTTTATTTTGGTTAAATCAATATTAGGGTCAATGAATCTCTGGCTTAAACGTCCGTTTAAGGAAATGAAACTATCTACGTACACTTCAGGGTTTTTAATACCCTTAGTTCTAAAATGGCCTTCTAAAAAATGAGCGAATTCTAAAATAAAGTCGGCCTGCGTGCGCAATTGTTTTTCTTGATAGTCAGTTAAAAACTCATGATGGTTGACATAAAACCAATTTTTAGTTTCAGGATCTACAATTTTATATTGTACATATCCCCCTTTTTCCATCAACATAACACGCCATGAATAGCGATAGCCCTCTTCCGTCCAAAACAATTCGTCAGGATAGAGGAGATACCTGAAGGGAAAAATGAGCTGAAAGGCAAAAAAAAAGATAAAAAGCAAAGCTATTGATTGGTTTCTTAAATTTGGAACCCACCTCAGCCTTTTTATTCTTGAGCTGTCCTTTATTTTAAATAGCCGACTCAAACCTGATATGATTTTTTCGTGTAGTGTGGCATTAAAAAATATTAAGGTCGACAAAATCATGACATATGGAAAAATACCAATGGGAAAAAGAACACGCGTTAAAACGTGAAATACCACAACTAACAAAAAAGCGAATAACCGTGTTCGTTTAGAAAACAATAGAAAAGGAATGGATAGATCATAAAGCATACCACTCCAGCTCATCACATAGTGCATCCATTGTTTTTGAAACAAGTCTCCAAGAACTGGTAAATCGTAAAGTGATGGTAACCATATCTGCAAAGGCATAGCCCTAAGTAACCAATCAGAATTTAGCTTGGCCAAACCTGCATAGAAATAAACAATACACAGCATCAATTGGATGACAAATATGTTGTAGCGAGGAATATGTGTAAATGCAATTTTAGGATGTCGTTTGGCATCCATAGAAAAATAAGCATTCGCCGGCAAAAAAATGAGTAAAAACCCAATGATACTGACAAAATAATAATGATTAAGGTAATAGGTCTTATCGATGAGTTCACAATACGTAAAACTTAAGAAAAGTAATACAGTGCTCAATCTGTATTTATAGCCTAATAGTATTCCAACTGACGCCAATAATGTAATAGCATAAAGGATGTATGTGTATTCTCCAAAGTCTCTAACAAACTCAAAACCAAAATATTTAAAATGGACAGTAGGGTAGATATAATAGGTCTCTACCCAGTTCTGAGATAGAAACCTAAGGGTAGAAAATAACATTAAACCACCAAATAAAATTCGAAAGACCGCCAGTGGAGCGGCCTTTACAGGATGTTTTAAATATGTCGTTATTGAATTGAACACAGCCTAATCTCCGTCGTTGCTTTCAAACGCGATGTTAATATTTAAAGCGGACATCATATCTGATTTCAAAAACACCACATTATCTTGAAGCGCTTCAAAAGCTTCAAGCATGGCTGTATTATCGGAATTAATTTGCTGATAAAAATTATCATCGAGTACAGAAATCAATACTCGTGAAGTATCAAACTGATTGTTGATGAGTAATGATAAATCTTCACCGTTTTTCATAGTGTTCAAGAAATCTAAATAGCTCTCTAAACTTTCAATAGTGGAGGTTTGGTTATATCTGCTTCCCCTAAAAAAATTCTGTAAGGCATCTAATGCTGCAAGACAAAGCGTTTTAGATAAATCTTTTTTATAAAATGCCTCTACATTTTCTGGTATTTGCATACCTGCAGAAAATACACCTGCCGGTGTTCCTATTTTACCATTTCTAAAAAAAACTTCATAATATTTCATGTATTCGTTCACTAGCACATTTGTTGAGCTATTTGCCGAGTTGCCACTATTGTTTACAAAGGTTGCCCTGTAGTCTCCTTCCCATTCAGAAACCACTTCATTCGTTAATACATCAATACGATTTACAACATCGGTTAAATACGTCAAATAATTATCCGCATTTGCATTTGTTGTATAAAACTGAAGTATATCGCTATCTGTTTCGGCTAAACCATAAAGTAAGTAATCTAAAGCTGGAAAGCCTTGTTCGTCATTGCTATTTATGTCTTGTAAGGCGTAGTTACCAGAATTAATGTTCGCATCAATATTCACCGTATTTGTCGGATAAATATTAAGAAAACTTCTTAGAAAGTTAGATTGGGCTGGTCCAATATTGAACATTGAAACATTTTGCCATGTGATGTAGGCATCTTCCCACCTTTGGCGAAGTACATTAAAATTGGCAGAATTTGGTGAGGCCTCAAAAGTATCGGAAGCCTCTTTTAAAGAATTCACTTTCGTATTAAAATCTTGATAAGCTGGAATAATTATGGCATCTGCCCAATTGAACAACATCACCTGCCTATCAAAGTTATCAACATTTACGCCATTGTCGGAATCTTCATCACTACAGCTGTACATCGCAACACAACAGAGCATGATAAATGGAAAAATAAGTTTTAAAGCTCTCATCATTTTTTCTTTTTTTATTCTAACAGAAAATCATTGCAAGGCAATTTTCTGTAAAATTTTGTGCCTTTTATTAAATATTAAGGATTATTGTTTACGAAGAAGCTAGTGACCTCGGCATCTGTGAAACCGTAGATATCTTGTAAATCGTCAATAACAGCATCTAAATTGGCAAATAACTCTATCTCATTTAAAAATCTGTGACTCTGTGGGTTTTGCCCTTCAATTGCTAACAATTTCTCCAACACACTATCGATTTCAGCATCTGTGATTATCTTGTTTGATAGGCCTTTAAATCCGTGTGCAAAGGCAACACCTTCAGCGTACGCATGCATCGCGTTTCCAAGTGCAATTTCTTTATCTGGACCGTCTGCCAAGGCAAAAGCGGCGGTCAATTGATCTTTTGTTGCATTACAATAAAATATTACCGTTGCAAAGTTTGACTGTTCCCAATTCTTTAAATAATCTGCAAGCGCTTGGTCTCTTACATCATTAAATTCGCTTCCAGCTTGTATGGCGGCTTTAGCCGTGATTAAATTAGATTTGATGTTATAGAAAAAGCCCGTTTGATTCTCTAAATTAGAGCGTCTTCTCGAATAAGTTGCAGCAGCTGTAGTCTCAGATGGATTAAAAGCGATATCTGTACCATGGATTTCCACTAATTTATCAATAACTCCTGGATCTGTAAGGTCGCCATTGATAATTGTTAGGGCATGATTATATAAAGCAGCACCAAAAGTACCTTTCTCTATCATTTGCTCTAATTCCAAACCATACTCATCTAATAAACGCGTCCCCAAAAGACCTCCCTCTTGATTCATTGCCGGCATATTGCCAAATCCTGGATTTTGGAATCCATCAGCTGAATTTGCTGAACTCACCAATTCTGTTAACCAATCGGTTACTAAAGTTCTATAATTTGGTAACGTTACTGCAGATAACGATGTAGGGTAATCAATCGGTCCTACGGTTGAGGTTTGCGCATTAGCTTCTGCATCGTTTAGTGCAGAAGTCAGTTCTGTCAACTGGTTAATGACTGTGTTTTCAGCTACAACATTGGCATCAAAATCCATAGAAATGTATTCATTTGGAATATCTAATGTTGGTTCTACTGGAATACCATCATCGTTTGAACAAGAGGTAAATAAGGCTCCTGCTACTAGTAAATTTAAGGCTAACTTCTTACTCATTTCTGAATCAATTTTTGATATTTATTATTCTTATTAAGACTTGTTATAAATAATTTGTGCAAAAATAATAACCAGAACGAAACCTACAAAGTTTATTTAGATTAAATTTAAATATGGTTTTAATATATTGATTATAAGTATTTTAAACTCCTTTTAGATTTTAAAAGAGCAATCTCAAGGATGACAAGGAGCTAAAGTAAACCAATAATTCCCAATGAATTAGTGGTGAAATTTAGACAATAAATCTAAAGGTTAATTAGAAAAAATTAATGATATACGGTGAATATTTTTGTAGCTTCGTTATAAGCACTTTCAAAGCTCATGGCATTAAGGCTATGGGCTTTTTTTTGGGTAAAGTACGAGAGCATTTTCTCTGTTGGCATATTGCCTGTGAGTTCATCCTTTGCCATCGGGCAGCCACCAAATCCTTGTATAGCCCCATCAAATCTGCGGCAACCAGCTCTGTAGGCTGAATCTATCTTTTCAAACCAAGTGGAAGGTGTGGTATGTAAATGTGCACCAAACTCAATTTCCCGATATTGAGGGATGAGGTTTGAGAATAAGTAATCTATATTTTCAGGATCAGAACTTCCAATAGTATCACTCAGTGATAAAATCTTTACACCCATTTTTGCAAGCCGTTCCGTCCAATCACCTACTATTTCCACGTTCCAAGGATCACCATAAGGGTTTCCAAATCCCATAGAGATATAGACTACCACTTCCTTATTTGATTTGTGCGCAATCTCCAATATCTCTTTTAGGGTATCTACAGATTGGGCTATGGTTTTATGCGTATTACGCATTTGAAAATTCTCTGAAATTGAAAATGGAAATCCTAAGTAATTGATTTCATTATGTTGAGCGGCATCTTTAGCTCCCCTAGTGTTGGCAATAATTGCCAGAAGTTTGCTTTCGGTTTTACTTAAATCTAACTTAGAGAGTACCTCAGCGGTATCTACCATTTGCGGTATAGCCTTAGGCGAAACAAAACTTCCAAAATCTATAGTATCAAAACCCACACGCAATAATGATTGGATGTATTGTACTTTTTTATCTGTAGGAATAAAGTCCTTTATGCCTTGCATGGCATCGCGTGGGCACTCTATAAGTTTTACCGTACTATTCATTGCCTCAAAGATACTATATACAAGAATTATTTATTGATTTTAGTATTTGATTTTTAGATTGAGTTACTACAACAAGATAAAAATAGCAATACCAATAAATACCACTATTTGAAGCCATTTAAATACAAGGCTAGAATTTTTATGACTCATGGTATAGGTTTTAATTTGACCCGCCAAAAGTGCAATCGCTGAAAAAATAACAAAAGACACCACCATAAAAATACCACCAAGGATATAGAATTGCCAAATCGTACTTAACTCTTCACTGAATAAAAACCCAGGGAAAAACGCCAAAAAGAAAATGGTGACCTTTGGGTTTAAGACATTCATAAAAAACCCTTGAATAAATAATCCCTTATAACTTTTTCTAGGGGCTTGGCCAGAATCAAAATCAATATTGGAATCAGACCTGTAGACCTTGTAAGCAAGAAATAGTAAGTATATAGCACCAAACACCTTAATACCAAAAAAAATAGTGTCGTTTTCCTTAATAATGGCAGACACACCAAATGCCAACAACGTTGTATGTATTATACAGCCCGTTATTAAACCCGAGACGGTTGCCAATCCGGATGCTTTTCCATTGGTCAAACTCTGAATTAAAACATAAATATTATCAGGCCCAGGAGAAATTGCAAGTAGGGTTGTAGCTCCAACGAATGCTATAAGTGTTTCAACGCTCACTTTCTATAATTAAGTAAAGCTTTGTTTATTTGTTTTATCAAAGCGGGACCTTCATAAACAAACCCTGTGTAGACCTGGACAAGGTCGGCTCCAGCTTCAATCTTTTCCATAGCATCTTCAGAAGAATTTATACCGCCTACTCCGATTATTGGAAATGCTTTATTGCTCTTTTCACTTAAAAATCTTATTACCTCTGTAGAACGCTGTTTTAATGGTTTCCCGCTTAATCCACCTATTTCCTCTTTATTTTCACTTCGAAGACCTTCCCTAGAAATGGTGGTATTGGTGGCTATAACACCATCTATTTTTGTTTCAGAGACAATATCAATAATATCTAAAAGTTGTTCATCCGTTAAATCTGGTGCGATTTTTAGTAGAATAGGTTTGCTTTTTTCTTTTTGAAAATTTAAGACTTGTAACTGCTTCAATAATTTAGTTAATGGCTCCTTATCCTGTAATTCCCTTAGGTTAGGCGTATTCGGGGAACTCACATTTACCACAAAATAGTCCACATAGTCAAACAAGGCCTTAAAACAGATTTCATAGTCTTCTACAGCAGTTTCGTTAGGGGTCACCTTGTTCTTTCCTATGTTACCCCCTATTAATACCCCTTTATTTTTTTTAAGACGTGCTACAGCTTCCAAAACGCCACCATTATTAAAACCCATTCTGTTAATAATCGCAGCGTCTTCCTTAAGTCTAAATAATCGTTTTTTGGGATTGCCCTCCTGTGGTTTTGGAGTTAATGTTCCAATTTCTATAAACCCAAATCCAAAATTTGATAGCTCATTGTAAAGCTTAGCATCTTTGTCAAAACCCGCTGCGAGACCAACAGGATTCTTGAAAGTCAATCCAAATACTTGGCGCTCTAACGATTTATCATCAACAACATAGAGTTTTTTAAATAAGCTTTTAACACCAGGGAGCTTAAACAAAATCCTAATTAAACTAAAGGTAAAATGATGGACGTTTTCAGGGTCGAATTGAAATAAAATTGGGCGGATTAGTGCTTTGTACATGAGCTCTTATTTGCTATGCAAAAATAAGCATCCCGTATGGATTTTAGGATTCAAACGGCAGTATAATTTTAACATTAACTGTCATTTGTCATTATTTAATTATTGTCAATTGTTTACCTTTAAGCCAATAATTAAATCAAAAGACATTATGAAAAAAATTATAATTCCTGTAGATTTCTCATTACATTCAGAATACGCCCTAGAAACTGCAGCTGCCCTAGCCAAAGAACATAATTCAGAATTAATTGTGATGCACATGCTTGAACTATCTGAATCTATTTTTACATCATCGAGCTCAGAAAAAAGTGAGGAAATGGCATTTATGTTGATGGTAGCCAATAAGAATTTCGAAGATTTTTTAGATAAACCCTATTTGGAGGACCTAACTGTTACTCCAATGATTAAACACCATAAAGTTCTAAAGGAAGTATCTGAAGTGGCCAAGGATGTAGACGCCGATTTGGTGGTTATTGGTTCTAGAGGACATAGCGATTATGATGGAATTTTTACAGGCTCCAATACTGAAAAAGTGGTGCGTTATAGCAATACACCTGTTTTAGTTGTGAAATCTAAACCATCTTCAGTAAATTTTGAAAATATTGTTTTAGCTACCGATTTTGAAGAGGATAGCATTCCCGCTGTTAAGGTGGCATTAGGCGCACTAAAAGAACTCGGTTCAAAAGTGACTCTACTCCATATTAACTTACCTAACTTAAGTTTTATGAGTACCGATGAAATTAATGAGCAAGTTGAAGAATTTATTAAGCTTGGCAAACTAGAGCATATAAGAGATAATATTGCACTTACATCAGACCATAATGTGGAAGATGGCGTAATGAATTATGCCAAACGTGTTAATGCTGATGCTTTGGCTATGATTACCCACGGAAGAACGGGATTAAGTCATTTCTTTGGTGGCAGCATATCTGAAGATTTGGTAAATCATTCTAAATTACCCGTGATAACATTTAAAAAATAATACCTTTGAAAATTACAAAAAGCCTTAAACGTTGTTTAAGGCTTTTTGTAATTATAAATCTTAATTAAAATTTAATTTTTTTTCGAAATGAGAAAATCATTTGTCGTAATTCTAACCTTAGCCTATTTCTTAAACGGACTTTCCGCTCAAGACCTTTCGGGATTATATGAAAAAGTGAGTCCTGCTGTTGTAGTTATTTTTACAACAGAAAAAGACATTCTAACTACAGCAAACAACCAAAGTAAGCAAGTTGACCAGAATGGTCTTGGGTCTGGTTTTATGATTTCCGATAAACACATTATAACTGCAGCACATGTAGTCAAGGTGCCCGAAAGATTACAGGTCCAGTTTGAAGATGGCGAAGTTATCCCAGCTAAAGTAGTCTCCTCATATAAATCTGCAGATATCGCATTACTTGAGCTATTTAGACCAAGGTTTAACCCGGTTACTGTTGAATTAGGAAATTCTGATGAACTCAAAATAGGAGAACAAATTTTCATTGTTGGTTCGCCGTACGGATTAACATCATCCCTATCTTCTGGATACGTGAGCAGTTTTAGAAGGACTAATCTAGGTAAAAACCCCTTTACAACAACCGAATTTATTCAAACAGATGCGGCTATCAATCAAGGGAACTCTGGTGGTCCAATGTTTAATTTAAAAGGTGAAGTTGTTGGTATTGTAAGTTATATAACCACTCAGTTTGGCGGATTTGATGGAATTGGTTACGCAAGCAGTTCAAATCTTGCCTTAAAACTACTTATAAACAACAATATGCCATGGTTTGGTGCAGACATGCATTCCTTGTCAGAAAATGAAGCAAAAATTTTTAATCTCCCTCAAAAACATGGCCTTCTTGTTCAACGCGTATCCTCTTCTTCCATCTTCGGTAGAATGGGCGTAAAAGGAGGAAATACGGAAGCTCTTATCAACGGAAAAAAATTAATTCTAGGTGGAGATATTATCTTAAGTTTTAATGATATCAAGTTTCATCTAGATGATTCCACCCTAGTTGAACTGAGTGAATTTGCGAAAAACTTAACAGATAATCCTAAGTTTGAAATAACTGTTATGCGGGCGGGAAAAGTAAAAACGCTACAGTTTAAAGAGTAATAATATGGTTTAATCCATATCCCACTCCCAATTACGGGCTCTGTATGCACTTTGAAGTACATCCCTAAAGTTTTGTTGGTGCATTTTATACTGCTCAGGGCTTAAAATCGGTTTTACCTCCTTATCCATTTTCTTGACAAGAGCTTTCATTTTGGTTCTAATCTCCCCATCGGTATTATCTTGATCTTTGTCATCTAATCGAGCCATATCATAAACATAATAAACAATAATCCTATAATATTCTGCTTCAACCTTATCACTCAATTTTAAATCTTGGGTTTTCTCATAAAAATGATATTGAACATTAGCGCGCTCTTCATCATTAAAAATTTGAACCCGATTCTTTTCTAAATTAATTTGTTTCTGAGATTTTTGAGCTAAACTCAATGCGGTTATACAAAAACAAATAATCGTTAATACTAGTTGTGAAGTTCTCATATCAAGAGTTTTAAAATTAAATTATTCTGATTGTTGATTAATATATTTTCCTACCACGATAGCAGTAAGGATGACTAAATAAAATTGCCCAATTAATGCCACTAATATAGCTCCTTTCTGAGCCAATTCTGAAACTGGTACAATTTCACCGTAACCAATAGTTAATAAAGTTACGTAGCTAAAATAAAGTAGCTGTTCTTTAAGATTCAAATTTGCATCTACCTCCAACACTAATCCAGAAAACGAATTTGGCTCAATTATTTCAATGGTGAGAAACATGAAAAAAGCCAGTAACCCTAGGGAAATGTAACCACTAATCAAACCCAAGATTACATTGCTCTTTATACTCTTTGCTTTAGCTACCTGTTTGATGATTTCAAGCGAGACTATAGCATAAAACAAAAAGTAACACGCTAATTTAAGGAGGCTTAAGGATGTGTTAAGGGTTTCTGTAAAAGCATCCCTAACTTGTATTAAAAAAGTTAGAATTAATAACACTAACAAAACTATGTACAAAAATCTCTTCTTGGATACTAAAACAACTCCTATTGCTAAGTTAGAAATTAGCAAAATTGGAGAAACCCAATTCTCAAACCAGATATTTGGCACAAATAATGAGCCAAATAAAATAGCGAATAGTGTTATAAGAAACATCTCGAATCGATATGGATAGAGCTTGGTAATCAAGAATTAGGTTTCCTTTAAAATTGACTCGTTAAATGTGTAATCCTTATAAGAGACCTTAAACAGTACACTATAAAATGAAGGAATGAAAAGTAGCGTGATTACAGTACCAAACAATAATCCAATCATAATACTTACGGCCATACCTTCCCACATATCACCACCGCTTAAATATAATGGGATAAGACCGAGAACCGTTGTAAATGTGGCTAACAAAATAGGTCTGAATCGCTGAAGACAGGCAGCAATAATAGCATCTTGTATAGGTCTGTTAATTTCAGTTTCTTCAATTTGAATTCTGTCGATTAAAACAATGGCATTATTAATTACTATACCTGCCAATGAAATCACACCTAAAAACGGCATAAATCCGAAGGGTTGTTGAAAAATCAATAAACCAATAACTACGCCTATAATTCCCAATGGAATGGTTGAGGCAACCATAATTGTTTTTCTGACCGAATTAAACTGAATAATCAATAACAATATGATTATAAAGCCAGACAAAGGCAAATAGCCCAAAACGGCTCCCATATTCTCTGCGGTATTTTCGGCGTCACCACCAAATTTATAGGTATACCCTTCTGGCCATGTTTTTGAAACCTCTTCAATCCAAGGAGTAACTTCTTTCATAATAGCAGAGGCGTTTCCGTCTGTATTTAACTCACTACTAATTACAATAGTGCGATCAATATCTAATCGTTTGATTTTAGCATACTGCCATTGCGGTTCTATGCTAGCAACTTGCAGCAAGGGCACACTTTTACCAGAATTTTGCGCATAGATATTCAACGTTTCTATGGACGCCAAAGTTTGTTGCTGGCTTTCATTTCCTCGCATCATAATAGGAATTGACTTATCATCTTCCCTATATTCACCAGTTTTAAAACCATCGAGAACTGTTTGCAAGGATGTTGCTATATCGGCACTCGAAATCCCAGCTAATTGCGCTTTATTTTGATCTATCCTAACTACAAACTTCTTAGTTTTTGGACCCCAATCATCCTTAACATTTTTAGTCCCAGAAATTGATGTTAACTTCTGCTTAACTGATTCTGATAAAATTGCTAACTGGTCTGGATTTTTACCAGAAACTTTAATTTCAATAGGCGTTCCACCACCACCTGAACCTAGGAGTCCAACCTTAATATCTGCATTAGGAAAACTATTAAAACTAAATTCATCTAGCCTCTCCACAATATCATTATTGTAAACAAAGTCGGATGTATTTATCAGCATATGTGCATAACTGGCATCAGGTTCATCTGGTGTATATCCGAGGTCATAAGATTCAGGACCTGCTCCAATGTAAGAGGACCAGTCTTTTATTCCATTAGGTCTATTTTCATTAACCAAAAGATCACTAACGATATAATCTTCCATATCCGCAATCAACCTTTGGGTAGCCTCAATCCGCGTCCCTTGCGGTAAATTAATATCTACAGTTACCATATTTCTATCACTGTCCGGAAAAAAAATAAAAGGAATAAAACCAAAACCGTATAAGGAAAGTATAAAACAAGCCAATATTCCTATCAATACAAGACGCTTATATGATAATGCCAGTAAAATGAGATCTTTGTAATAGCCTTTTAACTTTTCAATTATCCTGTCTATAAAACTTGGTTTTTTATCCCCTTTGGGTGTAATCTTAAGGAAAAGAAAACAAAGTAAGGTTATAACCGTTAGGGCTAAAATCCAGGAAGACAAGAGTGCCAAGGAGATTACCACAAAAATTGGCCCTACAATATCTCCCATTGTAGATTCTGCTAAATAAAATGCCAAAAATGCAGCAGACGTGGTTAATGTTGATATTAATAATGGCGTAAACAATTCGCCACAGGCATCTACTGCAGCTTTTTTTGCTTCAATGCCATTTTCCATTTTTACCATAATGGTTTCAGCCACAACGATAGCATTATCTACCATCATACCAAGAGCCATAATTAAAGCAGCAAGCGTAACCTGATTTAATCCCATATCTAGAACACCCATGAGCATTAGTGTCATAATCGTTACCATAGGAATGAGGCTTGCAATAATACCTCCTGTTCTTATACCAAGAAAAATAAGCATCACCACTAATACTATAACTATAGATTGAATAAGATTGACAATAAAGTCACTAATCTTATTATCAATATAGGAATCTAAAGAGGATAGGCGTTTTAACTCCAATCCTACGGGTAAGCGCTCTCTCCATTCATTTAGTACGGAATCTATATCCTCTCCCAATTGAATAATATTTGCGCCCGTTTTTAGGCTAATATGAAGTGAAATCGCTTTTTGTCCATTTACTGTCACTACCTGGCTAGGCGGGTCTATATAGCCTTTAACCACGGTGGTTATATCTCCTAGATAAACCAATTGGCTGCCATCGCCAACAGGTACGAGCATACGCTCAATTTCTTTTACTGAATTGAAGTTTCCTGTAGGTTCTAATATAATGCGTTCGTTCCCAAGATTTACTTGACCTCCAGAACTCAGAATATTCGTAGATCCAATAATGCTTTGAAGCTTTGAAGAGGATAGACCATATTCCTTTAATCTAGAATTATCGAACTCTACAAAAACACGTTCATCTTGAACACCTCCCAGTTCAACCTTAGCAGCTAAATCAAGTTTTATAAGGTCATCTTTAATATCATCGACATAATCTTTAGCTTCAGCATATGAAAACCCATCTGTTATTAAGCCCACTGCAATGCCAAAAACCTCTCCAATACCATCGTCATCTAAATCGGGTTTTACACCTTCCGGAAGTCCTTGTATTTTTTCTAGCTTTCGCCTTAAACGGTCCCAAACCGCCTGTAAATCTTCAGGCTTAACTTCGTCTTTTAGCTCAACCGTAACTACTGACAAACCTGACCGAGAGGTACTTGTTACTTCCTTTAGCTCTGGTAATTCTTGAGTAACCTTTTCTACTTTGTCCGTTACCAGTTGTTCAACCCGCTCGGGGCTCGACCCTGGAAATGAAGATACAATAGTGGCTACCCTTACCGTATATGGTGGCATACTATCCCTTGAAAGAGACTGATACATCACTAAGCCCATTAAGATTATAGTGGCAAGTACAGTAAATGTAATACGATTTCTATTTATTGAAAACTCTGCTAAATTCATTTACCTTATTTTAATTTTACCTCTTGCCCGTCAAGTAAAGTCTGTAAGCCAGCCGTAGCTACTTTTTGTCCTTTTTTGAGTCCTTTTTTCACCTCAAATCCCTGAGGTGTTAATTCCCCGATTTCAATGGTGTGCTTTTTAACCATTGTTTTGTCTCCCTCATCTTCAACTAAAAATACAAATCTACCCTCTGAGTTTTCACCAACAGCACTAGCCGGAACCACTATAACCCTCTCGGTGACAGAATCTTCCTTAAATTCAAAAAATACATTTGAGGCCATTCCGCTTTTTATGCGTTCGTCTGAATCTTTAATTTGAACGGTTACAGGATATGTGGATGTATTTACATCCAATGCAGGAGCAACCTCTGTAACAACGGCTTCAAACTTTTCATTAGGTATGGCTGTAAAATCTACCATAACTATCATATCCTTTTTAACCGCATTTATTACAGATTCCGGAATCCCTAAGCTTATCTCTATTGCAGACCCTGCATTTAAGACCGCTATTTGCTGTCCCGGTGATACATTTTCATCAATCTCTGCAATCACCGAAGCAATAGCACCATCCTCTGGTGCATAGAGATAGCCAAATTGAATTTGGTCTTGTTGAATGGCTACACTTCGCTTTGCTGATTCAAAACTGGCAACAGCCGTTCGATATGAGTTCTTGGCATCTTCGTAATCGCTTAAGGAAGCACTTCCTTTTTCATAGAGCTTTCTTACCCGATTTAAATTGAGCTTTGCCGTATTCATTTGAGATTCAGAACTATTTTTCTGCTCAATGGCCGACTCGTAATTTAGCCGTGCAGACACATTATCTAATTTTCCCAGAAGCTGACCTTTCTTTACTTTCTGGCCCAACTTCATATCTAGCATGGTAATGATACCACTACTCCTAAAGCTAAGATTTATGATTTTTTCGGTTTTAGCTGTACCACTAAAAACCCTGCTTTTGTCGCCTCCTAAATAAGTGACCTTCTCATATTTTACGGGTCTAACAAGTTTTTCTTGAGGTGCTTCTTTATCTTTACAAGACACCATTAGAATAAGAAGGCAACTTAAGGTCAGGTATTGTTGTATGTTCATAGTTATATGATTAGTCGTTATTTGATTGCGTAAACTCTAAAAAACGCTTTCTAAAATCGTCGCGTTCTCCCTCTGTTTGTAATAGAAAAAATGTACCTAAAAATCGTTCTAATTGTAACGAGGTTAGTAAATAATTGTAGGTTGCATTTGCGCTAGCCAACTGCGCTTGCAAGTAATTATTCTGAGCGTCTAAAAGCTGCACAATATTTACAGCTCCACTGGCATAAGACGTTTGCGTTAATTCTAAAGCTTCTTTTGCGGTTTCTTCAAATACTTTTGAAAGTTGGATATTGGATATTTGGTTAATGATATTGAGTACGGCATCATTAATATTTTTTTCAATATTTAATTTCAAATTGTCCTTGCTAACGTTGAGTTGCTTTGTTTGAATCTCTGCAATCTGTTGATTGATGTTCTGTTTGTTTTGGTTGAAAATAGGCAATGTAACATTGAGGCCAAAGGTGTAGAAATCTTTTGGCCTAGTTCTTCCACCTAGGAATGTTGAACCAACTCCAGATCGACTAAATTCATAATTATACTGTCCTTGCAATGCAACAGTTGGCAAAAATCGTCCAGCACCAAATAAGCGTTCTGATCGCTTGGTGGCTTCTAAATTATAATCTAATACCTTTAGCTCAGGTGCATTGTTCATCGCCTCTTGTACCAAAAACTTAACAAATGGCAGTCTTAATGTAGGGTCATCTAAAAATGTACCTAACTGTTTATAATTGTAGTTTTCAAAAACACCTTCTAAAAGTTCAGCTTCCTCAACATCAATTTTAGATTCTATCGGATTATTCAAAATAAAATTTAGATTGTAAAAAGCCTGCTCCAGTTGGTTTACAGCCTCCACCATTTGTTGAGTATTCTGGGCCATTTCTGACCTAAACCTCAACACATCAGACTTACCTGCTTGACCTGCTTCGTAATTTTCTTCGGCTATTTTTAAATTATACTTGGTTAATCCAAGGTTTTGGTTCTGAATGCTGAGGTTTGCCTTTAAAATTAAAGCGGTAAAGTAAGCTTGGGCAGCACTGAAAACAGTATTTAATTCTTCGCTATTATAATTCTCTTGTTGAGCATCCCTTAAAGCTCTCTGTATGGTAATATTTGCATTAGCCGCATTCGAAAATACCAACTGATTTAAACCCACATTACCAATGGTCTGAACTTCTGGTGTTTGACCAAACCCTAACTCAGCTATAGCAGGGTCGGTATAATTACCAGCAGCATTAGCAGACACATCGGGCAAATATTCACTTTTACTCAATTGAACATCTTTATCTGTAAGTTCAATATCTTGTCTAAAGGTTTCTAGTTGTAAATTTTCAATTATTGCCTCTTGCATAACAGCGACCAAATTATAAGTCTTATCAGCGACCTTTTTCTTTGGGTCACCAATAAAATCAGTTGTTGCTATTAAGCTATACTTTAAAGGCAAGCCTATGCGGTCGGCGGTGTTATAATTGATAGTTAGTGCTTTATTGGTTTCTAACCTCACACCTAAACCTTCCATGGTGTTACCATTAACTATTGTCTCCACAGCGAGCGCTATACGTCTAAAGAATTGTTCTAGCGAGGCCTTGTCATGGTTTGTAGCCAAAATACCATTCTCAACATCATTTATTGGATTGGCCGTAAATGAAGGTATCTTTTTTTCAATTAAAAGCTCTGCCAATTCTCTTATTTCATCACTTTCCAAATAATAACCCCCGGCAAGATAAAGGGCATCAATATCATCTAGATTTGCAGTAATATCTTCGAATTTTTCAAAGGGAATAAATTTTGGTTCAAATTGTAAATCAGTTCCTATTTTATCAAAGATGGATTCAACAGGCGAACTTGTTAAATAACCGGCTTCAAGTACAACGCCAATCCGTTTTGGTTTAGCCAACTCAATCAGATATTCTAAATCTTCCCGGTAAGATTGGGTAGTTACTATTGAAATGTAATTTTCAATATCTTCTTTCAATTCAATTTCCTGAAGTAATTCAGTACTTAATAATCCGAATACTATGGTAGGCTTTGGATAATTCTGTCGTTTATAAAGCGTTGCATTGTTTACAATCCCAAAGGCAATAATGATGTCAATATCTCCTTCTAGATACTGTTCGTAATTTTTCGTGGCGATGGCTTTATCAAAATTATTAACCAACCGATTAGTTTTCGAAAAGCTTACCACGGCATCCTCACCTACAACTGCCGTAATTTCATCCTCCAAATGGTTTAATAAAGAGTCTATTTCAGAATTAGTATTGTCTAGTAAAAATCCGATATTAAAAGTGCTTTTTTGAGCGTTTAGTAGACAAATACTGAAGGTTAAAGCAATTATAAGGAAAGTGTGACGCATAGTCTTAATACGTTAATGAAATGCTAATGTAATTTATATTTTAAAAAAAGTTCAAATTATGCCTAAATTTATCAGCCAAACATGGTATTTTTCCCTACATAAATACAAGATATTATGCAATCAATTATCCGCAGATTTATAAGCTATGTTACCATCGATACAGAATCAGACCCTAATTCTAACACTACACCCAGTACCATAAAACAATGGGATTTGGCCAACAAGTTGGTAGATGAATTAAATGCGATAGGTATGAGTGATGTGTCAATTGATGACAACGCCTATATCATGGCAACCTTACCGAGCAACGTAGACCACAAGGTGCCTACCATTGGCTTTATAGCCCATTTTGATACATCTCCTGATTTTACGGGTGCCAACGTTAAGCCACAAATCATAGAAAACTATGATGGTAAGGATATTATTCTCAATAAGGAAAAAGGAATTGTTTTATCGCCAAATTATTTTGAGGACTTATTGCTCTATAAAGGTCAGACCTTAATAACAACCGATGGTACTACATTACTTGGGGCTGATGACAAAGCCGGAATAACAGAAATAGTAACGGCTATGGAATATCTAATCAACCATCCAGAAATTAAGCACGGTGATATTAAGGTTGGTTTTACTCCAGACGAAGAAATTGGACGTGGCGCCCATAAATTTGACGTGGAAAAATTTGGCGCAGATTGGGCTTATACCATGGATGGTAGTCAAGTGGGAGAACTAGAATATGAAAATTTTAATGCCGCAGAGGCTATTGTAAACGTCAAAGGAAAAATTGTGCATCCAGGCTATGCCAAAGGAAAAATGGTGAATAGCATGTACTATGCCACGGAATTCATCAACGCCCTTCCCAGACTTGAAACACCTGAGCATACAGAAGGATATGAGGGCTTTTTCCATCTTACGAAAATTGAAGGTAAGGTTGAAGATACCAAGTTGCAGTATATCATAAGAGATCACGATAAGGAGAAGTTTGAAGCCCGTAAGGCCTTAATTAAGAAAATTGCTGAAGACTTAAACTCAAAGTATGAATCTGAAATTTTCACTATCGAAATAAACGACCAATACTACAACATGAAGGAACAGGTGGAGCCAGTTAAACATATTGTGGACATCGCCGAAGAAGCTATGAAATCACTAGACATAAAACCTTTAATAAAACCTATACGTGGTGGTACCGATGGCTCGCAATTGTCATACATGGGACTCCCCTGCCCAAATATTTTTGCAGGAGGACACAACTTTCATGGTCGCTATGAGTATGTGCCTGTAGAAAGCATGATAAAAGCAGTAGAGGTAATTTGTAAAATAGTTGAGCTAACCGCGAAAAAAAATAAATAATGTCTGAAACTTCGACGCATTAAATAATGAGTTCAATTCAAGAAAAAATCAGCCAGATTTTTCTGAGACTTATTAATAATCAAGCTCGTTTTAAAACTAATCTAATGTCGTATAAATAAAAAAATCCGCTCGTAGGAGCGGATTTAAAAGATATTAATACGTCTTTTATTTCTTTGTTTCTGGAGCATTAAGCTTCTTACTCATTTCCATTGATATAGCTGAACGATCAAACTTTATTTTTCCGGCTAAAGTTTCGATTACGCAACTATTGTCCTTGTCATTTAAATCAAGAATCTTTCCGTGCATTCCACTTTTTGTGATGATTTTATCACCTCGCTTCAAAGCACTCGCAAACTTCTTTTCTTGTTTAGCGCGTTTCATTTGCGGCGCTATCATAAAAAAATACATAACCGCAAAAATGGCTATAAAGGGTAAAAATGAGGTTAATCCTTCCATTTATGTTTTATTAATCGTGGTTATGACCTTCGTGGCCTGGTTGTGTCGATGACTTTCTTACAGGCGTAGCTAAAGGATTCATTGAATTAGCAGCAGGTGTTGCAGCTTTAGTTGGAGCGTTTGGATCTTTTTCAACAAAAGCCATAATCTTCACAACTTCTTGACCTTTCTCTGTGTTGGTCGTCATAGTTACTGACTTGGTCACTTTATTTCCGTTACCTTTACCGTTAAACTTCACAGTAAATTCTCCAGTTTCACCTGGTGCAACTTCTTTTGTCCAATTAGAAGGTACTGTACAACCACAGGTACTTTTTATATTACTCACAACAAGCATTGAATTACCTGAGTTGGTATATTTGAATGTCGTTTCAACCGGAGTTCCATTTTCGATAGTTCCAAAATCATGTTCCGTTTTATCAAAACTTATAACCGGAAAATCCCCAGCATTGGCATCTCTTTCCGCCGCAACTGCTACATTCTCAGATTTAATTTTACTAGCTGCATTGTCTTTACAAGACGTAAATGCTATCATGCACAATGCTCCTAATCCTAAAATTACTTTTTTCATTGCTATGTTTTTTAATTATTAATTGTTTGTTTATTACAGCCGCCAAAGGTAATAATAATTTATTCCAATTGAAACTTTTATCGTTCAGTTAATCTTTTTTGTAAGAATTTTAAACATATTAGGGGGTCTAAAATAATCCTCTGCCCGATTTTGGATACAGCCCTTCTAATTGATACTCTTTAACGATTCGATCAAGAATTCCATTTATAAAAATACTGCTCTTTGGCGTTGAATATTCTTTTGCAATTTCTAGATATTCGTTTATTGTGACTTTATGAGGAATGGATGGAAATTTTTGAAACTCACAAAGTGCCATTTTTAATAAGACCATATCTATATACGCCAAACGTTCCGTATCCCAATTTTTTGTTTTTGATGAAATTTCATTTAAAAAACTAGAATCGTTAAGCCGTGTTTTATTTAATAGATCTTTTGCGAATATCTTATCATCGTGGTCCTTGTATAATTCAGGTAAAAGAAATGTTTCAGGCGAGGTAAGCTTTAATTTTCTGAGCAGCTTTAAAATAGTTGTGTTGACAATTGGTAAATCGTCAACCCATGTTAGTTGCTTATCTTCAAAGTAGTCGTACAACTTTTCATTGGGCGCAATGACTTCTGTGTAGATATTAATGATGAATTGCTTATCCTTTTCAAAACTAAAGACCTCATCATTGGCATAATCCTTATATATACCACTGTTTTTTATCTCTTTAAATATAATATCCACATACTCAAAGTCCAGATCCCAAAAATTCAATTTTCGTTTTGTGATTAATTCCTGAAGTTTTGAGTTACCAATGATCAGGCTAAGAACTTGATTGTCTGCAAATTTTGTATTGAGTTTGTCTTCGGGGGAATTATTAAGAAGCTTCTTTTGAACTTTCTCGTTGTAACTTTTTCCCTTTTTATGCAGTTCGCCTAGTAAAGCAAAAATCGATAGGTATAAATCATACATGCCATCTAAACTATGAAGCAAGAACTTTTCATCTTTTACAAGATCATCGCTTTCAGTTCCCATAAAAGCATACAGGGATTGCATCACCTTAATTCTGATATGTCTTCGATTTAGCATGTTAAAAGAACTTCTTTAGTCTAAGTGATTATTAAAAAAAGGTGAACCGTCAATTGGTTCACCTTGCAAAAATACTATTATTTAATTCTGAAAAAAATTATTTAGAATTTTCTCTTTTTCTCGTTTCTATTCGCTCTCTAGCGATATTTAATGCTGCGTTGTGTGTGGTTAGGTTATTCACTTTCGCATTGTCTAAAATTTCTAAGGTCGTATTGTAAATGTTTTCAGTCTTACGCATTATTTCTTGCTTGTCATAATTTTCAAGTTCTGCGTACACATTGATAATACCACCTGCGTTAATTAGGAAATCAGGTGCATAAACAATACCTCTTTCTTGCAAAATACGACCGTGTTTTGCTTCATCTGCTAATTGATTGTTTGCGGCTCCTGCTACAATCTTAGCTTGCAGTTTGTATATAGTGTCATCGTTAATGGTAGCTCCTAATGCACATGGCGCATAAATATCCATAGGCTCCGAATAAATGTCCAGACCACCGTAAATAGTAACATCATATTTAGAACGCACTTCTTCAAGTCGCTCTTGGCTTATATCGGCGATAGTAACTTTGGCACCTTCGTTAACAAGATGCTCTACTAAAGCTTCACCAACATTACCAATACCCTGAACATATATGTTTTTATCTTCAAGAATATCCGATCCAAACTTAAATTTAGCAGCCGCTTTCATTCCCATAAAAACACCATAGGCTGTGATTGGAGAAGGATTACCTGCTCCCCCTTTACTTTCAGATATGCCCGTAACATAAGGTGTCACTTCCCTTACAATATCCATATCCTCTGTTTCCATACCCACATCTTCCGCCGTGATATATTTTCCGCTTAGAGAGTGCACAAACTCACCAAAACGTCTCATTAGTTCAGGTGTTTTTTGTGTTTTGGCATTACCTATGATAACTGCTTTTCCCCCACCTAGATTTAATCCTGTTATCGCTGACTTAAACGTCATCCCTCGAGATAGGCGCAAAACATCGTTGAGTGCTTCCCATTCATTATTATAGTGCCACATTCTGGTACCACCTAAAGCTGGTCCCAAAACTGTACTGTGTATACCAATTATTGCTTTTAAACCAGTATCTTTATCTTGGCAAAAAACAATTTGTTCGTGATCATCAAAAGAAGACTGACCAAAAACGGGGTCCTCATGAGTTAATTCTTTTGAAGTAACAACTTCTAAAGTCATAATAAAAGTTAGATTTAAGGCCGTTTGAAAATTGTTTAAAAACGGTTTGCAAAATTAATTTATTAATAGAGGATTAGCAAAATATTAACGGTAAAATAGGATAATCGTAATACTTTTGACCGACCAAATGCATTATGAAAGCACTTAAGCACCTCAACAAATACTTTTTTAAGTACCGTTACCGATTAATCATTGGGATTATAATTACCATTATCGCAAAGATTTTTGCCTTATTCACGCCCAGACTTATAGGTTCTTCTATTAATGTTGTATCAGACCGATTAAATGGCAAGATTTCACAGGTATTGTTTAAAGAAGAATTGATGGTGAATATACTCTACCTCTTAGGGGCGGCAATTATTGCGGGCTTATTCACCTTCCTCATGCGGCAAACCATCATTAATGTTTCCAGATACATCGAATACGATTTAAAAAACGAAATCTACGAACATTATCAGGTTCTCTCCTTAAATTTTTACAAATCAAACCGAACAGGAGACCTTATGAATCGCATAAGTGAAGACGTTGGTAAAGTAAGAATGTATGTTGGCCCTGCCATTATGTACACCATGAATACCATAACCTTGTTTGTGGTGGCCTTGATTTACATGATTAACACAGCACCTAAATTAACCTTATATACATTGCTTCCTTTACCTATTTTATCTGTGGCTATATATAAATTGAGTCGACTGATCAATAAACGCAGCACCATTGTTCAGCAATCTTTATCTACCTTATCAACTTATACTCAGGAGACCTTTAGCGGTATCTCTGTCATTAAATCATATGGTATAGAACCTAGGACGAATTACGAATTTGAAAACCTCTCTGCACAAAACAGGCAAAAACAGATAAATTTAACCAAGGTTCAGGCATTATTCTTTCCAATGATGATTCTTCTAATTGGAATCAGTAACCTACTGGTTATCTATATAGGTGGTATACAATACATTAACGGAGAAATTGAAAACATAGGAACTATCGCCGAATTTATTATTTATGTAAATATGCTCACCTGGCCTGTTGCTACGGTTGGTTGGGTCACCTCCCTAGTTCAGCAAGCAGAAGCGTCTCAACAACGCATTAATGAATTTTTACAAACCGAACCTGAGATTAAGAACCAAACTACCGAGCTTACACCAATTAAAGGAGATATTGAATTTAAACATGTTTCATTTGTTTATCCCGACACCAATATAGAAGCTCTAAAGGACGTGAGTTTCACATTAAAGTCCGGAGACACTTTAGCTATTCTGGGGAAAACCGGATCAGGTAAATCCACAATTTTAGACCTTATAGGACGCTTACATGACATTGATAGCGGTGAGATATTAATAGATGACACACCCATTTCAGTACTCAACCTTTACAGCCTAAGGCATAGTATTGGATATGTGCCACAAGATGCCTTTTTGTTTTCTGACAGTATTAAGAACAATATAAAATTTGGTAAAGAGGACGCTACAGATGATGAAGTGATAGAAGCGGCTAAAAATGCTAGAGTCCATAAAAATATTATTGAGTTCAGTAAAGGTTATGATACAGTTTTGGGTGAACGTGGCATAACACTTTCCGGCGGTCAAAAACAACGTGTGTCTATTGCAAGAGCTATAATTAAAAAGCCACAAATTCTTTTGTTTGACGATTGCTTATCTGCTGTTGACACAGAGACTGAAGAAAAGATACTTAAGAATTTGGTGAAATTAACCAAGGACAAGACAACAATAATAGTAAGTCACCGTGTCTCTTCTGCCAAAAATGCGGACCAAATTATAGTATTGGAAGACGGTAGGGTAATTCAATCAGGTAATCACGATAGCTTAATCAATACTGACGGTTATTACAGGGAGCTCTACATCAACCAACTCTCAGAAAAAGAAATGTTGTAATTTGTTGGTTACTTTACTTTTTTTTTAGATTTTTGGATGGAAATTTAAATTTAAGATTGAATTATGAGTGATTATGAAATGATGGATAAGGAGGAAATCTATTCCAAAGTTTTGCGTGCTGGTCGTCGTACCTATTTCTTTGATGTAAGAGCTACTAAGGCAGGAGATTATTATTTAACTATTACTGAAAGTAAGAAATTCACCAACGAAGATGGGTCCTACCATTACAAGAAACACAAGATTTATCTATACAAGGAAGACTTTACGGAGTTTAGGGAAATTCTTACTGAAATGACTGACTATATCATTAACGAAAAAGGTGAAGAAGTAATTAGCGAACGTCATCAGAAAGATTTTAAAAAAGAGGATGATTTTGTAAAGCAAGAATCTAAAACACCTGAAGACAGCAACAAAAGCACAGACAGTTTCACTGACATTAGCTTTGACGATATCTAACATATAGTGTTAAATTATAATAAAAAGCCGTTACCCCTCGTAACGGTTTTTTTATTTTTAGGCTCTAACTTAAATAGACTATTTATGTACAGAACAGTTCTGGTGATTCTGGTTTTTACTACAACTTTATTTTCTCAAAATTATCAAACGGATCTATCCTATTACCTTCCAACAGATGTAAGTTATAATCCATCAATCCCTACCCCTAAAAGCATTATAAGGCACGATGTTGGCGAATGGCATATTACCCATGATAAATTAGTTCAGTACATGTATGCTTTAGCTGATGCTTCTGATAGAATAAAGCTCACTGAAACAGGACAAACCTTTGAAGGTAGACCCTTATTACTTTTAACCATTACATCTCCAGAGAATCAATTAAAGATAGACACCATACGAGAAACACATATTAAATCAACGGAAGGCGAGGATACTGATATAACCACTAGACCCATTATTGTGTACCAAGGCTTTTCCATTCATGGCAACGAACCTAGTGGTGCTAATGCTGCGTTGTTGGTCGCTTATTATTTGGCCGCCGCTGAAGGTTCTGAAATAGAAAAGCTGTTAGCTAATACCGTTATTCTATTTGACCCTTCCTACAACCCAGATGGGCTCCAGCGCTTTGCTTATTGGGCGAATACAAATAGAAACATGAACCTTAACCCAGATGCCAACGATCGGGAATACGATGAGGTGTGGCCTGGTGGACGAACCAATCATTATTGGTTCGACCTAAACAGAGATTGGCTTCCAGCTCAGCTACCAGAGTCAAGAGCACGCATTAATACGTTTCACCGTTGGTTGCCCAATGTTTTAACAGACCACCACGAAATGGGAACCAATTCTAGTTTCTTTTTTCAACCCGGTATTCCTTCAAGAACACATCCTTTAACGCCTAAGCTAAACCAAGAACTTACCAAAGGTATTGCCCAATATCACGCAAAAGCTCTTGACAAAATTGGCTCGTTATATTATTCTGAGGAAAGTTATGACGATTTTTATTACGGAAAAGGCTCAACCTTTCCAGATATTAATGGAGGTATTGGAATTTTATTTGAACAAGCAAGCTCCCGCGGGCACATGCAAGAAAGCGACAATGGCATTCTAACATTTCCATTTACCATTAGAAACCAATTTACCGCTGCACTCTCAACTTTGGAGGCGGCAAATAAAATGCGTGAGGAATTATTAGAATATCAGTATAATTTCTTTGAAAATGCACGAAAAGAGGCTAATAAAGCAGGTAAAGACGCTATTGTTTTTGGAGATGAGAAAGATGCTGCTAAAACCTATCATTTAGCTGAAATATTAGAGCGCCATCAAATTAAATTTCATGAATTACAGTCCGATTTTGAAGTTGATGGAAAAACATTTAAAAAAGGGTACAGCTACATTGTTCCTAAAAACCAAAAAAATACGAGACTAATAAATGCAATGTTTGAAAAGCGAACCACGTTTCAAGATAGTTTATTTTATGATATTTCGGCTTGGACATTTCCGTTAGCATTTAATCTTGATTTCGCAGAAACCTCAACATCCAATGCTGATAATTTGGTTGAAAAACTAAAGCATCGCGAAGGCGGTGTTACTGCCAAAAGTAACTATGCTTATTTGTTTGAGTGGCATGAATATTATTCACCAAAACTTCTAAATACCATTCTTGAAAAAGGGTTAAGGGTAAAAGTGAGCATGAAACCATTTAAGGCGAATGGAAAAACTTATGACTATGGAAGCATAATGATTCCTGTACAAAATCAGCGATTATCGGATTCAGAAATCTACACTATTTTAAACCGTGCTGCACAAGAAAGTCATATTACTATCCATGCCGTTTCTACGGGCCTAAACGATGGAATTGACTTAGGCAGCAATAATTTTAGAGCTTTAAATAAGCCCCAGATAGCTTTACTCGTGGGGGATGGCTTCACGTCCTACGATGCTGGTGAGATTTGGCATTTATTAGATACCCGTTACGATATAACTGTAACTAAACTAGATACAAAAAATTTAGGCCGTACTAATTTAAGCAGATATAATGCTATAATAATGGTAAATTCTTACGGTGGTCTGAATGAAAATAATACCAAAAAATTGAAGACATGGATTGAAAATGGCGGCACTATCATTGCCTATAGAAACAGTTTAAAATGGTTAAATGATAAAAAGTTAATGAAAATTGATTTTAAGACCAATAAGCTTACTGCGAAAAACATAAGTTATGAAGACAGAAGGAACTTTAGAGGTGCACAAGTTATAGGAGGTGCTATTTTTAATACCGTGATAGACCGTTCTCACCCAATCAACTTTGGCTATAAAAATGATGAACTTGCCATGTTTAGAAACACAAGCCTTTTTGTGAAACCTGATAAAAATAGCTACAACAACCCTATTCAATACACAGAAAAGCCTTTATTAAGTGGGTATATCTCTGATAAAAACCTGGATAGTCTTGCACAGACGGTGCCTTTAAAGATTGGAAATTTGGGCAGAGGTACTATTATTGCATTTACCGATAATACCAATTTTAGAGCATTTTGGTATGGTACCAACAAGCTGTTCATGAATGCTATCTTCTTTAGGCAAGAAATGTAATTACCCATTTCCCCGAGGATAAAAGGTGATTTGTTTGGCTTTAAAAAAATTAAAACAATAACAATTGTTCAAGATACTTGCGTGCCATTTTTTACTTTAGTTTCAGGATGTAGTAAATAGACCTCGTTTGTCTTAACAGCACCGATTACCAAGCACGCGCTCATAAAGTCGGAAATCTGCTTCTTAGGAAAATTAACCACAGCAATAATCTGTTTGTTAAGTAAATCTTCCCTAGTATATAAAGTGGTTATTTGAGCTGAAGACTTTTTTATTCCTAATTCACCAAAATCTATGGTAAGTTGATAGGCTGGTTTTTTAGCCTTGGGAAAATCATGGACTTCTGTTATTGTACCTACACGTAAATCGACCTTTGTGAAGTCTTCAAATGTTATTATCTTTTCCATGGACTAAAATTATTCATTTTTAATTTAAAATCAATGGCTTTAACACCTTCAAATATGCTACCACTTGGAACGGTAGCACCAAAATTTAAACTTCTAGACACCATAGACGATACCCATAAATCCTTAGATGAACTCGTTGGGGATAAAGGCACCTTAATCATGTTCATCTGCAACCATTGCCCATTTGTAATTCACGTTAATAAAGAACTTGTAAAACTAGCTAATGACTTTATAAATCAAGGCATTAAGTGTATAGCAATTTCTAGTAATGATGTGGGGAACTATCCGCAAGACCGGCCTGAACTAATGAAGAAAAAGGCCATAGAACTCAAATACCCCTTTCCCTATCTATACGATGAAACCCAAGAGGTAGCCAAAGCCTATGACGCGGCCTGCACACCAGACTTCTTTTTATTCAATAAGAACTTAGAATTAGTCTATACTGGTCAATTGGATGACTCAAGACCTGGAAATGGCATTCCTGTTACCGGAAAGGATTTGAGATCAGCTATAGAGTCCTTAATACACAAAACATCCATTAACCCCAATCAAAAGCCAAGTATGGGCTGTAACATTAAGTGGATAACGTAAAAAATCAAAACTGAAAGCATTGATAGAAACCAAACAACTTATCTTAAGACGGATTACCAAAAATGACGTTCAAGATTTTTTTGAATTGGATTCCAATCCAAAAGTTCATCAATTTTTAGGGAACCAACCTGTGACATCCATTGCAGAATCCGAGCAGATAATTTTAAATATTTTAGAGCAATATGAACGTTATGGAATCGGACGATTAGCCATAATCAAAAAAGACTCTAAAGAATTTATTGGTTGGTCTGGTCTAAAATTTGAACAAAATGTGCGTAAAGATTTTAGCTATTACGATTTAGGGTATCGTTTAAAAGAGCAGTTTTGGGGAAATGGTTACGCCACCGAAGCAGCAGAGGCCTCAATTAATTACGGATTTCACGAATTAAATTTAACGGAAATTTGTGCTGCTGCAGATGTTAACCACGCATCTAGTAACCATATTTTAAAAAAAATTGGAATGACAGCTTCAGGTACTTTTATTTACGATAAGACACCCTGCAATTGGTATACAATTAAAAACCCATATAACTAACAAAACCCCTTTTTCAAGGGGTTTGTCATCAATCAAATTACTCTAAACCAAGTGTTATGCTTAAGTTTAATTTTTACTGTGCTCGTAGCTTAAAGTTAATTGGAATACTATAAGGTACGCCCACTGGTCTATTGCGTTGTTTACCAGGCTCCATTTTAGGAAGTAAACTGATAATTCTTTCTGCCTCACCTATTAAAAGTTTATCTGGACCTCTGGATTTTATTTTATCCACCTTGCCATTCTTATCTATTAAAAAGAACACATATACTTTACCTTGAATATTAAGCTCTTGAGCAGCATCGGGATACTCAAAATTCTTTAGTAGATGCTCTTGCATTTTTCTTTGAAAACAAGCCTTTAACTCAGCGTTATTGCCTGTACAACCAGGAAATATTGGCACTTGCTCAATAACCGCAAAAGGCACTTCAATATCTTCTTCTACTTCTTCTACCTCAACTTCGTCTACACTTACTACGCGCTCTTCAATTATATCGTCTTGTCCTAGTTCAGTGCTCTCAACGACGGTTTCTTCTATCTCGGCAACATCCTCAACAATTTGAATAGATTCGGTAACAATTTGTTTTGGTGGAGGTGGTGGAGGAATATTTATATTAGTAATTGGTATATCCTCTTCCAATTGTTCCGTTAACATTAAGATGTCAATCTTAGTAGTTTCTTTGTCGTAAGTCTTATGTTCTAATCCTAAGTATGTAAGGAGTAACATTACGTTTAAGCCAACAGCAAAAAATAAACTGCTGTTTCGACCTACATTGGCTTTTGGGTTCTTCTTGAATTCCATGACGTTTAATTTTATAGTATAAAGCTAATCATCATATCGCTTAAAATTCATGATAAAAGTCATGTTTACCTAAAAACCACTATTTTAACAGTTTAAAGATTATTCAGTTGATTGTCGTTGCCATTTTCACTGATCGTCCAAAAGAAGCCAACAAAAAAGAATTGATCGGCAGCTGGTCTTAGGGCTCTTCGATTGAATTGTCCATTCAAATCTGGTGTATTGGCATATTGATAGCCATTTATATTTTTAAAACCCAAAACATTATTTACCGAGAAATACAAAATCTTTTGTTGGTCCAATAAATAGGCCCAATTAAGACTTAAACTGTTAAACGGCTTTGTACGTTCTCCTAAAAAGTCATTTTGGTTAGGATCTGTATAAGGTCGGCCAGAAGAAAAAACATAAGCCAAACCAAGTTGGCTTTTTAAGCTATCTATCCAATACTTGCCCACAATGGAAAAATTATGATTGGTTGCAAAGGCGGGCTGAGCTGGTTTTGGAAAATTTCCATCAAGGCGTTCGGTGTCTAAATAAGAATAACTAATCCAGTAGTCTAAATTATTAATACTTGTATTATCCCGCCAAAATAAATCCAAACCTTGGGCAAATCCAGTTCCGTTTGAATCAAAGTTACTCATAGGCATTTCAAAATCTGTGTCAAATCTAACCAGGTTATCATAATCCTTTCTGTAGGCTTCTGCCCTAAATATTTTTCCATTATCCACATATTGATAGTTTAAAATGTAGTGTGTAGTTTTTTGCGACTGCAAATCCTGTTCAAACTTTAATACCGAACTATTTGGGTTCTGAAAGAAATTACCATAGGCTATAGAAAATTGACCGTTATCTGACACCTTATAAGCCAAGGCTGCACGCGGTGCTATATCAGTTGTTTTAAAGATATCACTGTAATCTGCCCGCAGACCAACCTTAAGGGCCATTTTTTTTGAGAAAATGACATCGGCCTCCGCAAAGCCCGCTGAAATATTATTATCAAAGTCAAAAGTTTCATCCACTGCTTGCGCTTGAAAATTTTCATCAAACGTCGTTAGGAATTGTTCTGCTCCAAAACTTAGTTTAAATCGGCTGTTAAATCGTTTCTTAAACTTCAATTTAAAATGGGCCGAATTTTCCCTATTACCTATATCGCTTGAATCTACATCGATTTTATTATTGGCATAGGTATAGCTCAATCCCGAAGTTATGGACCAGTTGTTGCCAAGAACGCCTTTATATGAGGAATTTAAATAGAAATTATTATTGTTTAAAGAAACCCTTAAGCCTTCATCAAGATTTATATCCTCTTGTGTCAGCTCAAATTTAGTTGAGTCAAATGCGGCATAGAATTTAAATATACCTTGATTAAAACGCTGTCTAAAAACGGTTTCGCCTTGTGCTGCGACAAACGGCGTTTCCCAATCATTACGGTCTTTGAAAACAGCTAGGTATGGTGCTAGGTTTATATAACTAGCATTAAAACTCAAAGATGACCTCTCCCATTTTTGGGTATTCCCCAAAGATGCTCCAACCGACAAAAGCCCAATATCTGTTTTTTCCTGATCAGGCTCATCAATTGTATTCAGTAGCAAAACACTAGATAGCGCCTGCCCAAACTCCGAGGAATACCCGCCTGTTGAAAATGTAATACCATCAAAGAGAAAGGGCGAATAACGCCCCCTAGTTGGGATGTTATTTGTTGTTGGGGTATATGGCGTAAATACGCGGATACCATCAATAAATATTTGGGTTTCATCTGCATTACCACCTCTTACGAACAAACGTCCGTCTTCAGCAACATTAGATGTTCCTGGAAGCGTTTGTAAGGCACCAACAAAATCGCCTAAGGCGCTTGCCGTTGTTACTACATCCAAAGGCTTTAAGACTGACACTTTGCTATTATCGTTAGCCTCAAAGGTACCAGCGTTAAGTACAACAGCATCCAGCGACTCTACATCCTCTCTTAACTTAATCTGAAGGTTGGACAATTTTGAAACATCTTCATAAATAGTCTTAGACTCAAAAGACAAAAAGGACACTATCAAAACTTGCTTACCCTCTTCCTCGGTTAAAAAGAGAAAATCACCATTGTCATTAGTTGTATCGCCATCATAAGTGCCGTCTAAATAAACATTAGCGCCTTGAATAGGTTGATTGTTAGTGTCTACTACCTTGCCTGAAATGGTGACTTGTGATGTGCCGTATTGTACAAAACTTAATAAGAATATGATTATTAACTGTTTCATTTTTTGATTGCTGATAATAAATCAATTATGATTTTACTGACACAAATCTCTAAAAAGTGAAACGGGATTGAAATTCAAATTTACCGAACTGTAATAATTAAATGATGAATTGAATATATTTGCTCAAAGACTACGTTTTATGCTTACAGCAACCGAGAAGCAATTCACCATCTTGTTCCTTATTATTGTCTTTTTAGAACTTGTAACTTCTAGCTCTTTATCATTAACCTACACCCATTATATTGCCAAACCGGCCATAGTAGCGAGTCTTATTTTTTTATTCGTAAAAACATTCCATTCTAGAAGCTATATTCGATTTTTCACCATTACCGCTTTGATTTTCGCACTTATCGGCGATATTTTATTGATGTTTGTTCATATTTGGGAACATTATTTCACCTTAGGATTGGTTGCCTTTCTTCTCGCTCATGTCATGTATATTCTTGTTTTTTTGAAGCAACGGAATTCTAAAATATCCCCTTTTAGATGTATTGTAATCCTATTTCTATACGCTATGGTGCTTTTTTATTATTTACACACTGGCTTAGGTGACATGCTCATTCCGGTTGTTATTTATATGTTGGTTATTTTAACCATGGCCACAACAGCTTTCTTACGAAAAGAAAAGGTTAATACGGTGAGTTTTAAACTTGTTTTCACAGGTTCTATTTTCTTTATGCTTTCTGATAGTATACTAGCACTCGATAAATTCTATAAGCCTATGCCCTTTTCAAATATTAGCATAATAATCACCTATGCGATTGCCCAATATTTAATCGTGTTAGGAATTATAAAATCAAAGTGTAACAATACATAGGTTACAGCTACTAATGAAGTAACTAACCAATTTCATCAATTGAATAAAGAACTTGAACATAGTTTTGTTGAGCAGCTGCAGAAACATCAAAACATTGTGCACAAAGTATGTCGTTTGTATACAGATAATGTAGATGCGCACAATGATTTGTTTCAAGAGATAACCATACAATTATGGCGCGCCTATCCTAAGTTTAGGGGAGATTCTAAATTTAGTACATGGATGTATCGTGTGGGATTGAATACGGCAATTACACTGTACAGGAAATCAAAAAGACGAATAAAAACTCAAGCCTTTGATAGTGTTCAGTTTAAAATCAAAGCCGAGAAATATGATGACACGGAAGAGCAACAATTAAAACTCCTGTACAATGCCATCCGTCAACTCAATGACATTGAAAAAGCATTAATCTTTCTTTATCTTGAAGATAAAGATTATAAAGAAATAAGCGAAACATTAGGTATAACCGAAGTAAATGCTCGCGTAAAGATGAATCGCATAAAAAAGAAATTGAAAACTATACTAAATCCGTAAATGTATGGATGAATTAGATTTATTAAAAAAAGACTGGAACAAAGAGGGTGCTAGCTTTAAGAATTATCAAGTGTCAGATATATATCAGATGCTACATAAAAAATCATCCTCTATAGTAAAAACCTTGTTCTATATAAGCGTAGCGGAGCTTATATTTTGGATTCTTATCAGTTACGTACCATATACGTTCTCTGATAATTTGAAAGAACGTTTGGACGCCAGTTATGAAGATCCAATTTTTGTGGCACTTACCGTTTTTAGTTTTTTGGTTGTTTTTTTATTTGTTTGCCTACTTTATATTTCACATAAATCCATTTCCTCTACAGACAATGCTAAAAAATTAATGGAAAGCATTTTGAAGACACGTAAAGTAATTAAATACTATGTGCTCTATAATCTAGTAATGATTTTTATTTCCGTACCGCTATCGTTATACTTTGAATTTAATGAAAATAGCGAGTTCCATAGCCAAGTCGCCGGAATGAATAGTACTCAGATGCTAGTGTTATTCATTATTACTGTTGTTGTAATGGGTATTTTTGTCGTTGTTATTTGGCTCTTTTACAGATTACTATACGGCATATTACTAAAACGACTTAACCGCAATTATGAAGAACTAAAAAAACTTGAAATTTAATTTTGGTCTTCAAAGCTATTACCAATCGCGTAATTCTCTATTAAGACGTTCCTTTTCTTGAAGCTCGTCCTCAGGTATCACTTTTAAAAATGAAGGATGCTGCTCTATGGCGTATTCAATTTTCTCGACAATCTCGGCTATACTCTCATTTTCATAGTCTATTTTCAGAGGCTCCTTAATCTCCATGGATTGATAGATATTCTTCTTTTTTACCCTTAGCCCTTTTTTATCAAATGAACGTCTAAAACCATCAATAACAATAGGTACCACAATAGGTTTGTAGGTTTTTATGATATGCGCAGTACCTTTTCTAATTGGCTTAAAAGGTGTCGTAGTGCCTTGGGGAAATGTTATCACCCATCCATCGTCTAAAGCCTTTTTTATAGCGCTAATATCACTCATCTTAACTTGCCTATTGACATCCTGACCTTTAGACCGCCAGGTGCGCTCAATACTGATTGAACCAGTGTAAGCGAAAATTTTTGGAAGTAAGCCCGACTTCATTGTTTCCTTTGCCGCCACATAGTAAATATTGAGTTTGGGATTCCATAAATATCCCACATTCTTAATGCTATCCAAACGTCCACTTAAACCGGCATTAAACACATGAAACATGGCAATAACATCAGCAAAATACGTCTGATGATTAGAAATGAACAATACATTGGTGTCAGGTAAATTCTTGATAACCTCAGAGCCTTCAATTTGCAGTTCGTTGAAGCCTCTAAATCGTCTATGGGTGAGTAACCCTAATATTCTGATCAACCATTTTTTTACAAAAAGAATATGACCAAAAGGGTTGGTTTTAAATAATCCCATAAATAATTTCTAGTTTATCTGAAATACAAATGTAATAAATAAAGATACCTACAAAACCTCTTTTAACAAGTCTTTTATTTCACCCAACATCATTGCCGTTGCGCCCCAAACGATATGGCCATTGAGTTTAAAGGCAGGTACTTCTACAGAGACATTGTATGAGGTGGGCACTTTGGTTTTGATGATATTTGTTGGATTTAAAAAGTCCTCAAGATTAACTTCAAGGATTGCCTCCACCTCTTCATCTTGCTTTCTGAAATGTGGTGTATATTCTGAAACTCCTAGATAAGGGTGTACCATAAAATTACTTGGTGGAATGTATAAAGGTGTTATGTCCCGAATGACCTTAACCGTTTTCTCAGGAACACCTACCTCTTCCTTTGCTTCGCGCAAAGCAGTTATCATCAAGTTTTTATCTTCGTCTTCATATTTTCCACCTGGAAACCCTACTTGGGCAGAATGTACCCCTTTATAACTCTTACGCAGTATTAATACGAGATATGTTTCATTCTGTAGGCTTGGATAAAATAATGCCAAAACTCCAGCTTTCTTGGCAAATTTTGCCTTTTCTGCCATTTTTCTCGCAAGTTCTATTCGATAGGGTGGTGACATTTTAGCGTGTGAGGATTCGCCAAAAAGATCAAGATGTTTTACTTTTACAAACGTGTCTAAAAACCTATCAAAAATCATTATGAGATTCCTATATTTTGCTAGTTTGGTCCTTTTTTTATGGAATTGTGAAGATAATAAAACTACGAAAAAATCAACTAACACTGTTGCGAAAGATTCAGATAGCCTTAAACAAAAACCCTTAAAAAAAGCCAATGTAAAACCCACTCCAGACTATCCTGTTTTAACAGACGAAAACGCAATGGAATTCTTTTTAGAATACAGTAACAACCATGATGATGATAAGGTGAGGGTGACTACTGATTTTGGTACCATAGATATACAGCTGTATGATAAAACAAGATTTCATAGGGCTAATTTTATTTATTTAACCAAACGAAACTATTTTAATGGCACACAGTTTTACCGCGTCGTCAAGAACTTTGTGATACAAGGGGGTAGCAGTGATGATTACAACATCGCAAAGCGACGTCGAAAAATCGGAAAATACCTTTTACCTCCTGACACCAAACGTGGCTATACTCACAAACGAGGCGCGGTCTCGATGCCTAGTAGTGAAATTGAAAACGCCTATAAACTAGCCTCTCCTTTTCAATTCTTTATAGTACAACGTCAAGGTGGTGCTGACTATTTAGATGAGGGTTACACCGTATTTGGGGAAGTGACAAAAGGTATGGATGTTGTGGACAAAATTGCTAGTGTAGAAACGGATGAGGGTGATTGGCCTCTAAAAAATGTGTACATTAGAAAAATTGAAGTAATCGAATAACCTCGTTATGAATTCATTACAACTAAAAATAACGGTACTATTATTATTTGCAACAGCGCAATTATATGCTCAAAATTACGTGCTATATTCAAATGATAGCCTTAGCCTATATTCGGAGGAATTTCAGGATAGCTTAACATTGAATATTCATAAACCTGAAACCTTCAATTTTGCGGATTCTTCAACCAAATACCCTATTACCATTGTCTTCGATAGCCAGCATAAAATGACCTATCCCAAAATCGTGCACAGTTTCGACTTGTTAACCAATGAGGCGAGTATTCCAGCAACTCTTATTGTTGGCATTCCTTTTAATTACAAAAACAGATTCTATAGAACATCGGCACAAAAAAAAGAAAACGATAGCTTGACCGGTCTAGAACGTATGGAAAATTTTCTTTTTGAAGAGCTTATCCCAATACTTAAAAAAGACTACAAAGCTAATGACCATATTACCCTAATCGGTCATTCTAGAACAGCCTTTTTAGTAAACTATCTATTGACGAGTCAAACAGCACGTATTGATAATGCCATTTCCTTGAGTGGTTTTTATTCAGAAACACCTCTAAAAGATGGTTATTTAGAAAACTTTATCTCAAATGATAACAACTTCAAAACTAATGTCCAATATTTTGCTTCAACTGGAACGACTATTGGTGAAGAAAATTACAAAAGGCAATACGATGCTTTAGATACCTATTTAAAGACTAATACAATTGCTAAAAACTTAAAGTTTAACTACACCAATACCATAAATGCAAACCACATCACTAATTATTGGATGTCTGTGCCACAAGCCCTTTTAATTGTTTTTGATAATTATGGCCAAATCATTGACGATTGGTTATTTGTTAAACTGGAAAATAAAGACATAAAAACACCCATAGACGAATTTAAAAAAGACTTATCAAAATTAAAGCAAAGTCTAAATTTAAAAGCAAATCCAAGCGTAACACATATCTTTTCCTTCGCTAGCTTTTACTACCATAACAAAGATTTTAAAAATGCCATTTCGTTCTTACAGCTGGGCTTAGAGTACTATCCAGATTATTTGGATTTTTATCCGTTTCTTATTGAATGCTATGACCTTGCGAAAGATGAGAAAAACAGGGATTATTACACCAAACTTTATAAAGAGAAAATTAATGCAAGTCCATTTTTGACGAGTTCAGAAAAAAAAGAGTTGTTAAAAACAGACTAGCCCTTTGATTTCTGCTTTTTCTTATACAGACTAGGTAACCTTATTTTAAAAATAACCGCTAGTAACCTCACCATAATAACTACCCCACCTGCGATGAGAAAAATAGAATTGATATCTCCCGTGAATTCCCGGAGAAGAAAATAAACAAGTCCCCCAACAATACAAGCGGTAGCGTAGATTTCCTTTCTAAATATAACAGGGATTTCATTACAAAGAATATCCCTAATAACACCACCAAAACAAGCAGAAATTGTACCAAGGGTAATACAAATGGTTGGATGTAGTTCTGCATTAAGTCCTTTTTCTATTCCAATGACAGTGTAAAGTCCGATACCAATGGTATCAAATAAGAACAATGATTTTCTAAGATGTTTTAATTCGTTTCTAAATACTACCGCCACAAATGCTGAGATTGCAATAACAGCCATAAATGTCATATCCTTCATCCAAAAGACAGGCGTAGTACCTATCAGAACATCTCTCAGCGTGCCTCCTCCAACAGCGGTAACAAAAGCTATTATAAACACCCCAAAAGCATCCATACGTTTACTCATGGCAACCAAAACACCAGAAATAGCAAATGCTATAGTACCTAAAATATCAAGAGTCTGAATAAACATTACATGTTTTGCGTATAGTAATTATAATCTTTCAGAATAGTGTCAATAAACTGAACATCATATAGTTCTGATTCAATTTTTAATAAATCACAAATCTTGTTTCTCAACAGGGTTAATGTCTTAAAGTCATTAGTCCTCTTTGAAATGGTAAAAGCTTCTTTTATAATCCTAACATCTTTATCCGTTAACTGGGTTACGGTATTAAAAACGGGCTCATAATCATCTTTTATATCTTCTAAAATAGTACTAGATATATTGTCTTTTTGCTTCACGCTTATTACAACAGTACCTGCAGCAGCATCACCTATACGTTGTTTTTTATCGGAAAGTAAAATGCTAAGTATCCCTATAGATGGAGAAAAAATCCAAAGGTCAACGATTCTCAGCATCCATCTTACAAAAAGATTATACCATTCGGTAGGTGCACCATCCAGACGAACAACCTTAATTTTCATTATCATCTTACCAATGGTTTGCCCACCAAATAATATGTGGAAAATCAGGGAATAGAAAAAAGCTGGTAATAGAAATAGTCCTAGAAAACCACGTCTTGTCCAACTGTCCGTGTCGAAAAGCTCTGAAATAGCAATAACGTTTTCCATGATGGTCATATAAGTAAGGATTATAATACCATCTATTAAAAATGCAACAGCGCGTTCTCCGAGCCCAATTAACTTATAATCTAGGTTTACATTTTGTGCAGTGTTAATTGCTAAATTGCCCATTGCGGTGTATATTCGTTTTAAATTAAAGTGGTTTATGCGCGAGGCGTCTTTCGTTAGGCAAAATAAGGAAAAATGGATTGGTTTTGAAAAGGCATTGAACAATAATGTTAACATAAATCCGGATGATTTAGCCTCTTACTATATTCAGTTGACCAACGACTTATCTTACGCTCAAACGTATTATCCTGGAAGCAAGACCTTATTGTATTTAAATTCACTTGCCTCACAGGCCCATCAGAAAATATATATTACGAAGCGAGAGTCTAAAAACAAGATTATTTCGTTTTGGCGCGACGAGTTTCCACTTTTTTTTAGGCAGTACCATAGTATATTACTGTATGCATTTTTAATTTTTATGTCGGCCGTAATTATCGGAGTAGTCTCAACATTAAATGATGATTCTTTTGTGAGATTGATTTTGGGTGATTCTTATGTGAATATGACCATTGAAAATATTGAAAATGGTGAACCTATGGCCGTTTATAAAAGTGGAAGCCGAATGGGTTCGTTTCTGGGAATTACCATAAACAATATCAGAGTGGCCATTATAGCCTTTGCGCTTGGAGTTTTTTTTAGTGTCGGAACCATATATGTTTTATTTAGTAACGGTATTATGCTGGGGTCTTTTATATCCTTTTTTTACACATATGGCATTTTAGAAAAAACCTCAACGGTATGGCTGCATGGCACCATAGAAATATCGGTCATTGTTATTGCGGGTTGTGCAGGCCTGGTTATGGGAAATAGCTTTTTGTTTCCAAAAACCTATTCGCGAAGAGTTGCTTTCACTAAAGGTGCTAAGGACGGTTTAAAAATCGTAGTGAGTACCATTCCCTTTTTTATTATTGCTGGATTCATAGAAGGGTTTATCACTAGATATGGCCAACAAATGCCCTGGTTTATTTCTTATGGGATTATTTTCATTTCCCTTTTTATTATTGTTTATTATTATATCGCCTATCCTATTCTTCTTCATAAGGCCCAGTCTATTCAAAATTCAAATCTTAATCACTCGTGAACGACAACTATATTGAACTTAGAACCCGAAACACCTTTGGGGATATCATAAACACTTACTTCCTTTTTTTAAAATATAATTTTAAAGCCTACACCAATTTGTATCTAAAGTATAATGCCGTGAGTATTATACTTACACTTATTGCTGCCTACTTATTAGTAACGGGCTTTATGGGCCTGGCAAGTAGGGATTTTAGATTTGGCATGAGCAATACTGTTGAATCCGACAGTTATTTTATTGCGGGAGTTATTGTATTGTTATTCATAGTATTTGTAACCTCGTTAATTAATTACAGTTTTTCAAGTGCTTATATTACGCAATACGTTAAAAATGAGGGCACTATTAATTCCAGAACCATTTGGAACAGTATCCTTAATAATTTAGGAACAATTATCATTTTTATTCTAATTGGCGCACTGTTATATCTGCTGTATTTAATTATTTCCGTTATAGTTTCTTTCATACCTCTTCTTGGAATGATTATCCAATACGGTTTAAGTTTTTCTATGGCGGCCGTATTCGGATTAACCTTTATGTCTATTTTTTCCACTGAAAAAACATTTGGTGAAGCCATCTCAGAAGGTTTCGACTTTACCTTTTCCCAATTTTGGCGAGTAATCTTATTTGGTTTGGTCATAGGCATTCTTAATTTTATGATATCAGTTCTGATTGTTTCGATTCCAAGTGTTATTATAGGTATATATGTTTATTTTTCCGTTGAGAGCAATGTGGATATTGCAACAAGTACCTTTGCCACTTTAGTGTTCACTTTTGGATTTGCCGCTTTTATCCTATCCTTCATTTACACCCAAGCGCTGTCTCAATTAGCTTATGGGATTTTATACTATAATCTGTATGAAATGAAATACAATGTTTTTCTTAGAAAGAAAATTGAACAAATTGGTATCAATGAATAGAGGCAATCCCAAACACAAATTGGCCTTTTCTTTTTTGGCATTAGTCAATCTTGTGCTATTCGCCCAAGAGACTAAAGTTAAAATAGACTCTTCTGGTGTGGATGTTACATCGTTTAATGATAATTTCAAAGAGGCTTATTCTAGTGACGATTTTAATTACGAAATTAATGATACGGGAGGGGTTAATCTGATGCAACGTATTTTGCGGAAATTTTTTGGTTGGTTAGGTGATATTTTTGGCTTTGATATTGATTTTATTGATTACAAAACCCTTGAGTACATCGTTTATGCGAGCCTTGGACTTATAGTCCTTTATTTATTAATTAAGTTTTTACTCAATAACCCTGTAAGCTCTGTTTTTAAAACTGAAGATAAGTCCATCGACGGGTTTAGTTATGTAGAGGAAAACATCGAACAAGTTGATTTTGACAAGCTTATTAAAAATGCTTTAGAGGATAAAAATTATCGTTTGGCTACACGGTTTATGTACCTTAAGTCATTGAAAGTTTTAGCCAATAAAGAATTTATTGAATGGCATTTTGACAAAACTAATTCAGATTACTTTAATGAAATAAAAGACACACAATTGAAATCACTCTTTAAACGGATTTCTTACGTGTACGAGTACATTTGGTATGGTGAATTTCCAATAGACGAAGCTACTTATAACAAAAACAAAGAAGATTTCAATCAACTTATTAAAACGTCAATGAATGGATAAGCGCTCAAAAATAGCTCTTTACAGCATTGGTGTTGTGATTGTGTTGATGATGATAGCAGAGATTACGAAACCTAAGGCTTTAAACTGGAGAGATTCCTACTCTGCTGCCGATAAAATACCCCTGGGCTGCTATGTGCTTTACAATGAATTGGAAAACTTCTCTTCAGGTGACGTTCTGGTATCGGACCAAAATATCTACGAGTATCTTAAAAGAGCTGATACCTTAACTAAAAAAACAATAGTCTTTATTAATAATCGTATTTATTTTGATACTGAAGAATCTGAAGCCTTATTGAATTTTGTTGACAAAGGGAATACCGTATTTTTAAGTAGTACCTATTTCTTCGGGAATGCATTAGACTCCTTAAATATAAGTGTAGAACAGCAATATGCGAATCTGTTTAAAGCGCCTTCAGAACATAAATTTACGAGTCCAAACCTTAAGGCGAATAACCGAATTTTTGAAGATGTCATCGAAAACAGTCATTTTGTGTCTGTTGATACGTTAAATACCACAATTTTAGGAACAATTACAACGACCAACGAGGATGAACTTAAAACTACTAGTCCTAATTTGATTAAAGTTACCTATGGTGATAAAGGTGGTGAATTCATTCTACATACCAATCCGTTTGCCTTCACTAATTATCACCTTTTAAATGGCAAGGAAGCTTATGCGGCCGCGGTATTGTCTTTCTTACCAAAACAACAAATCGTTTGGGACAATAATTACAAAAGCGGAAGAAAAGTGATAACTAGCCCTTTGAGGTACATCCTGCAAAATCCAGCACTTAAATGGGCTTTTTATATCAGTATGTTTGGATTAATTCTATTTGTGATTTTTAAAGGAAAACGGACACAACGTATTATTCCCGTAATTAATAAACTTGAAAATGCTACAGTAGATTTTACGAGAACCATTGGAGAGCTCTATTATCAATATGGTGATTTTACCAATATTATTGAAAAGAAGATTCAATATTTTCTCGAATTCATAAGAACAAATTATTATTTAAATACGGCACAACTCAACCCAATTTTTATTGAAAAACTCGCCATTAAATCTGGCAATACCAAAGAGGATTCCAAAGCATTGGTGGATTACCTCCTGTATTTAAAATCAAAAAATAAGCATACAGAAAAAGAGCTCATTGAGCTAAACAAAAAAATAGAACAGTTTACAAATAATAAGCTATAATGGAAGAACAAAACGAAAAGTCCTCGGAACAACGACATGATTCTAATACAAGTAACAGTCCTGAAAACAATAGTGGCACTGAAACTTCAAACATCCCCAGTACGGATTTTGAAAATCGGATAGACCTTAAGCCCTTGCAAGAAAGCGTAGAGCAAATCAAAAAGGAAATTGCCAAAATAATAGTAGGTCAAAACGAAATGATTGAACTTTTAATTATTTCGATACTAACGAATGGGCATTCCCTTATTGAAGGTGTTCCTGGTGTGGCCAAAACGGTAACTGCAAAACTGCTGGCAAAAACCTTGGATGTTGATTTTAGTAGAATACAATTTACACCAGATTTAATGCCCAGTGATATTCTAGGCACCTCCATATTCAACGTCAAAACAAACGATTTTGAGTATAAAAAAGGACCTATTTTCTCTAATATTGTATTAATTGATGAAATCAACCGTGCACCGGCAAAGACTCAGGCCGCTTTGTTTGAGGTCATGGCAGAGCGTCAAATCACAATGGACGGTCAGCGCTACGAAATGGCACCTCCCTTCTTAGTATTTGCTACCCAAAACCCAATAGAGCAGGAAGGAACTTATCGTCTACCTGAAGCCCAATTAGACCGCTTTTTATTTAAGATCAACGTAGATTATCCGTCATTGGAAGATGAAGTTCAGATTTTGATTGACAACCACCAAAGGCTGGACTTCATGGACTTTAATGCCATAACATCTATTTTATCGGCAGTAGATATAAAGAAATATCAGGACTTGATAAAACAAATTATAGTAGAAGATAACCTTATTAATTACATCGCATCCATCGTACATAACACCAGAAACAATGCCAATTTATATTTAGGTGCCTCTCCCAGGGCTTCTATTGCCATTTTAAATGCGGCAAAGGCAAATGCTGCAATACATGGACGGGACTTTGTAACGCCTGATGATATTAAGCGCTGTACAAAAGCGGTTTTAAAACATCGTTTAATGCTCACGCCGGAGCGGGAAATGGAAGCGTTTACTGTGGATAAAGTTATAGATCAAATTCTTGAAACCATCGAGATTCCTAGATAGTGAAACGACTATTAAAACAGACATATCTAAACTTCAGGTTTTTTAGGTTAGCTATATTTTTAGTAGGCCTATTTATTCTTGCCTATATCTATCCCGGCTTATTTAATATTATCACTGTTTTATTTTTCATCCTTGTGGCTCTAACTTTAGTCGACCTTATGTTGTTGTTTAAACAAAAAGGTATTGAAGCGGTTCGTATTCTTCCAGAAAAATTGAGTAATGGTGACGATAATACTATTGAAATAAGCCTAAGAAACAAGTACAATTACAAAACCAAACTCGTATTGATAGATGAATTGCCCTTTCAATACCAAAAACGTGATTTTGAAATAAAGACCCTTTTAGAAAAAAGTGATAGTAAAAAAATAACCTATACCCTAAGGCCCTTAGAACGCGGGGAGTACTATTTTGGCAACCTAAATGTTTATGCCAGTTCTCCCATTGGTTTAGTTACAAGACGCTTTCAATTTGGAAAAGATGCCATGGTACCTAACTATCCATCATTTCTTCAATTGCGAAAGTACATGCTAATGGCTTTTTCCAATAAACTCTTAGAATATGGGCTCAAGAAAATAAGACGTATTGGTCATACCATGGAATTTGAGCAAATCAAGGATTACGTAACGGGTGACGACATAAGAAATATCAACTGGAAAGCTACAGCTAAGCGCAACCAATTAATGGTGAATCAATTTCAAGATGAGCGCTCCCAACCGATATATAGCGTTATTGACAAGGGAAGGGCTATGAAGATGCCCTTTGATGGTTTAAGCTTATTGGACTATGCTATTAATGCCACCTTAGTTATAAGTAATGTCGCCCTCAAAAAACAGGATAAAGCCGGTATGTTTACTTTTTCGAAAAAGGTGGAAAATAAGGTTGTGGCTGAGAGACGACCATCACAAATGCATAAAATTCTTGAGACGCTATATAATGTAAATACGGATTTCTCAGAATCAGATTTTTCACGCCTTTATATTGATGTAAAACGCAATATCACGCACAGAAGTTTACTCCTACTTTATACCAATTTTGAAACATTAGATGCCTTGCATAGACAACTTCCGTACTTGCAGGCTATAGCAAAAAATCATTTATTGGTTGTTATCTTTTTTGAAAACACGGAATTGCATAAACTAACGCACATAAAAGCCGAAAATACATTTGATATTTTTCAAAAGACCATAGCAGAGAAGTTTATGTACGAGAAGAAACTCATTATTAACGAACTTCAAAGGTATGGTATCCAATCTATCTTAACCGCACCTGAGGATTTAACTATAAACACCATCAATAAGTATCTGGAAATAAAAGCCAGAGGACTTATCTAACTGCGATAACATATAATATTACAATTCATCCTTCCAAAATAACAATTGAGTAAAAAGAATTACAAGAAATGTGAATGTTATTAGATATTTGAATCATCAAAATCAATTAACCATTAAAATTCTTATACTATGAAAAATGTAATATTAACCATCGCCTTCGTATGTTCTTTAGCTTTTGGATTTGCACAAGATAAGGGCATTACCATAACGGTTACAGTAGACAACATTACAAGTGATAAAGGAAAGGCCTCCTTCTCATTACATACCTCAGAAACATTTATGAAGGGCGGAGGAATTATGAATGCCTCATCTGAAATTAAGGATGGAAAAGCAGTCATAACCTTTACAAACGTCAAACCTGGAGAATACGCTATTTTAGGAATGCACGACGCTAATGAAAACGGTCGTATGGACTTTAGGGAAAACGGCATGCCTTTAGAAAGTTATGGAACTTCTAACAATGTCATGGCATTTGGTCCACCACAATACGAAGACGCTAAGTTCATCGTTGCGGATAAAGACCTGGAACTGAATCTGAGGTTTTAATAAATCCTAAAAAAAGCCAGCTCGTTGCTGGCTTTTTTTATGCTGTAAAGTTAGCTTAAACAGTCTCCCCAAGCCAAGCTTTCATCATCCAAACCGTTTTTTCCTGCTCGGTAATAAAATCACTCATCATAGAATTAGTACCCTCATCATTTACTTCGTCAGATGATTTTAGAATTTGCCGCTCAATCATTAAAAGTTCTGCGAGAGAGTCAATAATTAAATGTACCGCATTTTCATCTTTTGAAATATTTTTACCAACTGGAACTTTGCCTGCTTTTGTATAGTCATCAAACGTGTGCAAGGGTGTTGCTCCTAAAGTTAAAATTCTTTCGGCTATCTCATCCACCTTTACATTGGCATCAGTGTAAAGCTCTTCAAATTTGGTATGTAAATCAAAAAAGGTTTTTCCTTTGATATTCCAATGAATACCCCTTAAATTCTGATAATACAATTGAAAATTCGCTAAAAGAATATTCAAATCCGCCGCTAGTTTTTGTGTTTTCCCGGTATCTAAACCTATACTATTTAAAGTCATAACATTTAATTTGTCTGTAAAGGTACGAAGTAATAAAATTTGCTTTCCTATAGATTTTATGAATAGTTTTTATACTTTTATAACTTAAATGAATAGTAATGACCATTACACAGTTAAAATATGCTTTAGCTATAGCAGAACACAAAAACTTCACTAAAGCTGCGGAAAAGTGCTTTGTCACACAACCCACCTTAAGCACCCAAATACAAAAATTGGAAGACGAATTGGATGTGGTGATTTTTGATCGTGGTAAAAAGCCTATTGAACTTACCGATGTCGGCAGAAAAATTGTCTTCCAGGCTAGAAATATAGTTAATGAAGCGGACCGTATACAGGATATTGTGGATCAACAAAAAGGATTTATTGGAGGTGAATTCAGACTTGGCATTCTACCGACCATAATGCCAACCCTTCTGCCTATGTTTCTGAAAAACTTCATAAAGAAATATCCAAAAGTGAAGTTAAAGATAGAAGAATTAACCACTGAAGAGATTTTAACACGAATTAACGACGGACATTTAGATGCTGCCATTGTGGCCACACCCTTAGAAAGTGATAACATAAAAGAGCGTGTTTTGTATTATGAGCCTTTTGTAGCATATATACCCAATAACCATAGATTAAGGGATAAGAAAACAATTGAAGTGTCAGACCTAGACATAGATGATATGCTACTACTTGAAGATGGTCACTGTTTTAGAGATGGTGTTATTAACCTTTGCAAAAGCTTTAAGGACCATATTGATGATAATTTTCAATTAGAAAGTGGAAGTATAGAGACACTCATAAAATTATCCAATGAAGGCCTAGGCATGACGCTCCTACCGTATTTACACACCTTAGATGTAACTGATACACTGAGTTCAAACTTAAGGCATTTCTCAGAACCATCACCGGCCCGTGAAGTAAGCATTATATTTCATAAGAGTGAATTAAAAATGCAGATTATAGATGCCTTACATAATGTAATTTCAGGAATCATTAGAGGTGCTATCGCCTTTAGCAACGTTGAAATTATCAGTCCTCTGCCAAAATAAAAAAAGCGACTATTAAGTCGCTTTTTTCTATGCTTTTAAATAAATTAAACATTGATTCAATTCTGGGTTCTGGTTGATTAAGGATTGAATGAAAACCCTTAAGTCTTCCAGTTCATGAGGCAACAAGCGCCTCACTGCTTTTTCTACTTCCTTACAAAATAAGGAGACATCAAAACTTACTTTCTTAAGTACGGTCTTAGTGTACTCATACATTGCTCTGGCCATAGTTACTTGATAGGTTTTAATTGAACAAAAAAGTAGATTTTTATATAGGCAAATGCTTATGCTCTAAATTAGGAAAAATATCGATACTGAATGAAAGTTTTTAACAGCTTTTTATGTTAAATGTTTTTTATCTCGGGCCAAAACGATTGCAAAATACCAGCAATTCCTGATAGTAGACTTCATTATTTACGTTATTAAAAAAGGTTAAAACGCTTCGATTGATTAAAACCTATTGTCACCGTCTAGTAAATCACCTAATCCTCCAAGAATACTTCCCTCGCCCTTATCCTTGCCCCCACCTCGCGGTGCAGAAGCTAAAACACGACCTGCCAAGCGGCTAAATGGCAAGGACTGTATATATACTTTCCCTGGTCCTTGAAGCTTAGCGAAAAACAATCCTTCACCCCCAAATATTGAGTTTTTTAGTCCACCAATAAATTCGATGTCATAATCAATTGTTTGGGTAAACCCTACGATACATCCTGTATCGACGCGTAAAATCTCACCAGGTTGTAATGTCTTTTCAGCCATTGTACCACCGGCATGTACAAACGCCATACCGTCACCTTCTAATTTTTGCATGATAAAACCTTCACCACCAAATAAACCTCTTCCCAAACGTTTCGAAAATTCAATGCCAACACTCACTCCCTTAGCCGCACACAAAAAAGCATCTTTTTGGCAGATAAACTTTCCTCCAAATTCAGATAAGTCAATTGGAATTATTTTACCAGGGTAAGGAGAAGCGAATGATACATTACGTTTTCCTGAAAGGTTATTATAAAAGGCTATCATAAAAAGACTCTCACCGGTAAGTATCCGTTTTCCCGCACCAAGAATCTTACCTAAAAAACCTTGGTCCTTCTGCGAGCCATCACCAAAAATCGTTTCCATTTTAACTCCATCATCCATCATCATAAAACTTCCAGACTCGGCAATAACACCTTCGTCCGGGTCTAGTTCTATTTCCACAAATTGCATTTCTTCGCCATAAATGCGATAATCTATCTCGTGGGCCTGTCTATCAGAGTTATCAGGTAGTCGTTGCATACTTTTATTATTTTAGACTTTGTTTATCTATTTGTTGATTTATAATTGATTTTGTTACAAAACTTTAAAATCACTTGTTTATTCAGTACTTCAACGCCATATACAATAACAAAATCAGGGTTTTACTTTCAGTGTCCATTCAAAATTAAAGGAACATACCTCTATACCATCAGCGTTGACTCCGTTAGCACTCAACCAAACTGTTTGGCCTTCGTCTGTATTTATTGCTTTAGCTATAGCTTCGTCTATTTTAGATCCTTCGATGCAGGTAAAAGTGATGCGTCCGGTAGCCTTTTTCATAAAGCTAGCATTATTGTTTAACACGAGCATGGATATATTTTTTCCGCTCTCCTTTATTTTTTGCATCACAAGGGCACCCGTAGCAAGTTCTGCAGCCATTCCCTGCACGGCCCAGAACATTGAATTAAATGGGTTTTGATTAATCCACTTATGTTTAACGGTAACTTCACATTTAGTGGCATCGAGGTAGGTTGTTCGCACACCCGTAAAATAAGCTGCAGGAAGCTTGAGCATAAGGAATTGGTTGAGCTTAAATGGGGTTATTCTCATAATTAGCATAGATATTTTAGTCTAAAATAACTGAAATTATTAAAGTTCACTAATGTTAATATTTTGTTAAATATTAGTACTATGTTTTGCATAATACCTTCTTTTAGATATATATTTGCATAAGAAACTATTATATGCTTTTTAAAATGGTAAATAATCATCATAAAAATTTAGCCACATTTATACATCTTTCTACATTTTCAAGATTTATAATCCCATTTGGCAATTTTATAGGCCCAATCGTATTGTGGGCTGCTAATAAGGAAAAATCAGAATTTATTGATAAACACGGTAAGCAAGCCATTAATTTTCAGATAAGCATTTTATTATATGCTATTATCATAGGCACCATCAGCGTACCATTCTTTATATTTAAATTATTCAAAGGATTAGATGTCATAGATTTCAATGGCTTCCACAACTTTCATATCAATGTAGGAGAACCATCACCTCTTCTTTACATAGGTGGCGGACTTGGAGCATTAGCAGTTATTGCATTTATTATAGAATTGGCCCTTATTGTGAAAGCAAGCCTTTCCGCCAGAGATGGTAAACTCTATAATTACCCCCTAACCATAAACTTTTTAAAATAGCCAAAAAATCATCATCATAAACAATCAAAACATGAACAGTTTAATTCAATTAAAGACGCTTCTGATATGAAAATAGAAAACACAAAAGCACAAATGCGTAAAGGCGTTCTAGAATATTGCATCTTATCTATCTTAAAAGATGAAGATGCCTATGTCGCGGAGATTCTGGGCACCTTAAAAGACGCTAAGATGCTTGTTGTAGAAGGAACCATATATCCTTTATTAACAAGACTAAAAAATGCTGGATTACTCAATTATCGCTGGGAAGAATCCACATCAGGACCACCAAGAAAATATTATGGTCTCACAGAAACAGGAAAACTGTTTCTCAAGGAATTAAACACCACTTGGAGTGAATTACAAAATGCCGTTAACCTAGTAACAAGTACAAAAACAACAAAAAAATGAATAAAACAGTCAATATAAATTTAGCAGGTGTATTCTTCCATATAGATGAAGATGCATATCTTAAGTTATCACGCTATCTTGAGGCTATAAAACGTTCATTTACAGACTCCCAAGGTCGTTCGGAAATTATTGCTGATATTGAAGCACGTATTGCCGAATTATTTTCTGAGCGTATACAGAATCAAAAGCAAGTTGTAGGTATCAAGCTAGTCGATGAGGTTATTTCCATCATGGGACAACCTGAAGACTACTTAGTCGATGACGAAATCTTTGAGGATGAGCCTCAAACCAAATACAAGTATCAATCAAAACCAACTAAAAAACTATTTAGAGATACTGACAACTCTTACATTGGTGGTGTTTCCGCAGGGCTTGGCCATTATTTGAGTATAGATGTGTTATGGGTAAGATTACTTTGGATTTTACTGACTATTGGGTCTGGAGGTACATTCATCTTCATTTATCTCATTTTTTGGGCCTTGGTGCCAGAAGCAAAAACAACTGCCGAAAAATTAACTATGACTGGTGATGCCGTGAATATCAGTAATATTGAAAAAAAAATTAAAGATGGCATTGATACGGTTTCAGACAAGGTCAGGAATGTTGATCTAAAAAAACAAGGCGATCGTTTAAAGGAAGGGTTTGACCAGGTCTCAGATAATATTTCTGAATCAGTTAAAAACGTTGATTTTCAAAAACAAGGAAACAGACTAAAGTCAAGCTCCCAAACCTTCTTTGACACCATTGGTAACATCCTGATGTTCTTTCTTAAGGTGGCAGCAAAATTTATTGGTATTATACTCATTCTAGTGGGTATAGGAACATTATTGACACTAATAGTAGCCTTCTTTACCGTTGGTATAACGGATGCCGTTCATTTTCCACCGATGAACTTTATTGATGCAGCCAATGCAGCCAATATTCCTATGTGGTTAATGTCCATGTTGCTATTGTTTGCTATCGGAATACCGTTTTTCTTCGTTTTCTACTTGGGATTGAAGATTTTGGTAAACAACTTAAAATCCATTGGTAATGTTGCCAAATTTACCTTGGTTGGTTTATGGTTTATAGCCATCATTGGGTTGATAATTACCGGAATTAAACAAGCCACAGAGCATGCATTTGACGCCAATATCACTGAAACATCACAACTAAACATCAAAGCCAATGATACTTTAAAGCTAAGAATGGTAAGTCACGACGGTTTTAATAATTATTACTACAGAAGCAGTAACAATTATCAATTCCTAGGCAAGGATGATGGAAGAACTATTCTATCAAACGATATAAGGCTTATCATTAGATCCACCAAGGATTCCTTAGCCTCCATTAATATTGAGAAGGAGGCATCTGGTAGTAATTATGACATCGCAAGGCAACGTGCTCAGAATATAAACTATGGTTATGCTATTGTAAATAACGAGCTCAAGCTAGATGCCTTCTTAACCACTAGTGTGGACAATAAATTTAGCGAGCAACAAGTCATGGTAATTTTATATCTACCAGAAAATACAATTCTGTACGCAGATGATAATACACACAGTTTTCACCAAAACAGTAGTTATTATAATGATATTTTGGATAGTGGTATGGAAGAACACTATTTAAGGGTCGTTGAGGATGATGTGGAGTGTTTGGATTGTATAAACAGCATGAAAAACGACGAAGAAGACACCTCAGAAATTAGAATAATAAATGAAGAGGATCCGGAAGTTAGAATCAGGATAAATGAAAAAGAAGGTGTCAATATTGAGGTAAATGACGATTGAATCACATAATTCTACAGTTCAGTAAATTATAATTTAATTTAATCCTGTTATAGGACACTTTTGTATAGAAATCATCAATCAAAAAATGAACAAATCCATCAAAATTCTTTTGTTGTGCGTTATCGGAGTCCAAATGGTCTCCGGTAGTGCCACAGCACAGGAGAGCGCAGATTCAGAACTTTTTAAAGCCTTAAAGGCACAGGATAGTATTTTGTTTCAAATTGGCTTTAACAAATGTAAGGTTGAACAAAGTGCTGCTTTAATGTACGATGATTTAGAGTTTTATCACGACAAATCGGGGGTGTCCCACTCAAAGGCAGAATTTGTTGAAATTATGAGAAATGGCATTTGTAGAGAAAACAATCCCAGGCCGACCTATAGATTCTTAGTAGAAAAAAGCCTTGAAGTATTTCCATTATACAATAATGGCCAACTTTATGGCGCACTTCAAAACGGGATGCATTTCTTTTCAACAGAAAAAGATAAGACCTTCAAAGAAAGCGATAATTATGCCCTGTTCTCACACTTATGGATCATTGAAAATGGCCAATGGAAATTAAAACGCGTCATAAGCTACAACCACAACGCTAAAGCGATTAGTACAAAATAATTATTCATCAATAAAAATACGAAAATCATGAACACATTAGTAAAATTAATTATATCGGGTATTATTGGAGTCCTTATGCTATCTTGTAATGTAAATTTTGGTTCTGGGATAGATGGTAATAGAAATGTTATTACTGAGGAACGAAATATTTCTAGCGATTTTGAATCTATAAAAATAAGCCAAGGCTTAAATCTTTATATCACTCAAAGTGGTGAGGTCTCACTAACTGTTGAAGCTGATGAAAATCTACACGAACTAATCAAGACAGAGGTTGAAAATAATGTTTTAAGCATATATACCTCCGAAAATATCAGACGTGCTGCTTCAAGGAAGATAATATTAAACATTGATAAGATTTCTGCAATAAAAGCTACAAGTGGCAGTGACGTTTACTCAACAAACACTATTACAGTAAATAGTTTAGAACTCAACTCAACTAGCGGTGCGGATATGAAATTAGACGTAAGGGCTAATACATTGAACTGTCATGCTACTAGCGGCAGTGATATAAACCTTAGTGGTTCAACGGACTTATTAATAGCTGAAGCCACCAGTGGCAGCGATATCAAAGCATCTGGTCTAAAAGCAAAAACCTCTAAGGTTAAAGCCACAAGTGGTGCTGATATCACGGTCAACACTTCAAAAGAATTGACTGCCAGAGCAACCAGTGGAGGAGATATAAAATATTCAGGAAATCCCGAAATCATCAATACATCTGATAGTTCATCAGGAAGCGTTAGGCAACAATAACCCCAAAAAAACCAATCAATTTTAAGCCATTTCAAATTCAATATGGAGTTTGGGATGGTTTTTGTATATATTTGTTTTAAAGCTTCAATGGTACTAGCCTAATTAAATTAGGTTTCCATCCAGGGCTAAATGTGTATATACATGAAGAAAACAATACTCATCTTAATTTTTGCTTTAGGGCTTGGACCATTGATTTTTTCTCAATCTACAGAAAAAATAAAAGGTGACAGAAATGTTACCATTAAGCAAACTTTCATAGACGATTTCAAAAAAATTATTGTAAATGGTGATTTTTCTATTGAAATAGTATACAACAGCAAATCCTCCGTAGAAGTAGAGGCAGATGACAATCTTCACGATGTTATTCAATTCAATGTAGTTGACGGTGTTCTTTCTTTTGTTGAAACTATGGAAATAACATCGAAAAAGAAGTTGAATATCACCGTTAATTATGCGGCTACCCTAAATCACATCGAAGTAAATGGTGAAGGTGAAATTCGCTCCTTAACCTCCATGGAACTTGGCAATACTACTTTAATAACGAAAGATGATGCGAGAGCTTACCTTAATATTAATGCGAAGAGCTTTGACTATAAAAGTTATGGAAAATCTAAAACGCGATTAAATTTAACCGCTGATTCCGTTCGGATTGAATTGAATGATAATTCAAAACTAGATGCGCTAATAAAAAGCAAAACAGCTAATTTTAATTTATATCAGCGCTCAGATGCGGTGATAGAAGGCAATGCCAATACCTCAGTAATTATAATGGACAATAGCACAAACTTTACCGGTGAAAAGTTTGATATTAAGACCATTGATGCTAGTTTAGAAGATAACAGTGATTTAATCATCTCTGCTTTGGAATCAATTTCCCTGGCAATTTCAGGAGATAGCGAAGTATATCTTTATGGCAGTCCTACAATAACTATTACCAAATTTGAGGACTCTGCCAAACTTCAGAAAAAGAAGCGCTAAGGACTTCATTCAGATGTTTTAACTGCTAAATTAAAATCAATTTCTATTTTATTAGAAACCTTAATCATCCCTAGTAATTTTTTTGGAGGGCTTAAATTAAAATCATTGATATCTATTGGTAAATTGCCACATATCATAACCCCATCCGTGGTCTTGTCTACTTCTACAGGAATATCATAACGTTTTGAGATACCACTAATAACTATGTTCAGTTTTGTCATTATACTCAAGTTATTGGGTTGATTATGGGCACTTATCAATTCTATTTTAATAGAAGGAAACTCATCTGTTTTTAAAAGTTTGTTGAAATCTCTATTAATTGCCTTATGACCACAATCAAAAAAAGAATTTTTTAGATGCAGTTGGGTATTTGTAAAGTTTAGATAGGCTTTGTCAGAAATAAAGCTAACTTCAATGGAATCTGAAAACTGCAAAACATCATAAGAACATTGAAATTTATTTACATTAGACTCACCCTTTATTATCAATGAACTCGCAGGTGATACTGAGACATTCATTGATTTCTCGTTTGAATACAATAGAGGCATAACAAAACCGAAAGTTAGTGTGGCAACTAAAAGATATCTGAACAGGTAAATCATACTTAAAGTTATAAAAAAAAGAAGGTCTCTTTTAAAGGGACCTTCTTTTTCTTGAAATTTAGAAGCTAATTACGGTTTCAATCATTAGGCCATCAAATTGCCCATCATTAAAAATACTAGCAGAATTATAGCCGTCGTGTTTTTGGCTGACGTACTCGAGTTTAGCTAGAATGTTTTTTGTTAAAAACCACCCGGCTGCCACATTAAATCTGCTTATTTCAATATCATCACCACTCGGATCTTCTGAATCTACCTTGTTATATCTACCGCCGACGTAGAATTTTTCATCCTGACCAAAGCGATAAATCAATTCACCCGCGTATTGTGTTGCAGTTCTGTCGTCTGGCTCACTATTAGCGCGTCCTGTAGCAGTTTCATAAGTTCCAAAGAACTCTAATCCTTTATATTTTACAAATGGATTAAACATTATCGCAGTTATCTTATTTCTAAGGCTTGGGTTATAGCGTCCTGATCTAAAATTGTTTTTAGCTGTTGCCTCAGTATCTTCAAGAACTAAGTAATATCTTGACCCTGCACGGTCGGCGTTATATAGATACGAGTTTCGTACAGCCCCTGTATTATAAAGAGATCCTGTAAGTCTAAATCTAAAATCATCAGTAATCTGTTTGTCATAACCTAATTTAGCCAAAAATGAAGCACCACCTGTATCTGGATTAGCGACGTCCTGATTTAATTTACCATTAGTAAATCCTACCATTCCAATCCATCCGTTTCTCTGATAATATAATTCAGCACCCACCTCAGTTGTAAAGGCATCCATAATAAGATTCCCCACAAATGGGTTATAAAGGGCCTGTGCATTATCCGAACGTCTAAAATGTGCATCACCATAGTTATTTTCCATATGACCGATTTTCAACGTGGCATATTTCATGAAATTTTCCATGAAGCCTTCATTAACAAAATCGAGTCTATCAATTTGAATATAACCCCCTTTTACATAAGGTTCTGGGTGGTGGCGTGAAGATAAATAGGTTCTTAAGTGCATTCTCACTCCATTGAACAGCGCCACGTCAATGTCTAAATTTGCTGTTGCAAGATTAAAGTTCCCACCTATTTCTTTTAATTCTACTGCGCCAGAGTTTTCATGGGATAGATCTTGATACTGTATCGTTGACTGGCCTCCTATTCTTACATAAATATCATCAAACGAAGTAACAGAATCCTTTGGGGCTTCAAACACATTAATGCCTCTTTTGTCTGGTTGTCTGTAATTGTCTAAATCTCTTTTACTTTTACTTTGAGCAAATGCGCTCAGCCCCATAGCACATATAATTACGAAGCTTACTAGTTTTAAAGTTGATTTCATGATAAATTGTTTTTAGTTTATTGTTTTAATTTTTGGTTTCATATACTGCTTTAAAGACGACATTAATCTCATCGCCTGTCTTAATGGTCCCAAAGAGTGCCTTTGGAGGTTCTATACCATAATCAGTCATAAGCATTGGTTTCTCTCCTTCTACCAATAATTGATTACCCACTGATTTAATTTTGAAGTCTATAGGAATAGACTTAGTGACGCCACATATGGTCATATTACCAATAGCATTAATTTTGAATGAATTTTCAGATGTTTTTTCCACATTTTTAACGCTTGTAAGACTAAAGTCTATAGTCTTAAAAGAATCTGTTTTAAGGGCCTTATAGGTATTCTTATCCATACTACCCTTTCCGCTCTTCAAGCTTTCTGAAGCCACTGAAAAATTGAGTGTTTTAATATCCATACCGTTAGAAGTCGATATTTCTGCCTTTCCCATTTGCTTTTCAGCATCTACATGCCAATCGTGAAGGGAAGATGTACCATGAACCTCTAATAAAGAAGTATCATTGTTTAAATTATAAGACTGGGAAAACGCAACATGGCTAAAAAGGATGCTGCTAAAAATACTAATTAAGACTAGGGCCAAAAATTTAGTTGAATTAATCATTGTGGTTTTTTAATGTTGGCACAAAGATTTGAATTTATAACACCAAATTTTATGACTTTTATCATATCATAATGTTTTGCTGCATCTTTCGCAATAAAACCCTATAAAAATAAAATAGACCAAATCCACTGGATTTGGTCTATTTTAAATATTAAATAAGGTATTAAATGCTATTTCTAAGAATAAATTGTAAGTTTCTTGTACCGTCCTTCTTTTAACTTCATTGAAGTCTTAACGTATGACAACTTCTTTTTCAAAGTTCAATTATAAGTTGGTGTAGAGACTTCAAAATCGGCTTCTTTAGCTGCTAAATAGCGTTCTGCGTCCAATGCAGCCATACATCCGGTACCTGCAGCAGTTATAGCTTGTCTATATACATGATCTGCAGCGTCGCCACTAACAAATACACCTTCAACATTAGTTTTGCTTGTGCCCGGAACAGCATTGATAATGTACCCCGTTTCATCTAAATCGAGATAATCCTTAAAAATATCTGTATTAGGTTTATGCCCGATGGCTACAAAGAAACCGGTAGCAGGAATTTCAAACTTCTTATTAGTAATATTATTGAAAACTCTTACGCCAGTAACTACTTGACCATCCCCTAAAACTTCATCGGTTTCTGTATTGAACAGAATTTCAATATTTTTAGTATTCTTAACACGATTGGCCATTATTTTAGAGGCTCTAAATTCATCGCGTCTAACAAGCATAGTGACTTTTTTACAAAGTTTAGACAGGTAGTGTGCTTCTTCACAAGCGGAGTCACCAGCACCAACTATAACTACCTCTTGGTTTCTATAGAAAAACCCATCGCACACTGCACAAGCGGATACACCACCTCCCAGCTGTAAATATTTTTGCTCAGAAGGTAATCCTAAATATTTGGCTGAAGCTCCGGTAGAAATTATAATCGTACTAGCGTGGATTTCTTTTTCACCATTCACCCATACTTTATGAATATCTCCAGAGAAATCGACTTTAGTAATCCAACCGTGTCTTACATCAGTACCAAACCGCTCAGCTTGTTTTTGTAATTGTATCATCATTTCCGGACCGGTAATGCCATCTGGATAACCTGGGAAATTCTCGACATCATTAGTTGTGGTCAGTTGACCTCCAGGCTGCTCTCCTTGGTACAATACAGGAGCCATGTTGGCCCTAGAGGCATAGATGGCAGCAGTATATCCCGCAGGGCCCGAGCCAATAATTAAACATTTTACTTTTTCAATTGTATCAGACATATCATATGTTTTATCTAAAACAAAAGTAGGATTTTTGACTAAATCCTTACAATGAAGTTATCAACACCGTTTCTTCAACAAGAAATAATCTCGATGGCTCCAGAAACTAAAGAGAATTTTGTAATTTAAAGGGTGTTAATCTTAAAAAACCAAGACGTCATGAAAATCAAATCAATTATCATGGGACTATTGTTGTTAAGCCTATTGGCTTGTAATGACAACAAAAAGAACGCTAGTCCATCCAATATGGAGGTAGACCAAAACTCGGAGACGGCAGATAAATTGGAAGGCACTTGGGAACTCACAGGATTTTACAACTATAAAGACAATGTAGTAGTGGATTCTTTTGAGATGAACCCAGATTTTAGGCAAATTAAAATGTATACTGACAATAAAGTGATGTGGTGCAAGCATAAACCTGCAGACTCGTCAGAATGGTTTGGGTACGGTAGTTATAATTTTGACGGAGAGCGGCTCACTGAAAAATTAGATTTTGGGTCTTCGGTTATGAATGAAGTTATTGAAGCCAAAAAAGAATTCATATTTGAGTTATCTCTATCTAGCAATCATTTTGAACAAATTGAATTAGACGAGGAAGGAAATCGGATTTATTCCGAAAATTATAAACGGGTGGAATAAAGCTACGACATCAGCACCGTCAATAATTATGATGATACTCAAATACGTCAATTATTTTAGGGCTTAACAATGCTCGTGTTAAACTGTTAAAAACCATATGGTTCAGGAAATAAATTAGTCTTGAATGTAAGTTTAAAATATTAAGATGTTTTAAACCGAGAGCCAAATAGATATCACAACCAAATAAAGTAGGACAAGGTCTAATTAGAATTATAAAAGCTGAATTCCTTTCGCAATTTGGGTGTAATTAATCGAAAGCTATAATTTCTAATTTTAGAATAGATTCTTCTTAAACTCTGTAAGGATAACCAATTACCATGATTGTTAAGGGTTTTTACATTTTGGAAGGACATGAAGAGGTTCTCTCCATTGGCAATATGATAAATCCCACCTGGAAAAGGGAGCTCAGCGAGCACATGTCCTGAATTCAAAACTTTAAGACGGTGGTCAAAATAAAGGGTTATCTTATTTTCATCAAAAAAATATGAAATCAACTCTGGTTTTATAATAATAGAACTACCACACAAATAACTAAACTTGTGGGTAACAACTAAAAATTTCTTCCAATTAAAGTGTAAATAGCCGTTTTTTATGTACCAACCAGAAACATCTTCGTCATAACTATTGACATAAGCTGCTATTCGGTTACTAATAAAATCATCAGAATCTACAGTCATTACATAGCTTGGCTTAAATTCCTGCTGAGCGAAGGCAACTCCTAATTTTAACTTGTTGCCTTTGTCAAGTCTACGCTTTAAGAGAAAACCCTCAGGATTTGATTTGTTTAATGTGGGTGGTTCAAAGTCAGCTTTAATGAAATGAATATTTTTATGAGTAAATTGTATTTCAGGTATCTCATGACACACTACGACCACCTTAAAATTTTTATCTGTTTGATTACATATAGATTTTAAGGTCCTTTCAAATAATTTACAAAACTTGGGCCAATCCAAGGACACCTGTTTGCTTTTTACCGGAACTATGAAGACAATCATGGTATTTTACGTAAGTAAATTAATAATTCTGTAAACTACCAAAATAATAATCAAAATTAATTTTTTCTGGATAATTGGTTAAACTTGAGGGTTCTCTAGTTATATTATGACAATTGTGAAGAACCTTTTGAGGTTAAATACATAGTAATAAATTACCATTAGCTGATATCCGTAAAACAGCCTATAAAATGGCCAGAGGCTATTAAATCTTCTTGTCTTCTTTATGCAATAACATTGGGAAGATTCACTATTTATACCCAGCGAAACTAATAAAAATTGAACTCGTCTCTTATTGAAGGTGTAATAAACCGGAAGCTATAATTCCTGAATTTATTATAAATTCTACGCAGACCTTCTGAGGACATCCAACCGTTATGATTATTAAATTTCTTGATATTTGTGAGAGACATAAGATGATTCTCACCATTCGCCATACTGTAGATTCCACCTGAAAAAGGTAGTTCAGACAATGAAATATTTTGGCCTAACACCTTCAATCTATGATCAAAATATAATTTAGAATCTACACCAATGAAATACTTAATAAGTTCTGGTTTTACAATAACTGAACTGCCGCAAAGGTAGCTGAATTTGTAAGTTTTGAATAAAAAATTCTTTCCTTCAAAATGTATGTATCCGTTTTTAATGTACCACCCTGGAAGATTTCCATTATTTTCATTAACATAAGCGGAAATACCTTTACTAATGTAATCATCAGAATCAACCGTCATTACGTAGTCTGTATTGAATTGACGTTGGGCATATTCAACACCTAATTCTATCTTTTTCCCCTTATCTAGTTCCCTACGCTTATTGAGACTTTCTTGACTTTCTGAATCCCTAGGAATAGGTGGTTCAAAATCCGCTTGCACGAAAAAGAGGTTTTCATGTTTAAACCTTATCTCAGGAATTTCATGGCATACAGCCACTACCTTATAATTCTTATCAGTTTGATTGAAAACCGAGCCCAATGTTCTTTCAAATAATTGGCAGAATTTTGGCCAATCTGAAGAAACCTGTTGACTTTTAACCGGAATAATAAAGGTAAGCATTGCTGTATTTTATATAAAGCCGAAAAGTAAATTAATTATCCTCTTGACCGTCAAAATAATCGTTCAAATTGATTTTTATTAGCTCATTGGACGACGACATATCTTTTGTGAATTTTACAGTTTATTTTCCTAGATATCAATAGCAAAAGAAGATATCAATTAAGCAAAAAATAACTTATATCTAAAACCAAAAATATCCCGTAGTCAAAAAGCTCTGCATTAGCAGAGCTTTATTTGTCGGGGTGGCAGGATTCGAACCTGCGACCTCCGCGTCCCAAACGCGGCGCGATAACCGGGCTACGCTACACCCCGAAAATTGGTTATCAATTTTGGATTGCAAATATATAGTTAATTCTTTATATTCCAACTACATTTTTCTTACTTTCGAGTATTAAACTTTTCTCAAACTTGTCATGAAATCAAAGCTATTCTTGTTCTTTACAATCTTAAGTTGCTTTTATGCATGCTCGCAAGATAAAAACCCCGTCAATACGGAAAATACATACGAAGTTTTTGTGCCTGACTTATCCATTCCATGGGGATTTACTTTTTTACCAGATGGTGGGCTCTTAATAACAGAAAAGACTGGCGAGCTCATCCATTTTAAAGATAGTATCAAGTCACTTATTTCAGGAGCACCAGAGGTTTACCTTAGAGGTCAGGGTGGGTTTATGGATATTATCTTAGACCCCAATTATGAGGAAAATGGATGGATTTATATGTCTTATTCATCAACAAATAATAGAGAAGAGGGAGGAAACACAACCATAGGACGAGCAAGACTTAATAACAAGGCGCTTGTTGATTTTGAACTTCTATATAAAGCTGTACCAAATACCAGAAAAGGTCAGCACTGGGGCTCAAGATTGGCTTTTGATGATGAGGGTTTTCTATATTTTACCATTGGAGACCGAGGTCTTAGGGATGTAAACCCTCAGGATTTAACGAAAGACGGTGGAAAGGTCTACAGAGTTAACCCAGACGGATCGATACCGAATGACAATCCTTTCGTTGGTATTGTTGAAGCCAAAACAGCCATATACTCCTTTGGACATAGAAATCCTCAAGGCATGGTACGCCATCCAAAGACGGGTAAAATTTGGACTCATGAACACGGACCAAAAGGTGGTGACGAATTAAACATCGTAGAAAAAGGAAAAAATTATGGTTGGCCAGTTATTAGTTATGGAGTTAACTACAGTGGTACTAAATTCACGGAGTTAACTGAAAAAGAAGGTATGATGCAACCGCTTTACTATTGGGTGCCATCAATAGCACCAAGTGGTATGGCATTTATAAACAGTGAAAAATACGGAGATTGGGATGAAAATCTACTTGTAGGCTCATTGAAATTTGAATACCTGAACATGTGCACTATAAAAAACAATAAGGTTGTGAAACAAGAGCGATTGTTAGACGGCATAGGTCGCGTAAGATCCGTAGAACAAGGTCCAGATGGCTACATTTATGTCGGTGTTGAAAATTTGGGTATAGTTAAATTATTGAGAAAGTAGAACTTACAAAATGAAACGATTCAAAATGATAAAAGTCATAAATTTATTGATGCTGGCATTACTATTTTTGTCATGTAAATCAGAAAAAGAGAAAAACGATTTTTATGGTACTAAAACAAACGTTAATCAATCTAGTATTGAAAGAGGAAAATTGGTTTACAATGATTTATGTATCACCTGCCACATGGCAGACGGCAAAGGCGCTGAAAAAGTATTTCCCCCTTTGGCAAATTCAGATTTCTTGAAAAACAATCAGACCCAGAGCATAAAAGCTATTAAATATGGTATGAGCGGAGAAATAATAGTTAATGGAGTCGTTTACAACAGTGTCATGGCACCATTAGGTTTAATAGATGAAGAAGTCGCTGATGTTATGAATTATATTAATAATGCTTGGGGGAATAAGATTGACAATTGGGTAACACCAGAAATAGTTTCAAAAATTGATAAGTAATATAGTAGTATCTTTTACATTTATAAATTACTTCTAAAACTAGTCATACATATGCTCATATTAGGCATTGCAGGGGGTACTGGATGCGGAAAGACGACGGTTGTAAATACCATTCTTAAGGAACTTTCAGAAAGTGACGTCGGGGTGATTTCGCAAGACTCTTATTACAAAGACACATCACACTTAAGCTATGATGAGCGTATAAAAATTAATTTCGACCATCCCAGATCTATAGATTTTGATTTGCTTAAAGAGCATCTTGAGTATCTAAAAAGAGGTTTATCAATTGAACAGCCTGTGTATTCTTTTGTAAAACACAACCGTACAGGAGATACCATAAAAACACATCCGAGAAAGGTCATGATTGTTGAGGGCATCTTGATTCTATCTCATCCAGACATCAGAGAATTATTTGACATTAAGATATTTGTCCACGCGGACTCAGACGAACGGCTTATCCGTCGTATTAAGCGAGATATTAATGAACGAGGGCGCGATATCGATGAGGTCCTAAGCCGCTATCAAACCACCTTAAAACCAATGCATCAACAATTCATTGAGCCCATGAAGGAATATGCAGATCTCATTATACCTAACAATAAATACAACACCGTTGCTGTTGATATTGTAAAAACCATAATCAACGAACGACTGCAATGACAAAATTTAATTCAAAATACCTTAAACCCTTCAAGAACGTATACGTCATTATCCTGCTGGGATTTGCGATTTGGATGTTGTTTTTTGATGCACATTCATTACTCTTCCATCACGAATTAAACTCAGAGATTAAAGAATTGGAATACCAAAAAGAACATTATAAAAAGGAAATGGCTAAGGATAATAAAGCCATAAAGGAATTGAGCACGGAAGAAGGTGTAGAGCGGATTGCGCGAGAAACCTACTACATGAAAAAGCCTAACGAGGATATATTTATTATAGAATACGAAGACAGTATTGCTAAACAAAAACAAGATGACTAAATCTTTATTTAATCAATTTGAAGAAGTCTCTTCAAAAGCCTGGAAACAGAAAATACAGGTTGATTTAAAGGGTGCCGACTACAATGACACCTTAATTTGGAAAACATATGACGACATTGACGTAAAACCATTTTATCATGCGGATCAGTTTGAAGCGTTACCGCTAATATCCAACACAAATATTACCGATTGGAAAGTCTGCCAAACCATAGTCGTTAAAAATACGAAAGAGGCCAATACCAAGGCGCATGAGGTTATAAAAACAGGCGCCGAGAGCATTTTGTTCATCGTTGAAAACGAAGTTACACTTAAGGAACTAATAACAGGACTTAATTTAAAAAATATATCGGTTGATATCAACATAGAACATTTAACCAGTTCACTAGTTGAACAGATTGAAGCACTCTCCAAAATATCGGCAAATGACAACATTAATTTTAACGTAGATATAATTGGCCATATAGCTAAAACGGGTAATTGGTATTCAAGTTTAAAAGAAGATCATAGCAACTTTGAAAAAATCTTGAGAGCCACTGGCCACATAAGCATCGATACAAGGCTATATCATAATTCAGGAGCAAATAATGTCCAACAGTTGGCTTACGCCATGGCCCATATCCATGAATACTTAAACCACTTTGAAGAAACCCTTATTAAAGACGACAATAAAGATTTACAAGTGACCTTCCTAATGGCAGTTGGGTCAAATTACTTTTTTGAAATTGCAAAACTCCGAGCCTTGAGAAAACTCTGGGCTGCCCTAGCCTTAGAATACAAGGTCAATTCAAATTGTAGAATACTAAGTACGCCGAGCAAACGCAACAAAACCATTTACGATTACAACGTTAATATGCTAAGAACAACAACAGAATGTATGAGCGCCATTATAGGAGGTTCGGACATTGTGTCGAATTTGGCTTATGATGCACTTTATCATAAAGACAATGAATTTGGCAGTCGCATAGCACGTAATCAATTACTTATTTTAAAGCACGAAAGCTATTTTGATAAGGTTAATAATCCTGCAGATGGCGCTTATTATATTGAAAAAATAACGAGCCAATTAGCAGAAAAGGCACTCGATTTGTTTAAGGATATTGAAGCCAACGGAGGGTTTTTAAGTCAATTGAAAGAAGGTACCATTCAGCGAAAAATTAAGGAAAGCGCCTCAAAAGAACAAGACGATTTTGACAACGGAAAATTGGTGCTATTAGGGTCTAATAAGCATCCTAACACTGATGATAAAATGAAAAATGAACTAGACATATCTCCCTTTTTAAAAGTGGATAAACGAAAAACCTTAATTGAACCTATTATTGAAAAAAGATTATCTGAAAAATTGGAAATAAGCAGGTTAAATGATGAATAAAACTAAGTATAGTTAAAATCTATAGTTAGTTTTTATTCAAAAACAAGAGAAACATGAGTAGAAAAAAACTTCAACATATCCGTCTTCAAAACGCTTTCGGCACACAGGAAAAAATCAATGGGTCTTCATTTAAAACTGCTGAAGATATAGATGTTAAATCCACATATTCAAAAGCAGATATATCCAATTTAGATCATCTCAATTTTGTGTCGGGTATCGCACCATATTTAAGAGGGCCATACTCCACAATGTACGTAAGGCGGCCATGGACCATAAGACAGTATGCCGGTTTCTCAACAGCGGAAGAAAGTAATGCATTTTACAGACGTAATTTAGCCGCAGGACAAAAAGGCCTCTCAGTTGCTTTTGACCTGGCGACCCATAGGGGTTATGACTCCGATCATGAACGTGTTGTTGGCGATGTTGGCAAGGCGGGTGTGGCCATTGATTCGGTTGAAGACATGAAAGTGCTTTTTGACCAAATTCCATTGGATAAAATGTCAGTTTCAATGACCATGAACGGGGCAGTACTCCCCATTATGGCATTCTATATTGTGGCAGCTGAAGAACAAGGCGTTAAGCCAGAACAATTAGCTGGCACCATTCAAAACGATATCCTAAAGGAGTTTATGGTTCGGAATACTTACATCTACCCCCCTACGCCATCCATGAAGATTATTTCGGATATCTTTGAATTTACTAGCAAAAACATGCCAAAGTTTAACAGCATCAGTATTTCCGGTTATCATATGCAAGAAGCTGGAGCTACCTGTGATATCGAATTGGCTTATACCTTGGCAGACGGACTAGAATATATAAGAAAAGGCCTTGAAGCTGGAATGGATATCGATACCTTTGCCCCGCGCTTGTCTTTTTTCTGGGCCGTTGGAATGAATCATTTCATGGAGATTGCCAAAATGCGCGCAGCAAGATTACTTTGGGCCAAATTAGTCAAGCAATTCAATCCTAAAAACCCTAAATCCTTAGCACTGCGAACACACAGCCAAACATCGGGCTGGAGTCTAACGGAACAAGACCCATTTAACAATGTGGCAAGAACTTGTATTGAGGCAGCGGCAGCGGCATTTGGCGGAACTCAGAGTTTACACACCAACGCTTTGGATGAAGCCATTGCTCTACCTACGGATTTCTCTGCTAGAATCGCAAGAAATACACAAATTTATCTTCAAGAAGAAACACATATAACTAAAACTGTTGATCCTTGGGGCGGAAGTTATTACGTAGAAAAACTTACTCATGACATCGCTCATAAAGCATGGGGATTAATTGAGGAAGTTGAAGAATTAGGGGGCATGACTAAAGCTATTGAGGCAGGTATTCCTAAACTTAGAATAGAAGAAGCTGCTGCCCGCAAGCAAGCCCGAATCGATTCAGGTCAAGATATAATAGTGGGCGTCAACAAGTATCGGCTAGACCATGAAGATCCATTAAGTATTTTAGAGGTTGACAACCAAACCGTGCGCCATCAACAGATTGAACAATTAAAGCGCTTAAGAGCAGAACGCAATACTGATGCAGTAGACAAAGCATTGGCAAAACTTACCCAAGCAGCCAAGACAGGACAAGAAAATTTACTAGCTTTAGCCATTGATGCGGCTCGTAAACGTGGCACATTGGGCGAAATCAGTGATGCTCTAGAGGTAGAATATGGACGATATAAAGCACAAATCAAATCTTTTTCAGGTGTGTATAGTAAAGAAATAAAGGACGATAAAAGTTTCGAAAAAGCTAGAGCCTTGGCAGACCAATTTGCTGAACAAGATGGTCGCAGACCTAGAATAATGATAGCAAAAATGGGGCAAGACGGTCACGACAGAGGTGCTAAGGTCGTTGCCACAGGTTATGCAGATGTTGGCTTTGATGTAGATATTGGGCCCTTGTTCCAAACGCCGGCAGAAGCCGCTAAACAAGCGGTAGAAAATGACGTACACATTCTTGGTGTTTCGTCCTTGGCAGCAGGACATAAAACGCTGGTTCCGCAAGTTATCGAGGAATTAAAAAAATATGGACGGGAAGATATCATGGTTATCGTAGGCGGCGTTATTCCAAAACAAGATTATCAATATTTATTTGATGCAGGAGCTGTTGCTGTTTTTGGTCCTGGAACTAAAATAAGCGAGGCAGCAATAAAGATTTTAGAGATTTTGATAGATTAATTTATTTTACCCATTTGAAAAATACTATATGGATTACACAGCTAAAATGCTTCGTGATGACGCCTTAAAAGGAAAAACAATCGTCGTCACTGGCGGCGGTAGTGGCTTGGGAAAGGCGATGACTAAGTACTTCCTTGAACTTGGTGCCAACGTTGCCATAACCTCCCGAAATTTAGAAAAGCTTCGAAATACAGCTAAGGAATTAGAAGCTGAGACCAAGGGTAGTTGCCTCCCTGTGCAATGTGATGTAAGGGAGTACCACCAAGTTGAGAACATGCGCGAAAAGGTTGTAGCCCACTTTGGTCAAGTAGATGTATTGTTGAACAATGCAGCAGGAAACTTCATTTCTCCAACAGAGCGCCTATCCCCTCGCGCTTTCGATGTCATAATAGATATTGTTCTAAAAGGCACTAAAAACTGCATACTTTCCTTTGGCAAACACTGGATAGACCGAAAGCAAACGAATACCAACGTTCTTAACATCGTAACAACTTATTCTTGGACCGGTTCTGGCTATGTTGTACCGAGCGCCGCCGCCAAGGCTGGAGTGTTAGCTATGACCAGAAGTCTCGCTGTAGAATGGGCCAAATACGGAATGCGATTTAATGCCATTGCTCCAGGACCTTTCCCAACAAAAGGAGCTTGGGATCGTTTAATGCCTGGAGATTTACAAGAAAAATTTGATATGGCTAAAAAAGTACCTCTAAAACGGGTTGGTGAGCATCAAGAATTGGCTAATCTAGCAGCTTACCTGGTCTCAGATTTCTCTGCCTATATAAATGGCGAAGTCATAACCATTGATGGTGGTGAATGGCTCAAAGGCGCAGGAGAATTTAATATGCTTTCTGAAATTCCTGAATCTCTTTGGGACAATCTGGAAAAAATGATTAGAGCCAAAAAGAACAAATAATAGCATTTCAGTACATTAAGCCTATTACACTAAATATTAGTTAAAATTTTCTTATACATTTTTCTACAGGATTATTATACCTATTTTAGAGAAAATTCTTATAAATATTAAACCATCAATCATGAATTCAATGTTCTCAAAAGTGTTTTTAACTTTATTGTGTTGTGCGTCATTTACTGGTTTTACAGTTCAAGCACAAACCACAAAGACCCTAGAAAACCAACAAAGTGTAGCCGTACCATCTGAGAAGTTACCTATTACTCCTGAAGTAAAAATTGGTCAACTAGAAAATGGCTTAACCTATTACATCCAAAACAACGGTAAACCAGAAGATAAAGTAGAATTGCGGCTAGCTATTAAAGCTGGATCTATTTTAGAAGACGACGACCAAGTGGGTCTTGCCCATTTTATGGAGCATATGAATTTTAATGGCACCACCAATTTTAAGAAAAATGAATTGGTAGATTATCTTCAAGGTATCGGAATTGAGTTTGGCGCAGACTTAAATGCCTATACGAGTTTCGATCAAACTGTGTATATACTTCCAATTCCTAGTGATGATCCAGAAAAACTAAATAAAGGATTTCAAATTTTACAGGATTGGGCTGGCAATGCCTTATTGACTGAGGAGGATATTGACGATGAACGAGGTGTGGTCATTGAAGAGTACAGAACTAGACTTGGAGCAGCAACCCGGATGCAATCCAAATACCTAGACAAGATTGCTTATAAATCTAAATATGCTGACCGTCTCCCAATTGGCACCAAAGAAAATTTAGAGAACTTCAAGTATGAAAGTTTAAGGCGCTTTCAAAAGCAATGGTACCGTCCTAATCTGATGGCAGTTATCGCAGTTGGAGACTTGGATGTTGAAACACTAGAACAAAAAATAAAAGAAAATTTCAATGGCCTTAAAAATCCTGAAAACCCTAGACCACGGGAGGAATTTGGATCAGAAAACCACAAGGAAACCTTTGTGGCCATTGAATGGGACGAGGAAGCCACGGGCAGTCAAGTACAGGTGTATTATAAAGACAAAGGCGAAAGAAAAAAGACAAAAACCATCCAAGATTATCGCGATAACATGGTAGAAGGTCTTTTTACTGAAATGATTAATAATCGACTTAATGAGTACACCAACAAACCTAATCCACCATTCATTTTTGGCTTCTCTTATCACGGTGGCATTATAGGCAACAAAGAAGCTTATCAATCCATTGCACAAACCAATGAAACAGGGCAGTTAGAGGCTTTGAAAGTCCTCCTTGAAGAAAATGAACGAGTAAAGCGCTACGGGTTTAAAGCTTCGGAACTTGAACGTGCAAAAAAAGACTACTTAGCAAGATTGGAACGCTCTTATAAAGATAGGGATAAACGAGAGTCTAATAGAATTGTTGGTGCTTACATTCAAAATTTTATTGATGAAAGCCCTATTCCAGGAATCGAATGGTCCTACAACTACGCGCAAATAGAACTGCCAAATATAAAATTAGAGGAAGTTAATGGGCTTATTGCCGATTTCTTGCATGATGACAATAGGTTAGTAGTCCTAACCGGTCCAAAAAAAGAGGGTCTAAAAAAAGTTTCAGAAGAAGAAGTGGTTGCACTATTGAACGATGTCAAGAATGCTGACATTGATGACTACGTCGATGAAGAGGTCCGTTCAGATATGATGGCCGTAAAACCAGCGAAAGGGAGTGTTGTTGAAAAAGAGACCCTGTTCGAAGGTCAAATAAACGAAATAACACAATTAACGCTGAGCAATGGCTCTACAATAACTTACAAGAAAACAGATTTTAAAAATGATGAAATTCTTTTTGAAGCATTTAGCTACGGAGGAACATCGTTATACTCTAACGAGGAATTAAAAGAAACAGCCAGTGCAAATGGTGGTTTATTTGAAGCCGGTATAGATGGCATTTCAAAAAATGAAATGACAAAAATGATGTCTGGTAAAATAGCCAGTGTTAGACCTTACATTAGAGGTAACGATGAAGGCATGCGCGGCTCCTCAACGCCAAAGGATTTAGAGACCATGTTTCAGATGATTCATTTGTATTTCACCAAATTGGATAAAGACCCTGAAGCCTTTGCTTCATACATCAGTAAACAAAAGGCATTTTTAGGAAATATTTTATCCAACCCTAACATCTCGTTCTCTATAGCTCTTGGCAAATTCTTAAATGAGGGGAATCCTAGATATACAGGATTTCCAACAGAAGAGGATTTTGATAAGGCAAATTATGATTTAGCTTACCAGAAATACAAAGAACGTTTTGCTAATGCTGGGGATTTCAACTTTTATTTTGTTGGAAATATCGATGAAGAAATGTTAATCGATTTAGCCGAAACTTATATTGCATCATTACCCGGTAATTCAACTAAAGAAATGTACAAATCCTTTCCCTTTAGACAGAAATCAGGAGATCATGAGTTTGTTTATAGGAAAGGTACAGAACCTAAAAGCCAGGTGAATTTAATCTTTAGTGGTGACGCCACTTACAATGAAAAAGAAGCTAGAGCTATCAGTGCTTTGGGCGAAATTTTAAGCATAAAACTCATTGAAAAACTCAGAGAGGAAGAAGGTGGTGTATACGGCGCTGGCGCAAGAGGCTCTATAAGCAAGATTCCGTATGGTAACTTTAATTTTAGTATCTCATTTCCTTGCGCTCCTGAGAACGCTGAAAAATTGGCAAATGCTTCCATTGCAGAACTTGAAAAAATAATTAAGGATGGTCCTACGGAAGTTGATATGGATAAAGTTAAAAAAGCACTCCTATTATCGCGCAAAGATGAACTGGAACAAAATCGTTTCTGGTTATCAGCTATAAGAAGTGCTGATTACAATCAATCAGACCTTAACAATGTAGTAAATTACGAAAGCAACATTAATGCCTTAACAACAGACGATGTTAAAGCTGTTGCTAATAAGTATTTGAAGGGTGGTTATATAAAGGCCATATTATTACCTGAGGAATAAAAAATAGATCATTTATGGATTAGAAAAGGCAGTCACAACGGCTGCCTTTCTGTTTAACCAATGTTAACAACTTCCGTTTTCTAAACCCATAATTAATTGTATTTTTAAGCCTTATTTAAACCAAATCTCTTAATGGGTAAAATCATTGCAATTGCAAATCAAAAAGGTGGTGTAGGTAAGACAACAACTTCAGTAAATTTAGCTGCTTCCCTTGGCGTACTCGAAAAGAAAGTCCTACTTATAGATGCTGATCCTCAGGCCAATGCTAGTTCGGGCTTGGGCATCGATGTGGATAATGTTGAAATTGGCTCTTACCAAGTCTTAGAGCACACCAAAGCTGCAAAAGATGCCATTGTACCATCAAATGCACCTAATGTTGACGTAATTCCCGCTCATATTGACCTCGTGGCGATAGAGATTGAACTGGTAGATAAAGATGAGCGCGAATACATGCTTAAAAAAGCCATTACGGAATTGAAAGAAGACTACGATTATATTTTAATTGATTGTGCACCCTCTTTAGGCTTATTAACCTTAAATGCACTGACTGCGGCAGATGCGGTTATTATTCCGATTCAATGTGAGTATTTTGCGCTAGAAGGTTTGGGAAAATTGTTAAATACCATTAAAAGTGTACAAAAAATACACAACCAAGCGTTAGATATTGAAGGTATGCTTCTCACGATGTATGATTCAAGACTTCGTCTTTCAAATCAAGTTGTGGAAGAAGTACAAAAACATTTTAGTGATATGGTTTTTGAAACCATAATCCAAAGAAATGTGAGGCTCGGCGAAGCACCGAGTTATGGAGAGAGTATTATAAATTATGATGTAAGTAGCAAAGGTGCGGCCAACTACTTAAGCTTGGCCAAAGAGCTAATTAAAAAAAATGAATTTTAATGGCGAAAGCAACAAAAAAACAGGCATTAGGAAGAGGGCTTTCGGCATTGCTGAAAGACCCAGAAAAAGATATTAATTCTGCAGAAGACAAAAATGCCGATAAGATTGTTGGCAATATTGTTGAACTAGACATAGTAAGTATAGAAGTTAATCCTTTTCAGCCCAGGACCAACTTTAATGAAGAAACGCTTAAAGAATTAGCATCCTCCATTAGGGAATTGGGTGTTATTCAACCTATAACCGTTAGAAAATTAGCCTTTAACAAATACCAACTCGTCTCAGGGGAACGTCGTTTTAGAGCATCCAAATTGATAGGTTTAAAGACCATCCCCGCTTATATTAGAATTGCCAACGATCAAGAATCGCTAGAAATGGCCTTGGTAGAAAATATTCAGCGTCAAGATCTAGACCCTATTGAGATAGCCCTTTCATACCAGCGTCTTATTGATGAGATTAATTTAACCCAAGAGCAAATGAGTGAGCGTGTTGGTAAAAAGCGTTCTACTATTGCCAACTATTTGCGTCTACTTAAATTAGACCCTATAATTCAAACGGGTATGCGCGATGGCTTCATATCTATGGGGCACGGAAGGGCCATGGTAAATATAGAAAAGCAGATTGATCAACTTGAAATCTATGAAAAAATAATTAGTAATAAACTTTCTGTAAGGGCCACTGAACAATTGGTGAAAAATTTAAGCCTACCAGCTGAAGAAACATCAAAACCCACGTCTAACGAACTTCCAAAATACATCAAAAAAGGTATTAAAGAAATCTCTGAATATTTTGGTCATAAAATTGATGTTAAAGTCGCTAAAAATGGAAGTGGCAAAATAACTATACCTTTCCATTCTGAAGAAGATTTCAATAGGATAAAAAAATTGGTTCAGCGTGCTAAATAAGCGTTTATTTCTTGTCACGATTACACTTTTAAATTTCTGCTTTATATTTTCCCAAAAAGAAAAAGACAGTACGAATATCTCATTGGAGGAGTCTCCTATTATAGCAAACAAAACCCTTAAAAAACAGGCCATTGACCCCTTAAGGCCATCAAAAGCAGCATTTTATTCTGCAGTTCTTCCTGGTTTGGGACAGGCTTATAACAAAAAATACTGGAAAATTCCTCTCGTTTGGGGAGCTATTGGTACAGGAATATATTTCTATGTTAGAAATGACAGGCAGTTCGATAGATATAGGGATGCCTACAAAAGAAGGCTTGCTGGATTTAAGGATGATGAGTTTTATGGTAGTGGCGCTACTCCTGCTATTTCCAATGATGCTTTAATACGCGCTCAACAGCAATTCAGAAGAAATAAGGAAGTATCGCTTTTAGTAACGGTCGGGCTTTATGTCTTAAATATAATAGATGCTAATGTAGATGCCCATTTAATGCAGTTTAATGTAAATGAAGACCTAAGTTTAAGTCCACATTTTCAATATAACGAAATGGAAAATAGCTCAGATTTGGGATTAACCTTAAATTTTAAGTTTTAGGATGAATATTGCACTATTAGGCTATGGAAAAATGGGTAAAAGCATTGAAAAAATTGCTTTAGAAAGGGATCATCAGATTGTATTGAAAGTAACTAGTGAAACTGATACTTTCGACTTATCAGGAGCTGATGTTGCTATTGATTTTAGTTTACCTTCAGTTGCGGTAAAAAACATTAAACGTGCTTTAGACAGCAATGTGCCTATTATATCTGGAACAACGGGCTGGCTAGATGATTATAATGAAGTCGTCACTTACTGCGAACAAAGAGAAGGAAGTTTTTTATATGCCTCAAACTTTAGTCTTGGTGTCAATCTCTTTTTCGAATTGAGCAAAAAGCTTAGTCAATTAATGTCAGAATTTAAGGCTTACCATGTTACAATGGAAGAAATTCATCATACCCAAAAGTTAGATGCGCCAAGTGGTACGGCAATTTCATTGGCAGAGGCTATCATTGCAAATACGGATTACACCAATTGGACCTTAAAGGAGGCCAAGCCCAAAGAAATACATATTGAGGCCAAACGAATAGAAAATACTCCAGGAACTCATGAGATTTCGTATCATTCTGATATAGACACCATAAGCATAAAACATATAGCACATAGCAGAGCAGGTTTTGCTTTGGGAGCATTGATCGCAGCGGAGTGGATAAGCGATAAAAAAGGTATTTTTACCATGAAAGACGTGTTAAACATTGGTTAATCTCTCAATAGTTTGAAACAAAATAAAATAATTTTCAACCTACTAAGACTAAAATACAATTTATGAACTGGACAGAGTGGTTTATTTTCTTATTGATAATTCAAGTGGTTCATGGCTTAGGTACTTGGAAACTCTATGTTAAAGCCGGGAGACAGGCATGGGAAGCTTTTGTACCCGTTTACAATGCCGTTATTTTAATGAAGGTAATTTCACGCCCTTGGTGGTGGGTTGTTTTATTGTTTTTACCGATAGTGAATCTTATAATGATACCAGCTGTTTGGGTAGAAACAGCAAGAACTTTTGGAAAAGACACCAAACTAGATGCGTTGATTTGTATTTTGTCTCTTGGGTTCTATTTGTACTATCTTAATTATGTAGCTGATGTCCAATACATAGAAAACAGACAGTTAAAACCAAAGACTTCAGCTGGTGAGTGGGTAACGTCCATTTTATTTGCCATAGTCGCTGCAACCATAGTTCATACGTATTTTTTTCAGCCTTTTGTCATTCCTTCTTCTTCTCTCGAAAAATCCCTATTGGTTGGTGATTTTCTAATTGTCAGTAAAATTCATTATGGTCCAAGGGGGCCAATGACAACTGTGGCTGCACCAATGGTACATGATACCATTCCTATACTCAAAACAAAATCCTATTTGTTCAGTGATAATTACGAGAAACGGAATTCCTCATTGCTAAATAAACTTCAACTGCCGTATTTTAGATTACCAGGGTTTGAGCATGTTGAACGCAATGATATTGTCGTGTTCAATCAACCCGCAGATACGTTATTGGACATGAACCAGTTCAAACCAGATCGTAATTATTATAAACCCATTGACAAAAAAACAAATCTAGTAAAGCGGTGTGTTGGTGTTGCTGGCGATACCTTAGAAATTAAGGATGGTTATGTATATATAGATGGAAAGAAAAACAAATTGCCTCCTAGAGCACATCTACAATTCTCTTATGAGATTACATTTAAGAGAAATTTACAACCCGCTAGAATTTTTAGTATTTTAAAAAAATATGATATCACCGATGGTTTAGGTTATGGCTCTAATGAAGGCTCCTATCGTATACCAGCCGCTACGGATGAGGCCATTGCACGTTTAAAAGCCCATCCTGAAGTCGCTAAAATTACACCCATAAAACGAGCCAAAGGCGAAACAGAAGATATATTTCCTAGGGATCCTAATTATAATTGGAACGTTGACAACTTTGGCCCAATATGGATTCCCAAAGCCGGAGCAACAGTGCAGTTGAACACAGAGAATATCGCCTTATACAAGCGTGCCATTTCAGAATACGAAGGAAATAAGGTAGTGACAAGAGGCAACCAGATATTCATTAACGACGAACCTGCCACATCCTACACTTTTAAGCAAGATTATTACTGGATGATGGGAGATAACAGGCATAACTCCATTGACAGTCGGTTTTGGGGATTTGTGCCTTATAATCACATTTTTGGAAAACCTGTGTTCATTTGGATGAGTATCGATGGCATAAATGATGGAATTAAAAATTGGAGCTTCCGTTGGGACAGGATTTTTACTACGGTAAGTGGCAGCGGTAAACGCACCTCTTATCTCATTCCTTTTTTAGTTGTAGTCCTAGGTATTACCTTTTTTAATAGATGGCGAAAGAAAAGGAAATCTCAATCAAAATAGTGTACCGATAAGTTTAGTTTATGGACTGTCTTATCCACCCAACTTACTTTCCTAATGTATCGCATTTTATTGCGATGATGAAAGCCGATAAGGTTTGTTTGGAGGTTTATGGTAATTACCAAAAGCAAACCTTTAGAAATAGGGCAGAAATCTATGGTGCTAACGGTAAATTAGCTTTAAGCGTACCTGTAAACTATACTCAAAAAAATAGACAACTTTTCAAAGATGTTAAAATCTCCTATGACGAAAATTGGCAGCAAAACCATTTAACGTCCCTTATGTCGGCCTATAGCATGTCCCCTTTTTTTGAATTTTATATAGATGATTTAGTGCCCCTCTTTAAAATACAATTCAAGTTTCTTTTAGATCTCAACTTAAAATGCCTAGAGATTCTTGAAGACGCTTTACAGGTTTATATTCCAAAAGCCGTGACCACAAAATTTGAGATAAATCCTAAGGACATCATGGATTATAGGCATTTGTCGCAAAAGAAAAATACCTCAAATACCTATACACCCTATACTCAAGTATTTTCTGAAAAGCATGGGTTTAAAGCAGACCTAAGCATTTTAGATTTACTATTTAATGAAGGACCAAATTCTGAACTATACCTCGTAAATCAAAAGTTAGGCTAATGTTTCAATTTGCAATACATTATGGTTTACATTTTGGCTTACCCCTAGCCATGGCACTTATTTTTTTCAGAAAGTTATGGATACGTGCATATCTAATTATGATTTGTGCTTTTGTTATTGATTTAGATCATTTATTAGCCAGTCCAATGTTTAATCCAAATCGATGTAGCATTAATTTTCATCCATTACACAGCTACTATGCGATTGGAGTTTATGTGTTGATGTTATTACCTAAATTTACGAGGATATTTGCCTTTGGGCTTTTAGCGCATATTGTGTCAGATTTAGCGGATTGTTGGCTAATGTAGTTTAAGTGTTGCCTTAATAGGAAAATGATCAGATAATTCGTTTTCAAAGGACTTATAGCCATTTACAGTAAAAGCCTCATCCACCAAAATAAAATCAATCCTAACCGGAAAAAACTTAAAATTATAGGTTTTTCCAAAGCCGTTACCTGCCTCTTCAAAGGTATCAACCAAGTCCCTTTTGAGTTGATTATAAACGTATGAATAAGCCGTATTGTTGAAATCGCCAGCAATAATAGTTTTATAAGGGCACTTGTTTTTATGGTCTAAAACTAATTCAGATTGCTCTTGCTGAGTTTTAAAAGTAATGCCTATTCGCTTTAATAAGTTTTCGGATGATTCTTTTTTCAACGCTTCAACCTTCGTGTCAATCTTTGAAGACTGCAAATGGATATTATAGACTCGGAGGGTATCTTTAGTCTTCACAATATCAACAAATATGGCATTATTATTAGTATTGGGGAATTCTAACGATCCTGAGCTGATGATTGGGAATTTTGAATAGATGGCTAGGCCACCTCTAACATTACTAACATAAGTTGCATTAAATTGATTGTATCCTTCTAATACGACCTTGTCTCCTCTTGGAGATTCTTGTAAACATAATATATCCGGTTGTTCGGATTCTATCAATTGAATGATGTCTTCTTTGACAGTCTTGCTAGATAACCATTCAAATAGATTAAACTGCCTCACATTAAATGACATTACCGAAAAATTATCGTCAGATTCAATATGCTTAGAACTAGAAAATTTATAGAGTGAGTTAATGTAGTTCCATCCTAAAACAAGTACAAAAAGTGACAAAAACAATTGTTTCTTTAAGCGAAATAACCAAAATACTAAAAATAAAACATTGAGAATAATCAAAAATGGCACCCCGAGACTGAGAACGGATAAGGTCGAAAAACTTTTGGGTGGAATAAAAGGCAATAGATAAGACAAGAGCAATAAGAAAGCCAGCAACGAATTGATAGTGAAAATTAGCTTGTCAAAAAAACCTAAACCCTTCATCTTAAATTAATCTTGACCCGCCTTAAAAAGAAACTCCTTTTCTTCAGCTGAAAGACTCTCGTAACCACTTTTACTAATCTTATCCAGAATCATGTCTATTTTTTTCTGTTTTGTAACCGCGTCAAATTCTTTATTTGACTTACTGGTGTAACCAGCCTTACCTTTCTTGCGATGAACTGTCTTTAATTTAGATTTAGGTTTAAAAAAACCCAAAAAATTATCTATGGCACGTTCAAACCCTGTTCCTATATCCTTTCCTTTTTTTAATTGGGTAGCATAAACATAACCTAACAAGTATCCCCCTAAATGGGCAATATAGCCACCTTGATTAAGTCCTAGCAACAGTCTGGATACGTCTATAACCACAAAGAATATGGCTATGTGTTTCCACTTAACGTTAAAAGCATTAAATAATCTTATTTGTGATTCTGGCATGTATGCTGCTACAAACAATAGCAAGGCACAAACTCCTGCTGATGATCCAACCAATACACCCCTCGCACCAAAAAAATTGGTTGTTATAAGATTTGCAATACTGAGATATGCCAAACCACCAACTATAATACCCATAAAAAAGACGTTGAGTATCATTTTTGTCCTAAATAAATTGGTTGAGGCTCTGGCTAAATAAAATAGGAATAGCATATTGAACAGTAAGTGGAATAAGTCATTATGAATAAAACCATAAGAAAGAATGGACCACGGTTGCACAATAAATTCAAAGAAGTCCGAGGGTAACTTAAAGTAGTTGATAAGGTTCACCTTAATCAACCTGGTTAAAATAAAATCAACAATAAATAGGATAACATTGATGGCGATAATCTTTCCAAAAATATCCAGGGTATTAAATTTATATTTTAAATCATTAAATATATTCATAGCTAGTTCCAACGGTATTTATCAGTTTCATTCTTTTTCCAAAAATACATTAACAGAAATCCCGTAAGTGCACCTCCGACGTGAGCCATATAAGCCGTATTGCTTGGACTAAAGATTGATTCACCTGACAGCGCAGAAAATAAATCTAGGGCAATTATTGCAGGGATAAAATATTTGGCTTTAATAGGAATCGGCAAAAAAATAAGCATAAGTTTAGATTCAGGAAACAACATTCCAAAAGCTACCAAGACACCAAATATAGCACCTGAAGCACCAACCATTGTAGAATTATACGAACTGATAAATGACTGAAAACCTGAACCTAAAATATTAACCCAGCGAGTATCGTACTTGCCCTCTCCTAACACATTCAATATTTCAGCCTCAGGAATCCCAGATGAGATAAGCTCAGATAATCCTGAATTAAACTGATAATACAAAAAGCCTATTTGAATTACTGCCGCACCCAAACCTGAGAGCAAGTAAAAAATTAAAAATTTTCGTGCTCCAAAAATCTGTTCTACTGCTGTACCGAACATCCATAATGCAAACATATTAAATAAGATATGCATTAAATTACCATGCATGAACATATGTGTTAGCACCTGCCATGGTTGAAACAATTCATTTTTTGGAAAAAATAGCGCAAACCATTGATAAAATAACTCACTGTTGCCAATTAGGTAAGTTCCCGCAAACATTATGACATTGATAATTAATAAGTGTTTTACGGTATCTGTTATTCCTCTTCTCATAAATTACATAAATCGTTTTTCTAGATCATCTATCGCCATAGTGATAAATGTAGGTCTATTAGTGGGTGACACACTAGGATCCTTGCATGCAAACAAACTGTTGACCATATGTTCTTGTTCTGCATTATTCAAAGGCTGCCCATTTTTTATAGCTAAACTTTTGGCCATAGATTTAGCCAATAAATCAGTAGCACTAAAATTGGCTTCTGGTACATCATTCTCAACATCACTTATTAATTGTTCAATGATTATAGACACTTCACTTTCTGGTACACCTATTGGTACACCAGTAACCGTGACTTCGATTTTACTAAAATCCGTAAAGACAAAACCCGTATCTTCTAAATCAGATTTCAAATCACGAATAATTTTCATCTCACTTGGCGTAACGTTTAAATGCAACGGAAAAAGCAATTGTTGCGTTGTAGCTTCCTTCAGCGTCATATGCTTTAAAAAGTTCTCATACAATATGCGTTGGTGCGCCCTGTTTTGATCAATAATGAGCATCCCAGATTTTAGGGTACTTACGATATACTTCTGCTGGAGTTGAAATGTTGTTTTGGAGGTCTCAACGGCATCATCACTGAAGATGGAATGTGTTTTTGATTGGGTTTCAAATGTAAATTCATCTGAATTATGTTGCGATAAATTGTCGCCTTCCTTAGATTCCAATCCTACGTAAAGACTTTCCCATTTAGCTGTAGGTCCTTGCCTAAATGACGATTGCCTTTGTCCAAGTGTATGACTATTCTCATCTTTGAAGGGATTGAAATTCCTGTCAACTTCAATTTTAGGTGTGGATGCTTGCCTATGTCGATAACCGTATGGTGTATTAAATTGAGACTGCTGCTCAAAATCTAATACAGGCGCTATGTTAAATTGACCAAGACTATGTTTGATTGATGATCGAATTATTGCATACAATGTATGTTCATCATCAAATTTAATCTCCGTTTTGGTAGGGTGAATATTAATATCAATTGTCTTTGGGTCAACAGTTAAGTTTAAAAAGTAACTAGGATGATATCTATCCTTTAATAAGCCCTCATAAGCGGCATTAACTGCATGATTTAGATATGGACTCTTCACGAACCTTTGGTTAACAAAAAAGAACTGCTCTGATTTTGTTTTCTTAGAGAACTCTGGTTTCCCCACAAATCCTGATATTTTCAAGACCTCAGTTTGTTCTTCTACAGGCACCAACTTCTCATTAGTTTTTGGCCCGAATATATGAACCACTCGCTGTCTATAGTTCTCTTTTGGCAAATTGAATAGCTCGCTGCCATTATGATAAAAATTGAAAGCTATGTTAGGATGTGCTAAGGCTACCCTGTGAAACTCATCTGTAACATGGCGTAATTCAACGGTGTCCGATTTTAAAAAATTTCGCCTAGCTGGAATATTAAAAAACAAATTCTTAACTGCTACGGACGTGCCAGTTGGAGTAACACTAACGTCTTGGGATTTAACCTCGCTGCCTTCAATTTCAATCGCCGTTCCTAAATCCTGATGTAACTGTTTAGTCTTTAGCTCGACATGGGCAATGGCTGCAATACTTGCCAAAGCTTCACCCCTAAACCCTTTAGTATTTAGTTGAAATAAATCTTCTGCAGCTTTAATTTTTGACGTGGCATGACGCTCAAAACTCAGCCGTGCATCTGTAACACTCATGCCCTTACCGTTATCAATAACTTGAACAAGTGTTTTACCAGCATCTTTGACGATTAGTTTTATTTCAGTTGCATCGGCATCAATGGCATTTTCCAATAATTCTTTAACTACGGAGGAAGGGCGCTGCACCACTTCTCCTGCAGCTATTTGATTAGCAACATGTTCTGGTAAAAGATGAATAATATCTGCCATTAGCTCTGAGGGAAGAATATTGACAAATCAAAACCAATAATTAGTAAAAAAATAAAAATTAGAATCCCAACAATAAGCAAAACACGTTTGTTTACACTTTCATCATTGTTGTTCTTATAATCATTCATGGCCGCATTAAACTTTCCTTTTAAGCCTTTTGCAGGGTTAACCGTTGTTCTGTATTCGTCAAACTTATGCTTAAGCTCATATGGATTTCCGTCACCTTTGTAGTAACGTGGTTTATAGTTAAATTTCCTATTCTTCTTCGTTTTCATTAATCCCATAATCTTCTTATTTAATATATCCATCAAGGATATACATTAAAATAAACAGTGCCAATAGGATGACAATTAGAGCCGGAAGTGAGGTAAAAATACTTCCTCTGCGTTTTACCGAACCTTTTGCTTCATTCCATCTAGCTTCAAAATCAGTATTTGACTTATAATCTTCAGAATCCTGGAAACGCGGTTTGTAATTGAACCGTTTATGTTTTCGCTGCTTAAACAAAGTAATCTATTATACTCTAATTTCCTCTCAAAAGTACTTAAAATACTAGCAAATAATGCTTAAGGATTCCTTAAAATATCAACAAAAAGGATGCCAAGTGAAAGTCATAAGAATGAAGTGTGAAGCGCCGCGTATTGTATAACACCAAATACAATTGTGATGAAATTACATAGTATCTTTTCGTAATTCTGCCATTTTTATTGCAGCGATGGCAGCTTCAGTGCCTTTATTACCATGCTTTCCGCCTGAACGGTCAATGGATTGTTGCAAGTTATTATCTGTAAGCACACAGAAGATAACAGGTATATCACCTTTAAGATTTAAATCTTTAATCCCTTGAGTAACACCGTCACAAACAAAGTCAAAATGCTTGGTTTCGCCTTGAATAACGCAACCAATAACAATAATGGCATCTAACATACCAGAATCGGCATAAATACTTTTGCCCATTCGTGCAGCACCATAGGTAAGCTCAAAAGTACCTGGAACATTCCAGCGAACTATATTTTCTTTCAATGCACCACAATCAACTAAAGCCTCAAAGGCGCCTTGCCACAAACCTTCAGTAATTTGTGAATTCCACTCAGAAACAACAATCCCAAACCGAAAATCTTTCGCATTTGGGATTGTTGTTTTATCGTAATTGGATAAATTGTGGTTTGCCGTAGCCATTAATTTAAGCTTGCTTCTACTTTCCCTATGAGAACCTTAACCTCAGAACCCTCATTAGATGAAGGAAACTCGGCGTCTATTCGCTTTAAGTAATCTAATGCCTTTTGATTCTTGCCTAATTCTATAGCAACTCTAGCAGCCTTCATGAGATACATTGGAGTTGTATAATCATTGTTATTGGCATTGAACGCTTTTTCATAATATTCTAACCCTTCTGGTAATTGCTCTAATTGCACAAAGGCATCTCCGATACCACCATAAGCTATTGGACCTAACATTTTATCATCACTAGAGAATTCGCTCAAATAGGTAATGGCGTTTTCGTAGTCCTTTAAGTTAAGGTAGGCCATACCGGCGTAATAATTAGCCAAATTCGCAGCTGGTGTACCGCTATATTCATTAATTATATCAAGCATGCCATACTTTCCTTCACCTCCATTTAATGACATAGTGTACAAGGAATCAGAAGAAATACCGCTTACGGCATCTTCAAAATATTTCTTGGCTTGATACATTTCATTCATGGCCTCTTTCTCCTGGGGAGCGGCTATAAATCTATTGTATCCTAAATAAGCCAAAACCACTAAAGCTATAGCACCAATTACGCCTACAATGTAATTCTGGTTCTTTACAACCCACTCTTCCGTCTTTGATGCCCCCTCATCTAAAGTATTGAATACCTCAGCAGTAGTTGACCCATCCTCAAGGACGTCTTCCTTTTCTTTTTTGGTTTTTGGTTTGTAGCCTCTTTTCTTGTACGTTGCCATAACTTGTCATTTTGTGCGTGCGCAAAAATAAAATATTTATTGGGATTTAAAAGCCTATTTATTTGTTATTTTTGAATAATTTTTGAGGCATTGAACGTCCATTTATAGTAGTAAAATCGGGCAAATCATGACATCTTTATGCATCTGAATACACTCTCGTTAGTCAATTATAAAAATTTTGAAAGCCAGGTTTTTGATTTTGATAATAAAATCAACTGTTTTGTCGGTGCAAACGGCATTGGAAAAACTAATGCACTGGATGCTATTTACCACCTCGCCTTTGGTAAAAGTTACTTTAATCCCATTGCGCTTCAAAATATAAAACACGGTGAAGATTATTTTGTCACGGATGGTGCTTTCTTAAAAAATGGTAAACCTGAAAAAATAGTAGTTTCCCTTAAACGAGGACAAAAGAAGGTTATTAAACGAAATGGTAAGGCCTATGAGAAGTTCAGTGAACATGTGGGGTTGATCCCATTGGTTATAATATCTCCAGCAGATCGTGACTTAATTATCGAAGGTAGTGACACCCGAAGAAAATTTATAGATAGTGTAATCTCACAAAGCAATAAAACGTATCTTAACCAACTCATTGCCTATAACAAGGTACTCAGTCAGCGTAATGCGCTTTTAAAATATTTTGCACTAAACAATACTTTTAATACTGATACCTTAGCCATATATAACGAACAGCTGCACACCTATGGTCGAGAGATATTTGAACAGAGAGAAGAATTCTTGAAAATATTCATTCCTATTTTTAAGGAACGCTATGAAGCTATTAGCCAGAGCAAAGAAGTCATTAACCTTAAGTATAAGAGTGATTTGTTTGAGGGTGAATTGAATGCGCTTCTTAAGTCCAATTTAAATAAAGATAAAGCGTTACAATATACTAGTGTAGGAATACATAAAGACGATTTAATTTTTTTAATTGATGATTTTCCCATTAAAAAATTTGGAAGTCAGGGCCAACAGAAATCATTTTTAATTGCACTGAAATTGGCGCAGTTCGATTTTATCAAGCAGCAAAGCGGTGTGGCGCCAATATTACTTTTAGATGATATTTTTGACAAACTGGATGAAAATAGGGTTGCCCAAATTATAAGTTTAGTAGATGATGACCATTTTGGCCAAATATTCATAAGTGATACTCATCCTGAGCGTACTGAAGCTATCGTGAAACAAATCCACCAGTCCTACAAAATATTTAAATTATGAAAAAGCTATTATGGTGCTTATGGTTCATTTTTATTAGTTGTTCCAACAACCCTAAAAGCTATATAAACCATTTGGAAGGCTATTGGGAAATACAAGAGGTTATCTTGTCCGATGGTAGTGTGAAAAATTATAAAGTAAATGAAACCATTGACTATATTAGTCTTAACGACAGTTTGAAAGGCTTTAGGAAAAAACTTAAGCCGGGTTTAAACAATAATTATTTTACCTCTGATGATGCCGAAGCTCTTACAGTTATGGTTGAAGATGACAGCCTTCGTATTTATTATTCGACTCCATTTTCAAAATGGAAAGAAACTGTTTTAAAAGCAACTGAAGACCAACTAAAAATAATAAATGAAAATAAGGCTGTATATTTATATAAACGCTACACGCCAATACAGTTGAACGTTGAATAATTAAAAGATAACCCAAGAAAGCGAGTTGAATATGGCCAAACGCAACAATGATAATCAACCCATACAAGATATACTAAAGGAGTTTGTAAAAACGAACAATCTGGAAGGGGGGCTTGACAAGGTCAATGCAAGAGAAGCCTGGGCCAATCTTATGGGCAATGGCGTTAATAATTATACAACTGCTATAGAACTTAAACACGAAACACTTTACGTTCAATTGAGCTCTAGTGTTTTACGAGAAGAATTGAGTTATGGCAAGGAAAAAATTGTAAACATGCTCAATGAATCATTAGGCAAAGACCTTGTAAAAAAACTAGTACTGCAATAATATCCACCTATTAAAGTTTTGCAAAAGCTCCTACGGTTGACTGCTTTCTACATTATCTTTAAGGCATGTTTAGAATTTTGATTATATTTTTAATCTCTACAATCCTACAATCCATGACGCTATTTGATTTTTCCAAAGACTGCAACCTATCTAATTGGAGAATTCTTGATGATGTTGTAATGGGGGGCCGTTCAAATGGAATCTTTAAATTAAATGAAGATAACCATGGTGAATTTTCTGGTAAAATCTCTTTAGAAAACAATGGTGGCTTTTCCTCTGTACGTTACTATTTTGAAAAAATAGAAACTACAGCGTTCTCCGAATTTACTCTCCGAATTAAAGGCGATGGAAAAAAATACCAATTTAGAGTTAAGGACGACAGAAACAGACGGCATTCCTATGTTTTTGAATTTACCACCAACGGTGACTGGCAAACTATTAAAATTCCATTTTCTCAAATGTATGCATCATTTAGAGGTAACAGGTTAAATATTCCAAATTTTGATGGTAATCACATGGAAGAAATCGCCTTTCTTATTGGGAATAAAAAAGAAGAGCAATTTAAATTATTGATTGACGCTATAGGCTTAAAGTAGCTCTAATAATCAGCGGAATTTAAATCAACTCAGGTTTCATATTTAAATTATTTGGTATTTTAGACGAGATAAACACCAATTAATGAAGTACCTCAAGTTAACCCTATCCTTTTTGCTAACTCTAGGGATTTTTTATGTCTTAAATACAAAATTAGGACCTATTCCTCCATTGGGAAAGTTTCTAAATCCCTATACGGGCATTTGGCAAAACGAAACCGATGAAAATATTACTGGTGAAATAGTAATTTCAGGATTGAAAGAACCAGTATCCATACTTTATGATGATTTATTAATCCCTCATATTTTTGCCCAGAATGATGCCGATTTATATAGGGCTCAGGGTTATGTTACCGCCAAACATAGACTTTGGCAATTAGAATTTCAAACCTATGCTGCGGCAGGGCGATTGTCTGAAATAGTTGGAGAAGGCGCTCTCAATTACGATCGTCAACAACGACGTTTAGGTATGGTATATGGTGCAGAACAAGCACTAGAAAGAATGGCAAACGACACAGAAACCATGTCTTATCTTGAAGCTTATAGTGATGGGGTTAACGCTTACATTAATTGTTTGAAGGATAAAAACCTACCTCTTGAATATAAACTCTTGAATTACAAACCTGAACCGTGGAATATCAAAAAAACGGCATTGCTGCTGATGTACATGACAAAAACGCTAGCCAGTAGAGAGCACGATTTAGAATATACCAATGCATTACGGATTTTTGGCGAAGATACCTTCAATAAGCTCTATCCAGAGTTTTTTGAAATTATCGACCCCATAATACCAAAAGAAACCGATTGGAGTTTTATAACAGCTCAGCAAACCGCGACACCTTTGAGTGAACTACCTTTAGATACTATATCGGAGACCTTATCAAAACCTCATGAGAATAACGGCAGTAATAACTGGGCCATTTCCGGCGAGAAATCCATTACAGGACATCCAATATTAGCAAATGATCCACACTTAACGCTTAACCTCCCCTCTATTTGGTACGTTATGCAGCTGAGTACACCCGAACATTCTTCTATGGGTGCCACACTGCCTGGTGCCTTAGGAGTTATTTCAGGATTCAATACACATATTGCCTGGGGAGAAACCAATGCAACAAGAGATCTTTTAGACTGGTATAAAATCGTATTTAAAGACGACACAAGAACACAGTATAAATATGGAGATGGCTGGAGAGACGTTACTGAACGCATTGAAGAAATTAAAGTAAAAAACGGTAAAACCTTAAAAGACACCGTTCTATACACACACCATGGCCCAGTTGTTTACGACCATAATTTTAAGGGAGATAATCCACTTTCTGGTTACGCTATGAAATGGATCGGACTTGAAGGCGGCAATAACCAACGGACCTTCTTGGACTTAAATAGAGGTAAAAATTACGATGATTACCTCAATGCCATTAAGCCTTATGTAGCACCTGCACAGAATTTTGTCTTTGCTTCAGCCGAAGGGGATATCGCCTTGTGGATTCAAGGTAAATTTCCAAATAAATGGGAAGGTCAAGGTAAATTTTTAATGGACGGCAGTAATCCAGACCATGATTGGCCGGATTTTATTCCTCAGGAGTTCAATGCCCATACCAAAAACCCAGAACGCGGATTTGTAAGTTCGGCCAACCAACACCCCGTAGATGAGCAATATCCCTTTTATGTATTTAATGACGGGTATGACACTTATCGAAGTCGCGTAATCAACAACTTCTTTAGGTCAAAGGATAAATTCTCGGTAGAGGATTTAAAAGGTCTACAGAATAACACGTTTAATTTAAAAGCTTCAGAACTTCTCCCTTACGTATTTGAAACAATGGATACTTCGTCATTAACCGAAGATGAACTGCGCATTTATGATGAAGTTAAAAATTGGGACTTTTATAGTGATATCGATAAGCTAGCGCCTAGCATTTGGAGTGCATGGTGGCCCAGATTGTACGCAAAAGTTTGGGACGAGTTTGATATTGAGGATGTCGCCCTAGACGTACCTTTCACATATCAAACGATTTATATGCTCACGCATATGTCCAATGATGAATTTATGGATGTAAAAGACACCCCTGAAAAAGAAAGCGCTCAAGATTTATTTCTTTTAACCTTTAAGGAAGCGGCAAACGAGCTTATGGAATGGAAAGCAACTAATGGTGAGTACAATTACCAGAATTACAAAGGCACTTTTGTTGGGCACTTACTACAAGGATTACCTGCCTTCTCGAGATTTGAATTACCTATCGGTGGAGACCGGAATACAGTTAATGCTATGGATAAAAACCATGGCCCTTCTTGGCGAATGGTTGTGGAATTAAGCTCTCCGCCAAAGGCTTATGGCATTTATCCGGGCGGGCAGTCTGGAAATCCTGGAAGTAAGTTTTATGATAATTTTATAGATGATTGGGCCACCGGAAAATACCACAGTCTCAATTTCCTTCAATCTAATACACCCACCAAAGATATTATTGGTACACAAACCTTAATACCATCTGACCAATGACCAAAAGACAATTTAATTTTTTAGCGACCCTACTTTTTGCCTTATCACTTTCTTTTGTATTGCCATGGTGGTCTGTAATGCTAGCAGGTTTGCTAGCCGCTTTATTGATACCTCTGAAAAAAAGTGCTGTATTTTTTGTTCCATTTTTTGCAATTCTACTGTTTTGGATAAGTTATAGCTACTTTCTAAGTAGTGGTAATGATTTTATATTGGCAAAAAAAATTGCGATTTTACTGCCATTAGATGGTAATCCTTACATACTCATACTAATAACTGGTCTCCTTGGAGGTATAGCTGCCGGAATAGCCGCTATATTCGGAAAACAACTTAGACAAGTTATAACGACCAAGTCCTAACAATCACCGCATGCAACCTTAAATTTTACTCTCATTTTTTTACGTTAAAAGTCGTTTTTAACACTTACAACCATTGTTTTAACAGTTTCTATTAAAGTCCAGTTAAGACAACCTTAATCTTCGTTTATTGTATCTATTTATGTTATCTTATATATAACTGATTTATTAATTATTAATATCATAAAACATGAAAGACTTAGAAAGAAAGAAAGTTGCAATTCTGGCAACAAATGGATTTGAAGAAAGTGAATTAAAAGAACCGATGAATGCTCTGAAAGAAGCTGGAGCAGATGTAGATATTGTTTCTGAAGAAAAAGGGAAGATAAAGTCTTGGTCTAATGGTAATTGGAGTAACGCATACAACGTTGACAAAACCATTAATGAAGTATCGGAAAGTGATTACAATGCCCTGGTATTGCCAGGTGGTGTAATTAATCCAGATAAATTAAGACGTAATGAAGATGCTATTCGCTTCGTAAAGGCATTTTTTACTCAAAAAAAACCAGTTGCCGCAATTTGTCATGGACCACAGATTTTAGCTGAGGCAGATGTCTTGAGAGGCCGTAAAATTACTTCGTTCAGTTCTATTAAACGCGATATGGTAAATGCAGGAGCTAAGTGGGAAGATAGTGAAGTTGTTGTGGACGAAGGCTTGGTCACCAGCAGAAAACCGAGTGATATACCAGCATTTATTTCCAAATTAATTGAGGAAGTTTATGAAGGTAAACACGAATTACAAACTGCGTAATTTGTGTCAATACATAAAATTAAAAGCACCTTTTCAAGGTGCTTTTTTTCATTGTGATTCTTTTGTAGGCACATCCTTTGCCTTATGACTTTCTATAAAACGCTCTGCTCGTTTGTTTCTAGGGTTTATATCTAACGCCTCTTTATAACTAAGGTAAGCCATAGCGCTATCACCTTGCTTTAAGTAAACATCTGCCAGACTACCATGGATGTATTCATTGTTTGGATGCAAGGCAACGTTAATTTTAAAAACTTCTATGGCACTCTCGTATTCTTTCGCTCTGAGATGCTTGTAAGCTATTTTGTTTAACTCCCATTGGTCAATAGATGAACTTGTCGAATCCTTTTTCTTTATGGCCATAAACCCAGTAAGAGCTTCTTTATAATTACCCTCTTTTAGATGCATACTTGGTGTTTTATAATCGTCTTCAACTTTTAAATAGTCATAACGGATACTGTCCTCTTTGTGTTCTGGGATTTTTGACAAATAACGCTCACCAGTTTTTGGGTCTACGACGAAACGCATTTTTGCGTACATGTCTGCAACAAAAAATTCATTCTCACCTAAGGCAACCGGAATAAATTCTCCTCCTTTCCATTTTAAGTGAAGTTTGTCATTTTGATAGAATACCTTAATCAGCTCATCGTCATTAAACAAATATGTTCCTGTTGTCCTATTTTTAAAATCTTCTGAATACTTTACAGAGTTTGAACAACTCATAAAACCAATAACTGATGCGAGCCAAATGTAACGAACTGCTAATCTCATTTTATATTTTGAATGGTAGAATAAAAAAAACGTCTCACTTATAAGTGAGACGTTTTAATTTGACTTATGTTACGTAATTCTGATAAAAGTATATATCAATCTAACTTTTTAAGAAAAGAAAGTAATTCCTAATTTAATCCGTAAGATTGCTTTTTTGGTCGGTTTACTTAATATTCATTAGTTCAACATCAAATACCAGGGTTGCATTTGGAGGGATAACACCACCAGCTCCAGCTGCCCCGTAAGCCAAATCACTTGGAATTACAAATCGAGCTTTATCTCCAACATTCAATAAAAGGATGCCTTCATCCCATCCAGGAATAACTTGGCCAACACCAACCTGAAAATCAAGAGGCTGGTTGCGTTTGTATGAGGAATCAAAAACAGTTCCATCAGCTAATTGGCCTTTATAATGCACCGAAACCATGTTGCCCTTTTCTGCCTTTTTACCCTTGCCTTTCTGAATGATTTTGTATCGTAAGCCCGAATCGGTCTCATCAAAACCAGCTGCCACTTTATCCAATTCAGCTTTAAGGGCTTCACGTTCCGCCGCAACCCGCTTTTCTCGTTCACCTTCAAAAGTTCTGAATGCCTCAACAGCATTAAAGTCTTCCGCAGCCTTACCAACTCTTATAATTTCAATGGTATTAATGGTATCGCCTTGAGCGATGGCATCAACAACATCTTGACCTTCGATAACATTTCCAAATACCGTGTGTTTGCCATCTAGCCATGGCGTCTCCACATGGGTGATGAAAAACTGACTACCATTGGTCCCTGGTCCCGCATTTGCCATAGACAACTTTCCTGGAGCATCGTGTTTTAAATCAGGATGAAATTCATCATCGAACTTATAACCTGGGTTACCTGTTCCGGTTCCTTGGGGGCATCCGCCCTGAATCATAAAATCCGGTATAACCCTATGGAATTTTAGGCCATTGTAATAAGGCGTCCCTTGTGGTTTTACAGAATTTTCTAAATTCCCCTCTGCCAAGGCCACAAAATTACCCACAGTACCTGGGGTTTTTTCAAACTCTAATTTAACTAGGATATCTCCTTTTGAAGTGTTGAATTTTGCATATAATCCGTCTTGCATTTTTTTCTCTTTTAATTAAGGCTGCAAAGATAAGTAATGATTTATGATTAACGAATTTCCGTTTAAGATTTGAGAATTTGCCTAATAAACTTAGATTTGCCTAAAATAGACGTATGGGAATTTCTTTATCAAAACTTTTTGGTGCCAAACCATCTGATGCAAGCACAGATGACAGTACTGATGCTATTATTAAAGATGTTGAAAACAAGCCTTTTGGCGTTTCAGAAGCCAATGTTTTATACGCTGGATTAAATGAATTGGGCAGTTACTATTTTTTTCAAACGGTCACCGTTGGATCTTTAAATGTAAAATCAAAAAAAGGGGCCCAATTACTATTAAAAGGCGTAAATTTTGAATTAAAATTAGATGCCGACATATTGGAGTTTGAATCAGAAAAATCTCCTGTAAAAGGAAGATTTGTAACAAAAGTTGACTTTCAAATTGAGGAAGAGGACCTTCAACTTCTTGAAAAAGCCGAGTTAAACAGCATTCAACTCAACGTTAAACAACACGAAATCATATTTCTAAAACACTACGCGCCAAATGACGAAGAAGAGTAATCAGTTAGCCACTTCACTAATAAATTTAATTCGGTAAAGCCTTAATTCCTCATCCTCGTAATCACCGTCAAATTCTTCAATGGCATCCGAAATCTTATCACTTTCAGACTCCATGAAATAATCGTGTATTTCTTCTTGTTGGTCTTCATCGAGAATTTCATCAATCCAGTAATCAATATTGAGCTTGGTGCCAGAATATACTATGGTTTCCATTTCCTTTATAAATTCAGGCATTTCCATACCTTTAGCTGATGCTATGTCATCTAGTGGCAATTTTCGGTCAACATTCTGTATTATATAGAGTTTTAAAGCTGAATTTGAGCCTGTAGATTTAACTACCATGTCATCAGGTCGAACAATATCATTATCCTCCACGTATTGCTCTATCAGCTGTACAAAATCCTTTCCGTATTTCTTAGCCTTACTCTCACCAACACCGTGGACATTAGACAGTTCTTCTAAATTAATAGGGTATTTTAAGGCCATATCCTCTAGCGAAGGATCCTGAAATATAACAAATGGTGGCACACCTAGACTTTTGGCACTTCGCTTCCTTAAATCCTTTAGCATTTTCATAAGGTTCTCATCAGCAACGCCTCCTCCTGCTTTGGTATTGGTCACAATCCCGTCATTATTTGTATCGTCATAAACATGATCTTCTGCCATCATGAATGAACTCGGTTTTTTTATAAAAGAACGCCCCTCATCGCTCAATCGCAAAACGCCATAGGTTTCTATATCTTTTTTGAGTAGACCAGCAACCAGGACCTGTCTAATCAAGGCCATCCAATGCCTAGAATCCTTGTCTTGTCCGATTCCAAAAAAAGCTTGGGCATCTGTTTTATGTGAAGAAATTAAGGCATTAGACTTACCAACGATGACCCGCACCAAATCCTTAGATTTGTACTTTTCGTTAGTTTTCTCAACCGTTTCAAGCAATATCTTAACATCATCTTTGGCTTCCACTTGTTTTTTAGGGTTGCGCACATTATCATCCATATCGCCACCTTCACCTGTGTCATTATCGAACTCCTCGCCGAAATAGTGTAAGATAAATTTACGCCTAGACACTGATGTCTCCGCAAAAGCGACAACTTCTTGTAACAAGGCGTGTCCAATTTCCTGTTCGGCTACCGGTTTGCCTGACATAAATTTCTCAAGCTTTTCAATGTCCTTATAAGCGTAAAAAGCCAAACAATGACCTTCACCTCCATCACGCCCAGCGCGTCCCGTCTCTTGATAATAACTTTCAATACTTTTTGGAATATCATGGTGAATCACAAAACGCACATCTGGTTTGTCGATTCCCATCCCAAATGCAATAGTGGCAACGACAACATCAACATCTTCCATCAAAAACATATCCTGATGTTTTACCCTTGTTTTGGCATCGAGTCCTGCATGGTAAGGAACGGCTTTAATACCATTTACTTGGAGCACCTGGGCCAATTCTTCAACTCGTTTGCGACTTAGGCAATACACAATACCTGATTTTCCTTCATTTTGCTTGATGAACCTTATAATATCTGCATCAACATTTTTGGTTTTTGGACGTACCTCATAATATAGGTTTGGCCTATTAAATGATGCTTTAAAAGTTACAGCATCGGTCATACCCAAACTCTTGAGGATATCCTCTTGTACTTTCGGTGTTGCTGTTGCCGTTAATCCTACAATTGGTATATTATCGCCAATACGCTTAATTATATGCTTTAAATTTCTGTATTCTGGTCTGAAGTCGTGGCCCCATTCACTGATACAGTGTGCCTCATCAACAGCCATAAAGGATACTTTGACACTTCTAAGAAAATCTACGTATTCTTCCTTGGTTAAGGACTCTGGTGCCACGTACAACAACTTTGTGATGCCATTTACAATATCTTCCTTAACACGTTTTATTTCCGTTTTATTCAATGATGAATTCAAGACATGCGCTACACCTTCATTATCTGAAATACCTCTAATAGCGTCTACTTGATTTTTCATTAACGCAATTAAAGGAGAGACTACGATAGCTGTTCCTTCCTTTATTAAGGCAGGCAATTGGTAACACAATGATTTTCCACCACCTGTGGGCATAATAACAAAAGTGTTATTACCTTCAATAACATTTTTTATAACCTCCTCTTGAAGTCCCTTAAATCCCGAAAAACCAAAGTATTTTTTTAGCGCGGAGTGTAAGTCAATTTCTGCAATACTCATTAATCCTTATTAGTATTTTATATACATTTGCAACATGTTTAAAGATAACAATTTCTTTAATTCAAAAAAAACCATAATCAACAAGTTTTGAACAGTAGACAATCCATTTTAAGCACTGCAAAAAAAACCATTGCGTCTGAAAGTAAAGCGATACTGTATTTATCAGAATTATTGACTGATGATTTTGCTGACGCCGTTACCTTAATTTACAACTCTAAGGGACGGGTTATTATTACAGGAATCGGTAAAAGCGCCATAATTGCAAATAAAATAGTGGCGACTTTAAATTCTACTGGCACACCCGCTATCTTTATGCATGCTGCAGATGCGATACATGGCGACCTTGGTTTAATTTTGGAAGATGATGTGGTTATCTGCATCTCAAAAAGTGGTAACACACCAGAAATAAAAGTACTGGTACCGCTTATTAAGCATGCAAAAAATAAGATGATAGCAATTACAGGAAATAAAGATTCCTTTTTGGGGCAGCAAGCGGATTATATCTTGAATGCCTACGTGGCGCAAGAAGCTTGTCCCAATAATTTAGCTCCTACAACCAGTACCACAGCACAACTTGTAATTGGTGATGCACTTGCTATTTGTTTGTTAGAGCTCAGAGGGTTCAGCAGTAATGATTTTGCAAAATACCATCCGGGAGGTGCGTTGGGGAAGAAGCTTTATTTAAGGGTGGGTGATTTATCGTCACAAAACATGAAGCCACAAGTTCATCTTGAAAACAGTATAAAGGAGGTCATTGTAGAAATCACAGAAAAAATGCTTGGTGTGACTGCCGTAGTGGATAATGAAAAAATAATAGGTATAATTACGGATGGTGATTTGAGACGGATGTTGAGTAAAAGCGATAATATAAGCAGCCTCACAGCTAAGGATATTATGAGTTCAAACCCAAGACGAATAGCTGAAGATGCAATGGCAGTCGACGCCAAAGAGATGATGGAGTCATTTGGTATTTCCCAATTATTAGTAGAAAGAGATGGAAATTACGCTGGTGTTGTACACCTTCATGATTTGATAAAGGAGGGCATTATCTGATGGCGCAAAAGAATATTAATGAGATGTCTTTTTTAGACCATCTTGAAGATTTAAGATGGCATTTAATTAGAGCCACATTAGGTATTCTCGTAGCTGCTACACTTGCTTTCATTTTCAAAAGGTTTATTTTCGACGTCATTATTTTTGGACCTACCAATATGGACTTCGCTACCTATGAAGGCTTATGTAAGGTCTCGCAGCTCTTAGGTATTGAGGACACCACTTTTTGCGCAGATAAATTTCCATTTATAATTCAAAACAGAACAGTTGCAGGTCAATTCTCAGCTCATATTTGGACTTCAATTTATGCTGGTTTTATAATAGCTTTCCCTTACGTATTATATCAATTATGGAGTTTTATAAGTCCTGGCTTAAAGCCGAACGAACGTAAAAATTCAAGAGGTTTTATCATAGTTGCATCGCTTTTATTTTTCATAGGGGTGTTATTTGGTTATTACATTGTAACACCACTTTCTATTAATTTCCTAGCCAACTACACCATTAGCGAAAAGATATCCAATGAATTTGATATTAGTTCGGTTATTGCCATAGTAAGGTCATCTTCTATAGCTTCAGGTTTTGTATTTGAACTGCCCATCATCATTTTTTTCTTGACAAAAGTAGGTCTAGTAACACCAAAAATCTTAAAACAATACAGAAAATACGCCCTCGTACTTGTCCTAATATTATCTGCAATTATAACGCCTCCAGATATCGCTAGTCAAGTTATAGTAGCCATTCCTATACTGCTTTTATATCAAGTAAGCATTTATATTTCGGCACTTGTATTAAGGCGAGAAACCAAACGAAAATCAAAAATTTAGGACTTAACATATGTCAGATATAGTAGAAAATTTCAATGCGTACCGCGCTAAAATGAATGATAAAATTTTAGAAGACAACAATAAGATAGTCAAGCGGATATTTAATTTAGATACCAATGCGTTTCAAGAAGGTGCTCTAGATAAAAAGACCAAAGAATTACTTGGTTTAGTAGCTTCAACGGTCTTGCGTTGCGATGATTGTGTAAAATATCATTTGGAAACTTGCTTCAAGGAAGGTCTTTCCAAAGCTGAAGTGAGTGAGGCTCTTGCCATCTCAACGCTTGTTGGGGGCACTATAGTTATTCCACATCTTAGACGGGCCCATGAATATTGGGAAGCTTTAGAGAATAAAGGTTAAAGTAACTAAAAACCTAAAGCTGATTTAACGCAATCTATATGATTTTGTTATTTTTAGCGTTGTTAGATAAGATATGAAGTTACGAGCGGAGAATTTAATGAAGTCCTATGGTGGACGAAAGGTGGTTAAGGATGTTTCTCTTGAAGTCAACCAAGGTGAAATCGTTGGTTTACTTGGTCCTAATGGCGCTGGTAAAACTACATCGTTTTACATGATTGTGGGCATCATTAAACCCAACGGTGGTAATATTTATCTTGATAATACCAATATTACCAAATTCCCCATGTATAAGCGTGCGCAAAATGGCATTGGCTATTTGGCCCAAGAAGCGTCGGTCTTTAGGAAATTGAGTATTGAGGATAATATTCTCAGCGTGCTTCAAATGACCAAACTGAGCAAGAAGGAGCAGCATGAAAAAATGGAATCCTTAATTGAAGAATTTGGTCTGGGCCACATTAGAACCAATCGTGGTGATTTACTTTCAGGTGGAGAACGAAGACGGACAGAAATTGCTCGTGCTTTAGCCACAGATCCGAATTTTATACTTCTTGACGAACCATTTGCAGGAGTAGACCCCGTTGCTGTTGAAGACATTCAGCGTATCGTAGCTAAACTTACCAAAAAGAATATTGGGATTTTAATTACCGACCATAATGTCCAAGAAACCCTGGCCATAACAGACCGAACTTATTTAATGTTTGAAGGTGGAATTCTTAAAGCTGGGATACCCGAAGAATTAGCTAACGATGAGATGGTTCGCAAAGTTTATCTAGGTCAAAATTTTGAGCTCCGTAAAAAGAAATTAGAGTTTTAATTTTTTTTAGTGCCTTTCCTTCTTTTTTGAGAACAAAGCCTTAATACCTTTCACAACAGCCAGAGAGAGAACTCCGCCGAGTAAGCCCGCAGATAAATCCCTCAAAATTTCAGGTATTTGATAAAAAAAGTCATGTAAAAAGTCAATATAGTGGACAAAAATACCACCTGCTACCAACAATAAGGCTATTGTACCAATTACTGAAAGACTTTTTATAACCCAAGGCAAAGCCCTAATCAAAAAAACACCCGAAGAATAAATTAATCCCTTTTTACGCTTACTTGTTCTAACTAATTTTTGGCCTATATCATCCATTCTTACAATAAAGCCCACAATACCATAAACTCCTACCGTTGCAATAAGCGCAACTATTGAAACCACCAAAATCTGAAACATTAAGGTTTCATGCACCACTGTTCCCAAAGCGATGATAACGATTTCAACAGATAATATAAAATCGGTCAGTATAGCCGATTTAATTTTTACTTTTTCTGCAGCAAGCAACTCTTCTTCCGTAAGATTCTTCTTAACCGTGATAGCTTTCTCTTTAGGGTGCGGAAAAATAAATTCGTAAATTTTTTCAGCACCTTCATAAGCCAAATAAAACGCACCTATCACTAATACCACAATAACTGCCGAAGGAACAAAGGCACTTAATAAAAATGCTAAGGGTAAAATGATGATTTTATTCAATAATGACCCTTTGGAGATTGCCCATAACACAGGCAACTCCCTTGACGCACTAAAGCCAGAGGCTTTTTCAGCATTTACAGCTAAATCGTCACCTAAAATACCAGCTGTTTTTTTTGTGGTTATTTTGGTCATAGATGCAACATCGTCCATTATGGATGCTATATCGTCTAGAAGAGCAAAAAATCCTGAAGCCATGTTTATCGTTTCTATGGTATATGGTCTAAGTTATATTTTTCGCGTCAAGTAGTGAAAGCAAAACGTAAAGAATTATAATCAATGGTATAGCTGCAAAATGTAAAATAAGTAATACCGTTATGCTTAGAATAATGAACACATATCTTACAGCGTTATTCTTAAAACTAAAATCCTTGAACTTCAAGGCAAAAAGCTTCATTCTTGAATTCAACAAATAGCAAGTTAAAAGCGTTACTCCAACAAGAAACCATTTATTGATGATTATAGAATTCATAATATCGTTATCCTGATATTCCAAAATTAATGGAAAGGACATAATTAACAAGGTATTGGCAGGGACAGGTAAGCCCTTAAAAAACGTCTGTTGATCTTCATCTAAATTAAATTTCGCTAAACGATATGCCGAAGCTAAAGGAATAAATAAGCCAATTAAAGGTAATACGGATAACTTAAAACCTTGCCAGTGCATAACGGAATTCCAATGCTCACTATAATCGTTAAAGTTAGGTGCATCGACCGTGAGGGAAATAAGCTTAAACATCACAATACCAGGAACAACGCCACTAGTCACCAAATCCGCCAGGGAATCCAACTGAATACCTAATGGACTTTGGACTTTTAACTTACGTGCTAACAACCCATCAAAAAAATCAAAGAAAATACCGAGAAAAACGAAAAAAGCTGCTGCAATAAAATTTCCGTTCACTGCAAATATAACAGCGATACAACCTGAAAATAAATTGAGCAACGTAACCGCATTAGGAACATGGCGCTTTAAACCCATAAATTTAGTTTATGTACAAATATAAAAGTATTTGGCCCTAGAACAATAAGAACCCACTTTTCAAGTTAAATAGATAGGAAAATAATGTGCATCTTTGCAAAAAAAAGCTTGCTATTGAAAAGTTACTTAGTAATTGTACTCACACTAGTAGCGCTCATTGTTGATGCCCAAACCACCAGAAAGTATTCGAACGAATTTATGAATATTGGTGTTGATGCAGCGGCTTTGGGTATGAGCAATGCTGTGGTTTCACAAACTTCTGATGTAAATTCTGGATATTGGAATCCTGCAGGATTGGTGCATCTAGAAGACAACCAGCTCGCTTTGATGCATTCCAGTTACTTCGCCAATATTGCAAACTATAATTACATTGCCTATGGCATGCCCTTAGATGACCGAAGTGCTATTGGTATATCCTTGATACGATTTGGCGTTGATGATATTTTAGATACAACACAACTAATTGATGACCAAGGAAATATAAATTACGACAGAATAAGTACGTTTTCAACGGCGGACTACGGATTGACCTTTTCATACGCAAGAAAACTCCCGTTAGATGGATTAAATTTTGGTGTAAATGCTAAAGTCATAAGACGTATTATTGGGGACTTTGCTGCCTCATGGGGCTTTGGATTTGATGCTGGAATTCAGTTTGAAACAAAAAATGATTGGAAATTTGGTGTAATGGTCCGCGATATTACTACTACCTACAATTCCTGGTCTATAGATGAGGATAAATTTGAACAAATCAGTGGTGCTGTTGAAGGAGAGAACCAAGAACTACCTGAAACGACAGAGATTACAATTCCAAAAATGCAATTGGGTATTTCTAAAAAATGGATATTTAATTATGATTATTCCTTATTGGCGGCAGTCAATTTAAATGCACGTTTTATTCAAACCAACGATATTATATCCACCTCCTTTGCTAGTATAAACCCTGCACTAGGCTTTGAGTTTGGTTACACAGACCTTGTATTCTTAAGAGGTGGTTTAGGAAATTTTCAAAATGAATTACAGATTGATAATTCAGAAAATCTAACGTTTCAACCCAATTTTGGTGTAGGCTTTAAGTACAAGGGAATTCAAATTGATTATGCCTTTACCGATATTGGCGATCAAAGTGCGGCACTTTATTCTAACGTCTTTTCTTTAAAAATAGACTTCGGTATATTTAGATAATTAAATTTTTATGAGGTTAGGTTTATTAGTCATTGTACTTTTTTTGTTTCATCCTGGTTTTTCCCAAACCCTGAACCTAACCCAGGATGCAGAAGTATCGGTTTTAACCTTTGGTCCTGGGGAATCACTCAATGATGCTTTTGGTCACAACGCCTTCCGGATAACTGATAAAAGCCGTGGTTTTGATTTGGTATACGGTTACGGTGAATACGACTTTGACGCACCATTTTTTTATTTAAAGTTCGCCCAAGGTAAACTCAATTACCTCATTAGTAGACATCGGTTTTCTGACATCTTTGATCATTACTCTCGAAACAACCGCAGTATTGACGAGCAGGTTTTAAATTTGAACGCCTCTGAAAAACAAAAATTATTTGATTATCTAGAAAATAACTACAAACCGGAAAATAGGCGCTATTTATACGATTTCTTTTATGACAATTGTGCAACTCGTATTAGAGATGTAGCCGAGATGGCTACAAACAACAAGATTTCCTATACCATTCCAAAAGATTTTGAACCAAAAACCTTCCGTAAATTAATACATGACCATGTAAAACCTAACTCCTGGGGAGGTTTTGGAATAGACTTAGCCTTGGGCTCAATTATAGACCAGAAAGCATCTGCCAGAGAACATATGTTCCTACCCAAATATATTCACGACTTTTTTGGTACTGCACAATTGGGTAATGGTAGAAAATTAGTTAAAAATTCATCTCAATTATATGAAAAAAAACAAAGTCAATCCCAGTTTGACTTTTTGTGGAGTCCTGTGTTTATTTTAGGATTGCTTTCCCTATTCATTATTTTCAAAACCTACAAAGACCATAAAACTGGTGTTAGAAGTCGTTGGGTAGATATATCCTTAGCAAGTTTTACTGGAATTATAGGTATTGTTCTCTTTTTACTGTGGTTTGCAACTAATCACTCAACAACCGCATATAATTATAACCTCCTTTGGGCCTTCCCTTTAAACATGATTCTGATAAGACAGTTAGGTAAAGAAACCATGAAGAAATGGGTAAAAGGTTATTTAAAGTTTTTGATTATTATGCTATGCCTTATGACCTTGCACTGGCTTATTGGTGTTCAGGTTTTTGCTATAGGTTTAATTCCTTTATTAATTGCCTTAGGAATCAGGTATGTGTACCTCATCAAAAACATGTAATCTCTAATTATTGCCCTCTGTAATATAAAATGGTACTTAGGGTCTTAATGGTAATACTTAAATCTAAGAACACACTTCTATGCTTTATGTAATATAGATCGTATTGAAGTTTTATTAAGCTCTCCTCTACTGTAGAGCCATAGCGCGATTTAACTTGAGCCCAACCCGTTAAGCCAGGTTTTATAATATGGCGTGTTTCGTAAAAAGGTATAATCCTTGAAAGTTCTTTTACAAAAAATGGCCGTTCAGGCCTAGGACCAATTACACTCATCTCCCCTTTTAAAACATTATAGAACTGAGGTATTTCATCTAGTCGTGTATTTCGCAGAAATTTACCGAAAGCAGTAATACGTTTGTCATTCTTCTGGGTCCACTTAACACCATCCTTTTCAGCATTAACGACCATGGTTCTAAGTTTTAAAATCTTAAAAAGTTTGCCATTTCTGCCAACGCGTTCCTGAGAATAAAACAAGGGCCCTTTATTACCAATTATATTGCCTAATAGAATAAACGGTAATAAAATTATGCAAAACAACAATCCTATTATGGCTAAAACAATATCAAAAGCCCGTTGAAAAAAAATATAGAGTTTATTTTCATTACTCCGACTGTATGGGAAATATTTATAAAAATCCTTCCCAACAAACTGAATAGGTACACGTTGCAACATTTCCTCATACACTTGCGTGTACTCCCTTATTTTAAAACCACGCTCCATGAGCAGCATTAAATCGTGATAAACCTCGACTATAATTGCCTCAGCATTAAAACTAGCTACCAAAACTTCAGAAATACGCTCCTTCTGAATAATTTCAAGAAACTGTTTTGGCTCAAACTCCTTTAGCCCTTTATACTTAACAGAATGGTCGGAGGTCGTTTCACTATTTATAAAGCCAACTATTTTATAGTTGGGGTCTTTTGTATCCAAGGCTTTTACCAACCCTTCAATATTTGATACCTCGGCAACCAACAACACACGTTTATAAAATCTTGGGGATTCAATCAGATAGATATAAATAACCCTCCAAATAAAAATAGAAATAATCAGCGCTAAATAGAAAAATAAAATTTGGATACGTTCTTCTGGGAGATAAGGAGAAAGTACCGGTGTTAATAAATAGAACAACACCACGGTTGAACAGGTTATTACAATATTCCTGAATGTGGCATCTAGTTGACTTGCTTTTTGTAAGTCATAAAGTTCAAAAACAGTTCCAAAAACAGAGATATAAATAATTAAAAGCCCAAGTGCTACACTGTTCTCCTGATTAACAGAAAGATATTCAAACTTTGTAAAAAGACCCAAAGTATAAATTCCAATAAAAACCATCAGTATATCTATGATTCTTAGCAGAACCTTTCGCTCGGAAACTTCGAAGTGAATCCCTTTTTTATGTTTCATAAGTAAAAGTCAACTCAATCGTAAAGATAAAAAGTCAATTTTGATATTAAGCATAAGATGAGGACAAAAGGGCTTGCCATTGCGATTTAACTTCTTCCCAGTCAAACTTGGCTACCTTCATACGGGCCGATTGTGTTATAGCTTCCCTTTTTAAACTATTATTTTTTAGATTAAGAATAGCTTTTACCAATGCTTCTGCATCGTTTGGCGGCACTAAAAGACCATCAACTCCATTTTCTATAAGAAAAGGTAAACCGCCAACATTTGTAGATACTACCGGTAAACCTAAAGCCATAGCTTCGATAACACTAACTGGGGTATTATCCACATTTGTTGTATTGATAAAAATATTACAGCTTTGGGATAGCTTTATCCAGTCCTCCTTAGGCAGCAAGCCTGTGAATTTGACTTTTAGTTGCTTGCGTTGTGCTAAGGTCCTGCAATGAGAAAGCGACCCATCTTTTTCTGGGCCAACCATAATCAATTCCGCTTTATGTCCCAGAGATTCTAACTCTTCAAGAACAGCTATAGCCAAAGCAGGATTGTAGATCTTAGAAAAAGATCGCACCCATAATAGCTTGATAGTCTCTATTTCACGGTCTACAAATGTATATTTCTCCAATGCTATGGTATTTGGAATGTACCTGACCTCATCATATCCATAGGATTGAAATATGGTTTGTAAAAACTTAGAAGGTGCCACTAGCTGATGTGCATTTTTAAATATCCAGGCACTTTTTTTTGGATGATATTTAAGACGATTTTCTAATTGACCTCCGTGCAAAATAGGGATGTATGAAATTTTTAAAATCCGACACCATTGACTAATGATTAAGGCATAATAAAAATTAGCAGTACTGTAAGTATCAATAAGCACCATTTTTGCGGTTCGTCTTAACCGCCAAACAGAAGCAATCATGTCAAATAGTCTAACTATCTTGTTCTGCTCATGAGATGCTACATTGACCTCGCAAAACTCTTTCAAATGCTTGCTCAAGCTCTCTATTGGAGAAACCGTGTTACCTTGGCTGGATAATGCGTTTCCTATGTAAAGGACGTTTTTCATAATTTACATTTAATAAAGCTAAAGCATATACAAAACCAGGTGCCGCAATCCTCATCGCAGAGTGATTTATGGTAGCGAACCAGAAGGCAAGAAAGGCATAGAAGAAAAAATTGTGATTATTTGATGAGCGGACATCTAGTGGCTTAAAAAGCAATATTAGTAAAATTATTATTCCTAAAAGACCGTGTTCAGAAAGCAGTCTACTTAATTCATTATGTGTAGCAACTACTTTTCCTAATCTTTCTAACCTGATTTCTTTCATTTCACTAGCGCCAACGCCTAAAAAAGGATGGTCAATGAAACCTTCTAGTTCACTCATAAAAATATTTACTCTTCCTGCGCTAACATCCTCTTTTTCTCGTCCTAACTTATCTTGTCCAGCATAGCGCTTATCTATAAGACCACTGGTTTGGGAAGAACTGACTATCCAAACCAGTGATGCAATAGCTATTAGGGAAAAGAAATATATGACAATCATATTTTTCTGTTTTTTATTTGATTTTAAATACACCATAAATAAAAATGTTGCAATCATCAAAATAGCCGTTAAAATTCCGCCACGACTAAAGGTGACGATACCTCTGAACGCAATTAAACTGAACAACAAGATATTTAGCGTTTTTAAAAAGAGTGTTTTTGAGTTTAGAAAAAAGTTAACGCAAAATACAAACATACCAAGCCCAAGGGCCGTAGATACCTGGTTTGGTCCGAATCCACCTGAAGCCGCAAAATTAGATTGAGTACCCGTAACAACACCCTTAATACTTGGTGTATATAAAAAGAGGTAGGTTGAGAGTGTGATGATCGGTAAACCTATATATAATATAATGGTTAGGATTTGTTGAAGTGTTACTTTTTTATCATAACAGTATAAAGCAGAAATTGCTAAACACACGGGACCACTCAATACAAAAGCTACATTTCTTCGAAGGCTCGCATCAATGTTTAGACCAATTGCCGCGACTATTATAGAGGGAATAAGTAAAACAAGTACAATAAAATAAGGATAACTTTTATTGGATATACCTGTGTAAAACATTCCAATAAATAAGTAAAATATAATGAAGTACTTCGATGATTCATAGAAGATCCCCGCACTGGTCATTCTGAAAATGACCTCAGCCCCTACTAGATAAGCACAAGCCATAAGCACCGCAAGTGTCTTTTCATTTTTAGGAACTGTAATTATTTTGTATAAAAAATAGCCAATAACTGAGAAAAAGTAGAGGCTCGGAAAGAAACTAAAATAATAAAGGAGCGCGCCCAGAACTATATGCAATATGATTTGAGACAAATACTTGCTACCCATAGGCGAATTTTTTTACACTACCTGATTGTAGATATCAACTACTTGGGTTAAAATAGGTTTTTCTGAATAGTCTCGCAATATCATTTCATGAAATTTATGAGCCGACCCCGTTCTATAATCCTTATCTTCTATAAATGCCATGATTGCTTCCGAAATAGTTGTAGACCTATCATCTTCTAGTAAGATTCCATAACAATTATCTTTAATTAACTCCCCACAATCGCCTACATCGGTACAAATAACAGCTAAACTAGATATACCGTACTCTAATAGGGCCATTGGTAAGCCTTCCGATTTAGAAACAAGTATACCTATTTGACATTGTTGCATTATATTGATGATGTCCGTCTTGCTATCATAAAAATAAACAAAGTTATTAAGGTCTAATTTTCTCAATTTCTCAAAAAAGCGTCTAGAATAATCGTCATGAAAATTTTTACCAACACAATGCAGAGTCCAGTCAGGATATTTGCTCGCAACTTGCTGAAAAGACTCCAATAGCCTTATTTGATTCTTCTGTTCTCGCAAATTTGCTAGGCACAATATCCTCTTTCCATTTTCTCCATAGAGTGTTGTTGATGAACCTGTGGCTTTTTTTAAAACTGGGAAGTTCTTGAGGTAGATTACATTTTTGCAATGTAAGTTTTTAGCAGACCATTGCCTTAAGTCTTTATTGACACTAAGAATATAACTAAAGAAGAGGGAACAAAATTTTAATAATAGTTTTGGGCGTTTATTTAAAAACTCACTATTCCCATAATGGTCGTGCCAAATAATTTTTAAGTGAGGTATAAACAGTTTCATTATAACAGCAATGAAAAAGGAAGATGAGTGCGCATGGATTACGTTGATTTTGGTTGTTAGGATATATGACCTTAACGCTAAAAAAGCTTTAAAATCGATAGTTGATTTTTTGTTCAAAAAAATATACTCCACGTTTTCATCCAAAACCTTTAGTAATGGTCCTTCCTGGCGTGTGGCACAAAGATGGGACTGAACACCTAATTGAGACAAACCATTGGCATAGTTAATTGCCAAACGCTCAGCGCCTCCAACCTGCAATGTATCTATAATTTGAAGCGATCTAAGCATTAGTAATTACCTTCTCAATTTCTTTCTCTAATTTGTCTATTGTATACTGCTGGGACCACTCCAATGCTTTTGAAGCCATGGTATTTAGATATTGGTCTCCTTTTTGCAATTCACTTTTAATCAAATAAACAGCTTCATCTAAGTCTGGATTAATCAATATACCACGATTTCCGTTATCTAAAATCCAGGGTAAACACGAAATTTTTGTGGAGATGGGTATAGCACCAAAAAACATACCTTCTGAAATAGCCTTAGGCCAGCCTTCACTCTTAGAAGGTAAGATAGTAAAATGAGCATCTAATAAAGCTGATTTAACTCTGTTTTTATCTTGATTGCCATACACAAAAATGACATCTTGTAACTTATTTTCATCTACATATTCTCTCACTTCAGTAATCAAACTACCATCTCCAAACATGTGTAATTCGCAGTCTAATCCCTGTTCAATTAAAGACTGAATTATTCTAATTGTAAAAAGAGGCCGTTTTCCATAGACCATAGCCCCAAGAAAAACAAATTTTAAACGATTTGAATAGGATTTAGATTTGAAAGGAAGTTGCTCATTAGCTCTATAAGACGCTGGCATAAAAGCCTGAACGTATCGTGTTTGATTTTTCCATTTTCCATAGACAAGCACCTTCATGTTTTTGGTAAGTTGACTATTGGTCAGCAACCATTTCTGAAATCTATATCCCCAAGGCTGTTCACTATTTGGATCCCAATTACCTGCATATTTAGTACTCTTGGGTTTATTCGGAAAAAAAATCTGTAAAATAGCAGCGATAGCCGCAACATTACTAGGACTTCTGAAATGAAAATAATCTGCCTTGTGCATTGCTTTCAGCATTTTAATTGAAATTGACGGTAATTTGGCCATGAAATTTAAGACTCCAAACCATGATTTTACATGGAAAGAGGGAATACTTATGAGCTTAATATTGTTATGTATATAACTAAGGTCGATTTTTTCAAGGTCAGTAGAAGCATCAAAAGGTGCAACAACTATAATCTCCTTAAAATGTTTGTTCCAAATATTCATTTCTGAGATGTAAGGAGCATAACCATAAAGCTGGCCATCTTTTATTTTATGCTTTACAAGGGTAAATATAACCATGACATTAGGCTTTAATTTACGCTGTTCTTTATTTTGATTTGCCTTCACTTATATCTCAATATTCAATTGTAAGTTTTAACATATAATAGGAGCATCCTACTTTTTTGTCTTACAAGCTATCTAAGAATACTTATAATGCTCAAGTGGCTCTTCTAGAAGCTGACTTAATAGGTTTTTTTGATGTTGTGTGTAGTTTACCTCGTAGTTAGACCAGTCCACTATTTTAATTTTCTCATTTTTAATTCTTGACTTATGATGTTCCGAAAAATTTAAATTTAATGAACCTAATAAGTTTTCAAAGAAGGTTACAGGATTTTTACACAGGTCTTCGTAAAAAACAATTTTTTTTTCAATTGTTTTAGATTGTTCAAAAAGACTTAAATAATACTCCGCATAAAATCTAATTTTCTTCTCCATGGTTAACTTCTCGAAATCATTCGTTCGGTCTTTATAAAACCATCGCTGTTTTATATAGGAACTTACAACGACCCTAGGATCTCTTTCGATCCAAACCACCTGATAATCCGAAAAAATTTGATCAAATATATTTTTTCTTAAATCTCCTGTGATTTTTGTTATAAAATGATTTTTGTTTTGAATGTTTATTAGCCTCTCCATGGCTTGTTTTAATCGGGTTATTTCATCTGGAGCGGGTTGATGATCTGAGTTAAAATTTTTTACATAATATTTCCAGAAGCCATAAGCTTCAGCGGGTTTAGGCATTTTATTAATTTTAGAAACATCGAGATTCATAATTTTCATGCGGTACATAAAATTAAAAAAAGCCAGTTCAGGAAATTTGGGGTACCTATTAACCCATCCGGAAATCCATGCTAAATCTTGGTGATAACTTATCAGTTGACTTAAAAGGGTAGTACCTGACCTTCCTGGACCATTGAGTATTATATTCATTATGCCCTAGCTTTCAATTAATTTTTGGTACATCTCTATATTTTGTTTCATCAGAACTTTTAAACTAAAACGTTCTTTTACATCATTTATGGCATTATGACCCATTTCAAATGCCTCTTCACGATTTTGTAACATATAAATAATTTGTTCCGCTAAATCATCAATATCTAGGGGATTGCACAATAATCCTGTTTTATTATGTATAATCACTTCATTACCTGGGCCTTTATTAGAAGACACCACTGGTTTACCCATAGAAAGGGCCTCAACGATGGTTTGACCAAAAGTTTCCATGTGTGATGGGTATGCACAAACCGAGGCCTTTTCAATCTCTTTTGGAATTTGTGTATTTTCAATGGCCCCTAAAAAGTAAATATCATTTTCAACCTCTTTAGGGATTTCAGATTTTAAATAAGCTAGATAAGAGTTTTGTGTCCCTCTAATCTTAGTGTCACGTCCAGCTACTATTAAGTGGGCTTCTGGAACCTGAGATTTGATTTTAGGTAAAGCTTGAATCAATTGCCTTATTCCTTTTTTTTCGCAAATACTTCCTGCAAAAAAGATACGTCCTTCAATGATTTTAGAATAATCAGCAGGATAAAAGCGGTTCAAATCAACAGAATTATAAATAACCTGTCCGCCTTTATGTTTAAAATCTAAAAACTTGGATGTATGTTCTACAACATAATTACTCACGCCAATTAAATAATCTGCCTTTTTAAAGCTCCGTTTTTCCTGGAAAGCTTTCCATGACTCAACGTCTCTGTTCTCTGACTCTGCAAAAAAATGATGACCACCATGCATCCGAATGATATACTTAATATCGGGCCGTTTTCTAATAAAGGCCAAACCCATTTCTGAGGTCTCAATCACATCTATGGGCTGTTTTTTATGTAAATCTGTGATGGCCTTATTAAGAATTTTATTGTTTATGAACCATCCTAATTTTTTTATAGTTGAGCGATTATATCGATATATTTTTACACCTAAATCCTCTTCACTTTCATCTTTATTGAGATAATTTAGGCCTATAATACTTACTAGAAAACCCGATTTTACTAATTGCCTAGCTAATGTTTGAACCACCGTCCCTATCCCACCATGCGGATGACCTTTCTTTGGATATTCTGATGTGATATAACAAATATGCATCACGATAAAGATTTGACTATCCTCCTAGCACAACTATCCAAGGGATGCTCTACTAAGATTTCCATCCATTTTTTTCTATCTGGGGCTAAACCATCTGGATTATGTAAAGCAAGTTCTACCTTATTTAATATTTCTGATCTTTGGTTAATCCATCCGACGGCCTCCAAATCTTCCATGCTTTTAAAATGTTCGAAATTATAAATAGTTTTCGTGCTCCACATGGCATCATTAGATGGATTATAGTTAAGATATAAGCACGGTTTATCAAATGTTGCAAAATCTAGTGCCATGGTAGACCCCAAATTAATAACTAGCTCGCAATGGTAGGCTAAATTCACTTGCATGTTTATATCTTCAGCCTTGGGAAAATATCCGACCCAACCCGTTTGTGACTTAATATTCCATAAAGGATCTACAGCCTTCACTATATCTTTAGAACGTTTTAAAATGTCATCATACCTTTTTGAAAAGTCTACAGGACTTCTTCTAAAAATAATTTGCAAATCGTTTTTTCTTGAATTTAAGCTTTCGGTTACATCCTTTAAGAATAAGTGGTCGTAAGGAGACGTAATGATGTCATCTCCACTAAAACAAATCCATTTCTTTTTCGCATCCAAACCGTTGAGTCTAGCAAAAACTTCTCTAGATATAATACGTTTTTCTTCTAAATAAAACTCGAATTGGGGTGTACCTACAATTTTGATGGCTTGGTTTTCTATTTCGGGGTAATAAGCCATCATTTCGTTTTTCATCCAAGCCGACCACACCAAATAATCATCTGTTCGTATGGCTAATCTAGCTTTAGGGAGGTTATCCCAAGAAAAAATAACCGTGCTGGTTTTTATATTAAGTTGTTTGGCGGCTAAGCAAATAGGCATTAAACCTGCTACGCGCTGATGCGTTATAAAGACAACATCTGGCTGGCACTCTTTTAACCTTGTCTTGTAAGAATTAATAACACCTTGTGGTATGTGCTTTGTACTTTTTTTTTCAAACTTTAGAATTCTATTGTAATCCCTAGAAAATAAGTTCCCCAATATCTTAGCAGCGGCATATAGAATTTTAACCTTTAAATTATAGGTTTGTGGCCTCCAATTGGTTAAAATGGTTTCATTTCTCTTAAGTCTGCTATTATGTAGCATCCTTGCATAAGACGCAGATTCCCTAAAAAGACGTGTTAAAGGTGTTTCTGGTAACAATTCAATTTGGGAATAATTAAAGGTTACATTGTGAATATCTTTAATACCATTGAACGCTTCATGCGGTAAGGGGGACCAAATACTGATATCAGAATTTTTCTTTAAATGTGCCAACACTGAAGAGTATAAATAGTTTTTTATACCTACCCCATCAGGAACCACAAATAACACTTTAGTTCTAGACATCCTTGAACTGCTTTTGATGATTGATTTTCCAGAAGTTTGGTGCTATTAAGGAGTCTAAAAATAAACGAGCACTATTACCCCGTCCAAAGACCTCAATAGATTGCGCTTTTACTAAATTTATATTTTGTATAGTCCTATAGATATCTTCTTTACCATTACTACAATTAATTATGCTCTGATGCTTTACTCTATTCTGTTGTCTGGAACCAATGTTTACAGTGGGTATACCGTAATAAGGAGCTTCCCTAACCCCCGCACTGCTGTTGCCAATAATAAAATTAGCATGCTTTAAAAGGGTTAAAAAGTATTCAAAACGCAACGAAGGAAAAATTTTAAACCGTTTATTGTTTTCAAGATTTTCATAGGCTTTCAGGATATGATTACTCCCAAGATCGTTATTGGGATAAATGACAACATAGTTTTTATCACTTTTTATCAATGCATCCACGAATTGTTGGGCCTTTTGGGCTATGCTGTCAGCTTCTGTTGTTACAGGGTGGAACATGGCTAATGCATAGTCAGAATATTCTATTTGATAGTAGCGCTTCACTTCTTCCAAATTAGGAAGTTGATTAGAGAACATGATATCTACATCTGGTGACCCAATAGTAAAAATAGATTGTGCGAGCTCACCCATTTGTAACAATCTTTTTTTGGCGCGTTCATTTGAAGTGTAGTGTATATGACTTAATTTACTCACAGAATGCCTTATCAGCTCGTCTATGGTGCCTGAGAGCTCGCCTCCTTCAATATGGGCAACCAAGGTGTTATTTAAACTACCCACTATAGCACCGGCCAAAGCTTCGACTCTATCACCATGAACAACAATTAAATCAGGGTTGATTTCTTTGATATAATCAGAAAAACCTTGAATGGTCTTCGCCAACGTTAAATCCATAGTGGCCTCATCGGTATGATTATAAAAGGTATGCAAATTTTTAAACCCGCTGCGTTCCACTTCAATGAGGGTATAGCCGTATTTATGCATTAAATGCATTCCGGTAACGAATATATAAGGTTCAAAATCAGGATGATCTTTCACAGACTGAATTAAAGCTTTGATTTTACCAAAGTCTGCTCTAGTTCCTGTTAAAAAAACGATTTTACGCATGTTATTGTTCTTGACTAAAAAAGATATGGTAACAAACTAAGGAGGTGTTCATGTTTCTCTATTTGTTAAAAATCAAGGAACAATTACAAGCTACAGCTCTCGTTCCAAAATTTTTAAGTACGATATAATGTTACTTATTTCTGTCAGGTCAATGCCCTATTCAAATCATTGACACTGTAAAAGTACTTTGATAAATCGTATACACTATTCATTATTCAAAATCATTAAAATCTAAATGTTCCCCTTCCTCTATACTTCTTTTGGCTGTTTTACCTAATACTTCATTATACTTCTCTGCCAAAATTTTACCTGTACCAGGACGCTTCACCCAAATATTTTCTTTTGTGAATTTTTCCCCTTTATTAATCTTGGTTATTGTACAGACCGTGGCAAAGGCGAAATCTATGGTAACTTTCTCCTCTTTTGTAGGTTCTTTCGTACCGCCGCGCATTGACCATATTTCACTACTTCCAATAATTAAATCTTTGCAAGCCCCTTCATCCATACTACAGACAATATCTGGCCCGGTGCGGTCCATACGATCTGTAAAATGTCGTTCTAAAATTGATGCACCTAAGGCCACTGCACCAAGACATGCATTATTATTTAAGGTGTGGTCACTTAAGCCAAATACATGGTTTGGAAAAGCGTTGTGTAACTCCATCATAGCCCCATATCTTACAAGATGAGGAGGTGTTGGATATAGGTTTGTAGTATGTAATAATGCTAGGGGTATATTATAGTTATTAAAAATAGACACTGCCTTTTGAACACTGCTTATAGTATTCATTCCTGTACTTAAAATAACTGGTTTACCAAATTTAGCAATATGTTCTAAAAGGGGATAATTATTGCATTCCCCAGATCCTATTTTATATGCAGGAACATCAAATTTTCTAAGACGTTCTGCAGCGGCCCTCGAAAAGGGTGTCGATATAAAGAGCATGCCCTTTGTCTCAACATAATCCTTTAAATGACGCTCATCCTCTTCATTTAGAGCACAGCGCTCCATGATGTCGTAAATAGAAATATCTGCGTTGCCAGGAATGACCTTTTTAGCCGCTTTACTCATTTCATCCTCTACGATATGGGTTTGGTGTTTCACTACCTCCGCACCTGCCCGAGCTGCGGCATCTACCATAGCTTTAGCCACTTCTAAAGAACCCTCATGGTTAATCCCAATCTCGGCAATTACTAAAGGGGGATAATCAATTCCAATTTTGCGCCCTGCAATGGAAATATATGGATTAGTAGTTTTCATTGTAAGTTTTTAAAATATATTCTGCATATTCAAAATCGTCCTGAGTATCAATATCTATCTGAGCAAATTTATGATTTACAATAAAGGGATAGGATTTTTCATTGAATATTATGTGTTTTTGTATAAGCTCGGTTTTAGTGATATACAACAATCCATTTTCAAAATATAAAGGTTCTAAGTCTTGAGTTCGCTGTCCAATATTATAATTATAAGGTGTGTAACTATTATCAACTATTCTACCCAGTTTTTCGTAGCTTCTAGATACTGTGAATAAGCTCTTTAGATTCATGTTTTTAAAGGTATGCATGGCATCATTCAATAAATGTCTTGGCCTTAAAGGATTAGTGGGCTGCAGTAACACAACAACATCAATGGGTTCATTTATATTTTGAATTGCATGATGAAGTGCTGAATGTGTTGGTGCATCATCACCACATAAATCATCTGGCCTATCAATTACTTTTGCACCATAATCCAACGCTATCGATTTAATGGTTGGACAATCCGTGGATACATAAACCTCATTTATTATATCGCTATTGGCCTGTGCGTATGCAATAGAATGAGCTAATAATGGTTTATCTCCGAAAAGAAGAGTATTTTTATTAGGTAATCTTTTAGAGCCTCCTCTTGCTGGAATAATGGCAGTGGCTTTTTTCATTGAGGCCTCATTTTTTTTTATAGATGATATTAAATAATTTATGCGTAATTCTTTTCTTTAAACTAAACCAATAAGGATTAGGTCGCTTTGGGTTAAAAGATGGCAGACTAAAACTAACATATTGTTCCGGGTCAGCATCTTGGTACTCTTCATTTTTTTTCTGGATGTCGAACATCCATCGCTCAACTTCATTTCCCATATGAAAGGCCTTATTATGATATGTTGATACACGCATCCCACCAGATAAATTTATAGGTAAATCACAGTATTGATATTCTGATTTATTCCCTACCAAAGTTAATGAGGGCTCCAAGGGAACGTTAGAGAAAAATAATTCCCTGCGCATGGTTAAAATCTGATGACCACTCCCAACTATACATTTCACGCCATTACTTTCAATGACCGGCCAACTTGAATTTTTATTTGTTTCTAGTTTCCAATTAAAGCTTTTGAGGTACCTATTATGAGATTGAAAATTACTGGGAATGACCTCATATGTAAACTTAACCTTTTTCATCAAAATCTTCAATAATGTCGATGAAGTTTCATAATCCTGAAATAATTTACAAGGTATGGGAGATACTGAAGCAACATTCTTTATGGTACTAAAAATAGTTTCTGTAGCTTCCTGCCAACCCTTTTCAAACAAAATATCTACATCGGAAATAGTTATCAAAGGCTCTCTACTTGCTCTTGCAGCTCCGATAAGCGCGTCAATCTTGCCAATATTCTTAGCGTGGTGAATAACCGTATCTATTACATTGGCTTGCAGCTTTTCATCTAGATAGTTTTTTATGTCTTCACAACTGCCATTATTAACTATTGTAATGGCACAATTACCATTAATTGTAGACACCGCAGAAGATAGGCATAATTTAAAAACATTGAACATGCTCTTATAGTAGCCTTGGAGTTCAGGAATAAAAACTACAATTATCAGTCTATGTTGACATTCTAATTCAATTTTTTTTGATTCTTTTTGAGGATTCATTCCTATCCGCATACCGACTATTCCGAATTGTTTAAAATCAGGTTAAAAATAGTGTTTTTGTAAAGATTTCTTATGGTGCTTTTCTTATAATCTGCGATGTATTGTTCCCTGTTCTGATTAGCTATTTCCTCAATTTCAGATGATGTCAGCGACTTTATCCGTGTAATGACATCCAACAGACTTTTGGGATTACCAACCTCAAACCAAAATTGATTTAAGGTGTTATGAAGCCTATGTGGCATCGCTCCCACCTTTGTAGATATTATCAATCTTGCAGCAGCCATGGCTTCTAAGCCAACTAGTGGTCCAGCTTCCTCAAAGGAGGGAATTATTATAGCATCGCAAGATTGTATATGTTTTATAACCTTATCTTGTTTTTGATAGCCGAAAAATTCAATAGCCTTTATATCCTGGCAGCTTTCTTGTAATGGCTCACCTAAAGGGCCATCACCGACAATGTTTAGTTTCAAACCAATATCCTTATGGGTTTTTATGACTGAAACAAGCTCTTCGATTCCCTTTTCTTTCGAAAGCCTACCAATATAAAGTAAAGACCTAAATTCCTTAGTAGGTGTTAAATTAAGGAGATCGTCTTCCTTAAAGGTGCATTGGTCGATAATTTCATAATTATAATTTTTGAGAAAAGACAATCGATTTGCATTAGTTTGGGAATGGTGTATAAACAAGGTTATTTTTTCTAACCAATCCTTCTGTTTAGTATCACAATCTAATATGTTACCAGTGGTTCTTAAAACTATAGGTTTGTTTAATTCACTAGCGTATTCTGCAATGTCGTTTAGATAAGCACTTGTTAATTGTGCACAGAAAAAAACCAAGTCTGCTTCGAAAACCAAATTCTTTAAGGTTTTCAGGGCATATGATTTAAAGCCTAATTTCTTCGCGTATGAGTTTGATGCAAATGCACTTAAAGGCCTTTCTTTATTTGACCTTAAATGAGCCAATGTTGCTAGCATCCTGAACCAAGTAGACTTTTTTAATACCTCTGAGTTAAGTGATGACATATAATGTCCTTCTATAAAATCAAATACCTGTGAATTTATCGTATAGTCAATTGTAGAAACAATCTGCAACTCGCAGTCCATTTCTAAAAGAGTTTCAGCAATAAAACCCGTTTCAAGCTCCCTTCCTCCTGCATCACCAATAGGACCAACAATTAAAATCTTGGGGTTCATTTGGAACGTTTAAAGAATGTTAAAAAACTAGAGAATATGAATAGTATAACGGTTGTGAGCTTTCTTAAAAGAGGATATTCTTCAATAGTCATGAGATATCTGCTTCGTTTATCAAAAGCAGTGAACTTATTAAAAATATAGCGATCCTTTTCGTTGTTAAAAACTCTAGGAAAATAAGATTCCAGTACCTGATGACGCTCCTTGTAAACACTATCAAAATTGTCCTTAACCGTTGAAATACCATGAGCGTCAAACACAGTAATCACCTCAGGTATTTTATTATAGGATTCATTGTGTATTCCCAACACCAAAAGAAAGAAAGCCCAATCTGATACAATCCTTAAATCTTCTTGGTATAAGCCATAGGTATCGAAAAGTGTTGATTTTATAAAAGTAGAGGGATGGCTTATGGCATTACCAACCAAGTACGAAAAGGTCAATTGGTCTGGATGTTCCCTTAAACGATATTCCTTCTTATCATCAAAGATGATATTTCCAGATAAAATGGAGTAATCTCCATTGAGGTACGGTATAACGGTGCTTAAGACGTCATCATTTTCAAGCTTGTCACCACTATTGAGAAACAGAAGATAGTTTCCAGAAGCATGTATAATGCCCTTATTCATCGCGTTATAAATACCGGAATCTGCTTCAGAAATATAATTTAATTGCGGATAGTTAAAGGACTTTATTACCTCCAGACTGGTGTCTGATGAGTTACCGTCAATAACCCAATGCTCAAAGGCATTAAAAGATTGCTGCGCCACACTTTGCAGGGTCTTTTGCAAACCTGATGCATTATTTAAATTGACGGTTATGATGGAAAGAACTACTGACATATGCTTTAAACTTTCTTAATCCATAAATTACCTCCCGTATTTTTGAAAGCTAATGGCATTTTAGAGAAAACCGATTTATGATGCTTATGAAGATAATCTGCAAATATTTCAATTTGAAAAGCCTTATTATACATTAAAAAGGACCTCAAAATATAATTCTCATTCCAATTATAGCCTTTAAATACCCATTCTTTAGGATATTCAAACGGATAAAACACATCATGAAAATGAATATAAACATCTTTATTTAAAACCGGAAGCACCTCAAACAAAAGAAAATTAACATCACTCCCGCACTTTGAAACATGCGTACTATCTATAAATAAAATGTCGCCCGCCTTTAATTGTTTAAAAATTTCGATATCTACATCTTGTACTTTTCTTTCTACGATTTTGGAAACGTTGATGTCTTCTTTTCTTAAAATTCCATTTAAACGATTTGGAAATGGTTCGATAAACATAAAATTAATTGAGTTTCCAAAGTAATGCTCGTTTACATCGAGCATAAGTGCGGAGGAAAAACCAGAACCCACTTCAATAATACGCTTTGGTTTTAAATACCTCATTAGGCCATAAAGTATAATACCATCTGTATATAAATAGTATGGGTTTTCAAAATAATATCTAAACGTTGTGTTCTTATCTTTAGGAAAAGGTAATTCTGAATAATAGTCAGATAATCTCGTTAAGAGTTCTATCTGAGCTTCGGTTCTTAAATCCAACCCTTTTATGTAATCGACTTCTACACCCCTCCATATTTGATCTTCTCGCTGCTTTATTTCTTTCAAGTTGGTAACACTAGAATAAAAATGACCGGGTGGAAAGAATGCATTTTCATTGTATCGCTTAGCCTGGGCATATAGTCCTCTTACGTAGGGAAGTTTGTTTAAAATGTTTTTTAAAATTTTCACTATACTAATTTGCCAAATCTATGATTTGCGGTGTTTAGAAATAAATTTCTCAACTTCAAAAAAATAGGTATTCACGTCTTTCATAGCGTTCTCATCAAAATTCCACCAGGCAATCTTTTTTAATTCATTTTGCTGTTTCTCCGTAAACCTCATCCTCTTTATGGAAATAGGATTACCATAGGCAATTGCAAAATCAGGTATATCCTTAGATACTACTGAACCCGCCCCGACAACGGCCCCATCTCCAATTCTTATCCCATCCAAAATAGTGACATTAGCACCAATAAAAACATCATTACCTATTACAATAGGTTTTCTTTCATCATATAAATTTTTTAGAGCCAAGGTACTTCCGTTTTGTTTTGCGGTACTGTAAAAATAAGGGCTAGTGGACAATCCATCTGTTGGGTGTATACCCCAACCGGAAATTAAATTTGGTCCAATAGAACAGAACTTGCCAATTTGGGTTTTAGATATTTGAGAATTAGATGAAATATACGTTCCGTCTCCTATTGAAGATTCCAATATTTTAAATGGAGGCACTATGTTTGTTAATTTCCCGAACTTAGCATTATTCTTAATATTCTGAAAACTTTTAATTGTTACCTGCTTTGACAAAATAGGTTTTAATTCAGGAACCAAGAATCCCAGTAATTTTGAAAAATATTTCCTCACCATCATTTTAAGAGTCTCGCCTTATTAATTCTGTTTTTCGATCAAATTCAAACACATCAAAATTAGAGAATGGATCATAGTTTAGGATGCCTATCCCTAATTTCGAGCCCTCATCTTTTAAGGTTTCGTATTGTTTAAACAGCTCATACTCCCTATAAAGACGTTCTTTTGGTAATCGTTGTTTTTGCTTTTCGTATTCAATCTCTATACCTGCATTTTTTAAATAGTACTCCAAAGATGGTTCAGTGTGGTCATAAAAATGTCTATATGGTTCAATGCATTGCCAATCATGGTTTATACCCAATAATCCTATTAATGGAATCTTACCATAAATAGCAAGTTGTATCGCAACAATAGTTACACTCCACGGTGACATAACCGGTTTGGTAAAATCTACGGGTAAACTACCGCCATATGAATAATAGTACACCTCCCTACCCTTAAAAACAGATTCTGCAACTTCTCTATCCCTTTTCTCTATAAGTATAGGCGTACTTTTTGGTAACACATCTTGGCACCTCCCCCACCAATTCATTAAAACCGCCTTTGTTATGGGTGGATGTGACGCTGCAAAAACATGGATTTTAGGGTTGATGGCATTAATGTCAGGATGTTCAAAAAAATTACCCACAGTAATCACAAAATCGTTGGAAAACGCTGTAAGCTCCAATTTATTAATGGATTCTGCGGATCCCAATATAACGGCTCGTTCATAATTTTTGGCCAAACCAATAAGCTGATAATTCCTCTGATATAATTCATGGGGGTTTTCAACCATTTTTTTTAATTTCTTCTTGACTTTTGCCAAAACATTTTTTGATTGAATAGGTTTCTGTGTTGGGTTGCTTTTTTGTAATTGATCAATTTCTTTAATTAAATAGGAAATTAATTCTGGATAATGATTTGATTCTTGATTTATTCCGTTTTTTGTCTCTTCTTCCACAGCAGAAAAATTACTCAAATCAGTAGTTTTAAAATAGGTTTTAAACAAAAGACTATTGTCCTTTTTAAAATACGATATTAAAAAACGTTCGTCCTCTTCATTGAGTAAATGATAAGATGCATATCTATTTTTTTTAAAATGCTTTTGTAAAAAACTTCTTAAAATTTTCTTTTCCGAAACATTTAATAATGGATTGCAGGATTTGGCAATTTTTATGGCAATATCGTTATATCCAGAATTTAAAACTTCTAGTTCTGAGTCCTTAAACATGTCGATACCACAAAAGTTTGAAAAGGAACTCAAAAGACTTCGTTCCTTAAAAGCTTCTATGTCGTACGGAATAGCAACTACATTATCTGCACCGAATTCATCTTCATATTTACTAAGAAAACCTGTCCACTTTAAATTGTCCAGCCTTGATGGGTCAAGAAAATCTCCTAATGGAATATCCTCACCTTGGTGCACATACTGGGTATAAATGGATTGAATAAATTGATCTTGTCTCCTTAGAACTGCAAAAACTTTTATTCGATCGAAACCAATCAATGCTTGAGAAAGTAATTTAGGTATCTCAGAGACGTTTGAGTATAATGTCTTTGGATTGCCCGATAAATATTCACAACATATAATATAACTATGGATGTTATCTTCCTTTTGTGCGTTAAAAAATGATTTTAAATTTGTAAGAAGGGTCTGGTTATCACCGGAGTATTGCATTAATTTTTGAGCCTCTTCAAAATGGTAAAGGTTGATATATTTAAATCCCGATTTTAAAAGTGTTTTAGTCTTTTTAATTAGATACTGTTGTACCGCGGTAGTACCTGTTTTATGCGTACCAATATGGACATAAACGTTTGTTGTCATAGTTTTACCCAATCTAATTTAGGAATAATTACAGCTTTTCTAAGTTGAGCATTTTTATAAAATCCTGTTTCATTAATCTTAAAACCCAAACAATCTATTCTTTGTATACTTTGACGTTCTGTTTCATTTGAAAAAAACAACCTCACTTTGTAATTGCCCTTATTCAATAGGTAACCATTAATACTAACTGAAAATTTATTGGCGCCTTTACTAAGTTTTAACTCATTAGCGTCACTAATTGAAGAACTTAAGACAACTACATCATTCGTATTGACTATTGCAAAAGATAGGTTATAAATCTGTTCATCCTCTTCAGCCTTAAACACACTAAACGTTATGGTTAGCCCTTCATTAAAATTAAAATAACTTGTAAGTTGATTTTGTGCATTGCTTAATGTTATTTTCTTGACATAGCAATTGCTTTTTATTCTCTCTTCAATATAAGTATCACTGAACTCTTGATTATTTTTTAAGTATAACTCAATGACATTTTCAATATTACCTTCGCCTCCTATTTTTCCATTATTTAAAAGTATACCACGATTACAGAGTCTCGCCATGGATTCCATATTATGGCTTACAAACAATACGGTTCTACCCTCCCCGGCACTGATATCTTGCATTTTACCAATAGCTTTTTTCTGGAATTCCGCATCACCAACCGCTAAAACCTCATCTACTACTAAAATATCAGGCTCTAAATGGGCAGCTACAGCAAAAGCGAGGCGTACGGTCATTCCTGAAGAATAACGTTTGACGGGTGTATCAATAAATCTAGCACACCCGCTAAAATCTATTATTTCTTGCTCCTTTGACCTTATTTCGGCCTTAGTCATTCCGAGTATGGCACCATTGAGATATATATTCTCGCGACCTGTCATTTCAGGATGAAAACCTGTTCCCACTTCTAATAATGAAGCTATACGGCCCTTAGTTTTAATCTCCCCTGTTGTTGGACTAGTCACCTGAGATAAAATCTTTAGCAATGTGGACTTACCTGCCCCATTCTTACCAATAATGCCTAGGACCTCACCTCGCTTTACTTCAAAATTAATATCCTTTAATGCCCATACATAATCACATTCTGCTTTTTTGCTTCTATCATTGGTTTCACCTATCTTTAAATAAGGATCTTGCTTCCCTCTAATACGATGCCACCACCTATTTATATCGTGGCTTAGGGTACCTGTACCAACTAGTCCTAAGCGATATTGCTTACTGATATTCTCGGCCATTAAAATAACGTCAGACATAATTATACCGTATCAATAAATTGCTTTTCAGTTCTATTAAAAATAATTAATCCACACAGAAAAACCAGTACAGCAATGGCACAGGTATAAATGAATTTATCCACTTCAATTGTACCACTATTTAACAGAATAGAACGAAATCCCTCTATAATCTGGGTCATAGGGTTATATTCAACCAATGGAATTACCCATTCTGGAAACTTTAATCTCGCTTCGGATAATGGGTAAGGTACTGCTGATAAATACATAAGTAATTGCACCCCAAATCCTACGACAATAGTTAAATCTCGATATTTGGTGGTCATGGAAGAAATTATCATTCCAAAACCTAAACCCAATAAGGCCATTAGAAGGATATAGAGTGGAAATAACAGAATAGTTGAGTGCAACCTAATATCAGTGCCCTGAACTTTGTAAAATAGGAAAAATCCTATGAAAATAAGCATCTGTATCCCAAATTTTAAAAGGTTTGATATGGTTATGGACATTGGCATGATGACCCTGGGAAAATAGACTTTTCCAAAAATATTTTGGTTTTTTGTAAATGTATTTGATGTACCTGTTAGACATTCCTTAAAGTAGTTCCATGCGGTTATACCAGCTAAGTTGAAGAGAAAGGGAGGAACAGTTCCCGTTTGTATCTGTCCCAAGTTATTGAAAATCAAGGTAAATATAACCGATGTAAACAGTGGCTGAATGACATACCATAAAGGGCCTAAAATAGTCTGCTTATAGAGCGTGATAATATCACGCTTCACAAAAAGCATCAATAAATCCCTGTACCTCCAAATTTCAATAAAGTTGAAGCTAAAGAGGCTTTTTTTTGAAGAAATAGTATACAACCAATTGTCTTCAGCTGTTTTCAAACCCAATAAAATATTTTAGGCTAATATAAGAAATGCTAAAAGGAACATCGCATTTAATCCTGGCTTTTTGGATAAGGGAGTTATTTCAGGCTCACGTATTTTTTACCATGGATTAAAAGTAATTTAGGCCCAAGATCTCTATAACATAAATAGTTTTTTGAACGGCAAGACAGACTAAGCCTAAATCCTCAACGAAATTAAAAAACTTAAATACTGAAGGGTATAAGAGCGATTAGTCTTGTTGAAAAGTCACCTACTATGAATTAAAACAATCCCAAGTAATCTTTAAACCTTCTCTAACGGTATATTGCGGCTTATAACCAAGTAGTTTTTGAGCTTTTGAAATATCAGCTAAAGAATCCCTAACATCTCCTTGCCTTGGTGGGCCATATACTGCTTTGAGTTCAGAATTTGCGGCTTTCTGTAAAGAGTCCCATAAATAGTTTACAGATATTCGTTCTCCACAAGCCACATTAAATACTTGATTTTTTGCATCTTCTGAGGCAAAAAAACCTCGAATATTGGCTTGAACGGCGTTGTCAACAAAAGTAAAGTCCCTTGTTTGTTCGCCATCACCGTTTATTTTTGACGGCTTATTATCCTTTAAAGCCTGCATAAATAATGGGATTACAGCTGCGTAAGCACCGTTTGGACTTTGTTTAGGACCAAAAACATTAAAATATCTCAGTCCAATAACATCCGTGTCATAGGTTTTACCAAAAACATCAGCATACAGCTCATTAACATATTTGGTAACTGCATATGGCGATAATGGCCTTCCTATAGTATCTTCGATTTTGGGCAGCGACTTACTATCCCCATACGTAGAACTTGATGCCGCATAGACCATACGTTTTACAGTTGTACTGTCCTTTAAGGCAATCATCATATTTAAAAAGCCGGATATGTTAACCGCATTGGTGGTTGCTGGGTCATTAATAGACCTTGGCACAGAACCTAAGGCGGCTTGATGGGATACATAATCAATATTTTCCATCGCAGTTTTGCAAGTTTCCAAGTCCCTTATGTCGCCTTCTAGAAGCTCAAACGATGGATTATCCATAAATTCGGTTAAATTCTCACGATAGCCATTGGAAAAATTATCTAAAACCCTCACCTTTTGAGCGCCATATTTGAGAAGATATTCTACTATATTAGAACCTATAAAACCTCCACCTCCGGTCACTAAAAAACGCAGCTGTGAAAGGTCTTGGCTATGGTAAGGATTAGAGTACATGAGCAAAAAGTTTAAGGACTGATTATAAACGGGCGTCTACCGTATTAAAAGGCAATAGTGATTTTACGTCGAAGACTACACTAGATTCAGCTTTTAGTTGATTCAAATTAATATTCAAAAATTGATTATGGGACACAGCCAATATAATCGCGTTATAGTCTGATTTTAGCTCGTCCAAATTCGTAATTAAATCTAGCCCATATTCATGCTGAACCTCTTCTTTAGATGCCCATGGATCATAGACATCCACATTAACATGATACGACTTCAATTCCCTAACAATATCTATAACCCTTGAATTTCTTATATCGGGGCAATTTTCCTTAAAGGTAATTCCCAAAACCAAAGCCTTAGATCCCTTTATGGTAGCACCATTGTTTATCATCATTTTAACCGTTTCCGTTGCTACATAACCACCCATACTATCATTCATTTTCCGACCAGCTAAAATAATTTCTGGATTATAGCCAGATTCAATAGCCTTTTGCGCCAAGTAATAAGGATCTACCCCAATGCAATGACCACCAACCAACCCTGGTGAAAATTTTAAAAAATTCCATTTAGTACCAGCGGCTTCAAGAACTGCTTTGGTATCTATATCCAACAGTCTAAATATTTTAGACAGCTCATTAACAAAAGCGATATTAATATCACGTTGTGAATTTTCGATAACCTTAGCAGCCTCCGCTACCTTGATGGATGGTGCCAAATGCGTACCAGCTGTTATAACGGTTTTATAAAGTTCATTTATTTTATTAGCTATTTCTGGTGTTGAGCCTGAAGTAACCTTTAGTATTTTAGTAACCGTATGTTTTTTATCTCCTGGATTAATTCGCTCTGGTGAATACCCAGCATAAAAATCCTTATTGTATATTAATCCTGAGGCTTTTTCTACTACAGGAATACAAATTTCTTCAGTGGCACCGGGATAAACAGTAGATTCATAAATAACGATATCACCATTACCCAAAACTTGTCCAACAGTCTCGCTAGCTTTAATCAGTGGTGTGAAAACGGGCTTATTTAAAGCATCAGTAGGTGTTGGGACAGTAACAATGTAAATATTGCATTGCGTTAGAGTGTCTATATTATCGGTAATGTATAAGCCTCTTGTAGCGTTAGAATCAAAAGTTAAAACCGATTTTAAATGGTCATTTTCGACTTCTAAGGTTTTATCAATTCCAGAATTTAATTCATTAATACGATTTTTATTGATATCAAAGCCAACGACAAAGAATTTCTTGGCAAACTCAACAGCTAGGGGCAAACCGACATAACCTAATCCGATAATCGCAATTCTGTCTTTTGAATGTGTCATTTGTTTAAAGTAGATTTTAAAATGCAGGTCAAATCTAAGTAAAAACTGTAATTCTCAACGTAGTTTCTATTGATTTTCACTTTATCTACCCAAATTATCGTTCTATTGTAATGCTCGGGGTCCTTTTGTCGTTCTAACACACGTTCTTCGTCTCTATATTTTAAAGTTGCCGGACCGGTAATCCCTGGTTTTACCAGTAAAATAATTCTATCCGCCCCTTCTAATACATCTGCGAAACCTTCAATGTCAGGCCGAGGGCCTACAAATCCCATATCTCCCTTCAATACATTAAATAATTGTGGTAATTCATCTAATTTGGTCTGTCTAAGACATCTCCCAAGCCTAGTAGCGCTCTTATCTAGGTGACCCAATCTGTGGGTTTCTTCTCTTAAGGTCCTTATTTTATATATCTTGAACAACTTGGCATGCTGCCCTACACGGACTTGTGAAAACAAGCCAAATTTTCGGGTATCTATAGTAGCTACTATAATAAGTAGCACTATAGGAACAAAGAGTATTGGCAATATTAAAATTACCAAAATCAAATCGAAAATACGCTTGATTCTTAACTGGTCCTTAGTTATCAAATTCTATGGTTTAGACTGTTTTAAAAACGCCTGAAGAATTGTTTGATTTTATTGAGTAGAGGTTGCTTGTCTCTTTCATGATAGGTGTTACCATAAACACCGTAACCATAGCCGTAACCATAGCCATAACCATAGCCATAATTGTTGTTACTTTTGTGTTTATAATAGTTGAGCACATATCGTATATTCTTCAATTCTCCATTACGGTATTTTGCGTTCACAAGTTGTAACATACCTTTTTTGGTATAATTTAAACGCACCATATAAATTGTTGCATCAGCGTACTGCACCAGCTCCAGCGCATCCGTTACTAACCCAAGGGGTGGTGTATCTAAAATAATAATGTCATATTCCTCTTTCAGACGAGCCATGAGATTCTTTAACTCTGAACTCATTAGAAGTTCTGATGGGTTTGGTGGAACAGGTCCCGAAGTCACTAAGTCTAAATTTTCAATATGTGTCTTCAGTCTCACATCATCAAAAGTACTCTCTCCTATGAGATAATTAACAATACCTTTATCATTGGAGATACTGAAATCGTCAAATATTTTTGGCTTTCGTAGGTCTAAACCTAATAATATAGTCTTTTTACCCGACAGCGCATATACTGTAGCTATATTAATAGATGTGAATGTTTTTCCCTCACCGCTGACAGAAGACGTCACCAATAAGGTATTTGACTGCGCATCCGATGACTTATTCTTAAAGATAAATTGCAAACTAGACCTTATGGCCCTAAAGGACTCAGCTACTGCTGACTTTGGCTTTTCATAGGCCACGAGATTGTTTTTGTAACGGTACTTACCGATTAAGCCCAAGATTGGAATTTTAGATAATTTCATGACTTCTTCTGAGCCATGAATATTATTGTCTAAAAGATAAATGACAAAAATCAAGAACATAGGCGTAAAGAACCCTATCATTAGGGCAAGCATATAATTGAGAGACTTTTTTGGCCCTATTGGTGCATCACCAATATCCTTAGCCTCATCAATAACCGTAATATCAGAAACATTAGCTGCCTTTACAATGGCGGCCTCACCGCGTTTTGCTTGGTAAATGTCATAGGCCTCCCTGCTTATATCCAATTTTCGCTGAATTTTCAGATATTCTTGCTGTTCACTGGGCAAATCAATTAATTCAGATTCTAACTTGGCTATTTTTTGATTTATGGTATTTAACTGAACACCGATGGTTTCCTTTGTTATGCTTATAGTCTCAAGTAAGACATTTTTTTCTGTATCTATTCGCCTATCAATTTCATCAAACAGTATAGATCCTTTCTTGGTGGAATACTCTAAGTTTTTCCGTTCAATGGATAATCCAATTATTTTACTAACACTGTTTAAGATATTAACTTCTTCTATTCCTACCGAAGTTGGCGCAGCTATTTGAGAATAGTCAGTTTTTGTTCTTAAATAGTTCTCAAGATTGTTAAGGTAGTTTAACTTCGATTGTTCAACCAGTTTTTGCTGGTCATAATCTTTAAGACGCTCGGAGATTTGTGTAATTTCCTCTTCTACGTTAAACACTTTGTTAGCCTTCCTGAAGTTATTCATTTCATCAGTTACGGCTTTTAAACTGGTGTTAACAGCACCCAGACTACTGTCTATAAATCTTATGGTATTACTAGCGTAAAGATTTTTACGTTCAAGTTCCGTTTTACTTAGTATCGCCGATGTTGCATTTAGAAAATCAACAATTTTAGATTTGTTTTTACCAATTAAAGACAATTTTAATACTGAAGATGCGTCTTTTGAAGCGGGTTCAATATTAATGGCATTTTTATAATTATTAGCTACCGAATCAAAATTCAGATATCGCACAAAGTAAACATTACCTTCCTTAAAACTAGCCTTTGGTTTTAGATAAATAACCCCGTTAAAAAAAGGTAGATTAATGACCTCACCAAACCTAAATCTTCTATTAAGTGACTGGGGTTTCAGTGGAAGTGTTACCTTATCCTTAGAGTCGTAATATTGACAAATCCCAGTGGTCTCCTCAAATTCATAAAAAAGCTCGAAGCTTTCTCTATCAATAAGTTTTATGCCAATAACCTTATTTAAAAGCTGTGGCCTAGACTTATCAGTCACGAGGTCAAATGGGGCTTCTTTGTAAATGTCAATTAAATGATACTTACCCTCAACTAAATACTCCTTAAAATATTCCAAGGAATCAACTACGAGCTCGTTATGAGTTCTTGTTTTAACCTCTGTAATAATGCTTCCAACTTTACCCGATACACCTCCCCAATTAAAAGATATACTTGTATTAGCCGTAAAAAAAGGATTTTGATCGTTGTTAATGGTGATTAAAGAATCTAAACGATAGATATTCTGTTTTCGCACATTAATGAAGTAGGCCACAATAAGGGCCGCCCCAACAGAGAGCAATACCAATTTCCAATGGTTCAGAGCCTTAAATAAAAAACCTTTAAAATCGAAACCGACGTGTTGCGCATCTGAATTATCGTAGTCACTGTAATCGTTATAATCCATATCTACCTAGTGGAAAGAATTACTATAGAAGTTACCAGCGCTGCTAAACTAGCAAGCGTAGAAATCGTTGATACTAAGGTTTCGCCAGTACCAAGAGACTTCTGCTTAAGTGGCTCAACATAAATGATATCATTCGGTTGAATATAATAATACGGCGATTTCATAACATTGATGTCAGTCAAATCTAATCGATGTATTTTTTGGCCTTGCGGGTACTGTCTTATAACCGCCACGTTTTTTTTATTTCCTGTGAGTGGAATTTCTCCAACATTAGCAATCGCCTCAAAAATATTGACCCGCTCCTTAAATAGTGTAACCGAACCTGGATTTTGAACTTCGCCATTAACCGTAAATCGCAAGCCAGCCAATTTAACCGTAATAAAGATGTTTGCCGTTTCCTTAAACTGCTCTTCCAATAACTTCTGCTCAATCATTTTCTCAATTTCTTGCGCTGTGAAACCTAGGACATTAAAACGACCAAGGGTTGGAATTCGTATATTACCGTGAACGTCTACAGTAAAACCATCAAAATACGCACGTTCTGCGCTACTCGCATTTAAGTTACCTTCACCAATAGGGTTAAATATCTGAACATTGTCTTGATCAAGTACTTTTATTCTAATATTCAAAATGTCGTCTATTTGAACTCTATACGGTTTTTGAACCTCGGATAAATTGTTAGGAATAGTGTCATTTAGAGCCGCTTCCTTATTTTGTAAATACACAATGTCCTTGTGGGGAATACATGAAGAAAACGCAATAAACGCGAATAAGAATAATCCTAATATAATGCGCCTCATGAAAAGATTACGATGTTTCAAGACAAATATAACGCATCAAAATCAATAACAAAATAATTGGTATTCTTTTTGGTTAATTGCGTTCTTTGTAAAAAAAATAATTTGAACTACTTAAATGCTGAACATATTTCCAAATCCTATGGCGAATTGGTGCTTTTTGAAAACCTATCCTTTAGTATACATAAGGACCAAAAAATTGCATTAATTGCCAAAAACGGCAGTGGAAAAACCTCTATTTTAAAAATCCTATCTGGAAAAGAGACCCCAGACTCGGGGCAAATTGTTATACGAAATGGGTTACGACTATCTTTTCTAGACCAAGAACCAGATTTAAATCCCAAATTAAGTGTTGAAGACACCATATTTGATACAGATATCCCCATTATTAAAACAATTGAAAATTACGAAAAAGCCCTTAAAAATCCGGAAGATGCTGAAGCCTACCAATTAGCCTTTGAGGCTATGGATAGAGAAAATGCTTGGGAATTTGAAACACAATACCAACAAATTTTATCACAACTCAAATTAAATGATTTAGAGGCAAAAGTTTCAACGCTTTCCGGTGGTCAAAAAAAACGATTGGCACTTGCACAAGTGCTGTTAAGCCAACCTGATATTCTCATTTTGGACGAGCCCACCAATCACTTAGATTTAGAAATGATCGAATGGTTAGAGGATTACTTCTCTAAGACCCAACAAACCTTATTTATGGTCACACACGATCGTTATTTTCTTGAGCGAGTTTGCAATGAAATCCTTGAACTAGATCATGGTAAAATCTATACTTACAAGGGGAACTATTCTTATTATCTGGAAAAAAAGGAAGCTAGAATTGCCAACAAAGCCTTAGAAGTAAATAAGGCAAAACAGCTTTACAATAAAGAATTAGAATGGATGCGTCGGCAACCCAAAGCCAGAACCACCAAATCGAAAAGTAGAATTGACGATTTCTTTGAAATAAAATCGAGAGCACATCAAAGACGCAAAGACTATCAAGTAGAGTTAGAACTAAATATGGAACGCCTTGGCAGTAAAATAATTGAATTCCACAATGTGTCTAAAGCGTTTGAGGACAATATTATTTTAGACGGGTTTGATTATACTTTTAGAAAAGGCGAACGTATAGGAATCATAGGTAAAAACGGCACTGGTAAGTCCACATTTTTAAACCTTCTGACCCAAAGGTTGCAACCTGACGGTGGCAAAATCGTTATTGGTGATACGGTTAAAATTGGCTACTATACACAAGACGGAATTACAGTAAAACCAGAACAAAAAGTAATTGATATCATTAAAGAATTTGGAGATTACATCCCCTTAGCAAAAGGGAGGCAGATTAGTGCCCAACAGCTTTTGGAACGCTTCCTTTTTGACAGGAAAAAACAATATGATTTTGTTGAGAAACTAAGTGGTGGAGAACTAAAACGTCTTTATCTATGTACAGTTTTAATTCAAAATCCTAATGTCTTAATACTCGATGAACCAACAAATGACCTAGACATAGTTACCTTAAATGTCCTTGAGAGCTTTTTAATGGATTTTCCGGGTGTCCTCCTAGTGGTCTCACACGACCGTTATTTTATGGATAAAATTGTTGATCATTTATTTGTGTTTAGAGGTAATGCGGAAATAGAAGACTTTCCAGGAAATTATTCAGATTTTAGAGCATACGACTCAAGCCAAACAAAAACCGAAGACACCGTCAATGAATCAACTTCAGAAACCGTTTTAAAAGAAAATGCAGCTCAAAAGCTTTCCTATAATGAACAAAAGGAGTACAAAAATTTAGAATCTAAGATAAGGGCCTTAGAACTCGATAAAAATGCCTTAGAAGAGAAGTTTAAAAATCCTGAGCTGTCTCAAGATGACATCAACAACCTCTCTTCTGAGCTTCAAAAAATCATGGACCAAATTGAAGAGAAGGAATTGCGCTGGTTTGAATTGGCGGAAAAACTGGAACAACCTTGATATACCAGATTATTGCCTATATAAAATTTTTAGTTCGCTCTACCAACCAACACGGTGTTCACTCACCATTTGTATTTAATTTTGTAACACGCTGTTTGTATGATGCCAAAAATTACGATGCATATGGCTCTATTTATGCTTATAGAAAAGCCTTACTAGCCAGTAACGAAGAGTTTGAGGTTACAGATTTTGGTTCAGGCTCGCGGGTTTTTAAATCTCAAAAACGATTAGTAAAAAAGATAGTCAAACACTCAGGCACATCCTTAAAACGCAGTAAATTGTTCTACAGGTTAATTTCCTATTTTCACCCTGAAACAGTTTTAGAATTGGGCACATCTCTAGGGATTGTTGCGCATGCTATGGCCTGTGCAAATACACAAACCAAAATCATTAGTATAGAAGGCTGCCCAAATGTAGCTTCTATAGCCAAGAAGCAATTAAAAAAATTCAATATTGAAAATGCAGATGTTCAAGTAGGCACTTTCAAAGACCGTATTCCAAAACTAAATCAAAACACCTTTGACCTTGTTTTTTTTGATGGTCATCACGACAAACAAGCAACCATAGACTATTTTAATTTACTCCTGCCTAAGGCGAATAATGAGTCGGTCTTTGTCTTTGACGACATTTATTGGTCTAAAGGTATGACAGACGCCTGGGAGCACATTAAAATCCACGAGAATGTTACCGTTAGCATAGATTGTTTTCACTTGGGGTTTGTGTTTTTTAGAAAGGAACAGACCAAAGAACATTTTAAAATAAGACTGTAACAAGCTCATAACTTTAACGACCTATTAACTATAAAAACCAGTATATTGCAAGGCATAAAATTGCAATCAGACCTATAAATTATGAGTGACAACGTCATTGAAATTAGAAACATCGTAAGGGATTTCAAATTAGGCCAAGAAACTGTGCACGTACTTAAAGGTATTGATCTTGATATCAAGAAAGGTGAGTATGTTGCCATAATGGGATCCTCTGGTTCTGGAAAATCAACTTTAATGAATATTCTAGGCTGTCTAGATACACCTACCTCTGGAAGCTATGTTTTAAACGGTAAGGATGTTAGTCAAATGACTGATGATGAACTTGCGGATATAAGAAACACAGAAATTGGTTTTGTGTTTCAAACCTTCAATCTTCTCCCCAGAACGACGGCTCTCGATAATGTGGCATTACCCATGATTTATGCAGGTGCTTCAAAAAGCGAACGCGAGGAAAGAGCTTCAAAAGTTCTTACTGATGTTGGGCTGGCAGACCGTATGGACCACAAACCTAATCAACTATCAGGTGGTCAGAGACAACGGGTGGCTGTGGGCCGTGCCTTGGTGAATAAACCTTCTATAATTCTTGCAGATGAACCAACGGGAAATTTGGACTCGAAGACTTCAACCGAAATTATGCAATTATTTGACGAAATTCATGCCAATGGAAATACAGTTATCATGGTGACCCACGAAGAAGATATAGCAGCACATGCGAAACGTATTATTCGGCTTCATGACGGCATGGTATCTAGTGATACAGCTTCAAATTAGTGGCCTTAATGGATTCTTAATGTATCGCTATTCAAACTTAACATTAGTGAACCTTCATGTTTAAATCTATTGAGACTTTAACTTTCAACATATAACCCTTAACTTTGAACTATGAAAGTGTATACAAAAACAGGTGACCAAGGAACCACAGCTTTGTTTGGTGGTACGCGGGTTCCAAAACATCATATACGGATTGAAAGTTATGGTACCATTGACGAGCTCAACTCACATATAGGACTTATTAGAGATCAAGATATTCATCAAAATTACAAAGACATCTTGATGCATATTCAGGACCGTTTGTTCACCATAGGTGCTATATTAGCTACAGACCCAGACAAGGCGACATTAAAAAGTGGTCAAGCACGGCTAAACATTCCCAAAATTTCCAATAAGGATATTGAACTTCTAGAAAAAGAAATGGACCAAATGGAAGACAGCTTGCCACCAATGACACATTTTGTTCTTCCTGGCGGCCATCAAACTGTGTCATTCTGTCACATAGCCCGAACCGTTTGCCGCAGGGCTGAACGCTTAGCGGCTCATCTTAATGATCTTGAGCCTTTTCAACCCGAAACATTGATGTATATTAATCGTCTTTCTGACTACTTATTTGTATTGGCACGGAAATTGTCAAAAGATTTGCAGGCTGAAGAGATTAAGTGGATTCCCCAAAAAGATTCCTAATTTAATTTGAAAGGTTTTTCCTTTTGGGTGCCATTAAAATTTAACTGAAATAGTTGATAATTGTACGTTCTTTTTATTAATAGATAATTAATTTGATTTTTTCTTGAATTATTCAACTAAAAAATTATTTTTGCAAAAAATTAAACTTAACACAAATGTATTGGACATTAGAATTAGCCTCTTATTTAAGTGATGCACCTTGGCCAGCTACCAAGGACGAACTTATTGATTATGCAATCAGGACAGGAGCGCCTTTAGAGGTCGTAGAGAATCTACAAGCCATTGAAGATGAAGGGGATTCTTACGATTCTATAGAGGAAATTTGGCCAGACTATCCAACGGATGAAGATTACCTCTGGAATGAGGACGAATATTAACACCAAATAATTTCATAAAAAAGTCTCTTGCGTTACCTTAACTAAGAGACTTTTTTTATTTTCGGTTGCTTTTAAACGCTAAAACAAGTCATTTACGAGCACCATTATTATTGAACATAAGATTAAGATTGGAATGTAGTCAATCTTAAGATAACATATATAACATGAGCATATTAGATAAAGTACTTAAGGTATTTGTTGGAGATAAATCCAAGCAAGACGTTAGCGCCCTTAAGCCTATAGTTGAAAATATTAAATCTTTTGAGAAAGATTTAGAGCGTTTATCACATGATGAACTCAGAGCTAAAACCCAAGAGTTTAAAGATAAAATAGCAGAAGCAAGACAGCCGTTCAATGCCAGAAAAGCTGAACTTTTAGAAAAAGCGGAGGCTACAGAAGATATTGATGAGCGAGAAGATTTGTATGTAGAGGCGGATAAAATTGAAGATGAGATTTATGATGTTACTGAACAAGTACTCAATGACATTCTTCCAGAAGCTTTTGCTGTTGTAAAAGAAACGGCTAAACGCTTCGTTCATAACAAAGAAATAGCAGTTACAGCTAATGCTTTTGACCGTGAAGTTTCGGGAGAGCACGATTATGTTACCCTTGAAGGTGACCAAGCGATATGGTCAAATTCCTGGGATGCGGCCGGTAAGCCCATTGTATGGGATATGATTCATTACGATGTGCAGCTTATTGGTGGTATAGCAATGCATCAAGGTAAAATTGCTGAAATGCAAACGGGTGAAGGAAAAACCTTAGTCGCCACACTTCCTGTTTACCTCAATGCTTTAGCTGGTAAAGGTGTTCATCTAGTAACTGTAAACGATTATCTCGCTAAACGTGATAGCGCATGGATGGCGCCTATATTTGAATTTCATGGACTTAGTGTAGACTGTATTGACCATCACACGCCCAACTCAGATGCACGTCGTAAAGCCTATAATGCTGATATTACCTATGGTACTAATAATGAATTCGGTTTTGACTATCTACGGGACAATATGGCCCATTCTCCGGAAGATTTAGTTCAGCGTCCACATCACTATGCGATTGTGGATGAGGTTGATTCTGTATTAATTGATGATGCCAGAACACCATTGATTATTTCTGGTCCTGTCCCTAAAGGAGATGAACACGAGTTTGACCAACTCAAACCAAAGGTTAACAGCATAGCAGAAGTACAACGGAAATATCTTGTTGGTGTTCTTGCTGAGGCTAAAAAATTAATTGCAGCAGGAGACACCAAGGAAGGTGGATTTCAATTACTTCGTGTGTATAGAGGTATCCCAAAAAATAAAGCGCTAATTAAGTTTTTAAGTGAGGAAGGTGTTAAACAATTGCTTCAAAAAACCGAAAACTTTTACATGCAAGACAATAATAGGGAAATGCCAAAGGTTGATGCTGAGCTCTATTACGTTATTGATGAAAAGAACAATCAAGTTGAACTCACAGATAAAGGTGTAGAGTTTCTTTCAGGTGAGGACGACCCAAATTTCTTTGTAATGCCTGAAATGGGAACTGAAATTGCAAAGATTGAAAGTCAAGGACTTCCATCAGAAGAAGAAGCCAACCTTAAAGAAGAGCTGTTTAGAGATTTCGGAATAAAATCTGAACGTATTCACACCTTAAACCAACTACTTAAAGCCTATGCACTATTTGAAAAAGATGTGCAATATGTAGTAATGGACAACAAGGTGATGATCGTAGATGAGCAAACTGGACGTATTATGGACGGTCGCCGTTATTCCGATGGATTGCATCAGGCTATCGAAGCCAAGGAGAACGTTAAGATTGAAGCAGCAACACAAACTTTTGCTACGGTAACACTTCAAAATTACTTCAGAATGTACCGTAAGCTGGCTGGTATGACAGGTACTGCTGTTACCGAGGCAGGTGAATTTTGGGAAATCTACAAGTTAGACGTTGTTGAGATTCCAACCAACAGACCTATAGCGAGGGACGACAAAGATGACTTGGTCTACAAGACAAAGCGCGAGAAATATAATGCTGTTATTGATGAAGTAACCAGCTTATCCGAAGCGGGTAGACCTGTATTGATAGGTACAACCAATGTTGAGATATCCGAGCTTCTGGCGAAAATGCTTAGCATAAGAAAGGTACCGCATAACGTACTTAATGCCAAGCTTCATAAAAAAGAAGCAGATATTGTTGCCGAAGCCGGTAAGCCAGGACAAGTGACTATTGCGACTAACATGGCTGGTCGTGGAACGGATATCAAGCTCAGCGAGGAAGTTAAAGCAGCTGGTGGTCTAGCTATTGTAGGTACAGAGCGACACGATTCCCGTCGAGTGGACCGTCAGTTGCGGGGACGATCTGGTCGTCAAGGAGACCCCGGAAGCTCGCAATTCTATGTATCCTTAGAGGATAACCTTATGCGCTTGTTTGGTAGTGAGCGAATTGCTAAAATGATGGACAGAATGGGATTAAAGGAAGGTGAAGTAATTCAGCATTCCATGATTTCTAAGTCAATTGAACGCGCCCAGAAAAAAGTAGAGGAAAATAATTTTGGTGTCCGTAAACGATTATTGGAATATGACGACGTTATGAACGCCCAACGCGAAGTCGTTTATAAGCGACGTCGTCATGCCTTGCACGGAGAACGTCTCAGAGTAGATTTGGCAAATATGATTTTTGATACATCAGAGGGAATTTCAGAAACCAACAAAGATGCCAATGACTTTAAGAATTTTGAATTTGAGCTTATCCGATATTTCTCCATGCCTTCGCCAATCACAGAGGAGGAATTTGGTAAAATGAGTGCCCAAGAGATTGCTGGGAAAATCTACAAAGCCGCTTTCCAGCATTATAGGGATAAAATGCAACGCGCTGCAGATTTAGCCTACCCGGTCATTGAAAATGTGTACAATACTCAGCGTGATAAGTTTAAACGTATTGTTGTTCCTTTTACTGATGGTGTAAAGAACCTTCAGGTAGTTACAGATTTAGAGAAAGCATATGACACAAAAGGTAAGCAACTAATCAATGATTTTGAAAAGAACATTACTCTTGCTATTGTAGATGATGCTTGGAAAACGCATTTGCGTAAAATGGACGAATTGAAACAATCTGTTCAATTAGCTGTACACGAACAGAAGGACCCTCTTTTAATTTATAAGTTCGAAGCGTTTGAGCTTTTCAAGGCCATGATTGACCAAGTAAATAAAGATGTGATTTCATTCTTATTTAAAGGCGAGATTCCACAAGAAACAGCCGATACTATTCAAGAGGCTAAAAAGCGTAAACAAGAAAAACTAGAAACCCAAAAAGAAGAGATTCCTAATTTAGACGAACGCTCTGCCCAAAATAGAGCTGCGGGTGGAAACACCCAACGTCAGCAGCAAGTCGTTGAAACTATCGTCAGGGATAAGCCAAAAATTGGCCGAAATGACAAGGTTACGATTAAACACGTAATGAGTGGAGATAGTAAGGTTGTGAAATACAAACAGGCGATTCCTTTGATTGAAAAGGGCGAGTGGGTTTTAGTAGAGGAATAGATAGAGCGAAGTGACACATTACACATTCATGTAATATTATAAAACCCTGAAACTACTTTCAGGGTTTTTTGTAGACATTTTCCACTATAACTTAAGAAGCCAATTAGGGTCGGGACAATTTTCTTTGTAAGCCTGCAATTCTGAGTTACTGCATACCCCTGGGTAATCGCCATGGTAGTCTCCAATATCCTTAATGATTTGAAAATGTAAATGTGGTGGATAATCACCATTTATATCAGAAACTCCCAAAGTAGCTATCTGTTGACCCCGTTTAATGAAGGATCCGATGCTTATACCTTCAATTGACTCTACGCTTAAATGTCCATAGAGCGTATAAAATTGAATGTTGTCAAATTCGTGATAAAGTATAATTGTTGGACCATAGTCACCAAAATTGGTGTTGTTTTTAAAACTATGTATTGTACCGTCCAAGGGTGCGTATATTGGCGTGTCTTCCTCAATCCACACATCTAACCCTAAATGAATATTGCGCTCTGATTTTTTGTTTTCTTCATTAAAATAACTACTCCGCCGATAAATGCCACGACGTTCTAAATAACCACCATAAGCCACTCTGGCATTATTCTGTTCTAGATATTTCCAGATATAAGCTTCTAAATCTTTGGACGATGAGACATCAACTCCTTTCAAATCGTTATTATGAAGGGATAAATCTAAAGGGACATAAGCCTCTTTCTGAATAGCTGCATCAATAAGCGGATGCGCGCTTAAGAATTTTAACGCGTTTTTGAAGGACATAAGATTTTTAAAACAAAAATTTCCATAAAAATACAATTCTATTTTATGGAAAACAGGTGGAAATAAAACTTAAGATTCTTATTTTAAATAAGATTTACAACTAATCAAACGAGAGGTAAATTGTATTAGTTTATAATCACATTACTAAATTTAGCATTTACTATAATATTTCTTTCGGACGATTGGCCTTCGGGGTAATTTCGAATGGTTTTTTGAGTGGTTGGTTTATTATTATATTTAGATCGGTTACCCTTAAAATAAAGACTGTAATCAATATTATTAGGCAAGTTCACTAAAGCATCACTATTTTCCAACACCAAATTAAGATTCTTAAAAGATTCTGCAAGATTAGAAATTGTCAAATCTCCAAAACTACCATCTATAATAGCAGTTTCTGTTAATTGTTCAATAGTAATATTTGACGATTTAGAATTAAGCACTAAGTTTTTAGCATTTTTAATTTGTCCCTTATCTACAAAATTAAGGTTTAAGGCACCCAAATTCCATGTGTTTATAACGACTGGTGAATATGATACATTGATGGAGGTGTCACCTCCATCAATGTATTCTGCAACTAGAAATGCATGCGAAACATCACCTCTAGCGTTGTGTAAAGCTGATACTATCTTTAATTCACCATGCCTTACATTCATTTGAAGCTTAGCTTTTTTTGGAATCTTAATTTTTATAACCTTTTTTACTTTACTATTGCTCCCAGATTCTAATCGTCTTACTAATATAGATTCTCGCTGTTTAGCCTTTTGCTTCTGACGTTCTTCAATTCTTAAACCTCGTTCTTCATTACGCTTGGCTAATTCCTCAGATCGCAACCCCATAATTTCACCTCTTTTCTCTATTTGTTTAGCGCGCAATTCCATTTCCTTGCCAAACCGCTCTCCCCAAACTTCCATTTTTTCGACCCATTCCTTGCCAAACTTTTCGCCAAACTCTTCTCCCCATTTCTCCATGTCTTTAGCATACCTTTCACCAAACTGCTCACCCCATTTTTCCATGTCTTTAGCCCATTTACCTTCAAAACGTTTGCCATATTCTTCACCCCATTTTGCCATTTTTTCTTGATAACCCGACTCTGCAAACTGTTTTGCCCAATCTTCCATGCGCTTTTGAAGTTCTTTTCCGCCCTCCTTTTCATAACGTTTACTCCACTCCTCTAAATAACTCTTACCCTCCTTTTGGTATCTATCATAATCAAATTTTATGGAAGATATCCCTTCTGGTAATTCTGGTAATTCTGGGAAATCGGGCATCTCAGGAATTTCTGGTATATCTGGCATATTTGGAATTTCTGGTATATCTGGCATATTTGGTAGCACCATAATTTCTGGTATTTCTGGCAAATCCGCTAATTCAAATTCCAGGTCTTTTAAAAGGACATCATAGTCATCTTCACCAACTAATCCTATTATGCTTCTTCCTCCGGTTGAGGATATTATAACCTTATCATAAGAACCATCAACGTTAAGATTCCATTCCTCTAAGGCACGTTTCAGTTCCTCTTCGGATAACTTATCACTTTCTAAATAAGCTTCAACTTCAATAATATCTTTGTTCCAGGTATCAATTTCTATTTCGACATAGCTCGTATTTAGGTCGATAACTACATCTTTACTAACCTTGATAGACTGTGACGTTTTACTTAATTTTTGTTGCGCATAACCCATAGTGGTTAAAAAACACAACACCAAGATTCTAATTGTTTTCATGATTTTTTTTGATTTAACTGTTCGTTTTTTGATTAATAAATTGATTAGATGCTTTCTTCTGTAAATGAATCATCATTAAATTCTTGAAGTTTTTCCTTTAAACGCATAACTAGATTTAACCTAAACTTTAAGTTGTCTATTAAGGCGTCTAAAGTCTCTTCATTTGGTCCATTTTCGTTTAATTCAATAGTTAACTTATCATATTCTGTATTTAACTCTTTTAGACGTTCAATATACCCGTCAAATAATTCTTTGTTTTCAGTTGTTAATTTTACTTTGGACAACTCTAGATTAATACTCGCCAAATAATAATCTTCCACCTTTTTTAAGTCTGGAGATACATCACCTAAGCTTTTGAGATCTGTACTTACGACTTTCACAGGATTGTCAGAAGTGCTGATAGATTGAAAAAAGTTATACGTACCATAGCTAAGGCCAAGCAATACAATAACACTAGCGGCTATATTTAAAAAGCTAAAATAATTTGACCCCTTTTGCTTTTGCGGCAGTTCTTTCTCTAACTTTTGTAAAAAACGGGCTTCATGTCCTTTAGACATTTCTACATGTTCATCCTGATGGTCTTCTTTAAATAAATTTCTAAGATCTTGTGCCATTTTTCTTTAATTTTAATGCCTTTTGCAATTTTTGTTTACCTCGAAACAATTGTGTCCGAGATGCTACCTCGGAAATATTTAAAATTTCCGAAATTTCTTGATGATCATAACCTTCAATGAGGTACAACATTAACACATACCTGTATTTCTCTGGTAATGTCTCAATTATTGCTTTTACCTCATTCACAGTAACGTCATCATCCACTTTCCAATCCGCTTCCTCATCAACGACTACTTTTAGATGGTACTCTTCAAGCTCTACCAATCTCTGACGTTTTGATTTTAAAACGTCAATACAGGTGTTTATGACTATTCGTTTTAGCCAAGCCCCAAAGCTCACTTCGGATTTATACTGTTCTAATTTTGAAAATGCTTTTATAAACGATTCTTGAACAATATCTTCTGCCTCCATGGTATTCTTGACAAAGCGATGTGCTACTACGAGCATGCCGTTACAGTACTGATTGTACAGTTGCATCTGAGCTTGTCTGTCATTCTGTTTGCATTTTTCAACAATATGAACTTGAAATGCGCTGATATTTTTTATTGTTTTGGTTGACTTCATTTTAAAGACGATACAATTACGAGCGTGTTGCAAAAAATTTTAAAAAAAGGCTATTTTTATTGTATAACAAATTTCAATGCTCGTCGTTCCATAAATTTAGGTATTTGAATTATCTTTAAATTCTAAAATAAATTTCTCAAGTCTCATGAATAGTTTTTTGAAGCGTCTCTTAATTTTTTTAACTCTAGTAGCCCTAGGGCTTTTATTATATTCTGTCTTTGTAGAGAATATTTTTGCACCACGATTAAGCCCAAAGGATTCGGCAAAGTTAGAACTCAACGACTTGAACTTAAAAGTGGAATACAACAGGCCTTCAAAACGTGAAAGAGAGGTTTTTGGAGCCCTAGTGCCTTTTAATGAAGTATGGCGTACAGGTGCTAATGAGGCTACCACATTTGAAACCAATAAAGATTTAATGATAGATGGTGCTCTTCTGAAAAAGGGAAAGTACACAATTTGGACAGTCCCTATGGAAAATGTATGGCGAGTAATGTTCAATACTAAGCAATACAAATGGGGAGTTAATGAAAAGATGGAACCCATGTGGGATCCAAATTTTGATGCCATTGAGATTGAAGTACCGACGCAGGAACTTGATAATACCGTAGAAAAATTTACGATTGCTTTTGACAATTCAACAGGAAACCTAAAACTCACCTTAGCCTGGGACAGAACCTTAATTGCCATTCCTATTCAGGTCTCCGAATAAGAAACGCTAATATTTAACCTAGTGTCAAAAAAAAATAAATCACATAAATCTGCACTAAAAGAACAAGACGGCATAACACCTCCTGAGGTACTAAGTTCTCTGTCTGCCAATTTTATAAAATCCAAACGACAACAACAACCATCTATTCGAGAATTGGTTGACGGTATATCTTCTGGCAATATTACGGCACTTAGCCGAGCTATTACCCTTGTAGAAAGTACCAATCCAAAACACACTCAAAAAGCCAATGCTGTCATATCAGCATGTTTACCTCTTGCCAATAAGTCTGTTAGAGTTGGGATAACAGGGGTACCTGGCGTGGGAAAAAGTACATTTATTGAAGCTTTTGGAAATTACCTCACGTCTAATGGTAAAAAGGTGGCTGTTTTAGCTGTTGACCCAAGTAGTAGTTTGAGCAGGGGAAGTATACTTGGTGACAAAACCAGAATGGAGGATTTAGTGAAGGACAAAAATGCTTTTATAAGACCTTCACCTTCTGGCGATTCTCTTGGTGGTGTAGCAAGAAAATCAAGGGAAACCATTATTCTCTGTGAGGCTGCTGGATTTGACACCATTATAATCGAAACGGTGGGTGTTGGCCAAAGTGAAACAGCTGTTCATAGTATGGTTGACTTTTTCCTCCTTTTAAAACTTGCAGGAGCTGGCGATGAACTGCAAGGGATTAAGCGTGGTATAATTGAAATGGCAGACGCTATTGTTATAAACAAAGCCGATGGCGATAATTTACGAGCAGCAAAATCAGCTAAAGTGGAATTCAATAGAGCCTTACATCTCTATCCCGAAAAAGAATCTGGTTGGTCTCCTAAGGTTTCTTTATGTAGTGCTATAAAAAGAGAGGGGATTTTAGAGGTGTGGGAAATGATTGAAGGTTATGTTGAGACCACAAAAGCAAGTGGCTATTTTGAGCGCCATAGAAATAGTCAAAACAGGTTTTGGTTGCTTCAAACTATCGAAGAACGACTAAAGTCTAATTTCTATAATTCAAAAAAAATTAAGGCACAATTAAAGACTCAAATTGAGTTAATTGAAGCGGGTAAAACCACCCCTTTTGCCGCTGCGGAGTATTTATTGGGCTTATAAACAATTAGCCTTAAACCATTCCACTTGAGACCTTACACTTTCGAGCAATGTGGTTTGTGGATTGTAATTTAACAAACGTCTAGCCTTATCAATATTGGCTTTAGTACGTGTTTGGTCACCCGCCCGTTTTGGTTTAACTTCGATTTTGATAGTTTTCCCAAGGACCTCAGCGACGGCATCAATGCCTTCTTGTGTGGTATGCTCAACTTCTGTCCCAAGATTAAAAATTTCTCCATCAACTTTATCTACGTTATCGATAACACTTACAATGCCATCAACAATATCACCGACATAGGTAAAACTTCTCAAGTGTTTATCACTACCATCAAACAACGGGAATGCTTGTCCTTTTAATCCTAAATCTATGAGCTTGGTATACATTTTTTCTGGTCTTTCTCTGGGGCCTATAACCGAATAAAGTCTTAGGCTGCAAGATTTCATTTGCTTTTCTCTGCTTTTTTGTAAGACCAATTGTTCAGCTGCCAACTTAGTTACACCATAATATGATGCAGGCTTTGGCGCAATATCTTCGGGATAAGTGGCTTCCAAGCCATAAATTGAAGATGTACCAATATTTACAAAAAGCTTTAGGTTTTTACACTTTAAGGCAAAATCAATAAGATATTTAGTGGCTATAATATTATTGGTGAAATAATCCTCAAATGAAGATGTTTGGGAAATACCTGGCTGTGCTGCAAAATGAAATATATAGTCAAAATCTTGATCTAACAGATTATAGTCTTCTTCATTACGTAAATCCATGGTTACAATTTCAGATCCTTTTTCTTTAACTGCTTCAGCATTCATCTGTTTCAACTCCAGGCTGTAATAGTCACAAAAATTATCTGCACCTGTAACCTCATGTCCCATATCCAACAAGCGCTCTGCAGTATGAGAACCAATAAAACCAGCGATTCCGGTAACTAAAATCTTCATATAAAAATCTCTTTAGATCACAAATTAAGGGCTTTTTTGTTTTTAAAGCGTAAGAGATTCGACATAATACATAAAAACAATATTTTGGTGTGTATTAATGTGGTCATTTATTATTAGCCTCAGGCCTAAAAAAAAGAATATATTTGTAACGCAATCACAATTACATGGATTATAGATTCACAATTATTGTTCCTGTTTACAATGAAGAGGATAATCTACAACGTGTAGAAAAAGAATTAGCCAGCTACCTTAAAATTGCATCTGTTTCAACTTCAATCCTGTTTGTAAATGATGGTTCCCAGGATAATAGTCAAGCGTTAATTGAAGATATCTGTAATCGACATGAGGCTTTTGAATACATCACGTTTAAAGAAAATCGTGGCTTAAGTGCTGCAATTAAGGCAGGTTTTGACTTTGCTGAAACGGCATTGGTGGGCTATATTGATTCAGATTTACAAACGACTCCCGAGGATTTCAATAGTCTTCTAGAGCATATAGATTCTTATGATCTAGTCACCGGCGTTCGTTCTGAACGAAAAGATTCTTTTGTAAAAAACATGTCCTCAAAAATTGCCAACGGTATAAGACGAGCTTTTACACACGATGGCATGGATGATACTGGATGTCCGCTTAAGGTTATAAAAACAGATTATGCTAAACGTATCCCTATGTTTAGAGGTCTACACCGTTTTTTACCAGCCATGATAATGCTTCAAAATGGGAAGGTGCTACAAGTACCTGTCCGTCATTTTCCGCGACTGGCAGGAACGGCAAAATTTGGTTTATGGAACCGCCTATTGGGACCATTAATGGATTGCTTTGCATACCTCTGGATGAAAAAGAAATACATTAACTATGACGTTTGTAAATCGAGTAAATGAAAGACTGGATAATTTATGCCATTGGTTTTTTTGCACAGCTCTTGTTTTCATCTCGGCTCTTGGTTCAGTGGGTTACCTCTGAAAAACAACGTAAGGTAATAACACCAAGTTTATTTTGGACCCTGAGTTTAATTGCCTCTTTTCTATTGTTCATTTATGGTTACCTAAGATATGACTTCGCTATAATGCTCGGCCAAAGTTTAACGTATTATATCTATATAAGAAATTTACAATTACAAGGCGAATGGAAAAGGTTTCCGTCGTTTATTAGATATTTATTATTAATCGTTCCTTTACTTATTGTTATCTTTTATTATAACAACAACAAGATTGATGTCGATTTACTTTTTAAAAATGAAGCCATCCCACTCTGGTTATTAATATTAGGTGTATTCGCTCAGATAATTTTCACCCTTAGATTTATTTACCAATGGATATATGCGGAACGTCACAAGGAATCCTCCTTACCTATGGGTTTTTGGGTGTTGAGCCTTATCGGAGCATTTTTAATTCTCATCTATGCCATTATTAGACAGGATCCTGTATTGTTTGTGGGCCATTTGTTCGGGATGCTTATTTATTCTCGAAATGCATATTTAATTCGGCGCTACAATGATTAAATACATTGAAAAATATCCGGTTCTTAGCTTATTACTATTCGTAGTTATTGCATTTGGCTTTACTATTGACGCCATACCTGTAAGTATAATGGAAGCTAGGAATTTTATTTCTGCTAGGGAAATGCTCACCGATGGCAATTGGATATTAACCACTATGAATGGTGAAGCACGATACGAAAAACCGCCGTTACCAACTTGGATTACTGCGGCTTTCGGATTTGTATTTGGAATTAAGTCTGTTTTGGCCTTGCGTTGGCCTGCACTTCTCTTTTTAGCTAGTATCGGTATATCTACCTTTCTTCTTTCAAAAAAATTAGAGCTCACAAAATCACATAGCCTGATTAATGGTTTTATAGTAATCACCTCCTTTTACGTCATTGGAATAACCATTGAGGCGCCTTGGGATATTTACACTCATGGCTTTATGCTCATGGCTCTGTACCATTTATTTCAAATGCTTCAAGAAAGAAAAACTTCCATTATACACAGTTTACTTTTTGTTTTATTTTTAGCCGGTTCTATACTCTCTAAAGGCCCTGTGTCTCTTTATGTGCTATTCTTGTCTTTTGTGATTGCTTATGGTATTGCTTATAAATTTAGAGGCGGAACGCTTCATTTTTTAAAACTCATTAGTTTAGTGGTATTTGGCCTCGTTTTAGGAGGTTGGTGGTATTTTCATGTGAGAGTAGCAGATCCAGAAACTTTTACAGCGATTGCAGCGCGTGAAACTTCTAACTGGAGCAGTTACAACGTCAGACCGTTTTATTACTACTGGAGTTTTTTTGTACAGAGTGGCATTTGGACAGTCCCTGCTCTCATGAGTTTACTGTATCCTTATATGAAATCTAGAGTTTCAAATTTAAAAGCATATAGATTCAGTTTCTTCTGGACCATAATAGCCGTTATACTATTATCCATTATTCCTGAAAAGAAATCTCGCTACTTAATGCCTGTGCTTATTCCATTGGCTATCAATGTTGGGTTCTATATCCAATTCTTAGTTACGAACTTCAAAACTTTAAAATCAAAAAAGGATATATTACCTGTTTACTTTCAGTTTGGATTATTAGGCAGTATCGCCGTGCTATTTCCATTTTCAGGCTTCTTCTTTGATATTTTTTTAAAAGGACCTGTCCTAGTGCGCTTTTTGGTTGTTTCTGTTGTTTTAGTACTTGTCGGATTCTTGATATTTAAGCAATTGAAAGAAAAAAACATTAAAAATGTTTTCTATCTAGTTATGGCTTTTATGCTTAGTTTAGGATTGATCGGAATTCCACTGGCTAAGGCGCAATTACAAGCGGATTACAAACCGCTGTCTACTCTAGACGGCACATTACCATTATACACCCTTGGTTATGCGTCACCTGAAGTGATTTATAACTATGGCGAAAAAATTCCTAATCTTTACGAAGATTTAGGTTTTATGGTACCGAACGAGAAGGAATTTCTTTTGATTTCCGTCGTCAAAAACCCTAAGACTGTTGAAGAATTAAATGAATACTTTGACATACAATTGATAGATTCCTTCGACTTAAATTTTTCTGCAAAGGACTCAAGAAGTTACAAAAGCCGTTTGGTCAACAAGCTTTATAAAATCACGCGGAAATAAAACGTTTTAGTAAATAGCTATTTAGCCTATAAAAACCTAAACCTGAAAGGGCACCAAAGGCCATGCCACAGACAATATCCAAAGGATAGTGAACGCCTACATAAATTCTACTGTAAGCCACAATAGAAGACCAAAATAGTAGTATAAAAATTAAATTTTTAAAATAAGGTCTTAAGACTAAACCGCCAAAAACCGCTGCAGCCATTGAATTAGAGGAATGGCCCGAAAAGAATCCATATCGCCCGCATCGTTCAGCAATAAAACGCATACCTTCATCTAATAACGTATTAACACGACAAGGTCTTGGACGCATAAATCCATGTTTGAAGGCGTTAGTGATTTGATCTGTAAATGTTATCATGGCAGCGATAACCAAAACCATAAGCAATAACGACTTTAACCCGTAGGTTCTGTAAATAAGGTATAACAAGATGGCATATAAGGGAATAAAGGTGAATTGATCTGTAATAACAAGCCAAAACCTGTCCCAAGTGGGTGACCCCAACGTGTTTAGGAACAGAAAAAAATCTTTATCGTAGTCTAAAAGCTGCTCTATCATCAATCCTCGTAGCGTTCAATTTCCCTATCATAAAATGCCGTAGCTAGCCTTATATAATTTTCGGTCTCGGTCTCGAGTTCTTTCTGGTCCTGCTCATCAAATTCTTCTAACCACTCCACTTCATCGTTTTCAAGATTAATAATAAATCTTGGGAATTCTGTATGTATGATATAAATAGCCTCTGGAAAGTCTGTATTATCGCCAAGTATAAATTTTGGTAAATCCATTTCTTCGTTTTGTATTATTGCAAAATTAATCGCTTTGATAGATAATTAAACCTAATTATCAATAAAATTGCTGCCGCACTTAACCCTGCCAATAATCCTAACCAAATTCCCATGCTACCATACAGGTCTTCCTTACCGAAATAAAAGCTAACGGGAAAACCAATTAGCCAATAGGACACAAAGGTTATCAGTGTTGGAATCTTAACATCTTGTAAGCCCCTTAATGCACCAAGAGCTATCACTTGAAGACTGTCACTTATCTGAAATACTGCAGAGGCCAATAACAAGGTTGCCGCAATGTTAATAACATCTTGTGCATCTATTGCGTTACTTATATCGTTTTCGTCTAAATATAATGTGGGTAGAAATGTATTGAATACTACAAAACACAAGGCGAACAGAACTGCAAAAATAAATCCCATGAAAAAAATAGACTCTGCAATCCGTTTTAAGTTGACAAAATCTTTAAGACCTTTTTGGTTACCGACACGCACGGTTGCTGCTACGCTCAGCCCCATAGCCACCATGAAGGTCATTGAAGATAAGTTTAAAGCGATTTGGTTAGCGGCTTGGGCATTTTTCCCCAATGTGCCACTGAGCCAAATAGCTGCCGTGAAAATACCAACTTCAAAAAACATTTGCATAGCACTAGGTAAGCCAAGGTGTATTATTTTCTTTATTGGTTTTTTACTGAGTTCAAATAGTTTAATTTGTATTACGTAGCGCTGAGAACGTTTGCGCTTGGCTAATAACCACCATAAAAAAAACAACATAACAACCCTAGATATCAAAGTACCAACAGCAGCACCAACGATACCCATTTCGGGAAAACCCAATTTTCCAAAAATGAGCAAATAATTAGCTATAACGTTTATTATATTGGCCAAAAGGGTTGCATACATCGGATATTTAGTAAGGGAAAGTCCATCACTAAATTGCTTGAATGCCTGAAAAATAATCAGGGGAACCAAAGAAAAAGCGACCAAGTCCAAATAAGGTCTGGCCAAGACCACAACCTCTTCTGGTTGATCTAGAATATACATTAATGGTTTTGCTAAAAGCAATAGTAAAAATAAAATGATACCCAGCACTGTGCATAAAAACAAGCCGTGTTTAAATACCGATTTACCACGCGTAAAATTATCAGCGGCATCTGCCTCTGCCACTAAAGGTGTAATGGCTGTTGAAAACCCTATTCCCAAGGACATGGCAATAAAAATAAAACTATTACCAAGGGAAACTGCCGCCAATTCTGCAGTTCCGAGCTGACCGACCATCACATTATCTACAAAGCTGACTAGAGTGTGACCTAGCATGCCTAGCATAACAGGTGTTGCCAAGCGTAAGTTGTATTTAAATTCTTTGGTGTAGGTACTTAAGGTCATTATATCGTTGTAGCGGTATTGATACCATTTTAAAAAGCCATTGACAAAATTTCAAAAACTTAGAAGTTAAAGTCTTGAAACCCTTTTTTTGGCTTCCTCAAACTCGGTCACCATCTCAGTAACAATTTTAGAAACAGGTTTTATATCATGGATTAACCCTGCAATTTGGCCAATTTCAAGCTCTCCATCATCTAAATCTCCTTCAAACATACCGCGTTTAGCTCTGGCTCGTCCTAGTAATTCTTTTAACTGCTCTGGTGTCGGACCAGTTTTATAGAGCGCCTGTATCTCGTTGTAGAATTTATTTTTAATAAGCCTAACTGGAGCCAATTCCTTTAAAGTTAATTGCGTATCACCTTCTTTAGCATCCACAACTACTTGCTTAAAAGATTGGTGTGCAGAAGATTCTTCGCTTGCTACAAAACGGCTTCCTACTTGAACGGCATCGGCTCCCAAAACCATACAAGCTAGCATCGCTTTTCCAGTGGCAATACCTCCGGCTGCTATCAGCGGAATTTGAAGATGCTCCTTTACCATTGGAATTAAGGTAAGCGTCGTGGTTTCATCCCTGCCGTTATGACCACCAGCTTCAAAACCTTCAGCAACAATAGCATCAACACCTGCGTCTTGCGCTTTTAAAGCGAATTTAACGCTGCTCACCACATGTACTACTATAATACCCCGGTCTTGCAACCACTTGGTCCAGGTTTTAGGATTTCCGGCAGATGTAAATACAATTTTCACATCCTCTGCTACAATAATATCCATGATTTCTTCAATGTTTGGATATAACATGGGTACATTGACGCCAAAAGGCTTATCTGTAGCTGCCTTGCACTTTTGGATGTGTTCTCTCAAAACATCAGGATACATGGACCCTGCTCCTATTAAACCTAATATACCAGAATTACTTGCCGCAGACGCTAGACGCCAACCGCTGTTCCAAATCATACCGGCCTGAATAATGGGATACTTAATATTGAAAAGTGATGTGATTCTATTCGCCATAAACGGAAATTTAAGAGATTATACCAGAGCCTAACAACTCCTCACCATGGTACCAGGCCACAAACTGCCCTTCAGTTATGGCAGACTGCATTTCATTAAATTCAACATATAAGCCAGTTTCAACCTTGTGCAAGGTAGCTTTTTGAAGTGGCTGCCTGTACCTGATTCTAGCGAATACCTCCATAGTTTCGCCTTCTTTTAAGCTAAGGTCTTCTCGTATCCAGTGTAATTCATTCTCTGAAACAAACAAGACATTTCTAAGCAATCCAGGATGATTCTTGCCCTGTCCGGTATAGATTATATTTTCATCCACATCTGTATCTATAACAAACAAAGGTTCTTTGGTTCCGCCCACGGCCAAGCCTTTCCGCTGACCCTTGGTAAAATAATGTGCGCCTTGATGTTTACCTACAACCTTACCATCAGATAAATTATACTCAGGTTTTTTAGATAGAAATTCTAGCAATTGCAACTTTGAGCCAAATTCAGGTCGTGGCGTATTGTACACCGATAAGCTGTCATCTACTTCCACGATGACACCCTCCTTAGGTTTAAGTTGCTGTTGTAAAAATTCTGGTAGTTTTACTTTACCAATGAAACAAAGTCCTTGAGAATCCCTTTTCTCTGCCGTAATTAAATCTTGAGCCTTGGCAATATCCCTAACCTGTGGTTTTGTAAGATGTCCTATTGGAAATAAGGCCTTTGCCAATTGTGCTTGAGACAATTGACATAAAAAATAGGATTGGTCTTTATTGCCGTCAACACCTGACAATAATTGATAGATTTCTTTACCTCCTCTTACTAGTGTTCCTTTTCTACAATAATGCCCAGTGGCAACGTAATCCGCACCTAATTCCATGGCAATGTCCATAAAAACATCAAACTTTATTTCACGATTACAAAGTACATCTGGATTAGGCGTACGTCCTTTTTCGTATTCGCTAAACATGTAATCTACAATGCGCTCCTTGTATTGTTCGCTTAAATCTACAGTTTGAAAAGGAATACCTAATTTATCAGCAACTAACATGGCATCGTTACTATCCTCTAACCAAGGACATTCATCAGAAATAGTTACGGAATCATCGTGCCAGTTTTTCATAAAAAGGCCAATGACCTCATAACCTTGCTCCTTCAGTAAGTAGGCAGCAACACTAGAGTCAACACCTCCGGAAAGACCAATAATGACACGTTTCACTTCAAAAGATTTAGTTTATGGACTTTGTCCCAAAATTTGTGGCAAAATTACAAAATAAAAAAGGCAAACCTTAGTGGATTGCCTTATCAAATTTCTAATGACCAAAGGTTATCCACTTAATCATGCTTTTCTATAACTTTTTGGTTGGTATGGTCAATTTTCTTTGTTAGTATTCCATTTTCATAATAGTCCCAAATTTCAACTTTTTCATCATTTTTATAGAGACCCTCAGAAACTTTTTCTCCGTTAGCATGATAGTTTGTGGTTGTGCCATTTAATTGCCCATTTGTATAATTTGAGACACGTAATAAGACCTTGTTTTCAGTAAACCATTCATAAAGGCCTTCAAGTTTACCATTGTTGTATGATGATTTCTCGGCAATAGCACCATTTTTATAATAAACAAGTCTTTCGCCATGGAGTTGACCATCATTATTATAATTTTCAATGGTCATAATACCATCTGAATTGTTATGGTAAAATATCCATTTCCCCTTGAAACGCTTGCCGTTCATCTGGCCTTGACTTATAATCTTTTTGTTAGAAGCATAGAATATAACATCGGCCAAGCTATCTTTTTCATTAAAAACCTTAACGGCACTAAGAACACTTAAACCCTTATTTAATCGGTAGTATTTAAAGGTATCTACTTCCTTGCCATGCTTAAATTCACCCTCATAGCGTTTTTGATCGGTTTGATAATAGTTTTTTGTCCACAACCCGTGGCGTTTACCGTCACTATCGTACTGATTTTTCAAATTTTGGGCAAACGACTGTGTTAAAGTTATTGTAAAAATAAAACCGACTATCCATTTTTGTTTAATCATTTGCTTAGTTTTGTTAGACAAAATTAGTTTTTTGTGCAATGTTGAACAATTAAAAACTCAAAACAATGAAAATTATTTCAAAAACTTTCAAATTATTGACAGTAGCCTTTTTGGTTTTAGGACTTACTGGATGTAGTGATGACGATGACAACAATGGCGGAAACCCCGTACAATCAACAACCGTTGTAGATGTAGCCCTAGACAATGGTTTAACATCATTGGCTGCCGCACTAACGGCCACAGATTTGGTTTCTGTTTTACAAGGTCCAGGACCTTTTACAGTATTTGCTCCAACAAACGCTGCTTTTACAGATTTACTCAATGCTACGGGTCTAGACTTGGACAATTTATCTGCAGCTGAGGAAGATTTAGTGCGTAATATTTTATTGAACCATGTGATTATTGGAGAAAACATCAACTCCACTGCCTTGGTAAATTTAGGTGAAGGTTACAGAAATACAGGAGCTACTAATGCTGATGGTGATAATTTGAGCCTTTACTTTAACACGTCAAACGGTGTCGTTATAAATGGTGTTTCTACAGTGGATAATGCAGATAATACTGCAACAAACGGTGTGGTGCATATTGTTGATACCGTTATTGGATTACCAACAATAGCGACATTCGCTACAGCTAATCCAGCGCTAAGTAATTTGGTTAGTGCATTAGCGTTAGCTGATACAGGTACACCTACTGTTCCATGGATAGCTACGGTTTCAGACAGCGAAGCAGGTCCATTTACAGTTTTTGCTCCTATAAACTCTGCTTTTGAAGATCTGTTGTTGGAATTAGATCCTTCAGGCAATACTGCTTTAGGGGATTTAGACCCCGCAACGGTAAATGATGTATTGTTGGTTCACGTTGCCAATGGTAATGTAAGATCTACAGACTTACCAAACTTACAGGGAACTATTCCTACTTTAGGTGGTGATTTAACTTTAGATGTAAGTACATTAACTATAACAGATGGTAATGAGAGAGAAACAGGAATTATCGCAGCCTTAGTTGATATTCAAGCTATCAATGGTGTTGTGCATGCTGTGGATAGAGTGATTTTACCTGCCGCTGAATAAAAAATTTAATTGTGAAAAGTCGAGGCTGATTACCTCATTTTTATATTGATTGATTTAGTTAGTAGAAAACCCAGACAAAATAATGTCTGGGTTTTTTTATGAAGAAAAGTAAAAACTTTTTTCTTGTTTAAATTATATCCTATTTTAAAAGTACAATAATTAAGCGCTAAGCAAATACCTTGATATACACCTATCATCTATTTTAATTTCAATCAATAAAAATAAATGCTTGACAAAATTATTCCTTACCATAGGTTACGCACAAATTCACCTCTATAGGTTGCTAGGAATTAATTAATCTCTTGTAGTCAGGTGATTTTTACGTGACACGAATCGGCTGACTTGCTGGGAGAACAATAAATATTTCACAAATGGAGCCTTTACTAATTATTAAATACCTAAAAATTACGCGTAATTTAAACTATCAATTATTCAAATAATAGTTATAAATACATGATGTCCTTTATTGTTAAATAGCCTAGCTGAAAGCAAGTGACTGCCTGACCCTCAGTTACTAGTCACGAAAGTATTATGAGATGTATAGCGCTAAAAAAACCTTAATTATATATTAAGGTTTTTCTTATATTGACTTTAAAAATAGTATTTATTTTTTTCCCTTTTGCTGTTTCTGTTTTTGTTGTTCGGCTTGCTCCATCATTTCTTTCATCTTTCTCTGGAAACGATTTTCCTTTTTTGGCTTCTTCTTGCTCACCTCGATTTTGGCCAATACCTTATCTTCATCAATGATGTAATTTTTAATAACGAGCATAATTCCTATACTAATTAAGTTGGAAATAAAATAATACAAACTTAAACCAGAAGCATAATTGTTAAAGAATACCAGCATTAACAATGGAGAAAAATAAATCATGTACTTCATCATTTTGCCCATATCTGGCATACCCTCTTGAGTAGGTTGCTGTGCCATTTGCTGGCCTGTGGTCATTTTCATGTAAAAGAAAATAGCTATTGCCGCCAAAATAGGAAACAAACTCACATGGTCACCGTAAAACGGAATATTAAAAGGTAAATCTAAAACCGAATCAAAGGAACTCAAATCTTCTGCCCATAAAAAGCTTTTTTGTCTTAAGTCAAAGGCGGTTGGGAAGAACATAAACAAGGCGTAGAACACAGGTATTTGCATTAAACCAGGCAAACAACCGCTTAACGGACTTGCGCCTGCCTTACTCTGTAAGGCCATGGTTTCTTGTTGAGCTTTTAATTTATTGTCTTTGTACTTAGCTCTTATAGCATCGAGTTCTGGCTTTAGTATTTTCATTTTAGCCTGAGACAAGAATTGCTTATACTGCACAAAAGAGAGGACTATTTTTACTAAAATAGTCATTACAATAATGGCTATACCGTAAGGCAGGAAACCACTCAACCAACCAAATAGCGGAATGAAAATAGCTTTGTTGATCCAGCCGAATATGCCCCAGCCAAATGGAATACTCTCCTCAAGACCTTTATCATATTGCTTTAAAGTCTTGCTATCCGTTGGCCCATAGTACAAGCCCAAATTCTTATTCAGCTCACCACCACTATAAGCTAGCGGCATTTTAGAGGTGTAAAGCTTGGTAAAAAGTGTATCTACCTCTTCGTCCTCCACCAAATCCGTAGAGGTCACGGCTACATTTTTAAACGGCGTATCTCCAGAAACTAATATAGAACTAAAGAAATGTTGTCTATAAGACAGCCATTCCACATCATCTACGGTTTCCTCGTCATCATTCATCTGACCTAGCTTATCTACCTTTCCTTCATCATACATATAGGTCAAGCGCGTATATCTGTTTTCGTAACTTATACTTTTAGCATGGCGCAATCCTTTTTGTTTCCAATCTAAAGTTATAGGTTGTGAGGTATTGAACACGCCACTTAACCCTTGTGACTGGATGGAAAAATCAATCATGTAGTCATTTGGCTTGAGCTCGTAGCGGTATTCAAGAAACTCAGTCTCTGAAACTTTCAGTTTCATGGAAACGATTGTATTCTCTCCACTTTTTGTTACGGACGGCTGAAAAGGAAAGTCTTGTGTATTTAAAATACGATTGTCAGATGTTCCAAAGGTTATATTAAATACGCTGTTATCATCCTTAACCAAGTATATAGGTATTGAATCATAGTCCACAAAATTCTTTAGCTTAACTTCCTTTAAGTGTCCGCCCTTTGTATTAAACTTTAATTCAAAAACATCCGTTTCAACGGTTGTATAGCTTCTTTCAGTCGAAGGTAAGGTTAATGCATAAGCAAAAGAACCTACCTTATTTTGTAGTTCTAATTGTGCTACCGAATCTATAACTGTGCTATTACTAAAATCCTCTGGTGCTGTTATTAAAGACTCATTCTGCTTACTGACTTTCTTCTCTGCTTCAACCTGTTCTTGCTCCGCTTTTTTCTGAGCTTCAAGCTCTTCAGGAGTGGGTTGATTTTGATACATTATATATAATAGGATACCGAATATGAGTACAAACCCTATTATTGAATTAATATCTAGTTTCTTTTCTTCCATATATTTCCGAAAAAACGGTTTTCAAGTTAGTTGTTTGAATAAACCAAAAAGCTATCCAAAATTCCATTTACGCCAAAAAGGCATAACTATTTTTTATTCTTAAACTCTAATGCAGCAGCAACAAAAGCCACAAAAAGCGGATGTGGGCTAGCTACTGTACTCTTATATTCTGGATGATACTGTACACCAACAAACCAATCATTCTCTGGTATTTCAATAATTTCAACCAAACCGGTTTCAGGATTGAGACCAGTGGCCTTCATCCCTGCAGCTTCAACCTGCTCTTTATAGTCATTATTAAATTCATAACGATGGCGATGGCGCTCCTTAATTTTAGTGGTGCCATAAACTTTATGCGCTATACTATTCTCCAAAATAGTACAATCCCATGCACCTAAACGCATTGTACCACCCTTTTTAACCACATTTTTTTGAGACTCCATCAAATCAATCACGGGGTATCGGGTTTGTGGGTCCATCTCGCTAGAGTTAGCATCTTTTAAGCCGAGGACATTCCGAGCAAATTCAATGACTGCCATTTGCATTCCTAAACAAATTCCTAAAAATGGGATATTGTTTTCGCGCACGTATCGCACGGCCTCAATTTTCCCCTCAATACCGCGTTCACCAAAACCAGGAGCGACCAGTACTCCGTCTAAATGTTCTAGCTTAAATTCTACATTGCCTTCATTTAGATACGCGGAATGTATAGACTCCACATTTACCTTAACCTCATTTTCCGCACCAGCATGAATAAAAGATTCCAATATTGATTTATAGGAGTCCTGCAACTCTACATACTTTCCTATTAAACCTATGGTCACTTCACTTTTAGGATTTTTATGTCGTTTTAAGAATTCATTCCAACGCTTTAAGTCTGGCTCATCACTTTTTAGATTCAATTTTTCCAATACCACCTTATCTAGACCTTCCTCTAGCATTAAGTTAGGTACATCGTATATTGTTGAAGCATCTATAGATTGAATGACTGCTTCCTTTTTTACGTTGCAGAAGCGCGCTAATTTGGTCTTTATACTATCGTTTAGTTCATGTTCTGTTCGACAAACCAGAATATCAGCGTGTACACCACTTTCCATAAGTGTCTTCACGCTATGTTGTGTAGGTTTTGTCTTTAATTCGCCAGCGGCAGATAAAAATGGTATAAGGGTCAAATGAATTACCAAGGCATTATGGTCACCTAGGTCCCACTGCAATTGACGCACAGCTTCAATATAAGGCAAGGATTCAATATCACCTACGGTACCACCTATTTCAGTAATAACAATATCATAATCGCCAGAATTACCTAGGATTTGTATTCTGTGCTTAATTTCATTGGTGATATGTGGAATAACCTGTACGGTTTTACCCAAAAATTCACCACGACGTTCTTTGTCTATCACGCTCTGGTAAATTCTGCCTGTAGTAACATTATTGGCCTGTGATGTGGACACATTTAAAAAACGCTCATAATGACCTAAATCCAAATCGGTTTCAGCGCCATCATCCGTAACATAGCACTCACCGTGCTCGTATGGATTTAGAGTGCCTGGATCAATGTTTATGTAGGGATCTAGTTTTTGAATGGTGGTTCTGTAACCTTGGGCCTGTAGGAGTTTGGCCAATGATGCTGCGATGATACCTTTCCCTAAAGAGGAAGATACGCCGCCAGTTACAAAAATATACTTAGGAGTTGTGGTCATGTTGCGCTCTTAAACGCAGGCAAATTTACAAAATAAAACGAGTAAATTGAGTAATGTTTAAGGATTGTTGAAATGTTTGACCACAATCATTATTATTACCAAAAAAACTTGCTGTAATGACTTTAAATTAATGATATGACCTGCTATTTTCTCTTAAATTCCTTTCTGATATTATATATGAATTCTTCAAGACCATTAATCTTAATCTCATGCATCTGCTGCATCATCCTTCCTAGCTTACCTTCCGGGAATCCCTTTTGCCTGTACCATGTATAGTAGTACTCCGGAACATCAATAAGGTATCGGTCCTTAAATTTTCCAAAGGGCATTTTGTAATTGGCCAATTCTACCAAGGCCTTTCTATTATCGTCTAAATTCATTTGGAGCTAAATTCCTCTAAATTCTTTAATGCCTCTGAAATAGCAACTTCCCAAGCTTTTTGAGCCTCATTGTTAATAGAGTGGTTCGTCTCTACATCATAACGCTTTTGGGTCTCATCTGCAGCTCGGTTTATGGATTTATGCAGGTTGTCCAATTGGTGACTTATATTTTGGTTTACCTTAAGACCTTTGAGTTTTTTTCTGAAAAGCCTTACATACAGCTCCGTGATATTAAAATGTAATTGCTCGTGCTTAAGGATGTAAGGGTCTGCTTTCTGCTTGAGGTACCAAGATTGATTTGGATAAAAATGCGCATTTACATCCGTGGTGAAATCAACAATTTTTTCGTCTATAGTTGCAAGAGAGTACCCAAAAGTAATACCTGTAGCGGTTAAGGCTACTGCACTTGTGTTAAAATTTGGAGCAGCTTTAAAATCCGTCCAAGTCAAAGGCCTTGATGCATTCCAGGTCATAGAGACCTCCTCAATATTAGATTGACTTATTACCAACTGCATCAACAATAAAGCTCCGAAGTTTTTTAAGAACATTTAATCCCAATTAAACGTGATGTCCCTTTCAATATCGGGATGCAAACTGTAGTGAACAGGACAGGTCTTAGCCGTATGCTCTAAGATTTTTTTAGTCTTAGCTTCTGGATTACAAGAGAACCTGATTTCCACAATAATTTTTGAAATCCGTCTTGGATTACTGTCCATAATCTTAGTTACCTCAGCAGTAGTTCCGGACATATCCACACCTAAATCGTGAGCTTTAATACCCATAACCGTGAGCATACAATTGGCCAAGCCTGTGGCAACCGTATCTGTAGGAGAAAACGCTTCACCTTTACCATTATTGTCAACAGGAGCATCTGTGATAAAAGCACTTTTGGATTTTAAGTGGACACTTTCTGTCCTGAGATTACCTAAATAGGTGACTTTTGCCATCATGTTAGTTGACTTTAACAATTTTTAAATCCTCATATTTAACAATATAAGCGGACTCATTAGTATAACCACCAAACAGCGATTTATTATACCTGAATTTGTTCTCGATATATTCTGTTGCAATAGCATTACTTGAGGCCTTGTACAAATCTTCAGCTGATGCCAACCTGAGCAAAATATCAATAGTGATATCAAAACCTCGACAGGCATATTTACTTGGCGATACCCCATAGGTATTGCGATAGGAATTAACAAAACTATTAGGTTTAGCCTCTTCAAAATTCTTATTTACAGAGGGATAGTGAAATTTAAGATTAGACAAATGATAATTGTCTATATTCTTACCCTCAAAGGCATTATTTTTATCTAAAGTCACTAGAACTATTTCTGTTTCATCTACCAACAATCCATTCAGCATACTAATTACACTTGAGGCAAAAGAATTGCTATCTGTTTCTAAAAAAACTACGGTTTTACCCGGCATAAATACATTTTCCAAATCCGTAGGATATAAGAAAAAACCATCTTTATCTGTCTTTTTATCTTTCTTGGAAAAAATTTGCTTAGCACCTGGAAATTCGCGCTTCAGCATATCGCTTGTGGGTTTATTTGCCAAGTCAGAAATAACCACAATATTAGAAATAAGGCTGTCGGCCTTAATAAAGTCTATCATTGATTTTTGAAGCAACTCATCTTTAGGAATTGTTTGAAATACATTAGAATACACTTCTTTAGGCTTCGTTAGTGCCGCAATAACAGGAACCCTATCACTCCCTAAACTAATGGCAACCCTATCTAAGGCATCTACATTCATTGGTCCGATAACAGCATCATAATCCGAAAAGTCGTTGTCTTCTAGAATCTTTCTTGTTTCTGCAAGTTGATAGCGCGTATCTAGAACCTTTAAATTTGTAGAAATACCTAATTGTTTAGCTGAATCTAACGCCATTAATACACCCGCGTGAAAATCTAGAACAACAGACAATAGTCTTCTATTTTTAATGAGGTCCTTAGTTTCCTGTATGGAGTCTGTATCTATTTTATTCAGCTGAAATGGCAACATTACAGCTAATTTCTTTGTTTTAAAATTGCTTAAGCCAAGGGTTAAGCTCGTTGTATCGATGTCCGTCAAATTAGTAACTACATCTACATCGGATGGGATTTTTAAAACCATACCTTCTTTTAACCCGTCCTCTTTGAGTTCTGGGTTCAATGTTTCTAATTGCTCTTGGGTAAGACCTAATTTTATTTTTAACCTGTAAAATCCTTCCTTAGGTAAAACCTCATAATAATTATAGGTTGAGTCAATGGCCTTTTCCTCGGTATCTTCAATATTGGGGACATTGAGCTCATCACCTGGTTGAATGACCTCTTTCATATTTGGGTTAAGTCCTTCCAAGTCTTCAACGGTAATTCCAAACTTATAAGCTATACGCCATTTACCCTCTTTAGGTCTGACGGTATATTTTTTTATAGTATTATCTAAGGTTCTCTTAGATATAACCGTTCTATATTTTGGGATTCGAATGCGATCTCCCTTTTTTAAGTTCTCAGAATATAAGGACCTATTAGCTTTCTTAATTTCACTCTCTGTAACATTGTATTTTTTAGATAAGCTATACAAGGTTTCCTTACGCCGTACCTTATGGCTTCTGTAACCTATCAGTTCCCTGTATTCTTCTTGCACTGGCTCATTCTTAACTTTAGAATCTGGAATAATGAGAACAGTATTCAGTTTAAGATTTTCTTTAGCATCGGGATTTAATGCATAAATATCAAAAGGTGTCACCAAATAGAGTTTAGAAATACTTTCTATGGTCTCACCGGCCTTTACCTTATGGGTCTTATAATTTTGAGCATTAAGACCCATGAAAAAGACAATACAAATGATACTTAAAAATTTCTTCATACTAAACGGTTCACTTTTTAACTGGATAATCGTGAGTCCTTGGGGTCACAATTATTCCCATTCTATAGTTGCAGGTGGTTTTGAACTAATGTCATACACTACTCTATTAACGCCTTTTACCTTATTTATTATTTCATTAGAGGTCTTTTGCAAAAATTCATAAGGCAAATTTACCCAATCCGCTGTCATTCCATCTGTGCTTTCCACGGCTCTCAAGGCCACACATTTTTCATAGGTACGCTCATCTCCCATTACACCAACACTGTTTACAGGCAATAGCATTGCGCCCGCTTGCCAAACTTTATCGTACAAATTCCAAGATCTCAGGTTATTAATAAAAATAGCATCAACCTCCTGTAATATACGTACTTTCTCAGGGGTTAGATCTCCTAGGATACGAATTGCTAAACCTGGTCCAGGAAATGGGTGTCTTCCTAACAACATGGCATCCATGTTCATGGAAGCTCCAACACGCCTCACTTCATCTTTAAACAAGGACTTTAAAGGTTCTACTACCTCAAGTTTCATGAAGTCGGGTAAACCACCGACATTGTGATGACTTTTAATGGTTGCACTCGGTCCACCAGTAGCGGAAACACTTTCAATAACATCAGGGTAAATGGTACCTTGTGCCAGCCATTTAACATCTTGAATAAGATGTGCTTCATCGTCAAACACTTCAATGAACACGCGTCCTATAATTTTTCGCTTTTCTTCTGGATCACTCTTACCGGCAAGTGCGTTCAAAAAGCGTGCCGAGGCATCTACGCCTTTAACGTTTAAGCCCATGCCCTCATATTGATGTAACACATCTTCAAATTCATTTTTACGAAGTAGACCGTTATTCACAAAAATACAATAGAGATTTTTTCCAATAGCTTTATGCAAAAGCATTGCTGCCACGGAAGAGTCTACTCCACCAGACAATCCTAGCACGACTTTATCATTACCCAATTTAGTCTTTAAGCCTTCTACGGTTTCCTCAACAAAGGATTGTGGTGTCCAGTCTTGTTTTACACCTGCAATCTTAATGAGGAAATTATGTAATAGCTGATGACCATCGGTAGAGTGGTATACCTCTGGGTGAAACTGTATAGCATATGTATCCTCTCCTTCGATCTTAAAGGCTGCGTTTTCTACATCTTCAGTACTTGCCAACAATACGCCTCGCTCTGGTAATTGTTTTATGGTATCGCTATGGCTCATCCATACTTGACTACCTTCGTGAATATTTTCAAAAAAATCTTCATTCTCTTTAATGTAACCCAGATTGGCCCTACCGTATTCCCTTGTATTGGATTCGGCCACTTCACCTCCTGAAAAATGCGCCAGATACTGAGCTCCATAGCACACGGCTAAGATTGGTTTTTCTCCTCTGATATTTGATAAATCTGGGTGAAGTACTTCATCAGATCGAACCGAAACGGGACTACCAGAAAGGATTACAGCATTATAGTCCCTTAGGTCTGTTGGAATTTTATTAAACGGATGGATTTCGGAGTAAATATTCAACTCCCTAACTCGGCGCGCAATTAACTGCGTATACTGCGAACCAAAATCTAAAATAAGTACCTTGTTATGTTGCATGTGCAAAAATAACAATTGCTTTCAGATAGGCGATTTGCGATCTGCAATTTTTTGCTTCAATTATTAACAAATCACCATGAGTTTGTTGGAAGAAAAAGTCACTTTTTAACGAACTTTATCTGTTCAGTTTCATCATCGGATTTCAATTCCAGCAAGTAAACCCCACTTTTAAGATTTCCCATTTCTAATCTATAGTTATTTCCAGAACTATGTAATCCATCTATCTGGGTCGTTAGAATAATTTGACCCGTTCCGTTAAACACACTTACCTTAGCAGAAGGAGATGTGTAATTAGGCATTGATATAATTATATAATCTTCCATTGGGTTGGGATAAACCTTGAGCCTTCCCATAGATTGTTCTGTAACTGATAATGCATCTCCAATCGCCCAAAGGGTTGCATTCTTGAGCATCGTTCTGAAATTGGTATTGTTATTATAATCGCTACTATTATGTCCAAGTGCCGTATAAAACGAACGAATACCAGACAAAGTTACTTCTGGCGTAGCGCCGTCACCATCATCATCATAGGTAATAGCTTCTTTGTACCAAGTAATGGGGCGTGCGGCGTCATAAGGATTGCTCCCTGTTTGCTCAACCTCAAGCAATACCGTATTATCTGTACTTAACTGCCCACCATTAATTTGCCAATAATAGTATTCTTCATCCTTATTCCAGATTGATCCTAGAGGCCCTAAAAAATCAATTATTGGATGGCTAGTGATAACCTCCATATCTGCATTAAAGTTATTTGCGGTATGGTTAGGACTTGTTTGAACAATAGCACCCACTAATTCGTTATAAAATGGCCAAACTCCATCTCTATATGTATCTGTGGCTGCGTGCACGCCAACAAAGCCTTTCCCACTTGCAATAAAGTTTTCTAATGCTATCTTTTCTGATGCAGACAACAAATCGCCATCGCCTCCTGTCTCATCACTACCTGAGGTATTTAAGAAAACAACCGCATCGTATTGAGCTAAATTTGAAGCCGTAAACACTGATGAATCTTGAGAATTGTCTGTAATCCAATCTCCATTTTCATTACCTAGGTCCTCAAACATGGATATCCCAGCATTGATGGATTCGTGCCTAAATTGATTAGTCTCATGGTATACAAGAATCCTGCTTTGTGCGAATGATGACATTGATACAATAAGAATTATTGAAATTTGTAGGATTCCTTTCATGAACTGTTGTTTATTTATTTACGTAAAAATAGCCCTTAACGGATGTCCTCAAAAGAATTTCAAAATCTATTTATCAAAACTATTCAAAAAAATTAAGAAAATAATATTAATAAAGATTCTTTAGGGGCAGCCCTTAAGTTATTATTTAGCACACAAAGAGCTTGGGGTACACTTTTTTTAAGCAGTTATATCGTTTTATTAAAACTAGCGAGAACAACGCTCCTCAAGCAAATAATTTAACTTCTCATATTTGCTTTAATGCATCAAGGCAAGATGTGCCCCCTTTCTGTGTCTTGAGTTTTAGATTAATCCAAGACTACAAATTGATACACACCAGACTCCGATGAATTTCCTGCCGCATCTCTTGTCACAATACTCCAATAATAAATAGTTCCTGCAGTCACTGAGACAGTTGACTGATTTACCAAAATATCAGTTACCATAATCGCTGGAGGATTCTCCGTTCCAAAATACAAATCGAAACCCGTAATATCTTCATCCACATCACTTCCATTCCACTGCAACACTACGGAGCTTGTGGCGGGAAGACTTTGGGCCATAGTTGGTGCTATGATTTCTGCAGGAAAGGGCGGATAGGTTTGAACACCCGGACCTGCATTATAAAAATTCCAAACTTCACTTTCCTTTGTTTCGCCTTGGGCTTCATAATTCACGGACCACCTAAATGCCTGGGCACGTTCTATAGTGACCGGAAAAATAAAATCTTCGGTGTCAAATTGTGAGATAGCCCCTGTTGCTAAATTTTCTACAGTAAGTGTATAGCTTTGGGCATTATCATTTGGTTCCCATTCAAAGAAAACCGTACTTTGAGTCGGTGTTGGTTCAGTGCCTTCGTTACATAAGGAACTTTCCTCAGGAAAAACCAACAGCACACCATTTGGGTCATCTTGACTACCTCCATTGCCGCTGCCATTCTCTGGAGTACCATCTGAAGGATTACTACATCCAAATAGGACAATAAATATGGATAGTAAATAGGTTAGGCGTTTCATCTGTATCTTATTTTGTAGCATCAGAACTTTAATCATTGAAAATCATTCTGAATTTATTCTTTTATAATTTTATGGGTCGTCGTCTCATTATCGGTTTGTATTGCCATCAGGTACATTCCAGCCGCTAATCGGTTGGTGTCTATTTGAATATCATTCGTATGATGATTGAAAGTCTCACTCAGAACGCGCTGCCCAAATATATTATAGATATGTACAATAATATCTTCATTATTGGAATTGGTATAAATACTAAGTCGGTTGTTAAACGGGTTTGGTGTTACGATAGGTTCATCTGAGAGGACTATGCGTTCTTGATAGATGCCTTGACAGTCCAAATCTGTATACACCTTTAAGCTATTTACCCCTTGTTGCAATTCTAAGTTAATACTTGGATTATAGGTCGTAAAGAGGTCCCCGTTAAATTCTATATTGTATTTGGAATTGCCCGTCATAATTACAGATAAAATATTTCCTGAAGCCATTCTATTTGAAAATACTTCTAGTGGGTCTGGTTGGGTAATAACAATGGTGTAACAACTTTGGTAATCGGGCCACTCCTCAATGGTAATGCACATCTCATAAGTTCCTGCCAAAAGATTAAAGATGTCTATGTCATTCGTAAAGTTATAATCTTGCGAAAAGTTATCACGTACAAGTGATACGTTATAATTATAAAGTTCTTGCGCAATTATAGTTATTATACCATTATTGCTATTTAAGCAGGTTTCACTTGTAACTGAAACGGCAAAATTATCATTTGGCAAATCGATTACAGCACAACCAAACAAATCTACCGTCGCACCAAATTCGGTATTGGGACATAAATCATCCTCATTTGGTATGCCGTCATTATCAGCATCCGCACATACGGATTGGTAACTAGCTGTCTCATCTTTAAACCAACTGTCGTAAAACCCTTCTGTATTGTTGATAACCGCCACAGGATCATCGACTAAAATACAGGCTAAATCCTGATTATTTGTAGCATTGAACAATTGTAAATTTTCATTGTTCCCGTTCTGAAGATTAAGTTGATCTGCTATTAATTGGTTGGACTGACAGAACAAGAGGGTTAAATTTGGGTTTTGGGTGACATTAAGACTGCTCAATTGGTTCGATGCGCAATTGAGTTCTTCCAAATCAACCTGTTGGCCAACAGTCAAATTGGTCAGTGCATTGTTGGCTACGTCCAAATCAATTAAGCCTAGATTACTATCTAAACTCAGCTGCGTTAAGTTATTATTGGAAACATCCAAGTCCGTCAAGTTTGGTAAAAATGATAGGTCTATGACGGTCAGTAGATTTCCTGAGGCATCCAAATTAATTAGATTTGTATTAGACGCTAAATTCACTGCAGCCACAGAATTATTTTCAAAATCAAGAGTGGTTAAACTTATAAAGTCTTCGATACCTGTTAGATCTGAAATCTCACGGCCACTCACATTCAAAAAAGTGAGGTCTTGAATAGTTTCGGTAAATACATAGTCATCCAAAGCGCCCGAATCATAACCCAAATCGATAAGGGCCTGCTCAAAATTATCATCTGGCACAAAAGTTTGCCCAAAAAAGCACTCTGTGGAAAATTGAGCCGTTGGGTCAATAAGCCAAGTGGCGCCTGGTGGTACGTTACCATCATCTGTTTCAATACAAGTCAATTCTGGGTTGCCCTGCGCATTTAAATCCATCAAAATGGCGTTTTGCCCGTTTCTAATATTAAGAATCTCTAAAGTGTTGGATTGACAGCTAAGACTTATTAAATCCTGGTTTTGTTGAAAATTGAGTTCTATAATTTGGTTATTATCACAGTTGAAAACTTGTAAGGATAACACCTCACTTGGCGAAAAAGCAGTGAATACATTGTCTGAAATATTTAAATCCGTCAGGTTTATATTGGCCGTAACATCGATTGTATTTATGGAATTTTCAGCACAATTTAAAATCATTAAATTTGAATTATTTTGAATATTCAATTGAGGTAATAGGTTAGTTGCACAATTGAGGCTCACCAAATTTATGTTCGAACTGAGTTCAACATCGCTCAACACATTATTAGAAACATCTAAACTTTCCAAGGCTACGAAATCTTCTATGCCAGTTAAATCAGCAATGGCATTACCACTGACATCCAAATTGGTAAGGCCTTCTATGTTTGCGGTCGGTACAAAATCGTTTAAGGGTCCTGAATCCAATCCTAAGTCTATAAGTGCCTGTTCAAAATTATCATCGGGCACAAAGGTTTCACCAAAATTGCAATCTTCGCTATAAGATGTCGTTTCGTCTTTTTGCCAATTTGCGCCGATAGTATTGGCATCATCAACTTGGATACACTCCAGGTTTGGATTATTAACCGCATTCAAATTCGCTATATCTCCATTGATACCATTTTGAATATTTACAAAATCCAAAAGGTTGTTAGAAACATTTATAGAAATTGTGTCTGGGCAAAAATTTGTTTGAGTGGGTTGGGCCACACAGGCCGCAATTGCCATTGTGGTTAAATCTAAATTACCTTCAATTTGGTTGTTGCTTACATTAAGTCGTTTCAATGCACCGAGGTCGTTAGACAGGCTTAAGTTATTTATGGCATTTGAGCTAAAATCAAAATCTATAAGGCCACTATTGTTACTCAAATCCAATGCTGTAAGTTGGTTTGAAGCACCATAAAGGCGTTTTAATAGGGTATTTAAATCAATGTTGAGTTCCGTAAGGTCGTTAAATGCACAGTTAAGATGCTCTAAAGATGTATTGGCAGAAACATCTAATTGTAATAAATTATTTTGGGAAAGTAATGCCTCTACTAAATCTATGTTGTTCAATAAATTTAGATCAGAAATTTGATTGCTGGTAATGGATAAAAAGTTTAGGCCCGTGTTAGCGGTCAAATTAAGCTCTGTCAATGCGTTTGACCCACAGTTTAAACTTTCTAATCCTTGATAATTATTGACTAATAATTCAGTCAAATCATTGTCGGCACAACTTAAATTGATTAAGCTGTTATTTGGAATTCCTGGGGTTAATAATTCAATGAGTTCATTACTATCCGCATTGAGGACTTCTAGGGCTGCATTACTGCTTATATCTAAACTAGACAAGGCATTGTTGGAGCAATTAAGATTTTTTAAAAGTGTGTTACTATTGACATTTAAAACCGTTAAACTATTATCCGCACAATCTAATAGCTCTAAATTTATATTTTGCGACGTGTCAAGATCAATTAAATTATTGCTAGCACAAAAGAGTTCCTTCAAGCTTATGGTTCCTGTGATATTAAATAAACCACCGGGATTGTTACTGTCATTTGTTTCAAGAAAATTTGAACTACAATTCAAGCGCTCCAAAAAGCTTAAACCACTAACATCCAAAGCAGTCAGAAAGTTACTGCTACAATCCAATTCCACTATTGTCCTAAAATCTTGAATACCGCTTAAATCCGAAATGCCTTGGTCACTGACATTCAAATTTTGGACTAGCTCAATAGTGGCCGTTAGAACTTGGCCATCAATAACATCATCATAAGCCAAATCAATCAATGCTTGTTCAAAAAAGGGATCTGGTATGGCGGTAAATCGGTTATTTGCACAATCATCGTTATAATCAGCAAAAACATCAATTTGCCAAGCTGGTGGGATATTGCCTAAAATGGCTGTATCGATATTAATACAGAACAACGTTGGGTTGTTTGTGGCATTAAAGACCGCAAGATTAGTATTAAATCCATTTGCGATATTCAATGTTACCAGTGCATTGTCGTTACAAACTATTGATGTCAACCCTACATTTGTTGCAAGTTCAAGGTTGTTGATGCTATTGTCTGAGCAATTTAAAGTTTGCAGGGCCGTATTAGAACTTAAATCCAAAACTGAAATTGCATTGCCAGAACAGTCCAAATCAAGCAAGGCTACAAAATCTCCAAGGCCTGTCAGGTCTTCAATACCAAGACTGGATATATCCAAATCAGAAACACCGCTAACATCAGCTGTCGGCACAAAATTGTTTAAAGTATTATCCGAATCAATGCCCTGGTCGATTAAGGCCTGTTCAAAATTATCGTCGGGCACGTATGTCCCACAAGTTAAATTATAGTCTGCTAGAGTATCTTTTTGCCAGCCAGCGGCAGCATTGGCCAGAGCAACATCCTCAACTTCGATACAGAATAAGTTTGCATTATTTGTAGCGTTAAATGTGGTGATGGTGTTGTTATTTCCATTATTGATATTAAGGGCGAACAGGTTATTATCATTGCACAAAAGACTTGTAAGTGCGGTATTTAAACTTAAATCTAAGAATGTAATTTGATTAAACGAGGTATCTAAATCAAACAAGTCGGTATTATTACTTACATCTAAACCGGTTAACAGATTATTGGAGCAATTGACTACAGTTAATGCTAGATTAGCACTTAAATCAATAGTATTGAGCAAATTACTTCCGCAGTATAAGGTGGTTAATGCGGTATTTGTAGTTAAATCTAATGTTTCAATATCATTATTTGAAATATCCAATACCTGCAGGGCTGTGTTAGCTGACAGGTCTAAACTTTCAATCGTATTAGTACCAACATCTAAATTTTCTAAGGCTGTGAAGTCCTCAATACCTACAAGACTTGAAATCGATGCATTGGAAACCGTTAAGTTTGCAATAGTATTGATATTGGCCGTTAAAACAAGATTATCCAAAAAATCATCAAGCCCTAAATCAATTAAAGCTTGTTCAAAATTATCATCCGGCACATAAGTGAAAATATCCACACAGGCGCCTGAGCTATAGTAGGTCCAATCATCCTTAATCCAACCTGAAGGTGTAAAGTCAGTATCAATTTGAATACAGAACAAATCAGGATTATCAGAACTATTTAACTGAGCAATTAAATCGTTAAAACCGTTGTTTACCACCAATGAAACGAGTTGATTTCTTGATATATTGATTGAGGACGAACCTTGGCAAGGTGTGATAGGGTTCGTTTGAGGATCTGGACAAACAACCGTATTGATACTAGATAAGTCTAAGTCAGTAAGGGCGTTGTTAGAAGCATCTAAATTTCTTAAAACGGTATTCTGTGATAAATCCAAGACGCTTATTTGGTTAGACGCACAAAACAATCCTTCTAAATTTGGGTTATTGCTTACATTTAATTGGCCGAATATTCTATTATTTGAAACACCCAAGGTGACCAAACCAGACATATTTGAGATATCAATAGCGGAGAGCTGATTACCTGAAACGGTGAGGCTTTCTAATGCGTCATTGTTACTAAGGTCTAAGGTCTGAATTTGATTGTTTGAACAGTTCAAGGATTCTAGATTGGTATTAGCGCTTAAAACTAATTCCGTAAGATTATTTGAACCACAAATTAAGGATACCAGATTAGTATTATTTGAAACATTGAGAACTGACAAATTATTCTCACTACAAAACAAGGTTTCTAATGCTGTAAAGTCCTCTAGACCAGTAAGATCGTCTATACCGCGATTAGAAACGTCAAGTAAGGTCACATTATTTATCCTGATAGTTTCAACCAATCCATTATTGGCAATACCGTCACCCATACTGTTAGCGTCTCCTATAGCAACCACAGTGCCGTCCGATGAATGTGTTTCTAGATACTCTTCGAAATCAGCATCTGGTATCGACGTAGTTTGGGCCTCCATAAAAAGGGAAGAAAACAATAAAATAACGACTGATAACGAAAGCTGTTTATTCATTAAGTTTTGGTTTTAAACTCCAAAAAGAATTTTACAATTAATGTCTTCCTTTTTTATCAATTTCTTGATGAAAGTGAATTTGCTTGCTCAATCCATCTTGAATTCTTTTAAAAAATTTATTCTTAAATGCTAAGTCCGTTTTAAGTTTATTGAGAGCCTCTATGACTTTTTCATTTTTAACATCAGCACCAAGAATCATTTCTTCAGCCAAAAGCAAACCCTTTTCAAAATCATCTCTAGTAATGTCATAATAAATGATATCACTTTCTGTCGATTCAATAATTTTGTATTTTGAATTATTCTGATGTTCATCAGTATTTGAGTTTAATCTTAGCTGGCCTTCGTTTGCACCTTCTTCTATCGCAGCGATCTTAACTAAAATGTTTTCTATTTGATTTTTTAAAGTCGTGATTTCTCTTGCTTGTTGGTTTACTTTATTTTCTAATTTTTCGATTATTAGGCCACTATCATTCTTATTAACTCCAACTGCAACATTAACCTTACTGATTCCAAAAGTATTATCAGTTTGCGACCAGGCTACTCCGACGATGTTCTTAAGTTGGGAAGCGACAATATCTGATGGTTTTATTGCTATACCTACACCATCATTTTTACCACTAGGCAAAATATAATCGCCTATTTCAACCTTTCCAAAAACATTGACGGGTACTTGACCCATAAATGCGACCTTCTCATATTCTGCTTCACGATCTGGCTTTGGCATATTTCCTAAAACTATAGGTTTGTATGATACAACCATCATTCTATCTGCACTTTCAAGATTTTTCGATATTTTACCACCTTTTACACCCACGATATCACCGTAGGTCATTTTTTCATTGTAATTCTCTCTGAGTAAATATTCCGCGTAATCGCCTGCACCTGAAGCATAAGTTACGCCTTGGAGGGTTACTCTATTATCGTCATAAGTGTTAATATTATCTTGGGTAATAACGACACCTACCGCAGATGCAACAATTTGAAGTGCCGCAACAATAGATTGAGCAGTACTACCTATGATCCAAGATGGTATTGGAGCGGTAACACAGGCACCAAAACCAACACACCCAGTAGATGATGTGGATGCTATACCGATCTCCCCTAAAGATTTGGCAAACTCATAAGCAGATACCGACGTATCAAAAATGGCATCATAGGAATCATAATTTAACGACCGCTTGTCAAAATTGTAGTCGGCATTATTTGTAAACTCCGCTTCGGTTTCTCCCTCTATGCGTCCCCATGGTTCAATTCGGGCATCATCAAAGAAGGTTATAAAATTTGTATCGTTTTCACGGTTACCATTCACCTTTATCGCTAAACCATTTTTACCGCCATCAATTAATACCGGATGATTAGCTATGTCAGTCCCAATGTTAGGGAAATTTGATGTCAAATGAATCTGACTTCCCATACCGTCAATGCGGGTAGTCCCATTTAAGATTGTACTTTGATTAACCAAAAGTGTTTCTGCTGCCAAATCCCCAAAACTAGCCTCACCATTAACCGTTAAGTCATTTAGTGTAGTCATACCAATAACATCTAAAGTGCCATTTAAAACACTATTCCCTCCAATGGTTACATCGCCAGAAAGTGTTGTGGGGCTGCCATTATTGACATTCAGGGCCTCATTAAAATCACTGACACCATCTACATTCAAGGTTCCCGTTAAATTAGTAGCGTTACCATTGTTAACGTCTAAGGTACTTTGCAAATTTGTTGGGCCTTCCACTTGCAGTTCGCCATTTAAAAATGTTCTGTCATCTACCGTTAAGGTGCCCGTTGCCGTAATATTTCGGTGATAGGCATAAGGTAAAAACGTGAGACGTTCTCGGCTCATGGTTTCAAAGTTATTCCCTGCATCAAAATCAATTTCTACCTTTAAGTCCTTTGGTGTGCCATCCCAGCTTATTTCCTTGAAATAATCGTGATCCGCATCACCAATTAGCAGGTTGATACGTCCAAATTCATCGGTATCTGTAATTTGTACTTCTTGGAATTCTATTTGATTGCCACTATCGTAAATGGTAAATCTGATAGCAATGGTGGTGTTTGGCAAATAATTGCCTTCGGAATCCACACCTGGTAATTCCAAAGGGTCCGGACTAATTATCACGGCTTGATACGTAATGCCATCGGTTTGGGCAAACATTTGCCATGCTAAGCAAATGAAGCATCCTAAGGTTAGTAATAGTCTTTTCATAATTGCTGGTTTTTTTAAAATTTAATCAGTTTTGCGGTGAAGCGCTTTCCTTTAGAAATCGTCTTTAAAAAATAGCTTCCACTTGAAATATCATTTAGTCTCAGTTCAAGGTTTTGAGCAGGTAAAAACTCTTGGGCATGGACAATTCTACCATGTATATCAAAAATCTTTACAGAAATGTCCTCTTCAATTTTAGAACTGAACGTAATCCTTATAGTTTGGCTAAAAGGGTTGGGATATATTTTTGCATTTAGATCTAAATCAAATTCTTCTACAATTTTAATTTTATGCATGGGTTGTTGATAGCCTTGTCTCAAATAATAACCATTATTATAATGCGTACCTATAACACTGGCCTGTCCTATACTTTGACTTATTTTGTAGGTGCCACTTGAGGTTACAACCGTCTGCGAAGAGCCACTGCTACCTACATTTGATCGCATGATACGGTAGCCCGAATTATCCTGTGCCTGAAAGACTTGCACAGAACACAATAGGATTAGAATTTGAAGAAATGTTCTCATTTTAATTCGGAATTGATATTTTAAAACTATAATTAAATTCTTGTCTATAATAATATTAGGCCATTTGTCCACCATTTGTCCAGTAAAACCTACAGGCTTTAATAGCTACAGTAACACTTGGGAAGGTTGATTATAAAACCTAGGCCAAATTGGTGCGCCTTCAGATTTAGTTTTTCACTATTCTCCCCGCTGCTTATCAATACTGATGACCCATAATTATATCCTACAAAAAGTGCCGTACTTCTTGAAATAGGATACTGCATCTCTAAACCACCTCTAAAGAAAAAAATAGTATTGTTAAACTCTTCTTCTCCAACCAGGTTAAATACATCATTGTTTATTGTTTGCGTACCTCGAACCAAAAATTCCGTAGCTATTGAGGTATTTAGAAAAAACGTGAGGTCCCTCAATTCAAACAATTTTATACCTAAGCCGGCTTTTACGCCTAAATAACTCACATCCCACTCAAAAAAATTGTCTACACTAGCTTCACTGCCAATAGCGCCATAATTGTTATAGGTAGCACCAAGCAAAAGAAACAAGGTATTTGCATCGTTTATGCTCTGTCTATACCCCATTCCGAAATAGCCTTTTGACGTGGATAGTAAATTGTCTAGAGGTTGTCCTTGAGAATTTTCATAATCAAAGGAGGAGACGGTTGTTCCCAATTCAATGTACAGTTGCTGGCAAAAACATGAAAAATTGAAAACTAAAACAAATACAACAAGCGCGTAATGTTTAACCATAAATGTATTTTTGGTTTTAGCAATTTAGATAATAAAAGCCTTACTTCTAATTAAAAACTGAGCTGTCCACATTTTGTCCACCTCAATATTAATAGGACACACCAAAAATAAAATCTTCTTTACCGAAGATTTCTAAAAAATATATCTCATTTAATATCAGTTACTTAGGAACATCAAAAGACTAAAAAAGTGAACCAATTACCAAAGAAACAATGCCTACTTTATAGTAATAAGCGTCTAGTTCGAGCTTTTTAACTTTTCGATTAAACCCTGAAATTGGAGATAAGAGGGCACGGTCTGAATATCAATTTGTTGTAAAATAGTCTATCCAGAGCATCTGATAATATTAGTGTGGAACTATTTTTTATAAAATTAGATATAAGATTTACTTAGATACTACTTTGAAATTACAAGAATACTAAGCCAAACAAACTTATAAGACTATAATAGAAAATTCACTTTTTAATGGCTGTAATACATTCAATAGTTGAGGAATTAAATCAGGCCCATATTCCAAATACAATTCCGAAAAGTTAGTAGTGCGCTCTTGTAAACTACCATTTGGAAATAGTTCCTCCTGTAAATCCGTACAACGACTAATCTCATCAGCTAATTTCCTCTTTTGGGCTTTAAGTAAGCGTTTTTCAAGATGCTTTAAACCCTTAATTTGTTTAACTTCTTGAGCTTTAATTGCACCCAAAAATGATTTGTCGGTTTGCTCAGCAAGTTTGTACAAAGCCTTAAATTGTTCTTCTAAATGTTTTATCTGCGGAGAAAAATCTATGTCAATATTTGAAATTTGGCGCACCTTTTTATTAATAAAGGTATTTCTTTTTAAGAATAAATCCTCGTTGCGGATATCTAGTTTATCTAATTTCCGAGCCTGCTTTTGTGTTTTAACCACGGCAGAATTACGCAACAATAACATAGGAAATGTTACGTTCTGGGCTTCAAAACTCGATTTTAGCTGAAGCCAATAAATCATTTCACCCCCACCACCGATATAACAGAGATTTGGTAGAATCACTTCTTGATATAAGGGTCGCATAATCACATTTGGTGAAAATCGTTCTGGCATCTCAATAAGGTGTTCTATGAGCTCATCTCCATTCCAAGACATGCTTGTATTGTTCACTTTATACACCTTATCTTCTAAAATAATACGCTCTCGTAGACCTTCATTTATATAAAAGAAATTAATTTCCCTTGGGTTCACCTGAACTTTTAAACCAAGGTCTTCAAGCGTTTCATTCGTTGAACTCACATTTTTAAATGCCGTTTCCTCTAAAAGTTCCTTTTTAATCTGTGGGACAAATAAGCGCTTTAATTTTTTATGATCTGAGTCTAATACCACTAAACCGTACTCTCCAAATAATTCGTTGGCTAAATATCGTGTAGCATCTGCTAGGTTGGAATGATTTAAGTAAGCCTGCTTAAACCAATCTTTAAGCTGCTCTGCATTCTTTCCAACACCAAATTCCGCGGAAAGAATTTCAAAAACCGAATCCAAGCCCTCCGTATTAAAATGACCGACAGGACCAGTTTGCTCGCTATTCCACTGAATCTTTTTTCCTCTAAAATTAAAATAATTGATTTCGTCAAAATCGTGGTCTTCAGAGGCCATCCAATAGATGGGCACAAAATTATAATCTAAATAAGTTGCCTTGAGTTGCCTCGTAAGGTTTAAGACAGAAATAATTTTGTACAAAAAATATAAAGGTCCCGTAAATAAGTTTAATTGGTGACCTGTAGTAATTGTATATGTATTTCTAGACTTTAGGCTATCAATATGGTCTAGGGTCACATCGGATGCAGGTAAATCAAGGTACTGTTCTTTTAAAACCTCAACCAAAACCTCTCTCCCGCCATGATTAAAAGCCTTAGATTTTTCATCGATTTGAGCTTTAAAATTCTCCAACAGCGGAAACCGATTGTATAAGGATTTTAGTCGCGGTTTTTCATCTAAATAATCACAAATAAATTCAGAGAAATAACCTGTATTTCTATATGGCAGATAATCAGTCGGTTGATTTAGATTCATCAATACTTTTGAATAGGTAATACGCGCGCAACATTCAGCGATGTTAACAAAGGCATAAATATAAGATACTACATTTTTTTAACTGCTAATTTTTAGTTAATTCGCATCAACCACATATCTTTACTGCTGGAACAATAGTGAACAAATGGTGTTTGCAACGCATAAATCAGTTGAGTTTAAAAGTACTACTTATAGCATAGACTATTAAAGGAAAAAGAGACACTAACCTATGAAAATCTATTACAAATTAAAACTACAGCGCTTAAATTTAATCTTAGGAATTGTATGGCTTCTCAACGGTATAATTCAAGTAACTGTATTTAACAGTAATCGTTGGTTGAATTATTTCTGGTTTCTACTGGCCCTCATATATTTTGCTCTTTATTTTCAGCAACGCAGAGGAAAATACCTCAGTATTGAGAATGATCTAATTAAAGAAAATTGGCTTTTTGGCAAATCTATACAGCTAAGCAAGGTGAAAACCATTACACATTTATCAGGTGAATATATTTTAAAGAGTGACGACAAAGAATTTCGAATAAAAATTCCGTTGATCCAAAATGATTCGCTTCTTATACTTCATGACAAACTAAAACAACTTGATGCCGAATGGCATTAGAGCTTTTTAAAAGATAGCCTCTTAACTTAATTAGGTTTATAAGTAAAAACCTTTTACTACCTTTAGATATTAACCAAAATAATAATCAAATGAAACTCGGTGCATTTTCAATAAGCCTCGCCGTAAAGGACATTGAGGCTTCCAAGACTTTCTATGAAACCTTAGGTTTCTCAGTTTTTGCTGGCGAATTGGATAAAAACTATCTCATAATGAAAAATGAATCTACTCTTATAGGCTTATTCCAAGGAATGTTTGAGGGGAATATACTTACCTTTAATCCGGGCTGGGATCAAGACGCCAATACGCTTAAAAATTTTGATGATGTTCGAGACATTCAAAAACATCTAAAATCTAATGACGTTAGCTTTGCACAAGAAATTGATGCGGGTGATTCAGGACCTGCAAGTTTTGTCATCCTAGATCCAGATGGCAATGCTATTTTAGTCGATCAACATATTTAATTGACTCTTTTTTGTTCTTAACAAAAGATCAAGAAATTCCTAAAATTTAGCACGTATCTTCGTTAAAAATTACGAGTTAAAAGTGTCTCAGACCACTGTATTTTCATTATTTCAATACCAAGGGATCAAACCAAAATGGCATGCTCTTGGCCGAATGGGTAGACCACCACTGCGCAAGCAAAGCTTTCAAGGATTGACCTTCTGGAAACCTTTTGGCACTGGTAGCGGTAATGGATTTTCTATTAGGCCCGACTTTTCAACTTTTGGACTACTCACTGTATTTGACTCCGAGCAAAATGCAGAAAAATTCCTCACTACCAAAACGATGAAGGAATATGAAGCCCCTTCCGTGAAGCACTCCCATGTATTGATGCACTCTATAAAAGCTCATGGCCAATGGAGCAAACAAGAACCCTTCACTTCTAGTGTGACCTATAATGATGACAAACCTATTGCCGTAATTACAAGAGCCACCATAAAACCAAAACTGGCCTATAAGTTTTGGAGACATGTCCCTTCCGTTTCAAAATCCATGGATGGACACAAGGGTTTAATCTATTCAAAGGGAATTGGTGAATGGCCTATTTTAATGCAAGCCACATTTTCGCTTTGGGAAACAGGGGATGCCATGATGGCCTATGCCTACAAAAACAAGAAACATGCTGAAATGGTAAAGAAAACGAGAGAATTAGGTTGGTACTCCGAAGAGCTTTTCTCTCGCTTTCATCCTTTTGAAATCCGTGGAAATCTCATTAATTCTTGTTTATAGAATTTACTAGATTTTGATAAAACCTAGTATAGATTCATGAGGTCTTTGTTTTAATATGGAACTAAAAAACACTCTGAGCTAAGTATTTCTTTTAAATCTGCAGTCCTACATTGTTCTTCTCACGGTAATGATGACGTAATAATGGCGCATGAAAATTAAAGCAAATTGATGATAACTAAATTTAAGCGCTACCGTATTTGCTTAGCTGATGAAAGGTCAAAGTCTAGCTTTCTAATTAAGAAACGACTTCGGCATACAAGTCAAAATCCTCCGCTTCGATAATTTTTACTGTTGCAAACTCACCTGTCTTTAAATATGTCTTGGTTGCATCGATTAAAACTTCATTATCAACATCTGGAGAGTCGAACTCGGTACGACCCACAAAATAGTTACCTTCTTTACGATCAATTACCACCTTAAACTCCTTTCCTATTTTTTGCTGATTGAGTTCCCATGAAATCTGAGATTGTATTTCCATAATTTCATTGGCACGTTGCATTTTTATTTCTTCTGGGACGTCGTCCTTCAAATTATACGCATGCGTATTTTCCTCATGGGAATAGGTAAAACAACCTAAACGCTCAAAGCGCATCTCCTTCACCCATTCTTTAAGTGTATTAAAATCATCCTCCGTTTCACCTGGGTAACCAACAATAAGTGTCGTTCTTATGGCCATTTCTGGTACCTTAGCCCTAAATTCCCTCAAAAGCTTGGTGGTTTTTTCCTTTGTCGTACCACGACGCATACTCTTTAAAATTGAATCGGATATATGCTGTAAAGGAATATCTAGGTAATTACAGATTTTAGACTCTCGCTTCATTACATCTAATACATCTAGCGGAAAGCCTGTCGGAAAAGCATAATGCAGACGAATCCAGTCAATACCCTCTACCTTAACTAACTTCTCTAAAAGTTCGGCAAGATTTCGTTTTTTATATAAATCTAAACCGTAATATGTTAAATCTTGAGCGATAAGAATTAGTTCCTTAACGCCGTTGGAAGCTAATTTTTCTGCTTCCATCACCAAGGCTTCCATTGGTGTACTTTTATGTTTACCACGCATTAATGGGATAGCACAGAAACTACAAGGTCTGTCACAGCCTTCGGCGATTTTTAAATATGCATAATTCTTAGGTGTGGTCGTAAGACGTTCTCCTATTAATTCGTGTTTATAATCTGCGCCAAGTGCTTTTAATAACCCCGGTAGCTCGGTAGTACCGAAATACTGGTCTACATTGGGAATCTCTTTTTGTAAATCTGGTTTATATCGCTCACTGAGACATCCTGTTACAAACACCTTATCTACTTCACCTTCCTCCTTTTTTTGCATATAATGCAATATGGTATTAACGCTCTCTTCTTTGGCATTATTTATAAACCCACAGGTATTGATGACCACCACATTGCCTTCTTGCTCGTGCACAACATCTTTACCACTGGCTTTCAGCTGTCCCATAAGTACCTCGCTATCGTATACATTTTTACTACAGCCAAGGGTTACGACGTTGATTCTGTTCTTCTTTAAGGATTTTGTTCTCATGGTCATTTCAATCGGTCTGCAAAGATACCAATGATTTAGTATTTCCAAGACTAAATCTTAAATTGTAGGCGCATTATATTTTATGAAAATACTGCATAGGCTAAGAACCTAAGTATGGTCAAATGAAATTATAAAAAAGAAAAGGAGACTATTGATAGCCAATTGGCACCTTCCTAGCCTTTGAGGCTTGTTCGTAAACAAAAGCCCATTCTAATAGCAATTTTTCCTGCAAACGCCCACCAATAAAAGTGAGTCCTTTAGGTTCCCCTTCTATAGTATAGCCCATGGGCACAGTTAATGCAGGATATTCAGCAACCGCAGCAAACGCGGCATGGTAATTATTAATCGACAAAAAACCGTCTAATTTATGGACTGCCATAGGCCTGTCAAAATATAGTTTTCCATTAGTCTTAAGCGTATCTTTAATGCGTTCTAAGAAAGTGGCATCGCCACTGTCATTTACAATACCCTGAAATAATTTTTGGCCGTAAGGCATAGCTAAGGACGAGTCTTGTCTATTAAATTCCATTACATCAGATACTGTTCTTAAATTAAGGTCCTTATTCGCATAATTGTCCATATAATCTGGTAAATCCTTACGCATATCTAAATTTAGTAGATTTAAGAAGTTTGGAAGTTCAAGTGCCTCTTCCTCAATTTCAACTATTTCTGCACCTTGCATCTTCAAAACGTTAAGGGCATTAACATAAAGACTATCTTCCAATAATCGTTTAGGCGCCCCAAAGCGCTTTCCTTCAACACTTGCATTTTTTAGGTCTTTGGTGTAAAATCCAGAATCCCAAATTACCATAAAGGCTTTAGCATCATTGGTGTCTTCTCCAAATATGGCATCTAAGACAATAGCGTTATCAGTAACATTTCGAGTAATTGGTCCGGCCGTATCTAGAGTGGAGGAAATAGGGACGATACCGCTACGGCTTATTAATCCTACCGTAGGTTTTAATCCCACTACAGAATTTTGGCTTGCAGGTGACAAAATAGAACCTGCCGTTTCACTTCCTATAGTAGCCGCTGCAAAATTAACCGCCGCTGCAACGCCACTACCAGAGCTCGAACCACCCGTGTCAAAAATCCGTCTACCATATGGGTTAAGCGTCTGCCCTCCAATAGCACTATAACCACTTGGGCAATCACCACAGAAAAAATAGGCCCACTCACTTAAATTGGTCTTACCTAAAATCAATGCACCCTTGGATTTAAGTTGTTTTACTATAAAAGCATCTTGTGTGGTATTATCCTTCAAGGCTAGAGCTCCAGCTGTTGTAGGCATGTCAACAGTATTAATATTATCCTTTAATAGGACTGGCATACCAAAAATGGGGTGTTTTGCCTTTGAATTTAAGCCCTCTTTATCCAGTTCTCTGGCCCTTTTAATGACATTAGGGTTTATGGCAATAATCGAGTTCAGGGACAATGGATTTTCTCTATCGTATTTTCTTATGCGAAATAAATAAAACTTGACAAGATCTTCGTAACTGAATTGTCCATCGGCAATACTTTGCTGAAGTGTTGGGATATCTTGTTCTATAATCGAAGCCTTTAGGCGATTATAATCATCTTCTCCAAAATCCTCCATTTGGGAATTGATTCCATCCCAAATTTCGGCTTTCGTAAGGATTTTGGAATCTAAAATTTTAAATGTTGTAAAATCTTTTGTTGAAATAGCCTCAAGACCGTCAGCTGGTTCTTCGACATTCGTATTATCTATCTCAATCTCCGAAGCATCTTCTGGCATTTCGGATTCTGAAGTTTTATTGTTTTTACAAGAAAGGGTTAAAAGTAGAATTAAGAGAAATAGTATATAGCGCATGGTTAGTATTTTATTTAAAAATACAAAATACGCCTAAATTCTTAAAACTTTATGTGGACCGTTAAAGTAAAGCACCATTACCTAAAGAAAGAGTCCACAAACTCGTATTTATTAAATACTTGAAGATCCTCAATCCCTTCGCCTACACCGATATATTTTACAGGCACCTGAAATTGGTCACTAATGCCAATCACAACGCCTCCTTTAGCTGTGCCATCTAGCTTCGTTACCGCTAAAGATGTCACCTCGGTAGCTGCTGTAAATTGTTTGGCCTGCTCAAAAGCATTTTGTCCTGTAGAACCATCTAATACCAATAACACGTCATGTGGTGCATCTTCAACTACTTTTTTCATTACCCGTTTAACTTTCGTTAACTCATTCATCAAGTTAACTTTATTGTGCAAACGGCCAGCAGTATCAATAATTACTACATCTGCATTTTGAGTAACAGCGCTTTGTAAGGTATCAAATGCCACGGAAGCTGGATCACTTCCCATACTTTGTTTAACAATAGGTACCCCTACGCGATCTGCCCAAACTTGTAATTGATCTATGGCTGCTGCTCTAAACGTGTCTGCCGCACCAAGGACCACATTTAACCCTTGTTTTTTAAATTGGTAAGCCAATTTGCCAATGGTTGTTGTTTTACCAACGCCATTAACCCCAACAACCATAATAACATATGGCTGTTTCATTTCTGGGATACTGAACTCTGTAGCTTCTCCACTATTGGTTTCAGATAATAATCCTGCTATTTCTTCACGCAATATTTGATTGAGCTCTGAAGTCCCCAAATATTTATCTTTGGCCACGCGCTCTTCGATACGTTCAATGACCTTTAAAGTGGTATTTACGCCTACATCACTAGTCACCAAAATTTCCTCTAAATTATCTAGAACATCGTCATCTACTTTCGATTTTCCCGCAACTGCCTTATTAAGCTTGCCAAAGAAGGATGTTTTTGATTTTTCTAATCCTTTATCAAGCGATTCCTTCTTTTCAGAAGAAAAGATCTTTTTAAATAAACCCATAAATAACTATTTTATGTGAAGTGAGCAATAATCTTGCCCAAAGCCAAATCTGTTAAGTTGTCAGACTGACGTCAAAAATAAGCATAAAAAAACTGCTTTCAAATGAAAGCAGTTTTACTACATCTTATCTAATAGTATAGATTATTTCTTATTAAGCCAATCATTAACAAATTCTGGTGCCATAACAGATTCTACAAACATGTAGGCTCCTGTTTTTGGTGATTTCACCATCTTTATAGCTTTTGTCAAACGCTTTGACCCGGTTTGTAATGATGCTACTGATTTCTTTGCCATGATTAATTATTTTATCTCTTTATGAACTGTCATACGCTTTAATATGGGATTGAATTTTTTAATCTCCATGCGATCTGGCGTGTTCTTTTTATTTTTTGTTGTAATGTATCTTGAAGTTCCTGGCATACCAGAGTTTTTATGCTCCGTGCATTCCAAAATAACTTGTATTCTATTTCCTTTCTTTGCCATGGTATATTGACTTTAGCCTACGCTCTTATTTGTAAAATCCTTTAGCTCTTGCTTCTTTAAGTGCCGCAGAAATACCTATTTTATTAATGGTTTTTAACGCTGATGTTGACACTTTTAATGTTACCCACTTATCTTCTTCAGGGATATAAAAACGCTTCTTTATCAAGTTTGCGTCAAACTTGCGTTTTGTTTTGTTCATGGCATGGGATACGTTATTTCCTACCATCGCTTTTTTCCCTGTAAGTTCACAAACTCTTGACATTGTTTTATCTCTTTAGGTATGTTATTTTAAAACAGGGTGCAAATTTAGTAAAAGTTTAGTTTTCAACAAACTTAAAGTCTTACTTTTTTGAAATTTCTTTTGCTAGCATTTCAAAGGCTTTATTTGTAGCCTTCATTATCACTTTCTCTCTATGGTTACTAAAGTTAAAGACTTCAGAATAGACACCATCCTTTTTTGCAATGGTAATCCAAACGGTACCAACCTCAGCATCAGATTCCCCCTTATCCGGACCAGCATTACCTGTAGTACTAATGGCATAATCTGTATCAAAAAGTTCCCTGACATTTAATGCCATAGCTTCAGCTACTTGTTGGCTAACTACAGAATGTTTTTTTATGATTTTTTCTGGAACATTCAAAATATTTATCTTGGCATCTGAGGCATAGGCCACCACACTACCCTTAAAATATTTGGATGCTCCTGCATGAGCCGTGAAGGCTTGTGCAATTTTTCCGCCGGTACAACTCTCGGCAATCGCCAGTGTTTTTCCCATATCGGTCAACTGTAAGCCAATAATGGCCTCGAGGGAGTTGTCCTCTTCAAATCCAACAAAGATGTCTTCAATATATGTTAATAGGCGTTTGACCTGCCTATCCATTTCAATTTCTACCGTCTTGCGATCCTTTGCTCTGGCAGATAACCTAAGCCTAACACGTCCTAGGTTAGGTAAGTAGGCTAATTTTATAAAATTTGGCAAGTCATTCTCAAACTCCTCTATCCTATTCGCTATAGCACTTTCGCCCAAGCCATATGTGAGAAGGGTTTTATGCATTATAAATGGAAAATGATATTTTTTTCTTAAACGTGGAAAAACCTCATCCTTAACTAAAGCCTTCATCTCGTAGGGAACCCCTGGAAGCGAAACAAATGTTTTTTCATTCTTTTCTATCCACATGCCAGGTGCCGTACCGTACTTATTCATCAGAGCTATTGACCTTGAAGGCACAAGGGCTTGCTGCCTATTGATATCTGATATGGGGGTCTTTATATATTTTGCGAATAAATGCTCTATATGTTGCAATACCGCTGCATTCTCAATAAGGGTATCATTAAAATACTCGCAAATGGTATGTTTGGTAATATCGTCCTTGGTTGGTCCTAAACCACCTGTTATGATTATAATATCCGCATTGTCCTCTGCTTCCTTTAAAGCCTTTAGAATGTGTGCCTTGTCATCTTGAACAGATGTAATTTGATAAACCGAAACGCCGATTTTATTAAATTCCTTACCTAGAAAGGCCGAATTGGTGTCCACGATTTGCCCAATGAGAATCTCATCGCCGATGGTAATTATTTCTGCTTGCATTTATAGACCGAAATCTGCTTTTATTTCGTTGGTGGCGTTTTCAACCGCGGTAAGAACTATTTGAAGCTGTTTTTCAACATTTTTATCTTCTTGCTCAAATTTTCCCCAATCCTGAACCTCAATAAGGGTTTCTAGAATTCCTAATTCGAACAAATCTATAGTAGGCTTCATTTTGTGTGCGGCTTGATAGGCCTCATAAAAATCTGCTTCTGGTATAGCTTTTCTTAAGCGCTCAGCATCCTCAGGCACTTCTTCAACAAACGCTGCTGCTAACGCTGCAACAAAATCCTCATCGTTGTCCGCCATTTCGCGAACGCGATCTAATTTATAATACTTTGGCATTTATTTTATTTTTATTGAAAATAATTCCTCGTCCTCAATATATCCTTTTAATTGGTCATCTACAAAAACCTTACCGACACCTGCTGGTGTCCCGGTAAAGATAATATCTCCTATTTTTAAAGTGAAATATTTAGAAACATATTCTATAAGCTCATCAATTTTCCAAAGCATTAAGGCCGTATTGCCCGACTGCACAATTTCATCATTACGCTTAAGGCTGAAGTTGATATTATCAATATCCTCAAATTTGGTTTTAGGAAGCCATTTTCCTATCACTGCCGCACCATCAAATGCCTTGGCCTTTTCCCATGGTAAGCCTTTGGCCTTTAATTGTGACTGAAGATCTCTGGCAGTGAAGTCGATTCCTAAACCAATTTCATCATAATACTTAGGTGCAAATTTCCTATCAATATACTTTCCAACCTTCTTTATTTTCACCAAAATCTCAACCTCATGATGCACATCATCTGAAAAGTCTGGAATAAAAAAAGGCTGTTTTTTTAATAAAATGGCGGTATCTGGTTTTAAAAACACTACGGGATCCGCAGGTTTTTCATTTTCCAATTCTTTGATGTGGTCCGTGTAATTTCGACCTATGCAAATGAGTTTCATTTTATAAATATTATTTTTCGACTCCTAATTTTAGTCCAATTTGTTATTAAATTGGCGCAATTTGACGGCAGTCAGAACCTTTTTTGTATACAATGGAAAATCGGCATTTAACAACCACCCAAAATAACCAGGCTCTTGCTCTAAGATATCTACAACACGTTTGCCTTTATGCTTTCCGAAGGAAAAACACTCTTCCCCGTTTTTATTAAAGGTTAAGAAACCGGCAAAATCAGCGAACTTTTTTCTAGAGCTAAACTCAGCCAAGAATTTAGTGTCATTTTCAAGCTGTTCATATTTATTTAGCTGTGCCTTTAAAACCTCGTAAGTGGCTTTAGTATCGGCTTCTGCACTGTGAGCTTCATCCAAATTCTTATCACAATAAAATTTATATGCAGCGCTCAAAGTCCGTTGTTCCATTTTATGAAAGATGGTTTGCACGTCAACAGCTACCCTGTTTTTCATATCAAAATCCACCTCTGCCCTAAGCATCTCCTCGGCTAGCAACGGAATATCGAAACGATTGGAGTTAAAACCTCCTAAATCAGAATCCTTTATCATATTGTACACTTCCTTTGCAATCTCCTTAAAGGTCGGTGCATCTGCAACATCCGAATCTGAAATACCGTGAACCTTAGTGACCTCAGGCGGAATAGGAATCGTTGGGTTAACCAATTTGGTATATGTTTCCTCATTACCATCGGGATGAACTTTCAAAATAGAGATTTCTACTATACGGTCTTGGGAGATATTGATTCCTGTAGTTTCTAAATCGAAAAAACAAATGGGTTTATTAAGGTTGAGTTGCATGTGCTATTAATTTTTTGCAAATGTAGGCAGAATTCATAAAAGGGCCTGTCCAATTTACACAATTTGAAAATGTGCCGCAAAAGGTCGACATTCGCGATACTAATTTTAAGCATCCCAAAATGAAACCCGCACCTGAAACCGTACTAACGTTTAAATCTGGAATCACCATGAAAAATCGTTTTATGCTGGCGCCTTTAACCAATCAACAAAGTCATGAGGATGGGACATTGTCAAATGCTGAATTTAAATGGCTGACGATGCGCGCCAAGGGCGGATTTGGCTTAACCATGACTTGTGCTTCACATGTCCAAGAAATTGGTAAAGGATTTCCTGGGCAACTCGGTATATTTTCAGATAGGCATATTGAAGGGCATACTAAATTAGCTAGTACCATTAAGTCTTATGGAAGCTTGGCTATGGTACAACTACACCATGCGGGAATGCGCTCTCCATATGAGGTTATTGGTGAAAAAGCGGTCTGTCCTTCTGATAGCGAAAAACACAATGCCCGTGCCTTGACCTTAGGTGAGGTATATCAACTTAGAGCTGATTTTATCAGTGCTGCAATAAGAGCCAAAACTTCTGGTTACAGTGGCGTTGAAGTTCATGGTGCACATGGCTATATTTTAACTCAATTTTTAAGTTCAACCATAAATAAAAGAACAGATAATTATGGTGGTACGCTTGAGAATAGAGCACGCTTATTGTTTGAAATAGTAAACGGTATCCGAGAGCAATGTGGTAAAGATTTTTTGCTAGGTGTACGCCTATCACCAGAACGTTTTGGAATGAAATTATCCGAAATTAAAACGGTTAGTCAACAACTCATCGATTCTCATCAAATTGATTTCTTGGATTTATCCCTGTGGGATGTTTTTAAATTTCCAGAGGAGGCGATAGAGCCCAAAAAATCATTATTAGAACATATCTCTCAATTAGATCGAAAAGACGTTAAAATTACTGTAGCTGGCAATATAAGAGCTGGCGCTGATGTGCGGTATATATTAGACTCTGGAATTGATTTTGTATCTATTGGTCGTTCAGCAATTCTCCATCACGACTTTCCTCAATGCGTCATAGACAATCCTGATTTTACACCGATTCAAAACCCAGTTTCCGAAGATTACCTAAGGTCTGAAGGTCTAAGCGACACGTTTATAACTTATATGAGAAGATGGCCTGGGTTTGTTAAGGATAAATCCTAAAAAAGCACAGTTGAAACTGTGCTTTTTCTTATTTATTCTATTACATATTATGTCTCTTTATGTAATGATTTATATTTCCCTATTCATATCCCAAGCCTCCAAATAATCTTTTACGGCTTTAACAAATTGCCCTCCTAACGCACCATTTACTACCCTATGGTCATAAGAATGCGATAAGAACATTTTGTAACGGATACCCACATAATCTCCTTCAGGTCCTTCAATTACCGCTGGCACTTTTCTAATAGCGCCTAAGGCCAAAATAGCCACTTGTGGCTGATTGATAATTGGCGTTCCCATAATACTTCCAAAGGTTCCCACATTAGTGACTGTATAGGTACCCCCTTGAATATCGTCTGGATTTAGTTTATTCTCTCGTGCTCTTTTGGCCAAATCGTTAACACGTTTCGTCATTCCCAACAAATTAAGTTGGTCGGCATCCTTAATCACTGGGACTATAAGATTGCCATCCTGTAGTGCTGCCGCCATACCAAGGTTAATATGCTTACGTTTAATAATTTTATCACCCTGAACGGAAATATTTATCATTGGATAGTCCTTAATGGCCTTAGCCACGGCTTCCATAAATATTGGAGTAAACGTCAAATTTTCGCCTTCGCGAGCTTTAAAATCATTTTTTACTTTATTTCTCCAATTCCAAATATTGGTGACATCAGCTTCAATAAAAGACTGTACATGCGCTGAAGTTTGCACAGAATCTATCATGTGCTTTGAAATAAGTTTACCCATTCGGGTCATTTCAATAATCTCATCATCACCTGAGGCCACCACCGGAGCTGCTTCTTTCTTATCTTCTACTTTTGAAGCTGACGTGGCAGTTTGCTCAATGTCCTTAGCAACTGGTTCGATTTTAGGTGCTTCTTGTGGTATGTTTTGTGGCTGAAAACTTCGTTGTTCAAGAAATGCTTTTATGTCGTTTTTAGTAACCCGACCATCTTTACCTGTACCAGGAATCGCATCTAATTCTTCTTGGCTAACACCTTCTTGCTTGGCAATGTTTCTAACTAATGGTGAATAAAAACGATCTTCTGAGGATATAATCGGCTCGACAGCTGCCTTAGCGGCGGTTATAGTTTTAGACACCTCGGCCACAACCTTTGGTGCTTTTTCTTCTGCTACTGCCTCTACCACTGGCTCTGCCGCTGGTGCTTTCACCTCAACCGTTGCCCCACCTTCTGTTTCTATAACCGCAATAGTCTGACCTACTTGTACAACATCATCAACATCAAATAGTTTTTCAACTAAAGTCCCGTCGACTTCACTTGGCACTTCACTATCCACTTTATCTGTTGCAATTTCTAAAACGGCTTCATCTGCTTCGATGGTATCGCCTATATCTTTAAGCCAGGAGGTAATCGTTGCTTCCGCAACACTTTCTCCCATTTTAGGTAACTTAAGTTCAAACTTTGCCATATGTATAATTTGAAGGTCTTTAATTGCTAATCGAGTGCAAAATTAGTAAAAAAACCGTTTGTTTATTGGTTTTTGTTCAACTAAACACTATTAAAATTGCAGTACTTCACCTCTAGATACTGAGCTATCACTGCCTAGTATAAATGTACTATTTCTTGGTAAAAACCTGAATCTTATTCTAAATTTCTGCTTTTTTTCAATCATATCCGCAATGACTGCCTTGATTTGGAACTTACTTAAATCGTAAATAACCAAACTATTGTCTTCAATTGGCGTGTTTAATTGCGAATGTACGTGAACGGGTTCTACGAGTATTCTCCTTAACGCTTCTTGAAGCTGCTCTGTAAAAACATAGGTTTGTTCATGAAATTCTTCTCTAGGCCTTGATGGTTTTCTGAACACGTAGGCCAATTTTAATCCTAGCCATACTAACCCATTAAATAAAATATTTCCTTTGAAATGTTTTTTATAGAAAATTTGCATGGCCCCATAAAACCGTTTGGCATAGTTGGCATCCTTTAGCGTGCTTTCTCCCTTAAAATGAATAACAATTGTTTTTCCGTAATAATAATTGGTAAAACCATTTTTTAAGCACTTATAGGACAAATCCACATCCTCACCATACATAAAGTAATCTTCATCAAATCCTGCAACTTTGTCATAAACAGTTTTAGGTATTACCATAAGAGCACCTACCAGTATGTCACACGCGCCAATATCATTAGTATCTAGCTTGTTGGCATAATACCCTGAGTCTTTTCCAAAAAGTTTTTTAAGCGCTACAATAGGAGTAGGTATGTTTCGCTTACTCTCAGGTAAGAACTGGGCTTTACCATCTATTAATTGACAACCAACAATACCTAAATTACTTTGGGAATCAGCAAAATCCAATAGTTTTACAAAACAATCCTCAGGAACAACAGTATCTGGGTTAAGAATACATATATACTCACCTTCTGCTCTCTTGACACCTATATTATTGCCTTTTGAAAAACCAAGATTATCTGTGTTCTTAATGAGCTTAACTTTCGGAAACAAGGCTTTAACCATATTGCAGCTATCATCCTTAGAGTTATTGTCCACCACAATGATTTCAGCATCAATGGTCTTTATTGCAGCTTCTACACTTTTAAGACATAACTCTAAAAAATAGCGAACATTATAATTAAGTATGACTATTGATAATTTCAATATACAATTATGATTTTAGGGAAGCCTCGAATGGTATACGGTCTATAATACTCCTGCCTAAAGTAATTTCGTCGGTATATTCCAATTCGTTTCCTGCAGCAACACCTCTAGCAATGGTAGAAGTGGCAACATGGTAATCTTGGATTTGCCTGAAGATATAAAAGTTTGTCGTATCACCTTCCATGGTTGGACTCATAGCAAATATAAGCTCCTTTACCTCACCCTTTTTTACCTTTTCTACAAGGGAGGTGATGTTAAGATCTTGTGGTCCAATACCATCCATCGGTGAAATTTTGCCCCCAAGGACATGGTAAAGTCCTTTATACGAACTTGTGTTTTCAATGGCCATGACGTCTCTAATATCCTCAACAACACAAATCATTTCTTTATTTCGCAAGGGATTCTCACAAATCTCACATAAGGCTTTGTCACTAATACTATGACAGGATTCGCAAAAATTAATCTCAGCCCTTACCTTAGAGAGTGCTTCAGACAATTGGAATGTTTGATGCTCTGGCTGCCGCAATAAATGGAGCACTAATCGGAGGGCTGTACGCTTACCAATACCCGGCAATTGGGACATTTCGTTTACCGCATTTTCCAGTAATTTTGAAGAAAATTCCATAGGTGCGAAGGTACTGATTTTTTAATACTAAAACCCAAACCGAAAATGATTTCACATGAAGCTTTGAATCATATAATTACTTATTGATAATCAGCTTTTTGACCACTTGACCACTATGTGCATTAAGCTTCACAAAATACACTCCAGTTTCAAGTGATGAGACGTCGATTTTATGACCAGAGGCAAGATCTAACTGTTTTTGGTAATACACTAGTTTTCCTGTGGTGTTGTAAATTCTAATGCTGACATATTCTGCCTTGTTCCATTCAAGATTAACTTCGATATCCGCAGGATTTGGATAAATATTAAAATCGTCTGGTTCAGTTTCACTTATGGAAAGTGCTTCATTGTATAAGTCAGACCGCCATAAACCACGGCCGTAAGTAGCTGCATATATTTTATTGTCTGTGGTATTGATTTCCAGTTCATTAATTCTAACGTTGGGCAAACCGTTATTAAATGGAACCCAAGTATTCCCCAAAGTATTGTCAGTATAAAAAACACCATAATTCATTCCTACATATAGCCCATCATTAGCATTATTCTGCCATACCAAAGCTTGGGCTACAAAATTTGGTAAATCCCAACCAATAGGTGTCCAAGTAATGCCATTATCTGTGCTGACAAAGACTTTTTGACTATTGGTTGTTGCTATAGCTACCTTAGACGGGTCTGTAGGGTGAATAGCAATTTCATTGATTCTTCCACCATTGAGATTCAATGTAGATGGCACCCATACGGCACTGTCATTAAGACTGTAGTAAAATGCACCATTTATTGCCAAATATTTTGTGGTATTGTCTGAAGGTGCTACCTTAAAGTGATCAATATTGGCACCAAAATTTTGGGAAATAGAACTCCATGAATTTCCGCCGTTACTTGATGTATAAACCTCATCAAATGCACAATAAATGGTATTTTGGGCAGAAGGGTCTTGTTCAAAAGGCACAACCCAGTTCCATTGTGGTGTTCCGCCTTTGCCATCAGGTTGTGTGACGCCAAAAATATTTAAACCTTGGTCGAAGGTTTTTACAAACGACCCGAACTGGGATGTTCCATATAAAATTTGTGAGTTGTTTTTATCCACAAAACCCTCCATACCGTCAGCACCCCACCAGTCAGTCCAGTTTCCATCTGACCCAAGTACGGAAGAACCATTATCTTGCGAACCGCCGGTAACAATCACCGGGTCGGTTTGGCTTATACCAATTTTGTAAAATTGCCTTATACCCATTCCTGTTGTTATATCTGTGTAGTAGTCGGAGGACACGAATGTTGGGTCTTCAGCTCTAAATATGCCACCGTCTGTTCCCAAGAATAACTTAGTATTTAAATTAGAAGGACTCCCTTCCTGTGCAAAGAGCATAATATCAATATCTGCGTGACAATAACCAATACCCAAACTCGCTGCCTCAATGGGTACCCACTGTGAGGTGATATCAAAGGTGTTACCGCCGTCGGTTGATCGCCATGAATTGATTCCTGCAATGTGTACATCATTGATATTCTCTGGATTAACTACAATATCCATGTCCCGGGGCGCTTGTCCTAAATTGTCAAAACCAAAGGTATCATATCCAAAATAATTCTTGCCACTATGGTCAAGTTTTGTAAATGTCTCGCCTTCGTCATTGGACCTGTAGAAACCTCCGAAGAGATTCCCGTCGGCTTCTAGAATATAAAGAACGGCGGGGTCATCTGGTGAAACAGCCATCATTTTTACCCCTGTGGTAAACTCATTAGTCGCCCCCTCAAATCCTTCAGAAAATACAACGCCTCCCAGATTATTTGTTTCTACCGAGACATCATCAAGCGTTATACCCCTACCATAATTTGCCGTACCTTCAAATGCAATATAATAATCACCTGTTGGGTTAGGCAGATTAAGAGTTATGTCAGACCATGCTGTTACCTCATTTACAAAATGAGCTAATTCTATCCAGCTACTGTTAGAAGACTCCCGGTATAAGACTTTAAGTTCATCTTGGTCGTTGGCCCATTCTACCTGAGTAAATGAAAATTTTAATTGTGGATTTATCGCTCCGTTTAAATTTATTGAAGGTGAAATCAACCGAGTTGTGGGAGAGGAAAAATTACCCACATAGAGAAACGCCATTCCGTTACCTGTTCTTGGAAATACAGAGTTGTTCTGATTCGAATTTTCTATAACCCAGGCCAAATTACCTGTGACAAAATCTTGTTCCCATGACGCGATTTCATTAGTTGACGTAAATGTTACGCCTCCATCTGTGGACTTAAAGAAATTATTTCCAGAGGCGTATACCACACTTGGATCGCCTGGCTTAAATTCAAAATCGTAACCTGTTGTTGCACTTTGTGAAATTGAGGTCCAGTTAAGTCCACCATCAAAAGACTTAAATAATCCACCACCTTGGGCACTAGCATACATTTTAGATGTATCGGTTGGGTCAATTAAGATTTTATTGACAAAACCGTTAGGCAAGTTTCCAATCAGGCCCCAAGTGGCACCAGCGTCTATAGACCTAAATATTGAACCTCCTCTAGAGCCCCAGTAATACGTGGAATTGTTCAACGGGTCTATAGCTAAAGCGTAAACATCCATATTTGACAGGTTATCGGTTAACGCAGTCCAGGTCCCTCCACCGTCTAAACTTTTCCAAACACCGCCAGTCTCGCTGCCTGCTATAATATGATTTAAATTTCCTTCTTCTACGGCAATAGATGTAATACGGCCAACTCCCGGGTTATAACCAGAGGTCGCATTCCAATAAGTAGGCCCCATATCTTCCCAGGCACCAACTACTGTTCTGGCAGCTTGGCCTTCATTATTGATTTCAGTATTGTACCTCTCAAGTTCATTATAATAAAATTGTGGCGATTTCAATTTTCCGGTTTCGTCCATACTACGCTCTGCAAAATACAGCCACCGCCTAAAAGACTTATAGCCCGTTCCGCGTCCTCTTCCAACATTGTCAAAATAACGCTCAGCAGATTGTTTTATATTCTCAACCGTGTGATTACCTTCGGTGATGAGCTGCATATACTCTTGACTATTTATAAATGTGAAAGAGACACATATGGTAATTATTGAAATTATTCGTTTCATATTTATAATTTTGTTTGGAGCATTGTCTTCAAAAATACTATTTTTCGCTAAAATATACCCATAACCCTATGTCTCCGACATCCATTTTATTTCTCATTGCGGCCTACTTCGCTCTACTGATAATCATTTCTTATTTTACGGGGAAGGAAGATTCTAATGCAGCATTTTTTAAAGCAAATAAGTCAGCACCTTGGTATCTAGTTGCCTTCGGAATGATTGGCGCGTCGTTATCCGGTGTAACATTTATTTCAGTGCCAGGAGCCGTAGAAACCAACCAATTCGGATATTTACAAGTTGTGTTTGGTTATTTCTTTGGGTACCTCATAATTGCCTATGTTCTATTACCATTGTATTATCGCTTAAACCTAACCTCTATTTATTCCTATTTGGAAGATCGTTTTGGCAGAATTAGTTATAAAACTGGCTCTATAGCTTTTTTGATATCCAGAACCGTAGGTGCCTCATTTAGACTATTTTTAGTGGCCAAGGTACTTCAACTTTTGGTTTTCGATTCGCTTAATGTCCCTTTTGCCATTACCGTTGTTTTAACCATAGTTCTGATTTGGCTATACACCTTTAGAGGTGGTATAAAAACTATTATTTTCACAGACACATTGCAGACCCTGTTTATGCTAGTATCTGTTGTAGTTACAATTGTTTTTTTGGCATCAGAATTAGATTTAAATAGTGTCTCGGCCATTGTTGACAATGCAAAATCAAGTACATTAGGAAAAGTGTTTTTCTTTGAGGACAGCAATAACCCACAATACTTCTGGAAAAGTTTTCTTTCCGGCATCTTTATAACGATTACCATGACAGGTTTAGATCAAGATATGATGCAAAAAAACCTTACTTGTCGCAATTTAAAAGACGCTCAAAAAAATATGATTTCATTTAGCGTGGTCTTAGTTTTTGTGAATATACTTTTTTTAATTCTTGGTTTAATGCTAACTCAGTATGCGCAGCAAAACGGTATCTTAGCAACTAAAGATGATTTATTCCCGACCATTGCGATGTTACCGGAAATTGGGATAGTAACATCGGCATTTTTCTTATTAGGCTTGATTGCAGCAGCTTATTCAAGTGCAGATTCGGCATTAACTTCATTAACAACGTCATTTTGCATTGACATCATTGAAATTGAAAAAAAATCGGAAAACGTGCGAAAACGTCTTAGAAAGCGAACGCACTTAACTTTTAGTATTGTGCTGATTCTCATTATTTTACTATTTGATCTTATCTTCAAAGATGTCTCCGTTATATGGGAATTGTTTAAGGCTGCTGGCTACACCTACGGCCCATTATTAGGCTTATTTGCATTTGGGTTATTTACCACCAACCAAATAAAGGACAGGTTTGTATGGTTAATTGCGATTGTAGCACCTCTAATCTCTTATGGCCTAAATCTGTATTCCGAAGAATTATTTAATGGCTATAAAATAGGCTTTGAAATATTAATTATCAATGGCTTGCTTATGTTTTTCGGACTTTTACTAATTCGAAAAAAGAGTGTTAATACTGATTAGTACCTAACAATACCAAGGTACAGGCAACTTCATAATCAATACCATTTTTATCTAGTATATCGTAAAATTCAGGGTTTTCCGTTCCTGGATTGAAAATAACGCGCTTGGGTTTTAATTTAACAATGTAATCATAATAAGCCTTCTGATGTTTTGGATTAAGGTATAACGTTATCGTATCAATATGCTCATAGTTCAATAATTCTGTATCAATGTTTACATCAAGAACTTTTCCACCCTTAAGTCCAAATGCCTTAACCTCATTATTATGTTCTCGTAACCTCTTAATAGCCATGTTAGAATAACGATTGGGTTTCAGTGAAGCCCCTAGGACGAGAGTTGTTTTATTCATATGTTAAAAAAATGTTAAGTAAATAAATAAAAGTAACAGAGTATAAATATAGTCGTCTTTATAATATAATCATTTCATCAATCAATATAAATCACATGAGGTGTATTTTCATTATACTCTTTATGGTCTCATCAGCCATTGTAATTTCCCAACCTAATTCCAATACTGACATAAAAAATGGTTCCATTTCTGGACGTGTTTTTGACAAAGCGCTCAACGAACCTATACCATATGTCAATATAATTATAAAAGACACTGATAATAAAATCTTGACTGGTGGTATTACAGATAGTAATGGATTTTTTAACATCACCAAAATTCCAGAAGGTCGCATAAAAATCGAAATAACCTTTATTGGCTATAAAACTTTTTTCAAAGAAGAAACCATTGGGCCTGGCAAGTACAATCTCGATCTGGGCGACGTATACCTTGAGGAGGATATAGAAAGCTTAGATGAAGTTACCATTGTAGCCGAAACATCTACAATACAACAGAAAATAGATAGGAAGGTAATCAATGTGGGCAAAGATTTAACCACTGCCGGTCCTACAGCTTCAGACATCATGAACAATATCCCTTCAGTAAATATTGACCAGCAAACCGGAGATTTAGCGCTAAGGGGAAATCAAAATGTACAGGTTATGATTGACGGGAAACTATCCAATATCCCTACCGCGCAGTTACTTAGGCAAATTCCATCTTCATCAATTAAACAGATTGAACTGATTACCAATCCATCCGCCAAGTACAATCCTGATGGCATGAGCGGTATTGTAAATATAATACTTCATAAGAATGTGAATATTGGTTTTAATGGAAATCTCAATTTTGGTCTCGGTTATGAATTGGCACCAAAATTTAATAGTGCCATTGATTTAAATTACAGAAATGGCAAGCTTAATTTCTTTGGGAGTTATGGTAACAACATTTCAGAAAACATAAATTCAGGAGTCTTATATCAGATCGATTCTGATTTAACACAATTAATCGACATCACAGATGACCGTAATTCACATTTATTTAAAATAGGTGTAGACTACTATATAAACGAAACACATACCCTATCCGTGTTTACAAATCAAAATATCTTTAATGGTGGTGCTTTAGGTCAAACGGAACTCATTTTTGGAAATTCAATAGACCAACAGTTACAGGTTATAGATAATACCAATGAAAATGAAAGTCAACAATATAATATTAACTACAGCATAGACTTAGATGATAATGGCCAAAATATAGAACTGGAGATTGATCATAATATTTTTGATAACTCTATTTTTACAGACAATAATTTTAGTGGGACAGGTAGTAGACCAGATTTCGAGGAGTTTACTGAAATAGACAGAAACCGAACCGAAATTAATTTAGATTATGTGAATCCCTTATCTGAGACCTCTAAATTAGAATTAGGGTTACAAGGACGTTTTTTTGATAATGCCATTGATTATGTTTCAGATGGGCGTATTCAAAATCTAACGGGAAATTATATTCCAACATCAACTAATTTTAAATACGAACGTAATATTTATTCCGCTTATGTGAATTATAGCAAAAAGCTGGAAAAATGGTCCTATCAAATAGGGTTTAGAGCGGAGACCGTAAATGTTGATGCTTTGGCCATAGATACCGACCTAACGACCAACACCGCTTCTGATTTTCCTTTTGAAAATGACTATACCCAAATTTATCCATCAATTTTTATAACTCATGAGGCTTCTGAAAAAAATTCATATCAATTTAGTTTTAGTAGACGTGTGGACAGGCCTGGTGTTGGACAAGTTAACCCTATACCTGAATTTAATACGCCCTTACTTTCAAAGTTTGGCAATCCCGAATTAGAGCCACAATTCACCAATTCCTTAGAAGTCAATTATACAAGAAATCTAGAAAAAGGGAGTATTACCGCTGGTGTTTTTTACCGTCTAATTGAAGATGAAATCAATCAAGGTGTTTTTGTTGATCGCTCCAATCTTGGCTCAGGCCGTGTTATTTTACTTATAGACAACTTTGATAATACCTCTGCTTATGGCTTTGAACTCTCTGGAAGCTATAAACCAACAAAATGGTGGAGCTTTAATACAAGTTTTGACTTATATGGTCGCAGGCAGCGTGGTTTTGCGGAGTCCTTGGATCCCACTATACCTAATCCGACCGAGGACGACATTGAATTAAACAATGTTGAAATTAACAACTTGATTTACAATTTTAGGTTTTTCAATAATTTTGAAGTGAGCGAAAAACTAGCATTTTCTGCCTTTGCGCTCTATCGTGGAAAACAAACCGGATTGAACTTTGAGGTAGAACCGCTCTATTTTGTTAATCTCGGACTTCGTTACAACTTTCTTGAAGAAAATAGGGCTACATTTAGCCTGACTTTTAATAATGTTTTTGACACACAGGAGCAAAACACAACAAGTGAACGGCCGTTTCGGCAAGAATTAAATTGGTTCCCGGAATTTAATACCATTTTTGCCGGCTTATCTTATCGTTTTGGAGGCGGGAAATACAAAGCAAAATCACGCAAGCAAAGAGATAAGGACACAAAATCCAATAGTGGAATTATGTAATAAACTGTAACAATTCTAATATTTCAATGTCTTTAAAGCAATTAAGACTAATTAATAGTTGCATAAACAGTTGATGGTTAGTGTTAATGTAAAACTATTAGTGAAGAGAGCCCGGAGCTAAAAATTCCGGGTTTTTTGTTAAAGTTTATCAAATAATGTTAAAGTTTGAAATAAAATAAAGAAATAAACGTCTTCAGTATTAAGATAAGTTTTAAGTAGTCGTAATTATAAGATTAATTTTTATAATTAAGTGTTAGTTAAAGTTGGTTAATAGCTGAAAAAGCCCAGATTCAAAATCTGGGCTTTTTTTAGAATTATTTCAAACGACATTGGCCGAGAACGATTAAATGACCAATTTGGTAAGACAACGGTTTATTCAGAAAATAAGTTACCATTTAATGATGGCACTTCCCCAAGTAAAGCCACTACCAAAAGCTGCCAAAACCACAATATCCCCCTCTTCTATTTTTCCATCTTCCCAAGCCTCAGTTAAGGCAATGGGAATGGATGCGGCCGTTGTATTACCGTATCTCATAATATTGTTGTATACTTGATCATCACTCAAGTCAAACTTCTTTTGTATAAACTGCGAAATTCTTAGATTGGCTTGATGTGGAATAAGCATATCAATAGCTTCTTTACTAAGATTATTGGCCTTTAAACCTTCCATAATGGCCTCACTAAAACGGACAACGGCATGCTTAAAAACAAATTGACCATTCATGTAAGGGTAATAAGATACGTCATCCGGGTCGTTTTCTTCCATAATAGCATCTACCCAACGCCCAGTACTTGGCCCTTCTAAAGCCAATTCCTTTGCATATTTTCCCTCAGAGTGCAGATGGGTTGATAAAATTCCTTTTGTATTATCTTCTTCCCTACTTAAAACTACGGCACCAGCCCCGTCACCAAAAATCACGGTCACATTTCTTCCTCTCGTTGACCGTTCCAGTCCACCGGAATGATTTTCGCTTCCAATCACTAGGACATTCTTATACATTCCCGTTTTTATAAACTGATCGGCTACGGACAACCCATAAATAAAGCCAGAACATTGGTTCCTAACATCCAAAGCACCAATGGTGTCCATTTCTAACAATTCTTGGACTTTTACACCACCTCCCGGAAAGTACATATCCGGACTTAAGGTGGCGAAAACTATAAAATCAATATCATCCTTGGTTAAACCCGCTCGCTCAATGGCAATTTTAGCAGCCTTGGCTCCCATTATAGAGGTTGTATCGTCACTTGTTTTTGGATCTATCCACCGTCGTTCCTTAATACCTGTTCGCTCTTGAATCCATTCATCAGAGGTTTCCATCCACTCCTTTAAATCATCATTGGTAACCACATTTTCTGGAACATATTTCCCTAGACCTATTATTTTTGAATTATACATATGTAAAAATAATTTTTAGACTTACAAATTTAACCCATTTAGGCGTACACAAAATTTCATTCGTTATGCGCGCATAATAAACAGGACTATCTGCACAGTCACCATAAATTTAACATCACTAAAACATTTTTCAATTTCAATTTTAATTATATTCAGAGCTATAATTAATCAAAAGCACATTATGAAACGTATACTAAATTTCTTACTCTGTCTCTTCCTAATGCAGAGCTATGCCCAACAAAGTCTTTCTTACCAAAAACCCTCTGACGAAATACTTGAACTTGCCGATGTGGAATTGGCCCCAGGTGTGCAAATAGATAGTAAGGGGAAAAACATGGTGCTTCTTTACAGAGACCAATATAAATCCATAGCTGAACTATCAGAAACAGAATTACGATTGGCCGGTTTGCGTATTAACCCGGTTACAAATATTGGTAGTCGTACCAATTATATCACTAACCTAAAGGTTAAAAAAACAACGGACAAAACCGCTAAACAAGTTAAAGGATTACCAGAAAACCCAAGGCTTTCAGGTTTTAGCTGGTCTCCTGATGAATCTATGATTGCATGCTTAAACACCACATCAACGGGCGTTGAGGTATGGGTCTTAGACATTGAACAAGGCAGCGTAAAAAAATTAACGGACGCCACGGTAAATGCCAATATGGGAAGTACTATTAATTGGTTTAAGGATAATGAGCATCTATTGGTAAAAATGCTGCCAAAGGATAGAAAACCCTTAATAAATGCATCTGAAGCTGTACCTACGGGTCCGACTATATCGGTCAGTGATGGGGAAAAGGCACAAAACAGAACCTATCAAGACTTACTAAAAACACCCAACGATGAATTCAATTTTGAACAATTAGCTCATTCAGAAATTGTAAAGGTTTCCACTGAAGGCGATGTAAAACCGTTTTTAGACTCTGCCATGTATCGTGGTATTAGTTTTTCGCCAGATGGCAATTATGTCATGGTCACAAAAACCAAGCGCCCTTTTTCATATTTAGTCACATATTCTCGTTTTCCTTATGAAAGCATCGTTTATGACACTAGTGGCAATATGATAGAAATGGTTAATGAGGTACCATTAGATGAGGTAAGACCTCAAGGATTTATGGCAACACGCTTAGGAAAACGCAACATGAACTGGAGAGCTGACCATCCAGCAACCTTGGTGTGGACTGAAGCTTTAGATAATGGTGACCCAGCGGTTGATGCTGAGTTTAGAGATGCAGTCTATCAACTTACTGCACCTTTTAATGGAACACCTGAATTAATTCTTAAAACCAAACAGCGCTTTTCAGGCATCGACTGGGGAAATGAGGAATTCGCAATAGCCTATGATTATTGGTGGAATACTAGAAATACAAAAACATATACCTTCAACCCATCGAATCCAAAGCAGACACCTAAGGTTATTTATGACAGAAGCTATCAAGATGTGTATAGCGACCCGGGTAATTTTGTGAGTTCTAAAAACAAATATGGCCGCTACACGCTAGACATGGATGGAGATAAACTGTATTTGATGGGAGATGGCTATTCCGAAAACGGACAATTTCCATTTGTCGATGAATACAACATTAAAACCAACAAAACGAATCGCCTATACCAATCACCATATACTAATAAGCTTGAAAATTTAAGTTCAGCTATTGATATGAAAAAAGGTGAAATTCTTGTGAGAATTGAATCACCTACAGAATACCCAAATTATTACATTAGAAATATTAAAAAGAAAAATGACCTCACAGCTATAACAGCATTTGACAATCCGTTTAAAAGCCTTGAAAACGTAGAAAAAAGAGTTATTAGCTACAAGCGTGATGACGGACTGGATTTGGAAGGCACCTTGTATTTACCCTTAAATTATGAAAATGGCAAAAAATACCCCATGATACTTTGGGCCTATCCTAGGGAATACAAAGATAAATCAAGCGCATCGCAAAGTACCACTAACCCTAATGAATTTGTATATCCATATTGGGGTTCGCCTATTTATTGGGTAACAAAAGGTTATGTTGTTTTAGATGATGCCGCTTTCCCCATTGTGGGCGAGGGAAGTGAAGAGCCCAATGACTCCTTTAGAACACAATTGGTTGCAAATGGTAAAGCCGCTATAGATGCCGTAGATAATCTTGGCTACATTGACAGAGATAAGGTAGCGGTTGGCGGACATAGTTATGGTGCTTTTATGACTGCCAATTTATTATCGCATTCAGACTTATTCGCGGCGGGCATTGCCAGAAGTGGAGCTTACAACAGAACGCTGACGCCATTTGGCTTTCAAAGTGAAGAACGCAGCTATTGGGAAGCTCCCGAAGTGTACTATAATATGTCACCTTTTATGCATGCCGACAAGATGAAAACACCTCTTCTCTTGATCCATGGCGTAGCCGATAACAATTCCGGAACATACCCGTTACAGTCTGAGCGTTATTTTAATGCATTAAAAGGTTTAGGCGCTCCAGTGCGTTTGGTAATGCTTCCTAAAGAAAGTCATGGTTACAGAGCAAAAGAATCTATTATGCATATGCTTTGGGAACAGGACCAATGGCTAGAAAAACACGTGAAAAACAAGGCGAAAAAGGAGGAGAAAATAGAAACCACAGAAACCATAAAAGATTAAATTATAAGCTTGAGGAGAAAAGCCATCCCATGTGATGGCTTTTTTTATGTCATCTTGTCACTCTGAAGAACTTGGTATTTTATTTGAATTAGACTTTGTGAGAAAAAATAATTTAATGGACATCCTGCCATTTCAGGATTAACAAAACGAAAATATCATGACAAAAGGAAATATCAATGTATCGGTAGAAAACATTTTTCCCTTAATTAAAAAGTTTTTGTACAGTGACCACGAAATCTTTTTACGTGAGTTAATTAGTAATGCTACAGACGCCACTTTAAAATTAAAACATATCACCAGCATCGGTGAAGCTAAAGTTGATTATGGGAATCCTAAAATTGAGGTAAAAATTGACAAAGACGGTAAAAAGCTTCATATTATAGATCAAGGTATCGGTATGACGGCCGAAGAGGTGGAAAAATACATTAATGAGGTAGCGTTTTCTGGTGCTGAAGAATTTTTAGACAAGTATAAAGAAGCCGGAAAAGATACCGGAATTATTGGCCATTTTGGTTTAGGTTTTTATTCCGCGTTTATGGTGGCGGAAAAGGTTGAAATCATCACTAAATCCTATAAAGAAGAACCAGCAGCACACTGGACATGTGACGGTTCACCTGAATTTTCTTTAGAAGAATCGGACAAAACGGATAGAGGTACTGAAATTATCCTTCATATCGCAGAGGATTCCACCGAATTTTTGGAAGAAGGCCGAATTCGCGAACTTTTAATGAAGTACAATAAGTTTATGCCTATTCCTATTAAATTTGGAACCAAGGAAATAAATGACCCTGACTTCACTCCTAAAACCACAAAGGACAAGGACGGCAAAGAAACAACGGAGCCTCACAAGAAGATAACCGTTGATAACATCATAAACAACCCCAATCCTGCTTGGACCAAACAACCTGCAGACTTAACAGACGAGGATTATAAGAGCTTTTATAGAGAACTTTATCCTATGCAGTTTGAGGAACCGTTATTTCATATTCACCTCAACGTAGATTACCCCTTTAACCTCACGGGAATTCTATATTTCCCCAAGATGACCAATGACTTAAATCTGCAAAAAGATAAAATTCAACTATACCAAAATCAGGTGTTCGTAACAGACAATGTAGAAGGGATTGTTCCAGAGTTCTTAACCATGCTTCGTGGTGTTATCGATTCGCCAGACATCCCACTGAACGTATCCCGTAGTTATCTTCAAGCAGATGGCAACGTTAAGAAGATATCTTCTTATATCACAAGAAAGGTAGCTGACAAATTAAAATCATTGTTCAATAACAATCGTGAGGATTTTGAAAAGAAATGGAATGACATAAAAATCGTTATTGAATACGGTATGCTGTCTGAAGAAAAATTCTTTGAAAAGGCTGACGCATTTGCACTATATCCAAGTGTTGATGGTAAATACTATACCTACGACGAGCTTTATAACAAGATAAAAGCGAATCAAACGGATAAGGACGATAAACTTGTAATTCTTTATGCGTCCAATAAAGATGAGCAACATAGTTATATTGAAGCAGCTAAGGCCAAAGGTTATGAAGTCTTATTGCTAGACTCACCAATAGTGAGCCATTTAATGCAAAAGCTTGAAAGCTCTAAAGAGAATATATCCTTTGCACGAGTAGATGCCGACCATATTGACAACCTCATCAAAAAAGAAGACACTAGCATTTCCAAATTGTCGGAAGATGAGAAAACCAAATTAGATGAATTGCTGAAAGACATTGTACCCACTGAAAAATTCACAGTACAATTAGAGGCTATGGACAGCGATGCCGCACCGTTTCTGATAACACAACCAGAATTTATGCGTCGAATGAAAGAGATGCAACAAACTGGTGGTGGCATGTTTGGTATGGGCAATATGCCAGAAATGTATAATCTCGTCGTCAACACTAATTCTAATTTAGTTAGTGAGATTTTAAATACTAAAACCAAAAAGAAGCAAGAGCGACTTATTAATCAAAGTTTAGACTTAGCACGCTTATCACAAGGTTTACTGAAGGGAGAAGAACTCACAAACTTCATTAAACGTAGTTATGACATGATTAAGTAGTTGACGCGCTGAGTCGGCTCAGCATCCTATATAAATCAAACCATCTTGTACTGCAAGGTGGTTTTTTTGTTTAATGATATCTATTTACCTTAAAAGGCCGGGGGACTTAATGTCCTATAATAACAATATGCCCCTTCAGGGTTCTAATAATTTAAATATCCTTTTTTACACATTCATGACCTTATTCTTAGGTCCTAGATAGGACATTATAGCAGTTGGTGGTCAATAAATAAGAATACATCGAGACAAACCATAAAATTATAAATGTTTTAAATATATTGATAGGTGGAATTTTTATAACAGAGGTTACAGCAACTAATTAATTATGGCAAATCGTATTTATGGTCAATTGTGGTCATATAAACGATTTACAGGAGCATCCTGCTTCAACAATACACTAAAAAAATGGAAGAAAAACTTATTTCCAAAAAAAAACCTGCCTATCCTATAAGTGCAGCACTTTCGGATTATCTATCAGAACACGGTAGAAATATAAAGATACCCATTTATTATGACGATTTACTCCGGTTTCAAGGAGCGATAGAAATTCTAGATGAAAACGAAAATGACACCTTATGGATAAAGACATATTACGCTGAACACGAACGCGATGAAATTGAGTACAGCTTAAAGCAAATGTATTCTATTTTACATTCCGATGGCCGTGACGATATCCTCCCCTATTTATCAATTGACAGCATTGATTTTTGCACTTTTGGAAATACGAAACCGTTTCGCGTAAAGGTCCGCAATATCATTAATGACAACTACATCTTTTTATATATTAAAAAGGCAGATGCTTCTCGTATTTATGGATTAGAGCTTGAAGACTTACTTTCACCTAATCATATTAATTTTTTGGTTCATAAAGACACACTTATTGAAGATCATATTTTAGGGATTCCAGGGGATACCTTTATCAGCCAAAGGCTCGAGTATCTGTCAGAACAGGATAAAAAAGCCTTAGCTAAGGAATTTGTAAAATTTAACGAGCGTTGTTTTGTAAGACTACTAGCGGATATGAGGTCTTACAACTATGTCATTGTCATAACCCAAGATTTTGACAGAGTCCAGTACAGAATAAGAGCTGTAGATTTTGACCAACAAAGCTATGAAGGCAATCCTAAAGTCTACCTGCCTCAATTCCTAAAAGAAAATAATGCCCTTGTAAACATGACATTGAGTGTTTTGACAGATGAATCCATTGAACAATACAAAAAAGAAGAGCGTTCTTTATTGGCAAAAAGAGCCAATAGCGAGCAAGAGCGCCTAGAAGACCTTTTAAACTGTATGAGAAATGACACCCTATCTCAGCCAAGTAAAATTAAACAGCTCAAAATAGGCTTATATGAAATGACCAAGGATGTGAACTTCAAAAAATCGAAAAACATGGGTGAACTCTTAAGCAATGCTTTAGATTTTATAAAGAGAAATTATGTCAATGAAAACCCTTACATAATTAAGTAGAAGCCAGAACTAAATCAATCCAAATCATGAAAATCAAAAAAATCCTAGTAGCCAACAGAAGTGAAATAGCAATTCGAGTTTTAAGGGCTTGCTCTGAAATAAATGTCGCTACTGTTGCGATTTACACCTACGAAGACCGTTACTCACAGCATCGTTATAAAGCCGATGAATCTTATCAAATTGGCGAGGATGACGACCCACTAAAACCTTATTTGGATAGCGATGAAATTGTCGAACTCGCTAAGGCTAAAAATGTAGATGCTATCCATCCTGGTTATGGATTTTTAAGCGAAAACTCAGATTTTGCTAGAAAATGTGCTGAAAATGATATTGTTTTTATTGGTCCTGACCCTGATATTATGGATGCACTCGGCGATAAAATTACAGCAAAAAAAATTGCCGAAAAATGTAAGGTTCCCATTATTGAAAGTAGTAAAAATGATCTTGTTTCATTAGACGTTGCGATTCACGAAGCTCAAAGAATTGGTTACCCTGTAATGTTAAAAGCAGCCTCAGGTGGCGGGGGTCGTGGTATGCGTGTTATAAGAAATGATGAGGACTTGGAATCTAACTTTAATTCCGCGAAGAACGAGGCCCTAAACGCTTTTGGCGATGATACTATGTTTTTAGAAAAGTATGTCGAGAATCCAAAACATATTGAAGTTCAAATCGTAGCGGATAGGCATGGTAATATTCGGCATTTATACGAACGTGACTGTTCTGTTCAGCGTCGCCATCAAAAAGTGGTAGAAGTGGCACCATCCTACAATGTCCCAGAACATGTTAAAGCAAATCTTTATAAATATGCCTTAGCCATAGCATCAGAGGTAAATTACAACAACATTGGGACGGTTGAGTTTCTAGTTGACCCTAATAACAACATTTTTTTTATTGAAGTAAATCCTAGGATTCAAGTAGAACATACGGTAACAGAGATGGTGACTGGTATCGATTTGGTAAAAACACAGATTTTTATTGCCGGAGGGTATAAATTGTCTGACAAGCAAATAAAAATCTATGCTCAGGAAAGTATTGCAACCTATGGCTTTGCTTTACAATGTAGAATTACTACAGAGGATCCGGAAAATAATTTTACACCAGACTACGGCAATATTACTACCTATCGCAGTGCTTCTGGAATGGGAATACGGTTAGATGCAGGTAGTATCTACCAAAGTTATAATGTGAGCCCGTTTTTTGATTCTATGTTGGTTAAAGTGTCTGCCCAAGGACGAACCTTAGACGGTGCTATAAGAAAAATGGTGAGAGCCCTTAAGGAATTTAGAATAAGAGGAGTTAAAACCAATATTCATTTTTTACAGAATGTCATTCAACACGATATGTTTAAGGCTGGATTGGTCAACGTCAATTTTATTCAAAATACGCCATCATTATTTGAAATCAAACTCCCACAAGACAGAACATCAAAAGCGGTAAAGTTTTTGGCAGAAGTTATTGTAAACGGAAATTCGGATGTAAAATTTATAGACCAAAATAAAATCTTTAGAAATCCAAAAGTACCAAAATTTAATGCCAAGGAATCTTATCCAAAGGGCACTAAAGATTTGCTTACCGAACTAGGACCTGAGAAATTTTGTGCATGGCTAAAAGCCGAGAAAAAAATACACTACACAGATACCACAATGCGCGATGCACATCAGTCCTTATTGGCAACCCGGATGCGCACCTATGACATGCTAAAAGTAGCGGAGAGTTTTGCTAAGAATCATCCAAATACCTTTAGTATGGAAGTATGGGGCGGAGCAACTTTCGATGTTTGCCTGCGCTTTTTGCACGAAAGTCCCTGGACGCGTTTGAGAGAACTCAGAAAAGCCATTCCCAACATCCTATTTCAAATGTTATTGCGTGGTTCCAATGGTGTGGGGTATAAAGCCTACCCTGATAATCTTATTGAAAAATTTGTAGAAAAATCTTGGGAAAATGGAGTGGATATCTTTAGAATATTTGACTCACTTAACTGGGTCAAGGCTATGGAACCCAGTATAGGTTACGTAAGGCAAAAAACAGGAGGCATCGCAGAGGCTGCATTGAGTTACACCGGAGATATATTAGATACCACCCAGACCAAATACAACCTCAAGTATTACCTACAACTTGCAAAAGATTTGGAGAATGCTGGTGCGCATATCATTGCTATTAAAGATATGGCTGGTCTCCTAAAACCATATGCTGCTACAGAATTGGTCACAGCCTTAAAAGATACGGTGAAAGTACCTATTCACTTGCACACACATGACACATCGTCCTTACAAACTGCAACCTACCTTAAAGCTATTGAAGCCAATGTTGATGTTGTAGATGTGGCCTTGGGCGGATTGTCCGGGCTTACTTCACAACCCAATTTTAATGCTGTTGTAGAAATGATGAACCATCACGAACGTGCACATGACTTTAACATGGAAAAATTGAACCAGTTTTCAAACTTCTGGGAAGATACCAGAGAAATGTACTATCCATTTGAATCTGGCCTAAAAGCAGGTACGGCCGAAGTTTTTAACCATGAAATTCCTGGCGGTCAGTATTCAAATCTGAGACCACAAGCTACAGCACTTGGTCTTGCTGATCGTTTTGATGATGTGAAGCATATGTATGCCGAAGTCAATAAACTATTTGGAAATTTAGTTAAGGTAACCCCCAGCTCTAAGGTGGTAGGTGATATGGCTATTTTTATGGTCACCAACAATTTGTCACCAGAGGATGTTATGTCACGAGGAGAGACTATTTCATTCCCAGAATCTGTAATTGATTTCTTTAAAGGAGATTTAGGGCAACCCGTAGGTGGCTTTCCCAAAGAACTTCAGAAAATAATTCTCAAAAATAAGAAGCCATACACAGATAGGCCCAATGCACATTTAAAACCAATTGATTTCAAAAAAGAGTACGCAGCATTTAAAAATAAATTTCAAAAAGGGTTCACAAGGGCCATAGAAATTGAGGATTTTTTATCGTACACGCTTTACCCGAAGGTTTTTGAGGACGCACATGAGAATTATAAAAATTACGGTAACCTAGCGCTTATACCAACTAAAAATTTCTTCTATGGTATGAAACTGCGCGAAGAGACCTTAATTGAACTAGAGCCGGGAAAAACGATTATCGTAAAATTGCTTTCCGTGAGTATTCCTAATGACGAGGGCAAGCGTATCGTTTTCTTTAAGGTTAATGGTGAAAATAGATATGTTGAAATTCTTGACAAGTCACTGAATATCACCAAAAAAGAACATGTTAAAATTGACACTGAAGACACAAACCAAATTGGTGCACCACTTCAAGGCTCACTTTATAAAGTTTTAGTAAAGCAAGGCGATAGCATTAAGGAAAATGATCCCTTATTTGTGATTGAGGCCATGAAAATGGAAACTACAGTAACCGCGCATAAAAAAGGAAAAATCAAATCGATTGCCTTAAGTGAAGGTCAAATGGTTAAACAAGATGATTTGGTAATTACTCTGGAATAACAGCTATTGAAGCGTTCAAATCAAAGCAAGAGAGCAATGTATTAACCTGAGGTTTTCTTAAAAGAAATCTTTAATCAAAAGTGTTTGAACTAATTACTTTCATCGCACTATCACCAAGCTTGATAATTTTTAGAGTACCTTTAAAGACTAAAAGTCAAATATAATTGCAGCACAAAAAGGAACATCCCAAAATAAAATCACAACTTCATCCTAGAAGTCAACATAGAGAACGTTATAATTTTGAGGAGCTCATTAAAAGTTATCCGGAATTAGAAGCATTTGTAGCCCCAAATAAATTTGACGACAACTCCATCGATTTTTTCAATCCAGACGCCGTAATGGCCTTAAACAAGGCTTTATTAAAACACCATTATGGTATTGTATATTGGGAAATTCCCGAACATTATCTTTGCCCTCCAATTCCTGGTCGTGCAGATTACATTCATAATATGGCTGACCTTTTAAAGGAAAACTATGGTAAAATCCCAACTGGAAACCATATCAAAGGATTAGATGTAGGCGTTGGTGCCAATTGCATATATCCTATTATTGGAAATCATGAATACGGTTGGTCCTTCGTAGCTAGTGATACAGATAAAACCGCCGTTACTTCTGCTCGTACTATTGTAGAACAAAATCCGCAATTAAGAAATATGGTGGATATTAAACATCAAAAGCAGATCAACGGCTTTTTTAAAGGTATTCTCAAACCTGATGAAATAATTGATTTTACCGTCTGTAACCCTCCTTTTCATTCGTCCCTAGAGGATGCTCAAAAAGCAAGTTTGAGAAAACTCAAAAATTTAAAAGGTAAGCGACCTAGCAAAGCCCTTCTAAATTTTGGTGGGCAACAAAGTGAATTATGGACAAAAGGCGGTGAGGCACGTTTTGTAAAAGACATGATTTATGAGAGCAAGCACTTTAGTAAACAGTGCCTATGGTTTTCAAGCTTAATCTCTAAGGAAATCAACCTAAAACCCACCTACAAGGTTTTGCAAAAAGTAAAGGCTGTAGATGTAAAAACCATAGAAATGGGTCAAGGTCAAAAAAAGAGTCGTTTCATTGCATGGACATTTTTATCCGAATTTGAACAAAAGGAGTGGGTTGCATCGCGCTGGTAATTCTAATAAACTACCTTTGTCGTAAATACAATTAAATGTCGTTTAAAGACTTAAACCTTATAAAACCTTTGATTAAAGCCACAGCGGCTTCAGGTTATACGGAACCTACTTTGGTTCAACAACGGACCATTCCTTTAGTATTAGACCAAAAGGATGTCATTGTATCAGCACAAACTGGCACCGGAAAAACTGCCGCCTTCGCCTTACCAATTTTACAACAACTTTTTGACAAACAAAATGCTCCAAAAAAAGGCAAGAAAATTAGAGCGTTGATTGTGAGCCCAACACGAGAATTGGCCGTTCAAATTCAACAGAATTTTAAAACCTACGCACAATTCACCAACTTAAGGTCTCTAGTGATTTTTGGAGGCACTTCGATAGAGCCGCAAATAGATGTCTTAAAAAAAGGTATTGATATTTTAGTGGCCACACCTGGTCGCTTACTGGATTTACACAAACAAGATTATGTTAACTTGGATTACATCGAAATTTTTGTTTTGGATGAGGCTGATTTAATGCTTGCTTTAGGTTTTATTGATGATGTAAAAAAAATTGAGCGTTTGTGTCCAGAATCCAAACAAACCTTATTATTCTCGGCCACTATTCCATACAAAATTGAGGAACTGGCTAAAACGCTACTTAAAAATCCAGAGCGTGTAGATGTGACACCCACCCACTCTATTGCAAAAGACATAGACCAAGTCCTATATTACGTTCCTAAGCGTAATAAAATTGAATTGTGCTTACACCTTATGCGAAATACTATAAAAGGCAATGTGCTTATTTTTAGGCGGACTAAATTTGGTGTAAATAAATTAGAGCAATCCTTATTAACTAATGGTTTTAAAGTAGATAGCATACATGGTGACAAAAGCCAAAGCGATCGACAAACCGCTCTAAATAAATTTAAAAATGGTTATGTAAATGTCCTTATCGCTACGGATGTCGCTGCTCGTGGTATAGACATAAATGAGCTAGACAATGTCTTTAATTTTGATATGCCCAACGTGGCTGAAACTTATGTCCACAGAATTGGAAGAACAGGCAGAGCAGGTCATTTAGGCAAAGCTTATTCAATGTGTTCTGCTGACGAAAAAAGCTATGTGAAAACTATTGAAAACTACATTAACGTTCAAATTCCAATAGAAACGGACCATCCTTTTCCCTTAGACCCCAAGGCCAAACCTATTATCCATAAAAAGAAAGGTAGTAAATATAAAAAGGGAAGAAAAAGTACAGCTTCAAAAAAGAAAAAGAAGCGTTGGTATTAAAACTAAACAATAGCTAATGAAGCCAAGATCAAAGACAAAAAGCACGTCGAAAACTTATGTACTTTTTGATGGTCTTTTTTGCAAAGTCTTATTTAACAGAATTCCTCTCATAGCATACAATCAGTTAGACTTCTCTATTGTTAAAAACCACAGAACCTTATAAAGGTTTCAATTTAAACTTATTTTTATTGATTTTTCTAAGTTATATTTTCTAATCCATTCCAACCTAAATAATGTATCTTTCAATATAATTTTATTTAATGCAGAAGATTTTATTTTTTCTTTTAGTTTTCGGGCAATTTTCTTTTTCTCAAGTCACCGTAATAGATAGCATTACCAAATATCCTGTAAGTTATGCCACTATTTCCTTCGGCAATGGCAATGGACTATTTGCGGATGATGAAGGAAAATTCATTTTTACAAAAAAACTATATCCAGATATTGATAGCCTATTTATTTCAGCTTTAGGGTTTAAAAACCTTGATATTTCAACGCTAAACCTGCCTGAAACATTGGTTTTGCAACCTCAAGCAGATGAATTGGATGAGGTTGTCTTAAATATTAAAAACGAGCGTAAATTCAAGGTGGAAACTCTAAAACCTTACCTAGATGATGACTACTACAATTGTTGGCTACCGACAATTGAGTCCGAAATTGCAGTTTACTTTCCAAAAACGTCAAGAACTGACCAAAAACTAACAGAAGTTATTTTTCCTATTGCACTAGAATCTAAGGATTGGGAAAAACGCAATCGGAAAAACAGTGATAAAAAATCATTTTCAACATTGTTCAAGGTAAAATTCTACAGCAACAACAACGGATTACCTGGGAAAGTCATGACTTATGAAACCATAGTCTTTAGAATGACAGAAAAAGATGGTGATGCCTTTAATCTCGATGTTGAAGACTATAACATATATATTCCAAAAAACGGTTTCTTTGTATCACTTCAAGTCTTAGGTTACACAGACAAATCAGGTAAATTATTACCCAACAAAAAATACAAAGAGATTATATCTAAAAATGGTGTTGTTAAAATACCGACCAACTTCAGACCCTTACTGCCTTTTACGGATGAAATTACAACCAAGAATACCTATATAAAACGAGTTTTCATCAATGGAAACAATTGGATTAAATTTGTTATGGGCAATGGATTTAAATCTAGTTTGCTCCAAAAAAACCTAAATAACTACGGTATTGGTTTAACCTACAAAACGTATAAGGACTAAAGCTCTTGTTACCTTACTTAATTGGAAAGTCAAAATACGTTTTTGGAAACGGCTCTCCACGTAATGTAAAGTGCCACCATTCTTTGGGATAATTCCTGAAGTTATACTTGGCCATGACATTTTGCAGTAACTGTCTGTTAGCTTTTTGAACAGCTGTAATATCCTTATAATCCACCCAAGATTCCATGCCGAAAAAATCATAGGGACTTCCCATATCCAGTTCCTCCCCCGTTTCCCCATCTATAATTGTAAGGTCTATGGTACTGCCTCTGCTATGTCCTGATCGTGTGGCAATATACTCTTCCTTAAAAAGACGTCTTTTCTTAACCTCTGGATAAAATATTGATTTATTGATAGTATCTGTCAAGTTCCTCGCCCATCGCATAAAATGATTCACGGCACGCTGCGGCCTGTAGCCATCAAAAACCTTTAAGCAGAGATTTTGCCGTTGAAGGTCTTCTTGGACCAATTTGAGCTTAGCTGCTGCAGGCTCAGTGAGTATTAATTTATTTGCATAATAACCTTCAATGGTATCTCCAACAAAATTATCAGTACCATAATACCGAAGTTGTACTTCAATATCTGGAATGACGGTCTTTACATAGACAAAACCTTTTGGTAATTCCGTTTTGGACACAAAGCCCATAAGCAGTATTACCGATACACCGAGATAGATGAGTCTTTTGTATTTCATAACTATACACTAATTTAGTCAAAAAATAGCTATGGACCTGCTTAAGGAAGGCAAACAACATCTTAAACTACCAAATGCCGAAATAGAATATTATCCTAATTTTCTTTCTGAAGTAAAAGCCAATAGATATTTTGAAATAATTTCAGACGAGACAAACTGGCAACAAGATAATATTAAGGTTTTCGGAAAAACCTATAAGCAACCTAGGCTTACAGGATTATACGGTGAAACTAACCAACCATATAGCTATTCCAATATCATTATGTATCCAAGACCGTTTACAAAAACGATTATGACCATTAAAAGGGACATTGAGGCTATCAGTAATGAAAAATTCAATACTGTATTAATTAATTTATATAGGGACGGAAATGACAGTAATGGTTGGCATGGCGATAATGAGAAAGAACTTGGTATGAATCCTGTAATTGCCTCATTGAGCTTAGGTGAGGTCCGCCCGTTTCATTTCAAACACCGGAAACTTAAGGAAGAGCGCTACAAAATTAATCTACAACATGGTAGCCTATTACTTATGAAAGGAGAAATGCAACATCACTGGCTTCATCAGATTGCTAAGACAAAAAAGAAAATAGATCCAAGAATAAATCTTACATTCCGACGTTTGTTAAATTAATAAATCAAAAAACCGGGTTCCCTCAAACCCGGTTTCTCTAATTTGCTTTTTATTATGTAAGTAGATTTAGGGTCTCTAAGTCAACACAACATAATGCAAATATTAATTAATTAATCCATTGAACTAAAAACTAAATTTTAGTACACCTCAAATATAGAAATGGCTTTGGATTTAACCGCTTAAAAACACTTTTAATCGATGAAATACATATTATTTTAACATTTAAGGATGAAATTATGCATTTCACCGATAAAATACAGCAAGAAAAACTATTAATACGTTTCATATTTGCATGATTAACCAATATAATTTTTTGGTATTATTAGAGAAAACCCCCCGAGAAAATTTAATTTTATGATAATAAAAATAGCATCATGTACAGATTCATTTTTCTACTAGCCCTAAGTATACCAACTATTGTCTTTTCTCAAGAGGCTAAGTTTGAAGTTCAAGACCTATCAATATCCCCATGGATCGATGGCACTTTATTAGTACCAAGAGACATAGAAAAACCACCTTTGGCCATTATTATCGCAGGTTCTGGCCCCACCAATCGAGATGGAAATCAGAATTTCATGAAAAACAACTCCTTAAAAAAGTTGGCCGAGGGTCTCAGTAGCGAAGGTATCGCCACCTTTAGGTATGACAAACGAATTGTAAAACAAATTCGACAGGGTAATGTTGATAATAATATAATGTTTGATGATTTTATAAAAGACGCATTAGATGTTATAGCGTATTTTAAAGCGGGTTATGATTTCAGCAAAATCGTTGTTATTGGTCATAGCCAAGGTAGTTTAGTGGGCATGTTAGCGGCGAAAGACAAAGCCGATGGCTTTGTATCTTTGGCAGGTGCAGGTCAGAATATAGGAGACGTATTGATAGAACAAGTCACCAAGACGGCACCTATGTTCAGTGATGACACCAAACGGATTGTAGAAGGTTTAAAAAACGGAGAGACAACCACAGATTTTCCTGTGGCACTAGCCTCAATTTTCAACAGTGACATTCAAGCATTTATGATGAACTGGATGAAGTACAATCCCACTGATATTGTTCAAAATCTGGAGATACCAGTTCTTATAATGAACGGAACAAAGGATTTGCAGGTTTCTGTTAACGAAGCACAATTATTGAAAGAGGCTAACAATAAAGCAGAACTCAAAATAATTGAAAATATGAACCACGTGCTTTTTGAAATACAAGGAGACGATCTAGAAAATTCAAAATCATATAATGAATCCTCCAGACCAATTTCAAAGGAACTCATTGAAAGCATCGTCACATTTATAAAGTCTTGACCCTATAAACTCTTCAAAATTTATCAATTAAAAAAGCATCTCCAAAAGAGATGCTTTTTCACTAACTAACCAACCAAATTGTAATGCAACGAATTTGAAGTAAATGTTATCTGAATAACTATCGTTGAATCATTACAAATTTATATGAACAATTCCTATGCCAAAGTATGCTCAACTTTATTTTTTATTTATAATTTATTATTATATATTTACAATATCATATTGATATCATTTTAAATTTATAAACATGAAAGAAGAGAAAATTATTGTTCCGGCGAATGGCTATCTTATGCTATTTTTATTCTTAGTCTTATTTTTTGGGAGTATCGCCCTAATTCCCATTACAAAAACAGGTTGGCCTGCTTTTGGTATTATTACTTCATTAGTTTTAGCCTTTGGGTTTCTAATGGTGCAACCCAACGGGTCGAGGGTGTTGCTTCTTTTCGGGAAATATGTAGGCACTGTAAAAAAGAACGGGTTTTATTGGGTTAATCCATTTTACACAAAAAAGAAAATATCTTTAAGAGCGAGTAACTTTGATAGTGAACGCCTTAAGGTTAACGATAAATTGGGTAATCCGGTGATGATAAGCACTATACTTGTTTGGCGCGTTCAAAACACTTATAAAGCAGCCTTTGATGTGGACAACTACGAAAATTTTGTTCGCGTACAAACCGATGCTGCGGTTCGAAAACTAGCAAGCATGTATCCTTATGATAATTTTGCAGATGAAGGGCATGATGAGGACATCACCTTGCGCTCTAGTGTCAATGAGGTAAGTAATGCCTTGGAAAAAGAAATAGACGAGCGCCTATCCATTGCTGGTATCGAAGTTCTGGAGGCACGTATTGGTTACTTGGCCTATGCCCAAGAAATTGCAAATGCTATGTTGAAACGTCAGCAAGCCACTGCCATAGTTGCAGCACGTCACAAAATTGTGGAAGGAGCCGTTAGTATGGTGGAAATGGCCATTGAAGAACTCAGCAAAAAACAAGTGGTCGATTTAGATGAAGAGCGCAAAGCTGCTATGGTGAGCAATCTCATGGTCGTGCTTTGTGGTGACAAAGATGCTTCTCCAGTTGTTAATACAGGTACTTTAAATCACTAAAAATGAAAGAATATAAAGTTATTCAGCCCAAAGTTGGATTCAGGCACCGTTTTCAAAATTTTGAAGACCTCCTAAATCAATATGCCAGGGAAGGTTGGACCGTAAATTTTATAGGGCAAGGTTGGACAAGTGTTGTCTTTGAACGAGATAAAAATAGATAGATTATGAGGACGGAAAGACCTAAAATAAGCGTTCCGTTTGAAACTATGGACGTTGTTATTGAAATGGCTTCAATTGCCCTTTTACTCTTAATGTGGGGACATTTAATTGTTGAGTATTTTGATTTACCTGAAACAATTGCCTCTCATTTTAATGCCAAGGGTGAGCCAGATGGCTATAGCAATAAAATTTTTCTTTGGGCGCTACCTATATTCGCTACAGCGATGTATATCGGTCTTTTTATACTTAACCGTTATCCTCATTTGCATAATTATATGGTGAATATTACCAAAGAAAATGCTTTAGTTCAATATAAGTTTAGCACGAGACTTTTGCGTATTGTGAATTTTTTATGTTGCCTCTTGTTTGCCTATATTAATTATAAAATAATAGAAGGAGCGAAAAGCCAAAGTACAAATCTTGGTCTTGGGTTTTTGATTATTGTCGTAACGGTTAGTATTATGTTGCCGGTAATAGCTTTAGTCTATCAAAAAAAATTAAATAAGAACTATTAAGATTATACAGATGAGAATATCGTATTTATTACTTTTCCTTTTATCAACACCTTTTTCAGTGTTCTCTCAATCCAGTGTCTTATCAGAAGATATTTTGCTGATGAATGATAGCATACAGTTACCGGGAACACTAACTTACAAGGCAGATAAAAAAGAGCAGCCTTTAGCGATATTCATTCAAGGCTCTGGCAATCCAGACAGAAATGGAAATCAACTTGCCTTAGGGATTAAGGCAAATTATATAAAAAGTTTAAGAGATAGCTTGAACCAAAACGGAATTGCCTTCTACAGTTTCGATAAGCGCAATGTAACACCATCTAATATAAAATTTTTGACACAGCATTTTATATTCGAAGATTTGGTGGATGATGTAGAAACAATCATAAATCATTTTGGCAATGACAAGCGCTTCAATTCCATAACGTTAATTGGTCACAGTCAAGGATCTTTGGTAGGGATGTTAGCCATCTCTGAGCATATTGATGGTTTTGTTTCCGTATCAGGTTTAGGAGAATCCGCTGATAAAACTATTGTTAAACAAGTCACTGCTCAAAGTGAGGTATTAGGCAATACTACTAGGGAACATTTCAGTGAATTGAAGGCAACGGGATCAATTAAGGAGGTTAATCCCATGCTTATATCGTTGTTCGCCAAACAAAACCATGAATTCTTAATATCCTATATAAACTATATTCCCTCTGAAGAAATTAAAAAGATTAAAATTCCCATTTTAATCCTAAACGGAACTAAAGACTTACAAGTTAAAACCTCCGAAGCCGAACTACTCCACAAGGCCAATCCAGAATCAAAATTGGTCCTAATTGAAAATATGAACCATGTCCTGAAGACTATTGACAATGATGAGGATAATTTAAAATCCTATAGCTCAAGCGAATTTCCATTATCTAAGCATCTTGTTGCTGAAATTACAGAATTTATAAAAAGTAAATAATGCCTAAGAAAAAAGCCTTTGCATTGCGCGTGAATGAAGATATGCTAAAAGCTATTGAAAAATGGGCTGCTGATGAATTTCGCAGTACCAATGGACAAATAGAATGGATGTTGATGCAAACCCTTAAAGACCATAACAGGACACCTAAAACAAAACGTATTAAAAAGGAAGACGAAGAACAAAAGTGACTAAAAAGGTCACTTTTTTTAGTATCTAATTTTTGTATTTTGCGCCTTTAAACCTTAAACATGGGAAATCAACCACTTTTCACAGACGACACCATAATATTTGGCATATTAATGTTGGCTCTAGGATTTGTCTTCTATACGGAGTCATTAAAAGGCGGCTTTTGGGAAAAATTTTATAAAATTGTTCCAGGTCTATTTATGGCCTACATGGTACCGGCGCTGCTCACAACGTCAGGATTAATTGCTGCTGAATGGTCAACTGTCTCAGCATCTGGTGAGGTCGTAGAACACAGCTCTAACCTGTACTATGTAGCCAGTCGTTATCTCTTACCCGCTGCTCTGGTTTTAATGACATTAAGTATCGATTTAAAGGCTGTTTTTAATTTGGGTTGGAAAGCACTAATCATGTTTTTTACTGGAACATTGGGTATTGTTATTGGTGGACCAATTGCCATTTTAATTGTGGCCACTATAGCTCCGGATGTAATTGGAGGAACAGGGCCAGATGCCGTTTGGCGAGGACTCTCTACTTTAGCAGGAAGTTGGATAGGTGGTGGTGCCAACCAAACGGCCATGTTAGAGATCTACGGGTATAATCAATCGGAATATGGCAAAATGGTGTTTGTGGATATCTTTGTCGCTAATGTTTGGATGGCAATTATCCTTATAGGCATTGGAAGACGCAATATGTTCAATAAATGGTTAAAAGCAGACACTTCTTCAATAGAGGAACTTAAAGAGAAGGTTTCTTCATTTTCCGAAAGCGTTAAACGCAACCCAACACTCACTGACATAATGATTATCGCCGCAATTGCCTTTGGTGCTGTAAGTTTTGCCCATATGGGTGCATCATTCTTAGGCCCCTATTTTGATGGTGTGGTTGCTAATATCGACTCAGTACAAGTGAGAAATATGCTCACTTTTCTTGGTTCAAAGTTCTTTTGGATGATAAGTATTTCAACGATTATTGCCATTTTATTATCCTACACAAAAATCAAGAATTACGAAGGTGCAGGTGCCAGTAAATTCGGAAGTGTTTTCATTTATATATTAGTCGCTACTATAGGTATGAAAATTGATATCCGCTCCGTATTTGAATCTCCTGGCTTAATCGTTGTAGGCTTAATCTGGATGTCCATCCATGCACTGTTACTGATTTTCATGGCAAAACTGGTAAAGGCCCCTTATTTTTTCTTAGCCGTGGGTAGCCAAGCTAATGTTGGCGGTGCAGCGTCCGCTCCTATTGTTGCATCGGCTTTTCATCCCTCCTTAGCTACTGTTGGTGTGCTACTTGCAGTGCTTGGGTATGCTGTAGGTACAATTGCAGCCATTGGCTGTACCATACTAATGCAACTAGCCGCAGGTGGTTAGTAATTCTAAATATTCACATAATTGCCTTTTTAATTTAATGTAGTACATGAAAAAAATAAACAAAATAGCAGGAATTATATTTGTAATTGTATTAGTCACGTCCTGTGGCCAAAATAACACTAACAATTTCACCCTAAAAGGTAAGGTAAAGGGCTTAAAGAAAGGTGTTCTGTATTTGCAGAAAGATTCCGACTCTACTCTGGTAAACCTAGATTCTGTTGTGATTACTGGTCAACCAGAATTTGTTTTACAAACCAATATTAAAGAACCTATTTTACTATATCTTAAATTATTTAAAAATGATGGTGAAGAACATTTCATTCCTTTCTTTGCCAGTGAAGGAGTTACTGAGATTACCTCAACATTAAAAAATTTTAGTTTTGATGTAGACATTAAAGGCTCTGAGCAGCAAAAGCTATTAGAAGATTATTTGGATGTTATGGGACGATTTAATGATGAAAACCTAGACTTAATTGAAGCTAAATTTTTAGCTTATAAAAACAGTGATAGTACTTTGATTGACTCTTTAAACAAAAGAACAGAGGCACTTTTAAAACGAAAATACACCTATACCATTCAATATGCGTTAAATCATAATGACAGTGAAGTTTCGCCATACCTAGCCTATTATGAAATTCCTAATGCCAATCCTATATTTATTGATTCTATTTACAATGGTTTAACAGATAGAATTAAGAAGTCCTTCTACGGCAGAAAATTAGAAAAATCCATAAGGTTAAAACAATCTGAACAACCCGATGGAACAGAATAACATAAATTATATCTGAACAAAAAACCAATCTTAATAAGATTGGTTTTTTAAATTTTATCATCTAGACACAATTGTGATCTCCAGAATTATTTATTACGAGTTAAGCTCTATAACCTACTATGTAATACTTTAATCTAAAATAAAAGAGTTATTACTTTAGTTTATTTATGCGCTCAATCAAAGCTCTGCCTTTAGTTTCAAGGTCGGCATTAATAGCTTTAAAATGAGTTTTCTTATCTTCTACCTTGCGATCATTCACGCGCACTATCAATTCGTCAAAGGTAGCAATGGCATCATCGATGATGGCCTCACTTTCTTTAGTTGGTTTTTGGCTATTGGTCAGTTCCCATACATATACTGCCTCAATAATATCTCCCAAAACGTAATTTATATCTTTTTTTAAGTCTCTTTTATTTGCCATAACATTCGTGATTTTAGTTACTACAAAAGTAATGATTTATACCCTGTTTTTAAACATAAACTTCTAATAGCTTTCCATATGCGCTACTTAATTTATAATCTTTTATTGCTGCTGGAACTAGTATAGTTTCGCCCTTAGAAATAGTATCAATCGAATTGTCTGTGGATATATCTACACAACCATCAACACACATGTAAATAATAAAGGAATCCTGTTTATTTGAAATAGGTATTTCCTGAGTAATTTCAATAAAATTTGTTGTGAAAAAGGGACAGGACACCATTTCATTACGAGTATTTTTACCTTTATCGTAATTTACTCTAAAATCGTCCTTCATAGAAAAATCAAAAGCATCAATGGCTATATCATTGTGAAGTTCGCGCGGATTACCGTTAGCATCTGTCCGTTCCCAATCATAAACCCTATACGTTACGTCACTTGTCTGTTGTATTTCTGCTAAAAGAACTCCTGCACCAATAGCATGCACACGGCCAGCTTCAATAAAATAAGTATCTCCCTCCTTGACTTTATCAAAATTTAAGATTTCAGTGAGCGAATTATTTTTAAGATGCTTTAAATAGGTGTCCCTGTCCATGCTTTGATTAAACCCAACGATTAAATTGGCGTCATTATCCGCCTGCATAACATACCACATTTCCGTCTTACCAAAGGAGTTGTGACGTTCTCTCGCCAGTTCATCACCTGGATGCAACTGTATACTTAAATCATTTTTGGCATCTATAAATTTGATGAGCAAAGGAAATTCATGGCCAAAACGCTCATAATTTTTAACTCCAAGTAATTCTGCAGGATAAGCCTCAAGTAGGTTTTGTAATGACTGACCTTTTAATACACCATTTGCAATAACAGAGATATCACCTGCTACCCCGCTTAACTCCCAACTCTCACCAAGCTGTTTAGAATTTGATTTTTTGTTAAAAGATGTGATTAATTTCTCACCACCCCAAATTTTATCTTTTAGGATAGGTTTGAATTTTAAAGGATAAAGTTCTGTCATACTTGATTTGACGTGAATTTGGCAGGTTAACCTAATCCCCGGAATAGGTTACAAAATTACGCGGAGTTTCGTAAAGCGTAATTTCCAGGTGAAATTTTGGGTCTAACTTAGCCTTTACCTTATTGTATATAACGACTGCGATATTCTCTGCTGTAGGATTTAAATCTTGAAATTCTGGAACCTCAACATTAAGATTTTTATGGTCAAACGCATCTTCAACTTCAGCCTTTATAATATCCTTTAATATTTTAACATCAATAACGTACCCGGTTTCTTGGTCAATCTCTCCAGTAACACTAGCTATGAGTTCGTAATTATGACCGTGAAAATTAGGATTATTGCACTTCCCGAAAATAGTGTCATTCTTTTCAAAACTCCAGTCTTTTCTATATAAACGATGTGCCGCATTGAAATGTGCTTTTCTATGTACTGTTACTTTCATGCGTTATTTATATTTATAAATTCGTAAAACTTTTCAAAAATAATCTTAAACCAAGCGGTGTAATGGTCTTGATTAAGTGCCATATCCGCCTTAACATCCTCTAGATTCATCCATTTCCAGTCCGCTACTTCATCCTTATTTATGTTTGGACTTTCGTTGTAATAACCTATCATGATGTGGTCATACTCATGCTCCGTTAGACCATTATCAAACGGGGCTTTATAAATAAAAGACATTGATTCTTCAAGATCCGTAACAAAGCCCATTTCCTCCTGCAAGCGTCTCATACCAGCTTGTATATTGCTCTCTCCCTCACGTTGGTGACTACAACATGTGTTAGTCCACAGCCCTGGTGAGTGGTACTTGTGCAAGGCACGCTGCTGGAGCATCAACTCATTTTTATCATTAAACACAAATACGGAGAAAGCACGATGCAAAAGCGCTTTTTCGTGAGCCTCCATTTTGGGCATTAGCCCCAGTGGCGTATCATTCTCATCAACTAGGATGACTTGTTCTTCTATCATAAAACAAAATTAACACCTTAGGAATTAAAAAGCGTCAAGGAATTCATAAAAAATAACAGCGTTACATAATTGGGATTTCTTTTTACGGTCATTATAGCCTACAATCTGGCAGTGAGCCAACCCAGATAGCAATGGTCCTATTAATTACTTAAATTATCTTCTCGTTCAATGTTTATTTTTAATTTTGCCATTTCAATAAAAGCACATGAATTTTACTGCTGAAATAAACAGAAGACGAACATTTGGTATTATCTCGCACCCTGATGCTGGTAAAACCACACTGACGGAAAAATTACTTTTATTTGGTGGTGCCATTCAAGAGGCCGGTGCCGTGAAAAGCAATAAGATAAAAAAAGGGGCAACCAGTGACTTTATGGAAATAGAGCGCCAACGTGGTATTTCTGTTGCGACTTCCGTTTTAGCGTTTGAATATGATGGCATTAAAATTAACATACTCGATACACCTGGTCATAAAGATTTTGCAGAGGACACCTTTAGAACCCTAACTGCAGTAGATAGCGTTATCGTTGTAATTGATGTGGCCAAAGGTGTAGAGGAACAGACGGAGAAGCTTGTTGAGGTTTGCAGGATGCGTAATATACCAATGATTGTCTTCATCAATAAATTAGACCGTGAAGGTAAAGATGCTTTTGATCTTTTGGATGAAATTGAACAAAAATTGGGGTTGAGAGTAACGCCTCTGAGTTTCCCAATAGGCATGGGTTACGACTTCAAGGGTATTTATAATTTATGGGAAAAGAATGTAAATCTCTTTAGCGGGGATAGCAGAAAAAATATTGAGGAGACCATAGAGGTTAGTGACCTAAATTCCTCAATGTTAAATGATTTAATTGGAGACCAAGCTGCCGATGAACTCCGGGAAAATATAGAATTAGTAGATGGCATATATCCGAATTTTGATAAGAATAGTTATTTAAAGGGCGAGCTTCAGCCTGTATTTTTTGGTTCTGCACTGAACAATTTTGGTGTCCGTGAACTTTTAGATTGTTTTGTTGATATTGCACCTAAACCACGCGCTAAGAAAAGTGAGGAGCGATTAGTTGCTCCTGAAGAAAAAAACTTCTCAGGTTTTGTCTTTAAAATTCACGCTAATATGGACCCCAACCATAGGGACAGATTGGCATTTATTAAGGTTGTTTCTGGCGAGTTTAAAAGAAACACACCTTATCTGCATGTTAGGCTCAACAAAAAATTGAAATTTTCAAGCCCTAATGCTTTTTTTGCTGAAAAGAAACAAATTGTAGACATCTCATATCCAGGGGATATTGTTGGGCTGCATGATACTGGTAACTTCAAAATTGGGGATACCCTTACTGAAGGTGAAGTTATTCATTATAAAGGGATTCCAAGCTTTTCTCCTGAACACTTTAGGTACATTAACAACGCTGACCCCATGAAATCCAAACAACTCTATAAAGGTATAGATCAACTTATGGATGAAGGCGTCGCCCAATTATTTACCCTAGATTACAACGGACGAAAAGTTATAGGAACTGTGGGCGCTTTACAATATGAAGTTATTCAGTATCGTTTAGAACATGAATATGGTGCAAAGTGCACCTATGAAAACTTGAATGTTCATAAGGCCTGTTGGATACAAACAGATGATGAAAAAAGTGAAGAATTTCAAGAGTTCTTGAGAGTTAAACAACGTTACTTGGCAAGAGACAAAAGGAATCAACTCGTTTTCTTGGCCGATTCTCAATTTTCACTTCAAATGAGCCAACAAAAATTTCCCAGTATCACCTTCCACATGACTTCCGAGTTTGATTAATGTTAATAACCTATTAATAATTTGAAATAGGGATGATTACATCATCCAATGAATGTAATATTTTTACAGGAGATTAACCTTAAAACATTCAATTCGCTCCTGTATGAGCTCCTATTGCAAAATATTTTTATTTCTGTCCATTTTTAGCTTGTCAGTAAATAGTCAAACCGGCACCATTAAGCATCGTATCTTGAAAGGGGAAACTGTCTATCGAATATCGTTGAAATATAACGTATCGATTGCAGACATCTATGAGTTAAACCCAGAATCAAAATACATAATTAAAGCTGGAGAAATTCTGTTAATTCCACAAAAAAAATCTTCTGAAAAGACCGTTGTCAAAAAATCACCTGATGACTATGTGGTTACAAGAGGGGAAACTAAGTTCGGCATATCAAAAGCATATGGGATTAGTATTTCGGAATTGGAACGGGCCAATCCATTCATAAAAAAAGGCCTCCAAGCTGGACATATTTTGCAAATTCCAATTAAAACCGTATCGAATAATAAAAGCTCAGGCACAAGGAAAACTACATCTGACCTACCATCTAACAAACATATTGTTTCTAAGGGTGAGACACTTTGGGGTATTTCTCAAAAATACAATATGAAGCTAGATGATTTAATAGCCTTAAATGAAGAAAATTTAGGGCGATTTTTACAAATCGGTCAAATTCTTTTGGTTGAAGGAAATGATTTAAGCAAAAGCTCAGAGACTTACACCGTAAAAAAAGGTGATACTAAATACGAATTATCTAAAAAATTCAATCTTAGCATCGCTGAGCTAGAACGTCTAAACCCACAGATAGTAGATTTACTTAGAACTGGCACCGTCATTAAGTTGAATGATTATGAGGATGACCTCGCTATGTCAGACAAGGACATGAAATCCGACACTGCCAATTTTGAGTCAAAGACTGACGTAACTTCCGATTATTACGTTATTAAACCCAAAGAGACGTTGTACAGTATTTCAAAAAAAGCTGGTATTACCATTGATGAGTTACTGGCTTTAAATCCCAAACTAAACGAATCGGTTTTGGCAGGTGATTCTATTAGGTTACGTAGCCCTTTGACTAAAAATACAACAGAAGAATCTGTTGATAAGATAAACCCAAAAATGAAAACCAATATTATTTGGTCCAATTCCCTTTTTGACAATAATCTAAACGAGCAACAAAAAGTTAATGATTTTTATAATGGTTTAATTCGTGCTGTCAACGATTCTAAAACAAAGTATTCCAATATCGTTTTCGAATTAAAAGATGATGAACAAAAGCTTAATGAAAAACTAATTGAAACTAATTTAAGCACGTATAATTTAAAACCAATACCTGATTTTAATTATGAAGATGACATAAGCAAGTTGAGTACCCTAACCTTAAATTACAAGAATGCCAATCAAACTGAAACACTTTCAATAAAAGCCTTGCCCTCCATTGAAGATATGAGAGATAAAATGTTGGAGTACTTAAAAAGCAAAAACGGTAAGGTTATCTGTTTATATGGCAAAACTTTTTCCTCAAATATCGAATCAATTGAAAAAGTTCTCCCAAACGTAGAACTCATAAAACTAAATAGAAACGGCAATTTCAAATTAAAAGACCTTGAAGATACATTAGATCCAGATAGAAAAAACTATGTCATTATTGAGAGCTTTAGAACTGGTGTTTTTCTTAATTCAACAAGTTTTTTATTACGAAAATCTTCCGAATTTGATATTCAATTAGTGGTACTGAATGCAGAAAATATTCCGGATAGTTCTACAATATCCTATAATCGTTTTAAAATTTTAAATCTTATCTATCCACTACCTTTTAACCCCAACTACCTTAAAGATAATTCATCACATCATCAAATAGCTTACTTAATTATTTCAGACATTTTTCAACGGTTAAATAACTCTGGTGTTTCCTCATTTAAAAACAGGACATCTACAACCTCCTTTGGAACAACTTTTACTTACACATTTAAAGATAAATTGGCAGAGAATAAAGCAGTATCTATATATATGTTTAACGATAAATCTAATATGTCATTGGTGGGCACTTATTAGATTAAATTCAATTTTATTAGATGATCTAATCATTAATGATTGAAATAATACAATTCAACTACAAAAACAAACTTTTTATCGTATAACATATATTTCATACCTTTGAGTAAAAGCTATTAACTAAATCAATTAAATTGACATGAATTCATCCCTCTTTTCTTACAAGTCAGAAAATCCAAACTTATATTTTTTTAATTAAAAAGCTTTTTCATACTGTAATCTCAACATGAAAAGTCCCAAATTCAAAGTATTAGGTTTAATTACTTGTATTTTAATACACTTTCAAGTATTTGGACAATGCCCGACAATTCCTAGTAGCACCCAAGAATTTTGTGATTTAGATTCGTTATTAATATCAGATCTTCAAGCTACTGATCAAGGGGCAGGTATTGCTTGGTTTCTAACACCTACAGGCGGGACAGCACTAGACCTTTCTGATTCTTTAGTTGATGGAGAAACTTATTATGTAGATAATGCAACAGGTGACTGTGGCAATAGACAGGCCGTTGAGGTAAATATCCTTGGCCCACCATTGGGATTAAATTTTCAAGGTGTTTGTGTAGAGGATGCAAATGATGCGACCATAGCGGATTTGGAGGCATTCGGTAACGACGTTCAATGGTATTTTTCACCATCTGGTGGAATTCCTATTAATTCGGGAGCAATCCTTGTGGATGGCACTATTTACTATGCAGACCAATCCAGCAGTTTTACCGGTTGTAGAACATCAAGATTAGCTGTCTTGGTAAATGTGGGTGTCGTGGTTGTTCCTACGGGAGATGCTATTCAAGACTTTTGTAACACCATTGGAAATCCTCCTACGGTAAGTGATTTAGTTGCCAGTGGAAACAATAATTGGTATTTATCCGAATTTTCGGCTTCACCATTAGATCCATCAACACCTCTCATTGATCAACAAACGTATTATGCTACATCAATTGACCCTCCATGTGAGAGTGACAATAGACTAGCAGTAACGGTAAATTTGTTTCAAGCACCTAACCCTGGTGAAGACGGTACATTGGAGATATGCCAGGGCGATACGACCACATTCGACCTGTTCAACAGCCTCGGCGGCTCGCCCGAGACCGGAGGGACTTGGTCGCCGGCCCTTGCCAGCGGTTCGGGACTGTTCGACCC
>NZ_NGJN01000005.1 GCF_002266855.1 Winogradskyella aurantia | reverse complement strand
AGAGAGACAAGAGGACTGATACGTATAAAGGAACTGCGATTCCAAAGACCGTTTTAGTTCTCCTCTTGTTTCTTAGTAAATGTAAACAACTGTAATTATGTTGTTGTAAAGTAAAGAAGACCGTTGGGACGGATTTAAAGCCTGCGGCTTGCACCAAGTCGCTACATTGCTGCGCAATTCCCGCCCCTTGGACATCCGTCCCAACGCCCTGCTAAACCAAATTGCAACATCGGTTGGGACTCAAAGCCTTAGGCCCCAACTTTGAAAACATCAAAAACCCGACCCAACAATTCCTAAAAGCAATTTGGTTCGTGATATCGCTATTTTCTTATGGAAGTCATGAATCTCGAAAGCTCGATTTGTTAACGTTCTGCTTGTCTTTAAAATTTATATGTAACTTTCAGTCACCATAAATTTTTAACCCAGAACGTCACCGCGTATAGCAGGGCGTTGTCATCAATTAAAAATACATTATGAAAGGAAACTATCTAACTTTATCAGCAAGTATAATAGTACTTTTTCTTTTTTGTAGCCTTAACGTTACAGGTCAACAAGTCATAAATCCTAAAAAAGGGTATTCTACTCAAGTCGGAGTTGTTATTTCAATGATGGAAGACTTAAAAAGAAGAGTAACAAACAGTGTACAAAACTTAAATCAAGAGGAAACCGATTTTCTTTTAGACTCAATGGCTAATAGACCAGGAGCTATTATTTTTCATTTAGCAGCTGTAGAAAAGTATTATCAGGTTTATACATTTGAAAATAGAGGATTTAATGAGGTTGAAAAGAAAAAGTGGGGAGTTGCACTGGATTTAGGTCAACTATCGAGAGATTCACTAATAAATAATCCAATTGATTACTATTTGGAGATATGGAATGAGGTACGAAAAGAAACATTAAAGTTACTGAAACAGAAAGATGATAAATGGTTTAAAAAGAAGATAAAAGGTAGTAATATGAATAATCATTGGGCTTGGTATCACGTAATGGAACATCAAGCAAACCATATGGGGCAAATTAGACTTATCTTAAAAAGAATTCCAAAATAGAACTGAATACAACATTGTATAAACGGCATTAAAACGACCGCTTCCAACTAAACGTTGGCACTTATTTGAGAAAATATGAATAACAAAAAAACTTATATTTTTTTATTAATGACCATTATTTGGTCTTGGACTTTTTGGTTTATTGGCTTAAATCTTCTTGCGAATGGAATTAACCAAGAATCAATTGGAAAATTTTTAATATTCTTTTTTACTGGTGTTTATGGACCTACGATTAGTGCGATTGCAACAACTCTTATCTTTGACGGATTTACAGGTGTATTGAGCTTACTAAAGAAAATATTTATTTGGAATGTTCCTTTTAAAAACTATTTATACATAATTCTTTTACCTATATTTTTTATAATTATTGGAATAGGATTATATAATATATTTATTGGAGATATCGGGAGTTTTGACCTAATGGCTTTTATTTCGATACCGACTATATTAGGGGCTGGATTTTATGCTGGACCTTTAGGAGAAGAGCTTGGATGGAGAGGCTTTTTATTACCCGAATTACAAAAAAAATATACAAACTTAAAAAGTGCAATCATAATTGGAGTTATTTGGTTTATTTGGCATATTCCACTTTGGTGGGCACCTTTTGGTACTTTAGTTAGTGGAGAATCAATTTCTTTTTTAACTGTAACAACGTATTTTCTAATGCTAATCTGTTTATCAATCATAATCACTTGGTTAGTAATTAATTCTAAAGGAAGCGTTCTAGTTGCAATCTTATTTCACTTATCCATTAATGCAGGAATAACTTTGCTGTTTTTCCCGGAATTGAATCTGGATTTTAAAAAAGTACATTTATTATCTAGTGTCGGAATGCTAATATTTACAGGAATATTGATTGCTAGAAATAAATTAAAAACAAGTGCCAACAATGGCTATAAGTAATGGCGCTGTTCTCGCCTACTCTTGAAAGTTTGCTAACGCACAGTTCGCACTGCATGCTTGTGTCTAGCGGATTTTTGCTACGCACAGTTCATTTTGTTCCTGTCTATTCGGTTTGTATTTGTTAAATTAGTTGCTTAAACCACGCAACGAAATCATCCACCAGAACGTTATAAGTAATCTTTAAAAACCAATGAATAACAAAAAATCGATACTCTTAATTTTATCATTTATTCTTGTTTGTGGGTGTAAAAAAAACAGAAAAACAGTAGAAAGAGAAAATTGGTGGCTTTGGACTGCTAATTGGAATCCGAATAACAACCAAATTTCTGTCGGAGGTACTCAAGATACATTAAGGCTGTTTTCATCAGAAACTTATCAATTGACAGATAATATTCCATTACGAGGTACAATTACAAAAACGAAATGGCATCCATTTAAAAACAAGTTAGCTATTTCAATGCAAGATGAAAAATCGAAATCATTGATATTAGACCCTATATCAAGGGAACAAGTCGTACTTGATAGTATTGATGAATCTGGTGCAAGGGCTATTGGCTGGAACAATAAAGGAGATCTACTTGCGGTTGGAGATTATGGTGGCTTTCTAAATATTTACAATGAAAGTGGCGCAATCATTAAAAGGATTAACACAAAACAAAAAGGTCTCATTGGATTAGACTGGCATCCAGAAAAAAACGTAATTACAGTTGTTGGCGAGAGAATATCTATTTACGATTTTGACAACGATTCTATTTATGATATTAAGCCGAGAAAAGAAAATGTCCTTATGCTTTGTGTAGCATGGAATCCGAATGGTAAGTTCTTTGTTACAGCGGACTACGGCGATTATGAAAAGGATTACCCACCATTATTACAGTTTTGGTCAGCCGATGGCGAAAATTTAAGAAATATCAATAAAAGTAAAGCTGAATTTAGAAACATAAAATGGAGCAGAGATGGAAAAACTTTAGCAACCGCGAGTGAAGCATTACGGCTCTGGAATGAAAATGGCGATTTACTCAAGGAATCCAAATCGGAAAATCTTCTTTGGGGAATTGATTGGAATAAATCAGATAGCAAAATAATGACTACAGACGAAAAAGGAAAAATTATAATTTGGGATAAAGAACTAAAGCAAATTAAAGAAATAAAGTACTGAAAAATGACTACTTACAAAAATGTAGCATACATTTAATAAATAAGCCAATTAATAATCAAACAATGAAAACATTAATTATAACAGTCTCCTTAATGTTCTTGACACAATTTGAAGTGACAGCTCAAACAGAATTTGTGTTAGAACCTTCTCAGAGTATGATAATGACCGGGAAAGGGCCTGGGCAAGACGGAACAATTAATCCATATTTTGGACAAAATTGCTATGCAATAGTTAAAAATATTGGAAAAAGACAGTTCTCCATAAGAGTTCAACAAGATGGGGAAATCATAGAGGAGATTTCTATTCAAAAAGACGAACTAAAAAAAGTAAAGCTCTTAAAAGGTTACGAACTGTACCTAGATCCCAATCCAGAAGGAATAGCAAAAGCCAGCGTAGAATACGATAAAATAGACGACTAAAAAACGTATGCTACTAATGGCTATAAGTAATGGCGTCATTATCCCTGACTTACGAAAATTACTTGCGCCAGCCCGCCTGCCGTAAGGATAGGTTCACTCTGTTTGTGCCTATGTTGTTTGTATTTGCTAAATTAGATGAAGAAACAAAGCACTCAGCATACAAGAACACCATAGCCACATTTTAAAATGATAATGAAACATCTATTATTGGGATTTATATTTGGAATATCGCTGTCATTTATATCTTGGATAGTCGGAATGATAGTCAATAGCATTCTAATGAAAACAGAATATTATAATAAACTGTCAAATCTGAATTTTATAGAGAATAAAGGGCTAAATAAAACGATCGGACTGACCTACTTCAAATGGGCTGTAAAAAACACGTTCTTTAAATTCTTCAATCAAAAACTAAAGGTAGATAGTAAAAGTACTGATTTGGCCCAACTGCGAAATGACATGATTTATTCTGAAATAAGCCATTTAATCGGATTTATTTTTGTAACCTTTTTTGCAATTTTTAAAAGTTTTGAGGTGGGATTCATATTCGGACTCACAATGATGATTCCAAATATTTTAATGAATCTCTATCCCTCATTATTACAGCAAGAAAACAAAAGGCGCATCGACAGAATATTAAAAATAAAAACTGTCGCTAACAAGGTATAACGGCATTTGTCGCACCATTTCGCTGCGCTCGTGCGGAGGATTCGACTGCACTTAAACTGCGCTAAAGGCAAGCTAAAGCAAATCCACTCGGAATTACTAACGACAACTTAACCGAAAAATAGTAACTTTAAATCCGTAACTGACGGTTATGCGAGACCATCGTGCGTCATAAGAGAAAAATACATTTCAAAATAAAATGGGAAAGCCGACAACCGACCAAAATAGGCATTAAACAATTAGAATTATGAAAAAAATAACCAACCGACTAACATTACTCGCAACACTCTGCGTATTGACTTTTGGACTACAAAGCTGTGAACAAAACCAAAAGGAAGAAACGCAAGAAGTTGAAAAAGAGGTAATAATTGAACCAGAGAAACCTGAATATTTTCTCTTGAGACCAGAAGTGGAAAAAGCTTATGGATATTCCCACGCCGTGAAAATTGGAAATAGCATTAAAATTTCTGGAGCAGTAAGTATGGACGATGAAGGAAATCCAACCGCAGTTGGTGATATAGAACAACAGATGAGAAACTGTTATGCTGATTTGGAAAAAATATTAAAACATTTTGGTTGCACATTTGACGATGTAGTAAAAGAAGATGTTTTTACAACTGATATGGCACAAATGCTAGAAAAATCAGCATATAGAGCCGAAATTTATAAAAACGGATTCCCAACTGGAACTTGGCTTGAAGTAAAGGGTTTAGCATTACCTGAATTTATGATTGAAATCGAACTTGAAGTACATAAATCTGAATAAAAGTACGAACGCACAACAAGGTATAACCGCAATTTGCTGCAGCCAGTTCGCTGTGCTCGTGTCAGCTAATTCGACTATCCTTCTACTGCGCTCAAAACAGGCTCAAGCGAATTCACTCGGAATTACTAACGTCAGCTTAACCAAAAAATAGTAACTTTAAATCCATAAATGACGGTTATGCGAGACCATTGATGGTAATTTAGTAATGCATTATGCCCAGGAAGAAATACTATAAATATGCACACTTCTATTTAACTCTAGGGTTGGTCATAGTCCTATTGGGATTTAGTACCACCTACTTTAGTAGGTTAGGAGAATTTACTATTCCATATCATATCCATGGTATAAGTGCCACGTTATGGATGATATTACTCATTATCCAACCATATCTATTTCAAAAAGGCAAACTTAAAGCTCATAGATATTTGGGCTGGTCATCATTATTATTAATTCCGACTATAGTCATTTGTGGAATTATCATGATGAGAATGATGATTCAAGGACAGGAAAATTATCCGCCAAACTTAGTCTATCAACTCGCTTTTATAGATGCTTGTACTCTGGTTAGTTTTGCCCTTCTTTATGCATTGGGTTTAATTTACCGAAAGAAACTAAAGTTACATTCCAAATTTATGGTTGCCACAATATTTGGACCCTTGCTACCTGCTTTAGCAAGGATGTTCTTGTTTACTTTTGGAATAGCTTCAAATTTTAATCAAGCCTTGACATATTCTTATTTGGCCCTTGAAATCTCATTATTGCTAATCATCTGGAAAGAAAGAGGTGAAAAAGAAATAAGGCTCACTTATATCCCTTTTTTAATCTTCATTCTGATACAACACGGACTCATGTATTACTCTGATGAGTGGGCCTGGTGGAAAGTACTTATGGATAATTTTGCAAACTATGGATAATCAGGAAATTAAAATAAAAACTACCACCAAAAATGTATAACCGCAATTTGCTTCGCACAGTTCGCTTTAGCCTGTCTTGAGCTCCAGTCGAAAGGCTCGTGTCTATCTGTGATTTATTTGCTAAATTAGGTGCTTAACTACGCAACACACGGGACGCCTTAAAGCGTCGAACTGGTGAAGCAAACCATAAACAAGACCGTAGTGCACGATTAAAACTAACAATACCACCAGATGAATTCAATAGACACCAAAATTAAATTTATAGGGATTGCATTGACATCATTTTTCATCAGCATTTCATCCCTATTTGCTCAAAATAAACCAGAAAATCTTGAATTAAAAATTGATAGTTTATTCTCTTATTATGACGAGGAAACACGTCCTGGAATTGCAATAGGTATTATGTTAAATGATGACGTATTGTTGGCAAAAGGTTATGGGTTAGCCAATCTCGATGGTGAGATTCCTATATCGAGCAAAACCTTGTTTAATATTGGTTCCGTGTCCAAGCAATTCACAGCATACGCAATTGCCCAATTGGAAAGGCAAGGGAAACTATCATATAGTGATGACATTCGTAACTATTTACCAGATTTAAACGACTTTGGATATATTATAACAATAGACAATTTGCTATTTCACAACTCTGGTATACGTGGTAGTGGCATATTAAGAGGTTATATCGAAGGTAAGGAGGAAGTCGGCAAGGTGATTACACAAGATGATCAGCTACGTCTTATTTATCAGCAAGAGGAGTTGAACTTCCCACCTGGAACCCAAAATATGTACTCAAACTCTGGGTATATTCTATTGAGCAAAATTGTTGAGGAAGTTTCTGAAATGTCTTTATCAGACTATTTGAAGCAGACAGTTTTTAAACCTCTTGAAATGCATTCTACATTCTTACCTAGTCAGCCCATAAAAACTATTCAAAATAGAGCAATTCCTTATGTAGAGGAAAACGGCCAGTTCGTCAAAGCAGAAGGCATGTTGTGGGCCCAATACGGCTCTTCAGGTATTTATTCTAATGTTGAAGATTTGATTAAATGGCAAAGACATATTCATGACAAAAAATATATGTTGAGAACTGACCCTAAAACCAGTTCTGTTTTTGCAATGGGATTAATGTTGAATAAAGATTCTGACGGAAGACCAGATGAAATATTTCATTTCGGTAGTGTGCCAGGCTATAAATCAATTGTAAGATATTATCCTGAGATTAATTTAGATGTGATAACTCTTTCTAATCTCGACAATAATACAGATGCCAAAAAAATTGCGTCCATAAAAACTTTTTTTGGTGAGCAGAATAAGAAAGACGGACTTCAAACAAATAAGGAGGTTCCAATAAGTTACCTCAAGCAATTTGAAGGTACATATTTAATTATGGGAGATAATGCTCCTGTCGCTGTTGAAGGTAAAACCCTGACTGTGCAAACTCCAATGGGTAAAATGAATTTGGAACCTACTGGCCGAAACGAATTTACTATGGCAGGAACAAACAGAAAGATTGTATTTGATGAGTCTTTAGAATTTTTTACGCTTAAGACAGGTAGTGCTGAATTAAAGGCAACACGTGTTGTAGAAGAAAAGACTGAATCAACCTATACAAATGAATTGAGCATTTTTACAGGAAAGTATCGATCACCCGAATTAAATATTACTAATCAAATTGAATTCAAGGATAAAGTGCTCGTGTTAACGACAGCGTCAAATCAAAAAATTGAACTTAAAAGAGTTGGCGAAACTACTTTTGAAGGGCTTAAATCATACTACTACAAAAGTGTTGATTTTGAACTCAATGACAATGAAGTATCTTTATTTAGAGTATCTGATGAAGCAGGTTGGGTTCAAAAACTATTGTTTGAAAAATATTAATTCCAGCCTTAAAGGGATTAAAAAAACTGTGCACAACCTTTACTATACGTAATGTCACCCTTCTCGCCTACTTCTGAAAATTTTCTAACATACAGTTGGCACTGCGTGCTCTTGTCTCGAAAATCTTGAGTTTGGTTTGTTCTTGGAAAATTGATTGCTTTGGCCGTTGCCTATTTGGAAAATTCCTTCGGAAGTTTTTCACGCTTGTTTTTGTTTTCTAAATTAGATGCGCTAACACGCAACTAGCTATAAACCAACCTTTGGCAATTATATTAAATATATTTTTTATGAAATTAAACAATAGTCTTTTAATACTTATGATAATAGGATTTCTTGGGTGCAAACAAAAACCAAGTGAGGAAAAAATCGTAGAGGTTAAAAATCCAAAAGTGGTTAATTTTGATAACAAATTAGCCTTCAATGAATTTAGCAAACTCAATTTAGACGATAAATGTGTTAATCTTCTCGACCCTACTAATACGTCTGAAGCTGAACGTAAATCAGTTATCAATTCATGGTCAAATTTTCATAAAAATGTCACTAGATTTTTAAAAGAGGAAAAATTTGATTGGGAAGTTGCTGATTCAACTATTAGTATTTACAACAGAATTTATTTTGATAAAAATGGTAATATTAACTACTACGTATTTAATATCAACAACCCTTCTATCACAGAAGAAAAAAAAGCTGAATTTGAAAATGTTCTGCTGAAATTCAGTAAAGATGTTCAGCTAGATTTACAAAGAAATCAGGCCTTTTCTCAATGCGGAAAAACAACATACGTAAACTATTAATATTCTATTGTCAACATTGTATAACCACAATTTGCTGGCACCAGTTCGCTTCGCTCATGTCTATTGGAATATTTGCTTCGCACAGTTCGCTTCAGCCTGTCTTGAGCCCCAGTCGAAAGGCTCGTGTCTATCTGTGATTTATTTGCTAAATTAATTGCTTAACCACGCAACACACGAGACGCCTTAAAGCGTCGAACTGGTGAAGCAAACCATACACAAACACGTTGTAAAACATTTAACCAAATTTATGCAACATAGGTAAATGAATATCGTCTTTTAAAAAAATAGAATTTATGAGAAAAATAATTTTGACTTTGACATTAGCATTGTTTACAGCAACGGCTTTTGCGACTGAAATTGTAGCTACTGTTGTATTTGAAAATTTAACGGACAAGGAACTAAAATCAGGAACATTCACAATTATTGACCTGAACAAAAAAATTGACATTTCCAAAGCTGAGAGTTTTAAAATCACTTTGCCAGAAAAAGGTAAATACCAATTTAGTTTTGTATCGGACAATTTTACTTGCTATACTTTTTATCCAGCAAGAATCAACAAAAAGAAAAACACAATCACAGTTCAATTAATGGAAAAAACCGAATTCAAGAGCGGTGGGATTTACTCTTTCCAAATAAATTTGGAAACTAATTTGACAGATGAACAAATCGAGCAACGCCTTGCAGATGGAACTCTAAATTTTATAATACACGGAATTGATAATTCAATACCAAAAGAATATTTGGAATTTAAAGAAAAATATGGAATTGGTCTTGTAAAAGAGAATTGTGTAATTGACCCTTTGTCTTTTAAGAAAGCAACAGAAAATAATCAAATGATTTTCGACTTTTTAAACAAAAAATACGGAATTGAATGGCAAACCGAATTGAAAACAAAACCATTCGGAATAAAATAAAAAACGTTTTACAACAATGGCTATAATATATTGCTACTGTTAGTTAACATTAACAATTTTTCCTACATTTATTCCTTAAACATATCTTGAAGAATTTCGTTACGTTGTTTGCTTTTATTATATGGAAAAAACAAGCAACGCTTTGCAAACTGCTTACCACCATGAAATTATACACAAACACGTCGTACTTCATTACCAGAAACTGCTAAGAGTCTTGTTTAAACGGGCCATGAATATGATAAAATTCTTTAGACAAATTAGACAAAAACTACTATCTGAAAACAAATTCAGCAAGTATTTGTTTTATGCCATTGGCGAAATTATTCTTGTGGTTATTGGTATTCTTATTGCCTTATCAATTAATAATTGGAATTCAGATAGAATAGATTCCATAAAAGAGCAAAATTTACTGAAAGAACTAAAATCAGATTATCTTTCAAATGTAAAAGAAATAGAAGTTACTTTAAATCAAATGATTACCCAACAAGTAGCCTATGAAAGAATATTTGATTATTTAGACAATAACAAACCAGTAGACAGTGCCTTACAAAAAAGTTTTGAATATATTCAGGGAATAGGTGTTTTTAATAGCTCTAATACCACCTACAAGTTTATAGAGACTAATGGTATTAATCTATTAAGCAATTCAGAAATAAGAAAAGATGCTACAATTTTATATGATGAATATTTCAGTAATATAGTTGTTAGAAGAAATAATCATTATCATCTCATTCAAAATAATCTCATGCCTTTTATGAAAAAAGAATTTAGGTCATCAAGTGTTTATTATGAAGAAAATAACACAACCAGACTTATTCTTAATGTCCCTATTAATTTTGAAAGATTAAGAGAGCATATTGAATTTAGAAATACCTTAATTGAAATATACGATTATACCATAATCAGAAAGGTTGCTTTAGAAAAGACGCTTCATTTGTTGAATGACAAAATCATGACTTTAGAAGAAAATATTCTTAAATAACAAACCAAAATACAGTTTATGTACTGATTCAATAAAGTATAAATAACGAACATGATTATATTCTTTAGATTATCGAAACAAAATTTTGCTTTTGCAAAATCAAAGCTCTTGCACAGCTTTGGTGAGAATACAATTTGTCTCATAAACATCCTTTTATGATAAAATTTTTTAGAACAATCAGATACGACCTTATGGAAAAGAACAAAATAGGAAGGTATTTGAAGTATGCACTAGGCGAAATTGTTCTTGTAGTCATAGGTATTCTTATTGCATTACAAATCAATAACTGGAATGAGAACAGAAAGGAAATTTCTAAATCATTGAACTACCTCAAAGAATTTCGGAAAGATTTAATCACAGATACAATTAGTTTTAATCAAGCATTGACAGGATTATCGAGAGATATAAATTCAGAGGTGTGGGCATTGAAAAAGACTAAATACAATCTTACGGATTCTGACTCCATTCTGGCAGCATTGGGCAGAACGTATTATGATAGAAGAATTAATACTCGAACGTTTAGTAGTGTGCAAAATTCAGGAAATTCTAAATTGATTGGATATGACAGCATATTTGGAATTATTTCTGGTTACTACATTAAAACTAACGAAAGATTGACGTCACATACAGAATGGGACAAAAGAGCAGTAACGGAAGGGCAAGATTACAAAACACTGTTATATAGTGAGATTGAAGTAGACAATAACTACATTAAAAAAAATAGCCGAACGCTTTATGCCCAAGATTTCCCAATGATTACTGATTCCAGTGAACAAGCAATGAAAATTATAAAATTTGCCACAACAGTGCAGGCAAGAAATAACTTAAAGGAAAATTATATTCGACACCTAAGGCTAAAAAATGTATTTAATCAAACCAAACAAGAAGCTAAAGATTTGATAACATCAATTGATGAAGAGTTAAAGAACTAATCAAAACGCAACACCATATAAAAAAATAGCCATTTGAGTTTCAATTCAAGTCGCCGTTATGTTTTATTTTGTAAATTTCTGTTGTAAAACACTACGTAAAATTCGTTTCTAGGCATACGCAAATTGTGCTATGGGATAAAAAAGTATAACAACATAAAATGAAACAATTCATCACTTTTTTACTATTGAGTCTGACTTTAATAAACTGCAACCAAGAGGAGAATAAAAAAAACAATGTTAAAGCAGAAAAAAGAAAACCTATTGAATCAATGGATACCATTCCAAAAGTAACCGGAATTGGGGGAATATTCTTTAAATCAAGTAGTCCCAACAAAACCAAAGAATGGTATCGTGATAATTTAGGTTTTTCGGTTGATGACTATGGTTCCCCATTTGAGTTTAGGAATGCAAATAAACCTGAAGAGATTAATTATTTGAATTGGGATGTCTTTCAAGATTCTACAGATTATTTTAATCCCTCCAAAAAAGAATTTATGATAAACTATAGGGTTCAAAATATCGAGGGACTATTGCGTAAATTAAAAAACAATGGCGTCACAATTATTGATGAAATTGCGACCTATGACTATGGAAAATTTGTACACATATTGGATTCCGAAGGGAATAAAATTGAATTATGGGAGCCTGTTGATAGCGTTCTCACGAAAATGGGAAGGCAAACAACAAAATAAAACCCATCACACAACAATGTAAATAAGTAATAGCGGTAAGGTGAATAATGCGATAGATAAAATATACAATTAGGTTGTTGTAAAATATAAAGGTTTGTGGATAGAAATCCGCAATTACCGACCCACCAAATCGCTGTATCCATTTTTTTAAAAATCTACATAACGAACCTCTATCCTCATCCAAAATACATTTTTAGTGTACATATAGAAAATAGCTTCTTAAATGTGAAAAGAAGTTAAGGACAAGCAAAAAGGGCTACTTTATAAACCTGTACGTTTTATATTCGGCTCCCGAGATTATCATTAAATTTTAAAAATACTGTTATGATACCAAGTAAAAATCTCCTCCCCAACACCGCAATCCTGGCCTTAATTTTCACTTTTAGTGTATTCGGATTTGCTCAAAGAACTGTGTCAATGTCGAATACCGAAACTAAACGAGAAGTCTCTATGTCTAATGCAACAAGTAAAAGTACCAATGGCATTTACAGGTTTTATGCAAAAGGGGAAAACCAACCTTTCACAGGGGTATTATTTGCAAAATATTCTAATGGCAATTATTCCTCTTGGCAAGAATATGTAAATGGAGTTGGACAAGGAAAATGGATAAATTACTACGACAACGGTAACTATAAAGAAATAGGATACTATAACAACAATCTAGTTGAAGGACCAATTAAAAAGTATTACGAAAACGGAGTTCTTAAAGCAGAAGGTAATTATAAGGACTGGCGAATTAAGATTGGTAAGTGGAGGTACTATGATAACAGGGGTAACCTCAAATCCACAATTGATTATGGCGAAAAAGGTAGTGTTGAGGAAGTGCAGCAATATTACGACAGAGGAGAAATCTCCTATAGCTGGTACTCCGATATTCTTTCAAAAAACGGATTCAAGGAATAGACTTAGTTATAAATATTCAGGATAACACCATAAATATAACGTGAATAACCCATAGCGAATAAGTTGTTTATTGGAAACTTTGTACTTTAGTAGTGTTTCGATGCCTATACAAAGTATGCTACAAATTCTCCTAGAATTGGAACCATATACTAAAACGTAGGACACGATAATAGCGAAGACTGATGGGCCTATGGAAAAAGAGACAGAAATCTATTAAAGCACAGATTATGAAATACGTTATTACTCTAATGGTTCTTCTTTTATCCAATCATACTTATGGACAGGCCATAAGTCAAATAGACACTCTGGCTTCAGGTGAATTGATACTTAAACAAGAAATCGTTATTAACGCATCAATTGAAAAGGTTTGGAATGCCTATACAACGCCTGAAGGATGGAAAGCATGGGTGACTCCAATTGTAGAAATGGACTTCAAAATTAATGGAACTATAAAATCACATTATGATTCAACAGCTACTATTGGCGACAAGGGAACCATTGTAAATCACATACTCAATTACGTTCCTTATAAATTAATAACAATGCAAGCAGAGTTAAATGAAAACTTTCCGGAATTTATGATAGGTGAAGAAAAGAACTTATATAGTATCGTTGACTTTGATACGTTGAGTGAAAACCAGACCAGATTAACCATTTATGGAATTGGCTATAAAAATGAACAACAATGGATTGATTTGCTCAAATTCTTTATTCGAGGAAATGAAATGTCTCTCAATAAATTGAAGACTTATTTAGAATAAATTTGACTATTGATGTGTTCGGATAAATACACCACTAACCACTAACCAGTGATAAAATTCTTTAGAAAAATTAGGCAAAGGTTACTGAATGAAAATAAATTCAGTAAATACCTGATCTACGCAATTGGCGAGATTGTACTGGTAATGATAGGGATTTTATTGGCATTTCAAGTTAATAGCTGGAAAGAACAACGAGATAATTCAAGTTTAGAGAAAGTGATGATGAAAAATCTCAATACGGAATTTAAAAACAACCTCCATAAGCTAAATGATTCACGAATGCAATATAAAGAAACTGAGAAATCCATAAGACTACTTATGTCATTTATGCAATTTTCTTCAGACGAATTAAAAAAAACAAACATTGATAGTTTAATTGCAAAGTCTATTGATGTTTACGATTATAGTCCTACACAAAATTCGTTAACTGAAATATTGGCTACTGGAAATTTAAAGTTGATAACCAAAGATTCCTTAAAGACAATGTTATTAGAATGGTCAGCGGAATTGAATGAAAAAGAAGAATCTTGGCAAACATTAGACGATTTTAATCAAAATTTAGTTTTACCGTATTTAACTAAAAAAGCTTCGATGCGAAACATAGATAAATATTCATTAATGAAGTGGAACGATAAATCGAAATTTGAAGTCAATTATGAAGATTTATTTGATGATATTGAATTTGAAAATCATTTAGATAATATTGGATGGGCAGTGGTAAATTATAGCATGACTTTGGAAAGATTGCAAAACATAGTTGAAAAAATAATTGAGATTACCAATGATTAAATCTTCAAAAGAAAAAACGAAAACACAACACCGTATATAATTAATTGTTAGCTTTAGCCAGTTTACAAAAGTCCGCACAGACTTTCTATCCGTGATTTATTTGCTAAATTAGGCACCCAACCTATTAACACACGCAAGACGCTATAACATAGAACCGGCGAAGACAACTATTTAAATTAGAAGATTTTTGTTCGGCATTTTAAAAAAATAAACTTAACAAAAGCAAACGCATGATATAATCAGCGAAGCTAAACTATGACCGTTTGAAACAATTGAAACTGTTGAGAAAACCGAATATTTTGAAAAGATTATGGAAAATGAATTAAAACCCTTTTGGCGTACATTTTTCAGTTTCAACTGGAAATTCGGACTTTTTTTAATTATTCTATTTTGCACTCCTCGTATAGTTTTGGTTTTACACGGAAACGTCATAGGTAATATGCAATTTGTGGGAATAACTATGCTGATTATGGCTATTGCACCCTTCATATTTTTAAGTAAGTACGGCAGAAAAAAAATCGGAATCAAAAAACCTACAAATAAACGATGGCTAATAATTGCATTTATAATTGGTAGTATTTTTAGCATTTTCCTTTACTTCCTAGGAGAGCTATTCTATGGTAATTCTTACGAAAATTGGTATAACTATATTGGAAAGTCTTATAATATTCCACAAAGAATTGACGAGCAAGGTAGACTTATAATGTTCATCATTTCTGCTTTAATTGCAATGACATTTAGTCCTTTTGGAGAGGAACTTTTTTTCAGAGGGATAGTACATTCAAGTTTTGCAAATTCCTTAGGTAACAAAAAAGCATCTGTAATTGACAGTTTGGCATTTGCAATTGTTCATATTTCTCATTTTGGGTTAGTCTTTCATAATCAAAAGTGGGAATTCCTACCAGTCCCAACGTTGATATGGGTTTTAAGTATGTTTATTGTAAGTCTTTTATTTTACGTTTGCCGCAAACGTTCAGGCTCCATTTTAGGAGCAATACTATGTCATTTAGCTTTCAATTTGGGAATGACTTACTGTATTTTCTATCCTATCATCGGGAAATAAAAACTACCACTAAAAATGCACATAGCTTATTGCTAATTACAAATCCCTTTTATTTCTTAAAAGATTAAACTAATGCATTCATTCTACGTAGGCATATGGAACTGACCGAAATGGAAAAAACATTCTATTTCTTCCCTTTAAACCCGTCATAATGTTTTAGCTCACCACTATTGGTGGAGCCACCCAAACCATTAATTACATGATTGATGCCTCCATTGCGTCCAGCAAATGTTGAAATATGTGTGATTTCAATCCCTGAATGGTCCGGGACCTCCACGGCGTTTTCTAGTCTGACATTATTTGAGACCGTTGGCTCACCGCGAAAAAAGCTATAAATACCCAAACCATACGCTTTATGATTTTCAACATTACTAGCAACTTTATAAGAGGCGAAACCTGGCTTTTCATTATCATTCCACATCTCAATACTGGGAGGGCTATAGGGAATTTCAGACTGATAAAAATACGTTCTACCATGTTCTCCGTTCCAAAGTGTTTGATACCCTTGAAAATGCTCGTTAAACAAGCCATAGATTGTCACATGGTCCCCGTTAACAACGAGTCCGGATTTATTTTGCCCATCCAACCATTCAGTTCCCACACCATGGTCGGCACGCCATAACCAGAAATGATCACCAATTACATAATTACTGTTTATCGTCACGGTAGTTTCTGCTTGGCCTGCTACAGCACCTCCAACTCTGCAATAAATATCATGAAGCGATATGGGGTTATTGGAATAATCAGCCTCAGAATCTTCGGATCCAATTTGAATGAGGGTTTGAGATAAGTCAGGTCCCGCATCTACCATAAAACCTGCTAATTTCACTCCAGGAATATCATGGGTGGTAAGAGCTACTTTTCCGTTTTGTGGAATGAGTGTTGGCAATCCAAGTCCCAGGATTACGGTATTGGGTCTTGTTACGGTAAGTGTTTCATCAATCTTGTAAATACCTGGCGTAAACAGAATATGCTTGCCATTTGCTAAAGCCTGATTAATGGATGTCGCGTTATCTTTATCAGGGAAAGCAATATGGAAGGAATCTATGGGAATTAGTTTTCCTTCCTCTTCACCATTAATCCATGAAGGCCCAGACGTTTCTTTTACTAATTCAGGAACGAAAACAGCATAATTTCCCGATTCAGTAACGGTAAGAAAGGGTTTTTCGCGAATGACCGGGGTTTTTTCAATTATGGTAGTTGGTTTATCTGGCCATGTATCATTGGGAGCGTCATCCACACCCACAAATACCCGATTCCAGTTTCCGCCTTCCCACGATCCGATGCTTGAATTTCTTGTAAACCATTGCTGCCCGGATGTTAATCCTGCCCTACCCTCTACTACAGAATTAGCTAGAACACCACCACTTGCCCAGCCACCTTTATCAAAATTAATATCACCCACTACATGCATACGTCTGTATGGAGCAGCCTGTGATACGGCCCAATAGATCATTTTATCATCTTGTGGCACCACCTTAAAATTCTCTGCACCACGCCAAAACATGGTTGTAACCTTATTACTACTTGTAGTTGTGATTGATTGTACCGCTCCATTAATCATAACATCTTTTGGATATCTCCCTAAACCTAGTGCCTGAACATAGTAATCGACTGTGACATCCAAATTATAAGTTCCTGGTTTAAAAAGTAGCGCGTAGCGCTCTGATCCAAATTCGCTATATTTTTGCTGCTCGTGTAACCTGTGAAGCGTCATCTTTATACCTTCTAAATCCATAGAATCGTCAAAAACAAGTACATTTTTCCCAAATATTGAGGTGTAAGGCGATGTATCTAACACTTGATGATCTTTATGTGAATTGGAACAAGCAGCAATAAAAATTAACAACAAAATTGAAGCTAAGGTTTTCATAAGAGAGCTCTAAAAGAAAATGTAAGGCACTATAAACTTAACAAGTTATAAAACCTAATGACAATTATACGATTTAAGTTTCACCAAAACGAATTTTTATGAGTGTCTCATCTGCAGCACCATATTCAAATAACGAGACTCTACAACAAATGCTTAACTCCATAAATTAACTGAGTTACTTGCAAATGGCAGGACTAAAGGATACTTTTAACTTTATTTAATCGCTTATCTCATGTCTGCGGAGCTAAATTCTTATTATTGTGCTTCATTATAACCAACCTTTGACCAATGATAAAAATTTTTCGAAAAATTAGACAAAAATTACTCTCTGAAAATAAATTCAGTAACTATCTGATTTATGCTATCGGAGAGATTTTTCTTGTTGTTATTGGAATACTCATTGCTCTACAAATTAATAATTGGAATGAATCAAGAAAACAGTCTAAAACTGAAAAAGAATTTATCACAAGTTTAAAGAATGACTTAAAACAAGATAAAGCTTTTATTAAGAGAGTAATAAAACTTAATGAACCGAGAATAGAAGCTTATGAAATCTTGAATAGCAACTTACAACATCTTTACAGTAACGATAGAAAATCTTTAGATTCTATATTCAAGATTTATTTCAGAAGTCAACGGACATTTTATCCTATATCTGGTTCTTATGAATCCGCTGAATCAGGAAATCAAATATCTATTTTTCGAAATAAGAAATTAGTTCAAAAAGTAGTTAAATTATATAATTCAACTTATGATAGGTTAATTGATAACGGTCGGATTTTAGACGAGAGATGGGATTTTTTAAGTAAAAAATACAGCTACGAAAGAAGAACGGGAAAATTTCGTGAAATGACATCTGAACAATTGACCGAATTTCAAAATGATGTGTATCATCATTTCAAGCAATTGGAATGGTATTTAGAATCATTAAAATTGGCAATGATGGAAATTGATAAAATAACCACGGAAAAATAACGAAAGTAAACATCCTAAATAATTAATTTCTAGGCCACTAGTGGATTACAACATTGTTTGCGCCCATCAGAACATTTGCTACGATCAGTTCGCTTCAGCCTGTCTCGGGCGCCTGTCGAAAAGCTCATGTCGTTCCGTGATTTATTTGCTAATTTAGTTGATTAAATGCGCAACGACACGAAACCCTATAAGCGTCTAACCGATGAAGACAAGTATTAAAATTAGGGGATTTTTGTTCGGTATTTTAAAAAATGAACTTGGTAAAACGAACTAAGAAAAATAATCAGCGAAGCTAAACCATACATCGCTTCGTTAACTGCAAGCTGAATTGAACTCAAACAAACTAATGAAACCAACTGAAAGAATACTAATTATAGGCGGTGGACTTAGCGGTCTTACCCTAGCCTATTTATTATCAAAAAAGAACGTGTTTGCAACAGTTTTAGAAGCCTCCAATAGGTCAGGTGGTAGAATTCAAACCATAAAAGGAGAAAATGAAACACCTCTAGAATTAGGTGCTACTTGGTTCTCTGATAGTCATCCCAACTTACTTTCTTTATTGAATGAATTACAGCTTAAAAAATTCCCCCAATATTCTAAGGGAAAATGTTTATTTCAAACCAAATCATTTGAACCAGCTCAGGAATTTCATATACCCGAAACCGAAACGCCATCTTATAGAATTGCAGGCGGAACAGAGAGCTTAATACATGCGCTCACTGAAAAACTAGAACCTAAACAAATTAAACTAAACACAAAAGTTATTTCCATAAAAGAAACTGAGAATAAATTGATAGTTCAATCTAATAATGGAGAAGAATTTATAGCTGATAAAGTTGTCTTGTGTATACCGCCTCAGTTGGTGGGTTCGCAAATTATGTTTACCCCTGAATTGCCTACTACTATTTCAGCTGTTTTACCGACAGTACAAACTTGGATGGCAGGTTCCATTAAATTTGTTTTAGAATATTCCAGACCGTTTTGGAGAAAAAATGGATATTCCGGAATGTTGTACAGCCATGTAGGAATTGTTTCTGAAATGTATGACCATACAAATTTTGAAGAAGATAAATTTGGTTTCACAGGCTTCTTAAATGCCAGTTCATCTACCTACACTAAAAATCTTAGAAAGGAACTTGTATTAAAGCAATTAGAAGAACTTTTGGGCAAAGATGCTTCAACACCTTTATCTTACCACGAAAAAATATGGACAGACGAATTTATTCTAAATGCTAATCCAATAATTAATAGACCGCATCAAAATAATGGACATCCTGTATTTCAGGAAAGCTATATGGGTGGCAAACTATTGTTTTCAGGGACAGAAACTAATTCTGAATTCTCCGGTTACATGGAGGGTGCAATACTTGCAGCAAAAATTATTTTAAGGAAAATATTAAAATAAATTAAATGGATATACAACTCATTCGCAACGCAACAATAAAAATTAAGTACGCCGGGAAAACTATTTTAGTTGACCCCATGTTTTCTTCAAAGGGCGTCATAGAATCCTTTGCAGGAATTGCAAAAAATCCAACAGTGGATTTGACAATTTCAATTGAAAATATCTTAGCTAATGTGGATTTTGTAATTGTTACACATACGCATCCTGACCATTTTGACACTTTGGCAAGTGAAAAACTCCCAAAAACCATAAAGTTATTTTGCCAACCCGCCGACAAAGCTTTTATGGCAAAAGCAAACTTTGTAAACACAGAAGTGGTAGAAACACAAACAACTTTTGAAAATATCACCCTCACAAGAACAGATGGCAAACACGGAAGCGGCGAAATATTAGCACAAATGGGAGAAGTTTCTGGATTTGTATTGCAATCTAAAAATGAACCAACGCTGTATATTGTTGGCGACAGCATTTGGTTAGAGGAAGTCGAGAATGTGATAGCCACTTTTAAACCAGAGATAATTATAACAAATTCAGGGGGAGCAATAATGCCAGGATTTGAAAACGATCCAATTATAATGAACGCGGAGCAAACTATTTCACTTGCACAATATGCAAATAACTCAAAAGTTATTGCCGTTCATTTAGAAAGTTTAGACCATTGCCGAGTTAAGAGAAATTCGTTAAGGCAAAAAGCAACTGAAAAAGGAATTGACGAAAATCGATTAATTATCCCCGCTGACGGACAATTAATAACGCTATAAAAACTAAAGGACAACTAAATGCGAAGCGCAATTCTGGGTAGAATTAATTGTTAGGCCACTAACGAACCCTTCGACAAGGTCTCTACTTAGCAAGGTCAAAGTACTCAGGATAGGCTTACTAATATTGCTGCTTAAGCCCGAATGAGGACGGGCAGTTTCGCTGCGCTCGTGTCCTCAAGAATTTTCTACCTGCCTACTATTAAGGACATCTGCAAATTAATTGCTAACTTTAATATTTAAATGATGTTTGTTTAAAGGCAGGCGCAACAAAGAAGATGCTTAAGAAATGACAGTTTACCAAGAAAAAATAAGTCAGATAAAAAACATCTGTTATTCAAACGATAAACAGATTAAAACTGTTATTGCAACACGTCATTTTATTGCAAATAATTTTGAGAAAGATCTGAAGTTAGATTTTTTATCCCAGAAACGATTTATGTCAAAATATCATTTACAGAGACTATTCAAGAGATATTATGGTCTAACACCAAGACAATACTTAACAGATAAACGACTTGAAAAGTCTAAGGAGAATTTAAAAAATGGGATGAGCGTAACTGAAACCTGTTTTGCAGTTGGATTTGAAAGTTTGGGTTCTTTCAGTACATTGTTTAAATCCAAAACGGGGAAATCTCCCAAGGAATTTCAAAAAGAGCAACTTTCGAGAAGTAAATTACAGCAAGAGTTCTAATCTTTGATACAAATTAATAAAGGATGAAAGTAACACTAATCAGTATTCCAGTTAGAGACCAAGAAAAAGCTTTAAAATTTTACACAGAAAAATTGGGCTTTTTAAAGAAGAAAGACCTACCCTTAGGAGGCGAAAATAGATGGCTGACTCTAGTGTCTCCCGAATGGCAGGATGGTCCAGAAATATTATTGGAACCAGCACCTAATCATTTTGAACCTTGTAAAGTCTTTCAAGACGCGTTAATGGAAGCAGGATATCCTTACACCCAATTTGATACTGAAAATGTTGATGTAGATTATGACCGCTTGATAAAATTAGGAGTAGAATTTAGCATGAAACCAACTGAAATGGGTACTGTAAAAGTTGCCGTTTTCAATGATACCTGTGGAAATAATATTCAACTTGTCGAAACGCTATAAACTAAAATATAAGGCCATGACAAAAATCACACCGCTTCTTATCCTAGCCTTACTTACATTCGGTTGTTCTGAGTCTAAACCCAAGAGCAATAGTGAAGAAGTAATCGCACTGCGAACTGAACTTGATGGTTTAAAACATCTAAAAGCCAAAACGTCCAAGGATACAGAATCACAAATCGCAACATTTTTAACCTTCCAAGAAAACAATGCCGAAGAGGCTATGAACTTCTATGTAGATTTATTTGAGAATTCAAAAATTACCGATATCCAGCGATATGGAAAAGACGGACCCGCCAAAGAAGGTACAATTATGGTGGCATTTTTTGATTTGAATGGCAGCAAATTTGCCTGCAGTGATAGTTATATGAAACACGATTGGACATTTACACCAGGAGTTTCAATCTGGGTTGAATGTAAAACGGCCGACGAAATTGACAAGCTTTTTACAAAACTATCAGAACATGGTAAAGTATTAATGCCACTAGATAATTATGGCTTTAGTACAAAATTTGGTTTTATTGAAGATCGATTTGGTGTGTCTTGGCAATTGAATTTTGAGAAAACCTAATAAATAAACTGAACAGAAAATAAAACACTTTCGGTAACACCATATAGAATTAATTGATTGGTTTTGAGCACTCGGAAAATCCTAATGTTTTAACTCTTATTTGTTTTCTTTTACTAACTTAGATGCTTTACCACCCACCCCACTAAGGATAAGCCTAACTGTTCATATCAAAGACTTTTGGGCTTAATTGAACACTAAGTCTATGGCTAACCGTATGGAAATGGATTCTACTATCTCAAACCATTAAATTGATTTAAATGAAAAAATTATTACTCAGAGTGCTGATTATAACATTAATTTCAACGGTATTATATTCTTGTAAGAATAAAGTTGAAAAAATGAATACTGATCAGCAAACAAAAAACAATAACTCTATGTCCAAAACAAATAAAGACAGCTACCAACCAGGTACAGATTGGAAGTTAGCTTGGTCAGATGAATTTGAAGCCAACACTATCGATAAGAGTATATGGAATTTTCAGGTTGTGAAAGCCGGGCGCTTTAACGATGAATGGCAACGCTATACGGACAGCAATGACAATGCTTATATTGAAAACAATTGCCTTGTTATCAAAGCTATTCACGAAAGTGAAGTTCATGGAATGGACCAATACACATCAGCGCGATTGAATACAGCGCAAAAGCGTGTCTTTAAGTACGGAAAGATAGCAGCCCGAATTAAGCTTCCGCAAGGCGAAGGCATTTGGCCTGCCTTTTGGATGCTTGGATCAAACATAGATGAAAACGGGGGTGATACGCCTTGGCCAAAATCTGGCGAAATAGATATTCTAGAGTTGTATGGCTCTAAAGATGATGGGGTCATTGAAGCAAATGCCCACTACGCCGATGCTTCGGGAGCACACGACATGATGGGAGCAGCTTCCTATAAACTGAAACAAGGAAAGTTTGCCGATGCCTTTCACATTTTTGAATTGGAATGGGATGCCACTAGGATTGCGTGGTTTGTTGATGGACAACAATTCGCATCAATGCCAATTACAGCTGATGAATTATCCGAATTTCATAAGGAGTTTTTTATCCTACTTAATATCGCGGTTGGCGGAACTCACGCCGGTCGTCCAGACGGTACTACTACCTTCCCTCAGCATATGTATATCGACTGGGTAAGGGTTTACACAAGAAAAGGAAAGATGTGAACGATTTTCTAAAGCTTACAGGAGTAATGAAGAAAATAAGTCAACACTATACATTGCACAATCATGAAGTTCACTGAATTACACGATTAAAACCATAACATACAATACAAAAACCGTTAGAATAAACATCCAAAACCACTAAACTATTTATTTAATTCACTTTGTAAAACCAATCAAAAAATACTATAATTTTGCATCAAATTTTAATAGCGTAATGCGCTCTAAATGAATAAATACATTGTTGTAAATCAGCCTGAAAATTGGAACTTTTCAACTGATAATGTTACAGTAATATCCTCACAAGATTATCTCACAAACCCCAAGTATGCTCTCCTAAAAAATGCACGGATTTTTAATTTGTGCAAAGACTACTCGTACCAATCTAAAGGCTATTACGTCTCCCTGTTGGCAGAAGCCAGAGGTCATTTACCAATTCCAACTACAAAGAACATTGTAGACCTTAAAGCATTAAAACTTGTTAGATTGGTTTCCGATGAATTTGATGATGTTATTCAACAAAGTCTAAAAAATATAAAGTCACAAGACTTTACCTTAAGTATTTACTTTGGTCAAAATGTAGCGCAGAAATACAAAAATCTAAGCGGGCTGTTTTACAGGCATTTTCAAGCACCATTTTTACGCGTAAAATTCAATCATACTACAAAGTGGAATGTTCAAAGTATAAAAGCGATTTCAGAATCTGAAATACCGGAAGAGCACTTGTCTAGTGTACATGAATTCGCCAATGAATATTTTGCAAAAAAACGTTATGATACGGCTAAGGTAAATAATTACGATTTCGACTTAGCCATTTTAGTCAATCCCAACGACCCTGCTCCTCCAAGCAATCCCAAAGCCTTAAAGAAGTTTGTTGAAATTGCGGAGAAAATGAATATCTATGCGGAGATTATTGAACCCAAGGATTTAACTAAACTATCATCTTTTGATGCTTTGTTTTTGAGACAAAGCACAGAAGTTAATAATGAAGCCTACACATTTGCGAGAAAAGCACAGCAAGAAGGTATTGCCATCATTGATTATCCAGATGCCATTTTAAAATGTTGCAATAAGGTCTATATGGCAGAAGCGCTAAATAATGCCAATATAGGGACCCCAACAACGGTAATCGTGCATGCTAATAATCGAAATTCTGTTTTAGAAGAAACAGGGCTGCCGTGCGTGCTAAAAGCACCAGATTCTACATTTTCTTTTGGAGTTAAAAAAGCAAAAACGAAAGAGGAATATGATACTTTAGTAACAGAGATGCTCAAGGAGTCTGACCTTATAATTGCTCAAGAATTTTGTCCCTCGGATTACGATTGGCGTATCGGCATCATTGACAATAAGCCATTTTACGCCTGTAAATATTACATGGCAAAAGACCATTGGCAAATTTACAACTGGAAAGCCACGGACAAAAAGGAGCAAGATGGCGATGCTGATTGTGTGCCTATCGAAGAAGTTCCCAAAGATGTAATAGATATGGCACTAAAATCTGCCAAATTGATGGGATTAGGTTTGTATGGTATTGATATTAAGGTAGTGGACCATAAATTAATGGTCATTGAAATTAATGACAACCCGAACATTGATTTCGGAATAGAGGATGCTTATTATGGCGATTTGGTGTACACGGAAATTCTTTCGGCATTGAAAAAGCGCTTAGATTAAACACATGAAAAAAAAATATCACCTTTTTGAAGTTTACGGTATTGAACTCGAGTACATGCTTGTTAAAAACGACACCTTTAAAGTGGCGCCAATTGTTGATAAACTTCTTACGTCAAAAGCAGGGAAGCTAATTGCAGATATTGAAAATGGAGACATTGCATGGAGTAATGAGCTTGTAGCTCATGTTATAGAATTAAAAACAAACGGACCAGCAAAAAGTCTGGATAATTTGTCTAAAAAGTTTCATGCAAATGTTTTAGAGATGAACAGACTTTTAGAGCCTTTAAACACCAAACTACTAGGTTCAGCATCGCATCCGTTAATGAATCCGAATACAGATACTCAACTATGGAAACACAGCTACAGTGAAGTTTATGCGCTTTACAATACCATATTTAATTGTAAAGGTCATGGTTGGAGCAATGTGCAGAGTACTCACCTTAATCTACCGTTTTATGACGATAAGGAATTTGAAAAACTACATGCCGCTATAAGAATAGTCCTTCCATTATTACCTGGGCTGTGTGCGAGTTCGCCAATTTTAGAATGTCAAATTACAGGTTTTAAAGACACACGATTAGAGTTTTATAAAACAAACCAAAAAGAAATTCCAGATTTAACCGGGATGGTCATTCCTGAGCGCGTGTTTTCAAAATTAGATTATTATGCTACAATTTTCGAACCTATAAAAAGGGCCATAAGGCCTTATGATAAAAATAAGATTTTAGACCAGCACTTTTTAAATTCTCGAGGTGCCATAGCGCGTTTTGACCGTAATGCTATTGAGATTCGTTTAATGGATATTCAAGAATGCCCTAAAGCCGATATCGCAATTTGTGCTTTTGTCATTGAGGTTTTAAAAGCTTTAGTGAATAAAGAATTTTGCACACTTCAAACTCAAAAGTCATGGACCAAACAAGATCTTTTTTTAATTTTAGATGATGCAATAAAAAATGCTGAAGACTCTAAAATTACGACGATAGAGTACCTGAAATTATTTGGACTAAATACCCCTGTAACCTTAGGTGAAGTTTGGAACCATCTTTACCAGCACATAAAACCAAAATTGCATAAATCACATTACCCGGCTATAGAATTAATTTTAGAGCAAGGAACTTTAGCAACACGTGTATTAAAAGCACTAGAGAAAGATCCATCAGAAAAAAATATCATTGCAGTATATGGTCAATTACAAGATTGTTTACAGAATAATACTTTATTTCAGCCGTGAAACTAGTGCTGACTTGCGAGCATGGCGGGAATGACATTCCTAAAAATTACAAGGCTCTTTTTAAAAATGAGGCAATTCTAAACACACATCGGGCATACGATATGGGAGCTTTAGATTTATTTCAAACTTTGGTACCCCTATCTGATGCGTCCTATTACAGCACAACAACACGTCTGCTTGTAGAACTCAATCGCTCTCTACACCATACGCGGTTGTTTTCGGAATTTTCAGAAAAACTCACAGACCTTGAGAAAACGAATCTTATATATAACCATTACTTGCCATATCGAAGGGCAGTAGAAAACCATATTAAGCGTTTTATTGATCAGGGCGAAAATGTACTTCATCTATCCATTCATAGTTTTACACCAAAACTTGATGGAAAAACCAGAAATTGTGATATAGGTTTGTTATATGATTCTGCTAATACGCTAGAACAGCGTTTTTGTAGAGCGTTAAAATCTGAAATTTTAAAACAAAACAGCCATATAAAAATAAGATTTAATTACCCCTACTTGGGGAAAGCAGACGGCTTTACGACCTATTTAAGAAAGCAATTTAAAACGAACTATTTAGGCCTTGAGATTGAAGTTAACCAGAAATACGTTTTAAACAATACAATGGACTCAGCAATATCACAAGCTGTTTTTAAAGCCCTGCATCATGTGCTTTAAACTACTCGCATAATTCTCTTATAAAAAGCCTTTAAGGTTGGCTTTTTGACTTTCGTCAATTCCCTAGATGTTTGCTATCTTTGTTTGTGATAGGATGATGAAGCCACTGGTTTATACAACAAGGTAAAGTACTGCAAGAAAGGAACGCTGGAGGCAATTCGTAATTAAAATCGTCGCAAATTATTTTCTTAAAGCAGAAATGTCATACAAAACTCACATAATTTTAATTTGTCTTTTTTTCTCTTTAGTAAGTTGTGACACTAAAGATGAAAATAGGCACTTAAATACTAGCAACAGGAATTTTAGGATGGGATTTACAACTTGGAGTTTTGGACCCAACGAACAAGACGTAAATGATACCTATTCATTCATCGAAAACAATTCAGATATTTATACCGAGCATATCGATAATAAAATTCCTTGGAATGCCTGGATAAATGATCTGGTATTACCTGTGGAGTTTACAAATGAAGTGATAGGTAAAGCTAACAGAAGAATTATTGATAAGCCATTATTACTTTCTGTTAGCCTTTTAAATTCAAACAGAGATGAACTTGCCGAAGATTTTGATGGGTCTATTCCTTCATACACACAACTAAATGATATAGAAATTGAAGAGGCGTATTTTAAGCATATCAATTATTTGGTGAATCAATTTTCTCCAAATTATTTAGTTATAGCGATTGAAGTCAACGAATTGAGGTTAAGAGCGGAAAGTAAATGGGAGGCCTATACATTGTTAATTCAAAATGTAAAAACGCGAATTAAACAATTGCATCCTGGCTTACGGATTTCAGAGTCCATTTCATTGCACAATTTATACCAACCAGATGCTCCAAACCCGATAGATTATATAGATGACATTGTAAATCATATAAACCAAATGGATTTTGCATCTATCAGTTTTTATCCCTTTTTTAAAAATCAAAGCACGCCAGAGGAATTTCAACAAACCTTTGATTTTTTACATAGCAGAATAACTAAGCCCATTGCATTTGTAGAAACGAGTCATCTTGCAGAAAATTTATCAGTACCAAACCTAAATATAGCTATTGCCGGGAACGAAATAGAACAAAATAGTTACCTAGAAACCCTATTAACAAATGCACAGGAGCACGACTATGAATTTATAATTTGGTGGGCACATAGAGATTATGATGCCCTTTGGGAAACATTCCCAGATGAAATTAAGGACCTGGGAAAATTATGGAGGGACACAGGTTTGCTCGATCAAGATGGAAATGAAAGATTATCTTATAATACTTGGAACACTATTTTTGAAGAATAACCACCGCTAGAAACAAATATAATTTAAGACACCCTTCTTACCCGTCCTTCGACAAGCTTTGAAAAGCTCTAGTCCATTCACCTCATAAAACGAAGGTCTAATAATCATTAACTGATAGTTTTACAAACATTCAATTAGGCTCTTTTTAAAGGCCGTTGTAGTTTTTCTCTTTCCATCTAAATATGTAATGAATCTAAAAAAACTTGATAAAAAAAAGGAGTTTTACAGACTCAGTTGTTATATAACAGATTTTAATCATAAACATTTAAACTAAATGAAAACCTCAAATTTTAAACTACTTACAATTTTAGTCGCCATGACCCTATTCATCGGTACATTTACCTCGTGTTCAGATGACGATGGCCCAAGCGTAAACATAACCGTAAATGAAGGGCCTAATGGCGATATAGGTGGCGATTTTACCGGAGATGGTGGAAATGGCTCAAGAACTATCAATTGGGTGAACAACTTAGCTACAGCCGATTATAATGCTGATATAACGAGTTCATCTTCAGGGACATTTCAGATTTTAATTGCTGATGCTGATGGAACTGTGGTACTTGATAGAAGTATTAACGGAGGAACTGAACCAGACACTATTGGTGGCGTAACTGATACTGGCGAACCTGGTAATTGGACTGTAACTATTATCTTGGAATCCTTTAACGGAAATGGAAGCTACTCATTAAGTGCTGGAAACTAATCATAGTTTACTCATAAATCAATAAGAAGGCTGTCTTTAATTAGGTAGCCTTTTTTAATAGCACTACAACTAACAATGCTTATAGTTCATTTTTAGCTGAAATTGCTTCGATCAACAAGCCGCCCGAATGGGGCGTTTCACTCTGCTAATGTCTTATAGGAAATCACTTTGTGTTTGCTATCTGATTTTTGTTTTTTTATATTAGGAGATGTAGAGTAAACATCTATTACCAAATGCATAGGATGCCAGCACTACACTAATCACTAATCACTATAATATGGATTTAGAATTAAAAGGAAAAAATGTAATTATCACGGGAGGTAGTAAAGGCATAGGAAAAAGGATTGCCTTGGCATTTGCAAAAGAAGGTGCTAATGTGGCTATATGTGCTCGTGGCATGGAGGCGCTGCGGGACGTAGAGCGTGAGCTAGTCAAAAATAACGTGAAAGCTTATTCACACAGTTGTGATATAGCTGACCCCGCAGCCCTAGGTTCATTTTTGAGCGCTGCAAAGGATGCCTTAGGAAGTGTTGATGTATTGGTTCATAATGCATCCGCCCTAGCCGTGGGTCCTAGCTTAGAAGATTGGAAGTCCAGTATAGACGTAGACCTTATGGGTGCAGTGCATGCCTGTAATACCGTTATTCCATGGATGACGGAGGCTGGAGGCGGATCTATTGTATTTGTGTCTTCTACATCAGGTTTGGAGTCCGACCCGATGCCTGATTTCGGATATACCGCAGCCAAGGCAGCATTGATTGCCCACGCCAAAAAGTTGGCCGTTTTGCATGCCCCACAGGGTATAAGGGCAAACGCTATTGCACCGGGATCAATTGAATTTCCAGGCGGTGTTTGGGCAAACATCAAGGAGACACAGCCAGAATTATATGAGATGGCCAGGACTGGTATTCCTTCCGGCCGTTTAGGAACTCCGGAAGAAGTGGCTGATGTTGCTGTATTTCTAGCCTCCCCACGAGCCAATTGGGTAACCGGGGAATGTATTTCTGTAGATGGGGCTCAACATCGCGGCATGCGCTAGTTTAGGTTCAAAACTAGCTATCTCTCGGTAGAACCAATTACTCTGTAAAAGTCGTTCGTAAAAACCTTCTAATTTAAATTGCAAAAGGCCATAACTATGACTGGGCTCGCTTCGTAATTCTAATTTAAAAATGACTAAACCTTAAAACATAAATTATAAAAACCAATTTAAAAACTCCATACTTGATTTTATGATTTTAATTATTCACACTACATTTTCCGTAGTAGCACTTCTAGCAGGAATCATTTTTCTCCTTCCTAAGGGCACCGAAAAACACAAAAAAATGGGCTACCTCTATACAATCAGTATGCTAATATGTGTCGTGACATCTTTCGGATTATTCAATATATGGGGAGGTTTCGGTGTTTACCACGTACTTTCAATAGTTAGTTTTATAACCCTTATTATTGCACTATATTTTCCACTTTTTGCTAGACATAATAAACACTGGGTTGTTCAGCATTCCATATGGATGGGCTATAGCTACGTCGGTTTGGTAATGGCAGGTGGCTCCCACCTATTTGGGGTATTTCCCGATTGGCCAAGTTGGCTGCGGGTTGTAGCTTTTTGGGTTTTTCCTTACGTTCTGGGCAGCATACTTATTTTTAAGAACAAAAACGAAGCCGTAAAAAAGGCTATCAGTAATTTGAAAAACAAAAATTAGCCGTTGACTATCTAATACCGTATTTTAGTGAGCACCATAAATTTTGATACCCTATAAATTCATGAAAAAAATAATTCCATTTCTTATCTGTATATCCTGTTCATTAGTGTTTTATCCACAAGACATTATTGGTGCCTGGGAAACCAGTTCGACAACTAAAAATGGAGACCAACTAAAAAGTGTGGTAATTTTTGCAGAGGGCTATCAAGTATTGACCACATATGATGCGACTACCGGCAAGTTTATTCATACCAACGGTGGCACATGGAAATTGGATGGTGATACAATGACTGAAAAAATTGAGTTTCATACGGACAACCCTGAACTTGTTGGCACTGAAGTAAGCTTTAAAGTGCGTATTACAGCTAATGAAATTGAAATCGTTGACCGTCCCTTAAAATTAAAACGTTTAGATGATGGCTCACCGGGTGAGCTAAAAGGGGCCTGGTTGATGTCCGGGAGGATTAGGGATGGTGTCACACAAATGCGCGACACCGATAGACCACGAAAGACCATGAAGATATTGTCGGGGACTCGCTTTCAATGGATTGCCTACAATACAGAAACAAAACAATTTATGGGAACAGGTGGTGGAACTTATACGACCAATAATGGAGAATATGTTGAGAATATTGAATTCTTTTCGCGAGATGATTCTAAAGTAGGGCTCAGCTTAACCTTTAATTATGAATTGATTGATGGTAATTGGCATCATAAAGGTTTATCTAGTAAAGGAGAGCCCATTCATGAAATTTGGAGTATTAGACCGTAAACGTTAGCTATAGAGCCGTAATTAAAGCAATAAATTAAGATGAATAATGTCTAATCGACATTTAGTGAATGTAGTTTCAATAGTTTCCAGAACTCATAAAACGCGCCTTCTAGAAATACTAACAAACGACGACGACTCTAGAATCCATATCCGATAATCCAGAATATACCCTAACCATAGGTGACACAAAAAAATAAAAACCAAACTTTACTAATGAACAAACTTAACTTACTCCTAGGAATTTTAATCGGAATCACCATAATGGCCTGCTCTTCTGATGATAACCCAAATACAACAAATCAAGATGAACTTATTGCTGTTTGGAATTTAAGATCGGTAGAAAATCAAGGCAACGACGTGCCTGTATTCGGTTGCGGAGTTAATCAAACTACAACTTTTAATGGTGACAATACGGGAAGCGAGTATTTTCCTGAAGATTACGATGCCACAACTTGTGCATTTATCACACTACCGTTTACTTGGACAAGGGACGACAACGAATTGATTATAACAGTGCCTGAAGAAGGAATATTTATCAACGAAATATTGAGTTTAACCGACACCGAACTACAAATCGTTGTGGTTGAAACGAATGGCAACGCTGTGCCACAAGAACAACAAGAAATTTTTAAATTCGAAAAATGAAGTATTTATTAGTTTTAATAAGCCTCAGCATTTGTTTAAGTTGCAAAAACGACGCTAAGGCAAATCAGATAGACGTTAATCAGTCAACTGAGACGCCAACAGAAACGATTCCTGAACCTGACTTTACAATCACCACCAGTGAAAAGACCCATAATAAATTCAGCAGTAAAATTCCACCGGTGTTAATTGTCACGGATGGCAGTATCATAGAAGCATTTACCCAGGAAGCCACTGGAGGGCAATTGAATATCAACTCCACCATAGAAGACCTTAAAAGGGTAGATATGGACAAGGTGCACACGTTGACCGGGCCCATTTACGTTGAAGGCGCAGAAGAAGGTGATGTCTTGGCGGTTGATCTTCTAGACCTTGAACCAGGCGATTGGGGATGGACCGCAATGGAACCGGAATTTGGGTTTTTAACCGGTGAGCACGAATCGGAATTATTCAAAACCTACGAATTAGATAAGGCGAATAATCTCGTGCACTTTTCTGAAAACGTAAGTATTCCCTTGAAACCATTTCCAGGCGTAATGGGTGTAGCACCAAAAACAGAAGACATGTTAACCACCTTCCCGCCTCGGGAAAATGGAGGCAATATGGATGACCCTCATATGATAAAAGGTGTCACCGTGTACTTTCCAGTTTTTGTAAAAGGTGCGCTATTTTCCATTGGCGACACCCACGCTGTGCAAGGCCTCGGTGAAGTGGTTGGAACAGCAGTGGAATGCGATATGAGAGTGAGGTTTCGATTACGCGTCATTAAAAATCGCACCATACCAGAACCCCAATATGAATCTGAAGATTATTATGCAACCACAGGCTTTGCAACTACTGTAGACGAAGCTGCAAAAAAAGCAACACGGTATATGATAGACCATATATCAGAGACCTACAATATGCCATGGGATGAAGCTTATATGCTATGCTCGCTTGTAGGAGACTTAAAAATAGCAGAAGTCGTAGACGAACCAAATATGTTAGTTACTATGCACATTCCTAAACATATTTTTAAAAATAAACCATAAGAACTTCCAATAAAGACCATGTACAAGCCTGTATTATGGAACACTTCTCGTAACATGAAACAATCAAATGGTATGAGCTGAACGAAATACTTTTAATTACCGAACCGAGCCTAGCAACAACCGGTGAAAACAGTGTTATGGGATATGTGCCTTTTATATATGAGTTCAACCTTATTTGCATAGCTTGCGTCCTATAAAATATGCATTAAATGTTGATAATTTAAATGTTAGGAAGACGCTTTACTCCAAATATTCCTAAAGAATTTATTATCTTTTACTTTCCAAATCCAGACCTCATTTAACCCTCCAGTTAAGTACAATTGAATAAAAACTCCTATGCGAATAGCTTTAGCCCTATTAATTGGCATACACGGCATAATCCATTTATTCGGATTTCTTAAGGCCTTTGGCATATCTGAATTTAATGCGATTTCACAACCGATTTCCAAACCTATCGGAATCACCTGGTTACTGGGTTTTATTTTATTTACATCAGCGACAGTGCTTTTACTTATTCAACATCATTATTGGTGGGTTATTGCAATTATTGGCGTTGTTATTTCGCAGTTTTTAATCATAAACTTTTGGAGCGATGCAAAATTTGGCACTATCGCTAACCTAATTATTCTCTTGGGTATAATATTGGCCTATTCTAGTTTCAGTTTTAAGAATAAAATTGAAGCAGAACGCGCAAGTCTCTTTGAAAACTCCCAATACCTAAGCCAAAACATCGTGACCGAAGAATTGATATCCGATGTACCGCCAATTGTCCAAAAATGGTTAACTAACAGCGGAGCGATTGGTAAGCCCCTTACCTCCAACGTTTATTTGATGCAGGACTTGCAACTCAAAATGAAACCCGAACAATCCGAATGGAACGCCGCTAGAGCCGAACAATATTTTACGGTTCAACCACCTGCTTTTAATTGGAGCATTGCCACCCAGATGAATGCATTTTTAAGTATTGTTGGTCGTGATAAATTTGAAAATGGCAAAGGTGAAATGATGATTAAATTGTGTTCACTTATACCAGTAGCTCATTCCAAAAATCACAGCAAAGTGCACCAAGCGACCTTACAGAGGTATTTGGCAGAAATAGTTTGGTTTCCTTCAGCGTCTTTAAGCCCGTATATCAAGTGGGAGACCTTGAGCGACTATTCAGCAAAAGCAACAATGGAACAAAACGGAATTTTAGGTTCGGGCGAATTTCACTTTGATGCTGAAGGAAATTTTAAAAAATTCGTTGCCATGCGTTATCAAGATGCAAATGCTATAGAACCTACCAAATGGACCGTCTCTGCGACAAAGATAGAAGAACGAAATGGCATAAAAATACCTGTAGCCTGCGAAGCAAGTTGGGCATTGGAGAAGGGCGATTGGACTTGGTTAAAATTAAAAATAACGGACATTCAATACAATGTGAAAGAAATGCCAGTGACTAACCCTAAAACAAAAAATAAATGAACTGTTTGTAAACAGACAGCTTTTGGCCTGCATTAAATCTTGAAATTGACCAAAAGATTTACGCTTCAATACAATCAGCCAATAAGGTTTCACTTTTGTAAGACATAAAAATTGATTACATTATTCCTCCATTTAGGATTTGGCTTGATGGAGAAAATCAAAACAGGGATTAAAGCGCTTAAATGCTGTGATACAGAACCTAAAAAAGATTCAAATAATCTTAACAATAAAAACGAAGCCCTAAAAACCCTCTACTATACCATATGCCTACACTAAAACATAAATAAACCATGAAACGCATTATTACCGCACTTGTATTTTCAGGACTTTTGATGTCTTGTAATTCAACCGACAAAACAAAAAACGATAATAAGGAAGACATCACCGCGGAAACTGTAACGGACAGTACTTCGAATGAAATGGCAAAGACCTTAATACCTATTGATACTGATGAAGCATTAATTGCAACTGCATTAATGGCTGCTCCCAGAGCCAGTCGGTCGGGATGCAAGGTTATTGGGTATAATATGGCAGGTGAGTTTGTCACCCTAAGAGAAGGTGATAATGAGTTAATAGTTTTGGTGGATAATCCCAAACAGGAGGGATTTAATGCCGCGTGTTATCACAAAGACCTTGAACCATTTATGGCAAGAGGAAGAGCCTTGAAGGCAGAAGGAAAACGAACCCAAGAGATCTTTGATATTCGTGAAGCAGAAATGAAAGCAGGTCTATTAAAAATAAATCCTGGTTCCACACTGCATGTATACTATGGACCAAATTCAATGTACGACCCGGAAACCTCAAAAGTTGAAGGTGCTCAGATCCGCTATGTGGTATATTTACCTTGGGCCACTTCAGAATCCACTGGTTTACCAGAAGTTCCCGTAGCCGCAAACCATCCTTGGATTATGAACCCGGGAACCCATAGAGCGCACATTATGATTTCACCCTTACCAGAAGAATGAACATAGCTTTAACTAATAGCGCTTAGTATTTGCGTAAACGCTCTGAATGCTAAACAAATAGCAAGAACGATATTGCTACGCTGAGAGCTGGTTTTTGCTCATTGCAAAGCAAGGAAATAATGTATAGCTGACCTTACTTAAAACTAGCTTCTTTTTGAGTCTATGTCTGATTTGTTTGTTAAATTAGTAGTTAGAATACACGACTAATTATTTACCCCACGCTCGTTATCCTTAAAGCATATATTTGAGATTATTCAGATTGCAGATAAGCCAAAAATGAACAAACTTCAGGTTGAAATAGGAAAACATCAACATACGCGCAAAGCTCGAAGGATTGAACAAATTTTAGTTAAAAAAAAGGGGATAAACGCTGTGTCTGTTTCTGCTTCAGGCATGGTGCATGTGGAATGGAGCGCTGACCAAACAAATCCATCTGAGATTATTAAATCAATTAAACAATTAGGCTTAAAGGTTGTCCATGTAACAATTGATTCGGAGCAGTCATCTCAAGACCATAGTGAGCATAGTCATACATCTTTCAATATTTTAGGAGAAAACACAGAGCTCTATTTCGCAACAGTTAGCGGTACATTTTGGCTTATAGGCGTTTTTTTTTCGTTTAGTTCTAGTGTAAACCAAGTTACGGCTACTACTCTATTTGTTCTCAGCGCTATTTTTGGAGGTGTTTTTACGCTCTTAACAACACTGAAGGATTTACGTAGAGGAAAGTTTGAAATTGATTTCCTAATGCTCTTTGCTGCTATAGGTGCCGCAGCGTTAGGAAAATGGGGGGAAAGTGCGTTGCTGCTTTTTTTATTTAGTTTAGGCCATGCACTAGAGCATTATGCCATGAGAAGAGCGCGGAAATCCATTGCTGCTCTTTCTGATTTAGCCCCACCCATGGCATTTGTCAAGTACAATGGTGAATTAACAGAAGTGCCTATTGAAGAACTTAAATTGGGTGATATCATTGTTGTAAAACCCAACTCAAAAATAGCTGCGGATGGTGTGGTCACAAAAGGGATGAGTCCTGTCAACCAAGCCTCAATCACAGGGGAAAGTATACCTGTTGATAAACTTCCAAGTCTGAATTGGCAAAAAGAAAACAATGTTGAAAAAATACTTAATGAACATCGAGTTTTTGCAGGAACAATGAATGGTAGCGGAGCCCTTGAAATTAAAGTGTTAAAGGAAGCTAAGGACAGCACCATTTCACAAATAATTGCTTTAGTCAAGGAAGCTGAAGCACAAAAATCCCCCACCCAACATCTCACTGATAAGTTTGAAAAATATTATGTGCCTTCTGTTTTGGTCTTGGTGATAGTCTTATTGTTTGCTTACCTCGTTATCAATGAACCCTTCGAACAGAGTTTTTATAGGGCCATGTCCGTACTCATTGCGGCATCGCCTTGTGCCTTAGCTATTTCTACACCAAGCGCTGTATTGGCGGGAATTGCAAGAGCCGCACGCCAAGGTGTTTTAATTAAAGGCGGCCGTCCACTTGAAGAATTGGGTGGAATAAAGGCTATTGCTTTTGACAAAACAGGAACGCTTACCAACGGTAGACCAATTTTAACCCACGCTATTCCATTTGGGTCTATTACCAAAACACATCTATTAAAAATTGCTGTTGCTGTAGAAGCATTAAGCGACCATCCTTTAGCCGCAGCTATTGTTAAAGGCGGGACAAAAGAACTGGAAAATATTGATTTTCCTAAAGCAGAAAACTTAAAAGCCTTAACCGCAAGAGGTATCCAGGCTAATTGGAACGGAAGTCTTGTTCATATTGGAAACCGCAGACTTTTTGAAGATCTAACGGGAGAGTCGGTCCCCTTAGAAATAGACCTAAAAATGTCTGAACTCGAATCAAGTGGCCATACAGCTATGATTGTGCACCAAGACAATCAATACTTGGGCATTATTTCTGCCATGGATGTAGCACGTCCTGAAAGTATCGCCACCTTATCTGCCTTAAAAAAAATGGGGATCAAACGAATGATAATGCTCACCGGAGATCATCAAAAAGTAGCTGATGCCATCGCTAAAAATATTGGTATAACAGACCCCATTGGGAATTTACTTCCAGAAGATAAAGTAAATGCCATAGAACAACTTAAACAAGAAGAAGGAAGTGTGGCCATGGTAGGCGATGGCGTTAATGACGCGCCTGCAATGGCAAAAAGCACAGTTGGCATTGCCATGGGTGCTGCAGGTTCAGACGTGGCTTTAGAAACCGCAGATATTGCCTTGATGGCTGATAAACTGGATAATCTTCCTTTTGCCATTGGACTAAGCAGAAAGGCAAAACGCATTATAAAACAAAACTTAATCATCAGCTTGAGCATGGTAGCACTTTTAGTGCCTTTAACTATTATGGGAACCATAGCCATCGGACCCGCCGTAGTAGGCCATGAAGGCTCAACTTTAGTGGTTGTTATGAATGCTTTGAGGTTGTTGAAGTATGAGAACTAAAATAAAACCTTATCTTGTAATTAAAATGGCACGTCCATAAAACATAGTGCATTGTACGCCACTTATAAAATGACAAACTACAGAATTGTTTTGCTAATATTTATTTAAATGTAAATTTTGAAAATGAAAAAAATTACCTTCACTTTACTATGTATCCTTATGGTTGGCGCAACTTTTGCGCAATCCCTAGATTCCATTTTTAAATCAGTGAAATACAGAAATATCGGTCCGTTTAGAGGTGGTCGATCAGTGGCTGCATCTGGCGTTGTTGGCAATCCCATGACCTATTACATGGGAAATACAGGCGGAGGACTTTGGAAAACGGAAGATGGTGGTCAGCTCTGGACCAATATTTCCGATGGTTATTTTAAAACCAGTTCCGTTGGTGCCATAGCAGTTTCTGAAAGTGATTCAAATATCGTCTATGTAGGTATGGGCGAGCACGCCCCTAGAGCTGTTATGACCTCCTATGGCGATGGTGTCTATAAATCTAATGATGCAGGTAAAACATGGCGTCATGTGGGGTTAAAAGCCACACAGCATATATCGAGAATAGTGATTCATCCTAAAAATCCTGACATTCTTTTTGTTGCCGCTCAAGGTGCCCTGTACGGCCCTAATACTGATCGCGGTGTGTTTAAGTCAGTCGATGGCGGAGCTACTTGGACAAAAGTACTTTATGTAAACGATCTTACAGGTTGTGCGGAATTATCCATGGACCACAACAATCCTTTGGTCATGTATGCCGCCATGTGGGAACATCAGCGCTTACCGTGGAAAGTCATTAGTGGAGGTGCCGGAAGCGGACTTTATAAAACTACAGACGGTGGAGAAACCTGGAACAAAATTCACGAAGGTTTACCTAAAGAGAAAGGCAAGATGGCCATTGCCGTAAGTCGCTCAAATTCAGATAAGGTCTATGCCTTAGTAGAGAGTGATTCCGATAAAGAATTGGGTGGGTTATTCGTATCCAATAACGCAGGAGAACAGTGGTCTAAAGTATCCTCAGACCATAGCCTCATTCAAAGAGCATGGTACTATATCGAATTGTTTATAGACCCTAATGATGAGGAGAAGGTTTATGTACTCAATGCCAGTGCACAACGTTCTATCGATGGCGGAAAAACCTGGTCGACGATAACGGGTACACATGGTGATTACCACGATCTTTGGATCAACCCAGACAATAGCAATAACATGGTAATTGCTAATGATGGTGGTGCTGCCGTATCTTATAATTACGCAAAGACATGGTCCCCTCAAAACAGAATGGCTACCGCACAGTTTTACAGGGTGAATACCGATAATTTATTTCCCTATAATCTGTATGGCGGCCAACAAGACAATACATCCGTAAAGATTAGTAGCCTTGCTCTAGGAAGCGGTGGAATCGATGTACATAATTGGTCCCCTTCTGCAGGTGGGGAAAGCGCCTTTTTAGCCTTCGACCCTGACAATCCACGATACGTGATGGGTGGTAGTTACTTAGGTACTATTGAAATCCTAGATACAAAAGCCAAAGCCAGTACTCAGATTATGGCTGCACCCATACAGTATTTGGGAAGGGATGGCAAGGATATGAAATACAGATACAATTGGAATGCACCAATTATTAAGTCACAGCATGAGCCCAATACTTACTATCACGGGGCACAAGTTTTATTGAGGACTAGAGACAACGGTATTACCTGGGAAGAAGTTTCTCCCGACTTATCTAATAATGAAAAGGAAAAGCAAGGAAAAGGTGGTGGCCCTTATACCAATGAGGCTGTTGGTGCTGAGAATTATGGAACCTTAGCTTATGTTGTTGAGTCCCCTCATGAGAAAGGAATTATCTGGGCTGCAACGGATGATGGTGTTTTGCAATTGACTAAAAATGGTGGTGAAACTTGGGATAATGTGACTCCTAAAGGGCTTCCAGAGACGCTAATCAATGCTATTGAGGTATCGCCTCACGATAAGGCGACGGCTTATATTGCGACCACAAGATTCAAATTTAATGACTATACACCGGCCATTTATAAAACAACCAATTATGGTAAATCATGGACCAATATAAGTTCCGGTATACCACAAGGTGCTTATACACGGGTAGTGCGCGAAGACACAAAGCGAAAAGACCTGCTGTTTGCGGGTACGGAATTAGGGATGTACATCTCTTGGAACGGTGGTAAAGAATGGCAATCATTCCAATTAAATTTACCTGTAACGCCTATTACAGACTTGAAGGTTAGCCATGACGACTTAAGTGTGGCCACCATGGGTAGATCGTTTTGGATTTTGGATGATATAGGATTATTGCGGCAGTTTGAAGGGACTGCAAAAGCCTTTACACTATTACAACCTGAAGATGCCATCATCGGCAATTGGGGAAGTCAATTAAATAGTAATTCAGAGCGTTTTGTGGGGACAGATGACTCCCAAGGGGTTAATCCTGCAAATGGTGTGGTATTGTACTATTTTTTACCTGCAGACCTAAAGGATGAGGTCCTGACTTTAGTCATCAAGGATAAAGACGGTAATGTAGTGAGGACCTTTAGCTCCAAGACAGATTCCGATTTTATAGAATATCCAGGTGGTCCTTCTCCAGAGCCTGTACTTTCAACTAAAGCTGGGCTGAACCGTTTTGTTTGGGACATGAGACATACAAGTTTACCTGGAGCACCCACGGCTTATATTGAGGGCTCGTTCAGAGGTCATAAGGCCATTCCAAATGCCTATACAGCTAGCCTAAAACAGGACGATAAATTATCTAGTGTCACTTTCAACATATTGCCCAACCCTTTATATGACACAACTCAAGAGACGTATAAGGAGTTTCACGATTTCCAGACCCAAGCGGAGGCCAGTTTTACGGAGATGCACCTAAGAGTGAATAAATTAAAGACTGTACAAGACCAGGTAGTAAAAATTTTAAGGGATTTACCAAAAGAAGAAAAGTACAGTCAGGTAAAATCCGAAGGTGAAGCACTACTTCAAAAACTCAAATCTTGGGATGAGGATATGGTACAGCGCAAATCTAAGGCCTATGATGATGTAGAGAATTTTCCAAATAAATTCACGGCCGAATATCTTTTTCTGATTAACCAAAACGAAAGTAGCTTGCCCAAAGTCAACCAAGCATCTAGAGACAGACGAGCTGAACTAGATAAGCAATGGGAAGGTCTAAAGCGTATCTCCGAGGAACTCATCAAGGAGGCTATACCTGCCTATAATAAGCTGCTTTGGAATCATGGTATTGGAGCGCTCAACATAAAATGATAAGTAGCTGAGATGCCACGCAGGAAGGTGAACAGTTTTCAGGACATTTTTAACTAATTATTTTAAACACCATGTCATATCAAAACACAACTATAGTAAGATAATCTGGTGCGACAATAATTTATTGAAGGAAATGAAGGCAGCAGTAACTATATGCCGCTAAAAAAAGCTTCATACAGCTACTGCTCCACCCCTTAATTCAATCTTAATTTACCTACAAAATCCCTCAAATTAAATCCTGTTATTTTAGGATTACTTTTTTGGTCAATTGCTGATTACCGTCTTGTAATTTAACAACATAGACACCTGAACTCAATGTATTTGCATCTAAACTATTTTTATTCAGAGATGTATCTAATTCCTGTAATAAAACCCTTCTACCAAGTAGATCAAAAACTGAAGCCTTCGTAAGACCCAATAAGTTACCTTCTATTACAATGTTTCGGTTTTCTTGATTGGTGTAAATATTTAAAGCATTGAGACTTGCTTCTCCAACAGACAAGGCATCAGATGTAAAGTGCAAGAAGAATCGTCCTGACCCATTTATCGCTATGCCTGATGTGAAGACGTAACTAGATGTATTCAATAAGGTGTATGTATTGTTAACGTTATCTTCCAGATAAACCTCAACGGAGGACGGTAAATCGTAACTATCTAAACTGAATGTTATTTGTTGCCCTTGATTCGCATGGAAACTTAAAGGGATAATGACATCATTAATATCATCGGAATGTAAGGTTTGAATCACCATTGGGACTCCTTCATTGTCTTCAACCAAATGCGAAAACAACGAAAACTCGGGGATACTACCTCCAAAAACGGCAGCATCATAACCTATATCCAAACCTGTACTCCCATTATCATGAAAATAAACAGATATAGACGAAATCTCATCTGTTGACATCGCTTTTAATTTGATGAAATTAGTATCATTTGCTTCTCTGCCTAGAATAAAATCATCAGAATTTCCTAACACCTGCATATCCTTGGTAAACTCTAGTGATGCCGATGGATTCTTTGACGATACAAAAAAGCCTTGGCCTGGCGCAATGAGTTCGGGTCCTTCCACTAAGTTGGTTATGGTCCAAATACTTACAGAGGTATCTGCGTTATAACCATAAATCGCAGCTGTAGTCTCAGCTAACAAACTAAGATTTGTTACCCCAGAAACGGTTCCAACATGATTTAAAAAGGCATCTACATCTAGGTAAGCTGGATAAGGATTGCCTATTAAATTCCACTCATGGAAAGCGCCAGAAATATCATCAGAAATGCCAACTTCAACCTCGCTATTAAATAATTCTCCAGTAAAAATCAGAGGCTCGCCATTACCATCAATTTCAGGAGTATTCGTTGCTGCGCGGTAACCTCTGCCTAGGGTCAACGTTTCAACATCATTATAGTTATAAATCACATAATCGTCTGTAGTACCCTTTTCAAAAGGTCCAAATAAATATTGCGTATTTGGTATTGCCACACCGTCATTAAAAAGGATATTTGCATTATAGTTGCCGTCACTGGTTAAGAAAGAGCTCCATGTTTGTCCGGCAAGGGGCGGCGCTATTAAATCATTACGATTTAGGTTAGCGTTGGTATAACGGTGATATTTGGCAGTACCTTCAACAATGACGTCTCCATTTACAACTAACCCTGAATAACTATTCGATCCCGAAAACATATTTAAATCACCGCTGATAGTTAAGCTTGCTCCAGAAGGCACTACCATATTAGAGCCAGCATCTATATTTACATCTTTTACAACTGTAGTACCTGTAATTGTTGGTGGATTAGCGGTTAGTGGAATGGTGATTACTGAACATTCTGTTGGAACTTCGTTAGGTGTCCAGTTATTTATATCATCCCAATTTGAAGATACTGAACCGTTCCAAGTTGCAGCTGTTGTTGTAATGCAACAGTTGTCTTCATTAGTAATAGGATCTGCCAAATTTTTAAAATAATCGAATTGGGCCGTATGTGCTGGATGTGTACCAGCATTACCGCTGTAAAGGCCTATACCACTTACAACTAGGGCATGGGTAAAGTTAACAGCTTCTTCCCAAGTTGAGCCATCCGTGGAATACCATTGTGTCCATAAATCACCCTCTCGTTTAATACGCATGTATAATGGAGCCGTATTTAAAAGCAGTACATCAGCGTTTACTTTATTATTTGAATTTAGAGGCAAAGTATTTGATGGTGACTGCAATATTGACGCAAAAATTCTTGTATTACTGTCAGTACTAAAAAATTCAAATCGTAAAAAATTGAATTCATCTTGTTTTATTAAAATGCCCTGTTCTTGAAATTGTGGTGACGTTACACCAGAGTCTAGTTTAACCTCTATCTCAAAATCGGTATTGTTACAAGTCTGCAACACATGTGGGGCCTGTATGCCCGATGTCCACATTTCATGCGACGAATCTGCTGGTACAGAAATTTCTAAATAAGCATTTGAAGTACCTGATCCAGTAAGTGCAAATGACCCATCTGATTGAGGATCAATGAAAGTCCATGCAGGGTTAAGTTCATCATCGCAAAAATCATCAGAAACCAAACTTGAGACAGTTCCAGAACTTACAATTATGTCAAAGGTTTCTTCATCAGTAAAGCCCTCGTTGTCGGTCACGGTGATAGTCACGGGATACGTACCTGCATCTCCGAGTTGCGGGTTAATATCTATTGTAGCCGTACCGTCATTATTGTTGGTTAGTGACGCAAAACTTGGGAGTCCTGTTTCTGAAAATACGATATCGACATCATTTCCGTCTGCATCTGTAGCCATTAAGGTTAGCGGTAAAGTACTTCCCTCTTGAACGGATTGGTCACCGATTGCTGCCAATACAGGTGATTGCGGCGCATCACATCCATCCTCGTCACTAATAGGGTCTACCGAATTCAAGAAGTAATCAAACTTTGCGGTATGCCCAGGCGAGCTTGCACCTAAAGCATTCCCACTATAAAGGCCTACGCCACTCACTACTAGTGTATGATTGAAGCTACCCGCTGTTTCCCATGTGGCACCATCGAACGAATAGGATTGTGTCCATAGATTTCCTACTCTTGTCACCCTCATATAGACAGGTGCTGTTGTATTGAGATCTCCGATATTTATATTAACTATAGGAAGAGCTGACGTCAATGGAGGACCCGTCCCTTCCAATATTGCTGCCAACAATTGCGTATTTGAGTTACTGCTATACATCTCAAAACGCAGAAAATTGTTATCATCTTGCTTAACTATAATACCTTGCTGTTGGTACTGTGGTGCGTTAACGGGTGAATCCATTTTCACTTCCAACTCAAAATCGGTATTGTTTGACGCTTGTAAAACATGAGGTGCTAAAATCCCATCTTCCCATAATTGATGCTCAAGGCCTCCAGGTACTGAAATTTCTAGTAGAGCATTATTAGTTCCGGACCCCGTTAGCTCAAAATCAGCATCGACCAAGGGGTCATTAAAGGTCCAAATGGAGTTGAGTGTATTGTCGCAAAAATCATCCGAGACAAGATTGGAAGGCGCTATAGAATTTACAACGATATCAAATGCTTCACTATCCGTAAGACCATCAGCATCTGTAACTGTAATGGTCGTGGTAAACGTTCCAGCATCTCCCAGTTGTGGATCAATGCTGAGTGTGGCTGTTCCGTCATTATTGTCGGTTAGTAAGCAGAAACTCGGCAAACCTAATTCTGAAAACACAATACTGGCATCATCACCATCGCCATCTGTGGCCGTTAATGTTAGTTGCAAACTACTTTCTTCGTCTACCAATTGATTTCCGATAGCTGCCAACACTGGAGGCTGTGGTGCATCACAGCCATCTTCAGCACTAATCGGATCGTCTATATTTAGGAAGTAATCAATCTTAGCCGTATGTGCAGGTGAACTATTTCCAGTGGCATTACCCGCATATGGCCCAATTTGTGTGGGGACCATATCGTTAAAAAAGGTTGCACCAATTATAAAATCAGTACCATTTTCTGAATAACTCAAGGTCCATTGATTGCCGACCCTTTTCACACGCATATATAATGGTGCTGCACCTTCCGAGAAAATATCGTCATTGACGAAGGCGGCCTGAGCTCCTGTTAGGCTAAATGCTTGCGCGTAGAGATAGGTCTTTTCGTCATCTTTACTATAGAACTCAAAGCGCAAGTAGCGTGTGTCACTTTCCTTAACTAATATCCCTTGTTGTTGATACTGTGGTGAAATCACACCAGATTCGAATTTTACTTCAACTTCAAAATCACTGTTGTTTATCGTTTGCATTAGGTTGGGCGCATTGATGCCAGAAGTGAAAATTTGGTGTTCAGGGCCAGCTGGTACAGCAATTTCCAAAAATGCATCATTGGTCCCAGATCCCGTAAGAGCAAAATTGGCATCGTTCAGCGGATTATCAAAAGTCCAAACAGCATCTAAAGTATTTCCACAGAAATCGTCTGATTTTATGCCTGAGGTAAAAGTCGATAGAATTAAATCTGTTCTTTCCACACTTTCCACACTGTTAGACCCTGAAATTTTGTACTGATAAATAGTATCAGCTGTAAGACCTGTCAAGGTAATTGAATGGGTTGTTACCAAGTTTGTATCCTCTACAAAACCGTCTTCAAAGACGGCTGTAGGTCCATAATCGACGCGACTGGATGCAGGTTGATTGGTGTTCCAAGTGATCGTGGCCTCCGTATTATTATTTGATAATTGGGTTTGCACATTGCTAATGGAAAGTGAGCCAGGGGTCACTATAACGTCGCCAAAGGTGACATCCGTCTTATGTGCAATTAACATTAATGAGCCTTCCTGTAAGTCGGAAGTACCCTCCGTTTGTTCCAAATTCCAAGCATCAGGTTCTGCAGTACCCTGCTCCCAAAATTTTATACGGTAATTGGTGTTGCCCGAAACAGCATCAGTCTCTACAGAAGTACGGAACATATAGGTAACCTCTAGCTGTCGAGTAAAGCCAACACTATTTCCCTGATAAAACTCAAGCCTGTTAGACCGAAACCAAGAAATTGCGCCTAATGGAAAATAGCCACATTGGGGTTGTGTACAGGATACTGGAGTACTTGTGTGACCTTTCCAGCGTAAAAGAACCCCAACACCACCATCACTCTCCATACTATGTATAGTAATGGGAACCAAAACCTCATAATTGGTTGACGTTTTATCACCCAAGGCAATCAATCGATCGTAGCCAGGTTCATCTGTTCTTACACCATCAGGCGTAAGCAAAAACTTGCCATCTACAACATGGCTAACATCGTTGATCTGGGTGATATCGTTATTAAGAGAGCTCCAATCGATATCGTAAGGTATGGGCCAGACATTGCCATCGGTGTAATTAATAGTCACTGTTTTGGTGCTTGTATTAAGCTGATCATCGATTGCGGTAATCAACACCGTATTAGAACCAGGGAGCAAATCCGTCGCCGCGATATCGATATTAAAATCTCCTGAGTTTTCTAAACGCCTATTATCTGGACCTATGTTTAAGTCAACGGGTGTTCCGCCATTGAGACTATATGTAAACGATGTAATCGTGCCATCATCCATGATATTACCCAGTATATTACACCAAACTTGTGGTTCGCCAATATTTCCGAATTTCTGGGTGTCACCATACCATATATCAATAACTGGCGAGGTTTGTGCTTGAACCGTATGGAATGACATAAGGGTTAATGCCAAAAAAAGTACTATTAAATAAAAATAGGGATTTAACTTCTTCATGATATGATTAAGACTAGTATAATTAATTTAATATTATCTAAACCATAACACGAATGCCGAGGTGAATAAAGTCTAGCAGATTATTTTGGGACAATCATAAGTGACCTGCCGTAACCACAAAATATACTAGGAAATGACTATGAAAAGAAACTAAATGAATTCAACTTTTTTGTCAATAAAAATCCTCAATAGAACCAATAAATTGGATGTTTACCAGTCACGATTACATTTATATTGTTGATTAACAGCCTCTAAACATAAGTAAAAAAATAACGAATTCGACTCTTTATAATTTCATATTCGTCCAATAGCTAAAATATCAGACAAGGTGAAGATACCCTTCATAAGTTACGTTGCTAAAACTAAAATCTAAAGAAATCCTACAACACTAGTCTTGGTCGCTAGGCCCAAAACTAGAACCTAGTATAGTACTTAACTAAAGGTACAACGGTTGAAGGTTAAACAAGGCCATTATCAACTTAAAAAAGCAAAGCCTATCGATTTCAAAGGGCCTGGCTAAATTCGTTCAGCTCAAATCCATTAATTTTCACCTTTATGTATAACTACTAAAACCAGTCTAGTTAGACTGGTTTTAGTATTGAAAAAAGAATTTTTGTTTATATACGACCGTTATACATATTATTAAACCAAAAGCCTATTTATAGATTAAGTCGAAGCGATCGAGTTTCATAACTTTCTCCCATGCCGCGACAAAATCTTTTATAAACTTCTCTTCGGCATTATTACTGGCGTAAACTTCAGCCAAAGCACGCAATTCTGAATTTGAACCAAAGATTAAGTCGGCCCGAGTAGCAGTGTACTTAACTTCTCCTGTTATTCTGTCTTTACCTTCAAATTCTTCTTTTGTGTCTGACGTCGCTTTCCACTCCGTACTCATATCTAATAGATTAACAAAGAAATCATTATTTAATTGATCCTTTCGCGTTGAAAATATGCCGTGTTTGGATCCGTCGTAATTAGCATTAAGAGCGCGCATACCACCCACTAAAACTGTCATTTCAGGAGGTGTTAGTGTTAGCAATTGGGCTTTGTCAAGCAATAATTCTTCGGTAGATATTTTATATGGAGTTTTCAAATAATTCCGAAAACCATCTGCCATAGGCTCTAATAATTCAAAAGAAGCTATGTCTGTCTGCTCTTGCGTAGCATCCATACGTCCAGGTGTAAATGGAACCTCTATGGTATAGCCTGCATTTGCTGCTGCTTTTTCAACTGCTGCATTACCCGCTAACACAATTAAATCCGCTAAGGATACTTTCTTAGTGCCCGCTTTAGCATTGAAATTACTTTGAATATTTTCGAGCACTTTCAATACTTTCGCCAATTGTTCTGGGTTATTTACATCCCAATCCTTTTGGGGCGCCAAGCGTATTCTTGCGCCATTGGCACCACCTCTTCTATCTGAACCGCGGTATGTGGAAGCTGAAGCCCAGGCTGTAGAAACCAATTCGCTGATGGATAAACCTGAATTTAAAACCGATGCTTTCAAATCTGCAATGTCCTTGGCAGTAATGAGTTCATGATTTACAGCAGGTATAGGATCTTGCCAAATCATATCTTCTGTTGGTGCCTCTGGTCCTAAATAAGTAGTCTTTGGACCCATGTCCCTGTGGGTTAGCTTGAACCAAGCACGTGCAAAGGCCTTGTCAAATTTATCAGGGTTTTCATAAAAGTCCCTTGAGATTTTTTCGTAAACAGGGTCAAAACGCAACGATAAATCCGTGGTTAGCATGGTAGGTTTATGCATTTTTTCCGGATCAAAAGCATCGGGTACCATCATTTTGGGGTCTTTAGCTTCCCATTGATGTGCGCCTGCCGGACTTTTGGTCAGCTCCCATTCATTTTCAAATAAATTAAAAAAGAACAAATGGCTCCATTGCGTAGGCGTAGCCGTCCAAATAACTTCGAGTCCAGAACTAATAGCATCAGCGCCTTTACCTGATTTATAAGTGCTTTTCCATCCAAACCCTTGTTCCTCAATATCGGCCGCCTCAGGTTCAGGTCCAACATAGGACGCAGGTCCGGCACCATGGGTTTTCCCCAAAGTGTGTCCACCAGCAATAAGGGCAACAGTTTCTTCATCGTTCATTCCCATTCTGCCGAAAGTTTCGCGAATATCTATAGCCGCAAGAACAGGATCAGGGTTACCGTTAGGTCCTTCGGGATTCACATAAATCAATCCCATTTGCACAGCAGCCAACGGATTTTCAAGTTCACGGTCGCCTTTATAGCGCTCATCATCTAACCACTTGGTTTCCTTACCCCAATAAACGTCCATATTAGGTTCATAAACATCCTCTCTACCACCAGCAAAACCGATAGTTTCAAAGCCCATCGATTCAAGAGCCACATTACCAGTAAGAATCATTAAGTCAGCCCAAGAAATTTTATCGCCATACTTTTGTTTAATAGGCCAAATAAGTCGTCTTGCTTTATCCAAATTCACATTGTCTGGCCAGCTATTAAGAGGTGCAAAACGTTGCTGCCCAGAACGTGAACCACCACGACCATCGCCAGTGCGATACGTACCAGCGCTGTGCCATGCCATTCTAATAAACAAACCACCATAGTTTCCATAATCCGCAGGCCACCAATCTTGTGACTCGGTTAAGACTTTACGAATGTCATTTTTGAGTGCCTCATAGTCAAGGCTATTAAATTCTTCGATATAATTGTAGTCTTCTCCCATGGGGTTGGACAAGGCAGCATTTTGACGAAGCATGCTAAGGTTTAACTGATTAGGCCACCAATCGCTATTACTGGTAGCTTTCATATTGGAAATACTTTTTTGGGTTGCCCCAGAATATGCATCTACAGGTTCCTTATTTTCCTGACATGCCATAAATAGTACAGCAATGGCCATTAAAAAGCCACCTAAAATAATTTTTTTCATATACCTAAAATTTTGATTTATACTGTGTGAGTTTAGTAATAGCCTAATATATAACAAGTAAAACCGGTAAAAAATGACTTTTGTCATTGAAAACCATTGAAAGTGATGGCCTGGTATATTGCCTTGATACGAGCACTGCTTTAATGGTGTATGAAACATAGAACACTAAACAATCATTATCTTTAGTTAATAAACGCTCAAAAAACCAAAGCTTTTAAATAAAAGCCTATCTTTGCCAGCTGAAAGTCAGAAATTTGACTTAAGAATTGCCTCAAGGTGAGGCCGTGTTACCAGAAGTTTAGGTTTTTGTATGTCGATTCGCTTCTTATGTAACACTACAACATATAATCGCATACGTAACATAAACAATGAGTACATTTAAAGATTTAGGTCTTAACGAAGACCTGCTACAAGCCATTTCAGATTTAGGATTTACAGAACCTAGCGAGGTACAGCAAAAAGCCATTCCAGTTTTATTAGAAGAAGACCGCGACCTCGTGGCGTTGGCGCAAACAGGTACAGGAAAAACTGCTGCCTTTGGTTTTCCTATGCTACAACAAATAATTATCGATAGTAGAACCACGCAAGGTTTAATCCTCTCCCCTACACGTGAGCTCTGCCTGCAGATTACCAATGAGATGAAGCTCTACGGTAAATACTGTAAAGGTCTTAATGTAGTAGCGATATATGGTGGAGCGAGCATTACTGATCAAGCCAAACAAATCAAAAAGGGTGCACAAATCATAGTGGCGACTCCGGGACGGATGAAAGATATGATAAGTCGGAACTTGGTTGATATTTCAAAAATTACCTTCAGCGTCTTAGACGAAGCAGATGAAATGCTTAATATGGGTTTCTATGAAGATATAACCGATATTTTATCTCATACCCCAAAGGATAAAAGCACATGGTTATTTTCGGCGACGATGCCAAAAGAAGTTGCTAAGATTGCCAAGGATTTTATGCATAACCCCGTTGAAATTACAGTGGGTAATAAAAATGAAAGTACGAGCCAAGTCTCCCATGAATATTATATGGTCAATGGACGCGATCGCTACTTAGCCTTAAAACGATTAGCCGATGCTAATCCTGATATTTTCTCCGTAATATTCTGTAGAACCAAACGCGATACGCAAAAAGTAGCAGAAAAATTGATAGAAGATGGCTATAGCGCGGGTGCCCTGCATGGCGACCTTAGCCAGAATCAGCGTGATTTGGTGATGAAGTCCTTTAGAAACAAACAGATTCAGATGTTAGTAGCAACCGATGTTGCTGCGCGAGGTATTGATGTGGATGATATTACCCATGTTATAAACTATCAACTACCAGATGAAATTGAGACCTATACCCACCGTTCAGGACGTACGGGACGTGCAGGAAAAACTGGGGTCTCTATGGTTATCGTGGCAAAAAGTGAAGTGCGAAAAATAAAAAGTATAGAGCGCATCATCAAAAAAGAATTCGAAAAGAAAGAGATACCCTCAGGTATGAAAATCTGCGAGGTGCAATTGATGAGTTTGGCCAATAAAATACACAATACGAAAATCAACCACGAAATCGATCCCTTCTTGGATCAAATTAATGCCTTATTTGAAGATAACGACAAAGACGAGTTGATAAAAAAATTCTTTTCCGTAGAATTTACACGATTTTATGATTATTACAAAAAGGCCAAGGATTTAGCCGTGTCTGATTCTGGCAGTGACAGGAGTAGCAAAATTAGCTCAGACGAAACGCGCTTTTTCATCAATGTAGGCCGTAAAGACGGTTTTGACTGGATGTCGCTTAAAGATTTTCTGAAAGACATGTTAGATCTTGGTAAGGATGACGTCTTTAAAGTGGACGTAAAGGATAGTTTTTCATTTTTCAATACGGATAAGTCCATAGAAGACAAAGTGCTGTCTTTCTTTACGGACTTTAAACACGAAGGTCGTTTTGTCAATGTTGAAATCACCGAAAATAAAGGTAAGAGTCGTTCAGGAAGACGTGATAACTTCAAAAAGAACGACAGAAGACAAGGTGATAGTCGCCGACGCAAACCAGAGCAACCTCGAGGGGATAGACGTAAACGTTCCAATGCCGGTTCAGAGCGTCCTAGACGCTCGAGACGACGCTAGGGTTTGGAACGCTCTAATTATTCAATTCAGGGTACTTTGCGATGTTAATATTAAGTCAAATCTGTTTTAGATATTCCTTTAAATACAGTAAGTTTATTACCTTTAACACGTAATTAGTGTGCATGCGATATTTACTGCTTTTCCTACTTTGCTTAACTACAGTTTATAGCTATAGCCAGGAAAATGATGGACAAAAGGAACCAACTCGGGTCAGAGGTACCATTATCAGTACCACAACCAATGGCCCTTTGAGTGAAGTTAATATTGTAAATATTAATCAAGTTATTGGTACATCCACCAACGATGAGGGTGAGTTTGAGATTAAGGCTAATGCCAATGACACTCTGCACCTCTCCTATTTAGGGTATAAATCTATTAAGGTTCGTGTCACAAATGACTGGATAAAGTTTGGTAACACCAAAATTGAAATGACCGAATTAGCACTAGCCCTAGAAGAGGTTACGGTTAAACAACTGGAACTTACAGGTTATCTAGAAGTGGATATGGCACAGGTCCCTATTCAGTCCAATGAGCGCTACCGTATTTCAGGTTTACCAGGTCAGGGCTATGAAGCCAGAAGACCAAACATAGCAACCAAAGTTCTCGGGGCAATTTTCAATCCAGCGGATTTTCTATACAATATGTTTGGTAAAAAACCACAGGAAATGCGTAAGCTGCGAAAAATGAAAGAAGACGACGAGATTCGAAATCAGCTGTCCAAACGCTACGACCGCGAAATGCTAATGGTATTGTTACAGGTCAACAAGTTCGATTTAGATGAAATTGTAAATCAATGCAACTACTCCAGGGATTTTATCAATACCGCTAATGACCTTCAAATATTAGACGCAATTAGTCAATGTTATGAAGAGTACAAAGTGATTAGCCGTAATAAAGACCGTAAAAAAAAAACTAGATAACCGAGTTGTGCCTTAAAGCACTGCACAAAATACTACCTTATAAGGTCCCCATAATGTAGTATGTAATTTAAAAATTTAAGTGTCTGCTAAATAGCGCTCTACAATGGCCTCATAGTCCTTGATAGTTTTCCTTACCCAATCGAAACGCTTTTCAATCAATTCTGCTTCGCTCAAATGCCAATTTAAATCAGATTGGCGTAATTGGGAGGTCACATGTTGAAGAATTATAGCAGCAGAAACAGAAATATTGAGACTTTCCGTAAAACCTACCATAGGTATATTTAAGAAACAATCCGCGTTATCCATGACCTGCTGGGAGAGCCCTTCAGTTTCGCGACCAAAGAAAAAACACGATTTTTTTGAAATATCAAAAGCTCCTAAATTACACCCTTCGGCATGAGGTGACGTGGCAACAATCTGATAGCCTTCTTGTTTTAAGTTTTTAAGACAGTCCCTAACCGTGTTATAGCGTTTTAAATCTACCCATTTTTGTGCGCCCATGGCAATTTCTCGGTCAATACGTTTGCTGTTGACCTCTTCAATAATATTAACTTCCTGTACCCCAAATACATCACACGAGCGGATAACGGCACTGGTATTGTGCAATTGATACACATCCTCAATCGCCACTGTAAAATGCTTCGTGCGCTGAGACAAAACGGATTGAAATCGCTGTCGTCGATTTTCTGTGAGGTAACCTTCCAAATACTGAAGGAGTTTTAGATCCTGCATAGGTCAAAAATATAAAATATATACACAATTATCATTAGGTAAATCAAATGCACCATCAGACCGAAGCTATAAAAGACCTAAAGGTACTATTGCTACTTGAAATCACTTTTAGTACTTTTATTGTATGAAACATATCGTTGTACTTACAGGTGCAGGAATGAGTGCTGAAAGTGGTGTTAAAACCTTCAGGGACCACGATGGACTTTGGGAAGGCCATGATGTTATGCAGGTTGCTTCTCCGGAAGGTTTTAGGGCGAATCCAGAGCTGGTATTAGATTTTTACAACCAAAGACGACGCCAACTTAAAGAGGTTCAGCCCAATGCTGCCCACATAGCCTTAGCCAAACTAGAACAAGAACATAAGGTGACCATTATAACCCAAAATGTGGATGACTTGCACGAACGCGCCGGCAGTACTTCAGTTATTCATTTGCATGGCGAACTGAACAAAGTGCGCAGTACGGGTAACCCAACGGACCTTAAAACATGGACGGAAGACTTAGTCCTTGGTGACACTTGTGCACAAGGATATCAGTTGCGTCCCCATATTGTTTGGTTTGGAGAGGATGTACCCATGATAGAACAAGCCGTTGAAATCTGTAATACTGCAGATGTTTTAGTAATTATTGGAACAAGTATGCAAGTCTATCCCGCCGCTAGTTTAATGCATTATGTGCCTGAAACCATTCCTAAATTCTATATTGACCCAAGGCCAGCACTATCCTCCAATACCCACCTAACGGTTATTGCCAAAACGGCAACCGAAGGCATTAAGGATTTTATGGCAAAACTTTAGAATGAACACTAGTAATCATCCTCGCTGAGAGTAAAAAACTCATTGACCGGTTTATCGAAAACATTTGAAAGCTTTAAAGCTAAAACTGTAGAAGGCACATAGCGATTAGCCTCTATGGAATTTATTGTTTGGCGTGACACACCTATTTTCTTTGCCAAATCATCTTGAGTTAAGTTTAAAATGGCACGTTCTACTTTAATTGTATTCTCCATTACCTATAGCGCTTTAAGGTGTGATAAAACATGAGCTGAATCATGAGCATAAACAAGAGGACTTGAAAATCACCCAAATCCTTATAAACTTCACCTCCAGAGTGCACAACATTAGAAACACCATACTCTACATAAGGCATCACCAAGCTATAGATTACACCTACAATAAAAGCTATAGCGTAAGACTGGGATCTCAAGCCCATAGTCATTTCATCTTCTATTTTATCTTTAGACAAGGACATGATGAGCATGCCTACTAGTAAAGTCTTTTGTAATAAAAGTTTTAACCATTCTAATTCGCCGTCCAAGACAAATGCCCTTATAAACATCATAAGCACAGATAACAAGGCTATGGCCAAGCCAACAGTCATAAAATGATGCGGCAGTCTAAAGTTAGAAATTTTTAAAAGGCCTTTACGCTCACAGTCTATTCGTTTTTCAGTATTCATAATTGACAAGTTTACTTTCTTTTTAGTCTTATTTATTTTACATTATGACAAATATACTTTACATTAATGACACTGCCAAATAGCAGACACTAAAATCTACTTTAGGAGTTTTTAAGTTCAATCCATTTACTTAAGTACTTAGTGCCCTGAAACCCTTGCAGCTGTAATATCTGACCAATAAAATTATGTTGACGATAAGTTTTCAGATGTTGCTTAACGTGTGCGATGACCTCTGAAAAAGGGACCGTGAATTGAGATTTATCGAAACGTTGTTTAAGAATTTTTGTTCCAAATTCTTGCTTTTGCTTCCACAATTCTTCTGTTTTATACAGTTGAACCGCTTTCTCTGCGAATATGTCTGAATCATCCTCAACAAAACCATTTGGCTCAAATTCACCAAACATACCTTCTTCTGCTATACTAGACATAATACAAGGTGTACCATTAACCATAGCATCAATAAGTTTGCCCTTTAAACCTGCTCCAAAACGCAAAGGCGCTAGGCAAACTCGATACCCACTCATGGTGCGGTTAACATCGTTTGTAAAGCCTTTGATGACAAAGCCTTGGTTATAATCATTTAGGTCTAATATTTTTTGAGAGCTATAGGCGCCATAGACATGTAGCTCAGCGTTTGGCATTTTCTTTCTGATTTTTGGCCAGATTTCTGATTTTAAATACAGTGCGGCATCATAGTTAGGTGCGTGTAAGAAATTGCCAATAGATATAAAGTTCTCTCGCGACTCAAAGGTATTTTCTTCGATTTTCGATTTATGGGTTAAATCTATTAAAAAGGGCAAATAATACAGTTGCTCTTTAGGAAAACCAAAATCATGAGTTAAGATTTCCATCTCAGACTCTGAGATAACGAGATTCAAATCACAACAGTACATACTTGCTATTTCGCGTTTACTTATTGGGTTCTGTAAATACGAAATCTCAACAGCCCTATTTTCCTTCATGGCCAACTCTCTAGCTTTTCGCAAACCGTGAAAGTCTTCCATATCTAAAATCCTTAGGGCATCAGGACAATTTTTAGCAACCCGCCAGCCATATTGTTCAACCGTCATAAAACGATCAAAGAGTACCAACTCTGGATTTAAGTCTTTAATAAACGCATCAAAGGAAGAATGATTAAGCTCAATCGTCTTTACTTTTATTCCAAGCCCGGACAAATCAAAACTTCTGTCCGAACTATTAGCGGCAGAGGCAAATGTAATATCGTAGTGTTGTGCTTGGAACAGATCTATAAGTTGAAGCATCCGGCTTCCTGCTGCAGAACTCTTTGGTTCTGGCCAGACAAAACCAATAATCAATAATTTTTTCTTCATCAAAAAATTATAATTGCCAAATCCCGAAATTCAATGGTCTAAATCTAATATGTTATTTAGAAACTTAAATTCGTTGGTTTAATGCATTTGCCCTACTCAGCCTCCTTTAGAAATGCATATTTAATGCGGGCCATATTCACCCATGAAACGATAGCATCAATCTGCTCTTGAGAAAGGTCAGCCTCTCTATGCGTCCATGTATAACTTGGCAATGGCATTTCTTTTTCTTCCACTTCTTCTGCCAGCTCCTCGAGTTTGTGGTCTTTCTTTTTATCTGAATAAGCTTCCCATTGGGACGCATTAAAATGCTCCTTCCCTTCAACTATATGGTCATTCAACCAGTAGTTGACCGGTGTAATAGTGTTGTACCAAGGATAACGGGAATGGTCACTATGACAGTCGAAACAGCTGCTTTTCAAAATTGCCTTTACATCCTCTGGTGGATTGGTGTCCGCTAAAAACGCATCTACACTAGATATATCACCATCGTTCTTTTCGGGCCCAAAGAATTGTGCTAATACAAGCACAATAAGTATAGCCAACACAAGGTTTTTCAAGAGTTTTTTTATCATCGGAATTTAACTAATTTAGAAGGGTTAAAAATAATAAACCTTTTGACAAAAGACCAACTTTACAGGAAATTAAATGAGGTAAATGCCACCAGGGCATGCAGGCATCAATACGCTACCCTTGTTCTAAATGAGCCAGATCTCTTTCGACCTCTTATGGAGATATTATTTATGGTAAATGATAAAACATCTTGCAAAGCGGCATGGGTATTTGAATTTGTATGCGCTGAACAGTTAGCCCTTATCATACCGCAATTAAATTACTTCAGCGAAAACATAACCAAGGTGCATTTAGATTCTGCCGTTAGGCCTGTGTCAAAGGTTTGTCTATTCATTGTTGAGGCTTACTTTTCTAAGACAGAAAACAGTATAAAAAGCAATCTTACAAGTTCGCACAAGGCACAGATTATAGAGGCCTGTTTCAATTGGATGATAAGTGATCAAAAAGTAGCTCCGAAAGTTTATGCCATGACATCTTTATTTCTTTTAGGGAAAGAGCTCCAATGGGTGCATTCGGAACTAGTTTCGATATTAGAAAAAGATTTTAGTAGCCAAAGTGCCGGGTTTAAAGCTAAAGCTAGACATATTATGCAAAAACTAACCTAGTCGTTTTTGTACTACATTTTCGTCTAATCTTCGAGATGCAAACTTCCATCTTAGCACTTACTTCCCTATCTTTGGGGCTTAAAAATTTTCTATTCCAATGATAGTATCCGCACTGAATGCCATTTCCCCAATAGACGGTAGATATAGGTCCAAGGTTGAAGACTTGGCCAACTATTTTTCAGAAGAAGCGCTAATTAAATACAGGGTACTTGTTGAAATAGAATATTTCATCGCTTTATGCGAACTACCATTACCTCAATTAAAGGGTGTTTCTACAAGTGTCTATAAAGACCTAAGAGCTTTATATAAAAACTTTACGGCTCTTGATGCCTCTGCCATTAAAGAAATAGAAAAAGTCACCAATCACGATGTAAAGGCTGTTGAGTATTTCATAAAGGAGAAATTTGATGCCTTAGGACTTACGACATACAAGGAATTTATCCATTTTGGGCTAACCTCACAAGATATCAACAATACCGCAATTCCACTAAGCATTAAGGAAGCCATGAACGATGTATACGTTCCTGAATATTTAACCTTACTAGACAAAATTGAAAGTTTGGCCAAGGAATGGGCTGACGTGCCAATGCTGGCAAGAACCCACGGACAACCAGCTTCGCCAACACGGTTAGGGAAGGAACTGAAAGTTTTTGCTGTTCGCTTAAAGGAACAATTCAATTTGCTGAACGATGTCCCCAGTGCAGCAAAATTTGGTGGTGCCACAGGAAATTTTAATGCCCATAAGGTCGCCTATCCTAACATTGATTGGAAAGCCTTTGGAACACAATTCGTTCAAGAACGATTGGGGTTACAGCACTCTTTCCCAACCACACAAATTGAGCATTACGACCATATGGCAGCACTTTTTGATGCTTTAAAACGCATCAATACCATTCTCATAGATTTAGATCGTGATATATGGACCTATGTATCTATGGACTACTTTAAACAAAAAATAAAGAAAGGCGAAGTCGGTAGTTCTGCAATGCCACATAAAGTTAATCCCATTGATTTTGAAAATAGTGAGGGTAATCTAGGGATTGCCAATGCCATATTTGAACATTTATCTGCAAAACTTCCTGTCTCAAGATTACAGCGAGACCTTACAGATAGTACGGTTTTAAGAAATGTCGGCGTACCATTTGCACATACCATAATAGCGTTTAAATCTACCTTGAAGGGTCTTGGAAAATTATTATTAAACAAACCGAAGTTTGAAGCCGATTTGGAAATGAATTGGGCTGTTGTGGCCGAGGCCATACAAACTATTTTAAGGCGCGAAAATTATCCTAACCCCTATGAAGCTCTAAAGGGCCTTACCAGAACCAACGAAGCCATCACCCAAAAGTCTATCGCCGAGTTTATTGACCACCTAGATATAACGGAGGAAATCAAGGTAGAATTAAAAGCAATCAAACCGAGTAACTACACAGGAATATGAAGTTGATGCCCATAAATAACAATTCCATTGCCCTGATTCTTGTAACGATAATCGGTATTGGATTTTTTATAGCTGGTATGACGAAGGTACTGGACTACTTTATAGTGAAAGTTCTGCTATTCGGAGGGTTTACAGTATTAATTGCCGTTGCTATCGGCTACGGCATTAAAAATGACTCAAAAAAAAATCGCCCTGAAGATAAACTACAGGACGATTCCTATTAACATTTTAAATAAAAATAGGTTTATTTAAAAAAGGAGGTCAATTCTTCGAGTCGTGAGTCGTCAAAATTAGCGTTCTGTATTACGGACTGTAAGGACATCAATTTTCCTGCATTCATATCATCTCCTAATATCCGAGCTATCAAAAAGCCTTTATCATTGGCATTACCGAATAAAATTAATTCGTCAATTTTATCAACATCACCTAAAAATTTTACTACAAATTTCCCATCGGTGCTATTTCCGCCTCGCATCAATTCCTCATATTTAGCATCATCCAGGATGTCCTGAATTTTTGCTAGCTCCGAATTAAATTCTTCAAGATTTGATTCATCCACCCGATAAGCTAAAATATTCAGTTTATCAACAGACTCGTAGGCTTCTCGCTGCTTATCTGTAAGGTCCACCCCTTCCACGTTTATAAAACTCCTTGGTACATCGTAGGATACAAAACCAGGCTGCATTTCACTATCTACATAATATGTTTGCAGTGTAGGACCTTGGTTACAGCTTGTTAAAACCATAACCAAGCATACTACGACTGTTACTATTTTGATTGATTGTCTCATAATTATAGGGTTTATCTTAACCTTTTTTCTTTTCACCAGCTTTCTCTAGCTGCTCTCCTGCAGGGATATCCATCTGCTTAGTCAATTTTGATATTTGCCTAAGGTCAATATCACCTGTAAGGGTCAACAATACCGTTTCAAACTCTCGTTTTTTACCATTAATCGTGATATCTTGACCTTCGGTCATTTCCTTTAAACCACTAACAAACATCAAAAGCTCCATTACGTGGTTTTCATCCTTACCTTCCTTAACGTACATTTTTACAGTTTGTCCACCGTCCTTTATGCGCATTAATTCTTCTAGAGTTGATGACTTTAAGTACTTATCCACAGTGGCTTTCATTTCTGCTGAAACTTTTTCGTCTCCAGTTGTAAATACTTTAAGACCAGATATCTTTTTTACCATTTCCATAAATTGTTGGTCTTCAGGATTATCCATATCAATATCTATACTGGCAATCATAGAGAACATCTTTTGATTTATGATCATGGATGCCACCTCTGGATTACTTTCGAATTTATCGAAGATACTTTGTGCTCCTGCCGCTACTGGCGCCAATAGAAGCGCGATTATTACAATAAAATTTTTCATAATTCCTTAATTTTTGTGTGTTACGTTTTTACTTGTTTTTAAATATTCTGTTTTTAGCTTTGGTAAATTCATCGAGTCTACTTACACCCGCCATGCCTTGATCTAAATTTTCACCGACCAGCGTTAAAGCGCCTAGTTGTTCTTTACCTTCATTAATACCCAAGGATACCAAACTTAAGGCCTCCATGGTTTGATTATAAGCAAGAAGAGCTTCTTCTTTCTCTTCTTCGGTTGGACCCATGATACGCGGTATCATTAATCCGAGCATTAAAACAGTAACCGCTGCGACAGAAATCCACTGATATAATCGTATAGTCTTCTTAGGTTTTAATGGAACGTCTTTGGTGTACTGCTCTTCTTGCGATTTTGAAAAGTATTTGAACAATGGTTTATATTGCTCTAAATGTGGTGCTACCGTATCACTTTCAAAATAAGCCCTTAGTTGGGCTTCTTCCTTAAGTGTGGTTTCAGCATTGTTATACTTTTCTAATAGTTTCTCTATATTATTTAATACCATAACGATGTGTATTAGTTAATTTTTCTCTTATAGTTTTTCGTGCTCGTGATAGGGCTACACGTATGGCTGTCTCATTCATATCTAACATTTTTGATATCTCAGCGTATTCGTATTGTTCTATGTCTCTTAACTGCACTATTATTTTTTGTTGTTCTGGCAGGTCTTCTATTATTCGAGAGACCCAATCCATGCTATCTCTTACTTCTAGTTGTCTTTGCAATGAGGCATTACCATCTGTATAATTACTATGAACAATTTTTAGATTTTGCGCTTGCCTAGATTTTAATCTATCCAGACAAAAATTCTTAGTCATTGTCATTGAGAACGCCTCAACATTTTTATACTCTTCAATCTTAGCCTTATTATTCCACAATTTTAACAGTATTTCTTGAGTAGCATCTTCAGCTTCCTCTCTAGAGACCAGCAATCGCTTTGCCAAACGAAAGACCTTATCCTTAAAAGGCATGACTAAGCTTACAAATTCTGCCTGTTTCATTACTATTTTTGATTGGTTGCGAAAAGCTCTTTTTATTCGCCTTCATTATTACGACGATACAACATACAATTTGTTACAAACTTTTTTATTATTACAATATTGTCTGTAATTTTAGGGTTATTAAGACTACAGAATCTGTAGGAATTAAAAAAATGACAATGAAAAAGATTAAAATACTTCTGCCCCTTTTTATCCTATTCTTAGTAACTAATAGCTGTTATGAAGACTTAGATGACAATGCTTCTACCACACAAAATATCAATGACTTTGTTTGGAAAGCAATGAATGCCACCTACCTGTATAAATCTGACATACCTGATTTAGCGAATGACCGTTTTACTTCAGACGATGAGTATAGAAATTACCTAAATTCGTTCTCATCTCCTGAAAGCATCTTTGAGTCATTAAAATATTTACCTGAAACAGTAGATAGGTTCAGTGTCATTTTTAACAATTATTTTGACGTCCTAAATGCCCAAGAAGGCAATTCGATTACAGATGGTTTAGAATTTAATCTCTATCCGGTTCCGGGTAGTGAAACTGAAATTTTCGGCGCTATTACACTAGTCTTGAATAACAGCGTTGCCGACAATTTAGGTTTACAACGTGGACAACTCTTCAAAAGTGTAGATGGCATTACGCTAACCAGGAGTAATTTTGTGGAATTACTCAGTCAAAATTCCTATACGCTGGGATTTGCTGATTACGATACCAATGGGACCGAAACCATTGCAGATGACACCATTGCCTTAAACGGCGAAACCGCTGCCTTATCGGGACAGCAGTACACTGAAAATCCGGTTCATAAGACAGAAGTTATTCAAGTAGCCAATATGAGTATTGGCTATTTAATGTACAATGGGTTTAATAATAATTTTGAAAATCAACTGAATGCTGCTTTCGCTGAATTTGCGGCAGCTGGTGTTGACGAATTGGTATTGGATCTGCGTTATAATGGGGGTGGTTCTGTTCAAACAGCTGTCAATTTAGGAAGTATGGTAACCGGTCAATTTTCAGGTGAGGTGTTTTCTAGGCTATTTTATAATGAAAATTTACAAAACAATAATGTAGATTATTTATTCTCTACATCAATTGAGGGCGGTGGTGCTATTAATAGCCTTAATTTGTCGCGGGTCTATGTCCTTACCACCAATCTGAGAACAGCTTCTGCAAGCGAACTGGTCATCAATAGCCTCAGGCCTTATATTGACGTAGTGGTGGTAGGCGAAAATACCGTTGGCAAGACACAAGCTTCTATCCTATTATTTGATTCGCCCGGACTCACTACATTAGAAAATGTAAACCCGACACATACTTATGCCCTACGTCCATTAGTAGCTAATTCTGTAAATGTAAATGACGCTTTAGTGCCACCTGATGGATTAATACCAGATATTTTCTTAAGTGAAGTATCTTACAATCTTGGGACTTTGGGGGATGTAAATGAGCCTCTTTTAGCAGCGGCCATCGCAAATATTACAGGTACAGGACGCTATTCACAACTAGTTACAGAAGCATTAGAACCACTTAGTGTGCAGAAATTTTTAGGTCCACTAGATATGGAAATGTATATCGACTGATTTTATTAAAATCATCCTCTTCGGATAATACAGAAAAGCGCTCCCTTTTGAGGGCTTTTCTGTATTAAGAAATCCTTTAAAACGAATAATAGCAACTATTGCTTTATTGTAGGGCTTATTCCTATATATAAATACGTCATTGACGCGTCCAGCGAATAAAATGTTGAATCGAATATGCTTTAACTATTTTTGAATTACTAGGGAATTAGTCCTCCTTTTTATTTTGCATTTTATAAGCCAAATAGATAAATCCGACTAAAAAATGAAGTAAGATGATTCCAGCAACGATATATAGTGTTAAATTTGAATTTGATTGCATAAAAAGTAATTTTCATAAAGATAATTATCTTTCCAAAGGCAAAAGGTTACAAACGTTACACATGAGATTTATTCAATTTTTATTACTGTATTCACTTTTCGTTTCGTGTAAGAATGACCAAGCCAAAGTCACTTTAGAGAACAGTCCGGGAACTGAATTGCAACTTAAATATGCTGAAGGCTTCAAAATCGTAGACTACGAGACCTATAAAATTTTAACTATAACAAAACCCTGGCCAGAGACCCAGAAACAATACAGCTATGTGCTAGAACGTAGTGCCTCCAAGAAGTGGATAAAATCGGATAATCTTGACCTTATTCATCTTACTCCTATCACCAAACTCGTTGTGACATCAACAACCCACATACCAGCTTTAGAACTTCTTGGCGTAGAACATACCCTAATTGGCTTTCCTGGCACAGACTATATCTCTTCGAAAAAAACCAGGGCTTTAATTGACGATGGTGCAATTCGTGATTTAGGTAAAAATGAAAGTATTAATACTGAAGTCTTATTAGAACTCAATCCGGATGTTGTTATCGGTTTTGGGGTAGATGGCGTCAATAAAACATTTGAAACCATTAAAAAAGCAGGCATTCCCGTTATTTATAATGGAGATTGGGTAGAAGGCTCTCCTTTAGCTAAAGCAGAATGGATAAAATTCTTTGGAGTTTTATTTAATAAGGAAAAGGAAGCTGATTCTATTTTCAATACTATCGAAAGTCACTATTTAGAGGCAAAAGCCATAGCAAAAAAAGCCAAATCGCAACCAACGGTACTCAGTGGCGCTATGCATAAAGACGTTTGGTATTTACCTAATGGCTCAAGTCCAGAGGCTCAATTTATGCGTGATGCCAATCTGCATTACCTTTGGGAAGATTCTAAAGGAAACGGAAGCTTGGCCCTGAGTTTTGAGGTGGTATTTGAAAAAGCCAAAAATGCCGATATTTGGTTGAGTCCATCTTATTATACCAGTTTAAATCAGTTGATGGAAGCGAATAGCCTTTATGCCAATTTTAAAGCGTTTGAAACTAGAAAGGTGTATAGCTTTAGCCACAAGAAAGGTACAACCGGAGGTGTGCTTTATTATGAAATGGGGACCACAAGACCAGATTTAGTTCTCAAGGATTTGATAAAAATTTGTCATCCGCAATTGTTAGAGGATTATGAACCTTATTTCTTTGAGCCCTTAAACTAATTGAAAACCCAAAACACATATCGTATTCAATTTTTAGTTTTGGTATTAGCTGTTGTACTCTGTTTTTTACTTAATCTTAGTTTAGGGTCGGTACATATTCCTATTAAAAGTATCTTCGGAAGTTTCTTTGGCTCGACTGATAATTCCACATGGGATGTGATAATAACCAATTACAGGCTACCTAAAGCAATAACAGCGATACTCGTCGGTTCTGGTTTAGGAATTTCCGGCCTATTGATGCAAACCCTATTTAAAAATCCATTAGCCGGACCGTTTGTCCTAGGTATAAGTTCTGGAGCGAGTTTAGGTGTCGCCTTTGTTATTCTTGGTTCAGGATTATTTGGTGGTATAGTGGCTGCCACTTTAGTTTCAAAATGGAGTATTGTAATGGCCTCAAGTTTGGGGAGTTTTTTAGTGCTCCTAGCTGTTTTGGCCGTATCAAACAAGGTGAGGGATACCATGGCTATACTAATTATAGGATTAATGTTTGGCAGCATCACTGCCGCTGTGGTAAGTGTATTATCGTATTTTAGTTCTGCCGAACAACTTCAACAATACATATTCTGGGGCTTTGGTAGCTTAAGCAACTTATCTTGGAATGAAATATTGATTTTCTTTGGTATCTATGCCGTTGGAATTATCTTGAGCATAGCATCCATTAAAGGTTTAAACAGTTTGTTACTTGGCGACAACTATGCCAAAAGTTTAGGATTAAATTTAAAGCAAAGTAGATTTGTCATTATACTATCAACAAGCTTAATTGCAGGTACCATTACAGCATTTGCAGGACCCATTGCTTTTATAGGTTTGGCCATACCGCACTTGACAAGGCAAATTTTTAAAACCTCGAACCATAAAGTTTTACTACCGGCAGTGTTCTTGTTAGGCGCTGTGGTGATGCTTATTTGCGATAGTATTGCCCAGGTCCCAACGACAGATTACACCCTTCCTATCAATGCTATTACAGCTTTGGTAGGTGCACCTGTAGTTATTTGGTTATTGGTAAGACAACGTAAAATGATGTTTTAATGGAAGATAGACACAGACATAGCATCCTAAAAGTAGAAAACCTATCTATTGGTTATAAGTCTAGGACATCTAGTACTGTAGTGGCTTCTAACATTAATTTTCAACTAGAAAAGGGTGAGCTTATTGGTTTGGTCGGTGCTAACGGAATTGGAAAGTCAACGCTACTTCGCACCTTGATAAAGGTACAACCTCCACTTGCCGGTAACGTTCTGTTGAACGACCAAAAACTAGAAGATATAGCTTCAGTAGAGCTAGCACAGCAATTGAGCATAGTCTTAACTGAGCAAATAACATCGAAGAACCTGTCCGTACAGGAGCTAGTGGCCTTAGGGCGTTACCCTTACACCAATTGGATTGGTAATTTTACTGATGCCGACTACAGAATTGTAAACAAGGCGCTAGAGTCCGTAAACATAAAAGACCTCAAAGACCGAAAATGCTATGAATTAAGTGACGGCCAATTACAAAAAGTAATGATTGCGCGTGCACTGGCCCAAGATACGGACATCATTATTTTAGATGAGCCTACAACCCATCTAGATATGTACCACAAAGCCTATATCTTAAAATTATTGCAACGGCTTACAAAGGAAACAAACAAAACAATACTATTTTCTTCTCATGAAATCGACCTGGCTATTCAGCTATGTGACACCATGATTGTGATGCGTCATGACAAGGTAATTTATGATCAACCGTGTCGTCTTATTTCAAAAGGAGTCTTTGAAACGCTTTTTCCCGAGGACCTGATATCCTTTGATAATAAAACAGGAAGTTTTAGAGTTTCAAAATAAAGTTTATTTCTTTGAAACTATTCGTTTATGTTTTTAAACATTAAGATTTATATTTGAGAACACAGATATTTCAACAATGAATGATACCCTTATTCTCTTTTTTGCCATTGTCGTTTCAACAGGAATCGGTGCTTTTTTTGGTCTAAGGTTCGCCCAACTTAAAAGCAAAGGTGATAAAAGCGCTTTGGAAGAACGCCAACTTCAAATGAATGCGACTATTTCTGATCTCAAAGAGACGATTGAAAAAGTGGAGACCGAGCGCGAAGATATCAGAAAAGAAAAAGATTTTTTGAGTAAGGAATTATCCCGTCGAAATACTGAATTTGAACATCTTCAAGAGCAGAACCTTAGGCGCGACGAAGAGCTCGTAAAACAACAAGAGCAATTGCGCAAGGATTTTGAATTAATGGCCTCAAAAATTCTTGATGAAAAATCGGAAAAATTTACGCTTCAGAATAGGGAAAATATAAAGAACATATTGAATCCTCTCGAGGAAAAGATAAAAACCTTTGAGAAAAAAGTTGAGGACACACAAAAAGAAAGCATTAGTATGCATTCTGCCTTAAAGGAACAGTTACTGGGTTTAAAAGACCTTAATCTTCAAATGGCCAAGGAGGCCACTAATCTTACCAAAGCCTTGAAAGGTGATAGCAAAACCCAAGGAAATTGGGGCGAATTGGTTCTAGAGCGTGTTCTTGAAAAATCGGGATTGGAAAAAGACCGTGAATATTTTGTACAACAAAGTTTTCAGCGCGAAGATGGTACTAGGGTTATGCCAGATGTGGTGCTACATCTACCTGATTCTAAGAAAATGATTATTGACTCTAAAGTATCGTTGACGGATTATGAACGCTTAGTGAATGCCGATGACGATGAACGTGGAGTACACCTAAGAGCACATGTCAATTCCATCAAGAAGCATGTAGATCAGCTTTCGGCTAAAAACTATCAGGATTTATACGATATTGAATCACCTGATTTTGTGTTGATGTTTATACCCATTGAACCTGCCTTTGCCGTTGCTATTAATGAAGATAATAGCTTATACAATAAAGCCTTTGAACAAAATATCGTTATCGTAACACCTTCCACCCTATTAGCCACGCTCCGTACTATCGATTCCATGTGGAATAATGAAAAGCAACAACAAAATGCCATTGAAATTGCCAAACAAGCAGGTGCTTTATATGATAAGTTTGAAGGTCTTGTTCAGGATTTAACCGGTGTAGGTAAAAAAATAGATGCTGCAAAAAACGACTATTCAGCTGCTATGAATAAGTTGGTTGAGGGCAAGGGCAACCTGATTTCACGCGTTGAAAAAATCAAAAAAATGGGAGCCAAAGCGAAAAAATCATTACCTGAAAGTATCATTAAACGCGCAACTGACGAGGAGTGATTACACGTTTCTGATAATAAGCATAATTTTAAATATTCCACTAAAAAGGCATAATTTTGTTTATTCCATAAAAAAGGCATACTTTTACTGAAAATGCATAAGCATGACCAGTGTAATTACAGGTGATATCATAAAGTCTAGAGCAGTAAAAAACCAAAGTATATGGCTAGATGAACTCAAGTATGCTTTAAAGACGCTAAGTTTGGATGCATCACAATACGAAATATATCGCGGTGATAGCTTTCAATTAGAATACCCCCAATATCCTAAAAGTTTCGAAGCCGCCGTTTATATCAAAGCCTGTATAAAGACCATTAAAGGTTTAGATGTAAGACTGTCTATAGGCATAGGCAACAAGACCTATAGTGGCAACTCTGTAAGCGAATCTAATGGTGAGGCCTTTCAGTTTTCAGGGGAGACCTTTGAGACCTTAAAAAAAGAAAAGCAAAACTTAAAAATAAGAACTAAATCAAATCAACTGAATGAGGAGCTCAATCTATATTTTAAGCTTGCTCTCATAGCTATGGACCGTTGGACAGTAAACTCAGCCGAAATAGTTAAACTGAGTTTAGAACACCCAAATGTGATTCAATCTGAACTGGCTAAGCTCGTTAATATAAGCCAAGATGCAGTGAGCAAACGCCAAAAAAGAGCACATCTCGATGAAATATTGGAACTTGACGCCTTATTCAGGACTAAAATATCTGCATTTGCCAAACAAACCAATGCACTATGACAGCAATAATACTTAAACTTATTCTTGCCCATTTGATTGGAGACTTTTTCCTTCAACCGCGAAAATGGGTTAAAGATAAAGCCAAGCACAAATTAAAGTCAATATGGCTATATGTGCATATTCTTATCCACGTTATTTTAATGCTCCTATTTCTGTGGGACTTATCGCTTTGGAAACTTGTAGTTGTAATTGGCACCGCACACTTTGTCATTGATACTTTGAAACTCATACTTCAAACAAAGAGGACTGAACGACTATTATTCTTTATTGACCAACTACTTCACATAATTTCCATTATTGCCGCAGTAATTATTATAACTGGAGAATCTATTACTTTAAACTGGGGATTGACATCTAAATATTTGCTGTTAATTACTTGCTCAGTCTTTCTTACCATGCCCACATCAATCATTATGAAAACTATTTTTAACAAGTGGAACATCTCAAAACTTACCAAGAATAGCGAGTCACTAAAGGATGCTGGAAAATATATCGGCATCTTAGAACGCCTTTTAGTTTTTATATTTATACTGGTTAACCATTGGGAAGCTGTTGGCTTTTTAATAACAGCTAAGTCAGTATTCCGATTTGGGGACTTAACCGCTGCCAAAGAACGCAAGCTGACCGAATATATCTTAATAGGTACCTTGATTAGTTTTGGAATTGCCATTGTGATAAGCTTGTTATATTTATATCTCCTTTCTTATGTATAAAACAGTTGAAGAATCCAGAATAGAAATTTCCCAACTTATGCTTCCTTCAAATACAAATTTTGGAGGTAAGATTCACGGTGGTTTTATTTTGGGCTTAATGGACCAAATAGCATTTGCCTGTGCTTCCAAGCACTCTGGAAGTTATTGTGTCACTGCCTCAGTTGATAAAGTGGATTTTTTAAATGCCATTGAGGTTGGAGAATTGGTAACGATGAAGGCATCCATAAATTATGTTGGCACATCGTCCATGGTTGTTGGCATACGTGTCGTATCCGAAAACATCCAAACAGGAACCAAAAAACACTGCAATTCCTCCTATTTTACCATGGTAGCTATAGATAATTCTGGCAATACCGTTAACGTTCCCGGATTAATACTAAAGAATAAAATCGATGCGAAGCGTTTTATAAAAGCAATTAAAAGGCGAGAAAGTGAAACTAGTAAAAATGAGGCCTTAAGTCTCGTTTATAAAAATGTTGATGACTATTTAGAACATCTACAGGATTACCGCATTAAAATAGACTTCTAAAAAAAAGCCAATCCGAAATTGGAATGGCTTTTACATAAAATATTTTTCTAATCTATTGCTTGATAAAACGTTTTGTCTTGGTTGATTCATTATCCGAAACCTTAACCAAATACACACCACTCTTCCAATTAGAGACGTTAATGGATGACTCTAAACGTGTGAGTGCAGATTTATAGATTCGCTTTCCCAAAACATCAAAAACCTCAACCGTTAAATCATTATGGGTATCTAAAAACCTGATATTTAATTTATTTTTTCCAGGGTTTGGTGAAATGCTAAAGCCTAACTGCTGATTCTCAAAATCAACCACGCTTAATGAACCAGACGCTGTAATATTATCTAAATGCATTTCCGCATCGGTAACTTCGCCTATCCAAGAAGGGGATGGATTACTCAATATTCTAAACTCCGTAACACCAGATAGAGTTGCATTAATATCGGTTCCTGGGGAACCACCATCATTTCCATCTGATACTGAAACCATATCTGACCCGGCAATTGGAATAGAGACTTGAGTCCAACCAGAACCCGCCGTTACAACTATACCGGTTGAGGATGAAAATTTTCCTCCTGGACCTGTTATAGAAACACGAACAGTTACATCCACATTTAAGGCTCGCACGTCCATAGTAACAGACTCAACACCGGCCGCTGTAAAATTACCTGACCATTGTGTTAAGTTTCTGATAATCATTCGCGAGCCTGGGCCGCCTGGAGCTTGTGTGGTGTAGTCTCTTAAATAATTGTCGTTTACGCCTGCAGGTCCATCACTGGATATATTCTCTGCCTGAGCCGCTGAACTAGCTGCCTCAACCCAATTTTCTGTAGAGCCGTCCTCAAAGTCATCAACCTGATTTAGACTAACTTGGGACATCGCAAAATGAGTAACAAAAAAAGCTAATGCGTAAAGTAAAGTTCTTTTCATACAAACAATTTATGCTACGAAAGTACTAATTATAACTTTATAAAAATCTAAAAAAAATGTAAAGAATGAATCTACTTACTCAAGTACATTTTACGCCTAGAGTATAAATCGTAGAACTGATCATCATTTAAGCCTTCGATAAATAAAATACTTTCTCCTGTACTTTTCATTTCAGGACCCAGTTTTTTATTCACGTTAGGGAATTTATTAAATGAAAATACAGGTTGCTTAATAGCGAAACCATCCAATTGTGGATTGAAGTCAAAATCCGTAACCTTTTTCTCTCCCAACATGACCTTGGTCGCATAATTTACATAAGGTTCCTTGTAGGCCTTTGCGATAAAAGGCACTGTACGCGACGCTCTTGGATTGGCTTCTATGATATATACAACGTCATCCTTAATAGCAAACTGAATATTTATCAGTCCGACCGTGTTTAGTGCCAAGGCAATCTTCTTGGTATGGTCTTTTATTTGTTGCATGACCAGTTCACCTAAGGTAAATGGTGGCAATATGGCATTACTGTCGCCTGAATGAATACCACAAGGCTCAATATGCTCCATGATACCAATAATATAAACGTTCTCACCATCGCAGATAGCATCTGCCTCGGCTTCTATAGCACCATCTAAATAATGATCTAACAATAGCTTATTTCCAGGAATTGATTTAAGTAAATCAATAACATGCTCTTCAAGCTCTTTTTTGTTGATTACAATTTTCATCCCTTGACCTCCTAGCACATAGGAGGGTCTCACTAAAATTGGGAAATCCAAAACCTCGGCTATTGCCAATGCTTCATCAGCGGTTTGGGCTACATCAAATTGTGGATATGGAATATTATTATCTTTCAAAATATTTGAGAAACTCCCTCTATCCTCAGCTAGATCCAAGGACTGAAAACTTGTCCCCATTATTTTTATACCATAACGCTCTAATTTTTCTGCTAATTTCAATGCGGTCTGACCACCTAATTGAACAATGACACCCTCAGGTTTTTCGTGCTGGATGATATCGTAAATATGTTCCCAGAATACAGGCTCAAAATAGAGTTTATCAGCAATATCAAAATCGGTTGATACAGTTTCGGGATTACAATTTATCATGATAGTCTCATAGCCGCATTCTGCCGCTGCCAAAACACCGTGAACACAACAATAATCAAACTCAATACCTTGACCAATTCTATTTGGGCCTGAACCTAAAACAATGATTTTCTTTCTGTCAGTGACAATACTCTCGTTATCAACCGTAACGGTTCCATCGGCATATTCAACCTCACTTTCAAATGTTGAATAATAATAGGGCGTTTGTGCTTTAAATTCCGCAGCACAAGTGTCAACTAGTTTATACACACGATTAATCTTAAATTCGCGCCGTTTATTATATACCTGACTCTCCAAGCAATCTAGCATATGCGCAATCTGTCTATCCCCATAACCTTTTTGCTTGGCTTCTAGAAGTAATTCGCGCTCAATGGTCTCAATTTTATATTTAGAGATTTCTTTTTCTAAATGAAATAGTTCTTCGTATTGCTTTAAGAACCACATATCTATCTTGGTAATCTCATGGATGCGGCTTAGTGGTATTCCCATAGCGATAGCATCATAAATTACAAAGACGCGGTCCCAACTTGCAAAGGTTAGTTTTTCAATGATTTGGTCGTAGTTGGTATAGCCTTTTCCGTCTGCACCAAGACCATTACGCTTTATTTCCAGTGATTGGGTTGCTTTATGAAGCGCCTCTTGGAAACATCGCCCAATGGCCATAACCTCTCCTACCGCTTTCATTTGTAACCCCAAAGTTCTGTCGGAACCTTCAAACTTATCAAAATTCCAACGTGGAATTTTTACTATGACGTAATCTAGTGTTGGCTCAAATAAAGCGGAGGTTGATTTTGTAATTTGGTTGCTTAATTCATCTAACGTATAGCCTAAGGCCAACTTGGCTGCAATTTTGGCAATTGGATAACCTGTAGCTTTACTTGCCAAGGCTGAGGATCTAGATACCCTTGGATTAATTTCAATAGCAATGATGTCTTCTTCTTCATCAGGACTAACAGCAAACTGAACATTACAACCACCAGCGAAATCTCCGATACTGCGCATCATATGAATGGCCATATCTCGCATCTTTTGGAATGTTTTATCCGATAAGGTCATAGCAGGCGCAACGGTAATGGAATCACCTGTATGAATACCCATGGGATCCATATTTTCAATGGTACAAATGATAACTACGTTGTCATTTTTATCGCGCAACAGTTCTAATTCGTATTCTTTCCAGCCCAAAAGAGCTTTATCAATCATTACTTCATGTATTGGGGAAATTTCTAGTCCTCGTGTCAAGGATTCGTCAAATTCCTCTTCATTATACACAATTGAAGCTCCTGCTCCACCAAGTGTAAATGATGCCCTTATACACAAAGGAAAGCCAAACTCTTGAGCAATTTCCTTTCCTTTTAAATATGATGTTGCCGTTGCCTGTGGTGCCATACCAACACCAATCTTACCCATTAAATCCCTAAACTTTTCCCTATCTTCCGTAATATTGATAGCATCTATATCTACACCAATGATTTCTACACCAAAATCTTCCCAAATGCCTTTCTCATCAGCCTCTATACAAAGATTTAAAGCCGTTTGACCTCCCATTGTAGGCAAAACAGCATCTATGTGCGGATGCTCTTTTAAGATTTTTATAATTGATTTAGTGGTTAATGGCAACAGGTATACATGGTCTGCCATTGTTGGGTCCGTCATAATAGTGGCGGGATTAGAATTGATAAGAATAGTTTCAATTCCATCTTCGCGCAATGAACGTAGGGCTTGGGATCCTGAATAATCAAATTCACAAGCCTGACCTATGATTATTGGACCAGAACCAATTAGAAGTATAGATTTTAAGTTTTTATTCTTTGGCATGAAGTTATTTTTTGGTGTGTAAAAATAGTTATCAATAGGGTACAAAAAAAGGCGTTACACCTAAGTAACACCTTTAAATATTAACAATTGTTAATCATTATTTTTTATGTCTTGCTTCTGAAGATACAGACAATCTTTTTCTTCCTTTAGCTCTTCTACGGGCTAAGACTTTTCTTCCGTTAACAGAAGCCATTCTCTCTCTGAAACCGTGTTTGTTCCTTCTCTTTCTTTTAGACGGTTGAAACGTTCTTTTACTCATTGTACTATATCTTTAAAATACTTTTATTTCCCTTTTACTGGGCTATCTCAAAACTGCGTGCAAATATACAACAACTTTTTACTTAAACAAGAGGGCTAATAAATAAATTTTAATTGTTTTTCATAACTTTGCGCACCGCAAAAAACAAAAGACACATGTTCAACAAAAATATAAAACTAGTCATTGCCGCATTAATTATAGCCTATGCCATCTATCAATTTACTGAGGGATACATTGGCAATGGCATAATGTATATTTTACTTTCCACCGTATTCATATTTTTATACTTCAAGAACGAATTTATTCTTCTTGCCTTTTTAAGGCTGCGTAAACAAGATTTTGAAGGGGCAAAGAAGTGGCTTGACAAAATTAAGAATCCCAAAGGGGCCTTGGTTAAAAAGCAGCAAGGTTACCTCAATTACCTCAACGGCATTATGGTATCGCAAACCAATATGATTGAAGCTGAAAAATATTTTAAAAAAGCTATAGATTTGGGGCTCTCCATGGACCATGACTTGGCTATGGCAAAGTTAAATCTGGCGGGAATAGCATTTTCGAAGCGAAGAAAACAAGAGGCCAAAAAATTATTATCTGAAGCAGAAAAACTCGATAAGCGCGATATGTTAGCCGAACAAATAAAAATGATGAAGCAGCAAATGAAAAAAGCGTCCATTCCCAAACAACATTACGGGCAGCCAACCTCGTCTAGACAAAACAGAAGAAGCAGAAGATAGGTTTAAACCTTAAAGTAAAGGTGCTAATAATTTAGAAAGCGATTCTATCAGTTTTCTCCCTAGTGGGCGTTTTTCCCAGGTGTCTAAACTTAGCACTTCAGCATCCTCCAAATCCGCTAGAAATTGCATTCTCAATTGTTTGCTGATTTCCTTATCGTAAATAAAAGCATTGACTTCAAAATTGATTTCAAAGCTGCGATAGTCCATATTTGCTGTACCCACGGAACATACCTCATCGTCTAAAACCATAGTCTTGGCATGAATAAATCCTCTTTTATAACGGTATACTTCAACCCCAGCTTCTAACATCACCTGTAAGTAAGAGTTTGTTGCTGAACCTGATATCCAAGAGTCCGAAGTATATGGTATTAAAAGTTTGACCTCAACACCGCTGCGTGCTGCAATTTGAAGTGCGGCTAAAATTTCATCATTTGGAATAAAATATGGCGTTGTTATATAAATAAAGGACCTAGCCGCCGTGATTGCGGCAAAAATGGCCTCCATAATATTTGGCCAATCAGTATCCGGTCCACTCGATATAATTTGAACACCAGATCTATTATTGGGTCGATACTCAGGAAAGTAAGACGCTGAAAGTTTTATGCCACCATCTTGAACAAAGTCCCATGTAGTAAAAAATAAAATTTGTAAAGGTTTAACCGCTTCTCCATCAATTCTTATATGTGTATCCCGCCAATAGTCAGTCTTACCACTGTTAATGTAATGATCAGCAATATTAATACCACCTAGATACCCTATTTCGCCATCAATAACTATAATTTTACGGTGGTCGCGATAGTTCATTTTTCCTGTCAAGCCAGAAAAAAGTACTGGCATAAACGGAAAGTGCAAAACGCCAGCCTCGGTTAAACGACGTTTGTTTTTAGATGAGATTTTACTCCCTACATCGTCATACACAAACCTTACCTCAACACCTTCCTGTGCCTTTTTACACAATAGATCTATAAGTTTTGTCCCAATTACATCGTCGTTAAAAATATAGTACTCCAGATGAATATGATGTTTTGCTTTTTTTAAGTCTGAAAACAGAACTTCAAACTTTTCCTCTGCGTTAATTAAAACACGAACATGGTTGTACGTAGTTAACTTGGATTTTTCTCCGTTGTATATGAGTTTAAATAACTTAGATTTTTCCTGAAGGATCTCTTCGACCTGGTCTTCCTGACTCTTTTTTAACTTTAATTTATCTAGAAGCTCTTTAACAATTTGTTGATCTAAAATATTCTTGCGATCAAAAATCTTTGTTTTGCGATAATCTTGCCCGAATAAGACATAAACAATTAGGCCAAGAAAGGGAAAAACCATCAAAACCAAAATATAACTAATGGTCTTACTGGGGTTCAACTGTTTGAAAAGAATAAAAACAATTAGAGCTATCGCCAGAGCGTAGTTAATGGCGACCAGCAACGTCCAAATGTGGGTTTTGATGTATTCCAATAGACTATGGCGCTGTAGAGTAGTATCCCTTTTTCGGGATTTCTATAATATATTCCTTTTGAGACTTATTGTTAAGGTGTTTTTCGCGCAACCACGGATTGTGTAGTTTTAGTATCTTGTAGTTGATGCCAAAATGCTCTGCAAATTGCGAAAAGTCAGTAACCGCTGAATCCACTTCAACTTTGAAAGATGGGATGGGTTGATACAAATGATCTTTATTAAAATTAAAGCCATATTTAGAAGGGTTAGAAAGTATTTCCTTAAGTGCTACAATTCTAAAAATATAGCGACCGGTCTCCTCTCCCAACAATAAATCGTAATAATCACTGACGTTTTGGTCCTCCAGTCGATTGGAAATACCGGCTACACCAGCATTATAGGAAGCTGCAGCAAGGGTCCAGCTTCCAAATTTTTCTTTAGCTCCCTTTAAATAGTCACAAGCTACTTTCGTTGCCATTTCCAAATTATAACGCTCATCTACGTTATCATTTATTTCAAGTCCATTTTCCCTACCTGTTGCTTTCATTATTTGCCAAAACCCTCGAGCCCCGGCTGGTGAAACAGCATTCGTTAAACCACTTTCAATAACCGCCAAATATTTAAAATCATCTGGAACACCATTTTCCTTTAAAATAGGCTCAATAATCGGAAAGTATTTCTGGGCGCGCTTAAACATTAAAAGTCCGTTTGACTGCCAGTAGGTATTTACAAGTAACTCCCTGTCCATACGCTCATAGATATCAGGATCTTTTACAGGCACTGATTCACCTGCAAAATTAAGCCCTTCAGGCATCTCTAAGGCATAGACGTTGTAATCGTTAACCAAAGGCTTCTCCTTTCCTAAAGTTTCATCTGATGGTGCTTTTTGAACAGAGAAAATGAATAGACCTGAAATAGAAATCAGACCTACAATTGCTAATATATTCTTTAATGCTTGCATGGCTTTAATTTTTTTTAAATGTAAGTAATCTTATTAATTCTTTCAAATTGAGGATTCTATTAACTTGGGTAAATTTTCATTGAACCATTTATACTTATTAAGTATCATAATGTGCGTACCTCCCTTTATAACAATACAGTTGCCTTCACAAGAGTTCGGAAAAACCAAATCCTTATCGCCATGGATGTAAATTGCACCTGGTATAGGCTTATCCTGCTCCCAACACACGATCTGCTCTATGGCCCAATCTAAATACGTTTTGTCCGTTACCGAGAGATACTTTTTATAAAGATCAACACGCTTTTTAATGGTTTCCCCAAACGCGTATTTAGCGAGTAAGTCAATATTTGCGACCCATTGGGTAGGGAGTATTTTATAGGCTTTGGTATATTTCAATAGTTTTAGTCGCTTAGGTAACTCGTGATAGGATTTGACACTCGAAACAACAATAAGTTTTTTGACCGTTAAATATTTTGACATCTCTTGCACTAGCATACCTCCAAATGAAACCCCTAATAAAACCACTTGTTCAAACTCAATACATAAACACATCCGTTTCGCATAGGCCCTGAAACTTTCATTTTTTTTTGGGATTTGCCATTCCAACCAATGAATTTTATAGCGGTCTTCTGGCAAATGTATATATTCAAAAATAGATGGATTAGCGGCCATACCCGGCATTAAATAAACATGGGTGATTTCATTTTCCATTTTAAAAAAGAAATGCTTTAAGCTCTCGTAATTTGAGGTAAAGATAAGGGATAACCGAGCAATACCAACAGGTTTTAACACTTGTAAACAAGCTGTTTGCTTATTTTTTTGTACCTTTGCAAAGCGCTAATCTGTAAAACGCAGTATCTACACGCCATCCCTTAACGTATTAAAACTATAAATTATGACAGAAACAGCTGAATTGATTGACAATGATTTTTTAAGACAATTTGAATTAAAGGTTGACAATGATATGGCCGTCATAGAATATTCTCTACAAGAGCGTAAAATTTTTCTAACAAAAATGGTCATTCCAGATACTATACAGTCTGAGGATTTTGAAAAAGAATTTTTAGCTATGGTTTTTGATAATATAAAAGAAAGGAATATAAGTGTAGTCCCAACGAGTCCTCAAATAGCCAAATTTGTACGAAGCAATAGAAAGTATAAAAGAATGTTACCTGTAGGTATAAGAATATAATTTGAAAAGGAAATAGAATTTTGAAACCCGTAACCCAGAGGATTACGGGTTTTTTATTTTTAGGAGACCATTTTTTTTCTAAAGTCGAACCTCACCAAACCGTCATCATCAATAGTGCTTAAGGTTATTGTATGAAGCGTATTGACCAGTTCTGGATTCCAAGGCGTTTTTACTTTCACGTAATTCTCTGTAAATCCGTGAATATAACCTCCCTTATTTTCGCCTTCAAAAAGAACCCTGCGAGTCGTATTTAATTGCTTCTCATAAAAAGCCCGTCTTTTTTTAGCTGAGAGTCCTCGCAGCATTTTACTCCGTTTAGCCCTAACGGCTTTGGGCACAATCCCGTCCATTTCCGCAGCTTCGGTATTGTCGCGCTCTGAATAAGTAAAAACATGCAGATAGGAAATATCTAAAGCATTCAAAAAGTTGTACGTTTCCAAGAATAATTCATCTGTTTCCCCTGGAAAGCCAACTATAACATCCACGCCAATACAAGCGTGAGGCATGACCTCCTTGATTTTAGTAACGCGATCCACATATAATTCACGCCTATAACGCCGTTTCATCTTTCTAAGGATATAGTTACTGCCACTTTGTAAGGGTATGTGAAAATGTGGAACAAAGGCACGTGATTGAGCAACCAATTCTATCGTCTCATTCTTGAGAAGATTGGGTTCAATTGATGAAATTCGCAAGCGCTCAATACCTTCAACCTTATCTAATTCAGTCACTAAGTCTGAAAAAGTGTGCTCATGCTTTTTATTTCCGAACTCGCCTTTCCCGTAATCGCCAATATTAACACCGGTAAGTACTATTTCCTTAATACCCTTTTCAGAAATCTCTCGTGCATTGGTCAACACGTTTTCCATGGTATCACTTCGTGAAATACCCCTTGCTAAAGGTATAGTGCAATACGTGCACTTATAATCGCATCCATCCTGGACTTTTAAAAATGCCCTTGTTCTGTCACCTATAGAATAACTGCCCACATAGAAATCGGCATCTTCAATAGAACAAGAATGAACCTTTCCACCACTAGTATTCCGATCAGGAGTATTTAAAAGCTCATTGATATAATAATTGACATTGAATTTCTCTGTAGCACCTAAAACTAAATCAACTCCATGAACATCTGCCAGATCTTGAGGCTTAAGCTGAGCATAACAGCCTATAGCCGCGACAATGGCATTCGGATTATTTCTTTGGGCTTGCTTTACTATGGTCTTAAAGCGCTTATCCGCATTTTCGGTAACAGAGCACGTATTTATAACGTATATATCAGCCCTGTCCTTAAAGTCCACACGATTAAAACCCTCAGTCTCAAACCCTCGTGCTATAGTGGAAGTTTCGGAGAAGTTAAGCTTGCAACCTAAGGTATAAAATGCGACTTTTTTTGTTGGCTCCATTCTTGTATTTTTACCAAGGTGGCAAATTTACAACATATTCGTTATATGCGAAAACCTATTGATGTATCAATCAGATTAGTAATTGGGTGTATTGGCCTACTTCTAATAGCATCGTGTAGCTCAAAGTCCAAGAGTGAAAAAGACCATTTAGTCTTTAGGTACAACGAACATAAAAACATTAGCTCATTAGATCCTGCTTTTTCTAAAGATTTAGCAGATATTTGGGCGACTCATCAGCTATTTAATGGCTTGGTACAAATGGATACCGCACTTAAGGTTCGACCTTGTATAGCCAAAAGTTGGTCCATATCAGATAGTGCGACAACCTATACATTCAAGTTGCGGAAGGATGTTTTTTTTCATGAACATCACCTATTCGGAAAGGATTCTACTAGACAGGTTAAGGCCTCAGATTTTGTGTATAGCTTTAATCGCCTAAGGGATAAAAAGTTAGCTTCACCGGGAAGTTGGGTGTTGAATAAGGTAAATCGTTATTCAGCCTTAAATGACTCTACGTTTCAGATAAAATTAAAACAACCATTTCCCGCATTTTTAGGTTTATTGACTATGAAATATTGTTCAGTGGTGCCAAAGGAGATAGTTGAGCATTACGGTAATAATTTTAGGTCAAATCCCATAGGAACGGGTCCTTTTAAATTCAAAAGATGGGAGGAAAATATTAAACTAGTTTTTAGACGACATCACAACTATTTTGAAGAAGACCAAAATGGACACGCTCTTCCGTATTTGGAGGCTGTATCCGTAACATTTTTACCCGATAAGCAAAGTGAGTTTTTACAGTTTGCCCAAGGAAACATTGATTTTGTTTCAGGTTTAGATGCTTCTTATAAAGATGAGATTCTCACGGCAAATGGGAAGTTGAGACCGCTTTACAGTAAAGATGTGCGCATGATACGCGGCCCATATCTCAATACGGAATATCTTGGCTTTTTTATGGAAACTGATATAAATGAACTTCAGTCCCTTAAACTTAGACAAGCTATAAACATGGGGTTTGACCGTTTGAAAATGATGACTTATTTACGAAATGGCATTGGAATACCTGCTAACGGTGGCTTTATTCCAAAAGGATTACCTGGGTTTAAAGACTCTATTGGATACAAGTATCACCCAGAAAAGGCCAAGGCCTTAATTAGTGATTTTAAAATGGAAACAGGGATAGAAACGCCCGAAATAACCTTGACAACTACAAGCAATTATTTGAGCTTTTGCGAGTTTATTCAAAGGGAGCTTCAAAAGATAGGGCTAAAGGTTAATGTAGATGTCATTCCCGCTTCAAGTTTAAAGGACGCCAAAGCCAACGGCCAGTTGGACTTTTTCCGTGCGAGTTGGGTTGCGGATTATCCTGATGCAGAAAACTATTTATCGCTGTACTACAGTAAGAATTTTGCACCTAATGGTCCAAATTACACACATTACAAAAATCAAGTATTTGACTCTTTATATAAAGCCTCCTATTTGGTCACCGACCCAGACATACGTGCTAAATTGTATATGAAAATGGATTCTTTGGTAATGACTTCAGCTCCTATTGTACCGCTATTTTATGATGAGGTGGTGAGATTTACTAGAAATAATGTGAACGGCTTAGGTATAAACGCCACAAATCTTCTAGAATTAAAATCGGTGACTAAATCTAAAATGGAGAAATAAACCAGGAGAGACGAGTTTTTAGTTGTATCTCATTTCAGAATCTTTATTCTCTCCTAAAGGATTTTGTGTCTTCAAAAACCTGTTCTAAAATGGCTTTGTCCTGGTCAGTAAATACTTCATGACGCCTAGACATAACGACCTCTGCGACCTCAAAGGCCTTGCTGGTTTTATAGGTTACAAACCCTTTGCTGCCACCCCACGAAAAGCTAGGTACAAAATTCCTAGGAAAACCACTTCCAAAGATATTTGCACTGACCCCTACAACCGTACCTGTATTAAACATGGTATTGATACCACACTTGCTGTGATCTCCCATCATAAGGCCACAAAACTGCAAACCTGTTTTAGCAAAACCTTGCGTGTCATAATCCCACAAACGCACTTCGGCATAATTGTTTTTAAGATTACTATTATTAGTGTCGGCACCAAGATTACACCACTCGCCTATAACAGAATTTCCAAGAAAACCGTCATGCCCTTTATTGGAATAGCCAAAAATAACGGCGTTATTGACCTCACCGCCAACTTTACTGAAAGGTCCTACTGTGGTTGGGCCATAAATTTTAGTAGCAAGTTTTAAAACGGCACTATCACAAAGGGCAAATGGTCCTCTTACAACAGACCCTTCCATTATTTCAGCATTTTTACCTATATAAATTGGCCCGTTACTGGCATTTAAGGTCGCAAAATTCAATTGTGCACCTTTCTCAATAAAAATATTTTCAGCATTGAGAACATTAACGGAAGTAGGAATCGGTTCCGAAGTTCTGCCTGCTGTAATTAAATCGAAGTCTTCGGCAATAGCTTCTCCATTCTTTGCGAAAATATCCCAGGTATGCTCTATTTTAAGAATATCACCCTCGAACTCTATAGCTTCAAAAGTTGAAAAATCACTGACCTCTTCACCTTCTTTCACATAAAATGCAATCACGTCCTCATCTTTAAACAAGGCTTGATTTTGTTTAAGGATTTTAAGCTGTGCCACCACCTCTAAATTAGGAAGGAAACAAGCGTTAATCATTATATTTTCTTCCATTTCAACCATGGGAAACTTTTCTGACAAATAATCCTCTGTCACTGTCGTTGTAGTCAGTTCAAGATGAGATTCCCACTTTTGCCGAATAGTGAGGATACCGACCCTTATGTCTGCAACAGGCCTTGTAAAGGTGAAAGGTAACAGGTTATTGCGATAGGGACCATCAAATAAGATATAATTCATAAGAGCAAGAAGATATAATTACACCATCAAAAGTAGGTTAAAAGCCTAAAACAAAAAAGCCTTTCTGGTAAGAGAAAGGCTTTTTAATTGCGTTGTAAGTTCGATTATTTCTTAAACTTAGCGTATTTGTTTTTAAATTTATCGATACGACCAGCGGTATCAACCAATTTAGATTTACCTGTATAATAAGGATGAGACGTTCTGGAAATTTCAAGTTTTACTAAGGGGTACTCCACACCATCAACCTCAATGGTTTCGCCTGTCTCTGCAGTAGATTTAGATAAAAATACATCATCATTAGACATATCCTTGAACGCCACTACTCTAAAATTTTCTGGATGTATTCCTGCTTTCATCACTAAATGCTTTAATAAAATTCGATTTTTTCGAGGTGCAAATTTAAGTATTTTTATGAAAATTGCAATTATTTAGTATTAATTATTTTCCTAATATCTGTAACAATTAATTATCTTTAATTACTAACTTACTAGATCTAACCAAAAATCAAATAAAAATGGAAAATAGCTTAAAATCATCTGCTATACAATACGGTCTCTATCTTGGGCTCATCCTCTCCTCTTTCACCATCATTGGCTATGCTGTTAATATTGAAATCCTGACAAAATGGTGGTTGGGAATCATATTATTTATACTAATCATTGTCATTGGCATTGTATCAACGGCTAAGGCCAAGAGTATTCTAAATGGTTTTATTTCATTTAAAGAAGCCTTCACAGCTTGGTTTACAACCATTGTTGTTGGCATACTAATTAGCACTGTTGTGAGTATTTTGATTTTTAATGTGGTTGACCCTGAAGCTGCAGAACTTGTAAAACAGGCCAGCATAGAAGCCACTGTATCAATGATGGAGAATTTTGGAACCCCGCAGGAAACCATTGATATGGCGATAACCGAAATGGAAAACACAAATCAGTTTGCGGTTGTCAACTTATTAAAATCCCTTGCTTGGCAGTTTTTGTTTTACGCTATTGTTGGACTTTTAATTGCCCTTATTATGAAAAAAAAGGATCCTGATGCGGCTTAAATAATTTAGTTATTTTTGACATCAACTATCAGGATGGCACCGCTATGGATATATCAGTAGTTATACCACTACTCAACGAAGACGAATCTTTAAAGGAACTACACCATTGGATTGTATCTGTGATGCAATCTCATTCGTTTTCCTATGAGATTATTTTTATAGATGATGGAAGCACGGATAATTCATGGGATATCATTGAAGCACTCTCTAAAAAAGACCCTAAAGTTAAAGGTATTCGGTTTTTAAAAAACTTTGGAAAATCCCAAGCCTTACATGCTGGTTTTGCTCAAGCAACAGGTAATGTTATAATTACTATGGATGCCGACTTACAGGATAATCCTGAGGAAATCCCTGAACTTTACGAAATGATTACCAAAGAGGACTATGATTTAGTTTCGGGTTGGAAAAAAAAGCGCTACGATTCAATAATAACAAAAAATCTGCCCTCCAAACTATTCAATTGGGCAGCAAGACGTACTTCTGGAGTTAAATTACACGACTTTAACTGCGGATTAAAAGCATATAACAGTACTGTAGTTAAGCATATAGATGTATATGGCGAAATGCACCGTTACCTACCTGTTCTTGCGAAGAATGCAGGATTTACGAAGATTACTGAAAAAGTGGTACAGCATCAAGCCCGAAAATATGGTAAAACTAAATTTGGGATGAATCGCTTTTTAAATGGTTTCCTCGATTTGATTACCATTTGGTTCGTATCAAGATTTGGAAGACGGCCGATGCATCTTTTTGGAGCCCTAGGTGTGCTCATGTTCTTTATCGGTTTTGCCTTTGCATTTTATTTGGGTATTGACAAGCTATTTATAAATCCAACGGGGCGCTTAATTACAGAACGGCCTCAGTTTTATCTCGCATTGTCCACCATGATTATTGGCTCACAGTTCTTTATTGCAGGATTTTTAGGAGAACTCATTCTTAGGACTAAACGTCAGCAGCAACGCTATTTCATAAAAGACCAAATTAATTTGGCATGAAATTGTTGAGAATTATAGAATAGATACGAATCCACAAGAACTTAAATGTTTAATTTTGTCTATAATTACCTTTATTTATGATTTATATTAAACCTGAGATATTGGAACGCGTTAATACCTGGTTAACCTCAACCTTTGATGCCCAAACGCAAGCTGAAATAAAACATTTAATCGCTACTAACCCCAAAGAACTTGAGGAGAGTTTTTATAAGGATTTAGAGTTTGGTACAGGGGGCATGCGCGGCATTATGGGACCTGGAACCAATAGGATAAATAAATATACCTTGGGAAAGAACACACAGGGCTTAAGTAATTATCTAAAGCACTGTTTCCCTAATGAAGTTATAAAGGTGGCAATAGCCTATGATTGTAGGCACAACAGCAAAAGTTTTGGTAAGGTTGTAGCCGATGTTTTTTCGGCCAATAAGATTAAAGTTTACCTATTTGAGGATTTAAGACCCACGCCAGAATTATCCTTTGCGCTAAAGCATCTCAATTGTCATTGTGGTATCGTTCTAACTGCATCGCACAATCCACCAGAATATAACGGCTATAAAGTGTATTGGCAGGACGGCGGTCAATTGGTACCTCCTCAAGATGAAGAAATAATCGCTCAAATCAACAAACTTGATTATGCTGAAATTAAGTTTAAGTCTGACCCGAATTTAATTGAATATATCGGAAAGGATGTTGATGATGCATTTATTAATGCCTCAATTGAAAATGGTAGCTTTGATACTTCAGAAGAGGCCAAACAAAACTTAAATGTAGTCTTTACTTCGCTGCACGGTACGTCTATTATGGCTATTCCAGAAACTTTAAAACGTGCTGGCTATACCAATGTTAATATTGTCGAGGAGCAGCGCAAGCCCAACGGGGATTTCCCAACCGTTGTGTCACCAAATCCAGAAGAACCAGAAGCCTTGAAGATGGCTATGGACTTGGCCGAAAAAACAAATGGTGACATTGTTATCGGAACTGATCCTGACTGTGACCGTCTGGGTGTGGTGGTAAGAAATTTAGACAATGATTTGGTTATCCTTAATGGTAACCAAACCATGCTTTTGATGACGGATTTTTTATTAAAACAGTGGAAGAAGAATGGAAAAATAAATGGTCGTCAATTCATTGGCTCTACCATTGTATCAACGCCAATGATGTCCGTATTGGCAGAGGCCTATAGTGTGGAGTGTAAGATTGGTTTAACCGGTTTTAAATGGATTGCCAAAATGATTAAGGACTTCCCCGAACTTGACTTTATAGGAGGTGGCGAGGAAAGTTTTGGTTTTATGGTTGGTGATTTTGTTAGGGACAAGGATGCTGTGACATCTACTTTATTGGCCTGCGAAATCGCGGCGCAAGCCAAGGCTAAGGGCATGACCATGTTTGAAGAACTTATAAACCTCTATGTAGAACATGGATTTTACAAAGAACGTCTTATATCTTTAACCAAAAAAGGTATTGAAGGTGCTCAAGAGATTAAACAGATGATGGTAGATGCCAGAGAAAATCCATTAAAACAGGTCAATGACTCTAAAGTTGTGAGGATTGAAGATTATCAATTATCAATTGCAAAGGACACAACGACCAACACAGAATCGCCTATAGATATCCCAAAATCCAACGTTCTTATCTACTATACCGAAGACGGAAGTAAAATAGCCCTAAGACCAAGTGGCACCGAACCAAAAATTAAGTTTTACATCAGCGTAAATACCAAACTCAGTAATATATCTAAATTTAAAGTTACCGAGCAGTTCTTGGAAGACCGAATTGACGCAATTTTAAAGGATATGAACTTGTAATACATGGATTACCTCAAGAAATTATCTAGATTCATAATTCCCTATAAGCGTTACGGTATATTAAATATTATCTCTAATGTTTTTTACGCCTTATTTAGCACCATGGCCATGATTTCTCTTATGCCCATGATAAACGTGTTATTTGGAGAGGGCGAGAAGGTGTACAAGAAGCCTTTATATTCGGGTATCAGCGACCTCAAGGATTACCTGGAAAATTACATTAATTATATCATTACCTCTACATCAGAACAATACGGCGCCCAGCGCTCGTTATTGTATATGATTATACTGATTATTTCATTGTTTCTTTTAAAGAACCTATTCAATTATTTGGGCCTTTATTTCATCACGTTTTTGCGCAATGGCGTTCTTAAGGATTTACGGAATGAGATTTATGACAAAATTATAACCTTGCCTATTTCCTATTATTCAGAAAAGAAAAAAGGCGATATCATAGCTCGAATATCGGGTGATGTCGACGAAGTTAAAAATTCGCTTTTAGCTGTTTTGGAGCTGATTGTAAAAGAACCGCTCACTATTTTGTTCGCCATAATAGCCATGTTTACGATATCAATGAAACTCACAATTTTCGTATTCTTGTTTATCCCTATATCGGGTTTTATAATTTCAAGAATAGGAAAGAGCCTTAAAAAGAAATCGAACAGGGTTCAAACCGAGCAGGGTCTATTTCTTTCCACCTTAGAAGAAACTCTCGGTGGTTTAAAGGTGATCAAAGGGTTCAATGCCGAGGCACGGTTCAGCAAAAAGTTTCAAAACTCGACCACTCGCTTTTATAAATTTTCGAATTCACTTTTGAATAGACAAAATTTAGCATCGCCAACCAGTGAATTCTTGGGTATTGTCACTATTGCTGCTTTATTATGGTACGGCGGTAGTATGGTCCTTGTTGACAATACGCTTTCTGGAGGTGCATTTATTGGCTATATGGCCTTGGCATATCAAATCCTTACGCCTGCGAAAGCTATAAGCAAGGCGAGTTACAAAGTAAAATCTGGTAATGCGGCAGCAGATAGGGTTTTAGAAATACTGAATACCCCCTCCCCTTTAGAGGATAAGCCAAATGCTATAGAAAAACGGACCTTCAACTCCGACATTAAACTCAACAACATTTCCTTTAAGTATGAAGATGAGCTCGTACTTAAGAATTTTACCCTTACCGTACCCAAGGGAAAAAGCGTGGCCTTAGTAGGACAATCTGGCAGCGGCAAAAGCACCATAGCAAATCTCGTTACCCGTTTTTATGACGTTAATGATGGCAGTATAACAATTGATGGCGAAAACATTAAGGATTTAACCAAAAGTTCATTGCGAAATCTTATGGGGCTAGTCACTCAAGACTCTATTTTGTTCAACGATTCCGTTGCCAATAACTTAAGGATTGGTAAAGAAACCGCTAGTGATGAGGAGATTATCAAGGCACTTAAAATAGCCAATGCTTGGGAATTTGTTAAGAACTTACCCCAGGGCATTGAAACCAATATTGGTGACTCAGGTAATAAATTATCTGGTGGGCAAAAACAACGATTAAGTATTGCCAGAGCAGTTTTAAAAAATCCTCCCATCATGATTTTAGATGAAGCAACCTCTGCTCTAGACACTGAAAGTGAGCGATTGGTGCAAGATGCACTTGAGAATATGATGAAAAATAGGACCTCCATCGTAATAGCTCATCGTCTTTCTACCATTCAAAATGCCGATCTTATCGCAGTGATGCATAAAGGTGAAATTGCAGAGCAAGGTACCCACACCGAATTAATCAAAAAACAAGGAATCTATAAGAAACTCGTCGAAATGCAGAGTTTTGATTCCTAATGAACTTTCTGTAGTATTAAAATCAAAAAGGATGCACTGTTACGTGCATCCTTCTTTTTTGTTACCAGATTTGGGGACACTGGTAACGGTTAATAGGTTAAGCAGTTCAAACATATAACAAAAAAACATACCAAGCAAGAAAAAAATGCATTTTATCGATTTTATTTAACTCTTTATCGATGTTTTTATTTTTAATATACTGATTTACAGTTATTTAATATATTTCATAAAAAATTAGTTTTTTAATTAAACCTTTATTCATTTACTTGGTCTTAGTATCAAAGTCCAATCATTTGAAAAATGAGCCCAACTTTATAATACGATTGCAAGAGCCAACAACCAAGGAAACGGCCTTTAAAGAGTTATTACAGCTATATAAGGAACGCTTATATTGGCATGTTCGAAAAATTGTAGTGAGCCATGACGATGCTGATGATGTTCTTCAAAACACTTTTATCAAGGTTTATAAAAACATAGATAAATTTAAAGGTGACAGCAAATTGTATTCTTGGTTATATAGGATTGCAACCAACGAGTCAATTACCTTTTTAAACAAAAAAGCCAGACGCCTACAAATCACTAATGAAGAGCACCAAAACAATGCCATAAATAATTTGCAGGCTGACGTGTATTTTGAAGGTGATGAGATTCAGCTCAAGCTGCAAAAAGCTATCGCTACTCTACCACAAAAACAACAACTTGTGTTTAACATGAAATATTTTGATAACATTACCTATAAAGATATGTCAGAAATACTCGAAACTAGTGAAGGTGCACTAAAGGCCTCGTACCATATTGCCGTAAAAAAAATAGAAACCTTTTTAACTGATCATTAAACTATTGCCAACTTTACAAGTCAAATAGGGTAGAACAACAAAAGGTTTCAAGAATACGAAATCAATCAATGAAAAGAGATAAATTAAATACCGTAAAATCAACAGGTTTTAAAACCCCAAAGAATTACTTTGATTCCTTTGATGAACGATTATTAGAACAACTGAACAAAAAAGAGACTATAGAAGGTATTAAGACTCCAGGTTATCAAGTGCCAACAGATTATTTCAATTCTTTTGAAGATAAACTTTTCGAAAAAATCAAGAACGACCAAAAACCAGTCATTAGTCTCCGCTCTAGAAAAACCTTTTATTATGTAGCTGGCATCGCTGCGTCATTGATGTTGGCCCTTGCGGTTTTCCTTAATAAAAATAACAGTCCTTCTTTGACTGTTGAAATGGTAGAAACCTATTTAGAAAATAGCGATTTAGACAGTTATGAATTGGCGGAGTTGCTCTCAGACGCCGACTTGTTAGAGGAAGACTTTATAATTACTGAAACCGACTATAATGAAGGGTATTTAGAAAACTATCTCATTGAAAATGTCGATTTAGAATCCATCTTAAAATAAGTTAAACACCATGAAAAAATTTATAGCCATAGTACTGTTTTTACTGAGTTTCTCAAGCTTTGCCCAAGGTGGTGAAAAATTGCGAGAGCGCATAAAAGCCCAAAAAATAGCTTTTATTACAGAGCAATTAAGCCTTACACCAGATGAAGCTACCAAGTTTTGGCCAGTTTACAATCAATTTGAGACCAAAACCGAAAAGGTAAGAAATGAGGATATGCGTAATATCAAGATGAAAATGAGAAACAATCCTGATATGTCAGACAGTGAAGCAGACATACTTTTGCAAGACCTCATCGCTGCCGAAGATAAAATGCATCGCGCCAAGATCGATTTAATGAGCGATTTGAAAGGTATTATCTCCTCTAAAAAAATCATTCGCCTCAAGCGCGCAGAAGACGAGTTCAACCGAAAACTTCTAGAACGCTTAAAAGAGATGCGCAATAGTCGCGGCAAAAGAGACTAAGATAAAAGAAGCCACATCGGCTTCTTTTTTTACTCCCTAAACGTAAGCTTGCTAATACGTCCCTTCCCCGCCGCATAAGCAATAGTATCGTTTAAGAATCTAATGGTATAAAAACTTTCATCGCTTAAATGCGTCCAATGTTCACCAGCATCATCACTATAATCGATTCCTTTAAAACCTACAGCTACCAATTCACGGCCTTTTCTACCTGGGATATACTGCACGCAGCTTCTGTAGCCTGGAGATTTACCATCGGCAACACGTTTCCAAGTTTTACCTCCATTTGAAGTTCTGATTTTATTGGCTAATGAATCATCAGGTTTCGTGTAATCACCACCAATAGCAAAACCATGTTGTGCATCGTAAAAATCTATGGAATATATCCCCGTAGTTTCTTTACCCTGCGCAATTGGGGTATTAAACACGTCCCAAGTTTTGCCTCGATTTGGAGAATATAAGACTCTACTAGCTTTTCCTCCTGTTGCCACCCAAGTATGGTCGCCAACAATGGCAATATTGGTATCGCTTGCTGCAAATGCGGCTTCACCTTCTTCAATTTTTGGCAAAACCTCGCAAGATAGTTTTGTCCACGTCTCGCCGCCATCTCTAGTTATAATTATACTCATACAATTATCCGTAGGGTCTCCAATGGCAATACCCTCCTTTTCATCCCAGAAATCCATAGAATCATAAAAGGCTTTTGGGTGGTTTTCCTTATAGACCAAATTTGCTTCAGTATATGCGTTTAATTTTTGATTTTTCTCAATTTTATATAACAATGTAGGAGATTCGATGCTTAAATAAAACAGACTTTTACCATTGAAAGCTGAAGACCGGAATGACGGGTAAATGGAATCCAGATGATAACGGTCGGAAACGTGACGACCATCCTCTAGAAATGCCCCTATCCTTCCATCTTGAGCACCATAATAAACATTACTATCAATTACATCAATTGTCCGTGTGCTCAATATAGAATCCAATAAAATATCTTCTATCCAAATATTGGATAATTTCCGCTGGGTCTTTTTCTCGGTTTTAATCTGTTGGTCACAACCCAGAGAAAAAAGTATAAGCCATAAGGCTATTAAAACACGCATAATTTCAAATTTCTATAAAAATAGAAAACTCTATAATTAACAAGACAACAATTAATCATTTGTGTACCTTTGCACGCTTATATTTTTTTAACATGCGACTACACAGAAACTTATGTTTTGCGGTTATTGATGGATTACATCTCATTTTTAATGAAGGTGACTATGCCGATAAGGTCATACAACAATTATTAAAACGCGATAAGCGCTGGGGAAGTCGAGACCGTGGATTTATTGCGGAAACGGTTTATGAAATTGTCCGCTATAAACGTCTTTACTCTGAAATCGCAGATGTAAAGGCACCTTACCAACGAGACAATCTTTGGAGAATCTTTGCCGTATGGGCGACCTTAAAAGGTATAAAATTACCTGACTGGAAATACTTTACAGATACGCCTTCACGAAAAATCAAAGGTCGTTTCGATGAGCTTTCAAAAATTAGAAAATTCAAGGAGTCAATTCCAGATTGGATGGATGACCTTGGCGTAAAAGAACTCGGGGAAGCTATATGGACTAAAGAAATAGCTATGCAGAATGAACAAGCTGATGTTATTCTTCGTGTCAATACGCTTAAGACGACCAAAAAAGACCTACAACAACAATTGCAATCGGAAGAGATTGAAACTGAGTTTTTAGAGGGATATCCTTCTGCTCTCAAATTGACCGAGCGGGCGAATGTTTTTAAAACAGAAGCCTTTAAAAAGGGATGGTTTGAAGTTCAGGATGCATCGTCGCAATTGGTAGCCGCATATTTGGAAGTTAAACCGGGTATGAAAGTTGTTGATGCTTGTGCAGGCGCTGGTGGCAAAACCTTACACCTTGCTTCACTTATGGAGAACAAAGGACAAATTATAGCTATGGATATTTACGAAAGTAAATTGAAGAAGCTTAAAGTAAGGGCCAAACGCAATGATGTTCACAACATTGAAATGAAAGTTATAGATTCAACCAAACCTATAAAAAAACTATATGATAAGGCCGATCGCTTGTTAATCGACGCACCTTGTTCTGGTTTGGGTGTGCTAAGACGAAACCCTGATGCAAAATGGAAACTGGGGCCAAGTTTCATTGAAGACATTAAGAAAACCCAAGCAGAACTGTTGAGTCAATATTCAAGAATGGTAAAACCTGGCGGTAAGATGGTGTATGCCACATGTTCCATACTTCCTTTTGAAAATGAGAATCAAATTGATAGTTTTTTAACCTCAGCCGAAGGGAAAAATTTTAAATTTGTAAAAGACAAAAAGATATTGGCACATAAATCTGGTTTTGATGGGTTTTATATGGCTTTATTGGAAAGGTCAGAAGATTAGAGCTTTACAAACGTCACTATGAGACAATTTTACATTCTACTATGTTTTTTAATCGTTTCATTTTTGGGTTATTCCCAAATCCCGGCCAATTATTATGATTCAGCTCTGGGCCTAGAAGGATACGCTTTAAAAACTCAATTAAAACAGATCATCGACGATGTTTCAGACGGTCTATCAACAGAATTTACACATTTAGACCAAGGGGATAACTTAGACGGACTCTATGCGAATAGTGATTTAGACCTCTACTATGAAAACGATAATAGTATTCTAGATATCTATTCCGAAAACCCGGACGGTGTTGATCCTTATGTTTATTTTTTTGGCACTGATGAATGTACTGGTAATTTCAATGGTGAAGGCCAATGTTATAATAAGGAACATATCATTCCACGTTCTACCGTTGGTAATGCTAGTCCCATGGTAGATGATGGGCATCACGTTGTTCCCACGGATGGACGCGTCAATGGCTTAAGAAGCAATCTACCATTTGGTGTAGTTGATGACTCCCAATTAATTTCTCAAAGTGGAATATCCAATCCAACTCTTAATGGGTCTAAAGCAGGAGGGAATTTGAACAGTGGCTATTCCGCTGGTTACACAGGAACTGTTTTTGAACCCATAGATGAGTTTAAGGGCGATGTGGCAAGAATGTACTTTTATTTTGTAACGCGCTATGAAGATTTAGTAGATAACTGGGGCGACTATCCTATGTTTGATGGCAGTAATAACAAGGCCATTGCAGATCCCTTTTTAAACATTCTTCTAACTTGGCATGAGAATGACCCTGTATCCCAGAGAGAAATCGACAGGAATAATGTGGTCTTCAATTATCAGAATAATAGAAATCCATTTGTTGATAACCCAAACTATGTAAGCTTAATATGGTCTGTAACAAATGATAATGAGGCGCCATCTACCATAAGCGATCTCTCAACTTCGAATCCAACCGATAATTCCATTGAATTATCTTGGACAGCGGCATCCGATAATGTAGGTGTAACCGCCTATGATATTTACACCGATGGCATTTTAAGTAACACCACACCGAATACGTCATTTACAGTTAACGGATTGATTCCTGACACTAACTACTGCTTTACCATTAAAGCCAAGGATGCTGCAGGTAATACCTCTGATTTCAGTAATCAAGCCTGTGAAACCACGACAAACAATGGATCGGGCTCTAACGAATGTGCCTCCGAGGATTTTGAAAATATACCTGCCGATAACAGCCAATACACCAACCGCAGCTGGGTTGGCCCTAACGGTACTTGGAGTGCTGCCGAAGCGAGAACAGATAGAACCATTGCTGGAAGTAGAGCTATTGCGATAGATTTTAGGGATGACACGGATGGTAGATTAACTTCTCCGGTGGTTTCGGGCGGTATTAAAAGTCTTTCACTTACAACACAACGGATATTTTCCGGTACTGATGGGAATCTAGATGTTGTTGTCAATGGAAATAGTGTTGGAACTATTGCATATTCTAATTCCGTCCAAAATGTAACGATTAACGATATTGATATTGAAGGTAATATCCAAGTGATTATTCAGGATAATGATTCGGGAAGCGCAAGGGTTGCAATGGATAATCTTTCTTGGACCTGCTATAACCCTCTAAGCGTTTCAGATGCTGAATTTAATCATTTAAAGATTCATCCAAATCCTGTAAAGGGCCCATATATATATCTTAACATTTCTGAAGCGGTAGACTTTAAAATTTACTCCATACTTGGTAATTTAATAGATAAGGGAAACCTCTTTGATGGTAGAATAGATGTTTCAAATTTAAAGAAAGGCATATACCTTCTTACATTAGAAAAAGATAAGCAGTTCATAAGTAAGAAGATCATAAAATTGTAAGAAGCTATTTCAAACCATGGAGAACTTGATTTCACACCTTGAATCACTTCTCAATACACCTATTATCGCTACACAGAAGTTAACGGGAGGTGACACCGCCTCTGTATTCAAACTTGAAACCGACTCAAAGGATTATGTGTTAAAACTTAGCACAAATGAAAAGGCGTCTGCCATGTTCAAGGCTGAAGCCTTTGGACTTAAATCTATTGCACAAACCAACACCATTAAAACACCCGAAGTTATAGGACATGACACATTTGATAGTTCGTCATTTTTGATCTTAGAATTTATAGAATCCAGAACTGGAGCTTCTAATGACTTCGCCCTTCTGGGCTCCCAACTAGCAAAACTGCACCAGCATGGCGTAGCTCAATTTGGGCTATCCCAAGATAATTTTATTGGTAGCTTAGCCCAAATCAACACCCAATCCTCCAATTGGACCGACTTTTATGTTGAGCATAGACTGCTTTATCAGATGAATTTAGCTGTGGAAAGTGGCAAGCTAAGTCACTCGGAAATTCCATCCATCAAATCTTTAAAAACAGTACTAAAACCTTTATTTGAACATGTAAAACCAGCCTTACTTCATGGCGATTTATGGAGTGGCAACTACCTGTTTTCAAAGGATGGTTTACCCTACCTCATCGATCCCGCTGTCTATTATGGTCATAGTGAGGTTGACATTGCCATGAGCAAACTCTTTGGAGGATTTCACGATGCGTTTTACGAGGCGTACCATGACGTACATCCAAAAACGATAAACGCTTCCGCTAGACTAGACATTTATCAATTGTACTTTCTTTTGGTACATCTTAACCTTTTTGGATCTTCATACTATGGATCCGTCAAACGGATACTAAACACTTATTTTTAATGTCAATTAATTAGTGGATAACTTGCCATTATCAAGGTGATTTTAAAACCTTATTTTACTCAAAAAGCGTAAATTTGCACTTTATTAATTCTAACACCTAGAAAACCTGATGATTCATTTCTTTGGAAACCAAAACAGTAAAGTTTTTGCTGTTCAAGCCACAAAAGAATTCTCAACTGAAACAATTTCAAAATTAACATGGTTATTTCGTGACCAAGCTAAACTAGAACAAGCATCCATTGATGCTTTTTTTGTTGGCCCACGCGCCGCTATGGTAACGCCCTGGAGTACAAATGCCGTTGAGATTACACAGAATATGGGAATTGATGGCATAATCCGTATTGAAGAATTTATATCGGTTTCTGAAGATTTTATGGATTATGATCCTATGATTTCAGAAAAATTCAAAGGGCTACATCAGGGTATGTTTACGATTGATATTAAGCCAAAACCTATTTTAGAGATAAGCGATATTGCCGGTTTTAATGCTAAAGAAGGTTTAGCCTTAAACGATGAGGAAATTGATTATTTAGAAGGTGTTGCAAAACGTATAGGACGACCATTAACGGATTCTGAAGTATTTGGGTTTTCACAGGTAAATTCAGAACATTGCCGCCATAAAATTTTTAATGGCACCTTCATTATTGATGGTGAAGAAATGCCTACGTCATTGTTCAAACTGATTAAGGAAACGTCTAAAAAACATCCTAACGATATTGTTTCGGCATACAAGGATAATGTAGCCTTTATTAAGGGGCCTATCGTAGAGCAGTTCGCGCCAGCACGGGCAGATGTTCCTGCGTATTACCAAATAAGGCCGTTTGAATCGGTCATCTCACTTAAGGCAGAAACACACAATTTCCCTACAACAGTGGAACCCTTTAATGGCGCGGCAACTGGTTCAGGAGGTGAAATCAGGGACCGTTTAGCTGGAGGAAAGGGATCTATACCCTTGGCTGGTACTGCGGTATACATGACATCGTATTCACGATTAGAAGACAAGCGCCCGTGGGAAAAAGCCTTCCCCGAGCGCAAATGGCTCTACCAAACACCAATGGATATTTTAATAAAAGCTAGCAATGGTGCCTCTGATTTTGGCAATAAATTTGGGCAACCCTTAATTTCAGGATCCGTTTTAACCTTTGAGCATAAGGAAAAAAAAGAAAAACTAGGTTTTGATAAAGTCATCATGCTGGCTGGAGGTATAGGTTATGGTAAGGCAGACCAGGCCATTAAAGACAAACCTCAAAAAGGTGATAAAATTGTAATTCTTGGTGGTGATAATTACCGCATAGGCATGGGTGGCGCGGCAGTTTCCTCAGCCGATACAGGGGCGTTTGATTCTGGTATTGAATTAAATGCCGTTCAACGTTCTAATCCCGAAATGCAAAAACGTGCTGCTAATGCTATTAGAGGCATGGTTGAAAGTGAAGAAAATTATATTGTTTCCATACATGACCACGGTGCCGGTGGTCACCTAAACTGCTTGTCTGAATTAGTTGAAGATACTGGCGGCCTTATCGATCTCGATAGATTGCCAATTGGCGACCCCACCTTATCTGCTAAGGAAATTATAGGAAATGAGTCACAAGAACGGATGGGCTTAGTAATTTCGGATAAACATTTAGAAATATTACACAACATAGCAGACCGTGAGCGCTCGCCTATTTATGATGTGGGTGATGTCACAGGCGAACACCGCTTTACGTTTGAATCTAAATCTACAGGAGAGAAACCCATGGATTTAGCCATGAGCGATATGTTTGGTAGCTCTCCAATGACTATTATGGATGATAAAACTGTTGTTAAACAGTATGCAGATGTAAATTACCACAGGGATGCCTTTTACGATTACTTAGATAAGGTTCTTCAATTAGAGGCTGTGGCTTGTAAAGATTGGTTAGTCAATAAAGTAGACCGCTGCGTAGGTGGTCGTGTGGCTAAGCAACAATGTGCAGGACCTTTACAGTTGCCTTTAAACAATGTTGGGGTTATGGCCTTGGATTTTAAAGGTAAAGAGGGAATTGCCACCTCAATTGGGCATTCTCCAATTTCAGGCTTAATAGATGCTGAGGCAGGCAGTAGAAATTCTATTACCGAAGCCTTAACCAATATTATGTGGGCGCCACTTAAAGACGGTCTAAAAAGTGCCTCCCTTTCCGCTAACTGGATGTGGCCTTGCAAGAACGACGGTGAAGATGCAAGGCTTTACAAAGCCGTAAAAGCGGTTTCCGAGTTTGCCATTGACTTAGGGATTAATGTCCCAACAGGAAAGGATTCGCTGTCCATGAAGCAAAAATATCCTGATGGTGATGTTATTGCCCCTGGTACTGTCATTATATCTGCAGCGGCTAACTGCACTGACATTACCAACGTTATAGAACCTGTCTTCAAAAAAGACAATGGAGCTATTTACTACATCAATTTATCTCAAGACAGCTTTGAATTAGGTGGTAGCTCCTTTGCTCAAATCACCAATAAAATAGGAACTAAAGCGCCGACTGTAAAAAGTGCAGCCTATGTTAAAACGGTATTCAACACCATTCAACAACTTATCAAAGACCATAAAATAGTGGCAGGGCATGATGTGGCTTCTGGTGGTTTAATTACAACGCTTCTGGAACTATGTTTTGCTGATACTAATTTAGGTGCTGAATTGGATGTAACGGGCTTGGCTGAAAAAGATGCGTTTAAAGTACTTTTTGCTGAAAATGCAGGCATTGTGATTCAGTCTAAAGATGATAGTATAGAAGCAATTTTAACTGAGGCAAAAATCGAATTTCACAACATTGGAAAGGTTACCGAAAGCGATGTTTTAAGTATCGTTAATGGAAACGAAGTTTTCACCATGACGGTTTCAAGATTAAGGGACATGTGGTACAAAACCTCTTTCCTACTAGATCAAAAACAAACGGCCAATAATCTTGCTGAAACACGTTACAATAATTACAAAGACCAAGCCTTACAGTATACATTCCCTAAGCATTTTAATGGCAAGCTACCAAAACTAGATAGTTCTAAACCTAGACCGAAAGCTGCCATATTGCGTGAAAAAGGAAGCAATTCAGAACGGGAAATGGCCAATGCCATGTATTTAGCTGGCTTTGATGTTAAGGACGTTCATATGACCGATTTAATTTCTGGGCGTGAAACACTTGAAGACATTCAATTTCTCGGTGCCGTAGGCGGTTTTAGTAACTCGGATGTTCTAGGATCTGCCAAGGGTTGGGCCGGTGCTATTAAATATAATGAAAAGGCCAACAAGGCCATTAAAAATTTCTTTGCCCGTAAAGACACCTTATCAGTTGGTATATGTAATGGCTGTCAATTGTTTATGGAATTGGATGAAATCAATCCGGATCATGAGCAACACGGAAAAATGGTACACAATGATTCGCATAAACATGAGAGTGCCTTTACCTCTGTAAAAATTCAAGAGAATAATTCGGTCATGTTATCTAGCTTAGCTGGAACAACCTTAGGGGTATGGATTTCGCATGGCGAGGGTAAATTCAGTTTACCATATTCCGAAGATAAGTACCACATTGTTGCCAAATATGGCTATGAAGCTTATCCAGCTAATCCTAATGGGTCAGATTATAACACTGCGATGCTCTGTGATAAAACCGGACGCCATTTAGTGACCATGCCTCATATTGAGCGCTCAACATTTCAATGGAATTGGGCATATTATCCAGAAGGTCGAAAAGACGAGGTTTCGCCGTGGCTTGAAGCTTTTGTGAATGCTAGAAGATGGATTGATAGTACTAAGTAGATTGCAACTTCTATAGTCATTACTAGCAAAGGAATAATTTCTTTACCATTTTCAACCGTATTCTCACACATATTTAACTTTGAGAGGAATTATTTTTTCGCTATTTTACAGATAAAAATTTTCTATTGAATCCAAAAGTTCCAGATGGTCCCTTAGAATACAAATGGCGTAACTATCAGTTAAAGTCCCAACTCATCAACCCGGCAAATAAAAAAAAGTTAAATATAATCGTAGTTGGTTCGGGTTTAAGTGGCGCTGGGGCAGCATCTACCTTGGCAGAAATGGGTTATGATGTTAAATGCTTTTGCTACCAAGATTCTGCCAGACGCGCACATTCCGTAGCTGCTCAGGGTGGCATCAATGCGGCTAAAAATTACCAGCACGATGGTGATAGCGTGTATCGCATGTTTTACGATACTTTAAAGGGTGGTGATTTTAGGTCTAGAGAAGCCAATACCTATCGTTTAGCAGAATTATCCGCACCTTTAATTGATCACTTTGTGCAACAAGGTGTACCTTTTGCCAGAGAATACGGAGGTACTCTGGTCAACCGCAGTTTTGGCGGTGTACAAGTACAACGCACCTTTTATGCACGTGGACAAACGGGGCAGCAGTTGCTACTGGCCGCCTATTCACAATTGTATAAAATGGTTAGAGCCAAGAAGGTAACTATGTATGCCCGAAGTGAAATGATGGATTTAGTGGTCGTTGACGGCAAAGCAAAAGGGATCATTGTTCGGGATTTGGTCACTGGACAGTTGAAGCGCTACGCTGCTGATGCTGTGGTTTTGGCAACTGGCGGCTACTCTAGAGTATTCCGATTATCGACGTTGGCCATAGGTTGCAACGGCAGTGCCATTTGGAAAGCCCACAAGAAAGGTGCCTTTTTCGCTGCTCCAAGTTTTACCCAAATACATCCTACCGCATTACCGCAGTCTAGTGAAGCACAGTCTAAATTAACCTTAATGTCGGAATCACTAAGGAATGATGGCCGTATTTGGGTACCAAAACAAAAAGACGATAGTAGAGCACCAAAAGACATTCCGGAAGACCAACGCGACTACTATTTAGAACGGAGGTACCCGAGTTTTGGAAATCTGGCACCTCGCGATATTGCCTCAAGAGCCGCTAAAGAGCGTATTGATGCAGGTTACGGCGTGGGACGCCTTAAAAATGCAGTATATCTGGATTTTAAACACGCTATTGACAAGTTTGGACTAGATACCATTAAAGACCGTTATGGCAACCTATTTACTATGTATAAAAAAATAACAGGTATCGATGCCTACACCACACCCATGCTCATTTCGCCTGCCGCACATTTTTCCATGGGTGGCCTTTGGGTAGATTATGAGTTAATGACGACCATTTCCGGACTTTATGCCGTAGGTGAATGTAATTTTTCAGACCATGGCGCCAATCGCTTAGGAGCCAATTCGTTATTGCAAGCAAGTGTGGATGGTTACTTTATTTTGCCAAACACGATCAATAATTACCTAGCTGATGAAATCAAAGTAGACCATCCAACAACTGAGCACCCTGAATTTGAAAGAGCGGAACGAGAGGTGAACAAACACATTGATAAAATTTTGGCTATAAAAGGCAGTAAAACGGTAGACCATTTTCATAGGGAATTAGGAAAGATTATGTGGCAAGAATGCGCTATGAGTCGCACAAAAGAAGGACTTGAAAATGCTATTTCAGAGATTACAAAGTTGAAAGAACAATTTTGGAAAAATGTAAAAGTAACTGGTAATCATGATGAAATGAATACTGAGTTGGAAAAAGCTTATCGCCTATCCGATTTTATAGAATTAGGAATCTTAATGTGCACCGACGCTTTGCAGCGTAAAGAATCTTGTGGTGCACATTTTAGAGAAGAATACCAATCGAAGGATGGCGAAGCTGTCAGAGATGACAAAGACTTTTCATATGTATCTGCTTGGGAATACAATAGTGGCAATTTCACATTACACAAAGAGACCTTGAAGTTTGAATTTGTTGAACCAATCGTAAGAAGTTATAAATAATAGTAGATAGATATGAGATGTGGAGATGCCAGATGTTGTTAGAATAAAAACAATTAATAAAATTAGATGAGGGTTAACTTTAAAATATGGCGACAAGAAAATCGAAATGCTCAAGGCGAATTTAAAACCTATGAGGTTGATGGTTTAACCGACGACATGTCGTTTCTGGAAGCACTAGACCAATTGAATGAGGAATTGGTTTTGAAGGACGAAAAGGTCATTGCCTACGAGTACGATTGTCGCGAGGGTATCTGTGGTCAATGTGGCGTATTTATCAACGGACGCGCCCATGGACCTCATCCTAATATGACGACCTGCCAACTGCACATGCGCAGTTTTAAGGATGGCGAAACCATTACCGTTGAACCTTGGCGTGCCAAATCATTTCCAATTATTAAAGACTTGATTGTAGACCGGTCTGCTTTCGATAGAATTATAGAATCAGGGGCATATATCAGTTCTAGAACAGGGTCTGCGCCAGAAGCAAATGCTATTCCAATTCCAAAAGAAATAGCTGATAAAGCTATGGATGCAGCAGCCTGTATTGGATGTGGTGCCTGTGTAGCGACGTGTAAAAATTCATCCGCAGTTTTGTTCACTTCTGCAAAAATCAATCATTTAAATAACTTACCTCAAGGAAAAGCAGAAGCAGAAAAACGATTAGAACAAATGATATATCAGATGGATTTGGAAGGTTTTGGTAATTGTTCTAATACTGGTGCATGTGAGATAGAGTGTCCTGAAGGAATTTCAATTAGTAACATTGCTGAAGTGAATTCAAGCTGGTTACGGATGAAGCTATTCAAATAGGCTTAAACCTATAAAATTCATATAATACCTAGAGCCCAATCATTTTAACCTGGCAACCCTGTCATAGTAAATATCATCACAAACAATGCTACGGTTTCAACCACACCAATTATCATAATGTACTTAGCCGTGTCATTGGCACCAGCAGCAATAGCGTCACAAGCTCTTGCTCCGGCTTTTCCTTGAAATATGGCCGACCCTGCCATTGCAGCACCTGCAAAAAGTCCTATGATAATTTGCCATAGATAGGAATCTGGGCTCAAATTGGCATCGGCAATAGCATTTTTAAGTATCATGCCATAAATAACCTGAGACAAGGGCGCACCGACAAATATCAGCAAGGCTGTGGCCGCTTTTTGACCGTTAGTTATCATTTTTTTCCAAGCGCCAATGGCAGCCATACCGGCAATTCCTGTACCAATGGCTGAACCAATCGCAGCTATACTTAATGACATGCCCATATCGCCCAGACCTTCTACTGAGGTTTGTATAAATGTGAAAATTCCCATAGTTGAATCGTTTTAAATGTTCTATTTAGTTAGTGTGTTTTTATTACGTTGCCGTCAGTTTAAGTATCCCGATAACCATAGGGATGTACAGAGAACTATTCTATATTTTTTAATAGTTATCATGTAGGTACATCCTGAAACAAGTTTAGGACACTCGATGTGGCGTTATTGTTCATTCTTTATCGTTAACCATTAACTTAAATGGCTTATAGGCCTCCCCAGAAAACTGTACACCTAAATGCCCAGCAAATTCCAACATATTCAACCGTATACCATGCACCATAACGGCCATTAAGGCCAAAGCAATATTCAAGGTATGCCCTAAGAGCAAGGCAATCGCAGCCATTACAAATTCTAAAATACCCATACCTGCAATTCCATCTGGTAAAGCCATATTATTGAAACTGGCGGCTACAGCTGCAGTTGCCATACCCACAGCAAACAAACGCACATAAGATACAATATCCGAAAAACCACTGATTAAACTTAAAGGCAAATTGGCAATGGACGCACCCATACTTTTGAAGAAACTATTACTTTCTTTAGAAAATAAAATCACCAATGTGGCACCAGCGATAAACAACCAATTATACCAACTTGGTGCAGGATTTCCCAAAACCAATTGTTCCGTTATAAAAAATAAGCCCCAAACCAAAGCAACCCATCCAATCTCGCTTAAGGCTTTTATAGAATTTATAAATTGAACTACCCTTATTCCATGTGCTACTGTAAGGTGAATCGCACCAATTAAAAAGGATAAATACATCATAAAATTAATATTGTCCACACCAAAACTAGCAATATTTGGAATGACCATATCTTTTAAAAATGGCAATTGCGCAATTTGCTCGGCACCAAAATAGGTACCACTCAATACGCCCCAAATAATTGTGGCGCCACTAAGCACAACAATCAAGGTGCGCAGTTGTGGTGCTATTTTCTTTCTGAAAATGAGTGCCAAAATCAAGAAAATAAAACCGTAACCAGCATCACCGACCAACATTGCAAAAAACAAAGCAAAGGCAATGAGAAAATAAATGGACACATCAATTTCCTTATAGCCTGGAACGATATCTATAAACTTCATCATAGGATTAATGATACTTATCCATTTGGGATTCTTAATGTACACAGGTACTTCATCTGTATTTTTTGGTTCAGAAAGGGCGAAACCCCAATTCTGTTCCTTCGCAATTTTTGAAAACTTATCTACGGCATCCTTTGGTAGATAACCTCTTAAAAATTTAACTTTACCCTCAATATCACCCATGCTTTCTGTAGTAGTTTCAGATTGGAAGCGGTCCTCTAAAAATTGATAATAATCCTCCAATACAGAATCGAAGGCCTTGTACTCATTCAAAAAAATGTCTAGCTGAGCAAGCTGTCTCTCCTTGCGTCTTTTAAGTTCTTTTAAGGTGGTAAAGGACAAATCCGGAATAGGTTCTTCCTTGAAGTTGAGCCTTTCTAAATTATTTTGAGTAAATAATGCCACAGGCACTTTTCCATTTTTCTCAGAAAATACAACTATTGCACGTTCTTTTGGAAGGGTTTTTAATTGCGATTTGTCAACGAGATACAATCGCACAAAAATTCCTTTATCCTTTAAGTATTCAAGATTTTTTTTATGAAATTGCTCTCCCCAAATATGATAAAATACCAATTGGTTTTCTATATCTCCTAAGGCTTTATGTATGCTTTGTTCTACCGATTCAGATTTCAATAATCGACCGATAATTCGTTTGGGGTCTTTTCCGTTAGTATCGGTAAACTCATAAGAAATGGTATTATTAAACTCATGTTGCTCTAAAATAGATAAGGCCAGACGGGTATCTTTCAGGTCTTGCAGGTATCGTTCTATGCTTTCGCCTTGTGGCGGATGCACTTCTTTGATATCGACCACTCCCAATTCACCTAAATTTTGAATGGTCTCGTCCACATCGTGAGCACTCGTAAACAGCAGTATTTCCTTCATACGTACTATCATACGGCCTCACTTTTTACTTGTTTTTTCTTCTTTACCAGTTTAGCGCAACCAATCGCCAAGCGTTCCACATCGCCCAAATAGATTTCAATCTTTCTTATGTTGTGTTGGGTTTCAGGAATAAAGACTTCCTTAAGCGCATTTTTCATACGTCTAGCTTCCGCCAATTCTTCGCGAACGCGCTCTAGGTTCTTATATTCTAACCTTAACATTTCTTGGTTGGTGGTTTGGTCTTTAATGGCTTCCACGGCATCATCCACCCAAAGTGGTGTTTCAAAATAATCGATCTCACTTTCGTTAAAACTAATATCAACGAATTGCTTAATGATGACACCAGCTATTTCCCGTGATTTGGTTTTGAGTTCCGAGACTGAGACCTGCTGTCCCAAATCAACCGTCGGTTCTGCCATAACCGAAGCCCATTGCTTTACCTCTGTATCGGCAGCCTCGATCGCTATTTGCAAACGTTCTACAGCCGTTTCAATACTCGTTATAACCTCTTTTAACTGTTGTTCTTTCATTTCGAAAACAGGCAGTGCGGTTTTGTAGCCCTTCAGTTCGTTCTTCAAGGCAGCCAAGGTATTTTTATTCATTAAAATCTTGTCTGCCATCTTACGCTACCCTTAAGGATTGTTGAAACACTTTAAATCCGATTTCTGCATCAAATTGCCACCAACGCAATAAGACCTCCAATTTCAATTTGTAAAGCACCAATGCCGAAAAGTCAGCGTAATGCCCAAAGGACAAGGCTTCCAATTTTTGCCATTGTATATTAAGCAAGTATTCTTCTGCTTGTAATGGATTTTTTGGTAAATCGCCTAAGAGCTCATAGTTACTTTTACCTATTGATTCTTCAGTTTTGCGTTGTAATCGAACGGTTTTTAATTCGCTTTTTAGGGCAAACATGAATTTTGAAAAATCTGAAATGACCTCAGTGGCACTATTTTGAAAACTTTTGGAATGAATGTTATTTAATTTGACGCTTTTAAACCGCTCAATAGCTGTTGATGATAAATATTTTGATGCTTCTTCGTCTAAAATGGCAACTAAATCTTTGGTGTCTTTAGTATTGAACGCATACTTGTTAAATAATCCCGAGACCTCATGCTGAACTGACTCCGAATCGCTAAAGGTGAGGTTCGGCAAACTGCTTATGAGATATTCGAGATTTCCTGTGAGCATTTAATCGTTTCTTAAAAGTTCAACCCACTTATTACTGAGATGTTGGTTTAGCAAATCAGCTATTTCTTCTGCTGTGATTTCATAGCTCCAACCTTCATCTGTTTTGGTCACCGAAAGTCCAGAGAGTAAATTATGTTTCGTTATAATTTCAGGTACGGTTTTAGACTTAGCCACACTTTGCTTAATAGCATTAACCAAGTCCTCTTTGGTATCAGCTGGCAAAGCAATACTTACATGGCTTCCCAACTGGTCTATAACTTTAGAAATCACCTTTACGTACAATTCTGGTGTAAAGCCGTCCTTAATCTCGGTCTCTAAAACCGATTTAAATAGTTTTTGAATATCGTTCTTAACCGAAATCTGTACATCACGAGCTGCTTGATTCAAGGCAACCTTTCCTTTATCGAGCAAGGCGTCGGCTTTCGCTTGGGCCTCATCGAGAAGTACAACTTTGTCTGCTTCTGCTTTAGACAATAACTGTTGTGCTTTATGCTTGGCATCTGCAATGATTTTTTGCGCTTCTTTTTCTGAAGCTTCAATGGCTTCGGATTTCACCTTGGCAATTAAACCGTCTAACGTATGTTCACTCATGCGTAATGTTCTTTTAAAATCTTAAATTCGCCTTTTCTAGGCCAGTATTTTTCTACTAGATCTGAGGATAGACCCGCTTCTTCTTTTTTAAAGTGTTTTGATAAAATATCCCAACACAAATCCAAGGCATCCTCCAATTCCAAATAACGGAATGGATCCATTAGTTCACGCTGGAAAGTTTTTCGGTAATCCAATAACCTTAACGAATAATCATCTTTTACTGACCCAAACTTTTGAGCCTTAACACGTTCTTCAGCTTCAGAAAGCAGACGCGCCATAGCGTTCATGATGCTGCGGTGGTCATCACGCGTTTTATCATTGACCTGCTGTTTTAGTCGGCTTAGCGACCCGAATAATTCTAGGTAGCCATCTTTCATAAAAAATTGTCCCTCTGTGATATAACCTGTATTATCAGGTACGGGATGGGTTACATCGTCCATCGTGGTAACACCCAAAATGGTTAAACTTCCTGAGTCTTCTATATCTGCAGCCTTTTCATAACGGCTTGCTAGTTGCGAATATAAGTCGCCAGGATAGCCTTGGTTCGCAGGAATCTGGTCTTGAGCGTTAGCCACTTGGCGTAAATAATCAGACCATTGCGTCATATCGGAGAGCAGCACAAATACATTCTTACCTTGTAGCGCAAAGCGCTCTCCAACTGCTAAGGCTAAATCTGGTACCATTAAACCTTCAACAATAGAATCACGATGGGTGTGGATAAACATAATCGTCTTGCTCTTGCTTCCCGCTTCCTCAATACGTTCTTTAAAATAATGGTATTCGTCATATTTTAATCCTACACCTCCTATGATAATAACATCAGCATCAGTTTGAGTGGCGACATTGGCCAGCAACCGGTTATACGGTTCCCCAGCTCTAGCGAAAATGGGAATTTTTTGCGAGCGTACCAAGGTGTTAAAAACGTCAATCATAGGCACACCGGTACGAATCATATTTTTTGGAATAAGCCGCTTTACAGGGTTGATGGATGGTCCGGCCACACGTGTCATATCAGACGTTAGTTGTGGTCCTCCGTCAATGGGTTGCCCATTACCCGAATATACGCGTCCGAGCATTTCATCTGAAAATCCTACTTGGACTGGATTTCCTAAAAATCGTACTTTACAATCGGTTGAAACCCCAAAACCACCTCCAAAAAGCTGTAGCGTTACTTTATTTCCATTTAAAGCGATGACCTGAGCGAAGGCTTTTTTTCCATCGGGATAAATAATCTCCGCCATTTCCTTGTTATGAACATCTTTGGCTTCAATAGTCAAAATAGCCCTTCCAATACTATCAATATGTTCATACGTTTTCCTTAGCATGTGCTGTTTGTTTAACCAGATTTAAAATTTTAGCTTTTTGACTATCGAATTTAGCATCCTCTATTTTTAGATAGTTCCAATCGATAAAAGCTTGGCGCAAGAAGTTGAAATGTGTCCTAATATCGTCTTTGGTTTCTGCATAAACTGGTGAGTCAATAATGTGTTTCACCATATCGAACATCATACGCAAACGGTCTGGATTGGTGACACCATCAACCGGATGAAAACTGTTTTGCTGCAAGAAAACAGCATCTAGTAATTCGGATTTTTGATAGGTAATATAAGCCTCATTGCTTATACCACGTTCGCCCATCAACAATAAGTTGGAGGCGATAGTTTTGCCTTCTTTGAGTAATTCTTTCAAAAAGCCTACTTCATCTTCCGTAATTAATGAGGGATAGGCAGAGCTACTATCAATACGGTCTATAGCAGGATATTTTCTCGCATCGGATAATTCACGAGACAAGCCTAAAAAAGCACCAGTACTCAGTAGAGTCGCTTGGGTTACAGGTTCATCAAAGTTTCCGCCAGCAGGTGATACCGTACCGATAATACTCAAGGAACTTTTTGTTCCATCAGGTAAAATCTCTACGCCTGCCCTGTCGTAAAAGGCAGAAATTAAAGTAGAGATATACATGGGGAAAGCCTCTGGCCCTGGGATTTCTTCCTTTCTACCAGAAGTTTCTCTTAGTGCCTGCGCCCAACGAGATGTAGAATCGGCTAAAATCAATACGTTCAACCCTTGTTTGCGATAGTATTCACCAACGGCTGTTGCCATGTAAACAGAGGCTTCACGAGCGGCCACCGGCATTGAGGATGTATTACCGACGATATATGTTCTATCCATTAAGGACTTTCCGGTTTTAGGGTCTATAAGCTCAGGAAAGTCTTTAAAGACCTCCACGGCCTCACCAGCGCGTTCACCACAGGCAGCCACAATAACCACATCTGCCCTTGAATGTTTTGCTATACTGTGTTGTAGTACGGTTTTACCAGCACCAAAAGGTCCTGGGCTGCAAGCCGTTCCGCCATAGGCTATTGGAAATAGTGCATCCAAAATACGCATTCCTGTGGGTAAGGTTTCCGTAGGTACTGAACGCTGGTGAAATGGCATAGGTTGCTTCACGGGCCAGTCGAATGCCATGGTCAATTCCAAAACTTTACCAGAACTATCCTTTATTGTTGCAATGATATCTTTTATGGTATAATCGCCTTTTTCAACAATAGAATCGACCGTGTATTCGCCTTGAAGTGAAAAAGGGACAAAAATGTTATGCTTAAAAATTTTCTCTGGGACTGAACCTAATATGGAAGCACCAGTAACAATATCTCCTTTTTTTACTTCGGGGGAAAAATGCCATTTGACATTGGTATCCAAGGGTTCTACAACCATGCCGCGTTCCAAGAACCATTCTTTTTTGGCCAATTCGTACAGTGGATTTTGTAAACCATCCGTTACCGAACCCAGTATACCTGGCCCAAGTTTAACCGCAAGAGGGAGACCTGTAAACTCTACAGCATCATCAACCTTCATCCAAGAGGTATCTTCAAACACTTGCAGATAAACCAATTTGCCGGGTTTTACATCAATAACCTCAGACTTAAGGCGCTTACCATCTTCAATGGTAATATAAGCCACCTCGCCATTCATAACCGCCCCTTCAGTGTTCTCTACACCCACCAGAGATTCATTAACGCTAACGACTTTGCCTTTTGCTTTTTCCAAATGTTTTAAGTTTCTTTAATATATATCAATATAGATTATTGTCTTTTTAAATAAGTAGGCTTCGGCATCGCTCAGCCTCACATTATTCAATTTCAATTTCATCAACTACCTCTCAACTTACGTACTTCCTCCTCTACTTTACTATACCATATCCGCTCTTTGATTTCGTTGGCACTTTTTCTGTACAAAGATGCTTTTTCGGGTTGACCTAGCTTATCAAATAATTTGGCAATGGCACTGTAGGCTGGTACGTGCATGGTATTAATACTTAAACTAGCCTTGAACTGGTCTATGGCTTCTTTATAAAAGCCATCCTTTTCGAGTTGAGTTCCCGCCTCAAAAAGTTTTTCAAAGTCCGTAATATCTGATTGTAACTGTAAATTAATAACATCTTCAGATTTTAAGGTTAAAAAGGAACATGGCACTTCCCTAATGACCTTTTCAGTAACACTACCCATAATCATACGGTTTATACCAGTACGACCATTGGTACCCATCACTAATAAGTCAATTTTATTTGCTTTGATAGTATTTAAAATCTCTTGGGCCGGATTCCCCTTTTTATTTTCTTTGATCCATTCTACATCCTGAAGATTAAACTGCTTTAAAAATGTATCATACTCGTCACTATGTTTTGTAAAACGTGCTTCATTCTCCTTGTCTATATCTCCCTTAGAACTAAACCAAGAGGGTGTCTGCAATTCACAAACACTGAGAATAGTAAGCTGGGCTTTAAAACGACGAGCCATTATAATAGCATTAGTTAACGCACGCTTAGACGCCTCCGAAAAATCAATAGGGCAAAGAATTTTTTTAACGTTTAAGCTCGAATTTTCCTTTATAACCAAAACTGGCTTTTCACTGTTTTGTATAATCCGCTCTGTAGTTGTTCCCAACGGAAACTTATCATCTTTTGGGTGTGAACCTGACCCTATCAATATAAAATTGGCTTTTACAGTTGATGCCGCCTTTATAATGGCTTCGTGGGCTGAACCGTATTCAATTAAGGGGTCTTCAACTTCTATACCATGACCTTTTAGGGTAGCCGAAATTTCTTTGAGTTTAGACAAAGCCGTTTCATCAAGCAAACTCTTTACTTTTGGATTTACGACATCATCAGGCAACACGTGAATGAGAATTATTTTTGAATGAAAGGTTTGAGCTATATCGATAGCAACCTTTTCAAGATTTTTAGATGAAGGACCAAAATCTTGAGCGAACAATACCTTGTCTAGAATTTTCATATTTAGATTAAAATTATTTCAAAATTACACAATCACCTTCAAGGTTTAAATGGAAGGAATATTCAATAAAAACATCAAAAGTAGTCTCTCAAAGTTAAGATAAATCTTTCAAAAAACATGAAGAATTGTCATAGGGAAATTCTTTTTTTATTTGTAATAAAATTCAGAATAATTGAAATTAATTAGGTATCCAAACCATGTCATTAGCAGAAACAAAGTTTTGGTGCCTAAACTCTGGATTTATTAAAATTCTTATTCTTTTTATTGCTTCTTTTTTTGTATTTTCGGTATACGCACATCGGTATTAAAACAACCAAAAAAAGTGTATTTTTAATAACAAGTCTCAAACAGCATTTTGAGACGTCATTTATGATCTATGATTAAAATTCTAGTACCAGTCGATTTTTCGGACACCTCAAAAAATGCTTTGCGCTATGCAACAGATATGTTTCAAGGTTCAAAGTTAGAGGTAACTATCCTTCATATTTTTGGCACTCAATCTACAGCTTTGATGATGAAATCCATTGACAGCATCCTCATTAGGGATGCAGAAAAGCAATTGGCGGCTTTGGTCAAAGATATGGAAACCGCAGCACCACTAGTTACCTTTAAAACAAGATTGGCTAAAAATTATGCAATTTCTACCATATCGGAAATGGGCAATTCTGGAAATTATGATTTTATTGTCATGGGAACAAAAGGTGTCAGCGGACTTAAGGAAGTCTTTATGGGAAGCGTTGCTGGAGGTGTAATATCAAAGACCTCTGCCCCTGTAATTGTAGTCCCACTTGATTATACTTATAACGACTTAAAGCATGTTGTATTTGCCGTTGGAGACAATACATTATCCGACCTTTCCGTTCTAAGTCCCTTGAGACAAATTATAGAACTACACACGAGCGAATTAGAAGTCCTAAACATAACGGAAAATGGATCACCAGATTTTAAAGAAATACTAAGCGCTATAAAGGACCTAAAACCAACTTTCACGCAAAAAACGGGTGCTGGAGACTTAAACCAGAGCCTTAATGTTCATATAAAAAATCACAATACCGACTTATTGTGTTTGTTGAGAACCAAAAAAGATTTTTTGGATAGACTCTTTAGCGGAAGTGTTACCTTAAAACAAACCTTCAACAGTCCTGTACCATTATTGATACTGCATAATAAGAATTAAGTGCATTATTTACGTTTATACTTTTTAGCTAGACTTGAAAAATAAATATTTTCAATTATGTCTATAAAACTTGAGAGGAACCGCAACCAATAAATATATTCATCCTCACTGTACTCAGTATTATAAATTATCTATCTTTTTAAATCTACTGTGTTGGTTATTTTATGTATTCAATTTAACTTGTAGTTATACCCTTCAAATAAAGACGTATGAGCTCAACTGATTTTGAAACTAGTTCGACATCAGTATTTTCCCTAACATGCATTCATTAGTTATTATTCCACTAGTATCTAAAATCCTATATAAGCCCTTAGATTTTAGTTTTTAATCAATAGCATAAGAGGCATTTTCCAGAAAATAGAAAAGAGTTAGTTTTATCTCGGCTTGAAGCTTTTGTGAGTGTGGGTACAGGGGTAGAAAAGCAATAGTCTAGAAAAGACAAGAGTAGATATTAAAAAGCCTGAAGCTAAACTTCAGGCTTTTTCTAGGAATCATTAAAATACCTACATGGTTGTTTTTATGGCCGCTTGAGCGGACACTAATCGTGCAATGGGAACACGATATGGAGAACAACTCACATAATCCATTCCTGTATTATAGCAAAACTCAACGGATGAAGGCTCACCACCGTGTTCACCGCAAATACCAACCTTTAGGTTTGGTTTTATACTGCGTCCACGTTCAGTTCCTATTTTAACTAATTGACCGACACCTTCCTGATCTAAAACTTCAAATGGATCTACTTTGAGGATACCCTTTTCAATGTATATCGGTAAGAACTTGCTAGCGTCATCTCTAGAATAACCAAAGGTCATTTGAGTTAAATCATTAGTGCCAAAGGAGAAAAAGTCTGCTTTTTCTGCAATAAGATCAGCTACCAAAGCAGCTCTTGGGACTTCAATCATAGTACCGACTAAATAATCAATGGTATCATTTCTTTCCTCAAAGATGGTGTTAGCAGTGGCTCTGATAATTTGTTCCTGAGCTTCAAACTCCTTAACGGTTCCAACTAAAGGGACCATTATTTCGGGCTTACATATAATTCCGCGTTCTTTTAAATTAAGGGCGGCTTCAATGATTGCTCGTGTTTGCATTTCAGTAATTTCCGGATAGGTATTCCCTAGCCTACAGCCCCTATGGCCTAACATTGGATTAAATTCTTCCAATTCTGCTACTTTGTTCTTAACCGCTTGCAATGAAATGTGCATTTCATCAGCCAATTCTTTTTGGGTGGCAAGTTGATGGGGCACAAACTCATGTAATGGAGGGTCCAATAATCGAATTGTGACAGATAGGCCATCCATAGCTTCAAAAATACCCTCAAAATCCGAACGTTGCATCGGCAATAATTCTTCGAGGGCCTGTTTGCGACCTTTAACGGTATCTGCCAAGATCATTTCGCGCATGGCTTTTATTCTATCCACTTCAAAAAACATATGCTCAGTCCTTGTTAACCCAATACCTTGAGCACCAAAATTCCGTGCTATCCTAGCATCTTTAGGTGTATCAGCATTGGTTCTTACTTTCATTTCAGCATACTTATCCGTAAGTTCCATCAATTCGGCAAATTCACCACTTAATTCGGGTTCCATAGTAGCTACCTTACCTTCAATAATATTACCTGTGGAACCGTTGAGTGAAATCCAATCACCCTCATGATATTCGTGACCGTTAACAGTTAATGTTCTAGTCTTATAATTTATTTTTAAGGCTCCTGCTCCAGAAATACAACATTTACCCATACCCCTTGCAACAACTGCCGCGTGAGAGGTCATACCACCACGGGCTGTAAGAATACCTTTAGCTATATTCATACCCTCCAAATCTTCAGGAGAGGTTTCAATACGCACTAGAATGCTGTTTTTATACTTATTGGCTTCATCAGCGAAGAATACAATTTTACCCGTAGCTGCTCCTGGTGATGCAGGAAGACCTTGTGCAATAATAGTTGCGCTTTTCAAGGCTTTTGGCTCAAAAACCGGATGCAATAACTCATCTAGTTTATTGGGCTCGATAAGTAATAAGGCTTCCTTTTCGTTAATCATACCTTCTTTTAGCAAGTCCATAGCTATCTTAACCATGGCCGCACCTGTTCGTTTACCATTTCTGGTTTGGAGAATCCAAAGTTTACCATCTTGAATGGTGAACTCCATATCCTGCATATCGCGATAATGTTTTTCTAAAGTATCTTGATAACCGTTTAATTCTTTAAAAATAGCTGGCATTAGCTCTTCCAAAGAGGGATAATTTTCAAAGCGGTCCTTTTCATCTATAGTAGCAAGTTGCGCCCAGCGTTGGGAGCCTAACTTTGTAATTTGTTGCGGAGTTCTAACGCCCGCAACAACATCTTCGCCCTGAGCATTAATTAAATACTCACCGTTGAATACATTCTCTCCAGTACCGGCATCTCGCGTAAAACAAACACCTGTTCCTGAATTATCACCCATATTACCATAGACCATAGCCTGCACATTAACAGCAGTTCCCCAATCGGCAGGATAACCGTGCATGTTGCGATAATAAACAGCTCTATTACCATTCCAACTATTAAATACGGCTATGATAGCTCCCCAAAGTTGGTCCCAAGGGTCTGTTGGAAACTCTTGCCCTGTTCGTTTTTTAACGGCATCCTTAAAATCGTAAACTAAGTCCTTCAAGTCTTGAACGGTAAACTCTGTGTCGAGTTCTATACCTCGTTTGTGTTTTAGATGCTCCATAATTTCTTCGAACGGATCTATGTCGTCCTTAGACTCTGGTTTCATACCTAACACAACCCCACCATACATTTGAATAAAACGACGATAGGAATCCCAAGCAAATTGCTCGTTATTTGTGCGTTTAGCTAATCCTTGAACTACCTCATCGTTCAAACCTAGGTTTAAAACGGTATCCATCATACCCGGCATAGATACCCTAGCCCCTGAACGCACTGAAATCAATAAGGGATTTTCCTTATCGCCAAAAGTGGTGCCCATTTGGTCTTCTATATTGGCAATCGATTGCTCAACTTCTTCTTTAATCAAATCCACAACAGTATCCTTGCCTAAATCATTATATTCAGTACAAACTTCTGTTGTAATTGTAAATCCAGGTGGCACAGGAATTCCAATTGCGCTCATTTCAGCTAAATTGGCACCTTTACCGCCTAACAAATTTTTCATTTTACTGTTACCGTCTGCAGTTTTGTTCCCAAATCTGTAAACTCGAGTTTTTAACCCATTGAGTACTTCCATTTTATGTGTATTTATGATTCTTATTCAGTTTCGGATATCTTATTGCATAAGACTGTTATAAAAGTACTCTGTACTACTAAGTAATTTGCTGACAATTATCATCTAATGAAAGTTTATTACTTATGTTAAAAAAAAACTAGAATTGTTTTCCTTAATATTGAAAGCAAGACAATTTTAAAATCAGTTAACCAATGATTTTACATCATCCCTTAAATGAAAAGTTAGGTATTTATTCAGAAGTTACTTACACATTTGCTGGCACTTTCTTTGTCTCCTTGTACGCTAAATTCACTGAACGCTTCATCAATAAGGAAATTACAAAGGCAATTAAAAACAACCCTGAAAATACCTTAAGGGTTATATCTAAGGACCCTGTAGTCTTTTTTACCACATCATAAATAGTTGGGCCTATAACACCCGCGAGCGCCCAACCTGCAAGCACCATGCCGTGGATAGCTCCTAATTGTTTGGTACCAAACAAATCTCCTAAAAACGCAGGTAAGGTGGCGAAACCACCTCCGTACATAGTTATTACGGTAAATAGCACGATTAGAAACAGTAGCTCCATGGTGATTTGTGGCAAGAAGTAAAATGCTAAAATCTGGAAAGCGAAGAAAATGACATAAGTATTAGGACGCCCTAAATAATCAGATAAACTCGACCACAGAATTCTACCTAAACCATTAAAAACACCTATGAGCCCAACTACCGCGGCCGCCTGCATTGGCGAATAATTCAATTTTTCTTGCATCATTGGACTTGCCGCTGCAATAATGGCAATACCACAAGTTATGTTGATAAACATCATAATCCAGATATAATAAAATCGTCTTGCACTAAGCGCCTCCTTTGCCGTAATATTAGATATGTCTCCTTTAATGGTTTTTGAATCCTCTTGATTAAAGCCTTTTGGGACATAACCTTCTGGTGGTCGCTCAATATAACGTGCTGAAGTCAAAATTAAAATCATATAGATAAGTCCTAATAAGTAAAAGGCATTAGATATACCAACAGTTTCAAAAAATGACTGCATTACTGGCCCAAATATCAAAGCTGAGAAACCAAAGCCCATAATAGCCATACCTGTTGCCAATCCCCTTTTGTCTGGAAACCACTTGACCAATGTACTTACAGGAGTGATATAGCCTAGACCTAAGCCAATTCCGCCAATAACACCATAACACAGATAAAACAGCACTAGAGATTCTAAGTGAACCGCTAAACCAGAACCCAAAATTCCTATCCCGTAGAACAAACCAGCAGTTGTACCACTTATCTTCGGACCTACTTTCTCAACCCATGGTCCTAAAAATGCCGCTGAAAACCCAAGGAATAAAATGGCGATTTTAAACGCCCATTTTATCGTACTGCCTTCAACATCAAAAATGTCTTTAACAGGATTCGTAATTACGGAATAGGCGTAAACGGATCCGATTGCTATGTGAATTCCTATCGCTGATAAGGCTATAAGCCATCGATTTTTTAGCTTTTGAGTTGACATGGTTCTCGTTTTTTGCAGCAGGTTAATTAATAGTAACCGCATTGAAATACGGTTTTAAAATGTTTTGGGCTTTTCTAAGTTCTTCTTCGGAGTTTTCTCTGGCATCCTTAAGCTGATAATCCCAGCCTAAAGCTTCCCATTTATGAACACCAAGCTTGTGATACGGCTGAATTTCTAATTTTTGAATCGCTTTATAGGTCTTAAATTTTTCTCCCAAAGACTTTAGTAATTCTGGCTTATCCGTCAATCCTGGAATAAGAACATATCGCAGCCACATAGGCTTTCCTGATTTTTCGCGATAGTCAGAAAAGGCAAAAGTTGTTTTATTGTTCTTTTGGCCAGTGATATATTCATATCCTTCTTCTGTCATGTGCTTAATATCTAACATTACCAAATCCGTGTACTTATCCATCAACTCCATAGCAAAATGATTGAGGATGCGCCCATTGGTATCTAAAGTGGTATGTATACCCTCAGTTTTTAGCTTTTTAAATAAGGGTATCAATGCTTTTGCTTGTAGCAAGGGCTCTCCTCCTGAAATAGTCACGCCTCCATTTTTCCCAAAATAGGGTTTGGATTTTATGATAATCTCAAAAAGTTCATCGGTTGTATAAGGTCTGCCACCCTCCATGGCAATAGTGTCTGGATTATGACAATACAGACATTTTAATTTACAACCTTGTAAAAAAACGACACATCGAATACCTGGACCATCATGAGCTCCAAAGGTTTCAATAGAATGAACACACAATATATTGTCTTGAGTTTTAATAGCACTTTAAATTTAAAAAAGCACCTAAGAAACCAACTTCCAAGGTGCTTTTCTATTTAATTACATTGATTCGTGGAAGGACCTTGAAATCACTTCCAATTGTTGTTCTCGCGTTAACCTCACAAAGTTTACAGCATAACCTGAAACTCTTATGGTCAGTTGAGGATAATCTTCTGGATGTTCCATAGCATCCATTAAGGTTTCCTTGTCTAAAACGTTGATATTAACGTGCTGTGCATTATTTGAAAAATAGCCATCCAATATGGACACTAGATTTTCAACTCGGGTGTCATTATCAGGCCCTAGAGATTTAGGAACTACCGAGAAGGTATTCGAAATACCGTCTTGTGCGTCTTCATAATTGATTTTAGCCACGGAATTAAGAGATGCAATGGCTCCCATTTCATCCCTTCCATGCATAGGGTTAGCTCCTGGTGCAAATGGAATACCCTTCGCCCTACCATCAGGCGTTGCCCCCGTTTTTTTACCATAAGCCACATTGGAGGTAATAGTCAATACGGACAAGGTAGGTTCTGCATTTTTATACACAGGGAATTGCTTCAATTCATAATTGAAATCTGCTACAGCTTTTGCTGCCAGAGTATCTACCCTATCGTCATCATTACCATATTTTGGAAATTCACCCTCTATATCAAAACCAACTGTAAGTCCTTCCTCATTTCTTATAGGTTTAACTTTAGCATATTTAATGGCTGAAAGCGAATCTGCAACGATAGATAAGCCTGCAATACCATAAGCAATATTAATACTAGGATTCGTGTCAATTAATGCCATTTGAGCTTTTTCATAATAGTACTTATCGTGCATATAGTGAATGATATTCATAGTATCGCTATATACACGCGCAATTTCTTGCATGGCAATTTTAAAGTTGGTCATTACCTTATCAAAGTCTAAATATTCGTCCTTATCTTCAGGAACACCTTCAAATATTTGTTCACCCGTTAATTCGCATCGCCCACCATTAATCGCTAGCAATAAAGTCTTGGCTAAATTAGTACGAGCGCCAAAGAACTGAATGGATTTACCCAAATCTTGGTGGGATACACAACAAGCAATACCATAGTCATCAGAACCACGACTTTCAAGCATTAATCTGTCGTTCTCAAATTGAAGCGAAGAGGTATCAATAGCCACTTTAGCACAGAATTTTTTGAAATTTTCTGGTAAATCCTCAGACCAAAGCACCGTCATATTAGGTTCTGGCGATGGTCCCAAATTATAAAGTGTATTTAAAAACCTATAAGAGGTTTTAGTAACTTTGGTACGTCCATCAGAGAACATACCACCAATAGCCTCGGTTACCCAAGTTGGATCACCCGCAAATATTTCGTCATAAGCTTTCATTCTAAGGTGGCGTACCATCCTTAGTTTAATCACAAATTGATCTATATATTCTTGAGCTTCTGCTTCTGTAATTAAACCTTCTTGCAAATCATTCTCAATAAAAATGTCTAAGAACGTGGATACATTGCCCAAAGACATAGCTGCGCCATCTTGCTCCTTAACCGCAGCCAAGTAGGCCATATAAGTCCATTGAACAGCTTCCCTAGCGTTTTCAGCAGGACGCGATAAGTCCAAATTATACTTAGCCCCTAGACGTTTCATGGCTTTAAGTGCTTTTATTTGCTCAGAAACTTCTTCACGTAGCCTAATTACCTCATCGGTCATAGGGCCAGACACAAACTCTAAATCATTCTTTTTTTGATTAATTAAAAAGTCGAGACCATATAAGGCTAGGCGCCTGTAATCACCTATTATCCGTCCTCTTGCATAGTTGTCTGGAAGCCCAGTTAAAATACCCAGTGAGCGGTATTTCTTGATTTCAGAGTTATAAGCATCAAAAACACCGTCATTATGTGTCTTAACATATTTAGAAAATAATTCGGTAAGCTTTTCAGAAGGCTTTAGTCCATGTTCTGATAAGGCTTTTTCCACAACTTTAAATCCACCAAATGGCTTCATGGCACGCTTAAGTAGTTCATCTGTTTGAAGACCCACAATCACTTCATTCTTTCTATCTATATATCCAGGACCGAAAGCATCAATGGTAGATATGGTTTCTGTATCTAACTTACGAACACCACTATTGGCACGTTCTTCAGCCATAGCCTTTTTACATGTATTCCATAGAGTTTTTGTGCGTTCGGTTGGGCCTTCTAAAAAGGTACTTGTTCCGTAGTACGGCGTAATATTCTTAAAAACAAAATCTCTTACGTTGATTGTTTTTGTCCACGAACCATTTATGAATTGTTTTACTTCCATATTGTTACAGTATTAAAATGTCTTTATTAATGATATCCATTTCGATGTACAAAATTAGATATCTATGCCTTGTTAAATACTGATAATTGTCATATTTAAACCGGGTAAAGCCTTATTTTCACTGCCATTACTTACGAAATCGTTTGAAATAGATCAAATTCATCTAGGTCCTATTTTTTTAATTTCCGTAACATTAAATTTGGACACGTAAAAGCTCTAAATTTTTGTTAAAAATTCAAATCGTATTTTTAATCCAATAAAATAATAGGCTTTTATTTCCTATTTTCGTAAACATCCAACTAACTTTTTGCTAAATTCATCATGACTGAAATAACTCGCCTTTTTGATTTTCCTTACTATCAACTTAAACATAAACCTAATGATTCAGCCTTAGTTACTAAATACAACGGTGTATGGACTCCTATGTCTACAGAAGAATATCTAAAAAAAGCTAACACGATTAGCCGAGCTCTATTGAAATTAGGTGTTCAAAAAAATGATAAAATCGCCGTTATTTCCTCTACTAATCGCACTGAATGGAATATTATGGATATTGGTGTTCTTCAGGTTGGCGCGCAAAATATTCCTATATACCCTACAATTTCGGCAGAGGATTATGAATATGTCCTCAACCACAGCGAATCAATTTTTTGCTTTGTTTCAGACGAAGAAGTACTAGAAAAGGTTAGGAAAGTTCAAGCCAATACAAAACTAAAAGAGGTGTACTCTTTTGATTATATCGAAGGTTGTAAACACTATTCAGAGTTGTTTGAACTCGGGTTCGAAACTACCTTGCAAGAAGAAGTGGAGTTACGTAAAGCAGCTGTTTCTCCTGATGATTTAGCGACTATTATTTACACTTCAGGTACGACTGGTAAACCCAAGGGCGTCATGCTATCGCATTGGAATATTACGAGCAATGTCTTGGACAGTTCACCCAGGGTTCCCTTACCTCCATCTGGAGAGACAAGAATTCTAAGTTTTCTGCCCATCTGTCATATTTTTGAACGGGTGCTTATCTATGTCTATCAATATGCAGGAACATCTATTTATTACGCTGAGGCTTTAGATAAAATTGGTGATAATGCTAAAGAGATTAATCCCAATTTAATGAGTGTTGTCCCTCGACTCCTCGAAAAGGTATTTGACAAAATAATGCTAAAGGGCGAAGAGTTGTCTGGTATAAAAAAGGCCTTGTTTTTTTGGGCTGTAAGTCTGGGAGAACGCTGGGAACCCTACAGGGCTAATGGAGCTTGGTACGAATTTAAACTAAAAATCGCCAATAAACTTATTTTCAGTAAATGGCGTGAAGCTTTAGGCGGTCAATTAGGAACCATGGTATCGGGAAGTGCTGCCCTTCAACCAAGGCTAGCCAGAATATTTGGCGCAGCGCAAATGCGCGTCATGGAGGGCTATGGCTTAACAGAAACCTCGCCTGTGGTTTCTGTTGGATTATATGAAAACCATATGTACAAGGTAGGGACCGTAGGCAAACCGATTCCAAACGTAGAGGTAAAAATAGCTGAGGATGGAGAAATCTTAATCAAAGGTCCTAACGTAATGTTGGGCTACTATAAAGATCCTGAAAAAACAGCTGAAGTCATGACGGGTGACTATTTTCATACGGGAGATAAAGGTGAAATTGACAATGATGGTTTCTTAAAAATTACAGGACGTAAAAAAGAAATGTTTAAAACTTCTGGCGGCAAGTATATTATCCCCACCTTATTAGAAAACGACTTTAAACAATCGTTGTTTATTGAACAAATTATGGTCATTGGTGAAGGTGAAAAAATGCCCGCAGCCATAATTCAGCCTAATTTTGACTTTATTAGAGATTGGATCGACCATAAAGAGTATAATGATATTGGTAAGACCGATAAAGAAATTGCTACCTCTGAAAAGGTCATTAAACGAATACAAAAGGAAGTAGATAAGTACAATAAGAACTTTGGGAAATGGGAACAAATTAAACGTTTTGAGCTCACCCCTGAGGCATGGACCATAGATGATGGCCACCTTACGCCAACCATGAAGATGAAACGAAGTGTGATAAGGGAAAAATACAACAATCTCTACGAAAAAATTTATAGCTCCTAATTTTGTTAGCTAATTCCTACAAATAACTGTTTACTAGCATATTATAATGATTATTAAAGTTAAATCCCTATCTTTAATTAACTAACTATTAAATCATTATAATATGAAAACCAAAACGTTTATTATCTCGGGCTTGGTCGGAGGCATAGCAAATTGGCTATTAGGATGGCTTTTCTACGGTATCTTATTGGCAGATTTTTTTCCACAACCGGAAGAATCATCAGCAACCATGGTCTATATTCTTTTAGGCTGTATAATGTACGGTCTTTTTATTTCATATGTCTACAATAGGTGGGCGCAAATAAGTACTGCGGCAACTGGTGCAAAAGCTGGAGCCGTCATAGGTTTGTTTATGGGGTTATATTATAATTTTTTTAATTTGGCTATGCAGCCAGAAACAACAGCGCAAATGGCTGTAGCCGATGTTGGTATTAGTATCGTTATGACCGCTATTGTTGGAGCCATTATTGGTGCAATTAATGGTAAAATGAACTAAAACTAAATACAACTTATTTTCAAAGGGCCTTACAGATTGTGTAAGGCCCTTCTTTTTTGATTTAATGTAATTTTACTATGCATGCATAATTTTTCTATATTTATTATGCGTGCATAGTATTTTTTATTATCTTTGGTAACCAAATTTTAAAAATGAAAGACAAGACAATAGATTATGTTCTAAGAACCACATGGTTAGCCGTGAACAAAATGTATAATGAAGAGGCAGCAAAGTTCGATACTACCATGGCTACTGGCTTTGCTTTATTAAGTATTGATCCTGAAAACGGCACACCATCGACATCATTAGGGCCTAAAATGGGCATGGAAGCCACAAGCTTGTCACGCACTTTAAAAACCATGGAAGAGAAAGGCTTAATTGAACGCAAGCCTAATCCTGAGGATGGCAGAGGCGTATTAATCTACCTTACTGAATTTGGACGAGAAAAACGTGCGTATTCAAGAGAGCGCGTACTTATTTTCAATGAAGCTATAAAAGCAAATATTCCTCCTGAGAAATTAAAACACTTTTTTGAGGTAGCCGATGTCATCAATAATATGATTTCAAATAAAAAAATATATAACCAAAACGAACACATTTTAAAATAAGATGAGTAAACGTAGAATAAAAAAAGTAGCCATAATTGGTTCGGGAATAATGGGAAGCGGTATTGCCTGTCATTTCGCTAATATTGGAGTCGATGTACTTTTATTAGACATTGTACCAAGAGAACTCAATGAAAAGGAAAAAGCCTCTGGCCTTTCCTTAGAGGATAAGGTGGTTAGAAACCGCATTGTAAATACTGCGCTTCAAACCTCTTTAAAATCTAAGCCCTCCCCTATTTATCACCAAAAATTTGCTGATAGAATCACGACTGGTAATTTAGAAGATGATATTGCTAAAGTAGCTGATGTTGATTGGATCATGGAAGTGGTTGTCGAGCGGTTAGATATCAAGAAACAAGTATTTGAAAAATTAGAAAAACACAGAACACCTGGTACTATTATATCTTCCAATACCTCTGGGATTCCTATTAAATTTATGAATGAAGGGCGTTCTGAAGATTTTCGTAAACATTTTGCCGTAACCCATTTCTTTAATCCACCGCGCTACCTTAAATTATTTGAAGTAGTACCTGGGCCAGATTGCAAACAAGAGGTTACTGACTTTCTAATGGAATACGGCGAAAAGTTCTTAGGCAAGACTTCGGTATTGGCCAAAGACACACCTGCATTTATCGGTAACCGTATCGGAATTTTTGGAATACAATCCTTATTTCACCAAGTTAAAGAACTTGGTCTTACGGTTGAAGAAGTCGATAAATTAACAGGGCCCGTGATTGGAAGACCTAAGTCAGCGACCTTTAGAACTGTAGATGTGGTTGGTTTAGATACACTGGTTCACGTTGCGAATGGTATTTATGACAATTGTCCTGACGATGAGGCACATGAGTTGTTTAAACTTCCAGACTTCATTAAGACCATGATGGAGAACAAATGGTTAGGAAGTAAGACAGGACAGGGATTCTACAAGAAGTCTGTATCGAAGGATGGCCAAAAAGAAATCTTAGCCTTAGATTTAGATACTATGGAATACCGTCCTTCTAAAAAGGCCAAATTTGCCACTTTAGAATTAACCAAAACTATAGATAAACCAATTGATCGTTTTAAGGTTTTAATTGGAGGAAAAGACAAGGCCGCTGAATTTTACCGTAAAAACTTTGCGGCTATGTTTGCCTATGTTCAAAATAGAATTCCTGAGATTTCAGACGAATTATATCGTATTGATGATGCCATGAAAGCAGGATTTGGATGGGAAAACGGTCCTTTTGAAATTTGGGATGCTGTCGGTATTGAAAAAGGTATCGAATTAATGAAAGCAGAAGGTCACGAACCTGCTACATGGGTTACTGAAATGCTGAATAAAGGTGAAACGTCCTTCTACACCGTAAAGAATGGCGCTACCTATTATTACGATATTCCAGCCCAAGCACAAACTAAAAAACCTGGTCAAGAAGCCTTTATCATTTTAGATAATATTAGAACATCAAATGAAGTCTTCAAGAACTCTGGCGTAGTCATTGAAGATTTAGGAGATGGCATATTAAACTGTGAATTTCAGTCTAAAATGAATACCATTGGAGGTGATGTGTTGGCCGGTTTAAATAAAGCTGTGGACTTGGCAGAAAAGGATTTTGACGGTTTAGTCATCGGAAACCAAGCGGCTAATTTTTCTGTCGGTGCGAATATTGGAATGATTTTTATGATGGCTGTTGAGCAAGAATACGATGAACTCAATATGGCCATTAAGTACTTCCAAGATACGATGATGCGCATGCGTTATTCTGCAATACCAACGGTGTCAGCCCCGCATGGCATGGCTTTAGGAGGTGCCTGTGAATTATCTATGCACGCCGACAAAGTAGTTGCAGCTGCAGAAACCTATATTGGACTTGTTGAATTTGGTGTAGGTGTGATTCCAGGAGGCGCTGGATCTAAAGAAATGGCCTTGAGAGCATCAGACACATTCCATAAAGGTGATGTAGAACTGAATGTGCTTCAAGAGTATTTCTTAACTGTAGGAATGGCCAAGGTAGCTACCTCAGCTTATGAAGCTTTCGATATGGGCGTACTTCAAAAAGGAAAAGATATTGTTGTGGTTAATAAAGATCGTCAAATTGCAACGGCCAAAGCCCATGCGCGCTTAATGGCTGATGCAGGCTATACACAACCTGTGCCACGTAAAGACGTGAAAGTTCTTGGTAAACAAGCTTTAGGCATGTTCTTGGTAGGTACAGATTCTATGGAGGCAAGCCATTACATCAGCGAGCACGATCAGAAAATTGCCAACAAACTAGCCTATGTTATGGCGGGTGGTGATTTATCTGAACCAACCTTAGTTAGCGAACAATATTTATTGGATTTGGAGCGTGAAGCGTTCCTTTCCTTATGTACTGAACGTAAAACACTGGAACGTATTCAGCATATGTTAAAAACAGGGAAACCACTTAGAAATTAGAACCACGAAACAAGACAAAAGATTCAAGATAACTGTCTTGGTTCTTGACTCTTTATTCTATTAATCTCAAAGAAAAAATGAAACAAGCGTATATAGTAAAAGGATACAGAACCGCCGTAGGTAAATCTAAAAAAGGTGGTTTCAGATTTAAAAGAGCCGATGAATTAGCCGCAGAAACCATTCAGTATATGATGGGAAAACTGCCCGATTTTGACGTGACTCGTATCGATGATGTTATTGTAGGAAATGCCATGCCAGAAGGATCACAAGGGCTTAATATGGCGCGCATCATTTCCTTAATTGGATTAAACACGGTCGATGTGCCTGGTGTAACCGTGAATCGCTTCTGCTCTTCCGGATTAGAAACTATTGCCATGGCCGTTGCTAAGATTCAATCAGGAATGGCCGAATGTATTATTGCCGGAGGCGCTGAAAGTATGAGCTCTGTACCGATGACAGGATTTAAACCAGAATTAAATTATGACATCGTCAACGCAGGTCATGAAGACTATTATTGGGGTATGGGAAATACAGCAGAGGCTGTTGCCAACAAGTACAATGTTTCTAGAGAAGATCAAGATGAATTTGCGTACAACTCCCATATGAAAGCCCTAAAGGCTTTGGATGAAGATCGTTTTCAAGATCAGATAGTTCCTATTGAAGTGGACGAAACCTATGTGGATAATAATGGTAAAAAAGCAACCCGTAGTTATACCGTGACTAAAGATGAAGGCCCAAGACGTGGTACTACGAAAGAAGCATTGGCAAAACTAAGACCTGTATTCGCTCAAGGCGGATCGGTTACGGCTGGTAATTCCTCGCAAACCAGTGATGGAGCCGCTTTTGTTTTAATTATGAGTGAGGATATGGTTAAAGAATTAAACTTAGAACCTATCGCACGATTAGTGAGCTATGCTGCCGCAGGCGTACCACCAAGAATTATGGGTATTGGACCTGTTGCCGCTATTCCAAAGGCGCTAAAACAAGGAGGGCTTGCCCAAAAAGACATAGAATTAATTGAACTTAACGAAGCTTTTGCATCGCAGTCTTTAGCTGTTATACGTGAGTTAGATTTAAACCAAGACGTTGTGAATGTTAATGGTGGCGCAATTGCCTTAGGACATCCCCTAGGCTGCACAGGAGCGAAGTTATCGGTTCAGTTATTTGATGAAATGCGCAAGCGTAATATGCAAAGCAAATACGGTATGGTAACAATGTGTGTAGGTACTGGTCAAGGTGCAGCAGGCATATTTGAATTTTTGAATTAATTAGAATCGAGAAATGAGATTAGGGTATTGAATAAATAAAAAATTAACTCAGTACTCAGGATTAACTACTAAATCTATAAAAATATGGAAACAATTGAAAAAGAATTATTAAGGGGTGGACAGTTCCTAGTTAAGGAAACCGACTGCCAAGACGTCTTTACGCCAGAAGACTTCAATGAAGAGCAAACCATGATGAAAGAAGCGGTTATGGAGTTTAATGACCGTGAAATTATTGCCCATAGAGAACGCTTCGAAAAGAAAGATTATGCCTTTACAGAAGAATGTATGGTCAAAGCTGGAGAACTTGGATTCCTTGGTGTAGCTGTACCTGAAGAGTACGGTGGCTTGGGAATGGGATTTGTATCAACCATGTTGGTCTGTGACTATATCTCAAGTGGAACAGGCTCATTTAGTACTGCATTTGGCGCACATACTGGAATAGGAACCATGCCTATTACTTTATATGGTACTGAAGAACAAAAACAGAAATACGTGCCTCGACTAGCCACAGGAGAGTGGTTTGGAGCCTACTGTTTAACTGAACCTGGCGCGGGTTCTGATGCAAATTCAGGAAAAACCACGGCAGAATTGAGTGCTGATGGAAAGTCCTATAAAATCAATGGTCAAAAAATGTGGATTTCCAATGCAGGTTTCTGTAAGCTATTCATTGTATTTGCGCGCATTGAAAATGACAAAAACATCACTGGATTCATTGTAGAAAATGATCCCTCTAATGGCATTACTTTAGGTGAAGAAGAACACAAATTAGGCATTAGAGCTAGTTCTACAAGACAAGTGTTTTTTAATGATACCGTCGTTCCCGTTGAAAATATGCTAGCAGGACGAGGCGAAGGCTTTAAAATTGCCATGAACGCTCTAAATGTGGGACGTATTAAATTAGCAGCAGCTTGTTTAGATTCTCAACGACGAATTACGACTCACGCTGTAAAGTATGCCAATGAGCGTAAGCAGTTTAAAACCGCCATTGCCGATTTTGGGGCCATTAAATCAAAACTAGCAGAAATGGCCACAAGCGCTTATGCCGGGGAAGCGGCATCGTATCGCGCTGCTAAAAACATAGAAGACCGAATCGCTATGAGACAAGCCTCTGGAAACAGTCATCAGGAAGCAGAACTTAAAGGTGTTGAAGAGTACGCTATAGAATGCTCTATCTTAAAAGTTGCGGTATCGGAAGATGTACAGAACTGTGCCGATGAAGGTATCCAAATTTTTGGTGGTATGGGCTTTTCTGAAGAAACACCGATGGAAGCGGCTTGGAGAGACGCCAGAATAGCCAGAATCTATGAAGGTACCAATGAAATTAATCGTATGCTTTCTGTTGGTATGTTGGTTAAAAAAGCCATGAAAGGCCATGTGGACTTATTAGGCCCAGCTATGAAAGTCGCAGACGAACTCATGGGGATTCCATCATTTGATGTGCCTGATTATTCAGAATTATTCTCTGAAGAAAAAGATATGATTGCCAAATTGAAAAAAGTCTTTTTAATGGTCGCTGGTTCTGCTGTTCAGAAATTTGGGCCAGACTTAGAAAAGCACCAGCAATTATTGCTAGCGGCTTCTAATATCTTAATAGAAATCTACATGGCAGAGTCGGCTATTCTTAGAGCTGAGAAGAATGCCAAACGATTTGGTGAAGACGCACAAAAAGAACAAATTGCCATGGCAAGATTATATCTATTTAACGCCGTTGAAATAATTAAGAAAAACGGTATGGAAGGTATTATTTCCTTTGCTGAAGGTGACGAGCAAAAAATGATGCTCATGGGCTTAAAACGTTTTACAAAATATACAAACTATCCTAACGTGGTAGAATTGCGCAACACCATTGCTGAAAAAGTAAAATCTGAAAACAAGTATTGCTTTTAAATAAATTAAAATTTTAATTCTAAAAGCCAATTCATTCATTTGAATTGGCTTCTTTATTTTTATACCTTTAGAAAATATTAACTCGCTATTAATGAAACAATTAATCCATTTCCTCTATTTTCTTATTCCCTTTGGCCTATTTGCCCAGTCAGATACTGAAGTTGTACTATTCGATTTAAATATTGAAAACGGGTCAATTGAGCTAAGTAATTTCGAGAATATTTCAAACAATAGTGGGTACGACAATCAACCGTCATTTTTAAATGACAATCGGCTTTTTTATGCCTCCACAAGGAACGGACAAACAGATATTGCGCAGTATTTTATTAAATATAGTTCAAAAATCTGGGTGAACTTCACCGAAAGTAGTGAGTATTCACCATTGAACATCCCGAATAAAAATGAAGTTTCTGCCGTAAGGCTTGACAAGGATGGTAAACAAGGTCTTTACGCGTACGACCTTAGCACTGGAGAATCCTATGCGCTTATCGAAGACCTTATTGTAGCTTATTATGTCTGGTATGATGAGAACACTATTGTTTCCGCAGTGATTGAGGATGACATGCTCAATCTCTATATAACTGACCTTCGAAGTAGTAAAAACCGAAAATATGCAACCAATGTAGGACGCTCTATTCATAGAATTCCAGGTTCAGATTTAGTCAGTTTCATATCTAAATCCAATCCTAATCAATGGCAAATAAAATCGTTAAATCCTGCAACAGGTAGCGTAAGAACTATAGCCAATACCATTGAAGATGTAGAGGATATGTGTTGGTTAAACCCAAAGACGTTACTCTCAGGAAAAAAGAACACCTTATACAAATTGACCTTACAAAAAGATAATTATTGGAAAACAGTAGAAAATCTTTCATCATTCGGAATTTTCAATATTACACGAATAACGGTGAACCCCGTTTTTAACAAGCTTGCTATGGCCGTGGAACTCGTAACGGAAGACAATAATGAAAAGACCATTGATCAAGTAGCAGGAGTGAAAACAGATGGCGGTCGTGAAGTGAGTTCAATGATAGAAGCCATTGTTCAACAACAATTAGAGGCCTACAACCAAAGGGATATAGAGGGCTTTATGGCAACCTATGCAGATGATATAACACTATATAACTACCCTAACCAACTTACGGCTCAAGGCAAAGATCAGATGCGAACCGCATATACAAATTTATTCAAGAATGCACCAGATCTTAACGCGATTATCAAAAATCGCATTGTGATTGGCAATAAGGTTATTGACGAGGAAGAAGTCAGGGTTAACGGCAAAACGCTTCGTGCTGTAGCCATTTATGAAATTGAAAACGGCTTGATAAAAAAGGTTACCTTTATACAATAGTGTAACATAATATCTTTCTTGAACACTAATAAGTAGCCCTCTACTATCTACATAATTTCCTACTTCATCAAAACCAATCATAATGGGATTATTCTGGGATTTAATTCAACAAAGTGAACTTGACGAGCAAAAAGGTAAGGCCGACTCTTTGGATGAACGCGTAACTCAACTCGAAAGTGAATTAGAAAAAACCAAGGCATTACTTCTAAAAACCTTAAAATTATTAGAAACACATTCTGGTACGGACATCAATGAAGACGGTCAAATAGGATAACCCTACTAGACTTTCACAACATTTTTTCCCATAGCTAAACCTGTTATATGCTGGTGCGTATAGCCCTAAGGTTGCAAAATCAAATGTCTTAACATTTATAAATGGCAAATAGACAAATTTTCTGTAACTTTTGAAACTGATATATCTCGGATATCAAGGGAATATGATACTAACTAATTAAAACCGCTCTAATGAAGGCATTTCAATTGGCGTTCTGCGCCTTATTATGCGTAAGCTTAAGTGTTTATCCTCAAAGAAAAAAACAAAAACAAACTTCTCAAAGTCATCTGGTCGATAGCCTCAGCCAAGGCCTTAAGTGGCGTAATATAGGTCCATTTAGAGGAGGGCGTAGCGTGGCGTCCACTGGTGTTGTAGGCCAACCATTAACCTTTTATATGGGTTCTACAGGTGGTGGTGTATGGAAGACTACCGATGCAGGTACTACCTGGTTTAATATTTCCGATGGCCATTTTAAAACAGGTACGGTAGGTGCTATTGCTGTAAGCGAATCTGACCCAAATATTGTCGTTGTAGGAATGGGAGAACATGCTGCAAGAGGTGTAATGACCTCAATGGGGGATGGTGTGTATAAGTCTATGGATGCTGGAAAAACCTGGAGCCATATCGGTTTAGAAAAGACTAGGCACATTTCTGATGTCATAATACACCCTAAGAATCCCGATATCATTTACGTCTCAGCTCAAGGAGCTCAATACGCCCCTTCTGAAGAACGGGGTATTTACAGAACCATAGACGGTGGCAAAACTTGGGAAAGAGCCTTATTTATTAATAATATCACTGGTGCTTCAGACCTATCCATGGATTTCAATAATCCAAGAATTTTATATGCTGCTATGTGGGAACACAGGCGCTTTCCTTGGTATATAGAATCTGGTGGTGAAAGTTCAGGTCTTTATAAATCCATAGATGGCGGTAGCAGTTGGGAAAAAATGGAATCTGGACTACCAGAAATAATTGGCAAAGCTGGAATCTCTGTTTCCCGAGCCAATTCTGAACGGGTTTTTGCCGTTATTGAAGCTGAAGCTGAAAAGGCAGGGGTATACCGATCGGATGACGCTGGTAAGAACTGGGTTCAAGTTAATAAAAACCGAATCAATATTACCAGATCTTGGTACTACATGGAGATTTTTGCAGACCCTCAAAACCAAGATCTCGTTTATGTACTTAATGCACCGCTTATGAAATCTATAGATGGTGGACGTACATTTAGTAATATTCCTGTTCCACATGGCGATAATCATCATTTATGGATTAATCCCAACAATAACTTAAGCCTTATTAATTCAAATGATGGCGGAGCTAATATTTCGCTAAATGGTGGCAAAAGTTGGAGTACACAGAAAAATCAACCTACTGCTCAGTTTTACCGCGTAATTACAGATAATCGTGTTCCCTACTACGTTTATGGGGGTCAGCAGGACAACTCTACTATGGCTATAGCAAGCAGAACTAGAGATGCCGGTATTGGCTGGAAAGATTGGTATCCAACGGCAGGCGGTGAGAGTGCATTTCTAGCCTTTGACCCAGACAACCCAAGTGTGGTTTATGGCGGCACCTATCAAGGCAATATAAGCAAGTGGTATTCTCAATCAACTGAACAAAAATCGATCAAGCAGTATCCGGAACTTGGCTTAAGTATAGCTCCAAAAGACTCAAAATACCGTTACAACTGGAACGCTCCTATTATTAGTTCACCCCACGACAGGTCAACTATTTACCACGCGGGTAATGTGGTCTTCAAAACGACTGATGGTGGTTTAAGTTGGGATACTATTAGTCCAGATCTCACTAAAAATGAAACTGAAAAACACGGTCCTGGAGGAGGGCCTTTCACTAACGAAGCTGCAGGAGGGGAAAACTACAATACAATTACGGCATTGGTAGAATCACAACATGAAAAAGGCGTTCTACTTGCAGGCACGGATGATGGTTTGTTACACATTACAAAAAATGGTGGTCAATCTTGGAAAGCTATTACCCCAAAAGGAATTTCCGATGGCATTATCAACAGTATTGACATTTCTGAACACAATCCAGGGACGGTTTATATTGTGGTTATGCGCTACAAGTCTATGGATTTAAGCTCGTATATCTTTAAAACAACGGATTATGGTGAGAGTTGGACAAAAATCACCAATGGTTTAAATGACCCTAATGGCTTTGCAAGGGTGGTGAGGGCTGACAAGGTAGAGGAAGGCTTACTTTACGCTGGTACTGAAACGGGCCTTTACCTATCTTTCAACGATGGCCAACTCTGGGAGCCTTTGCAATTAAATTTACCTGTAGTTCCTATTAATGATCTCACAATACAAGACAATGATCTAGTAGCTGCCACAGCCGGACGTGGTTTTTGGATTCTAGATGATTTAAGTCCGATACAACAACTTAACAATCAGAGCGAACTTCAACTCTTCAAACCCAAGGATAGCTATCGTATTTTTGGAGGAACAACAAACGCACAGAGGCAAGGCCAAAATCCCAAAAGTGGGGTTACGTTCCGCTATTTTATACCAAAAAATAAGGACACTCTCGATTTTCAGCTAGTCATACTTAAAGATGGTGATACCATACGTCGTTACACCAACAAACCTGCAGAGAACTTTAAATCATGGCCTGGTGGACCTTCAAAACCAGAAGTTCTACCTACTAAGGTTGGTATAAATTCAATGACATGGGATTTTACCACTACGGACATTCCACCAGTAGAAAATGTATTTGTTCTAGGTGGACTTGGAGGTCATTCCACGCCACCAGGTGATTATACGGCTATATTATCCCAAGGTGACACTGCAAAGGATATAAGTTTTAAGGTATTAGCAGATCCAGCCATTGAGGCTACTCAGAACGACTACGAGATACAATACAACACGCTTAAGACCATAGCCAATACGGTTAAGGAAATTCATGAATCCGTAAATAATATGAGATCAGCAAAGCGTCAGTTAGGTAATTATAGTGAACTTCTAAAGGATAAACCGGAAGCTCTAGATCTTTTAAAACTTGGCGACACCCTGATTACCAGAATAAATACCTGGGAAGAGCAACTTATACAGCCTAAACAAAAGACCTTTCAAGATGTCATAAATTTTAATAACAAACTTAACGCACAGTTAATTAATCTAGCTGGTTATATTGATGGCGCAGACCCAATGCTCACCCAAGGTGCCAAGGAACGTTTATCAGACTTATTAAAACATTGGTATGGTTTGAGACAAAAACATGACGCTATTATTGATGGTGAAATGAAAACCTATAATACTAGTTTTAAAGCTTTAAACCTGCCAGCTCTGATTATAAAGGAATAGGTTAAATGAAACTATTTTTCCGAAAAATTAGATATTTAATTCTGTATTAAATTAGGGCTTAATTGTTAGAAACACTTCAGCAGCTAGTTTTAGTTACTTACTAAACCAGTGCATGGGCAATTTATACTTAAATTATGATTAAGATATTTCGTAAAATAAGATACAATTTAATGGAGAAGAATAAAACCACCCAGTACCTCAAATACGCCCTTGGCGAAATTGTTCTCGTAGTGATAGGTATTCTCATTGCATTACAAATCAATACGTGGAATGAAGAACGTATTGCCAAACTAGAAGAGCAAAATATATTGGCAAATTTAAAGAGTGAATTTCAACAAAATAAAAAAGAACTTGCTGGGGCTATTAAAATGAATGAGCAATGTCTCAAAACCGGTAGGTACATTATGGGCTTAATAGGTGAAGACCCAACTGAAATTGCCTCTATAAACACAGATAGTATTTTATTTATGGGCTTCGAATATGCGCGCTTTACGCCCTCAGAAAATGCATTATCTGACTTGTTGCAGTCTGGCCGTTTAAATCTCATACGTAAGGAGCATTTAAAAAATTTACTCTACCAATGGTCTAGGGCCGTAAAAGGTGCCGAAGATCAATTTTCAGGTCTTGATAATAAAATTGAAGAGGACCTTGTACCCTACCTCACAAAAAACTATGCCTTAAAAGATGTAGATAGTTACGGTAGATTAGGCTGGAAATCAAAATCGCGCCTACCTATTGATAAGACTAAAATATTTAGTGATATTGAATATGAAAATCTTATGGATGATATGCTTTACAGACTCTCAGGTTATATTTTGGAGCTCAATAAAATAGATCGTATTTTCGAAGCTATTATTAATGAAACAGGACAAATTCCCGAAAAGAAAAGTCTGTAATTTAAAATCGTAGACTTTAACTAATAATTATCCTGTATTAACTGACTTTTTCAAATCTTTTGTTATTTCGTCCCACGATTTAAATAGCGTCTAAACCCATTTACAATCACCTCCAATCCTTAAATCAATAAAAAGAAGACCCAAAACTCATATAAATAACTAAATACTCTTTACAACAGGTATTTTATACGTTATGTTAACTATCTTTAGTGTATCCCATTTCAATCGACTTAACTTTCAATGTCAAATGAGTAACTAAAACCAAAAAACTAAAAATTATGACATCTCGACCTAACCAATGGGATAAAACCGAATTACAACTTTACATTTTATTACTCTGTGCCAATGCTGATATGGAGGAAACTCCTATAGAACTTGAGCTAATTAAGTCAAAGGCTAACGGCGATACATTTAAAAAAATTTACAAGGAATTTAACGGTGATAGCGAGGAACAACGCTTAGACAAAATTGAAAGGGCCATACATGACCATCAATTTACAATGATGGAACTCAGTGAATTTAGAACAGAAATCCATAAGATTTTTATGTCAGACGGTCGCCTAAGTATCAATGAGGGCAGATTAGACAGCATATTGGACAATATTCTTTATTAATATTAAAAACACCCACATTCTGACATTTGTTTAGAAAATCTAAATGCAAAAAGGGTATCAAACTAGGAAGTCACTGTTTTGATCTCCCTCCTTATAAATTTATGACCATTCTCGGTACAGAATACGTCGCTAATGATAGCAACAACAACGTTTTTGTTCAGACATTGGATAAGCCAGGTAGACTTGCTAAAAATTTAGAGCTTATGAAAATGGATATGAGTTACTGTAGTAAGGTGCTTTATAATTAAATTAAGAAGTCCTCTTACCTGTTGTATTAGCAATTGAAATTTATTGTATATTTAAATCTTCCAGATTTATCCTTTAGCTTACCTGCCGACTAACTGAACCAACCAAAATGCGCTTAAAACAATCCTCAGGAATTGTGATAGTTTTTGGGCTATTGCCAATTCTGACTTGGAATTTGCATTGTTATTGCCAATTCTTAACCACTACCCTAAAGCACAACAAAATATTCTTGACCTTCAAACAGGCCTTCTTCGATAAGGATTTAGTTACTTCTGATAGATTGCTACATGCCTCATGTTTGCCATTTCATCTTTCCTTAGACCCATGGGAATCCTATAATAAGACACTAAGACTTATAACAATAAACACTTCTTCCAACAGCAAGCCCTTGCGAATTGGCCAGGCTAATTACCCCCAAACTATACTTTTCCAAAAATTATCAAATGGAAAAAGCGTAGGATCTCAACACTATGTACAATTCAAAAAAACAAGGAATGCTTCAATTAGCAACCAAATAAAGTTTAGTGCTTTGGAAGATACTATTCAAAATGACACCTACGGGTAATACAGTATAACACCAGAAGTATTAACACCATCACCTATACCTAACCAAACAAGTTTCTTTTCAAAGAAAAGACGCATTTCAACTAAACTAAGTCAATAATCCATGGAACCACTAACCACCAATGAATTTAAACCTACACAAAATCAATCGCGCATTAATGCCCTAGACGTAATTAGAGGTATCGCCCTGTTTGGTATTTTACTAATGAATATAAACGGTATGGGATTACCCTTTTCGTATTCAGACCCAAGTGTACTTGGACATACCGAAGGCCCAAACTATGGGGTATGGTTTGCCAACGAAATGTTTTTTGAAGGCACCATGCGCGGTCTGTTCACTATTCTTTTTGGTGCGGGCGTCATATTACTTACCACACGTCTCATCGATAAAGGTGCTGGTATTTCTACAGCAGATGTTTACTACCGCAGAATAGTGTGGTTATTATTGTTTGGACTTTTAAACTCTTGGGTATTCCTGTGGAATGGAGACATACTATATGCCTATGCCCTATTTGGATTCTTTTTGTTTCCATTTAGAAACCTACCGGTTAAAAATCTATTGATTATTGCCGCGGTTTTAATAGGCTTAGGAATGGTCTGGGATGTTAGCGATTATCACAAAAACAAAGACCTTAAAAAAGAAGCGGAACAAGCTACGGCCTTAAAAGAAAGCGGCGCCACCCTCGATAAAAACGCTGAACAAGCTGTGGCTAAATGGGACGAAGCGAAACACAAAAAAACATCAGAAGAGATACAGGAGCAAATAGATGGTATGCATGGAAATTATTTCGAAGTAATGCAACATAAAGCTAGTGAGATTCAATGGATGCAGACCTGGTTCCAATATCGTTATGGCGCATGGGATATCTTAAGTTTTATGTTTTTAGGTATGGCATTTTTTAAGTTGCGTATCCTGCATGGTGAACGAACCGTAAAATTTTACGCAGTATTATTGCTTATCGGCTATATCGTTGGCTTAAGTATTAATTACTATGAGGTTAGATTGATTACCGATAGTAATTTCGATGCATTAAAAATTTATGAAGCCTCACAGACTTACAGTGTAGGTCGTTTATTTGTAACCTTAGGCCATATTGGTCTTTTTATGTTGTTTATCAAGTCCGGAATTATCGGCTTCCTTCAATCGGGATTGGCTGCTGTTGGTAGAATGGCACTCTCTAATTATTTAATGCATAGTATCATCACTTCTATTGTTTTCATAGGTTTTGGACTCTACGGTCAATTAGAGCGTTATGAATTATACTATGTGGTTTTCAGTATATGGATTTTCCAACTCATCACCAGTCCAATATGGTTAAAGTATTTTCAGTTCGGCCCATTTGAATGGGTATGGCGTTCATTGACCTATGGTAAGAAGCAACCCTTTAAAAGATAATAAGAATGGCTCAAGATAAATCGCGCGTTCAATCCCTCGATTTTTTAAAAGGTTTGGTCATTGTCATTATGGCTTTAGACCATGTGCGTGATTATTTTCATAGAGATATTTTTTATTTTAGCCCTACAGATATTGACCAAACCAATGGATGGTTATTTTTTACGCGTTTTATCACGCATTTCTGTGCTCCGGTTTTTGTCTTATTGGCTGGTACTTCCGCCTTTTTTGTTCATCAACGGATTGGAAATTCAGAACTTAGCAAATGGCTGATAAAAAGAGGTTTATGGCTTGTTTTTGCAGAAATAGTTATTATTGCTTTTGGATGGCGATTCCTATTCAATTTTAATAGTATCATTTTTCAAGTGATTTGGTTACTTGGTATTTCAATGATCTTTTTAGCTGTTTTTGCGCACATCCCAAAAAAAATAATGATTCCTGTGTGTCTCATTGTCATTTTTGGCCATAATAGCTTAGACGGTTTTACGGGAGGGCAATTCAGCGATTTGTGGACACTACTTCACGTGCGAGGCCCAATTAAATTGACAGAAAATGTTAGAATTATAAGTGCCTACCCCTTAATACCCTGGATTTTTGTTATGCCTCTAGGTTATCATCTTGGTAGCCTATACAACTCTAGCTATGACCCTTCTGCTAGACGACGTTTATTAATTAAGCTAGGGCTTAGCGCAGTTGTTTTGTTTTTTGTCATCCGAATATTCAATGTATACGGCAATATGACGCCGTGGTTACATTACGACGAATTCACTAAAACCGTAATCTCTTTCTTCAATATTACGAAATACCCACCATCACTGCTGTATTTGCTGATAACACTTGGACCATCTTTAATAGTATTGGCCTGGGCAGAACATTTTAAAGGTACTGTTTACAACATGATGGTATTGTTCGGAAAAGTGCCGATGTTTTTTTACATCATACACATTTACTATATCCATTTGCTCGCGCTTTTTGCCGTATATCTAACGGGCTATGATCCAAACTTGATGTTTGTTGAAATATTTATAACTTTTGAAACGAGACTGCAAGGTTATGGCTTTTCCTTAGGAGTGGTTTACCTGGTCTGGTTATTTGTGGTGCTGACGCTTTATCCCGTTTGCGTTTGGTTCTGGAACTATAAGAAAACACACCGCCATTATTGGTGGCTAAGCTATTTATAATATTTATTTAATATGAAACTAAAACAATCCTTATTTATCGGTATCATTCTTAGCCTATTTGGTTTGGTTAGTTGGGAATCATATTGGCGTTCCCAAGGGTTAATGCCTAATTTAGATGACAATAAAAATCTCTGGGCCAATCAGCGTACGCAACTCGATAAAGACCATAGCAATATGGTGGTTTTTATAGGGTCTTCGCGCATTTTGTATGACATTCAATTAGACGTTTGGCAAGACTTAACACAGACTAAGCCGATTATGCTTGCCACCCAAGGGGCTTCGCCGATACCCGTCTTTAGAGATCTTGTGAATAATACGGACTTTTCGGGCACGCTTGTCGTTGGGATTACGCCACCATTGTTTTTTTCAACGACCTTTCCTGAAGCATCCCCTATAAAGCGGTCTCAAACGCTAGTTGATCATTATCACAATAGAACCTATACCCAAATAATTAATCATAAACTGTCCGTGCCACTTCAAACCAACTTGGCCTTTATTAGGGACGGTGATGAAAGTTGGGATTCTGATGTAGACTTAAAAACCTTATTAAGTCATATTCACATAGGTAATCGCGGGCCAAAACAAGGACCTCCATTTTATAATTTCGAGGAAATTGATTTGAATAGGCACATGAAAATGCCTGAATATGTGACCAACGATACAACATATGCCAATACGATTAAAAAGGTTTGGACCTCAATCTTAACCAATGGTGATCGACCTCCTCCAGATAAGGAATCAACAACAGCTGCCTTTCTGGAATTGGCCGAAAAATTCAAGGCTAGAGGTGGAAATTTGATTTTATTGCGATGTCCTTCCTCTGGTCTATTTCTAGAAGTTGAAACCAAAGGGTTTCCCAGGGACAGCTTTTGGGATGAATTGGTAGAAAAAACTGGGGTAAAAGGATACCATTACGCTGACTATCCACAGTTCCAAAATTTGTTTTTACCAGAATGGTCGCATCTTGCCACAGAAGACGCACGTTTCTTTACAAGAGAGCTGATACAGATAATGGAAAAAGATAACGCCTTAATCCCTTAGCCATGGACTTAAGAAAATCGCTGATACTAGCCATCATAATTAGTAGTCTTAGTCTTATACTTTGGGAGTGCTATTGGCGTACAAAACCAGAATACTATACGGCGTATTTAGAAGATGATAGAAACTTATGGTCAGAGCAAAGAGCTAAAGTTGACCATTTAACATCTGATGATGTGATTTTAATCGGGGCTTCCAGAACAGGTTATAATTTCAATACACACATATGGGAGGAAATACAAGGTGTTAAACCCATTCACTTAAGCGCCAACGGAAAACCTCCAGGCCCTTTTCTTGAAGATATTGTAAATAATACCGATTTTAATGGCACCATAGTTATGGGTATTGTACCCCTTATGGTTTTCAGGTCTCCGAATCATCCAAGAAGTGTGACGGCACGACAATGGGTTGCGCATTACTATAACAGAACATATGCGCAAAAACTTGGTTTTGCATTGTCTAAACCACTTCAAAGACATCTAGTGATGTTATCCTCGTCGGAACTTAAATCATATAACAACTTAGATTTAAAATCCCTTATCAATACCATCTCCTTCACCGAAAATCGCGTTGAAGACAATGAATTTAAATTGGTCAATATTGGTTACAATGACGAAGATAGAAATCTCATAATGTTCCCTAGGTTAACGGAGAACCCCTTTTACCAAAAAGAAATAACCGATGTGTGGAATAGTTTTCTCCCCAACCTCCCCGATTATTCTGAGGACACAGAAAAAATAGCATTTGAAAGTATTGATCATTTACATCAACTCATAAAGAAATTTAAAGCACGTGGTGGACGGTTAGTTCTTGTACGGCACAAAGTTGAGGCTGAATGGTATGTGCACTCCAGCAGGGCGATGCCAAGAGAAAAGGTATGGGACAAATTTGTTGACATTGTAGATTGCCCAAACTATCATTTTGAAGATTACGAGTTTATGTCGAAACACACTTTACCAGAATGGTCTCATATGAATGCACAGGATGCCAAAACCTATACTCAGGATTTTGTAAATAAACTCATACAAGATAAACACCTAACTAAAAAAATCAACTAGATATGCTCTTTAACTCACTAAGCTTTGTAGTATTTTTAATACTTGTACTCGGGCTATATTATTCAAAACTATTTAACTGGACCAATAAAAAACGTATGCTGCTATTGGCTAGTTATGTGTTTTACGGTTTATGGAATCCTCCTTTGGTCTTATTACTTTGGATTTCTACAATCGTAGACTATACGGCAGGAAATAAATTAGCCAAAGAAACCCATAAGAGCAAGCGAAAATTCTGGTTGACTTTAAGCCTCATTGTTAACTTGGGGTTTCTAGGTTTTTTTAAATACGGTAATTTCCTGCTCGAAAATTTTGTAGCCCTTCTCAATAGTATTGGTATTGACTTTCAGGCACAACCCATGGATATTATTTTACCAATGGGCATCTCATTTTACACTTTTCAGACCATGTCATATACCATAGATATGTATAAAGGTAAAATGAAACCTGCCCGAACGTTTTTGGATTTTGCACTCTATGTTACTTTTTTCCCTCAGTTAGTTGCGGGTCCTATAGTACGGGCCACAGATTTAATCACTCAATTCTATGAAGAAAAAAAGGCGACAGTAGAGCAGTTTATATGGGGATTGTTTTTACTTACCATAGGTTTATTTCAAAAGGTGGTTTTGGCCGATACGCTTTTATCTGAAACATCAGATACCGTATTTAGCTCAAATGAATTACTGCATGGCGTAGATGCCTGGGTAGGAACTATTGCCTTTTCTGGACAAATATTTTTCGATTTTGCAGGCTATTCCACCTGCGCTATTGGTATAGCCTTAATGTTAGGTATCATTCTCCCTGATAATTTCAGGTATCCTTATGCCTCTATTGGCTTTTCAGACCTATGGCGCCGTTGGCATATTACCTTATCAACATGGCTAAGAGATTATCTGTACATACCCTTAGGTGGTAATAGACATGGCATTACCAAAATGTATGCGGCCTTAATGATCACTATGTTATTAGGAGGCTTATGGCACGGTGCTGCATGGACATTTATGGTTTGGGGAGGGCTTCATGGGTCTTACCTCATTCTAGAGCGTATCCAAAAACGTTACATCCCTTTTAAGGTTAATGCTTATAACGGTATTTTTTTAGCACTCCTCACCTTTTCTTGTGTAAACATTACCTGGGTGTTTTTTAGAGCCCGGTCATTTGAAAAAGCATGGAATATGATTACATCCATGTTCTATATGCAAGCAGATGGCACCAAAATACTAGGTACATTTGAAATACTGAAAGTCACTAGCCTCATTGCCATAATGTTTCTATGCCACTGGTTGATGCGAAATAGTTCCCTTAAGGCTCTAGCTAAAAACACACCCTCATGGGTGTTGGGAATAGCATGGGCTCTGATGTTCTTTCTCATTGTAATATCCCAAGGTAGCGGTGAACAATTTATATATTTTCAGTTTTAGAATAATTTGCTTCAATGCTAAAATTTTCCCGTCCTATCCGTCATTATCGAAACACAATTTTGCTTTTGCAAAATCAAAGCTCTAGTGGAGTCCTCACGAAACTGGGGATTTTGAAGATAGACGCTAACGGAAAAAATAGAAACCAGATGTATGATTAAGTTCTTTAGACATATTCGTAAAAACTTGCTTATGAAAAATCAAACAGGTAAATATTTCAAATACGCCCTAGGTGAAATCATTCTGGTGGTTATTGGGATTTTAATTGCCCTTCAGATTAATAATTGGAATGAACAAAGAAAAAAACAGGCCTTAGAATTGGAGCTTCTAAAGCAAATTAAGAGCGAAATTGAATCCCTAGAGTACGACGTCTCAACAGATTTAACTTTTTTAAAACTCGGACAAAGAAGTCACGATAGAATTTTAAAGGCAATACAAAACAACGCCCCTTTTACAGAAGATTTGGTTTATGAATTCCTATGGCTAAAAGATGATGAGTATATTTATCCGAAATCAGCGGCCTACGACAAAATAAAAATGGAAGGGCTTGAACTTATTAAGGATAGTATACTCAAAGATGAATTACAGTTATTATATGAGAGCTATTTCCCAAGAATAAGCAAAGACCATGCGTTTTATCCTGATATTGAACTATTACTAAGCGACTATTATATAAAGAACTTTATTCCTAACTACGACACTTCTATATCCTTCTTTGAAATTATAGATAATGATACCATTCAATTACCAAGATACAATACCAAGAATGGAAATAAAGTCGCAGTACCAGAAGGCTATATTCCTTTAGACTTTGAAAAAGTAAAGAACGATACTGAATTTCTTATGCTATTGAAGCAAGCTAAAAAGTATAGAGATTATAAAATTAGAAGGTATGATTTAACTAAAGAAGGTATGATGACTACCAAGCGACTAATAGAGCTTAGACTGAACAATGACAAAAAATGATTAAATTCTTCCGTCACATCCGTCAAAACCTTATTATGAAAAATCAAACATCCAAACCTGCCTCCCAAACAGGGAGGTACTTCAAATACGCCATAGGTGAAATTATTTTGGTGGTGATTGGGATTATGATCGCTTTACAAATCAACACCTGGAAAGAAGAACAGCAACTCAAAAAAGAAGAAAGGAAAATTCTCCAAAATCTCGCTATCGATTTTAAAATGAGAAAAAATGAACTGTTTGAGTTTAATGAGTTTACCATCAAGGAATTAAATGCAATTGACCAGATGCTACTTCAATGCAACAAGCCCAAATTGATTTATAAAGCAGAAACTCTGGATAGTTTATTATCATTTATGGGTAATTCTTATTCTTTCAACGATAGCTTTCAATTGTTGGATCTATTATTCAACACAGGTAAAATTGATATTATAGAAAATGAAGCGCTCAAAAAAGACCTACTCATCTGGCCCTGGCTCGTAGAAGAACATCTCGAAGAAACAAGAACTATACAGAAAATTAGAATTGAAAAAGAATCCACTATTTGGGAGCAGTATATCTCTTACGCAGATACCTTTTCATATTTTAATTTTAGAGATTATCGTTATCAAATAATTACAAATCCCAATTTAAAAACAGATCATTTCGGCTTATTTAATAATCGTATGTTTATTAACAACCTCATTTCCAGACGAGGCACATTGCTTATAATGTATAATGACAGAGTTAAATTAATTGAAACCGCGGATAGGATTTTAAACAATATTGAAATGGATCTAAAATGATTAAATTCTTCCGTTACATCCGTCAAAACCTTATTATGAAAAATCAAACATCCAAACCTGCCTCCCAAACAGGGAGGTACTTCAAATACGCCATAGGTGAAATTATTCTGGTGGTGATTGGTATTCTCATTGCACTTCAAATCAATAATTGGAATGAAAATAGAAAACTAAAACAACTTACCGATGGGATTTATTCTACCATAAAATCAGATTTAGAAGCAGATATTGCGAAGACGGAACTGTTTTTGAATTACTATGATTCCGTTAGAAAACCACTTTTTTTATCCTTTTTAAGAGACGAGCTTATCAAAGAAGAGGTTATAAAAAATCCGAGCCTTCAATTGGGATTTCGTGGTTGGGATGATATTAGAATCAGCACGCGAGGTTATGAGCTGCTTAAAAATTTACCTAGTATCAGTAATTCAAATCAATCATTGGCTAACAAAATAGCTGATTTTTATAATACACATCTTTACGAAATAGAGATAGCCCAAATAGAGCTGGCCCAAGAGTTTTTAGACAATAACCTTCATTTTAAGAGGAAAGGTTTTACTTGGAGTTATGTAATGGGTCGGCATGATGAGAACTTTATAGAATACTATCTTTATGATGACGATGCTAAAAACAGAATGGCTGCCTATTACTTGTTCTTTAACATCTATACCAACGAACTCAGAAATTTTAAAGGTAAAGCGCGGAGTATTATAGATTCAATAAATACCGATTTAAATGATTAAATTCTTCCGTCACATCCGTCAATCACTGATTATGAAAAACAAAACAGGTAAACCTGCCTTCCAAACAGGGAGGTACTTCAAATACGCCATCGGAGAAATTGTCCTCGTAGTTATAGGAATTTTAATTGCCTTACAGATAAGCAATTGGAATGAAACCAGAAAACTCAAACAACAAGAGATTTTCTATTATTGCAAAATAAATGAAGACCTCAGCAATGACCTCTTAAATATTGAGCGTTCTTTAGCAACGCTAAATGAGCGACAAATAAGTACAAATCGATTTTTAATCAACCTATTAAAAATTCAAGAGGATAAATCCGTTTTACTAGATGATTACTTAGCTGCTGTGCGGTCCTACCGTTTTATCCCCTCTAAATCGGCCATCATTGATATTACATCTTCTGGAAAATTAGAAAATCTAAAAAATCAGGACTTAAAAAATGCCATTTTAAATTATTATTCTGAGTTAGACAATGCCATACAAATTATTGAAGTCAATCAAAACCTTTTAACGGATTCATCCAGACTAATTAATTATACGGACTTTGGAATTCAAGAAGTACCTTTCTATAGAGATAGCTATAGTAAAGAGTTACAAACGCTATTAAAAAGTGTCAATTGGCATAGAGATCCCCATCATCCTATTTTCATTGCACTACAAGATGAAATGAATTTAACAATAATAGTTTGTGAGCGCGAAAAACAATTAATAAACGAAATGAAGAAAAGAGCCGAAGATTTAATTCAGAAAATTGAACCATTTTGCTTTTAAGCTTTTTATATGATTAAATTCTTCCGTCACATCCGTCAAAACCTTATTATGAAAAATCAAACATCCAAACCTGCCTCCCAAACAGGGAGGTACTTCAAATACGCCATAGGTGAAATTATACTTGTGGTTATTGGAATTCTCATTGCACTTCAGATTAACAGTTGGAATGAAAACAGAAAGAATCAAATTAAGGAAAGAATTATCTTAAATAGTTTTTTAACTGATCTAAATTCTGATATAGGTTTCATAGAGATTGAATTAAAATCAAAAAAAATAGATTTCAATAATTATATAGAATGTCTGGATATTTTAGCGAACAGAAAAAAAGCAAATAAGGAAACATTTTTTAAACATTATAATTCAATTTTAGCTGTTGGTGGTCTGGCATTGAATACCACAACTTTTGAGAACATTAAAGCTTCCAGCCAATTGGGATTAATTAGAAATAAATCCTTAAATGATGAAATCGTAAAATATTATACTATTGATTACGAGGGTTGGTATTCTGCACTTAGTGATTACACGAGAAACATTACAGCTCCATATATTTTAAGTTTTGATTATAAACCATTTGCATACGTTTCAAAATATATCCAAGAAATTGGAATAAAGCTTCCTGATTTGGATTTTGATTTTCAAGAAGAAAAACTTGTAGAGTATTCAGACTATAATATTGAAGAAAAGTCTCTGGAAGATTATAAGAATAATATTTTTATAATTAACACCTTAAGACAAAAGGCTCAAAACATTCAGGGCATCATGTATCAATTAAAACTGCTTTCAGATAGTTCAGAAAAACTCAAATCATCCATTGAAAATTATCTAACCAATAATGATTAAATTCTTCCGTCGCAACCGTCAAAACCTTATTATGAAAAATCAAACAGGACGATACTTTAAATATGCCGTAGGCGAAATTATTCTTGTTGTTATTGGAATTCTTATCGCCTTACAAGTCAATAATTGGAATAATGACAGAAATGATATCAAGGCGAATAAAAATCTGATGGGAAGGCTACTTTTTGAAAGCCAAAAAAATAAAAAAGCAGTTGAAGAAAATTTAGAATCCATAGAATCCTTAATGAAGGATTGTGAAACACTTTTGGGATTTATTGGGACTAAGCCTGCTCATACTGGTGAAAAAACAATTGATACACTAATTTACTCTATACTAACTTCACCAGATTTAATTTACAAAGGATCAACTCTTAACGAGGCCTTAAACTCTGGTCAATTATCATTAATATTATCCGACAGCCTTCGTGATTATTTATATCAAATACCAAGTTTATATTCAGATATCAAAAGAACCGAGGATGTAGAGAATTTAGATGGATCAAACAATTTCGTACCATTTCTGTATGACAATATTTCTTTGAGGCAGATAGATTACAGGTTTGCCCCAATAAAAGAAAGGATTGGAAAAAGTAAATTATCTCAATTTGATAACAGAGTTATTTTAAAAAGTAGAAAATTTGAAAGCATGGTAGACAATAAAATGTTTCTCCTAAATAATATGAAAAGAAAAAATCTTGCTTTTAATATAGTTAATGATAGCATTATAAAATTATTGAAAGCTGAAATTGAAAAAATCCAATAAATGATTAAGTTCTTCAGACATATTCGTAAAAACTTGCTTATGAAAAATCAAACATCCAAACCTGCCTCCCAAACAGGGAGGTACTTCAAATACGCCATTGGCGAAATTATTCTCGTGGTCATAGGTATTCTCATTGCGCTTCAGATTAATAATTGGAATGAAACTAGAAAAGAAAGAGCCTTTGAGCTTGAAATGCTGCGTTCTTTTAAAACATCCTTGACTACTGACTTGGCCGATATAAACTATAATATTGCAAAACACCAAGCAAGTCTTTTAGCCTGCGATTCAATTTTAGAACTCATGACATCCTCAAACCAAATACATGAAGATGCGCTATCTGAACTCTTTGCTAAGGCATTTTTTGTGACTCGTTTTGTGTATTCTTCTAGTGCTTTTGAATCCTTAAAAGCCAAAGGTGTTAATATCATTTCAAATCAGAAACTACGAAAGAAAATTATAGATGTTTATGACTCGCGTTACAGGTTTTTTGGTATTGCTGAAGATGACTATGCTAAAAACTACTTTTTAGGGATTCAAGAAATTTTTCCGCTTAGATTCGAAGGAGGTGTCGATTATGATATCATTTCAGGTGATTTTGTTGGGTCTCTGAGACCTATTGATTTTGAATTACTTAAAAAGGATGAAGAATTTATGTACTACCTGAAAACCAATAGAAACTGGACTGACCTTTACATTAATTTTCATTACAAGGGACTTAAATCAGATGTTGTAGCCCTTATCGATTTGATTGACCAAGAACTGAATAAACGTCAGGCCATATGATTAAGTTCTTTAGAAAGATTAGATACGACCTTATGAATCGAAATAAGACTGCTAAATATCTTAAATATGCCATCGGCGAAATTGTACTTGTGGTTATTGGTATTCTTATCGCGCTTCAATTAAATATTCAAAAGGAAGACGCTCAAGAAAAAATAGTAACAGAAGAACTGTTAATCGGTATTCAAGCCGATTTAAAGTTGGAAGCAGAACGTATCGATTATTTAATTGCCTATTACAGCACTATAATGGAGGGCGTTCAACATATTATCCTTTTCCAACAAGGTAAAGCAAACTACAGCAATGAAGAATTAGGTCAATATTTTCTAAACGCTTTCGAATATCGTAAATTTTCTAAATTCAATACGAATTATCAAACCCTGTATGGAAGTGGCCTACTTCAAAAAATCAAAGACAACAGCATTCCCGAAGCTATTATTAGTTATTATTCACGCCAATTCCTTGAATGGTCTTTGGAGGTTTATCAACAAAAAGCAGGAAGCTTTAACTTTAACCAATCGAGCACATTCGTTCCACTAGATAAACTTAGAACAAGCACAAATTACCAAAGTATTCCTAATTATCGATTGGAATTGAAAAACACCTTTGAAACCGATTTTAAAACATTTGTTAAGGAACCTGAAGTCCTCAACTTTTTAGTAGGTCTGCTGCACCAAAGTGCTTTGGTTTTTGACAATTTAAGCACCTATAAAGCATCGAACCTAGTCTTATCAAAACGTATAGAAAACTACCTAAATCAATAAAATATATTTCAAATCCCAAGAAATTAAAATCAGATGAACGAACAACTGATAGCATTTTAATATCTTTAGGGTTAGCAACCTCAACTACAACCATTGACCTAATTTACTTTCAACCTAAAGGAAGTAAATGATTAAAATTTTTCGCCGGATTCGGCAGCAACTGCTCTACGAGAATAAAATTTCGAAATACGGCTTCTATGCCATTGGTGAAATTCTCCTTGTGGTCATTGGTATTTTAATAGCCTTACAGATAAATAATTGGAATGAGGAAAGAAAAGCTGTCATTGAGGAGGGTCTCTATCTCAATCGTCTTCTGGTTGAAACCAACGAGAATATTACGACGTTTAATGCAGAGATTAACCGCATAAAACTAGGCATAGAAACTATTATAAGGTTTAGTGAAGCTTTAAAAAAAAGTGATTCTAGTGATTCTCTTTTAGTCGAACGCGCTAACACCTATTTTCAAACGGGTAGTATCTATCCCAATTTTTCCTCCTCTACCTCAACCTTTGATGATTTGTCGAGTACGGGCAACCTTAAGGTTATTAGAAACAGCAATCTGCGAGACAGCCTCGTAAAACTATATGCAAAACAAGAGGAAGTCAAAGAACGAATACGGGTGAGCACTGAATGGGCCCTTCCTGTAGATGGGGCCTTCACTTATGAGCATAGCATTATGCGTTTTGAACCTGCTTCGAGTTTTCTATTTCCAACAACCCCTTATAATAAATTAGCCCAAGAATTACGTGACAATAGATTGGACTATATCAATATAATCGCTACGCATTATTGGATTAAAAAGGATGCTATAACTATGTTAAACACCCTCATCCACGATACAAAAGCTCTAAACGCATTATTAAAGAAAGAACTACTCAACCATGATTGAATTTTTGCGTAATACGCGTCGTTCATTAATTAAGCAAAACCAAATGGGACGATACCTTAAATATGCGATAGGTGAAATAATACCAGTGATGGTGGGTATTTTATTGGCCTTACAAGTAAATACCTTAAATACGCCATTGTTAAAATTCTCTATGTGGTTATTGGGGTTCTAATTGCTTTACAGATTAATATGTGTTAGATAAACCCTATTAAAAACGATTATTTGAAAAATTAAAACTATTAAAAACCAACCAATGAAACATATATTAATTAGACTTTGCTTTTGTTTATTAGCCTTGAGCTGTGACAATTCGGAAAAGGTCGACCCCAATCAACCAATAGCCTCTCAGGCCTATCAATCTAATAGCTATGACGACTTAGTTAAACTCTTTAAACAGTGGCGAAACTTTGAAACACCACCTCTTAGAGACAAGGCACCAGATTACACCAAAGCAACTTTTGAAAAGCGCTGGCCTCAATTTAAAGACTTACAACAGCAATTAAAAGCTATAGATACCACAAGTTGGGCGGTAGATAAAAAAGTGGATTGGATGATTGTTTGGGCAGAAATGAATGGTTACGACTTTAACTATCATATTTTAAAACCTTGGGAACGTGATCCGGCATTTTACAAAAATATTTGGACCTATAAGAGCGATGTACCGGCCCATGAAGGACCAACAAACCATGCTACCACCGAGTTATGGACCTATACCTTTCCCCTATCCTCAGATGAACGCGAACGATTTCTACATGAGTTACAAGTCATACCACCTCTATACAAACAAGCCAAACAAAACTTAACCGGTAATGCTAAAGACTTATGGATTACTGGTATTCGGGATATTAAAGAGCAACGTGGGGTACTAAACGATTTAAAATCTAAACCCGAACTTCAGAACGACTCAGAAATCCTAGCAGTTATTGATACGGCTATTACAGCAACGACTGCTTTTGTGAACTGGTTAGAATCAGAATCAAAAACTAAAACAGGTCCTTCAGGTATCGGAAAAGACCATTACACCTGGTATCTACAAAATGTACATCTGGTACCCTTAACTTGGGAAAACGAGGTCACCATCTTAAAGCGCGAATTAGCACGTGCATGGACGGCTTTAAAACTCGAAGAACACCGTAACAGAAACCTCCCAAAATTGGAAGATGCGAATTCACCAGAAGCTTATGATAAGATGGCAAATGAAGCTGCCGCTAGCTTAATTAACTTTTTAGACAAACAGGATATCGTAACCGTAAAACCTTATTTTGAGCCTGCATTAAGAGAGCATTTGGGTGAATATGTACCAAAAGCAGAGCGTAATTTTTTTGTCATTGGCGAGCATTATGATCCTAGACCCTTATATTCCCATTTTTACCATTGGTTCGAACTTGCACGAATGGAGAATGAACCCCACCCAAGTGAAATTAGAAAAGGCCCCCTACTCTATAATATTTTCGATTCTAGAAATGAAGGTACAGCCACAGCCGTTGAAGAGCTATTTATGCAGGCAGGTTTGTATGATGACAGTCCAAGAACCAAAGAGATTGTATACATAATGATTGCACAACGCGCTGCAAGAGGCTTAGGCTCTTTATATGCCCATGCGAATATCATGACTATGGAGGAAGCTGGCGGTATTCATAGCGAATACACACCAAGAGGCTGGATGAAAACGGAAAAAGAACTTCTTATTTTTGAGCAACATCTCTATTTGAGACAACCAGGCTATGGCACAAGCTACATTACCGGAAAGTATCTTTTAGAAAGTGCCCTAGCCGACTATGCACAACAGCAAGAATCAGTAGGACAAGATTTTAAAGTCAAAGACTTTTTTGATGCGTTAAACAGCATAGGTAACATTCCTATATCCTTAGGACATTGGCAAATGACTGGTCGCGACAGACATTTAGAGACCATTAAAAATCAAAGTAGTGATTAAATTTTTTCGCCATTTCCGTTATAATATGATAAAACAAGAAAAACCTTTCCGCTACCTCAAATACGCCATCGGTGAGATTATTCTGGTAGTCATAGGGATTCTTATTGCACTACAAATAAATAATTGGAATGATAATGAGAAAAAGAAACAACTAAAATCAAATTACATTGAAAATTTAATCAACGATTTAACGAAGGATTCGATTCAACTTCAAAACCGAATAGATGAAAATCATGCTTCTCTGAAGGCTATGAACGCCTATCTCTCTTTAATTCAAAAAGAAGAACTAAGTGAACAGGACATCTATATTAAGTATCTTAAAGAATCTGTTTTTTTAGGGATTCGTGTCATCAACACCTACAATACCAACACCTTTAACATCCTCACCTCCAGCGGTAATATTGATCTTTTTTCAAATGCTTTTAACAATAGCCTAATGGAACTTAATCGGGTTCAAAACGCTGAATTGGAAGTTTCAAAATTAAATTCCTCGTTTTATCTTCAACTTTTAAGCAATTTGAGCACCCAATATCCTACAGACCAAACCCACCTCTATCGTGCCATTATACGAAAAACTGCTGGCAACCTTGACCCTAATAAGTTTGCTGTTATGTATTTTAATCTACTCGATCATCAACGACATACTATTAATCGCTATCTTGAATTAAGTCAAATTGTTATGCAACATATTCAAGAAATGCTTCAAAAACTACACTTAAAGCAAAACTTGTAAACGTATGATTAAATTCTTCCGAACAATCCGATATAACCTTATGATAAAAAACAAAACAGGTAAACCTGCCTTCCAAACAGGGAGGTACTTCAAATACGCCATTGGTGAAATTATCCTCGTGGTTATTGGTATTCTTATTGCCTTACAGATCAATAATTGGAATGAAGAGCGCAAGGAACTTTTCAATGAAACTAAAATATTAAACACACTTCATGCAGAATTTCAACAAAACCGAAAAACACTAGATTCTACTTTAACCGTTTTAGGTAATGCAGAAAAGGCACTAACATTTGTGCTTACTAATATAAATCCGGAACCAAAGCTTAATCTGTCTTCACAAAAATTGGATAGTGTTTTATTTGAGACCATCACAAATCCCTATTGGAAAAGAAGTGAATACACACTTAGGAATCTCGAGAACTCCGGAAAGTTAAGCGGTTTGTCTAATGAAGATTTAAAAACGAAACTGTATGAATGGTCATTGGTGTCCACAGACATAGAAGATAAAGATGCTGATGCCACTATTGGTTTTAACTATCTATTAAACTATTACAAAGTAAACGGTTCATTAAGAAGTTTGGATGCCTTTGGAACTCTTATAACAGAAGGACAATCCACTTTGAGCTACGATCACCTTAAGTTTTTCTCTGACATTACTTTTGAAAATGCCATTGACGATTGTTTAGTCTACATGAGACAACGCGTAATGCGGTATCAAAAAGCATCAGAAATTATCAATGACATTATAACCATAACGAAACCTAAAAATGATTAAGCTATTTCGTCAGATAAGACTCAATCTCATGGAAACAGGAAAAACATGGAAATACCTCAAATATGCCGTTGGCGAAATCATCCTCGTCGTTATTGGTATTCTTATTGCCTTACAGATCAATAATTGGAATGAGGAAAGAAAGATTAATATTGAAGAGCAAAATGCACTCATTAATCTTAAAGAAGATTTTCTATATAATACATCTCAGATTGATTCTCTGATATTTCGAACAAAACGAACGGTTCAAGCAAATCTTAAAATTTTAGAATTCACTGGTAAAAAAAGTAAACCCACCTCTGAAGTTTATTTTGACAGTTTAGTTAATTTTATTAGTGCTACAGAACAATATTTCCCGCGAAATGGATTTTTGGACGATTTAATAAATTCTGGCAAACTCAGCATCATCAAAAATGAAAACTTACGAAATAAATTATCGCTTTGGAAACCTAAACTCGATAATATTTATAAAAAGGAGAATTCATCCCTTCAATTTGACTATGTGCTTATTGATTTTGTAATTAAAAAAGGAAGCTGGCTCAATGCTGATGAAACTCTTATAAGACCTGATATCAAATTTCCTGTATCTGGTTTTGATATTGATAACAGAAGCTTGCTTGATTATCCCGAGTTTGAAAACATGATTGAGAATAAAATTATTTTTGTTAATTCCTTAAAAGCAAAATTAATAGAAGCTTCACAAGTCCTTGAAGAAATTTTAGTTTTAATTAATTCTGAGATTAAATGATTAAATTTTTTCGACACATTAGACTTCGGCTCATGGAAACAGGAAAAACAGGCAAATACTTCAAATACGCCATTGGCGAAATTATCCTTGTGGTCATTGGAATCTTAATTGCCTTACAAATTAACAATTGGAATCAAAATAGATTAGATAGACATATTGAACGAGACACGCTAATAAATCTAAGACTAGATTTACATTCTGCCATGGCACAATTAGACAATAAAATTATGCAGAATAATTTGTATCGATTTTATGACTCTACTGCTATGGAACTAATTCACAGTAAAACAGAGGTTCCTAATGACAGCATTACAAAGCTATTACTGGCGCACATCTTTACACCAACATTCGATCCTGAACTCGGAACCTTGAACGAAATACTCAATACAGGCAAGATGGAAATTATACAAAACAAATCACTTAGAAAACATATCTCCTCATGGAACAGATATATGGACGAACTAAGTGAGGTAGACAACCGGTTAATTTATCTAGATGACAATTTTAAGACACCTCTTTACATGAAAATCCTTCCCTACAGAAATTCATTCAACTATGTTATTAAACCGAATTCAGCATCGCTATTGGCAGAGCCGTTACCTAGTTCAAATTTCCAGTCGTTGCCAAATGAATTTTTTTACACTATGGAATTTGAAAGTATGTTAGCCAATTATTTGATTTATGGAATTGTTCAAGGTGAGCGATTAGATGATATTAAAACGAAAATAATAGACATGATAGCTCTCATTGATAAAATGATTAAGCCTGACTAAATTTTTCAATGACCAAATCGAAAAATTCATGTCATACCTCGTAAAAATTCGCCATTAACCCTATCTGGCCGCAACAACTCAATTAACCTTAATACATGACAAGCCATATATTATCGGTTTATGGGAACGGTTTTACTGAAATGGATATATTCAGTCTTTAGGGAAATTCAAAATTCTAAAACCATATGAAGCAGATATGCATACCATCTGTATCGTATTTCGTATTTTTAGTAAAAAATAGTAGCTGTGACGCTTTTGGCTAAGCTGTGCATGTCTTATTAATTAATCCTAAGCTCAAAACAATTCTATGAAAATCCCAGAACACTTTCAAATCAAGGAAACGATTACCCAAAACACCTATTTAGTTGATGGTGAATTAAAGTTATGGAATGGCGAAACTTCAAAAGTCTATTCCAGTATTTCTTCAACCGAAGACTATCAACCCACCTTGTTGGGTACCATTCCCAAACTGGGCGAAAAAGAAGCGTTAGGCGCACTTGAATCAGCTGTCACAGCATTCAACAAAGGTCAAGGCCTATGGCCAACCATGAAAGTTGTTGAGCGAATAGCCTGTATGCAAACCTTTGTAGAGCAAATGAAGACAAAGCGCGATGCGGTGGTGAAACTGCTCATGTGGGAAATTGGGAAGAATCTGCCCGATTCTGAAAAGGAATTTGACAGAACCGTGGAATACATCTACGATACTATTGAAGATTATAAACAAATGGATCGTAATAGTGCTAAATTTGAAAAGCACAGTGGCGTTAACGCGCATATTAGACGAGGCCCTCTGGGTATTGTCTTGTGCTTAGGCCCTTATAACTATCCGCTAAATGAAACTTTTGCACTGTTAATTCCGGCCCTAATAATGGGCAATGCCGCTATTTTTAAACCGGCGAAATTTGGCGTACTACTGTTATCACCCTTGTTAGAGGCTTTTCAAAACAGCTTTCCAAAAGGGGTTGTTAATATCATCTATGGTCGTGGTCGTACCGTTGCCTCACCTATTATGAAAGACGGTCGGGTTGATGTTTTGGCACTAATTGGTAACAGTAAGTCGGCTAATGCTCTACAAGATGTACACCCTAAGAGTAATCGTTTACGTATGGTGTTGGGCTTAGAGGCAAAAAATCCTGCCATTGTTTTAGAAGATGCCGATTTAGATTTAGCGATTAGCGAATGCATTGCGGGCGCCACCTCTTTTAATGGTCAGCGCTGCACAGCACTAAAAGTGATTTATGTACATGAGGCTATAATTGACGAATTCAACAAGCGCTTTTCTGAACAGGTGGATGCCTTAAAATTTGGAAACCCATGGGAAGATGGTGCTAAATTAACGCCCTTGCCAGAACCCGATAAACCTGCCTATATCCAAGGACTCATTGATGATGCGGTACAAAAAGGCGCCAAGATTATAAATAAAAAAGGCGGTGAAACTACAGAGAACTATATTTTTCCGGCCGTCTTGTATCCAGTGACAAAAGACATGCGTGTGTATAAAGAGGAACAATTTGGCCCAGTTATTCCCGTCATATCATTCTCAGATATTGAAGAACCATTGGATGACATGGCAGCCTCCAATTATGGGCAGCAGGTAAGTTTATTTGGCAAAGATGTTAAAACCCTAGCCCCATTGATCGATACCTTGGTTAATTTAGTCTGTAGGGTAAACCTAAATAGTTCATGCCAGCGCGGTCCAGACGTCTATCCTTTTACCGGACGTAAAGACTCGGCTGTTGGTACCTTAAGTGTTCACGATGCCTTACGGTCCTTTTCCATAAGAACTTTTGTAGCCTCTAAAGACAATGCCTACAACAATGCTATTTTAAAGAATTTATTAGAAACTAAATCCTCCAATTTTGTCAGTACAGATTACATACTTTAGCTTATCGAAGCCCCATCTTACCATTCCTAAATTCACGCAACCCGATAGCCTTTACAGGGCTTATGAGTAATGTAATGATAATTACGAAAAATTATAACCACCCTTATGAATCAAAGTAGGACCGGACGCTTAAAATTAATCCTGTGGACTCTTTTAGTAAAGACTGCTTGTCGCTTTAATTTTTATTCCGTCTAGAATGATTAAACTATTTCGCCAAGTAAGACACAGCTTAATAATGAAAAACCAAACGAGTAAACCTGCCTTCCAAACAGGAAGGTACTTCAAATACGCTATAGGCGAAATTGTATTGGTAGTGATTGGAATTTTAATTGCACTGCAAATTAACAATTGGAACCAGAATCGCATGTCCAAACTAGAAGAAGGTAAATTACTTCGTAAGATTCAAGTCGATCTTAAACTGGCCGATAGCATGAATCAGCGATTTTTGTCCAGTTTTACTAATTATCAAAATTTGAATATTCAAGTTTTTTCTGAAATTAGAGGAAAAGCCTATTACAACCCAAATATGATGTATCACGATTTGTGGTGGTACAGCACATATAACGCGGTTATTTCTGAAAACTACAGTGATAATTTAACCGATATCACCAACGATAATGTACGTGACGCACTAAGAGATTACCTCAAGCATGAGGAAATTTTATTAAAGGCCTTTAAAAACTGGGACTTACTAAAAATTGAAACCGTACGCCCTTTTGTAAACAAGTACGGTATTAAAAATGTAGATACAATTTTTTCCAAGCTAGACTTCAATTTTAAGAATGCTTTTAACTTGGAATTTGACATATTTAACTACTCAAAATTAAGGGCACAATACGGCACTGAAGAACTAGAACAGATATTGGGCTCCTTATACACCATGACAGGATATATCATCTTAAAACTCGAAGAACAGAAAACGTATCTAGATCATCTCGATAAAGCCTTAAAATTGAGATTACAAGACAAAAACAATTAATCTATTTGAGGCAAGTAATTAGCATATAGACAAATGAGACCAGCAACTTCTATGGAGTCAAACACATTTTCTGAAAGACTTCAAAATAAACCTGAATTGAAAGAGGCTATAAGCATTGATGGCCACTTAGCACCTTTATGCTTAACAAAAGCTAGCCAATGATTAAATTCTTTCGTCATATCCGTCAAACCATTATTATGGAAAACTCAAAATCAACGCGCTATTTTAAATACGCCATTGGCGAAATCATCCTTGTGGTTATTGGTATTCTCATTGCGCTTCAAATCAATACGTGGAATCAAGCAAGACTAGAGCGCATAAGTGAACAAAACATACTCAAAGACTTAAAAGTTGAATTTGAGGCGAATTTTATAGACCTAAATCGTGTTTTAAATCAGCACCAACTTATTTTAAAAGAGTTAAGAGCACTTCAAGTCATTTCAAAATCGAAGGATTATACCAATATCCATCTAGACAGCCTTACAAATAGTCTCATTAAATGGTTTTCCTTTACGGACAGGCCTGGTGCCTCAAATAATTTAATTAGTGCAGGTAATTTGGACATCATTCAAAATACCGAGTTAAGAGATTTAATTACCCAATGGACGGGTAATGTAAATGATGTGATTGACGATGAAGTTTTTCTGGCAGATTTCACACGAGAAACCATATTGCCATTTTTATCAAAGCACTACCCTATTACAAATCTTGAAGAATCCAATATAAAATTATTAGAATCTTTAGACATGAAAATTGATAGGGAAGCTAGCCTAGTATTTGATAAAAAAATGGTCAACTGGCAAGTCCTTCTGGAAAATGAGCAATTACAAAGTTACGTGGCACTAAAAAAAATGTACGAGTACCATTGTGTCTTAGAATGTCGAATAACTATGCGGGCTTGTAAAAAAATCATTTCCCTAATCAAGTCTGAGTTACATGATTAAAATATTTCGAAAAATAAGATACAAGCTCATGGAAAAAGGCAAAACTACCCAATATTTTAAATACGCCATTGGCGAAATTATTCTTGTGGTTATTGGTATTCTTATTGCCCTACAGATTAATAATTGGAATGAAGAACGAAAGACGGCGAAATTTGAGAAAGAAATCCTATCCCAGATTAAGGAAAACCTTGTTCAAGACAGAGAAAATTTAGTGGATATAAAATACTGGCATCAAAAAGCATTGGCCGCATCCGCAAAGCTCATAAACGATTCCTTACGAACAAAACATTTGGACAGCGTACCTTATTGGTTGGGCGAGGTTGTTCATTTCAGCAGATTTCAGCCCCTGACCAACTCCTACGAAGCGCTTAAATCTACAGGCATAAATACGGTGAAAAATCCTGAGTTGAGGAAAAGTCTCGGTGTTTACTATGACGATCACGCAAATCATATCGTAAAGGCTTTAGGAGATGTTGAATATGCATTTAATAACCATTGGTTACCGCTAATGGAATCCCATGCGACTAATTTTGAGTTTCGAAATATTCTTGAAGTAAATAACATTGAGGAATTCTTCAGTGAAACTAATGTTTGGAGACTCCTTATGCTAAACCGAGATAATATTGCGGCGTCCATAACTCGCTTGGAGTTTACGATGGCATCCGTTGACAAAACACTATCACTTATGCCAACACATTTACAGACCAACCAATGATAAAATTCTTTAGACTATCCGAAATAAAAAGTCTAGTAGACTTTTGATAAGGATACAATTTGAAAACTAGTGGATTAAATTATGATTAAACTCTTCCGACATATTCGCAAATCACTAATTGAAAAAAATCAAACAGGCCGGTACTTTAAATACGCCATAGGCGAAATTATTCTTGTGGTGATTGGTATTCTCATTGCTTTACAGATTAACAATTGGAATGAGTTTCAGAAACTAAAACAAAGTGAAACAGCAATATTGTTAGACCTAAAAGAAGAGTTAAAAAATAACTTTGAAATAGCTAATGGGTCCGTAGAAAATAATCTCATCAACACAAGGGCTTGTATACGTATTGATAGTATTATAAAAACAAATAAATTAACATCAAATCTCAATACGCTAGATAGCCTTTTTATAATATTAGGTAATATAAGTTCTTTTAAGCCCGAAAGAAGTATAACTGATCAGATGATTAATTCGGGTAAATTAGAAATCATATCCAATACGAATTTAAAATCTTTGATTACAAACTGGGTAACAGAATTGGAAAGGTCCGAAAATGACGTCAAATACACCGTAGATAACTATACGATGAATTTAATGCCGTATTTAATGAAACATTTTCCATTATCTAATGGTGATACCATTAAAAAGAATTTTCCTTCTTTTATTCCAATGTACGCATCTAAATCTAACCTTAAAACAGATTTTTCTAAACTTAACCTGTTAGAGTTTGAAAATAACATCTGGCATCATAAGCACAACATAGATTATTTGATACGCAGAGATATGAAGCTTAGTCTTTTAGTAAAGCCTATTTTAGAGGAGATTAACAAGTCTTTAAAAACTTTGAACGCTAATGATTAAATTCTTTAGACACATTAGAAAATCCCTGCTTATGGAAAACAAAGCCTCCAAATACTTCAAATATGCCATTGGCGAAATTGTCCTGGTTGTTATTGGAATTTTAATTGCACTTTCATTAAATACTTGGAATACCCAACGATTAAACACTAACCGAAACCAAGAGTTATTAGTAAAACTGTCTAAAGAATTAGATTTAAATATTGAGCGGGCTCGCGGATTAGATTCTACATCTGAAACTAGTGGTTTTTCGAATAGATACAAATTTACCGACAGCCTTTATAGCCTTTTACGTCACAATATGGCGATAGATCACTTGGACTACATGGTCTCTACTTCAATATTTTATATAAATACCTTTAATTTAAATAGCTCCATTTTTCAAGAATTAAAAAATACAGGAAGTTTGTATTCAATAGGCTCAGATAGTCTAGTTACCGAAATTCAAAAGTATTATCAGCTTTGTGACAGAGAATCATTCTATAATATAAATTACAGTAAGAATGTTAATGACCTTAAGGCTAAATGTTTTGAAGGATGGTTCGATTTTAAATACCTGTATAGAGAAAATCCTGATGAGGCATTAAAGCACCATCCTTGGATTAGCAATCCACGGTCACCACAATACATTAAATTTAGGCAATTTGTGAGGGCTGCAAGAAATCATCACAGATTAATGTCTTCAAAGTTGAACAGAATAATTAAAGAATCTGAAAAATTAAAAGCTCTTATAGCATTAGAAAATAGTCTTTGACAGCAAGGCTAATAACTATTGATAAATGATTAAATTTTTTAGACATATCCGCAAAACCTTACTAATGGAAAACAAAACCTCCAAATACTTTAAATACGCCATTGGCGAAATCATCCTTGTGGTTATTGGTATTCTCATTGCACTTCAGATCAACAATTGGAATGTAAAGCGCATAGAACGTCAACGTGAAGTAAGTTATCTAAAAAACATCAAGCTCGATTTACAAAAAGATCTTACAAACCTCATCTACATGATCGAATTTAGACAAGATAAATTTGAAAGAACACAGAAAATTTTATCGCAAATAAATGGGTCACCTACCAGTAATATTGATCAACTAGCGAAAGATGTTTATTTTACTATTATGGAGGAACGCTTTACTCCAAATAATAGTACTTATAATGAATTATCAAACTCAGGAAATTTAAATTTAATTGCTAACGATTCTATAAAGAAACTACTACTAGATTTGCAAGAAATCTATAAATATAATGACGCTGGTATAGATCATGAAACTTATGAATACAGGGAATACATATCAAAATCATTGTTTAGTTACGTTGATTTAGATTTGATAAAACCTATTTACGAAGAAGAAAAAACAGCCCGAGAACAAAATATAGATTTACAAAGCTTTCAAAGCTTATTTCAAAGTCTTGAATATAAAAATGGTTTGGTAATCTCTATAACAATTTCTAAGGATTTTATTCCTTTTTATGATAAAATTAAGTCAAAGTCTGAGACAATTATTGAATTGATAAACAGGGATATTGAAAAGCCATAATGACTAAGTTGTTTAGATATATAAGACAAGAATTACTAATGGATAAAAGGACAGAGCGTAAAGAAAATGTCCTGCCGACATTTTTGGTGAAATCGTAAATTCGACAAAGTCAATGGCCAGCTTACCACCTTGAAATTAACTACTATAAACATGATTAAGTTCTTCCGTAAAATCAGATATGACCTCATGAAACAAAATAAGACGTCAAAATACTTTAAATATGCCATAGGTGAAATCATCCTTGTAGTCATTGGTATTCTCATTGCCTTACAGATAAATACTTGGAACCAGAACAGAATAGATAAAATCGAAGAACAGGAGATAATTGCAAAACTTCACAAAGATTTTAAAACGAACAAAGCTAATCTGGCACAGTTTATTGTAGAGATCACTAATGAAACAAACGCACAAATAGCATTGATGAGCCTCATTGGTGCATCTAGAGAAGAACTTCTAAAGTACAACCTAGATAGTCTGATGTATGAATCGTTTTCGGCAAGTGAAGTTGCCTTTGCGGATAATACCATTAAAAGTATCATGCAAAGTGGCCGATTAGATCTTTTAAAAAATGAACAGGTAACAGCATTACTCTATAAATGGAATACCTTATCCGAAATTAGAAAAACCAGAATGTCTAAATTAGATGATTGGATTAACAATCATTTTATACCATACTTATTATCTAAAATTTCGTTTAAAGAGATGGATGCCACAACTGGCGGCTTAAAGTGGTCTGGCCCCTCTCAAGTTAAACCAGATTACTATCCTTTATTTCAAGAGGTTGAGTTTGAAAATTATTTAGACAATAGCCTTTGGTTTCATCAGCAAGTTTTTCTCAGATGCCAAGAAACCGATATTTTAATTGACGATATTATTAAGGCAACATCTTCAAAATGATTAAACTTTTTAGACATATCAGATACAACCTTATGGAAACTGGAAAATCAACAAAGTACTTTAAATACGCTATTGGTGAAATAATCCTCGTCGTTATAGGTATTCTCATTGCGCTTCAGATCAACAATTGGAATGAACAGCGAAAAAACCATAACACCGAAAAAGAACTTCTTTTTGCATTGCAAATGGATTTTGTTGAAACGAAAAAAAGATTAAAAGAAACCATCAAACTTCAAAATACTGTAATTTCAAATAGCAAAAAATTAATTGAACTTTACGCAACCAATACATTACTAGAACACAAAGATTCTATTCCAGAATATATATGTTATGGCCCATTGTCCTGGTGGCGAGCCGAACCAGTGACTGGAACCTATGACGCCATGTTAAGTACGGGACAAATCGACCTGTTGCGAAATAAAACATTGAGACGATATTTAACGGAGTTTGATGCAGAGATAAAAAGCGGGTTTGAAGACCATGAACATAGCATGGATTTATTAACACTCCTTACTGTTGCGCAAAGTGAGTCTTTTTTTGATTTACACAGTATCAAAGCTCAAAACGAAATGGGAATTAAACTACCAGATGACTCGTTTTTAATACATAAAAATATTGAGGAGAAAATTAAAAAACTAGCCTTAAATAAAAAGTTCTTCGGTCTACTAACACATAAACTGGTAATGGATCAAAATAGACTCAGACGACAAAACAAACTTCTAGACTTTACCGATCAAATATTAAATCAAATTAGTTTAGAATCAAAATGATTAAGTTCTTTAGTAAAATACGATATAACCTTATGGAAAAAGGGAAAACTGCCCGATACCTCAAATACGCGATTGGCGAAATCATTCTTGTGGTCATTGGTATCCTCATCGCACTACAAATCAATAATTGGAATCAGCAAAGAATAGAGCGAAAAGAGGAGCAAGCTATCCTAATTAATCTTAAAGAAGATTTTCAAACTGCAACCAATGAATTTGAATGGCTCAATGATATAAGGAGTACAATTATTTCATCAGCTAAAGCTATTATGTCAATTTCCCCGGGAAATCTTTATAATTATTCCCCAAAACACCTAGACAGTCTTTTTAGCCGAACGTTGTCTGGTCCAACCTATAACAACCAAGCAGGCTCATTAAATGTATTGCTAACGTCAGGAAAAATAAACTTGATTTCAAATCCAACACTCAAGAAAAGCCTTATCGAGTGGCCAGGATATGTAGCCGACATGACGGAAGATGAGCTCGCTCATCTTGAGTTGTATTTGGGGCGTTATTCTGATTTGCTTGCACGCCATATTTCATGGAATGATTTGGCTAATAGTTATGACCTGACTGGTGCTCGCTTTAATCAAGTTAAACTAGAAACAATGCCGGATAATCATGCAGTGACAAGTGATTATAAAGCCCTAATCAATTCTAAAATATTTATTAATACATTGAATCGACGAGCCACGATGTGTATGATATCTAATTCAGAGACTAAGGTCTTAATTAAAACTGCTAGAAGTATTATTGAAATGATTGATCAAGAGCTTAAATAATAGATACAATGATTATATTTTTAAATGTTTAAATCAAATACTTTCTCAACGGGTAATACTTAAATTTTAAAAAGGATTACGATAAAATTATTCAGGAACCTAGGCCTATTTCAAATCAAATCATTAAAATAAACCATGCGCTAAGGTTTAAAAATTTTAGCCAATGCAATAACATAAGACGCTTAAACAATATTTTGAATCAGACTGAGGAATTGATGTTGTATATTAAGGAAGCTATTGCTTTAAATAACTAAGCTCTTTTAATAATACTACAATTTAAAGGATTGGCTTGGAATCAAAATCAATTCTTCTTGTGGTGCTATAAGGTATTCAGCACCATTTTCCTTAACCACCGCCATTTCCTCTACCGAAATGGTTTTTACACCACCGTTTTCCAATTGCCAAGCATGGAAACCGTCAAATGCAAAGGTCATCCCTGCTTTTAGTTCTTTTTGGGATGCGGGCCGTACATGAGAGGCTTGCGAACCCCCTAAATTGGGCCCAACATCGTGCGCTACATAGCCTACGGGATGCCCTGTACTCCACATCACATAATCAGACCCTGCCTTTTCCATTAAAACACGTTGTGCCCTATCTACATCAACGCCTTTAACTCCTGGTTTCATAGCAGCAAGTGCTGCTCTATTCCCCGCTTTACCACTTTCCCAATAATGCATAATATCCTTAGGCGCTTCAGTCTCCCCGTCCTTAAGTACGTAAGCAAAACGCTGAATATCGCTTACCCATCGATCATAAACCTTAATCCCAAAATCAATTTGAATCACATCACCAGGCATAATTACTTTATCTGTGGCATGAGAATGTCCACGGTCTGGTCCGGAATTGACATTTGGATTCTGGTCTGGTGCCCAACCATCGGTAACCCCATATGCAGCCATTTTCTGCTTTAGGAATTTAGCTATATCCGCATCGGTCGACTCGCCAGGAACAACTTGCTTATAGGCTTCAATCTGCCAATCGGCTGTAAGCTGCGCTGCTTTGCACAATATCTCAACTTCTTGTGGTAATTTTATGGATAGCCACTCATAGACTAAGTCTGTAGAGGAGACCAATCTACTGGAAAGTGCTCCTAACTTAGCTTCTAAATCGTCCCGTTGGGTATAGGATAGGCCATCTGCCATGGCATTGCTGTCTGAAGAATTTACGGCTATGGTTTTAAAATCTTGGTCTTTGATAAAAGCTACTGCCATTCCTACAGCAGAAGTACCACGTTCTACACTGACCACCTTATCATGGATATCTAAATCATCTAAGGCCTTGGCCTCACCAGAAGGCGAAAATACCAAACTATGAAAGCCATCAGCATCATTATAAAACAAAAATACGGCCGTGCCACCTGCATTCTCACCACCAACATGGTCGGCTATAGGGTCGTTATTATTTTCTCTACAAATCACCAACCAACAATCAACATCCGCCGCTTTTAAAGCTTTAGGTAGTAGCGTATTAATACGTTGTTTTCGAATTTCCGGCCAGGGATTCTCACCCCAGTAAACTTCAGGATCAATTACCTCTGCGCTGACTTGCTCTTTAGCTGTTTCATTACAGCCCATTAGTACGGAAAAGCCTATTAAAATTAATAGTTGGAGATTCCTCATATTTAAAGTTTGTGTATCTTGACGAAAGATAACGAATTTAAGTATTTTACTTAACTACCAAGCGATGCTTATTTTACTAAAATCATTCAACTATGAAATCCATCTTCCTAGTATTAACGCTGAGTCTCATAAGCGCTTTTTCCTTTGGTCAGGTGAATTATTTAGAGCCCAAACTTGATAATATTCGCTGGATTTCTGGCACCTGGCATGGGGAAGCCTTTGGCGGACAAACCGAGGAGATATGGAGCGAACCCTCTGGTGGTTCTATGATGGCAACTTTTAAACTCATCGTGGATGGAAAGGTCAGTTTTTATGAGATTGAAATCATAAGGGAAAGCGAAAATTCCTTAGTCCTTCAGCTCAAGCACTTTACCAACGATTTAAGGGGTTGGGAAACCAAGGATGAAACCGTCGATTTTCCTCTGAAGTACATCACTGAGGACAAAGCCGTTTTTGAGGGTATGTCCTTCGAAAAAGTAACAAGTACTGAAATGAATGTTTATGTAGATATACAGAACGCTAAAGGTGAGGTTGAAACTGTTAAGTTTAACTATCAAAAAGCATCAAAACCCTTAAAGCCCCTGATAAAAGTGCCAAAGGCTACAGAAGAACTAAACATAGATGGCCTAGCCACCGAAGCGATATGGGAAAATGCAAAGTGGTATCCTTTGGACCAATTGTGGTTAGGAGCGTTATTTACTGACGACGATTTTTCAGGTCGTTACAAGCTAACTTGGACCCCAGAAGCACTTTATCTTTTGGCAGAAATTACGGATGATGTGCTGTTAGATCAGGAAAAGGACCCCTTAACCAACTGGTGGGACGATGATTGCCTAGAGATTTTTATCGATGAGGACAACAGTGGCGGTGAGCACCAATACAATCATAATGCCTTTGCATATCATGTGGCTTTAGATGGCAATGTGGTTGACATGTCTACCGAAAAGAAAGGTAAATTGTATAATTCCCATGTCGAATCCAAACGGAACACCAAAGGAAACGTGACCCTATGGGAGGTCAAAATTAATTTATTCAATGATAGCTATAGCGACGATAAGCCAAACCAACCCATAATATTAAATACTGGAAAGTACATAGGTTTTGCCTTGGCCTACTGTGATAACGACAATAGTGAACACAGAGAGAATTTTGTAGGCTCCATCGCCGTTACCGGTGAAGACAAAAATCGCGGTTGGATCGATGCAGATATTTTTGGAACACTACACCTTATAGAAGGTAACTAGCTTATGCGTGACTTCACCTTTTCCTCTTCCGTAACGTTAGATAGGTTGATTGCGGTTTCAATGAGTGCCAAATGCGAATAGGCCTGAGGAAAGTTACCTAAAAGACGTTTCGTCTTAAAGTCAATATCCTCACTAAATAAACCAAGGTGGTTACTGTAGGATAACAGTTGATCAAACATTTTCGCAGCCTTCTTGCGCTCCCCTATTTTATATAAGCTATTAATAAACCAAAATGTACAAATCGTAAAGGAAGATGATGGTAAGCCAAAATCATCCTTGTTTTTATAACGGTACAAAAGGCCATCATTGCAAAGATTGCGCTCTATAGCTTTTACTGTGCTTATGAATTTGGGGTGTTTGGCATCTATAAACCCATACGATTCCATCAACAATACCGATGCGTCTAATTCGTTGGAGTCATAGGCTTGAGTGAAGGCCTTAACATCAGGGTTCCAGGCCTTGGTCATTATATCTGTCCTAATAGCTTCTTCAATAAGTTGCCATTTTGCCAATTTTCCAGTCTTTCCCAACAAGCGCGCTACTTTTATAGCCTTATCAATAGCCGTCCAACATAAAACCTTGGAGAAGGTAAAATGTCTATCTTCTTCCCTAAATTCCCAAATACCCTTGTCAGGTTCTTGCCAATGCTTATTAACGACCCAAACAATACCTTTTGTTATTGTCCAAATTTCCTCGCCATTGTCAATGTCATTTTTAAAATTAGCCACCAACTGATAAATCACATCCATAAGAATGCCGTAGATATCATTCTGTCTCTGTTTATAGGCGGCATTACCAATTCTAACCGGTTTTGACCCGTGGTAACCAGACAAATGGTCTAAAGTAATTTCAGTTAAGTTTTTCTCGCGATCAATACCATACATAATCTGAAGCTTCTCATCCTTATCGGGCATCAAATCGATAATAAAATTTAAATAGCGTCTGGCAATATTCTTATGACCTAAGTGGGACATGACCTTGATGACCATTGAAGCATCCCTAATCCAACAGAACCTATAGTCCCAATTTCGCACTTCTCCAATGGTTTCGGGCAAGGAAGTGGTTGCTGCAGCTAATACTGCGCCTGTTTTATCAAAACTTAAGAGTTTTAAAGTAATCGCACTTCGGGAAATATAGTCGTTGTACCGTTTATAGGTCGGAGTGCGCTGCATCCAGTTGAGCCAATACACTTTGGTACGTTCATATTGTAAATAGGCAAATTTTAAATCGGGGAGAAAGAGCTTTTCATTATAGCCAAACATGAGAAAACAATCCTCTTTCAACTCAATTACATCACCATTCACTACCGCTGCTTTGTTTAAGTCAGTATAAAGAAATAAGGTGTCATACGTTTCTTCATCATTGAGACTTACAATGAAATCGTGTTTGATATAGGTGACGGTTTCGCCTTTGGCGTACTCCAACTTGGGATTATAATCTATTTTAAAAGAAGGATTACCGCTCACATACTTCACATAGCGAATAATCTCTGGCGGGTAATGATAGGTATTGTTCTGCTTATAATACCGCGGCATAAAATCGTGGACTTCAAAAGCGTCAATGCCATTGCTAAAGGCTGTTACCAAAATGGCAGTATCTGGAATATAGGACTGATTTACCGTATAGCTCTCATCGACTATAAAACCAAAATGGCCTCCAATCTCGTCATCAAGGATTTTGGCAAAAACTGAGGCCGAATCAAATTTTGGAAGGCAACACCAATCGATAGAGCCCGTTTTAGAAATTAAGGCTGCACTTTGGCAATTACCAATAATCCCATAATGTAAATTATTCATTAATTCTTCTTTCTTCATATGGTAAAGCAATCATTTTTCTTTAAATTAACGAAATATCAATTGCAAAACAAAATATGAGTTCAAACAAAACTATAATAGTTTCAAACAGATTACCATTACAGATATCCATAAAAGACAATTCCATTGAAGTTTCACCCAGTGTGGGCGGTCTAGCTACCGGAATGAAATCCGTTCATAAAGACGGAAATGGCCTTTGGATAGGATGGTCTGGTATACCTGAAGAAGACATTAACCCAAGCCTATTAAAAAAAGTAAAAGGACGCATTGAAGAAGCCAAATGTGCTTCTGTTGAACTCACCAAGCAAGATATTGAAGATTACTACCTCGGATTTAGTAATCGTACCCTGTGGCCATTATTTCATTATTTTATGGAATATACCGAATTTGAAACCAAGGAATGGGAAGCTTATAAAGCTGTTAATGAAAAATTTGCCAAAGTTGTTTTAGAACATGCTAATGACGGAGATACTGTTTGGGTTCACGATTACCAACTTTTACTGTTACCAGAGCTCTTAAAAAACAAAAAACCAAATCTAACCATTGGGTTTTTTCTACATATTCCTTTTCCATCTTATGAAATCTTCAGAACATTTCCATGGCGTAGTGAAGTGCTAACAGGCATGCTCGGTGCTGATCTTATTGGCTTTCACACCTATGACTACGAACGCCACTTTCTAAGTTCTATTAAACGTATTTTAAGATTGGACGTTAACTTTAATGAAATTAGCTATCACGATCGTCTTATAAAAGTGGATTCCTTTCCTATGGGTATTGATTATGACAAATTCCATAATGCGGCACTTGAGCATAACAATTCTGAAACCGAAAAATCGGATTTACAAAAGCGTTTGGACGACCATAAAGATCCAAAGGAGAATAAAAAACTTGTTCTTTCTATTGATAGGATGGATTACACCAAGGGAATACCGAATAGAATTAAAGCCTTTGAATATTTTTTAGACAACAATCCACAATATCAAGAAAAAGTACGACTCGTTATGTTGGCCGTACCATCACGATCAAACGTTCCGCAATACATTAAACTAAAGCGTGAAACCGATGAACTTGTAGGGCGTGTCAACGGAAAATTTGCGACTGTAAGTTGGACACCCATATGGTATTTCTACAGGTCACTTCCTTTTGACAACTTAATTGATTTATACACCTCTGCAGATGTCGCCCTAATTACGCCTGTGAGGGATGGTATGAATTTAGTGGCTAAAGAATATGTGGCCACAAGAACCAACGGTGATGGGGTATTAATCCTAAGTGAGATGGCTGGTGCCGCCAAAGAGATGAACGAGGCTATACTGATTAACCCAAACAGCTTTGATGATTTTTCAAATGCCTTAAAAAAAGGTTTGGAAATGCCATTAGAAGAACAACAGAGCCGAATAAAGATTCTACAAAAGCGCTTGAGGCGTTATGATGTTGAAAAGTGGGCCCATGAATTCTTAAGTGCCCTAGAAGCTACCAAGGAGCTCAAGGAGGTTATCGTAGCCAAAAAAATGACGGTTGCCGATGTTGCCACCATAAAGCAAAATTACCAAAAGGCGTCAAATCGCTTATTACTGCTAGACTATGATGGTACCTTAACAGGCTTCAAGGACAATCCTCAGGATGCTAAACCTGATGAAGAATTATTTAGCCTTCTTGACAAACTCCAAGCGCAAAAAGAAAATAATCTTGTCATTATCAGTGGAAGAGACAAACAAACATTTAACAAGTGGTTTAAAAATAAGCCTTACAACTTGGTTACGGATCACGGTGTCTGGTTGCGTGACAAAGGTGATTGGACAGCTTTGGAGCGTCTTAAAACGGACTGGATGGACCGCTTGCTTCCAATTTTGGAAACATTTGTTGATCGCACCCCTGGTACGTTCATTGAAAAAAAGAATTACTCCTTAGCTTGGCATTACAGAACAGCCGACCCGGAATTAGCACAAATAAGAACTACGGAATTAAAGACCGTTATTACAAGTATGATTGCCAACAATGACCTTTCTCTACTTGAGGGTAATAAGGTTATGGAAATAAAAAGCAGCAACGTAAACAAAGGACGGGCAACCAATAGATTAGTCGTTGAAGAGGATTATGACTTCATTATGGTAATCGGAGATGATTGGACCGATGAATATATGTTTGAAGAAGCACCTGAATCGTCCTTCACCATCAAGGTAGGTTATAAAAAGACAAAGGCTAAGTTTCAAATCAAGTCATCAGAACAAGTTAGGGATTTACTCGTGAGTTTAACCTAAACCTTATTGTAAATAAGGTATTTCAGAGGAAGGGTTACAGTGTTCATTAAAATTATTTTTGCCTTTTACAGCTACAATTATGATTGTAGATAGAGGTAAGCACTGCGGATATCAACCATATAATTCACTGAATACCCTTATTTAATCTGTTTGGAGCGACATTCTTCACTATGATTAGGCTCTGTAAAATTCGCCATAACTTTATTTCAACGCAAAGGATACAAAGACTAATTAACAAATTTTTAAAACACTAGAATGCATTATGTGGTATTTTTAGAGTCTAAAATTAAACTCATGAAATTTATTTTTATCCCACTTCTTTTTATATCCACCTTCTATGGCACAGCGCAAACCGATTCTAAAATCTACGATATCATTGACGCAGTCTCTGAAGACCGCTTGAGAACGGATGTAAAAACTCTGGCCGATTTCGGTACTAGGCATACCTTGAGCGATACGGTTTCGGACACACGAGGTATTGGTGCAGCACGACGCTGGATAAAAAAACAATTCGATAATATCTCGGCAGATTGTGATAATTGTTTGGACGTATTTTTTCAAAATAATTTTTTTGAAAAAGGCACTAACCAGCGGATTATAAAAGACGTGAATGTGGTGAATGTGGTAGCTATTCAACGCGGTACCAAATATCCAAATCGTTTTATAATTATGAGCGGTGATATAGATTCCCGGGTTTCAGATCCTACGGACTTCACCTCAGATTCGCCAGGCGCCAATGATAATGCCACAGGTATGGCTGGTGCTATTGAAGCCGCTCGCGTATTGTCTAAATATAAATTTGAAAATAGCATCGTATATCTAGGCTTATCTGGTGAAGAACAAGGTCTTTTTGGCGGACAAGGCATGGCAAAATATGCTCAGGATAACGACTGGGACATCATTGGAGTTTTAAACAATGATATGATCGGAAATATTTCTGGAGTTGATGGTGTCATAGACAATCGCACCTTTAGAATATTTTCTGAACCTATTACGACGGCAGAAACTGATGCAGAACGCCTAGCACGACAAGCACGAGCGCGTCGTTTTTATGGTGGCGAAGTTGATGGCATCTCTAGACAATTGGCCAGATATGTCTATAAAACAACTAGAACCTACATGCCAGAGATGAACCCTATGATGGTGTATCGCTTAGACCGTTTTGGACGCGGTGGGCATCACAGACCATTCAATGATGCCGGTTTTGCCGGACTTAGAATTATGGAAGCCCATGAAAACTACACACAACAACATCAAGATATCAGAACTGAAAACGGGATTAATTACGGTGATACTTTTGAACATGTGAACTTTCCCTATTGCAAAAAATTAACCGCAGTTAATGCGATAACCATGGCAAGTTTAGCGTCGGCACCACCTGCGCCATCAGAAGTTGGTATTGGCGGTATTGTGGAAGCCTCTGCCAAACTAAAATGGAATGCAGTGAATGGTGCTACAGGCTATAAGGTATATTGGCGAGACACAACCTCTCCGACTTGGGAGCATAGCCGTTACGTGGGAAATGTCACCGAATTTACTTTGGAAGGCATTGTCATAGATAATTTTTATTTTGGTGTGGCATCTGTTGGTGAGGATGGCCACGAAAGTGTCGTTGTATTTCCCAATAGCATCATTAGATAACGATTAGCAACGGACCACTTTGTGTCCATAGCATAATTTAAAATAATGAATAAAACCCTTATAACATTACTAGGCCTTGTATTATGTCTAAGCTGCAACGGACAAGGTCTTCTTTCAAATAAACAGAGCTTCACCAGACAAGACACCCTAAGAGGTAGTATCACACCCGAGCGTGCTTGGTGGGATTTAATCTATTACCATTTAGATATTGAGGTAAAACCAAATGAAAAATTTATCTCTGGTAAAAATACGGTGCACTACAAGGTGTTAAAGCCGTATCAAGTGATGCAAATAGATTTACAGGCGCCCATGGAAATTACGAAAGTGGTGCAAAATGAAAAGGAATTAAAAGTAATTCATGAAGGCAATGCCCATTTCGTGCAGCTTCAAGATGAACAGTCAATTGATGACCTAAACACTATTACAGTATATTATCAAGGAAACCCAAAAGAAGCGATTCGAGCCCCTTGGGACGGCGGTTTTTCTTGGAAAAAAGACGAGAATGGAAAGGATTTTGTCGCCACATCATGCCAAGGATTAGGCGCTTCCGTCTGGTGGCCCAATAAAGACCATATGTACGACGAAGTAGACAGTATGCTCATTAGTGTTACCAATCCAAAAGACTTAACAAATGTCTCAAACGGTCGTTTGCGTAAGCTCGAAGATTTAGGTGACAAAGTAAAATCGCATTGGTTTGTGTCCAATCCTATAAACAACTATGGTGTCAACGTAAATATTGGAGACTATGTAAATTTTTCGGAAGTCTATGAGGGCGAAAATGGCCCTTTAGACATGGACTATTACGTACTATCCTATAATTTAGAAAAAGCCAAAGCGCAATTTAAGGATGCACCGAAAATGATGGAAGCCTTTGAATACTGGTTTGGCCCCTACCCTTTTTATGAGGATAGCTTTAAACTGGTTGAGGTCCCTTATTTGGGTATGGAACACCAAAGCTCAGTAACTTATGGTAATCAGTATAAAAAAGGGTATTTAGGAAGGGACTTATCAGGAACAGGTTGGGGCTTGAAGTTCGATTTTATAATTATCCATGAAGCAGGGCATGAATGGTTTGCCAATAACATCACCTATAAGGATGCTGCAGATATGTGGATTCACGAAGGGTTTACAGCCTATTCGGAAAACTTATTCTTAGACTATTACTATGGTAAAGAAGCCTCGGCAGACTATGTAATTGGTACTCGGGCGAATATCAGAAATGATAAACCAATCATCGGACAATACAATGTTAACAATGAAGGCTCTAGAGATATGTATTATAAGGGTGCTAATATGTTGCACACACTAAGACAACTTATTGAAGACGATGAGCTATGGCGCGAAATTTTGAGAGGCCTTAACAGTGCATTTTATCATCAAACGGTCACCACGGCACAAATTGAAAACTACATTAGTACCAAAGCCAAAAAAGATTTGTCAGCGTTTTTCAATCAATATCTAAGAGACACACGAATTCCAACTTTAGAATATAATATTGAAAACAATCAATTGAAATACAGATATGTGGATATTGTAAAAGGTTTTGACATGCCAATCGAAGTTTTAATTGATGGTAAGGGACAATGGCTGTTTCCCAGTTCAGAATGGAAAGCAATGCCCATTAATACCACAGATTTTAAAGTCGATAGAGATTATTATATTTATTCCAAAAAACTATAAGTACTAAAACACCCCTAAAGTCCCCTCAAGGGAAAATCCAAAAGAGTTAAATGTTACAATTGTCCCCTTGAGGGGACTTTAGGGGTGTAACTATTAAGAAAAAATCAATTGAAATTTCCAGAGCTTTATTTTCAACGTGATGTCGAATGGTACGATTGGCTATTAGCAAACCATGTAAAGCACAAAGCTGTTTATTTAGTGTTCTATAAACTAGAAATGCAGATACCAACCATGCGTTGGGAAGAGGCTGTAAAAGTAGCCTTATGCTTCGGTTGGATTGATGCCACGGTAAAAAGTCTCGGTAATGGAAAACGTATCCAATATTTTACGCAACGCAACCCTAATAGCACTTGGAGCGCACTTAATAAAAAATATATTATCGAATTGGAAGCGGCAGGATTAATCCAAGAGGCAGGTTACAAGATGATTGAACTAGCCAAGAATACTGGGACTTGGACTGCCATGGACGATGTTGAAAATGGCGTTATTCCCAAAAACCTACAAAAGGCTTTTGATAAGAATCCACGTGCTTTCGAAAACTATCAAAACTTCTCTAAAGGCTATAGAAAAAGTTATTTGTCTTGGTTAAACAGTGCTAAACGCGAAGACACCAAACAAAAAAGAATCGCAGAGATTATAAAACTCTGCGATGCAAATATTAAAAGTCGTGGTATCTAATAATTCTATAATCCACTGATATAGCTCCCATAGGGATCTTGAAACTTTAAGCCTTCAGCATAGCGGTATTTACTGAGCTTTTTGTGCTGTACCAAGCCCCAAAGAATAAATTCCTTTTCAAAATAAACGTCCTTGTCATCAATGTCCGGTTGGTATTCTTCAACTAAAGCGTCCAAAGGTGTAATTTCGTCGAGTTTGGCCTTGTAGGTGGCATTATCAAAATCATCTAACAATTGAAATCCATCACCGTTAAAAAACCAAGATATTAAGTCGTCATAAGGGGTCTCTTCGTCTTGTTTTTGCAATTTTTCAATCTTTGGAAAATATTTTGGGAATAAGGTTTTAATGGCATTATCCAATAAAGACTGCGCCACAAAATCTGCGCCCTCTTGTTCACCTTCGTAAACCAATTCTACCTTGCCTGTTATACTTGGTATCACACCTATGAAGTCTGATAACCTTATGGTCGTAGAAGCATCACCAGATAGTAAAGCTCTTCTCTCGGCTGTGCTAAGTAGATTTTCAAATGCCGTAATACTCATACGTGCGCTCACACCACTTTTCACATCTACAAACTCACTCTCGCGCGCTTCAAAACTAATTTGTTCTAACAGGTCCTTGGCCAAATCCGGAATATAAATAGTGTCTTTTTGACGACTATCTAATTTAGCCTCTTGTGCCGTAATGGTTTTAGCGGTCTCTATAGTGTTGGGGTAATGGGTTAATATTTGGGATCCTATTCTATCCTTTAATGGGGTTACGATACTACCTCTGTTGGTATAATCTTCTGGATTGGCTGTAAAAACAAATTGCATGTCTAAAGGCAATCTCAACTTAAAACCTCTTATTTGAATATCACCTTCTTGTAAAATGTTGAACAAGGCAACTTGGATGCGCGCTTGTAAATCTGGTAATTCGTTGATTACAAAAATGCAGCGATTGGCCCTGGGAATCATGCCATAGTGAATCACCCGATCATCCGCATAACTCAATTTTAGGTTGGCAGCCTTTATAGGGTCTACATCTCCAATAATATCAGCTACAGTTACATCAGGCGTGGCCAGCTTTTCGGCGAAACGCTGATCTCTATGTAGCCAGGATATCGGTGTTTTATCTCCCTTTTCGTTTATGAGTTCCGTGGCGTAACGCGAGATAGGTTGTAAGGGGTCATCATTAATCTCTGAGCCTTCAACATAAGGAATATACTCGTCGAGTAAGTTAACCATCATGCGTGCCAAACGTGTTTTGGCCTGACCGCGAAGGCCTAGTAAGTTAATGTTATGTCTAGACAAAATAGCCCGTTCTAGTTCCGGAATTACAGTACTCTCATAGCCATGAATCCCTTCAAACGAAGCTTTCTTATCTTTAATGTTTTGAATTAAATTGTCTCTCAATTCATCTTTGATTGATCTTGACTGATAACCTGACTTCTTTAATTCGCCAAGGGTTTTTATTGTTTCTATTTTCATATTTTCATTTTAGAGCTAGACATAAACTAAAGAAAAACTGGATTCAAAAATCTCTTTTCTCTATTCTCTTTTCTTTATTCCCTAACTATCCTTTTATTCGTTTCTTTCTATTGTTTTCGTAATCTTCAAAAATCATTTCACCAAGACCTTTTAGTCCTGTATAAAAAGCCTTACCTCTATTGGCTTGGGTAAATTCCCTGATAAATCGCATCAGATAAGGGTCTTCAGCTATCATAAAAGTTGTAATTGGAATATGCAGTCGTCTGGCTTGTTGTGCCATGGCGTAGCATTTGTTGGTAATAAATGGGTCTAAACCATTACTGTTCTTATAATATTGTCCATCTGGCATACGAAGACAGCTCGGTTTGCCGTCAGTAATCATAAAAATCTGTTTGTTGGTGTTGCGTTTTCGTCGCAACATGTCCATGGCCAATTGCAAGCCAGCAACGGTATTGGTGTGATAAGGCCCTACTTTAAGATAGGGTAAGTCCTTTATTTTGATGGGCCAGGCATCATTACCAAACACCAATACATCCAAGGTATCTTTGGGATAGCGCGTCATAATGAGTTCAGATAAAGCCATGGCCACTTTTTTTGCTGGTGTAATACGATCCTCCCCATACAAAATCATACTATGACTTATATCAATCATTAATACAGTACTCATCTGACTTTTATGCAAGGTCTCCTCTACCACTAGATCGTCCTCGGTGAGATTGAAATCACCAACCCCATGATTGATTTGGGCGTTGCGCAAACTTTCGGTCATAGATACTTTTTCTATGGCGTCACCAAATTGATAGGACCGAAATTCACCGGTATGCTCATCACCTATACCAACTCCTTTGCTCTTGTGATTACCTGAACCACTGCGCTTTATTTTTCCAAAAATATGTTCTAGGGCTTGCTGTCTAATGGCCCGTTCTGTTTTCTCTGTAATCTTAAGGCGGCCTTTGCCTTTGCCCTCTCCTTCGCCCTCACCATCTTCAGTGGGATCTATTTCTTCCCGGATATAACCTTTGTTTTTGAGATCTTCAATAAAATCGTCAATGGTATATTCCGGTGTGGTAAGCTCGTATTCCTTATCTAACTGTCGCAACCAGTCAATAGCTTCATCAAAGTCGCCCGAGGTATAGGTGATAAGTTCCTTAAAAATCTCGAAGAGTTTCTCAAAAGGCGATTGGTTGGGTGCCTCATAAGTTTTGAATACAAAACCCGATTTTTTCATATTGTTATTCATAGCACTATAAAAATAACGCTTTTTAAAGTCTGGATAAAAGCATTAACAACTATTTTAGATTTCAATCCCAACTTTTCATTAATTTTAGCCTTCACTAAACGAATCCAAACTAATGAAACGATTTTTTACCCTTGTTATGCTGCTATGCATAACACTTCTTTCTTCACAAGAATTTTCAATGGACATGGTCAAAAACATGACAATCCGAAATATCGGTCCTGGCGGTATGTCTGGTCGTGTTACCGCTATTGATGTGGTCACCGAAAATCCAGATGTGATGTACGTTGGCACCGCTTCTGGCGGCCTTTGGAAATCCACCTCGGGCGGCATTAAATGGGAGCCTGTTTTTGATAAGGAACTGACCGCTTCCATCGGTGCAGTTGAAATTCAGCAATCTAATCCAAGCGTCATTTGGGTCGGCACAGGAGAAGGCAATCCCCGAAACTCACTAAACGGCGGGTATGGTGTTTATAAGTCATTGGACGGCGGAAAATCGTGGATGGCTATGGGTCTGGAAAAAACAAGACATATTCATCGCATTATCGTAGATCCGACCAATCCAGATGTGGTGTATGTTGGAGCAATAGGCTCACCTTGGGGCGAACATCCCGAGCGTGGGGTGTTTAAAACTACAGATGGTGGCAAAACATGGAATAAAATATTGTTCGCCAATAATAAAACCGGTGTAGCCGATTTAATCATGGATCCAACCAATCCAAACAAATTATTTGCAGCCCTATGGGAACACAAGCGCGAACCCTGGTTTTTTAATTCGGGTGGTGAAGGTTCAGGTTTGCACATGACTCATGACGGCGGGAAAACCTGGAAAAAGCTAAGCTCTGAAGATGGCTTACCAAAGGGTGACTTAGGACGTATCGGTGTAGCGATTGCCCCAGGAAAACCAAACGTTGTTTATGCACTTATCGAAGCAAAAAAGAATGCTCTCTACAAAAGTGAGGATGGTGGCTTTACGTGGAAATTGATTAACGATAAAAGTGATATTGGCAACCGCCCTTTTTATTATTCTGAAATTTATGTGGACCCACAAAACGAAAACAGGGTTTATTCTGTATTTACCTATGTAAACGTTTCTGAAGATGGCGGAAAGAATTTCGATGAATTGATGCCAGCTTATGGCGCCTATAATGGTGTTCATCCTGATCACCATGCCTGGTGGATTCACCCCACGGACGGTAGTTTTATGATTGACGGTAACGATGGCGGTATGAACATAACCCACGATGGCGGTAAAACATGGCGTTTTATTGGGAACTTACCAGTAGCACAGTTTTATCATATTGCCGTTGATAATGAATATCCATATAATGTATATGGTGGGATGCAAGATAATGGCTCTTGGCGAGGCCCAGCCTATGTATGGCGTGCGCAGGGCATTAGAAATAGCTATTGGCAGGAAATTAGTTTTGGTGACGGCTTTGATGTAGTACCAGACAAGGACGACTCACGTTACGGATGGTCCATGAGTCAACAGGGTTACGTTAGCCGCTACGATTGGCAAACGGGCAATAATTATAGTGTAAGACCTATACATCCTGATCCTGAGGTTGAATTGCGTTTTAACTGGAATTCAGCCATTAATATAGACCCTTTTGATAATAGCACTGTTTATTTTGGAAGTCAATTTGTGCATAAATCAACAGATAAAGGCGAAACCTGGACCGTGATTTCGCCAGACTTAACCACCAACGATCCTGAAAAACAAAAACAATCGGAAAGCGGCGGTTTAACCATGGATGCGACTGGTGCAGAAAATCATACCACCATTCTGGTTATAGAACCCTCTCCGGTTGAAAAGGATATGTTATGGGTAGGGACAGATGACGGTCGTGTGCATTATACCACAAACGGTGGCATGGAATGGACAGACGTCTCAAAGAATCTCAAAGGATTACCCGAAGGCAGTTGGATTGCTCAAATAAAAGCATCCAATAAAAATAAGGGCGAAGCGCTTTTAATCGCTAATGATTATAGACGCTTCAACTACATCCCTTATGCCTATCGCACTAAAAACTATGGTAAAACGTGGGAACGCATTGTGGACGAGACAGATGTTCAGAGCTACACCTTGGCTATAGTTGAAGATATAGAAGAACCCAACCTCATGTTCTTGGGTACGGATGACGGTTTGTATGTATCCTTAGATGCAGGTGAAAAATGGACGAAATGGACAGAAGGTTTCCCCACAACTTCGGTTAAGGACCTAGTTATTCATCCCAGAGAACACGATTTGGTGATTGGTACATTTGGTCGTGCGGCTTGGGTATTGGATGATATTAGACCCTTGCGTGAAATGGCTCGAAATAAAGCCGTAATGACTTCTAATATTAAACTATTTGATCCACCCACAGCCTATCAAGCAGCCTACCAGCAACCAACTGGAAGCCGATTTGGCGCTGATGCGTTGTTCCAAGGTGAAAATCGCAGTGGCGGAGCAAGATTCTCGTATCTATTCAACAAAAAAGAAATGCCAAAATCTGATGATGATGAAAAGGACTCAGAGGATGGAGACATAGATGAAGACGAGGAAGAAACCGAAAAAGACGACTCTAAAGTTAGCTGGGATTCCCTGACCTTAAAACTTTATGATGGTGAGCGTTTAATACGCACCTTAACCTCTAAGGCTCCTAAAGAAAACGGTATTCACAATTGGACCTGGTATATGGATGAGGCTGGTGCGGATAGACCTTCGCGTACGATACGAAAAAGAAACCGTGAATCTGGTGGTGTCAGTGTAAAACCTGGTACTTACAAAGCTGTTTTGCATTATGGAGATCAACTATCTGAAACCAAAATCACTGTGGCATCAGATCCTAGATTAAACGTGTCTCAAAAGAACATTGATGAAGTCTATGCGGCCTCAAAGGAATTAGAAAAAATACAGCAAACCGCAGCTGATGCCGTAAAACAATTGGTAGAAAGCAAGACTATTGCCGAAAAGTACAAGAAAGACCTTAAAAAATTAGATAAGGAGAAATTTAAGACTCAAATTGAGGCTTCCGACAGTATTGTAAAATCCATCGATACCCTTATAGACAAATATTTGGGTAAAATAGATAAACGCCAAGGCATTACCAGAAATCAAGAAGTGACACCTTTGCAACGCTTAGGCACGGCTCGTAGTTATATTTCCAATAGTCAAAATGGCCTAACGGCAACCGAAACAACCTTGATACAACAAGCTAAAGATGCCATGAAGCCTTTGTTAAGTGAGACAAATGCTTTTTTCAATTCAGGCTGGAAGACTTACCAAGATAAAATGAAAACCCTTCAAGTCGATCCGTTTAAAGCGATAAAAACGTTTGGTATTGATTAAAGTTATAGAGGACTTATTAAAAAATGCCCTAGGAAAATAGGGCATTTTTTTATTCCATCCACTTTAAACTGTGATAATCTTCTATTTTAATTCTTTTTCCTGAGGTAGAAATGATATCCTCTTTCTTAAATTGGGATAAAATCCGAATAGCTGACTCTGTGGCCGTGCCCACAATACTTGCATAATCCTCACGCGACAGTACAATGCTTAAGTAACCATCATCATCGGTGCCAAAATTATCATGAATATACATGAGTATTTCAGCCATACGGCGCTTTACGGATTTTTGTGCCATGTTCACCAAAGATTCATCAGAATCCTTTAAATCCTCAGCCATAGTTTTTAAAACGTCCATCGTAAACTTAGGATTTTTATTCAAATCATCCATAATTTCGCTTTTAGGGACGAAGCACATTTCCATATCATTTAAGGCCACTGCACTGAGATTGGTTTTTTGTTCAGTCACCAAGGAGCGCTTACCAAGTAACCCTCCTTTAACCACAAGCTTCACCACTTGATCTTTACCGTTTTCACTCATTTTTGTGAGTTTACAAACCCCAGATTTCACGCAATAAACACCATTAAGGGTTTCTCCTTCTTCAAAAATGACATGACCTTTTCGGAAGATTTTTGCCGTTTTACATGCGGAGACCCGCATAAGCTCTTCTCTTGTTAAGGATTTTAATGCATTAAATTCCCTAACAATACAAGATTCACATTTACTCATACCTATTGATTTAGTAGTGGAAATATAAAAAAAACCTGACAAAAATCATATTTTATTAGTGCACAAAAGCAAATATTTGCAATCAGGTATAAAAGAGTAAATTGTGTAATGGAGAACAAGTCTTGTTTTCATTGTGGTGATGATTGTGGAATCCATCCAATCATCGTAAATGACAAATCGTTCTGCTGTAATGGCTGTAAGACCGTCTTTGAGATCTTTAGCGAAAACGAGTTAACCTGTTACTATGATTTACAGCATTCCCCTGGCACCATTCCTAAAGAAGTTGCAGGCAAATACGATTTTCTAGCACAGGATAATATCATAGAAAAACTGACGGAGTTTAGAAGTGATACTTTAGAAATCGTCACCTTATACATTCCTCATATCCATTGTAGTTCGTGCATCTGGATTTTAGAAAACCTCAACAAACTGAACACGGATATCAGTGATTCACAAGTGAATTTTGGTAAGAAGACCGTGCGTATTAGCTATAATTCAGAAAAGACCAATTTAAAGGATGTGGTTCTCCTCTTATGCAGTATTGGCTACGAGCCTTACATCAGTTTGGAAGATTTCCAATCGGGCAAAAAGCATATTAATAGAACCCTCATTTACAAATTGGGTGTAGCAGGATTTGGATTTGGAAACATTATGTTCCTCTCCTTTCCTGAATATTTTGAGGTCAATGAATATTGGTTGGAACAGTACAAGCACTTGTTTCGCTGGCTGATGTTCGCCTTATCGCTTCCCGTTGTTTTCTATTCGGCCCAAGACTATTTTATATCGGCCTACAAAGGTCTAAGGTCAAAGCTACTCAATATAGATGTGCCCATTGCCTTAGGGATAACGGTTTTATTTCTTCGAAGTACCATAGAGATAATCTTTGATTTAGGCTCAGGCTTTTTCGATAGTTTGGCCGGCTTGGTGTTCTTTCTTTTAGTCGGGAAGTACTTTCAACAAAAAACATATGATTTTTTGTCCTTCGAAAGGGACTACAAATCCTACTTCCCTATCGCCATTACCAAGATTGATAAAGATGGCCATGAAGACAGCATCCAAGTTTACGATATTAAAAAAGGAGACCGTCTGCTCATCAGAAACGAAGAACTCATTCCTGTGGACGGTATTCTCATTAACGGTCGGGGAAAAATTGACTACAGTTTTGTGACAGGAGAATCCCAACCTGTGTCTAAGGTCTCTGGTGATAAACTTTTTGCAGGAGGTAAGCAAACCAGTGGTGTTATTGAGCTTGAAGCTTTAAAATCCGTAGAACAAAGTTATCTCACCCAATTATGGAGCAACGATGTCTTTAATAAAAACAAGGAAGACGAGTTTACCACTATTACTAATACCATCAGCAAACACTTTACGATTACCATTTTAAGCATTGCACTCATAGCCACTACATTTTGGCTAGTTATAGATGCCAGTAAGGCAATGAATGTTTTTACCGCAGTACTAATTATAGCTTGTCCTTGTGCCATTGCCCTATCTGCACCCTTTACCTTTGGCAATCTACTTCGTATTTTCGGAAAACTTAAGTTCTATGTGAAAAATGCTGGTGTTTTAGAACAGCTTGCAGAAATTGATACGATTATTTTTGATAAGACCGGTACCATAACCTCTAACAAGTCAAGCCATGCCATTTATGATGGTGAAGGTCTAACCCAAGATGAGGCCTTGGTATTAAAAAATTCACTTAGAGGGTCTAATCACCCCTTAAGTCGGACCCTTTACGATATTCTAGAAACACATGATATTGTTACGCTAGACCATTTCAATGAACATATCGGTAAAGGTATCGAAGCGCAGCATCAGGCTGTTAATCTAAAGATTGGCTCAGCCCATTTTGTTGGCAGTCCAATGGAGCAATCTGCCCTTAATACAACAGTGCACATTAGCAGCAACTCTAATTACAAGGGTAAATACACCTTTTACAATAGTTACAGAAAGGGCGTCGCCAAATTGTTCAATGCATTAAAGCCGCATTTTGATTTGGTGATTTTATCAGGAGATAATGAAGGTGAACGGGAAAATTTGAAAAAACTCTTACCTGCTAAGACTAAGCTCATTTTCAATCAAAAGCCTGAAGACAAGTTAGAGTATATCAAATATCATCAATCCGAAGGCGCTAAAGTGCTGATGATCGGTGATGGCCTCAATGATGCCGGAGCCTTGGCACAAAGCAATGTGGGTATAGCCATTTCAGAAGATGTTAACGTGTTTTCACCCGCTTGTGATGCTATTTTGGATGCTTCAAAATTTAAACACTTGTTTAACTATATAAAAGCTTCAAAATCAGCAATTAAAATTATAAAATGGAGTTTTGTCCTATCGTTCCTATACAATATTGTAGGATTATATTTTGCAGTTACAGGACAATTAGCACCTGTAGTAGCTGCCATATTAATGCCTTTGAGTTCTATAAGCATCGTAGTTTTTACAACCCTATGTACTAATTTTTTAGGACGAAGATTAAAATAAATTATCCGATATGATAAATGTCATGTTTTTCATACAAAGACCATATTATTTTTGAACCATAACTTCAGTAGGTATGAGCGTTATATATATTTTGTTAACTGTTAGCGTCATTGTTGGCGTGGCTTTTTTTATTGTCTTTTTATTAGCTGTAAAATCTGGTCAATATGACGATAGCTACACACCTTCTGTCCGAATGCTTTTTGAAGATGAACTCGTCAAAAAACAAACTAAACAATCAACTAAATCAAAAACAGACTAATTACATTAACTATGGAAATGCAACAGTTTTATTACGATAACAAAATCGTTAAAAAATTCATCTACGCGACCATATTGTGGGGAGTTGTTGGCATGCTAGTAGGTCTACTACTAGCTTTTATGTTTCTATTCCCTAACGTTACCGATGGTATCTCGTGGTTGAGTTTTGGTCGATTGAGACCACTTCACACCAATGCGGTTATTTTCGCTTTTGTGGGTAACGCTATTTTCGCCGGAGTCTACTACTCCTCGCAGCGTCTACTAAAAGCAAGGATGTTCAGTGACTTATTAAGTAATTTTAATTTCTGGGGGTGGCAGCTCATCATTGTAGGTGCAGCTATTACACTACCGTTAGGATTTACAACCTCTAAGGAATACGCTGAACTCGAGTGGCCTTTTGACATTGCCATCGCCCTTGTGTGGGTAGCCTTTGGCGTCAATCTTATAGGCACCATACTAAAGCGCCGTCAGCGTCATTTATACGTGGCCATTTGGTTCTACATCGCTACGTTTGTTACCGTTGCGGTCTTGCATATTTTCAATAGTTTGGAATTACCGGTAAGTGGACTGAAGAGTTATTCGGTTTACGCAGGTGTTCAAGATGCCTTGGTACAGTGGTGGTATGGGCACAATGCCGTGGCATTCTTCCTAACCACACCATTTTTAGGATTGATGTACTACTTCGTTCCTAAGGCGGCAAATAGACCTGTGTATTCCTACCGCCTATCCATAGTTCACTTTTGGTCTTTGATATTTATATATATCTGGGCCGGACCCCATCACCTGTTATACACCGCTTTACCAGAATGGGCACAACACTTAGGTGTAGCCTTCTCTGTAATGCTTATTGCTCCATCTTGGGGTGGTATGATAAACGGTCTATTAACACTTCGAGGCGCATGGGACAAAGTCCGTACAGATCCTGTGCTTAAGTTTATGGTGGTTGCCATTACAGGTTATGGTATGGCCACATTTGAAGGACCAATGTTATCCCTTAAAAACGTAAATGCCATAGCCCACTTTACAGATTGGATCATTGCACACGTGCACGTTGGCGCCTTAGCTTGGAACGGTTTCTTGGCCTTTGGTATGATCTATTGGTTAATCCCTAGGTTATTTAAAACCCGTATGCACTCAATTGGACTAGCCAATCTGCACTTCTGGGTAGGTACACTTGGTATTATCCTTTACGCTTTACCTATGTATGTGGCAGGATTTACACAAGCTAGTATGTGGAAACAATTTAACCCGGACGGTACACTTGTTTACGGTAACTTCCTAGAAACAGTTACAGAAATAATGCCGATGTATTGGATGCGTGCTATTGGTGGCACCTTGTATATCACTGGTATGCTTATACTTGTGTACAACGTGGTTATGACTATTGTAAAATCTGATTCTAAGGTTACCGATGAATTGGCCGAAGCCCCTGCACTTAAGCGCGTAGCAAAAGGTAGGGTTGCTGGAGAAGGCTGGCACACGTGGTTAGAGCGTAAGCCTGTACTTTTGACTATTTACGCCACCGTAGCAATTTTAATTGGTGGTATCGTACAGATTATTCCAACCTTAGTGGTTGAGTCTAATATCCCAACCATTAGCAGTGTAAAACCTTACACCGCATTAGAGTTGGAAGGACGTGATATTTATATAAGAGAAGGTTGTGTAGGCTGCCACTCGCAAATGATAAGACCCTTTAGAAGTGAAGTAGAGCGTTTCGACTGGACCAATGATAAACAATATTCTAAAGCCGGTGAATACGTTTATGACCATCCCTTCCTGTGGGGCAGTAAACGCACAGGACCAGACTTGCACCGCATTGGTGGTAAGTACTCCGATAACTGGCACTTTAACCATTTTTATGACCCGCAGACCACATCGAGTGGTTCCATTATGCCATCGTACAAATGGTTGATAGTTGGCGAAGGGGCCAAATTAAACAAATCCATGACAGAAAAGAAAATGGAAGCCATGGTTTCCTTAGGTGTTCCTTATACTGAAGAGGATATTGCTAATGCTCAAGCCTCCATGTTAGCACAGGGCACCCAAATTGAGAAGAACCTTTACAACGATCCTGATTTTGTAGCGTCGTATGAAGCAGATAAAGCAGCTGGCGGCGAGAACTTTGTAGAAATGCGCAATCGCGAAATAGTAGCGATTATTGCTTACCTACAGCGTTTAGGTACCGATATAAAAGTTAAGGATACAGAAAATCAAACCGTTCAAAACTAATTTGCTATGCTAAAATTTGTAAAACATCATATGGAAAGTATCACCGGGATAGAAATCTATCCCTTGATATCCCTAGTTATTTTCTTTGTCTTCTTTGTAATCCTGTTTTATTGGGTAATTACAGCAAAGAAAGACTACATCACTAAAGTGAGTAACATACCATTAGAAAACCAAAACGACAGCTTATCATGAGAAAACTAATCCCATCATACATTAGAGTGCCCTTGGTATTTTTTACCATAGTCGGCTTAGTGGAATACTTTATAGATTCAGGGGAACAACCTGCATTTATGCAACCCGTGGTATTGTTATTCTTAGTGTTGGTCCTTGTTATACTGCTAGCAATTGAAGGTATTGTAGGCTCTATTGATAACATTCTATTTCAAAGTCTGGACGAGGAAGCTAAAGAACGCTACTTGGCTAGAAAGACTGAATTCCCCATACTCGATAAAATTAAGGCCCTCTATAAAAAGTTACTTGGTAGTAAGCCCATTGAAGAGGAGGGCGAAATTATCCTGGACCATAATTATGATGGCATAAAGGAGCTTGACAATAATTTACCACCATGGTGGCTCTATGGCTTCTATATCACCATCATTTTTGGTGTGGTATATATGATCCGTTTCCATATTCTAGGAGCAGATGATCAATTTGTGGAATATGAAGTGGAATATGCCGAAGCACAACGCGCTATTGAAGAATACAAGAAAACTGCTAAAAATCTGGTGGATGCTAATACGGTTGAAGTATTAGCGGATGCCTCAGATTTGAGTGCAGGAAAGAAAATTTTTGAAACCAACTGTGTGGCCTGTCATATGGCAGACGGTGGTGGAGGTATCGGACCTAATCTTACAGATGAATACTGGATTTTAGGCGGAGGCATTAAGAATGTCTTTAAAACAATAGCTGAAGGCGGTAGAGCTGGCAAAGGTATGGTGTCCTGGAAATCTGATTTATCACCATTGGAAATGGCTCAAGTGGGAAGTTATATTTTGCAGTTCCAAGGAACAACACCTGCAAATCCCAAAGCTCCTGAAGGCGAAATCTGGGTGGACGCATCGCTCAAGGATACCGAAACCGGAGAGGAAGTCCATGATGTAGACATCAAAATAGATACTGAAGATAAGATTGAGGATACTGACACAGAAGAAGGTGCTTCAGAAGCAATGGAGACCACAACTGTAGCATCGAACAAGTAAAAGAGAAAGTTAAACATTAAAATCAGATTGTTCTGAACTCCTATGGAAACGCCAGAAAATGAAGTTTTTAGAGATTCCATTGCTACCATTAGTGAAGAAGGTAAGCGCAATTGGATATTTCCTAAAATACCTTCAGGACCTTTTTATGAGAAGCGAAAAATAGTAAGCTATATCTTATTGGCCTTTCTATTTGCTGCACCATTTATTAAGGTTAATGGTAATCAATTCCTAATGTTCAATGTCCTAGAGCGACGATTTAACATATTTGGATTTCCATTTTGGCCACAAGACTTTCATCTGTTCGTTATCTCCATGATTATTGGTGTGGTGTTCATTACACTCTTCACCGTTGGTTTTGGCCGCATCTTCTGTGGGTGGATTTGTCCACAAACTATTTTTATGGAAATGGTTTTTAGGCGCATAGAGTTTTGGATAGATGGTGACCGAAATAAACAAATGCGTTTGGCACGGCAAAAATGGGATGCTGAAAAAATTAGGAAACGACTGCTGAAGTGGTTTATATTCCTGATAATTTCATTTCTTATTGCCAATGTCTTTCTGGCCTATTTAATAGGTGGCGATAAGTTGCTAAAATATATTACAGATGGTCCTACCTCGCATATGGGTACTTTGATTCCGCTGTTAATATTTACAGGCGTATTCTATTTTGTCTTTGCGTGGTTTAGGGAGCAGGTATGTATTATTGCTTGTCCTTACGGCCGCTTACAAGGGGTACTATTAGACAATAAGTCCATAATCGTGGCCTACGACCATAAACGCGGTGAAGCCGAAAATGGCAGAAAGAAATTTAGAAAGGGTGAAGACCGTGAAGCCCTGGGCTATGGTGATTGTATTGATTGCTTCCAATGCGTGCATGTATGTCCAACAGGTATTGATATCAGAAACGGTACCCAATTGGAGTGCGTTAACTGTACTGCCTGTATTGACGAGTGCGACACAATCATGGAAAAAATCAATCTGCCCAAAGGACTCATCCGTTACGCGAGCGAAGAAAATATTGAGAAAAAAGCACCATTTAAGCTTACAGCCCGAATGAAGGGCTATATCGCCGTACTTGTGATATTAATCGGCGTACTTGCTGGGATGTTGGCATTGCGAAACGATGTGGAAGCTAGGATTTTACGGTTACCAGGCCAACTGTACGAAAAGAAAGATAACAATATTATAAGTAATGTATACACCTATAAATTAGTCAATAAAACGTCTAAAAATATAGAGGATGTTAGTTTTAAGCTCAGAGGTACAGAAGGCACCATTGAGCTCGTCTCGACTTCAGACAGCTTTACGGTAGATGCCCAAGGCCTTGCCGAAGGTACCTTATTTATAGAATTAAACCAGGCTGATTTACCTGGAGATAAGCATGAATTAATGATTGAAGTGTACAGCAAGGACGAACTTATTGAAACGACTTCGGTAACGTTCTTAGGGCCTAGACGCTTTAATTAAGGTTAAACAAAAAACAATGGAGGGTCCTGTAACACAGGATAAACAGATATGAAAATAAATTGGGGAACCGCAATCGTTATTGCATTTATAGGATTCATTTCCTTTATCATGTACTTTGTTATCAGTATGAGTACAGACTCAAAGTACGAGCACGACCTAGTCGTTGAAGACTATTACCAACAAGAACTAGAGTTTCAGAAGGATATTGACAAGGAAACCAACGCCCATACCTTAAAAACAAACATCAGATGGGAAACAACGGAAGCGGGTGTTCTCTTAACCTTCCCTCCAGAATTAGATTATAAACTTATAGAAGGCAAAGTGTTCCTATATAGACCATCTAACAAACAATTAGATTTTGAAATTCCTATTTCTTTATCTAACCACAATTTGCTCATACCTGACAAACGTTTGTTGGATGGTCGTTGGAACATAACCATAGATTGGAGCTACAAAAATAATTCCTATTTATTTAAACAAGCCATCACGTATTAACTATGTTAGTATCGGCACTTATACTTGGATTATTAGGAAGTTTGCACTGTGTTGGCATGTGCGGCCCTATTGCCTTTATGCTGCCGGTTGACCGTTCTAATTCCTTTAAAAAAGTAAGCCAAATCGGCGTATATCATGTCGGCAGACTGCTCGCCTATAGCCTTATTGGATTGATATTTGGTCTCGTTGGCAAAAGCCTTTATATTTTTGGATTGCAACAACAGTTATCCATTGCCATAGGAGTTCTAATGATTATTCTAGTGCTGTTACCCTATAAAACGGTTGGAAAATACAACCTGTCTAGACCATTGCAAACGATTATTGCTAAAGTGAAATCCAATTTAGGGCAAGCCCTAAAAAAGAAAACAGCCGATACCTTTATCACTATTGGCTTTCTCAATGGCTTTTTACCTTGTGGTCTGGTTTATATGGCAGTCTTTGGCGCAGTAGCTACGGGTAGTCTCTTAGAAGGTAGTTTGTACATGGTGTTATTTGGCTTGGGTACCATTCCGTTAATGACCACAGCCATTTATCTAGGAAAATTTCTAAACACTACCGTTAAACAGCGTATTCAAAAAGCCATTCCCATTGTTGTAGTTCTTATTGGAGCACTTTTTATTTTAAGGGGCCTAGGTCTTGGTATTCCTTATATCTCCCCGGCTCCTGTTGTTGAAATGGCATCAAGTGCTATAGACTGCCATTAATTTTTATAGCTTTCTTACTCACACGTTCGTTTCAAACCCCAGTGCCCATATCTATGTGATTTGATATTGGTTATATCGATTATTTTATAGAAGATGACGTGTTTTTTGCCAATGACAGTGACATTGGTGCCAACCTACATCTTAGGCTAGATTACAGATTCTAATAACAATAACGCCAAAGCCCTATCAACTTTGGCGTTTTTACTGCTATTAAACCTACCAACCAACATGTACACGTACCGAAAGACTTTAAAGAACTAAATCTTAAACGTCATTACAGGTAAGGTGCTATGGTTAGCGATATCTTCGGATATACTTCCTTCAAAGAAATGGGCCAAGCCCTTTCTGCCATGCGTAGCCACAGCGATAAGATCAGCTCCAATCATATTCGCAAAATTCAAGATACCCTTTTCTATGGAGTAGTCTGAAACGATATGGACATTAGAGAGATTATCTAGGTCGCCATCCGCTTTCTTCAAGAACAGCGATACTTTCTTATCAATCTCCGCTGAACTTCTAAAGTTACCATCTGGTGAGTTTACATAGACCAGGTGCATTTGAGCACCGAGCTTTTTAAAGGTGACCTTTGCATTGATATAAGGAGTAATGGCTTCATCGGAAAAATCACTAGCGAAGACTGCATTTTCAAAATCGAGCAAAATAGGATTGTGTTTAATTACCAACACAGGAATATCTGAATGGCGCACCACCTTCTCGGTATTAGAGCCCACAAGAACTTCCTTAACTCCGCTAACGCCGTGCGAGCCCATAACGATAAGATTAGCGTTTAACTCGTTAGCCACATCATTTACCTCACTAAATACCTTAAAGTGCTTTACTATAGGTGTAATCTTAATCCCTTCGAGATAGGGCTTGTCTAAAAAGGCGTCAAACTTTTGCTCCGCCAGTTTTAGATAAAATACGGCTTCCTCATTAATGGATTCTCCATTTGATGTTAAAATGGCATTAGATAATTCTAGCATATGTAGCACGATAAGCTCTGAACCGTATTTCTGTGCGAGGTTGGCTGCCGCCTCTAATGCGTATTCTGAGTGTTCAGAAAAGTCTATGGGCACTATTATTCGTTTCATAGGTCTATTTTTTAAATGGTCATTGAAAATAATTTGGTGTCTGGCTGTTTACGCTGTAACAGTAAATCAAAAGCCATACATATATTTCGTATAAAGGGTCTCCCCTTTTCTGTTACGTTCACTTGTTTGCGTTCAAACTCAAGAAGGCCGTCATCCTCAAACGTTTTAAGTTTTGAAAGCACCTCGGGCAGTTCATCAAAAGTCATTTCAGGCTGTAACCATGCGGTTTTAAAATGACACATTAAATTGAGGATGTGCTGTCTTATAATGAGATCTTCCGTATTAAGGATGTGACCTCTATACACCGGTATGATTCCTTCATTGACGAGGTGGTAATATTCTTCAATAGATTTTACATTTTGGGCAAAACCATACCAACTATCGCTTATGGCAGATACACCAAGACCGATCATGGCCTGTGTTTTAGAAGCTGTATAACCCATAAAATTACGGTGTAGGCTTTCGTTTTGTAAGGCCTTGTACAAACTGTCGGTGGTTAAGGCAAAATGGTCCATACCAATTTCTACATAACCCGCTTTCTCCAACAAACGCTTTCCGGTTTCGTATTGCTGACGCTTAGAAGTGCCGGTAGGCAAATCGGAATCCTTAAATCCGCGCTGACCGTTCCCCTTCATCCAGGGCACATGCGCGTAGCTATAAAAGGCTATTCGATCTGGCATTAAAGCCTCGGTTTGCTTAATGGTGTGTATCACATCCGCTTCGGTCTGAAACGGCAACCCAAAAATAATATCATGCCCCACAGAGGTATAGCCAATGGCCCTTGCCATTTCCGTAGCCTGTTTTACGTGCTCAAAAGGCTGAACCCTATTAATGGCTTTCTGGATGCTTGGGTTATAATCCTGAACCCCAAAGCTAACACGTCTAAACCCAAAATCGTACAAGGTTTGCAAATGGTGTTCTGTAGTGTTGTTAGGATGACCTTCAAAACTAAACTCACAATCGGAATCAAGGTCTGCTACTTTTATCAACTCGGTAAGCAATAAAGTTAAGTGTTCCGGTGAGAAAAAGGTCGGCGTACCGCCACCTAAGTGCAGCTCCTTGATGCGCGGTCTGGCACCTAGTACGGATCTGTACAAATCCCATTCCTTTAGAAGGGCAGTGATATAAGGTAATTCTACCTCGTGGCGTTTGGTAATGCGTTTGTGGCAACCACAAAACGTACAAAGACTTTCGCAAAACGGTAAATGCACGTAAAGGCTTAAACCCTGCGTCGCATTGCTTTCGTCAAAAGATTGCCGTAAGGATGTTTTCCAATCCATCACGGAAAAATTATCCATATTCCAGTAAGGCACTGTTGGATAACTGGTGTAACGCGGCCCGGCCACATTGTATTTATCGATTAAGTTCTGGCACATACTTTTTAAATGATATTCAAAATTAAATGCAAGCGTCGGTAAAAAACATGATTTTTGTCATATGGCCCATTTATTAATACCACAATACTTAAATAAGGCTGCATTAGGCACCATTTGCGTTGTAAAGACCCTGTTAGGGTTAAAGAAAAACTAAGGCACTTGCAGTTGCGCTAGCATATGCTTAACTTTACTACAAACCAAAAACAATCTTATTTATTATGAAGCACTTACAACTATTGATACTAGGTATAGCGCTGGTGGCGACCACGGCGTGCAAAAACAACGATAAAAAGACAGACATGGAAGGCGAAGCAGTGGAGACACCAACACCACCGGAACCTCCGACACCTCCAGCCATTGAATCTAAAACCCTCACCATAGACTTATTGCCTAAAAGCGATAGTAATGTGTCTGGCACCGTAACTTTTAACCAAAAAGGAGACGAGGTCTATATGGTAGCCAATATGACGGGTCTTACGGAAGGTACCCATGCAATCCACATTCATCAAACAGCAGATTGCAGCTCACCTGATGGCAAGTCTGCCGGCGGCCATTGGAACCCCACGGCACAACCACACGGCAAATGGGGTGATGCAGAAGGCTACCACAAAGGTGATATAGGCAATTTTGAGGTTGGCTCAGACGGCGTAGGCAGCATTTCCATGAACACTGCGGAATGGTGCATGGGTTGTGGTGACGACACAAAAGATATTATGGGTAAGGCTATTATTGTGCACCAAGGTGCAGATGACTTTACCTCTCAACCATCTGGTGCAGCTGGTGCACGGGTAAGCTGTGCGGGCATTATAGAATAATTGTTATGATTTGGAAAAACGAAACCACCTTATTCAGGTGGTTTTTTTATGCCCTAAAATAAGGAAGTCTATATATTGGATGCTTAGGATTTATTATTTATTTTAAGCTCTGGGTAACAACATTGAAATGTATTGTTATCCCGAAATATTAATGGTTAAATGCTTAATTTAGTGTTGACATAACATGTTGTGCTTCATTAACAGAAATCACTAACCAATGATATTATCGAGCCAATATTTACATAGTAAATCAAATGTCCTGTGGACATTTGGGCGATTTAGCCGCCTGCGGACTTAATAAATACTTAAATTAGACCATGATCAAGTTTTTTAGACACTATCCGAATGTAGTTTTTCAAATGAAAAACCCGAAGTCTTGAAGAGCTTGGATGAGGATACAGGATTGAACGTATAGAAACAGTCCAGTGGACTGTTTTAGTGATAGGGCCAGCTTGCCGTGTTGGCTATTTAAAGCTAGAAATATGATAAAATTCTTTCGAAAAATCCGTTACGACCTTATGGAAAAAAACAATACTGGAAAGTATTTAAAATATGCTATTGGAGAAATCATTCTTGTGGTTATTGGAATTTTGATTGCCTTGGGAATAAATAACTGGAATGAAAATCGAAAAAATAAACGATTAGAAAAGGTTGTATTGAACAATATTTTTGAAAATTTAGCTATCGATTCAGTACAATTCAATTATTATCAAAATCAATATAAACAGATTGACAAATTACATTTAGACTTATATAAATTCGGACTCAAAAACAAAATTGTTGATTCAATTTCAGAACCTGCTCTTATAAGGAGAAGTTTATACTTCAAGCAACTGATTGATTCGGATTTTAAAGAAAATCTTTACACGATAAATAATACAAAAATAAAAGAGGCATTAATTTCTTACATTAGAAGTATTAATGATATGGAGAATGTCTATTGGATAGAGCTTGCACCTTTAATCAACGATAGGCTAAAACCTTATCTTGCCGAACAAGAACTTTACAATACACAGAATTGGTTTGAATTGAAGAAAAGAACTTTTAAGGGCTATACTTTTAATGAAATAAATGGAAAAAATCTTATTGATAAGAATAAGTTTCTTGAATTAGCAAAAACGAAGAAATTTCAACAAATGTTATTTGAAATCAATGTGAAGTGGAGCGATTTCTATACTAGGGTCGAAACAGTAATTGAGGAAAACTATGACTTGAGAAATCTAATCAAAACAGAATTGAAAAATTATTAAATAACAAAATAACGACAATAGCTATAAGTAATGGCTCCGTTCTCGGCTATTTCTGAAAATTTGCTAAGCATAGTTCGCACTTTGTGCTCGTGTCCTAATAGGAGTTTCAAGCCTTTTTGCTATTTTTAAGTTTAGGGCGGAATCATAGCCGCGTACCATTCAGTAACGAAACCATAGCCAAAACTGTTGGCAAACATTAAAACAAATAAAATGAAAGAAATGCTAAAATTCTTAATTCCAATTCTTTTAATTGGATGTGCTCAAAACGAAAATTCTCGCAATTCATTTGATAATACCATATTAGAACATGAGGAGATAGACCAAAATATACCTTTGGAGATAGAGCCGTATGCAGACCCAGAAGTCGTTAAAAATTTAGCACCAATCAGGGAACAATTTGACAATCTTGCAATTACTGAAAAAAGTGAAACAATAAATCCTAGAATGACGTCTTTTGCTCAACAAATGGCAAAAACCATATATGAACCAGTGAAAGATAAAGTATTTCTTATGGCTGGCTGGCAACTAACTTCTACTTTGATTGTTGTTGGAGAAGATGGCCTAATAGTTGTAGACCCAGGAGAAAGTGACGAAGCATCTGCAAGAATAATGTCAGATTTTAGAAAATCTACAAGCATAGAGTTGCCAGTAAAAGCTGTCATATACTCTCATAGACATCCGGACCATTCTTTTGGTGCAGCAGGAATGGGAGTAACACAAGAACAAGTTGACAATGGTGAAGTGAAAATTTTTGCTCATTATCAATTTATGGATTACTTAGCGAATGACGCTAGTGTGGTTGGTGGTATTTTAACTGAAAGAACCGCTTATGGTGGTGCAACTTATTTGGGTCAAAATAAGGAAGGCTTAGTTCATGCAGGCCTAGGACCTACCTTCGCAGGTGGAAAAATATCTTTTTATAAACCAACAGATATTGTAAAAGGACAACTAGAAACAAAAGTTGCGGGTGTTAAAATTGTCATGTTTGAAGCTTATGGAGATGCGGAGGATGAAATTGATGTATTCTTTCCAGATTTGAAGCACGTACATGGTTCAGAAACTACACAAGGTGAGTCCTTTCCTAACTTATATACACTTAGAGGCACTAAATATCGTGACCTCGTAAAATGGTATAAAGGCGTAGACAACCTTCTAGAGTTTGCTAAAAATAGTAATAGTTTTAGTCACTCACATATGCGGTGTTGGGTTGGTACAGATTTTATAGTTGAGCGCATTCAAAACTATAGAGATGCCATTCAATATACCCACGACCAATCTATATACCATATGAATCAAGGTGCTACTAGAGAAGAATTAGTTAGTCTTATTTCATTGCCAGAGCAATTAAAAAAAGACCCTTGGTTACAGGAGTTTTATGGAAGTGTAGAACATTCAGTAAGAAACGTATATAATGGTTATCTCGGTTGGTATTCTGGCGATGCCACCGAATTAGCAACACCTAATTTTCATAGAAAGGCGAAACTCTATGTTTCTGCGATGGGAGGTGTTGATAATGTGCTGAAAATTGCCAATGAAGCTATAGATGCGAAGGATTATGGTTGGGCAATGGAAATATTAACTCATGCTGTAAGAGCTAATCCTGATAATAAAGATGCTAGAAATGCAAAGGCGAAAGCAATGCAATTATGGGGTTATGAACAGTCTAATATTTATTACAGAAATTTTGCTTTGTCTGGAGCTAAAGAATTAGACGGAACATTAGATAAATCTGGAGCATTTGATTTTGCGAATCCCGTTATCATACAACAATTTAGTATAGGCACGATATTAGAAAACCTAAGAGTGAAAATAGATGCAACTAAAGCAACCGATGCAGATTTTAAAATAGGATTTAACATTACAGACCGTAATGAGACATATGGTTTCCATGTGCGAAATGGTATTGCTGCATTTTATGAGTATGTCCCTGAAAACGCTGATTTAATATTGGATATTCCTAGTAATGTTGTTTATGACTTTGTTTTAGGAAAAGGAAGAGTAAAAGACGCAATTAAAAATGGCAATGGAACTGCTAAAGGAGATTTGAGGAATTTAGATGTATTCGCAAGTTACTTTGATTTTTCTAAGGCAGACATTAATTTGTCATCTAGATAAAAAACGTTTCCCAACAATAGCTATACTTAATGGCCCCGTTACCGGCCATTTCTGAAAATTTGCTATCGCACAGTTCGCACTTTGTGCTCGTGCCCTAATCGGAATTTCAAGCCTTTTTGCTATTTTTATGGGTAGGGCGGAATGATACTCCCGTACCATTCAGTAACGAAACCATAGCCAAAACCGTTGGCGCCAATTTAAAACGAACCCAGATGAACAAATCGATTAAACGAAAAATTTTAAGGAGAAAAATCTTTGGTCTTTATATTCTAATTACATCTTTTTTCGTGTTTATTCCGTCTTATGCCTGCACAATATTTAGTGGAGTAGATTGCAATGGTCAGGTGTGGAATGCGAATAATGAAGATGGCCCAGAGGGAATTGCAAATTTTATTAATGTCTTTCCAAAAACGAATGACACTAAATATGGCTACTATACACTTTCTTATTTTTCTCCTGCAAATGGAGAGGGTGGAAACATTCAAGGAGGAATGAATGAAGTTGGACTTACATTTGATTTTAATGCCATTGCTTACATAGAGGGATTCGACTTGGAAAGCAAAAAAAAATTTACAGAAGGTGATGATGCCATTTTACCACATATACTTGGTAATATGAGTTCCGTTAAGGAAGTGATAGATTTCTTTGACAATTATTGGTTTCAAAAAGGTTTTTTAAGTGCACAAATGCACGTTGCAGATAGAAATGGACAGTTTGCTATAATAAGTGCTTCTGGTACTCAAATGGTAGAAAAAGGTCAGCCACTGGTTTCGACAAACTTCGACATTTGCGGGAACGAAGACAGCTCTTCTTGTTGGAGATATCCAGTAGCAACCGAAAAGTTAACCAAACTTGGTGCAAGCTTATCTACAATGTTGTCAATTTGCCAGGAAACAGCTCAAAACAATAACGGCATCGTAACAATGTACTCAAACATTCAAAACCTGACTACAGGAGAAATTTGGTTTTTTTCTATCCACGACCCAAACATTATAATCAATACAAATATCAATGAATTACTTGCTAAGGGACGAAAGTCATACACGTTTAGCAATCTAAAATCATTGAAAGAAGCAAACGAAAGAAAAGAAAGGAAAGAATCCACACCTGTTGAACTGGAACCAAACAAATTGAATAAATACCTGGGTACTTATACCAATATGATGGTGGGTGAAATAAAAATAAGTCTGCACGAAAATGGACTACAATTTTCCTCTCCATTCGGTTCAGAAATGCTATACCCACAAACAGAAAACACCTTTTATCTGCCAAATACCAGTATTCGTATTGAATTTGTGGAAGATTCCAAATCCAACAGAAAAAAGTTACGCTATATAGAAGATTGGTATTGGTCTTTCTCAGCTTGGAGAGATGATTTAGACAATAAATAAATTTTTTGACTTTTAAATAGATAAAAAGCGGTGCCAACAACGGCTAGAATTAATTGCTTGTTCACCGCTGACTTACGAAAATTCCATCAACTTCTGAAGGACTTAGGCTACGATGAGGTCTATCTCAATGAAGCGGGCGGTGGCTCCCATGGTAGGACAGATTTGGTTAATGATAAAGAATTAGAATTAGCATTTTTATATAAAAACCTGCACCCAAACTATGAGGAACTAATCAAAGAGTAGTGAAAAAGCTGCACAACATCGGCTGTATCAATTGGTGGCTGACTGCTTAAATATAACTATATTAAAAATAATTAAGTATATGGTAAATGGCCAAGTGGCCTACTTCGATATTCCGCACTTGCCACAGCGGTAGACCTTGTGGTACATTTGGAATACCTTAGCATAACTAATAAAATTATAAATGAGAAAACTGAAATTTCCAACTGCCCAAACCATTTTAATAGTCATTGCCATAATTGTCACGGTCTTAACTTGGTTAATTCCAGCAGGAAAATATGATACACTAGTATACAATACTGCAAGTGATACATTTTTAAAAAGTAGTTTAGAAAAAAGCATAGAATTACCAGCAACACAAGAGACTTTAGATAAGCTCGATATAATAATCCCTATTAAAAAATTTTTAGATGGTGATATTTATAAACCTATTGCCATTCCAAATACTTATAAAGAACTGGCACCAAGACCTCAAGGCCTTGCTGAATTGGTAAAATCGCCTATAAAAGGAATAATCGCCGCTTCCGATATTATTTTTTTAATTCTAATTATTGGAGGCTTAATAGGCATAATGAATCTCACAGGTGCTTTTGATGCTGGCATTTCCTGGATGTCGAAAATACTCAAAGGTAGAGAGTATATTCTAATTATTTTGGTTACTACGCTTATTGCTGCTGGAGGCACAACCTTTGGTCTCGCTGAAGAAACCATGGCATTCTACCCTATTTTAATTCCTGTATTCCTAGCTGCTAAATACGATGCAATGGTAGGCCTTGCTTGTATTTTTCTTGGTTCAGGCATTGGGTCAATGTGTTCTACTATAAACCCGTTTTCCACGATTATTGCTTCCGATGCAGCTGGAATAAATTGGACAACAGGACTCGAAAATCGATTGATCATGTTATTCATTTGTCTGCTTATTACTATTGTTTATATTCTTCGCTATGCAAAACGCGTTAAAGCCGATCCATCAAAATCTCTTGTCTATGATCAAAAGCAAGAGTTAGAAGAACTTTTTGGTTTAAAAACCATGAATACAACCACGAAATTTACGCATAGGCTGAGGCTTATTATCGTTGTGTTTTCATTATGTTTTGTGGTTATGATTGTTGGTGTCTCATTTTTAGATTGGTGGTTTGTAGAAATGACAGCTACATTTCTTGTCGGTGCTATTGTTATAGGCTTTATTGCTAAAATTAGAGAAAGTGTTTTTGTAGAAGAGTTCGCGAAGGGTGCTGCCTCATTACTTAGTGTAGCATTTATAGTTGGTATTGCTAGAGGTATTACAATCTTAATGGAAGATGGGCTTATTAGCGATACCATTTTATATCATGCAAGTACGATAACTGAAGGTATGAACAAAGGTGTTTTTACAAACTTTATGCTTTTTATTTACGGTGGGTTATCCTTTTTCATGCCGTCATCTTCAGGAATGGCAGTATTGACAATGCCAATAATGTCGCCATTAGCTGACACCGTAAATATAGGGCGAGAAAGTATCGTTAACACCTATCAATTTGGCATGGGCTTGTTTTATCTTATCAACCCTACTAGTTTAATATTAGCTGCATTGGCTATAGTAAAAATTGGCTTCAATAAATGGTTAAAATTTATAATGCCTCTTCTTTTAATTTTATTGATAACAGTAATGATATTCCTAACAATTTCTGTGTACTAAAATAAAAGAGACTCCACACCGTATATAACTGATGGCGACGATTATTGCCGACTCTTCGACAAACACAGGATAGGCTTACGAATAATACCACGCCAATTTGCTACACTCATTTCTGTTTTTTGAATTATTTGCTAATTTAGATGCTAAACCACGGAATATGAGGAATGCTCAAAGCGACAAACTGGCGGAGCAAACCGTATACATATACGTTGGTAACCATGAGAACGAATCCAATAGAATGATAAAAACAATATTTACTTTTCTTTTTTCAATCTTAACAATTGGGGGTTTCGCACAATCCATTGATGACCCATTTTCTCAAAAGAAAATGAAGAAGGACTTTAAAATTTTTAAGGAAATAAGAATTCAGGCGAACTCAGGCCTTTATAAATACCGCACAAAAGAACAAATAGACAGTACTTACCATTGGGCTGACCAACAAATTGAAAAATCATCCACTTATCTAGACTTTTACAACATCATTTGCCAACTAACGGACTATGAAGGAAGCCTTCATAATAACACCAGTTTACCTAAAAAATATGCGAAGCGATTACGAGAAGAAAATGAAGGCTATTTCCCCTATCCTATCAAATGGATAGATGGAAAATGGCTAATCAATTATGAAAATGGTGAAGTTCCGCTTGGTACCGAAATCATCTCGATAAACGGTATTCCAATCTCAGAAGTCATTGAAAATCTGTATAAATACTACACCACCGACGGACGAAATATCACGGGAAAAAGAATAGGCATAAGAACCCATTTCGCTAAGTATTTCAGGTTTCATTACGGACAGCAACAGAATTTTAATGTGGTATTTAAAAGAGCGAGTTCTAACGAAACTGAAACTAAGTCATTGCAAAGCGTGAGTTATAAAGCGTACTACCAACATTTCCACAGCAGGTATTCAAAACCCTACGACCACGATTATTATAAGGACTTAAATGAAAATCAAAAATATAGATACAAGCAAATAGATGCTTCAACGGGTGTTTTAACCATTAACACTTTTGCTATGGGAAGTGAAACCACTCAAGAACACAAAAACTATCTTGCTTTCCTTGACAGTACTTTTGCAGATATAAAAGCTCAAAAGTTAAAAAATCTAGTCGTGGATGTTCGCCAATGTGGCGGTGGAACCGACCCTAATGATGTGGTTACTTATTCGTATCTCACCCAAAGGAAATTTCAAGAAAGTAAACAAGTGTGGATCAGTTTCAATAAAATTCCTCTTTTAAAACACTTTGATAGTTCAGTGCCTAAATTCCTTAGGCCTTTGGGCGTTGGTAAATTCAATCGAGATTTTCAAAATAGATTTCCCAAAGAAAAAGACGGCAAATACTATATCAGTGATGAAGAGAACGAAATGAAAATAAGAGAACCCAATGAAAATGCCTTTACAGGAAACATTTATCTTCTGATAAGCCCTGCAGTAGCCTCAGCAGGAAGTTTATTTGCAGCCATGGTTGCCGGAAATAAAAACACAACGGTAATTGGAGAAGAAACCATGGGTGGTTACTATGGACATAATGGACATATTTCGTTTGGTTACGTTTTACCTAAATCAAAAATCATCACGGACTTTTCCATTGACAATATAGAACAAGATGTTCCCGAAAAAGACAATCAATCTTACGACAGGGGAATTATTCCCGATCTGGAAGTTTCTCAAACGTATCAGGATTTTTTAGCTCATAGAGATACTCAAATGGCATTCACATTGCAATTGATTGAAACGAATGAAAAATAAAGATTGCCAACTTTATATAGCACAATGCAGGCTGAACGACTAAAATTAACCGTTTTGGTTCCTAAAAATCTTTGAGGTGGCCGATAGTGCATCTATCGGTAATCCTGCACTGGACTTATACTTTACTATTGTGTTGTATATTGATACGTCCTGAAAAAAATTATTCCTTAGAGAGAAGTCTTCCACTGACAGGTTCAAGGTCATACATTACGAAAGTTTCTATAATACTTTCCATATCCTCGTTTTCGCCGTGGTCTTCCTTCCCTTCTTTTGTTTCAAGGAAATTATAAAGGGTTTCTTTTTTATCATAAGTTGCCCATACAACAACTGAATTTCTTCCCTCATCAACACTAACCTGATAAGCTATAAGACCATCAGATTTTTTGTCCATTTTTAATGTAGGAGCTTTTGCAATCCTAACTAAATCGTCAAGTTTACCTGGCTTTGCAGTTGATACTGACATAAAGGTGTACGTTGGGTTTTTCATCGTTTTTTCCATTATTTGATTATTCTTTTGATTACAAGAGAATGACAATGCTAGCATTGTTACTAAAACTACTTTATTCAATTTCATTGTTAATTATATATTTTATTATGTTTTTGATGCAAATATAATATATTATTTCAAATACATAATAATATTTTGTAATTTTGTTCATTATAATACTATATTGCCTCAATGAAACTTACATTACTTAAAGAAATAATCGAACTAATCGAGGAATTTCAAACTACAAACGACTCTGAAAAAATAGAGGATTTCACTATCTGGCTCAACAACAAATTGTTCTCGTTAAATCATAGTAAAGAGCATTCAGCTCACGACGAATTATTGATTGCTTTTAAAATTATGTTGCTAAATAAAGAACTGAAAAAGCAGACAAAAAATGTTTTATCTAAATCCAATGTCTCTTCTATTGATGAATACAGCTTTTTATTACACTTAGATTACCAAGAAAGTTTTAGAAAAATGGAGCTAGTGGAATTGCACAATCTTGAAGCACCAACAGGAATAGAAATTATAAAGAGACTTCTAAAAAATAAACTGGTAGACGAATTTCCAGATAAGGAAGACAAAAGGGCAAAGAGAATAAAAATAACAAAAAAAGGTATTGCGGAATTGGAATCAATTAAACCAAGAATTGATTCTATTTTTATTAAATTAACAAAGACACTAAACCTGAATGAAAAAATTCAAGTTAGTGGTCTTTTAGATAAACTGATAAATTAAGGAAGAACTAGGCGCTAAATGTGTCTAACTGGCAAAGCCATTCATTGAAAATAGAAGATTTTTGTACGGCACTTTAAAAAAATGACGTTTACAAAAACGAACCAAGGAAAATAATCAGCTCGCTAAAACAAAGCCAAAGCTGTTACCATTTATCAAAAGTGTATGAAAAATATATTGAATTTCTTTATGGCAGGTTTTGTCGTTACCTGTTTACTTACTTTTATTAGTTGCAATCAACATAAAAGTGCCGAGCAAACAATAGACAATAAAATTCCAACTATACAAGACACGCTTTCTGTAATTACCACTTATAAAAACAGTCTGAGAGTTGACAACGACAGTCTGAATTTAATTGTTTGGGCCGAAGACGCTCGATGGCTACAGGCATTTGGAAGAGTTTTTCATGGAAGAGACACTATTATTAATTTCACAAAATATCTCCACAATGCTCCGGGTTACTCGATATCAAAAGTTGGAAGGCAAGACGAGCCTGAAGTTATTTTTATTCGACCAGATGTTGCCATCTTGCATGAGTACCATGAAAGGGAAGGGCAAATTATTAATAACGTTGTTACACCAACGAGAAGAATAAATACCACTTATATTATGTCTAAAGAAAACGGTAATTGGCAAATTCGGGACAAGGTAACAATGGACGAAAGGGAACGCTAAAAAATGATACTAACCAAAACGAACTGGGGAAAATAATTAGCGACGCTAAACCATACACCAAATCGTTGGTACAAATTAAATATCACTTATGAAATTATTAATAAAATTATTCATGGCATTATTGGTCTTGACGAGTTGCTCGCAAGAACCAATAATAAGAGAACTTAAGGTAGTTCATTTTGATGGCTCAGGTTATGAACTTGGGTTTAAACATGGCACAGCGTTAAAACAGGAAATAGGGCAAGTAGTTCAAGCATGGAAAAAGAATGTAGAAAATCAATTAGATAAGAATGCTGATATTGTTTTAAAGGAGTTTTTTGACTATGCGAATTTTGATCAATCTATAAAGCAATGGACTCCTGAGTTGTACGAAGAGATTAGAGGAATAGCTGAGGGATCTGGACAAAACTTAAATGATATTTTTGTGCTGAATCTACTTGACGAGTTTTGGGTATATATCGATAACCAAAATAATCATCACTGCAGTGGCATTGGTGTGCCATCAAGAAATGGAAACCCAGGATACTTATCCCAAAACATGGATTTGGAGAATTACATAGACGGTTTTCAGGTACTTATGCGTTTAAGTAGAGCTGATGATAGCCCAGAACAATTAATCTTAACTCACCCTGGACTAATTGCTTTAAATGGACTTAATGAAGAAGGTATCGGCGTTTGTGTTAATACCATAATGCAATTAAATGCATCACCCTCGGGTTTACCAGTTGCCTTTGTGGTCAGAAAAATTATCAATTCTAATAATAAAGAAGAAGTCCTGAAATTTATTCAAGATGTCAATCATGCGTCTGGTCAGAATTATATTTTAGGTATTAAAGGAGAGGTTTTTGATTTTGAAGCTTCTTCCAATAAGGTAGTCCAATACAATCCTTCCAATAAAAACGGAACGGTCTACCATACAAATCATCCTTTAGTAAATGATGATGTAAAGCCTTGGTATGACATGTATAATCCTAGCTTACCAGAAGACTCAAAACCATCAACATTTAATAGTTTATACAGATTTAAAGCTGTAGAAAAAAGAATAGCAAATAGGGGCGAATTAACTGAATCAGCTCTCATTGAGACTTTGAAGTCCAAAGACAATAAAAATAATCCCGTCTGTAGAGCAAATAATAAAAATGGCTATGGCTTTACCTTTGCTTCGGTTGTAATGGAAATGTCCGATAACCCTTATATGAAATTAACTGTTGGTCCACCTGATGAATCGGAATTTCTAAGATTTAATTTTTCAGATATGAATTAATATCTATAACCAACACCGTATAAAATTAATTGCTAGTGCAAGGTTAGTTACAAAATTTTTTGATGCCAGCCCGCCTATCGGACGAACAGGTTCGATGCGCTCGTACCCTTAGAATTATTTGCTCATCACAATTTGCTGTAATCGTGTTTATTTTTGATTTATTTACTAAATTAGTGTTTGATCGCACAATGACAACAGAGGCGATAAGAGGCGAACTTACGAAGTAAATTATAGCCAAAATCGTCTTACTATTATAAACTGAGTAAAAAGTAACAATTACCCTGAGCTCAAAACTAATTTAATTACGATGAACAAAAATTTCTGCTACACTAGCTTTCAGTTGTCAGTTTACTTGATATTCATTGCATCGGTAAGCTGTTCTCCAACAAAAAACCAGAACTATCCCATAAGCGAGGCAAATTATTGGACAAACGACAAGCGGGAGAAATACTTAAAAAACAGAGAAGATTCAATTACCTGGGATAAACAGATGTTTGATGATGATATGAAATGGATTGATGATTTACCCTCTGGACCGTTTCAAGAAGGCGTTTTTCCCGAACCAAAATACGACTTGCATGGAAAATTTAAAGGCGTTGGAAACATGTCAGGTCAGTATAAAGTTAATGGAAAAACAATACTGATGAATAGCTTTTTTCAAAATGCGAGTACTATCAATGAACACTATTTAGATACCCTAAAAAATGACGTTTTCTTTCATATCGTAGTTTTGACCGACACTTTAGATATCGTTAATTACAATCACTTATCTTCTATAATCATTTCACGAAATCACCCAGATTATTTAGGGCAAGGTTTTTACAAAACAAAAAATAATTTAATAGACTATTCGGCATTTATAACTGCAGAAAGAGAGAGTTATGCTATCGTGAACACTCGGTTATTTAATTTGAAATACGGCAAAACTATTTTGATCGCTCCGCAAAAAGATAAATCCTTAAGATCATTACAAATAAAATCTACCAAAATATCAAAAGATGAGGTCGTGAATTATACTCAGGAGCTGTTAAAAAAGGAAGAAATAATACGATTTTTCACTAACGAAAATGCCATTTGAAGTAAAAAAGTCCGGAATTAACAATGGCTAAAAACAAACAGCACAGAACAACGGCTAGCCGACAATACTATACTGCACTGCGTGCGGCCAGACCATTGTGCGTTATTAAAGAATACATTAAAAGATTTTGAATGTGAAAAAAGTATTGACCTTTTTAAAATGGTTTGTCGGAATGGCGGCCCTATTAATGCTACTTTTAACCGCGTTCGCCTGGTGGTTTGTCCGTTCTGAAGAAAAACAACTTTCTGGTGAGAATACTACCATTGTTGAGAATTCCCAGTTTAAAACTCAATTTGGTAAGATAGCGCTAAAAAATATCGGTGTGCTTTCGGCTGACCAGGATTCTATACTTCCAAATCGCACGGTACTAATACACAATGAACAGATTGAATACATCGGCGAGAACAAAAACATACCGAATAACTATCACATTATTGATGGTAACGGAAAGTATTTGATTCCAGGTTTAATTGATACTCATATACATCCCTACAGAAGCAAAAACGACCTCTTACTTTTTTTAGCTAATGGTGTTACCCATGTAGCCACTATGAGTTCATGGCGTGGTCTCTTCCTTGAATGGCGAAAAGAAGCAAAAAATGGAGCATTGATGCCCCAACTCTACGTTGCCGCCGGACCGATGAATAGTGCAGAAGATTTTAGAAGTAAAGTATACGGTTACCTAGGTCCAATCCCCTTGTTCAATGACCCCGATCAAACCAAGAAAGCCGTTGCCGAATTCAAGGAGACGGGGTATGACGGATTGAAGGCCTACAGTCTTGATAGAGACAATTACTTTGCAGTTTCCGAAGCCTCTAAACAATATGGTATTCCTATGGTTGGTCATTTGACACCGGCAGTTAGCCTTGAAGACTTGTTTCGTTCCAATCAATCGCAGGTTGCACATGTGGAAGAAATTACCAAGGCCATGGAACGAGAGTTTGGAGGTCGTTCTAAAATATATTACGACAACACGGAAGCCTACCTCTCCTTTGTTAGAGAAAATGCAGACAGTATAGCTCAAAGAATAAGAGATAAAAACATTACGATTTCCACTACTATAAATGTATACCCGAGAGCAAAACAGCAGGATTTGGATTTAACTGCATATCTGAAATCCATAGAGCTTGAATATGTCAATCCTGGTATTTTAGAAGGCTCTGTTTTTAATCCAAGTTGGTTTCCAGGAAGCAATAGGTATGAAGATACTGGGAACACGGGCCCTGAAGGTATAAAAAATGCTGAGATTTATTGGAATACCTATATCGAAGCCGTAAATATCATAACCCTTGCATTTGCCCGAAATGGAGTAAACCTAACCGCGGGGACAGATGCAGGAAATCCTGGCATTGTACCTGGATTTTCGCTGCATGATGAATTAGAACACCTGTCTGATATAGGTCTTAATAACAAATATGTACTAAATACTGCAACAAAAAACGCTGCCGAATGGATTGGCAGCAATGCTGGGATTGTTAAAGAAGGAAAGATAGCAGACCTTTTAATATTAAATGGTAATCCGTTGGAAAACATCGAAAACACTAGAGATATTCATGCAGTAATGGTCAGAGGAAAGTATTTGGATAGGAGCCAACTCGATGAAATTTTAGAGTCGGTTAAAAACGCCAATAATGAAAGCAGAAAAATTAGTATTGAAAAATATTTATCAAAGTAGGATATATAAAGAACTACAAACAACAGCGGCTATAGTTCATTATGGCTGAAATTGCTTATACCAGTTCGCACTTTGTGCTCGTATACTAATAAGAATTTCAAGCCGTTTTATTAAATTTATGGTTAGGTGGCGCCAGCCCGCCTGCCGTGCGTGCAGTTTCGTCAGGCTTGTGTAGGCGTTATGGTAATCGCGTACATTCCGCAGCGAAGCCATAGTCGAAACCACGGGCCGTCATTTAAGAGAAATCATAATAAAAAATATAAAAATGAATCTTCGCGCAATAGTTTTAACTTGGACAGTCCTTACCTCAACTTTCTTTTGGACATCAACAATGCGCATTATCTATAAACCAGAAATTTCGAGTTGGAGTATTTTTTCTTTAAGTGGCAAAGGCTTTGAGGGTGAGTTTTGGCTACTTCCCTTACTCGTAATTTTTGCAATATCAATATTTTACTTTGAAGGTCGGGGAAGAATTCGCCAAGTGTATCACGTTTTTTTATTGATTTGGCATTCCCTTCTAACGGGTGCTATAATCTATGGCAGTACTCAATCTGATACTGAAGTCTCATTTGGGACGTGGGGAATATCGGTAGGTTTTAGATGGTTGGTTATTCCTTTTATTTTATTCTTTGGTGCGACCATTGTACTAATTTACCAGGAAAGAAAAATTAAAAATGAAATTCCTACTTTCAGTTGGACCAAAATTAACCTACAACCACTGATTATAGCATTAGCACTATCCATTGTAGCCTTTCTTTTCTTTAGATTTGGGACAGGTTTTAATTGGCTCGTAAAAATTGCAGTTGGATCAACAATTATTCAGTGGATTTTAATCACAGAAGCATTTGGCAGACCATACGAACGAAAAATTAAAAAGGATTTGACATGAAAAGCTGGGAAACATTTACGAAAAGAATCAGGATAAACAAACCTATTGAAGAAGTTTATAACTGTTGGGCAACCAAAAGTCAAATTGAAAAATGGTTTCTCGAAAAAGCTGATTTTATTTTCGAAAACCGAGTAAGGAAACCTCATGAACTAATTCAAAAGAATGATGATTTCCAATGGAAATGGAATAATTGGGATTTTACAGAAGAAGGTCAGGTTTTAGAAGCCAACGGAAAAGATATACTATCATTTACTTTTGGTTCGGGTGGTATCGTTGCTGTTACACTTAAAGAAGTACAATACGGCACGGAAGTTGAGCTCATACAAAAAGATATTCCAACCGATGACAGCAGCAAGATGGATATTTTTGTTGGTTGTATAACGGGATGGACTTTTTGGCTAACAAACCTAAAAGCCTACTTGGAACATGGTATCACCTTACATGCTAAAGGATTAAGTCAGGACGAAACAAAGGATTTGGTTAATAGCTGATTTTAAAAACTCACCACAACCCTATCGATAATTAATGGCGCTGGTCGTTACACCCTCTACAAGCTCAGGCCAGGCTTACCAAAATTGCTGGTCTCAGCCCGCCTAACGGACGGGTAGGTTAAATTCGCCCGTGTCTATTCGCGTTAAAATTGTTATATTGTTTATTAAATAAGTCGACGACACGAGAGGCTACAAAGGACGAACTGGCGAAGTTAACTATTAAAATTAGGAGATTTTTTTTAGGCATTTTAAAATAATGCCGATATCTAAAAAACAATCAGCGTAGGTAAATCATACACAAACACCTTGCCTTTAACTTTTAGAATATGAAGATGATTTTACAAGTATTAACTTTTTTACTCCTTTTAAGCGGATGCTCAGAAACCAAAGAAGAGAGCAGTCCTTTCGTTTATCCTCCTGAATGGAAACCCCAGCAAGCGGTTTGGATGTCCGTGAACGATCGGTGGGCAGACCCGGAAAATACAGTGGTGCAAATCACAGCGCGCTTGAAGCTGATAGAAGCACTTCACAAATATGTACCGGTTAAACTGTTAACTACTTCTGATTCGTTGTCTGAGGCTTTTTTAAGTGATTTAGTGAAGATGTCGGTAGACACATCGCGAATTACCACCATCATCTATCCAGAGCCAACCTATTTTTTGAGAGATCCCGGCCCTATTTTTCTATCCAATGGTACAGACCTTAAAATGGCTAATTGGCTGGGGGTCGATACCACTGAAGTTTATACCGGTTCTTCAACGCTTCGAAAAACTGTCGATGATAGCATAGCTGTTCGTTTTGGGTATGAGATTGAAAATAGTCCCGTGAGATACGATGGTGGGGGTATTGATGTAAACAATCATTCAGCAATGTCGATAAAAGACTATGCCCTAGAGCATAATGAAGGTAGGTTTACAATCGAAGAGATTGAAAAGGAAATTCTAAGACTCTACGGTAAAAAGCAAATGATTTGGTTAGAAGGAGTGCCTTTGGTGGACACAGAAGGCTTAAAAGTCGAAAATTATTCTAAAAAAATATTTCCCAGACAGAGCTATTATATGTTTAATGTCAAAAGAAATTAACTTATTTGGTGGTGGTATTCATTGCGCCACCCAGCAAGAGCCTAAGCTAAACTGAAGCCAACAATAGGCATAAGGCATGATAAGGATAAAGATTATTGCGAGTTTTTGTTTTTTGCCAAGCTATCTTGCCAGACAAGTTTGTAGATCAGAAAGATCCTATATTTCATTTGAGAGACTGTTGGTGCAACTTAAAAAAGCTCATCAAAGTGTAGTTAATTTGGAATTTGATATACTAACTGAATAAACAGTTAATTTAAACCAGGATATCAAATGGAAAATTTAAATAACAATCAATGGAAAATTTTTAAGGGAGCGGGCTGGTTATTAGGTGCTTTACTGGCAATAGTGGCCGATCTTGTTGTTTTTTCCTTGTCTGATAGTATAGCCGCTGCTATTTCGGCTGCCTTACCAATACTATTTTTTGCAGGTTTTAGTTTAGAGCAAAAATTTCAAAGAGGAATAGAGCAAATCGATGTAAAAAAAACAAAACTAATGATAAGCTCTTTGTTAATTGGCTTTGTCATTTTCGTTGCAATTTATATGAGTCAAAATTCATAATTCTGCCATTTACCTGCGTGCCAAATCAAAGAGAAATAGAAAAAAAGTTCATAGAAAAAATCCAAAAACATCAAGGGATTTTGCATAAGATTTGTTTTGTCTATTCAAATAGCAAAGCAGATAAGGAAGACCTATATCAAGAAATTATTTTACAATTATGGAAGTCTTATCCATCATTCCGAAAAGAATCAAAATTTTCAACATGGATGTATCGGGTTGCTCTAAACACAGCAATTACATTAAACAAGAAGGCTGCCTTATTTGAGAAACACAAAACACAACTATATGATGAGTATTCAATTGCTGAAGATATTGACTATTCCGAAGATCTTAAAATTCTTTATAAAGCCATTTCAAAACTTAGCAAAATAGAAAAGGCGATAATTATGCTATGGCTTGAAGAAAAAACTTATAGTGAAATTGCTCAAATTATTGGAATCTCGAAAAAAAATGTAAGCGTAAAATTAGTGAGGAGCAAAAAGAAGCTCACAAAAATGATTAAAAAGATAAGCTGATGGAAAATTTAGATTTAAACAAATATCAATTAGCTTGGAAAAACGAAAAATCCTTTCAAGTGGAGCGCCTTTCTGAAATTGAAATTTACGATTTTATGAAATCTACCTCAAAAATTGTGGGTCAGTACAAAAGGGCTTTACTTTTCGATATCGTTTTTAAAAGTATTTTATTCATTTCATTTCTTGTATTAATTTTTCTTTTAAAAAATCAATCAATTGCCATTATTACTAGTACATTTTTTAGTTTCATAACCGTCTTTGGAATTATTTGGCAGATAAAAATTTACAACATGGTAGAAAAAATAAGTGTCACAAAAGAACACCTCAAAGATTTACTAAGAGCCTATATTGACTTCTATAATAAGCACTATATTAAATCCATATTTGTAAGTGCCTTATCAAGTACTTTATTTTTTCTTTGCGGTTCTCTTTTTTATCTGCACTTCAAGTACGGGCAAATCCCTGTTTTTGAATTGGATGATTTTATAGTATTGACCATAGGTGTTATTTTAAGTTATGGAGTGAGTGCTATTGCTCATATAACACAAAACAACTACCAAATAAAGCAATTGGAAAGTTGTCTAGTTGAAATTGAAGAAAACACCATTAACGCATCAACCCTTAAAAAATATAAAACTAATAGGATAAAAAACATGGTCACGCTTGGAAGTATATTGATTATCGGGGTGATTATTTTTTTGTTGCTCATATTTGGTACAAATAATTAAAAGGGCATCGAAATGAAATCACTAAAAAATAATTGGACAATTGCACGAACGCTTCTTTTTATAATAATAGGATTACTGAATACCGTTTTTATAAAGCCCGAGGATGTTGGGACCTGGAAGAATTATGTTGGTTACGGTGTTCTTTTAATTGCAATAGTCGATATATTTACTCTTGTCAAACCATATTTAAAAAGGAATAAGAATGAAAAATAAATATGTATTTACTTTTCTTAAAATTTTAGCCTTTGTAATTCCTTTCCATTTTGTCTTTTATGGACCTCTACACGATAAGGTAGAACATCCCAAAATTAAGATATTGTGGAAATATGTATGCTCTGGTGTTTTGGCCTATATTTTATTCTTTAACCTTTTTAAATAAATGAATTGACCTTTGAAGTAAAAGCAGCAAACAATCGTATATAAAACCTTTAGACCATTTAAACAAAAATTTTATGAGAACACTGAAAACTAAAATTAAACCACTAACATTTTCATTTTTCTTTATTGTTGTGGCAATTGGTTGTAACACTAAAAACAAGAATAAAGGGGCTATTACTGACACTCAAAATACAACTACCAAAAATGTTCTATCCGCTGAAATTGATTCTGTTAACTTAGAAATAATCAATGGAGACTACGGGTTAATTGACCGTTTTATGGTCATACAAAATGAAGAGGTATTGGCAGATTTTAAATATGAGCAAGACTATGAATCAATTGCTCAAAAATATGATACAACTGATCATCAGTATAATTATAACCATCCCAATTGGCATCCATATTACAACCAAACCGAACTACACACACTACAATCCGTGACCAAAAGTGTTTCTTCAATCCTCCTTGGTATAGCCCTAGATTTGAATGATGATTATACTGTTGAAACAAAAGCAATGCCCTTTTTCAAAGATTATGAATTCAACTCTCAAGACATTAGAAAAAAGGAGATTACGATTGAAGACCTATTGACCATGAGAAGCGGTTTGGAATGGAACGAAGATGACTATACTGATCCAAAAAATGACTGTGACTTATTAGAAAAAAGTGATGCATGGATAACCTATGTTTTGAATAAACCTACAGATACAATTCCAGGAACCAGATTCGAGTACAATAGTGGAGCAAGTGTTCTATTAGGTAAAATCACCAGAAATATCACTGGAAAACGGATTGACAAATGGGCTGAAGAAAAATTGTTTCAACCCCTTGGAATTAAAGAGTACTATTGGAAGGAAACACCAGATGGAGAAATTGACACCGAGGGCGGTTTATTTCTACGAATAGAAGACCTAGCTAAAATTGGAACTCTTTTTCTTAATAAAGGGAAATGGGGTGAAGAACAAATTATATCTGAACGTTGGGTTTCAGCTTCTACAAGTCCCATTGTGAATAGCATCGACCCTGATAACAAAAGCAGAACTGGATATGGATATCAATGGTGGATTCTTCAACACAACAACGGAACAACCGAAATTTTTGCTGGAATTGGTTATGGCGGACAATACTTGATGGTAGTACCAGAATACAAATTAATAGTTGTTTTTAATGGTTGGAATATTAATGACGAGCCTCAAAAGCTAACTCGAAAAGTTTTACAGGACAGAATGATTCCGATATTAAAGACTAAATAACTGAGTATATTATAGTATATAAATTAGTACTTGTTGTCGACTATTCTTCGCTAAGCCCGTGTCAGGCTTTCGAAAACAATTAGCAAGAACCTTCCTCCTGACCAGGTAGGTTCGTTTCGCTAGTGTCCTCAGGTATTTTGTATCTGCAATTTATTTGCTAAATTTAATCTTCAAATGCGCAATGACAGGAGACGCTCCAAGCGCCTAAATGATGAAGTAAATCATTCACAAACCGACTAGAGCACATTAAATCAATATAAAATGAAAGCATATTTACAGTTTTTCCTTTTGTTACTCATTCTTGCCTCTTGTAACAATAAACCGAATAAACAAGAAACCACAAATCCCGAACAAGAAGAGGGATATATGTATAAAGGAACTGTGTACAACGTCGTGGAAAACGAATTAAAAGAGGCCTACTTTGGAGAACAGCATTTGCACACCGCTGCCTCGATGGATGCCTTCATTGCAGGAACTCGACTTACTCCAGATGATGCCTACCGTTTTGCACAAGGCGAAGAAGTAAGAGTCAATGGGAAGCCTCATAAAATTCACAGAGCATTAGACTGGGCAGCAGTAACCGATCATGCCGAATTTTTAGGAGAAGCCTATTCCCTCTTAAACCCAGAAGCTCCAGGTCATAACAGTGAAGCAGCGAAAGCTATGCGAGATTCTCCAGATTTAAAAACAGCCTTGACGGTTTATAAAAAATATGTGCTGGATGCTTTGGCTGGCGGCAACGCACATCCAGACTTTTGGCAAGGGTATGAAGCCGTAAAATCCCAATGGCAGAAAAATATAGAAGCCACCGAAAAAAATTACAAACCTGGAACCTTTACTACCATCCACGCCTATGAATGGAGTTCTGCTCCTAATACTGCTAACCTACACCGAAATGTATTTTTTAGAGATACTAATTTGCCTGACATGCCCTTCTCAGCAAATGAAGGACCTTCTCCTCAAGAACTTTGGGACTGGATGATAGCACAGGAAAAAAACGGGGTGAAGGTATTCTGCAACCCTCACAACCCTAATGAAAGTAAAGGAATGTTGTTTCCAGAAGTAGCCATGAACAACAAACCCATTGATAAAGCTTATGCGGAAACACGTCAACATTTTGAAAGGAACCTTGAAATGATGCAAACCAAAGGGAACTCAGAAGTAGTTCCTGATTTCTGGCCGAATGATGAATTTGCAGATTTTGAAAATGCTGTTTCGCTTCAAAAGTACAATGGAAGAATCTTTGAGAAACACAATTTTGTGCGCTATGGATTGACCCGAGGGGTAAAATACAAAGAAGAATTAGGAGTCAACCCCTTCAAATATGGCTTTGTTGGGGGAACCGACAGTCATAACGGAGTGATGTCTAACGTTGAAGAATTCAATTATGTGGGTCATCATGGCATGGCAGACGAAACCGCATTGGACCGATCTAGAAATGAACAAGATGGTGAAATGTACAATCGAGACATGAATCCAGGTGGGTTAACAGGCGTCTGGGCGACTTCCAATACGAGGGAAGCCATCTGGGACGGCATGCACAACCGCGAATCATTTGCCACTTCAGGACCAAGAATCAAAGTGCGTTTTTTTGCTGGAAATGGCTATCAATCATCTTATGATTCCTATGAAGAAATGGTTAAAGATGGCTATGCCAAAGGGGTACCAATGGGACAGAATTACGGAGGTAGCGAGACTCCTGAGTTTTTGGTCTGGGCTATTAAAGACCCGATAGCTCCGAATTTAGACCGCATCCAAATCATAAAAGGATGGGTTGAAAATGGGGAGATGAAAGACACCATCTATAATGTCGCTGCATCAGAGAATCGGCTTAAACCAGATGGAACAGTGATCCCAATCGATGCACCCGTGAACATGAAAACAGGCGAGTTCAATAAAGAAAAAGGTGCTCCGGAATTGATGGCTGTATGGAAAGACCCAGAATATAATCCCGATCAAAATGCATATTACTATGTTAGGGTCATTCAGCTACCAACCGCAAGATATAGTTTATGGGATGAAATTAGAAATCCTGATGTCCACTATCCAGACGACACGAAAAGAGTGATTCAGGAGCGAGCTTGGGCTTCTCCAATCTGGATTGAACCTGCTAAATAAAGTTTATGAAGAAGCTTTTAAAAGAGCCTTTAGTGCATTTCATGCTCTTAGGTGCCTTAATATTTGGGTATTACTATCTTACAAATGATACTGAGGCACCTGATTCGGCCGTCGTTATTGATGATGCTGAATATGATTATCTACTGAGCTTATGGAAAAATCAATGGCAAAGAGAACCCAATGAGGATGACATCAAGGCATTTCTAGACCAATATATTCGTCGGGAAGTATTTTACAAAGAAGCCTTAGTCATGAATTTAGATCACAATGATATCATTGTGAAAAGGCGATTAGCTCAAAAGATGGAAGCTGTGGCCAACGATTTGAATTCGATGATTAAAGCTCCCTCGGAGGAGGCTCTCAAAGCCTTTTACGATTCCAATCAGGATCTTTTTAAATTACCCCCAAACTATACATTTCAACAAGTACTGTTTTTAAAAGATGAGCAAAATCTATCGGATAGAATAGAAAGCAGCAAGGGCGCTTTGAGCCGCGGAGAAGCAATTCCCAAAAACAGGAAACGAAAATTATCCCTTCCCAATCAATGGGACAACAGTTCATTAACAGAGATAAGTAAAGCGTTTGGAGGCGATTTTGCTGAGGCTCTTGACAGCCTACCACTCAATCAATGGTTAGGACCTGTAGCTTCAGGATTCGGTCAGCACGTGATATTTATATCTGAGAAGGAAAGTGCCAGAACAGCAGCGTTTGAAGATATCAAACCCTATATACTGAAAGAATATGAGTTCCAAACCGAGCTTGAAACCCAGGAAGAGGTTTACCAGGAATTGCTGGACAAATATGGTGTGAAGATCACTTCCGAAAAGGTGCCGACCAGCATTAAAGAAAGCTTTACTAACCCATGAGGCTTTTTACAAAAATCATTATATTCTTACTGTTTGAAGTGGCGAGTCACTCCCTGTTTGGTCATGAAGTACGCCCAGCTTACTTGCAGATTAAGGAACAATCACCCAACAGTTATGCTGTATTGTGGAAAGTTCCCCGCACGGTTGATAAAGTTTTGGATATTCAACCTAAATTTGAAAAAAGCTTTTCGCTCAAAGAAATATCGCCCCCTCGAATTTTAGAGGCCTTTGTACTGTATACGTTCCAGCTTAAAGGCGAAATGAGCATCCCTAACTCTCGTCTAACCATCGATCAACTCAACACTACAGGAACTGATGTATTGGTTGATATTCGTTTGCTGAATGGCGAACACCATAGTTTTCTACTTCAGCCGACCAATAATTCTATCCTTATTCCGGATACACCTAGCAAATGGAACGTTGCAAAAACCTATATCATTTTAGGAATAGAACATATCCTACTTGGTTTTGATCATTTACTGTTTGTGTTAGCGCTGGTATTAATCACTAAAGGGTTTAAAAAATTATTGAAAACCATAACTGCATTTACTGTAGCACATAGTATTACTTTGAGTTTTTCAGTTCTAGGAATTGCCAATTTGCCCGGGCCTCCAGTGGAATCAGTAATAGCCTTAAGTATTCTTTTTCTGGCTGTTGAAATATTAAAGGTCCAGAAGGGTCAATCCACTTTGACGAGCCAGATGCCCTGGATGGTGGCTTTTGTTTTTGGCTTATTACATGGGTTTGGATTTGCCGGTGCCTTGCAAGACATCGGCCTACCGCAAAGTGCTATAAACCTCGCCTTGGCCACCTTCAATATTGGAGTTGAACTAGGACAAATCTTGTTTGTTTTGGTGGTTTTAATGGTAATGCAATTGATTCGTCCTATTCTTCGAACAAAACATAGAATGGCTAAACTTATGCCCTATGCGATAGGCTCATTGGCTGCGTTTTGGTTAATCGATCGAATTGCTGGGTTTTAGCATAAAAACATGCTACAACATCATATAAATGCGAGAACAAACTATTAATGAAATTATCCATTTCTATAAATTGGTATTCCTCTATTCGCTCCGCTCAGATTAGCTAAACTAACCTGCGATGTTCCTTTTTTCTGAACTCCTATCCCAAAAGAAAATATGATTTAAGGCCCTGCTAAGGTAAATTTCCAAAACGGTTGGGATGAGAAGGCTTCGGCACGTTCATTAAAGACATTAAAAACCCAATCCGACACTCTCTAAAACCAATCTAGAATCGTTCCTATGGTCTTTAAAATTTATACGTAACTTTCAGTCACATTAAATTTTAAAATCTAGATTTTAACTTCATTTAGAAGGGCGTTGATCTTCATTATAACCAACCACTTACCGTATGATAAAATTCTTTCGAAAAATTCGACAAAAAACGTTAACTGAAAACAAATTCTATAAGTATCTACTTTATGCAATTGGTGAAATTATACTTGTAGTTATAGGAATATTAATAGCGTTACAGATTAATAATTGGAATCAGGAGCAACAGGATAGAAAGAAAGAAAATCAAATTCTTTTACAACTAAGAAGTGAATTTGAAGAAAACCTACAAGAATTGGAAAGGAAAGATGTGATGCGAGAAAGAATGATTTCATCAGCAGAGAAATTATTCAAAATAAAAAACGAAGAAAATTATACTGAGATACCTCTTGATTCGCTCAGGCTTTATATCGCCTATACCTACAACACCCCTACTTTTGACCCTGTATTGGGTACAACCAACGAACTCTTGTCATCTGGCAAACTTTATATTATTAAAAATAATGCCTTAAAAACGAAACTTACAAATTGGTCAGGACAAGTAGATCGGTTAAGAGAGTATGAGCAGGATTTACGACAGTATAACATGAATAATTACGATCCTTTTTTAACTCAGAACTTTTCAGTTAAGGATTTGTTTGATGGTGTTTACCAAGAAAAAGAATACTATATAAATAAAAAGAATAGAGAAAACGCTGTTAAAGAATTTCTTGAAAATAAAGATGTAGATGACTATATCTTCACTATAGCATCTACATGTGACGTCACGAAGCAAGAATCGTTTCTAGTGAGAAATTATTTAAACGATATTTTAAGACTAATAGATAATGAATTAAAAAAATAACGAAAGCACAACACCGTTCATAATTCATGGCTAGAACAAGCCTACCCCTCACCAAGCTTATCACAGCTTTCTAAAATCGCTGACACCAGCCCACCTGCTGGACGAATAGGTTCGCTTTGCTCGTATTTATTAGGTTTAAATTCGCTAAATTAGTTACTAAATAACCCAACCATGGGAGACGCCACAAACGTTGAACTGGCAAAGTCAACTTTTTAAATTAAGAGATTTTTGTTCTGCATTTTAAAAAAATACCGAACAAAAAAAGTATAAACTTTCAAACCTATTACAAGAGAAATGCTAACTGAAATTAGTCCTAAATTACCAATGCGCGACAAAAATGTAACGAGAGAATTTTATTTAAATAAATTGGGATTTACAGAAATCGGCGACTATGAAGGGTATTTAATGTTTAAAAAAGACCAGATAGAAATTCACTTTTTTGAATTTAAAAACCTTAACCCAAAAGAAAATTATGGACAAGTGTATATACGAACTAACGACATTGAAAGTTTATATAAATCTTTGATCGCCAAGAAAACAGACATTCATCCAAACGGCGCATTGAATACCAAACCTTGGGGACAAAAAGAATTTGCACTGCTTGATCCTGATACTAATTTGCTAACTTTTGGGCAAAGCATGTAAAAATTGAACACAAAGAAAAAACAACCAACCGCCAACAGTATATATTAGTAAGGTCTTCGTCACAGTAAACTATCTAATATCACTTTAACCAGTTCACTGTACTGGTGTCTATTCGGTTTGTATTTGCTAACTTAGTTGCTCAAATGACACACCCACATTGATTAAAATTTTAATAGAAACACACCCATTAACAAATGAAAAATACGTTCAATAAATTTTACCTTATACTGATGGTTTTTTTTCTATCCATCGGCTGTAAAAACGAAGCAAAAAAAATTGAAGATGTTCCAACAACAGAAGTTACTGAAACGACAACTCCAATGGGCAACTACGTATCTGAAGATTATTCTAAAAGAAGCGAAGGCTACGATTGGATAGCCGTATCGGTTGCAGAAACAGAGAATCATCAACTAAATATTTCTGTCCGATCACGTGGAGACAAGAAAGAACCAACTTGCACCTTTGATGCAGTTGCTAAAAAAGTGGATGATAATACATACCAGACTCAAATCAATGGAAAAACCATTCTGTTTAAATTTACTCCTACACAAATTCGCATAACTGCAGAAAACGAACAAGACGAAGGCTTGCTTTATTTTTATTGCTCTGGTGGTGCAAGTATTGCCGGATCGTATTTAAAACTAAATGAACCCCTTGATCAAAGTCAAATTGACAACACAAAATTTAGTAAAGTACTGAATTTGCAAGACGTTGGATTTAATATCTCATCAATAGAAAAAGACGGCAAAAATACCCTGACTATTTTCACATTTGGATTAAAAGAACGTGAATACAACGAAACGTTCAATATAGAAGGTGAAGAAGTAATCAACGCAGAAGTTGAAGATCTTGATTCTGACGGCTCGCCCGAACTTTTTGTTTATACCCAATCCCTTGGAAGTGGTAGTTATGGAAAAGTATATGCCTTTTCAGCCAACAATAAGAAATCCATGAGCGAGGTTTATTTTCAACCCACAGCAGAAAACAGCGAGATAAATGAGGGCTATATGGGCCATGATGAATTCTCACTTGTAGAGAATACTTTGGGTCAGCGTTTTCCGATATATAAGCCAGGAGACACAAACGCTGAACCAACTGGTGGAACCAGACAAGTTTCCTATAGACTAGTTGAAGGAGAGGCCCTAAAAAAACTTGAAATTGATCAAATTACTGACTATTAAAAACTATCGTATTGGCGGGTATTGCTAACTACCAAAAATATCGGGTTATTGAAAACTAGATAGAAATAGTGGAGGTACAATTTTGGTACAAATAACATCAACGTGCTTTTAATAAGTCAGCTATAAAAGTTTATTTTGTTTTAGCGTTTTCCTAATGTCCTTATGGTCTCCCCAAAATTTATCATTTATACTATTGATGGTTCTTCGATAATCGCGATGTGACTGTAATTTCTTTATTAATGGGTCTTGCTCTAGAAAGACAACTATCCAGTACTGAAAATTACTTTTGTTGGAAAACTCCTTGAATTGGGCAATAGCCTCATCATTATTACCATCATAGATATACTTAAACGCCAAGCTAGCCGGTTGATAAATCGATTTATCATTTTCACAGTAGGATGCATATCTGTTGTAAAATTGCTTAGCCTCTTTTTCAAAGCCCATTTTTTCGTAACATATAGACATCTTTAAATTTTCCTGTGGATATAAATCAATTCCTTGTTCCTTTTTTAAAGTATTTAATATTTTGTAGTATTCATAAGCCTCTTTGTAATTTTCTTGAAAATAATTTAGTTTGGCTGCTTCATTTAAAATGTCAAACCTAGTTGAATCTTTTCGCCATTCCTTTTCGAGTAATTCTGTGGTTTTTTCTAAATTTTTGTATTTAGCATATTCTATAAATAGTTTTAGAAATGGTGCATATTCATTATCTGGATTATAACTAATTGACTTATTAATGTTTTCCAAAGCTTCATCTACAAATCCTGTTTGTATCAAAGCATTGCTCAAGTGGAGGTAAATAAAACTTTTTCCAATGGAATCATTGGCTTCCAAATTGAGCTGTATACCTTTTAATGCATATTTTAGATATTTTGCTGTGTTTGGTAGGGCACGTGCGTATAAATCAGACAAAAATAATACGGCTCCCGCCGAATTAGGATTGTATTCTAAAGCTTTCTCTAAATGTGGAATGGCTAAATTGAACTCATTTACGGAGACATAGTATAAGGCTTTTGCCATTAAACTAATATCAGACTTAGAATCGTACAACAAAGCCTTATCTGCATTTTCATTTAGCTTATCAGTATATTTTTTTTCAATTTTGAATTCATCCAAATAATAATATGCTATTGCTTTTTCCGCATAGGCCAGAGCAAAGGCAGAATCTAATTTAGTAGCCCTATCGTAAAATGAAATAGCCAGCAGCAAGTTTTCAGTGGTTTTATTTTGACTAATTTCATAGCCTTTCAAAAACAAATCATAAGCTTCAATATTCTCTGTAGGTTTTTTATCTATTCGGGCCAACTCTTTTGGTGTAATGTTAGCTTCAATGGCTAAGGCAATTTTTTTTGCTACTGTATTTTGAAGCTCAAATACGTCATCTAATTCATAGTTGTATTGTTCATTCCATATAGGGGCGTCAGTTGTTGCATCAACAAGTTGAATGTTTAGTAAGACCTTATTTTTATTTTTTTGTCCACTACCCTCAACTATATATTTCACATTTAATTCCTTCGCAATATCAACAATAGATAGTTTTGAGCCTCTATACTTTTCTACTGATGTTCTACTAATAACCCTTAAGTCTTCAATTTTTTGAAGTTTTCCCAATGAGGCTTCCATAAGACCATTTACAAAATAAAGATTGGACGAGTCTGCACTCAAATTTTTAAATGGTAAAACAGCTATTGATTTTAAACTATCAGAATCTTGAATGCTATCTTTTGATGAACTACCATAATAGTAGCTAATGAAGGCAATGATGATACCTGCAACAGCAATAATGATTGTATTCTTATGCTTACTTATGACTGACCTTGGCATTTCACTTTTTGATTCTACCCTTTTATGAGAGAGTGAATCTGAACTCTCGTCGTCGTTTGCTTCTCCACGATCTTCTTTGGCCTCTTCAAGGCGCTTCCTGGTTTCTCCTGGAGGAAATCCAAATTCTTCCCTAAAACATTTAATAAAATAGGAGTTATTGCTAAACCCCACTTGATACGAAATCTCAGAAACGGTCAACTCAGTTTCCTCAAGTAAGGCTTTAGCTTCTTCTAAACGTACCTTTCTAATGAATTGACTTGCCGACAACCCCGTTTGTTTTTTAATCTTTCGAAGCAAACTAGATCGACTCATATGCATGGCATCAGCCAATTCCGAAACCCCAAAGTGTTCATTGGATATTTCATTCAGGACCAATGCCTTTGCTTGATTTATAAAGTCGGTAAAAGAAGAAGATTCAGACATGAATACTGATAAAATAACAAGATAAGTATTTCCTAAAAACTGTTGATGAAAATACTGATTTTATACTCTTCAACAAGAGCTTGCGTCATAATTTATAGTACTGCATCATAATTTATACCCGCGCTTCAAACTCAATAGGTATTGACGCACAACTATTTAGCCTTGCTGCAAGACTTATAAGACATTTGTAACATCAAATAAAAATATCATAACTATTAAAATTTAAAACCATGAAAACAGTAAACATCAATCCAATGAAAACTTTAAAAGTATTCGCTTTATTACTTGTACTATTTGCAAGTTCATGTGCAGAGCAAAACAAAGAGACATCATCTAAATCAGAAAATACTTCCATAGTTGAAGCCCCAAAACAAGACATTCATGAGGCTATAATCACTGATAATTTCGAAGTTTTAAAACAGCACATTAAAGCCGGCAGAGATATTAATAAAAAGGAAGCCATGGGTGGATCGACACCAATAATTACAGCCATTACTTTTGACAAAACAGAAATGGCGAAAGCCTTGTTAAAAGCCGATGTAGATTTATCCATTCAAAACAATGACGGTTCTACTGCTTTGCATACGGCTGCTTTTTTCGGAAAAGTAGAAATGGTGCAAATGCTTATTGATGCAAATGCAGATAAAACCATAAAAAACAACTTTGGCGCTACACCAAGAGAAACAGTTTTAGGAGATTTTGAACAAATCAAACCATTTTATGAAATGATGATTTTGCAACTAGAACCCATGGGATTCAAACTTGACCTCAATGAGGTAGAAAAAGCAAGACCTGTAGTTGCTATGATGTTGCAATAATTAATCAAAAATTTAAACTCGAATACAATGGAAAGACGATACGATATAGATTGGTTGAGAGTGATTGCAATTGGGTTGTTATTAATCTATCATATCGCAATAGTATTTCAACCGTGGGCAATGTTCTTAGCCTTTATTAGAAGCGACATCTTGTCTACAGAACTGTGGAAACCAATGACCTTATTGAATGTTTGGAGAATACCTATCCTATTTTATGTTTCTGGTATGGGATTATTCTTTGCTATGCGAAAGCGAAATTGGATGCAACTCATTGAGGAACGTACTAAACGCATTTTAGTACCCTTTTTATTTGGCATTGTGGCAATAACACCCTTGCACATGTTTGTATTTCAAAAGTACTATAACATGGCATTAAATTATTACCCTCATATGGGGCACTTATGGTTTTTAGGAAACATTTTCGTGTATGTCATATTATTATTGCCTCTGTTCTTATGGCTTAAGAAAAATGAAAACAATAAACTAAAATTGATTTGGCAAAAATTGATGGTATATCCTTTAACACCGTTTATTATAAATGTACTATTCATTACTGAAGCCTTTATACTTAAACCAAGTCCTTTTTCAATGTATGCTAAAACCTGGCATGGATTCTTCCTAGGATTCTTATGCTTTTTCTTTGGGTTCTTCTTCATGCACATAGGAAAATCATTTTGGGAAAATATTTTAAAATGGAGATGGTTATACTTTGGTATTGCTGCTATTCTTTTCACCATAAGATTTACAATTTACGCTACTGAAGCGCCTGGATATTTAATGGTGATTGAATCTAATAGTTGGATTTTTGCTGTATTTGGATTTTGCCATAAATACCTAAACAAATCAAGTAAAGTTTTATCCTATCTGAGCACGGCGGCATATCCTGTATATATTATACATATGATCGTGCTGTATGGCACATCAGCATTAGTTTTACCGCTAAAGCTACCCGTATATATGTCATTTCCTTTAATTATTTTAATTACCTTCATTGGATGTTATATCATTTATGAATTCGTTTTAAGAAGAATTAACCTATTGCATCCTTTATTCGGGCTAAAGTGGAATTTTAAATTTCTAGAAGGTAAAAAGAAACAAGAAATAGCCACTAAAACACTGGACCAATGAAAGTTTTCAGAAAAATAAGATTTCAACTTATAGGAAATGGAAAAGCCAGTAAGTATTTAAAATATGCTATTGGAGAAATTCTACTGGTGGTTATTGGAATTTTGATTGCCTTACAGATTAATAATTGGAATGAAGCCAAAAAGGAAAACAGCATACTTCATGAATATTTGGTAAAAATAAAGTCGCATACCAAAGAAGACTTGCGTCAATTAGATAGCATTTCTAAGGGTCGAAAACGGATAGCGGATATTTGTAAAAAAGCTAGAGTAGCCATGCTTACCCAGACAGAAGAGGATAATGTTTACTTGATGATGGTAAGTGGCACTGCGTTCGCAGACTTTTACTTTAAACCCAAAACAGACGGCTATGAATCTTTAAAAAATTCCAGTTCTTTCGGAAAAATTAACAATACAGCTTTGGATTCGTTATTGATTCAGTATCATGGTATAATTCAGCAAATTGCTGAAAACGAAAAGAGCTACAACGACTATTTACTTACACAAGAAGCGCATATCTCTAAGCATTTTGATAGAACGCTAGTATTGGCCTCCGCATTTATGCCACAAGATTCTTTGGCACAATTAGATATACCAGAATCAAAGCTGATTAAAACTTTTAAGGCGTATTCGTCCCTAGCTCCATTTAGAAATGTTGTAAGTCTTGCAGCCTTTCAATACGATACGATGATAGACCAGTATCAAGAATTAAAACATACTGGAGCGCTCGTCATCAAAGAAATAGAGGAGCTTACAGAAAATAATTTATAAAATCCCAAAAACGTTCAACAGTTATAAGCTATTAATCCTAGGTAAAATGAGAAAAATGTACGCCAAACAACTATTTAGAATAGTCTTATTGCTAGGGACAGCAATCTCCTTATACTTTGTGCCATGGATTTTAGTAAAAGCTTGGATTTTACCACTGCCAGATACAGTACAAGAACAAGTTGATGAAGCCATTAGTCACGGATTTGACGGAATGATTGTTTATGTGGATGAAGCAGGAAAACCACCTGCTTTTTATACAGGCGGTTGGAAAGACCGAGATAAAAAAATACCTGCTGACCCCAGTTCATTTTTTAAAATTGCAAGCATTAGCAAGTTGTATACGGCAGTCGCACTGACTAAAATGGTCAAAAATCAACTGTTGTCTTTTGATCAAACTCTTGGGGAGTACTTTCCGGAACTTGTTGGTAGAATTGAACATGCAGAAAATATCACATTGAAAATGATGATTCAACACCGTTCTGGCATTCCAAACTTCACGGATAATCCCAAGTATTGGGACAACGAACAGGACAACGGACAAAATGCACTCGATTTTGCTCTGGATCTACCGGCTAGTTTTGAACCTGGTGAAGGTTATGAATATTCAAACACCAATTATTTATTACTCCGTAGGATTATGGACAATGTTTTAGGATACAATCATAACGAATATATCGAAGAAAACATTTTGAAACCTCTTAAAATTGAAAATACATTTTTTTCGATTAACGAGGTAGACTTAGAAGATGTGATGAGTGGTTATTATGTGGGGTATGACGAAGATTTTAAAGATCGTGATTATGGTATGCTAGCTACAGTACAAGATGTGGGTATATTCTTGAGAGCTTTAAACGATGGGACCATTTTTGATGAAGGTGAACAGGAAATCTACCCTTATGAATATAATCATGGAGGTTTGGTTGTTGGCTATCAAAGTCTTGCAGAGTATCACGAAGATATTGATACGGTTGTTGTTCAATTTATAAACACCACTGATTTTAATGGCTACGAATGGAATTTATCGGAAATTAATATCAACCGAATTGTGAAAATTATAAGAAAGAAAAAGTAGCCACAACATTGCGCATAGCGCAGAGCCTTCTATAGTCAGTTACGACATCATAAGGGAGCCAACGTACTTAATTATCAGAAACCATTAACTTATGATAAAATTATTCAGAAAAACAAGACAAAATATGATTAAGGATAACAAGGTTATTAAGTATTTGCTTTATGCTATTGGAGAAATTATACTAGTGGTTATCGGTATTCTAATTGCGCTTAGTATAAATAATTCGAATGAATTAAAAAAAACCAGAGACGCAGAGAAAGTCTATCTAAAAGAAATAAAGAGTGATTTAATTCAAGATACATTATTGTTGTCTCAAGTCATTAAAGATCATAAATGGCGAATTGCTCAATTAATGTCTCAGGACTCGACTATTGACTTTATATTCGAGGAAATTATTGGTAAGCTTCCTAAAGTGGAAGGCGTATCTGAATTAGAATATATCTTCTTTACCGACAGAAAATTTCGGCCAAAAATCGGAACTTATAATTCAATGATATCTGAGGGAAAATCAAATATTATTAGCAATCGTAAGCTATTTAATAATATTCAAAATATCTATGAATTGGAAGCCCAAAATATCATAAGTATTGGGGACGATGTATTGGAACGGTCCAATGAATTACGAAATAAATATGCGCATGAAATAAAATATGGTGATTTTGGCTCACCAATTAAAATTACTGATAAACAAATTTTAGCTGATATTTATATTTCATCTAGACAACTTAATTATTATACAAGGCAGTCAGTTTTATTAAAAAAGAATATTGCAGAGTTAATCGACCGAATAAACAATGAATATCATACGTTAGAATAGAATATCGAAAGACTAACTTAAGACGCATATAATTCTCTGCTTGGCAGTTACCTTTAGTAATTGTAACAAGTTTAAATCAAACATGTCATATAGATCTAAAGAATAAAATGAAAAATGAAATTCTAATAATATTGGCGTTAGTGCTATTTAGTGCTTGTGACGACTCCACTAAATCCAGAATTACCTACCAACCAACTCTAACTGACTATCAGCTCGGTGAGCAATGGGTCTGGAAATACAAAGGTGTGACGACTGAAGGAGAGGTACGCTCAGATGGAACAGATACAAGGGTAATAGTAAGTTTTGACGGAGCCCTAGGTATGACTATTGGTAAAGATACTATTCCCCTTACTGAAATCGTTAAACCAGAGGTAAGCGATACACCAAAGTACGACTGGCCTCTCGAAGTGGGTAAAAAATGGAAATATGAAAACAGTTGGACAAGTCAAGATGGAACTACTGGAAACCAAAGTCAGAATGCCGAAGTATTATCCTACCAAGAAGAAACAGTAGAAGCAGGAACATTTATGGCCTACACCATAAAATACACGGGTAAAACCATAAATTCTAGAGGATATAATGCAAATGAAACAGAAGTTTGGTTATATGCACCTGCTGTAAAAAATTTCATAAAACTCACTCAGAATCAAGGTGATTTTCACTACGTGGAGGAATTAATTGAATATTCAAAACCAAAAATAAGCAAAACGATGAACTAAGCTAAAATCCAATTGTTTTTAGTTATTTTAAGTAAAAGAATCTAAAGTATTTAATACATCATCTACATCAAATCTGACTTTAGAAAGACTTGTACAATACCTTTCAATTCTATTTGCCGATATCAAAATTAGCAAAAATATTACCCAATAAATCATCCGTTGTTATCTCACCTGTGATTTCACCAAAGTGGCATAAAGATTGGCGAATATCTATGGCCAGTAAATCTCGAGATAAACCAGTTTCAAGACCTTCCTTGACTTTTTGAATTTCCTCAAAGGCTTTAAAAAAGGGCATCATAATGGCGTGAGTTGGTTACAATGGTTTTATTATCGCTCATTTACTTAAATTGCTAGCACCAGTACGCCTGCCGGACGGGTAGGTTTACTTCCCTAGTGTCTGGTGTAATTTTCATTCCATGAATTATTCACTAATTTAGTTGCTAACTAACACTAACCATCCTAACTATGAAAACGGCCATATCTTTAGTATTAGTAGCACTGCTATGCTGCTCATCTTGTCAGAAAAAAAGTGAAGCATCAAGTTACTCTAACCCTAGCATTTCAGGCAAAATATCCAATCCGGGAAAACACAAGTTAAAACTATTTGATTTCCTCGGGAAGTCCCAATGGCAACAGGATATTGAAGTAATGGATAGTGCATTTACTGTCAATTTAAACATCAATACACCTGTATTTAAAACCTTAGCTTACGGAAATACGCGAAAGGATATTTTCCTTAAACCCAATAAATCGTTAATAGTATATATACAAGAAGGAACCTTTAAATATGATGGTGATTTAGCCCATGAAAATTCAATATTAGATGCTGTTTCTTCAAGGCTACAAACGGTTGATTTCCCTTTTGTGTCTTCGCAACCTTTAGAAGTGGCCAAAAAGTATATTGATTCCTTGGAAGAGGACAGCTATAAGTTACTACAAGAGCTAACTTCTACAAATCCTACTTCAAGTGATTTTCAAGACTACACAAAAGCATACATAAAATATGATCTAGCATTTTTAAAACTAATGCTAGGAGAACGCAAAGATGAACAGCCAGATAATTATTATGATTTTCTAAATACCACTACCCTTTCTAAACCAGAACTATTAGACATTTCAAAATACCGTTCATTTTTGGTATATTATCTTGAAAGAGAAACGAATTTAAGAGTACAACAATTAGATGCAAAACAACAAAAGTCACCAGAGGTTGAATTTAACGAAAGCCTCAAGGTGATTGAAGAATTGGAAAATGAAGCTATTAGAGCCTATTGTTTTTACAATGCTATGATCATGAAATTAAAAGAATCAGGTATAAATGATTTCGAAGAACATTACCAATATTTCATAACAACTAATACCGACCCCTATTACAAAGCACAAATGGAAATGGCCTATGCAGAAAAGAAGAAAATTGCTCCTGGTCAACCAGCACCAGAATTTACCCTTAAAGATGTTGATGGAAATATGGTCTCTTTAGGCGATTTTAAGGGCAAGTATGTGTATTTAGATTTTTGGCAAACTCTATGTCCGCGTTCCGCAAGAGAGCTACCGCATTATTTAAAACTTCAATCCGAATATAACACTGAGAACATAGCCTTTGTTAGTATCTCGGTGAATGAGGACGAAAATGTGTGGCGAGATTATGTCAAGGCCAAAAAGAATGTGGGTACCAGCCTAAGAGCGACAGAATATTTTGATTCTGAGGTCTATAAGGAGTATCAAGTAAATGGGCTCCCATCTTTTGTTCTTATTGATACTGAAGGTAAAATTATTGATTCTGTCGCTGATAAACCGTCTTCAGAAGAGATAAGGGAAACACTTAATGAGCTGCTTCATGCCAACTAATCTAGTCAACAAGATCGCATCAATTAAATCATTACTGGGTCACAGGTACTGAATACAAATATTACTGAACCAGACCGCCTGCCGGACAAGTAGGCTCGCTGTGCTCCTTTCAATCTGATTTGTATTTGCTAATTTAATTGTCGAATCACCTAACCAATAAGATGTTTAAAGGGCTCAAATGCTGGAGACAACTATTAAAACTAGGAGATTTTTGTTGGATATTTTAAATAAAATGGCGAAGACAAAAACCAACGGATAATAATAAACAGCGGAACAAAACCATGTACAAGTCAAGCGAATACCATCATAGAAAACCCGAGTAATTGAAAAAAATTAACGTCAAGAAAGGAGAAATCCTTCAGAGGAGTGGAGATTTAAACAGTAGTGTTTATCACGTTATTTCAGGACTTTTAAGAAGTTTTACAATTGACGAAAAAGGAAAAGAGCATATCTTCATGTTCGCACCTGAAAATTGGACAATAGCGGATAGCCAACCAAAAGACACACCTTGCGATTTATACATTGACGCTTTAGAGGACTCAACAATTATTGCCTTCAATAAAGACATTAAAAGAGAAAGCCAAAATGTTGGTGCCTTTATAAATCGTCTTGCAGTATTGCAAAATAGAGTTATTATGTTAATGAGTTTTTCGGCCCTAAAACGATATGAACACTTTGAAGAAACCTATCCTGACATTATTCAGCGTGTTACTCAAAAAATGATTGCCTCTTATTTAGGCATAACACCTGAGGCCTTAAGTAAAATAAAGAAAGAGCGAATAAAATAGAAATGACAGCGTCATTTCTTAATCTACATTAATGCGTACTACAGAATAGTCTAAGACATTTGTATAAACTATATTTATATACAAATGAAAAACTTATCAATACTATTAAAGATTTCGGCAGTACTGTGGATTATTTGGGGAATTGTTCATATTCTGGCAGGAATAATGACAATGAATGGAATCTTGAGTGAAGATATTTCTTCCTCAATTACAGGAATTGCAGATGCGGTTGACCCATCATCGCTGCAAATGAACTATCCGAAGGCAACAGGTGCAGTAATAGGACAGCACGGATTTAATTTATTTTGGATTGGAATAGTGACCTTCATTTCGGCTTTCTTTATTTGGAAAGGACATAAAAACGCTATTTTTCTTGCTACTATTACTGGTGGTTTAGCGGATTTAGGTTACTTCTTATTTCTAGACTTGGGTGGTTATGTGAAATTTGTTCCTGGTTCGATAATGACAATAATTTCCGCACTTGCCATTTTGACAAGCTTCTATTACTATTATAAAAATCGGAAAATAAACCCACCCGAATAATAACGGTATTCAGCATTGTATAAAAGCAATTGCGGTTTGGTTAAAAACTCAGGTGCTTCGTTTTAATTTCCCAAAATTGAGATCAATTTCCTTGAAGGAAAACATTACTAATTTGCGCTTCCACTTCTATCAAAGAAAGAGACAAAAAATGGTCTTAAAAGTAATAGAGAGCCGAAAATACCTCATGTTTTTGAAACCCTTACCTATCTCTACGGTTTTTACCCAAAGGGTTTAAAGTATTGACCACACCTGATTTAATTGCTTTAATAATATATTTCATAAGCTCCTTGTTTGGGTCGCGCTCTGCATAAATCGTTGCTCTTAGGGTTCTGCCTCTTTTATTGGGGTTGGAGTCCTTTACTACAGCATTGGCAAGCCAGGACAAGGTTAGGTCCTCATGATGATCTGGTTTTAAAAGCTCTACTTCCAAATCTGAAAACAACATGGTGAGTTCGCCCTCCATATTCTGGGAATTACCATTAGCCTGGAATGTAAGCCCATCAAGCTTGCCATCTCCAAAGCGCATATTCATAGCTGGAATCATGGTCGGATTCAAGGAAGCAAGATTAGAACTACCACTTGTACGACCATTGATGTACAAAGCGTCCTTACCATAGGGGAACTTAATATCTAGCTCCAATTTAATCGCACCGAGTAAATCACCCTGTAATTTAAGTTCCAATGGCACCTCTGAATGCCGGGCCGACCCACCTGATTTAATATTGCGTATTTCTCCTCTCAGCCCAGTCAAGTAGGTCTCCAAGTGTCTACTACTGTTAGGCTGTTTTTCATAAAATGAAAGCTGATGACCATTGAATAGTACGGTATCTATAGAAAGGTTGAGCCCCAAATCCTCCAGTGTCCTGCTCGGTAATGGAATATCCAAATTGGGATCAAGGGGGTGGCTGCGGTCTTTGAAAATATCTATTTCAAGGCTGTCTAGCTCTATCTTCTGAAGTTGGACGGCACCTGTACTGATTATGCGATGCAATCCTAGACCTTCAACGCGCAGAGCGTGAAGTCCCATGCTAAGACGGTCGTAGTTCTTACCAGAATTTCGCGTCGCAAAAGAGTCTACCGAAATGTGAGGTGCAATTTGCAATTTATCGATGAGAAGCGATTCATCTTTATGAACGTATAACAAGCCTTTATAGGCCATAGAATAAAGTCCATTCTCTAGGAGGTACTGTTGCTCCCCCAAACGGAAAACCATTTCGTCCAGTTCCGGTATAAAGCTGTTTCCCTCACCTTCCCCATGTCTACTCAGACCAACTCCTTCAATATGAATATCCTTACTCCTATAACTCGAAATTGTGTCACCAAGCTGAGCGCTCAGTATGTTAAGAGTTAAATTGCTAACACCTATATCTCCTAATTTGATACGCTTTATGCCTGGTAATTTAAGCGAATCCATTACCGGTTTTACGGATTCCTCATTATTAAATTCCACTGATGCAACCGGTTTTAGCACCGTGAGATTGACCGAATCAAAGTCTATCCGAGAAATTTCAAGAGATTCTTTCCAGAGGAAATGTCCGATGTCGACACCTTTAATGCGGGCCCTCTCTATATCTATTTCTCTCAGAAGGCCTAAACCCTTTTTAGAACTCGTAGGGTCTTCACCTGAAACCGACAGGAATTTCAGGTCGGTGAACTGAGCCTCAGTATTAAAAATATTCAGATTGAGCTTCTTGTATGAGACGACATACGCGGAAGAATCCTGTAGAATGCGCATCTTATTTTGTAGGTAATGGTGTATTGCGTATTCTAACGCAGGGTTGACACTCAAGAGCAGAATCGCGATCACGGACAATGAAATTCCTAAGAGTTTTATACGCTTTCGTTTCATGCTGTTACTTTAAAAAGACTAAATGAATATACTATTTTTTGACCTTATCCAAGTAAAAAATGCCACACATTGTTTAAAGTTGGTCAGTATCACATCGTTAGTTTTTCGACATCACCACATAATCTATATCGAATCGACCCATGTAACGTTTTTCATTCGGGGTCCGTTTCAATTACTACCCCCCCCATAATGCTGTCCATTTTGGACGTGATGTGCATGTAGCACTATCTCTAGAGGTCTCAATCTAATACATTCTACAATATGCTCCATGCTTAAGCACAGCTAAATGATAGGCATTAGTCACAGCGTATTGGAACTATTCTTCACTTAGTATTATTTAAAAATTTATTATCTTTTATTCCTCGAATTAGAACAGAGCCTTTCTCAACCTTTAAAGTGGTTTAATGCTTATGTTGGCGACCATTTGAAAAAATTAAATTCCTTAAAAATTAAACAATTATGAATAAATTTTATGTGCTAATTTTTTTATTTTTTAATATTCACTATTTAAGTTTCGGGCAGGATGATACTCTAAAACTCAACAATGGCGATGTAATTGTTGGAGATTTAAAAAGTATGGAAAAAGGCGTTTTAATTATTGAACCGACATATTCTGATGCCGATTTTAAGATCAAATGGAACGATATAGTAGAAGTGATAGCATTAAAGCGCTACTTAATTACGCTTTCTGATGGTCAAAGAATCAATGGTACATTCAGAAGTGAAGGTAAAGGGAAAATTCTCATTGACAATGAAGATGGCGAGGATCTCACCGTTAATCAAAGTGACGTTGTTAATATAAAAAGCGTTGACAGTGGCTTTTTAAGTCGACTCTATGCGAATATAGACTTTGGTTTTTCCCTAACGAAAGCTAATAATCAGCGGCAACTAAATAGTAATTTGAGAATGGGCTATGTGGCTGACAGATGGTCTACTGAAGTGTACTACAACTCGTTGCTAACTACTCAAGATAATGTAACTGATATACAAAGAAACGATGCGGGTCTTGGCTTTATCTACTTTCTGCCAAGAGACTGGAACTTAGGAGCTAACCTAATCTTTCTATCAAATACAGAGCAATCATTAGAACTGCGTACTACTGGTAAGGTTGGTGTCGGTAATTATGTTATCCGCACGAACTCTTCTTATTGGAATATTTCTGCGGGAGTTGCATTTAACAAAGAAACCTTTTCATCTGTATTTAATCCAGATGATGGAACTACAACGCAAGCGCCGGGTAGAAATTCCATGGAAGCATTTATTGGCACTGAATTAAACTTATACGATATTGGTGATTTAAACCTGCTAACTAACGTAATTGTTTATCCAACAATTGTTTCTGCATCTAATGTAAAATCTGGCCGCGTGCGTACAGACTTTAGATTTGATGCAGTCTATGATGATATTTTTATAGAGGACTTTTACATAAGAGCCGGTTTTACATTAAATTATGATAACCGTCCAGTCGAGGCAGGAAAAGAAGTAGATTATATTTTTACCACAGGTTTTGGGTGGAAATGGTAACCATAAATGAAACTGTTCTGCTTTATTATGTTAGCCGTTAATCATTGATAATATTGAGTAATAATTTATGAAGTAAGACAGGCCTCCAAGGACTTTTAAACACATGTCTAATAGCTATTTTAGAGAAGAGTCGGGTTAAAAGGCTGTTATGAGGTATCCGCAATCAGGCACATCCAAACCACTAATTAAAGCTATGATAAAGTTTTTTAGACACTATCCAAATTTAGTTTTTCAAATGAAAAAGCCGAGGTCTATAAGACCTTGGACGAGGATACAGGACCGAACGTTTAGAAACAGTCCAGCGGACTGTTTTAGTGATAGGGCCAGCTTACCGCGTTGGCCATTAAAACTAGAAATATGATAAAATTCTTTCGAAAAATACGTTACGACCTTATAGGGAAAAATAAAACAGGAAAGCCTGCCCACCAGACAGGAAGGTATCTGAAATACGCAGTCGGAGAAATTATTCTAGTGGTTATCGGGATTTTGATAGCCCTCTCAATTAGTGACTGGAATGAAAATAGAAAAAATATTCTGTCGGAAAAAAGATATTTAAACGATTTAATTCAGGACTTAAAAAATGATGCTATTATGCTCAACCAAATTAATATTTTTTTGGAATCTAAATCAGCATCTAAAACAAAAATAGAACCTCTACTTGACGGACATAAAGTAGATATCGATTCTATTGATTATCACTTCACAATTCAATGGGCCGTTAGAAATAGATTTACACCGACAAGCATTACCATTGAAGAATTAAAAAACAGTGGAAAACTAAATATTATAAGAGATATTAATTTGAGGCGACAAATAGTTTCACTTTATAATACATATTCCTACGAGGTATTTTCAGAAGATATGTTCAATAGTGCAAATGTAAAATTAGTTAACCTTGCAGGAACTTATTTTAGAAATGTATTAGAACCGACCAAAGACGAAATTTATGTAGCACTTGAGGACAATGAATTTATAAATGGTATTAGAGCCAATTTCACTTTTGCACGGATGGACGCTATAAATGATTTAAGAAAAAGATGTTCCAGTTTAATTCAAAACTTAGAAAAGTATAAAGCCGAGGTTCATGGTTAACTCAGAAATATCTAAAGCTAAATAGTGCGTAGATTTGATGGCTCCGTTACTGGCATCACTTCGACAAACTCGGATAGGAATACGAGAATTGTTGAAATCTACCCACCTTACCACAAACAGGTTTGCTTATGTCCATTTAATTTGTATTCGTTAAATTAGATTCAGAAATACGCAACTAAATCGTTAACAAACAGGCTAAAGAGAATTAAAACAACCTGATGCAAGTAATTGAACAGAACTAATTATGGATAATAGAGTAACTCATTTTGAAATTCCATGCGATGACCCTGAAAAAACCATGGCATTTTTCAAAACTGTATTCAACTGGTCCTTTAAAAAGTTTGGCGATCAAGATTATTGGTTTACGCATACGGGAGATGACAGCACACCTGGGATTAATGGAGCTATAATGAAGAAAAGAGACCCCAATCAGCCAATCACAAATTCTATTTCAGTTGAAGACATAGATAAAAGTATGGAAGCCATAGAGAATTCGGGAGGTACCATTGTTGTTCCCAAAACTCCTATTCCAAAATCTGGTTGGTTGTCTTTTTTTAAAGACCCAGATGGGAATATTCATGGACTTTGGCAAGATGATAATAATGCACACTAAAACGTATGGACAAGGCACTAAAAACGATGATTGAAAATATGCCTGAAAAAACAGGTAAATCATTAGAGGAATGGAAAAAAATATTAGACACAAAGTCTTTCACTAAACATTCGGAAAGCGTTAACTATCTTAAGTCAGAACATAACGTTACACACGGGTTTGCGAATACAATTGTAGTACTATCGAAGGAAGATGATAAAACATCAGACGACCTTGTAGAATCTCAGTACAAAGGAAAAGAAGCGTTAATTCCTATCTACAAGGAACTGATCAAGTATATTCAATCTTTAGGTTCTGATGTTACAATAACGCCTAAAAAAGGGAGTGTGAGCATTATTCGTAATCGACAATTTGTATTGATTAAACCTGCTACCAAAACAAGAATAGACTTAGGCCTTAAATTAAAAGACAAACCGATTACCAATAGACTTGAAAACTCTGGCCCTTTTGGCACAATGTGTACGCATAGGGTAAGATTGACTGATGCATCCGAAATTGATGATGAATTGAAAAGTTGGATGAGAGAAGCATACGAGAAATCACAATAAACCGACGACACCAATAGATTCAACATCATAGTAGCCTACGGGATATCACGATTCAAATACTAAAAGTTATAGCTCACAATATTCATAAAAATAGCCATTTTATAAATAGGAATTTATCCGTTCGCTGTGCTCCGGTTGACAAAAGCTAGCTTTAATCTGCATGACGTCACTATAATTTACATCTCGGCGTGCGAGGCTGCTTGACCATCAAGAATTCCAAATAAGGACCAAGATTATTTCTCCAATTATTGCTTCAGAATTTAGTGACTTTTGATACAAGATACGCGATTGCGTTTAGCAGATCGTTTCAGTTAATGTCACTTAACAGCTAACCAATGATATTATCGAGCCAATATTTACATAGTAAATCAAATGTCCCGTGGACATTTAAGGGAGATAGCCACTTGCGGACATAATAAATGCTTAAATTAGATTTATGATAAAGTGTTTTACTATCCTAGTATAATTTTGCCTTTGCAAAATCAAAGGTCTGGTAGACCTTTGCTGTGCAGACAAACTGTACTTTAAGCATCAGAAAATGATAAAATTCTTTCGAAAAATCAGATATGACCTCATGGAGAAAAACAAAACTGCAAAGTATTTTAAATATGCTATAGGTGAGATTATTCTCGTAGTTATTGGAATATTAATTGCTTTACAAATTAACAACAGTAATGAATTAAGAAAAGAGAAAGACCAAGAAGCTATAATTCTTTCAGACATTAAAGAGGATTTTATAGCCACACGTTTAAATTTTCTTGAAACTATAAAGAATCAGGAACGGTCTATATTGGGTTCTCGAGATTTAATTGACGCTATAGAAGCTCAAGATTATTCAATTCATCCAGATATTATTAGAGAATATATTCGCAGGGGTGCCTTTTCAGACCATCGAGCGGTAGCGGTTACGGGAAGTTACAACGCAATTATAGGTTCAGGAAAAACCTCTATCATTAAAAATAAAGAATTGCTCAAAGCTTTAGCAAACTTCTCTTCGCAATACCAAGCTGGTTTTGAAGATGAAGCTAAATCTGATAATCTTTTAAATTTAATGATGACCGCTTCAAAAGATTTTTTTCCACCTTTAAGCGATGATGGCATGAGGAGATCTATTGCTCTTAAAAAGAAATACACTTTAAAAGAAAAAGAAATAGCAGTTAAGAATCTTTATGAAAATGAATCATTTTTAGCTTTTTTGATTCAAAAAACGAAACGGGAAACCGGTAGAGTCATATACCATAAGAACCTGCTCAAATCTTTAAATAAGGTTTTATATCAGTTTAATTTTAATGAACTCACACCCGAAAAAGAATTATACAGCAAATACATTGGAAGCTACACCAATAAAGCTGTTGAACCCATAGAAATTAGTTATGCCAATGAATCTCTATATGTTACTGGGTGGGGCGGAGCAAAATCGCGACTCGTACAATTGAATAGTTCTCTTTTCTACGCTATTTACTGGAGTCAAACCCTAGAGTTTAGAAGTGATGATAATGGTACAAACAAAGTTTTAACCCAATTTATTGACAGAGATCCAATAGAATATGAAAAGGTTGAAAACTAACCTAAGCAGAAACGAGTAAAATTAATGGCGCTGTCCCCCCCTACTTAGGGAATTCCACGAGAAATTAACTTGGTGTGTACCTGCCGGCAGGCAGGCAGGCTTGCAAGGTCTAGTGCCGGAACCTGCAACTTCACATAGTCGAGGGCGTTGTATTGGTCAAAACCCTTGATCAATATTAAAGTCATATAGTTGAATACTTCTTTTTCAATATATTCACTTCAAAGGTATCCATAAGACCTAGTTTAACAGTATCTTTACCGCTTTTGACCTTGGTATATTCCACTTTACGGTTTGCACTAAATAATACATGTCCAAATTACCTAAAAAATATAAATTTGTTGATCTTTCAGATTATGGAAGACCTATAGCAAAAGTCATAGCGAACCAATTAAAAAATACTTCTTTCACACCAATTCACGTTACTATTGCATTTATAATATCTGGTCTCATTGCCATTTATTGTATTATTCAAGGGTATTTCTGGCTAGCTGCATTCTTTTTACTATTAAAGTCCATTTTAGATGCAGCAGATGGTGAATTGGCCCGTGTGAAACAAAAACCATCTTATACGGGTCGTTATTTAGATTCTGTAGCAGATATTATATTGAACGCTCTATTTCTTTTTTCCTTATGGTATATTACCGACACTTCTTTATGGTTATACCTTCTAGCGTTCATAGGCTTGCAACTACAGGGCACACTATACAATTACTACTATGTTATTTTAAGAACGAATGTTTCTGGAGACACTACTAGTCGTGTGTTTGAAAACAAAACACCAATAGCGCTAGAAGGTGAAAAACAAAAGCATGTTAATATTCTTTTTGGTTTGTACAAACTATGTTACGGTGCTTTTGACAAGACCATTTATGCCTTCGATAGCAATGCTCCTAAAGGTATAGTTTTACCAAATTGGTTGATGACAAGTGTTTCTACGTTTGGTTTGGGTTTTCAATTGCTGGTAATTGCAGTTATGCTTGTATTAGACTTAAAAGCCTTTATTCTACCTTTCTTTTCAGTTTATTCAGTTATGATTTTTGTTTTTATCGGTATCAGAAAGTTTTTCTTTCAAGACCTAAAGGGAAATGAAAAAATATACAACTGATTTAAGCAATGATTTGAGAGTCGGAGATGCAGAAAAAAATAATGGTTTAACAATTGTTATGTGCCATCCATGTCGACAAATCGGTAATGCTACTAGAACTGGAACCGAACTGATTTTGACTGACAAAATTTGAAAATAAGTAATTGACAAAACAACAATTCCGGCATTTAAAAATGGAAATAACCGTAGTTTGTAAAACAATAGCTATAATCGATTGTGGCAGAATTTCCTCTCGGAAATTCTCTATGTATTTGCTACCTTTGGTTTAGCCAGTGACAGCCCAACTGCGGACGGACAGGTTCCCCTGCGCTCGCATCTATGGGATTTGTACCTGCCTCCCGGCAGGCAGGTTTGCTAAATTAGGTGATTAACCACTCAACGAAGTCATTGCAGAAACTGATGGGTGTAATAATTTCTAAACAAGGCCTAACCAAAAAACTGACCTAGTGCAGATGGTTGTTGTAGCAACCAACCTGTTAGGCTAAATCGTGGTTTATTAGATGCCAACACAGCATGTGGAACGCTCGCACTCTTAAACATGACACATCTTGCTTCAATGGGTTCCACCAGGACGGATGAGCCATCTTTCAAGAAAATCTCCAACTCACCGCCATCCCCTTTTTTCCAGTCTTTATTCAAGTAAATAACCATACTTATGGTACGATTATTTCTATTATTAAATTGATCTAAGTGTTTGTCATAATGCCCACCTCTTGGATAATGTGCTAAATGGAATTCATAACCAGATAATCCAAGAAAACAATAGCGATTGTACACGTACAAGGTTTCATCAATCAAACACCAAATTTCGTTCAACTCTGAATCTCTTTTTCTGTCTAGCCAAAACGTATAGTCGCCGCGTATGTCTCTGCGAATAACATGGTCGCCCAATGCTCCTATTCCAGCCTTTGTAAATCCTTCAAGATGAGATTCAAAAAAAGACTGAATCACATTCAATCTATGCTCATCCAAAAATTCATCTACGATAACGAAATCATTTAAGGAAAGCTCATCCATCCAGGAAAGCCAATCCTCTAGCTTGTGGCAATTTTCCAATTAATTCAAAAAAGTTGGTAAATATAATTCATTTCCTAATAGAAAATTTGAAAATAACTGCCCCCAACGAGTCCAGAAAGCAACTTAATTCTTGTGATGTTTATGTTCTATCTGAATTCATGAATTTTGCTCGCGCGATTATCGTACCGTTTCTATCGAATTTAGAATTTGAGCTTTAATGAAGTATAGCGTCAGACGGTCGGGGCTTATGGATAAATTATGACCAATTTGAACGGAATACGTTTTTGGATTCCTGGATTTCAAATAAAAATAAGTATTGGTTACAATGGCTATAATACATTGTGGAGGAATTTCCTCTCGGAAATTCCTTTTATATTTGTTATCTTTGGTTTAGCTAGCATTGGCCCAACTTCGAATGGGCACGTTAGCTAAATTGGTCCACAAAACCATTTCACAATGACTCAAGATGAATAAAGTAGCGAACTGACGGTATAACCTATAGCAAAAACGCTGGCATTCATTGAGGCAAAAATGTTAAAAACGAGACTTATGAGTAATTTATCAAAGATTAAAACAGAAATTGAAAATTATGCGGGTAAATCAAGTCTGACCGAAATGCAAATCGTTCAGAAATTAGAAAATCATTACTTCAATAAAAAAGTAAATGAAAATTTAAAGCTCTATAAAAAGGGAAAGAAAAAAGTGAGCGATATAACTAAAGACCTAAAAATATCACCACGGAAATTTTATGCCATTTTGGAAAAGAAAAAAATTGAACATAAGAAATACAAAAAAAATAAATGAAATGAAAAAGCCGAACTATATATTACTACTTATCTTCTTTGTGACTTATAATATGATACAAGCTCAAGAAGAAAAAGAATCAAAGTTTAATCTCATCGGCTATGGTGGTATAGGTTACGGCATTGTGGAAAATGATAACGAACCTAATTATAACTTGAACACAAATAATGCTGAATTTTTATTGAATTATAAAATAAGTAAAGTTTACGGAATTGCGACTGGAATTGGACTTAATGAGTTGTCTGGAAATGGATTTAATTCTATTGGCAATTTTTATCAGGAAAGAACTTTAATTAAAATTCCATTATTATTAACAATGGACTCAAAAGTGTCTGAACATTTGAGGTTTTTTGCAAATTTTGGTCTTTATGGGCAAACTATTATCAAAGACGACTACAGATATATTAACATTACCCAAAAAAACGCCTATGACGGTTGGAATTTTGGATTCCAAATAGGCGTCGGTTTTGTATTCAAATTGTTTGATGATTTTAGTGCGGGAATCAATTATATTGGGCAATCTGATTTTAGCAAGTTTGAATCAAATAATAATCAAGGCATAAACGACAAGCAAAAAATGAAAAACTTAAATTCACTTGGCGTAATATTTATGATTGATCTATAGAAAAACGCATACACAGAAGCATAATATTTAATTGCTAGCGCAAGCCTACCCACTACCCTTCAAAATCAGAGTATCGGCTTAAGCGCTACTTATTCCTATATTTTGATAAGTAAAAGTCTAATCGTTTATACCATGTTGTTCCGTGCCTAGGCGCAGATTAATTGGTTTAAAAAAATCATTGTCCTAAATATTTGTTATCTTTAATACACTTGGCAAACCTCTATTTTGCTCTAGTGTTCTATCGCATTACAGATAACTTTAAAACTAAATTATGAGCTATTATTTTAACAAGGTATTAAAAGGTAAAAGCTTCGATGAAGCCATTGACCAAGTCACAGCTGAATTAAAAAAAGAAGGCTTCGGTGTGCTCACTGAAATCGATGTTAAAAAGACATTAAAAGATAAAATAGATGTTGATTTTAAAAAGTATCGGATTTTAGGGGCTTGCAACCCACACTTTGCCCATAAAGCATTGCAAAGTGAAGATAAAATAGGCGTTTTATTACCGTGCAATGTTATTGTGGAACAGCATGAAAATGGAGATATTGAAGTTTCTGCCGTAGACCCAATTGCTTCCATGGGTACAGTTGAAAATAAGAACTTAGGAAATCTTGCATCAGAAGTTCAACAAAAGCTCATTAAGGTAGTCAACAGCCTTAATTAAACCCCTTTGGTACACTTAATAATCAACACTAACTCTAATAAACAACCATGAAACATTTAACAGCATTAACACTCATCATAGTGCTAACAGCTATGAGCTGTACATCTAATCAAAAAGAGAATAACACTAATGTAAAAGAAAGCGCTTACTTCGATTACTCTAACAGCGATGACCAAGTTACGGGTGGTATTAAAATGATTCCTATCGAAACGCCCAAAGGGACATTCAATGTGTATACAAAACGCATGGGCAACAATCCCAAAATGCGTGTATTGTTGCTTCATGGTGGGCCCGGAGGCACTCATGAGGAATTTGGCAATTTTGAAGGCTATCTGCCCAATGAAGAAATCGAATATATTTATTACGACCAACTCGATTCTTATTACAGCGACAAACCCAACGATTCTACCCTTTGGACCACCGAACACTATGTAGAGGAAGTTGAGCAAGTGCGTAAGGCATTAAACCTAAACAAGGATAATTTTTATCTTCTCGGACAATCCTGGGGCGGTATTTTGGCTATGGAATATGCTTTAAAATATCAGGATAATCTAAAAGGACTCATCATCTGCAACATGATGGCAAGCGCCCCAGCTTATACCAGATACGCCAATGAGGTCTTAGGTCCGCAAATGGACCCTGAGGTTCTTAAGGAAATTATGGATATGGAGGCAAATAATGATTTTGACAATCCAAGATACAGCGAGCTTTTAATGACTCATTATTATACGAAGCATATTCTGAGAATGCCTCTAGAAAAATGGCCAAAGTCAATAAACTTATTGTTTGAGCACCTGAATCCAAATATTTATGTATATATGCAAGGTCATAGTGAATTTGGGATGACAGGTAATGCGACCCTGAAAAATTGGGATGTATCCAATAGGCTAAAAGAAATTAAAGTGCCAACCTTAATGCTTGGAGGCAAGTACGATACCATGGATCCAAAATACATGGAATGGATGGCTACAGAGGTCCAAAACGGCAGAAGTGTAATCACTAACGGAAGCCATTGTTCTCAATTTGACGACCCAGAAAACTTCTTTACAGGATTGATAACTTTTATTAAGGATGTAGATTCTGGAGATTTTCAATAAGTTTATATTAGTTCGATTATTCACAATAAAAAAGCACTTACATTGCTGTAAGTGCTTTTCCTTTCATAGCAATTTAAACATTAAATCGCTGGCGCTATTAATCATTAACCATCAACCACAATTGATTAATAGCTAACTGTAGTAATCTGAAAACTATTAATACACTAAACCTTATTATTTAGGCATTACTACAGTGTCAATTACATGAATTACACCGTTACTGCCTGTTACGTCAGTTGCTGTGATTTCACTGTAATTACCGTTTTGGTCTTTCAACCATATTTTTCCATCTTTTTGCATCACCGTTAAAACACCACCGTTTAAGGCTTTTACCTCTACTTGTCCATTGCCTTTCTTCAATGCCGCAACAACATCGCTCGCCATAAGTTTGGCTGGAATAACATGATATGTTAATACGTTAGCTAATGCTTTTTTGTTTTCTGGCTTTAAAAGATTTCCTAAAGCTTCTTTATCAATTTTAGCGAAAGCCGCATTTGTTGGTGCAAACACAGTAAAAGGACCATCACCTTGTAAAGCTCCGACCAAATCAGCAGCCTTTAAAGCTGTTACTAAGGTTGAAAAGTTCTCGTTACTTACTGCTACATCCACAATTGTTTTTTGAGCTGTCGCCTGTTGTGTCAAGGTTAGGGCTACAAAAGTTGTTAAGATAAAAACTAACTTTTTCATAATTTTTTAAAATTTTTGGTTAAACTATTTAATGCACTTTTTTCGTTTTTGAAGTGCTTTCATTTATATTTACACTCGCTCATTTGCTATGGATGAGCAATCTTCAATTTTTGGGAAATTTTTAACACTCATGGAAAACGATACGGCGCTGATAGAACAACTTAAAAAAGGTGATGAGCGCGCATTGTCCGGGCTATACGATAAGTATTCTGCCGCCATTTACAGTGTTATTCTGAAAATGATCAAAGATGAAGGTAAGGCCCAAGATATACTTCAAGAAACATTTTTGACCGTTTGGGAAAAGGCAGAACAATACGATTCTTCTAAAGGACGCTTTTATACTTGGGTATTCCGCATCGCACGGAATAAGACCTTAAATATTCTAAGAAAAAATGAACCGCTCATCCAAAGCGATGATTTAAGTGTATATAAGAATAAAGAAGACGCCATACGTATTGATCCAAAATTTTTAGAGCTCAATGGAGCCATAACCCAACTTGAGCTGCATCATCGTCAAGCTATTGAATTGGTGTACTTTAGGGGGTTGACACATAGGGAAGCACATCAGGAAATGGATGTACCCCTAGGCACATTTAAATCTTACGTGCGGCAAGCGCTTAAACAACTTAGGGCATCTTATGCGAAAGCTATGAATGTGCTATTATTAATACTGTATGTGCTGTGATGATGGATAAGAAAACGATATTAGAAAAAGGACTACTAGAACAATATATACTAGGCGAACTCAGCCTTGAGAAGCGTCATCAGGTGGAGCAAATTTTAAGGGCCGATTCTAAATTGAGAGATGTCTTTGATGCTTTAGAGAGAGATTTAGAACGTTTAGGAATGGATAATGCCATTTCCCCGCCACCTGCGGTAAAGAACAATCTTCTGGACAAAATCAAATCCTCACGCTCCAAAACTGCACAAATTGATTCACAGACCAACAGAACCAACTTTAAGTTTTACTTTGGTATAGCTGCAAGCCTTGCTGCACTTTTACTTGTGAGTTCGTTTTGGATGTATTCGGAATTAAGTAAACTGAAGGGTGAAGTACAAAGCATAGAAACCGAAAATGTAAACCTTAATGGTACGGTTGAGGATTTAAAAGGTAAGTTGACTCAAAATACAGAACTCTATGCGGCCATAACCCATCCAGACACCAAACAGTACATTTTAGAGGGTAACGCTCTAATGCCAGAAGGTAAAATCATAAGCTATGTAAACCGCAGTACCAAATCAGTGGTTATTAATACAGAGCGCCTGCCGAAGCTTGATGAAGCACACGACTACCAGATGTGGGCTGATGTAGAAGGTGAAATGATTAACATGGGTGTTATAGATAAAACCCAGCCCTTAATAGCTATGAATTATATTGATCATTCTGAATCGCTTAATGTTACGATTGAACCTGCCGGTGGTAATGACCATCCCACTGTTGAGCGTTTAGTTACTAACGTAATTTTGAGATAAACTCTGGCAAACGATTGTGGCCACCCATTCTGTATTGGCATAACACCATTTATTACGGCTAGCTTATAGGGAAGTAACCTGAAGGCCGGCTCTCTCTAAAGTTAGGCGAACTAAAAAAGAGCCATTTATAACAATAAATCTTCTAAAGCTGGTCTTAAATTAGCAAACTGAAAATTGTATCCTGTGTTTTCAATTTTTTGACAACTTACACGCTGACTCTCGAATAAAAGGATATGCATCTCACCTAAGACCAACTTCATTACAAATTTTGAAATATTAGGTAAAATCAATGGTTTTTGTAGGACGTTAGCTGTTAGTTCAGTGAGTTCCTTATTAGTTACGGCATTTGGAGCAACGCCATTATAAATACCTTCTAAACCGTTATCAAATACGTGAAGGAATATCCCCGCCAGATCCTCGACATGAATCCAGCTTTGCCATTGTTCGCCACTACCAAACGGAGCACCTGCACCCCATCTAATGGGTTTTACAAGCTCGGGTAAAGCACCGCCATCCTTTGCCAATACCAACCCTATTCTAATTTTAGCGACTTTACAACCCAAGGACTTAAAACCATCGACAGCTGTTTCCCATTCTTGCACAACTTTACCTAGAAAAGTTGGAGATACTGCTGTGAAATCTTCGTCGTAATAATTGGTTAAACTTGATGGATATATCCCTATGGCACTAGCCGAGATGATGTGCTTGATTTTGTAATCATTATACCGAATTGCATGTTGCAATAACTCCGCTGTTTTTGTGCGACTTTCTATAATTTCCTTTTTATAACTTTTGGTCCATCGTTTGGAAATAGACGCACCAACTAAATTAATAACGGTGTCTACGCCAACAAAACATTCGTGATCGATTTCACCATGGGTTGGGTCCCAATAAAAGCCTTTGTAATTTTCAGTATTATTCAGTTTGGATTTGGAGGTCGTTAAATAGTGGACAATGATACCTTTGTCATGACATTGCCTCACAATCTCTTTCCCAATCAAACCCGTTGCACCCGTAATTAAAACGCACTGTTTATCCATGATGTAAAGATAAGAAAGGCTTCAGGCTAAGTATAATACTTTAGTTTGGATTTAACGTTTTAAGAACTCAACGTCTTAACTAAGAAATTTTTCTGCACGCAAACATTGGCTCACTGCGTTTAATCGCCTGTTAAGAACCCTTGTGAGCTCTTAGCATTTCGCGTTTTCCTGGAGGACCAGGTAACCTTTCCACATCAAACCCTACGGATTGCATAGCCCGGCGCACACTGCCCTTTGCCGAATAGGTAACCAAAATACCATTTTCCCTGAGTACATCAAACATCAACTTAAACATAGCTTCCGTCCATAACTCGGGTTGTACTCGAGGACCAAAGGCATCGAAATAAATGATATCATACTGGTCCTTAGTCTTAATGTCCTTAAACAATTTCTTCTGTTTTGCTAATTGGAAATACGACGAAATTTGATGGTTTTCCTCCCAAGGGACCTTGTGAAGCTCATGAAATATTCTTTCGTGATTTGCAGAAATCAATGAGGCATAATTTAATTGCTCTAATTCGGCGTTACGAACAGGATAGGCCTCAATACCCATATAATGGATGGGTTGTTTTAATTTTTCAGCCTCAATCAAAGTTAAAAAAGCATTTAACCCCGTACCAAACCCAAGTTCAAGTATAGATAATTTGTTATGGTCAACAACTTCTACAAAAGCGTTCTGGTGGTCTTGACTACCATAAGAAGAATTGCCAGCATTACAAAAAAAATGCAATCCGTGCTTTATAAAGACATGCTCCGCCTCTTGGATAGCACCGTGAATGGAGTGATACTGTTCATTCCAGTCTTCAATTTGAATGGTTTTTGAACCATCCGAGGTCGTTATAATTCTACGCTTCAACTATTGAATCAGTAATTTTTTGATTTTAGGAATAGGCCCTACACACTCCGTCTTATGACAGGATAGGCAATTAGTAATAGCTGAATTATAACGTTCTTTCAATTCAATATTCGACAAAGTATCCAGTACTGCTTTTTGTGAATCAATAAATACATTCACAAAACTATTCCAAACAGGTGTTCTACTTTTACCGGCAGTCATTTCGGCACTGTGCAACTCCATTAAATCTAAAGGTAAATGTGTAGGGGTCTCCCCCGCTATAATCTGCTGTTTTACCTTTTGATTATAGGCATACATAGCATTCATAAAAGTAGCCATTTCAGAAGGCTGGTACATCACGTACGACTTTTCCTCTGTTACTGACTCCTGCTTTTCGGCAACCTTATCCTTGCAACCCCAGAAACTTAATACTAGAAGACAAAAGCAGATAAACCCATTACTGTTTGAGTAAAACGCCATCGGCTTCAAAACGATATTCCAATTTTGGTTCTGTAATTGCAGCTATTTCCTCTGAAGACTTACCAGCGTCCTCAGCGTAATGTTTCAGTTCTTCAACCGGTGTTTCCGTAATAAAGGCCTTACCGTTAACCACTACCTCACCTTCAGCATTTAAAGGCATAAAGAATCCGTAGTCCTTAAATTTAACCATCACCTGCTTCTCATCGCCCATATCAAGAGTCATCCAACATCCTTTCACAGAACATACTTCCTTAATCTTTCCTCTCATTTTTGCATCAATCGTATCGCCAACTTTTAACCCTTTGTACTGCTCCATCATACCTTCTGCATTTAAAGCATCAGCATCATTTATGTCCATACCGAAGGAAGCATAGGCTATTTCCGGTTTTATGTCTTCTGTTGTTTCTGATGTTCCTTTTTGTTCGTTTTTGCAAGAGATTAGGGCTAATCCCAAGACGAAAACCATAAAAAATTTCTTCATTTCTATAGATTTAAATTGATTTTTAGTGTTGCAAATTTACGGAATATTAAGATAATATTACTTTTTTTTAACGCCTGTGATTTTGTAGTTTTGCACAAATTAAATTCCGACAGTTGATGACAGAAGATACCCCAAACGAAATCGTTGTAGTAAAATCCGAACAGTCTAAAATAAATAGTGTAGATTTTAGTAATCTCATTTTTGGGCGTGTCTTTACCGACCATATGTTTATTTGTGATTTTAAAGATGGTAAATGGCAAACACCACAAATCATACCTTACCAAGCGATGACCATTGAACCATCTGCCAGGGTATTTCATTATGGACAGGCTGTTTTTGAAGGAATGAAAGCTTACAAGGATGAGAATGATGATATCTTTTTATTTAGGCCAGACCAAAATTTTAAAAGGATAAACACGTCAGCTGCCCGTCTTGCCATTCCAGAATTTCCAGAGTCGTATTTTTTTGATGGCCTTCAAACCCTACTAAAATTAGATAAGGATTGGATTAAACCAGGCGTGGGCAATTCACTATACGTAAGACCATTTGTCATTGCAACAGAACCGGCGATTTCTGCTTCTCCTGCCAATCAATATCGTTTTATGATAATTTGCTCTCCAGCGAAAGCCTATTATAACGAACCTGTACGTGTTCTTTTTGCGGAAAAGTTTAGTCGTTCTGCCGATGGCGGTGTTGGTTTTGCAAAAGCAGCAGGTAATTATGCAGCGCAGTTTTACCCTACTAGCCTGGCCCAAAAGAAAGGCTTTCAACAGATCATATGGACCGACGCCTCAACCCACCAATATCTCGAAGAAGCAGGAACGATGAATATCTTCTTTAGAATTAACGATAAACTTGTTACAGCACCTAATAACGATAGAATATTGGACGGTGTAACCCGTAAAAGCGTTATACAATTGGCTGAGGACCTAAATATTGATTGTGAAGTACGTCGCGTTAGTGTTGAGGAAATAAAATCTGCAGCCAAAGATGGAAGCTTAAAGGAAATATTTGGTGCAGGAACAGCTGCCGTAATTAGTCCAGTGTCAGCTTTTGAGCATGGTGGTGATGTTTTTGAAATAGAGCAAATGGAAAAGGATTCTTATGCTAGCTTGTTTAAGGAAAAACTTTTACAGATTCAGCATAACCTATCTGAAGACCCACATCATTGGCGATATAAGGTAAAATAAGGCCTGGTTTCCGGCACATTTATTTTATAATTACAATCTACGACTTATCGAGTATGGATTTAATGTTGGGCTTAAAATAGTTGGGGCCTTTCAATACCTTGCCGTCCTCCCTATATATAGGTTCTCCATCATTACCCAGCTTACTCATATTGCTACGCTGTATTTCTTCGAAGACTTCTTCTATTTTGTATTGTAGTCCATGTTCTATAATGGTCCCGCACAGGATATAGAGCATGTCGCCAAGAGCATCTGCAACCTCAACCAAATCATTGTCATTTGCAGCCTCAAGATACTCCTCGTTTTCTTCGCGCATCAGTTTATAGCGCAGCATATTTTTCTCTAGACCTAGATTGGCTTTTGGTGTTTCGCGATGACCTATTTTAAAGGCTGTATGAAAGGTTTTGACAGCATTGATCTTATCTTGCATGGTTTTGACTTTTTAACACGATTAATTCTTAAATTTGCCTAAAATTAAAAGAATGTTTTCGAGTGGTCAACTGATTTTTGCATTATTATTCTTTGTAGCCTTCGTCATTATTATTTCCATTCAATATCGCAAGGATTTAAAACTTCATAAGCGCTATTATAAAGGCACAGTTTGGATATTGATTGCATTCATTGGGTTTATTGCAATGCTTGCTACGGTTAAATTTTTATTTATGTAAAAGACATTTTCGATATTTAAATCAAAGCTCCCGTTCTACAGGGAATAATAACTTCCGTTTACATCGAATGTATTAAAAAGCCTTAAAATAAAAAAGCAACCTCATTTAGGTTGCTTTTTCTTTCTTTTTCAGTTTAATCTAATTGACTTCTGGCAAATGATTATACTTAGCACTATAGTTTAGCATTTGTTCCGGAAAGCCTTCTGGCTGGGTAACCTTAATCGCCGTAATTTCTCCTGAATCATTCATCTCAGGTACAAGCACCGGATTTACAAAACCACTATAAGGCGCCGACGTAAACTGCTTGTTACGCTCTAAAACCTCGGCATGTATGTCTTGATCCACCTTAACTCCATAACCTTCAACCAGAGCTTCAACAGCTTCATAATCGCCTTCAGATTTAATGCGTTGAGTTTCCCTTAAAAGTTGCCCGAATAAGTCGTGTAATTTTTCATAGTCATTAATATTAAAGTAGGTCTTACCATCCCGTGTTACTTTTTCAATGACATTATCGGCCTTACCCTTTTCATATACCCAAGCACTAACCCACTGTCTATTTCGCATGTGAGCTTCCTCTACATCATCCCCTAAATTCAACCGAATTAATTGGGTCATTAAGCCATTTCTAATATACCCATCATAAGCCGCCATACCAACGTTCTTCCAATCAACGACTAAGCCTAAATCCTGTAATTTTGAATCGTAGAGGTAATATAAGCCCACCAAATCAGCTCTGCCTTCCTCTAAGGTTGAAGCATAATTCTTTAAGGTTTCTTTAGTTTCACCAACACCAGGATTTAACTGCCCTGAGGCGTGCCCTATAACCTCGTGTAAGGCCGTATGGAGCTTATCTGCAAGCTGACCATATTCTTTTTCAAGTTGATATTCCTCATCATCGTGGACAAATTCCTTGAGTCGACCAGAGCTCCCGGCATTATTATACGCATTGATAATATTGCCCAAGGATACGGACTTACTGCCCACTTCTTTTCTTATCCAATTGGCATTTGGTAAATTAACACCAATTGGGGTACTAGGAGAAGCATCACCAGCCTCACCAGCAACATTCACGACCTTATAGGTGACACCAACAACATTTTTCTTTTTATGGGTTTCAATTAATGGGGAATTATCCTCAAACCATTGTGCATTATCTGATAGTACCTTCATTTTTTGCGACATATCAAAATCATTGATTTGAACAATAGTTTCGTAGGAGCCTCTATAGCCTATAGGGTCATTATACACCTCTATAAAACTATTGATGTAATCGACATTACCAGCTGTAGCAGCAGTCCAAGCAACGTTATAGTCATCCCACGTTTGTAAATCGCCAGTTTTGTAATACTGAATCAATAAGCCAATAGCATCCCCTTGAGCCTTATTCTCAGCAACACCCTGGGCTTTCTCTAACCATTTCACAATTTCATCTATAGCACTGCCATAAAGACCTCCAGACTTATACACACGCTCTTTTAATTCACCATTTTCCTTGACCAATTGCGAATTTAATCCAAAGGATAATGGCCGTTCTGGATTTGGAGATGTTTTATTCTTATAAAAATTAATGACGTCCTCGGTAGTGACATTTGGCCCATAGAAATTTACAGCAGATAAAGCCACATTATCAACACCTTTAGCTTGATTTACTTTTTTTGCATCTTCATTATTGAAAATAACATCAAATGCTTCACCATCCAGTGTGGTATTGCTATTAGCCAAAAGAGAATTGAGGTAATCCTCAGAGAAATTGGGTTTTAGCTTATCATTTGAATAATGGTGGTGTATCCCATTGCTAAACCATACGCGTTTTAGATATACTTCAAAAGCCTTCCAATCGTCAGTGGTTTTATCACCATCATAATTGGTATAAATAGACTCGAGAGCCTTGCGAATCTTTAGGTTATGACGATAGTTTTGGTCCCACATAATATCGCGACCGGCCAGTCCTGCTTCAACCAAATAATACACTAATTTTTGTTCCTTTAGACTTAAGTTTTCCCAACCTGGGATTTGATAACGCAGTATTTTAATGTCTGCAAATTGCTCAACATTGTAGTTAAATTCTGTTTGGGTGGTTGATGCTACTTTTTCATCAACTTGGACATTTGCCTCGTTTTTGCACGCCACAAAAAGTAACGCAAAAAAGAGGTAGTACATTAGGGATTTTAATTTCATTCGTATTGTTGATTTTGAGTTATCCACAAATGTAATACTAATATCACATATCATAAAATTGTTATCTTTGGTAAAGGACTAACTCTAATCAATTGATGAAAACCTTTAAATACATCTTACTGCTATTACTTGTGCTAGTCATTGGCTTCTCCATTTATGTTGCAGTGCAACCTAATGATTATAGTTTTAGCAGAAGCCGAATGATAAAGGCTCCAAAGTCCTTGCTTTTTAATAAGGTGAATGATTTTAAAAACTGGCCGAGCTTTTCACCATGGATTGAGCAAGATACCGAAGCTACTCTGACTTACGGCAAAAAAACTTCGGGAGAAGGTGCTTGGTATTCATGGGAAGGTGAAGTTCTTGGAGAAGGGACCATGCGAACTTTAGAAGTAAAAAACAATACAAGTATTGCACAAATAATAGAGTTTACGGCACCTTACGAGGCGACATCCAATATTAATTGGGACTTTGAACGTTCTGAAGAAGGGACTAAGGTTACTTGGTCAATGAATGGCAAACAAGATTTCCTCACTAAACTGTTTACGGTCGTAATGGGTTCTATCGAATCTGAAACTGGTCCTAATTTTGAACGTGGGCTCTTTAAACTAGACAGTCTAGTTAATGCAGAAATGAGAGTCTACTCCATAGATGTTAATGGTGTAACACAGCATAGCGGAGGCTTTTACCTTTTCAACACCACATCATGTAAATTTTCTGAATTCCAAAACAAAATGAAAGATATGCTAGCGAAAGTAGGCAGCTATGCATTAACACATAATATCAGTCGGTCTGGGGCACCATTTGTACTCTATCACAAATGGGATGAAGGAAATAACGCCGTCATTTTCTCTTCCTGTTACCCTACCAATTCAAAAATAATCACAGACGATCCCGATATTCTTACAGGACAATTAAACGCTTTTAAAGGTGTTAAAACTACTTTAAAAGGGAATTACGATAATCTTAAGGAAGCATGGGAAAAAACCATGGCTTACATTGAAACTAATAGTTTGAAAATAGACCCTAAAGGCCCTATGTTAGAAACATATGTTACCGACCCAATACTTAAACCAAACCCAGCAGACTGGGTAACCGAAATTTTTGTTGCAGTAAAATAAATGAAACAACTTATACTGGTTTTTATTGGTGGTGGAATAGGAAGCGTTTTACGTTTTATAATCGGAAAATGGCTCAACAGTACTTCAGATGGTATTCCCTACGGCACATTTGCGGCGAATATTTTAGGCAGCTTATTAATTGGCATCATCTTAGGAATGGCAGCCAAACAGGACAGCCTCTCTCCTAGCCAAACCCTTTTCCTAGCAACTGGTTTTTGTGGTGGCTTCACTACTTTTTCAACCTTTGCCTACGAAAATCATGTCTTTTTAAAATCTGGTGACTTCACAAGCTTTGCCATCTATACCATTAGTAGTTTTATAATAGGTTTTTTGGCTGTATTTTTTGGGATGTTTTTAGTAAAGTAGGCTCATCCACTGCGAGCGCTATAGGTTTTTCTTAACCTTGCAAATCCTCTATTTTTTAAAAGCCTTTACACCAGCGGTTACTTCTATATCTAAATAATTGGAACGTGGCACTATAGGGCAAGAGAATTTTTCGTTGTAGACACAATAAGGATTGTAGGCCGTATTAAAATCAATCAATATGGTTTCGCTATCTGGTATTCTCAAATCGACATAACGTCCACCCCCATAAGTACTTTCGCCGTTGGTATCATCTAAAAAGGGTAAAAAAAGATAATCCTCAAGGCCTTCAGTATTCATATTTTCCTCGCCTTGATACACCTTAAGCTGATACGGTTGTCCTTTTAATTTAAAACTTAATATTCCAAAAACGCGCTCCTTAGAAATACGATCCGTTGTGGTCTTCATGCTGAACCATTCCGAGTCTGGTGTGCGCTTTAGTTCGGCCTCAACCACAAAAGTAGAGTCAAAAGGAAAGAAATCGAGACCTTTGAAGGCTTTTAAATCTTTGGCTTTTAATGGAGAGACAGAGGCATCTTTAAATTCAGCATTCAATCTTTTTTGGAAATCGGTCTCTCCTAAAATAGGGGTTTTAGAATTTGAGCATGACAAGGAAAGCCCTAATAAAATCATAAAAAAATAACGCATCGTGCTTAAATTTTAATGTATCAAAAATACGACTTATCTTCGATAAAAAATTGATGGAAGAACAAGCTACAGATGTACTTATCGTTGGAGCAGGTCCTATTGGTATTGCTTGTGCCTTGGCCTGTAAGAGGGAAAATTTAAACTATATCGTGGTTGAAAAGGGCGCCCTTACCAACGCTTTATATAACTATCCGTTGAACATGACTTTTTTTTCTACTTCAGAAAAATTAGAAATTGATGGTATTCCCTTTATCAGCAATACCCCAAAACCGTCACGAAACGAAGCTTTAGAATATTATCGGCGAGTAGTAACCTCCAACGATTTAAAAATTAATTTATATGAAACAGTAGGTACCATTACCCCTCAAGAATCTGGTTTTTCAGTCAGCACGGACAAGGCACACTACCATACTCAAAAAGTCATTATTGCCACGGGATTTTATGATATTCCCAATTTGCTTAATGTTTCAGGTGAGGAAAGCCCTAAAGTCTTTCATTATTATAAGGAAGCCCACCCTTTTAGCTTACGGCATGTTGCTGTAGTTGGCGCAAGTAATTCTGCCGTCGATGCTGCTTTGGAAATCTATCGTAAAGGTGGTAAAGTCACCATGGTAATAAGAGGCGATAATGTGGGCGAACGCGTGAAGTATTGGGTAAGACCAGATATAATGAATCGCATAGCAGAAGGAAGTATAAAGGCCTACTTCAATTCAACAATAAAAGCCATAGAAAAGGATAAAATCACCATTAGTACACCAAAAGGTGATGTCACGGAACCGAATGATTTTGTGTTGGCCCTAACCGGTTACAAACCCAATTTTAAATTTTTAGAAGATTGCGGTATTACATTTTCCAAAGACGAAAAACATATACCACATTACAACGAGGAGACTATGGAAACCAATGTGAAAGGTATTTACCTAGCCGGAGTTATCTGTGGCGGAATGGAAACCCACAAATGGTTTATAGAAAACTCAAGGATACATGCTAAACTAATTATAAAACATATCTCAGCCGAATTGTCTTAGAGGCTAATTTTTAATCTATCCTTTAAAATATCGTTTTAATTAAAACTTCTAGGTGGGGTATAATCAATATTGCGTATTTTTAAATCAACTATTTCAAATTCCATGAAAAACACGTCCTTCCTACTCGTTTATTTAATTCTCATTACAGCCTTCTGCTTTCTAAATGCTCAGAATACCAGTCTTGGTGATGGCCCTTATGAACAACTTATTATTAGAGGAGTGACCTTAATAAATGGTGATGGTGCGCCACCGAGAGGGCCAGTTGATATAGTCGTTGAGAGCAATACAATCAAAGACATCAAAGTTGTTGGTTATCCTGGTGTTGAAATTAAGGCTAGCGATAGACCTCAACTGAAACCGGGAGGTAAAGAACTAGACGCTTCAGGCATGTATTTATTACCCGGATTTATTGATATGCACGGGCATATTGGTGGTGTGGCTCAAGGTGCGGATTGGGACTATGTTTTTAAATTATGGATGGCGCATGGCATAACTACAGTAAGAGAGCCGAGCGGACGCAGTATTGATTGGACATTAGACTTAAAACGAAGAAGTGCAGAAAATTCTATTGTGGCTCCTCGAATTTTCGCCTATACAGGATTTGGGCAAACTACTAAAACCTTTAATCCCTTAAACGATACACCCATTAGTACACCTGAGGCAGCAAGAGCATGGGTAAGAGCCAATGCCAAAAATGGCGCCGATGGTATAAAGTTCTTTGGAGCAGAACCAGAAATCATGGCAGCAGCTTTAGATGAAAACAAGAAATTAGGATTGAGGTCGGCTTGTCATCACGCCCAATTGAGTGTCGCAAGATGGAATGTTTTACATTCTGCTAGAGCTGGGCTAACCTCAATGGAACACTGGTATGGCTTACCGGAAGCCTTATTTGAAGACAGAACCGTTCAGGATTATCCACTAGATTATAATTATCAAAATGAACAAGATCGGTTCGAAGAGGCTGGAAAACTCTGGAAACAAGCAGCCAAACCCTATTCTGAGCACTGGAACGGCGTTATGAATGAATTATTGGAATTAGATTTTACCATAGATCCAACATTCAATATTTACGAGGCAAGTAGAGACCTGCATCGGGCTAGACGAGCAGAATGGCATGAGGATTATACGCTGCCATCACTATGGAAATTCTACGAACCAAGTAAGGTTAGTCATGGCAGTTATTGGCATTATTGGGGTACGGAACAAGAAATAGAATGGAAACAGAATTTCAAGCTTTGGATGACTTTTATAAATGAATACAAAAATAGAGGGGGTCGGGTGACTGCTGGGTCAGACTCTGGTTTTATCTATCAGCTATATGGCTTTGCCTATATCCGGGAATTAGAACTTTTGCGTGAAGCAGGATTTCATCCACTGGAAGTCATTAGATCAGCTACACTTAATGGTGCCGAAGCGTTGGGCTGGGACAATAAAATTGGCTCCGTCCAAATTGGTAAACTAGCCGACTTTGTTATTGTTGAAGAAAATCCTCTAGAAAATCTTAAAGTACTTTATGGCACAGGTGCTATTAAATTGACAGAGGACAATGAGGTTGTGAGAGTTGGTGGCGTTAAGTATACCATTAAAGATGGAATTATTTATGATGCTAAACAACTCTTAAAAGACGTCAAGGAGATGGTCGATACAGAGAAGGACAAAACAGGTTGGGTATTGAAGCAACCTGGGATAAAAGAGTAAAGCACTTAAGCAGGTTTAATTTCACTGTCTTTGACCACATGTGATAACACAATCTGGGTTTTGGTCTCACCATAGGTGATGAGCTTATCGATAAAAGTCTCAAGATGCTTTTGGTTTTTAAGTACTACCTCCATAACTATATTTTCATTACCTGTGATTCTATAGCAATTAACCACCTCATCAAAGGATTTCACTTTCTCCAAAAAAGGCTTCAGCATTCCCATAAAGGCACGTAGGGTTATTATGGCTTTAAGTTGATAACCAGCCTTAAATGGCGACACATACGCAGTGTAACCTTGAATAACTTCGGCATCCTCAAGCTTTTTAATACGCTCGGCTACAGCAGGAGAGCTAATGCCTATGCGCCTTCCTATTTCTGCATTCGACATTCGTGCATCTTGCTGTAATAGCTTTAAAATTTTCCAATTAAGGGTATCAAGACTCATTTTAATTGTTTTAATGTAAATAAACATAATTTCTAAAGTAAATATATCTATTTTCTTTAAATATTAAAGTATATTATATTTTATAGTACGTAATTTCGTAACCCTTGCTAGTAAAAAATGAATTATAACCTACCTTCTCAATTTGCTGATTTGCCTATATATAGAAAGGCACTAGATATTATTATGCTCTCTAGGAGCATATCTACCTATCTCAAACAAGATTTATGCTATTTAAATGCGGATGGTACTGAAGATAGTCACATTTATTTTTCAGGTGACATTGTTCAACAATCCACTAACCTGGCACCGGAAATTATTAATGCAGAACGTGAACGTCATTCAGACAAGAAGAAAAAACACCTAGAGCGCTTAGATAGACTTACCTATTTATTACACAAGAACTGTAAGCGTCTGGAAAATTCTAATAGTAACGGCAGGGACTACCTACCAATTCTACGAGGTGAACTTAAAAAGTTCAGGAAGTTACAGCGCAGCTGGATGATGACGCTTTAACCTTCATTACCTTATCCTTTTAGGCTTAAGACTTGGGCATTACTCATAAATCCATTTTGAAAATTAAATAGCTGCATGTTCCAAGTATCTGCAATGATAATGTACTGGCATTTTTTTATGCTTTCAGAGAGCCGTAAAATATGGTTATTGGCATTATTTTTGGATAAATAATCGGCATCCTCAATGGCAAATAATTGAATTTGGCCCAAATGAATCCCATTTAAAAAATAGAGCTTACTTAATCTTGATGGTGTTGCAATTACAATATCTTGCCCATAATAGACTTCCTCCTTTTGCTTTTCAATATCATATTCGTCATAAAGTGCGTAAACTCTTAAATCCGTAGATCTTGTAAACCCTTCAAACGCATTCTTTAATATCAAGGCTTCTTGTTTGTCCTTTACAATGACTATTGCTCTTGGTGAATCTTCAAAGGCTTCAGCTTTTAACTTATGCACTATTGCAATAATAAGAGCTGTAGTTTTACCATATTCTTTTGGAGCAATGATGTAAGCACTAGCTCCGCCTTTTAGTACGGGTAAGACTTTTTTCTGAAGTGCGTTAGGCCTTTCCAAACCCAAATTGTCTAAGGCTTCTTTTAATAGAGGGTTTAGTTTTTTGAAGGACATACATCTAGGGTTTTAATACCATATTAAAATAACAGCTCTAAAACCTTGGGCCTCAGCTCTAGTTATGGTTAAGAATAACAATACCTGAATCGTCATTGCCAGTGGTAAATCCCTTAATTTTCTTTTCAGAAAACACGATTCACTACTTACATATTTCTGCGATACTGACCTCCAACTTCAAACAAAGCCGTTGTAATTTGACCTAAAGAACAAACCTTACATACCTCCATTAGAGCTTCAAATATATTTTGATTAGTAATAGCCTTGGTTTGAAGGTCTTTCAATAGTGCTTCCGTATCATGGGCCTTGTGAAGGTTTTCGAGAGTTTTGATTTGAAGTTCCTTTTCCTCTGTTGTGGCCCTAATGACTTCAGCAGGCTGAACCGTTGGAGACCCTTTACTGCTTAAAAAGGTATTAACACCTATTATAGGAAATTCCCCATTGTGTTTTAGAGTCTCATAATATAGACTTTCTTCTTGTATTTTAGACCTCTGATACATGGTTTCCATAGCGCCCAACACACCACCACGTTCAGTTATTCTATCAAATTCCAATAATACAGCTTCCTCAACCAAATCCGTCAATTCTTCTATAATAAACGCTCCTTGAATAGGATTTTCATTCTTAGCTAAACCGAGCTCTTTATTGATAATTAGCTGTATAGCCATAGCACGCCTTACAGATTCTTCTGTAGGTGTGGTAATAGCCTCATCATAGGCATTGGTATGTAAGGAGTTACAATTGTCATAAATAGCATACAGCGCTTGCAGTGTTGTTCTGATGTCGTTAAAATCTATTTCTTGCGCATGCAGGCTGCGCCCCGAAGTCTGAATATGGTACTTCAGCATTTGGGCTCTCTCGTTAGCGCCATACTTATGCTTCATAGCTTTAGACCAAATCTTTCGTGCCACACGACCTATAACGGCATATTCTGGGTCTATACCATTTGAAAAGAAAAAGGATAGATTGGGTCCAAATTTGTTAATGTCCATACCACGGCTCAAATAATACTCCACATAAGTGAACCCATTAGATAAGGTCAATGCTAATTGTGTGATAGGATTCGCCCCAGCTTCAGCAATATGATACCCTGAAATAGACACCGAATAGAAATTGCGTACATTATTCTCTATAAAATAGGCTTGTACATCACCCATTAACCGCAAGGCAAATTCCGTGGAAAATATACAGGTATTTTGGGCTTGGTCTTCCTTTAAGATATCTGCTTGTACCGTACCTCGAACCTGAGCAATGGTTTTTGCCTTTATATCTTGATAGATAGCTTTAGGCAAAACTTGATCACCCGTCACACCTAATAGCATCAAACCTAACCCATCGTTACCTTCAGGCAAATCGGCATTATATCTCGGACGGGGAACCCCTTTGTTCTTGTAAATTTTATTGATTTTATCTTCTACCTCTTTTTCTAAGTCGTTTTCCTTGATGTACAACTCACACTGTTGGTCTATCGCCGCGTTCATAAAAAACCCGAGCAACATGGGAGCAGGACCATTGATAGTCATACTAACCGAGGTCATTGGGTCAGCTAAATTAAATCCTGAGTACAGTTTTTTGGCATCATCTAAACAACATATGGAAACACCGGCATTACCTATTTTACCGTAAATATCTGGTCTGTAGTCAGGGTCATTTCCATATAAGGTAACACTATCAAAAGCGGTAGATAATCGTTTTGCAGGTAGACCCATACTCACATAATGAAAGCGCCTATTGGTGCGCTCTGGACCACCTTCACCCGCAAACATACGTGTGGGGTCTTCACCGGTTCTCTTAAATGGATATAACCCTGCCGTATAAGGGAATTCTCCTGGTACATTTTCCTGTAAGGTCCATTTAAGGATGTCGCCCCAAGCTTGGTATTTGGGTAAGGCCACTTTAGGAATTTGTGTGTGCGATAATGATTCAGTATGCGTTTTAATCTTAATTTCCTTATCTCTTACCTTAAACGTATAGATTGGATTTTTATAGCGATTCACTTTTTCATCCCAACCGGTAATAACCTCCCAATTGTATGGATCTAGATTTAGTTTTACACGGTCAAATTCCTTAAAGAGCAACTCTAAAAACTCCTTTGTACTTGCTTCCTTAACTTGTTTAAGTAGCTCATCTTGTTTCAAACCAAACTTACTGAGATGTGATGACTCACTTTCCACTGAGATACCAGCCACGGAACAAATAGTTTTGTAAATCCCGTATAACTTTTGGGCCACTTCAACCTGCTCGATGGCCTTCTTGTCATAAGCGCGATTATTTTCGGCGATTTCTGATAAGTATCGTGTTCTATTGGGTGGAATCACAAAGATCTTTTCACTCATTTCATGGGAAATCTCGAAAGTGGATTTCAATGGCGAATTCGCCTTTTCAACCAACTTATCCATAATGGCCTTGTACAGCGTGTTCATTCCCGGATCATTGAACTGAGAAGCTATTGTGCCATAAACCGGCAACTCATCTTGTGGAATATCCCAAAGATTGTTATTACGCATATATTGTTTCTTCACATCGCGTAAAGCATCCAAAGAACCGCGTTTATCAAATTTGTTAATAGCCACCAAATCAGCAAAATCGAGCATATCAATTTTTTCAAGCTGTGTTGCGGCACCAAATTCCGGTGTCATGACGTATAATGCCACATCGCTGTGCTCCATGATTTCTGTATCTGACTGACCTATACCTGACGTTTCTAGAATGATTAAATCAAACTCGGCTGCCTTTAAAACCTCTATCGCTTCATTCACATATTTTGACAACGCCAAATTCGATTGACGTGTTGCCAAGCTGCGCATGTAAACCCTTGGCGAATTGATGGCATTCATTCTAATACGATCGCCTAGTAAGGCACCACCCGTTTTGCGTTTTGATGGGTCTACAGAAATAAGTCCTATTGTTTTTTCGGGAAAATCAATCAAAAATCGTCGCACTAATTCGTCAACAAGGGAAGATTTACCAGCCCCTCCTGTTCCTGTAATACCAAGCACAGGGGTTTTAGAGTTCTTATTCTTCTGTTCAATAAGCTCTAAACTTTCTTTAGCGACCTCTGGGAAATTCTCAGCGGCAGAAATTACCCTTGCAATATCCTTGGGGTTCTTTTTGCTTAGAACATTAACTTCTCCGTTTAAAGTATCGCCTATGGCATAGTCTGATCGTTGCACCAAATCGTTAATCATGCCTTGCAGCCCCATCTCACGCCCATCATCTGGAGAATAGATTCTCGTAATCCCATAATCCATAAGCTCTTTGATTTCTTCCGGAAGAATTACACCACCGCCGCCACCAAAGATTTTAATATGGCCAGCTCCTTTTTCCTGGAGTAAATCATACATGTATTTAAAGTACTCGTTATGTCCCCCTTGATAAGAGGTCATGGCTATGGCATTAGCGTCCTCTTGGATAGCTGTATTTACGACTTCCTCAACACTTCGGTCATGTCCTAAGTGAATCACCTCAACACCTGTTGCCTGAATAATACGGCGCATGATGTTTATCGCAGCATCGTGTCCATCAAATAAGGACGCCGCGGTAACAATTCTAACTTTGTGTTTTGGCTTATAGGGTGCAACTTGTTCCATTCGTAAAATTATAGAAATTTAGTGATGCGAATTTACGGAATATTGAAAAAATTATCTGCTTTATTAAGAATAATATAAGGACTTTCATACGTTTAAAATTTATAATTATGTCTTTCTTTTCGGTCCGAAAAAGCTTAATTAGATTTTAGAATAGACTTATATTTGGTGCTTATATAAATTATTATGCTTCAAAAGACCTGTGCTTACTTCGTCGTAATGTTTCTGTTTTTTTCTTGTGCAGAATTACAGCAAGTGGTGGACCAATTGCCACCATCCAATCCGGTTTTAAGCAATGCCGATATAGCTTCCGGCCTAAGACAGGCTTTAAATATGGGTATTGATAAACAAGTTACTAAACTGACACAAAAAGATGGCTTTTTTAAAAATGACCTTGTTAAAATTTTATTACCAGAAGAGCTTCAAAAAGTAGATGATGCCCTCCGGAGCATTGGACTTGGTAATTTAGCCGATGAAGGTATAAAGGTACTTAACAGAGCTGCCGAAGATGCTGTTAAGGAAGCCACACCTATTTTTGTAAATGCTGTTAAGGAGATCACGTTTAACGATGCCAAAAACATCCTTTTGGGAGAAGACAATGCGGCTACAATGTATTTGACCTCTAAAACCCAAAATGAGCTATATGTTAAGTTTAAGCCTGTTATCAATGCCTCCTTTAACAAAGTTGGTGCAGATCAAATATGGACCAATCTCATTACAAAATACAACAGTATTCCCTTAACCAATAACGTCAATCCCGATCTTACGGATTATGTTACCAATGAAGCGTTAGATGGGGTTTACAAAATGATTGCTGTTGAGGAAAAAGAAATACGCACTAATGTATCCTCTCGCACGACAGATTTACTAAAAAAGGTTTTTGTGCTTCAAGATTAATACCTGCATGTTCCTAAGTAAAATCTTATAGCTTTGCTAAACCTTGAAGGTGTCTGTAAAGAATTAAATAATAAAACATAATACATTATTCAATACGGATTTTAGCAGCATGCTAAACTATTAAACTACATTTAATTAAATGCTAATGTTAGGATAACATTTAATGCTCAGAAAATCAACATCTTTGTATTGCAAAAGAACAGTTAGATTAAGTCTTAAAAGAGATTGCAGAAGTTAGTTAGATTAGAAAGTCGGTACACTCGTATCGACTTTTCTATTTTAGGTGATGTAAGGTTTTGAAATAGTCAAACGAATGGCGTAGGCGGCTGCCATACCAAGAGAACAATTCACCGTCAACAATTTTTACCTCCTTGGTCGGAAACTTCTCTTTTATGAATTCTATATCTTCTGTTTTGAACGGAAACGGTTCACTAGAGAGAAAAATACAGTCAGCGTTTTTCAGCACCTTATCCTGAAGTTCAATTTCTGGATAGCGCTCATATTCAGCAAAAACATTTTCAAATCCGGCTTCGTAAAGCATACTGTTGATAAATGTATTTGACCCCGCTACCATAAAAGGATTTTTCCATATAAAATAGGCTACCTTTTTTGTTCTGCCTTCCTTTCTCAGCCAGTTTTTAAACTTGTCATCTTCATTTAAGATGTTATCTAATAAGCTCTTAGCCTCATATTCAACAGAAAAAATAGCAGCATATAACGCTATTAATTCTAGTGCATCTATCATCGTGTATATATCACTGACATGGACGGGGGCAATTTTTTCCAATTGACGAATCATGTCCTTAGTGTTTTCCTCCTTGTTACAAAGAATGATATCTGGGTTCAAGGCTTGGATACGTTCCAATTTAACGGACTTTGTACCGCCGACAACTGTTTTTTTATTTCTAAGATGTGAGGGGTGAACGCAAAATTTAGTCACACCGACGATAGAAGTCTCCAAGCCTAAATCGACTAACAATTCGGTTTGTGATGGCACCAAGGAGACAATACGTTTTGGAACGCCTTGGAGTTGAACAGATCGCTGTAATTGGTCTTTAACTATCATAGTAAAGTGCTAATAAAAAACAGGGGAAAAAATTCAAAAAACACAAACTAGCCAATTTCTATTTTGACAGAACAGCTTGCATTTGTTGCTGGAGCTCTGCTGCTTTGTTTGCTGCAGCTTGCGCAAAATCCTTTTGTTGGGATGCGTAAATAATCCCTCGAGACGAATTAATTAACAAGCCAACCGAATCATTCATTCCGTATTTACAAACCTCTTGCAAATTGCCACCTTGAGCTCCTACACCGGGCACTAACAAGAAACTATCTGGTATGATTTGACGTATATCTGCCAAGTATTCGGCTTTGGTTGCACCTACAACATACATGAGGTTTTCTGAATTCTTCCAAGATTTTGAGGTTTCCAAAACTTGTTTATAAAGCTCTACGCCATCCACACTTTTGGTCTGAAAATCGAAGGCCCCTGCATTAGAGGTAAGCGCCAACAAAATGGTATGCTTATTTTCAAAGGCCAAAAAAGGCTCTACCGAGTCCTTTCCCATGTAAGGCGCTACGGTTACACTATCGAAACCCAAATCTTCAAAGAAGGCCTTGGCGTACATGGTACTAGTATTACCAATATCACCGCGCTTGGCATCTGCTATGGTATAAATTTCTGGATGGTTGGTATTGAGGTAGTGAATTGTTTTTTCAAGGGCTTGCCAACCTTTTAATCCATATGCCTCGTAAAATGCCGTATTTGGCTTATAAGCTACACATAAGTGATGTGTGGCATCGATGATGGCTTTGTTGAAGGCAAAAATAGGATCGTCCGTTTCTAATAAATGCTTTGGGATTTTATTTAAATCGACATCCAGGCCAATGCAGAGAAAGGATTTTTTCTTATGGATTTGTGCTATTAAGTAATCTGTTGTCATAAATACCTATCCCTCATTACTTGAGCTTATAATACATCGTCACTAGCTTTTAACAGCTCAGTGTTTTCCGCTAACATTAATTCGTCAATTATTTTTTGAATATCCCCATTAATAATATTAGACAAATCATAAAGTGTTAAACCGATTCTATGATCAGTTACGCGGCCTTGAGGATAGTTATAGGTTCTAATCTTTGCACTTCTATCACCAGAGCTAACCATACTTTTGCGTTTTTCTGAATCTGCCGCACGCTGCTTTTCCAATTCTAAATCGTACAAGCGCGAACGCAACACCTTGATCGCCTTTTCCAAATTTTTATGTGAGGATTTCTGATCTTGACAACTTACAATCATTCCTGTAGGCTCATGGTGTAATTTAATGGCAGAATAGGTTGTATTTACAGATTGGCCTCCCGGTCCTGTGGATGTGGTGCGTTCTATGCGCACTTCGCTCATATCGAGCTCAAAATCGATGTCTTCAGCCTCAGGCAAGACCATGACCGTTGCCGCACTGGTATGCACACGCCCTTGGGTTTCAGTCTGTGGCACACGTTGCACGCGGTGTACCCCAGCTTCAAACTTTAAGGTACCATAAACATCCTCACCAGTTACTTCAAAAATAATTTCCTTAAAGCCTCCCGAGGTCCCTTCGTTCATGCTTACCACATCAACACTCCATCCTTTATCACTGCAATACTTGGAGTACATTCTAAACAAATCCCCTGCGAATATACTGGCCTCATCGCCACCAGTACCCGCCCGAACTTCCACGACAACATTCTTAGCATCGTCTGGGTCCTTGGGAATCAATAAAAAGCGTATCTCATCCTCAATCTTTGGCAAGGCTTCTTTGGCCTCTTCCAATTGCATCTTAGCCATTTCAACCATTTCATCATCTGAACCATCTGAAATAATCTCTTCGGCCTCTTGTATATTGGCTAAAAGTTCTTTGTAGACAACCCCTTTATCTATGATCTGTTTAAGATCTTTATACTCTTTATTTAGTTTTATATAACGCTTCTGATCTGCAATAATATCAGGTTGAATAATAAGGTCATTAACCTCATCAAACCGTTGCTCAACTATCTGTAATTTCTCTACCATCGATCTTCTGAAAATTGAACATCAAAAATACGATATTTTATGGATTAAAAATTTTTGTTTCAGGGCTAACACTACAAAAATATTTTTGGTGACTTTAGCGTTATCCTATATATGCGAAAGCAAGTCACTGCTATACTAAACTATTATAAACCCCTCGCGCTTTGGTCCTTCCTGTTGACCTTGGCCATTACCGTTATCAACCCGGAACTAATCCTGGCCCTATGCACTAAGCTATTTTTGGTTTTTCTATTGTGGATCATGCTTAGGGATCGTAGCGTAAGAAAGCGTCTGCAGTATTATCGCATAAGTGGTGTCTCTAATTTTAAGTTTTTTACGGTACTTTTTATTCTCGATAGTATTCTTACGTGCTCCTTTATCGCCATTATAAAAGGCTTTATATAAAACTATGAGGCAACTGAGATTTTATATGGCGTTGAGCAATACCGAAACTCATTTTCTCCTTTACATTTTCCTTATAACCCATAATAATATCACCGGGAATAATTCCTACAACAATGATTATACCGGTAAGTGGTTATCTAGGTATTTTATTTGTGGCATTAACTGTGGTGCTACCAAGATTTATCATTAAGTGAATTCATCTAAATACGAAACCTTGCTATTATTAAATTCACAATAAGTGCTATAACGAAGAGCTTTATTTTGATAATATGATAATTTTTTCAACAGTTTACTTCGAAATAGTAAAATATTCGTCGATATTTTTAGCCCTTTAAAATGGTTTAACTGAATTATTTGCACTTCAGCGAATTACATAGGTGACTTTCTTGAAAAGAATTATATTTATGTCAGTAAGATAGTACATCTTACACTATTTCCCCCCTTGATTAATAGCACACAATTAAGCCCCATTCTACATGTAACCTTTTTGCTTACTGTGGTATGCTATTAACATAAATAATACTATTAATTAATTCAAATTTTTTTAACATGAAAAAAATGTATTTAAGTGCAGCAGCACTCATGTGTGGCGCAGTAATGTTCGCACAAAACAACGAAAGTACTGTCAATCAGACAGGAAGTAATCATGACGCTACAATAAATCAGGTTGGACAAAGTAACTTAAGTAACCTTAAACAAGAGGTTAATGCTAATTTAGCAACAGTCAATCAAGAAGGAAATGGTAATATACTAGAAAACTCGAAGCTTCAAACTTCTGATGCTCCTTATGCAAGACAACGTCAAAAAAGTGTATTAGAATTAGACCAAATTGGAGATGGCAATACATTAGGGCTTTTTCAAAGAAGGCAGAAAAATAAAGCTTACGTCTTACAAGAAGGAAATGATAACTCTGCGGATGTATGGCAACGAGCTCAGAATGGATTTGTTCTTGGCAACGAAGCGTTTATTGACCAAGTAGGTGATAACAATACAGGAGACATTTATCAAAAAGGTGACTTAAATGTTGCTGATATAGATCAGAGTGGTGATGGTAATACCGCTTCCATTACACAAGACGGCTTCAATGTTGCACCTGACGGGGGTATAGATAATTATGCAACCACCGAACAAGAAGGTGATAATAATGAGTCAACCACCACTCAAGAAGGTAATAGTAATGCTGCTATTAACGAATCATTTGGAGATGGCAACGTTGCAGATATAGACCAAACCAGTTCTTTAGCGTCAGGTGCTAATGACAACTATTCTAACAACTCTCAAGACGGAAATGACAACACGGCTAAGAGTATTCAAAGAGGAAATTTTAATTTTAGTCAAAATTTCCAAAATGGAAATGACAATTATGCCAGAAGCAGACAACTGAGTTCAGGTAATAGTAGTGATAATTATCAAGAAGGAAATGACAACAGAATTGAGGTAAGACAGTTTGGTGCTGACGGAAACCTTTCTTCCGTGCTTCAGATAGGTGATGATAACTCCTCTGATGTTGAACAATTTGGTGATGGTAATAATTCTGATATTGATAGTAACGGTAATGGAAACATCAATGATGTTCGCCAAGGTTACCAAGACGCAATAGGGGCTCCCATGAGTTCAGGGTCTTTTAGTACAATTTTACAAAATGGAGATTTTAATAGGAGTAATGTGACACAATATGGAACTGGTCACACCAGTACAGTTACACAAACTGGAACTTATCATATGAGTACTGTATTGCAAGTTGGTACAACTAATATTTCTACAGTTACACAGTCTAACAACTAATAAATAAAGACTTTTCATAGCCTTAAAATATGATTTTAAGGCTATGAAATTTTCTATTATCTAAAAATAATTTAATATGAAAAAATTATATATATGTGCAGCAGCACTGATGTGTGGGGCTTTAATGTTTGCCCAAGAAAACACAAGTGATGTGCAACAAGAAGGAACAACGAATACCTCAACAGTTACTCAAACCGGAGAAGTTAACAATTCTGAAGTTAAACAACGTGGAGACTTAAATGTTAGTACGGTGACTTCAACAGGGCGAAACAACAGATCTAAAGTAGGTCAAGTCAATGAGATGAACATGAGTACCGTAACCCAATTAGGGGGAAACAACAACAATTCTCGAGTTAGCCAAGGCCAAATCAATAGCGCTGGTGGCACCTCAAGACTTGGTCGTGAGAACAAAAGTGAGGTTACCCAAGATGGTAATACCAACCGTTCTGTTGTTCAGCAGTGGGATCTCCCTGCATTAGTTGCTGAGCGTAACGAATCCTATGTTGTACAAGACGGAGATCGTAACAGCCAAAAGACCGAGCAATATGGCGATGACAACTACTCTGAGGTTGACCAAATCGGTAACGACAACGATGCAGGTAATAATTCTGAAACTGGTGTATTACAGAATGGAGATTTAAACGACTCTAAATTGACACAGAATGGAAATGGGAATGACTCTGAGGTTACTCAAGACGGCAATAACAACAGAGCAAGAACAAGAGCGTTTGGTGACGGTAACCTCACATTTCTTAGTCAAATAGGTGACCGTAACAACAATGTTACTGAATTTACGGGAAATGCAAACCAAGCCTATGTGACTCAAAGTGGTGACGATAACAGCGCGCTGGTTGACGTTGATGGGGACGACAACCTTGTAGATTTCAATCAAAATGGTAACCGCAACAATGCTGGTGACGATTTCTTACCTGGCGATGGTGCCAATATTATAGGCGATGACAACTTAATGGTCATTAATCAAAATGGGGATGATAACGATGCATTTGGTCGTCAAATTGGAGATGATAACGATATGGTTCTACAACAATTTGGTAATTTAAACGAGTCTAACGTCCGCCAAACTGGAGACTTAAACGAATCTTTTACGTTTCAGGATGGTATAGATAACCGCATTGTAAACAGAATCAATGGCGATGATAACCGTACTGAAGTCATTCAAAACGGTGTAAGAAACAATAACGTTACGGAAGTCCTAGGAGACAACAACGATGTATTTAATGATACAGCTGGTGAAGACAACAGCGCATTAATTGATGTTACTGGCGATGGTAATGATGTGGATTGGAATCAGGAAGGCTTCTTTAATAACGCCGCTGATGATTTCTTACCAGGTGAAGGTATAAACATTATTGGTGATGGCAATACCTATGACTACAATCAAGTTGGTGATAACAACGATATGGCAGGCCGCACCACAGGTGATGGTAACACTGCTAATGGACAACAAGACGGTACTGATAATACCTTAAATCAAGACCAAACAGGTGATGGCAATACAGCAACATCTCAGCAAGGTACTACCATCTGGGAATCAAGAGGTGGTACTGTAGACCAAGATCAACTAGGAGACGGAAACACTGCTTTTACTAACCAAGAAGAAGATGTAAACTCTAGTATTCAGTATCAGGAAGGTGACGGAAATGATGCATCAACTCAGCAAAATATCCAGACTTTTGGTGGCAATAATGAATCTGAGCAAAGACAAATTGGGGATGATAATACCGTAGAAACGATACAAAACGGATCTGAAAATGATGCATTTATCCGTCAGACAGGTGATAGTAACACATCAACTGCAAATCAAAATGGTGTAGATAACCGCATTGTAAACCGAATTAACGGTAATGATAACATTTCTTTTGTTCGTCAATTAGGTGATGGAAACAATAATGTCACCGAAGTATTAGGTGATAGCAATGATATTACAATGAGACAAGGTCAAACCTCAGCTTCTGGTAATGATAATAGTTCTTTAATTGATGTCACAGGCGATGATAACTCTGTTCTATGGGATCAGTGGGGAGACAGAAACAACGCTGGTGATGATTTCTTACCAGGAGAAGGAGTAAATATCATTGGAGATAACAATACTTATGACTTCTGGCAAGTAGGTAATGATAACATGACCGCAGGCCGTACCACAGGTGATGATAACTTTGTTACATCTTACCAATTTGGTGATAACAACATGTCTGATGTGTTACAAACTGGAAATAACAACACGGCTAATACAGATCAAGGGTTATTGTTAGGCCCATCTAGTTTTGGATCTATGAGTTCAGTTCTTCAAACAGGAAATCTTAACACAAGTAATGTATTACAGACAGGTCTTAATCAAATGAGCACTGTTTCACAGATTGGTAATTCAAATATCTCTAATGTAACGCAAAATTAATTTTGACTTTAGATAAATTAGTATAACACTAATTGTAAAAGCCGTTCTTTACAGGAACGGCTTTTTTTATACGTCTTTTTTCACTTGTTGACATTTAAATTGAGCTTATGCTACATGATGTAATCGTATTTATGGACGAGCTTCCCTAATTATCGTAAAAAGTTTAAAATATAGCGGAGTTGTATTTATTTTTTTACTCTGCTGTAGCGGTATTAAAATTATTTAGCCAACATAGGCTCGAGCCTTCAATACTTCTTTTATTAATGATATGGTTAAAAGTTACTTACCGTTAGAAATTTCTACATAGCATTACAATCAGCCTCATAGGCAAAACTAAAAAGGAAGGAAAACCGCTTATTAGCCAAAGTTGTTAGCTCTACTCCTTAATTTTCTAATAGCGAGGTCACTAAGACCCTTCTATAAACTTATAAAGTAATAGCTACTATTTACCTTAAGCCTTGCTTTCGGAAAGTTGCACATAGTTCCATAAATAAAAAAGCACCTAAGATATATCTTAAATGCTTTTTTCTTGTAAGGGTTATAATCAAAAATTTATTCATAATCCGGCATTTTACCATTCGGAATAAACACTGCTCTTTCAGAAGCATTATTAATTTGATCCGGATCAGTATCTGCGATGACTATATTCTTTTGAGATACCCCGTCGTTGGAGGTATTGGTAAATATAATTTCCGCCTCGTTTGGGGTAAACCTACAATCAAAATCATTGGTACCGCCGGGTTTGCCGTCTGAAAGGTCTACGGCTGTTGCTGTAGCCCTATCAAATAAAAAGACCCTTGCATTCAACTGTCTGTAGTTTGGGCTTTCAAACCCTGACACATCATACCAGTACAACACCGCTTGGTTGTTCACTGAAATATCTAGCCCTCCTGCAGCACCATCAACACCAGAAAGGATGTCATCTAACAAGGCACCCGAATTATCTATGGTAAAAATCGAAACATTATAACCACTAACATCATTGGTCTTAAGTACGGTAATACTCTCGTCTTGGCTTATAACGACCTCGGTGATAAAACTACCATCTGTAGTTTGATAAATTTGCTGCAGTCCTTCGCCGTTAATGTTTACGGAATACAAACGATCAAAATTAGGATAAATCAAACGATCTCCATTTTGGGTCCAAGCAAAGTCAATTTCTTCTAACTTAAAGCCATTAACCGGAACTTGTGAGGTAATTTGGGTCACGTCAGAGCCGTCTTCGTCCATAATAAAAATATGAGTTTCTGAGCCTACATTAGATAAGAAGGCAATTTTATTCACTGAGGTATTTTGGCGCGGCCTGTAACTGTTAGAAGAAGCAGATGTTAGCATTAATTCATTACCTTCCTCATCTGCTGAAAAAATCACGTTATTACCGTTAATTTCCCTGACAAAGACGTATCGGTTTTCTGGTAAAGCAATAGTATTAAATACACCAACCTCACTTTGGATGACGTCGTCGTTAATATCATCTTCAGCACCAACTTGCCAGAAGTACTTCAAACCAAAGCGCAAACCAGATACTTCAACTAATGTATCGTTTACCGTTGAAAAGGATAAGATTTCATCATCTACATTATTCCGCAATTCTATGGTATAGGTAATATCATCATCGTCTGGATCACTACCGGACCACACCAAGGTTGTATTTAATGGAATATCAACGGCATTGTCTGCTGGCGTCTCCAAAACTGGTGTGTTTGGTGGTCTGTTATTCGCCGTTTCCACCTGGAGCTCAAAAACCACGTTAACCGCTGCACCTGAAGATGTGATTTCAGCCGCTTCAAATGTGGTTAAATACCCCTCTAATTCTGCTTGGACAGAGTATTGCTCTACGGGAATATTTTCAATGGTAAACGCTCCTTCAACATCAGTAAAAACGGTACTCGTATTAGGATTTGTAGAAATTTTTACGTTTTCTAAAGGTTCGTTTGTACCATCAGCGACCACAATACCCGTAAGCGTACCGGTCTCAAAATTATCTATGGTGTCTTCGCTACAACCCATCGCCAAACTCGCGAAGCATATCATCACGATTATCCTGTTAATATACTGACTCATGTTATTTTTATTTTGATTGCTCCAAATCATTACTTTTTTCTTTGATATTCAGGCATTGTACTGTCTTTAGCCGTTATCCTTTTTCAAATCTTTACTTTCGTTTACTCTTGTGCACCGGAGGGTTCAGGTAAATGTTCAGACCCAATCCGAATCGGTAATAGAAGTCGTCCCTTTTCCCATTAATGACACCGTCAATTTCATCGCTAAAGGTGAAGTTTGACTCCGCCAGTAGGTTTATCCCAAGGCTTTCATTAATCAAATACTCCAGACCAACACCTACTTGAAGTTTGGTGTCCGAGTAAGGAAAGTCACTTTGTACGTGAAATCCAACGCCCGAATAAATGTATGGTGTAAGGTTATCAAACGGTAAAACTGTAAATTCTGCATTGATATCAACGGAGGTAAACGAGTCCTCGAAAAGGTCTTCATTCTTTAAATTAAACTGGTTTAAAGACAGATTGAGATTTAAATGTGGTGTTAAATACCGCTTATAGCCTAGTCTTCCAAAAATATCTGGTGTGGAGTTAGGTAAATCTCCGTCAATGGCGTTGATACCACCTGCAAGACTAATAACGCTCCTGCCCCGTCTTTCCCTGTAAAGCCTATCGTATAATCTTGTATCGCTCTCTAAGGTTTTCTCATTGTAATAACTATCTACTAATTCTTGGGCTCTCTTTTGGTTATCTTCACTTGGTGTCCATAGGTTATCTGCAATTCCCTCTATAACCAAGGAATGCACTGCTTTTTCCACAGCTTCGGTCACAGCTAATTGAATGGGTTCATTACGTGTAAAACCCGTTTCAGCCTCTAGCAAGCGTTGAAAGCTAACAAATCTAAAATAATTGGCGTCTAAGGCTTGGGATAAAATAGTCTTCGAGACATATACGGTTTTTAATATTTCTCCCGTTGAGGTTGAAACAGCCCTTAGATAGATGGTGATACGGTCTTGTCTATATTTTGTAGAACCTCCAATACCAAAATATCTAGCACCAATTCCACCAGTTACAATATTGGTATCATAGGATACTATGCCACCTTCTAGCAATATACCAGCAAATAACAGCGGTCTTAAGCGTTCTGGAGCTGTTCCACTAGCCTTGGCATACTCTTGCCGTGTAGATATTATGATTTGACGCTCATTGAGTAAATTATTCAAATTTTCCCGTTCGGTGGGAATAAACCATTTGGAATCTTCCAAAGCCTTTAATAGTATAGCTGTAGACCCTTGGGTAACTGCAGTACTAAACGTACTCCCAATATCAGTAGGTTTAAATTGCCCTGTTTGATCTCTAAAGTTATATACTCCAACCACCACCTTTTGCTGCGGCTCTGGCAGTTCGGACAATATTTTACTTACTCTCGTATCTTCACCTAAACGTGCTGTCTCTTCAGTAACGGGTTGATTAAAATACGTACCACAACTTGACAAAGTTACCATTATAAATAAGCACAATATACCGTTGAAATTTCTCATAGATATGGGGAAAAGTTGACTGTTATTTAATTAATTAGAACCGGGTAGAATAATTTGTGTTTGGTCACCGTTACTCGTATCTAATATATCGATAACGAGACCTTCAGCCGTTTCAAATATTTCTAAGGACAAGGTACCAAAAGTAAAGGTACCGGGTCGTAATTCCCCATCTCTTCCAAATTGCTGTGTGAATAAAGTTCTGGAAATCTGGCTTAATAGTTGGTTGTTAAGATTCTGCGTAAATCGCTCTAAATCGTTCTGTCTTCCAAAAGGATCATCATTATTTGCAGTAAATGAATTTTGAGCTTGAGCACTTTGAAGCAAGAATTGATAATTAAACGTATCTCCTCCAAACATTGGATTTACAGGCCTGTAAACAAGCTGTTGAGAGAAGGACTCTGTTATACAAAAGCATGTGATAACACAACAACAGATGATTAATTTTTTCATAACGATTGGCTCTTAGTATTGTCTGATAAAGTTTTTTTGATTTTCTAAAGCAATAAGCCTTTTGGCTACTGCTATAATGGCTTGGTCAGATTGTTTCTCAATAAAGTCTCGGGTTGGCTGTACAAAAAATCTATATACAATGGTTCCCCCAACACTAACTTCCATAATAGTATTTCTCCCGAAACTAAATTGTTCGGTAATTTTTACAACTTCTTTTCCATTTATTCCCTTTAGACGATAATTAGAATAAAAATCCAAGTAGAAGTCCCTTCCAGGTTTGGTCTTTGTGTCTTCAATAACAATACCTCTAAAGCCCGTGAAACCCTCGTTTTCGTTTGCGTCATCCTCTTCTACAGTAATCACTTTTTTACCCTTTTCATCATCGTTAAGCACTACTAGTCGATCTTTAGCCACTAGGTAGTCATCTAAGTCATAGACTAACAGCAGTACCGTAACTTTATCTTTGGTGTTTTGATTTATTCTAGTTTGAGAAAGTTCTTTTCTATCGTTGGGCTGAAGGACAATCCTTCCCGATTGTTCATTTTTAGACACATTTGATGTCTCGGGATTTTCTTTATAAACATACATCACGTAGCGCAAGCTTTTTATAACTGGTGTCTTACTTTCAACTGTTCCTGTAATGGTGATGAGGTCTAGTACCTTCTCAGTTTTGATTTTAGCGACAACATCTTTATTTGTTATCTGTGCCATAAGCGTAGACGATAGGAATAAGCAAAGGAGTCCGGATATTATTTTGTTTGAGGCCAAATCTAGAAATTGGGTTTTAATAACTGCGAACGATGAGGGTCTGGTTGTTACCCAACATCCTAAATGACATACCATTAGTTTGAGCATTAGACCCAAACTTTTCAAAATTTAAATTGCTCCCCGTTTGCATGACGTTGAGATTTGAAGTCTCTATAGTACCGTAAGAGAAATTAGTAAGTGAGTTTCCTATACCTGTTTGCATCACCCGCTCTGTAATATTAGGTATGTTATTTTTACTCTCAATGGTATTTCTTATACCTATTTGAGTATATTGAATGTCACTGGAATTTGATATGGTTTGTGTTAAGGCATTATTGGCAATTCCCACCTGTCTGATAACAGCTATATTTCTATCGTTTTGAAGATTAGTATTTTGGTTTCTGTTTGACGCATTTTCGATTTGAGAAATCTGTAAAAAATTTGTTACCTGCTCCCTATAACTATAAATATCAGAAACCTCTTGTGTTTTTTGGTTGTCTATCTCTTTCTTTTCTTGAGAAAAAGACATTAACGACCAAACCAAAAAGAATACTAAACACTTAATATAAAGATTTTTCATAAATGACTTTTTTTAATCTATAATCAAACAAAACGGCTTTGGAACATTCAAGAGCTTAAGATATACATGCAATTTGATTTTCAAATGGCCAAATTAAAATTTAACCTATCTAACATCTTGTTTTTAAACTCACTACGCCTCTATACAAAAGAAAACATAATAAGGCGAATAAAAAAATCAATAAACGAGTATTTGGCGTGTTTATCGAAAATTGTAAAAAAAGCCTTGAATTTATTGAGGAATTACCAATAAACTACCAAAATAATTAAGATACTTAAGAAATCCATAAAACAATTCATCAACATCGAAGCTATTGGAAACATCATTATGGCGTGTCTTCCTCATTTTTTATAAATTCTTTCAAATCTATAACAACACCGATACCTAAAAGTTGCTTCCACTGTACCTTTGGCCCTGTCACGACTCTGTCTACATTGGTTATTTCATCCCTAACAACCTCTGTTTTGATATCGTTGTCATACCTAAGGTGCGACCCTAACATGGCACTTATGTATTTATTGACTTTAAAATCTATATTGACCTCCCATTCGATATCAATATTTCCGAAGCTGTTCAAATAATCCGAGTAAAGTCGTAACAGACTATTAAACTTAATATTATCCATCAATTGACCCTGATATTGATTGGTCAAGAGAATACCAAATTCTGTACGGACCCGATCACCTTGCCGCACCAAGTTACCCTCCATATCAAAAATAGCAGGTCTTACACCGAAGGCTCCCGAGTTAGAAAGATCTTCATCTAAAACAAAAGTCGTTTTAAACGTTATCGGTGAGGCATAAAGCGAGAACTTTTCAATTTGTCTACCGTATTCAACCCCAGCCCCTAAAAACAAGTAGCCTGGTGCCATAAAACGAGAAATAGGAGGTTCATCAGGATTATTAAATCCATTGGCAAATTGGGTGTTGAAACTGAATCTTGCTGAATAAAACCAGTTGCTATTTTTCCGAAATTCATAACCAAAATTAGAAATCAGAGAAATGGCATCTTCGGTTTTCCTTAAGGGCTCTCCGTCCTGTTTGTTAATACCGTAGCTGAGTAATAGGGCGGAATTCCAGAATAACTTTTTTGTTTTATAATTGGCTTCGCCTCTACCATTAAAAATGGCCGAAATTGAATTCGCTCCACCAGAATTCCAATTAGTAAAGGATACCTGATTTAAATAGAGACCCACCTCATCAAGCGTTTTCCAGCCGTAGTTCTTGGTGTCGTCAGGTTTTAAAAATAAGGTGCTAGGCTGTGCATGTGCCAGTGTAAAAAATAACAGCGAAAAAAATAGTTGAATTGAGCGTTTACCGTAACTCATGCATCTAATATTCAAACGTACCAAATGTGCTCTTGATGGTCAGTTTTTTACTTTGGTCTGGATGTTTTTTAGAATTAAATGCTTCCACTCGACCTATAATTTGAGCGTCTACATTAAAGGATTTTGAAATTGTAATAATATCATCAGCCAGTTCTGGTTTAACATATAGCTCCATTCTATGGCCACAATTAAATACTTGATACATCTCTTTCCAATCTGTTTTGGATTGTTCTTGAATAAGCTTGAATAACGGTGGAATGGCAAATAAATTATCTTTTATAATGTGTAGGTCGTCAATAAAGTGTAAAATCTTTGTTTGTGCGCCACCACTGCAATGCACCATGCCGTGAATTTCACTATTGTCGTGCTTGTCTAAAATGGATTTTATAATTGGTGCGTACGTGCGTGTTGGCGACAAAACTAACTTACCAGCATCAATTGGAGCACCTTCAATGCTGTCCGTTAATAAGGTTTTTCCTGAATACACCAAATCTTCAGGTATTGACGCATCGTAACTTTCAGGGTATTTATGGGCAAGATATTTCGAAAAAACGTCATGGCGAGCAGAGGTTAAACCATTACTACCCATACCACCGTTGTATTCGGTTTCGTATGATGCTTTTCCAAAGGAAGCTAAGCCTACAATTACATCACCTTCAGCGATATTAGCATTATCGATAACATCCTTACGTTTCATGCGCGCAGTGACCGTTGAATCTACGATGATAGTTCTCACTAAATCACCAACATCTGCAGTTTCCCCACCGGTGGAATGTATGTTTACACCAAATGATCTTAACCCTTCGATGAGCTCCTCTGTGCCATTTATAATAGCAGAAATTACCTCTCCTGGAATACAGTTTTTATTTCGCCCTATGGTTGAAGACAACATAATATTATCTACAGCACCCACACAGAGCAGATCATCAATGTTCATTATTAGTGCATCTTGTGCAATGCCTTTCCAAACAGACATGTCTCCCGTTTCCTTCCAATACATGTAAGCCAGCGAAGACTTTGTACCAGCCCCGTCGGCATGCATAATGAGGCAATAATCCTCATCGTTTGTTAAATAATCTGGAACTATTTTACAGAAAGCTTTCGGAAACAAGCCTTTATCTATATGCTTTATGGCATTATGCACGTCTTCCTTTGATGCAGAAACACCTCTTTGTGCATATCTTTTACTAACCGAACCACTCATTTTATCTCATTTTTGCTCGCTGTGCAAAACTACACAATGCTATTTATTATAAGGTACGATTAAATTGGAATTAATGACCGTTTTTAATTTTTTCCGTATCCGTTCTTTTTTCTTACGACCACCAAAATACATGTGAAGCCCTAATCCCGTTCTAATAAAAGTATCGTCACCGGATCCCGCTATTAATCCATCTAGCTCATCTGAAAAAGCATAATTGTACTCTGCAAACAAGCGCAAGCCAAATCGATCTGCAAATATATACTCCAATCCCGCTGCTCCCTGGACCTTGCTGGACGTACTTTCAAAATAATTGGCCGCATTGTACCCATAGCCAGCATATATGAACGGTGTGAATTTGTTATAGGGTAACATGAGATATTCGAGATTTATATCAAACGACATAAAGCCTTGGTTGTATATATCCTTAAATGCAATATTGTACTTACTGTAAGATACACCTAAATTAAAATGCTCTGCAAAATGGAGCTTGTAGCCTCCCTTAAAGTAAATCTCAAATTGAGGCTCTAGCAGGTCTCCATTTGGGACTGAAGTGCCAAAAGCCAAATCAATGGAATTAGTGCCCCTGTAATCGTAAAAAGTCAACCTCTTGAACTCTGATTTTCGATCATCCAAGACATCTCCTTGAGCATAAACAAAGCCTACACCAAGCAAAAAGAAAATTAAATTCAAGCGAAACTTTGTACCACTATAAAACATCTAATGTTATTCTATTTAAAGTCAAAAAAAAAGATTTGCGCAAGATAGAAAAATATAACATATCCTAGAATAGGAACTTATAGTTAATAGGCAAAAAAAAAAAGATAACATCATTTTAAATGAGATTATCTTTCTTTATTCTTAAAGGCACAATCTGCCTGTATTTCACTTCAATTAAATCAGAACGTTATTATATTTTCGTTTGGATGCTTGCCACATCCTCTTTAGAAATATCCTTTAAATCCTCTGAATTGTCTTGTGAAAGAATTAAGGTTGCACCCACAAGAATAGCTACACTTAACAGTAACTTTTTCATCTTAACAAATATTGATTAATAGCACTACAAAAATACTAAATAAAAAAGTTTGCCAAATGGATAAACTTGTTTTTTTGACTAATTCGATGGGGTTTTCGACAAGGAGTTTAATGTTATCGACAAACGACATGTAAAACAAAATTATACCCTTTTTTATACGTAGTTCTACGTAGTTGGAAACCTTCATGCACAACACATGAATGCTTTTTTGTGTAGAGTTTTACGACTAATTGGTAAACAAAAGCTCTCTATATTTGGTCAAGGGCCAAAGCTCATCATCAATCATTAATTCCAATTTGTCACAATGATATCTTATATCCTCAAAACTTGGCTTAATGTTTTCGCAATAACCCTTGGCGCGTTTATCTATATTTTTTTCTGCGTTGAATTTTTTTCGTGCCTCCGTCATAGTCGTAACCAAAGAATTTATGGCTTCGATATGCGAAGAAATCTGTTCTATTAAAGAGAGCTGTTCTTTAGCTAAGGCCATATATTTGTTTCCATAAATTGATTTTAGACCCATTACATTATCAATCAAAATATTTTGATACCTCACAGCGGTTGGAACCACATGATTACGGGCGATATCACCAATAACTCGACTTTCTATTTGAAGATGCATTACATACTCTTCCATTTCGATTTCGTACCTAGCTTGGGATTCAATCTTATTCATTACCCCTAAAGATTCAAAAAGTTCAATGGCCTCTGTCGATATTTTCACCTTCAAAGCATCAGGGGTTGTTTTGTTATTGCTCAGCCCTCTTTTTTTAGCCTCTTTTTCCCATGCTTCACTATAACCATTTCCTTCAAATAAAATGGCTTTTGATGTTTTGATATACTCTCTAAGAACATTAAAAATGGCATCATCCTTTTTCATGCCCTTATCCTTAATAAGTGTATCGACCTCAAGCTTAAAGTCTAAAAGTTGTTTGGCGACAATCGAATTTAGAACCGTCATAGGGTTAGCGCAATTTGCTTTAGAACCCACTGCTCTAAATTCAAACTTATTACCAGTAAAAGCAAAAGGGGACGTTCTATTTCTATCGGTATTATCCAATAAAATTTCTGGGATTTTACCCACAACATTGAGTTTTAAATCTGTTTTTTCTTCAGGCGACAGCTTACCTTTTGTGACTGTGGCTAATTCTTCCAAAACTTTGGTCAATTGCTCTCCGATGAAGACGGAAATAATGGCTGGTGGTGCTTCATTAGCACCCAAACGGTGGTCATTACTTGCAGATGCAATGGAAGCTCTTAACAACTCTTCATAGGTTTGCACTGCTTTAATGGTATTGACAAAAAACGTCAGAAACTGTAAATTACTCATGGGTGTTTTTCCAGGCGATAACAGATTGACACCTGTATCTGTACTTAAGCTCCAATTATTGTGTTTACCAGACCCATTAACACCCGCAAAGGGCTTTTCATGGAGCAACACGATAAACTCATGCCGTCTAGCTACTTTTTGCATAACATCCATGAGCAGGGAATTATGATCCACCGCGAGATTAGCTTCCTCATAAATAGGCGCTAATTCAAATTGATTAGGCGCTACTTCGTTGTGCCGAGTTTTAACAGGAATACCCAATAGCATACATTGATGCTCTAAGTCACGCATATACGCCATAGCTCTAGATGGAATACTACCAAAATAATGATCATCGAGTTGCTGCCCCTTGGCAGGAGAGTGTCCTAATAAGGTTCTTCCAGTTAAAACGAGATCTGGCCTCGATTTAGCTAGGTCATTGTCAACTAAGAAGTATTCTTGTTCCCAACCCAAGGAAGCACTTACTTTTTTTACGTTTTTATCAAAATACTTACATACCGCTACTGCTGCATTATCCACTGCGTGCAGCGCACGTAAGAGCGGTGTCTTAAAATCCAAGGCTTCGCCTGTGTAAGACACAAACACAGTTGGAATGCACAATGTTGTACCTAAAATAAAAGCGGGAGAAGTAGGGTCCCAAGCGGTATAACCCCTTGCCTCAAATGTATTTCTAATTCCTCCACTCGGAAAACTTGAAGCATCAGGTTCTTGTTGTACCAATTGACTGCCATCAAATTTTTCAATAGCTAATCCGTCTCCAATGGTTTCAAAAAAAGCATCGTGCTTTTCGGCTGTTGCCCCAGTTAATGGTTGAAACCAGTGCGTGTAATGTGTGGCACCCTTTGAAACTGCCCATTCCTTCATTCCTGTGGCCACATGTTCAGCCGTTAAACGATCGATCTTTGTGCCTTTGTCTTTGGCCTCTATAATTCGTAACAAGGCGCTCTTGGTTAGATATTGGCGCATAGCCGTTTCGTTAAAAACGTGACGCCCGAAAAGCTCAGAACGTCGTTCAGTCTCGTCAAGGAATTTTGGCTTTCTATTTAAAGATGCTTTAAGGGCATAAAAACGTAAGGTCGACATATGGGAAAATTTTTGCCAAAAGTACGAAAAATGCACATTTTGTAATTCATACCCTTAAAAAAAAGGGGTTATCAACAATTATTAATAACATTTCATCTAAAAGACCCTTATTTTTTTGACCGAAATAAAAAAAACACAATCTTTGTACGGTCAATTTTTTAAAAATAAAAACACGATGAGCAAATCGAAATTAGAGTATATATGGCTAGATGGCTATAAACCTACTCAAAATATGAGAAGTAAGACTAAAGTAGAAGACAATTTTAGTGGTAAATTAGAAGACTGCCCTATTTGGTCTTTTGACGGAAGTTCAACACGTCAGGCAACTGGTGATTCTTCTGATTGCCTTTTAAAGCCTGTAGCTATCTATCCGGATCCAGCGAGGAAGAACGGCTACCTAGTCATGACTGAAGTTTTAAATCCAGATGGCACACCTCACGTATCCAATGGAAGGGCTACTATTGATGATGATGATAATGATTTTTGGTTTGGTTTTGAGCAAGAATACTTCATCATGGACAGAAAGACACAATTGCCTTTAGGTTTTCCTGTTGGTGGTTATCCCGCACCCCAAGGTCTATACTATTGTTCGGTTGGTGGCAGAAATACCCACGGCAGGGACTTAGTTGAAGAACATGCCGACATGTGTATAGCTGCTGGTCTAAATTTTGAAGGGATTAATCAAGAGGTTGCCTCAGGGCAATGGGAATTTCAATTATTTGCTAAAGGCGCTAAAAAAGCTGGTGACGAGATATGGGTCGCCCGCTATTTATTAGACCGTCTTACCGAAAAATACGGATACTATATAGAGTATCATCCAAAACCACTTGGTAAAGATATGGACTGGAACGGTTCTGGTATGCACGCTAACTTTTCAAACTCAACATTGAGAACATGTGGTAGCCAAGAGGTTTATGAAAAAATATGTGAAGCTTTTAGACCAGTTGTTAAGGAACATATTGAGGTCTATGGTGAATTTAACGATCAGCGTTTGACAGGAGAACATGAGACGCAGTCCATTGATGAGTTTAGCTATGGCATTTCGGACAGAGGGGCCTCTATTAGAATACCAATTATCACCGTTGAAAAAGGATGGAAAGGTTGGTTAGAAGATAGACGACCAGCATCTAATGCAGATCCATACAAAGTAGCTGGAAGAATTGTTAGAACCGTCAAAACCGCTAAAGTATAGGTTCTACTAGAATATGAAAGTAATAAAAAGCCTGCTTGAATAAAGCGGGTTTTTTTATTATATAAAGGTTAAGACGATAAAGCCCAAGTATGCAACTAATAATAGAAAACCGTTACCTCTACTAATAAAATAACGCTTAGGAAGCAACATCAATGGAATCAAGATAGCAGCGAAACCAATCATCCAAAAAATATTGGTTGAAAGAATCTCAGGGGTTTCAGGGTTAACGGGAATAGGCTTAATCATCGCCGTAAGGCCTAATACCGAGGAAATGTTGAAGATATTTGAGCCTATTAAATTACCTATAGAAATAGCTTTTTCCTGCTTAATGGCCGCAATTACCGATGCTGCTAGTTCAGGGACACTTGTACCAATAGCAATTACCGTTACCGATATAGCATAGTCATTAATTCCAACAGATGTGGCTAACTGCTTCGCACCCTGTACCAGCCATTCTGATCCAAAATACAAGCCGGCAGCACCAATTAAAAGCCATATTATGATTTTAAAATTTGACACTCTAGAAAGCGCATCATCGACCTCATCACCAACCGAAACAGCAGACAAAGATCTCCTGGAATTCCTGATTAAAAAAAACAGAAATATACATAGTGAGATAAAAAAAATCCCCCCCTCAATAGCACTCAACAAGAGATCATTTTTTAAAAAGAAATAGAGTGCAAAAGACAATAGCATCATCATGGGCCAATGCAAGCGATAAAAATCACGTTCTACTATTAAAGGTGAGATAATTGCCGTAATTCCCAAAACCAAGCCAATATTCGCAATATTAGAGCCAATGACATTCCCCAAAGCAATATCCGACACCCCATCGAATGCAGCTTGCATACTCACCAATAATTCTGGAGCGGATGTTGCAAAGGAAACAACGGTCATGCCAATAACCAACTTTGAAAGTCTTAATTTAAAAGAAAGTGCCACTGACGACCTCACTAAAAACTCACCACCGACAACTAACAATACCAGCCCCACCAATACCAAAAAAATGCTCATCGCCATGTTATAATCAATATCTTATTGAAATAAGTTGCGAAGATAAGACATGATTGGTTTAGAAACTAAAACTAAATTTTTCGTTAAATAACTATTTTTATAGTTATAAAACTAAAAAAGTAGTTATATTTGATTTTAATTATCTTTTAAAACGGTGCGATTATGCAAAAACTAACCAATAAAGAAGAAGAAATAATGCACATCTTATGGCATTTAGAAAAGGCTTTTGTCAAGGATGTACTTGCTGAAATAAAACATGATAAGCCACATTACAACACCTTATCAACCATAATTAGGCATCTTGAGGAAAAAGGTTACGTAGATCACACAGCATATGGAAAAACCCACCAATACTATCCTATTGTTTCAAAAGAAGACTACAAAAAGCGTTTTATGAATTCGGCAATTGACAACTATTTCAACAGTTCCTACAAGAATGTGGTTTCTTTTTTTGCTAAAGAAGAAAAAATAAGTGTCGATGAACTAAAGGAGATTATAGCCTTAATTGAAAAAAAGGACTGAACATGGAATATTTATTAAAAGCTAGCATCGTCATCGCCATTTTTTATCTGTGTTTCTCACTTTTTTTAAAGCGAGAAACCTTCTTCAACCATAACCGCTGGTTTCTATTGATTGGTGTTTTTACTGCCCTAGTACTACCATTGGTTGTTATTACTGTAGAAATACCTATTGAATCCTCACCGGTCCCTTATTCCTCTCTTGCGCTAGAGCAGAGCACAAACTTAGTGGATACACCCAGTACGGATAAAGCGGAATTTGAATGGCAATCTGTTGTACCAATTATTTATTATTTGGGGTTAGTGATTTTCCTCCTGAAATTCTTGTTTCAATTTGGGTCCCTAGCCCTACTTTTAATATCACACCCTAAACGAAAAGATGGCATTTACACCTATGTTATTATCAAAAATAAAATATCGCCTTTTTCATTTTTTAAGTGGATCGTCTTTAATCCCAATTCCTTTGACCACGACGAGCTGCATATGATGCTCACCCATGAGAAAGTGCATGTAAACCAATTACATTCCATCGATATTATCTTAATAGAGCTAGCTTACACCATTTTTTGGTTTAATCCCATAGTATGGTTATATCGAAAGGCGACCAAGCAAAACCTAGAATACATCGCCGATTTTAAGACCCAGGAAATAGCCCAAAACTGTAAAGCCTACCAGAAATTGCTGTTGAAAACAAGTATTGTTAATCACAATATCGCATTGACCAATAATTTTTATAATTCATTAATCAAAGAACGAATAGTTATGTTACAAAAATCAAGATCACAGTCTAAAAAGCAATGGCGATATGCCTTAATTATCCCATTATTAGCGCTCGTCTTAATGAGCATGAATACCAAGGAGGTTTATGTTGAAACACCCTCTAAAACTGCAATACATGCAGATCATGCAGACTCAAATCCACAAATTGAAATTATTTTTACCAAGGCTACAACTGACACACAACTGGAGGACATTAAGAGAGAATTGAAGTCTAATGGAATTACCATGGTAATAAAAGAACTGAAACGTAATTCTAATGGCTACATTTCTTCAATTGACGTAGATTTCAATACCGAAAACGGATCGGCCAATTATGCCATAAAAAAAGAAGATGGTATCTCTGATTTTTACTTTAGATCCTCAAAGGATGGCAGTTTTGGTGTTGGTGCTGTCGATAAAAAAAATAATATTGTGATTGTGGAGGAAATTCTGATTGATGACATTAAACATGACGGTAAACACACAATCATCCATAAAAGTGATGGCCATCATGAAGTAATTATTAAAGATAGTGAAGATGCCAGGGTTAAAGTTATTAAAAAAGACGATATTATAGTAGAAGAGATTATTGAAAACCCTAAAAACACAAGGATTACTGACACAATTTATATTGTCAAAGGCTATAGATCGGATTCGACAAACCCAAAAAATAGCGAAAATAATCGTACCTCTTATAGCATATCTGATACTATCACTACCAAAATAAATGGATCAGAGATATACATACCAAATCCCACTTCTGATAATATTGACAGAATAAAATTGGTTTTGGATAGACCAGATAAGCCAATAGTAGTAGTAGATGGCAAGGTGCTTGAATATAAAGATTTAAATAATATAAAACCAGATAAAATAAAATCGATTAATGTTATACAAGGCGATATGGCCATCACAGATACTTCTTATGGTGAAAAAGGCAAAAACGGTGTAATTATAGTAGAAACCAAAGGGTCTAGCTCCAAGGAAAAAGCAAAATGGGTTATTGACAGAGTGGAAGTAAGTAGCGTGGCTTACATAGGTGACGACGAAAGTAAAAATGCCACCCTGGCCTACATTACTAAGTATACGCCAGATAGAATCCTAGACAAAAACAAAACTCTATTAGAGCAAGCTGGAATTACGGTAAAGTATTCAAAAATCAGACGTAACAAAGCTGGGGAAATTACTCGTATCAAAATCAGTGTAAAGCACAATTCTGGTGACGAAAGTTCTGCCTCTTGGAAAAATGATGACGGTATTCCGGGAATAGAATATGGAATTTCCGAAGGCTCACTTATTGCACGTACTAGTGAAATGAATTTCAAAAACGATTAAACTCTAAAGGTGACCTGCAAAGGGTCACCTTCTTTATTTAACTACCAATTTCCGTGTTACAGATTGATGACCTTCTTCAACTTTCATTATATAGAGGCCTGGAGCCAAATTCAGTTGCAAAGGCTGAGCAATGGAGGTATACCGTTGTACTAATGTACCATCTACAGTCCAAATCTCGAATTTAGTAGTATTTGACAATCCTGAAATAAATACATGGTCTTTCGCCGGATTAGGGTAAACTATCAATTCCGATAGGGTGTTAACGTTTATACTAAGCGGTTGATTCCAAACTTCCCCAACGTTATCACCCCAAATATATTCGACCAAAAGCGGTTGATCTATAAACGGATTCCTATTGCGCTGCCATTGATAGACAATATTATTTCTGTTCATTTCAAAATCGTCTGGTGGGTCATTCCTATGCCAGTCTAAAAGTGTTGCCAGATCTCCCAATTGACCAACCGTATCTGGGAAGCCATTAACCACTTCTAACCCATTATATCTTATCTCCATGTAAAGAACGCTTCTTGCAACGTCTCCTCTAAAACTTCCCAAGGTTCCTGTGGGTCCAACATATTCCCCATAATGTTGATTGCCACGAGAACTATTTTCCGCAGCATCGGCAGCTCTCAACGCATGAGCATCAGAATTGCCATGGCGCAGAGAATCGGCCTCTGTTGTCCAAAAGATATCAATCCCATCAGCTATATCATCCTCTTCTATACTATCAAACCCTCCTCGAGAACGTGGAAATGTATGTTCCCTGTTCCATTTGCCTGTGCTGTTACTACCCGTCTGTAAATCTAATTTAGGGCGGCCCTCTTCTGAATAGACCAACCATACCTGATTACTGTTCATAGGGTTCTCATCCGCTTCTAACAAAATATCAATAACATCTGCATAGGTTTGTGCCCTTACCATAGATGGATCTGCGATAATATTCTGTAAGGCCTGCCTCAATTCTATATCTGCCAAACCGTCTAAACTATTGTAATAACCATTGGGTTGTGTACTTGCAACGAGTCCAGTAGTAGGATTTACAGGTGTTCCCCACTGAGCCATTGTAAAATCATCATCTACCACCCTAATTTCGATATTGTTATTTGCAGGTACAATAGGTTCTACCAAGTCCAAAAATTGAATTCGCAATACCTCATCGCCTTCATCCGCTGTGTCATTAATGAGATTTATTGCTGTTGAAGTTGAATTAGCACCACTTAGGATTGTAAGATTAAGGTTTCCTGTAAAATCAGCGGTGTCAAACCCACCATTGCTAAGTCCAATAGTGAAATTTAAGTCGGAACTTAGATTTACTTCAGCCGTAAAGACAATATCAAATACATCACCTTCATTATATTGGCTTTGGGACACTGAAATCGCTATGGGATTGATAGGGATTCCCGACCCATCGTTTTCACCTCTTGGTGTGGGTGTATCAGCAACGTAGCTTTCGTTACCCATGGCATCTACAAAACGTTGTATAGACCTAGGGGTAGTTGTTGTACCATTATCATTATACTGCACGGTTTCACCTAATAGCGCTAACAGCTCTGTATCGACAGCGTCATTGGTACCGTAGACCAAAGCGTCAATTAAATTATTTTGGTTGGCTAGCGTTCCTTCGGGAAAATCGTCAATAGAAGCCTGATATATCCCAACAGCATCAGCACCATTTTGTATTATATTGTCTGCCAGTAAGACTTGAGGGTAAGGCACAACCTCAGAACCCCCTAGAACCAACAATCCATTATTGTCAGTGACATAACCATTAAGGTCAATAACTAAGTAACTGGAATCACCGCCATTACTCGATCCATTGAAAAATACCAGAATAAATCCGTCAGTGGTGAAATTAGGTACAGTGGACTTCAGCTCAATAAACTCTGCCGTGTCCGTACTAGGCGTATCCGCATCAAGTTCATTAATAATTAAATCCTGTGCCATGCTACAAAGTGATACTAAAAAAAGTAATAATGATAAAAACAGTTTCATGAAAATGAATTTTGAACAAATATAATCGTAATATCAGGCCTAAAGATTACCCAAAAAATAAATTAAACTCTTTTGTCCTTATTTCGAGGGGCAAAGGCATCAACATAGGCAACCAAAAAGATCAAATCGTAAATAAAGGACTATTTTGAAATAGTTAGCCTCTACGTTTTTCAAAAACACCTAAAAAAAGCCCTTCATTTATTTATATTTGAAATCATAAACCCCTATTATTATTACATTTTATTACTTACTATAAGGCGTATGGTATATTTATATAACATATATGGTTTTTTTAGTTATAAAAATAAATTCAATTTGGCAGAAAATAATAAAATCATTTGGAGGACTATTCATCCATACTATATATTGGATACTCAATCAGAACAAATATTATTAATTAAACTCTAAACCAAAGACATTATGATAGTTTTAGCCAAATTAATCATCGATATTATTTTATCGATATAACCAACATTAAGCACACCAACCTAAATATAGTAAAACTTAGTTCTAGGATAAGTTTTACTACTTTTACCGAAGATTTAGAATCATGCAGAATGAAACAACTGATCTTTAGGCTATTGGCAAAATTAAACAAAACTGTTCTACCGTCTTACACTAAGCGGCAATTAGATTTGAGCAAAGCGTCAAAACTACAGCTAGCTATAATAGGCTGGCGCACTTACGTTACGAAGAATGCTTTAGATTCAAAATAATTCCAACGCCTTTCAAAGCACCCTATAAATTGCCTTTTTTTAAGCACTAAATCTTGCTGTCTTTAAACATTTTCAAAAACTGACTTAAGTCATTTGAAATAAACTGTATTAACTTTAACTTCATGGTTAAATCCTATTCAAATGATGAAGAGTCTAGACCAAAAGCACTGTGAGGACGTATTAATGCGTAATTATGTCGGTTACCTATCTTACATTGAGAATAAAAGGCCTTACACTGTACCTATAACCTATTTTTTTAACAAAAAAGAGAATTATATCATCTGCTATTCTGGGTTAGGTCACAAGATTAGAGCTATGCGCAAACAGATTTCCATTTCGTTAACCGTGGCTGAAATTTTCAGATCCAACAAGTGGAAATCAGTTCTAGTACATGGTAATTATGATGAAATTAACGGCGGTACAGCTAAACTATATCTGCACGAGTTTTCCCTAGGCATAAAGAAAATCATTCTGGACACAGAGAACAAGGACCTAGATTACATCAGCGAATTTTCGAGTAAAATTTATGCAGAGGACATCCCCATAGTATTCTTGATAAGGATTGAAGAACTTACAGGGAAAATGCGGTCATAACAAAAAGACGCACTTTCGTCATTAACAATTCCATATTCCAAAATATGGTATCTAATTGGTGTCCGGAAGCCTTTGGATTTTTACCCATCCTAGACTCGCCTAACAACACTTAGAGCTTACACCGTATCAAACCGTCGCAGGATTGCTATCGCATCCTTTTTGCTCCTCTGACCTCGCGCACAGTTAACACAATATCAAAGCGCCGCAGGATTGCTATCGCATCCTTTTCGCTAGGCTGACCTCGCTCGCAGTTAAAACCATATCAAAGCGCCGCAGGATTGCTATCGCATCCTTTCCGCTAGGCTGACCTCGCGCGCAGTTAAAACCATATCAAAGCGCCGCAGGATTGCTATCGCATCCTTTTTGCTACGCTTTGAAAATCCTTCAAACAAAAAAACGCTCAAGCAAGCTTGGCGTTTTTTCTAATTTGAAGGATTTATTCGTGACCTCGACAGGATTCAAACCTGTAACCTTCTGAGCCGTAATCAGATGCGCTATTCAGTTGCGCCACGAGGCCGTTTTTAAGTGGGTGCAAATATAACATAAAACTTAAAAAACAACCAAACTATTTATTTCAAAAATGGAATTGCCTATTTTTGAAACATGATTTCACAAGAGCAACTTCAAACCTTTAGTTATCTCTTCGATGAAGAGATTCTGAATAATATAGAAAAGGTCGCTAAAATAAAGACCTTTAAAAAAGACGATATCATTATTGACATAGGCCAAGAACTAAAGTTCATCCCACTTCTTATTCGGGGAAATATTAAAGTTCTTCGTGAAGATGAAGATGGGAATGAATTATTGCTATATGTCCTAGAATCTGGTGACACATGTGCCATGTCCCTAACCTGCTGCATGGCCAATGCAGTGAGTAAAATCCGTGCCATTGCCGATGAAGATGTGGACGTTATCATGATACCGATTAATGAGATGCACGCCTGGTTTCAAACCAATGAAAGTTGGCGCATTTTTATACTTCAAAGTTATCAAATTCGTTTTGACGAAATGCTTGAAACCATTGACACCTTGGCTTTTATGAAAATGGATAAACGCCTCTACAAGTACCTTATCGACCACGTAAAACTCTCCGCTTCAACAACCTTGGAAATGACCCACCAAGAGATTGCGGAAGACTTAAACACCTCTAGGGTTGTGGTTTCTAGACTTTTGAAACAATTGGAAAAAGAAGGGCGAATTGAACTCGGTCGAAATAAGATTACTGTTCTGGACTTTTAGTAACTTTTGTCACACTATCTATATTTTATACTTCTAATTTTGTAAAACAGATTGACTATGGAATACATTTTACAACCATGGCCCTGGTATGTGAGCGGCCCTTTTATCGCAATTGTCATGTTTCTACTTTTGTACTTCGGGAGAACCTTTGGGATGTCGTCTAACTTAAGTACATTCTGTTCTATAGGTGGTGCAGGTAAGCGTGTGAAGTTTTTTGATTTTGACTGGCGGCAACACCAATGGAATCTGATTGTAGTTTGTGGTGCTATAGTTGGTGGTTACATTGCTCATAATTTTTTATCTAATCCAATAGATATAGAGTTAAGTCAAGCTGCCATAACAGATTTAGAAAAATTAGGGTTTCACGATGTCGGCAAGAGCTTATTACCAACGGAGTTGTTTAGTTGGAATGCAGTGGTTAGTTTAAAGGGGTTTCTTATTCTAACCATTGGAGGTTTTTTAGTTGGTTTTGGCACCCGTTATGCAGGAGGATGCACGTCAGGCCATGCTATTACTGGTCTAAGTAGCCTACAATTACCATCGCTAATAGCGGTTATAGGATTCTTTATAGGCGGTTTAATTATGATTCATCTCATTTATCCAATCTTATTTTAATTATGGGAAAGTATTTAAAGTTTTTTTTGGTAGGTATATTTTTTGGAATCGTATTAGTTAAATCTGAAGCGGTCTCTTGGTATCGCATTTTTGAAATGTTTAAGTTCCAGTCCTTCCACATGTATGGCATTATTGGAAGTGCTGTAATTACAGGTATAATTTTACTCTTGGTGTCTAAACAAATGAAATTGAAGACAACAGAAGGTACTTATTTGAGGGTACCCCTTAAAGACAAGGGCCTTGTGCGCTATATTATAGGAGGAAGTATCTTTGGCCTTGGTTGGGCCCTATGCGGCGCATGTCCTGGACCAATGTATATTTTGGTCGGCACTGGTGTTTTTACAATGTTAATCGTAATTATAGCTGCTGTTTTTGGAACTTACGTTTATGGGGCTATACAATCTAAACTGCCACATTAATGGAATTGACGGAACTTCTAGGTTATTTGGGCGCCCTCATCGTTGGACTTGTGCTGGGTCTTATTGGAGGTGGTGGCTCTATCCTAACAGTTCCTATTCTAGTATATTTAATTGGTCTCAACCCCATTATAGCTACGGCATATTCGCTCTTTGTGGTAGGTGTGACTTCAGTAATCGGTGCCATTAAGAACTTCCAAAAGGGATTGGTAGATTTAAAAACTTCAGTGGTTTTTGCTATTCCGGCTTTAATTGCTGTTTATCTCACAAGACGCTTTCTAGTCTCCTTGATTCCCGACGTAGTTTTTACGGTTGGCGATTTTGAGGTGACTAACGCTGTTTTTATCATGGTCTTTTTTGCCATTGTTATGCTTTTGGCAAGCTTATCGATGATACGTACACCTAAAAACAATAGCAATGATGACGAAACTAGCGACATCATTTACAATTATCCCCTCATCGGATTAGAGGGTATTGTGGTTGGTGTTCTCACGGGAATCGTTGGGGCCGGCGGGGGGTTTTTAATCATACCAGCCTTAGTCGTTTTAGCCAAGCTACCCATGAAAAAAGCCGTAGGCACCTCTTTATTGATTATCGCCGTAAAATCCTTAATTGGGTTTTTAGGTGACTTGTCTAACTTAAGCATTGATTGGAGTTTCTTGCTTATTTTTACAGCTCTATCAATTGTTGGAATAATTATTGGTGTTTATATTTCTAAATTTATAAGTGGTACAAAATTGAAGAAAGGGTTTGGCTATTTTACTCTTATTATGGCATTTTATATTATTTATAAAGAACTCTTCTGAGAGTTAAAGTGATTATTATCACACTTGAAAAATTGTAGTTTTGTAATTTTGTAAAAAATAAAGACTAGTTGAAAATGAAAATAGAACAATTATATACAGGATGTTTAGCACAAGGGGCTTATTACATAGAGTCTGAAGGTGAAGTTGCTATTATAGATCCATTACGAGAAACGCAACAATATATTGACAAGGCAAAATCTAATAATGCCAAAATAAAATATATCCTAGAAACGCATTTCCACGCAGATTTTGTTTCAGGACATGTAGATTTGGCAAAAAAAACAGGTGCTACCATTGTCTTTGGACCAGGCGCCACAACAGATTACGATATTCATTCAGCTCGTGATGGTGAAGAATTGAAACTTGGAAAATTAACCATAAAGGTATTGCATACCCCTGGTCATACCCTTGAGTCCGTAACCTATTTATTAAAAGATGAAAATGGTAAAGACTATGCTATTTTTTCGGGAGATACCCTTTTTCTTGGAGATGTAGGACGGCCAGACTTAGCTATTAAATCTGACTTAACTAAAGAGGATTTAGCCAAAATGTTATACGATTCCCTAAGAACCAAAATAATGCCGCTGGCTGATGACGTCATCGTTTATCCGGCACACGGTGCCGGTTCTGCTTGTGGTAAAAACCTAAGTAAAGAAACAGTAGGGGTTTTAGGTGAACAAAAGAAAACCAATTATGCCCTAAGGGCTGATATGAGCAAGGAGGAATTTGTAAAAGAGGTTCTAGATGGCATTGCCCCACCACCACAATACTTTGCAAAAAATGCCATGATGAATAAAATGGGATACGACGCTTTCGACACCATTCTTAAAACTGGTGATACCCCTTTAAGCCCTGAAGACTTTGAAGCCATGGCTAATCATGAGTCCGCATTGGTTTTAGATGTAAGACCAGAATCTGAATTTGTTAAAGCTCACATACCAAATTCTATTTTTATTGGCTTAAACGGCCAATTTGCACCCTGGGTAGGCGCCTTAATCACAGATATAAAACAACCTATTATTTTGGTGGTTCCAGAGGGTAAATCTGCAGAGGCAGTGACTAGATTATCCCGTGTAGGTTATGATAATACTTTAGGCTATCTTGAAGGTGGTATTGAAGCTTGGAAAGCTGCTGGCAAAGACGTTGAGACCATAGAATCAATTTCAGCTGAAGAATTTTCTAAAAGGGCAAAAGCTTCAGATATTAATGTATTGGATGTTCGTAAAGATGGCGAATACCAATCATCTCATGTAGAGAATGCCCAACATTTTGCCTTGGATTATATCAACGACCAAATGGATAAAGTAGATAAAAACAAAACTTACTATATTTACTGTGCTGGTGGTTATCGTTCCGTAATTGCTGCGTCCATATTAGAGGCGCGCGGTTTTGATAAGCTTGTTGACATAGCTGGTGGTTTTACTTCAATTAACAAAACAGATGTACCAACAACGGCATTTGTTTGCCCATCAAAATTATAGGTCATTAAATAAATACAAAATTAAAATATCATGAAAAAAAATGTTGGAAGTTTAGATAAGACCATACGTGTATTAATAGCAGCAGTAGTTGTTTTATTAAGTTACTTTGAAGTTATTACAGGTACAGCCTCTATTATCCTTTTGGCTGTGGCAATGGTACTAGTTATAACAAGTTTTGCTAACTTCTGCCCTTTATACGCTGCTTTAGGAAAGAGTACCTGTAGCACTAAAAAATAGGAGATATGACTTCCACAGTTAAAATTCAAAATTTGAAATGCCACGGCTGTGCCAATACCATTATTACGCAGCTTTCAAAATTAAATCATGTTTCTGATGTCACCGTAAATAACGATACTGACGAAGTCAGTTTCAGTCATGGTTCTGAACAAGAATTTGAGCTGGTGAGAAAAAAATTATCCGATTTGGGCTATCCAATGGTGGGCGAATCCAATTCATTCCCAAAAAAAGCTAAATCATTTGTGAGTTGTGCCGTTGGCAGAATAACAAAATAATCTCTACCATTTTTTAATGATTAGAGGTACAAAATCAGAAAAGCCTGCTATATGCAGGCTTTTTTTATACTATTTCGGCACTCAAACCGGCTTGTAACAGCTTAGAACACCTAGGCTTTAAGTCGTCATAAGGACCTGTCTTAACAGTACATTTTCCTTTATAATGCACTATGATTGAGCATTGTTCTGCTTGCTCTGGGGTGTGGTCACAGGCCGTAATCAACGTATCAATAACATAGTCAAACGTATTGACATCATCATTGAATAACACTATTTCATTTTGTTTAATAACTTCTTCTTCTAGAAGTAATTCTTCCGATTGTTTTTCTTTGGTACTCATAGCATATGCTTAAAAATGACACATTAAAAGGTCATGATTTTAACACGAACGTCAACTAATTTATAAATTTTAATGATATCCACTGCCCTCTTTCAATAATTTCATTCAATTTTAACATAAACAAATTACATTGTTTCTCTATTATTGGAATATCGGCTTTGTAGAAACCGCTTAAAAACAATAAGCCATTCTTGTTAAGGGATTTAGCATAACGTTCAATATCCTGTAAGAGGATATTCCTATTGATGTTCGCCATAATAATATCATAGGACATTTCATTTAAAAGCTGGCTATCTCCTTCATAGACGGAGATATTTTTGCAATTGTTGCGTTCTGCATTTTCCAGACTGTTCAAATAACACCAATTATCAATATCAATAGCATCAATTTTAGAGGCTCCTACTTTCTCAGCTAATATGGCCAAAACACCAGTTCCGCAGCCCATATCTAAAACGGATTTACCTTTAAAATCATTTTTTATAATATGCTCAACCATCATATGTGTGGTTTCATGATGACCTGTCCCAAAACTCATCTTAGGCTCAATTATAATATCAAATTCAGTAGTGGGCGCACTGTGAAACGGTGCACGGACAGTCACTTTATCGGCAACAGTTATGGGATGGAAACTTTTTTCCCACTCCGCGTTCCAATTCGTTTGCTGTATTTCCTTGAATGAGAAGGAAATATCAAATTCTTTGGATTTTAAAATAAAAATATCCTCAAGAATATTCGGATACCAATCGTTTTTTTGAATATATGCAATAACACCTGTCGTCGTCTCTATAAAACTCTCAAAACCGGCATAGCCCAATTCCGCAATTAGGATTTCTGTTCCTGGCTGCAATGGTTTAATTTTAAACTCGTATCCTAAATAAATCATATTTGACATGATGCCCTTACCCTAATTCACTACTTAAATCCTTAAATTGAATGCTATATCAACGGCTGAAACCCCATTCTAATTCTTCCATTTAATGTGAAGACACGTCCTTTGGAAGTTATAGAAATTCATCTTCAGCGAATTCTACAAACCTTCTAAAATGCGTTCACAATAGCATAAAAATCCTCTGCTTTAAGAGAAGCGCCACCTATTAAACCACCATCAACATCAGGTTTGGAAAAAATCTCCTTAGCGTTATCGGGCTTTACACTTCCTCCGTAAAGAATGGACACGTTATTTGCTACATTATTGCCGTATTTTTCTGCCAAGGTCTTACGGATAAAAGCGTGCATTTCTTGAGCCTGCTCTGGAGTAGCGGTCTCCCCTGTACCAATGGCCCAGACGGGTTCGTAAGCTAAAACAATATTGTTAAAGGCATCTCCTTTAAGATGGAATAAGGCATTTTTAATTTGATTTTCAACCACCGTGTCTTCATTTCCCGCTTTACGATCTGCCAATTCCTCACCAAAACAGAAAATAACACGCATGTCATGGGCTATAGCCGTATCTACTTTTTTGGCTAGAGCCTCGTCGGTTTCATTAAAGTAGGCCCGGCGCTCACTATGCCCTAAAATAACAGTATTAATGCCAAGGCTTGTTAGCATACCCGCGCTTATTTCCCCGGTATAGGCCCCTTTTTCAGCAAAATGCATGTTTTGCGCAATAACTTCTATGTGGGTGTTCTTGGTGGATTGAAAAGCATGCCATAAGTTCGTGAACGTAGGTGCTATCATAACCTCAGCCTCTGATGTCTTAACCTGCTGTTTTAATTCCGTGATCAAAGATTCCGTTTGTATTAGACCATTATTCATTTTCCAGTTCCCTGCAACAATTTGTTTTCTCATAATTATGGTGTTTTGAATGTATTACATTAAAAGTTATAAAAATAAGATAATATAGAACAATAGTTAGTGACTACTATCATCTAATTATCAGGATAGCTTCACTCTTGGGTCTAACCATGCATAAATGAAATCGACAAAAATATTTATAGTTATAAAAACGATAGCTATGACCAGAACCGCACCCATAATGACTGGTAAATCCAATGTATTTAGGGCATTAACAATTTCTTTTCCTAGTCCATTCCAGCCAAAAATATATTCTACAAAAACAGCACCAGCCAACATGGAGGCGAACCAACCCGATATTGCCGTTACCACAGGATTTAAAGCATTCTTTACCGCATGATTCTTTATAACCTTAAATTGACTTAAGCCTTTGGCCCTTGCTGTCCTAATATAATCTTGACCCAGCACTTCAAGCAATGAATTTCGCATAAGTTGAATAACAACAGCCAAGGGCCTGATTCCTAAAACTATGGCGGGTAATAGCAAATTTTTCCATTTTATGGTCATTTGCTCTCCAAAATCATCCAATTCGTATAAACTTCCTGTCATTTCTAAATTGGTATATTCATGCAGTAAAAACCCAAATACCCAAGCAAACAAAATAGCACTAAAAAATGATGGCACACTCATACCCAGTGTACTCAAGACCTGAATCGTCCTATCTATCCAGGTATCTTGTTTAAGTGCAGAAACTATCCCTAGGATAATTCCCAAAAAAATGGCGATAATAATGGCTGATACAGCAAGTACAAATGTATTTGGAAGCGTTTCACCAATAACCGCCGTCACACTTTTGCCTTGTTTTGTAAAGGATTCACGCAAATAAGGTGTTTTGACTGCCACATTTGTAGTTCCAAAAGAAAATAGCGATTTAGCGTTATATTTATTCGGGTTTAAGAAGGTATAATCAGCACTATCCTTGGAATGAAATGACAGTGGCGATAAATCATTGAGGTAATACAAATACTGCGTCCCAAGAGGCTTATCAAATCCATATTTCCGTTTTACTGCCTCAACCTGATCTGCTGTTTGGTTTTGGCCGAGCATCATTTTTGCAGGGTCACCAGGTAAAATAGTGAACAAAAAGAAAATTACGGTAATCACACCCATAAGGGTTATAAAGGCGTAAAAAATCTTATTAATTAAATATCTTCCCAAGAAACGGTGCTTTTTTTTTAATGCTTATGCTGCCAAACCAAACTTTTAAAGCTATCTAGTATTAGTAGTTATTATCATTCCATTAAAGTTGAATATCGTCTATATCATTCCAATGTGCTTTTTGGGTTACCGTACCTTTGTTTAGCACAACAATACCTGGGTTGGCTCTTACAATGGTTTTAATAACTTTCTCATCGCACAAATAAAAATTGAAATTCAATTCGTATTGTGATGTAATATTCTCCTTGTCTTCTTCACCGGAAGAGGTTAATCCAATAACTGTATAACCTTTTTTCATAGCCTCATCGGTGAACGCTTTAAGCTTTACTACACCATCTAACTCAGCATTAGTAATACTGTACATGGCAACAATAATCAAATGCTTTTCGTTTAAAAATTCAGCGGTTAAATCTTCGTCATTAGATTCAATTGAAAAATCCTGTATGGGTGGTATATAACCCTCGTCAATCAATTTGGTTTCCACGCCGATATACTCTCCATCTACATTTGGATAACTGCCATCGGTGACAAAAGTCTGTTGTTCACCATCAACACTAAACGTCCATGTGTATTCAGTGATGGGTTTAGCAGCATCTACTGGTATTATCATTTGCTCTTGAAGGTTATTGCCGATTTTATAAGCTCTAAAGTCTATGGCAGGCAAGTGCATCAATACGTGGTAACCAAACCATAGGGATACAATAAATGCAATAAGTGCAATTATGGTGTTAGGCAACTGTGAAAATAAAGGTTTAATGTATTTGATGCCTAAAACCAAAACCAAAATAAGCACCAATAAAACAACGTCCTTCGTAAAACTCTCCCATGGTGTAAGTTTTAATGCATCACCAAAACAACCACAGTCTTTGACCTTATCGAAATAAGCTGAATAAAAGGTGAGAAAGGTAAAGAAAACAATCATGGCTAAAAGGCTCCAAATCGTGAACTTAATTTTGTAACCAATCAATAGAAACACCCCCAATACCACCTCGAGTACCACAACAAAGACCGAAATACCTAATGCATAAGGAATTAAAAATTCTAAATTTAAAACGTCTGCACCAAAATATTCTACGAGCTTATATGAAAAGCCAAGTGGATCATTGAGTTTTATAAACCCAGAGATTATAAATAATATTCCAACAAAAACTCTACTTAATTGTACTAAATACTTCATGTTTTTTTATCATTCCTGCGGGAACAGGAATCTTTTAAATTAATTAAATGCAGCAGGCTTTGACTATGCTCAGCTAGACAGCATTATTCAACTTTCTTTCAAATGAATCAATGCAAAGATGGCGTAATTTATCATGTCTTGATAATTAGCATCAATACCTTCACTTACCAAGGTTTTACCCGCATTATCTTCAATTTGCTTAACACGCAATAGCTTCTGCAAAATCAAATCGGTCAAGGAACTTACCCTCATATCGCGCCATGCTTCGCCATAATCATGGTTCTTATCTAGCATTAGCTGTTTGGTTAAGGCAATTTTTTCATCGTATAATCTCGTTGCCTCATCAACATTTAAATCGGGGTGCTCAACAACTCCTTTCTCTAGTTGAATTAGAGCCATAAGGCAATAATTGATAATACCAATAAACTCACTTTTTTCACCTTCATCTACCTTTCTTACGGCATTTTCCTGTAAACTTCTAATACGCTGTGCTTTTATAAAGATTTGGTCTGTAAGTGAGGGGAGTCTAAGGATGCGCCACGCACTACCATAATCACTCATTTTTTTTATAAATAGCGTACGGCATTCTTCAACAATGGCATCGTATTCTTTAGAAGTGTCTTGCATGTAATCCATTAAAATTTCCGTAAATTTCGCATAAATAAATTAGAAGTTCAAAGTTTGAGGTTTAAAGTTTTAACCTTAGTATCCTACACCTGTAATGACCATAAATTGTAAAGGCCAACTCATTGATTTATCTAGCCCTAAAGTAATGGGCATACTCAACGTAACCCCGGATTCGTTTTATGATGGCGGGCAATACAAAGATGAAACCGCGATTCTAAATCAGGTAGGGAAAATGTTCCATGAAGGTGCTACTTTTATAGACATTGGGGGTTACAGCTCCAGACCCGGAGCAGATCATGTCAGCGTATCAGAAGAATTACAGCGGGTTATCCCAATGGTAGAATTGATTCTGAAAACGTTTCCCCATGCAATCTTATCCATAGACACCTTCAGGAGTACTGTTGCAAAAGCAAGCATTGATGCAGGAGCTGCGCTAATAAATGATATTTCAGCGGGTCATCTCGATGGCGAAATGATACCAACAATTGGCAAAATGGGTGTGCCTTACATTATGATGCATATGAAAGGTAACCCTAAAACCATGCAAGAGCAAACTGACTATGAGGATTTGATCAAAGAAATGCTTTCCTACTTTTCAGAACGTATTGCCAAAGCTCACAAGGCAAAAATCAATGACATTATTATTGACCCTGGTTTTGGTTTTGCAAAAACCCTTAGACAGAATTACGAATTATTGCAAAAAATGGAATTATTGAAAATAGCCGATAAACCGATTTTAGTTGGTATTTCAAGAAAATCCATGGTCTACAAACCGCTGCAAACAGATTCAGCAAGTGCTTTAAACGGTACCACGGCACTTCATATGGTAGCCTTACAAAAAGGAGCTAAAATTCTTCGTGTACATGATGTCAAAGAAGCTGTGGAATGCGTTACATTGTTTAGTAAGCTGAATTTTTAATGAGTTATGCGAAAAATCCTATTACTTATAATATTATGTTGCTTTAACTGTTCTAATGAACGCGTAATTCTATTACCCGAAGTTACACGCACTAAAATCACAAAAGTCCTTGATGTTTCTCCAGCCTATGTTTTTTATGATGAAACCCAACCGGATTCTAGCCATTTAAATCGCAAAAACTTAATTAGCACAACCAACTGGCTCGTCAACGTTGATAAGCGCCTATCTTTAAGGCAAGCCATTCCCCATATAACATTTATGCAAGACAAAAAGCGTAATGCACAAATGCACAAAAATGAAAATGCCAAAAACTTTTATACCTGTAATAATATATCTATCAATAATTTAGGGTTTATCGAATTTACTGATGTCTTCTACAAAAATGAAAATCCAGACTTTATCGAATTCAGCAAATCAAACCAAGAACACTATACCCTAATTAAATGTTACCAAGATGGGAGTATGAAACTTATAGACTTAGATGGCGATGTTAAGATAATACTGGCTGAAATTAAGGATATTAAAAATTACAGCGATTTTTACAAGCTACTGGAATCGATAGAATCAAGCCATATCATTTTATTTTTTGAAGATACCTTATCATTTCAACGCTATATCACCATAAAGAGTTATCTAGACCAGTTACCTAGAGATGTTCTTAAAATTTCTAAAATTGAATATCTATTTCAATAATCCTATTTTTATTTGTTAAATTAGCAAAAAGCGCTAACCTTGGACAACTTACAATTGTGGGATTTTAGATTCATAGATTTTGTAGATGTATTCCTCGTGGCCATTCTACTCTACTATATTTACCGACTTGTAAAAGGGACAGTTGCCGTTAATATTTTCATTGGTATTCTCATTATTTATTTTGCCTGGCGCTTAACGGACTATCTCAATATGTATATGCTCTACAGCATATTTGATGGATTTATGAAGGTAGGGATTATAGCCTTAATCGTTGTCTTTCAACCCGAGATACGTAAGTTTCTCCTACTAGTTGGCTCTACCAATATTGCAGGAAAAAAAGGGCTTTTCAAAAATTTTAAGTTCTTAAAAAACGATGATCAAACGACTACCGATGTTGAAGCTATAGTAAAGGCCTGTACTAAAATGGCAGCCTCCAATACTGGCGCGTTAATCGTTATTGAACGCAACAATAACCTCGACTTTCTCACCAACACAGGAGATGAAATGAATATCTTGGTCTCTCAACCCATTATAGAAAGTATTTTTTTTAAGAATAGTCCACTTCATGATGGCGCAATAATTATTGACAATAACATTGTTAAAGCAACCCGAGTAATTTTACCTGTTAACAATGAGAAAAATATTCCAGAACGTTTCGGTTTAAGGCATAGAGCTGCTGTTGGTATAACCGAAAAAACGGATGCCTTGGCCATTGCCGTAAGTGAAGAAACCGGACAAATATCCTATTTAAAAAATGGGGAGTTTGTGATGTTTAAAGATACCGATGAACTCATGAAGAAAATTAAAAAGGATTTGGGCTGATGGACTGTAAAAATTGCCACAATAGTTTGAGAGACAGCCAGAGGTTTTGTGACGAGTGTGGGGCTAAAATACTGCAAAACAGGCTTACGCTCAAGGTCATTGCCAATCAAATCAATGAGGAATTTTTATCCATTGACAACAGGTTGTTAAGTACGTTCATAACTTTATTTACCAAGCCTGAGGATGTTATTGTAGGCTACATTGATGGCACAAGAAAGAAATATGTGGATGTTTTACAATATTTTGCATTTGCCTTAACACTAGCCGGGATTCAAGTTTTTTTGATGTCAACCTTTTTTAAGGAAGCACTAGACATTAATATGTATGAAAAATTAGAAAATATGCCAGGCCAAGAAAACAATCCATTTAAGGATATGGATTTTGGTTTTTTTACAAATTATCAAGGCTTGTTTTATATTATTGGAGTTCCGATTTCCGCTTTTTCTACATGGTTTGTTTATTATCTTGTAAATGAAAGACGTTATAATTTTACCGAACATATAGTTATAAACCTTTATTATTCCGCACAAGTAATAATAATAACTGCTGTTTTAAGTATCCTGTTCTTATTATTTGGACTTAACTATTTAATTGTTTCCACCTTATTAATGATACCTTATTTTATCTATTGGTATTTTATACTGAAACGTGTATTTAACGAACGTCACGTTGACACTATAGCTAAGCTCTTGTTGGTGATTGTGGTTTACATTGCTGGCTATATAATTCTTGGATTGATTTTATCACTTATAGCTGCAGTTATTACCATAGGACTTTTAAATAAATGATAATGAATTGTAAAAACTGCTATACTGAGTTACAAGAGGGGTTTGATTACTGCAGCAGTTGCGGTGGAAAGGTTGTAAGAAAGCGTTTAACCCTTAAAAACTTATTTGAACATTTAAGTGAAACCTTTTTTAATTATGACAACAAACTACTAAGAACTATTATCGATTTATGTAAAAAACCCGAAGATGTTATCGCAACTTATATTGATGGTGTTAGGAAGCGCTATGTTAATCCAATCAGCTTCTTCGGCTTGTCCTTAACACTCTCTGGTTTGTCGGTCTTTCTGATTCAAAAATTTTATCTTGAGTATTTTGATATTGTGGCTTGGATGTCGAGTCTAGAAATTTTCAATAATCCTGCATCACAGAAAGCTTTAGCTAATTATTCCGCAAGTGACACCATGGAATATAGCTCCTTAATTTATTCTGCAATTGTACCGGTTTTTGGTCTGATTTCATGGGTTGTTTTTTGGGACAAGAAATACAACTTTACTGAACATATTGTAATTTACCTTTACAGCATGTCGTTAGTTTCTATTTTTTCTGTTGTTGCTGGTCAGATTATATTGCTTTTAAATCCAACGTTCTACATCACTTTTATTTTTTTAACATACCCAATAATTCTCTTATATCACTGCTATTTACTCAAACGTATTTTCGATCTCAGTAAGTTGGAGTTGTTCGTAAAGACCATTTTATTTTTGGCAATTTTCTTTGTCCTTTATGTTATTCTTGGAATAGTATCTTTTATTATGGGGTTTGTAACTGGCCAGTATAATATAGAAGACTTTAAACCCAAGGCATAAATCTTAAACCGTTTCAGCTTTCAAAAACTGAACCTCATATAGATTTTTATAATACCCATCTTTCTTTTTAAGCAAAGACTTGTGTGTTCCCATTTCTACGATTTGCCCAGCATCCATAACTATAATTTTATCAGCTTGTTGCACAGTAGCTAATCGATGGGCAATAACAATAGACGTTCTTCCTTTGGTTATGGTATCCGTAGCATCTTGTATGAGTTGCTCTGAATAGGAGTCCACCGAAGATGTGGCCTCATCTAAAATTAGAATACTAGGGTTAGTGACATAAGCCCTTAAAAACGAAATCAACTGACGCTGCCCAGAAGATAACATCACACCACGTTCTTTGACATTGTAATGGTAACCTCCGGGCAAACTAGAGATAAACTCATGAATTCCGATAGATTTAGCTGCAGTAATAACATCCTCCTCGGTGATGTATTCGTTATTCAAGGTTATATTATTCAATATGGTATCAGCAAATAAAAATACATCCTGCAGAACAACCGCTATTTGATTTCGCAAGGAACTTAAGGTCATGGCTCTTATATCTTCACCATCTATTCGGATACTGCCAGAATTAATTTCATAGAAGCGATTGAGCAAATTAATAATGGTCGACTTTCCTGCACCAGTAGCACCCACGATAGCTACAGTTTGTCCAGCTTCCACTTTAAATGAAACACCCTTTAGTACCTCCTCATCCTTTACATAGGAGAAACGAACGTTATCAAATTCTATTTCACCCTGAAAATGGTTAGCTTCAATAGTACCCGTATCATCAATATTAGAATCCGTATCAAGTACTTTAAAAACGCGGTCAGCCGCCACCATTCCCATTTGAAGTGTATTGAACTTATTTGCGATTTGATTCAAGGGTCTAAATAGCATGGGAATAAACATAGTAAAGGCAATTAAGTCACCCATACTAGCCGTTTGACCAATCACAGTGTTGAGTCCACCTAGCCAAATAACGGCTCCCATGGTTAAAGAAGATAAAAATTCGGCAATTGGAAAAAATATAGAATTATACCACACCGTTTTTAACCATCCTTTTTTATGACGTTCATTTATGGCCTTAAACTTTTTGTATTCTGTTGTCTCTCTTGTAAAAAGCTGTAGAATTTTCATTCCGGTTACCCGCTCCTGAACAAAGGAGTTTAAATTAGAAACTTCTGTTCGTACATCCTCAAAAGCACGTTTCATATACTTTTGAAATATTTTGGTTGCGAAAATAATGAGCGGTAAAGTTGTAAATACTACAAGACTTAATTTCCAGTTCATGTAGAGCATGAAACCAGCAACAACAAGCATTTTAAGAATATCGCTAAATATCATAAATAAACCTTCGCCAAAAATATCGGCAATACGCTCCATGTCGGTTACGGCTCTAGTGATTAAAACACCTACTGAAGATTTATCAAAATAGGTCATTTTAAACTTTAGCATATGCTTAAACAACTTCACCCTAATATCCCTAACGACGGATTGGCCCAACCAGCTGGCATAATAAATAAACAATAATTGGGAAAATACCTCTACCAAAAGTAGAACCAACATAATGACAATGTAAATAACAAAGCCATCATACTTTTTCTGGGCAATCTGGGTGTCAATGGCCTGCTGTAATACATATGGCCTCAAAGCACCAAAAAGGGATAATCCAATAACGCAAAACAACGAAACTATAAATACGGTACGATAGGGCTGTATATACTGCAATAGTCGTTTAAATAACGAAACATCAAATATCTTTTTTTCCTTTTCTGCCATTTCTTGCCCGTTTCACAGGAATTATTAACTCACTACTAAATTAGTTCATTTCAATTTTAAATCATCAGGATACGTTATTTCAACCAAATACAAACCATGTGCTGGTACTGAAAAACCAGCTTTACTCCTATCCTTAGACGCAATAATCTGGTGCATCTCTTCAGGCTTTACTTTTCCCAAACCTATATTTACCATGGTGCCTACGATAGCCCTAACCATGTTTCTCAGAAAACGATCCGCCTTAATTATAAACAGAATCTCGTCATCCTTTTTCTCCCAACTAGCCTCCATAATATCACAGTTATAGGTCTTTACATCCGTATTGCTTTTAGAAAAACATTGAAAATTCTTATAGTCAAATAAGATTTTGCACGCCTCTTGCATAGCTTCAACGTTCAAGGGCTGTTGAATACTATATGTAAAGTCAAATCCAAATACATTTTTAGATGTAGAGATTCTGTAGTGATACATTCTACTAAGTGCATCGAACCTAGCATGAGCATCTGGTTTTACCTCAAATAAATCGCGTACAGCAATATCAGTAGGTAAAAATGAATTCAATTTATAAACCAAATCACTTTTGTCAACTATATGGTTAAGGTCAAAATGGGCGAACATTTGAGAAGCATGTACACCGGTATCTGTTCTTCCTGCACCTAACAAGCTTATCTCTTCTTTTAAAATAGTACTCAAAGCTGTCTCCAAAACCTCTTGCACAGATATGGAGTTAGGTTGTCGTTGCCATCCATGATACGCCTTACCGTTATATGAGAACTCTACAAAATATCTCAAAAGATTGCCCTATTTTTGCTTAAAGAAGTACAAATATAATTAGAATCAGTAGGTAAAATCACAATATTATCTTAATGCGAAAGATACTCCTATTATCAGATACACATGGACATATAGATGAGGGCATTCTTAAATATGTAAAACAAGCCGATGAAGTATGGCACGCTGGAGATATTGGCGACTTAAACGTAACTGATCAAATAAAGGCCTTAAAACCACTCAAAGCGGTTTTTGGCAATATCGATGACGCCAAGGCAAGAACTGAATTTCCGTTGCACAACCGGTTTCAATGTGAGGGGATGGATATTTGGATAACCCATATCGGAGGTTATCCACCTAATTACAACAGTAAGGTTAGAAACGAACTTACAGCCAATCCGCCAGATATTTTTATCTGTGGCCACTCGCATATCCTTAAGGTCATGCCCGATAAAAAATTAAATCTACTTCATATGAACCCTGGTGCAGTGGGCAAGCATGGCTTCCATAAAATAAGGACCATGCTGCGCTTTAAGATAAACAAGGCTACTATAGAGGACCTCGAAGTTATAGAGTTTGATAAAAGATATTAAAAAAACCCAGACGGCAGTGTCTGGGTTTTTCTCACTAATACTACTAAGATGTTAGGTTCATCGCAATCTGTCCACAGATTTTACAAGATCTTCATCCTTTTTAATAGCCTTGTTTGCCAAGACTAAACACACAATAGAAAAAATAGGAAGAAGCATCCCAATACCTTTCTCAGAAACATTGGTTTCTCCAGATAAATTTAGAGACTGATAAACGAAGACTCCTAGTAAAATAAAGTTTAATATGATATTAAGTCGCCCCAAAACAAATTGGGACTTCCTGTTTTTAAATCTAAAAATTGATATAAGAGACAATAGCGCAGACCCTAAAAACAAGCCTAAATAGGTGTAATTATCTAGAGCAAATATCTTTTCACCCGCTGTGTCTTCCCAAAGATGGAATACAAAAATCAACCCTGCCGAAAAAATAATCGCTAACGCTAAATATAGTGTTTGTATACGCTGAATCATTACCGTTATCTCAAAATCTCTGCAAAATTAGTAGTTTATTTTTTAAAAAGATAGAAATTATTTTAAAATAAAATTGTATTATTGCATTAGAAAGAAACCATTTTCTAATGGCTTCGTCAAATCTTCCAAGTTAATTTCACTTTTTTTCTTTTTATTTCATTTAGAAAATCTTGAATTAATTATATCAAAGTTATTATACAATATATCACACACGAATGTTCGAAATTTCCCAGTTAAAAGCTAAAAAGCTTCCTGAGCTACAGGATATAGCAAAACAACTTAAGGTTCCTAAATATCGCAGTTTGAAAAAACTGGATTTGGTTTATCAAATTTTAGATTATCAAGCTGCTAATCCTCAAGCCGTCAAGGCCAAGGTAGAAGCAGACAATAAAACTGAGCCAAAACAAAACAGCCCTAGACAACAATCTCCAAGAGCTCAGAAAAAACCACAAGATAATAAGGACAATAAGTCTTCAAATAGTAAAAATGAAGGCGACAGTTCTAAAAAACAAGATACACAAAACAAGCAAAATAGTGGTGCTCAGGATAAAAAGCCTAGTCACCGTAAGGACAACAATAAACGCTCTAACCAAAATCAAGGCAACGATAATAGACCACAAAGTCGTTCAAAAGATAACAACAGTAGAAGCAAAAACACTAATAATAGTTCAAATAATGGCAACAAGGACAGTCGTAATCGCTACCGTGAGCCAGATTTTGAATTTGATGCCATAATTGAAAGTGAAGGCGTTTTAGATATCATGCAAGATGGTTATGGATTTTTAAGGTCATCTGATTATAACTACTTATCCTCTCCAGATGATATCTATGTGTCCCAATCGCAGATAAGACTGTTCGGTTTAAAAACTGGAGATACGGTTCTTGGTCATGTACGTCCTCCGAAAGAAGGCGAAAAATACTTCCCGCTTATTAAAGTGAGTAAAATAAACGGCCAGAATCCTCAAGTGGTAAGAGACCGAGTTGCGTTTGAACATTTAACACCATTGTTCCCTCAGGAAAAATTTAATATTGCAGAAAGGCAATCTACGATATCGACTCGCATCATGGATTTGTTTGCACCCATTGGCAAAGGTCAGCGGGGTATGATTGTGTCACAACCTAAGACAGGTAAGACCATGTTACTTAAAGACGTGGCCAACGCAATTGCAGCAAATCATCCAGAGGTCTATCAGATGATATTGTTAATTGACGAACGTCCTGAAGAAGTCACGGATATGCAACGTCATGTTAATGGTGAAGTAATTGCTTCTACGTTTGACAAAGAAGCACACGAGCATGTAAAAATTGCCAATATTGTTTTAGAGAAAGCTAAACGTTTGGTTGAATGCGGACACGATGTAGTCATCTTATTAGACTCCATTACACGTTTAGCTAGAGCATATAATACGGTACAACCAGCATCAGGTAAAATATTATCGGGTGGTGTAGACGCTAACGCTTTACACAAACCAAAACGTTTCTTTGGTGCGGCCAGAAATATTGAAAATGGGGGTTCCTTAACCATTATTGCGACTGCGTTAACCGAAACAGGTTCTAAAATGGATGAAGTTATTTTCGAAGAGTTTAAAGGGACAGGAAATATGGAGCTTCAATTGGATCGTAAAATTTCTAATCGAAGAATCTTCCCTGCTATTGATTTAATGTCATCAAGCACAAGACGTGATGATTTATTGTTAGACGACAATACTATTCAACGAATGTGGGTAATGCGTAAGTATCTCGCAGATATGAATCCTGTTGAAGCTATGGAATTTATAAATGACCGTTTCAAACAAACTCGAAACAATGAAGAGTTCTTAATTTCAATGAATGGTTAATACATTATAAAAGACTTAAAACTAAAAAAGCCTTTCCAAATGGAAATGCTTTTTATATAATTCTCTTAATTGTATTATCCTTATTACAATGCAGCCACGTGCTTTGTCAATTGCGACTTTAAATTATTAGCTTTATTAGAATGAATAATATTTTTCTTGGCTAATTTATCAATCATACCAATAACAGAAGGTAACGTTTTCTCTGCTTCTTTTGCATCTGTAATTTCACGCAATTTTTTAATCGCATTACGAGTCGTTTTGTGCTGATATCTATTCAGTACACGTCTCTTTTCGTTACTTCTAATTCTTTTTAAAGCTGACTTATGATTTGCCATTATGTTTTTTTATTAAAAAATTGTAGCCCGTAGGGGAATCGAACCCCTCTTACCAGGATGAAAACCTGGCGTCCTAGCCGATAGACGAACGGGCCATTAAGTTGTTTTCACTCTTCAATGAGCCACAATGTTCACATTGCGGATGCAAAAATACAACTATTTTTAAATGTTGCAACTCCTTATATATATTTTTTAAAAAATTTAATAAGCCTTGGCAAACAAAACGCGTTGGTTTGAAGGTTTGCCAGAATATACACAGCTACCATTCTCCTTTTTGTTATCCATAGGAATACAACGTATGGTAGCTTTGGTTAGCTCTTTAATCTTTTGTTCCGTCTCAGGGGTGCCATCCCAATGTGCTGATATAAATCCTGTTTTAGTTTCAAGGAGGTCTTTAAAATCTTGAAAATTATCAACTTCGGTAATATGGGTGTCCCTGAATGTTAAGGCCTTCTTATACAATGTCTCCTGAATATCCGAAAGCAATTCTTTTGAGATACCTGTAATATCCTCCATTTGAATAATCTCTTTGGTTAAGGTATCTCTTCGGGCCAATTCAACAGTATTATTTTCCAAATCTTTTGGACCGATAGCGATTCTCAAGGGCACACCTTGTAATTCATGTTGTGCAAACTTAGCACCAGGTCGGTGGGTAGTTCTATCATCATACTTACAGCTTATACCTTGTGCCCTAAGCTGTTGCATAAATTCACTGACTTTCTCTGATATGGCTTTTAGCTGCTCCTCACTCTTGTATATTGGTACAAAAATAACTTGATATGGCGCTAGATTAGGAGGAAGCACCAAGCCTCTGTCATCGCTATGGGTCATAATTAATGCCCCCATTAATCGTGTGGACACCCCCCAAGAAGTCGCCCAAACATAATCAAGTGTGCCTTCTTTATTTGCATACTTAACATCAAAAGCCTTAGCAAAATTTTGACCTAAAAAGTGCGATGTCCCGGCCTGTAAGGCCTTACCATCTTGCATTAACGCTTCGATACAATAGGTTTCAACGGCTCCTGCAAAGCGTTCACTCTCAGTCTTCACACCTTTTATTACGGGTATGGCCATAAACTGCTCTGCAAATTCAGCATAGATATCGTTCATCAATTCGGCTTCCTTAACAGCTTCTTCCTTAGTGGCGTGCGCTGTATGACCTTCTTGCCACAAAAACTCTGCGGTTCTTAAAAATAACCTCGTTCGCATTTCCCATCGCACTACATTAGCCCATTGGTTAATCAAAATCGGCAAATCCCTGTAACTCTGTATCCAATTCTTATACGTATTCCAGATGATAACCTCGCTTGTTGGCCTAACAACCAACTCCTCCTCTAACTTTGCTTTTGGATCAACTCTTAGTTTACCAACATTATCCGGGTCATTCTCAAGTCGATAATGCGTTACTACGGCGCACTCTTTGGCAAAACCTTCCGCATTCTTCTCTTCAGCTTCAAATAAACTCTTAGGAACAAATAATGGAAAATAGGCATTCTGATGACCAGTTTCTTTGAACATCCTATCTAATTCAGCTTGCATTTTCTCCCAAATCGCATACCCATAAGGTTTAATAACCATGCAGCCTCGTACAGCAGAATTTTCGGCTAAATCAGCCTTAACGACAAGTTCATTATACCATTTAGAATAATCTTCTGCCCTACTTGTAAGATTTTTACCCATTTTAATTTGTTTGGCACAGATATTGTGCTTATGTTAAATAGAAAAAATAGTAGCGCAAAACTAACTATTTTTGTTATGTTCAACAATTAAATAAAAAAGTTATGCAATTTAAATTCAATACAATTCAAAAATTGCCATTTTTTATTGCCCTTGGTACATTTGTGGTATTAACATCATGTGGGTCTTACCAAAATGTAGGGTATGACAATGATGGTATTTACTCAGATAATAGATACGAAGAGGAAGAAGTTGTTGAACAAGCTCCCGTAACAACTTCAGCAAGCGATATCAATTATTTTAAAAATTATTTCGCTGAGAATAAAGCGCAGGTAGACGCCATAACGGCTTCCCAAAACGAAGTTTTTACGGACCCAGATTCATATAAAAGTGATACTGTCCAAAGAGAATTAGATTCCATAGCCCAAGACTCGTTATTATATAGAGAACCTTACGGTGGTTGGGGACAAGCCAACGAAAATGTTACCATAAACTTTATAGACAACGGCTGGGGATGGAATAACCCTTGGTTATGGAATGGAGGATTTGGTTGGGGCTTTCCCGGTGGAGCTGGATATTATCCCTGGGGATGGAATGTAGGCTGGGGCAGCTGGGGATGGAATGTAGGCTGGGGATGGAATGTAGGCTGGGGCTGGGGTCCTGGTTGGGGCTGGGGTTATCCCGGTTGGGGCCTGGGTCTTGGAGGCTGGTGGGGTGCTGGCTATGGCTATCCTGGTTGGGGATGGAACAATGGTTACTACGGTAATAACAGAATAGCTTTTTCTAACAGTAGACGTGGATCACTGCTTTACAATAATGATTTAAACAGAATTGGAAGAAGTAATGCAGCTATATCGAGACGAAATTATTCTGCTAATAGTAGATTATATAATTCTTCAACTATTAATAGAAGGAATAGAACTACTGGCATTAGAGCAGAATCATCTAATAGAGGGGTAAACACAAGAGTGACGCGACCAAATAGAAATATTAGAAATAATTCTACTAGACGACCAAGTTCCCGAACCCCAAGGGCTTCATCAGGTAATACTCGCATATACAATAGCCCTTCAAGATCATCAGGAAGTTCAAGGTCTTCAGGAACCATGAGGTCCTCGGGCAGTAGTTCAAGGTCTTCAGGAAGCATGAGGTCCTCGGGAGGTTCAAGGTCTTCAGGTGGTTCTAGATCCTCTGGAGGAGGACGCGGTAGAGGTTAATCTAACAACGTTTATGTAATATCAAAAATACTTATGAAAAAATTTATCATAATATTCATAGGCCTTAGTTCTATTTCCATAATTAATGCTCAAGACATAATGGACGGACTCAGATATTCTATGGATGAGATTCAGGGAACGGCAAGATTTAGAGCTATGAGCGGAGCATTTGGCGCATTGGGTGGTGATATGTCAGCTGTTAATATAAACCCTGCAGGTGCTGCGATTTTCAATCTAAATCATGCATCATTAACCTTCGGTTTATCCAACGAAGACCGCGACGTCTCCTATTTTAATGAGGTTAATTCTTCAGCGGATACAAATTTTGATTTAAATCAAATAGGAGCTGTATTCGTTTTCCGAAATAATTACACCGATTCGCCTTGGAAAAAATTTTCTTTAGGTTTTGCCTATGATCGCTCGGCAAATTTTAACCAAGATTGGTTGGCTAGTGGCGTAAACCCAAATACCAGTATAGGCAATTACTTTTTAGAATATGCTCAAGGCAGACGCTTAGATGAAATCTCAGCCTTTGAAGATGAAACGTTTTCTGAAGCTTACAGCGCCATTGGCTCTCTTTATGGTTTTGGTAACCAACAGGCTTTTCTAGGATTTGAAGGTTATATTATAGACCCTGTCAATGATACAGATGAAAATACACAATACACGAGCAATATAAATGGTGTTGATTTCAATCAACAATATTCCCTTGCCAGCAGGGGATATAATGGAAAGCTTGCATTCAATTTTGCCACTAGTTATGAAGATAAAATTTATTTTGGAATAAACTTAAATGCACATTTCATTAACTATGAACGTTCCACATTTTTAAGAGAATCAAACTCAAATGAAACGTCTAGTGTGAGAAATGTTAATTTTGGCAATGACCTATTGGTTACCGGTGGTGGTTTTTCGTTTCAATTGGGTGCTATCGCAAAAATTACGAACGAATTTAGGGTTGGCTTATCATACAACTCACCAACTTGGTATCGCATCTCTGAAGAAACATCACAGTTTCTATCTTCAACACGAATAGATGAAAGTCCAGTCACTATAAGCCCAAATGTGATTAATATCTATCCTGAATACAGACTCCAAACCCCTGGTAAGCTTACAGGTAGTTTGGCCTATGTTTTTGGAAATAAAGGATTGATTAGTTTTGACTATTCATTAAAGGACTATAGTAATATTCAATTTAGACCATCATCAGATATATTTTTCTCAAATTTAAATAACCAAATAAACAACACGCTTGACACTGCAATTTCTTATCGTATTGGAGGTGAATACCGCTATAAGCAAATAAGTTTTAGAGGAGGGTATCGGTTCGAAGAAAGTCCGACGATAAATAATGCCCTATTTGGTGATTTAAATGGATACTCCGCTGGACTTGGTTATAATTTTGGTGGTATGACCATTGATTTTGCGTTTAGCCATTCGCAGAGAGATGTCAACTATCAACTTTATACGGTAGGTTTAACGGATAGCGCACAAATTGATTCAACGTTCAATGATTTCATTCTCACTTTAGCGTTCAACATCTAAAGTAATATCATAAAAGCATAAAAAAACCCAGAATAATCTGGGTTTTTTTATGTTTGAAAGGGTCCGTTATTAATGTTTCAAGGTAAAATGGGCCCTAAATTCCTTTCGCGCTCCCGTGAGCGGCTCGTTGTAGGTCAGGGTGAACCAGTAATCGCTGCTCGGCATCATGCTCCCGTTGAAGGTTCCGTCCCAG
>NZ_NGJN01000004.1 GCF_002266855.1 Winogradskyella aurantia | reverse complement strand
GCGAAGGTCGCCTCTAGGCCCGTAGAGCAGTTGTCGGCCTCGTCGGTCACGTCACCGGTTATGCTGAGGTCGTTGACGTCCACGTCGCATTCCACGGTAATGTCCGCGGGAACGGTAAATGTGGGCGCGGTATTGTCCTCGACGGTTATGGTCTGAACGTATTCTTGTATGGTCGTACCACATGCATCAGTGAAGGTCCATGTATTGGTATATGTTGCAGTGTTTGGACAGTTAGGGTCAGGAACGAATGTTCCAGAAGTTTTTACAGGTATTAAATTACATTTATCCAAAGTGGGTTCTAACGCTTGAGCATCATTTAATCCATCAACATCCGAACACGCTAGAACTCTATCCAATTCTCCCACGCTGTTTGTCCAGGACAACACCGGCTGATTAATATCTATCACCAAAGGAAGCTTGTTACCAATACCACATTCATCCAATGAAGCAGAACTTAAGGTACTTTGATTATTTGGATTTTGAATGCCGTTATAAGTGGCACTGAACTGAAGCTCAAATGAAAGGTCACAATCATCCACTAAAAAATAGCATTCGTCTTGAATGACCACATCAAAATTAACATTTAAAGCTGGGTCTCCCACATCCACAAAACCATCTGCGATAAAAAACTCGAGGAGCCTTGTTGTGGTGTCAAAGTTGTAAGTAACTCCTGCAGGCAAATTGACCATATTGACATCGGCTATTTGAGGTGGGAGTGTCGTTGAAATCGATAAATTTAGAGCATCATCGTTACCTTTATTAAAAACGTTAAAACTAAACCCTAGTGCACTTCCTGCATCAGCTGGAGTTGCTCCTGAATCCATAATGATTTCAATTGGATCTAGATCTGGAGCCCATACATCTACACTTAAACCAACGAGAAACAAACCATAAGTTTCTTGATTTGAGGTCAAGCGAATGGTTGCAGAAGTTTGATTATTATCAATTATTGTATTTCCTGGGTTGTCCAAGTTAAAAACAGCCGCATCGAAACCTAGTGTATTTTGACTAGCTGGATTTCTATCTAAGAAATCGCTATTATCAATAGTTATTCTACTATTAAAAAAATTGTTACTTGTCCGTTGCGGAGCTGCTATACTTACAAAATCACCATTGGTGTTTTGTATTTGTAGTTGATCACCGGCTAAATCCCTATCACCTTCAAGTGATCCAATAACAATGTTTGTATTCACATTTCCTGTAGGCACCGTCTGGAATCCACCAAAAGTAATATCGAAGTTATTTTGCAAGCTCGTTACATTAGAATAGCCATCAAAAAGGCTAATATTTTTTGATGGTAGTTGTGGACTTTCATAAACAAACACAATCTGCCAACCTCCAGAGGTTCCAATGATTGCGTCAGAGTGGCCAATTAAACTACCTATTTTAGCTTCAACATTCGCTACTTGATACGTCCCATAAGGATTTGTAAGATTGCTGACTAAATCAGTAATATCTTTATAACATATGTATGGGTCATTATTGATATGGAAATCTCGACCTCTGTATATAATTTCATCCGCTGAAAGGGTGGTGTATTGAGATTCGCCTGGAAGCATTAACATAACATCGTTAAAATTCCAATTTGGCTGATTTTCAGAATTGAGATCTGAAGTAGGTTCCTTATCTGCTGCTGCCCAGTATAAATAGGCTTTATATACTGTTAAGCACTCATTTAGAGGAGCGGGATTATTAAAGTTGGCACTACTTGAGTTAAAGGTGTCATCAATATTGTCGTTATCGACATCATATAATCCGTCAATGTCAACATACACATTATTATTGAAGTCGTGATTACCAGCAGAGCCGTTATAGGCCTGCGTCGCTGTTCTAGACACCATATTGTTAGCAATCATAGTGACATCACCATTAACGGTCTCATTAAATCGAGGCGTGAATGGGTTTAACACCTGTGCTGAACCAAAACTTCCAGCCAATAGGATAAGTGTTAGGAGGGTAGTTTTTAGTAATTTATGATTAATAGCTTTTTTCATTAGGAACATTTTGAAGGTGTGGTGGTCCAAAAAACTAATTAAAGTTTTTGGGGTCTGGAATAAATGAATTAATAATTAAGGAATTACTGATATCAGTATTTGTAACTGATACAGCTCTTATACTAGTGCAGTTAAAAGTACTAAGCTTTGTATTACCTTGTCTTGAAATTTTCACATAAAACTCCACTGTGCTATTTGCAGAAATTGAAGTTGTCACCAAAGGTCCAGTCTTTTGCGCGTTTAAAATTTCCTGTTTTAATAAGGATTGTTTTGAACGATTGATATCTTCGCAAAACGCATTTTCTGCAACAATATTAAAGTCTTGAACTTGATTGGAGTTATTCGTAATTTCAATCAAATAAAAATGTTCGTGGGCCGAAAGAGGCAATTCGGATGATGTCTTTACATTTAATTCAAGGATTTGCTGCCCATATGAACATATGCTCACGAGACCAATCAGTATTACCATTGTAACTCTTTTCATAGTATTGTATTTATCTATATAATCGCTTAGCGACTTGCTTTTTTAAACTCAATAGTCTGAAAAACACTTGTATAGTTTATTCAGAAATCAAATATGTTGTGAGGGAAGAGCATTGGAAACCAATGCGTAAAAAATGGATGTATTAATAAATTGTCGATTTGGGGTTTATACACTAATTTTATCACGCAAATGAACTTATAACTAAGCTCATAGACAAACATTTGAGCCAAAGTGATAAAATACTCGTTAAAACGGATTTTTCTAACACTTGGACTTTAAAAGATACTTTTAATCGATTATAAATGAAAAGAATAGTGCTTGTACGACATGCAAAATCATCATGGGATTATGGTGTTTCTGATCGGGAAAGACCATTAAAACCTAGGGGGAGGCAAGATGCGGAGTTAGTAGCTAAACAGTTTGTTGGTAAAAGTAAAGTTCCAGATTATATTTTTTCTAGTCCTGCCAAAAGAGCTATGGAAACCTGTAAGATTTTCACTAGCGTATTAAACTACCCATTTGAAAACATCAATATTGAGGAAAAACTTTATGATTTTGGAGGGGTTGGCGTTATAGGTTTTGTGAAAAATTTATCTAATAATGTAAATGAAATTATGATATTTGGTCATAATGCCGCATTTACAAACATTGTTAATGATTTCGGGAGTACTTACATAGATAATCTCCCAACTAGTGGTTTGGTTGAAATTGAGTTTGATATACAAAATTGGATGGAATTAGAGACAGGTAAGACTAGGCAAATTATAATTCCAAAGGAACTGCGTTAATGGTGAAAGAGAAAAATATTTACATCAATAGGGAATTAAGTTGGTTGCAGTTTAATGCGAGAGTTCTTCAGGAAGCTGCAGATGAGAATGTACCCTTAATAGAACGTTTACGATTTTTAGGTATTTTCTCTAATAATCTAGATGAATTTTTTAAAGTTCGCTACGCTACAGTGAAGCGTATAGACCAAGCTGGTAAAGGAGGTAAAAGTGAATTAGGTGGAATTAAGGCTAGTGATCTTTTAGAACAAATAACAGAAATTGTCATCCAACAGCAAGCCGAAAGTTTAGAAATACTAGATGCTATTGATAGAGAATTAAGAAAAGAAAATATCTTTCGAATAAATGAATCAGAAATTGATAAACATCAACACGATTTCATTAAATCCTATTTTTATCATGAATTAAGTCCAGCCTTAGTTATCATCATGCTTAATGAAGATGTTGCCTTACCGGAATTAATGGACAGTGCTGCTTATTTAGCGGTAAAAATGATTAAAAAGAATACTAAGCCTAATTATGCTCTAATTGAAATCTCTAAAGCTATGGACCGTTTCATAGTTTTGCCTAGTAAATCAGATTCCAATTACATTATTATGGTCGATGATGTTTTAAGATATTGTTTAGATGATATTTTTAACATATTTACCTATGATAGCATTTCTGCCCATATGATAAAAATTACTAGGGACGGGGAATTGGATTTTGATAGTGATTTGAGTAAGAGTTTCATTCATAAAATTTCAAAAAGTGTTAAGGATAGGCAAATTGGAGAGCCCGTTAGATTTGTTTATGATAAAAAAATAGAAAAGGATACCCTGAATTTCTTGTTAGAGCGTATGGGAATTGACGAAAAGGATAGTATTATTCCGGGAGGTCGTTATCACAATCGCAGAGATTACATGGGTTTTCCCAGCCTTGGCAGAACGGACTTATTATATGAGAGAATAAAACCCTTAGGTGTAAGAGGTTTAAGTCTTAATGAAAGTATCTTAAAATCAATAGCCGAAAAAGATTATTTGGTTCATACACCATATCATACATTTTCTTATATCATTAAATTTTTACGAGAAGCTGCCTTAGACCCTCAAGTAAAGACAATTAAAATCACAATTTATAGATTAGCGCAGATTTCCCATGTAGCAAGTTCTTTGATTAATGCTGCTAAAAATGGTAAAAATGTCACTGTTTCTATTGAGTTGAGGGCTAGGTTTGACGAAGAAGCCAATATAAATTATGCCCAACAGATGCAGGATGTAGGCGTCAACCTTCTTTTTGGGGTTACGGGTCTCAAGGTTCATTGTAAAATGTGTGTTATTGAGCGGGAGGAAAACCATAAAATAGTCAGATATGGCTTTGTAAGTACAGGCAATTTTAATGAATCAACGGCCAAAATTTATACCGACTTCACATTATTCACAGCCAATTCAAAAATCCTAAAGGATATCAATAAAGTTTTTGATTTTTTTGAGGTAAACTATAGAATCTACAAGTATAAGCATATCATTACTTCACCACACTATACAGAATCAAAGTTGTTTGCGCTAATTAATACCGAAATAGAGAATGCCAAACAGGGAAAATCGGCCTACATAAAACTAAAAATGAATAGTATTAGCAGTTACAAAATGGTAGATAAGCTTTATGAGGCTAGTAGAGCTGGTGTAAAAATTAAGATGATTGTGAGAGGTTTATGCTGCTTAGTACCTGGAATTAAAGGAACTAGCGATAATATTGAAATTATAAGTATAATTGATAAATTCCTAGAACATACTAGGCTGTTTATTTTTTCAAATAATGAGGATCCAAAGTTTTATATTTCTTCAGCAGACTGGATGACTAGAAATATTTATAATAGAGTGGAAGTTACATGTCCCATTTACGATGAGGATATCAAAAATGAGCTTTCAGATTTGTTTGAAATTTGCTGGAGTGATAATGTAAAGGCTAGGATAATCAACCAGTCTCAAGATAATATTTACAAACACAACGACCAACCGAAAATACGTGCTCAATTTGAAACGTATAAGTATTATTTAAATAAACTAGAAGGATAATTATGCTGAATATTAAGAAATATGCTGCTATCGATATTGGTTCAAATGCGGTGAGACTTTTAATTTCAAACATAATAGAGCAGGAAGACCAGCCCGTTATTTTTAAGAAAAACTCATTAGTTAGGGTTCCTATAAGGCTTGGTGCAGACGTATTTGTAAATGGCGAAATATCAGCCTATAATGAACAGCGTATGGTGGACACCATGCAAGCGTTTAGTCTTTTGATGAAATCGCATGGTGTTGTTAGATATAAAGCCTGCGCTACTTCAGCAATGAGAGAAGCTAAAAATAGTGGACCACTCGCTAAAAAAATACAATCAAGTTGTGGTATATCGATAGATATAATTGATGGAGAGGAAGAGGCTGCAATTATTGCGGCAACAGACCTTCATACATTTATAGATCCCAATAAAACCTACTTATATGTTGATGTTGGGGGAGGAAGTACAGAATTTTCCATTATCCATAATGGAGAGAAAGTGCGGTCTAAATCATTTCGAATAGGAACAGTCAGGTTGTTAAATGATATTGTAAAAAATGAAACCTGGTTAGAACTGGAAAAGTGGATTAAGGAAAACACAAAACAGTATTACAAGATTGAACTCATTGGTTCTGGTGGTAATATCAATAAAATATTTAAAGTATCAGGGAAGGATTTAGGAAAGCCATTGACTTTCTTTTATTTGTCCAGTTATTACCAAATGCTTCAGAATTATTCTTACGAAGAACGCATAACAAAATTAAACCTGAATCAAGATAGGGCTGATGTTATTATACCTGCTACTAGAATCTATTTATCAGCAATGAAATGGAGTGGGGCAAAGGATATTTATGTTCCAAAAATCGGTCTTTCGGATGGAATTATCAAAAGTATATATCACGAAAGCGTCTCTAGCGTTACTGTGTAAATATGTGCGTTTGTCTGCTTTTTTATCACTAAAATCTATAATTTCAGTTAGTTTTTAAATTAAACTATATCTTCACGCTCTCAAAGATTACGTTATGAAAAGTTATGTATTCGTATTAGTATTAACCTGCTTTACAACTCTTTGTACTGCACAAGATATAAGGTATGGTATTAGGGGCGCATTAAACGTTTCTAATTTAGACTTTGACCCTGATGCTACATTTGACAATGAGCACAGAATTGGATTTGCCTTTGCGGGTTTTGTCGATTTTGGAATAACCGAAGATATGTCTATAAGGACAGAACTTCAATGGTCTGCAGAAGGCGGAAAAGATGAAAGCCTTAGAGCAGATTATATTCAATTACCACTATTATTGAGACTATACGTTTCAGACCGATTGTCTTTTGGAGTTGGCCCACAGTTAAATTTAAAAACCTGGTCAAATGAAGACGGTTTTTCCACATTTGCCTTTTCAGGCATTTTTGGTGCTGAATATATGCTGACAGACGAATTGTTTATTGACCTGAGATATTCGTATGGATTAACCAATATCCTAGATGAGGATATAATTGATGTGGAAGCCAAAAATCATGTCGTGCAATTTGGTTTTGGGATAAAAATTTAAACCGGTGCTGAGATGTAAAAATAACTTGGATACTTTCTCGAGGGAATTTTTTTACCCGTGAATGGTTTCTTTTTTGCCGAGTTGCTTCATGATTTCTGCCTCAAATAGTAACAAGTCTTCCCACTTTTTGTCAACCTCCTTGCGGTTACCATACTTACGTGCAAATTTTAAAAACATAGTGTAGTGGCTAGCTTCACTTATCATTAGTTTTTTATAGAATTTCGCCAATTTTTTATCTTCTAATTCTTCTGATAATAGTTTAAAACGTTCGCAGCTCCTAGCCTCAATAAGTGCAGCATAAAGTAATCTATGCACCAATTGCGTAGTTCTGCTGCCGCCTTTTGGGAAAAACTTTAATAACGCAAGAACGTATTCATCTTTTCTGTCTCTTCCTAGTGTCCAGCCATTTTCAATTATTTTTTCATGAACCATTTTAAAATGGCTCATTTCCTCTTGCACCAAATCTGTCATTTCTTCGACAAGTTCGGTATATTCCGGGAAGCCTACAATTAAAGAAATAGCAGTACTTGCCGCTTTCTGCTCACAGTAGGCATGGTCGGTAAGAATATCTTCAATGTTTTTTTCTACGATATTTACCCATCTCGGGTCTGTAGGTAACTTAAGTCCAAGCATATATTAAAAATTAGGGTTTTCGTTTACGGTTATGTAATAATGGCCCATCCAATTTATTTGTAAGTTGAAATACAGATATTTTTTTTGGGTGTTCAAACTAGTATAGCGAATGTCTATGCTTAAAAGATTTTTGTCCAGGGATTTTTCTTGGTCTAACCAAATACCATCGAGCTTGTAATTTTTTAGTTTAATACTAGATTCGTTAATGGCGTTTTCAATAAATTGGTTAGTTATAGGGCGATTGAAAACAATGTTGTTTTTAAATTCTACAGTGACGTCACTCTCAATCTTTCTATAATAGGTCTTAGTTAAGATATTGTCTTTGGTGTCAATAAATAACCGACTTTCCTTCATGTTAGTAAAAGTTTTTATTCTTGCTGTATACCCATTACTTAGCGTAGAATCTATTTTGGTTTCTTGATAGTACTCTGGTAGATAAACAATCTTTACAAGGTCATTTTCCTTTTTGAATTCAGCAACACTTTGCTTTAATGACTCATGGTGACTTTTTCTGCCCTCACAAGTAAAGAACAGAAGAGAAAGTATTATTGTGGTAAAAATAAACCTCTTCATTATTTTAAATATCTAGACCGAATGTACGTTTCAAAAGTTCAATATTGGTATTCTTTTCCTTAAGTTTTTCGTATTTTTCCTGGGGTGTAAAAGCGTATTTTTTTGCTATTTCCTCATTGACTGTTATGTCTAATTTAAGGTCATAGTTTTTCAGTGTTTTCTTTAAAAAAACCAAAAGTGGATATTGGGCACGTTCTACTTCAATCTTGCTTGTATTGTTAGAATATGTTAAACAAATTGATGTTCCCTTCAATTTGGGATTTTCCATTTGTAAAATGGAGGCTAGTATTTTTTCTCCCTTTTTTTCTAACCTTTTTGTGTAGTCGGTCCAAGCTTTTTTTAGATCTTCCTGCGTTACTTGTTCTCTAGGTAGGGATTCTTCGTCAATAATAACATCGAGCTGCTTTATTTGATGCTCTTTTTTCTCGCGAATGCTCTTTAATGATAATCCTGAGGTTGCCTTTTTACCCTTATCAATTGATATTTTTGGTAATTCCTTAGGTTCAGCAACCTGCATCGGTTCAAGTTTTGGTTCTTCAATGGCAGGTTCAATCTTTTCCTTCAAGGCATTAGCTTGAGGGGTATTTTTAACCTCCTTGACTTTTATGGGTCTTATACCTTTAGCCTCAAAATACGAAGGTGGAATTATGTAGTGTTTATTGTTTTTTTTTTCTCCATCAAAAGTGATAGAGGCTAATTGCATCAAGGTTAGCTCAACCAGTAATCTTTGATTTTTACTAGACCTATATTTTAAATCACAATCATTGGCTAGGTCAATACCCTTCAATAGAAAACTATGGGATGTTTTTCGAGATTGTTCAATGTAAGTTTGCGTAGTGTCTTCTCCTACTTCGAGCAAGTCTAAGGTCGCTTCGTTTTTACACACCATTAAATCCCTAAAATGAGAGGCCAAACCAGCAATATAGTGATGACCATCAAAACCTTTTGCGAGAATGGTATTGAACTGCACCAATAGCTCTGGAATCTTATTTTCTATAATAAAATCAGTACTTGTAAAATACGTTTCGTAATCTAGGACATTAAGGTTTTCTGTAACCGCTTGCCGTGTCAGGTTCTTACCCGAAAAACTTACAACACGATCAAAAATGGAGAGAGCATCACGCATGGCGCCATCGGCTTTTTGGGCGATAATATGCAAGGCGTCATCCTCTGCGTTTATACCTTGTTCTTCGGCAATATATTTTAAATACTCCTTGGCATCAGTTACGGTAATACGTTTAAAATCAAAAATTTGACAACGCGATAAAATTGTAGGGATGATTTTATGCTTTTCTGTTGTGGCGAGAATGAAAATACAATGATTTGGTGGTTCTTCAAGTGTTTTAAGAAAGGCATTGAAGGCAGCTTGTGATAACATATGGACCTCATCAATAATGTAGACCTTATATTTTCCAACTTGTGGCGGAATACGGACTTGGTCGGTAAGGTTCCTTATATCGTCCACTGAATTATTGGATGCTGCGTCCAATTCAAAAATATTAAAGGCAAAGTCCTCCTCTTCACTCGTGTTTTCATCACTATTTATCATTTTGGCCAAAATGCGAGCACATGAGGTTTTACCAACTCCTCTTGGACCAGTAAAAAGTAGCGCTTGAGCTAAATGATTATTTTCTATAGCATTAGTTAGCGTATTGGTTATAGCCTGCTGACCCACAACATCTTTAAAGGATTGTGGTCTATACTTGCGCGCAGATACTACGAAATGTTCCAATTTATATGGTTTTTAATGCTTTTAATGGTAATAAATAATGTAACAAACAGTCGATTTACAAATTTAATAATAAGCGTCTAATTCACATTTATTACGCTTTAAAATTAGTATGAGTTATTAACAATTTACTTACTTTTGGAACGAGTAAATCGCCTTATCGATTCTAAATTTATTTAGGGTAGGAAAGTCCGAACACCAAAGTGCGATGCAGTGGCTAACGGCCATCCACCGTGAGGTGAGGAAAAGTGCAACAGAAAGAATGTACAGGTAATGCTGTAGTGAAATCAGGTAAACTCTGTGTGGTGCAATGTCATGTAAACTAACGCTTGAGGGCTGCACGCCCGATGTTAGAGGGTAGACAGCTAAAGTTTACTGGTAACAGTAAACGTAGATAAATGATAAGGACTCTTTGTGAGTACAGAATTCGGCTTATAGGTTTACTCTAAATAAACAAGCTTCATGTTTTCATGAAGCTTTGTTTTTAATCTTATCTTTTAAAAAAACTGAAGGTATTTCCGCCATAGCTTTTAGAATATGAAAAATAATCTAAATAACTGAGGTCCGTATGCTTAGAGTGTTCAACAATGAGTAAACCCTCATCAGATAATAATTTATTTTTAAAGGCTAATTCTGGAATTTTGGCAAAGGTTTCAACATCAAAATTATAGGGCGGATCAGCAAAAATAACATCAAAACTTTGATTTGAGCTCTCCAAAAACTTAAATACATCGATCTTGATTGTATTTATTGGCATTTCAAAAGAATCAGCCGTTTCGTTTATAAATTTTATGCAGCCATAATTATTATCAATTGCTACAATTTGCTCGGTGCCTCTCGATGCGAATTCATAACTAATATTACCAGTGCCAGAGAAAAGATCTAATATTGAAATTTCATCGAAATAATATTGGTTGTTTAAAATGTTAAAAAGGGATTCTTTAGCCATATCTGTTGTTGGCCTGACCGGTAATTTTTTGGGAGCGGTAATGCGTCGCCCTTTGAACTGTCCCGAAATAATTCGCACTAAAAAGAATTTAAAATTAAAAAATATCGTGATAATTGACTATCGTCAATGGAATCTGCGAATTGAAAATTTAGGCCTAAATCCAAAAAATCTACATCTCTGATATACCTGTAGAGCACTTCGAAATATTTATCTGCTTTATCAATCTGTCCACTAACCTTAACAGGGGTTGTCTCGACATCTAACTCTAATTGTTCAAAAACAAACAGCACGTAATAAATAAAGTCTTCAAGACTGTGACACTCAAAACTGTTTATTAGCTGAATATCATTGCCATCTAATACAATTAACTCTATAGAATTATGGTTGACGTTAATGCATACTATTGGACCCTGGTTGTTCTTGTGTTTTTGTAATACGGTATCTACAAAAACTGTCAAAGAATGTTTAAACACAAACTCTCCAAACGTATCAAAAATGTAGTTGTTTATATTGACATATGGAACATAGACAACGACACTCTCATTAACAGCAATCTTGTCGTGCGTTATAAAGTCAGTTTTTAGAATTTTAGAGTTAAATTTTAAATAATCCGCCTTGTATTTGGCATCATAAAGTTCTTGTGGTACTAGAGTGGCCAATTCATTTTGATGAATGACTAATACGTCTTCAAATTCATCAGAGAAAACGCTATTTGAACTTAGCTCAGTTTTAAGCCGATTAAGTAGGTCGAATGGACCAAGTTTGTTTTCGAATTCTAGAAAATTAAGATATTCGATCCTGTTAGAACTTCTATTTAGTATACAAAAAGAAAGTCCATTCAAATTCACTTGAATGGACAATTCTTTAATATTGTGTTTAGCCAAAATTTATTCCTTTGTAGACAAATCTTTACCCCAATTACCGCTGGTGCTAACCTCTTCCATAGAGCCAATTTTCACAGAAGGTCCTTTTACTCCGGCAATAGAAATTGCTTGTTTTTCTTTTTCTATAAGGTAGGGCTCTTGATCATATAAAACAACAGCTTTATCGACACTTGCCTCAAAAACAGGAATTTCTTCAATTTTACCTGCCTTAAGCACAAACTTTGCACCGGGCTCTCCAACACCGACATCTGCCATGCTCTTGTAGCGACTATTGCCTTTAAATATAGAATCTTTAACAAACCAATGGTCTAACGTGTCTATAAGAGTAATAGTTTTCATGGTTTCTACCCCACCAAAGGCACGTGTCCTTTCTTCATCTAATACTAATGTATCTCTTCTCTGTGTAATTGGTACGCTATCCTCATCTATAAAATTGATTAATTTATCAAAAGTATCAGCATATTCTCCTTTAACCTCTTTATAAGCTAATTGTGTATCTCTTATATCAATCAAACGGTCTATTACCACTTGATAACGCTTTACCTTTAATTGGTTGAACTGAATTTCTTTGTAAACCGACATAAAGGTGATGTAACCTAAATAAATGATTAATCCCCACAAAAGAAGGTTTATAACCGGTTTGAATTTTTTAGGGACAAATCTGTCTATTAACCATACAATACCAATGGTTAATAAAATAATAACTACAATTGCTATAATTACGTCTAACATAGTTTTGTTTATTAATTAGGTCTATCGCAAATCTACAATTTTTTTTTATTCACAAAAACTATCTAATTAAAAATCATTTAAATTACAAAACGGCAATTGGCGAGCCATTCTAAACCAAAGAATAATATTATCTTGCCAAGTAAATAAAACTCTATGATTACTAATGCTTCGGCATTTTATTCGTTGTTAAAATCTAAATTTCCTTTTCAACCAACCACCAAACAGGATGAGGTTTTAATGCAGATATCCCAATTCATATTCGATAAGTCCCCAAACGCGCTATATCTGCTTAAGGGCTATGCCGGAACTGGAAAAACCAGTATTATTGGTACTTGCGTGTCTAATCTTTGGCAGGCAAAAAAAAGTGCTGTGCTAATGGCACCAACAGGCAGGGCCGCCAAGGTTATTTCTAATTATGCTAAAAAAGAGGCCTTTACCATTCATAAAAAAATATATTTCCCTAAGAAAGAAAAAGGAGGAGGTGTAAAATTCGTGATGCAGCCCAACAAACATAGGAACACCATTTTTATTGTTGATGAAGCCTCTATGATACCAGATGTTCCGTCAGATTCAAAACTTTTTGAAAACGGCTCACTTTTAGACGATTTGATACAGTATGTTTATTCTGGTCATCAATGTAAACTGCTTTTAATAGGTGATGTGGCACAATTACCTCCTGTAAAATCCGATTTAAGCCCAGCCTTAGATGGAGACAAATTAGATTTGAATTACAACAAGAACGTCACTAGTATAGAACTCGATGAAGTGGTGCGTCAGGAGGAAGATTCAGGTATTCTTGAAAATGCAACAGCATTGCGTGATGTTTTAGAAACGGCTTTCTACGATAGCTTTAAATTTAACATCCAGAACTTTAAGGATATTGTAAGGCTTGTAGACGGTTATGAAATTATGGATGCAATTAATGATGCTTACGGCAGTAATGGATATGAGGAGACCGCAATTATTGTGAGAAGCAACAAACGGGCAAATTTGTACAATAAGCAAATAAGGGAGCGTATCTTATTTCAAGACAGCGAATTGTCGACTGGTGACTATTTAATGGTTGTAAAGAATAATTACTTTTGGATAAAACCAACAACTGAAGCTGGTTTCATAGCTAATGGTGATATTATTGAAGTCCTAGAAATCTTTGGCATTAAAGAATTATATGGCTTTAGGTTTGCTGAAGTAAAGGTTAAAATGGTAGATTACCCTAAAATGAAACCTTTTGAAACGGTGTTACTCCTCGACACCTTAGATGTAGAAAGTGCATCGCTTAGTTATGAAGCGTCAAATACGCTTTATACGGAAGTGTCCAAAGATTATGCTAATGAAACCTCTAACTACAAAAAATTTATGGGTGTAAAAAACAATAAGTATTTCAATGCCTTACAAGTTAAGTTTTCTTATGCAATAACCTGTCATAAATCACAAGGGGGACAATGGAATACCATTTTCGTAGAGCAACCTTATCTACCGAATGGTATGGATAAGGATTACATAAGATGGTTGTATACGGCAGTAACGAGAGCAAAAGAGAAGCTTTATTTAATAGGGTTCAAGGATGACATGTTTGTTGCAAATCATATAAATTAGAAGAATGACCACAGAAACTATTTTAAGTGTTTTTCTAGGTATCGGCTTGGCAGCTTCGGCTGGGTTTAGAGTTTTCCTTCCATTATTTGCTCTTAGCTTAGCAGCACATTTTAATATTTGGGAGCTAAACGACAACTGGATATGGCTAGGTAGTACATCAGCATTGGTTATTTTGGGAATAGCCACATTTGTTGAAATTTTAGCCTATTATATCCCTATAATTGATAACGCCCTAGATACCATCGCCATACCACTTGCTACAATAGCTGGGATAGCCATAATGGTTTCGACCGTTACAGATTTGAGTCCTTTAATAACATGGGCTTTGGCCATTATTGCTGGTGGAGGGACTGCTGGTGCCATTAAAAGTTCTGCTGGTGTAACGCGTATGAGTTCAACGGTATCAACTGCGGGGTTTGCTAATCCTATTGTAACCACTCTTGAAACTGGAACATCGATTGTTATGTCGATTGTTTCTATATTCTTACCTGTTCTTGCCTTTATATTGGTTATGGTCATTTTTTATATCGTATTTAGATTCTACAAAAAGTTCAAACCAAATAAGAGCAAACCTTAATAAAACTGTATTTTTGTTAATGACTAAAGTCAAAGTATGAAGATTATCTCCATGATACCTGCACGCTATAGTGCGTCGCGCTTTCCAGGCAAACTTATGAAAAACCTTGGCGGAAAGTCAGTTATTCTGAGGACATACGAAGCTACAGTAGCTACTGATTTATTTAGCGAAGTTTATGTGGTAACGGATAGCACTATTATTTATGATGAAATTGTAAAAAATGGGGGTAAGGCTCTTTTAAGTAAAAAAGAGCATCACTCGGGTAGCGACAGAATAGCGGAAGCGGTAGAAAATGTGGACTGCGATATTGTAGTTAATGTACAGGGAGATGAGCCATTTACAGAACGTGAAAGTCTGTTTAAGGTATTAGAGGTATTCAAGGATGATTATCAAAAGAATATAGATTTAGCGTCGCTAATGGTTGAGATTAAGGATTGGAATGAAATCAAGGACCCTAATACCGTAAAAGTTATTGTAGACCAAAATAATTATGCCCTTTATTTTTCAAGAAGTCCAATTCCATTCCCAAGAGATAAGGATGCTGGAGCAAGATATTTTAAGCATAAAGGCATATATGCTTTCAGGAAACAAGCCTTGTTAGACTTTTCAACCCTTCCCATGCAATTTCTCGAGGCTACAGAGAAAATAGAATGTATACGATATCTGGAATATGGTAAGCGCATTAAAATGGTGGAAACTACGATTCAAGGGGTTGAAATAGACACACCAGAAGATTTAGAAAAAGCGAAACGTCTTTGGAAATAGATTACAGTAATATAAGAGTTATAGGTTTTGATGCCGATGATACCTTATGGGTGAACGAGACTTATTTTAGGGAGGCAGAGGAAAAAGTAGGAATGTTATTGTCTCATTTTGAAACACCAAACAAAATAGACCAAGAGCTTTTTAGAATGGAAATCAAAAATCTACCAACTTATGGCTATGGTATAAAAGGCTTTGTTCTTTCAATGGTGGAATTATCCATTGAACTTTCAAATGGAACAGTTTCAAACAAGATAATCTCTGAAATACTGAGAATAGGTAAGGACATGATAGACAAACCGGTGCAATTGTTGGATGGTGTTGAAGAGGTTCTAATCTCCTTATCTAAAGACTACAAGCTTATTTTGGCAACCAAAGGCGATTTACTGGACCAAGAACGAAAGCTGGAAAAGTCTGGTCTGAATCAATACTTTCATCATATTGAGGTCTTGAGCGAAAAGCAAGAAGCTAATTATCAGAAATTATTGAACCATTTGGACATTAATCCAACGGAATTCTTAATGATTGGAAATAGCTTAAAATCTGATATTTTACCCTTAATTAATATTGGTGCAAAAGCTATCCACGTTCCCTTTCATACAACATGGCAGCACGAAAAAGTAGAAAGAAATGCTACTAATGGTCTTAATTATAAAACCGTTAAGAGTTTAAGGGAAATTTTAAACTTTTTCAAACAGAATTGAGGAAAGTAAATTTTATTTTTGATAAAGAAATTGAGTAAATGAAATATAGAAATTATCCAATGGTGTCCAGAGTGGTATTTGGGCGAGGCAGCTTCGATCAATTAGATGAAATCCTCGCAGCAAAACGCAAAGGACGAAATGCGCCGTTCATTTTTTATGTTGATGAGGTATTTAAGGGAAACCATTGGTTAACATCTCGAATTACCTTGTCCTATAAGGATAAAATTTTATACATACCTACTAAGGAAGAGCCAAAAACTTCACAAATTGATAAGTATGTTGAAGACATTATATTAGAATTTAGCGAGCTCCCTTCAGGAATTATTGGTATTGGTGGTGGCATTGTTATGGATATTGCAAAGGCGGTTTCCTTAATGTTGACTAACAAAGGCGAGTCTAAAGATTATCAAGGATGGGATTTAATAAAATATCCTGCTGTTTACCATGTAGGAATACCGACGATTTCAGGAACAGGAGCAGAAGTTTCAAGAACCACTATTCTAACAGGTCCTGAGCGTAAATTAGGTATAAATAGTGATTACACACCATTTGACCAGGTTATATTAGATCCGGAATTGACAAAAGATGTCCCAAAAAATCAGTGGTTTTACACAGGGATGGATTGCTTCGTACATTGTGTTGAGTCTTTAACGGGCACTTATTTAAATGCGTTTAGCCAAAGTTATGGAGAAAAGGCCTTTCAGCTGTGTAAAGAGGTTTTTTTAGGAAATGATTTATCAAAAGAGGAGTCACAAGATAAATTAATGATGGCATCCTGGCATGGAGGGATGAGTATAGCCTATTCTCAAGTAGGTGTGGCCCATGCACTCAGCTATGGTTTGAGTTACCTGTTAGGGGTAAAACACGGGATTGGAAATTGCATTGTTTTTAACCATCTAGAGGACTATTATCCGGAAGGAGTTGCCCTGTTCAAAGAGATGAAGCAGGAACATCAAATTCAATTACCACAAGGTATATGTCAAGACCTTTCGGATGAACAATTCAATATTATGATTGATGTAGCTCTGAGTTTGGATCCGTTATGGGAAAATGCCATTGGAAAAAATTGGAAAACGATTATAACGCGGTCTAAGCTTTTAGATCTTTACAAGAAGATGTAATATGCGCTGGCTAGCAAAATTCATTTATTTTAAACTTCTAGGTTGGAAAATAGTAGGCAACGCTAATTTTTCAAAGGATAAAATAAAAAAAGCCGTTATCATAGCCGTACCTCACACGAGTTGGCATGATTTTTACATCGGTCTCTGCTTAAGGAAAATAACAAGAGTTAAAACAAATTTCATAGGTAAAAAAGAATTATTTACATGGCCATTTGGGTATTATTTCAGAGCTATTGGTGGTCGACCTATTGACAGAACCGGAGGGCAGAACAAGGTAGAACAGATTGCCAAGCTTTTTGAAGGTGAGGATGAATTTAGATTGACATTGGCACCAGAAGGTACCCGAAAAAAAGTTGAGGAGTGGCGCACCGGATTTTATTACATTGCCAAGGCGGCTAAAGTTCCAATTATCATGTTCACCTTAGATTTTAAGAATAAACAGAATAAGGTTTCAGAGCCCTTTTATCCCACAGATGATATCAAAGCAGATTTTGAATTTATGCAAGACTTTTTCAAAGGTGTAGAGGGCAAGAGAAAGGCCTATAGTTAGTTGTACTATTTTACCTAAACCATAGGTTTAAAAACATTCTCAAAACACTAAATGTCGCTTTTTCAATCATTTATTTTATGGTATGGATTCTTGTCAGGAGGGATAATTTGGCATAAGATTTGCTTTTATATAAGTGCAATGAAACATAAAGTAAACCCTAAAGTCCCTAAAAAGAAACATTGCATATAAAAAGTGACCTAAATTAATTTGGGTCACTTTTTTTTTCGATATAATCATCTAAAATTTTATTGGTTTGTGCTTGTAATTTTGTTTTGAAGTAGCGCGTGTGACCTAATAAAAAACCCTTTAAGCCTAACGCCTGCTTAGACCACTTGTATAAGTTGAATTGGTCTTTATGTGCAATAATCAAACCTTCTTTAATTCTAAATTCCGCATTAATTTTATTGTGCACCCTTCGCCCAGTTTTGCTGAACGTATAAAAGGCTTCCCAATGCGCCTTGCCAGTAGTTTCATCCTCTATAATTTTAGAAAACTCAATTCTAAAATCCTTGCCTTTTTGCGATTCACAAAGCATTTGCCACATGGCTTTAGCACGACTCCCTTTTAAAGTCCCGAAGGCGGGGTCTTCAAAGGTCACATTGTCATGATAGCACAAAAGCATGGCACCCGCATCTAGATTAGAAAAGGCAGTATAGAACTTGTTAATTATTGAAGCCATTTGATATATTGTTTATCGGTATTCTAATTTATCCAAACCAAAGTTTTGTTTATTCTAAAACTATAAGAGATTTAACTAAAACCCTTGAATAATCCCTAAATATAAAGGCATACCTAAGGTAATATTAAAAGGAAAGGTAATAGCTAAAGCCATAGGCAAGTAAAGACTAGGGTTGGCCTTAGGAGCTGCGAGGCGCATAGCGGCAGGTACAGCGATATAGGAAGCACTTGCAGCTAAAATGGCAAATAACAACCGATTGCCAACACTATCTGTAAATGAAGCACTAATAAAAGCGACGGTAATTCCATTAACTATTGGTATTACAATAGCAAAAATTAAAGCAAACCACCCGTTCTTTAAGAAAGAAGAGAGCTTTTTACCACTAGTTATACCCATATCTAACAGAAATACGGATAAAAATCCTTTAAAAATATCTGTTGTAAAAGGTTTAATACCTTCTGCCTGGGCATCGCTTGCCAAGAAACCAACAACCAAACTACCTAATATGAGCAGTACACTGCCGTTGGTGAGTGCATGCCTTATGACCTTTCCAATTTTTATCTTCTCAGGATTATCCTTGTCGAATATGGAAATAAGAAGTACGCCTATAATTATTGAAGGGGCTTCCATAAGGGCCATTACTGCTACCATATGACCTCCAAATGAAATATTCTCCAATTCAAGGAATGAAATAGCGGTAACAAAGGTCACAGCACTTACAGAACCGTAGGAGGCCGCAATAGCTCCAGAATTAGCCACTGTAAATTTTCGTCTAAGTATAAAATAGGTGTAAAGAGGCACAATAAGCGCCAAGATTATTCCAAACAATAGCGAATAGAGAATCTCTAAATTAAGATCACTGTGCGATAACTCTTGCCCACCTTTAAAACCAATAGATAGCAGTAGGTAAAGAGATATAAATTTAGAAGAATTGGAAGGTATTTCTAAATCACTTTTTAATTGGACCGCAAGTATTCCAAGAAAAAAGAATAATAGGGCTGGGTTTGTAAGATTGTCAGCTAACAAATGTAAATCCATCTACATCCGGTTTTTAATAAGGCAAAATTGAATCAATTACTTTATTTATATCATTACTATTATCCATCACATATAGATTATTAACTATACACTTCACCAATTTCAGATATTTCTGAAAATTACGGAATTAAAAAGTGTAACCAAAGTTTACGACGCTTTGTTTCTTTGACTGTTGTTTCTAAACAATTGGCACCATCAGTTCCGGTCAGCTTTTTATAGTATCAATGAGTTTTCTGATGTTTGAATATAAAAAGGCATTTGTTTTGGCATAATAAAATGAAATAAAACATACCGTAGTTAAAAATAGTATCGCACCAAATACGGCTTGCCATGGTGAAAGTGTTTTACCAATTATTTGGTACAGGCCAAACCCTGTAAAACTACCATATATAATAATAAAATGTATGACGTAAATGGATAAGGTCTTTTGCCCAATTTTTAATATCAAAGGTTGTTTAATATATTGCTCTACGAGGTAGAATAAGGCGAAAATTATAAGGACATTTCCAAGGCGTATAAAAAGATAATTATAATTGGCAACGTCATAAAAAAGCTGTAGATCAAGCATGTAGTAGAGCTTCATAAATAACCTGGATGACATAAAAACAAGTCCAAAACCAACTATTAAAAACCCTGTAATAGTGGCTAGCTTAAAACGGCGGCGCTCTAGGTAACGATAAAATAGAGTAGATGTGAATGCACCAAAGCAAATATATCCAAACCAAGGAATAATTGTAAAAATAGATCCGTTAGCTTTACTTAAATAGTTAGAAAAGAACAAAGGGATATTTTTTATTTCCAGGGTTCTGTACAAGGGTTCTGTAATAAAAATAACGAGGCCTAAAACTAGCATAAGTATTGAAAAAACAAGTGTTTTTTTACATGTCAACCTATAAATAAAAACGATTAAAATTAAGGATAGGCCAATACACTGTAACACATCAACAACCATGAAATATGTTCCAAATTCACCCGTCAACCACAGAAAAAAAGGAATTCTTAAGGCATAACCGATGCCTATTAACATTAGTCCTCTAAAAACGCCTTTTCTCATTCGTTTGCTTGCGTTCCCTTTTTTCTTGGCTAATACTAATAAATAAGAAAAAATGAGACCTGAAATAGTGAAAAATGTAGGAGCAGTAATTCCTCTAAAATATTCCCAAACCTTAAATGTCGTGTTATCGACCCTATACGAAGGCTCTAGAAGAGTATCTATAAAATGACCTTGGAGCATCATTAAGATGGCAAAAGCTCTAACGGCATCTATAAAATAAAGTCGTTTTGCGACCAATAGGGTTGATTTTGGGCAAAGTTAATATTTAAATTTATTCCTAATTTATTTGATGAAATAATATCGAAAATCAGCAGCGCAACAGGAGTAATCTATTTTTCCTCTTTACCTCAAGTGTTTTAGTTTTTATGTTGAGCATGTGATTTGATTGAATCACAATCATTAAATTATGTTGATTGGAATGGACAAAACAAGCAAAGCAATTAAAAGAGAAAATTCCCTTAAAACTAGATTGACTTAATTATTTTTAGGGTGTGCAACAACTTGATAGTTTTTTAAGGGAATTTTCTTCATTAGCCTGGGGTTTGCCTCTACTTATAATTCTCATTGGTGGCGGTTTATACTTGTTGATTCGTTCAAGATTCTTGCCCTTTAGGCACTTAGGGCATGCCTTAAGTATTCTCAAAGGAAAATATGACGACCCCAATGACCCAGGTCAGATTTCTCATTTTCAAGCGTTATCAACAGCGTTATCCTCTACTATTGGTATGGGAAATATTGCAGGTGTGGCCGTTGCAATTGCTATTGGTGGTCCAGGAGCGGTTTTTTGGATGTGGATAAGTGCCATAATTGGAATGCATACCAAGTTTTTTACATCCACTTTGGCCATATTATATAGAGGCAAGGATAGCGCTGGAGAAATTCAAGGGGGCCCTATGTATTTTATCGTTGTGGGATTAGGAGAAAAATGGAAACCTTTGGCAATTTTTTTTAGTTTTTGTGGGTTAATTGGGGCACTGCCAGTTTTTAACGTAAACCAGTTAACTCAGGCATTAAATGATATAATTTTAAGACCTAATGGCCTTGAAGTGACTTTTCTCACTAATCTAATTATAGGCTTAGTTTTGGTTTCGATTACTGCGGTCGTTATTTTGGGTGGTATCACAAGAATCGGTAAAGTAGCCTCCAAACTTGTTCCGATTATGGTATTACTTTATTTTATTTTGGTTGGTATCATCTTAATTAATCATGCCGGTGAGCTCGGATATTATTTCAGACTTATTATAATAGATGCCTTTCAGGCTAATTATTTTCCTAAAGGTGATACGTTCTTAGGAGGTGTTTTAGGGGCGCTCATTTTACACGGTGTGAAACGAGGTGCTTTTTCAAATGAAGCTGGAATTGGTACAGCACCGATGGCGCACGGTGCAGCACGAACGGATGAGCCGGTAAGGGAAGGATTGGTAGCCATGCTAGGTCCCGCTATAGACACATTGATAGTCTGCACATTGACTGCCTTAGCTATTTTAGTAACAGGTGTTTGGAAAACTACTGACTATAATGGTGTTAGTTTAACCGCTTCCGCTTTTTCAGAGGTTATGCCGCTTTATGGAAAATATGGTCTGCTGGTTTGTATTACGGTATTCAGCATGAGTTCCTTGTTTTCTTATTCCTACTACGGTTCAAAGTGTATGTCTTTTCTTTTTGGTGTTGAAAATAAACAGTATTACAATTATATCTATATAATCAGTATTCTCGTAGGAGCAACAACAACCCTCGATATGATGATAAACCTTATTGATGGTGTTTTTGCCCTGATGGCTATTCCAACAATGACCGCAACAATAGTATTGGCGCCAAGGGTTTTAAAAGCTACTAAAACTTATTTTAATCAATTAAAAAAGGCTTAGTCCTGGTCTATTTTGTTCAACCTGTTCAATACGGAGATAAAACAAAATGCTTCATTTTGGAGTTTTTGTGCTAAATTGATATATTTATGCTAAATAAATATACATCAAGATTATGAAGGTAAATCTGTGTCCAAATTGTAATTCGGATGACTATGTAAAGAGTGGTGTTGTCAATGACAGGCAGCGCTATAAATGCAAGCGATGCAACTATTATTTTACGGTAAATAAATTAGGCAAAAAAATTGATGATTACTATGTGAATAAAGCGTTGCAGCTGTATCTTGAGGGTCTTACCTATCGCGAGATTGAACGTATACTTGGGATTTCCCATGTGAGTGTTATGAACTGGGTGAAAAAGTATAATATTAAACGCCCATATAATTCAAAGTACCACCCAACCTATAAAATTCTCAACGCTCTAGAACTTTCAAAATTCTTTTCGACACCTCGCAATCTTTCAGGTGCAGGAGTTGTTGTCACTGAACTTGGTGACAAGTTTATGCTTATAAAATGGGAGCGTTTTAGGGACTAAATATATATTTAATTACCAATTATATATATTAACTTTTTTTTAAGGGTTTCTTTTTTAGAGTTTAGTAGGGCACACAAAACCAATGTTTAACTAACTAAATCTCTAAATTTATGAAAAAAACAAGTCTGCTATTGATAGTGTGTTTTTTTTCTTTTCAGTTGTTCTTTGCCCAAGGTGCACCAGATTATAATGGCGGCATGAAGGTAAAATTAAACGAGGAGGGGACTAAATACTTTCGAATTATCTCTTGGGCGCAATTTTGGGCGCAACACAATCCAGATAGACCTCTTGATGGTAATGGCAATGAGCAGAGCGACCTAGACTTTAGTATAAGACGTGCACGTGTATTGATGTACGCTCAGCTTAATAAGAAGTTCTTAATCCTTACACATTTCGGATTAAACAGTTTAAATGCGGATAATATGTCTGCAATCGGTACTGGTGAAAATTCTCAATTGTTCTTCCATGATGTTTGGGGGGAGTATCAGTTAACTAATGATCATGCTATAGGTGGGGGTTTGCATTACTGGAATGGAATTTCACGCGCTAATAATCAAAGTACATTAAATATGATGACCTTAGATAATACGCGCCAAGCATGGGCAACCATAGGTCTATCAGATCAATTTGCACGTCATATGGGTATATACCTTAAGGGTAAGTTTGGTAAATTGCAGTATCGGTTGGCTATAAATGATGCCTTAACAGATAATTTACAAGTGAATGCTACACCAACCAACGGGGCTGCTATTTATTCAGGTAGACGACTATTAGGCTCTAAGGAGGCGGGTAGGGCTTACGCTGGTTACCTTGATTACAATTTCTTAGATCAAGAATCTAACTTTTTGCCGTACAAAGTCGGTTCATATTTGGGTAGCAAGAAAGTCTTTAATGTCGGTGCGGGTTTTTTCTTGCACCCAAAAGGTTCGGTTTCCTTGGATAATAATGCTGAACTACAGGGAGAGGATGTCTCAATTTTTGCAGTAGATGCCTTTTATGATGCGCCAATTGGCTCAAATGGAGCGGCTATAACGGCCTATGCATTAGCGCAATTTAACGACTATGGCGAAAACTTTACCCTTGGTCAGACTTATGAGACCGGTAAGATGCTACATGCCCATTTGGGCTATGTTATTCCTGGTTCAAAATCGACCAAATTTCAACCTTATTTACATTATACCAATCGCAGTATAGATGCCATTGATGATAATGCCAATCAATTTGGTTTAGGCGCTAATGCGTATTTCAGTGGTCATCATTCTAAGTTGACCTTGGAATACCAAAACACCAAATACGGTAGTTTTGATGCTATCGGCAGCATAACCCTTCAAGCAATGATTTACTTATAAACCCAAAAATTATGTCAGAAAAACAAAAACATGCAACAGCATATTGGAAAGAAAATGTAAAATACCTTTCCATACTACTAGCTATTTGGTTCATAGTATCCTATGGCTGTGGAATTCTTTTTAAAGATGCCCTAAATGAATTCAAACTTGGTGGTTTCAAACTAGGTTTTTGGTTTGCCCAGCAGGGTTCAATATACGTATTCGTGATTTTAATTTTCGTTTACGTTCGCCTAATGAATAAACTAGATAAAAAATACGGTTTTGACGAATAGTCTAATCACAATCAACTAAAAAATTAAATTATGAGTGTACAATTATGGACATGGATATTAGTTGGGCTATCGTTTGCCCTCTATTTCGGAATAGCAATTTGGGCCAGAGCAGGCTCTACTAAAGAATTTTATGTTGCTGGTGGTGGTGTTTCGCCTCTTGCCAATGGTATGGCAACAGCGGCAGATTGGATGAGCGCTGCCTCATTTATTTCAATGGCGGGTCTTATCTCTTTCATGGGATATGATGGTTCGGTTTTTTTGATGGGTTGGACAGGTGGTTATGTGCTGCTAGCCTTATTGCTAGCGCCGTATCTAAGAAAATTTGGAAAATTTACGGTTCCGGATTTTATAGGGGATCGATATTATTCGAATACGGCAAGAACCGTAGCTATAATTTGTGCTTTGATAGTCTCGTTTACCTACGTTGCAGGCCAAATGAGAGGAGTTGGTATCGTGTTTTCTCAATTTCTTCAAGTAGATATTAACTATGGTGTTTTGATTGGTATGACGGTGGTTCTGATTTTTGCCTTTTTAGGGGGTATGAAAGGCATTACGTACACACAAGTAGCACAATATTGTGTTTTGATTTTTGCTTTTATGGTGCCTGCTATTTTTATTTCAATTCAAATGACGGGTAATATCATACCCCAAATCGGGATGGGAAGTAAGGTTGAAGGAGGTACTTTTTTGTTAGATAAATTAGATGCCCTTCATACCCAACTGGGATTCAATGAATATACCAGCGGAACCAAATCAACATGGGATGTTTTTGCTATTACCTTAGCCTTGATGGTAGGAACGGCAGGACTCCCACATGTCATAGTCCGCTTTTTCACCGTTCCCAAGGTTAAAGATGCCCGTAAATCTGCGGGTTATGCGCTTTTACTCATAGCTATTCTCTACACTACAGCACCAGCAATAGCCGTTTTTTCTAGAACTAATTTAATAGAAACAGTAAGCAATACTTCTTACACAGAAGTCCCGCAATGGTTCAAAAATTGGGAGAATACAGGGCTTATAGCTTGGGATGATAAAAATAAAGATGGTAAAATCCAATACGTTGCTGGAAGTGCTATAGAAGGGAAAAAGCCTATTTATACCGATGCTAGAGGTGTTAATGGTGAACGGCTTATATCAAATGCCAATAACACGACAAATGAATTATACGTAGATCGAGATATCATGGTTTTAGCTAATCCTGAGATAGCAAATTTACCCAATTGGGTAATTGCCCTTGTTGCCGCTGGTGGTATTGCTGCAGCCTTATCTACTGCGGCAGGTTTATTGTTGGTTATCTCTACTTCGGTTTCTCATGATTTAATAAAAAAACAATTAAGACCAAATATCTCTGATAAAGGAGAGTTACGGGCGGCAAGAGCATCTATTTTTGTGGCGGTTGTTATCGCTGGCTACTTTGGTATAAATCCACCAGGTTTTGTAGCTGCCGTTGTGGCATTGGCCTTTGGTTTAGCTGCAGCATCGTTTTTCCCTGCGATTATACTTGGTATTTTTGATAAAAGAATGAATAAAGAAGGTGCAGTAGCTGGTATGATAGTAGGAATAACCCTAATGTTGTTTTATATGATAAGATATAAAACTGGATTAATTGGTGTCATGGATCCACGGCCTGCCAGTGAATGGTGGTTTGGCACATCTCCAGAGGGTTTTGGAACTGTGGCTATGTTGGTTAATGTTGTTGTATCTGTTGTGGTTTCTAGATTAACCCCACCACCGCCCCAACATGTTCAGGAAATTGTAGAACATATAAGAATTCCGTCAGGAGCAGGCGAAGCACATGATCACTAAACTCAACAAAATTAAAATCAATGTTCATCTTTAAGGAATCTTGATCTGTTTTAGTTAGAAAAGAGCAGTGCTGCATTTTAGCAGCACTGTTTTTTGTATTTTTAGAAAAATGAAGAAACGACACGAACAAAAATTGATTATCAGCGGTATTGCAGCATTTATTGTACTCAATATTCCGTTCCTGTTCATTTTTGATATAGATGGGGCAATATTTGGAATTCCTATCCTATATTTTTCCATATTCTTTGTCTGGTTAATAACGATTATAATCTCTTATATAGTTTTAAGAAGGCATTATGAGTAATTACGGTTTATTCCTGATTATAATAGCCTATTTGGCAAGCCTTTTTGGTATTGCGTTTTTTGCTGAAAAAAATGCAAAGAGTAAATGGGTTAATAATTCAGTCGTCTATACTTTATCGTTAGCGGTTTATTGCACGGCATGGACCTATTATGGAAGTATTGGTATAGCGGCAAACTCAGGAATTAATTTTCTGCCCATTTATTTAGGCCCAGTTATAGCCGCTCCACTTTGGATTGTTTTGCTACGTAAAGTCATACGGATTTCAAAACAACACAAAATCAGTTCTATAGCAGATTTTTTGAGTTTGCGCTATGGCAATAATCGATTTCTAGGTGCTCTGGTTACTTTAGTTTGTCTATTGGGTATAGTGCCTTATATTTCTTTGCAGTTAAAGGCAGTGTCGGAAACTTTTCAAATCTTATCTGATGACACGAGTTATGTGTCAACTTCGGTTTACGATGATTCTACATTTTACATAGCTGTTCTACTCGCTCTTTTTGCTGCTTTTTTTGGAACACAAACAACTGATGCTTCAGAAAAGCATAAAGGTATTGTTGTGTCTATAGCCTTTGAATCTATTCTTAAACTGATCTTTTTCTTATGTGTTGGTATTTACGTAACCTACTTCTTATTCAATGGAACTGAGGATATCTACTCTAAAATGTCTCAAGCATCGAATTTTAAGGAATTAACTAGTGTTAATGGATTTGAAAATGGATTTATTTGGCTATATACCATTTTGTTATCTTTCTTCGCTATCTTTTTATTGCCAAGGCAGTTTCAGGTTTCTGTAGTTGAAAATATCAGGGAAAGACATTTAAAAAATGCAATTTGGATGTTTCCCTTATACCTGCTTCTATTTAATGTCTTTGTCATCTTTGTAGCTTGGGGAGGTAACCTGAGTATTGGGAATTTAGACCAAGCTGAATATTACGCCTTATTGTTGCCTCTTCAAAATGGAAATACCTTCTTATCTGTCTTGGTTTTTCTTGGTGGCTTATCTGCGGTGATTTCAATGGTTGTCGTGTCTACCTTGGCCTTATCTACCATGGTAAGCAATAACTTAATAATACCTTACGGATTTTTGGATAGGTTTTTAGAGAGCCATCCAGAACGCAATAATAAGTTTATCAAAAACATGAGACGTGTTTCTATTTTTTTGATAATTATAGTGGCCTATGTGTTTTACGTAAACTTTTCTTATGAGTTGTCATTATATTCCATTGGGCTTATTGCCTTTGTAATCATTGCACAATTGGCACCAGCTTTTTTTGTTGGTTTGTTTTGGAACCGTGGCTCTTCAAGAGGGGCTATAATTGGAATAATTATGGGGTTTGCAGTAGTTACTTATACATTAATACTTCCGTTTTCAATTCAAGCGTTTACAGGCTCTAGTCATTTCACTGACTATGGACTAGCAAGTATTTCAGCGTTGAGACCTCATGCCTTGTTTGGTATTGACTTTTTAAGCCCTCCAACCCATGCTTTCTTTTGGAGTATTATTGTTAATGTAATGTGCTATCTGGTATTTTCCTTATTGTACAAAGGCAATTATAGGGAGCGTAACTATGCGGAAATGTTTATAGATTCAAATAATTATTCGGATTTACAGGATAGTGCTTTGGTATGGAAAGGTGAAGCTTATGTTGCAGAAATAAAAAAAGTATTAAACAAGTTCTTAGGTGAGCGGCGTACGGATCGCGCATTGAGTCTTTTTTTTAGAAAGTATAATCTTGCACCAGATACACAAATGGCCGATGCAAGACTGATTAATTTTTCAGAAAAATTATTGACAGGAAGTATTGGTAGTGCTTCTGCAAAAATTTTAATTGCAAGTGTTGTAAAGGAAGAGGAGGTGAGTCTGGTTGAGGTACTTAAGATATTAGAAGAATCTAAGGAAACCATTGCAAGTAATAAGTTGTTAAGAGATAAATCTAAAGAACTCACTCAACTTACCTCTAAGCTCAAAGAGGCAAATGAGGAATTAATTGAGAAGGATAAGCAAAAGGATGAATTTTTAGATTCTGTAGCTCATGAATTAAAAACACCTATAACAGGAATTAGGGCAGCTACAGAACTTTTAATGGACGAGTCTGATGACATGCCCACGGAAATACGCGAGCAATTCCTTAAGAATATGCTTCAAGACAGTGACCGTTTATCACGATTAATTCATAATATACTTGACTTTGAAAAACTTTCAAAAGGAAGGGCCCAATTGAACTTAAAAAAGCACAACATAAGGGAAACCTTAGAAAAGGCTATTTTTAGCATGTCTTATTTGGCCGATAGAAAGGATATTGAAATTATTCACTCCAATACTAGTGATTTTCATGCTAAATATGACGAAGACCGCATTATGCAGGTGCTAACTAATCTAATTTCTAATGCACTCAAATTTTGTCAACCAAAAACCGGAAAAATTATTGTTGATTACAAATATGACAAAGGTCTATTGGAAGTAATTATAAAGGATAATGGAAAAGGCATTCCAGAACAGGATTTACCTTTTGTTTTCGATAAATTTTATCAATCAAAAAATCAAAATATCATTAAGCCTCAGGGTAGCGGACTCGGTCTAGCGATATCAAAAACCATTATAGAAAACCACGATGGAAACATATGGGTAAAAAACAATCAAAAAAGTGGTGTTACCTTTGGTTTTCAGCTACCTTTTGAGTAAATTGTTAACGTGTTTGACTAATGAAGAAAATTGTTATCGTCGATGACGAGCCAAATATAGTAATGACGTTGGAGTATACCTTTAAAAAACACAATTTTGAAGTGTATATCGCGCGTGATGGAAGCGAGGCTTTGGAGATTTTGGAATCAGTTATTCCGGATGTCGTTATGTTAGATATTATGATGCCGAAAGTAGATGGTTATCAAACACTTAAGTTGATTAAAGAAAACAATAAGTTAAGAAACACCAAAGTGGTGTTCTTGACTGCTAAAAATAAGGATTCTGATATTGAAAAAGGCCTAAAACTAGGAGCCGATAGATACTTAACCAAGCCGTTTTCAGTAAAAAAAATAGTTTCAGAAATTAACGAGTTAATAAGCTCTTAATTTTAACTTTAGTAGTCGTTGGTTTTGTGTGCAAACAAACAATGTCTAATTAAAGTGTATTAAAAATGAAACGACTGCAATTAAATGGAATAACGTCTGATGTTCTTATCAGCGCTTACGTTGTTATTACCTTATATTTCCGTTTTAAATTAGAAAGTGAAATAGCCACAGGGCCTATCGAATCTTTGGTCATGGGTCTTTGTTTTGTGATTATTATTTGGGTATTAATTAAACTCAAGTTTTTAAACCCTAATTGGTTCGGTGTGTTTAATTCTAAAACACAAAAACCATGAACTATCAAGAACTACATATTGAAAGTATTTCTAATCCTTCCCAATTTTGGGAGAAACAGGCTAAACAGCTCTCTTGGTATAAGGCCCCTAAAAAAATATTGGGGGTAGATGATTTTAACTACCCACAATGGTTTGTAGACGGAAAGTTGAACATGAGTTACCTATGCATCGACAAGCATATTGAAGATGGTTTTGGAAGTCAAGACGCAATAATTTATGACTCACCAGTTACAAAAACCAAAGAGCATATTTCCTTTTATAAATTACACGACGAGGTGTCAAAGCTAGCAGGTGGTCTTCTTGCTTTAGGACTTACAAAAGGCGATACGATAATTATCTATATGCCCATGATACCTCAGGCATTGTATTCTATGTTGGCATGTGCAAGATTGGGAATCATTCATTCGGTGGTATTTGGTGGTTTTGCGCCTCATGAGTTGGCCATTAGAATTGACGATTGTAAGCCAAAAGCTGTCATTACTGCATCAAACGGTATTGAAATTGATAGAATAATACCTTACAAGCCATTTGTAGATGATGCCATTAATTTAGCAGAACACAAGCCACGACATGTCATTGTTTTTGACAGAAACTTGGGTCTGGAAATGCCGCAAAAATCATACGATATTGATTATTCGGACTTGGTGGCTAAATCCGTTAGTGTTGAGCCAATACCGGTTGAATCCAATCACCCCTTATATATTTTATACACTTCCGGGACCACAGGAAAACCAAAGGGAATTATCCGGGATTCTGGTGGATATGCCACAGCACTTAAGTTTTCAATGAAACATGTTTATGGTGTTGAAGAGGGAGATGTGTATTGGGCGGCAAGTGACGTAGGCTGGGTCGTAGGCCATAGCTATATTGTTTACGGACCTTTATTAAATAGAAATACAACCATACTGTTTGAGGGAAAACCTATTAAAACCCCAGATGCATCAACTTTTTGGCGTGTTATCAGTGAACATAAGGTGAAGGTTATGTTTACGGCACCAACGGCTATTAGGGCTATTAAGAAAGAGGACCCGGACGGAGATTTCATCACCAAATATGACCTGTCTTCCTTAAAGTATCAATTTTTGGCAGGAGAGCGATGTGACGTATCAACATTGCGCTGGACAGAACAACATTTAAAAGTTCCTGTAATTGATCATTGGTGGCAAACTGAGAGTGGCTGGCCTATGTTGGCAAATATGGTTGGTGTTGAGAAAATGCCCGTAAAACCAGGATCTGCTGGCTTACCTGTTTGTGGTTACGATATTCAGGTTTTAAATGAAAATGGTAAAGAAGTGACTTCTGGCGTTGAAGGCTTTGTGACCGTTAAATTACCTTTGCCTCCAGGAACATTACTTAATCTTTGGGGTAATCCTGAACGTTTTAAAGCTGGCTATTTACAGCGTTTTCCAGGGTATTATTTTTCTGGTGATGGTGGCTTTAAGGATGAAGACAACTATGTATTTATCACTGGCCGTGTGGATGATATTATTAATGTAGCGGGGCATCGTTTGTCAACAGCCGAAATGGAAGAGGTGGTAGCCAGTCATTCTGCTGTTGCTGAATGTGCTGTATTTGGGGTACATTGTGATTTAAAAGGTCAAAAACCATTAGGGTTAGTGGTGCTAAAATCAGAGAATGGCCTTGATGAAACTGCAATTACAAGAGATATTATTAAAGAGGTGAGGCATGAAATAGGAGCTGTAGCCTCTCTAAAGGATGTGCTCGTCGTAAAACGATTGCCAAAAACCAGATCTGGTAAAATTTTACGTAAATTACTACGTAATATCTCTGATGATTTGGAGTATAATGTGCCGTCTACCATTGACGACATTGCTATAATTGAGGAAATTGAAACTGTCTATAAAAAAAGTCAAATAGGAATACATAAAAATATAACAAAACATGAGTAATTATCATATAAAGCACTTTGAGGAGTACTTTCAAGTGTACCGAAAGTCGGTGAGTAATCCAGAATCCTTCTGGGAGGAAATAGCAGAAGAGCATTTTGTTTGGCGCAAAAAATGGAATGACGTCCTGAGTTGGGACTTTAAAAAACCCGAAATCAAATGGTTTGATGGAGCTAAATTGAATATTACAGAAAACTGTCTTGATAGGCATCTTCATACGAGAGGTAATAAAACAGCTATTTTGTTCGAGCCCAATGACCCCAACGAACCAGCGGAGCATATTACCTATAAACAATTGCATGAGCGCGTTTGTAAATTTGCTAATGTACTGTATGATAAAGGCATAAAAAAAGGTGATCGTGTTTGTATTTATTTACCTATGATTCCTGAATTGGCCATAGCCGTATTGGCTTGTGCGAGAATTGGCGCTATTCATTCCGTCGTTTTTGCAGGCTTTTCATCAAATGCTTTGTCCACAAGGATTAATGACTGTGACGCTAAAATGGTCATTACCTCAGACGGCTCTTATCGTGGAGAAAAAATTATAGACCTCAAAGGTATAGTCGATGAGGCCTTGGAGGATTGTCCAAATGTAGAGTCTGTTTTGGTAGCAAATCGGGTTAATTCAGATATTAACATGAAAGCGGGCCGCGATTTTTGGCTTCAACCACTCTTGGATGATGCCTATCAAGATTACACAGCTATTGTAATGGATGCTGAAGACCCGTTGTTTATATTGTATACCTCTGGATCAACAGGTATGCCAAAAGGCATGTTGCATACCACGGCAGGTTATATGGTGTACACGGCCTATACCTTCAAAAATGTATTTCAATATAGAGAGGATGACGTGTATTGGTGTACTGCTGATATTGGTTGGATAACCGGTCACAGCTATATAGTTTATGGGCCTTTGGCTAACGGTGCTACAACGTTGATGTTTGAAGGTGTGCCTAGTTATCCTGATTTTGGCAGATTTTGGGAAATCGTTGAAAAACACAAAGTGAATCAGTTCTATACCGCACCAACTGCTATTAGAGCTTTGGCAAAACATGGGTCAGAACTCGTTGAAAAGTATGATTTATCGTCTTTAAAAGTGCTAGGTTCTGTAGGCGAACCAATAAATGAAGAAGCTTGGCACTGGTATAATGACAATATTGGAAAAAAGAAAAGTCCTATTGTAGATACTTGGTGGCAAACAGAAACAGGAGGAATAATGATTACCCCAATTCCTTTTTCAACACCGACAAAACCCACTTATGCCACATTGCCATTTATTGGTATTCAACCTGCATTAATGGATGAAAATGGTCAGGAAATTAAGGGCAACCAAGTCGATGGCCGTTTGTGTATTAAGTTTCCTTGGCCATCTATGGCTAGAACGATTTGGGGTAATCATCAGCGGTACAAAGACACTTATTTTTCTGCGTTTGAAAATATGTACTTTACTGGTGATGGTGCTTTACGCGATGAGGTTGGTTATTATAGAATCACTGGTAGGGTCGATGATGTTATTATTGTCTCTGGCCATAATTTAGGCACAGCACCTATCGAGGACGCTATTAATGAGCATAATGCGGTGGCAGAGTCTGCCATTGTAGGTTTTCCGCATGATATTAAAGGCAACGCCTTATATGGTTATATCACTTTAAAAGATGTAGGAGAAACGCGTCAGCACGATAATGTGAGAAAGGAAATAAATCAGTTGATAACCGACCGTATCGGTCCCATAGCGAAGTTGGATAAAATCCAATTTACTTCAGGGCTTCCAAAAACACGATCAGGAAAGATTATGCGTCGTATTTTGAGAAAAATTGCATCAGGTGAAACAGAAAATCTCGGTGATACCAGCACATTATTGAATCCGGAAGTCGTTCAGGAAATAATGGATAATGTGAAGTAACAACATAACCTATCTTACTAATCCGAATTTCAAAAATGTTTAGATCCATTTTGGAATTCGGATTTTTTATGCCAATAATCTTCTGCCTTGGTACAATGGGTTTAGTATCTTCGCTCAAAATTTATTACAATGCTTAAAGCTGTTTTATTTGATATGGATGGTGTTATCGTTGATACGGAACCATTGCATTTCAAAGCGTATAATAATATGTTCAAGGACGTAAATATTGACGTTAGTGAAGAGCTCTATGATTCTTTTACAGGCCAATCTACATTAAATATTTGTCGGCGCCTGGTTGCCCATTTTGAATTACGGCATACACCAGAGTATCTTGTAAATATTAAGCGTCAACACTTTAAATATTTATTTGATAATGATGCCGATTTAGCATTGATGGACGGTGTTCTAGATTTGATTAAGGATTATTACAATAATGGACTAACCTTAGTTGTGGCATCATCGGCATCCATGCCTAACATCAATCGCATTTTTGAGCGATTTGAATTAAATCCATTTTTCAGTGGTAAATTTAGCGGTGCCGATTTAAAACGGTCTAAACCACATCCTGAAATTTTTATTAAGGCGGCAGAACACACAGGTTTTAAAAAATCTGAATGTATGGTCATTGAAGATTCTACGAACGGTATAACTGCCGCAAAAGCAGCCGAAATCTTTTGTGTGGGTTTTAAAAGTCCTCACTCCCATGGTCAGGATTACGCTATGGCTGATTTGGTGATATCAGATTTTAAAGATATTCAAATTCAGAACATTTTGGATTTGTTCTAGTTATTTACTGTACTTTTCCTGTACTTCGGAAACTACCTTAGCGGTTTTAAGTTCTTTCTGCTCGGCTCTTAAGATTGTTGGATGTGCTTGTCTTACGTCACAATCTAAAATGGAGCAGCGTTCACAAGTTACACCAACATCTACAGTTTTTAGGCTTTCATCCTCTAGGAAATTGACCTTACGACGCAGTTGGGAGTTTAATTCAATGCCAATGGATATGCTTCTAAATCGATCGGCTTTAAAGGGGTCTGCTGTGGCTGAGGCCAATATCAAATATTGTTTACTTTCCTGAGGGTAATTTGAAATTTGAATTTCGAACTCATGTTCAGATCCAGATTCTCCCATCGCGTCCAATACTTTTAAGGATGCCCATCTGCGGCAATAATGTTCGTTGTTCTCCCTAGCTCTTGGTGATTGATGTTTGGCCAGGTGTAATTCCTTGTTCAGAATATAGTCTGCAGTTCCTTTTTTATGAGAGAACCTCAAAAAGAACAAATTTTTAAGATTAAAATCTTTTGGGAGGATGTTGGTCAATCGTTGGTATACAGATTCAGGCGAAGCATTGTGATAGGCTAGTAACGACAGAAAATCTTTAGACTTAAATTTCTTCTTGGCAAACAGTGCCTTTATCTGCCTTACGAGGCTTTGTCTCGGTATTATTAGCGCACCAGCAAAGTATGAGGCATAGAAGTTATTAAGCACTTCATCAAATTGGTCAAAGGCAATCCAAGAAAAGGTATACGGACGGTCTTTGATGTTTAAATAGTTATAACCTAATTCCTTGGCATAAATAAAAGCGCGTTGGGCATCATCGATACTCTTGGTAATGAGTAGGGTTTTGGATTTAGGGATAAAAATTGAACGCAAATTATCTAACTCACTATGAGCTTCCAACTCGTCGTTGTTGATTGTGTAATGGAATTCTTCTACTAAAATATCCTCTAATTCCTCAGTATTTATTTTTTTAGCAAGGTCAATCTGGTAGGTCTTTGCGCAGCTCAACACGGCCTGCTCTAAATCTTCAAAAAAGTTGTTGTTCGCCTCCTGGAAAGAGCGGACTGACGCCAAATAAAAACTTTCCTTACTAAAATTATAGTTTTTGGCAATTTCAATAATCGTACTTATAAATGCTGTAATTTTTTGGGGTGCATTAGATATGAGATCGATGAGCGTGTTTTCTTTAATACCAAATAACTCTAGTGGAATTTCCTTCAATAATTTAGACTGTAAAATTTCTCCGATAGGAGCTAGGTTTTTATCTAACTTTAAGGAGACCAAGTCATCGTATGGAATATCTAAGTGTTCTGAAAGTAAGACAATCTTATCAGGTTTAGGATATTTTTTTCCTTTTTCAATTTCATTCAAATAGGACTTGGAGAGCCCTGATAATTTTGAAAGGCCATATAGTGAAAGTCCCCGTTCAGTGCGGATTTGCTTTAGTTTTAGTCCAAATATTAATTTAATATAATCCTGTTCCATAGTAACAAATATAACACTATTTGCGAATAAAAGTAAACAGCGAATAATTAAAAATAGCGAACGTTCGCTTGTTTTTTTCAAAAATTGATTGTAACATTGTATCGATAAATCAATTAATTATGGATTACATTATTGCCACACCAGACCAGTTGACCTTTACAGATGAGGTTGAGAATTTTTACCCGAATATATTAACTGAGGATGCACTTGAGTTTATTAAACAGCTTCACAAGAAATTTGACGAACAACGTTTGATATTATTAGAAAAAAGAAAGACAAACCAGACTTTTTTCGACCAAGGAAATTTTCCATCATTTCTCGAAGAAACCAAAGCCATAAGAGAAGGCGAGTGGCAAGTTGAGGCAATCCCAGAAGATTTGTTAGATAGACGCGTTGAGATTACCGGACCCGTTGATCGCAAAATGGTAATCAATGCTTTAAACTCTGGGGCAAAAACATTTATGGCGGATTTTGAGGATAGTAATGCCCCAAGTTGGACCAATACTCTTGAAGGTCAGCAAAACTTGCTCGATGCTAATAATAAAACTATAGAGCTCATTGATAAGAAAAGGGGCAAGCACTATAAATTAAATAAAGAAACTGCTGTGCTTCTGGTAAGACCTAGAGGATTGCACCTTAACGAAAGACATGTTTTAATTGACGGCCAAGAGGTGTCTGGCAGTTTGTTCGATTTTGGACTATATGTGTTTCACAATACAAAAGTCTTGGTAGAACGAGGGACTGCGCCTTATTTCTACCTTCCGAAGCTAGAACACTATCTTGAGGCACGTTGGTGGAATACAGTCTTTGAATTTGCCCAGGCTTATTTAGGTGTACCGCAAGGAACGTTTAAGGCTACATTACTTATAGAGACGATTACTGCAAGTTTTCAACTAAACGAATTTATTTACGAACTAAAGGACCATATCGTTGGGCTTAACTGTGGACGTTGGGATTACATTTTCTCGTACATTAAAAAATTCAGAAATCATAAGGATTTTGTTGTTCCCAACAGGGACCAAGTAACCATGACCACACCATTTATGGCGGCTTACTCTAATTTGGTTATAAAAGTTTGCCATAAGCGAGGTATACATGCCATGGGTGGTATGGCAGCGCAAATTCCGATAAAAAACAATCCAAAGGCTAATGCAGAGGCTCTTGAGAAGGTGCGATTGGATAAAGAGCGTGAAGCCAAAAATGGGCACGATGGGACTTGGGTTGCACATCCAGCTTTAGTTGAAGTTGCCATGAAAGAATTTGACAAGTACATGCCTACGCCAAATCAAATTTTTAAGAAGCGTGAAGACGTTGAGGTAACAGAGCCAGATTTGGTGGAATTGCCCGTAGGAACAATCACAGAAGCAGGTATTAGAAAAAACATTAATGTAGGTATATTGTATATGGAGGCTTGGTTAAGAGGCTACGGTGCCGTGGCTCTATACCATTTAATGGAGGATGCTGCTACCGCTGAGATTTCTAGAACCCAAGTTTGGCAGTGGCTAAAAAATGAGGTATTCCTAGAAGATGGTCGTCAATTTAACCGTGTACTTTTTGATAGCTTATTTTCCGATGAGGTTGAAAAGATAATTACCGAAGTGGGAGAGGATAAAATTGAAGCTACCAAATTCCCACAGTCTATTGAATTATTTAAGCGTTTAGTAACTCAAGATGAGTTTGAAGAATTCTTGACCATATCGGCTTACAGGCAATTGTAAAAAATAATCCCGCTTATGCGGCAACATATCGCGGGACTAATATTAAATCAATAATACAAATCAAAATTATGAAAAATTTACAACTAAACAACTACAGCTCGGCTTTGGAAACTGTAAAGGACCTCAAGAAAAAGTATGGTAATACATGGAATGCCATACAACCAGAAAGTGCCGCTAGAATGGCTTTTCAGAACAAATTCAAAACAGGACTAGATATTGCTAAATATACTGCTGCCATCATGCGCAAGGATATGGCAGAGTATGATGCAGATGCATCAAATTACACCCAATCTCTAGGATGCTGGCATGGATTTGTGGCTCAGCAAAAAATGATTGCGGTAAAAAAGCATCACAAAACCACTAACAAGCGTTATCTATACCTTTCTGGTTGGATGGTTGCAGCATTGCGTTCGGAATTTGGACCCTTACCAGACCAATCCATGCATGAAAAAACGGCTGTACCTGCCCTTATAGAAGAAATATATGATTTCTTAAGACAAGCTGATGCTATTGAACTCAACGATTTGTTTAGACGTTTAGAGAATGGGGAAGACGTAAAAGACCAAATTGATAATTTCCAAACGCACATAGTACCTATTATTGCTGATATCGATGCTGGTTTCGGTAATGAAGAGGCAACGTATTTGTTGGCTAAAAAGATGATACAAGCAGGGGCATGTGCTATTCAAATTGAAAATCAGGTGTCAGATGCTAAGCAATGCGGACATCAAGATGGTAAGGTAACTGTACCTCACGAAGATTTTATTGCTAAACTCAACTCAGTTCGTTACGCCTTTTTAGAATTAGGTGTTGAAGATGGTATTATAGTGGCAAGAACGGACTCCGAGGGTGCCGGACTTACTCAGAAGTTACCTGTTAGTCAGGAATCAGGTGATTTGGCTTCTCAATATTTGGCATTTGTGGATGCCGAGGAAATCTCAATAAATGAAGCTAAGGAAGATGATGTTTTGTTAAAACGCAATGGTAAATTAATGCGACCAAAACGTTTACCAAATGGCCTTTATAAATTTAAAGAAGGCTCAAATATCGACAGGGTGGTACTAGATTGTATTACAAGTTTGCAACATGGTGCAGATTTGTTATGGATAGAAACACCAACGCCCAATCTCAAACAAATAGCCCATATGATTAACAGGGTTAAGGAGGTAGTACCAACTGCCAGGTTGGTTTACAACAATTCACCCTCATTCAATTGGACCTTAAATTTCCGTAACCAAGCTTATGAAGAGATGGTGTTAAATGGTGAAGATGTGTCGGCCTATGATAAAGACAATCTTATGGACGTGAAATATGATAACACTGAATTGAGTTTACGTGCTGATGAGAAAATCAGAACCTTCCAGTTAGATGGAGCTAAGGAAGCTAGTATCTTCCACCATCTTATTACCTTGCCAACCTATCACACTACTGCACTTCATATGAATGACTTGTCAGAAGGCTATTTTGGAAAAGACGGCATGTTGGCGTATGTTGAAGGAGTACAGCGTCAAGAGATAAGAAAAGGTGTTTCGTGTGTAAAACACCAAAGAATGGCTGGTTCTGACTTAGGAGACGATCACAAAGCCTTCTTTGCTGGAGAAAGAGCTTTAAAAGCAAGCGGAGTCAAAAACACATCTAATCAGTTTGAATTGAAATCCAAACCCAAAGATGTAAGTCCGTTAAGCGTAGTAGCATAATGCTAGAACCGAAATATATGAAGTAACACTATCGTAGTTAAAATTCATAAATTTTATAATTATATATTAGTTTAGTTTGTAAAAAACACACCTTTAATGGGTGTGTTTTCTTTTAAAATCTATAATTGAAAACAAAACGTCCGTAAATATGCCTAGCGCGTTTATTAACCTTACCGAAGGTGAAAATATGATCAAAACTGGCAGAAAAACGATAACCAGAGTAAAATATACCATGGCTCATTGAAGTGTGAAAATGACTTAAATCTTCAATACGATAAGCATAGTCATTATTAAAAATATTTCCCTGGGCAGTTCCATCAAATAAGGAGGCAGTTGCTGAAAAGGAGCTTCTTAAAAAGAGCTCTTTGACTTTCCATGGTGCTACTAGTCCATTGCCAAATGCATTCGATTGGCTTAAGGACGCAAATTTACCGAGCCTAAAACCTAACAAAGGTGTGGTATCAATATATAAGTTACCTATCCGTGCCTGTCCCTCTGCATATAGTTCAAACCAATTATTATTTGAGTAGACTACTTGAGCAGCTGAAAAGTTGAAATTTATAATAGCTTGATCAGGGATTTGAAATTCCCATCCATTAATCAAGTCGTCATCCGTAATGTTTTCGTGAATCCAGTCTTGAATTTCTCGACTATAGGCCGAAGGGCCCATTATTCCGAGATACAATTCTGCTTTTATAAAGGCATTTGTAAATAAGTAATTGACGTTAAAAGTTCCAAACAAAAGGCCCGCAAAGGGTCTTTCAAAATTAAACCCCTCTTCGGAGAATTCTTGAATTGTAAAGACCTCTTTCGTTGGAGTATAACCCTCGCTTCTAATACCAGCACCAAAGAAATAAGCTGACTTATTTTGAAATACTTTTTCTAATCCCAATAGTCTTTTTGCCTTAAAGTTGAATTTGAATCCTGCACCATAGGTATAATAGCGGTCAAAATTTTCCCAGATGATAAAGGCGTCATTATCTGTTGATACTTCGAGTTGGTACTTATATGTATCGACGCTCTGTCCATATGAACGTATTTGAGTACTTAAGACAACGAGAATTACTATATAGAGCTTTTTTAATTTCAATTATAATTGTTTAAAGAAGGCCTGTGCGCCTTATGTTTCTCAATAAATCCTTCAATCCAAGAGTCTCATGTAAACTTAAATTAGATACAAGTTTAAGAAATAATAGTGCGGTAATAAATGCATCCCCTGAGGCGGTATGTCTATCATGCAATGGGATATTATAGCGTTTTGCCAATTCATCTAGGCTAAAATGGGATTTTGAGCTATCTAACTTGGTTTTTTGAAACAAATGTCCTGTGTCTAATACTTTGTTTTTGAGTTTTGGTAGCCCCATTCTTTTCAATCCTCCATTTATCATGGCCACATCAAATGCCGCATGATGCGCCACTAAAACAGAGTTTTTGACATAGGCTAAAAATTTAATGATGGCTTCTTTTTCATCTATCTTTTCAAGAGAACCTTCTTTCAACAAACCATGTATTTTTACAGTATTGGTTCTAAACCTTTCTTGTCTCAAATAACATTCGAACTGGTCGGATACTTTAATTTTTAAGTCTTGAATACCAATACATCCTATAGATAGTATTTTATCTTCCTTAATATTTAAACCTGTAGTTTCAGTATCGAAAACCACAAAACGAACCATCTTTAAGTCTTGTTCTTGTGGTGTTTTGATACAGGATACATAGTCTTCCCAAAATTTCGGATAAGTTTTACGTTTAAACCAGGTCATTACATTAATTGAGATAATTTAAAACGTGTTTGAATCAATTCTTGAATAGACTTAACGGCCTTAAAACTACGCTTAAGTTTTAAACGATTTCCTTTGTTTAGAGACTCTAGGTCAATGAACCGTCCAGAATCTGAATTAGTTAATCCGTGTTCGGTTCTAAAACGCAATAAATCCTTATACGCCTCAATACAGAACAAATAAACATCCTTGTTTTGAGGTTCTAGCTCAATTAATTTTTCGTAACGCTCTATAGTGTTATTAACTGTTTTTACATTATGCGATAAAATCAGTAATCTCGCAGCATCAACTAATGGCATCATAGCCCTTGCCTTGATGTCGAAATGGTCTTTGTGTTCGCCACTTTCTTCAACCAAAAACTGCCTAAAAAAACTTAGTGGAGGTGGATTTTGAAGGGCATTGCGCCCGAGATAGTTTAAAAAAATGTCATGAGCATCTATACTCTCAAAAATACTTTCAGACAATTCATTAACGAGGTCTAAAGAACCATAAACCATGTCATAGTCGAAGAAAATTGTACATAGCATCAAATTGTCTTGATCTGGTGTGATTATCCATCGGTGGAACTGGGTTTTCCATTCATCAACGGACAAACACCATTTAGGGTTACTCGCCATCATAAGGGCTGGACATAGTTCAAAACCAACAATCCGCAACCCTTCGTTAATGCGGTTAGCCAGCTCTAAAAAATAAGCCTTGACATCATCATATTTGCCTCTATGAACATTCTCAAATACCAAGGCGTTATCTTGATCGGTTAATAATAACTGTTCCTGTCGACCTTGACTACCAATAGCTAGCCATGCAAATTTCACTTGAGGTTTTTCATGGGCACAGGTTATCGCCAAACTAATAATGCGCTGAGTAATGGCTTCGTTGATTGCTGAAATAATTCGAGAAACAAAATCAATAGGAATATCTTGCTCTAGATATCGTGCTAATAGCTCTTGAGTGCGTTGCCTGATATGCCTTAAGTCTTCAGGAGATTGGCTCCGTTTAATCTCTTTAACCAGAGCGGAAGCGTTGTTTTCTCGTAAGACGATAATGTCGTGTTCTGAAAGGATTCCAGTCAATTCTGAATTTATTGTTCCATCCTTCGTGATGCACAAATGGGTAATGCGATTTTTGAGCATGGCAATTTGAGCTTCGGCAACCGTAATGGACTCTGGATAGGTAATAACAGGACTAGACATTATTGTTGCTATGGGTTCTAAAATGGTATGCTGACCGGTAGCAATTTTCGTTCGTAAATCCTTATCTGTTATAATACCTATAGGGTGCTGGTTCTCAACAACTACTATTGAGCCGACATGTTTTTCTGTCATGATTTGAGCAGCCTCTTTAATGGTGGTTGCTCTAGAGCATATCACAGGATTTTTGGAGTATTCTGCCGATTGTAAATCAGCGAAATCCTTAGCCAGTTTAACCGTCTCAAATAGCTTTTCATCAGATTGTTGCGTAGGTCTCGTGTTTGAGATAAAGCTGGCCATTAAAAACTGACTTGCTTCTGTATTACTAGTAATGTATTTATCTAATAGTTCTGACGAAATACTGTAAAGAATACTTTCCTCAAGAGCTTTAGCTTTTAATTTGTATTGGCCTTTACGCAATAACGCCCGCAGACCGAAAATATCACCCTCGTCACATTCATCAACAAGTCTGTCATCGGACCTAAACAAGCCAATAGCTCCATCTTTTACAACGTAAAAATGACTTTCTATATCTTCATCAATCTCAAAAAGAACGCTATTTTTTTCTAAATAAATAACGTCTACAGCCGCACAAACCGATATCAACTGTTCGTGACTAAGCATATCGAAAGGAGGGAAATTCTTCAGAAAATCATAAATGCGCTGTGCAATGGTATTCATAGAGGCAATTTATGTAAAAAAAGAGCGTAGTAATATGAGTTAAGTCATTTTTTATTTATTCATACCATTAGAAAGTACTTTAGTAATTAATGTAACTTTATAAGTCATTATGCAACTAACTAGAGTAAGAAGTTAAAACATATTTTATGAAATTAAAGAACTTACTAATAATTATACTTTGCTTGAGTACATTTCAATTTGGGATAGCACAGCCCAACCTAATAAAACCCGAACTCAAGCACTATATCCAGACCCGCGTAGACAACGGAGTTAATCCTTCGGTAGCTATGGCATATATAGACAACGATAGCGTGGAGTATTATAATTATGGAAAAACAAAATTAGCGGCAGGAGTAGAGGTTAATAACGTAACGGTATATGAGATAGGTTCTATCTCAAAAGTATTTACCTGTATTATTCTAGCCGATGAGGTTATTAAGGGAACAATGAATCTTGATGACCCAGTTGCCAAGTTTTTACCAGATTCTGTAAAAATCCCTTCCCGAAATGGAAGGCAGATTACATTAAAAGACCTAGCCACTCACACCTCTGCTTTACCAAGAATGCCTTTCAACCTAAATCCTTCAGACAGTGCTAATCCTTTTGCAGACTATACGGTTGGTAAGCTTTATGAATTTTTAAGTACCTATGAATTAACAAGAGATATTGGTGTACAGTATGAATATTCTAATCTTGGGATGGGGCTTTTAGGGCATGTTTTGGAACTTCATACAGGAAAATCGTATGAGGATTTGGTGATGGACCGTATAGCGAAACCATTAGGTATGGAGGACACCAAAATAGAACTAACTGATAGTATGAGGGAACGTTTAGCCCTGCCTCATAATAACGAAGTAAAGGAGACCAAGAATTGGGATATTCCTGTTTTGGGAGGTGCAGGGGCTTTGAGGTCAACGACTAGAGACATGGTTAAGTTTGTTAAGGCCAACATAACTCCTAATGCGTCTAGATTGTACAAAGCGATGGCACTTTCGCATCAGGTGGCATTCAAAAACGAAGCTAATAATTTTCAAATAGGATTGGGGTGGCATTTCGCTAACAATAACAACATCATTTGGCACAATGGAGGAACAGGAGGTTACAGGGCTTTTGCAGGCTTTATTCAAGGCGGTCGGCAAGGTGTGGTTGTCCTAACTAACTCAATTTATAGCGTTGATCGGGTGGGCTTGGTCCAATTAGGGCAAAATCTCGATTTAAAAATACCAGAGAAGCCTAAATTTCCTGAAATCGTTGAAGTTGAGGATAGCGTTTTGGAAAGTTATGTGGGTAAATATCAACTATTTCCAGCTGTTTTTGTTACTGTGAGTAAGAAAGGAAGTCAACTGTTTGGGCAGCTGACAGGGCAACCAGAATTTGAAATTTATCCATCGGCCAATAATGTGTTTTTTCTTAAGATAGTTGAGGCCTCAATCACCTTTAACAAAAATGAAGATGGCCTAGTGGACGGTCTAACTTTGAAACAGAATGGGCAAAACATGGTGGGAACTAAAGTGGATTAGTTTAATCGTCACATTCAAAGTCGTCGTCACCATTTGCATTCTCTCTTAGGCTCCCAATGCTTTTGTTCAATTATTGATTAAATCTATAAATTACAGATAGATTAATTTGTCTTAAACGACCTTGAGACTCATTTTATCAACTAATTGAATCCGTGGTTGTTAAGGATTCTCTTTTTCTGGAAATAGGTAAATCTATCACGTTTAAATATACAGTGCGGCTTTCATCTCTTAATTCTCTGCTGAATTAGCAAGAGCTACATTCAAGAAGTCAATTCTTTTTCTTTTTTTTCTTTTTTTTCTTTTTCTTAACCTCTTTTTCGTCAAAATTCCCTTTAACCAATTCTTGAATTTTCACCATGTCGTCCTCAGAAATGAGATTTTCTAAATCTTTAAAATGTGTTTGCTCAAGTTTGGTAAGAGCATCCTTTCTGTCCAATCTGTGTTCATATTCAGTTTTTAGAATTTCTAATTTGGTGTCATAAAAAGAAGATATGGACTGCTTTATAATTTCTTTTTGAAAGGCGTCGGCCTCCAAAGTAGAAATAAAGGTTTTAATATATTCTTCCTTTCGTTCTTCCATATCCCTCTGACGTTTTTCTATTTCCTTTTCCCTTACTTCTCTGCTGGGCTGAGCAATACCATTTTGGCCTCTACGACCCTGCGAATAACCCTGAATAACGCTGAATATGGTAATTAATACAACTAACTTTTTCATAATTATCAAATTTAAATAATGTCTTTAATTTTTTCAGGTGGTCTGCCGACCACAGCTTTATTCTTATGTATAACAATGGGTCGTTCTATGAGTTTAGGGTTGGAAACCATTGCGTCTATAATGTCGTTATCGTTCATAGATTTTCCCTTGAATTCTTGTTTCCAAATAGCTTCGTTTGTTCTAACTAAATCTATAGGTCGAATTTTTAATTTTTTAATTATGTCCTGAAGTTCACCTGCAGATAATGGTTCGTCTAAATACTTTACAATTTCAAAAGGCTGTCCAGATTCCTCGACAATGGCTAAGCCTTCTCTCGATTTTCTGCAACGTGGATTATGTAAAATTTGTATCATTATTTTATTAGTATCTAAGGGTTAAACTGAATCTTTTTGCCCCATCATCATAAGATACGCTTTCAAGAAAGGTTCAATGTCTCCATCCATTATAGCATCCACATTACCTGTTTCGTGAGCAGTACGGACGTCTTTCACCAGTTTATAAGGGTGCATTACATAATTGCGTATCTGGCTTCCCCATTCAATTTTCATCTTACTAGCTTCAATATCATCCCGCTGAGCCATTTGCTTCTGCAGTTCTATCTCATATAACTGCGATTTAAGCATTTGGAGAGCTCGAGCCCTATTATCGTGTTGTGAACGTGTTTCGGAACATTGAATTTGAATACCACTTGGTTTATGTAATAACTGAACTTTAGTCTCCACTTTATTTACATTTTGTCCACCAGCCCCGCTAGAACGTGCTGTTGTGATTTCAATATCAGATGGATTTATATCAATTTCAATTGAATCATCCACCAAAGGATATACATAAACAGAAGCAAAACTTGTGTGGCGTTTAGCATTACTGTCAAAAGGTGAAATTCGTACCAAGCGATGCACGCCATTTTCACCTTTTAGCCATCCGAAGGCATAATCACCTTCAATCTCTAAAGTCACCGTTTTTATTCCCGCAACATCACCTTCCTGTAAGTTAAGTTCCTTTACTTTAAAACCGCTTTTTTCTGCATACATCAAATACATACGCATTAACATGCTAGCCCAGTCGCAACTCTCGGTTCCGCCAGCACCAGCGGTTATTTGCAATACAGCACTTAGGCTATCACCTTCTTCAGAAAGCATATTTTTGAATTCCAATTTTTCAATAGCATTAATAGCTTTTTCATAGCGTGCCTCTAAATTTTCCAAAGGTGCTTCACCCTCTTTATAAAATTCATAAATGACTTCTAAATCTTCGTATAAAGTTTTTGCCGTGTCAAAATCGGTAACCCAGCTTTTCTTTTCACGCAAAGAGCGCATAATTTGTTCTGCTTTTTGGGAATCATTCCAAAAAGTAGGGTCGAAGGTTTGCTCTTCTTCGTTGGAAATTTCTATAAGTTTGGCATCTAAGTCAAAGATACTGCCTAAGCTTTCCTAGGCGTGTATTGAGATCTTTAATCTGATCTGATGTTATCATTGCTAAATTTAATTTGAGACAAATTTAAAGCAATTATTCAAAAAAGAGAAAGAATATCAGGTAAGCAAATTTTTTCGTGGACATATAATTTTATATGAATGTTTTGGCTTAGGATTCTTTCTAATTCGTGAAACTAAAATACGACTAGGATGTGGTCCCTAACCTTGTGATAATCCTCATTATCATTCAAAACATTGACATTTGGTTGGGGAATTAATGACCATATCTCTTTAAAACAAACAAAGTAAATCCTAGAGGAGAGTTTTAGTCATCTAGTAATTTCATAGAGTATCAAAACTAGGATAATGGATGGCTGAGTCATTTTATATGGTTTATCCATCATAGTTTTTTGTCTTGTATGCATCCCGAGATAACCTTATCTTTAGCGGTCTTAAAGAAATATTTCAATCTAAATTATAACATGACATTCATCCGAATCGTATTATTTTGTGTTGTCGTTAGTTTTTCGGCACAAGGTCAAATTTTGAACAAGAAGAACTTAACGGTCTATGATGGGTTTTTTAAATTTTATTATGAAAAGGAAAATGATAAAATCTATCTCGAAGTCGATAGTTTAAATACTGAGTTCCTATATATAAATTCATTAGCATCAGGTATTGGTAGTAATGATATTGGCTTAGATAGAGGGAAGTTAGGTCAAGAACGATTGGTTTACTTTAAAAAAGCAGGAAACAAACTTTTATTAATTCAACCAAATCTAAAATATAGGGCAAATACCAAAAATGACTTAGAACGAAAAAGCATAGAACAGGCCTTTGCCAAATCAGTTCTTTTTGGGTTTAAGATTTTATCGGATACTAATGGAAAGTACATTATAGATTTCACACCTTTTTTAATGCAGGATACCCAAGGTGTCGCGGGAGTTCTTAAAAGTAAAAAGGAAGGCAGCTTTAAGCTCGATGCCTCAAAAAGTGCCCTCTCCTTAGAGCGTACAAAAGCCTTTCCAAAAAATGTAGAGTTTGAGGCCCTTTTAACCTTTAAGGGAGAACCTACGGGGCGTAACTTAAGGACCGTTGTGCCAACGAGTTCGTTAGTAGCCGTTATTCAACATCATTCTTTTGTTGCATTACCAGATAGCGATTATACCCCTAGGAAATTCGACCCAAGAAGCGGCGCGATTTATACCTCTTATATGGACTATGCTACGCCCATTCAAGAGCCTATCACAAAACGATTTATAATTAGACACCGATTGAAAAAAAAGAACCCTAACGCTTTAATAAGTGAACCCGAAGAGCCTATTATCTATTATTTAGACCCTGGAACACCAGAGCCTGTGCGGTCAGCTCTATTGGATGGTGCGAGCTGGTGGAATCAAGCCTTTGAAGCCATAGGGTACACAAATGCTTTTCAGGTTAAAATGCTTCCAGAGGATGCAGACCCGATGGATTGTCGATATAATGTTATTCAGTGGGTGCACAGAAGTACAAGGGGTTGGAGTTATGGTGCGAGTGTTGTAGACCCCAGAACAGGTGAAATTATTAAAGGTCATGTAAGCCTTGGGAGTTTAAGGGTGAGACAAGATTATATGATAGCTCAGGCTTTGATGAATAAACCATTCGTTGAAAGTGATGGTGACTATCAGCCAATGCTCGATATGGCCTTAGCTAGAATAAGACAATTAAGTGCCCACGAGGTCGGTCATACCCTTGGGTTTACGCATAACTTTGCAGCCAGTACTAATGGCAGGTCTTCTGTTATGGACTATCCCCATCCAAAACTGGCATTTAAGGATAGCCAACTCGATATGACACAAGCCTATGATGTTGGAATAGGTGAGTGGGATAAAATTACGGTGGCTTATAGCTATTCAGATTTTAAGTATGGTGTGGATGAAAAAGCTGAGTTGAATACTATTTTAAAGAAAGCACAAGAAGATGGTTTAAGATTTATAACCGACTCGGATGCTCGGGCATCAGGTGGTGCTCACTTGCTAGCTCACCTCTGGGACAATGGTAAAACGCCGTATGATGAATTAAATGAGGTTTTAGACGTAAGACAACAAGCTATATCTAATTTTTCTGAAGATAACATAAGAAGCTTTGAGACCTATTCTTCATTAGAAGATATATTTGTGCCCTTGTATTTTTATCACCGCTATCAAACGGAAGCCACAACAAAAGTGATTGGTGGATTAGATTATAATTATAAGTTGAAAGATGATGGTCAGTTTTCTGTAAGACCTGTTAATGTGCAGATACAAAAAAACGCCTTGGAAGCTGTCTTGAACACTATAAATGCCAAAGTTTTAGCTATTCCAAAAGATAAACTTGAACTTTTTCCTCCAAGAGCATATGGCAATAATCGCACGCGCGAGTCCTTTAAGGGTAAAACAGGTGTAAGTTTTGACCCCCTCAGTGCTGCGAGTACAGCAAGTGAATTTACCTTAAGCTTTTTATTACACCCACAGCGTGTTAATAGAATTCTTCTTCAAAAGAGTCTTGATGATGAACAATTAGGTTTAGTTGAGGTTTTTAATGAGCTCGTGAATGCTAGTTTTAAAACATCTTATAAGGATGATTATTTCAATAATATACAACAACAAATAAATGTCAATGTATTAAATCACTTAATGAATACAGCATTGAATGAAGACGCCTATTTTCAGGTAAGGTCTCTAGCTTTAGAAGCAATCAACGCCATTAGTAGCTTATTATATGACAAAAAGAAACCAGTGCTTTATGCGGATCAATACAGATACATGATAAATGAATTCAGGGAACATCCTGAAAAATTCAAATTAGATTCCGCGCCGAAAATTCCCGATGGTTCACCAATAGGTGGTGGCTTATGTACGTACAACCCAAATTAAATTCATCATGATTATAGACCTTAGAAGCGATACAGTAACCAAACCAAGTAAAGGAATGCTTGATGCCATGTACAAGGCAGACGTAGGCGATGATGTGTATAAGGAAGACCCTTCGATTAATGCCTTGGAAAAAAGATTAGCTGATATGTTTGGTATGGATGATGCCCTTTTCTTTCCTACAGGAAGTATGGCCAACCAAACCGCTCTAAAACTTCACACCCAACCAGGAGAACAGGTAATATGCGATAAATACGCACATATTTATAATTATGAAGGTGGGGGAGCTTCATTTAACAGTGGTATATCCTGTAGATTAATTGATGGACACCGAGGCATGTTTACGGCAGATCAGGCGGAAGCAGCAATTAACCCACCTGATTTTTATCATAGCCCTTTAACCAGTTTAATAGAGGTTGAGAATACAACCAATAAAGGCGGAGGTGCCTGTTGGGATTTTCAGGAGTTAAAAAAATTACGGGCTGTTGCAGATAAACATCATTTAGGGTTTCATTTAGATGGTGCAAGATTATGGAATGCCCTAATAGCCAAAGAAGAGTCGGCTGAACAATACGGTGCATTGTTCGATACCATATCGGTTTGTTTAAGCAAGGGTTTAGGTTGTCCTATGGGATCTGTTCTCATTGGTAAAAAAAGCCTTATGCAAAATGCCATTAGGGTGAGAAAGATTTTGGGTGGTGGTATGCGTCAAGTAGGTTTTGCAGCCGCAGCGGCCTTGTACGCTCTAGACAATAATGTAGATCGGTTGTTGGAAGACCATAAAAAAGCCCAAGACATTGGTAGGGTACTATCAAAATTATCAGCAATAAAGAAGGTAGAGCCTATTGAAACCAATATTATAATTTTTGAACTTAACCCGGATGTAAATGAGCAGCAGTTTCTTGAAAAACTGAATGAAAAGGGTGTCAAGATAATAGGAATGGGGAGCAGTAAACTTAGAATAGTGACTCATCTAGACTACACAGATGATATGCACGATGCATTTATTTCTATTTTGAAAACTATTTAAACATATCCATACCTGGGATATTAGGCATCCCTTCTTTTGCTACCGCCGCTATTTCGGCTTCATTAACACTGGTTGCTTGTTCTATAGCCTTATTTAGAGTAAGTATTAAATAATCCTCGAGCATTTCCTTATCTTCTAATAATTCATCGTCTATAACTATAGATTTTATTGTTCGGTTGGCAGTAATAGTTACTTTTAACTTAGAATCATTACTAGATTCGTCAATTAAAACGCTATTTAGACGTGTTTTGGTTTCCTCAACCTTTTTTTGGGCCTCTTTAAGTTTATCCATCATGCCCATCATATCTCCAAACATATACCGTAGTTTTAAATTATAAAGTGCAAAATTAGTAAATTGCCCACCATTTTAGAAATTACTCAGAAAAATCCCATGACAAAAATATCCCAATACCAAGTACCAATTGCTAAAAAGATTCCCCATAAACTTATAAAGCATGGTGATGTAAGGATTGATAATTATTTCTGGATGAAAGACAGAGAACATCCAGAAGTCTTGGCTTATTTAAAGGCAGAAAATAACTATTGCGAGGCTAAGATGTCCCATACAAAAAGGTTTCAAGAGGAATTATTCGAAGAAATGAAAGATAGAATAAAGGAGGATGATTCATCAGTCCCCTACAAATACAACGGGTATTGGTATATTACAAAGTTCGAGAAAGGGAAAGGTTATCCTATATACACCAGAAAAAAAGATAGCCTAGATAATCCCGAAGAGCTTTTGTTCGATTGTAATACTATGGCAGAAGGGCATACTTATTTTAAATTAGTAGGTATAAGCATAAGCCCTGACAATAAAAAAGCTTCTTTTGGTATTGATACTACAGGAAGACGCAACTATACCATCCAAATTAAGAATTTAGAAACTGATGAAATTGAAAATGACCAAATAGAATTTACTACAGGATCTGCGAGTTGGGCAAATGACAATCAAACCTTGTTTTATACAAAGAAGGATGAACTTACATTACGCTCTTTTCAAGTATACAAACATAAATTAGGACAAAGTGATGATGAATTGGTATTCCAGGAAGGCGATGAGACATTTGGTGTGACGGTTTATAAATCAAAATCCAGGAAATATATCATTATTGCCTCTTACAGTACGTTAACTAACGAGTATCATATTTTGAAAGCCGATGAACCAGATGGAAAGTTTGAAGTCTTTTGGCCTAGAAAACGGGGATTAGAATATAGTATTGCTCACTATAAAGACCATTTTTATATTCTTACCAATAAAGATAAAGCTACTAACTTTAAATTGATGCGTACGTCCGAAAGTGACAGGGATATTGAAAAATGGGTCGACGTTATAGCACATAAAGACGATGTACTTATAGAGCACATTGATATCTTTAAGGATTATCTGGTTGTAAGTGAAAGGCAAAATGGACTTAACCAAATACGGATAAAACAATGGGATGGGTCAGATGATTATTACCTACCCTTCGATAATGAGACGTACACATGCTATACGAGTACAAATGTTGAATTTGACACCGATACTTTACGCTACAGTTACAATGCTTTAACCACTCCTGCTTCAGTGATTGAGTTTAACATGAAGACGAAGACCAAAAAGGTCTTAAAGGAACAAGAAGTCCTTGGTGGTAAATTTAAAAAGGAAAATTACATTTCAGAGCGTATTTGGGCCACAGGGAGAGACGGTACCAAAATCCCAATGTCTGTTGTTTACAGAAAGGGTATTAAAAGAGATGGCACTAATCCCCTTCTTCAGTATGCATACGGAAGCTATGGTAATACAATAGATCCTTATTTTTCAACCATCAGGCTAAGTTTATTGGATAGGGGTTTTATCTACGTAATAAGCCATGTAAGGGGAGGTGAGTATTTAGGAAGAAAATGGTATGAGGATGGAAAGCTTTTGAATAAAAAGAACACATTTTTTGATTTTATTGATTGTTCAATCCACCTTATCAAGGAAAGATATACCTCTTCAAAGCATCTTTATGCCATGGGAGGAAGCGCTGGTGGATTATTAATGGGCGTAGTACTTAATGAGGCTCCAGAACTATATAATGGTGTCATTGCTGCAGTTCCTTTTATGGATGTCGTAACCACTATGTTAGATGATTCCATTCCTTTGACGACCGGCGAATATGATGAGTGGGGAAATCCGAACGATAAATTGTATTACAACTACATGAAGTCGTATTCTCCATATGACAATATAGAAAAAGCGGCTTATCCTAATATTCTAGTCACTGCAGGTTTGCACGATTCACAAGTACAATACTGGGAGCCAGCTAAATGGGTCGCTAAGTTGAGAGAAATGAAAACGGATTCAAATATACTGTTTCTCAGAACAAATATGGATGCAGGTCATGGTGGTTCCTCAGGAAGATTCGAAAGCCTTAAGGAAGATGCTGAGGAGTTCGCTTTTCTATTAGATCTAGAAGGTGTAAATGCGTAAATTAAAAAAAATTGTTACTTTTGCGAGGTTTTAGGTGTCAAATAATTAACTTGAGTACCTATAAATAACATTTATGGACAACAAAAAAAATGTATTTGATAATGTATTACAGCTTATAGGTAGTACACCACTTATCAAATTAAATAAAATGACCGCCGACTTCGATGGGGATTTTTATGCTAAAGTAGAGGCATTTAATCCAGGTCATTCCTCTAAGGACAGAATAGCATTGCATATTATAGAAGAAGCTGAACGCCAAGGTATTCTATCACCTGGTGATACCATCATAGAGACCACGTCTGGCAATACTGGTTTTAGTATAGCTATGGTTAGTATCATCAAGGGATATGAATGTATTTTAGCCGTGAGTTCTAAATCTTCGGCAGATAAAATTGATATGTTAAAGTCAATGGGTGCCAAGGTATATGTTTGTCCAGCACATGTCAATGCTGATGATCCGCGGTCGTATTATCAAGTAGCAAAACGACTGCATGAGGAAATAAAGGGCTCTATTTATATTAATCAATATTTTAATCAATTAAATATTGATGCTCATTACAATACAACAGGTCCAGAGATTTGGGACCAAACAGATGGCAAAATAACCCATTTAGTAGCTTGTAGCGGCACAGGTGGCACGATTTCTGGTATTGCTAAATATCTAAAAGAGCAAAATCCAGAAGTTAAAATCATAGGTGTGGACGCTTATGGTTCTGTGTTGAAAAAATATCACGAAACAAGGGAATTCGATGAAAAAGAAATTTACCCATACAGAATAGAAGGTTTGGGTAAGAATTTGATTCCTACTGCCACTGCCTTTGACCTTATTGATGAGTTTGTTAAGGTAACAGACGAGGAAAGTGCACATTCTGCAAGAGAAATATCAAATACCGAAGGTCTCTTTGTGGGTTACACAAGTGGTGCGGCGATGCAAGCCTTAAAACAACTGAACGAAGAAGGCGCCTTTAAGCCTACGGATAAAGTCGTTGTTGTTTTCCCTGATCACGGTTCAAGATATATGAGTAAGGTATACAGTGATAAATGGATGCAAGAACAAGGATTTTTTGATAGTAAGACCGAGGTTCATGCACCTATTGAGTATATAAAATAAATGTTTGCAATATTATTGGCCTATCATATTTTTGTGATAGGCTTTTTTGTGTTTAAAAGTCACGGGACACTTCATTAAATAAATTATGCCGTCATAATATTATTACCTAATTTTGCAACCACTAACAAGATTAAATTAACATAAGATTAATAGATTTTAAATTTAATGGTAACATTACGTTTATGTCGATTAGTAGCAATTAACGTATGAAGGATTTATTCGAAAAGATTTATAGAGATAAAGGACCCCTAGGGAAATGGGCATCACAAGCTGAAGGCTATTTTGTTTTTCCAAAACTAGAGGGTCAGATTTCTAATCGTATGAAATTCCAAGGAAAGGAAGTCATTACGTGGAGCATCAATGATTATTTAGGGTTGGCAAACCATCCCGAAGTGAGAAAAGTTGATGCAGAGGCTGCTGCGCAATATGGCTCAGCCTATCCTATGGGTGCCAGAATGATGTCTGGTCACACGGATTTACACGAGAAATTACAACACGAACTAGCTAGTTTCGTCAATAAAGAAGCCGCCTACCTTTTAAATTTTGGTTACCAGGGAATAATGTCTACCATAGATGCTTTAGTTTCTAAAGATGATATTATTGTTTATGACGTGGACGCTCATGCTTGTATTATTGATGGGGTGAGGTTACATATGGGAAAGCGATTCACCTACAAGCACAATGATGTAGAGAGTTTAGAAAAAAACCTAGAGCGCGCTACCAAAATGGCGGAGCAAACAGGTGGTGGAATTTTAGTTATTTCGGAGGGTGTTTTTGGAATGCGTGGTGAGCAGGGACGACTTAAAGAAATTGTTGAACTAAAGAAAAAATATAATTTTCGATTTTTGGTAGATGACGCACATGGTTTTGGTACACTTGGTAAAACAGGTGCTGGAGCTGGTGAGGAGCAGGGAGTGCAAGATGATATTGACGTTTACTTTGCAACCTTTGCGAAATCAATGGCAAGCACGGGCGCTTTTATCGCGGGAGACCAAGAAATAATTGATTACCTAAAGTATAATCTAAGATCCCAAATGTTTGCCAAATCGTTACAGATGCAGCTTACAGCTGGTGCTTTGAAGCGATTGGAAATGTTAAAGACTATGCCAGAGCTTAAGGAAAATCTGTGGAAGATAGTAGACGCACTTCAGTCTGGTCTAAAAGCCAAAGGTTTCGATATAGGAACCACTCAAAGTTGTGTAACTCCGGTGTATTTGAAAGGAAGTATTCCTGAGGCCATGGCTCTTGTAAGGGATTTGCGCGAAAACCATGGAATCTTCTGTTCTATCGTGGTTTATCCTGTGATACCAAAAGGGTTGATTTTACTAAGAATGATTCCTACAGCAACTCACACACTTCAGGATGTGGAAGAAACCCTTGAAGCATTTGATGCTATAAGAACACGTTTGGAAAATGGAACCTACAAAAAAATGTCAGCTGCTATAATGGCGTCTATGGGCGAGTAGTAATCTAGCAGACTTGAATATATTTAAAAAGCCGTTTTGAAGAAACGGCTTTTTTTAATTTAAATCTTTTCTGAAGGTTTTGCGGCGAGCATAAACCTGTGGGTTAAAATGCTTCCAAATTTTACGAATAGCCTCATTATCTTCTAGCTCAGGCGTTCTGTAACATGTTTCAATACCTTTAGCTGTAAATGTATCGTAAAATTCATTAAAAATAACGGCATGTACACCTTTATTTTGATAGTCTGGTTGTACCCCAATCAGATAGAAAATAGCGTCTTTGTTATGTTTCTTTGCCCTTAATATATGTCTAAAACCAAATGGAAACAGCCTGCCTTTTGCTTTCTGTAGAGCTTTAGCAAACCTTGGCATCACGATCGCAAAAGCTATTAAATTGTCCTGGTCATCTACAACAAATTTAATGTACTCAGGATTTACGAAACTTATAAACTTACGCTTAAAATAGTCTTTCTGAATATCCGTTATTTCTACAAATGAGGATAATGATGAATAAGTTGTGTTGAATAGGTCGAACATACGGTCAACATAAGGCATTACCTCACTAGTTTTGGTGAAGGAAAGTGCTTTGAGATTATACCTTCTTTTGACCAGGTCTTGTGCCTTTTTAAAGGTCTCCGGATTTACGTTAGAGAATTTAAATTTACTTTCTGAATATTCCTTTTCAATGTTGTAACCGTGGAATTTGTAATGATCTACATAGTACGGATAATTATACCACGTAATCATTGTAGCAATGTTATCAAAGCCTTCTGTCATAACACCAACCTTGTCCAAATTGGAAAATCCAACCGGACCTTCTACAAAATCTAATTTTTGGTCTTTTCCTAGAGCTTCTACTTTTTGCAAAAGGGCTTTACTTACCTCTAAATCATCAATAAAATCAAACCAACCAAAACGCATTTTCTTGATATTTTGGTTCTTGATTTCTAAATTATTGGTTATCGCTGCCACACGGCCCACAACTTGACCATTTCTGTATGCTAAGAAGAATTGCGCTTCAGCATCATGAAAAATAGGATTTTTCTTTTTGTTAAAAGTTTCTAGTTCTTGACTTATCAAGGGGGGAACCCAAAATTTCGAATCTTTGTAAAGCTGAAATGGAAACTTGATAAAGGTTTTCAGCTCTTTTTTTGAAATGGCTTCTTTAACTGTAATCATGCGTTCATTTATGGTTGCATACCAGAATCAAAATTATTGGCTTTATTCTTATTTTTTCGTTGTTGTCGTTTAGCTTCATCTTTAGCGGTGTTGCCATTGTCAATTTTCTTGTCTTTATGGAAATCCAAGCGATAAGACGCTCCAAAAGCAATATTGAATATGGAAGGGGTGTCTTTGGTGTTAAATGCAATATTGGCATCAAGCTGAAAATCTTTAGTCCATAAATAGGCCCCTCCAACCCTGAAAATATTATCAGCATAAAAATCACTATTTATGCCTTGCGTTTCACCAAATACCACCCACTGTGGCGTAAAGGAATGGGTTAATGTTAGTACATATTGAAACTCGGAAAAATCAGACCCTATTCTGTTTTGGCTAAAATTCATAACAAACACCCATCCGCCACTAAAATTGTGTTGTGTTAAAAGCATAATTTTCGGACTAATACCCTCCACATCTGGTGCTAAAAAAGGATTGTCTGCTGTGTCGAAATTTGCACCAGCATATACCGAAACCGCAGGGATTAATGATTTCCACTTAAATTTTCTGTTCGCATGGTAGCTATATAAGTTTGGCTTAGCTTCTTCTGCTGTTTTGTAGGGGTCGAAAATCAAATATTTAGCGCCCACAGTAAAATTGGTAAAATTAGCCCGGTCCCTTTCGAAGGGAATTGCTCCACTTGTAAAGGTTTGTGTGTCATTTTGATAAGTCCCGTTAACTTGTAACTCAAGTTGTTCAAACAGTAAACCATATCTCACAGCAAAGTCTAAACCAAATCCTGAAATATCGTACTCCAATGGGGTGTGCTCTTCCTTAACCGTAAAAGCTCCTGCTTCAAATTGAAGAACGTTAGTTCCTACAGCAAAAGCACTTTCAGAGGCACCTGGTCTGTTGGAATTTATGACCTCTGTATACTGCGCTTGGAGCTGAAAAGACAGCAGTAATAAGGTTACAAAAAAATAAAATTGTTTTTTTTGCATAACGCTAGGTTTGGTTTCAAATATAGATATTTTATACTTTTTTTAGGGATAATAATCCGAATATAAACGAGCAGAGTCGTATTTTTGACTAATTGTTGTCAAAATGTTTTACGAAGCATCAGTCATGGGATTATTAAGAACCATTTTAATCATATTACTCATCTATTTTGGATTTAAAATCTTAGCACGATTATTTGCACCAATCTTATTACGGTTTGTATCTAAAAAGGCAGAGGAGAAGTTTGGTCAGCAATTCGGGGGATATCAGTCTCAACAAAAAGCAGAGCCAAAAAGGAAAGAAGGAGAAACAGTTATAGACAAAATGCCCGAACAAAATAAAAAGTCAAATGATGGTGTCGGTGAATATATAGATTACGAAGAAATCGAATGACTTAGTTTTCTTGTGTGGCATTATTAAAAAATTAATTACTTTTCCGTTTTAACCATTTTATTTTCAATAAATGTCCTTCTCTTTAAAACGTTTATTACCACATATTTTAGTTTTAATCGGTTTTGTAATCTTATCCTTAGCGTATTTTAGTCCGGTATTACAAGGTAAAAAGATTTTTCAAAGCGATATCATGCATTATATTGGCATGGCTCAGCAACAAAAGGAATTTGCCAAGAAAACAGGTGAACAAACCTATTGGACCAATAGTGCCTTCGGTGGAATGCCAACGTATCAATTAGGGGCAAAGTATCCACATAACTACATTAAAAAATTAGATTTATCGCTACGGTTTCTTCCTAGACCAGCTGATTACCTTTTCCTGTACTTTTTAGGGTTTTATATTTTGTTGCTGTCATTGAAAGTAGATTATAAATTAGCGGCTCTAGGTTCATTGGCCTTCGGTTTCTCGACCTATCTAATAATTATTTTGGGTGTTGGTCATAATTCAAAAGCCCATGCTATAGCCTATATGCCTATGGTATTAGCAGGTATTATTCTCACATTCAGGAAGAAATATATTCTAGGAGTTCTTTTAACAGCTGTTGCACTTGGTCTTGAATTGGTTGCTAACCATTACCAAATGACCTATTACTTGTTACTACTAGTTATAGTTTTAGGAATTGCATATTTGATAGACGCTTATCAACAGAAGCAATTGCCTCATTTCTTTAAGTCGTTAGGTCTTTTGTCTGTAGCTGCTTTAATTGCTGTTGGTCTCAATGCTACTAACATAATGGCAACCCAAGAATATGTTAAGGAAAGTACTCGTGGCAAAAGTGAGCTTACCATTAACTCGGATGGTTCACCAAAAGATGTCACCTCAGGTCTTAGTCGCGATTATATCACGGAATACAGTTATGGTCTCTTGGAAACTTTTAACCTTTACATCCCAAAATTTATGGGAGGTGGGAATTATGAAGACGTCGGGAAAGATTCAGAAACCTATAAAGCCTACATCAACCTGGGAGCCTCTCCAATTGAGGCTTTAGAGGCTTCAAGAAATGCACCTATGTATTGGGGCGATCAGCCTATTGTAGAAGCACCAGCTTATGTAGGTGCTGTTATAATCTTTTTGTTTGTACTTGCGCTCTTTTTAGTCCATGGACGCTTAAAATGGTGGTTGGTAGGTGGTACTGTTTTGTCCTTGCTCTTATCCTACGGAAAAAACTTTGGTGTTCTAACGGATTTCTTTATCGATTATGTACCACTTTATAATAAATTCCGGGCGGTTAGCTCAGTACAGGTTATTCTAGAGTTATGTATTCCGGTTCTTGGTATTATAGGTTTAATGAAACTATTCAATAATCATCAAAATAAAGAACAACATATTAAGGCTTTAAAGTACAGTGTCGCCATTACCGCTGGTCTCTGTATTTTATTTTTGTTGTTTAAATCCTCCCTTTTTGATTTTGGTGGCCTACGAGATGACAGGTATGCTCAGGCTTATGGACAGCCCTTTGTTGACGCACTGATTAAAGATCGTAAAGCCTTTTTTACTTCAGATACGATTAGAACTTTAATTCTTGTACTCTTTTCAGCAGGAACTATTTATTTATTCTTGAAAGAAAAGTTGAAGGAGACAATTGTGGTTGTCGTTTTTGCCATTTTATTATTGTTTGACTTAGTGACTGTAGACAAACGATACGTTAATAATGACGACTTTATATCTGCAATAAAAGTGGATAAACCCTATCAGCCGTCAGCCGCAGATAAGGAGATTCTTAGGGATAAAAGTCATTATAGGGTATTCGATATGTCATCTGAAGGGCAATCTAGACCAGGGCGGGCAGCTTATTTCCACAATTCCTTAATGGGTTATCATGCTGCGAAATTGGGTAGGTATAATGAGCTTATAGAGTTTCATGTTTATGACAATAACATGAATGTTCTCAATATGTTAAATACCAAGTATATCATCGTTGAGGACCAAGGTAAGGTTTTTCCGTATACGAATACAGAGGCTAATGGCAATGCGTGGTTCGTTTCTGAAGTAAATCGTTTGGATTCCGCAAATGCTGAAATTAAAGCTTTGGATAGTCTTGATACCAAAACAAAGGCAGTGAGCACAATGATTGATAAATCTAAGCAATTTCAATTAGATTCAACAGCAGCCATAGACTTAAAAGAGTTTAAACCTAATTACTTAAGATATCAATCGAATAATACTCAAGACGGATTTGCCGTGTTCTCAGAGATATATTATTCAAAAGGATGGAATGCTTACATTGATGAGGCAAAAGTGCCTCACCTACGCGTTAATTATGTACTTAGGGGATTGGCTATACCAAAAGGAAAGCACACTATAGAGTTTAGATTTGAGCCAGAAGTTGTTGCAACTGGCAGTAGGGTCGCATTAGCAAGCTCGGCTATTCTGGGAATTTTAATCCTGTTAGGCATATTCTACCATTTTAAACATAAAAAGGCCTGACATATAACCCTATAAGATGGCTTCAAAAAAAGTTCTCATCATTACGTATTACTGGCCTCCTGCAGGTGGGCCAGGAGTTCAACGTTGGTTAAAATTTGTCAAGTATTTACCGGAATTTGAAATTGAGCCTATCGTTTATTGCCCTGAGAACCCCAGTTATCCTATTACAGATGAAAGTCTAATCGACGAGATTCCAAATAATATAACAGTCATTAAACATCCTATACGCGAGCCTTATAGGATGGCTAAACTTTTTTCTAAGAAAAGCACTAAAACTATTAGTTCAGGTATCATACCCAAAAGAAGAAAACAATCCTTAATACAGCGTGTAATGCTTTATATAAGAGGTAATTTTTTTATTCCCGATGCACGTAAAAATTGGGTAACACCATCAGTACAGTATTTATCCAATTATATCACAGACCAAAATATTCAAACAATCATAACCACAGGGCCGCCTCACAGTCTACATTTAATAGGAAAAGCTCTAAAGGAACGCTTAGATTTAAAATGGATAGCGGATTTTAGAGATCCCTGGACAACTATAGGCTATCACAAAGACCTGAAGCTAACAAGAACCTCAAAGGCTAAGCATGTAAAACTTGAGTCTGAAGTTTTACGAGCGGCAGACCATATTGTCGTGACGAGCAATAATACCAAAAAAGAATTTAAGACAAAGACCAAGCAACCCATTACCGTCATTACTAATGGTTACGATACCCACAAAATTCAAATTCACAAAAAAGACCAGTTATTTACAATGTCACATATTGGTTCATTATTGTCCAATAGAAATCCGGAGCTTTTGTGGCAGGTACTCTCGGAGCTCATAAAGAACAATAAGGCCTTTAATGACGCGTTTAGGTTGAATTTAATAGGTGTTGTTAGTGATGATGTAATTGAGAGTTTACGGAGTTATGGATTGCATAACCATATGAATATCCTGGGTTATATTAACCATGATGAAGCCATTAGATACCAAATGAAATCGCAGATACTTTTATTGGTTGAAATTAATTCTAAAGATACGAAGGCCATTATTCCTGGTAAACTTTTTGAGTACCTCATAGCTGATACGCCGATTTTGGCTATTGGCCCTAAAGACTCGGATGTACAGCAAATCATATTATCTACAAATACAGGTTCATATTTTACTTATGATCAAAAAGAATTACTCAATGTACAAATTCTAGAATGGTTTAAGGCCTACCAAGAGGATTCCTTAAAGGTTAATGCTATCGGTTTAAAACCATACAGTAGACGGGAATTGACCAAAAAATTGAGTACACTAATTAGATCCGATTTATCTTTTGGAGATTGATGTTATTTCATTGTAATTTGTAGCACAATGGGTATTGTATTAAATCAATCATTCAAAAATACAATTAGCACTTATCTCGGTTTTGGAGTAGGTGCCCTCAACACGCTGTTTCTTTACACCAATTTTCTGTCGGACCAATACTATGGTCTAGTCGCTTTTGTTTTGTCCGCAGCCAACATTATGATGCCATTTATGGCTTTTGGTGTCCATAATGCCATTGTAAAGTATTACTCGGCATATAAATCAAAAAACAGCATCAACAGTTTTCTAACCATGATGCTTTTATTGCCATTGGTGTTTATAATTCCCGTAGCTATTATTGGGTACTTTTCATTTGATAGTATCGCCAATCTGTTAGCCACAGAAAATGTAATTGTTAAGCATTATATCTGGCATATCTTTATTATTGCTGTGGCCATGGCGTATTTCGAAATCTTTTATGCCTGGACCAAGGTCCAATTTCAAACTGTCTTTGGCAATGTAATGAAAGAAATATTTCATCGTATTTTGATTACGATTTTACTTTGCTGCGTCTATATGGAATGGCTCACAGCAAATCAATTTCTTCAGGCTTTAGTTGGGGTTTACATTTTGCGGATGTTACTTATGAAGCTCTATGCGTTTTCAGTAAGACCTCCAAAGTTCATATTTCAAAAATCAGATAATTTTTACGATATTCTAAAGTATGCCGGTTTAATGATTGTAGCTGGTTCTATTGCTATGGTTATTTTGGATATTGATAAATTTATGATCGGTTTGATGCTAGAGCACATCGAAAACGTGGCGTATTACTCTGTAGCTATTTTTATAGCAACGGTAATTGCGGTTCCCCAGCGGGCGATGCACCAAATTATGATGCCTTTAACCGCTCAATATTTAAATGAGAATAACAAAAAGGCTTTAGAGGACTTATACAAGAGAAGTTCCTTAAATCTTTTAGTGGTAAGCGGTTTTATCTTTTTATTGATAATTTTAAATATCAATGAGCTCTATCGTGTTTTACCAAAGGAGTTTACAGGAGGTCTTCTTGTGGTCATAATTATTAGTATTGCAAAACTGTACGATAATATGTTGGGAAATAATAACGCTATTTTGTTTAACAGTGAATACTACAGGATGGTTTTGGTGTTCGGTGTGGTACTTACTGTTCTCGCTGTGGTATTGAACTTAATCTGTATCCCAATGTTTGGTATTAATGGCTCTGCCATAGCAACTTTTTTCGCAATAGGTATTTATAATACCGTAAAGGTTCTTTTTGTACAAAAGAAATTTAAAATGCAACCTTTCTCCATTGCGTCATTAAAGATTTTAGCAATTTTAATAGTAATGTCCTTACTTTTATATTTTTGGGAGTTTCCTTTTCATCCTGTGATAAATATTTTATTAAAATCAACGCTTATAGGGGTCTTATACCTGTCTACTATTTATAAGTTAAATATTTCAGATGATATGTCTTTACAAATAAAAAAGTACTTAAGGCTTTAGGTACTTTTTTAATGAGAAATCCCGCAAGGTGCTTTGAGGCATACAGCAAACGGGAATTCTACTAACCAACCAAAAAAATCATTTTATAATCTAGATCGTCTTGAGTTTGACCTTGAAGAGGATCTGTTGTTGCTTCTGCTTTTATTGGATCTCTCTGTTACAGACGATGACGTTCTCTTATTCTGTGCTACACGTTGTTTTCTAACGTTTGCCGAAGACGTTCTATTGTTCTGTCTTGAGTTTATCACCTTTGGTTTTCTAACCGAAGCTGTTCTTGTCTTCTTTACATTTTTAGAGACATTAGAATGTGATCTGGTTACATTTTGTCTGGTACTGCTTGCACGTGTAACAGATCGCTCTGATTTATTCGATGCTGGTCTCGCGTTAGAACGGGTTCTAACGGCGTTGTTAGAGACTCTTGTTCTGTTCGGAGTACGGCTTATCTCGGTGTTTCGCGTACTTCTGGTTCTACCATTATTTATATTTGTATTTCGCGTTCTGTTAATTGCCGCATATCTGCGCTGCACACTTCTCTGAGTAGCACGCTCAGATCTGTTTCTTGGTGTCTGTGCGTATCTATTGCTATGTCTTGTTGCATTGCGTCTACCGACTTGAGCATAATCTCGTCTTCCATTTATGTTAAAATGTCTTACGTTATTTCTGTAAGGTCTATACCATATATGTCTAACTGGTGTATAAAACTGTCTATATGGATATGTATTCAAGACACAGAAATTGGCAGGTGGAAGTGCGTAAAAACGGTGCCATGGTCTCCATATATAGGCTCTATTATAGATATTGATGAACCCCTCATATCTCCAAAAGACATTATTTCTATAAAAAATATTAAGTCCTCCAATTCTATTTACTCTACCAAATCCATTGTAATTGATAAATATGTTACCTATCTGATTAACGCGTCCATAGAAGTCGTAAAATACAGGCGTGTTTTCAATTTGTACAATAGCTCCAAAACTGTCATACTGTACGTAAGGATTGTAATTAAATCCAGTATTAAAGCTCAAAGCAAATCCTGGACGATTAATTCCAACGTTCACATTTGGACCATAGTTGGGCATATAAAAGTCGAATTGACCATCTGGAAAAACTGAAAATTCGATACCACCTTCAACAAAAATGAAAGAATTACCGTAACCTCTCACAAAGTTATTGTTTGAAGCAGTAGCTTCTATAGCTGTGCTGGTTTCTGCTTTTGCCGTAGTGCTAACCGTCACTAACAGTGCAAATAAAAATAGTATCCGTTTCATAGTTAAAGGGTTTTAAATTAAACTCACTACAATTAAAACAAACAGCATGCCAAACTTGTAACACCTTGTTTTACAGCAATTTAAAATTTAACCAAAACTCACATAATATTGATATGTACATCGGTGCGTAATTTTCAGTATTTTTAATACAGCTAAAACATATCAATCTTAAAAAGTGCTACTGTTAGTTTGGCCATCTAGAGTCTTTATAGGGTTCTTTTATAGATGTTAGCGCGAAAGATTTTAGATAGTCATAAGTAATTTATATTTAGACGATTTAAAACGAGATGAAACATAATTGGATTTGTTTCTTCTATTAAGTAGTAAGAGAATAGTATTTAGAAACGATGGAAACTAAACAAGTCAAATGTAAAAATTGTGAAAAGCCTTATAAAGAAGGTTTTCAATTCTGTCCGCATTGTGGTCAAAAAACCAACGATGAACTTACTCTAAGTGTACTCTTTTATAACACCATTAGTAATTACTTTTCGTTTGATGCACGTTTTTTAAAGAGTTTTATTCCATTAATGATTAAGCCTGGCTACTTGGCTAAAAAATTTATTGAGGGTAAGCGGCTTATGTATTTGCATCCTGCGCAGATGTACTTATTTATTTCAGTAGTGTTTTTTTTCTTGTTTTCTTTTTCTATAGCAGAATGGGAGAAAGAAGCTGTGAGATTTAATGAAAAGATCGCCAAAGCCCCGCTTCAAATTGATATGCCAGATGAGGCTAAAGCTGAATTGGATTCCGTAAAAAATATGGAAGTACTCAAAAATTTAAAAAATAATAAGGCCATCCTTGGTTTAAAGGATGAAGATTTAAAAAAAGCAGACTCAATTATTCAAACCGATACTGATGACATCAACATGTCATGGGACTTCAATAAAAAGAAAATAGATTCTTTAATCGCTGTTGGTGCTGAGGAGAATGTTATTTACAAAGAGATGGGAATGTCTGACGATGCAAGTTATTTTGAACGTAGAATGTACAGAGGAGTCCTTAATCTTGCCAAAGGTACTGGTGCAGGAAATATGTTGAGGAGGGCATTTGACGCTGTGCCAATTACAATGTTTATTTTATTACCGCTATTTGCTCTAATTTTAAAGATTTTTTATTTCAGAAAAGGCCGGTATTCCTATCATTTAGTTTTCACCTTTTACTTATTTTCCTTTTTATTCATGCTTTTTGCTATTTTGATGGCTATTAATAGGTTCGTCATTGAAATTCCTGGCTGGATACTTACACTGATTGTCCTGTCTACTTTTTTCTACTTCTATTTTGGACTACTGAGATTTTATGAGCGTAATTGGTTCACCACCTTGTTAAAAGGAACAGTTATAAGTACCATATTTTCCATTTTTGTGGTAATAACTACAGTTTCTTTAGTGCTTTTTGGATTTATGAATGCTTAGTCTTCTTCGTTTGACTTAGCATGCCAAATGGGAATATCTAAGAATGTGCTCAATAAATCTGCATCATCAACAATGCTTTTTAGGCTTCCGTGATCTACGATATTTTTTCGACTTCCGTCTTTGAGAACAAGATTAAGTTCAAAACTGTTGAAGCTACTTTTACTGCCCCTGACATTTTCTCCAATAATTTGTAAGGCGACAACTGTGTTCAATGCAATTTGCTCTGAAGTTTTTGATTTTTTCGTAGTGGCGTTATTCGTATTATAACCTTTTAAGTAAAATCCGGACGTTTTATCAAACACAATAGGCTTATAAAAATGATAGAACATTAACAAGCCTGCCATTGTGAAAACGCCTCCAACAATCAAAAGAAGTAAAACTGGAATATCGGCAGATGAGTCTTGGATAATCAAACCTCTAAACATAAGGAACAAAAGCCCTAGACCTATGGCAAGAAAAATAAAACAAAAAATAGCAATACCGTAACTGGGTTTGTACATTAGTTTCGAATCTGAGGATTTAATAAGCACATGAGTTTTAAAATTAGTACCTCCACCCTTAAGGGGCTTAACATCGACCCTAGATTTTAAATCTTTATTTGAAAAAGATACGTCACTAATATCGACCATAGATTTTTCATTCCCTGTTTCGGTCAACTCATCCATTTTTTAAATTTTATCTCGTAGATAATGGCCAGTAACTGATTTAGGGTTCTTTACAATGTCTTCTGGTGTACCACAAGCTACTAAATTTCCTCCATTTTTACCACCTTCCGGACCTAAATCGATAATATAATCAGCACATTTAATTAAATCGATATTGTGCTCAATTACAATTATGGAATGTCCTTTGGAAATAAGTGCTTTAAAGGATTTTAAGAGATTTTGAATATCGTGAAAGTGCAATCCTGTTGTAGGTTCATCAAATATAAAAAGGGCATTTTGACTATTGCTGCCTTTACCGAGAAACGTCGCCAACTTTATACGTTGTGCTTCTCCTCCAGATAGAGTAGAAGAGGACTGCCCCAGCGTTACATAGCCCAAACCAACATCCTTTAAGGGCTGTAATTTATTTTTAATCTTGGTTTGTTTATGAGTTTCAAAGAAATCTACAGCATCATCAATGGTCAAATTCAAAATATCATCAATGGATTTACCTTGAAAATTAACCTCTAGGACTTCTTTTTTAAATCGTTTACCGCTACAGGTTTCACAAGTCAGGTGCACATCTGCCATAAATTGCATTTCAATAGTCACTTCACCTTCACCCTTGCACGTTTCACACCTTCCACCATCTACATTAAAGCTAAAGTGCTTAGCGCGATAATTTCTTATTTTACTCAGTTTTTGAGAAGCAAATAAAGATCTAATGTCATCGTAGGCCTTGATATAGGTAACAGGATTTGAGCGAGATGACCGGCCTATAGGATTTTGGTCTACAAATTCTATTTGTTTAATGGTATCGAAATTCCCTGTTATTTCAGTGAATTGTCCTGGTTTATCGCTAAATCCAGTCAGCTTTTTTTGGATAGCAGGGTACAATATTTTCTTGACTAGGGTACTTTTTCCACTACCAGATACGCCTGTAATTACGGTGAGCATGTGCAGCGGGAATGTAACATCTATGTTCTTCAAATTATTTTCGCGGGCACCAATTACGTTAATATTGTACTTAGACGTTTTGCGCTTTTCGGGAACCTTGATTTCCATTTGCCCATTTAAATAGCGCGCCGTTAGCGTATCGGCAACCAAGATATCCTTATAGCTCCCAGTAGCTACAACCTCTCCACCAAAAGTACCGGCTTCTGGACCAATATCAATAATCGTATCAGCAGCTTTCATAATATCTTCATCGTGTTCTACAACGATGACGGTATTCCCCAAATCCCTTAATGATTTTAAAACATTAATTAGGCGCTCTGTATCTTTTGGATGTAACCCTATGCTTGGTTCATCCAAAATATACATAGATCCAACCAAACTACTACCAAGAGAGGTGGCTAGATTGATTCGTTGGCTTTCCCCACCGGATAAAGTATTGGACTTTCTGTTTAAGGTCAAATAGTTTAGACCAACATTAGAAAGGAATTCCAGTCTACTGTTAATTTCAGTTAAAAGACGTTTTGCGATTTTTTGGTCGTAAGCATTGAGCTTAACTTCTTTAAAGAAATCAGTTAATTCATCAATGGGCAAGTCAACCAAATCTGTGATAGTCGCTCCATTGATTTTCACATAACTTGCTTCCTCACGAAGTCGTTTACCTTTGCACACATTACATTTGGTTTTACCACGGTAACGCGAAAGCATCACTCGGTTTTGAATCTTGTAGGCCTTTGCTTCTAATTCTGCAAAGAATGTATCTAGCCCTTCAAAATAAGTATTACCAGACCAAATAAGCGCTTTTTGTTTTTCACTTAACTCAAAGTAGGGTTTGTGGATTGGAAAATCGAATTTATGCGAATTGTTAACCAATTGATCTCTATACCAGCTCATACTTTCACCACGCCATGGAAATATGGCATTTTCATAAACGGAAAGTGAGGTGTTTGGAACAACTAAATCCTCATCAATACCAATAACATCCCCATAACCTTCACATTTTGGACAAGCACCATATGGGTTGTTGAAACTAAACAAATGGGCATTAGGTTCTAGAAAGGACACGCCATCTAGCTCAAACTTGTTATTGAACATGGTTTGGTCATTTGTTGCAAGCGACTCAATGATACAAGAACCTAAACCTTCAAAAAACGCAGTTTCTATGGCATCGGCCAAACGATTTAAAAAATCTTCATCATCCTTAAAAACAATCCTGTCCACAACGAGATAAACGTCGTCTTTTGATTTAATTGCTTCTTTTAGGGTGTCATCAATTCGCATTACGTCCTTATTAAGCTTAATACGCGAATAACCTTGTTGTAAAAGGGTCTGAAGTTTATTCTCCATTGTTCGTCCCTCTTCTAATTGAATCGGGGAGAGCAATAGCAATTTAGTTCCTTCATCAAATTTTGATATAAAATCGATGACGTCCGTGACCGTATGTTTTTTAACCTCGTTCCCTGAGATCGGTGAATAGGTCCTACCGACTCTTGCAAAGAGTAATTTTAAATAGTCGTAGATTTCTGTAGTAGTTCCAACGGTTGACCTCGGATTAGTTGAATTTACTTTTTGCTCAATGGCTATGGCCGGAGCAATCCCTTTAATGTAATCTACCTTTGGTTTGTTCAATCGTCCTAAAAACTGACGCGCGTAACTTGATAAACTTTCCACGTAGCGTCTTTGGCCTTCAGCATACAAAGTGTCAAATGCCAAGCTTGATTTACCAGAACCGGAGAGACCGGTAATTACCACTAATTGGTTTCTGGGGATGACAACATCAATATTTTTGAGGTTGTGTAATTTGGCCCCTTTGATAATGATATTTTGCTTTGGATTGACGTCTAAAATAGTAGAATTCATAGATTGGCTAAGTGAGTAATTTTGCAAAGATACTATATCTAACCGTCCTGTTAAAGTGTAGATATGTTAGATAAAATGTTAAAATTTGATATGAAATTTTGCTTTTTCGAGATGATTGTTGTTATATTTGGCACATAATCACTTAAAACATAACCGCGTATAGCATAATATTACTTTAAACAAAAAGCTAAAACCCCAAGCCTGGCTTTGTCTAGGCATTAAAGTAACTATTATGAAGAAGAAACTTATCCAAGACGCGGAATTGGTCAGCAATTACATAAATGGAGATGAAGCCGCACTTTCGGTGCTTGTTCACCGCCATAAACAGAAAATTTACAGTTTTATATATTCCAAGGTTTATGATAGGGATATTACAGAAGATATTTTTCAGGATACCTTTATAAAGGTTATTAAAACCCTAAAACGTGGAAAGTATAATGAGGAAGGTAAATTTCTTCCTTGGGTTATGCGGATTGCCCATAATTTGGTTATTGACCATTTTAGAAAGAACAATAGAATGCCAAAATTCGATAACTCTGGCGAGTTCAGTATTTTTTCAGTGTTAAAAGATTCTAGTTTAAATGCTGAAAAAAGTATAATTAAGGAACAGGTTGAGTCTGATGTAAGACGAATTATCGAGGAGTTACCAGAAGACCAAAAGAACGTGTTGATGATGCGCATTTATCAAGACATGAGTTTTAAGGAAATTTCTGAGCGTACAGGCGTAAGTATCAATACTGCATTAGGCCGAATGCGATATGCGCTGATTAATATGCGCAAGGTAATTGAGCAAAACAATATAGTTTTAACAAATTGATACAATAAAGTAATATTGAGCACGTTTTAGTCATAAGATTAGTTTAAAAATTAATAATATGGCAAAAATTTACTCTCAGAAAACCCCTAAAACAATTGACTTACAACCAAAAGATGAAACGATTAGTTTCCTCTTGAATTACTCTAAGGCTTTAAGTGTTATAAATTATAATAAATTGAAGTTTGAAGCACTTCTAAATTAAGTTGGAGAAAAGTCCTGATTAGCTAAAATCAGGACTTTTTGCTTTTATAGTAGTTTTTTAGCACAGATTTTCTTCCAATGGTTTTGGTAATAATATCTTTTTCTAAATCCCAGCCTCTAGCTGGCGAATACTCACGGCCGTACCAAATAATCTGTAGATGAAGGTCGTTCCAAAGATTTTTAGGAAATAAACGCTTGGCATCTTTTTCTGTTTGAACTACGTTTTTACCAGTAGTTAAATTCCAACGATACATCAATCTGTGGATATGCGTATCTACCGGAAATGCAGGAATACCAAAGGCCTGCGATAAAACTACAGCTGCGGTTTTATGACCAACAGCTGGTAGAGCTTCCAATGCTTCGTAGGTTTGTGGAACTTTTCCGTCGTGCTCTTCAATTAATATTTTAGATAAACCATGGATGCCCTTACTTTTCATCGGGGATAGTCCAACAGGCTTTATAATGTTTCTAATCTCTTCGACACTTAGTTTAACCATATCATAAGGATTATCTGCACGTTCAAATAAAATTGGGGTAATTTGATTTACCCTAACATCAGTGCTTTGAGCAGACATCAATACAGCTATAAGCAAGGTATAAGGATCTCTATGTTCTAAAGGAATGGGAATTTCAGGATAGAGCTGATTTAACGTATTTATAACAAACTCTACCTTTTCTTGCTTTGTCATTCATTGTATTTTTACATGAACACAAATTTAAAAAATATGACACATTTAAAAGCAGGAGATAAAGCACCAAATTTTTCGGGGCAAGACGAATCAGGAAATACGGTTTCATTATCTGATTATAAAGGCAAAAAATTAGTTGTTTTCTTTTATCCAAAGGCCAGCACACCGGGTTGCACCGCAGAAGCTTGTAACTTGAACGATAACTTTGACCGCTTTAAGTCGCAAGGCTACGAAATTTTAGGTGTTAGTGCGGACAGTGCAAAAAGACAGTCTAATTTTAAAGATAAATACGGTTTTAAATATCCATTAATTGCGGATGAGGATAAATCAGTTATAAATGCTTTCGGCGTTTGGGGGCCAAAGAAATTTATGGGTAAAGAATATGACGGTATACATAGAACAACTTTCATTATCGATGAAAACGGTGTTTTGGAAAATGTCATTACCAAAGTGAAAACTAAGGCTCATACAGAACAAATTCTAGATAAGTAATTGTAAATATTGTGGAGAAAAAAAAGCGGCTTCAATTCAACTATTCTGATATTGAGGCCGCTTTCTGTTTAATAAGGTTGTGATATTAGTGCATAACTTCCTCGGCCTCATAGCCAAAAAGACTTTTTTCTTTAATGAGCTTGGCTACACCTTCGGGTAACATAGCCTCCCAGCCTTCTTCACCCTTGGCTATCATTTTGAGTACTGTCCTTGAGAACACAGATAGTATAGATGGATCATAATCTGTAATGTCAACAACCTTTCCGTTGTATTTAAAGAACTTGTAAAGCTCTTTCATCCTAGGATGCACCTTAAGGTTCTCGCTATTCGTGACACTTCCATCCTCATTTTCCATTGGGTATAGATAAACCCTTAAATCTTTGTAAAATAATTTCCCAAACGCTTCAAGAATACCACCACTTAAATGGCGATAATATTTTTCGTCAAATATATCAACCAAGTTATTGACTCCCATGGATAAGCCCATTCTGTTTTTGGTATACTGAGAGAAATATTCTACGAGCTTGTAGTATTCCTGAAAATTAGAAATCATTACCGTCTGTCCAAGCGAACATAACAACCGAGCTCTGTCCATAAAGTCTTGCTCATCGATTTCACCTTCTGCCCTTAGGTTGGAAAGTGTAATTTCGAAAATGACTTGCGTATTTTCCTTACTTACTTTGTTTTCCTTAATAAACATTTCGTAAGATTTCTCGAACATATCCATGTTTACCTTGGTTACGGGTCTAAAACTTCCCCTTAAGGCAAGAATATTTTTTTTGTAAAGTACACGTGCAGGTAAAACGTTGTTGCCATCTGGAGCAAACATTACCGCATCAGTCATACCATTCTTTACTAACTGTAAGCTCATCAATCGGTTATCAACATCTTTAAAAACCGGACCTATAAAATTGATGGTGTCAATTTCTAGTTGGTCTTTGTCCAAGTGGTCATAAAGGTAGCGGAGTAATTTCTTCGGAACATTATACTTATAAAATGCCCCATAAATCAGGTTAGTTCCTAATTTACCTAAAGTTTCCTGTTGCAATCTGGCATCGTTCTCTTTAAACCGAATATGAAGTACAATATCATTATATTCGCCATCTGGTGTAACTTGAAATTTAATTCCTACCCAGCCATGTCCTTTATATTTTTTTGCAAAATCGATGGTAGCCACCGTGTTGGCATAAGTGAAAAATATCTTAGTGGGATGCTTTTCTCGCGTAATACGCTTTTCCATTAGGTCTATTTCATGGTTAAGCATTTTTCGCAAGCGCGCTTCGGTTACATAGCGTTTGTCATTTTCAATTCCGTAAATGGCATCGCTAAAATCCTTATCGTAGGCAGACATGGTTTTAGCAATTGTTCCAGAAGCACCGCCTGCTCTAAAAAATTGGCGAACAGTTTCTTGACCAGCACCAATCTCGGCAAACGTACCATAAATGTCTTTGTTAAGATTAATCCGTAAGGCTTTGTCTTGGAGAGATGGGATATTCTCAAAGTTCGAATCGCCTTCATACGTGATTTCTTCCATAGATTTCGGGTTTACAACGTTTTAGCAAAGGTACTCAATTACCTAAGCAAACAAAAAAATAAGCGTATTTTTGTCATAAAATTAATAGGCTTGAAAGTAACATTTCTGGGTACCGGAACGTCGCAAGGAATACCAATTATAGGCAGTAAACATCCTGTTTGTTTAAGCGAAAACACAAAAGACAAACGACTACGGGTCTCTGTTTTGGTAGAATGGGAGGACTATACCTTTGTTGTTGATTGTGGGCCTGATTTTAGGCAACAAATGCTCAGGGCTGGGGTAACACGGATTGATGGTATTGTTTTTACACATGAGCATGCGGATCACACCATGGGTTTAGACGATATTAGGCCATTCTTCTTCCGGCAAGGTGATATTCCGCTATACGCCCATAAACGCGTGTTTAAGTCACTAAAAAAACGATTTGATTATATTTTCACCTCAAAGGACAAGTATCCAGGTGTCCCAAGTGTTATAACACAAAATATTGAGAATAAACCTTTTGTATTAGGAAACATAGACGTAATTCCTGTAGAGGGCCTTCATTATAAATTACCGGTTTTTGGATTTAGATTTAAGGATTTTGCTTATCTAACCGATATGAAGACCGTGGACGACAAGGAGATTGAGAAGCTTAAAAACCTAGAGGTATTGGTTGTAAATGCCTTACGTATAGAGCCGCATATTTCGCACTTTAATCTTTCTGAAGCCTTAAGTTTTATAGAAAAAGTAAAACCTAAGCGTGCTTATTTGACGCATATTAGTCATTTGCTGGGTTTTCATAATGAGGTACAAGACCAATTACCCGATAATGTATTTTTGGCATACGATAACCTTCAAATTACCATTTAGATATGAAAAGTAGAATATTTATGTATTTATTTATTTTTTCTGTACTGTTGATCATATTTCAGTATGTCAATTCAAAAAATATCATAGATAAATACGAAAAGGATATCAGAACCTATAAAACAACTATTGAGGACAATCAAAAAAAAATTGATAGTCTCGATGAACTTAATTTCGAATTGAGCTATTTCAATATTGACAGAAACCAAGATGCCATAGATTACTTTGAAGCTCAAGGCTACGACACTGACGAGTTAATTCCCGCCATTAAAGAAGGCTTGTATAAAATGAATGATTATACTGGTGAAGAACACCCTATTGTACCTTTTGTATCTCTTACGGGTACAAAATTGGTTATCAATAAGGTTAGGATTTTGAATCATAAATGGATCGTGGCCAATTTTACGGATGGAGAATATTGGGGAGAGATTTTTGTGACTTATGAGATTGACGCTAACAATGATTTAAAATATAAGCTCGTAGAGTATTTTATGTACCCGAAGATTTAAATTAAATGTGCTCAATAAGCCATTCTTTAAAGTCTTTAAAGTTATTGGGTGCGACACCATGTCCAACAGGATATTCCTTATAACTATAATTTATGTGTAGTGCTTTAAGGAAATCTGGTGTTTTTCTGGCCCATTCAACTGGTATCACTTGGTCTTGACTTCCATGGGAGCAGAAAAAATTTAAATGTGAAACCTCGTTGTCTTCAATTTTATTGGGCAGGAGCTCTTCATTGATATAACCGCTTAGGGCCACTACGTTTTTCACCTTATTTGGATAATTTAAGGCAACGGCGTAGCTTAATATGGTCCCTTGGCTAAATCCTAATAGAGTTACGTTTTTAGGGTCTACAGGATGGTTTTGACAGGCGTAATCTATAAACTTAGCAATGATTTCAACAGAGCGTTTAGCCTGCTCATTATCGCTCCATTTTCCTTTTTCAGCATTAAAGTTTATAGCATACCACGCATTTCCATAAGGTTGCATGCCGTAAGGTGCTCGTAGAGAAATAATAAAAAGTTCTTCGGGTAATTCTTGAGCAAAAGAAAATAAGTCATTTTCGTCACTGCCATAACCATGGCACATAATCATTAACGGTGCATCTTTTTTAAGAGTAGAGGGTCTTTTAACGTAAAATAGCTTAGATGACATAGATTATCCTAAGGATTTAAACAGTTTTTGAAAATATGGACCTAGTAGGGGCACATTATGAAGTTTACCTGTGATAGCACCCGCAATACCATAAACAAAAAGAACTGAAAAAAATATCCAAAAGGAGTAGGTTAGCATCCAGCTGTCAAAGCCACTAACAATGTACCCCATGATGAAATAGAGTAACCATAGTCCCAATGCTTGTCTTATATGAAATGACGTAAATGAATTGCGTTTCTCTTGATTCATAAAAAATGCTATCAACACACCTATCAATGTGATATATGCCACTATGGCCAAGCTTTTGCCTTCTTGAATAGTAGACTGGTTCATAAATTGATTAGAATTTTTGAATTGGCGATGATGCCATAAACCTTACCTTTTAGGTTTTGTCCTATAAAAGCACTATTCTTTGATTTTGAAAGGATATTTTCTTTTTTAAATGTATAATTTGTGCTTGGATTGAATAAAGTTAAATCAGCTTTTTCCCCTTCTACTATGGGTCTTTCGGGAATATGAAATCTTTCCTTCCCATTGGTTAGCAATGAAATGGCCTTTTTTGTAGTAAAGATAGTTTGAAGTGCTCCAAATGCTGACTCTAGTCCAATTGTTCCATATTTTGCATAGTCAAACTCTACTTTTTTGTGCTCAATATCAAGGGGATTGTGATCTGATGTTACCATATCAATAGTGCCATCCTTGAGCCCTTCAATTAAGGCTTCGCAGTCTTTTTTCGTCCTTAATGGTGGTAGTACCTTAAAATTGGTATCAAAGTCTGATAAAAAATCATCAGTAAAGAAAATGTTGTGTAAGGCAACACTGCAGGTTACATCAAGCTTTTTAGCCTTAGCCTCACGGACTAATTCTACTGATTTAGATGTTGAAATGGTAGGTATATGTAGTTTGCCCTCAGTATATTCCAATAAAAATAAATCTCTGGCCACCTGTAATTCTTCCGCTAAGGCCGGGTTACCTTTTAGGCCTAATTTTGTGCTATTCACTTCCTCGTTAACGACTCCTAAACCTGCTATTTTCTGTTCTTGTGGAAATGAGCAAACCAAACCGCCAAAACTAACGGCATATTGCAATGCTATTTTTAATAGGTTGGGGTTGGAAATAGGTTTTTGGTAGTCGTAAAAGGCTATAGCGCCAGCATTTTGCATGTCAAACAACTCTGCCAAATCCTTACCATTACTAGACTGGGTTAGCGCCCCTATTGGATAAAGCCTTGTAGCGTGATTTTCTGCTTTCGATTTTACAAAGGTTATATCGGTATTGCAATCTATAACAGGATTGGAGTTTGCATTTAATGCTACCGCGGTAAACCCTGAGAGAGCAGCTGTTTTTAGCCCATTGCTTATTGTTTCTCGCTCTTCGTATCCTGGCTCGCCAAAAGACACACTACTGTCAAACCAACCTTGGGACACATGAAGATTCTCAAGATTTATCTCTTTATAGTTATTAGGATTTGAAATGCGTTTAGCAATCTTTGAGATTCGACCTTTTTCAATTAAAATATCTACGGTCTCATTATGGAAATCACTTTTAGAATCAACGATAGTTGCAGATTTTATGAGTGCGTTCATTTAAGATATTTTAGTAGGAGCATCTCCAAGATTAGAAACACCAGTGCAAAAATAACAAACCATTTCCATAGGGCGTTAATATTTGCGTTACTTTTTATGGCTTCGATACTTATAGAAAGTTGGTTGTCCACGGTAATGTCTTTGAGGTTGCCAAGCTCGTGGTAACTCAAACGACTTTCAGTACGCGGATAATTAAAACTGAGATTTTGTAATGACTGATTTTTGTTTTTAACATTTAAAATGCCTGCGGTATTGGGAAATTCATCTGTTTGAATTATAACCGATTTACTGTAGCTTTTCTGTAATGGGATCACCGAGGATTCCCCAGACACTAAATTTAAGATATCGTCTTGGCCTAAAACAACTGGAATGGCAATGGAATTAGGCTGCCCAATGGTATAGTACAGTTTCGGTAATTTTAAACTTTGTAGCCCTAAATTATAGAATACCGGTACTATTAATTGAGAATTTTTAAAATTTGAATTGGTCGTATTCAAGGCCGATGAAAAGATGTAAGTATTTTGTTTTCCAATCAAGAAGGCACTTCCATCTTCATAAGATAAAACGCGATTGGCAGAAGATGAGAATTGAAAGGATTCTTTGACTTTTGGATATTGAAAGTTTGAGACCCTGGCATAGAAAGCGTTTTGTAATAGGGGGTGATTATAGTTAATGCTTGTAACTCGCTTGTCTTTAAGGGTTATATCTTTAAAGGGGGAAATGTTTAAATCTTTAAATAATTGATTATAAGAATCTAAAGTTATGGTAAGTGAAGGAATTATTAATAAGCTACCACCGTCATTTTTAAAAGTCAAAAGAGCAGTCTTAAGGGCATTTGGTATGGTTTCCAGCTCATTTAAAACAATTAAATTTTGATCGGGAATAAGATTGAAATTTAAAGCGTCTAATGTAAACGCATTGAATTCAAATTCATCTTCGGTATAAATACGGTTTAAGAAATTAGCTTCCGTTGTGGCATTAATTGCCAATACCTTGATCTTTGGTTTCTCATTGATATTGAAATATAGAGTATTGTCATAGGACAATCCTGTATCATCTATACTGAGTTTACCCTTAATCGAGGTATTGGCCGGAATCGTAAAAATAGTTTTAGCCGCATCATCAATATCTACAGCACTTTTAGCTATTAAAGCATCATTGTTAAACAGTGATAAGGATACATTCTCTGCAGGGTCATTTAGGTTACTCAGTTCAACAACCAAGTCTAGTGTTTCTGCGGTATTGTTGTCTACGTAAACACTGTCAATGCTAACATTACGAACCAAATTAGACCTCAGTTGTACGACTTTTAAATTAAACAAACTGTCTTGTTCAAAATCTATTGGAGCTCCGTTACGTTGAAAGTCCGATACCAAAATAAGATTCCTTGTACCGTTAGTGCTTTTAGAAAACATTTGTTTTCCCTTAAGATAAGCGGCGTCGTAGCTCAATTGATTTGGTGAATATGATAACTGAATCAATTCATTTTTAAGTGCTTTAACCGTAGTATTTTTAAATATTTTATCATTTGTGAATAGGCTAATAGTTTCATCTTCAGGTAATGAAGTGAGGATATCTTGTATGGCTTCATTCAGTAACGATCCATTGCGGCCTGGCGCCTGCATACTGAAAGAGTTATCCAGATAAATGACGATATCCTGTTTTTCATTGAAATTTGCTGTATTCGGAATAAATGGTTGAGCAAATGCTAAGATAACAGATGTTAATAGTAATAACCTGGCAAGAAGTGTCAGCCATTTTTTAAGTTGGGAACTTCTCCGGGTTTGGAGTTTAACCGCCTTTAAAAACTTTACATTGGTGAATTGAACTTTTTGAAATCGCCGTAGTTGAAATAAATGTATCAGTATAGGAATGATTAATAAAACAAGCGCATAAAGTAATTCTGGGTGTTTAAACTGCATTCCTATGGTGTAGAGTTGTAGGCCAAAGATAGAAAATGCCTAGAGATAAGGAATAGGCGCTTTTGAGAAATTTAACAGAAAAAGAAATAGTCAATCATAGATGTCATGTGGTTCTGTTTGAAATAAGCCCTAATTTCAAATTGTGCCTTGTCATTGGCGACAGTCACAATACTTTGCGGATGCAATAGTTGGTTTAAATAGTTAAAATTTAAAAGTTCTTGGCTGTAGATGTGTTTTCCAATTTTATTTGGATTGTCGCAAATCCAATGAAATGGAATATTGTTTTTTATCAGAAGTTTAGCCACCGTTTTACCCTTAGAACCTGCGCCCCAAACGGTAAGTGGTCGATTCGAATCATAATTTAATTGTAAAAAATAATGCACTTTTATATCTAAAAAATAGTTTTGTGCATAATGTTCGTGTGTTCTTGAGGTTCTAGTACTATAATCGCGCCAATAGAGTAGCACTTCATCACAGGGAATACACTTATATCCAGCCTTATAAAACCTAAAGGTTAGATCGTAATCTTCAGGATATCTGTTTGACTCAAAACCTTCGCAGGCCACAAAATCATTACGGCGCAGCATCCAACACGGTGAGGGTATAACACACTCTTTATAGATTTCAGAATAATTACTGCCTTTTTGGGTTAGGCTATTTATCCATTGCTCATACCTTGCATAACCGTCACTTACGCCATTCGCCCTAAAATATTTTACTTGACCTACGGCCAAATGATTGGGTCCGTGTTTTAAAAGTTGTGAAAGCATCCAACCCAAACGATTTTTGGCCATAATGTCATCGCTATCCATTCGCGTAATATAATCACCCGAACTTAGATTAAAACCGGTTCTTAAGGCCTCAATAACCCCTGTTCCCTTATTCCTCGCCAGACTTATACGCTTATCTTTTTTAGCATAGCCTTCAACGATTCCATTAGAATTATCACTAGAATTGTCATCTACAAATATAGCTTCCCAATTTTGGTGAGTTTGTTGCAGAATAGATTCGATGCATTCCCCTATAAAGGGTTCAGTATTTTTAAAAGGGGTTAATATGCTTATTAAAGCGCTCATGACCGCACTAATATAACAATACTCATTTTAACATAAACTTTAGAATTTGCCTTGTAACAGATTGTAGATTTGTACGTCTTGTAAAAAAACTAAAAACTAAAACATGAAAAGATATTTAGCGATTATAGGTTTAAGTTTGGTCCTTGTTGGCTGTGGTTCGGTTAAACCAAAAGCAGATGATTTGGCAATAAGCAACCCGATTGAAACCGCTTTAGATTTAACGGCAGTAACAGACGACAAGGTTCCTGTAACCATAAATCCCGGTCGTTTTACTACGGAAACAGTTACCTACCGTTTGCCAAGAGTCGTTCAGGGAACGTATTCTGTAAGTGATTTTGGAAAATATATTGATGATTTTAAGGCTTTTGATTATGATGGTAACGAGTTATCTGTGACTAAAATTGACACCAATAGTTGGACGATTACAAATGCAACCCAATTAGACAAGTTGCAGTACTATGTCAATGATACTTTTGACATAGAAACCGGTGGTGGTATAGGAGGGGAGCAGCCTTTTTCACCAGCAGGAACAAATATTGAGCCTGAGAATTATGTGCTAAACCTCCATGGGTTTGTGGGGTACTTTGATTCCTTGAAAAACAATCAATACACGCTAGATATAACTGCACCTGCAACGTTTAAACGCACTTCAGCATTGGCAAGTACAGGGATGAAATCAGGTCCTGATGGAACCACAATAACCAGTAGCTATTTTGCTCCTCGTTATTTTGACATTACAGATAACCCAATGATGTACGGTAATCTAGATGTGGAAGAGTTTATGGTTGGTGATATTAAAATTGTATTGAGTTTATATTCACCAAACAAGGTTCATACAGCTGCAAGTCTTAAAGAGACGGCCTTCGAAATGATGAAAGCACAAAAAGCCTATTTGGGTGACATCAATAGCACAGCGCGTTACGACATCTTCTTGTACCTTTCTGAAGGTAAAGAAAATTCTCCAAAAGGTTTTGGTGCACTTGAGCATCACACATCAACAGTAGCAGTTTTTCCAGAAAGTACACCTTTAGAGGGTTTAAAGAGTTCTTTTATAGACGTGGTGGCCCATGAATTTTTTCATATTGTAACGCCATTATCTGTGCATTCTGAGGATATACATTACTTTGATTATAACCAACCGACCTTCTCTAAGCATTTATGGATGTACGAAGGGGTCACCGAATATTTCGCACAACATTTTCAGGTTTATGAGGGCTTAATAGATAACGATAAATTCTACAAAACAATTACCCAAAAGATTGGCACCTCCAAAATGTTAGATGACACCATGAGCTTTACTGTGATGAGTGAAAATGTTCTAAAAGAGCCTTATGCCTCCAGTTATTATAACGTCTATATGAAAGGGGCATTAATTGGTATGTGTATTGATATTTTAATGCGAAAGGAGAGTAATGGACAGCGTAGTATGTTATCCTTGATGAAGGAACTATCCACTAAATATGGAAAGAATAAACCCTTTGAGGATGATAAGCTAATCGCAGAAATAACTAGAATGACCTATCCAAGTGTTGGTGACTTCCTAAAGACACATGTAGAAGGTGATGTCCCAATTAATTACAACGAATTTTTCGAGATGGTTGGTCTAAAAATGGGCGAATCTGAGGTTGAAACTAATTTCATATTTGCTGGCGGACAAAACATTATTTTTGATGGCGATCAAGCTAAGGGTACAATTTTCTTTTCCCCAATGGCTTTAAAAAATTCGTTTTGGGCATCGCAAGGAATTCAGGCTGGTGATGTTATTAAGAAGGTGAATGGCCAGGAATTAACGCTTCAAAATGCTCAGCAGGTTATAGGAGGTATGTTTATGTGGAAAGAGGGGCAAGATATAACAATGGAATTGGAACGTGATGGAGAGCCTGTGGCGATAGAAGCAACATTGACCAAACCCATGGCTACCAGTGAAACTTTAATTGAAAATCCTGAAGCTACTCAAGAACAAATTACATTGCGAAATGCCTGGTTAAAAGGGTAGTTTGATTGATATATAAAAAGAAAAAGGCTTCCACTTTGGAAGCCTTTTTTTATGGTTTTTTATCATTCAGAATTCATTTCAGAATCTATTTCCAATTCGTAATGTTAATACTTCGCTGACTTTCCTTTAGGCAATGAACTTTCAATAAAAGCTCTTAAATCATCATTGGCCTTTATAAGGTCTTCGTTTCGCAAATACATCATATGGCCACTGCGGTAACCTTTAAAGGAAAACCGATTCTTTAGTTTTCCACTTGGGTCAATTTGCCATTGTGAATATTTCGCTGCAAAATAGGTGGTTGCGCCATCATAATAACCAGATTGTGTCATGACTTTTAAATAGGGATTTTGTGCCATTGCTTGGCGTAGGTTGTCCCTAGTATTGTCGTTAGAATCATCCCAATTCCCAACATTACCAAACACATTGTATTTTATATCGGTTTTAAAACCTAATTCATTTTGAATGTAGTAATTAATGGCAGGGGTAAAACTATGAAGCCAAGAGGTGAGTTCAGCGCTATAATCAGGCGCAGATCCCGTTTCGACCTTGTCAATACCGATATAACGCGAATCTAGGCGGCCAATAGTTTCCCCTGTTTTGTCTCGGAGTAATTCTTTCCAAAAAAATCGGTTGGGAACGTCTAAATTTTGTTGTAAAATTACCTTTTCTGATAAACCAGAATAATAACTCATCTGTTTGGCGATAGCCTTCTTTTCCGTTTCGGAAATAAAACCACCTTTGGCGATGGCCGGCATTAAATCATTGATAGTAAAATCCTCTACTTCAGGCAAAATTTCTAAAAGGTCTTTGTTTTGAAGTGCAGCGGGTAACATTTTGTGATACCATGCGGTAGCTGTATAATAAGGTAGATTTAAACTTGAGGCCACAGGACCGCCAACACGAAGGACTTTATAATCTGCAGGAGAAACCATTATAACACCATTTAAGTACATCCATTGGCTATTCTGTAGTGCTAAAGATAGACCCATTACCCGTGTACCACCGTAGCTTTCACCAATAATATATTTAGGCGATTCCCAACGGTTATGGCGTGTGGTGAAGGTATTCATCCAACTTGCTAAGTAGGTAATATCGGCATTTACACCAAAGAAGAGCTTATCTTCAGGCATTTTGCCATCTTTATCTGCCACTTTTCTAGAGTAAGCTGTATTAACTGGATTTATAAATACAATGTCAGCCACGTCTAGAATGGAGTTTGGATTATCTTTAACACCATAGGGTTGCACAGGATACCCTTCCTCATCGATTTTTAAAATTTTCGGACCAGTATAAGCTAGATGCATCCAGACCGAAGCAGAACCTGGTCCACCATTAAAGGAATAAATGATTGGTCTATTATTCCCTTTAGTATCGTTAGTGCGTTTGTAATAAGTGTAATATAAAGAGGCTATCAGTTTACCTTCCTCATCCCAAACAGGTTGAAAACCAGTTTCAGCCTGGTATTCTACGACTTTTCCTTTAATTTTTACACTATTGGTGGTTATGTAAGCCGTATCTACAGGGATTTTTAAATCCTGGGAAAAGCCATAGGCAAAACTAATCAATGCTAGGAGTATAAAGCGGTATTTCATCTTTTTTAGAGGGTTTTAATTTAGTGTCTAAAGGTACTAAAAGCCTAACGATATTTAGAACCCTTCAAAAACGCCTAAGCCAAAAAGAGCAAAGTCATATTTTACGGGGTCATGTGGGTCAAGACGTCTGAGATTCTTATCCAATTCAGCTAGGGCCTTAGCGTCGTTCTGCTTGCGATTTAAAAGGCCTAATTTTCTTGCGACATTGCCAGAATGCACGTCAAGTGGACAACTTAGTTGCGCAGGAGAGAGGCTTTTCCATATTCCGAAGTCAACACCGGCATTATCCTGCCTTATCATCCAACGTAAATACATATTAATTCGTTTAGCTGCTGAATTTTTTAACGGATCTGAAACGTGTTTTTTGGTTCGCTGAAGGTGTGGAGTTTCAAAAAACACCTTTTTAAACTCATGGATGGCATTTTGTAATGACTTGGCCTCCGCGTGCCGAGAAAAAACAGCTTCAAGACCATCATGATGTTCGTAAATATGCTTAAGGCTTTTTACAAACTGCACCAAATCATCCCCATTAAAGGTGCGATGCACAAAGCTTTGTAGAACGTCTAGGTCCTTCTTTTTATGATTTATTATAAAGTCAAAAGGCGCATTGTCTGTAAGTTCCATCATTTTCTTGGCATTGTTGATAATACTCTTACGGTTTCCCCAAGCAATTGTGGCCGTAAGAAACCCTGAAATTTCAATATCTTCTTTATTTGAAAAATCGTGTGGTACTTGAATGGGATCCGTCTCCAAAAATTTTGGATGGTTGTAGAGGGCAACCTTACTGTCTAGAAAATCCTTTAATTCTTTTGTTTTCACAAGCTATAAATATGAGTGCAAAAATATGGATAACATGGTTAAAAATTCTTTAATTGCAGATAGATCCTTGTGTAATCTAATGCTTCTCCTTATACTCACTTCAGTAAATACTTATTTCTATGAAAATTGCAGTTTTTAGCACCAAACCTTATGACAGGGACTATTTTGAAAAACACCCTCAAGCGTCAGAATATCAGTTGCATTATTTTGAAACCAACTTAACCGATGATACCGCAAGTTTGTCCAAGGGTTTTGATGCAGTTTGTGTTTTTGTTAATGATAAGGTGCACGAATCCGTTATAAAGGTATTAGCCAATAACGGTGTAAAGTTGATTGCCCTTCGCTGTGCGGGCTATAATAATGTAGATGTTAATTCGGCAAAAGCACATGGTCTTAAAGTAGTACGCGTGCCTGCCTATTCACCACATGCCGTGGCCGAACATACTATGGCTTTAATACTCACTTTGAATAGAAAAACACATAAGGCCTATAACAGAATAAGAGAAGGAAATTTTTCGTTAAATAACCTTATGGGTTTTGATGTATTCGGTAAGACCATAGGTGTTGTTGGAACTGGTCAGATCGGTGCGGCATTTTGTAAAATCGTGAAGGGTTTTGGATGCAATATAATAGCGTTTGACCTTTATCCTTCCGAGGAACTAATTGCACTAGGTGTAACCTACGGATCTGTTGAAGATGTTTTTAAGACCTCAGATATTATATCGCTGCACTGCCCTTTAACGGAGGACACCAAGCATATTGTGAACTCCTCATCCATTGAGCTAATGAAAAATCACGTTATGATTATTAATACAAGCCGAGGGGCATTGATAAATACATCAGATATAATTAAAGGTTTATCGAGCAAAAAAGTAGGGTTTTTAGGTATTGATGTTTATGAGCAAGAGGAGAATTTGTTTTTTAAAGACCTCTCGGAAAGTATTATTCAAGATGACGATATTCTGAGGCTTATGAGTTTTCCTAATGTATTGATTACATCTCATCAAGCTTACTTTACAAAAGAAGCTATGGAAGAAATTACAAGAATAACATATGAGAATTTAAGGGCTTACAACGCTGGTGAATTTTTGAAAAATGAGGTCAAATAAGTAATAACAATAAATAGGCGAAGACCTTTTAAAATTAAGAAGAGTTATGATTGACGTAAACGAAAAAAATGCCTTAATAACGGGTTCTAGTCGTGGTATCGGGCAGCAAGTGGCAAAGGGTTTGGCCAAATTAGGTTGTAATATTATCGTGCATGGTCGGACACAAGAAAACTGCAAAACAACACTGGACCTTCTCAGCCACTATAACATTAAGGTCTATTGTATATATGGTGAATTATCAAATGAAGATCAGATTTATGATTTAATAAATCAAGTAAAAAAATTAAACGTTAGAGTTGATATTTTATATAATAATGCTGCTGTAATGACACCTTATAACGTTGATATTTGGAATCATAGTTGGGAGGATTGGATGCTAAGCATGAAGGTCAATGTATTTGCCATGTATAAGTTGTGTGCTGCTTTTATTCCAGCCATGATTGAAAATGGTTTTGGACGTGTTGTTAACCTCGTTTCAGGAATAAAAGATCAACCTGAATTAATGCCATATGGAGCCTCTAAATGGGCGGTACTTAAATTAACTGATGATATCGCCGTTAAACTAAAAGATACAAGTGTAAGAATAAATACATTAGACCCAGGTTGGTTAAAGACGGATTTAGGTGGTGAATATGCAGAACATTCTGTTGAAGCAGTCTTGCCCGGAGCACTTGCTCCTGCATTAGTTGAAAACGACGGTGCAAATGGCGAAAGATTCTCAGCGATTGACTATCCTTATAAGTTGTAGGCACAAGGCTTATTAACATCCTAAAGGAATAACTTAAGCTATATGGCAGCTTTTAAATTGAGGATTACTATTTTAGGGTAGCAAGGCAGTATTTACATTTCGGTGATCTATTACCTAGTCTTCCTCATAAACCTGTTAAGGTTGGTATTGCCTCAATGTTCGAGTTATCTATAATAATAGAATAGATCGTAGATTTGTGTTAACCTTCACCTCAGGCTTACGATTGTAAGTCTAATTAATTTCTCAAATCCTTGAGTCAAAAGAATCATATGATGGCAATCATACTGATTTCTACATTGACATATTTGGGTAGATTGGCCACTTCAACCGTTTCCCTTGCCGGTGCAGTTTCTTCATTAAAATAGTTTGAGTATACTTCATTAATCTTAGCAAAGTTCTTCATGTCACTGATAAAAATTGAAGTTTTCACCACATTTTCAAAAGTCATCCCAGCTTCATAAAGAACAGCTTTCAAATTTTCCATAACTTGCTTGGTTTCGGCCTCTATACTTTCCTGAACCAACTCGCCAGTGGTTGGATGCAGAGCAATTTGACCAGAAGTATAAAGTGTATTTCCTGTTAATATGGCCTGATTATAAGCGCCTATGGGTAATGGCGCCTTTGTTGTGGTTATAATTTTTTTCATGCGTATACAATTAGATATTTAGCTTATTAAATTTAAAATAAAAAAAAGGATAATCAGGGTATGCTTAAATTAATTACCTAATCGCAAATCTGGTTGACGACGCTGATCATATTTGAGATCTTTAAGTAAACTGGACTTTATGCCTATAAAGAAGTTCCAAGACGTTCGGTCTCCAATAGGAACCCAAGTAAAATTCATACGCCAGCTGAGTAAATCACGTTCAAAACGAAGTTGCGTGAACGTAAAGCCATTATTTAAAAAATCGTACCCTGAGGAAACACCGACACTCCAGCGTGGTGATAATTCTATATCCCCAGAAAACATTAAAGACTGAGACGAAATTTGGTCTTGTCTCCTAGTATTGGTATAATTCACAGCATAAGCCAATCTCAAATTCCAGGGTATTTTATAATTGTAAAACTCTGAATTGTCATCTTCTCTCTTCTTGTCTTTATCATCATCAGACAATCTACGGTCGGCAAAATCTTCTGTCTTGCCAAATAAACCATCCACACGACCATTTGCTAATGCAGCTTGTTCTTGGTCTATATCGTCCTCTTGGTCTTCTCTTCCAGAAAAACTATCATTAGATAGGGAGTAACTAATGTTTAAATTGGCTGATGTTAATCTAAATAAGCTTCCGCCATTATTAATATTGAAGGTGTTAACAATGTTGTTATTGCTGTCTAAGGCATAGGGATTGAGGCTCATCCCAAAGTTGATATTCATTTTTTTATTAAGAATTTGGGTTCCTCCATTAATATTTAAAGGGCTCCAATTAAGAGAATCTGCTGCGACATTATATGATGTGGCCAAATTGAGGTTGTTTAAGAGAAAAATTTTCTTGGATTCCGTACTGGTTGAATCCTTAGGGCGCACCTTGGCTTCAATGTTGTTACCAATTCCAATACCTATATTACTAGCAAAACGATCACTAGGCCTGCCAAAAATCGAATTTTCAAAGCGCGTATACTCTTCAGAGGTAGTGCCATCGGCATCAATAATTTCAAAGGTTTCATAGTACTGGTCAAAAGCAGGTGTAATACTATAGCTAAGCGATGGTCTAATAACATGGCGTATCGCTTGTATTTTTGGGTCTTTACCTTCCTTTTCAAAATTAAACAGACCATATAAAGTGGTACCTACACTTGCGCTCGCATTATAGGTAAAAAACCTATCGAAACCACTTTGGTCAATGGTAACCACCTCATCGTTTACTTGATCATAAAACCGTCTAATCGTATTAAGCGTCCATGTTTCCTGTAAGTTGGCACTTGCACTTACACTAAAATGATTAAATACCTTAAAGTTTGTGGTTACGGGGATGCTGTGTTGCATACCAGCAAGGGCGTCATCAAACATTTCACTTTTTCCAAATAAGGAATCTGTGGTACTTATGCGGTATTCACCTCGTGTGTTTACCTGAAAGTTGATGTTTTGAATGGCCCCTTTCTTAGCGCCGTTTTTAGGAGCGAAAGGAAAAACTCTCGTCATTGAGGCTTGTAAGGTCGGCAGAGTAAGATTGATTGCCTGGGTATTGGTATTTTGTGAGTGTGTGGCTGTTAAGTTAAGGTTTATTTGCGGTTCACCTTGAAACGTCTTTGAATAAGACACGGAAGAGGCCAATGTATTATTTAGAAAGTTGGCCTGATTCACTTGGTTGATAGACTGCTGGAAAAACTGGCTACTACCCAAATTTACAGAGGCAGAAAATCGTGAATTAGGGTTGGCTTTTGGATCTTGTGAATGCGACCATCTGATATTGTAAATGGTGTTTTGTGCAAAATCGGGAAACCCACGTTCACTATTCAGTAGATTTTCATATCTAAAGCTCACATTTCCTCTAAAGCCATAACGTTTGGCATAATTGCTCTCAATCCGTAGACCATAACTTCCGTTGGTATAATAATCTCCAAGTACGGCCAAATCCACATAATCACTAATCGCAAAATAATAACCACCATTTTGGAGAAAATAGCCTCTGTCATTTCCTGTATCCTCACCAAAAGAGGGGAATATAATGCCAGAAGTCTGTTTTTTGGTCATAGGAAAAAAAGCAAAAGGCAATCCAATAGGTGTGGGTACGCCATATATTTCCATAATAGTAGGGCCAACAATAACCTTTTTATTTGGTACCAATTTCATTTTAGAGGTTATAAACTGATACTCTGGGTCTTCCTCGTTTTCAGATGTGGTAAATTTTCCGTTTTTCATAAAGTAAACAGAGTCATTTTCCTTCTTGGTAACAGGAGATTTTACGTAGAAGCCTTGTTGCTCCGTTCTGGAGTTATAGACTAAGGCCTTCTTTGTGTCTGTATTGAAAATAATAGAGTCTGGCTCTATGACATTAGAACCTTGGGTGAAAACGGGTCTTTGGCTATAACCCGTAGAATCTTTGAGTCGGCCTGCGTAAACCGTGTTCGTATTATAATCAATTTCTATAACACCTGCCGTTATTTCCATATCTTGATAGGTGACTTTAGCTTGGTTGTAGAGATAGATTTTTTGTTTTCGCTGATTAATGGAGACGTAGTCTTTCGCTGTGTATTTTACAATATCCTCTAAGAATTCATCTTTTTTTATCGAGTCTTGCTTGATGGAATCTATTTCTTTGGTGTTAAGAGGCTGATTTAGTATAGAATCAACTGATACTTTTGTAGAGTCCTTAATCTTTTGTGCAGGAATATTTGTTGATTTTTTAGGTAACTCCTGAGCAAAGCCAAAAGTGTTGATAAGCACTGTAAAACTCAGGGCAAAAAGTATGTGTAGGCTTTTTGTACGCAAACCTTTTCGATGTATTTTTGTAAAAGTATGGCTCGGTTTTTGAAACCCCAAAAGTACAGATATTTTTTTGTGAATAATTTATTATTCAAATAAAGTTAATAAATACAGACAAACCGATCTTAAAGTGTAATATTCTGAGTTTATAAACCGTTAATTTTAAATGCAAACGACGCCAAATCACATAATAGTATCCTTAGTTTTTTTATTTATCAGTTATTTAACAAGCACAACCAGTTTGTCAGGTCAGAATGACAAATTTGTTGTTGTTCTAGATGCAGGTCATGGCGGGGGAGATGCAGGTAATATTGGTAATGGGTATAGGGAAAAACATATCGCTCTAAAAGTAGCGCTTGAAGTCGGTAAGGCTTTAGAGTCAAAATCAGATATAGAAGTTATTTATACAAGAAAGGAAGATGTGTTTGTGGAGCTTTATAAAAGGGCTGACATTGCAAATAAAGCAGACGCAGATTTGTTTGTTTCTATCCATTGTAATTCTGTAGCTAACCCAAAACCTTATGGTACCGAAACCTGGGTTCTTGGCGAAAGAAATACGGATAAAAACTTTGAGGTAGCCAAACGTGAGAATGAAGTTATTTTTCTTGAAGATAACTATCAAGAGAATTATTCTGGTTTTGACCCAAGTTCACCAGAGTCTACCATAGCTATTGGCATTGAGCAAGAAGTGTATGTGGAGCAAAGTATTATTCTTGCCCGCAGGATTGAGGACAACTTTAAGGCCAAAGCCAAACGGAAAAGCCGCGGGTTAAAGCAAGAAAGCTTATTGGTCATCAGAAACACCTATATGCCCAGTGTTTTGGTTGAACTAGGCTTTTTAACAAATAGTGAAGAAGGTAGGTTTTTAAACTCTAAAAAAGGCCAGTCCATTATGGCAAATGCTATTAAAGATGCCATAATAGAATACAAAAAGGAATTAGAACAAAACGTAGGTAATAAAATTGTAGGGGTTTCTAATGATTCCCCTGAAGATTCACCATCAACATATGAAGATGTGACCTTTAAGGTTCAAATTGCAGCCAGCTCTAAGGACTTAGCCCCTGAACCTTACAACTTTAAAGGGCTTTCTGAAATCAGTAAGGAAAAAGTAGGTAGGCTTTTTAAATATTATTACGGCAGTACTTCAGATTATGAGAAAATACGAAAAATGCAGGAGGAATCCCAAAACAAAGGTTATGGCTCTAGTTTTATTGTGGCATTTAAAAATGGAGAACAAATCAGTGTTTCTGAAGTCGTAAAAACCTCTCCTAATAAATAAGTGATTTCCATCCGATAGGAATTAAAATTTATTCCTAATTTTGTTTTTAACCAAAGCAACGACCATTGAAAGTTTCAAGAGAAGTTAAAACGGCGGTTTTAGTGTTGTCTGGTATCGCCTTATTTATATATTTATTTTCTTACCTTAAAGGCGAAGATTTATTTACAAATACAGACACATACTACACGCAATTTGACTATAATGCCTTGAGCATGTCCTCTGCCGTAACTGTAAAAGGGAATAAGGTGGGCAAGGTGGAGGATATCAAATATGATTTTAAGACGGGTAAAACCATTGTTTCATTTTCGGTTAATCCACAATTAGAGTTTTCAAAAAACAGTATTATTCGTTTATATGAAACAGGTATAATGGGTGGTAACGCTTTGGCCATTGTCAATGCCTACGACGGACAAACAGCAAAACCTGGTGATTTTATACAATCAGAAGTTCAACCGGGACTAATCACCTCGCTTAGGAAAAATTTCTCTGGTTTAAGTGCAGATTTAGATAGCAGTATAAGGACTGCTGATACCTTAATGAGCAATTTAAACACTTTGGTTATTGATGAATCTAGTGATGGTATCAAAGCAACTATCGCCGAATTAAACGAAACATTGAGGGCCTTTAGAAGTTTGTCAATTTCTGTCCAAGGTATGGTTAAGCAAAACGAAAACAAGATTGCAGGTCTGCTTGAAAATTTTGAAAACACGAGCTCCAACTTAGATTCGCTGACCTTAGAATTAAAGGAGGCAGGTTTATCAAAAACAGTTGCTAATTTAGATAAGACCTTAATTGCCCTGCAAGATGTCATAGGTCAAGTGGCCAATCCGGACGGTACCATAGGAAAACTTTTAAATGATGATGCCTTGTACAATAATTTGGAGTCAGCGACCAAAGAATTAGAATTATTGCTATTAGATATTAAATTACATCCAGCTAGGTATAGAAGAATCCTGTCAAAAAAGGAAATACCTTACGAAGAACCTACTGAAGACCAAATGAATTAGACGCACGTTATGGATTATTTACCAAATATACTTTTTGCAGTAGCCTTGATTTTAGGAGTAGGCTATTTTACGCGAAATGTTCAAAAGCTTATTAGAAATATTAAACTAGGCAGAGAGGTTGATGCAAGTGATAATAAATCACAACGCTGGCAAAACATGGCCCGTATTGCACTAGGTCAAAGTAAAATGGTGAGACGACCAATTGCAGGTTTGCTTCATGTGGTAGTTTATGTAGGCTTTGTTATCATAAATATTGAAGTTTTAGAAATTATATTAGACGGACTCTTTGGTACGCATCGTTTATTTAAAGATGTTATAGGTGAGCAGGTCTATGGCTTTTTAATTGGAACGTTTGAGATTTTAGCTGTTTTGGTCTTAATAACGGTTGTGGCATTTTGGTTGCGCAGGAATGTCATTAAACTTAAGCGCTTTTTAAGTGCTGAAATGAAAGGTTGGCCGAAGAATGATGGTAATATCATTTTGTATTTTGAAGTTGTGTTAATGTGTTTATTCTTAACAATGAATGCCACCGATGTGCCCTTTCAGGAGATGAATTCTGGCAATGTTATTTCTCAATTCATCGCACCTTGGTTTGAGGGTATGGATGTAAATACCTTACATGTTGTTGAACGCACGGCATGGTGGCTTCATATATTGGGTATTTTGGTGTTTCTGAACTACCTCTATTTTTCAAAGCACCTTCATATTTTATTGGCATTCCCAAACACCTATTTTGGTAATTTAAAACCGAAAGGGCAATTCAACAACCTTGAAGCGGTTACAAAAGAGGTCATGTTAATGATGGACCCAAATGCAGATCCATTTGCTGCCCCTACGGAAGGTGCCGAGGACGAAGAACCCGCTAAATTTGGTGCGAGTGATGTTATGGATTTAAATCGCATTCAATTACTAAACGCTTATACATGCACGGAGTGTGGACGTTGTACAAGCGAGTGCCCAGCAAATCAAACAGGTAAAAAATTATCGCCACGTAAAATAATGATGGATACCAGGGACCGCTTGGAAGAAGTCGGGAAAAACCTTGACAAGAACAATGGTGAATTTAAAGATGATGGTAAGCAATTATTAAACGACTATATTTCTCCGGAGGAACTTTGGGCTTGTACAAGCTGTAACGCTTGTGTTGAAGCTTGTCCTGTGAGTATAGACCCGTTATCTATAATTATGGATATGCGACGCTATTTGGTAATGGAGCAAAGTGCTGCTCCAATGGAGTTAAACAATATGATGACCAATATAGAAAACAACGGTGCACCCTGGCCTTATAACCAAATGGACCGCTTAAATTGGGCAAACGAAGCATAATAAGTCATGAATTTTCTACTGCAAATTATAGCTAAGACCGGGTTAGCACTGGGGATTGTATTTTCGGTTTTGGCTTTTATCATGTTCTACATCGTATGGAGTTATGATACCGGTTTTATAGGTGGACTTATGACAGGATTGCTAACAGGTGCTGATATTGGCTTATTAGCAACCTACAAGAAAACAAACTTTAATTAAAAAAAACCTCAATAATGAGTGAGCAACTAAAAGTGCCAACTATGGCAGAATATATGGCAGAGGGAAAACAACCCGAAGTATTATTTTGGGTAGGTTGTGCAGGCAGTTTTGATGACCGGGCAAAAAAAATAACGAAGGCTTTTGTGAAGCTATTGCATAGTGCCAAAGTGGATTTTGCTGTTTTGGGTGCAGAAGAAAGTTGTACGGGCGATCCAGCCAAACGTGCAGGTAATGAGTTTTTGTTCCAAATGCAGGCTGTAACCAATATTGAAGTCATGAACGCCTACGAGGTTAAAAAAATTGTAACGGCATGCCCACATTGCTTTAATACCCTTAAAAACGAATATCCATCCTTAGGTGGTAATTATGATGTGGTTCACCACACACAATTCTTAAAAAGTCTATTAAATGACGGCCGCTTGACTATTGAGGGTGGTCAGTTTAAGGGCAAGCGCATAACATTCCATGACCCCTGTTACCTCGGTAGAGCAAATAATGTATATGAAGCACCTCGAGATTTAATTAGAAAATTGGATGCCGAACTCGTGGAGATGAAAAGCTGTAAAAGTAGAGGTCTGTGCTGTGGCGCTGGCGGAGCGCAAATGTTCAAGGATGCAGAGCCTGGCAATAAAGAGGTGAATATTGAACGAACGGAACAGGCTTTAGATACGCAACCTGAGATCATTGCTGCTGGTTGTCCGTTTTGCAATACGATGATGACGGATGGTGTAAAAAACAAAGAAAAAGAAGGGCAAATAGCCGTGATGGATATCGCGGAGCTCATTGCAAATGCCGAGGACTTGTAATGTCCGAGCAAAATAGATTAATTGCTGTTGGGGCATTAAAAAATGGTATATTTTGGTCTGCTGTATTACTACTACTCACGTATTTTAAGAACGGCTTAATTAATTTGAATTACTTACCGTTGTGGTTTGTGTTTTTTGCCTTAACGGGTGCTGTTAGAAAGTATTATCTGCTAAAAAGAAAAAAATAAATGTTTGCCAATAATCAGATAGATGTGTCTTCACTGCCCAAAGTAGAGCATTTGGAGATGCACCCAATTCATCGCAACTACCTATATGTCCTTTTCATAAATATTTTTTTGGTTTATGGCTCTATTATTTTAGGATTAGTTATTATCAGGACTTTCTCTGATGACCAGTCTTTTAATCAGTTCGCCTTATATGCAGTGTGTGCTTTGACTGTTATAAGTCTTTTTACCTCTATCTTATACTATTTGGGATTTAAAAAACGCAAATATGCCATGCGCGAAAAAGATATTACCTATTCCCATGGATATCTTGTTACCAAGACTATTACCTTACCACATAATAGAATACAACATCTAGAAATCGCACGTTCATTTTTGGCCAGAAAGCTCGGTCTGTCAACATTAAAAATATATTCTGCAGGTGAGTCTGGAGGTGATATTGCTATAAAAGGGCTGCCTAAAGATGTTGCAGAAACACAATATGCATTTCTAACCAAGGTTATAAATGAGCGCTTATAATTTTGAAGAGCCTTCAAGGCAGTCTGCCAAAGGTATCATTGTCATTTTTGGTGTAAGTGCCTTTAAACTGGTCAAAGGGCTTTTTATAGTCATAGTGGCTTTCTTGCTCAAATATTTACAATCAGACAAAGGACCAGACTTGTCTCATCCTAAATATCTGCTAGGTGCAATGGGATTGGTGTTGTTCTTTTTAGCATTGGCTGTCCTGCGTTATTTAAACTTTAAGTTCTATATTAAGGAAGACCACTTTTTCTTAGAGAAAGGCATATTGAATAAAGAAGAGGTTTCGGTATCGTTTTCTAAAATCCAAAATGTATATATAAAACAAAATTTACTACAACAATTTATAAATGTGGTCTCTCTGTCTATTGAAACAGCGGGAGACGATAAAACCGAGATTGAAATATTAGCTTTACAAAAACCCAAAGCTGATGACTTAAAAAAACAATTACTTGCAGCGGCAAGGGTAAAACAGGAGACTTCTGTAGAATCTGAGGAGGATAAAATCTATTTTAAAGCATCCATTAAAAGACTTTTATTGGAGGGTATTAGTGAAAACCATCTTAAAAGCTTTGTTTTAATATTTGCATTTTTAACCAGTATTTACAACGATTTACAGGAGTTTGTCAATCAATTCGATTTTACGACGCGTTTTAGAGAGTGGTTTCGTTTAGACAGTGAGTCCTTTATGACACTTATTCTCTTTAATGTTACCATTATAGTTGCCCTTCTCATAGTATCTTTTTTGTTTTCCCTTGTGAAAATGTTCATTCAAAATTTTGACCTAACGGTGACACGAAAAGCACAGGGGCTAGAGATTTCTAAAGGACTTTTCAATAAAATAAACCTTGGATTAACATCAAGTCGAATTCAAACAACGACCGTGTCCACTAATAGGCTAAAGAAAGTATTGGGGTTATACAAGTTGAGTTTTACCCAAGCCATGGCAAATAAAAAGCAACAACAAAATTTTAATATTGTTGGCCTAAATATTAATCAGATAGATGAATTAGTAGGTCAGTTTTACCCTGATGTCAAGAACAGAATTGTACCTCGAAAACCCAATAGGTATTTAGCCTATAGAATTTTATGGATAAGTTCATTTATCGTTTTACTTATAAATATTGGCCTATATTTTCTTCCAGGCTGGTTTTTGTTGCTAAACCTTCCTTTGTTGGTTTTTATTGGCTTTAATACGTATTTCACATACAAAAAGTCCTATTATCACCTAGATGAGGATTATATTGTAGTTGGAGGAGGCGCTTTAATTGAAACATATACGAGCTATTTAGAGGTTCACAAAATTCAAGCGATTACAATGAAGCAGACTATTTTTCAAAAGCGCAGGCAATTGGCTTCGTTACAAGTGTTTTCGGCATCAAGATCAATCACTATTCCACAAATCGATATAACTACAGCATTAGACCTTAAAAATAATTTATTGTATTTGGTAGAGTCTGGAAATAAAGATTGGATGTAAATATTTACTTTTGTACAGTAATACCAATTAAAATTATGTTAGTAGATTTTAACCAGTTACCCGAAGAATCTCGCGTTTGGATATATCAATGTAACAGGTCATTTAGTGATGACGAAATCATTGAAATTAGAAAAAGACTAGATGATTTTATTGAAGACTGGACCGCACATGGTAAAGGTCTAGAATCAGGCTATAATATTGTATATAAACGTTTTATAGTTATTGGTTTAAATCAAAACTTAAATATGGCTACAGGGTGCTCAATAGATGCTTCTGTACGTTTTATTCAAGAACTGGAGAAAGATTATGATGTGGATTTAATGGATAAAATGAACGTTTCTTTTAAACAGGGTGAGTATGTCGCCTACAAACCGTTAAAAGACTTTAGAAAAATGGCGAAGGACAAGGCGGTATCAAAAAATACGATTGTTTTTAATAACCTGGTCACTAATATCGCTGAGTTTAAAGAGAATTGGGAGGTACCTGCGAGCGAAAGTTGGCACAGTAGATTTTTAAACTAGACTTCAGCTGAAAAACTTTCATATATTAATAAGAATAGTCATTTTTATATTTTGGAACATCTAACGCATACACCTTGAATACAGACATCTTCTTATTGAATATTTCCGGTCAAGATAAGCCCGGCTTAACCTCTGGACTTACAAGTGTTTTGGCAGAATATGGTGCTAAAGTACTAGATATAGGTCAGGCTAATATTCATGATACCTTGTCCTTGGGCATATTATTTGAAATTAAATCTGGTAAGAAATCGGCAGCAGTATTAAAGGATTTACTATTTAAAGCCTATGAGTTGGGTATAACGGCGAAGTTTAAGCCCATTAGCCTAGAGGATTATGAGCATTGGGTGACCCTTCAGGGTAAAGACCGCTATATAATAACTATTTTAGGTGAGCGGTTGCGTGCCGAGCAAATTTCTGAGGTTACCAAGATTATTTCTGAAAAGAATTTAAATATTGATGCCATAAAACGATTGACGGGTCGTCTCTCCTTAATTAAGGATGAAGAGTATCCAAGAGCCTCAATTCAACTCTCTGTTAGAGGAAAAATCGATAACAAAACTAGCTTTACGGAGAAATTCATGGAAATATCCAGAGAGTTAGACGTAGATATAGCTTTTCAAGAGGACAACATATTTAGGCGTAATAGGCGTTTGGTTTGCTTTGATATGGATTCAACCCTAATCCAAACTGAAGTAATCGATGAATTAGCAGAATTAGCAGGCGTTGGCAAAGAAGTAAAAGCCATTACGGAATTGGCTATGCAAGGTGAAATTGATTTTAAGGAGAGTTTTAAGCGCCGCATGAAACTTTTAAAAGGTCTCCCAGAGAACGTCTTGCATGAGGTGGCTATAAATTTACCCATTACTAAAGGAGCGCGTAGGCTTATCGATACGCTTCACAATTATGGGTTTAAAACGGCAATACTCTCTGGTGGATTCTCATATTTTGGTGAATACCTTCAGAAAAAACTTGATATAGATTATGTTTATGCCAATCAACTCGAAATAAAGAACGGCATTTTAACAGGTGGCTATATCGGTGACATTGTAGACGGTAAGAAAAAGGCTGAATACCTACAGATTTTGGCTGATAAAGAAGGTATTGACATCGGGCAGACCATTGCTGTTGGGGATGGCGCTAATGATTTGGAGATGCTGGATTTAGCCGGATTAGGCATTGCTTTTCATGCCAAGCCAAAAGTCAAGAATAACGCCCAAAGCTCTATTTCCAGTATAGGATTGGATGGTATTCTTTATTTGTTGGGTTACCACGACCGACATATTGATTTATTTCACTGATTCGATTCCACGGTTTGTATCCGCCCTGATTTAGAAGTTTCAAATAAAAGAATCTTAAAGGCTTTTTACTTACTTCTAAATATGCTATTTTGGCATTGTGTTCGTTAATATAAAAAACGATAATTGTACATGCGCTACGTTGCCCTATTTTTTATAACAGCTTACTTTCAATTTACCTTTGCACAAGTCAGCAGATCTAATCCTCTTCTTTCAGAAAACCCTATAGAGCAGCAAAAATGGGTTGATAGTATTTATAATTCAATGTCTTTGGAAGAGCGTGTTGGGCAGCTTTTTATGGTACAGGTATTCTCAGATAGAGATAGCAATTATAAAAACCAGATAATAAGTACTATTAAAAACCACCATATCGGCGGTGTCATTTATTCCAAAGGAGGGCCATACCGACAAGCTAAATTAAATAATGAGCTACAAGCGGTATCGAAAGTAAAATTATTGATTGGGATGGATGCCGAATGGGGACTAAGTATGCGTTTGGATTCTACCTATGCCTTTCCATGGAATATGACCCTTGGTGCTATTTCTGATAACAAACTCATAGAACGTACCGGGAGGCATATAGGTGAACATTGTAAGCGGTTAGGAGTCCATTTTAATTTTGCACCGGTGGTTGATATAAATACCAACCCTAATAACCCCATCATTGGAAATCGCTCCTTTGGTGAGGATAAGCATAATGTTACTAAAAAAGGAATTGCATTTATGACCGGTATGCAAAGCGCAGGGGTATTGGCTAATGCCAAACATTTCCCAGGACATGGTGATACCGAGGCCGATTCACATAAAACATTACCTACTGTATCTTTTACGGAGCAACGCATTGACTCAGTGGAGTTGTACCCATACCGTAAATTAATAGAACAAGGACTTTCTAGTGTGATGGTAGCACATTTAAATATACCTAGCCTCGAATCCAGAGGGGGTTTTCCATCGTCGTTGTCAAAACATATTGTTACGGGTATTTTGAAGGATAAACTTGGGTTTAATGGATTGATATTCACAGATGCCTTAACCATGAAAGGAGCTTCTGATTATGTAGAAAAAGGTGTCGACGGGGTATTGTCCAAAAGTTCAACAAAAGGCGGTGAGATTGATTTAATGGCTTTTTTAGCAGGCAATGATGTCATGTTGATGTCTGAAAACCCAAAAAAAGGCATTCAGCGGATTACAGAAGCTTTCAATACTGGATTAATATCGGAAAACCGCTTATCGCATTCGGTAAAAAAGATTTTAATGGCTAAATATAAAGTGGGCTTACATGACTATAGTCCAATAGGATTAGCCGATTTAAGCAAAGACCTTAATAGACTTGAGGATGATATTCTTTACGAAGAACTTATAGAAAGCGCCTTGACCGTAGTAAAGAATGAGAAGTCGCTCTTGCCCTTAAGGAACCTTGAAACTAAAAATATTGCTTATGTATCTCTTGGCGAAGATGATGGTTCATTATTCTTTAATGAGCTGAAGAAATATACCAAAGTTCATCAGATCAAAGCAGATAGGCTAGATGGCTTAATCTCAAAACTTCAAAATTACAATACCGTAATTATAGGATTCCATAAATCAAACGAAAACCCATGGAAGGGCTATAAGTTTAGCCAAAAGGAAATGGGCTGGATTTATGAAATAGCCAGAACAAACACCGTAATTTTAGATGTATTTGCTAGGCCATATGCTTTAAATGATTTACTGTCAATAGAAAATATTGAGTCTATTGTTATGAGTTATCAAAACAGTGAGATTGCCCAACAGAAATCGGCACAACTTATTTTTGGAGCTATAGGCGCTAAAGGAAAATTACCCGTAAGTGCAGGTCAATTTTTCCCAGTGGGAATTGGACAGTTTTATACGGCTATAAATAGTTTAGGTTATACATTACCTGAACGTGTTGGTATGGACTCTAAGTTGTTATCGCGTATCGATTCTGTTGCCAACTATGCCGTAGATAAGGAAATGACTCCTGGTATCCAATTATTGGTTGCTCGTAAAGGCAAGGTGGTTTACAACAAGAATTTTGGCTACCATACCTACCAAAAAAAAAATAAAGTTGACTCTGATGATATATACGATGTGGCCTCCCTAACCAAAATACTAGCTACACTTCCTGTTTTAATGGAGATGGAGGAACAAGGTTCAGTATCTTTAAATTCAAAATTAGGTTCAATTATACCTGAATTTAGAAATTCCAATAAAAAGAATATTACGATTAAAGAAATGCTTTCGCATTATGCGCGTTTAAAGCCATGGGTACCATTTTATTATAGTACTTTAGATACAGTAACAAAAAAACCCGATGCTAAGTACTACCGAACCCAGGCCACTCGAGATTTTAATATCGAAGTGACAAACACCCTTTTTTTACGAAATGATTATCAAGATTCTATTCAAAAAATCATAAAGGAAAGCGACCTTTTATCAAGACTAACATACAGGTATAGTGATTTACCGTACTATATACTGAAAACTTATATCGAGGAGTTTTATGGTAAATCCTTAAATGATATAACCCAAGACCGTTTATATAAACCGCTTGGCGCAAATTACACAACCTATAATCCAAGAGAAAAATTTAGCCTAAAGGATATTGTACCTTCTGAAGTGGACAATTATTATCGTTATAAAGAAGTTCATGGTTACGTGCATGATATGGGGGCTGCCATGCAAGGGGGTGTTGGTGGACATGCAGGTATTTTTAGCAACGCTAATGATGTGGCTAAGATTATGCAGATGTATTTACAAAAAGGATACTACGGAGGGAAACGCTACTTAAAACCTGAGACTATTGACAAATTTAACAAATGTTATTATTGCCATGCGGACAATAGGCGTGGTATAGGGTTTGATAAACCTCAATTGGGAGATGAAGGACCCACTTGTGGTTGTATTTCTATGACGAGCTTCGGTCACTCAGGTTTTACAGGAACTTATGCTTGGGCAGACCCAGAAGAAGAAATCGTTTATGTTTTTTTAGCCAATAGAACCTATCCAGAAGCTGGCAAGAACCTATTGTTAAAGGAGAACATAAGAACCGAAATCCAACGACTAATCTATGAGGCTATTATTGAATAGCGAATTAGAATATTTCGTTAAAACTTCAGCTTATTGAAAGTATTTAAATAACTTGGGGGTCTTATAATAGTTTTTCCCGATATGAAAATTGGTATTGTATGCTATCCAACATTCGGCGGTAGCGGTGTTGTAGCAACTGAGCTGGGTTTGGAGTTGTCTAAAAGAGGTCATGAAATTCATTTTATTACCTATAGTCAACCCGTACGCTTAGAGCTTCTTGGCAATAATGTTCACTTTCATGAAGTACACGTTCCTGAATATCCACTCTTTCACTACCAACCCTATGAGCTAGCCTTGTCTAGTAAGCTAGTGGATATGGTAAAACTTCATGGCATTGAGCTCTTGCATGTGCACTATGCTATTCCCCACGCTTACGCTGCCTATATGGCTCAGCAAATGTTACTAGATGAAGATATTTTGGTACCAATTGTGACAACGCTTCATGGGACGGATATTACCCTCGTCGGTAGTCATCCATTTTACAAGCCTGCCGTTACCTTCAGTATTAATAAGTCAGACGCAGTAACATCAGTATCACAAAGTTTAAAAGACGATACCATGAGGCTTTTCAACATAGAAAGACCCATACATGTAGTACCTAATTTCATAGATTTAGAAAAACATGATACGAGTTTTACCGACTGCCAGCGCGAGTTGATGGCAGAGGATAATGAACGTATTATTACCCACATCAGTAACTTTAGGAAAGTAAAGCGGATTGCAGATGTTATTCATGTCTTTAATGGGATTCAGAAGGTTTTACCAGCTAAATTGATGATGGTAGGGGAAGGGCCTGAAAAGGAAAGTGCAGAGCTTTTAGCTGAGGATTTGGGTATTTCCGACCGTGTTGTGTTTTTAGGAAATAGTACCGAAATAGATAGGATATTGTGCTTTAGTGATCTATTTCTGTTACCGTCGGAAACGGAGAGTTTTGGCTTGGCGGCTTTAGAAGCCATGGCCAGTAGTACACCCGTTATTTCATCTAATACGGGAGGGTTACCCGAAGTAAATAAACACGGCATTTCAGGGTATTTAAGTCCTGTGGGCGATATCGAGGATATGACTGTTAATGCCTTAAAAATATTGACTGATTTAGATACCTTGACTGTGTTTAAAGCCAATGCCAAAAAACAATCTATGAATTTTGATATTCATAATATCGTACCTCAATATGAAGCTATTTATGAGGAAACGCTTAAACGTTTTTTAGTGATTTAATCACCCAACAAGAACGATTTAAGTTCTTCATAAGAGTTAATTTTTATACTTTTCTTTTCTTTTTTCATAACAGATTGAATCTGATCTGGAATGTCAATTTTTTTATCGATAACTTTCTCTACTACGTTCAAGAATTTGGCAGGATGAGCCGTTTCTAGAAACACAACATGACTTTTTGGATTATTTTTAAGGTAAGTTTTCGCCCCTAAATAGCCAACAGCGCCGTGAGGGTCAGCAATGTAATCGCACTTATCATAAAGCTCCAAGATAGCGGACTCTGTTTCGTCGTCAGAAAAACTGTAACTCGAAAGATTTGATTTTAAATCCATAAAAACATTATCATACAGCTCTAGAACACGTACAAAATTACTTGGATTTCCAACATCCATAGCATTACTAATCGTAGGTATAGATGGTTTGGGGTGGTAGGATTGTGTGTTCATATAATTTACCACAGTATCATTTTTGTTATTTGCCGCGATAAAATGGCTGACTGGAAGGCCAAGTTTTTGAGCGACCATTCCGGCACAGACATTGCCAAAGTTTCCACTCGGTACACAAAAAACAATAGCATTATACTTTGATTTCAAGTGTTTATATGCAAACAGATAATAAAATAGCTGAGGTAACCAGCGCGCCACGTTTATTGAATTTGCAGAAGTAAGCTGTATTTTCTTATTAAGTTGTTCATCAACAAAGGCTTGTTTTACCATGTCTTGGCAGTCGTCAAAAACACCATCTACTTCTAAGGCCGTGATATTCTGTCCTAATGTAGTCAGTTGCTTTTCTTGAATATCACTGACCTTACCGCTTGGATAAAGGATAACGACATCAACGCCTTTTACGCCAAGGAATCCATTGGCCACAGCTCCTCCTGTATCTCCAGAAGTAGCGACTAAAACAGTAATCCTATTAGGGGAATTTTTGGTAAAAAAACCCAAACATCTCGCCATAAAACGAGCACCAACATCCTTGAAGGCCATGGTTGGTCCGTGAAATAACTCTAATACTGAAATTTGGTCATTCAGCGTAATCACTGGAAAATCGAAACTTAAGGTATCCTCAACTATAGCTTTAAGGGTGCTATCTGGAATTTCAGGACTTATAAATTGTTTAATGGCTGTGTAAGCAATTTCTGGATTGGACCTGGATTCAATTGTTTTGTAAAAATCCCTTGGTAGTGGTTCAATATGTGTTGGAAAATACAAGCCTTTATCAGGGGCAAGTCCTTGGATTACAGCATTTTCAAATGTGGTAATCGGTGCCTTTCTATTTAGTGAGTAATACTCCATTATAATATTTTAATACCCTCTTGGTTAATTTTTGAAACATAAGTCTCAAAAGGAATATCCGATTCAGAATACACATGATTCATTACCTGTTCAACAATTTTTGCTGTTTTTTTACCTTTGCTCAGGGCAAAAATAGAGGGTCCCGAACCTGAAATAGCGCAACCCAGTGCTCCTGCCTTTAAAACAGCTGCTTTTAGCTTATCAAAATATGGAATTAATTCCTTTCTGTAGGGCTCGGCGACAACATCTGTCATTGATTCTTTAATAAGTTCGTAATCTGAGGTATGAAGGCCATGCACCAAACTGCCTATATTAGCCCACTGTCTGATAGCGCTACTTAATTTAAGTTTATCTGGTAAAAGCGCTCTGGCTTCAGAAGTTTTAATTTCTATTTGAGGGTGAATTAATGTCGCATATAGATTTTTCGGTGTTGGCAATTCTAGAATTCGTAGAGGATGTGTTGATTTCACCAAGGTAAATCCACCGAAAATAGCAGGAGCTAAATTATCAGCATGTTCGGACTTACTGGCAAAAGCTTCGCCCTTCATGGCGTAAAAGGTAAGTTCTGTTTTATTTAAGGGAAACCCTAATATGGCATTAATACCAAACACACTTCCTGCAGCACTTGCAGAACTGCTTCCAATGCCACTACCTGGTTTAATTTTTTTATAAATTTCAATTTCAAATCCACAATTGGGTTTTAAATCCTCATACATGGCCAAGGCCGAAATTCCTGCAACATTTTCCTTTACGTCATAGGGTAAATCAAATCCTTCAATTTTAGTAATTTTTATCCCTTTTGCTGTTGTTTTTCTAATAAGCATTTCATCACCGATGGTGTCCAAACAAAAGCCAAGAACATCAAAGCCACAACCTACATTAGCTACCGTTGCTGGTGAGAATATTTTAATGGCTGTACTCATAAATCAATTGTTGGCTATTCGTATAATATCTGCAAATAAACCGGATGCCGTTACATCAGCACCAGCACCAGCACCTTTAATTATTAAGGGTTGCTCTGGGTAACGCTCTGTGTAAAACATAACAATGTTATCCTTGCCTTCTAAATTATAAAAGGGATGATTTTTAGGAATTTCCTTGAGACCCACCTTAGCTTTACCATTCTTAAATTCCGCAACAAATTTAAGCTGACATTGATTATTCTTTGCAGACTGATATAGCTTTTGGTAGTGCTGTTCGTCGTCAGTTAGGGTTTTGAAGAAATCTTCTACTGAGTCAGCTTCCATAGCACTAGGGGTAAGAAAATTATCGGATTGTACATCCTTTAGCTCTATATCATATCCACTTTCTCGGGCTAGTATTAGAATCTTTCTAGCTACATCAATACCGCTTAAATCAATTCTAGGATCTGGTTCTGTGTATCCCTCTTTTTGTGCTTGCTTTACAATCTCATAGAAAGTATTTTCAGAATTGAAATTATTAAAAACAAAATTTAAACTTCCTGAAAGAACAGCCTGTATTTCGTGGATTTTATCTCCAGATGTCACGAGGTGATTCAATGTGTCAATAACAGGTAATCCTGCGCCAACATTGGTCTCAAATAAAAAGGGCGCATTGTATTTAAGTGAAAGTTGTTTTAACGTTTTGTAGTAGTCTAATTCACTAGAACAGGCTATTTTATTACATGCAATAACAGCAATACTTTGTTTAAGATAATCTGGGTACATGTGTGCAACATCGTTGTTGGCAGTTATATCAATAAAAATAGAATTTCTTAGATTAAGTGACTTTACAGCCTCTAAAAACCCATCAAGACTCGCCTTGCTTCCTTGCGATAATTGCTCTTTCCAAGTTTTAAGCTCAACCCCCTCGTTATTAATGAGCATGGTTTTCGAGTTTGATAGGCCAACTACCCTTAGACTAATCTTTAAATTGGCTTTAACATAGTTCTTCTGTTGCTGGATTTGCTCAATAAGCCGCTCTCCAACATTACCAACTCCCGTTATAAAAAGATTAATTTGTTTTGTTTTAACTTCAAAGAACGTTTCGTGTAATGAATTAAGAGCCTTTTTCACGTCGTTTTTATTAATAACAGCAGAAATGTTACGTTCTGAGGCGCCTTGAGCAATAGCTCTGATGTTTACGTTGTTTTTGCCCAGTGTGCTGAACATTCTACCACTGATACCTTGATGGCTTTTCATTTTATCTCCAATTAAGGCAATTATGGATAAATCCGATTCAATATGTATGGGTTCAATCTTATGAAGAGCTATTTCATATTCAAATGTTTCGTCAATAGCGGTTTTTGCCTTTATGGCATCGCCTTCAGAAATGCCGAAACATATTGAATGTTCTGAGGAAGACTGCGTAATTAAAATGATATTTATTTTTTGTTGGGCTAGGGTTTCAAATAGTCGCTTGCTGAATCCAGGAACACCCACCATTCCATTCCCTTGTAATGTCAAAAGTGAAATTCCATCAATGTTACTTATCCCTTTAACAGGTGATTTGCCAGTTGAATTATCCTGTGTCATTATTGTAGTACCAAGTGCTTCTGGATTAAAGGTGTTTTTAATAACTATAGGAATTTTCTTTTCAAGTACCGGTAAAACGGTTGGAGGGTACAATACCTTAGCACCAAAATGGGATAGTTCTACAGCTTCTTGATACGATAATTTAACAATGGGTTTAGCTTGTTTTACAAGTTTTGGGTTAGTGGTGTACATACCGCTGACATCAGTCCATATTTCAAGTTGTTCAGCATCTAAAGCCGATGCAATAATGGCGGCGGTATAATCTGAACCACCACGTCCTAGTGTTGTAGGCTCCTTATGGACAGATTTAGCTATAAACCCCGGAAGTACTGTGATTTTGGTTTTATTTGATTTAAAATATAATTGTGTATTTAAATAAGTTAATTCAAAATCAACATTGGCATTGTTGAAATTGTTATCCGTTATGATGAGCTCTTGTGAGTTTTTGAGCTCGGCATCAAGACCTCTAGATTTTAAAGCATTGGAAATAATTATAGACGAAAGTAATTCACCAAAACACAAAAGTTTATCTGAAGTTTTCGGAGAAATTTCGTTAATCAAATAGATACCATTGAGAAGCTTTTTTAAGTCCTCTAGTTTTTCTGAAACCAAATTTTCAGTAAGCAAAGCCACTGCATCTTCCGTGTTTTTGAACAGCCCAGATATCAAGGAAATATGGATTGCGGAAACGGCATTAAAATGGTCTATATAGGAAGGATCACCATTGCAAGCGAGTCGTGCAGCTTCTAACAACTTATCTGTGATGCCACCAACCGCAGACACTACCACAACAAGTCTTGAGTGTTGTGACTCTTGTTGTAAAATAGAGATGACTTTATTTATGTTTTCTGCCGAACCAACTGAGGTTCCGCCAAACTTTAGAACTTTCATGAGAACAATTTAACTAATATCAGAATAATAAAATAGAAAAGTCTTGAAATGCATTAGGAGATATCCGAAAAAAGCGTCATGGTTGACATAAAATACATCAACTCCGTAGAGAATTTTGAAGCGGTAAAGGCGCTACATCTTATGTTTGTTTTTTTCTGCATTACCTTTCAAATGTATTATTTTTACAACAATAAAAAAATAATTCTGCATTTAAAGTTCCGACTTTAAACCCAGTGATTTCAATACTTGGAAAAAGATGAAAGTATTCTCAAAAGAACAGATTTATGAAGGTGATCGTTTAACCACGGAACGACAAGAAATCTCTTCTACCGAATTAATGGAGCGGGCCGCAACCCAAATTTTTAATTGGATGCATTTGAGAATGCAAGGGGCACAGGTTCCTGTACATATTTTTTGTGGTATTGGCAACAATGGTGGTGATGGTTTGGTATTAGCAAGACAATTGGTTATCCATGGTTATAATGTAAAAACATATATCGTCAATTATAGTGAAACACGATCCAAGGATTTTTTAATAAATTATGAAAGGATAAAAGACACAACTAAAGACTGGCCTGTTGTTTTAAATTCTGCCGAGGGTTTCCCAGAGATTTACCCAGATGATATAATTGTTGATGCTGTATTTGGAATTGGTCTTAACAGACCTCCAGCCGATTGGGTAGCTGATTTGTTTCAGAAGTTTAAAGCCTCTGAAGCATTTACCTTATCGATAGATATACCTTCTGGATTATATACTGATAAGCCAGTTGAAGATGAAAATGCCATTGTTTACGCCAACTATACCTTGAGTTTTCAGTCCCCAAAATTAGTTTTCTTTTTGCCGGAAACCGCAAAGTATACCATTCAATGGGAAGTTTTAGATATAGGTATCGACAGAGACTATTTAACACAAACAGAAACTGAGGTAGAACTCATATCAAAATTTGAAGTCTTACCCCTTTACAAACCACGACAAAAGTTTGCCCATAAGGGCGATTTTGGCCATGTGCTCATCATTGGAGGAAGTTTTGGAAAGATTGGAGCTGTTCAACTGGCAAGCAGGTCAGCCTTGAGTTCTGGTGCAGGATTGGTTACGTCATATATTCCGCAATGTGGCTATAATAGTATACAGTCATCATTTCCCGAAGCAATGGTTATTTGTGACGATGGGGACAAAGCGATAAAGGATATTCATTTTAATATTGAACCGACCGCCATAGGAATAGGTGTTGGAATGGGTCAAGCTGCTGATACCATTGCAGCATTTGAGGCATTTTTAAAAGGTAATGAATCACCATTGGTATTAGATGCTGATGCCATTAATATATTAGCTAAAAAAAAGACCTTATTAAAAAGATTACCTCAACAAAGTGTTATTACACCACATCCTAAAGAATTAGAGCGTTTAATAGGGAAGTGGAGTGATGATTTCGAGAAATTGGAAAAGGTTAAGGCATTTTCAAAAGCTCATGATCTTATCGTTCTTATTAAGGGTGCACACTCAATAACAGTCTATAAGGAAAAGCAATACATCAATACAACGGGAAATCCAGGAATGGCAACCGCTGGAAGTGGCGATGTGCTAACGGGTATAATTACAGGCCTTATCGCTCAAGGATACGAGCCTTTAGCTGCTACAATCTTTGGCGTTTACTTACATGGTAAATCAGCAGATATTGCCTTAGAGGATTATGGTTATCAAAGTCTCATAGCTAGCCATATCATAGAAACACTGGGGGATGCTTATATGGATTTATTTAAGCAGCCTGAGCCGGAAGAAAAACAAGAAGAACAAGAACCGGAACAATAAAAATCTACACTACCGTCGTTTCCCAAATGAATAGTTTATTAAATGTCCAGTTTTTCGAATAACTCAATCAATCTGGGGTCTGAAGGTCTGGGTGCGTCTGCTGATATAATATTACCTTCCGGATCGATTAACACAAAATGAGGAATTCCCTGAATATCATAGTCTTGCACAAATTTAGACTGGCCTGCATTATCAGCTAAAAGTTGAACGCCTCCCAGGTTTTTATCAGTAACCATTTGCACCCAAGTATCGTGGTCTTTAGACTGATCAATAGACGTACTTACAAATTCAATATTCTTGTTGTGATATTTCTTCTCAACCTCCTTTAATGAAGGAATCTCCTTTATACAAGGCCCACACCAGGTAGCCCACACATCTATGTAAACATATTTCCCCCTTAAATCAGATAACGACGTTTCACCGCCTTTATGGTTTTCGTAGTTCACAAATTGAGGAGATGGCTGACCTTTCATTAGACGTTTGGCGTTTTCGTACTGGTTAACTAATGTCGCTTTATCTTCTTCTGAGGCCGTGTTCGCAATGAAATAATCAAAGAAGCTATCTAAGTTAGCAGTCGTTGGAGAAATTAAAGTTCCTTGTAACGACTTTAAAATATCATTTTTTAATGCTGGAATTTTGATATCTTCTAATATCTCTAGCGCATTAACCGTGGCAAGTTCTGGATTATCACCTAACTTTTGGTAAATGTTTTTTAACAATGCATTCCGTGCAAGACTTCTGTAAATATTGGTTTTAGAATAAATAGCCTCATTATCAAAAGTCATTGATTTGAAATCTTCAGGAAAAAAGGAACTTGAGACCTTAAATTCGGGCTGATTTGAAAAATAACGATGTGCCGCTTCATAATCGTTCATAAATAAAAAAGATTCGTATTTGAGATTGTCCTTTTCCAGAGCTATAAAATCAGTATCCATAATAGATGCGTCCTCTAATAATTTTAAATGGCTTAATTCAATGTCTTTAAGTATATTTTTAAATGCTTGCTCATCAAGGGAGTATAACTCTGGCATAGGTGGTCTTAGCTTTTTTTCGTCAAAGGATTTGGCTGTTAGATATTGGTTCTTTTTAGAGCCATCACCTGAATACCTTATGGTTTTATCAAAATCCTCAGTATCAGCTGTAATGTTTAATTCATCTCCATTTTTTAAATATATAGTTGCGTAAGTTCTTCCAAATTGTAAATCAAAATAGGCGGGTCCGTCTAAATAAAGTGTATCAGAAAATGAGTTGTCCACATCATTAATGGAAATTTCTTTCTCTAATTCAAAACCTATTAGTTTTACGGATTTGACGTTGCTATTTTCGAGTTTTCCAGATATTATGGCATAGTCTATGGTTTTTTCCGTTTCACATGAAAAAAATAAAAGTATAGCCACTAAGCTTATCAGTTTATTCATTGTTACTTCTTGGTTTTTCATAAAATTACCAAAATTTAATGGTTTTTGAGAGGTTTTTAGTATTTAAGGATTTATCAACAAAACGTTGTAGAATGGAAAAATATCTGCAATTTTGAGACACTAAATCAATCATAATGGATAATTATCACATAATTTCTTCGGAGACTCTCGATATAGTAACCATTTACAATATTTTTAAGCTAAACAAAAAACTGAAACTGTCAGAGGAATTAACTCGTAAAATTAGCCAGTGCAAAGCGTATTTAGATACCAAAATCTCGGATAACAAGGCCCCTATGTACGGAATAAATACAGGTTTTGGGTCCCTTTATAATGTAAAGATTTCTGAGAGTGACCTTACAAAACTTCAAGAAAACCTAGTGATGTCCCATGCTTGTGGAACAGGTGACAGGGTTCCTGAATCCATTGTAAAGGTGATGCTCCTTTTAAAAATACAATCGTTAAGTTATGGACATAGTGGCGTTCAGCTTAAAACCATTCAACGGCTTATAGATTTTTTCAACAATGATATTTTCCCGTTTGTTTTTAAGCAAGGTTCTTTAGGCGCTTCAGGAGATTTGGCACCATTAGCACATTTGGCCTTGCCGTTGCTAGGAAAAGGTAAGGTTGTCCATTATGATGAAGAATGCGACGCTGCTTCTATTTTAGAAAAGTTTAATTGGGAACCGATTAAACTTGAAGCTAAAGAAGGCCTAGCCCTCTTAAATGGGACCCAATTTATGAGTGCCTACGGTGTTTATCTATTGCTTATGTCACATAAAACCTCGTATCTAGCGGATATTATCGCTAGTATTTCACTTGATGCTTTTGATGGGAGACTAGATCCTTTTCATGATTTGGTTCATGCTGTGCGACCGCATCCTGGACAGCGTAAAGTGGCACGCCGATTTAATGAATTGCTAAAGGGAAGTGAATTGATTTCTAGGGAGAAGGCGCATGTGCAAGACCCTTATTCCTTTAGATGTATCCCTCAGGTTCATGGCGCTACCAAAGACACTTTGGACTTTGTGGAGCGTGTAATTTTAACCGAAATAAACTCCGTAACGGACAACCCTAATATTTTCTGCGAAGAGGATTTAATCATTTCTGGCGGGAACTTTCATGGGCAACCATTGGCTTTGGCTTTAGATTACTTAAAAATTGCTATGGCAGAAATTGGAAATATTTCAGAGCGAAGAATATTTCAATTGGTATCAGGCCTAAGAGGTCTGCCACCTTTTTTGGTAGATAATCCCGGTTTGAATTCTGGCTTTATGATACCTCAGTATACCGCTGCAAGTATTGTTAGTGCCAATAAGCAAATGGCAACGCCTGCTAGTGTAGATAGCATTGTTTCAAGTAACGGACAAGAGGACCATGTAAGTATGGGGGCTAATGCAGCAACCCAGGCCTATGATTTAATTAGGAATGTAGAAAGAGTTATTGCCATTGAACTAATGAATGCTTCTCAAGCTTTAGAATTTAGAAGGCCATTGAAAACCTCACCATTATTAGAGTCTTTTTTAGTGGAATACAGGAAATTTGTTCCATTCATTAAAGAGGACGAGGTTTTACATGACGATATTGAAGCCTCAATTCAATTTTTGAAAGATGTGGAAATAGAAATAGAAGAGCTATTTCTGAATAATTACGGATTAAATTGATGATAGGTCTATTATTTGGATTTAACTAAGAGTTCAGCCCAGGATATGGCTTCATCTAGTTCCCTAAAAATCTCAAACGGTTTATTAAAGAACATCTTTTCAATTTTGGCATTCACCTTGGCCTTGTAATTCTTAGATACTACGGCAAAACCTTTTAAATTCTCAATTTTAGCGGTTTCAAAATAAATTTTTGGATCTACCGAATACGAATTGACACGATGTGTTATATACACAAAGGGTTTATCCTTGTAATATGTATCGGTTACTTCAATGAGCACCTCATTGTATTCTGGTATAACATTGACGCCTTCCTTCATAACCACGACTACATAATTTGAATATATAGACATTTCGCAAAAGTCGAATGTTAGAAGCTCAATCATGGCTAAAGTTAATTCTTAGGTAATGTTAAGGTACAAAAAAACTCCTCTTTTTTAAGAGGAGTTTCTGAAAAAAGTTAAGCGACTTCTATGACTCTGTGGTCTTACTTGAACTCTTGACCTTGATTTTTAACTCGTCGTTCTTGGAGTCAAAATCCATGGTGATAGTGTCCCCTTCCTGAATCTTAGAATTTATAATTTCTTCGGCAAGAGTATCTTCCACATACTTTTGAATGGCTCTTTTAAGTGGTCTTGCACCATACTGTTTATCGAATCCTTTTTCGGCAATGTAATCCTTAGCCTTATCGGTAAGCTTCAAGGTGTAGCCTAAATCTTTGATTCTGTCAATTAGCTTTACTAATTCAATATCGATTATCTTATTGATATCCTCCTTCTCGAGGGTATTAAATACGACCACATCATCAATTCTATTCAAAAATTCTGGAGCAAATGCTTTCTTAAGGGCATTTTCAATGACGCCTTTTGCATAATCGGCTTCTTGAGCTGCTTTTGCTGAAGTACCAAAACCTACACCAGTTCCAAAATCCTTTAGTTTTCGTGCGCCTATATTAGACGTCATTATAATAATAGTATTTCTGAAATCAATTTTTCTTCCAAGACTATCCGTTAAATAACCATCATCGAGCACTTGAAGCAGCATATTGAATACATCTGGGTGAGCTTTCTCTATTTCATCCAAAAGTACAACAGCATATGGCTTTCGTCTTATCTTTTCGGTCAATTGCCCGCCCTCTTCATAGCCTATGTAGCCTGGAGGCGCACCGATTAATCTTGATATGGCAAATTTTTCCATGTATTCACTCATATCTATTCTTACCAGTGCATCATCGCTATCAAATAATTCTTTTGCCAAAATTTTGGCTAACTGTGTTTTACCAACACCTGTTTGACCTAAAAATATAAATGAGCCAATGGGTTTATTCGGATCTTTTAGGCCAGCTCTGTTTCTCTGAATAGCTTTAACGACCTTAGCGACCGCTTGGTCTTGGCCAATAACCTTGCCTGTAATTAATTCTGACAATTTCGCCAACTTATTGATTTCCGTTTGGGCAATTTTATTAACCGGTATACCGGTCATCATAGAAACAACATCAGCCACATTGTCTTCTGTGACAATCTCTCTATGCTGTTTGGTTTCTTCCTCCCATTTTTGCTGTGCAGAAAGTAATTCTTTTTCTAGTCGTTTTTCGTCATCTCGAAGTTTCGCGGCCTCTTCGTATTTTTGTTTCTTAACAACACTGTTTTTAGTTTCCTTGACCGCTTCTAGTTTTTTCTCCAATTCTAAAATCTGTTCGGGAACGTCAATATTTGTAATATGAACTCTTGAGCCAGCCTCATCTAAGGCATCTATAGCTTTGTCTGGAAGAAAACGTTCAGTCATATAACGATTTGTCAATTTCACACAAGCCTCAATGGCTTCATCGGTGTAATCTACATTGTGATGTTCCTCGTATTTCCCTTTTATGTTATTAAGAATTTCTACAGTCTCCTCAACGGTCGTTGGTTCGACAATGACTTTTTGGAAACGACGTTCCAAGGCGCCATCTTTTTCAATATACTGTCTATACTCATCTAAGGTCGTAGCTCCGATACATTGAATTTCACCACGTGCTAATGCTGGTTTAAACATATTTGAAGCATCAAGGCTACCAGTGGCACCTCCAGCACCAACAATAGTATGAATCTCGTCAATAAAAAGAATAATGTCGTCATTCTTTTCTAGCTCATTCATAACCGCTTTCATACGTTCCTCAAATTGCCCTCTGTACTTAGTACCTGCTACTAAGCTTGCTAAGTCTAAAGTTACAACGCGCTTGTTAAATAGGGTACGTGACACCTTTCTTTTTACGATTCTTAAGGCCAAACCTTCCGCTATTGCGGATTTACCAACACCTGGTTCTCCAATAAGCAAAGGATTGTTCTTTTTACGTCTACTTAAAATTTGAGATACGCGCTGTATTTCTTTTTCACGCCCTACAACAGGGTCTAATTTTCCTTCTTCTGCCAAAACAGTCAAGTCCCGACCAAAATTGTCAAGAACAGGAGTTTTGGATTTTTTATTGGTCTTACTAGACGAACCACTTCCAAAAGGATTTTGTTTAGCATCATCCTCTTCTTCATTGATGTCATCATCAGAGTATGATTCTGACTTTGGTGTGTCTAGATAGTCATCTTCGCTTGTTATCATAGATTTAAATTCTTCTTTTACGTTATCATAATCAACTTTTAACTTATTTAAAAGTTTAGTCGTTGGATCATTTTCATTTCTTAAGATGCACAAAAGTAAATGTGCTGTATTTATTGATGTGCTTTGAAATAATTTTGCTTCTAGAAAGGTGGTCTTCAAAGCGCGTTCAGCTTGTCGTGTTAAATGCAAATTTTTCTTTTCATTAGAGCTAGCAACAATATTTGGATTTGCCGGACTAAGAATCTCTACCTTTCGCCTTAAATGATTTAAATCAACATCCAAGGCACTCAGTATATCAATTGCTTTGCCATTCCCATCTCGTAATAGCCCTAGCATCAGGTGTTCAGTACCTATAAAATCATGGCCTAACCTTAAGGCCTCCTCTTTGCTAAAAGCTATTACATCCTTAACTCTTGGTGAAAAATTATCATCCATATTACAATCCTTTCTGCTTTAAAAATAATAAAAACATATTCAGTAATGGTCAAAAACCATACCTTTTTAATTCATTTAGACGAATAGAATAAAAAAGCCTATTAAATCAAAGGAAATTACTATTTACTTATCAACTAAAAAGATATCAAAAATTGTTAATAAAAAAACTTCAAAAGACCGTTCAAATAGCCTTTAAACACTGCTAAATTGGTTATATTAGCACGTTTTGAAAATCTACAAAATAACTAATTAAATTATTTATGGCAGAAGGAGAAAAACTCATCCCTATTAACATTGAAGATGAAATGAAATCGGCCTACATTGATTATTCAATGTCGGTCATTGTGTCACGTGCGTTACCAGATGTCAGAGACGGTCTAAAGCCGGTGCATAGGCGTGTGCTTTACGGAATGCATGAACTCGGTGTTAGGTCTAACACAGCACATAAAAAATCCGCGAGGATAGTTGGAGAGGTTTTAGGTAAATACCACCCACATGGTGACACATCCGTATATGATACAATGGTGCGGATGGCACAAGAGTGGAGTTTAAGATATATGCTTGTTGATGGTCAAGGTAACTTTGGTTCCATTGATGGCGATAGCCCTGCAGCAATGCGATATACAGAGGCTCGTATGCGAAAGATTTCTGAAGACATGTTGGCGGATATTGATAAAGAGACCGTTGACCACAGATTAAATTTTGATGATACACTAGAGGAGCCAACGGTGCTACCAACCAGAATTCCCGGATTGTTGATTAATGGTGCATCAGGTATCGCAGTGGGAATGGCGACAAATATGCCACCTCACAACCTTTCCGAGGTGGTTGATGGTATAATCGCCTACATTGATAATTCCGATATTGATATAGACGAATTAATGCAGCATATTAAAGCCCCTGACTTTCCAACAGGTGGCATCATTTACGGCTATGATGGTGTAAAAGAAGCTTTTCACACTGGTAGAGGTCGCATAGTGATGCGCGGTAAGGCCAATATTGAGGAAGTAAAGGGAAGGGAATGCATTATAGTTAATGAAATTCCTTATCAAGTTAACAAGGCTGATATGATTAAGAAAACAGCTGACCTTGTTAACGATAAGAAATTAGAAGGTATTGCTTCAATACGAGATGAGTCAGATAGAAAAGGAATGCGCATTGTTTATGTTCTTAAACGAGATGCTATTCCGAATATCGTACTTAACAAGCTCTATAAGTATACCGCGCTTCAATCCTCTTTTAGCGTCAATAATATTGCGTTGGTCAATGGTAGGCCAGAGCTTTTAAATCTCAAGGACCTTATTCATCATTTTGTTGATCATAGGCACAATGTTGTTGTAAGAAGAACAACTTATGAATTACGTAAGGCTGAAGAAAGAGCGCATATTTTAGAAGGTTTGATTATTGCGTCAGATAATATCGATGAGGTAATAGCTTTAATACGAGCCTCCTCTAATGCCGACGAAGCAAGAACCAAATTAGTAGAGCGATTTAAACTCTCTGAAATTCAGGCCAAGGCCATCGTAGAAATGCGATTACGTCAATTAACCGGTCTGGAACAAGATAAGTTAAGAAGTGAATACGACGAAATCATAGCGACTATTGAAGACCTTAAGGATATTCTTGATAAAAAAGAGCGTAGAATGCAAATTATCAAGGACGAACTTAATGTAGTTAAAGAAAAATATGGTGATGAACGTCGGTCAACCATAGAGTATGCAGGCGGTGATTTAAGTATTGAGGATATGATTCCAAATGAGAAGGTAGTCATCACGATTTCTCATGCGGGATACATTAAGCGCACTTCTCTGAATGAATATAAAACCCAGCATAGGGGAGGTGTTGGCCAAAAGGCATCGACGACTAGAAATGAGGATTTTCTGGAACATTTGTTTGTAGGTACAAATCATCAATATATGTTGTTCTTTACCCAGAAGGGAAAGTGTTTCTGGATGCGAGTTTACGAAATCCCAGAAGGGTCTAAAACTTCCAAAGGTAGAGCCATCCAAAATCTCATCAATATTGAACAGGATGATAAGGTCATGGCGTTTATTTGTACCCAAGACTTAAAGGATGAAGATTATATTAATAGTCACTACGTAATTATGGCCACCAAAAAGGGTCAGGTTAAAAAGACATCCTTAGAGCAGTATTCACGACCTAGAACCAATGGAATAAATGCTATTACCATTAAAGATGGTGATGAATTGTTAGAGGCTAAATTAACCACAGGGAACAGTCAGGTTATGCTGGCTTTGAAATCTGGTAAAGCTATTAGGTTTGAAGAGGCTAAAACACGCCCTATGGGAAGGAATGCCTCAGGAGTTCGAGGAATTACCTTGGCTAATAACAAAGACGAGGTAGTTGGAATGATTGCTGTTGATGATATGGATAGCAATATACTAGTTGTTTCTGAAAATGGTTATGGTAAACGCTCAAGTCTAGATGATTATAGAATAACCAATAGAGGTGGAAAAGGTGTAAAAACTATTTCTATTACTGAAAAAACTGGTAACTTAGTATCTGTTAAGAACGTAACCGATGATGATGACTTAATGATTATCAATAAATCTGGGATTGCTATTCGGATGGAAGTATCAGATTTAAGGGTTATGGGCCGGGCAACACAGGGTGTTAAGCTTATCAACCTCAAAGGCAATGACTCTATTGCAGCTGTGGCTAAGGTTATGAAAGATGACGACGACGATTCTGTGATTGATGCAGAGTTAGATGTTACAGAAACTGATAAAGATGGCACAGCTATTGATACTAATGAAACTGAAAACTAAAATTAACAATAAAACTTTTTAAATCAAGATGAGAAAATTAATGACATTAGTGTTACTCTTTACCGTTTCGGTAATGTCTTTCGCACAAAAAAATGAGATAAAGGCCTTAGAGAAAGCACTTAAAAATTCAAATTTTGCCGATGCTAAGTCGGCCGTAGCTGCTGCCGATAAATTAATTGGCAACTTGGATGACAAGGCAAAGGCTGAGTATTATTTATTAAAAGCACAAGCTTTATATGCAAATGGTGCCGGTACTGACCAAGATATTGATAATGCCATAGAAAGCCTTGAACAACTCAGTGCTGTTGAAAATAAACTAGGAAAATATAAATACAGAGATGACGCAGAGGAAATGAAAAAAAACATGATGAGTTCATTTTTAAAAAAGGCTAATGATGCCTTTAATTCAAAGCAATATTCCCTTGCCGCTAATCGCTTTGAAAAGGTTTATAAAATGTCGCCTCAGGACACGTTGTATTTGTATTATGCCGCTTCATCAGCAGTGAATGATTTAAATTATGACGCAGCCCTGGATTATTATTTACAGTTAAAAGACCTAGGATATACTGGTATCAGAATGGTCTACGTTGCGGCTAATAGCGAGACTGGAGTGGAGGAGGAATTTCAAAATAAGGAATCAAGGGAAATTTCTATTAAAGCTGGACTTCATAAGAACCCTGTGGATGAAAAGACTAAGTCAAAAAAAGCTGAAATAGTCAAGAATATTGCTTTAATTTATGTGTCTCAAGATAAAACTGACAAGGCATTAGAGGCAATGAAAGATGCTAGGGAACAAAACCCTGACGACGTTGGTCTATTGTTATCTGAAGCTAATGTTTATCTTAAAATGGGTAACATGGATAAATTCAAGAGTTTGATGGAAGAGGCCACTGAAAAGGACCCTAACAATGGTGAATTGTTTTATAATTTAGGTGTATTATCAGCTCAAGGTGGAGATAATGAGCAATCTAGAAAATATTACGAAAAAGCTATTGAAATTGACCCTAATTATGTTGACGCATATAATAATTTAGCAGTTTTAATATTGGAAGGTGAAGCGGCAATAGTTGAAGAGATGAATGGTTTAGGAATGAGTGCTGCAGATAATAAAAAATATGATGAACTTAAAGAAAAGCGATTAGACTTATACCAAGAAGCAATTCCTTATTTGGAAAAAGCATTAGAACTAAAAAACACTAATATAGATGCTGCAAAAACGTTAATGAATATTTACAGCGCTTTAGGTGAAACAGATAAGTTTAAGGAAATGGAAGCGAAAGTTTCCGATATTGAGGCTGCTTTAAACGGTAACTGATTTTTCCATTCTGGCATTTAACAAAAAAAAGCGACTCTGAAAAAGTCGCTTTTTTTTATTAAACTATTTTTTTGATTACCCTGAGTTTATGCGTATGGACATTCTTGTCAATATTATAAATTCCGCTATGATCTAAGCGGTCTATTCTTACCTTACCATGGGCATGGATAATATAATTGTCTTCCATAATAATACCAACGTGAATAATCTGACCTTCATCGTTGTCAAAGAATGCTAAATCTCCAGGTTCACTTTCTTCAATAAAACTTAAGGCCTCGCCTTGAGAGGCCTGTTCAGACGCATCTCTTTTAAGCTTATAACCATTTAATTTATAAACCATTTGAGTAAATCCTGAGCAATCTATTCCGAACGGCGTTTTTCCGCCCCATAAGTAAGGTGAATTTAGATATAAGAAGGCCGTTTCAATGAGTTGAGACTTTTCCTTGGTTCCACTAATTACATGACCCTCAAACTTATGCCTTAATAAGGATAAGCCATTTAGATTACACCCAATCGGTATAGGGTAAAGGTTGTCGTTAAAATCTGATACAAATTGCACTAAATCGTTAGAGAGATTAAGGTCTGAGTGATTTTGCTCTTTGTATTCATCTTCCTCTATTTCTTGATACTGTTTGTTATCAATCCATCCTTCATATTTATCGAATGCTATTCGAATTCTGCTCCACTTTTTGCGTTGCTCTAAGACCTTGAAGAAGTCACCATAAAGCACCTGAGTGACCATTTCTGACCTGTCACTAGGCTCTAATCTAATAGGAACTATTCCAAGGTTACATATGCCGTATCGCATAGAGAAAGTTTAAGCGCGTTCTAATACCATAGCAGACGCCCCACCACCTCCATTACAAATAGCAGCTGCACCTATTTTGGCATTGTTTTGATGGAGTATATGTATTAAGGTCACTAAAATTCTTGCTCCAGAACATCCTAAGGGATGGCCAAGAGAAACAGCACCCCCATTGACATTGACTTTGTCATCCTTTAATCCCAGAATTTTCATATTGGCTAGACCTACGACTGAAAAAGCCTCATTGAACTCAAAATAGTCAACATCTTCAATTTTGATATTTGCTTTGTCCAATGCTTTTGGAAGCGCTTTGGCTGGAGCCGTTGTGAACCACTTCGGCTCGTGTGCTGCATCGGCATAACTCCTGATTGAAGCAATTGGCTTTAGGCCTAACTCCTGAGCTTTTTCCTTACTCATTAGAACTAGCGCAGCAGCACCATCATTTATTGTTGAAGCATTAGCTGCAGTAACAGTACCTTCTTTGGTAAAAGCCGGTCGTAAACTTGGAATCTTTTCCATTTTTACGTTGGAATACTCTTCATCTTTGCTCACAACTAAGGGTTCACCGCGTCGCTGTGGCACTTCGACTGGAACAACTTCATCATCAAATTTTCCTGAATCCCAAGCAGCTTTGGAGCGAGTGTAGGATTGGATAGCGAATTTATCCTGGTCTTCACGCGAAAAATTATATTCAACCGCACAGTCATCAGCACATACACCCATTGCATTTTGATCGTAGGCATCAACCAATCCATCTTTTTGCATGCCGTCTACAAGAGTAGCAGGCCCAAATTTTGTTGCACTTCGAGCATGATAGTAATGTGGGATTGCACTCATGTTTTCCATACCGCCAGCTACCATAATATCGGCATCTCCAAGTCTAATAGACTGTGCCGCCTGCATTACCGCTTTCATTCCAGAGGCACAAACCTTATTTACGGTGGTACAAGGAACAGTATCAGGAATTCCGGCATAGATGGCAGCTTGTCTTGCAGGTGCCTGACCAGTGCCAGCCTGTACAACATTACCCATCAATACTTCATCTACCATATGTGGTTCAAGACCTATTTTGTCTAAGGCACCTTTAATGGCTATTGCGCCTAATTTGGGTGCAGGAATACTTGATAAACTGCCTAAAAAACTTCCTATAGGAGTTCTTACTGCTGAAACTATTACAACCTCCCTGTTCATTGTATTATTGTTTAATTTGGTTTGGCGAAATTAGTGATTTTTTGAGAGATTTTGGAATGAATTATAGATTATAGTGTTCTAACTTTTTATTATTTATTACTTTTGATTTACCTATGAGCAAACTTCTAAATAAGTGGTATAAGAACCATTCTTTGGTTTATAAGATTCTTCTTTTTATTGTTACTACATTATTTATTGTCTATCTATTTCCAAAAACCGGCAAATTCAGATATTCCTTCGAAAAAGGAAAGCCGTGGCAGTCTGAGAATCTTTATGCACCATTTGATTTTGCGATTAAGAAATCCCAAAAGGAGATAGATCAAGAAATTCTTGAGGTTGAGAATAACAGCCCAGTGTATTTTGAAGTTGATAAAGGGACTAGAGATGAAGTGCTATCCAATTATATTGAAAGGTTTAACCTTACTTTTAAGGATACCCTACAGTTAAGTAGTGAAAACTCCAATTATTATAAGATAGGTAAAGAACTCATAGACAGGCTATATGAAAATGGGGTCCTTAAATCAGATTACAACTATCCTGATGACCGCCCCGTTATATTAGTCGAATCCAATACCATCGAGAGACAGCTCACCTATGGTGAGTTGATAAGGAAGTCGGAATTAAAGCCTAAACTGGAAGAAGCTTTTGGAATCAACACTAATGAGCAAAAAACAAATAGGATTATTTCGTTGTTTTTTGATATTATTCAATCCAACCTAAGTCTAAATGAAAACTTAACAGATAAATCCCTTCAAGAGGCAATTGATAACATAGTACTTACACGTGGGGGTATTGAAAAGGGAACATTAATTATTTCAAAAGGTCAGGTAGTTGAAGATGAGCAGTATAATATTCTAAATTCATTAAAGTCAGAATATGAATCGCAAGTTTGGAACTCAACCAACTATAATTTAGTTGTATTTGCCTATACACTTTTAGTGGCCCTGGCATTGTTGATGTTATTGTTGTTTTTGCAGAAATACCGTTTAGAGGTTTATAAAAACAACACCAAGGTTACCTTTATATTTTTCAATATCGTCTTGATGGTGGTATTGACCACTCTAATCCTTAATTATAATTCCGCTTATATCTATGTGGTACCATTATGTGTTTTACCCTTGGTATTAAAAGCGTTTTTTGATGCACGCTTAGGACTTTTTGCACATGTATTAACTGTTCTGTTGCTAGGCTTTATCGTTCCTAATAGTTTTGAATACATGTTTTTGCAGATTATTGCAGGAATAGTAACCATTCTTACTGTTTCAGAGTTGTATAAGCGCGCCAATCTCTTTATTTCAGTAGGACAGATTACACTAATCTATATCATTGCCTACTTTGCTTTTTTTGTGATTCATGAGGGGCAAATTACAAGTCTAAAATGGGAAACCTTCGGCCTGTTCATTCTCTGTGGTTTGGCCACACTATTCGTTCAACCATTGATTTATATTTACGAGAAACTGTTCGGTCTGGTATCTGATGTTTCATTATTGGAATTATCAGATACCAATACAAAACTCTTAAAGGAACTTTCCAATAAGGCGCCTGGAACCTTTCACCATTCATTGAATGTAGCCAATTTAGCAGAAGCATCAGCAAATGAAATTGGAGCAAATGCCATGCTGGTTAGGGTTGGGGCATTGTATCATGATATTGGCAAAATGAAGAACCCTACTTATTTCACCGAAAATCAAAGTACCGGAATTAATCCTCACGAAGAATTGTCGAGTAAGGAAAGTACTAAAGTCATCGTAGACCATGTTATAAATGGTATTGAAATCGCAAAGAAATATAACCTTCCGGATAGGGTTATAGACTTTATAAGGACACATCACGGTACAAGTGCCGTTTATTATTTCTACAGAAAAGAAAAGTCTAAAGACGAGGATGTGAATATAGAAGACTTCTCATATCCCGGTCCGAAACCGTTCAGCAAGGAAACAGCAATTTTGATGATGTGTGATTCAGTTGAAGCGGCATCTAAAAGTCTGAAGGAACCAACAAGCACCAAGATTAATACATTTGTAGAAAACATTGTAGATAAGCAAATAGAAACGGGTCAATTTCTTAATGCGAACATTACTTTTAAGGAGATTCAATCTATTAAAAAAGTACTCAAACTAAAGTTGTCTAATATCTATCATCTTAGAATAGAGTATCCTGAATAATTTGAAGTTTTCTGTTCCGTTTATTTCTCTAAAAAACTGATTAAAATTGTTGCGTTCTTTAATATGAACAGTTACATTTGCATCCGCAATTTTAGGGAAAGTTCTTTGAGATTGTAAGGAGAGGTGCCAGAGTGGTAATGGAGCAGATTGCTAATCTGTCAACGCGTAAGTGTTGCCCGGGTTCGAATCCCGGTCTCTCCGCCAGAATGAGAATAGAAAGGCCAACACACCGGCTGGTCCTTTTGTTAAAAATGTCTATTGGATATTTTTTAAAAGCTCAGTCCGGGGTGTAGCGTAGCCCGGTTATCGCGCCGCGTTTGGGACGCGGAGGTCGCAGGTTCGAATCCTGCCACCCCGACAAAACAAGGGTAAGTTTCTTTAGAAAGCTGGCTTTCTTAAGGAAACGAGGCATTGGTTTGTAATCCTCCATAGAGGATCATGATAATAATCCTGCCACCCCGACACCATTACCTTACTTTCATCTCGCAAAGGCGTGATTGAAGGGTCGCGTAGCTCAGCTGGATAGAGCATCTGCCTTCTAAGCAGACGGTCACAGGTTCGAATCCTGTCGCGATCACAAGAACATGAAGCAGGCTAATATTTGTAGCTTGCTTTTTTGTTCGAGGTTTTGATATTGTGAAAGTATATCAAATGTAAACCAAGATTTAATATAAATCTGTTTTCGGGATGTGGCGCAGTCCGGTTAGCGTACACGGCTGGGGGCCGTGTGGTCGCAGGTTCAAATCCTGTCATCCCGACACTTTAAAGCAAGAAGTCCGTGTAGAAAGTTTACTTTCTTAAGCGGACTTTGTGGTTTTAATTACAATTGAAGAAGCAAAATTTTTTCATTTATTGGTATTGAATAAAAAATGAGCCTCAAATAGCTGCACAATCATAATAGCAGCAGAATGCCTTTGATTTGTTCTTTAAATTTTCTCTTTTTGAGATCTGTTATGTAAAGGAAATATTCAAATCATACCTTTTATTTTATTTTCAATATAAAGGGTAGGCTGCCCTTTTTGTTTTCATATTCTGTTTGCAATAACTCAGATAATTTTTTGTTATTCCTCATGAACATAAACATTGCTCCTTGTGCCCGTAACAGCTTTTCGCTGTTATCCATTCCTAAATTTAAGGTATACAATTCTTTAATTCCTTTCACAAACTCATTATACATATTGAATGTTTCGTCCTTAAGATGGTCTAAAATAGTGCTAAAACAAAACGCCTCAAGATGGGGACGCCTTATGTCTAAGGTTTGCTTAATGCCGTTAATACCAGCACATACCTTACCTTCGTAATAGCCTTCTGGAGTAATTCCTTTTATTGAAAAGTATTTCACTGCAACATCTAGTATTTCGTCTAGACTAACGGTATCCTTCACTACAGTATTTTCTTCTTTAACTGTGCCAGCCAATTCTTTCATTAATTTCGTGAAATTCGTATCGTTTTTTAGAGCCTTTGTATAAGTAAGCTGGAGCTCTTCTGGGTTGGCAATAGCTAATAGTTCTTCTTGATTAATGTTTTGGGTAAAGTGCTGTCTTAGATAGTTAATGTATGTTTTATTGTTCTTAACGAGTTCAGAAAAACAAGAATTGGTATTGATTTCATTCACAGTTTGATAAAGGTACTCGCGTTCTCCAAAGGTTTTCTTTTCGGCCTTAAAAATAGTACCAAATTCATTTTCTATAAGACAAGTGTTTTGACTGTAACTAAGCGATGTGCAAATTGAAAAAATCAGTAAAAATAAATTGTGTTTCATTGTTTAGGGTTTGTAAAAATAGGTTGAATGTTTATTTAATTAATCTACTACTTTGAGGGCAATATAGCCCAGTAGATGGGTTTTTAAATCGTCGTCATTTTCCATAGCATCAAAGGCGGATGCTCTAACAAAGTCTAGTGAATCCATTACTGTTTCATCTAAGGAAGATATGGCTTTGCTGCTGTAAGCATCCAAATTTTGTAGAAGAGTAGGTTCTTCTGCGTTTTCTTGTGTTAATCGTTCAAACAGGGCTTCATAGACAAGAGCCTCTAGTAAGGTGTAATCCTTATAAGGATATTCTACTTCATCTAAACCATTAATACCAACACAAATTCTTGTTCTAAATTGATGTCCCATTTTTTCGGCTAAGAAAAATTTTGAACCGATTTTCATTAATTCCTCTTCTCTAAATGACCCTTGGTTCCCTTCATCATCATAAAATGTAGAATAGAAGTAGCCTTGGAATTCATTGTTATTTAAAAATGATGAATTTACAGCCTTAGCTTTTGTAGTATCGGTCAAAACCTTTAAAAAAGAATCTACATTTATTCTATTCTTCAGGAGGTATTCGTATCGCCTAGGGTTTTTACCAATTACCGTTCCTAAAGTGTCTTGAATATTGACGAGTTTAATATCCGGAAGAAGAAGTGATTTCCCTGGTTGTTCAAATATGATAAACTCTAAAGTGGCAAAATTGTCTAAGATAAAACGTGCTTCTTTCTCTTTTGACCTTTTACAGCTAGCACATATAACCACAAGTAATATGAAGAAAATCGAGTTTTTTCTCATTCGTTATGCTCTGGAATTGCTTCTTTTTGTTGATGCCTATTTTTCAACGTTTTGCCGTTTCAGCTTTGTAGGCTTTAAGGATGAGCTCGTCGTAATTTGAGCCTAAAGATTCCAAATTTATAGATTTATTTTTAAGATGCTTATCAAAGAAAGAGGTCACTAGTTTACTCGTAATTTCTATCCCAAGCTCGGGCTTAATATCTCCAGCTTGACTTAGTGACTTAAGAGGAATCATAAATGGGATGTCCATAAAATTACTATGATCTGTGCCAAGAATGCGCGCTTCATAAAAGGTTGATTTATATTTATTTACATAGGCATGAGCGTTTAAATCTTCTTTATCTTCTGGCCAGTCAGCAGATATAAATAAAAAAGGGTTTTTAAATGAGGTATCTACAATGTCTCCCCATTGTACACCATCGATATTTGCTCCTGCAGAGATGCGATTGTCCTTAAGGAGCGTTTCACCAGCAGCAGCACCACCTCTTGAATGTCCAAACACGCCGATTTTACTTAAATCCAATCTATTTTCTAAAAATCCAGATGCGTTCCACGACCCTAATTTACTTACAACATCCGAAAGGTCTTGTGCCCAGCGTTCCACCATGCCTTTTACAAAGTAAGTCTTCAGACGTTTTTTAACAATTGGGTGACGTTCTTCAAAAGAGAGGTCTTCTTTGAAAGCCGAAAGTAATGGCTCCATGTCTTTCCAGGTGCCTTCTTCGATTTTTTTGGCATAATTATAATCGAAGTAAACTTCTGAGCCATCAGGAAACGTGGTTCCCGTACTTTCAAAAGTATGATTGACAGCAAAAACCACATAACCTTGACTTACAATTTCTGAAATGAGCGCATAATAATTATTGGCTTTTGAATTATAGCCATGTGAAAATAACAGTACTGGAAACCTTTCGGTTGCTACAGACACATTTCTAAAAACATGGGTTTGGATTTTGTCCAAATAATTGAATGTTGAATTTGGCAAACCATATTTTTGTGCAAAGCCATGCCGTCCACCTTGGTCTATATAGCTGTCCATTTCACCACTTGTTTCGCTGGAAGGATACCAAACTTTAATCATTAATTTTCGATTGTCTAACTTATCTTCTGTTATAATTTCCTTTCGATTCAGCTTTAAGTTAATGTCTTTAGTCCCCACTGAATAAGGGCCTTGAGGTTCTGGTAATTCAAAAACTGGAAAGATAGAGGGTAAGGAGATTCCAAGAACAGCTAAAACTGTAATCCCTATTCCCGCAATGATTTTTTTAAGCGTTGTAGATTTCTTATCAGAGTTCTTAATTGCTACATACAATGCTAAAATACAAGCCAAATAGCACGGTACCATCTGCCATCTATACCCTTCAAATAGTAGGTGGCAAAATAGGAGCAGTACAAGTACGCCTAAACTAATTTTTTTTGAGATTTGAAGGTTAATTAATTGACTGAGGATTAAGTAAAGCATTGATGTCAATACTAATAAAATTTCAAATAATTGCATGACTAGTTTTTTTGTTTTTCGCTTTACAATGTTAACCAGTAATTGAAGTTGGGGCAATGTAGAATCCGTATAAAAACCTGCATTCTACCGCGAAAAACAAGCTTATGCTAAAGATGGTCGTCAGAAGTATAAAAATGAGAAGGTAAATAGATCTTTTTATTTGGATTCTTTGTGAAACTCCTCTAAAGTTTTAACGGCTTTCGATTTATAGGTTCTGCTAATGGGAAGTGTGGTATTGTAAATGTTGATTTCTGTAGTTGTAAATGAAATTACTTTTTCTACATTGACAATAAAAGACCGATGAATTCTTGTAAACGAATCTGGCAGCTTATGACTGAGTTTGCTAATCTTTTCCCTCGTAACATATTCTGTATCTGAAGTTATTACTTTAACATAATCGCTCAGGCTTTCTATATAAATGAGTTCTTCCAAAGGGATAAGTTGGTTTTTACGGTCAACGCGAACGGTTAGAGACTTCTGCTCATTTCTTTCTTTGTCTAATTTTAGGGTCGCTACTAGTTTTTCCCTTTTCTTAAATTCAACAAACAGCTTGATAAAACTGGTTGCAAAGACAATAAGATAGAGCGTTATACCCAAATTAAAAATAGAAATGCCCTCTAAATCAACAATATCTTTATTTGTATCCGCAATGACTACAAATGAAAACACAGCCACTAGCATCTCCAGATAGAGAGAAATAATAATTAAGTAAAAGAAATAGAGTACAAATTTTCTATAGTTCTCAGTAAGAAGATATTTTGGAACTAATACTAAATTAAAAAAATAGGTAGTTATTACTGCGATGGGCAAAAGCAATAGGGAAAAGTAGAACGCTAGCAGATGACTTCTCCAGCTAAAACCAAAAAATAGCGTGAGAGCTATAAGAATTAATATCCAGTAACTTATATGTAGTAGAACATTTCTTTTCATTCTTTTATGTTGCCGTAACTCAATTTTCTTTGAACAATATATATAAATAAGGTCTATTTTTGTGACAGAACTGATATCGAATGGTTGATTTATTTTATAAAGGCGGACCTATATTTATGGGATTACTCTCATTAATAATGCTTATAGTCATTAGTACTTCAATAATAGCTTTAGTTTCTATTTTTAAGGACAAAGTAAATGATTATAAAGGAAAAAGCCACAGGATAAATAGGATACGATCATGGGGTTTATTAGCATTTGTTATAGGGCTTTTCGGTCAGTTAATAGGCTTATATTCTGCGTTTCGAGCTTTAAAAATGGGAGAAGTTGAAGCATCAACCTCTCTTTTTGCAGAAGGATTCAAGATATCTATGGTAACAACAATTTATGGATCATTGATATTTGGTTTTTCTCTAATTATCTGGTTTTTATTCAGAAAGTTCGCGTGACCTTAAATATAAATATTAGAATTAAACTTTTCGAAAAATTGTAAAAGTGGAATCGAGTAGAATTTTTTTAAAAGTGTTATGAAATTAAAGGAAGACTTTAATTGATAGATAAGTGATGTAAAAGTATTCTTTATAGGTTTTAAGAGTACAGTTTTAATTCTAAAAAGGTTTTTGTGCTAAAAACTGAGAATTTTAACAAACCCTTACCAACCAATAACTGTCTTTTTCAATAGCTTCGTAAAGCTATGCCGAAGGAAAACCAACTCATTAAATTTACCAAAAGAGGGATTTATTGCCCGCAAGGGAAATTCTACTTAGACCCATGGTATCCTGTTGAATATGCTATTATTTCTCATGGCCATGCCGATCATGCGCGTCGGGGAATGAAACGGTACTTGTGCACTGACGATTCCAAACCCATTTTAAAGCATCGCTTAGGTGCTGATATTAAAATAGAAAGCATTCCCTATAATAAAATCTTGAATATTAATGGGGTAAACGTAAGCTTTCACCCTGCCGGTCACGTGATTGGTTCAGCTCAAATTAAATTGGAACACAAAGGCTATGTGGTGGTATTTTCAGGGGATTATAAAACACAACCCGATTTTATAACAACACCTTTCGAGCCTATTAAATGCCACACCTTTATTACTGAAAGTACGTTCGGATTACCGATTTACCATTGGAAAAAAGAGGAAGAACTCCAAAGTCAGTTACAGTCTTGGGTAAAAGCCAATCAATCCAATGGTAGAACATCTGTATTTTTAGGCTATTCATTAGGAAAGGCGCAACGCTTAATGTCATTATTGGACAGTTGTGATGATATCTATGTGCATCGTGCTATTCATAATTTAAATCTGGCGATATCAGAGTCTGGATTGAAGTTACCTCAAGCCAAATTATGGTCAGCGGATTTAAACAAGAAAACACTTCAGAATAAAATCATTATTGCTCCACCGGCATTATTAGGATCGCGCATGTTAAAACGAGTACCCAATTCAGCAACGGCAATATGTTCTGGCTGGATGCAAATCCGTGGTAATAGACGTTGGCAAGCGGTTGATGCCGGATTTGTAGTGAGCGACCATGCCGATTGGAATGGTTTAATCTCAGCAGTAAAAGCCACAGAAGCAGAACAGGTCTATGTGACTCATGGTTCTCAGGCCGTGTTTTCAAAATATCTAAATGAAATTGGAATTAAAGCCAATGAGCTGAAAACGGAATATGGTGACGAAGCTTTAGCTAAAGCTGAAAAGGAAGATGTTGAAAACAAAAAAATAGTATGAGCCACTTGATTAATAGAATAAAATATAATAGTTCTTCCGTCACGTCGAGCGCAGTTGAGACATCTCATAACATTAAAGTAATTGGGAAGAGATTCCCGTTTTCACGGGAATAAAATGAAGCAGTTTTCAGACTTAATAAGCGCCGTTGAACTCACCAACAAAACCAATGCTAAAATTGAAGCCTTAGCTGACTATTTCAGAACAGCACCAGACAAGGATAAATTATGGCTGATTGCCTTGTTTACAGGAAAAAGACCATCACGACCTGTTAAAACGACATTGATGAAAGAATGGTGCATGGAGCTAACTGAGCTTCCTGAATGGTTATTCCTTGAAAGTTACAGTACGGTAGGGGATTTGGGTGAGACCCTAGCTTTATTGTTACCAAATCCAACACATAAGTTGGATTTGAGCTTGAATGAATGGATGACAGAGCTAAAAGTACTTAAGACTAAAACTGATGAGGAAAAGAAGGCTTTTGTTTTAGAAGCATGGTCTGGACTTGACCAACAAGAACGCCTTATTTTTAACAAGCTTATTGGTGGTAGTTTTAGGATTGGTGTGTCTAAAAAAACGCTGGTAAATGCCTTAGCGAAATTGACTGGTATTGATACAAATAGGCTAATGCACAGTATTACAGGTCATTGGGACGTTGATTCCATATCGTTTGAAGAATTAATTAACGGAACTCATATTAATTACGACAACTCTAAACCGTATCCCTTTTGTTTGGCCTATGCTTTAGAAAAGCAATTACACGAATTAGGGGAAGCTGAAGATTGGTTTGTTGAACAGAAATGGGATGGTATTCGTGGGCAGATTGTAAAGCGTAATAACGAAATTTATATCTGGTCCAGAGGAGAGGAATTGGTAACCAAACAATTCCCCGAGCTAGTTGGGGCCATCTCTAATTTTCAAGATGATTTTGTAATTGATGGCGAGATTTTGGCAATGAAAGACAATGATGTGTTGCTATTCAATGATTTACAAAAACGCTTGAATCGGAAAAATGTCACCAAAAAGCTATTAGAAGAGGTGCCTATTGGGTTTTATGCATACGATTTATTGGAATTAAATGGTGATGACCTGAGAGACTATCCTTTTAAAGAACGCAGGAAACACTTGGAACAAATCTTTAGTTCTACAGCGCTTCCGGAAGATGTAAAACTTTCTTTTCTGGTAAATTTCGAGGAGTGGGAAGATCTTTATGCTATTCGAAATAATTCCCGAGCGATTAATAGTGAAGGTTTAATGTTGAAGCAAAAGAAGTCACCATATCATACAGGTCGAAAAAAAGGCGATTGGTGGAAGTGGAAGGTGGACCCACTGACTATTGATGCTGTGATGATATACGCCCAAAAGGGCAGTGGGCGCCGAAGTTCAAAATATACGGATTACACCTTTGCTGTAAAAAAAGACAATGCCTTGGTCACTGTAGCTAAAGCCTATTCTGGGTTAACAGATAAGGAAATCACAGAAATATCGCAATGGGTAAATAAAAATGCCATTGAAAAATTTGGTCCTGTTCGGACTGTAAAACCTGAGTTGGTTTTCGAAATTGCCTTTGAAGGTATTGCTTTAAGTAATCGTCATAAATCTGGTGTAGCTTTGAGATTTCCAAGAATTGCCAGATGGCGCAGAGATAAGCCTGTCGATGAAATTGACACTATTGAAACCGTTAAAGCACTCATTTTGTCATGCTGAATTTATTTCAGCATCTTTAACAAAATTTGAATGAAACGAGCTTATCATAATTATTGGGTATATATTCTTACGAACAAACCAAATGGAACACTTTACATAGGTGTTACTGGTGGTTTAGATGATAGAATGGAACGGCATTTGGATGGTGAAGGGAGTAAGTTTGCTTCAAAGTATAAATTGAAATTATTAGTCTATTATGAAGAATTTCAATTCATGGATGATGCTATAAAACGAGAAAAACAATTGAAAAATTGGCATCGGCAATGGAAAATCAATCTAATTGAAAGAGAAAATCCGGATTGGAAAAATTTATGGAAACCTTTAGGTAATAATTAATAATGAGATTCCGAAACAAGTTTGGAATGACAGAAATATGAATTTTAAAGAAAGCGAAGGTTTACGCATTATCAACAATTGGATGGCAGAAAAAGGGCAAGCCCCTTTTCCATTTCAATTACAGACCTGGCAACGTTATGCCAATGGCTATTCCGGAATGGTGATTGCGCCTACAGGTTTTGGTAAGACTTTTTCGGTGTTTTTAGCAGTTGTCATTGATTATCTTAATCATCCAGAAAAGTATCCAAAGGGCTTAAAGTTGCTCTGGATTAGTCCATTACGGTCCTTAGCCAAAGACTTGGCAAAAGCCATTACAGAAGCTGTAGATGACATTGGTTTAGATTGGTCCGTGCAGGTAAGAAATGGCGATACACCAACTTCAGTTAGACGAAAACAAGAGCGCTTAATGCCAGATGTGTTGCTCACCACTCCAGAAACTATGCATCTGTTGTTTTCGCAAAAGAAGAATTCAAGATGGTTTAAGAACGTTGAATGCGTCGCTATTGACGAATGGCACGAGTTACTTGGTAATAAACGAGGTGTATTGACGGAACTGGCTATTTCTCAATTACGCCATCATGCACCTAGACTTCGCATTTGGGGCATTACTGCTACCATAGGTAATTTAGAAGAAGCAAAAAATGTGCTGTTGCCATATCAAGATTTAAAGGTTATTCACATCATAGCCAAACAAAAAAAGAAATTAGATATTATTTCAGTCCTGCCAGATGAGATTGAGGTGTTGCCCTGGGCTGGACACCTTGGTGCCAAAATGGTAGATAAAATTTTACCAATAATAGCCTCTAATACTACTACGCTCATCTTCACAAATACGAGAGGTCAGGCAGAATTATGGTACCAGCTCTTATTAAGTGCACAGCCAGATTTGGCTGGTCTTTTGGCGATACACCATGGGTCTATAGACAAGAAACTTCGCAATTGGATTGAAGATAATATTGCTTCTGGGTATCTAAAGGCTGTCGTTTGTACATCATCACTTGATTTAGGTGTCGATTTTAAACCTGTAGATTGTGTTATTCAAATAGGTTCTGTAAAAGGTATAGCCCGTTTTATGCAACGCGCAGGTCGAAGTGGCCATTCACCATTCGAGCGGTCTAAAATTTATTTTGTACCCACACATTCATTGGAATTAGTGGAGATATCAGCTCTTAAAGAAGCCATTAGGGAAAATCAGATTGAAAGTAGAGATCCAATGGTGTTGACCTTTGATGTCTTGGTGCAATTTATGGTGACCTTGGCTGTTGGGGAAGGTTTTGATTCTCAAGAACTGCTTTATCGAATTCAGAAAACACACGCTTTTCATTACATTACTGAAGAGGATTGGCAATGGTGCTTGAACTTTATCACTAAAGGAGGAAAAACCTTGAATTCCTATGAAGAGTTTCACAAAGTGGTTTTAGATGAAGATGGCAAGTACAAAGTAAAAAGCCGTCGTATTAGTATGCTACATCGAATGAATATTGGGGCTATAGTCAGCGATGTTAATTTAAAGGTAAAGTATTTTTCAGGTGGCTATATTGGAATGATTGAAGAGTTTTTTGTCTCTAAGTTAAAACCGGGTGATAGTTTTATTTTGGCTGGTCGTGTTTTAGAATTGGTTCAGATTAAGGATATGACCGTTTTAGTCAGACGAAGCAAAGCCAAAAAAGCCGTGTCACCTAGCTGGTTGGGTGGGCGTTTGCCTTTAACATCACATTTGAGTCATTTTTTACGTTTAAAATTGTCAGACGCATTAGAACCTGGCCGTTTTGAAAAGGAACTTCGTTTTTTAAACCCCTTGGTGAGTCGACAAGAGAAACATTCACATATCCCTAAAGCGAATGAATTTTTAGTAGAATCGATAAAGACGAGAGATGGGTATCATTTGTTTATGTATCCGTTTGAAGGACGATTAGTTCACGAGGTGTTTTCAGCTTTAATAGCATATCGTATTAGCAAATTAAAACCCTTAACCTTTACCATAGCCATGAATGATTATGGTTTTGAATTATTGAGTGACCAACCCATTCCAGTAAATGAAGAAAACATAACTGAATTGTTAAGTAAAGAGCGGCTCATGGACGATGTTATTGCAAGCATAAATGCATCAGAAATGGCATCTCGTAAATTTAGGGATATTGCTGTAATTGCTGGCCTAGTGGTTCAATCCCAGCCTGGAACACGCAAAAACAACAAGAGTTTGCAATCTTCATCAGGTTTGATTTTTAGAGTGCTGGAAGATTACGAACCAGATAATTTATTATTGCGTCAAGCGTATACCGAGGTTTTTAACCAACAATTGGAGGAAGTAAGATTGCAGTCGGCATTTGAACGCATTTCAAAAAGCAATATCATTTTAAAGCGAGCAGAGTCCTTTACGCCACTGAGCTTTCCTCTAAAGGTGGATAGTTTACGAGGAACTATGAGTAATGAAAATTTAGATAAACGTATTCAACGCATTAAGGAACAAGCTTTTAAGATTGATTAGTTCGAAAATATCCCTAAAGTCTTCTTAAAGGGATTTTAGGGGTGCACTGTTTAAAACAAGACGTTAATTTTGAATATTCTAACCAAACATATTACCATAAAAAATGAGGAATTAACCTTAACCAATCAACGCGCAATCTATTGGAAGCGTGAAGACGCATTAATTCTTTCTGACATTCATATTGGTAAAACAGCACATTTTAGACGCCACGGTATTCCTGTGCCCGATGCTATTCTCCTAAAGGATTTGGCGCGACTTAAAAGCTTGATTGGGTACTTTAAGGTTAATCGGCTACTTATTGTAGGTGATTTGTTCCATGCCGAATCAAATGTTGATGTGCAAACGTTTAAGAAATGGCTAGCTCAGTTTGAAGGTATAAAGCTAATATTAATAAAAGGAAATCACGATAGATTATCCAAATCCTTAATGGATGATTTTAATATCCAGATTGAAACAGAACTTATTATAGAGCCATTTACTTTTATTCACGAATATTCAGAGGAGCGCCATGACGCTTTTATCATTTCTGGTCATACACATCCAGGGGTATTACTCAAGGGCAAGGGGAAACAACGTTTAAAACTACCCTGCTACCAGGTCACTAATGATGGATTGATTTTGCCTGCTTTTAGCTTATTTACCGGACTTAATACACGAACTAAAAAATCGGGTATTATTTCCTATGCATTTTTAGAATCTGGTATTTATAAATTTACCGAATAATGCATTTCATCGAATATTTAAGTCTTTTTATCGATAATTAAAATTTCTTTTTTATGTTTACCGTCCCAAATTGATCGCATTAGTGTGAACTGATGTTAAACTATTAACCAATGAAGAACCTACTTAAGTTTATCCCATTTATTGTTTTTGCAATAGTGCTGAAAGCCTGCACAGCTGAAAATTCAATACTGCTTAACAACGAAGCAGACCAGCTTAGTCAATCGAATCCACCTTGTGTTGATGACGACCCTATAACTAGAGTCATCAATAATGGAACAATTTCGTTTAGTCTAGATGTTATAAGGATTGACGGCACCGTTGTCGTAAGTATACCAAACATTCCGCCGAATACGACTACGTCTTGGGCATCTTTCGAAGAAGGTGAATATATATTTTCCTTAGAATCATTAGCAAGTAGTGTCTCCGATGATAAGGTTCAGTTACTTATGAACCAATGTATGGCTTTTGAGATAGAAGTTGATATTAACAATCAAATAGTATCATATACACCAACTACGCTTTAGAGCAGATGATAATTACTTTTTGATTAGTGTGCCATATTGTTGTAAAAAACAGATAAATAGACCCGCCATCTTTTATCTTCAAGTCTTTCCTGATTTTTGATACAGGTATTGGGAAATTCCTTGTAGTCACGTTAGCCTTTTTAATGCCTTCCTTTGAAAATGCTTTTTTATTAAAAGGAATAGATTTTTCAATTTTAAACCGTCTTCCAGGAAAATCAATTAATTCTTCTGAGGTATAAAGATGCGAATGTTTGTGAAGCTTAAAAGCATTAAAGGCAAATCCAACGGCATTAAATGCACCAGACTTCAATATTGCTGAATTTGGCTCGTATAGATAGGTGAGTGGCGTGTTATATTCAATTGATGCCTCGGATTCGTCCTTGTACTTAAATTCGAATAGTTGTTGTTTCTCATTGCTCAAGTTGATGGTTTTAACACGTACATCATCTTGAAAATCACGCTCCAATAGCCATAGTAATTCTTTCACCTCATTATTTACAGCCACTACATGTAATTCTTTAACAAATGAAAGGTCTTTGAGCGTTGCCTTAATATCCAATAAAGGTGAGGTCTTTATCATTACATGCTCTGCATATTTCAAAAATAGACCTTGAAAGGTTTTTATATTGGGGGTAGCATCGGAAAGAAGAAACACCTTATTCTTTTTATCATCGCGTCGCGATGGATCTACATATATCCATTCGAAAGCTTTATTTTTTTGTTTTAAAACATCTATGCCATTGTCATTAAGACATTCAATGTTGGTAACATCCAAAATTCTGTAATTATAGCTTACAATTTGAGAAAGATGTTTATCAACCTCACAATGAATAACGCTGGCTACTTTTTTTGAGAAATAGTAGGCATCCACACCAAAACCACCAGTAACATCAACCAATGAGTTACCCGATACTAAATTAGCTTTATAACTCGCCGTAATTTCTGAAGATGTTTGTTCAATGTTTAGCTTGTTGGGGTAGTAAATACATTTAGTATTATACCAAGTAGAAAGCTTCGCTTTACATCGTTTTTTAGCTTCAATCTGTTCTATAATTTCTTTTGGGTCTATAGCTTCAAACGGAAGCCCTTTTAATAATAAACCTGAAATTTTAGAATTTAAATTTTCACTTATAAATTCCTGAATATCATTATTTAAAATACGATTATTCAAATTAAAATTATAAGTCTTTTGTCAGTTTTTGAACGACGTTATATTCAGATAAAAACTCTTTTAGAATTACCTTAATAGCAGTGTAGGATGGTATTGCTATTATCATTCCTAATATTCCGAATAACAGGCCAGCCACTATGATGACCAAGAATATCTCTAGCGGATGCGATTTTACACTCTTTGAAAATATAAACGGCTGGCTAAAGAAATTATCTACTAATTGAGCGATGATAAACCCGATCATAACGTAGGTCGTTTTTGGAAGAATAACTTCGCTGAAACTCTGTCCTAGGTTACTGGACATACTCAGTAACAACATTAAAAAGCCGCTTATTATTGGCCCAACGTAAGGCACAAGGTTTAATAAGGCACACAAGAAGGCTATTACTACGGCATTCTTAATTCCAAAAATTAAAAGTACCACAGTATAAATAATGAAAAGAATAAGAATTTGAAAAATTAGCCCAACGAAGTACCGTGATAAGAGGTTTTTGATAGCCGAAAAAGAATGTTTTATTTTACTTTCGCTCTTGTTAGGCACAAAAGTTAATATTCCCTTTTCAAACAGATTGCTATCCTTTAAAAAGAAAAAGGAAATAAAGAGAACTGAAAAAAGGCCTATACTAAAACTTCCTAAACCACTAACGATATTGTTTAGAAACTCAGGTATATAGGCAAAATCTAACTTGGACAACAGACCAGACTCTTGTATGGACTTCTCTAGATCTATATTTTTAAACTCAAAATAATTAACTACTTCATCGTATAAGTCCTGTGTATTATTCTGTAATTCATTAATGTCTAATAAGGCTAAGTTCTGCCCTTGTTCTGCAATCAGGGGAATAAATAAACCAATGAGACCTATAAAAAGGGCGATAAATAATACCATAGTTACCACCACAGCAACCGTATTATTGAATTTTAATTTTTGTCTTAAGAAAAGCACAAGAGGTCTACCGATTAGTGAAATGACAACAGCAATAGATAAATAGGCTATAACCGATCTAATTTTAAACAAGAAAAAGAGAAGAACAGCCACAGCCAAGATGATGCCTGTTGCACGAAGAATGCCGTTAGCTATAATTTTTGAATTCATAAGTGTTTAATTAAATCAAAGATGCTGAAATAAATTCAGCAAGACAAATTTAGTCTTTAAGTTGTCGAGTAATTTCAAAGAGGGCAATACTGGCCGCCTGTACAACATTCATACTGCTATTGTGACCAAACATATCAATATGGACGATAGTGTCGCATAGCTTTAATACAGGTAAAGCGATTCCATAATTTTCATTACCAATAACAAGGGCTATGGGTTCTTTCTCCGCAAGTTTTAGGGCAGAAAGCGATTTACTTTTTTCAGTAATTTCCAAGGCAATTACACGATGGGTTTTCTTGAGGATAGATAAAGCAATTTCAGTGTCAACTTCAGTTCTGTAGTTGACGTATTTTTCAGTAGATCTTGAAGTTTTGGTCATTCGTCTTCCAATGGGGATATCCTTACCGCAAAAAACAAGCTCTTCTACACCAAAAGCGTCAGCAATACGAAAAACACTTCCAATATTAGGGGCATTATTGATATTATCACAGATTAGAACAATTGGAAATTTGTGCTTTTTGAATTTTGAGGTGCTATGGGTGAGTTGCATTATTAGAAGAAAATCTTCAGGTTTAAGGGAAAATAAATATCAATATAATATGACCATAATCTAAAATCAACTAAATATTAATTTACAAAAACGTACTTCATAATATTTGCGCCCATTTTTAAAGCCTTTGCACGCACTTCTTCAGGATCGTTATGAACTTCTTGGTCTTCCCATCCGTCTCCTAGATCAGATTCAAAGGTAAAAAGTAGAAGAAGTCTTCCATCTTGGAAAATCCCGAATGCCTGTGGTGCCTTGCCATCATGTTCGTGGATTTTTGGCAAACCATTGGGGAAATCGTAAGCTATATTGAAAATTGGGTGTGTTCTTGGGATCTCTATCAATTCCTTGTTTGGGAACACTTTTTTAAGCTCTTTCGTAATATAGGGTTGCATACCATAATTGTCATCAATATGTAAAAAACCACCAGACAGCAAATAGTTTCTCAAGTTTTTAGAATCATCTTCACTGAAAAACACATTTCCATGTCCCGTCATGTGCAAAAATGGATACTGAAAGATATCCATACTTCCTACTTCAACAGTAGCTATCGCTTCATTAATATTGGTATTGATATTATCATTACAGTATCTTACCAAATTTGGTAGAGCGGTAGGGTTAGAGTACCAATCGCCGCCACCTTTATATTTCAGCACGGCCACATCTTGGGCTATTGTAACACAAGAGCAAATCAAAGATAAGACAATAAGGTATCTCTTCATATTATTCGTTAAGAAAAGCTACAGAGTGACAAGCTGCAATGGCTGCTGTTTCTGTTCTCAATCTGTTTTCACCCAAAGTTACTGGAATAAAATTATGCCGCAACGCACTTTCAATTTCTTTAACAGAAAAGTCTCCTTCTGGTCCAATGAGAATGAGGACATTTTCTTGTGGTTTTAATTGCGACTTTAAGGACTTCTTATCACTATCCTCGCAATGCGCAATAAACTTTTGTCCTGAATATTCAGCGGTTATAAAATCGTTAAAAGCCATTGTGGCATTAAGCTTCGGCAAGTGATAATTTAGAGACTGTTTCATCGCCGATTGGATGATCTTTTCAAACCTGGCGTGTTTAATTTCTTTTCGCTCACTGTGGTCACATAAGATGGGAGTAATTTCTTCAATCCCTATTTCTGTTGCCTTTTCCAAGAACCATTCAAACCTATCGTTCATCTTTGTTGGTGCCACAGCCAAATGAAGTTTGAAATCTCTAGGCGCTTGATATTCTTGGGATATTATGGATACTGTACATTGCTTTAAACTTGCAGATGTAAGTTCTCCCTTGAATAAAAAGCCTTTTCCGTTGGTGAGGTATATTATGTCTCCAATCTTTTTTCTTAAAACCTTAGAAATATGCCTACTTTCATCTTTATCGAAACTAAATTGGGTTTCATTATCTGATATGTTTGGACTGTAGAATAATTGCACTATGTCTTGGACTTAGAAAATTTTAAAACCGTTAATTCTTCAATGGTCTGTGGTTTGTGTGTTTTAAGGATTACATAATACCAACCTTTTTCAGGAATATCGAGAGTAAAAATATCATCCACGTTATGTGCTTTAATAGACTGCTCAAATTCTGGATGCATCACTCCATTAGGAAACCATCCTAGGTCACCACCCTTTTGCGCATTTAAATCCATTGAATAGTATTTCGCCAAGGTTTTAAAGTTAAAACCTTCCTTGTATTTCTTTATAATTAGGGCTCTTTGAGCATTTATGTTTTCTAACGGCATCTTAGAGCCATCAAAAAAGATGCAACTTACTCTATTATGTACTACGCCACTTTTATCAATAATCTTATAGTAAACGGTTTTGTAGTTCGATTCAACTACTTTTTTTCCACCTTTGGACAGTTTAAATAAGTCATTGGCTAGAGTCGTTTTATGTTTTTCCTTATTAAATGTGACCAGTTTTCCGTCGATGTTTTTCCCTGAATCCACATATTCTTTGTAATCTTGAATTGTATTAATAGAATCCAATTCTGTATCGATATCGTTTTGAGAAAAACTTAAAAAAGATATTAGAAATATTGCAAAGGAAAATAATTTCATGGTATGAACTTGCACGTTAGCTTTTCACAAAACAACTTAAAATTTAATATGAAATAGACAATACTGACTTAACCTTATTAACAGATGTTTTAACAATTTAAATTTTTAAACGGGCAGTGGCCATGACATCAAAATCAGAAAAGTCCTGATTTAAATATTTCAAATAGCCAACAATAGCTATCATAGCGGCATTATCAGTGGTATATTCAAATTTTGGGATAAATGTCGACCAGCCAAATTTATGTTCTGCATTTTTTAGGGCCTTTCTTATACCGGAATTAGCAGAAACACCACCTCCAATGGCAATGTGATTAATACCTGTTTGTTTAACGGCAATCTTGAGTTTGTCCATTAAGATTCCAATGATGGTATATTGAATAGAAGCGCAGATGTCATTAAGATTTTCTTTCACAAAATTTGGATTGGCTTTGGTTTCATCTTGCACAAAATATAATATAGCCGTTTTAAGTCCTGAAAAACTAAAGTTTAAATCCTTAACCTTGGGTTTAGTGAAGCGGTATGCTTTTGGGTTACCTAACTGTGCAAGTTTGTCAATTTGTGGACCTGCTGGATAGCCCAGGCCTAAAATCTTTCCACTCTTATCAAAAGCTTCCCCAACGGCATCATCAATAGTCTCTCCTATGACTTCCATGTCAAAAAAATCCTTCACTTTAACAATCTGAGTGTGGCCACCAGAAATGGTCAATGCTAAAAACGGAAAGGACGGTTTTTTGTAATTGTCCTCATCGATAAAGTGAGCTAAGATATGGGCTTGCATGTGGTTAACGTCGATTAGGGGAATATTAAGACCATAAGCCAAGGATTTAGCGAATGAGGTTCCGACCAAAAGCGAGCCCATAAGCCCAGGTCCACGGGTAAAAGCTATGGCACTTAATTGCTCTTTGGTTATCCTGGCTTTTTTTAAAGCTTGATCAACTACAGGTACGATGTTCTGCTGGTGAGCTCTAGAGGCCAATTCTGGCACAACACCTCCATAGTCTGAATGGATTTTTTGATTGGCCACTATATTGCTTAAAATGGTGTCGTTACATAATACAGCGGCTGAGGTGTCGTCGCAGGATGACTCAATTCCAAGAATAAAAATATTTTCCCTTCCCATAATCGAATTTAGGCACAATAATTGTTAAATTTGAGTACTAAAGTCTTATAGAGCACTTTGTAGCGTATAAAAGTCAAAGGTAGTGAGATTTTATTCATTTAAAAGGGGGTTTCTTGATCAAAAAGGCAGTAAAAATAATAACTCAAATAGCAGGTATAATATTACTGCTATTTATCATTACCTTCCTTATCTTGGGTATACCTGCCGTGCAGACTAAACTTGGTCAATATGCTACGAAACGGCTAAATGAAGAATTTAAGACTAACATTAATATTGGCAAGGTTGGTCTTCAGCTTAATGGTGATGTTGAACTAAAGGAAATTTTAATTAAGGATTACAAAAAAGACACCTTAATTAGTGTAATTGAGCTGAACACATCTATCATTAGTTTTAAAAACCTTATTGACAGTAAATTAAATTTTGGTGATATTGATATTCAGGGTTTGCTCTTTAACCTAAAAACTTACCAAGGCGAAGAAGACACTAACTTGGATGTTTTTATTGCAAAGTTTGATGATGACAACCCAAGGGTTGGCCCTAGTAATTTTCTGTTTTCTTCAAGTGATATCACAATTGAAGATGGCACCTTTAAATTGTCAGATGAAAACCTAGAAAATCCTAAGGTGTTTGAGTTTACCGGTTTAAATGCCAATACAACCAACTTTTTAATAAACGGCCCAGAAGTTACGTCGAGAATAAATAATTTCAGTTTTACTGATAGTAGAGGTGTGAAGGTTCAGAACCTAATGGCAAACTTCGAATACACATTGGACCATATGACCTTTGGCAATCTTAATATTAAAACCGAAAAAACTGAACTTAAGGGAAACTTAACATTTAAATACGCAAGAGAAGACCTTAAGGACTTTACGGACAAGGTCCTTGTTGAAGCAAGCTTTAACGACTCGAAAGTATCTTTAACGGAACTCAACGTTTTCTTTGACGAATTTGGCACGAATCAACTAGCGACATTAAATGTGGATTTGTCAGGTACCTTGAATAATTTAAAAGCATCCAACCTTAATGTAAGTACTACACGCAATACTAGAATCATAGGTGAAATTACATTCAAAGGCCTTTTCAATCAGGATGAGGATAGTTTTGCATTGGATGGACAGTTTCAAAACTTAGCATCAAACTATTATGATTTAATAGCGCTTCTGCCTGGGATATTGGGTAAGTCTATTCCAACTGTTCTTTCCAAAGTGGGAAACTTCAAAATTAATGGTAGCTCAAATATTACCGCAAAAAAAATAATGGCTGATATAGCTATTGATACGGATATTGGCTTTGTTAAATCTAATTTAATGCTCACCGATATAGACAACATTGACAATGCCAACTATGTGGGAAATATAATTTTAGACGAGTTTGCAATCGGTGAACTAATTAATGACCCATTGGTGAAGAATACCTCTTTGAATCTTGATGTTGATGGTAAGGGATTTACCATAGACAACCTTAAGACGGAAATTAAGGGAGAGGTTTTTAATTTAGAGTATAACGATTACAAATATTCGAATATAATAGTTTCAGGGATTTTAGGGAACAAGGTTTTCAATGGTATTTTAATGGCAGATGATCCTAATTTACAATTGGATTTCAATGGACTTGCTGATTTTTCTAAAGATATTAAATCATTTGATTTTAAAGCCAACGTCGGCTATGCAAATTTAAAGACCTTAAACTTTGTCCAAAGAGATACTATATCTGAGTTTAGAGGCTTTGTAAATATGACGGCCGAGGGTTCAAGTTACGAAAACGCAAAGGGTACAATCAGTGTAAAGAATACAACCTATCAAAATCAAGATGAACTATACGGTTTTGAGGATTTTGAAATTGTATCCTCGTTTGAGGGGAAAAATAGAACCATAACGATTAATTCGCCTGATATCATCGAAGGTAAGGTTTCTGGTGATTTCAGAATAAGGGATATCCCTAAATTAATTGAAAATGCCATAGGCAGTATCTATACCAATTACGTACCTAACGAACTTAGCAAAGAGCAATATCTTAATTTTAGATTCAATATATATTCCAAAATTGCTGCTGTATTTTTCAAGGATTTATACTTAAGTAAAAATACGTTTATAGAAGGAAGTATAGAAACAGGTCAGGACGGTTTTGAATTGAATTTTAATTCCCCAGAGATTAAGTTTCAAGATTATTTCGTCCATAACTTAAATTTAACAGTAGATAGCAGAAACCCAATTTATAATACTTACATCGAAATCGATAGTTTAAGCACTGGAGCCTACAATGCATCGCAATTTAGATTGGTGAATGTAACCAAGCGCGATACGCTTTTAATAAAGTCAAGGTTTAAGGGGGGAGAGAATAATAAAGATGATTTTGACCTCAATTTATTCTATACGGTAGATGGCGAAAATAAGTCAGTTATTGGTTTTAGAAAATCTGATTTTAAATTTAAAGACTTCGATTGGTTTATAAACTCAGAAAGGGACACACTCAATAAAATTCGTTTCGATAGAACCTTTAAGTCATTTGAAATCAATCCTATAAGGATAACTCAGGGTAATGAAGAGATTATAGTTTCAGGAAAAATTGCAGATAAAAACAACAAGAATTTTAAGGTTAATTTTAGAGAGGTGGAATTACAAAAAATCACACCTCGCATCGATAGTCTTGATTTACAGGGTGTTGTTGACGGTTACATTGATGTTGAACAAAACGAAGGAATCTATTTGCCCAAATCCAATTTAAATATAAGTACGTTTTTTGTAAACGATTTCGATATGGGTGATCTTAGCGCAAAAATCATAGGCAACAATTCCCTAACAGACTATAAGGTTGATATTGAGCTGCTAAATGATAACCTCACCTCTTTTAAAGCACAAGGAATTGTTGATGTGGATAAAGACGACCCCAGAATAGACCTTAATGTAAAATTTGAGGAGTTTCTAATTTCCCCGCTCAACCCTTTAGGCGAGGGCGTCATAAGCAATATTAGAGGGTTAGTCTCAGGTGATGCTGTGGTTTCTGGAAGCTTAAGGAAACCGAGTATTGATGGTGAGTTATTTCTAGATAGGGCAGGGTTGTCCATTCCATATCTGAATGTTGATTACGGATTTGATTTTGATTCTAAGGTAACTTTAGAAGGTCAGCGATTTATCTTCAATAATGTAGCAATGACCGATTCTAAATTTTTTTCCCAAGGGTATTTAAATGGTTATATAGAGCATGATAATTTTTCTGATTGGCGCTTAGGATTAGATTTAAATACAGATAGGCTTTTGGTTTTAAATACCGAGGAGACTGAAGAATCCCTTTATTATGGTGACGCTTTTGTTTCTGGAAAAGCTTCAATTTCAGGACCAACCGATCAATTGGTTATTGACGTGGTTGGAAGAACTGCAAAAGGGACTGTTTTTAATATACCCCTCAACGATTCGGAAAGTTTCGGAGATAATTCATTTATTCAATTTTTAAGTCCCGAAGAAAAAGAGGCACGCCTAAGGGGAGAAGTTGCAGAACAAATTGAGGTTAAAGGATTAGAATTAAATTTTGATCTTGACGTTGATGAAAATGCCACCATAGAAATAGTTATAGATAAAGAAGCGGGAAGTACAATAAAAGGCAAAGGTGAAGGAAACCTCGTATTTTTAATTAATACCAATGGCACCTTTAACATGTGGGGTGATTTCTCAGTATTTGAAGGAATTTACAACTTTAAGTATGGTGGATTTGTACAGAAGATGTTTGCGGTTGAGCAAGGAGGAAGTATTGTTTGGGAAGGAGACCCTATGCGAGCGGAGATTAATTTAAAGGCAGTCTATTCTACAACTGCAAATCCCTCAATTTTATTGGATAATCCTATAAGTCAAAGAATCCCAGTTGAAGTTATCATTCAGCTTACTGGCAAATTAGAGCAACCAGACCCTAACTTTGATTTGCGGTTTCCAAATGTCAACTCCACATTACAGTCGGAGCTAGATTATAGATTAGCCTCTAAGGACGAAAGGGATTTACAAGCCCTCACTCTTTTGGGTACAGGCGGATTTTCAGGTTACACGGGTGGTCCCAATTTTACAGGAACAATCTCGGAGCGTTTAAGTGGAATTGTTAACAATCTATTGGGAAGCGAAAGCGAAAATCTCAATATTGGTCTAGACTTGGAGTTAGGCCAAGATACCCCAGAAATTCAAACCGATAGTAGATTTGGATTAACTGTACAAACTAAAATCAATGAGAAAATTTTAGTTAATGGTAGGTTTGGAGTTCCGTTTGGTAGTGCACAACAAACCACCATAACGGGTGATGTTCAGATTGATTGGTTGTTAAATGAGGACGGCACACTTAGAGCCAAGGTCTTTAATAGAGAAAATGTAATTCGAAATTTTGGTGAAGAAATCGGATACACCCAAGGGTTAGGATTGTCTTACAGTGTAGATTTTGATACTTTTAAAGAGTTAATACAAATCATTTTTTCTGGAAAGAACAGAAAGGATAAGGAATCTATAGCTAAAGATGAAAAGGTTCAAACTTCGGTTGATGAAAACCTACCGGATTACATTACCTTTAAGAAAAACACGGCCAAAATAAAGTCATAATTATTGCCTGTAAATTGTTTTATGTAAATAGTTATTAACGAAAACGTTTGAATTGTTTTCGCTCTCCCTATTTTATGAATTTAGGCACGTTTTTCAACAGATTCTTTAGTAATTTTACTAAAATAAATGAATAGATGCTTCACAAGATTAATAAAATAGCAGTTTTCACATCAGGTGGAGACGCTCCAGGAATGAACGCGGGCATTAGGTCAGTGGTAAGGACTTGTGCATTTCATAATATTGAATGTTATGGCGTGTATAGAGGCTATCAAGGATTGATAGAAGGCGATTTTGAACAAATGGATGCACGAAGTGTTAAAGGAATAATCAATAAAGGAGGTACTATACTAAAGTCTGCCCGTTCACAGGAATTTAGAACTAAGGAAGGTCGAAAAAAGGCTTACGAAGCCTTAACAAAAGCGGGTATAGATGCTTTTGTGGTTATTGGAGGTGACGGTAGCTTTACAGGAGCCATGATTTTTAATCAAGAGTTCGATTTTCCAGTGATGGGAATACCTGGAACGATAGATAATGATATTTTCGGAACAACGCATACTTTAGGATATGATACTGCGCTTAATACCGCAGTAGAGGCGATTGATAAGATTAGGGATACCGCAAGTTCTCATAACCGCTTGTTCTTTATTGAAGTAATGGGACGTGATGTTGGCCATATTGCTTTGAATGTTGGAGTAGGAGCAGGTGCCGAGGAAATTTTAATACCTGAAGAAGATTTAGGTCTAGAAAGATTATTAGACTCTTTAAGACGTAGTAAGGCCTCTGGGAAATCTTCAAGTGTCGTCGTTGTTGCTGAAGGTGATAAAATTGGAAAAAACGTATTTGAGTTAGCGGATTATGTTGAGGAAAATATGACAGAATACGAGGTCAGAGTATCAGTTTTAGGCCATATGCAGAGAGGTGGCTCGCCATCCTGTTTTGATAGGGTATTGGCTAGTAGAATGGGTGTAAAAGCTGTAGAAAGCCTATTAACCGGTAAAAGCAATTATATGGTCGGACTCAAGAATGATGTAATTGATTTAACACCTTTCGACCAAGCGGTCAAGGGAAAATCAAAAATAAATATGGAGCTCATTAGGGTTTCGGATATAATGACAGTTTAAAATTAATAAGACTAAAACTAGATAACAATGTCAAATTTAAAATTAGGAATTAACGGATTCGGAAGAATTGGAAGAATAGTGTTTAGAGCAACAGTGAAACGTTCAGACGTTGATGTCGTTGCGATAAATGATTTATTGGATGTAGAACATTTAGCATATTTATTAAAATACGATTCAGTTCATGGACGGTTTGATGGCACTGTAGAGGTTAAGGATGGCCATTTAGTAGTAGATGGTAAAACCATTAGAGTTACTGCAGAGCGTGACCCAAAAAATCTAAAATGGGATGAAGTAGGAACGGATGTGGTTGCCGAATGTACAGGTATTTTTACAACTTTAGAAACCGCTCAATACCATATCGATGCCGGAGCTAAAAAAGTGGCTATCTCAGCACCGAGTAAGGATGCGCCTATGTTTGTTATGGGGGTCAATGACCACGAGCTTACAAGTGACCATAAAATCGTTTCAAATGCCTCTTGTACAACTAATTGCCTTGCGCCAGTTGCTAAAGTATTAGACGATAATTTTGGAATTGAAGAGGCGTTAATGACAACAATTCACGCATCAACGGCAACACAATTAACGGTAGACGGGCCATCACGTAAAAATTACAGATTAGGACGTTCGGCCTTAAACAACATCATACCCTCAACAACAGGTGCAGCTAAAGCCGTTGGTAAGGTAATACCAAAGTTGAATGGGAAATTAACCGGTATGGCCTTTAGGGTCCCAACTGTTGATGTTTCTGTAGTTGACCTAACGGTTAAACTAGAAAAAGAAACGTCATATGAAGCTATCAAGAAAGCTTTTAAAGCCGCTTCTGAGGGGCCAATGAAGGGTGTTCTAGGTTACACGGAAGAGGCCGTAGTTTCCCAAGACTTTGTAAGTGATACAAGAACAAGCATCTTTGACGCTAGTGCAGGAATTGAGTTAAACTCTAAATTCTTCAAAGTTGTGTCTTGGTACGATAACGAGTTTGCATATTCAAATAAATTAGTAGATTTAGCGCAGAAAATCAATACGTTATAATCTTATAGATAACTTTAGAAATTCCGTAGGATTATTGTCTTACGGAATTTTTGTTTAAAACTTAATCATGATTTTAATAACTGATGGTGGCTCCACAAAATGTGACTGGATTGCAATAGATGATACTGGAAAGCGTCTTGCTGAAAAAATTAGAACAAAAGGTTTAAATCCTGCGATTCTCACCGAAAAAAAACTTAAGAAAATAATAAGTGGTAGTGAAGAGTTGATGCGCTACAAATCTGAAGTAACTCATATTTTTTTCTATGGTGCTGGTTGTGGCACAGAAAAGCCCAGAACCATGTTGACCCACGTACTTCAATTTCTATTTTTAAATGCTCATATAGAGGTACAGGAAGATACCATGGCGGCTGCAAGGGCCTGCATAAACCATAAAGATGAGGCTGGAGTTGTATGTATAATGGGAACAGGGTCAAATTGCAGCTATTATAATGGTAAAAGCTTAGAACAGCGTGTTATAAGCTTAGGCTATACATTAATGGATGATGCGAGTGGTAATTATTATGGTAAACAACTTATAAGAGATTATTATTTTAAGAAAATGCCACAAACCATTCGGTTGGCATTTGAGCATAAATATAATCTTGAAGCTGATTTCATAAAGTATAATCTTTACAAACAGGGTAATCCAAATGCTTATTTAGCAAGTTTTGCAGAATTTATGTTTTTGAATAAGGACTCTGAATATATTAAAACACTTATAAAAAAGGGTTTTAGGTTATTTACCGAGAATATGATTATGCAATTTAAGGAGGAACTAAAAAATTGTCCTGTACACTTCGCAGGTTCTATTGCTTATTTTTCAAAAGAGGAGATTATGGAAGTAGCTGAAGAATATGGATTTAGAGTTGGTAATTTTGTAAGAAGACCTATAGACGGTTTAGTGAATTACCATGTTAATAATTTGTAAATGGAAATTGCATTAATTGCCCATGATGGAAAAAAGGCTGAAATGGTTCAGTTTTTAAATGAACACCGGGACATATTACATCAAAAAAAAATCAATCTCGTTTCAACAGGTACAACTGGTGAGAAAGTAAAAAAAGCTGGTTTTGAAGTTCATGCTTTATTATCAGGTCCTATGGGCGGAGATGCCCAAATTGCTGCTCGCGTAGCGCAGGGACAATGTGATATGGTATTGTTTTTTAGAGATCCTCTTGATAGGCATCCCCATGAGCCTGACATTCTTATGTTAATGCGTTTATGTGACGTTCATAATATTCCATTGGCAACAAATCCAGCTACTGCTGAGTTGTTGATTAAGGCTGTTTAGGCTTTTAATAAGCTGTTGATAAATGTCATTAGCACTATTGTAAAACTAATATTAAGGTTATATCTTTGTAACGTAATAAATGAAACAACGATGTTTGAATTTGATCAGTACTTAGGTTTTTTAGCATTTTTAACTATACTCACCATTGGATTTTGGTTGATGATTTTTTTGTTGACTTTTGTGATTCCTTATTGGGTGTTCGGTGCTTCAATTGAGCGATTTAAAGAATTAAGGGCTGAGAAAAAAGCACAAAGGGAAAGTAACAATTTGTAGTCCTCGGGCTAAAACATATATAATGAGAGCACCATTGGGTGCTCTTTTTTATTTAAGCACGGTTTTATTCCAACATGAGTAATAATGTAGTGATATTTAATACTACAAATAATATTAAAACAATAGTATTAAAGAGACGTGTTGCCTTAAGAGATGTTATGGGTTTCATAATTGCTAATAATTATAATTTTACAATCTTCTTTGTTGCTTGATCTCCATTTTCAAGCTCAAGTTTCATTAAGTATACGCCCGAATTTAATTCGGAAATATCTATATGTTTCAAATTACCTCGGATGATTTTCACAGGTTTTCCGGTAACATCATATATCGATATAATCTTGATTTTGCTAGAAGCAGGTGTTATCGTTATGGAAATACTGTGATATGTAGGATTTGGGTAGACTGATATTTTGGTAAGGTTTAAGTCTAGTGTATCCAATTCTTCAGGATTGTGTTTTAAGCTCAATAGACTATGGTCAGATTCGTTTTTCGGATTGGTACCTGCGTCTTTAAAGTTATTGACATCTTTTGAAGCGTTTAAATCATATCCAAAATCGGTTCTTTCTTCGACGAATTTATAATTGGGCTGTACAACTTTAACACTTCCAATTTCATTGTATGAAGTAAAACTTGCTTTATCTACAATAGCTTTATAAGTATTTATAACTAATTCAGTTTGGGCAGAAGTACTTATTAGTCCGATAAAGAATGCGAAGTAAGAAACAGTAATTTTTTTAATCATTATAGACGATTTGGTCGTATAATGATACGTAAATCAGGGTATATTAGATGTTTAACTCAAAGGGTTTTCGATGAAATACATGTTTTTTAAAGAAAAAACTTACATATAAATACATTATAATAGGTATATAATGCTTTTTAACCGATTATTTTATTACGATACAAGAAAAAGATTATTTTCTTGAATACTATAAAAGTACTATTGCAATCGACTATCTACACATTACTATTGTTGCTTTTTTAAATGTAGAAGTTCTATAAATTTTAAAGTAAGATAATTTTTTGGGTTTTAGTTTGACCCTGCTTGTTTTCTAATTTGATAATATGTACTCCCAAACTTAAATTTGAAAAGCCAATTATCCTTGTGCTCAATGAATCATTAATATCTTTTATTTTTATTAATCTCCCCTGTAAATCATACAGCGTAAAACGTGTTTCAGAATCTAATAATCCATCAATAACTATGGACTCTGCCTTTTTAATAGCATAGATTTTCAATGCGTTGAAGTTACTGTTGTCCATATTTAAAGGCGGACCTTCAAATCTCAAGAAGAACCTACCTGGACTATTAAGTAGGGTGTTTGCCGTAAAGGTATAATCTGATATATTTAAAAGGGTAATGTTATTCTCCACCATATCTTCAAAGTAGACATTAACATCTTCCGGTATGGTTATTTCTTCGATACTAACAGTTATTTGATTTCCTTGTGGAGTGTGTATGCCTATAGGAACAGTAACACCACTTAGATCGTTTGACCCTAATGTTTGTATACCTAAGGGAACTCCTGTATTGCCTTCAACCAACAAGGAGTAAATTGAGTATGCAGGTGCTGTCCCGCCAAAAAGTGCCGCATCATAACCAGGGTCTAATCCTAATGACGCATTAGAATTAAAGTAGATATCAGTGAAAAATGTTGAGGAAGTATTGTCAATTTTTAGCTTTACAAATCCTAAATTAGTATTAGAAGACCTTTCTGAAATACTATCATAATGTTTCGCCGTAAAGGCAACCTGAGCCTTTACCGAAATAGGCATAAGTGTAAATAGTATGAAGGTAAATTTAAAAATCAAATTGAACTTCAGTTTTAAGAAGGAAAAAATATAAGTTATCATAACAACCAATTTTGACCAAAATTCATTGTAGAATTTAGAATATTTTACATTTAAAATGGAGCATCAAGCGTTTTAAGTTGATGTAAAGTTGCTATAAATCAATAGTAATATATTAATATTCAACAATCTGAATGTTTATTTCCGACTAAAACCTCTAATTATCGTTTAAGCTTTAAATCCTGTTTTCTTATGATTGCTTGACTAAGGAATATGGTGTTAAAAAAGTAATTCGTTTTTTTTAGCCGCTATACTTTATTTTTGTCATGTTCAATTTTATTGGTTTATCTTAACCCTAGACTTAATCTATCATGAAATATTTAGTTCTTCTCCTTTTCTTAACATCAGTTTCTATTCAAAGTCAACAGATTCTCCCACAACGTCAGCGCGCTGAAGTTATTGATAATGTACTAAAAGAGCGCTTCAATACGCTCTTACCCCGTTTGATGGATGAAACAGGTTTTGACATGTGGATTTTAATTTCTAGGGAATACAATGAAGACCCCGTTTTAAAAACCATGCTCCCAGCGACTTGGCTAAATGCAAGGCGCAGGACGATTGTAGTTTTTTACAGAGATAAGGCTAACAATACCATTGAAAAGTTAGCAGTTGCCCGCTACAATTTTGGAGAAAATATCATTTCAGCATGGGATAAAGAAAAAGAGCCTGATCAATGGAAACGTCTTATAGAAATTATTGAAGAACGAAAGCCAATGTCTATTGGGCTTAATTATTCTGAACACTTTAATATTTGTGACGGTATTGTTAAAACGGATTACGAGACATTTCTGTCTTATTTACCAAAATCCTATATAAAAAAGGTTAAGTCGGCAGAAAAATTGGCTATTGCCTGGATAGAGACCCGCACTGATACCGAAATGGTTATTTACAACCAGTTAGTAGACATAACCCATAAAATTATTGCAGAGGCCTTTTCAGAAGAAGTAGTTACCCCTGGAGTTACCACAACAACTGACGTAGAATGGTGGATGCGAGACAAGGTTACCTCATTGGGATTAAAGACTTGGTTTCATCCTACCGTCGACGTTCAACGTACTGCAGAAGAATTGGGGAATCACTTATATGCATTTTCAAATCGTCCGGAAAATATGGTGATATTACCAGGTGATTTGTTACACTGCGATTTTGGAATCACGTATTTAAGACTCAATACAGATTGTCAAGAATTAGCTTATGTTTTAAAACCAAATGAAACTGAGCCTCCTAAATTTTTACAAGATGCTTTAAAAGATGGAAACCGAGTTCAAGATATTTTTACCAACAATTTTGAAACGGGAAAAACAGGAAATAAGATCTTATCAGAGTCATTAGGTCAAGCAAAATCAGAAGGATTACGACCGGCAATTTATACACATCCACTTGGCTCATATGGCCATTCTTCTGGGACAACCATAGGTATGTGGGATGCGCAAGGAGGTGTGCCTGTCAACGGTGATTATCCGTTACATGAGAACACTGTTTATGCCATTGAATTGAATACCACGGTAAATATACCAGAATGGAAACGGGATATACGAATCATGCTTGAAGAAGCTGGATTTTGGGGTGAAGACGGTTTCAGGTATGTTAATGGACGCCAAACAAGCTTATTAACCATTCCTAAGGTAAAAGGACATTTAGGAAATTAGATTATATAGCCCCTCAGTGAATAAAATAAAAATTATTAACACTATTGTTGTCTCTAATAGCTTGCTGAGCCGTTCGATGTTGTTCTTCAAATGTGTTTAAAGATGTCCCTTTACAGATGCCATAGGAGTAATGATATTTAAGGAGTTCCCAATCAAGCGCAGTCATGTGTTTGTTGTCAGAATAACAATTCGAAAAAAAGCTATCACAGGTAAGGCTATCATTAGCAATAAACCAACCTAAAGAGCCAATAAAAATTTCTTTTATTTTTTGTATTTGAAGCTTCAAGCTCGGTAGTATTTTGGTGTCATACCTCAATGAACCTTTAAAAATTTGACTTTTACCATTCCATTCAATGAAATAGTCCGCAGCTTTGGTTTTATTTACCCTAGGCTCGTATTGATATCCTTCATTATTAAAGATTACATAATTAGATTGCTCGAGTTTTCTGACTTTTGAAATTGATAAGGAATCGATCTTTTCATCAATTTGCTTAAATAAAACCATTACATCTTTCACGACGTCTTTGTGAACATTATTTCCAAAATATATCTTAATTGGTTCCTTCCAATACTTCATAGTTTCTGTATTAGTACTATCTTTATGCTTTGAGCGAAATGCTATTTTCTTGTAATATTCAAGAAAGGTAGAGTCTCTAGGCTCATATTTAACTCTTACACCAGCTGGAGTAAAAAGCTTTTTAACCATAACTAATGTATCCGCTTCACTAATCATAAATCCTATTGAGTCTGATTTTTTGTAATTACTTATAAACACTTGTTGAGGTACAAAAAACGTTGAATGTCTGCTTTTAGCGATTTTAGCATCGCTTTTTTCAGGTAAAGACGGCCAAGGCTTTTCTGTCTTAATTTGTACCAGGGTATCCTTACCCCTTACCATTACTCCAATTGAATCCTTTTTTTGATATTTTGTGTCGTAAACCTTTTTTGAAATAAAAACAGACCTTTCTTTTTTCGGATTGTTTTGAGCAATGGAAAAATTGGAACAAGATAGCACGAATACGAGGACAGGAACAATTTTTAGGTTAATCAGGACTATTCTGAACATAATGGTTTAAGCTTTTTGTAAAATGTGGAAAAATCTTTCTTAGTAAAGGGATAATCGTGTATCCTTATGTAATGTAGTTTTAAAATGGCTATATCGTAACTAGATATATTTTCAGAATTATTATAATCTAAGCTTAGCAGACTATCGTTTTGATTTCTACTACCGATTTGAAATTGTGCTAAACTTAAAAAAAACAACTGCTTCATTTTTTTTAGTAATAATTCTGAGTCTTGGGTTGCGTCTATATCTAAACTCAATTTGGCTGAGTAGTATTTATCATTGGAATCGGAAATTAGTTGATATGTTGCTCCACTAAGAGCGTGCTCAATATCTAAAGAATCTTTATCATTTTTGTAGATTTTTAAGGAGGTGTCCGAAGCAATGATATGATAATTAGAGTTCAATGGGTCCTTAGAATAATTAATTTTTAAGTTTTTTAAATTTGAAATGGGTTTAATAAACTTTTTAAAGTCTTTTTGGACGTTCTTGGGAATTTTCTTGTCAATAAATAAAATAATATCTGCATTCCATTGGGTTACTCTGTCATTCTGAAATCCCTTTTGTCGTTTTGTAAATGCAAAAGCATAATAAGAATTAGCTATTTCTTCGTTTTCAATACACTTACAATAATAGTCTAAATCAGCACTGGTAAACTTCTGTTTTATGTAAACTAGAGTGTCTTCAGGCAAGATTATTTTTTCAGAGATATCATTCGGATTTAATTCGGGAAGTGATTTAACGGATACAAATTGTTTTCGATTTGCAATGGAAAGGTCAATACTTTGAGTATGTGAAATTAATGAAACAAGAAAAAATAAAATAATGGTGTAGCGATAGCTCATTTTATATTTATATTTCTTCAATAATACTAAATTTTTTAGTACTCTTAATACTAACGTCTATTGAAAATGGCGGATAATCAATTACATAAAAACACTGTTTATGCCATTGAATTGAACACCACGGTAAATATACCAGAATGGAAACGGGATATACGAATCATGCTTGAAGAAGCTGGATTTTGGGGACTAAATGGATTCAGGTATGTAAATGGTAGACAGACTAAGTTACTAACTGTACCGCGTGTAAAAGACCATCAAGGAAATTAAGTGGCTCTTGAATTGGAATGTTGATAAAACATATAAGATGCTATTAAGCCAACAAAAGTAAATATGCTCATAATTCCAAAGGCATGTTGTAATCCAATGACTCCTTCATTTGCATCCAAAACATAACCCATCAATAGGCCTGCAAAAATGTCTGGTGTATAGCCCACTATAGATATAAAGCCAACGGCTGTGCCTGTGACTGCTAAGGGTATTTTTGCCTCTTCTAGTGTGGCAAAATATAGAACTCTTGCCGAATATACACCTAATGCCATGGTTCCAATCGATAAGACAAATAAAAGCGTTGAAGAATGGTCAATGATACCTAAGTAAAATATAAAACTCGTTACTGTCATTAAAAGAAAACCTACAACAATCCATAGAGATGCTTTGGTTCTATCTGCTAGCAAACCAATAGTAACGCCTATTACAGGTCGCATGTACAGCAAATAGGTCCCAACATTGGCAGCTTCAATTTTATCATAATTCATAACCTGCTCTGCATACTGACTAAAAAGATCAGTCATTTTATAACCATAATATGCACAAAGAATAATTAGCATTAGTAGCCATACCGCTTTATATTTCATTACAATTTTAAAATTTTCTAGGGTTAAGATTTTAGTATTATGTTCAAATTCTAGATTCTCCTTATCATTGAGTCTTAAAAAGAAAAGGACCATAACACCTATGACCATTACTGCGACAGACGAATAGCTTATAACCTCTTTAAAAGCCAACCGGCGTTCTTCTATGGAGGTGAGTTCAATTTCTTTTGTAATAAAAAATGAAAATATAATAACGCCAAGGGAACCAAAAAGAGCAGCAACCAAACCGCGACCACCATCTAGAAAGCCAAAGGCAATACCTTGCTTATTTGTTCCGCCCCAAATTCGAGTGGCTTTTATCATGGCTGCCCAAAAGAGAAAAATAGTGGTAAAGCCCCAAAATCCATAAAGGATATGCAGATTGAAAAGATTAGGGTAAGATGCTAAATATAGACCACCTAAACCTGTAAGAATTAATGCTGCAGACATCAATAAGCTAGGTTTAAATCTATCGGCAAGCGGACCTCCAAATAGATAAGAAAATAAAGCTACAATACCATAAATGGAAAAACAGCTTCCTAATTCTGTTTGTGATATTGAAAAGGATTCAAGAAAAGTGGTTCTAAATATTCTTTGCAGAACAAATGGTAAAATAAAAACAGCTTCAGCTGCTAATATCAACAATATTATAGCATATGACGATTGTTTCTTGGTGTTGGTTCGTTGCATTTTAAACCTGCAACACACCTAAATTAAAAGTCTTTTCAATAGGTGCGTGGTTGGCCGCCTCAATACCCATACTTATCCAGGTTCTTGTATCTAAGGGATCAATAACAGCATCTGTCCAGAGTCTAGCTGCTGCATAATAAGGCGATACTTGGTTATCATATCTGTCCTTAATCTTATTAAACAACTCTTCTTCTTTCTCCTTGGTAATCTTTTCACCTTTCTTTTTTAATGACGCGGTTTCGATTTGGAGCAGTACTTTGGCCGCAGAATTACCACTCATCACCGCAAGTTCTGCACTTGGCCAAGCTACAATAAGTCTTGGGTCATACGCCTTTCCGCACATTGCATAATTTCCAGCACCATAACTGTTTCCGATGACTATGGTGAACTTAGGCACCACAGAATTACTTACGGCATTAACCATTTTTGCACCATCCTTTATAATGCCGCCATGTTCAGATTTACTACCTACCATAAAACCAGTAACATCCTGTAAAAACACAAGTGGAATTTTCTTTTGATTACAATTTGCGATAAAACGGGTGGCTTTATCCGCTGAATCATTATAAATAACACCACCAAACTGCATCTCACTAGGCTTTGTCTTGGCGCCTTTGGTTTTTACGATTTGGCGCTGGTTTGCTACGATACCTACCGCCCAGCCATCAATGCGTGCATATCCAGTAATGATGGTTTGGCCATAGCCTTTTTTATATTCTTCAAATTCGGAGTTATCAACTAAACGCTCAATGATTTCATACATATCGTATTGGTCAGCACGACTTTTAGGCAGAATGCCAAATATTTCCTCAGGGTTTTCTTTAGGTTTGGCTGTTTTTATTCTGTTGAAGCCTGCCTTATCAAAATCACCAATTTTTTCGATGATATTTTTAATGGTGTCTAAAGCATCCTTATCGTCTTTAGCCTTATAATCGGTAACCCCAGAGATTTCGCAGTGTGTTGCAGCGCCTCCGAGTGTCTCATTGTCAATAGATTCACCAATCGCAGCTTTCACTAAGTAGCTACCGGCTAGAAATATACTACCTGTTTTGTCAACAATAAGGGCTTCATCACTCATGATCGGTAAGTAAGCACCACCTGCCACACAACTTCCCATAACGGCGGATATCTGAGTGATGCCCATGCTGCTCATCACGGCATTGTTTCTAAAGATGCGACCAAAATGTTCTTTGTCAGGAAATATTTCGTCCTGCATTGGTAAGAACACACCGGCACTATCTACAAGATATATTATTGGAAGACGATTCTCTATGGCAATTTCTTGTGCTCTTAAATTTTTCTTTCCCGTAATAGGAAACCAAGCGCCTGCCTTTACGGTGGCATCATTGGCTACGACTATACATTGTTTACCTTTGATATAGCCAATTTTAACAACAACTCCACCAGAAGGGCAGCCCCCATAATCTTCGTACATACCATCCCCGGCAAAAGCGCCTATTTCGATTGCATTAGCTTTGGCGTCAAGGAGGTAATTTATGCGTTCTCTTGCCGTCATTTTTCCTTTGCTGTGATGCTTCTCTATACTTTTAGACCCACCGCCAAGTTTAACTTTTGCTAATCGTTGTTTTAGGTCTGAGACCAATAGCTTATTATGGTCTTCGTTTTTATTGAATTTAATATCCATACGAGGTTTTAATATGCCACGAATTTACAAAACATTAGGTTGAATAATCATGGTTATTATCTAAATGAAACGTTAAATATGTATTACATGGAAATATATTCCTTGGAATATAAATAATAATATATTACATTTGTTACAGTAAAATTGAATAAATTAAGTATGAAAACAATAATAGCGTTAGCTGGCAGCAACAGTAGTACCTCTATAAACAGGCAACTGGCAAATTATGCTGCCCATTTGGTTGGGGGCGTAACTGTTAAGGAATTGAATTTGAATGATTTTGAGATGCCCATTTATAGTTCTGATAGGGAAAGAGACCATGGTTTTCCAGAACAATCCGTTTCTTTTATTAGAGAAATAAAAGACGCTGATGGAATCGTTTTGTCTCTAGCTGAATATAATGGTGCGTATTCTGGCGCATTTAAAAATGTTTTTGACTGGGCGTCTAGAGTTGAAGCCAAGACATTCCTAGGTAAACCTATGCTGCTTATGGCGACATCTCCCGGTGAGCGTGGTGGCGCATCCGTTTTGGCTATGGCATCTGATCGTTTTCCTAGACACGAAGCCAAAATTGCCGGAATATTCTCCTTGCCCTCATTTCATAAAAATTTTGATTCTGGGAAAATTGTGAATGAGGAATTAAACAAAGCACTATTAAAGGAGGTGAGACAATTTAAAGAGAGCTTATAATTATGGAAATCAAACAACATAACAGTGACAAAAAAGGAGAGTTCTTTATAGAGATAAGTGGAGAGAAAAAGGCACAAATGACTTATAGTTATGCTGGGTCAGATAAATTTATCATTGATCACACCGAAGTAGATGAATCATTTCAGGGGCAGGGGGTAGGCTATAAGTTGGTTCATGAGGCTGTTGAGTATGCCAGGTCGAAAGATCTAAAAATTATGCCCCTGTGTCCTTTTGCAAGTGCTGTTTTTAAAAAGAAAGATGAGTATTCTGACGTGTTATATTAGATTTAAACTGAAGGGATGGGTGATTTAGCTAAAGATATTAATTCAAAATTTGAAAACTATAGAGTTAAGGCTCTATTGAATATCATTTACACCGCCAACTGGATAAATAGTTGCCAAAATGAATTTTTTAAGGATTACGGTATTTCTCCACAACAATATAATATTTTAAGAATCCTAAAAGGGGCTGACGAACCACTAAAAGTGCAAACCATTAAAGACCGAATGTTGGAACGATCACCAAACGCTACCCGTTTAATGGACAAGTTATGTGCGAAAAACTACATTCAACGTTTGACTTGCGAATATGACAGGCGTGTAGTAAAAATAGCAATTACAGATGGTGGTTTGGCCTTGCTAGATGCCATCCCCAAAAAATTTAATAGCGAGTTGTTAAAAAATCTAAACGAAGAAGAGGCAAAACAGTTGAGCTATCTTTTAGATAAAATGAGATAGACGTATTTTTTTAACTTAATATTTTCCATGGAAAATATATACATCTAACAAAAAGAGTAAAATGAATTTAAATACAATAAAAACAGTAGGGCGTGCCGATTTTGTTAATATGGGCCCTATTAGATTACGGCAACCACTGCCCACCAGTGAAATCGATGGGATTGATCCATTTGTGTTATTACATCATTATGGTCCCTATGATATTTCTGAGCGTAATAATCCTTTTGACCTTGGGCCTCACCCGCATCGCGGTTTCGAGCCGGTGACATTTTTATTCCAAGGTGAGCAACTTCACAGGGATTCATTAGGGAATGAAAGTGTCGTTCGGGCCGGTGATGTGCAGTGGACCACGGCTGGAAGAGGAATTATTCATGCAGAGAAACCAACAGAGGCATTTGTTAAACAAGGCGGTACGATAGAGGGCATTCAGCTTTGGTTGAATTTACCATCAGATAAAAAAATGATTCCTGCCCAATATCAACATGGTAAATCAGATGAATTTCCAATTGTTATATCAACTGATGGGAAAGTTAAAACTAAGGTCGTTGCCGGACATCTTCAAAATAAGAAAGGTATTATAAACACCCAGACAGCCGTGAACGCATTTATGATTGACGCCAAGGAGGGCGGTAAAGAGTCTATATTATTTCCGGATATACATCAGGGGTTGCTTTATTTATTAAAAGGGGATGTAAGAGTGAATGGCCAACATAACCTGCAATTAGATGCTGATCAGCTCATCCAGTTTCAGCAAGATGGTGATGGTATTTCCATTGAGGTAACATCAGACAGCCAGTTGCTTTTCCTTTCAGGAGAACCATTTAATGAACCTGTAGCAACATATGGACCTTATGTAATGAACACTCAAACGGAACTTTTAGAGGCCATGAGAGACTATCAAATGGGTAAAATGGGCTTCTTACCAAGAAATTAATAACAAAAATTAGATGATATGAATACTATAATACATAGAGCAGACTCGAGAGGATATGCCAATCATGGATGGTTAAAATCCTATCACACCTTCAGCTTTGCTGGTTATCACAATCCTGAGCGTATGAATTTTGGAATGTTAAGGGTTCTAAATGATGACTTGGTTCAACCCAAAATGGGATTTGGAACGCACCCTCACCAGAATATGGAAATCATCTCCATACCTTTAAAAGGCGCCCTATCCCATAAGGATAGTATGGGGAATAAGCGCGCTATTGAGATCGGTGAAGTTCAGGTCATGAGTGCAGGAACTGGTTTAACACATTCCGAGTTTAACGATAGCAAAACGGATGAAGTTAATTTTCTTCAGTTATGGATTATTCCTGAGGAAATGAACGTAGAACCACATTATGATCAGCGTCAGTTCCCAATAGAAGATAGAATAAATAAACTACAAACAGTAGTTGCGCCTAAGGATAAACCAATAGGTAAAGCTCTGCCGATTAGCCAGCAGGCCTATATTTACAGAACCCAGTTGGAGAGTAACAAGACTGTTGAATTAAATTTAAAATCAAACAATAATGGGGTTTATGTATTTGTTGTAGATGGTGAAATTGAAATTTCTGGTAATACCTTGAAAAAGAGGGATGCCATGGGAATATCTAAAACAGATACAGTTAAAATCTCTGCAAACGATAATGCAGAAGTTATTTTGATTGAAGTTCCCATGGCCTAATTAGAATACAATCCAATAATAATAAAAAGCATTCCACATAGGAATACTTTTTTTTATAAAATCACGATATTTGCGAATAACTAACCAAAACTAAAATTTTAATTATGGCTATGAATAAAAATACGGTACTCTCTTGGGCAACATGGATAATGATATTTGTAGGGCTGGGATTAATTGCCTTAGGTGCCTTTAGATACGATGAAGTTGCCGGTTGGGGATTCGCTGCCGTCGGAGTAGGGTTTTTTGCAATTGCCTGGGTGTTTAATGCATTAAAAGGTCGTGTGTAATGAGTGATGATAAACAAGTAATTTTCGCTATGTCGGGTCTTACAAAGACCTTTCAGGGAGCTAATACTCCGGTTCTAAAAAATATACACTTAAGCTTTTTTTATGGCGCCAAGATTGGTATCCTAGGTCTTAATGGGTCAGGTAAGTCGACCTTGCTTAAAATTATTGCAGGTGTTGACAAAAACTATCAAGGTGATGTTATTTTTAAACCAGGTTATACAGTTGGTTACTTAGAGCAGGAACCCATTTTGGATGACGAAAAAACAGTTTTGGAAGTGGTTAAGGAAGGGGCTGCTGAAACGGTGGCTATATTAGATGAATACAATAATATTAATGAACAGTTTGGTTTAGAGGAGGTTTATAGTAATCCTGATAAGATGGAGAAATTGATGAATAGGCAAGCTGAGCTTCAGGATAAAATTGATGCTTCCAATGCCTGGGAACTAGACACTAAGTTAGAGATTGCTATGGATGCCTTAAGGACACCTGAAGGGGACAAGAAAATTTCAGTGCTTTCCGGAGGCGAACGTCGTCGTGTAGCCCTGTGCCGATTGCTTCTTCAGGAACCAGATGTGCTCCTCCTTGATGAGCCCACTAACCATTTAGATGCGGAATCTGTACATTGGCTAGAGCATCACTTGGCACAATATAAGGGAACCGTTATTGCGGTAACCCACGATAGGTATTTTCTTGATAATGTAGCGGGTTGGATTCTTGAACTGGACCGTGGTGAAGGTATTCCCTGGAAGGGAAATTATTCATCTTGGTTAGACCAAAAGTCTAAGCGCATGGCACAAGAAAGTAAGGTGGCCTCAAAAAGGCAAAAAACCTTAGAGCGAGAATTAGAGTGGGTCAGGCAAGGTGCTAAAGGACGGCAAACAAAGCAAAAGGCACGATTAAAAAATTACGACAAGCTGATGAATCAAGACCAAAAACAACTTGATGAAAAGCTTGAGATCTACATACCCAATGGACCTCGACTAGGTACAAATGTTATTGAGGCCATAGGAGTAAGTAAGGCCTATGGCGATAAATTACTTTATGAAGATTTAAATTTCAAACTGCCCCAAGCGGGGATTGTAGGTGTTATTGGCCCAAACGGAGCTGGTAAGACTACAATCTTCAAGATGATAATGGGCGAGGAGACTCCGGACAAAGGTGAATTTAAAGTTGGGGAAACTGCTAAGATTGCATATGTGGATCAGAGCCATTCTAATATTGATCCAGAAAAAACCATTTGGCAAAATTTTAGCGACGAACAAGAGCTTATAATGATGGGTAACCGTCAAGTCAATTCTAGAGCTTATCTAAGCCGATTTAATTTTTCTGGAAGCGAACAAAACAAAAAAGTCAAGTTATTATCTGGTGGTGAACGTAACCGTTTGCACCTTGCAATGACCTTAAGAGAAGAGGGTAATGTATTACTTTTAGATGAGCCAACTAACGACTTAGATGTTAATACATTACGTGCATTGGAAGAGGGTTTGGAAAACTTTGCAGGATGCGCAGTTATAATAAGTCACGATAGATGGTTCTTAGATCGGATCTGTACGCATATATTGGCGTTTGAGGGTAATTCTCAAGTCTATTTCTTTGAAGGTAGCTTCAGCGATTATGAAGAAAATAAGAAGAAGCGTTTAGGAGGGGATATGATCCCAAAACGCATAAAGTATAAAAAACTGGTGCGCTAAGGAACATTGGCTTAAGGTACGTAGTACCTTGGTTTTTTCTTTCAGTACATTCGACTATATTCTAGTGCCTTAATGGTCACCATAAAGGTGGCCTCCAGTAAAATCCTTGTAGGATTCGTCAATATCTTTAAATGCATTTGTTTCCATCAGTTTTTTGTTTTCAGCCTTTAATCTATACATTTTAACAATGGCAATAATTATAAAAACCATGAATATGGATGCCACGGCGATTAAAATCATGGTCAGATGCGTTGTTGAGACAAGGAAAGCTTTCGGAATCATTAGGTTAAGCATGATTTATATGGTTAGAATTGGGTTTCAATTGCTAATATAGAAAAAAATCCTTTTGCTAAATCTTTAATTACAAATTAATTACGAAAACGCGTTGCCATTTTATCCGATGAAATGCCCATTAATTAAGCTTAAATGCAGTGTTTTAGGGTTCATTGACCGAAAACTATAAGTTATTAACAAATCAGTTTGTTAATTAATACCATTCCAAAAATGTAACCTTAATGGATTTATCCTTTTCATTGACCATGGACTTGAATTGATTAATATCACTGAAACCAGCGGTTCCTCTGTAATGATATGGATAGATTTCTTTTGGCTTAAAGTCTAAAACAGCACTGGCAGCACTTTCCACAGGCATTGTATAGGGCAGGTTCATACATACAAATGCCTTATCAATATTTTTAAGATTTCGCATTTCGGGAATGTCTTCCGTGTCTCCAGAAATATAAATCCGCTCATTGTTTAAGGTAAGCACATAACCGTTACCTCTTCCTTTTTCGTGGAATTTAAGGGCCTCTTCTCTAAGATTGTACATAGGAATCGCTTCAATAGATAGTTCATCTACGATGGTGGTTTCTCCGTTATTTAAAACCTTAACATTATTAGCTGTTGTACTTGGTATTTTATCAGCAACAGCCTTAGGAGCAATAATTTTGCTGTTTTCTAGGTTTAACTTATCTAAAGTCTTGAGGCTTAAATGATCGCCATGAATATCAGTGATAAGTATTAGTGTTGGTGGTTTTTGGCCCTTAAATGCTTCAGCTCCTCCTGTTGGATCTACATAAATGACATCATCACCAGACTCTAAAATTAAAGTGGCATGTTCAATTGGGATTATTTTCAAAGCGTCATCAGCGGTATTCTCAGTTACACTCTCTGCCGTTTCAATCGTCTTTTTTTCGTCTTTACAATTCAAATAAAGCAGTGCTACAAACACTACCAATAACGTGGTATAAGATTTCATAGGTTAGTTTTTTTATAAAATTAGTTAACTCTTTTACTTTAGCAATGATTGTAACAATTTTATAACATTTACTACTTATAATTTGTGGGGCAAAATTTTTATTCTCTTATAAAAATACCGAAATTGGCTTACTCATAATTTTAATACTTAATATAATACAGTATGTCTGAAGACTTTGACTTATTAGAAACAAACTCAAACGAAAAAGCTGAAAAGGTTGACGTTAATTGGGGAAAGGCTATTGACCAAATGAAATCTAAATTAGCTCAAGAAGATGATCCAGAGAGTCGTCAAAAAATATTGAATGCTACTTTAGATAATGTAGTTGAAATGGCCGAAAAAGACCGTACAACCTTGTTAGACGCCATTAAAGACCTTACTGATTACCAAGATGAGGTTGGTATTATGTTTGAGGGGTTTTCTGCATTAAATGCAGAAGAGCAAAAGGTTATAGATAATGCCGTAAAGCGTTTGGAACGTGCCAAGGTGGAATTGGAAGATGCTCAAAATAAACCGGACACCTGGTGGAATAATTTATGGGGAAGAAAGAGTAAAATAAAAAAGGCAGAGGACGAGTTAGCAGCGGCCCAAAAAGAAAGAGGTTCTGCAGACAACAGAGCAAAGGCCATGTTTCAACAGCGCATTGAAAATGCAGATGTACAGACTTTATTAAACGAATTATCATTTAAGAGTCAGGCGGCTATTAAGCGACTTAAGGATAGGGAACTAGAAATTAAAGAAGTCGAGGAAAGTTTAAAAACAGCGATTGTAGAGGCTAGTAAAAACCACACAAAAGCACTTGAGAAAAAGAAGGAAGTCGAATCTAGACTGGAGGAGCAGTATGCGCTATTAAAGCAGGCAAGACAGGCTCTAGACGAAGTATCGGATAAACAATCTACGGAGTATTCAGAAACTTTGGAGCGGGTAACCCAGTTAGAGCAGAAGGTCGAAGAATTAGAAGGTCTCAAGAATGCTTACACGACTTTGGCCGCTTCAAAAGATAGTTTTGTGCACAAGCACAACCTTACCATTAAGGTGCTAACCTCCTTACGAAGTAATCTTCAAACCCATCGGGCTAAACTCAAAAGCGATACGGATGAGCGCTTAAATTACTATGATGGTTATGTGGTAGCTTTAAAGGCTAGGACGGACCAAGAGTTTGCAGCTATTTTAGAGCATCTCGGTGTTAAAACAGATGAGCATATTGGCGAAACCTTAGCAGCAATGCACACGGCTAGTGCCAAAGCACGACAAGAAATGATGGATAATATCCCGGTACATGAAAAAGTGATGCAGGGGGTTTACGGTAGTTATGCCGAGGCCTTAAAAGAGATTCGCGTGAAAGATGATGAGATTCAGAAAAATTTTGCTAATCGCTACGGCATTGACATGAAAGATATCTTTGATGAATATTACAAGGCAAATCCGAACGCTACTGAGGAGACAGAGCCTAAGGGAGAAAATAAACCAAATGAGCAGAATGATGATTTGCTTTCGTAGTCACGACTGAGAAGAGGTATTTTCCATTAACGACCACATATCGATTCAGTGCTTTGAGTATTCCCTAATGTGTTGAATTTGCTAAATTAGATGAGGCTGTATTTAAGGCCTTGTACGTAAATTAATTATCCAAGCTAAAAAATGATTGTAACGCCTTTAGATTCTGCTGTATTAGATTCAAAAGAACAGTATGTATTCTATCATAAAATGATAGATTTTACGCTAAAGGAACTTATAGTTGCGATTCAGGAAAAGCAAATTTGTAATCAGCAAGAGCTACTGCTGTTCAAACAATATTGTGACTTACTGTTGTACTCTATTGAAGCCATGCGTGTTAAATACATGTATGATGAGGAGGAGAATATGAAGGTAGACTTAACGGACTCAAGTTTTCCCAATTATCTGGAGTTTAGGTATCTTTTTAATGATTTAGAGCTACGGAAAGAGTTTTTGGGTAAATTGACTGATATTGACATCTTGAAGGAAGAATTTTTGGATACGCTTATGCGTAAAAAAGAACCCATTTCAAAGCGAAAACTATTTCAAGCTGCTTCAATAGTGTATTACTCCTCAGCAAAAAAAGAATATATTTTCAATCGCTTCGTTCAGGGAAAAATTTTAGAGGCGCCTGAGGCTGTTGATTCGGCTTATGTAGTAAGCTGGAGTTTTTATGACGTGGTCCATAATAGGCCGTTTATTTGTTATTTGTATTTCAATTATGACGGTAAGAATGTGGAAGACTACAAAGACGAAATTTATAGAATACTAAAAAATATCGCAGACAGAAAAATGGATATGGACACCATGGCCTATGGCATAGACAAACAACTGCCTAAGGTATTTCCAAAATTGATTAAGCGAATTGATTTAGGACCTATTCATAATGTTTTTGCCAAGGACGAAAATGATATTACACACGCTATATTAGAAGGTATTGCCAAAAAAACCATTCCTCTGGAATCTTATGTTATATCGTTGAATATAGATGAATTAGCATCTTTAAGCGAATTTAAGGAAGGTGGTTTTTTCAATAAGCAGATTTTTCAGAAATGGGGTAAGGTCTTTAATCAAAAGTATGTATTTGCACCGCATAGAATTATTCAATTGCTATATAACAAGACACCAGAAATCATGAATGAGTTAGCGATGCCCCCAATTCAGGTTTCTGATTTAAAAATGAACGACGCTTATAAATATTGAAGTATTTGGAGAATGATTAATTACAAAATATGTTAACCCCATAAGCTGTTGTGATAAAACTTTAAAATGGAACACAATTCAACATTTCCAATAAAGCAGAATGAACTCGACATGCTTCGTGATGAAGCGACGTCTTATTTAAAATCTGTTCAGTGGGAGCAAAGCCTTAGGGCAAAAAATAAAAATAACGACGGTAAAGATGACTCTATACTATTATTTCTTTCTAGGGCAAATAATGGCAGTAATCTTGACACGACTTCGGTTTCCAAAACGGTATTAGCATTAAAAAAACGGTTATTACCTGAATCGGTCGCTATTCCTATTCATCTCAATCATGCATTATATGTAGTGCAAGAAGGTATAGTTATGGGTATTTGGATTAAGGATAATTATTACGATGCTTCAGGATTATCTTCATTGGCAGAAAACAAGTCGGCCTTAGGCAATGCAGAACGACGTGAATATGAAAGTAAACTGCAAACGGCCACTGCATTTATGCTATTCGCCATGGCTTACAAAATTGTTCATGATTTAAAGCCATACGCTTCTGATGACCTATCTGTTATGAAACAGAAGATGTCAGGTATTCCAGAAGTTTCCCTTATGTCTCCTGTAAAAGGAATATCGTGCCAATTGTATTATTACGATAAATATTTAAATCATCCTGAAATCATTAATTCGGACAAAGATGTTATAGACTTTACGATGGTTTATTTTGAGTCGCTTATTGATGAAATTCAATTGCGTAAAAGTGCTTTGGAATACACAGAAACCATAGTTGATAGAACCTACAAATTAGAAAATTCTGATTTTGCTGTATCTGGTTGGGAAAATGTTTTTCAAGGCACGGCAAAAAGTGTTGAGTTCAATAAAGTAAGGTTTGAGGAGATTGTAGGCAATAAGGATGCCAAGCACTTTGCTCGTCGTTTGACAGAACGTATGTTAAGTTATGATTTTCAAGCCCAAAAAAACCCATTTCAAGAACTAGGAGGCTTTATGCCTGTTTTTATGGGATATGGTATTCCAGGTACAGGAAAAAGTATGCTAATTGCGGCGATAGCCACAAGACTAAAGGAATATACAGACCAGTTAGAAATCCCATTCTTATTTCATCCCATGCCAGATACCTTAATTTCTACTTTTCAGGGGGGGTCTGCGGAAAAAATGGTAGAGTGGATGAAACCCTTACAAGACCCTACCCGTTTAATATTCGCACCGATTGATGATGCTGAAAACAATCTGCAAGAACGCACCGCACAAGGTGTATCCGCTGGTGTAAAGGAGGTGATAGGCGTGTTTTTAAGATATACCGAAGGTGCCTATGCCATTAATTACGGCAACAGTTCTATTGGTCTATTCACCAATCTTCCGGAGATGTTAGACAAAGCTGTCATTTCACGGGTGCAAGGGCGCTTTAAAATAGACGGTGCGAGGACTAAAAAAGACTTTTTAGATCAAGACCATTTATGGTGGCGAAGATTTGAAAAGACCCTCCCGAATTTTGTCAATATGAATGACCCAGAGGATTATCAATATTTAGCAGACCAAGGGTTGGCAAAAAGCCTAGGCGACATTTTGCAGTCTGTGCAAAAACCAAATGAAGAACGTATTCATCAAATATTTGAGAAGGTAGAAAAGACTTATAAAGATGAGGATCACATATTTTATGCCGGATTATACAAGGAGGTTCAAAATATTTTTCCGTTTTTCTCATCACGAGATGTGCGAAATATTCAGTCTGCTATATCATTGCGTTTAACTGATTTTGACTTGGAAGAAGAGTGGTTTAGTAATCCCGATTTATATTTTAAAAAAGATTACGATACCAAATTCAATATGCTCAAGGAGTTGATGAAGGCCAATATGAAGGGTCTTAATTTTTCAGATATAAGACGCCAGGAAGTTATTCGCTATTTAGACAATGTGGCAACCATTGCAGATACTGATTTTAAACGTAAAGTTGAAGCTAGGGTTGATCAATTAAATATAGAAACTGAGGCTAGGGAACTCTTTGATGGAAGAGCATAACAAAGAGTATCGTGAAAAGCCTTTAACGTAAACGACATTGGCGATATTTATAAAAGAAGGGATTAGGATTGGGATAAAATGAATAACATTAAAAATATAAAACATACAACGCTCTCAAAAGAATGGGCAACATTACATCGTATCGATTATGATTATCAATTTAAAACAGGTGAGTGGAGACATGTTTCTAGGGAATGTTATAATCGTGGAAATGGCACAGCCATATTGTTATACAATCCACCTAAAAAGACGGTTATTTTAACAAGGCAATTTAGAATGCCGATATATGAAAACAATAAGTCTGAAGGAATGTCTATTGAAGCTTGTGCTGGAGCGATTGATAGTAAGGATAATGCCCTAGAAACTATTATCCGAGAAACCGAGGAAGAAGTTGGTTATAAAATAAGTACTGCTAAACAAGTACTTACAGCTTATACATCACCAGGTGCTTTAACTGAGAAAATGTATCTTTTTGTGGCAGAGTATACTGATGAAATGAAAGTTCATGATGGAGGGGGATTAGAAGGTGAAAATGAAGACATCGAAGTGTTGGAATTTCAGTTTTCTGATGCCATAACCATGATAAAAAATGAACAGATTATTGATGCAAAAACAATTATGCTATTGCAATATGCCCAAATCAACAAGTTGTTAGAATAGGATTAAAAAGTACCGCCCCAAGAGGAGACACAATGCAAAAACTTAAAGACGCAAATTTATACAGAAGCGAGCTCATTCCAGTGAGTGGAAAGCTTGTTGAACGCTATAATAAATGCCTTAAAACATTGGGCTTTTCAGAAACCAAGCTCAAGTCATTTTCTATTGATGGTGTAGGTTGGAGCCCAGAAATTGCAGAAGAAAAATCTCATATTCAGTACCTTAACCATGGCGATGCAAATCCTCATGGCATAATAATTTCACCTTTACAAAAAGGGAAGCCAATTTATCTACCGTTTCATTCCTTTGATAGGCAAATGATGCAACATATCTTTAAAACACATGGGCAAAAAATAAATGATATTACTAGGGACTCTGCTATTTGTATTGATTTTGACCAAGATATCGATGTATTTTATGAGCCTTTGGATATTTTAAAATATGACGATGTCAGTATTACATTTAGACTAATTGATGATTTAGCGGAAAAACAAAAGGAGCAATTAAGACTTGTAGATAAATTTAATCGTGAAAATAACTTTATAGACGAAGACCTTCACCAGCAATTATTGGACTCTGCAAAAAGTCATGGCGATTTAAGAAACAGGGACCTAAACCTCCATCCTTTGCGTTTTACAACGGGATCATTTTATACAAGAGCGTTTAATGGTGTTTATTTATTAAGAGATTTTATAAAACCTATAGTAATTTTTGAAGATAAAGAGGTATACAAAAAAGCAATAAAAGATACGGTTCACGATGTGCTTATCTATCATATTGCGCAACCGGAGTTAATAGATAAGCTCAAGGATCACATCATTATTGAGTGCGATTTGGAAGCTATGGTAAATACGCCTAATTACGATAGAATTAAAAAGTTTCAACTCAGCCAATTTCTGGAAGACACAGAGCATCCGATTAAGGATATTTTAAATGACAAGGTGCTGTTTAAGAGTTATTTGAATAAGATAAATTTAGAAGCACGAAAACAAGTAATGAGTGTAGAGTTATATCTCGAAAAATTAGAACGCAGTAATGCCTACAAACTCGAGGATATCGTAGATGAGTCATTGTATTTTGCCTTGCACCAGCCACATTCATCATTATCTGCCGAGCACCGTGATTTAATTCACAAATTACTGATTAATATTTCGCCTAAAGACGTGTTGTTCTTGTATTGGTATGATAAAGAACAGTTTTATAAAAGTTATGAGACATGGGACGATTCATTTAGGGATTGGGTCATAGAGCGTATTCGTAACAATATTTAATAAAATTAGACTAATTTTATAGTAACCCTTATTCTGTTATTGATTTGGAATTTAAACGGACGTCTGATATTAGTATGAATTATAAAAGGCAATAGGCTGATTAAAAGTCATTCAACCTAAAGGGATACTATGGTTGTGCAGGTTTATTTTTAAACACGATATAGTTAATAGGGTCTGAAGCTAGTTCAGGTTAATAAATAATAAAACATGGGAATAGAACTCGTCATTTTTATCGCAGCGATCTTATTTGGTATTTTCCTCTATTGGAGAGAGTCTAATGGAAATGGAGCCTATCGTTTTTTGAATAAAATAGTGAATAGTAAAGAACTTCAAATGAGTCCGCAAAATCCGAAGGGTTTTGTGTACAAGCAGGCTTTTATTCCTAGACTGGTTTTTGTAGTTGCCTCGGTTCTTATTGCCGCTTTGTTCCTGGAGTTTTTAACTCCAGTATCCGTTTTTGGAAGTTACAATGGTATTTCTGCCTTTTCATCTTTTGCCGTTGGTACCTTGCTAGGTACGTATTTAGCGAGTTTTGTTATTAAGACAAGTCAAGTTGTAGAAGAAAAAAGTGAATCCTTAGGCGATTTGGTAGAGGAAGCCGTCGATAGGGGTAAGGACTTAATTGAAGATTTAAAAAATAAAGATAATGAGTTTGCACAAGAACCTAAGGCTGAAAATACTAAAAATGAAACTACGGACGCAGCTAAAAAAAGTGCAAGAGAACGACTAAAGGATAAAGGATTGATGTAAGACAAAATATCATTCTCAATTTGTTGCGTCACATGGTTAAGGATGATATTTCAATGGAATTTGGATTAAAAGAAAACTATGATAAAAAACTATTGGAATAAAGGAAAAAAGCAAAAACGAATAACCGTTTTAGTAGTTTTACTGTTGCTTGTGTTTCTGTTCTTTTTTAGGGATGATTACCAACCTGTATTGCTGTTTCTTAGAAAGTATGTTTTTATCATAATCATTAGTTTGTTAGTATTGTTTTTTGGCTTACGAAAGTTCAGAAAAACAGCAAGTACGGGAGGTCGCCTTGGAATATTGGGTGTTCTGGTTTTGTTTTTTGGTTTACTGTACTACCTCGGTTGGCATGTTCAATTATACGATTACATGAAGACTTATAATGTCTTTAATGATTTGAATAAGATTGAAATCAATGAGTTACCCTTAACACAGAACGAACGCATACAGCCTTTAAGAAATATCTTTTCCATGGCCAATGAAAGTGTAGGTGAAACTAAGGACGTTTCCCTACCGCATTTGGTTAGAATAGATAATGAGAATAAATGGACCATGGCCATTCAGCCTAGCGAAAAATACATAATGCAACGAATCAGTGACAATACAGAAGAAGTTTTTTCCGTAAGCAGCACAACACCGTTTCCAAGATTTTCAAATGAAAATAGAATTCCAGTTGTTTTTTCAATCGGTGAGTCTCTAAAATTTAGTCGCAATACCTATAATGCAGTGGTACAACGGTTCAATCCATGGATGTTGTTTAATTATGAGCCCAGCGATACATTCTATATGAAAAATGATGTTGGTGAATGGGTAGAAGTGGTGAGTCTAATAAAATGGAAAGGGTTCTTTTTTCCTTACCCGACATTTGGTGGTGTTATGATCATAGAAAACGGCGAGCATGATTTTAATGATTATTTAGAGCGGATTTTAATTGGTAAAGGTACTTTTGTAAGTCCAGATGACATCAAGAATTACCCATTTTTAAATAAACAGAATACCTTATCTGAGAAAGTATCACAATTACAAGCAGAATCCCTCAAATTCTTAGGAGGTTTTAGTGATCCTTTACCTTGGAATATGGAGACTGCAGTAAAGATTCCTATTATGCCTAAAGACCAAAATCAGCAACCTTACGTGACTGACTTTGATTTTTCTGGCTCAAGCACAAATGCTTATAGCGGTCTTTATCATTGGTTTGGTTTAGAGCCTGTGGGTAATGAACGCACAAGTCTGAGCTATAGTGTATTCGTTCCAGCAGACGGTAAAAAAGTATTGTATTATTATGACCATGCTTCAAAGAAGCAGGGTTATGCAGGTGTTTCGGCCATGCCATTAAAGGTAAAGGAGTCACGGAAGGAATACGACTGGGAAGCTAATTCCCCAGTTGAATTTAGACCTTATATAAAAGATATTGCAGGAAGAAAGCGTATGTTTTTCCTTGGAACGGTTTCAACGATTAGCCGCACAGATGCAAGACAATTTGATGGTTCTGCAACACCAGACCTTGTGCTAATAGATAGTGAATACAGAGATGTCATATGGATCGATGTTAAACACCCAAGTCAATGGGATAAAACGGTATATGATCAGTTAAATGAAGCATGGCGTGCTAGTGAAGGCATTGGTTATTTCTATCAAGAACAACCCAAGGATGAGGATATTATGGAACAGGCACTCGATTCTCTCAAGACTATTCCAAAAATTCAAGACAATTCAGAAAAGATTAAAGCACTACAACGTCAAATAGATTCTTTGAAATCTATCGGAAGTCAATAATGAGGGCTGTGTAACTTAAGAGAACTGTAAGTCTAACAAAAGTCTATAAGCCTTAATGGTTTGTAGGATTAGGGTTAGTTCTGGAAATAATTTGGCTCAGTCCAATTTAAATTTAAGTTAATATTTAAGTCTTTTTACCTTACCAACTTTGATATCAAGACCTTGAAGGTTATTTTTACTGTTAATACATTTAACGATTCTAATCACAAAAACACCAATTCATGAACAAGAACACTAAACTGACCTATTGTCCAGAGGGTGGACAGGAAAAAGACATTAAGCTATTAGTAGAAAAAGTTCTCACCGCAGAGGAGCAGGCTCAATTAACACCGGATAGCGTTATAGAGAGTCTCAAGGATGGAAATCGTCGGTTCGTTTCTAATGATTTGACTGCAAGAGATCACACGGTTCAAATAAGAAAAGCTACCAATGGTCAATATCCAAAGGCCGTTATTTTATCTTGTTTAGATAGTAGAATCCCCGTGGAGGACGTTTTCGATAAAGGTATTGGTGACTTATTTGTGGCCCGTGTCGCTGGTAACTTTGTAAATGAAGATATTTTAGGAAGTATGGAATTTGGATGTAAAGTCGCAGGGTCTAAATTGATTTTAGTCCTTGGGCATGAGCATTGTGGTGCCGTAAAAGCAGCAGTTGACAACGTTAAGCTTGGTAATATTACAGCCATGCTAACTAAAATCAGGCCTGTTGTAGAGCAGTTAAGTCATTATGAGGGTGACAAATCTTCATCAAATCCAGAGTTTGTCCATATGGTTTGCGAGCAAAACGTCAGAAAAACAATTAACGATATTCGTCAAAATAGTCCGATCCTCAAGGAAATGGAGGATAAAGGTGAAATTAAAATCATCGGTGGTGTTTATGATATGGACACAGGAAAGGTTGATTTCCTTTAAATTCAGTATTTAGTCATTAAGTAATTTTCCATCTTATGATTTCTAAGTTTTACGATTTTAAATATTTGAAAGGCGATTTAACTGGAGGTCTAGTTGCCGGTGTTGTGGCCTTGCCTTTAGCCTTAGCCTTTGGTGTGCAATCTGGTTTGGGTGCCATAGCAGGTCTTTACGGTGCGATTGCAATTGGTATATTTGCTGCTATTTTTGGAGGTACAGCGACACAAGCTAGTGGTCCTACAGGTCCAATGACCGTAGTATCAGCAGCTTTGGTTGCAAGCGCAATTGAAATTACCGGTAGTTTAGAAAGTGCAATGGGTATTATTATCCTAACCTTTCTTGCAGGTGGATTACTTCAGATAGTATTTGGGCTCATTAATATTGCCAGTTATGTCAAATATTTCCCCTATCCTGTAGTATCCGGCTTTATGAGTGGTGTCGGTCTTATCATCGTGATTTTACAGATATTTCCATTTGTTGGTCTAGACTCAGCCAAATCTACTTGGTTGGTGATGCAGGATTTACCTCGTCTCTTTACGGATTTTAATTGGCAGGCGCTAGTTCTTGGTGGTCTAACTGTAGCCATTTATTACTTGTTCCCGTTGGTATCCAAAGTTGTACCAAGTGCTCTTGTTGCTTTGATTTTGGCTTCTATCGTAGGTTATTTTTTAAACTGGGACATACCCATTATTGGTGAAATACCTTCGGGCTTACCAAGTTTACAAATAGATGGTATTTTATCCATTGATTCCAGTGCTTATATGCTTGTTGCCGAATATGCCATGGTCTTGGCCGTTTTAGGATCTATAGACTCCTTACTTACCTCAGTTATTGCGGATAATATGACTAAAACCAAGCACAACAGTAATAGAGAGTTGATAGGCCAGGGCATAGGAAATGCCGTTGCAGCAGTATTTGGTGGTATTCCAGGTGCAGGAGCTACAAAAGGAACTGTGGTGAATATTAATTCTGGAGGTCGCACACGAGTCTCGGGAACCATTCATGGTTTGGTTTTGCTGGCTGTATTACTTGGCTTGGGTAAATTGGCAGGCTATATTCCTTTATCCGTTTTGGCAGGACTATTAATTCCTATAGGATTTAAAATTGTAGATACCAAGGGGCTTAAGCACTTGTTGGTCGTTCCGAGAGCAGATGCTGTTGTTTTAATACTGGTGCTTTTAATTACCACTTTTGGAAGTTTAATTCAAGCTGTAGGTATTGGCTTGCTTTTAGCCTCTTTATTATTTATGAAGCGCGCGAGTGATCTTGGAGAGGAAGGTCTTAAAGTAGGTACCCTTGCAGGTTTTGATGGAGAGAAGCCTTGGCAAGACGAAATTGAATTCTATGAAGCACATAAGGACAAGGTGTACATCAAGCATCTTTACGGTCCGTTATTTTTTGGATTTACCTCACATTTTCAAAATGAGATAAAGAATATACCAGAGGATGTTGAAGCCCTAATCATAAGAATGGATCGTGTCCCTTATATAGATCAATCAGGCTTATACGCCTTAGAAAACGCAGTTTTGGATTTAAGTAAAAGGGGTGTTAAGGTCATTTTGACTGCTGTTAAAGAGCAGCCTCTAGATAAATTGACCTCCATTGATATTGTCCCTGATTTAATTCCAGAAGAACATATTTTTGAGGATATTGGCCAAAGTTTTGACTATTTAAGGGCAAAGTTTAAACTTTAAAATTGACTTTAGCTTCGGTACCCAATAACAACCATTGAATAAAACCCTCAGAATTCTAGAATAACATTATAAACAAAAAAGGTGTTTAATAGGATTTTCTTTAGAATGTAACTTCGCGAAAGATGGGACGGTCTAGGGGAACCTTGCTAAATTGATTAACCTTAATTTTCCTTAGCTCTTATAAAATCGGTAATGAGATAACTGATCATTTTACCAACTTGGCTTTCCGTCTTTTTAGTTGGTGCAGCCTCACAAATATGTAAGTAAGTCACATTTGGTTGCTTGGCAAAAAAGTTCACAAATTGTCTCGCTTGTAAACTGCTAAATCCAGAAGGTGTCATTGCAGAACTGGGCATTCGCTCTATAGCATCACAATCAACCTCAAGACCAAAAAGGCTGTTATTAACATGCTTTAAACCAGCCTCTAGGGCTTCTTGAAAACCGAGTGTAGTGTTTAGCTCCATGTCCTCATAAGAGGCATATTGTATATCCTTTAACTTATTTAAAGTTTTAAACAGAGATTCAGAAGTGTAATTTTTATGAAGTCCAAAGATGAAGTAATATTTTAAAAATCCCTCAGCATAAGCATAACTAAAACCATTTCCGCTATGTCTACCCTCTTCAGGTCTAAAATCTGAATGGGCATCAAAATTGACAACATTTATTTTTTTGTTCAAGGCTAACGCGGCACCTTTTATGTTTCCGTAGCTATTATTGTGGCCTCCTCCAATAATCACAGGCGTTTTGCCGGCCCTAATAATACAGTTCACCAAATACGTTACGTCCTTATCAATCTCCTCGACCATTTTTCGAGCTTCTTTAATACTTTTTTTATGCGACAAACCTGGTTTGGTTAAGGCTTCTTTTAACCCCGAATATTCCAAATGTCCTAATATCAAAACCTTATCGGCTTGGTTAAATCTGTTATTTTGGACGTTTAACAAAACTTTTACGGTAGCATCCCAAGCTCTTGAAGCCCCTGGTTTTCCGTAATTTGCAAAAATTCCGATGTCTTCTTTAATTCCAAAAACTACATAGTCAACATCTAAAACAGAAATTGAATCGTATATGTTAGTGAGGTTAGGGATTAACTGAATATGTTCTCCAAATTTTGACTCTCCTTTGCGCACGTTTATAAGTTTAGCGCAATCTTTAGGTGTGAACAGGTTGAAGTTTTTCATTTGGATATGTATAATAGCTAAAAATAACAATTTATTTCAGTCTCTAAATTCCTCAATGAATTTAAAAAAACGATTAACAATAATTTAAAATTAAATTTTATGGAAGGTTCACAAAAAACAAGTTTAGGACTAAAGGTAGGATTAGGAATCTTATTAGTCTTATTTCTAGGAACTGCATTTTACGCTTCCAAGCTTTACAAAGATAAGCAAGAAACTGAACGCACCTTAGTAAATGAGAAACAACAGGTAATGAACGATTTGAACAATATGGCAAAACAGTACGATGCCGCCATTGCAGAGAATCAAGTTGCAAACGAGGATTTAATTGAGGCCAGAGAGCGCATTCAAGGCTTAATGGATTCCTTGAAGATATCTCAGAATAGTGTAAATAGCCTATGGAGATACAAGAAAAAGTTCTTAGCTCTGCAGGAAGAAATGGATGAACTCTTAGCTGAAAATGACAGATTAAAAGTAGAAAACGAGCTTTTGGCTACATCATTAGATAGTACTCAAGTTCAGTTAGCAGAACGTACCATGTTTACAGATTCGTTATTGGTGCAAAATACTGAATTAGCAGGTGTGGTGAAGGATGCAGCAGTGCTACAAACGGTTGGACTTAAAGGTATGGGTGTTATCGAGAGAAGAAGCGGTAAACAAATACCAACAGAGCGCGCAAGTCGCAGTGATAAAATAAAGGTTTGCTTTACTGTTGCTAAGAATGCATTAGCAGAACCTGGAGATAAAGAGTTGTATGTTCAGGTTATTGACCCAAAAAATAATGTGTTGGGATCTAACGATCAAATACAATTTGAAGACCAAGTTCTTAATTACAGTCTAATCAGTCGTTTTAATTATGAAAACAGAAACTTAAATGTCTGTGAGTATATTTCTGTACTAGATGAGAAATTTGAAAAAGGACGTTATCAAATCAACGTTTTTAATGAAAAGGAATTGATTTCTAGCTCAGAGTTTGAACTGAAATAATTTAAGCACAATACCTATATCATCCGGAAGCACTATGTTGTTTCCGGATTTTTTATTGCCATATCTGACCATTTATAATGACTTGCTCTATGGGATTATGGGCAAAGGCATAAGGAATCTCGCTGTAATGGTTCAATGGTTTTGTTATAAAGACATTTGCCTTTTTTCCCCGTGTTATACTGCCGTACATATTACTTATGCCCATAGCGTAGGCACCATTTATTGTTGCTGCATTTATAGCTTCTTCAGGAGTCATTTTCAGTTTAACGCAAGCTGCACTTACAATAAAATTCATATTGCCGCTAGGTGCTGATCCAGGATTAAAATCTGATGCGATGGCCAATGGCAGCCCTGCGTCAATCAAATCTCTTGCAGGTGTGTAGGGAATACCCAAAAAATAGGAGCATCCTGGTAAGGCAACAGGCATAGTATCGCTGCCTTTCAGAGCTTTAATATCACTCTTATCCAATTCCTCGAGGTGGTCCACAGAGCGCGCATTGTATTTTACACCCAATGCCACACCGCCTATGACATTAAATTGATTCACATGGATTTTAGGCTGAAGATTATAGTTCTGACCTGCTTTTAATATCGCTTCCGTCTCCTCAATATGAAAATAGCCTACTTCACAAAATACATCTATATAGTTAGCGATATTTAACTTTGCCGCTTTTGGAATAAGCTGGTCGATTATGAGTTTTATATAATCCTCTTTTTTGTTTTTATAATCTTCAGGAATAGCATGCGCTGCCAATAAAGTTGGTTTTATCAAGGCTAGGCTATCGCGTTTTAGACGTCTGATGACCTTTAGCATCTTAAGTTCGGATTCCACTGTTAGCCCGTACCCAGTTTTTATTTCAACCGCTCCAGTTCCCATGTTAATCAACTCATCTAATCGTTTCATAGAAGATTCATACAGAGCTTGTTCAGATGCGTCTTGGAGATGTTTGGCTGAGTTTAGAATACCGCCTCCACGGCTAGCGATTTCTGCATAACTGAGTCCATTGATACGGTCTATAAATTCATTGGCTCTATTCCTAGCAAAGACGAGATGAGTGTGAGAGTCGCACCATGATGGCAATACTAATTTACCTGTAGCATCGATAATAGTTTCAGGTTCAAAGCCATCACAATCTTCCATTTTACCAAACTCTATGATGGTATCATTTTCTATGTATAAATAAGCATTTTCAAGGATTGGAAGTGTTTTCATATCCTTGCCTTTAACAATGGTTACGTTGTGCTTATGCACTTGTACTAATTGCTTTATGTTTTTTATTAGTATAGACATAACAATAGCTTTTTGTAAAGATTGTTATTTTTTTGAATATAAAAAAACGCCAGTTATTTCTAACTCGCGTCTTAGTCTTTTTCAGACCTTACTCGGTTTATAAACAAAGGAATTTAGTTTACCTCAAGCTTCCTACCATATCTTCTGGTTTAACCCATTCATCATATTCCTCAGCGGATACGTACCCTAGGTTGATAGCCTCTTCTTTTAAGGTGGTGCCATTTTTATGAGCGGTATTAGCAATTTCAGCAGCTTTATAGTAACCTATTTTTGTGTTTAAGGCCGTTACTAACATTAAGGAATTGTTCAATAATTGTTCAATAACCTTGTAGTTGGGTTCTATACCGACAGCGCAATTTTCATCGAAACTAACACAGGCATCACCTAACAATTGGGCCGATTGTAAAATATTAGCGGCCATTACAGGTTTAAACACATTCAATTCGTAGTGGCCTTGGGTACCACCAACGGAAATAGCAACATCGTTACCCATTACTTGGGCACAAACCATGGTTAAGGCTTCACACTGTGTTGGGTTTACCTTTCCTGGCATAATGGAACTTCCCGGTTCATTAGCAGGAATAATGATTTCTCCAATTCCTGAACGGGGACCAGAAGCCATCATCCGTATATCATTGGCAATTTTATTTAAGGAAACAGCCAACTGTTTCAATGCACCATGGGTTTCTACAATGGCATCGTGCGCTGCAAGAGCTTCAAATTTATTTTGGGCAGTGACAAAAGGTAAGCCTGTAAATTCTGCAATATACTTAGCGACCAAAATATCGTAGCCCTCTGGCGTATTTAGGCCAGTACCTACGGCAGTTCCTCCTAATGCTAGCTCACTCAGGTGAGATAATGTCGATTCTAAGGCCTTTAAACCGTGATCTAATTGCGAGACATATCCTGAAAATTCTTGACCTAAGGTTAAGGGCGTAGCATCCATGAGGTGGGTGCGGCCAATTTTAACCACATCCTTAAATTCCAAAGATTTCTTATGCAGGGTATTTCTTAGTTGAATAACGCCTGGAATAGTCGTTTCCACAACTTTTTTATAGGCTGCAATATGCATTCCAGTAGGGAAAGTATCGTTGGAGGATTGGGATTTATTGACATCATCATTAGGTTGAATGGTTTTTTCACCTTCCCCAATTACTTTACCGGCAAGTTGATGGGCCCTATTGGCTATAACCTCATTTACGTTCATATTACTCTGAGTTCCAGAACCAGTTTGCCAAATAACCAGTGGAAACTGATTATCGTGTTTGCCTTCTAAAATTTCATCACAAACCTCAGCAATTAAATCGCGTTTTTCCTTAGGTAATACATCCAGCTCATAGTTGGTATAAGCAGCAGCTTTTTTTAAATAGGCAAAACCATAAACAATTTCTAAGGGCATAGATGCTGGCGCACCAATTTTAAAATTATTTCGAGAGCGTTCCGTTTGCGCACCCCAGAGCTTATCTGCGGGAACTTTAACTTCTCCCATGGTATCTTTTTCTATTCTAAACGACATAGTACTTGATTTTAAGAAATGATACACAAATTTACATAAATCTAATCGCCTAACTCTATTTTGAAAGAGGTAAAATTGCCTATAGAGCGCGGTGTTATATTATTAAAACCCTAAATGATCTTCAAACCACCCAAAGAATTTGCGCATAGGTTTATTGTCATTAAATCGAAATCCCAAATAAGCCTCTAGATATGAATTATCCCGATTCAATTGATTGGCTTCGTTATTGAGTATATTAAAATTTCTCCAATTACCACCAACCCCGAAAAACCAACGGTACGAGTTATATCCAAATTTTAACTCACTGTCAAAAGCGAAGGATATATTATTGAACAATTGATTAGATTGGTCCAAAAATTCGTATCGAGCACTATTATAGCCAACACCCGGATGAACCCCAATGGTAGCAAACCATTTTTCTTTGGCCACAAAGGTGTACAAATAACCCATTTGAAAAATTAAATCAAAGCTTTTTAATTGAGCGGTATTTATGGTTTCAACAGGAATTTCGAGGTTTGGGTCTGTGATACTGTAGGTGTATGTCAATTTTGGTATTAGACTTCCTGCGCTTCTCAACTGTCGTTCTGTTTGTGCGTAATGAGATCTAAATGAAAAATTTTTGTTGGCTATATAATAGGTGCTTCCTCTTATGGTCTGTAACTCCGTATTGTTCAATAATCTTAGCCTGTCACTCAATCCAGTTTCCGAATTAGTATTAATGAACCCCACTAGTCTTGTATAACTGAACTCTTGTCGTAATTGATCGGAATAGAAAAAATTAAGGCCAAGCCTTAATGAACTGCTATTTGATAGATCTTCAATGGCATCTGTTTGCCTAAATGCTGGGGCAAATGAAACTTCTAATGCTATCCATTTATAATCAAGTGAAAGGCCAAGGAGATATTCTGCAGCTGGAACCAAATCAAAAGTCCTTTGTCCATCAGAACTTCTAAATTGAAAATTAGCAATATCTGATGTAATGAAGGAACGTATTATAATATTTTCAAAGTAATTTACCCTGTACGAGGCGTCATAACCCTTTAATTCGGCATGGGCTGCTTGCTTCTCCAAATCGTAAGGTCTAATGTTTTGAGAAAATACAAGGTTGGCAGGGCAGAAGTACAGCACAAAAAACAAAAGTCTATAGGATAATGACGTCTTTAAGGTCATATTAATCAGATTCCAAAAAATTAAAAATAATGCATTAAAACCTACCAGTGTAAAACTCAGTATAAGTCTATGTTTGATTTATTTCGAAATTAAACCATCAATCATATTCAATTTTCTATCCGCCATATTGGCTAAGTCTTGGTTGTGGGTGACAATTACAAAAGTTTGATTAAACCTGTCCCGTAAATCAAAAAAGAGCTTGTGTAGTTGTTCTGCCGATTCACTATCTAAATTACCTGAAGGCTCATCGGCAAAAATAATATTTGGGTTATTAATAAGCGCTCTTGCCACAGCAACACGCTGTTGCTCACCACCTGAAAGGCTGTTGGGTTTGTGGTCGAAACGCTCACTTAGGCCTAGATAGTCCAATAACTCCTTGGCCCTATTTTCGGTCTTAGACCTATCATGTTTGCCTATAAAGGAAGGTATACATACATTTTCTAAGGCGGTGAACTCCGGTAGGAGTTGATGAAATTGAAATATAAAACCGATATGCTGATTTCTAAATTTAGCAAGGGCTTTGTCGTTTAAGGATTTTATAGATTGTCCGTTTATAATGAGTTCCGTGTCAGAATTATAATCGGGTTTATCTAAAGTACCAAGGATTTGAAGTAATGTTGTTTTCCCGGCGCCAGAGGCCCCAACAATAGAAATGACTTCACTTTCTTGGATGTCAATATCAACTCCTCTTAGGACCTGTAAATCCCCGTAGGATTTATAGATGGCTTTAGCTTTGATGATTGGATTCATAGAATGTGAAAATAGTATTTAAACCATAAATCCACAATTAGGAAGCCTTTTTATTTTTCTTGAAAATTGATTTTATACCGCGATAGTCTATAAAATACTGTAATCTCAATGAAAATGTATGTTGCACGGGTTGATTGAACAATAGATCTAAACTGTCGGTAAAATTGTCCTCAACATTTTCGTCATTACTGAAAAGTTGATTGCGATATAAAAAGGTTAAAAAACTACCTTGTACAAATTGCCATGAATAATTTAAATCTATATTCCAAGTACTAAAGTTGATATTCGGATTATCACTAACGTTATCCACGGTATATCCAGAATCGGTAGTTAAACGGCCATTATCTAACAGTGTAAATAATTCATCATCGTATGCTACGGTATCCCAATAATGTCTAAAAGTTAGCCCTAAGGAATGAAAAGGATTAAAATTATAATTCCCTCTTAATGAATTCGTTACCCTCTGTCTATTTCGCTCACCGAAAATAGCCTCGTCGTTTTCGCTTGTGGCATACCCACGATCTCCATTTCTGTAATCAAAGTTAAGTTGGTATATCAGTAATAAGTGATCATTAACCCTTACTCTAGGCTCTATCTCAAAATCATAGGTAAACAGATCTCTTCCCGTTTCAAATAGTGTACCTATGTTTGCCCTTAAATCAATAGCAAAAGTGCGATTGTAATTAGTCGATACGTTAGCACCGGTACTAATGAAGTTTTCGTAAATAAAAAATCGACCATCACGAGATTCAAAATAATCATATTGCTTGCCAGGTTCTATATTTAAGCGAAAGCCATAAGAATCCAATTTTCTCGTAGTTGCCCTATATGTAGAACCAAAATTCATTCGTGCATAGACATTGGGGTCAACGAGTCGTCTATAGTTAAAAAAGCCATTAATCCTATAACTGTTTAATTTCCCTCTAGGTTTAAAGATTTGATATGAGACGTCTGTTTCAAAGTCGTTTTGGTTATTCCGAAGGTTTAATCCTAAATCGTTTATATTGTATTTAGTGTCTGCAAATCGATGTGCGAAACCATACCTTAAATTACCATGAACTTTAGCGGCACGAAAAAAAGTGCTAAAACCAGACTCCCATCCTTCATTCTGATAATTCACATTGCTCATTCTTAGTTCGGTATCAATGCGATAAGTATTTCTTCTGTTGACTAAGTTGGCCACAAGTGCAGTGGCATTAGCATCCCTAAATTCACCATTTCGAGTAACATTGGTATTGATAAGGCTTACCGCGGAGTTCCCATTAAACTGTTGGTCTACTACTAAAATATTATAATTAGCAAAAGGTTCTACTACGACGGAGCGTTCATTACCTGTTAGGGTGTCAGTTATGGTTCCAAATGTTTTTTCGGTAATGGCATTGAAAAAACCTATTCCCAAGCCTTTTTTTGTTCGTCCAGAGACTTTAACGGCATTGAGAACCTTAACCTCGTCAGGCTGATTCAGTACCTCGTTTTCTACAAGTTCTACGTCACCTGAAGGCGCATTTCCAACACGTCTTGAGAAAAATAAACCACCTTTTGAAAATAAATCTACCCCTTCTGTAAAAAACTGTCGTTGCTCAGCAAAGGTCTGTTCAAAGGGACCAAGATTTAAAACAATATTATCAAATCCCGCCTGGCTAAAGTCTGGAACCAGCGTAGCATCTAATGTAAAATTGTCGGTAATACCATATTTTACGTCCATTCCAAAGGTTAAGTCTGTTGTAGTTTTACCATCGAAATCATTTACAATACCTGTCGAAAAGGGGTAAAGATTAAGTCTAATAGGAGGTTTCAGGTTGTTTAAACCTATAAGTTCACCGTGATAAAGGCCTACGTTACCTTTTGTTGGATCAATTGGATTCCAACTATACTGAGCGCGTTCTCTCCTAAAGTTGCGATGAAGTTGTAGTCCCCAGATTGGATTGTCTTGTTCAGGAAATCTTAACGTTCTATAGGGAATTTCAATTTCAACCGTCCAACCATCCTTTACTATTTTCACCGCACTCCGCCAAACGGCATTCCAGCTTCTGTCAGTACCTATGCTGGGATTGGCAATCGCATCTGATTGCTGACCAGAGCTAAATACAGTAAATTCGGTATCGTTTTGTGAATCGTTATTAGGATTTAAAACCACCCTAAAGAAGTCTGATTGTCCAAAATCATCCCTAGCTGTGAGTTGTTTCATTATTTTATCTGGGTCGTCATATAAATACGCTGCTACGTAAATGGCTCTATCATTATAGGTGATTTTAACTTCGGTTCTCTCATGTTCAGGGCGTATATTCCCAATATCTGGTTCAAATTGAATAAAACCAGTAGCTATTTCAGCATTTTGCCAAACTTCATCGTTGAGATTACCGTCTATTTTTGGGGCTTTTTTAGCGCGCCCAACATGAAGCGCTTTTTTGTTTTGTGCATTGCCCTTATTGAAAGGAGAAATAATCGAGAACAGCAGTATAACCCAACAAATTTTAGTTTTATGTAGTAGATTCAATATGGATTTGAGAAGGTAGATTACGGTTGCTATTTTTCATTGACCTGTGCAAAACTACATCGTCCTATCCTTTATCGTTCTTAACTAAACGTTAAAAAGTACAGGTTTTGTTTTTGAAATATTTCTTGGTTTTTCACCCGATTTTTTTGGAATATTTATTGCGCTTTAGATAATTGGAAAACTTAAATTTACTCATGAAAAAATATCAAATACTTCTTTGGGGTATTGTTTGTGACGCTTTAGGCTATGTCTCGTATATTTTTCCGGCTTTTGATTTTGTCTGGGCTCCACTTTCAGCTTATATAATGACCAAACTTTATAAGGGTAAGCCAGGAAAGATTGCGGCTATAATATCATTTATCGAGGAAGCCTTACCAATGCTAGACGTTGTTCCAACATTTACTTTAATGTGGATTTACACTTACATACTAAAACAAGACAAAAAAAAGGGCCACTAATCTAGTGGCCCTTATATTATTAGATTATTATTTATTGTATTTCAATATTCCAAGTATTGTTGATGTCTAGCTCTCCTCCTGTGTAAAGACCAAACTCAAAAGGTTCACCAAACTGGTCATCAACAGAGGATGCTTCGTGAACAAGTTGAAGTGTGAAAGTACCTGTACTTGCTGCACCGAATGACCAGGCTGTTTCTACGCCCAGATAATTCCCGTCTGTTCGTTGAGGGTCAATTGAATCATCTCTAATCATATCTAATACATTTATAGTTTGATTAACAGCATAGGCAAAGAAATGTTCGTCTTTTTCTTCAACAACTTCCTCAAGAATATCTTCATTGTTAACATCGTCAAGAATAGTTATAGTAGCTGTATAATCTGCATTAGCTGTAAATGGACCACTGACAGAAAGTGTAGGGTCTACGATACCATCGGCACTTACGGCACTTAAGGTAACTACATCATTTGGGTCATTTTCATTTGTAAAAATAACCTCAACGTTGGTAATCAACTCGCTTGGATTAACTGGTGCTGGCGCATCATCGTCATCAGAACAAGATGAAAATAAGGCTAACGCGAAAAGGGGTAAAAAAAGTAATTTAATGGTTTTCATGTTTGTTAAATTTAAAAAAATGGACTTCATATTTAATGGTTTATGTTAATAATTGAATTTTAATTGTACTTGAAAATTTCTTCCAACTTCGTCAGCAAAAAATCGTAATCGGTTTAAATAGTTTCTATAGCTTGTATTTAAGATATTTTGAATACTGAACCCGATTTCTAATGTATTTTTTTTAAATAATTTAGTTTCTATTGAACTATTAAAGTGCAACAAATGATAGGCTTGTGGAGGCGTACTTACATCAACTAAAACTTCTTCACCTGTAGATGGTACAGTGTATAGAAAGTTATAATTGGGGAAATTGTTTTGCATTGCAAAAAAATCAGATGTAAGCCCAACAGCAAGACTATTCCACTCTTTATTTTGATATTGAATTGTGGTTCTAGTATTTAACGGTGGCATATCAATTAAGGCTTCATTATTTTTTAAATCTTCACCAATAATGAACGCTGTTGAATTTTTAATAGATAAACGTTCTGATAGTAAATAATCTAAATTTAAATCTACCCCATAAATTAAGGCATCAGTTCCCAAAAACTCATACTCTAAGAACGCACCCGCTTGACCTATTATTCTTATACCAAGTTCTGTTGGCGCAATAAAAATATAGTTGTCAATTCGGTTGATATAAGGCTCTACTAACACTTTAAATCTAGAGTTTTGATAAGTATAGGTCGCGGATAATTGGTTGGCTGTTTCTTTGCCTAGCCTTAAGTTTCCAACTTCTATACGAGCCACGGATTGGTGTAAACCATCGGAAAATAATTCTGAAGGATTAGGGGCTCGATTACTTAAGGAATAATTCAGAGCAAACTCATGTTTGTCGATACGCTTTTTAGCTCCAATAGCTACAGAAATATTATGAAAATCATAGACTGGATTAGTTAAAAGTTGTCCCGGAGCAATATTCTCATCAACCACGATGTCGGCGAAATCTTGATCATAACCTCTTTCTTCCCATCGGAATTCACGATAAATCTTTTGCGCATCAATGTGATTAAAGTCATAACGAATAGCACCTTCTAAAAGATATCCATTATCGAGTTTCCACTCAGACGTAACGAAAGTACCAATATCAAAGCGTTGAAAATCTGGTATTAGGCGAAAGACACCTGTAGCTGGATCTGCAAAATTATCCTGATACTGGGATTGAATACCAGCCTGCACTTTCACATTGCTATTGCTATCAAACAAAAATTTAGTTTGTAAACCATGGGTTTGGAGTAACAAATCAATTGAGGGAACACCCCTGAAATCACCTCTTCTCCTGTCGAATTCCTGTCTTTGGTTACTTTGATAATCATATTGTATGGATAATTTACCCAAATTGGAGAAACGGCGCTCATACTCAGCCTTTACCAAATGGTGCCTAATTCTTTGCCTAGGATCTTTAATGTCATAAGTAAAACCCTGGATAGTTGATGGTTGACCACTTTCTATAGATTCGATAAATTGATCGATACCACCAATATGTGCACTAGAAAGAATTCCTATTTCATTGTCAACATAACTATAGTATACATTAAAGGATTCCTCAAAGCTTCTGTATCCAGATTGTAAAGAAAAAGCTTTAAAGTCTAATCCTGTATTAGACAATACATAATCAGGAGCTTTTGAATCCCCAAATCGACGATAAGTTCCTTGTCCGCCAAAAAACCAGCCTTCTTTATAAGATTTGAATAAAGAAGAACTTACTGTATAACCTCTGTTGTTAGAATCGTAAACGGCGATGGTCTTTCCAACAAGAGTATCCCTATTATATGCTTTTATAGGTCTTAAAACAATTGCACCCCCTATGGCATCGCCCGAATAAGCCAGTGCAGAGGCTCCCTTTACCAGCGTGATTTCTTGCAACGCATTAACATCTACTGTAGGAGCGTGTTCTAATCCCCATTCTTGATCTTGCATACGAACTCCATTTTGCATGGTAATGACTCTACTGCTATGTAAACCGTGGATAATTGGTTTTACAATATTGTTACCTGTATTTAAGGTAGAAACGCCAGAAATAGTGCGGGTAATGTCAGCTAGACTTCCACTGCTAAAAGCTTCAATCTCATTTACTTCGATTACGGCTTTTTGAGCTGTGTTGGTTTCTTGTTTTGTCGAGTTCCCAGTGACAGAAACTTCACCTAATTCTTCTATATGGTGCTCTAGGGTAATGGCTTTAAACGTATCACCTGTTATGTTAACATAAACCGTTTTAGTTTCACAAGCAATGTGTGAAATAGTTAATGTTAATGGGCCTTTGCACAGATTTTCAATTTTGAATTTACCGTCAAAATCAGAGGTAATGTACCTATCGTTCTCCTTAATATATATGGTTGCAGAAACAATAGGTGTTCCATCATGAAAATCTGAAAGCTCGCCTAATAAAGTAAAATTACAATCTTGACTAAAACTTAAACTCGTAATAGCAAGAGATAAGAGTCCAATATATCGGAACATGTTTCAGAATTAATTTAGTGTTTGCTTAAATTATGCGTTTACACTAAGCGCGGGGGACCACGCAGGAAGGATATTAATTGCTGATGTGGAATGAAAAATTGATAATACGAATCTTCAAGTTTCTGTAAATATGTCTTTACAATAGGCTCATTTTCGGGAGAGCTGAAGAAGACGTTTTTGGTAATTTTAAACTTATAAAACTCACAATCAACATCAGTTTTATGGAAGTGAGTGGCGTTTAAATCTTGATTTTCGCAAACCTCGTGTTGATGATGATTAAAAGCATGGGCTAACTTCACCAGAGAGGGTGATAGCACTCCAAGTACAAGAAAAATTGCTATAGTTTGAAAATAAATTTTAATATTAGATTTTGACATCAATCCAAAAATCGTTTTAATCCCATACGTTTCAACATTTTCTTCTCAAACTCCCAGAAAAATTGAAACTGCCCAAATAGCCATCCAAAGATTACTAGTAGAATTTGATAGAAAATCAGTCCAATGATAATAAATAAAATCCAGTAAAGTACAGGGTTTAAGTTTTCTTTAGTAATTCCAATAAACTTGATAATTGGTCTACCGACGTATAGGGAAGAAGAGCCCGTAATGGCGAACACTATAAAAACTCTAATCATTTCCCATCTATAGGTCAGAACCCATCTATCTTCAAGCTTTTTAAACAAGAATAGGGTGATTTTAAGAATTATAAAGAATATTATAGCTGACGCTGTAACTACAATCGCTGCACCATAATCTCCCAGAATGAATTTACTAAATCGAAAGGCCGTATAGGCAAGGCCAAGCATGCCGATTATTGGGAATAGTAATTGCCAATTTTTTTCTATCTCCCAGCGTTTTTTAAAATTTTCCATAGCACCTTAAAAAGGTGCAAATTTAATTTAAATTCTAGGAATAAAAGAAGTCAGTTGCTGATTATAGGTTAATTGAAAATAAATAAAATAATTATAGAGTAAATAATTCACCTCGTAGCCATAATCCGTTCGCCTATCATAGTCAATAGGTTGTAAATATAGATTAGGATCATAAGTTCCGGGCTGATAATGTCTCATATTCCAATTTTGAACTAGTAGAGCATTACGGTCCTCCAAGAACTGTTGTGAATAATAGCCCCGGGGACGTGCCGTGCCATACAGCCATTGGTTAAAGCCTGGCTCAATAATAATGATTTCATAATCCGTCTCGTCGCTGCTAATGCTCACTGTATCGCTTTTTACAATGGCATTCGGGTTATCATGATCAATGATTTGCTTTGTATTATAGGATTTGCAGCTAAAAAAAAGTATTAGAACCACAACGGTTATGTTCAGAACGTTTTTCATATTATAAAAATATTAAAAATCCAGAAGTCTGACTATTATTAATATCACTATTAAGGATATTCAAATGCAAATGGTCTAAGCATCGGGGCTTGTATTGTAATAAGGACTGTATCAATATCAAAATTTACAAATAAAAAAGCAGTCTACTTAGGACTGCTTTATCTCTATAATCAAGGAAAGTAAATTATTTTCCAAACAAACCACCGAGCAAACCACCAAGGCCACCTTTTTTATTGCCTGAGTTCAACAACATTCCTGCGACGTCGTCTACAACACTCCCATCACCGTCAGCATCTAAAACCTGCTCTAAAAAACTTTGCTGATTTCTTGCATCGTTTCCACCAAGCATGCCACCCAAAAGACTTCCTAGATCATTTTGTGAACGTACATTGTTTTGTCGTGCTTGTTTCCCTAAAACTCCCATTAGGATTGGTGCAGCTACTTCTAAAATATTAGCCACGGAACCTGCATCTAGTCCAGCTTTTTGGCCAATTACCTGTTGAACACCTTGTTGGCGATGGCCAAGTACATGACTTAATATTTTAGACCCATCGGTTTTAACAGCATCATCAACACCACCGCCAAATAAATCCCCAAGATTATCTAAAATACTCCCATCATGTTTTTTGTTTAAGGCACCCATTAAGCCCTCTGCACCATCTGGAGTTGCAGCATTACGCTCCATAGCTTTCATTAGTACAGGCAATGCCATAGTCAGTACACTACTGGTTTTGCTCTGATCTGTATTTGTTGATCCCGAAACACCGTTTATAATAGTCTTTCCCAAATCACTGTTCAATAAATCTAAGATTCCTTCCATTTTATGTTATGATTAAAATTTTGACTTAAAGGGACACAAAGATTTTTACTAATCGATTAATCCCCAGGGTTTAAGCTAATATTTTGGATTAAAAGTCTAATTTAAAATAGCTATAATTTGCTCGGCGAGTTCACTTCCGATTCTATCCTGAGCTTCATTTGTCGCCGCTCCGGTGTGGGGTGTTAAGGATAGAGCGGGGTTCATCAACAACTGCACTTCGGGCTGTGGTTCTTTTTCAAACACATCAAGTGCTGCACGTGCTACTTTACCACTTGCTAAGGCTTTTACTAAGGCTACTTCATTTATTACACCACCTCTTGCGGCATTAGCAATGATTACACCATCCTTCATCATATTGAATTCCTTCTCATCGATGACATAGTCTTTTTGGGCTGGAACGTGAAGCGTTAAGAAATCGGCATGTTTTAAGACCTCTTCTTTGGAGACTGTGGTAATTTCAAAATTTAGGGATTGCCCATCAAAAAATTCTAATTGTAACTCTGCCTTTTCAATAAAAGGGTCATACACAGCGACCTTCATTCCAACGCCAATACCAATTTTGGCAGTAGCTTGACCAATACGGCCAAAACCAATAATACCAAGGGTTTTGCCCTTAAGCTCGGTCCCTTTAGCGTATGCTTTTTTTAGGGATTTAAAATTTTTATCCCCCTCTAATGGCATATCTCGGTTAGCGTTGTGAAGAAAGCGGGCTAAACCATAGAAATGTCCAAATACCAACTCTGCAACAGAATGTGATGAGGCTGCAGGCGTGTTAATTACTTTAATTCCTTTGCTACGGGCATAGTCAACGTCAATATTGTCCATACCAACGCCACCCCGGCCAATAATCTTTAATCCTGGACAGTTGTCTATAATATCCTTTCGCACCTTAGTGGCACTGCGCACCAGTAGAACGGCAATATCATTGTCGTTAATGTAGTTTTGTAACTGTTCTTGTGCCACGGTAGTGGTAATAACGTCATGTCCAGCAGCTTCTAAGGCAGAAATACCGCTTTGGGATATACCATCATTTGCTAATACTTTCATTTTTGAGATAAAGGTTAAAGGTTAAACGTTTCAAAAAAGACATTCACCTTGAATTTTTATATTTTTTTGTTTGTGAACTGCATTCAAAACCCCTTAGGCCTTGCGTTCCAATTCACTCATAACTTCAACAAGAGCCTTAACACTATCTAAAGATAGGGCATTGTACATAGAGGCTCTATAGCCTCCTACACTTCTGTGACCATTAAGTCCATTGATACCTGCTTCCTTCCACATGGCATCAAAGGTTTCCTTTAAATTTTCGTTTTCAAGGGTAAAAGTGGCATTCATAGTAGAACGATCTTCTTTAACAGCGTAACCTTTAAATAAAGGATTTAAGTCAATTTCTGAATACATCACTCGTGCCTTTTTTTCATTTTCCTCTTCAATAGCCGCAATACCACCGAGATCCTTTAACCACTCTAAGGTAAGCATAGATACATATACGGCAAAAACAGGAGGTGTATTAAACATACTTCCCTTATTGATATGCACTTTGTAGTCCATCATGGAAGGTATTTTTCTAGATACCTTTCCTAGTATGTCTTCTTTTACTACCACTAGAGTAGTGCCGGCAGGACCCATATTCTTTTGGGCACCAGCATAGATTAAATCGAATTTAGAAAAGTCTAACTGGCGTGAAAAGATATCACTACTCATATCACATACCATTGGAATGGGAGAATCCGGGAAATGCTTCATTTGCGTTCCAAAAATGGTGTTATTGGATGTGCAGTGAAAGTAATCGTAATCTTCTGGAATATCGTAGCCCTTGGGGATATAATTAAAGTTGGCACTTTTAGATGAGCCTACTTCGTAGATGTCGTCATAAATGCGTGCTTCCTTAATAGCTTTGTCTGACCAAGTTCCGGTATTAAGATATCCTGCTCTTTTTTCCAAGAGGTTAAGAGCAACCATTAAAAACTGGAGGCTGGCACCACCTTGTAAAAACAGCGCTTTGTAACCTTTGCCTTCAAGGCCTAAGAGTTCGAGCGCCAAAGCCCTGGCCTTTTCCATAACGTCTACAAAAGGTTTACTGCGATGGGATATTTCCAACAGGGATAAGCCTTCGTCAAAATTTAAAATGGCTTCGGATGCCTGCTCCATGACCGACTTGGGCAATATACAAGGGCCGGCACTAAAATTATGTTTCTTCATCTTATTCTTGTTTCTATTACACCCTGTTAGATAGGGTATAAGCAAGTTGTTTTAAAGACTACAAAGGTGCTAAATTCAAGTTGATTTTATAGTATCAAATCGATAAATTTTACCTATGTTTTTAACAGGAATTCAACAGTGTCTACATCGTCTGCATAATCCCATAATTGGGGTTTTTGGGTCTCACCAAAATGTACTTTAGAGCTGGGGAAAGTATCGGAGACAATGCATTGTATATATTCCTGATCTTGTTCTAGTTTTTGTCTTAAGCTATCGGCACTGTCATAATACTCGTAGAAAAGGACCGCTATGGGTGAGGCATAGTTCTCATCATGTTTTAGCATAGCAAAACCATTTTCTAGCATTTCAAACTCACTCATTAAGTATACTGCTTTATTGTAGTCGTAATTGTTAGCGTATTTATGCTCATGAATGATGTTATGCCATTTGTATATGGCTTTAAAAAAGGCATCAAAATCGTAGCCCTTAGGCACAAACAATTTAGACACATTCCTACAACCTAGCCCATAATATCTAAAGATATCGTCAGAAAGTGCTTCGAGTTGTTCATGGGTTTCCCTTCCCGTTAGTATAGCTACAGAATTCCGGTTTTTTCTAATTATAGATGGCTTACCCTTAAAATAATACTCAAAATAACGTGCGGTATTATTGCTTCCAGTAGCAATGACGGCATCAAAATTTTCCAAGTGTTCTTGGGTAAATGAGATTTTTCCTTTAAAATTAGGCTCGACCGTTTCAAGATATTTAGCCAAATAGGGCAGTAGGTGCCTGTCATTTGAGCTTTGTTTTATTAGGACCTTATGTCCGGTAATCAACACAGATAAAAAATCATGAAAACCTACCAAGGGAATGTTTCCAGCCATTATAATAGCGACGGTTTTAGATTCTACTTTTTTAAAGTTGTACTTACTCAACCATGACTTAATATTACTGTAATTTAATGATTTAGACCAAGAGTCTAGTGCATATTCTAAATTAGCCTTGGTGAACCAACCGTTATGTTCTCGGGCTAACTGTAGTTGATGTTTGAATCCATCAAAGAAGAGGTCATTAGCTTCTACGGTATCCTCCTTTGTATAGGGTGAATTCGAAAATTGTGATAAAAAAGAACCTAATTTTGAGAATGCGTTAATTCTTTCTTGTAATTCCATTACTTATTTGGTAAAAACTATATGAGACCTTAACTTTGCAAGTGCAAAAATAGGCAATAAATTCAAAAATGCGAGTGAAGCTAAGCTTGGTTTAAGCCCTTGGGATTTCCAAGCAAAGTGTTTCATCGTTGTGAAAAAGAAAAGACATGGCAATTATAATAACTGATGAATGTATTAACTGCGGCGCATGTGAGCCGGAGTGCCCGAATACAGCAATTTATGAAGGTGCTGACGATTGGCGCTACAAAGATGGTACAAGCCTCACAGGAAAGGTTGTATTACCAAATGGCAAGGAAGTCGACGCTGACGAACCACAGAAACCTATTAGTGATGAAGTCTATTATATAGCCCCAGATAAATGCACAGAATGTATGGGCTTCCATGAAGAGCCGCAATGTGCTGCAGTTTGTCCTGTAGACTGCTGTGTCCCAGACGAAAACCACGTAGAGACTGAAGAAGAGTTGTTGGGCAAGCAACGTTTTATGCATCCAGAAGATTAATCGTACACTACTACAATCCACTCATAAATTCTAAGCCTATATCTTGGAAATTGCAGTAACATGAGGTTAGGCCACCGTATCAATTGGTTAATAAATTTGATGGTATGAAAAAAAAAACTTCTAAATCTAATTGGGCCAAGGGCATTGCACTAGGGATTTGTATAGGTGCTGTCATTGGCATCGCAATGGATAAATTAGTATTGTGGATGCCAATGGGTATCGCTTTTGGTATTTGCTTTTCAATGGTATTCGATGGCCTTGATCAAAAATCCGAATAAACTTCGAACAGTGCTGATCTGATGAAGTTTGACGACTTCCCCTTTTCCCAGTTTGTTAGATAAAATTCGTTTTATAGGTAAATACATTGAACCGTCAGGGCTGCTTAATAATTTCTAATTCCAACCTACATCTATTTAGATTTTAAGGTGTAATTGCCTCTCAGGAACAAGGCTGTTTGTCATGACTTTTCGATATTAAAAGCCAAAGGTTGAGTTTGTTCTTTAACAATATGTTTTCTCAAAATTTGATTTAAATTCCAAACAGACAAAGGTCAATTTTAATACAGGAAAGTATTTGATCTCGAGCATTTGACTCTCATTATTCAGAAATATTTTGCTTGTCTATTAAGATTGTCTTAATTACATAATTTGACTTCAGTTGATTGTATCAATGCTTGTAGATTTAATCGTTTATCTAGTTTTAGATGGATGTTATACTTATGGAAGTACCCTAATGTAAATATAAACACCCTTAAAATTACAGCATTTTTTAGGGGGGTTTACTACTTGGCGAGAGGCAACCATTGAATTGCACAGGTATCTTAAAAGCTAAATAAAAATCTTAGTAAGTCCAGTTTTAACATTATGAAAGATATAATTAATATTAGATTTGGTTATATCCCGCTCTACATTGGCTTTTGCCTCTTTAAAATCAGATTTTTTGTTTTTTGAGTTTTTGTGAACTATGATATTAGCCACTGAGGAGAAAAACTTATTTCTGCTTTTATGGGTTTTATCGAGTATGGAAATTTTGATATCAGAATATTTGGCCTTTATATCAATATGAGAGGTGCGTTTATTCCCAGAAATGTTATAATATAATTTATCAATGTGGCCCTCCATTTCAGTATTAAAATTAGGCTGACTAAAGCTATTTATAGATTCTAAATTAATATGGCTTACATCTGCACTAAAGGTAAAATCATCGTTTTGGTTTAAAACATCAAATTGCCAGCTGGCTTTAACTTCTCCACTTTCAATGAGATTTGCTCTCATCTCTATAGAAACCGGTTGGTAGTCGGCCGTGTTAGACAAGTTAGGGATACTGATAAAGGTGTTTTCGAAAGATAAAGCTCCACCATCATTGTAGGCATGCACGCGTTCTTTATAAGTGAGGGTAGCATTATTAATTTCAAAACTAGGGATTGTAAAATTAAAAGGTATGTGCCTAATCATTTCGCTTAACATAGGTTTTGCTTTTAAATCATCCGCCAAGAGTTTATCTCTGTATATGAATGCATTGGGATTATTTACTATGACCTTACCAAGGTTTAATGGTGATTTTTCCCTATTAAGCGTTTTTGGGATATCAATTATTGCAATATCTTCTATTTTTACATCATAGTAATCCATTTCGTGTCTGATATGATTCCTCAACTCACCAGGCTCGAATTTGGTTTTTAGCTCAGCGGAAGCAATGATTGTTGAGTCTTGGGTGCCATTTACGGATTTAATACTTAGATTATTAAAGGGACCAAGGGTAAGTACAATCGAGTCGGTAGCAATGGTGTAGCTGTTATAAGACAAGTTAATAGTATCGTCTTTTGCATTGGCTTGAACCGCATTAACTTTAAGGTTTAAGTCAGTCATTAATGCCCTAACAGAGTCTGTTTCTTGATCTTTTAGTTGCATAGTGATATGTGCTAACTCAATTTCTCCAATAGACACTTTGTCAAAAAGAGTCGGTTTAACCATATTGTTGTTGTCTTTAGCTAAACTATTAGGTAGTTTGATGTATCCGTTAGCATTAGAAATTCCTACATAATTTAAAGCAATAGTCTTGTTGCTGAGATAATCTATAATACCGAAGTTTTTAAAATCTATTCTCTCAATAGTAAAATTTGCCAATTCTTGGGCATTGGTGGAATCTTTTAGAGTAAAGGAGACATTATCCAAGGACAATGATCGCCCGAGGGTACTAACCTCTATATCTTCATAATTTAAGGCGATCTCATCTGGTAAGGCCGTTTTAAGGGTAGATTCTACTTTTTGTACAATAAACCAATGGAGTATTAGTCCTAGAATTAGCAAGACACCTAGGAGAATGGCTGCTTTTTTTATCAATTTTGAATGGATTATAAACATGTTTAAAAATAGACAAATATTTTGAAAAAAATATGATACTAGCCATTGAACCACAACATCTTCTAGACGATAATGTAAAAAACTTTTAGACCATAGCTTTGATCAAACTTTTGTCAGTAATTAATTCTAATATTACCTACATTTGCACACGCAAAAATTAAGCAACTATGAAAGCTGGTATAGTAGGATTACCTAATGTTGGCAAGTCCACCTTATTTAACTGTTTGTCTAATGCCAAAGCGCAAAGTGCCAATTTTCCGTTTTGTACCATAGAGCCCAATATTGGTGTGGTGAATGTACCAGACCCACGCTTGGCTAAGCTCGAGGAATTGGTTAACCCAGAAAAGGTGATTCCGGCAACGGTAGAAATCGTAGATATCGCTGGTCTTGTTAAAGGTGCTAGTAAGGGGGAAGGTCTAGGCAACCAGTTTTTGGCTAATATTCGAGAAACTGATGCTATTTTACACGTACTACGTTGTTTTGATAATGATAATATTGTCCACGTCGATGGCTCCGTTAATCCCATTCGAGATAAAGAAACCATAGACATGGAATTGCAACTCAAAGACTTGGAAACGGTAGAAAAGAAGTTAGATAAAGTAAAGAGAGCTGCTAAAACTGGTAATAAAGAAGCCCAAGCCGAGGAAGCTATACTTAATAAAATTAAAACAGGTCTAGAGGCCGGCACTTCGGTAAGAGCTTTAACGTTCTCCGATGAAGACTATGAGGACTATGTAAAGCCTTTACAGCTTATTACAGAAAAACCCGTTATGTATGTCTGTAACGTTGATGAGGGTGCTGCCACAACTGGTAATGCCTATGTAGAGCAGGTCCGTGAATCAGTTAAAAATGAGCAGGCGGAAGTTTTGGTCTTGGCAGTTGGTACGGAAGCAGACATCAATGAGCTTGACGATTACGAGGAGCGTCAACTCTTTTTGGAAGACATTGGCTTGGATGAGCCCGGTTCGGCAAAGCTCATTAGAGCAGCCTATAAACTCTTAAACCAGCAGACCTATTTCACTGCTGGTGTTAAGGAAGTCCGTGCATGGACAGTAACTGTTGGCTCAACAGCACCACAGGCGGCTGGTGTTATCCATACCGATTTTGAAAAAGGCTTTATCAGGGCAGAGGTGATTGCCTATAATGATTATGTGAGCTATGGCAGCGAAGCCAAAGTGAAGGAAGCCGGTAAAATGCGGGTAGAAGGCAAGAATTACATCGTCAAGGATGGTGATGTGATGCATTTCTTGTTTAATGTATAGGTTTTTAATGTTGAGAGCTGAGTATTGAAATATTAGCGTTTACGATTTGCAGAAATGGTTTACTTAGACCTCTGGGTTACGCTTGATTGAATCTTCCTTCAAAATATGTAATCTTGTCAACAATAGAGCGGATTTATTGTTAATTACTTTAGTGAAACCATATTTCATTTTTTGAGGTATAGCCTTATATTAGCGATTGATCCTAACAACTTTATTGACTCAAATTTTATGGCACAGTCTAATTATACTGAAGATAACATACGCTCACTCGATTGGAAAGAACACATTCGTATGCGTCCTGGGATGTATATCGGAAAATTAGGTGATGGTTCCTCTCCAGATGATGGTATTTATATTCTTTTAAAAGAGGTATTGGACAACTCCATTGATGAGTTTGTTATGGGTGCCGGTAAGACTATTGAGATTTCCATTCAAGGTGAACGGGTTACTGTGCGTGATTACGGTCGGGGTATCCCGTTGGGGAAAGTGGTGGATGTGGTCTCTAAAATGAATACCGGTGGTAAATACGATACCAAAGCTTTTAAGAAATCCGTTGGGTTAAACGGTGTAGGTACCAAAGCGGTAAATGCCTTATCCTCCTATTTCAGGGTGGAATCGACACGAGATAACAAATCGGCCTCTGCAGAATTTGAATTAGGTGAGTTGACCAACAAGGAAATGTTGGACGAAACCTCTCGTAGGAAGGGTACTAAGGTGTCCTTTGTTCCGGATACTACTATTTTTAAGAACTATAAGTATCGAAACGAGTATGTCATAAAAATGTTGAAAAACTATGTGTATCTCAATCCGGGATTGACCATAGTATTTAACGGTGAAAAATATTATTCTGAAAATGGTCTTAAGGACCTGCTATCCGAAAACATTTCCGATTCGGATTTGTTGTATCCTATTATCCATTTGCGAGGCGAAGATATTGAAGTAGCCATTACTCATAGTAAAACCCAATATAGTGAGGAATACCATTCCTTTGTCAATGGTCAGAACACCACCCAGGGAGGCACACATTTATCTGCTTTTAGAGAAGCTATCGTTAAAACCATTCGCGAATACTACGGAAAAAATTATGATTCGTCAGATGTCAGAAAATCTGTGGTGGCGGCGATTGCCATAAAAGTGATGGAACCTGTATTTGAGAGCCAGACCAAAACCAAATTAGGGTCTACGGATATGGGTGGTGATTTGCCAACAGTGCGCACCTATATCAATGATTTCGTCAAAACACAATTGGACAACTACCTTCATAAAAATCCGAATACTGCTGAAAAGATTCAGCGTAAAATCATGCAAGCCGAGCGTGAGCGTAAGGAGCTATCCGGCATACGAAAACTGGCCAAGGAACGCGCTAAAAAAGCCAGCCTTCACAATAAAAAACTACGTGATTGCCGGGTCCACTTTGGAGACACAAAGAATGAGCGCAATTTAGAGACCACTTTGTTTATCACAGAGGGTGATTCTGCATCCGGGAGTATAACAAAGTCAAGGGATGTAAATACCCAGGCAGTATTCAGTCTAAAAGGAAAGCCGCTAAACTCTTACGGCTTAAGCAAAAAGATTGTCTATGAGAATGAAGAGTTCAATTTATTACAAGCAGCATTAAATATAGAAGAGTCTATCGAGGATTTGCGTTACAACAATATCGTCATCGCAACAGATGCCGATGTGGATGGTATGCATATTAGACTGCTTTTGATCACTTTCTTTTTACAATTCTTTCCAGAAGTAATTAAGGAAGGGCATTTATATATTTTACAAACGCCTTTATTTAGGGTTCGTAACAAAAAGAAAACCATCTACTGTTACTCAGAAGAGGAGCGCCGCGATGCCATAGAAGAATTAAAGCCAAAACCTGAGATTACGCGCTTTAAGGGTTTGGGTGAGATTTCACCTGATGAATTTAAGCACTTTATTGGCGATGACATCAGGTTAGATCCTGTTATGCTAGACAAGGACATGTCTATTGAAGAACTACTCTCATTCTATATGGGAAAAAATACACCTTCCAGACAGGAATTCATTATAGAAAATCTAAAGGTTGAACTTGATGTGGTTGAAGATACCTTATGAGAACAGACAATCGAAAAGTTAGAAATACCGTAATTTCTATTTATTTTGTTTTGGTGATTTTCGCCATTCTATTGGCCGCCGTATTTAAGTCGCTAGATATTTACCCAGACATTACATGGTATATTATTATTGGGTTTTTTGTTGTGATGATTTTGTTTTATGCCATAGCTCGCTATTTTGAATACGATAGTGATGGCGACAAGGTTTATATAATTAATAAAGGGTTGATTTTAACCGAGTATATCAACTATAGGGGAAAGCAAGTTGAGTTTGCTCGACAAGAGTTGGTCAATTTTAGAATCAATAATTATTTAGTATATAAGGCGTTGGTGTTAACCCTCAAGTCGAAACATGGAAAATTAAGCAAGGAGCGTTTCAATGTCACGCTCTGTAAGCCTAAAAAATTAAGGTATATCAGACAATCATTGCGCAAAATCATAAAAGAAAACAAAACGCATAAACAACAAGGATAGAGAAGATGTCAGAAGAACATGATGAATCGGTACAGGAAGAGAATGGCAGTCAGGAAACCATTACCAAGGTTACAGGAATGTACAAGGATTGGTTTTTGGATTATGCTTCATATGTTATACTAGAACGTGCTGTTCCGGCAATTGAAGATGGCTTTAAACCTGTACAACGTCGCATTATGCATTCCATGAAGGATTTGGATGATGGGCGTTACAATAAAGTGGCCAACATCGTAGGTCATACCATGCAATATCACCCTCACGGTGATGCCAGTATTGCTGATGCTATGGTACAGCTAGGACAGAAAGATTTATTAATAGATACCCAAGGTAACTGGGGAAATATATTAACCGGCGATAGAGCTGCAGCTTCACGATATATTGAGGCAAGGCTATCAAAGTTTGCCCTAGATGTTGTTTACAACCCAAAAATCACAGAATGGCAAGCGTCCTATGACGGCAGACGGAGGGAGCCCATTAACCTTCCTGTGATGTTTCCACTCCTTCTTGCGCAAGGTGGCGAGGGTATTGCCGTGGGCTTATCTACAAAAATCCTTCCTCATAATTTTATTGAACTCATAGACGCTTCCGTTAAGCATTTAAAAGGTAAACGCTTTACGTTAGTACCAGATTTCCCGACGGCCGGTATCGCTGATATGACAAGTTATAATGACGGACTAAGAGGAGGAAAAGTAAGGGTAAGGGCACGAATTTCACAACGGGACAAAAACACCTTAGTGATATCTGAAATTCCATTTGGAACCACAACGTCAACGCTTATTGACTCTATTTTAAAGGCTAACGACAAGGGTAAAATCAAAATAAAACGTATAGAAGATAATACGGCCGCTGAAGTTGAGATTTTAGTGTATTTACCTACCGGGATTTCTCCAGATAAAACCATAGATGCCTTGTACGCCTTTACAAACTGTGAAGTGTCTATTTCTCCATTGGGTTGTGTAATTGAGGATAACAAGCCCTTTTTTGTAGGTGTAACTGAAATGCTCCGACGCTCAACAGACAATACGGTGCAGCTCTTAAAACAAGAACTTGAAATTAAGCTTGGGGAGTATGAAGAACAATGGCATTTCGCATCTTTAGAGCGTATTTTTATTGAAAATAGGATTTATCGCGATATTGAAGAGGAAGAAACCTGGGAAGGTGTTATAAGTGCTATAGATAAAGGTTTAAAGCCGTTTACAACAAATTTGAAACGCGCTGTTACCGAAGATGATATCGTGAGGTTAACAGAAATCAGGATAAAGCGTATATCAAAATTTGATATTGAGAAGGCCCAGCAAAAAATAGATGCCCTAGAAGCACAAATAGCTGAGGTTAAACATCACTTGGCCAACCTTATAGATTATTCTATCGCGTATTTTGAGCGTCTTAAAAAAGATTATGGAAACGGAAAGGAACGGAAAACTGAAATCCGTGTTTTTGATGATGTAGACGCTACCAAAGTTGTAATTAGAAACACAAAGCTTTATGTCAATAGGGAAGAAGGTTTTGTGGGGACATCCTTAAAGCGTGATGAATATGTTTGTGATTGCAGTGATATAGATGATATCATAGTGTTTACCCAAGATGGCACAATGATGGTCACTAAAGTGGATTCTAAAACGTTTGTTGGCAAAAATATTATCCATGTCGCGGTGTTTAAGAAAAAAGACAAGCGAACCATCTATAATATGATTTATCGCGATGGAAAAGGAGGGCCATCCTATGTAAAACGCTTTGCCGTTACCAGCATAACGCGCGACAGGGAGTATGATTTAACGAATGGCAACAAGAACTCGGTAGTTTGGTATTTTTCAGCTAACCCAAATGGTGAAGCTGAGGTGGTCACAATACTCTTGCGCCAAGCTGGAAGCATTAAAAAGCTTAAATGGGACCTAGATTTTGCTGATATCCTTATTAAGGGAAGAGGGTCTAAAGGCAATCTGGTTACAAAATATGCTATAAAACGTATAGAGCTTAAGGAAAAAGGTGTTTCTACCCTAAAACCACGTAAAATTTGGTTTGATGATACGGTACAGCGCCTTAATGTGGATGGACGAGGAGAGCTTATAGGCGAATTTAGAGGGGAAGATCGTTTGTTGATTATAACACAATCTGGGTTGGTAAAAACTATAATTCCAGAACTAACAACACATTTTGACAGTGATATGATTGTCTTGGAGAAGTGGATTCCTAAAAAACCCATCTCTGCCATCTACTATGATGGTGAGAAAGAGCGCTATTATGTAAAACGATTTTTAATAGAGAATGAAGGTAAGGAGGAAAGCTTTATTTCAGATCATTCCGATTCGCAATTAGAGATTGTATCCACCGATTGGAAGCCTATGGCTGATGTGGAATTTACAAAGGAACGCGGCAAGGACCGTAAACCCAATATGGAAGTTAACCTTGAAGAGTTTATTGCGATAAAGGGTATTAATGCTCTTGGAAATCAATTGACTAAAGATAAAATAAATCAGATTAGTTTGTTGGAACCATTGCCCTATGAGCCACCAAAACAGGTGCCTGCCGATGAGCTTGAAGTTGTAGATGAAGAAACACTGAGCGGAACCGATGAAATTAATTCATCGAAGGCCTCAAACAACAAATCAGATGACCACAATGCAGGAGGTAGTAAGGGTCAAGGGAGGTTGTTTTAGAAAATTAAAAACTATCTTTAATTTATTTTTTGTTAAAATTTCTAACAGCTTCATCAATCAAAAATTGCTTATTGGCTGAATATAAGAGGTTATTTTCAATCAGGTTGTCAAAAAGTGTAGTGAATTTATTAGCTCCTTTGTAATTTAAATGTCGTAGGTCTAAATAATTGCTATTAGGGAATTTCATACCATTGAAATCTAATAAATCAACATCATCAAATCTTGTTTTCAATATATTTTGGTATACATCTTCATTGCTTAAATCCGCATAGAGCGGGTGCTGGGGGCTTCTAATAAGAAAGACTTCAATACTATTACCTCTGCAATATTTAATCATTTTTCTTAGATATTGAATATTAGTCTCAGAAATTGAATGGCTTTCAGAAATACTCGAATTAAAATTATTGTTAGAAATCAGTTCTTCTACTTTACTTTGTTTTGTGTACATATAATTGCCAATTTCGTCAGCTAAGTTATAGTCACCTTTAACAATACGATAGACATGCTTCCTAGTCGCTATGGAATAGCTTGCAAATAAGTCTGTCGAGTTGTGTTTTAGCAGTAAATTAAAATCTTCGGAATCCATAAATGAACTGTAGTATTGGAGGTAAAATGACATTTTTTCATAGCCCCAAGTCCAATCATCCATTACGCTGTCAACTTGATTATTTGTAAATTCTATAAACACAGTTTGTATCTGTGGGTTGTCACCAATAATCTTTTTTAATTTTTGGTAATTATAGAAATAGGATTCACCCGACGCAGATAGGTTAATACTTTTTTTAAGAATGCTATCGTTTATTGAGCATTGTGAATGGGAATGTCCAAGAATTAACTTAGTGACATCCTTGTTAACAGTAAATTTTGACTGACTTTTAATTATAAAATCAGAACCCACGACAATTAATGTTACTACAAGAACTACCAATAATAAAAAGACGGTTATTTTTTTTAAAAAAGTTTTCATGCTAAAACTGGAAATATATAAATTCTTGTTCTTTGCCAACAAATAAGAATATTAGACAAACAATACCTAAATAAAAAGCTATTCTAAGGCTTCGTTTCCAATTAAGACCCAATTTCTCTAAGCCGTATTGAGATTCTCTTCCTAGCCACTCAATGATAATTAAAAATCCTATTAGTATTAAAACTTCAGCGGCATGTGCTCTATTTTCGAAACTAGGAACAGAAAACAAGCTATTGGAAAATATCCCAGCTAAATATTCCAATGCGTGATTAACAGAATCAGCTCTGAAAAATACCCAGGCAAGTATTGTGAGTAAAAAAGTTGAAGTAATGTTTAAGATATCTTTTGATGATGCGAGCAATCTGCCTTCGGCAACAGTTCCAATGTTGGACCTATTTTTATTTGTCAGTAATAAAGGCAGAAAATAAAAGGCGTTTAGCGCGCCCCACACAATAAAGGTCCAGTTGGCGCCATGCCAGAAGCCGCTGATAATAAAAATAATAAATGTATTGCGCACTTTCATAGTTGTACCGCCTCTGCTTCCGCCTAAAGGTATATATAAGTAATCCCTAAACCAAGTGGATAAAGAGATATGCCAACGTCTCCAAAATTCGGCAATATCTCTTGAAAAATATGGAAACGCAAAATTTTGTTTTAAGTTAAATCCAAATAATCGAGACGTGCCAATCGCTATATCCGAATAACCAGAGAAATCTCCATAAATTTGAAATGTAAAAAATAAAGCTCCTAATAATAATCCACTTCCTCCATATTCGGTGTGGTTATTAAAAAACTCATTTGCAAATTCAGCACAGTTATCAGCGATAACTACTTTCTTAAACATTCCCCACAGTATTTGTCGAAGTCCGTCAACAGCTTTGTTATATTCAAACTTTCGTTTGGTGTAAAATTGAGGCAACAGATTTGTTGCGCGCTCAATAGGTCCAGCAACTAATTGTGGAAAAAAACTAACAAAAGCTGAAAATGCTATAAAATCCTTAGTTGGGGTGAGTTTTTTTCTGTATACATCTATAGTGTAACTTAATGTTTGAAAGGTGTAAAAACTAATGCCCACAGGTAATATAACCTTTAAAGAACTGGCATGAAGTTTAATTCCGAAAAACGTAAATGCGGTAATTAAGTTGTCTAAGAAAAAGTTGTAATATTTGAAAAAACCAAGAAATCCTAAGTTGACCATAATACTAAGCCATAGAAATAGTATTCTCTTCTTTTTATTTTCTTCTCGAGAGAGTGCAATGCCTATAGAATAATCGACAACTGTACTAAAAACAATAAGTGATAAGAAGCGCCAATCCCACCACCCATAGAACACATAACTCGCTACTACAATAAGTAAATTTTGGAGTTTTAAATTCTTGTGGCAAAAAAACCAATAAAGAATAAAAACTATAGGTAGGAATATCGCAAAGTCTATTGAATTGAATAGCATTACCTAACTTTTTAAGATTTGGGTTCTTTTATCTTTTTAAAAAATTTAAGAAATATATGAATTGTAGTTTTTGTTATTGGTATTTCCCACTATATTTTAGTCAAGAAGCCTGAAATTTACGCTCTAATACTTCATTTTAAAAAAATTTATTCTTATCTGCCCTAATCGAAATGTTATTAATAAGTTCATACATACTTATGTTAGAATTTAACTAATTAATATTATTTGTGATTTTTTAACTTTTTTCTATTAAAGGCTTTCTGGTTTAAGAACTCCACAAAAAGTGAGAAAGCAATGGCAAAATATAGGTAACCCTTAGGGATAGCCCCCACGTTATTACCAAAGAACTCGGTGTCTGAGATATGAGCGGCTTCCGTGACTAGCATAAAACCAATCAAGATTAAAAATGCTAAACCCAAAACCTGTATGCTTGGATTGCGGTCAATGAATTTACGGATAGGATTAGCAAAGCCTATCATGACTAGAATAGATATAACAACAGCTATAATCATTAAAACAAGGTTATAGTCGTTATTTGGATGAAGGCCATTGGTCATACCTACAGCCGTAAGAATAGAGTCAATTGAAAAAATAAAGTCGATTATTAATATTTGAATGACGGCTTGCTTAAGCGATTTAATTACCTTAGACTTAACACCATCTTTGTCATGACTTGGTGTTTCTACCTTTTCCCTAATTTCTGAAGTGCTCTTATAAATCAAGAATAGGCCACCTAAAAATAATATGATGGCTTGCCAACTTATGGAGATACTAAGCCAAGTGTTCTTAATCGTGTAAAAAGGCTCGTTTAAACCAATTAAGAAGGATACAAAAAACAATAGGGCAATACGCTGTAGCATGGCTAAAACCAGTCCAATATTAGTGGCTTTACTTCTCTGGTGCTCTGGGAGCTTATTGGCGGCAATAGAAATAAATACAATATTATCAATTCCGAGAATGATTTCCAGGAATGTTAAGGTGAGCAAGGCGATTATGGCGTCTGAAGACAGAAGGAAATCTAGCATGGACTTTAGTCAATTTTTGTGGCAACACCTTTCTCAACGCGCAACGGTCTGTTAGGTTTTTTTACAGCGAGTTTATATTCAAACGTATAAGAGTTGTCTGTTGTTGATAGGATTTTCATATGAATGGCATCCTTTTCTGAATTAGTTTGAGGGTTTAACTTTGTGAGAATGAATTCACAGTCATTGATCCATCGTACCGAAGACGTGTCGGCGGTATCTTCATAAAAATCAATATTTAAAGAGTCTGTACGTATAAAACTACCGGTCTTCTCAACACCATTTAGGACATATTTAAACTCAAACTTACCCGTCTTAAAAGCGCTACAATCCCGTTCAATCTCAAAGCACCCATAGAAAGCGAGTAACGTAAAGAAAAGGGTTGCCTTTTTCATCAAATTAATTTTTACAAAGGTAATAAATAGCTTATTCAGTTAGGGCGTGTAGCTCTTAAAAGTACCGTCTTTGAAGAAAATAACGATTTTTTCAATCTCAGTATTCGATTTTGGTTCTATTGGCAATCTTGAGTGCTGGGTAGTGTTGCTCTCTAAAGGGTCTGTCTGTATGTTCGATAGGCTGCTGTTAGGAGGAAAAAAGCCTTTACCGTTGAGCAACCAATATAATTCTACTTCGGGGTAGGCGCCAAGCACCTTCATTACAAAATCTAAACTGGGCTTATTTCTGCCGGATAGTATGTGTGAAATGCTGGAGCGCTGCACTCCAATTCTTTCGGCAAAACCTGAAGCTGTTTCGTCATAATGATCTATGACTTTTTGAAGTCGTTTTGCAAATTCTCCTGAGTTTATCATTGTAAACTGTAATTCTCATTAAATATACGTTACAAAAGTAAACATTAGATTGGTAATTGTATTATAAAACTATTTATTTGAAAAATAAATTTAAATTTAAATATTAAGTAATATGTTTTAAAATATTGATAATAAGATATTAAAATGTAATAATAATAGTCAATTGAAAAATTCATAATTAACATCAGCCTTTAAATCAAAACCTGTATACTTTTGTATACTTCTGTCGCATTTTCTAGTGTGCAAAGTGTTTACATATGTAAAATATCAAATGATTACATTTGTAGGGATGTATAAATTCAGATGGCTATAAAGACGTTAAATAATCTCTATCTAGATGTAAAATCTGAGGCCCTTTACGGTCGATATGTTACAAATTCAGACCTTGAAAAATGGCTTGAGACTATTCCAAGAACGTGGCTTTCAACACTTGGTTATTCGGTAGAAGGAAAACCGGTCTACGGTTTAAGAATTGGTGAAGGCCCTAAAAAGATTTTATTATGGTCACAGATGCATGGCAATGAATCAACGACTACTAAAGCTTTGTGCGATTGTTTTAATCTGTTTTTAAAGGATAATAATGTGGCCTCGACTATTTTAACCAATTGTACGTTGATGGCAATTCCCATTTTAAATCCTGATGGGGCACAGCGTTATACACGGTTAAATGCCAATGGGATTGACTTAAATAGGGATGCCCAAAACTTATCCCAACCGGAAAGTAAAGTTTTGAGATCGACCTTTGATGCCTTTAAACCTGACTACTGCTTTAATCTTCATGGCCAACGAACGATATTTGGTGCAGGAACTAAAGGTCATGTAGCCACCCTGTCGTTTTTAGCGCCTGCTTCGGATGTCAAGCGAAGTATTACCCCAGCAAGAAAGGAAGCCATGGCACTTATTTCTGATATTAATAATCATATGCAAACGGAAATTCCAAGGTGTATTGGCCGATACGATGACGAATTCAATTTAAATTGTGTCGGAGACACTTTTCAAGGTTTAGGTGTTCCTACCGTTTTGTATGAAGCTGGACATTTTACAAATGATTATGAAAGAGAAGAGGTGAGGCGATTACTATTCTTGAGCATCTGTCAGGGTTTATTTTCGATTGCCAAGGGTTTTAGTAAGGCTAGTTATAAAGGTTATCAGGAAATTCCTGAAAATGTTAAAAACTTCCGAGATATTGTTATAAAGAATGCTAAGTCCATCATTAAAGACGAGACTTTAACTGATATTGTCATTCAATATCGAGAAGACTTAAAGAATGGAGTCATTCAATTCACGCCTATTGTGGAAGCCCTTGTAGAGCCAAAAACATTTTATGCTCACAGAGAAATTGACGCGGAGGGTACTTTGGTTCAAACGGATGAAAAACTAGAAATTCAGTTAGGCCACGAAATCGATTTCGTTTTGGTAAATAATAAGAAAATAGCACTGAAACCTAAAAATAATTCAATTTAAATGCGTAATCCCTAATAAAAATCTCTTATTTTTGCGTATAATTTAAAAATTATACAATATGGGAAAGTTTAAATTAGACGAAATTGATCACCAAATCTTGGATATGTTGATTGATAATACGCGGATTCCTTTTACTGATATTGCCAAAAACTTATTGATTTCTGCGGGTACGGTCCATGTGAGAGTAAAAAAAATGGAAGAAGCAGGTATTATTAAAGGCTCCTCCTTAACCCTAGACTATAAAAAATTAGGCTATGCCTTTATCGCCTATGTTGGCGTTTTTCTTCAAAACACCTCACAAACCAAATTTGTATTGGAACGCATTAATAACATTCCCTATGTAACAGTTGCCCATATAACAACCGGAAAGTTTAATATCTTCTGTAAAATAAGAGCTAAAGATACAATGCATGCTAAGGAAATTATTTTCATGTTAGACGATATTGAAGGGGTGTACAGGACCGAAACCATGATTTCTTTAGAAGAAAGCATAAACGATAAAAAGCGTTTGATGCATACAATTTTCAACGAACTCTGACAACCAAAACCAGTTATACCACCCTTAGCCTAAATGGTTAAGGGTTTTTTTATTTTTGAAGTTATGATTACCGATATTTTAAGTTCCAAAGAATACAGTCCTTACTACCAGGGGTATATAGAAAAAGCTACTGATCAGGATATTTTGAAGGGGTTAGGTCAAAATCTTAAAGGCGTCATGAACTTCTATAGATCTATTCCAAGGCATAAGCAACAGTATACTTATGCCAAGGACAAATGGACTGTAAAGGATATTTTACTTCATGTTATTGATACCGAGCGTATTTTTGCCTATAGAGCGCTGAGAATTGGGAGGAACGATATGACAGAAATGGCTGGATTTGATCAAGATGATTATGTGTTGTCTGCAAACGCACTCTCGCGCACCATGGAAAGCCTAGTGTTAGAATACAAGGCAGTAAGGCAATCTACCATAAGTCTATATGAAAACTTTAGTTCTGAGGACTTAACAAGAATTGGTCAGGCTAGTGGTTCTTCTATATCCGTTAGGGCCATCGGTTATATTCTTGCTGGCCATGAAAATCACCATATTCAAATCATCAAAGAACGTTACCTTTGATTGTAATAATTGAAAGCGTCAAGAATTAAAGCATTGCTTGCTTCACAGTCTATTTTGGGCTCTCCTATGGCGTCTAAAAGAACAAATTTTACAATACCATGGCTGTTTTTCTTGTCATGCTTTAGCAATTGGATGATGAGACTAATATCTAAATCATTTATCTCAACCTTATCAAATGAAACTAAAATAGCCGATGTAATATTTTCAAGGGACTCTTGAGATAAACTACAAATTTTAGTAGAAATATAGGCTTCCAGAATCATGCCAATAGCAATGGCCTGACCGTGAAGCAAAGGAGTTTTGTCAGCATTTTCAAGAAAATAGCTCTCAATAGCGTGTCCTAGCGTATGACCAAAATTCAGAATTTTTCGTAAACCTTTCTCATTCGGATCCTCACTAACTATATTATTTTTAATGACTACTGAATCATAAATGAGTTGATCTAATGCTGAGATATCCAAGTTTTTCAGGTTTATCAAGGATTTCCAGTACGGTTTGTTGAAAATTAAGCCATGCTTTAACATTTCGGCATAACCAGAAACCATATGGTTTTGAGGTAGGGTCTCAAGAAATGAGGTGTCTATCAACACCATGCTTCCTTCATTTATAACACCGACTAAATTTTTTAAACTACCTAAATCCACACCGGTTTTACCTCCTACTGAAGCGTCAACCATAGCTAGAAGGGACGTAGGGACGTTTATATAGTCAATTCCACGCATGTAGGTGCTAGCTACAAACCCACCCAAATCAGTCACAACGCCACCGCCAAGATTAATCATTAAGCTCTTTCTATCAGCATAATATTCTGCCATGGCATCCCAGACACCTGTGCAGATATCTATGGTTTTATGGTCTTCGCCTTCTGGCATTTCCATTACCTCAACCACTATATTACCAGATTCCATATTGGCTAAAAATTGAGGAAGACAATATTCATGTGTATTAGTATCAACAAGAACGAAAATCTTCGATGGATTTGTTTTTTTTATATATGCATTTAATTCTGTATAGACTTTAGTATTGAAGTGGACTATAGCGCTTTTCGTGGTGATTGATTCCATGTTTGAGGATAGCTAATTTTAAGGGTATGAAATTACTTAGATTTTATAAAAAAACTAAGTTGAAGAATAAATATATTTGTAACATTACTTTATAAGTCTATGATTAATCGATCCCTATTTGAAAATACTGCTACGGCTTTTACCTTAAAATCTGATTCAGAGCTTGAACGCGCATATTTCCTATTTAAGATGATTTCTTCCCAGCCACTCGTTAAAATTGGAACGGTGGCTACTAAATTGGCTTTAAACGCGAATTTACCAGTTGAAGGTCTTATTAGATCAACCGTTTTTGATCATTTTTGTGGCGGCGTAAGTGAGGAGGATTGCTTACCCGTTATAGATAATTTATATACTGAAGGAGTGAGTTCGGTTTTGGACTATTCCGTAGAGGGCAAGGAAATAGATAACCAATTTGACGGTGCTTTGGAAAAAATTTTAAAGATTATTGATTTTTGTGATGAAAGAGAGGCTATGCCAATTGTTGTTTTTAAGCCTTCTGGGTTTGGTCGATTTTACCTGTACCAGAAAAAAACGGAAGGACTAGAATTTACCAAAGTGGAAGAGGAAGAATGGGGCAGGATTGTTAAGAGGTTCGATACGGTGTGTAAATTAGCAAAGGAAAGGGATGTGGAAGTCCTTATTGACAGTGAAGAGAGTTGGATGCAAGATGCGGCTGATGATTTGGTTGAGGAAATGATGCGCAGATATAACAGTGAAAAGCCAATCGTCTATAACACGCTTCAATGTTATCGGTGGGATAGACTAGATTATTTGAAATCCCTTCACAAACGTGCAAAAGATCAAGGCTTTAAAATAGGAGTTAAGATTGTACGAGGTGCTTATATGGAAAAGGAACGGCAAAGAGCTGAGGAAAAAGGCTACAAATCACCTATTTGTGAGAATAAGAAAGCCACTGACGATCATTTTAATAATACATTAAAGTATATCTTAGATAATCTTAATGACATAGCCGTCTTTATTGGTACCCATAACGAGAATAGTTGTTATTATGCCATGGAGTTGATGGAGGCATATGGTATATCTAAAAGTAATAACAATGTATGGTTTGGTCAGCTTTATGGGATGAGTGACCATATTAGTTTTAATTTGGCCGCAGAGGGTTACAACGTATCTAAATACATCCCTTTCGGTCCTGTAAAAGATGTTATGCCCTATCTTATTAGAAGGGCAGAAGAGAACACCTCTGTTGCCGGGCAGACAAGCAGGGAATTGTCATTACTGAAAAAAGAAAGACTGCGGCGAAAGATTTAGTGCATTATAAAAAGGAAATAGTTTAATTTCTTTGGTACCACTTCTTCTTTTTTCCTGGGCTATTGCCATACCCGTAGCCATAACCATACCCATAGCCTTTTTTACCAGATGAGACGCCATTAAGCAGTAAACTCAACCTCGGTAGTCGGTTATCTTCATACAATGGTTCAATTACATGTTTCAGTTGGCGTTTATCAACATTATCAGCACTTACTACGTAGATGAACATATCAGCATATTTAGATATTAAAAGGGTATCACTTACTAAACCTACAGCTGAAGTATCCGCAACTATATAGTCGTATTTATTCTCAAAATACTGAAATAGTTCTCCTACGCGATCACTCATCAAGAGTTCAGCTGGATTCGGTGGAATTGTGCCAGAGGGAATTATATCAAGACAAGAATTATCAGGATGGTTAACAACAATATCCTCAGGAATGATGGATTTGTCTATGATATAGTCGGTCAATCCAACTTTGTTGGTTGATTTTATATTTAAATAGTTTAAAATTTTTGGAATCCTTATATCCATTTCAATGATTAAGACACGTTTATTGGAATAAGATATTGATGATGCCAAATTAACACTGGTGTGTGATTTACCTTCTTGTGCTTTAGTAGAGGTAACAAATAACTTTTTGGACTTAGTCTTAACATCTTTTAGCATAAAATCTATGTTCGATCTCAATATTCTAAAAGCTTCTGCTTTGGACGAGTAATCAACTTTTTTAATTAATTTTTCCTTTTTCGAAGTTTTAGGTATGTCGCCTAAGTAGGGTATGCTTAAAATAGAAAGAAGATCATTTTTGTTGTATAGCCTAGTGTCTAATAAGTCGGTAATAATAATAAAACCAATAGGTATTGCTAAACCAAAAAGAATAGCTGCTAAATAAGTAATCATTTTATTTGGCGCCACTGGCATGTAGGAGGAATAAGCGCTGTCAATTATTTTAGCATTCGGTGTGTACATTCCTAGTTTTATAGCAGATTCTTCTCGTCTTTGAAGAAGGTAAAGATAAAGTGACTCCTTTATGTCCTGTTGTCTTTTAATATCCCTAAATTGCCTAGCCTTTGTAGGCGCCGCATACAATTGACCACTTATTCGATTACGTTCTTTAGTCAAATTTTCTAGGGTTAATTGAGAGGTCTCCTTCATATTTTGGAGAGAGCTCTTCAGGTTTTGCTTAAGTGCGTCGATTTGATCATTTAAATTGGCTACAACGGGATTTTTTTCACTTGAGTTTTTCAATAGTCTATCACGTTCCCTAACCAATTCGTTATAGCGTTGTGTGACCTGTGCGGTGTTTGGGTCACCTATTCCGATGTCAGAAGGTAGCATATCCGAAGGTCGGTCCTCAGCACTTATCTCTTCCTCTAAAAACTCAATTAACTGAATTTTATTGGAGGTAGTTGCAATTTGAGATTGTGTGGCCTTTTCATTTTGTATGTTTATATCAGCTTGAGAATTTAAAGCGGTTAATCGATTCTTTTTCTGAAGCTGTTCTGCAGTATAATCTACTTGTTCCAACTCCTCTGAAACCTTCTGCAAACGGTTGTTTATAAAATCTGAAGTTATCCTAACTACATCCTCTTTATCTGAAAGTATATCTTCGTTGTAGGATTTTATGACCTCATCTAAAATATCAATTGCTTTTTTCGGATTTGTTTCTTTAATTCCTAAATTGATAATATTCGATTCTTTATCGGATGAAAGTTCTATCATTTTTGAATATTTTCCTACGACTTTTCGAATGGGCTCAATTTTAATTTTTATATTACTTCCAACTCTAGGCGCATACTTCCCAACGTTTGGGGTAAGCACTAAACCTCCAAAATTAGTTTCAATCTTTTCGCCAAAACCATGAAGAATACCTTCACTCTCGTCTCTATCTATCAATGAGGCCCCGTCATCTTTAAATAATAAGAAATCTGTTGTCGATTTTACTTTTATGTAAACCACGTAGTTTACGGAATTTATTATTGAGTCGCTTTCAAAGAAACTTAAACTTACAGGAGGATTTTCATAGCGTTCTAACTCCTTTATACTACCTCTTTCAAAGATTCCAATATTAAGTTTGAGATTTTTGACAACGGTTTCAAGTAAGGAACGTGATTGCATAATTTTCATTTCGTCTTCTATGCCTTTAGACGTACCAAATATAGCTTGAGAGCCACCTTCAAGCATACTTGTCGGTAACTTGTTGGCTTGGCCATCATCCTTAATTTTGATTGTGGCATTGGCTTTATACATTGATGTTGCATAGCGTAAATGAGTATATGCAAGGGAAACACAAATAATTACAGAAAGTAGTATTATCTTCCAATGTGATATGTAGAGCTCTACGTTTTGCCTTAAGTCAACAGAATTTGATATTTGGTTTTTATCCATAAAAGAAGGTAAGTAATTTAATTACTATTAGCTAGAATAAGCGCCGCGATTGTAGATAATGTACTAATGGCTGAAATAAGCACTAAATTATTCTGATTAAATGTTGAGGACCGTACTCGAGCATTGTTTGGTGCCACATAAATGACATCATTTTGCTGTAAATAGTATACGGGTGAGTTTATAGTATTAATTGACCGTAAATCAACTTTTGCAAATTTCTTTTCACCATCGACTTCTCTTATAACTAAAACATCTTTTCGCTCACCAAAAATTGTTAAGTCACTAGCCAAACCCAAAGCTTCCAAAATAGTAATACGTTCATCTTGAATTGTAAATGAGCCAGGTCTATTAACCTCTCCTATTATTGTTATTGTAAAATTTGATAACCGAACATTTACAATAGGATCTTTTACGTATTCACTTATCCTCTTAGTCAAAAGTTCCGTGAGTTCGGGCCTAGTAAGTCCAGCAACTTTTATCTTTCCTAAAACAGGAAAATCTATATCGCCTTCATAATCAATTAGATAAGTCTGTAATTGTTGGTTTGCTTGTATACGTATTACGTCAGTAGAATTACTCGCTGGAACCGTAAGATTAAAAGGTCTAACCGTTTCTGGGTCTAAAGCAGCTACATTAATCGTCAAGATATCATCTGGCTTGTAAATTAGTTCCTTTGGCTGTGAAACTATCACGCCTTCATTTATAGGTTCATCTTGAAAATAAACAATATTTTTTCTAGACCCACAAGACGAGACCAGAATAAGATTTACAAATAAAATTAAGATTAAACGAACTCTCATAATTATATTATGGTATTGTGTGAATTAAAGTTTTATTTTTTTTTATCTAATACTTCAAAAGTTGAATTATTTGAAATATACTCAGGAATTAAGGATTTTATGGTTGAAACGATTTCTAAGGGTTGTACCAAAGAATTCATTTTTGTTAATTTTATAATTTCTTTTTCGACATGGTTAATGTCTACGTACCTTGACTTTGCAATCATTATCTTGTCGTGATAGGTCTTTTTAGTGTTTTCACCATCTGCCAATAGTTCTTCGTAAATCTTTTCACCTGGTCTTAAGCCTGTAATCTTTATATCTATGTCCTCTGGATAGCGAAGACCAGATAAAATTATCATATTAGTTGCCAAATTAAAAATTTTAATGGGTTCCCCCATGTCAAAAACAAAAATCTCTCCACCATTTCCCATTGCTGCAGCTTCAATCACTAATTGACAAGCCTCTGGAATGGTCATGAAATAACGTGTAATTTCTTTATGGGTAACGGTTAGTGGTCCACCCTTTTCAATCTGCTTTTTAAATAATGGGATGACGGAGCCGTTAGACCCAAGTACGTTTCCAAACCTTGTAGTTATAAATTTGGTATGTCCTTTACCTTTAAGGCAAGTTACGTAAAGTTCAGCGATACGCTTTGTAGCACCCATCACATTAGTTGGGTTGACAGCCTTATCAGTGGAGATAAGCACAAATTTATCTACACTATGCTTAACAGAAATATCAGCGACATTCTTGGTGCCACTTATATTGACACTCAAAGCCTCGTAAGGATTACTTTCCATTAATGGGACATGTTTGTAAGCTGCTGCGTGGAAAACGATTTTTGGTTTATATTGATTGAATATTTGATCAATTCTTGTTTTATTTCTAACATCAGCAACAATGGCTTCTATCTGGGAGAGGCCTTGCTGCTTAAATTCTTGCTCTATATCGTATAAAGCAGATTCAGCATTGTCAACTAATATTAATTTTTTAAAGTTGTATAAGCTAATCTTTCTAGAGATTTCGCTACCTATGGATCCTGCTGCGCCCGTAATTAAAATAACTTTATTGTCGTATTGTTCCTCTAAATCTGGATTCTTAATATTGATAGGGTCACGACCTAATAAGTCTTCAATTTTAACCTCCTTTATTTGACCAACGCTCAAGTCACCATCAATCCAATGTTGTACGGGAGGGACAATTTTAACTTTCAGGCCCAAAGCAAATAGACTTCCGGTTATTTGAAGCAATCTTGCTGGGTCAATATTTTGTATGGAGATGATGACATCCTGAACATTGTTTTTCTTAATGTATTTATCATTGATTTCACTCAATTTAAAGACCTTAAGTAAGTTAATTTTTTTCCCAATCTTGCGTTCGTCATCATCTATAAATCCAACAACATTAAATCCATTCTTAGCGTCGTTCTGAATGGCGTCATAGGTTAGCATTCCTGAACTACCAGCTCCAAAAATTAAAACATTTGAAGTGCTTTTTGAATCTTGGGTCACGTAATTATAAAGTGACTTAATAAACAGTTTGGCACCAATCAGAAAAAGTATGTTTAGCAGTAAGTGTATATAAATAATTGAACCTGAAATATTAAATACACTATCGGTTGTCAGTAATTTTCTGCTCAGAAACGTAGAGCAAATGAGAATCGTAGCGATAATGTTAGCACCTATAATAACGTTTACAATATCCTTAAACCCTGTAAATCGCACAACGCCTTTGTAAGATCCAACTGCAACTAAACTAACGGCAGCAACCACTGCTATATATGGCAGTTGGTGTATTAACAAACCTAAATCAAATGATAATTGGAAATTAAAGCGAATCAGGTAAGCCAAAAAGAATGAAATCAGAACGATGGTTATGTCAAACAACAAAACCAACCATTTAGAAGCGTATTTCTCCGATATTTTGTTGAGATACTTAATTAACATACCGCGAAGTATTGATTAATAGTTGTTGTAACGCGTTCTAATTGACTTTCAGTAAGATTAGAACCGCTAGGCAAACATAATCCAGTTTCAAATATAGCATCTGATACTCCATTTAAATAACTAGGAGCATCTTTAAATACAGGTTGTGCATGCATAGGCTTCCACAATGGCCTAGACTCTATATTTTCCTTGCCTAAGGCTAAACGAATTTCTTCACGAACGTTATAATCAGGTAAGGAAATACAGGATAACCAACGGTTAGAAAAGTAACCCTTTGGTTCAAACAAAAAAGAGATATCATCGTTATCTTTAAAAGCCTTTTTATAAAACTCAAAATTTGACCTTCTTTTTTCCACATGGCTATCTAAAATGGTCATTTGACCACGCCCTATACCCGCAACAATATTAGACATCCTGTAATTATAACCAATATGTGTATGCTCGTAGTGAGGTGCATCGTCTCTGGCTTGGGTGGAAAGGAAAACTGCCTTTTGCTTCTGTTCCTTTGTTCGACAAACCAACGCACCACCTCCTGACGTAGTTATTATTTTGTTACCGTTGAATGAGAGAATAGACAAATCCCCAAAAGTTCCGCATTTTTGATTCTTATAAGAACTGCCCAATGCTTCAGCACTGTCCTCTATGATTGGTATGGCATATCTATCGGCAATTTCTCTAATTTCATTTACCTTATACGGCATACCATACAAATGAACCGCAATGATAGCTTTTGGTTTCTTTCCTTTTGCAATCCTGTCTTTAACGGCTCGTTCTAATTGTTCTGGACAGATATTCCAAGTGTCAGGTTCACTATCCACAAAAATCGGAGATGCGCCCTGATAAACAATAGGATTAGCCGAAGCAGAGAACGTTTTAGTTTGACAAATGACTTCATCTCCTGCAGTAACACCAAGAATTATCAATGAAAGATGCAAGGCGGCAGTTCCCGAAGCTAACGCTGCTACATGAATATCTTCATTTAGATAATTTTCAATATCGCTTTCAAAACCATTAACATTGGGACCTAGAGGGGCTATCCAATTTGCATCAAAGGCTTGCTTTATGTAGAATTGTTCCTTGCCACTCATGTGGGGTGAGGACAACCATATTTTGTCATTCATAGGTTATAGCTTTAATACAAAACCTAAAGGCTTTAATTTAAGGTGTTTGGGACCTAACTAGTAATAATATTATAACGCTAATATAAGCCCGAAATGTTTAAAGACTAAAACTATAACCCAATATTAGATAAAAGGTTAAATTTAAACGATATATAAGAAGTTCTGTTATTTAAAGTGCACAATTATTAGATTAAGGAATTTTACACGGGTTTACATGAAATTTAAATTGTATAGACTCCGAAAACAGTCATTGAAAACCTATTATTTTTTAATAAATCACAATTTAAACTCAGAAAAGTATGGTATCAATATGAAGTCGGTACAATTTAATTATACCAAATGGATGATTTTAATGCATTTGTTATTTAGGAGGAGATCCTCTAAATCTCGGCATATCGATTTTATCTGAATTATTAATATCCTTTCGGCTTATAACCTTATAAATTGTTTTTAAAATGATCTTTAAATCAAGCTTAAAAGACATGTTATCAACATAAAAAACATCATATTCAAACTTTTTCTCCCAACTAATAGTATTGCGACCATTGACTTGAGCCCAACCTGTAATACCGGGAAAAACCTCATGACGTCTCATTTGAGTTTCGTTATAATATTTCAAATAGTCCGGTAGTAGTGGGCGAGGGCCGATGAGACTCATATCCCCTTTAAGGATATTTATAAGTTGTGGAATCTCATCTAATGAATATTTTCTGCAAAAATTTCCGATTTTAGTAACACGTTCCAATGCCGGTAGCAAATCACCATTGGCATTAGTTTTATCGTTCATGGTTTTTAATTTAATAATTTTAAAGAGTTTACCATGCTTACCCGTTCTGGATTGATAGAAAAACGGTTTACCATTATTTTCTATGGTCAAAACTACTATAAGTATTAATAAAACAGGAGAAATAATTAACAATCCAGTCAGGGCTGCCAAAAAATCAAATATTGGTTTTATAAGTTTGGTATAAAATTTCTTCACAAAAAAACTATGTGTTTCTACAAATTAATTAAGGGTTCGCCTTATCAAATTGATCAAATCTTGATTAATAATATTAACATCAAACCGCTCTTCAGCATATTTTCGGCTATTAGCCCCCATTTCCTTTATTCTCTCAGGATTAGTAATAAAGTATTCCATAGATTTGACTAGAGCCTCTAAGTTCTGAGGTTCAATCAAAAAACCATTAACCCCTTCTTTAACGGATTCTCTACATCCAACAGAATCTGTGGTAATAATAGGATTGCCGCAAGCACAAGCCTCGAGCGTTGTTCTTGGTAAGCCTTCCCTGTAGTAGCTAGGTAATATAAAAACGTCTGTTCTGTTTAAATGTTCTTCAATATTTAGTTGTACGCCATGAAATATGATAACTCCTTTATTGTGTAAGTCCTTTATTTCGATCTCATTTATTGCTGAAGGTGATGTTTCTGGCGCACCGATTAAATGAAATTCTGTTTTTGGATATTTTCCTTTAAGTATTTTAGCAGCTTCCATATATAAAGCTATTCCCTTTTCTTTAATCAAACGTGCTACAAGCAAAAAACGCACTTTGTCCGTAACAGTCTTTTCCTTGAAATTGAATTGATTGAGATTCACCCCCGATCCACTAACAAAATCAACATCTTGATTCTCAGAAATCACCTTTCGGTCTAGGAATAGTTGATAATCATCTTTATTTTGAAAAACAATGACTTTGTTTTTTCTAATAGAAAATTTATATAGCGTTTCGTTCAAGCGTTGAAGAATACGGGCTTTCCATGTTAAGCCCGTAAAGGCATATCCTAAACCCGTTATTAATGAGATTACCGGAACTTTGCACATATTAGCAGCCATTGAGCCATAAATTACTGGCTTTACTGTATAAGGAAAAACCAAATCAATTTTATTTTCTGTTATTATCGATTTCAATTGCTTAATGGATTTAAAATCCTTGAAAGGATTTAATCCCGTGCGTTGAAGATTAAATTCAATAGGGGTTGCACCTATATCACTAATTTGATTATAAATTTTATCCGGATAGCTTGGTGCAGCCGTAAAGACCATATAACCAGTATCAACAAGACTCTTAATGAAATCTCCCCTGAACCTAATCAGAGAACCTGCTTGAGATGCGATAAGTAGAATTCTTTTTTCCTTCATGGTATTAGGACTCTTTTTTTAGGTAATTGAATTTGTACCATTTTTGGAAACAATAGTAAGACCAAACTCTAAACGTACTGTCCTTTTTATTATCCAAATGATCTCTCACTAGTTTTGTTATCACATCTATCTTAAATATTCCCTGTTGTTTAAGAAGTTCAGGTTCGATATAACTCTCTAATTCCTTTCTTAGGCTTTGTCTTAACCAGTCACCCGTTGGCGAACCGAAGCCGCTTTTACTTTTTTCTAAAAATTCATCTGGGAATTGACTTCTAAATGCTTCTTTAAGGATGTACTTTTTATTCCAGCCATTCATTAAATAGCTTTCTGGAAGGGTGTTTGTAAATTCCCAGATATCTTTGTTTAAGAATGGCGCCCTACATTCTAAAGAGGTCATCATGCTAGTCCGGTCCACTTTGGCCAGCATGCCGCCTTCTAAGCTTAGAATTTTATCAACTAGCCTAAAGTCAGTTAAACTTTCTATTTTTCTATTACCAAGAACGTCTTTATAGTCTTGAAACAAGTTGTCCTCTAAGTAGTCTTGAGAAATAATTTCCTTTAGTTGCTCGTTTGTATTTGCTAGAGAAATAATATCCCAATAAAAATCACCATTGTAGCTTATGGCATTGAGGAGTTTATTGATTTGAAACTTTCTACCGCGCGAATCGTCTTTATTGATTAGGTATTTATTACTTAAACTTAAAATGGTTTTATGTAAGCCTTTGGGCACAACAGTTGTGTATTTCTTGTTCATTTTACCAATATAATACTTGTTGTAACCTCCAAAGACCTCATCTCCACCATCACCAGTTAGGGCAACGGTTACGTGTTCTCGTGTTTTTTCAGAAAGTAGGTGCGTAGGTAATGCAGCTGTATCTGAAAAGGGCTCGTCAAAATTAACTAAAATATCATGGATATTGTTTTTAAGGTCTTCTTCATCAATTATAAATTCGTGATGGTTACTATCTATCATCTTAGCAACGACCCTAGACTTATCAGTTTCATCATAGGAAGCCTTTTTAAAACCTATAGAAAAGGTATCGATTTTCTTTTCTGTTGTTTGCGAAAGACATAGTGAAATGATTGAGGAATCTACACCACCAGACAAAAATGTTCCCAAACCTACATCTGCAATAGATCTGCTATTTACACTATTGTAAACCAATTGTTTTGTTTTGGCTTTAGCATCTTCAAAGGATATATCTTGAACTTTTGGTTTAGGCTCTTCATTTATTTTATGAATAGCAGTTTCGTGAGAGCTTAAATCATAGTCTATATAATGGTTTGCTTTTAATTTTTTAATACCCTCATAAATGGTATAAGGTGCTGGTATATAGGTCAATCTAAAATATAGGTTCAATCCCTTTTTTGAAATAGTTGGTCTAAAATTTATAGTATTTACGATAGACTTTAATTCTGAAGCCCAAATAAATGTCTCGGCGTTTTGCATGTAATACAAAGGCTTTTCACCAAAAAAGTCGCGTGCAATGAATAATTTGTTTTTATGCTTGTCATAGATGCTGAAGCCGTACATACCATCTAGCCATTTAAATGATTCAATACCATATTTTTCGTAGGCTTTCAAAATAACCTCAGTATCACTAGTGGTATTAAAGACTGCACCCTCAGCTTCTAATTTAGATTTTAAAATTCTGTAGTTATAGATCTCACCATTAAATACTATGACAATCTGCTTATCATCAGAGAAAATAGGCTGTTTCCCAGAAGATAAATCTATAATCGATAGACGACGCATGGCCATTCCAATTGAAAATGACCCATTTTGTTCTGAAAATATGCCGTCTTCATCTGGTCCTCTATGTATAATAAGGTTATTCATTTGATTTAAAACCTCATTAAGTTGGTTCCTAGTAGCCGCTTTTGACCTTTCTATAATTCCATTTATTCCGCACATAGTTTAATTCATTTATATGAAATAGAATTATATGGTTCTTATTAGATTAACGTATGCTCTCAGAATACTTTCTTTTTCAAAATCTTTGATTCGGCTTTGGCCATTTTTTTTGCAAAATTTCATATATTTTTTGTTATCGATAAAATAACGAATACCCTTAGCCATAAGGTCTGAATTTTTTATTGGCACCAAAATGCCATAATCCGTAATCATTAAATCATTTTTAGCAATATTTAGTTCCATAATCTCACTAGGACCAGATTGACAATTAGTAGTTAGTATAGGTAGACCACATGACATGGCTTCTAATATAACATTCGGAAACCCCTCATGGTTAGAGCCAAAAATGAACAAATCTGACGCTTTAAGGTATTTATAAGGATTTGGGTCGAAACCCACAAGAAAAACGTGAGTGCCTAAATTTAGTTTTTTAATAAGCAGCATCAGTTCTTTTTGCATAACTCCATCACCAAAAATATATAATCTCACTAATGGATTGTTGACTTTATGAATTGCTTCTATAAGCATAATGTGGTTTTTTCCAACATCTAAGCGTCCGAGTGTAATTATATTGAATGTATTATTATCAAAAAACGACTCTACAGGGTTTATTTTTTTAATTTTATCCAAATCTATAGGGTTGTGGACTACATTCATAATCTGTTTAGGTACATTAAAATTGGCAATGAGGTCTGAAGCATTACCTTCAGAATTACTGATAACCAAATCTGACTTTTTATATAATAATTTTATAAGTAATTTGTTAAAAGTGGACTGAAAGCCTTTGTAACTATATTGGAGCGAAGGATAGGCTAACTCATTGATAATTATCTTAAAATTGTAACTTGTTATTTTACCAGCAATAACATTTATAAAGTTGGGTCTCGTTAGTAGGCTAACGCTATGGGTGAGTTGCAGTTGCTTAACTAATTTTGAATATTTATGAGCAAGTAATGGTATTTTTAATGCTTTAATAATACCATTTTCATCATGCTTGGATTTTTCAATGTAATGAATAGGTAATCCTTCTGGTAATTCGTATTTAATGGTATTGTTCATTAAAATTAGGTGAACATCGATGTTATTTTTCACGCAATAATCAAGTATGTAAGAAGCCTGTCTTTCTGCACCCCCACCAGCTAACGAGTACATAAATATCCCTAATTTCATGATTCTATTAATTATTTTAATATATCTATAAATAAATCCTCATATTGTTTAATAATATAATTTTTATTAAACTTTTTGTATACAGATTCTCTTACTGCTATTGGATTCCACAAGCGATTCTCTGATAATTTTTCAAAATATGCTTCCTCATTATCAACCAAATAACCATTAACTCCATTTTTAATTATTTCTTTTGTCCCTCCTGGTGCTGTAAAGGCCAAAACAGGTGTGCCAACGGCACAAGACTCTATTAAACAATTAGGGAATCCTTCGAAATAGGATCCTTGAAGAAAAAAATCACATTTTTCTAAATACTCAGCAACATTCTTCGTGAATTCAATGTGTGTGATTTTATCCCTTAAACCGTAACTTTCTATTAACGCAAACAGTTTTTCTTTTTCTGGGCCATGACCAATGATGGTGTAATGAAATGGAAAATTGAGTTTACATAAGAGTTTTAAGATTCTTTCATAACCTTTTTCTTTACTCAAACGTCCTACGGTGATATATTGAACGGGATTATTTTTAGTTTTTTGTTCCTTTAGTTTAAAACCGTCAGTAATAGGGTTATTGATTACTGTAATCTTATGAATATCAATATTGTAGTTCTCATGAATATCATCTTGCATGTCTTTGGATTGACATATGATTTTATCAAAAAAATTAAATCTATTTTTACCTAATATACCTAGTAGATTAAGTTTTTTTTTCTTTGTCGTAAAGAATGCAGCATCTAAACTAAGAACTGTTACTTCCCTGGAAATAAACTTTGTTTTAGGAAAGAATAACGACATATAGGCAACAACTGTATTAAGGTGACCTGCAGCACTCAACAAAATATTAGGTTTGTGTTCACTAATATATCGGAATAATGCGGGTATTCCATCTTTAACCCTCGTTTTCTCTAAAAATACAAGATTGATATCTTTCACATCATAAGCGGCATCTTTAGAGTGACCAATAATCAATAAAGTTGCATTAAATTTTTTTGAATCTATGTTTTGAGCAATAAATGAGAAAACACGCTCCGCACCTCCTGGTAGTAGATTGGGTAGTACAAATGTGATGTTGATTTTTTTTGTTTTCATAATTATCTTAAAGTGGAATTTTAAAGGCTACATTTTACATGGTTATATTACACTTAAGAAAAAATTAGTGTAGATAACATTGGCGATAGCTCTTACATAAAATTTAGAGATATTTTTTATTTGGGACATTCAAGTTTTGGTAAAGATGTTTTATTTTATATAAAAAATCAAAGTTAATCTGTAAACCATTAATTAATTACTTTTAAATGCATTCTGTCGTTACTTTTTATTAATGATTCTGTAATTTATTTGCATTTATTGATTTATAATTTGATAAATTTTTTCTAATTGATTTTTATCAAAATAATCTGTGTGTTTCTTATTTCTATTAAAAATTTTTACTTTTTTCAGATGCTCATCGAGATTCATGTCAGGAAGTTCAGCAAAACTCAAAATACGACGTAATTCGTTTTTAGGACTCATAACAAAATCTTCATATGATGTTTCAAGAATTTTTGGTTTGTATTGCTCCAGCTCTAATTCAGTTATTTGTATTATTTTTTTTAGTTGAAAAGCCGTCATTAATGACGGAGCATTAGAATTATTCATAGCCCATTCCTTCTCTTCTTCATTGTAAACACCCTGCCACCACAACTGTTTAGCACCTCTGCTATTCCAAAATTCTACCTTAAGAAATGAATTAATTGTTGGAACTAAGTCTCTCTTTAAGTGAATAAAAATGGCATCTGGAAATAATTTTAAAAAGAAGGGAATTCTTGAAGGACCGGTAACCTTTACGGACAATCGCTTTCTATTTTGATATTTCACCATATCGTTAAAGTACGATCGAATAAAGTTTAGTCTCTCATCACTAACCGTTTCATTTGTAAGAAACCCCCTCGAGAAATCTAATTTAGCACCCGTTAAATATTCCCACATATTATAGGCTTCAGATGGTCTAAATGTGTATTTGTTAATAATTGACATTTTATTTAATTGTGGTTTTTGACCATAAACCCTCCATAATGAATTATCAAATAGTGATCTCACAAGATTTATTTTTCTATTTGAAGGTTTCATATCTTGATAATTGCTAGGGAAAGCTAAATGAGGGTGTCGATTAATAATCTCAGAAATAATAGTGGTTCCTGATCTACCGGTACCAATAAAAATTATTGGTTTTTTAAATTTTTCCATTGTTCACCGTGTTAATGAAACATTTTTAACATTATGTAAATCCACCATTTTAGATTTTAAAAACTTATTTTTTGCCTATTATGGAGTTCTTGTTAGAATATTGATAATTTTTATAAAGTGCATCCTCATTATTGGGTCTAAAAGGTTTCTTTAAAATAAACTCCTTTGACCTATTGATGAAATTATAGTCTTTCAAGCCGTAATGAGAATTATTGATATTTTTATTAATTAGTAAAATTATTTCTTGATTAGTCTGATTTCCTTTAAGAGTCCAATTTAATGTGCTATTTGTAACTGAAAAACTCGACAGTTCTACTGGTAAAGCTTCCTCTTCTGCATCCATAAGGGGGAGAAGTCCATCTATATAAAACGCTACGATTAAAGATCTTAAAGACCATAGACAACTTCCGGCTCCACTATATCCATCTAAAAGTCTAAGGTCGTCTTCATAGTAACCTTGTGTGAGTTTTCCATTTTGAACCGCATTATTTTCAACAAAATGCATCCAAGTGACATCTAATGTTCTTAGAGCTAAACCTGTTGAAATTTCCTTAGGAGCTATTAAGGCTGATGAAACTATTGGTGCAGGTGCAGCTAATCGGTAACAAACACTTCTTCCCATAATCGGAAAGCCCTCTGTGCTAAAAAGGTATTTATAGAATTGTACAAACTCAGAATGACTTTTCCTAATAAAATCATGATCGAAGGTAGGGTCAATTTGATCTAACCAAAATAAACTGTAATGGATGGACCAAGCGTTATAAAAATCAACACCTTTTGGGGGATCGTCAAACCAACCTTCCCCAAGATAATGCTTATTTTTATAGTTATTATATAATTCTTTTACATAATTGATATTTACCTCATCAGAATAGCCCAAGGCCTGAAGTGCTTTTACAATTGTAATTGGAAAAAGATTCCAATTGTTATCTACAATTTCTTTGTTTATACACTGATTCAACCAATTTGCAATTTGATCTTTTTCTGAAGCTTTGAAATTATTCCAAATATAATCTCTTGAAATCCACAAAGCTAGGGCAATATCTGCTGCTTCAACTATACGCTGGTCTTTATCTTCTACGTCACCCCAATATTCAAGATTTTTTGGGTTAGTTCCATTTATTAACCCTTTCATTAAAATTTGAGGAAGATTGATGTCTTCATTGTGCACAGTTATTATAACTGCTCTATTTGAGCTTAACCAAGATGCGGCTAAAGGGAAAAATCGAGCAAAGCTTTCCAATCCATTAATTGTTCTACCTCTAGAGCTAATCTCACCTGGGTACAAAACTAATGCACCCTCTCCCGAACGGTATTTAAAATTACCGTAAGCGAAATACTTAAATAAATAGTTATAGCGGTAAGATGTTGAAAACCGTTTTTTATCTAGAAATATTTCTTTTAACTTTTTATCAATTTTATCCGAATTTTTATAAACTTCAATATGTTGTGACCAACCATCGACGGCTATTTTGGATATTTTATTGTAGCCTAATAAAACACTAATTAATAGAGCACCGAGTACTACGATTAAAAGTATCTTTTTAAATTTCTTTGAAGGAGTGATATTATTCATAACTGAACGATTATTACTTTACAGTATCAGAAGCTTCTTTGTTTAATTTTTTAAAATCAATTAAATATCCCAAAAAAGCAAATAAAACAATAAGATATGGTTGGTTAATCACACTTTGAAGACTAATCATAAATATATATAATACTAGTAGAATAGACATGGCAAAAAAGCGAAGCTGTGGATTTAAAGTCCAAGTTTTTAAAAAATAAAAGAATAAAATAAATAGAAAAAATAGGAAGGTAAATATTCCTGCATCCACCCAAATTCCAACATAGGTATTATGAGCACGCATAAATACAGAAAAGTCAACACCATTACCCATTATGGGATTTTTATAAAGATAGTAGGTTATATTTTCTAGAAGCTCGCCACGGCCTGAATTATCTACTTCATCAAAATTCAATGTCAAAACATTAACTAAATTATTTACCTTATTTATTTGAGCCTCAGATAAGCTTAAATTTTGAGCTTGGGACTGAATAGTAAAAATTCCAATGTAAAATAAAGGTATAGCTGAAGCAAATAAGATGATGCGAATCCCACTGAAAAACTTATAATTAATGAGAAAAAATACAATAGTGAATGTAAATAGACCCGTTGTTGAGAAGGTTAGTATCAAACTATAAAAAATAAGTGATAAAACTATAAATTTAAGAACCTTATTCAAAAGTTGAGTTGGTTGAAAAAATTGGTTAAAGAAAATAAATGCAAAAATGCTAGTATGGGCAGCAGCATTAGCATCCCCAGTTACTCCACCAGCACGGTCTAAGGCCCAATTGTGTACCTCTGCAGTTTTCATATTAATATTAAATTTAACAAAGAGAATGGTGATAAAAGATGATATTACAAAACAAATTGTAATAACTTTGAAATAAGTTAGGAACTCCTTTCGGTTACTTAATAAAAAAAAGAATCCAGTAAAAAAAATGACAGGAACAAGAGTCGCTATTATAGATGTTTGAAAACCGGAAACTCCTGACGCTAATAATCCGAAGCTATAGTACAAAATATAAAATACAAACCATAGTCTCGCTGTTTTCGATATAGTCTTAACATTGTTTCGAAATAAAATTAAACCTGTTACAATCAGAGTAAGATTCAAGTAAGCAATAAGTTGGGCCAAACTAGGTGCTATAAATTTAGACACCATCGCCTGAAGGTTCAAGCAACTAATGACCAATGGGACATAAAAACAAATTGAAACTATTAATTTATTCATTTAATATTCAATTATTTCATTAAATAATGATTCATATTGTTCAGTAATGACTTCGATATCAAAATTTTCAATTGATTTTATAGCATTTGATGAAAGTCGTTTTCTTAATTGTTCGTTTTTTATAAGTTTATTTAGACCAAGTTGCATTTCCTTTAAATCTTGATCTTTTATCAATAATCCGTTAACATTATCTTTAATTATATCTGACGGCCCTGTTTTGCAATCAAATGATATACATGTCATTCCTTGAGACATCGCTTCTAAAAGAACCATAGGTAAGCCTTCAAATCGTGAAGAGAGAATAAATATAGAAGATTGATACATTAAATCCGAGATGTTATTTACAAATCCCGTAAACACAATTTGACTATTCAGATTATGTTTATCAACTAAATTGTTTAAGTACCTCATACCATCATTACCCGCACCTGCTATTTTTAGGTTCCAATCGAGATTATTTTGTAAAATAGGCGCAATTAAATTTATTAAGTTATCAAATCCTTTATGATGATAGCGGTTTAAATTACCAACGGCTAAAATAGTTTTATCTCTATTATGCATGTTTTCCGTTAGAGACTTAAAACTACAAGGATTAGGCATCACACGAACATTAACTCCGTATTTTTTGTAATATTCAATATCAAAAACCGTTAATACGGTTAAAACGTCTGCTCTTTTATAGACGTATTTTTTGGTGAATTTTGAAATCCATTCACGACCTTTCATATATCTCAAATGAGAATTATGTTCTTGAGCAATTATTCTAATTTGGTAAAATTTTGCTACTAATATTGCTATCAAATTTGTTAAAGTTATCAATGAAACTATAATGTCAGGTCTCTTTTCTTTACTTCTATAATATTTAAATAAGTTAAAAATGCTTCTTAATGTATGACTTGGTATACCGCGGTTTTGATTTAAAACCACACGTTTTATAGACGGATTAAGCTCATACTTGTCTTTAACTCCAAACCAAGTTATAACTGAAATCTCATTGGCCTTATTTTTAGCAAGACTATTGACCATTAATGCAACTACACGTTCTGCACCACCACCTCCTAAAGAAGATACAATAAAATCTATTTTCATATTTTAAGTTTTATGAGTCCTAAGAGTCTTTTAGATACATTTCTGAATCCTATACTCGATATGTAGATTATAGGGGTGTATACAATCAGAACAAGTGCTAAAATTTTTACAGAATAATACACCAAACTAAAAAAAGAAATTTGTTCCAGTATGATGTATTCTTGAATTTGGTTGCAAATTATAAAAGGAATCACAGATGCTATTACCAACACCATAAACTCCTTCCAATAGTGCATCATAGGACTCTTAAAGCCGTATTTATATAAAAAATAGGGACGCCATATTAAAATCACTATTGAAAATGCAATGGTTGTTCCCATTAAAATTCCAGCAAGATCAAAATAATGCAATAAAATTATTGACATTCCTAGATTAATTATACTTTGAATAACTGGCGCCCATACGTCTTGATATAATCCATAGGCATCCTTAAAGTGATCTACAGGAATTCTTATTTGCATGATGAACATGTTGATGAGAAATAGGAGTAAGACATAATCACCTAGGAGATACTTATCACCAAGCCAAACTATAATAAAAGGTTCTGTTATAAAGTACAAAACGATTACAGCAACACCACCAATGTAAAACCGGAGTGCCATCATTTCCCAAAATACCTTCTTAATATTCTCTTTATTATTCTCTGCTACGAGATTACCTATGCCAGCGGCAGTGCCAGCGAATGCTGTATTTACAAGCTGTATAAGTCTGTTAAATACCAACTGATAATTACCAAAAAATGCAACACTTTCAACACTTATAAAAGCAAAAATTAATATTTGGTCAGTTCCACCAGTAACAAACGCTCCTAACTTATGAACGGATATTTGCTTTACTTTTTTTATGATTTCTGGATTGGTTTTTAATATTGAATTTGTAGTTTTTTGATTAATAGTCAACCATGAATAAATATGTTTGACTTTGGACCTTAAAAAATAACTATTAGCTATATAAAAGATTAATTCTAGGGTAATCCAACCATACACACTTTGATAATAATAGACGACAACACATTGAATAATTATTTTTATTAGATTAAGAGATTGTGTAGTGGAAGTAACGACATAATCTTTTTGATCAGCCTGAAGTAATATAATATGATAATTAAAGAAAAAGTTTAAACACATTCCAAATAGAAACGTGTAGTAGGTGTAATAAACAACAACTAATGAGGAATCTAAAGAGTCGAAAATTAACGGAAAAAAGAAGGAAAGTACGAGACCACCAATTAAAATAATTAAACCAATTTTTTTATATAAGTGACCAAATAAACTGATTAATTCATTAATGCGTCCATGTTCTTTATTAAAAATGGGCTTGTACAAACTAAACCCAACTGCGGCTCCAATGCCTAACTCAGCCAGATTTAAAAAGCTTAAAAAGCTTCTCAAAGTCCCTGAAAGTCCCATAAATTCATCCCCCAAATTGTTTAAAAATAATTTTCTAGACACAAATTGGAGAACCAAAAAAACAGCATAAAAAAACATGCTAAACTTCATGTTTTTTATTGCATGACTTACTCTAGACATTTTTTAGAATTTGATAAATTTGAGACTGTATTTCTATTCTCTTTTTATTTGTTAAAAGAAATATTTTATAAAATATTGGAGGTAGGATAAGAATAGTATAAGCATAAAAATGAAAATTATTCATATCATGATATTTTTTGATGGTTTTCCGAATATTTTTTCGATGAGTCTTATCTTTATCTAACTCAGTATTTAAATATAAAGAATCATAATGGTACGTTAAAAACTGAAACAAGTATTGTTTAGCCAAATCTTGTACCTCTTCATTGTATTGAGTGGTGTTTTCAACAACATAATTTCCTGCATTGATAGAGTTTAATTTTTTTATAGAATAGGGACTTCTAATAACACTTGTTGGATTTTGAACATTATAGACATAAAATGAGTTTTCAAAATAGCCTAAGCAAGAAATTTCATTTAGGAGATCTATGGTGTAGTATACATCTTGGTGTAAGATGCCTTCAATAAAAAAGCGATTTTTTAATAGAGAATGATGGTAAATTCGTCTCCAAACTGCAAATCTTTTATGCTTTATTATTCTTTTTAAGGCCGAATTCTTATCTTCGACTTTAGAAATAATGGTCTCGCAATCATTTCTATTTGCTTCAGTTAAATGAGATTCTACTGAGTTTGTTTCAACTACTTTTAAATGATTTGATTCGGCAAATTTAATAAGTTCACTAAACATATTAGGTTTTATCCAATCATCACTATCCACAAATCCAATATATTCACCTGTACATTCTTTAAGTCCAAAATTTCTAGCTATACTGGACCCTCCATTCTCAATATGATAAGCTTTTATTCGGTAATCTCTTAAGGCATATTCATCACAAATCGAGCCACTACTGTCCGTAGATCCATCGTCAATTAATAAAATTTCAAGATTATGATAAGTCTGATTAATTAAGGATTCTATACATCGTTCTAAGTACTCATCGACATTATAAACTGGAACAATAATAGATATTAAAGTATTCATTTCTAGGATTTGGGTTTAATGGAAAAGTCAATAGTTATTAAAATATTCCTATGTTAAGTGTCAAAACAAAAAATAAAAGGATATGTCACTTCTTCATTTATAAACACAGTATTCAATTTATTAGGAGCTATAATAATATGTTGTACGAATATTGAGCTTTTTTTTTAAGTAAAATAAAATTAAGGATAATTAATAGTTTTTTACGATTAAAGGCATCTTTTGCTTTTAAACCTCATTGCTCAAGCATTACGAAATATTTAGGCCAATAAGTTGTAGAGAATGTAAATATCCTTTAACAATCAAATAATATTTTACTATAAGTTAAAATAAGTTAAATTTTTAGATTTAAAAATCCATTTTTAAGTTTTATCCGTAATTACATCAGATTATTGTGCAATTCACCGGATGTTTTCTGACGTCTAATCAAAATCAGGAAACATAAAATATGTTTTTAAGACATAAACAAAATGAATTCTTACAAATAAATAACGTTTTGTCGAATAATATTGATTTTTAACGCCTTTTTATATTTATATTTTTTACTTTACGCCTAACTATAAATGAATAGCCCCAAATTAATAGTAAATTTTAGCCCCCATGAATATGATTCCTACACTGAGAGACACTATTATTAAATTAATAAATAGTCTCCTTATTATAATTGTCTTTCACAATGTTATAAACTCACAACAATTAGCTTTCCCAACAGCTTATGGTGCAGGAGCTAATACAACAGGTGGTAGAGGTGGTGCAGTTATACACGTAACTAACCTCAACGATAGCGGTGCTGGAAGTTTAAGAGAAGCGCTCTTAACACCTGGTACTAGAACAGTTATTTTTGATATAAGTGGTGTTATTGACTTACAAAGCCAAATATACATAAGTAGTAGTGATTCAGATAGAAGTAACTTAACAGTAAATGGTTTTTCTGCTCCAAATGGTGGTATAACTATAATAGGTGCGGCAATAAGATCTGGTGAAGGAACTGAAAATATGATTTGGAGAGGAATACGATTCAGAAATGGATATTTAGCAGCAGAGCCTAATGGAAGTCTTAATACATCGTGCTTAGGTTTTCGTGGAGCTTCAAATGTAATAGTAGATAGATGTTCTTTTGCTTACGCTAGAAGCAAAGGTGTTGGTATTGGTACATCTGGACCAGGCGAATATGCTGAAAAGATTACAATTCAAAATTGCTTATTTGGAGAAAGTCAACAAGCAATGTTAGTTGGTAATTCTGAAGCTGTAGAATTTGGAAATTCATCTATTTTAAGAAATGTAACCTCAAATGTAGGTTGGAGACATCCAAAGGGAGGAGGAGCTATGGATTTAGATGTGATAAATAATTTTCACAATAATTGGCAAGCCAGAACTATTAGAATGGATGCATATGATTTTAATTTAAACCTTATTGGTAACTATTATCAAGGCGGAGGAGTTACAGGAGTTGGAGAAAGAGATGATAAAGCAATTTTTGCAACATGGACAAATGCAACAATGAACCCACAAATTTGGGATGAAGATAATTTCATTGAAGCTCAACATCGACCTATAAATTACCCCGCACAGCCTGAATCGGCTTGGTTTCCATTTGCTACAAGTACAGAGCCTGTTAAGTCTGAATGGTTTGTTTCTAATAGATTACCACTACAAGGTGTTGATCCAGCTATTTTAAGTGCTCAGGATTTAAAAACAGAACTATTTCCAAAAGTAGGTGCTTGTGAATATATTGATAACAATGGAAATGTACAGTTTTTTAGAGATGATATTGATATTAGATTAATAGAGTTAGCTGATAATGATTCTGGAGGAGGTTATATAAGTTCGAGTGAATACCAAAATTTAGCGACTCAAATCATAATGCCAAGTGAAACAAGACCCGCTAATTTTTACATTACCAACCCACATATCCCTGAAGTTTGGTTTCAAGCCAACGTTCCAGAAGGACAAGACCATAACGATATTGCCCCTAGCGGGTATACTTGGTTGGAAGAATATTTAAATCAGGTAGATGTTGATGTTACAGCAATAGGTGTAGAAGGTGTTGCAGTTACGCCGAGCACGGCAGAATTACAAGTCCCGGAAACCCTAACATTAACAGTAACCATCAGCCCAGATGATGCTACAAATCAAACAGGTGTGTGGAGCTCAAGTGATGAAGCCATTGCCACAGTAGACTCCAATGGTGTCGTTACTGCAGTCTCAGAAGGAGAAGTTACCATAACCTTTACCACCAATGATGGTGGACTCACAGCATCAACCGAAATAACGGTTTTTCCTGAAGCGCTCCAGGCGAGCGCAGGTGATGACCAAACGATTTGTGAAGGGGAATCGATAACATTAACTGCTACTTCTAATAATGGCACAACTTATCTTTGGAGTACTGGAGATGCTACTCCAGAAATTGAAGTTAGTCCAACTGAATCATCAACCTATACTGTGACGGTCTCAAATGATGTAGGTGAGGAGGTAACTGATGATGTCGTGGTTACTGTTAATCCGGTTCCTGTCGCCAATGCGGGTAATGATGAAACGATTTGCCAAGGGGAAAGTATAACTTTAACTGCTTCGGGCGGAACAACATATCTCTGGAGCACAGGGGAGACTACCGCTTCTATTACCGTGAGCCCAGATTCAGAAACAATATATACTGTAGAAGCCATATCCAATGAGTGTTCCAGCACAGATGCTGTGTTAATTTCTGTAATGCCATCTCCAGAGATTTCAATTACTGATGATACCTATATCTATATTGGAGACTCAACCACATTGACAGTGAGTGGTGCAGAAACCTATGTATGGAATACAGGTGAATCAACGGAATCCATAACGGTTAGCCCAGAAGTAACTACAACTTACAGTGTTACAGGCTTTGCTAATGGTTGTGAAACAACTGCAGAAGTTTTGGTCACAGTATTGCCACCAACAAATGCTTATGCAGGAGAAGATGTTACTATCTGTTCTGGTGAGACTGTAACGTTAAATGCTACAGGAGGTATTTCCTATAATTGGGATTCTGGACAAACAGAGGCCTCTATAGACGTCAGTCCAACCCAAACAACAACTTATACAGTCACCGTTACGGATGCTTTGGGTGGCACAGATATGGATGAGGTTACCGTTACCGTAAATGAGACTCCTATAGTAACTGTTAGTGATGATGTTATTATTATGGAAGGAGAAAGCACTACGCTTACGGCTAATGGTGCACCATCGTTCTTTTGGAATACCGGTTATACTAGTGATACTATTATTGTAAGCCCAACTCAAACAACAACCTATACTGTTACAGGATCTAATGGTAATTGTGAGGCTACCGCAGAAGTTGTTGTGACTGTGATTCCAGAAGTGATTGCTAATGCAGGCGCTAACGTTACGATATGCTCTGGGGAAAGTGTCAATTTAACAGCAACTGGTGGAACAAACTATTCGTGGGATTCTGGTGAGCAAGTGGCCTCTATTACGGTAAGTCCGGCTCAAACAACAACTTATACAGTAACGGTATCAGATAATTTTGGAAATTCAGATTCAGACAGCGTTACTGTTACTGTAAATGAAACTCCCGTCATTACCATAAGTGACTCTGTTTCCATTATTGAAGGCGAATCAACGGTACTAGTTGCAGAAGGCGCTGACAGTTACCTTTGGAGCACAGGAGAAACAACACAATCGATTACCGTTAGTCCAACCCAAACAACAATTTATACGGTCACTGGTGCAAGCAATGGCTGTGAAGCAGAAGCAGAAGTTACCGTAAATGTTGAAGAACTATTTCAAGCTACGGCGGGAGATAATCAAAGGGTTTGTCAAGACGACAATTATGAAGTAGAGTTAACGGCTGGGCCAGGTGATACTTATTTGTGGAATACAGGAGAAACTACTCAGACTATATATGTAAGTCCTGTGTCCACCTCAACTTATACCGTTACCGTAACCCAAGGCAATCAAGAAGATACAGCATCTGTGACTGTTTTTGTGGACCCAAACCCCGATGTAGTCATTGCTAATGGGGATACTGTTGATATTTTAAATGGTGACTTCATTACCCTTTCAGCGTCAGGTGCAAACAATTATCAATGGAGTAATGGTGCCACCCAACCCAATATAGCTGTAAGCCCTTCTGAAACAACGACATATGAAGTTAGGGGATATGTTAATGATTGTTATGACGAAAAACAGGTTACAGTAAACGTGTATCAACCAGTGGTAGCTGATGCAGGTGAAGACGTACTTATTTGTTTGGATGAATCGGCGATATTAACAGCTTCTGGTGGTGATGAGTATCTTTGGAGTACCGGAGAAATAACGCAAAGTATTGAAGTTTCTCCACAGGCAACGACAGAGTATACTGTAACGGTTTTTAATGCTATGGATTATGACGAAGATTCTGTTATCGTTGGTATTAATGACAGTTGTTCTGATGACAGCACAGAACAACCTGATGAATCTCTAGATTTTTCAGTAATGGTGTACCCAAATCCAGCAACAACCTATGCAAATATAAGATTGTCGGGTGTTCTTGAAATCACCGAGATGTTAATGTATGATTTTACAGGTAAGCTCATTCTTCAGAGAGAAATCAATAATGAGGATTATAACGCAACGGTCATCGAAAAAGTTGATGTACGAGATTTAAGGCATGGTGTATATTTCCTTAAACTTATTGATAATGATAAAGAGATCGTAAAAAAGATTATTGTTAACTAAAAGTTGAAATTACTTTAATAAAAAACCAGATTAAAATGCTAATCTGGTTTTTTTGTTCTCCTTTTTTATCTAAGTGTTTTATGATTTAATGTCCAATAGACGAATATTCGAATCCAATTTTTTCCATTTCTGATTTGTTCAAGATATTTCTACCATCAAATATAAAAGCTGGTTTTTTCATAAGGTCATAAATCTTTTTCCAGTCGTAGGTTTTAAATTCGTCCCATTCCGTCATTATGGCAATGGCATGGGCATTTTTTACTGCATTATACGGATTATCAAAAGTTTCAACTAACTCTTTATTTTCATTTTCAGAACGTGTCTGTAAATAATTAAGGTCGGTATATACTTTTTTTGATGGAACTTTAGGGTCGTAAACCGCGATATTAGCCTGCTCATTTAATAAGTGATCAGCTACATAAATTGCAGCTGATTCTCTAGTGTCATTAGTATCTTTTTTAAATGCCCAACCAAGCATGGCTATTTTTTTACCAGATACAGTATTGTATAATGTGCTAATTAAATTATCTGAAAACCGTCGCTTTTGATGGTCATTCAAAATTATGACCTGCTCCCAATAATCGGCTACTTCATTTAATCCATAACTTCTAGCAATATAAACTAGATTTAATATGTCTTTCTGGAAACAGGATCCACCAAAGCCAACAGAGGCATTCAGAAATTTAGGTCCTATTCTAGAGTCCATGCCAATGGCCTTGGATACCTCTGCTACATTTGCTTCTGTTTTTTCACATAGTTCTGAAATGGCATTAATCGACGAAATTCGTTGTGCTAAGAAAGCATTTGCCGTCAATTTAGATAACTCAGAAGACCATACGTTAGTTCTCAATATTCGGTCTTGTGGCACCCAACTTCCATAAACATTGGCTAGACTTTCAATAGCATCTTGAGATTCACCACCAATTAAAACCCTATCAGGATTTAATAAATCTTGGATTGCCGTTCCTTCTGCTAAAAACTCTGGATTAGACAGGATGCTAAAGTTAACATCACCTCCTGTATTATGGAGTATGCTTTTTATTGCTTGAGCGGTTCTTACAGGTAATGTAGATTTTTCAACAACAATTTTATCAGTCGTGGCAACTTTAGCAATATTACGGGCACAAAGTTCTACATACTTTAAATCGGCAGCCATACCCTTTCCTTTGCCATAGGTTTTTGTTGGTGTGTTGACTGATATAAAAATCATTTCGGATTCATCAATAGCTTTATCTATCTCTGTAGAGAAGAAAAGGTTTTTCCCTCTTGTTTCCTTAACTATTTCTGCTAAACCCGGTTCGTATATTGGTAATTTTGAAACGTCATTCTCATTCCAAGCTGCAATCCGCTCTTCATTTATGTCTACAATGGTAACCTTTATGTTTGGGTTTTTTTTGGCTATTACTGCCATTGTAGGTCCACCGACATATCCGGCACCAATACAGCAAATGTTGTTTATTTGCATAATAATTTATATGTTTTTTCGATTTGTATTAATCTAATTGAGATGTATTTTATTTACAAAACAAATGTGCAGTAAATTATTGAAATGTTAGAATGTTTTATATAAAATATACCTTTTCAACGATTAACGTCCGAATTGTAGTCTATATTAAGAATAGCAGCAATGGTGTCACAATTTTGAATTTGTAATTCGAGAGCCTTATTCTTATAGCTGTTTTCAATGTAATAGATTTTACACGAGTCGAGATGAGTTTTACTTTTAGTAAAGTTTACGTTTCCGTACTTAATGAGGTTCACAACAGTTGCGGAATCAAGTTGGTAAGCAGTTATAAAATCAGACGCTCTAGAGGAGTATATAATAGGTTTAGAGCTAATATTTTTGACGGTTCTTGCATTTGGTCCATAATCGCATGAGGCGTTCTTGCCGTTTAGAAAAAACATTAATATAATTAAACCTATTCCAAATCCACCGAGATAGTAACCGAGACGCTGTGTAAATTTCATGGTGTAAAAGGGAGCTTTAAAAAATCAATAAATTCGCATCATTATAATCTAAACCAAACCAGTCGGCCACTGACTTATTGGTTAAAATACCATGGTATAGGTACAGGCCATTTTTAAGGCCTCGATCGAACCGCAATGCATTTTCTATACCTCCATGTTCTCCAATTTGTAATAAGTAAGGTGTAAAGATATTGCTTATCGATACGGAAGCGGACCGCGAGTATCGCGCTGGAATATTTGGTACACAATAATGGATAACGCCGTTATAATCGAATGTTGGGTGATCGTGCGTGGTGACCTCACTCGTTTCAAAGCAACCACCCATATCTATGCTAACATCAATTACTACGGAGCCCGGTTTCATGTGCTCCACCATAGTTTCAGTCACAACAATTGGGGATCGGTTAGAGCCTCTTACGGCACCGATGGCTACATCACATCGCTTAAGGGCTTTCAATAAATTTTTAGGCTGCATCGTTGATGTGTAAACCGTTCGTCCTAGACTGGTCTGTACGCATCTGAGTTTTGTTATGGAACTATCGAAAATTTTGACATTAGCTCCAAGACCAATAGCAGATCGTGCTGCAAATTCACCAACGGTACCGGCACCTAAAATCACCACTTCTGTTGGTGGTACACCATTGATATTGCCCATCATTAAACCATTACCACCATTTACGTTTGACAACAATTCAGATGCTATTAAAATTGAGGCTGTTCCTGCTATTTCACTTAAAGATCTCACGGCGGGATATGCACCATCGTCATCTTTTATGTATTCAAAGGCTAGGGCAGTAATCCGCTTTTTCGCTAAGGCTTCAAAATACCTTTTGCTTTGCGTTTTAATCTGCAGAGCAGAAATTAAAATAGTTTGTGGGTTGATATGTGCAATTTCGTCAAGAGATGGTGGTTCAACTTTGAGAATCATAGGACAGGAATACACCTTTGAAGTATCCTTTGAAATCTCAGCACCAGCTTCACTATAATCTTTATCTTTGAAATTAGCACCTTCTCCAGCGCCAGACTCTAATAAAACTCTATGGCCATTAGAGGTTAAAGCTGAAACAGCATCTGGTGTTAAACATACACGTTTTTCCTGAAAATGGGTCTCTTTTGGTATACCGATAAATAACTCACCTTTCTGTTTTAGAATTTCTAAGGTTTCCTCTTGCGGAAGTAATTGAGCTTTAGTAAAAGGCGATAAGGATTTACTCATTTAAGTTAGTTAATTGTTTATCCATTGCAAGATACTTAAACCTTTCAATAGTTCTTCTATTAATCTAACTTGAAGTTACGAATTATATCTTAAAATTACTGTTGTCTCTATTTAAAAATATTGTTTCATTTTATCCCAGAAGGTCTTAGGCTTAAGCATAAATTCTTCCTCGAGTTCTTCCATGGTTTTGTCAGAATCATTAATTTTATTAAACATTTTAGCTCTAATTAAATAGATAGAAGGGAAAACGATTGCCATTATGGGTAACAGATATAAAATATGCAGCTCATCCATGTAAACATCTGTTTTAATTGCTCCTATAACTTGAAATGTGAACATTGCAATAGGAACTATCAATGCATGGTACCACCAATGCTTACAAGTAAAAAACCAAATAAGAGAAAGTAGTAAAGGGATTACTTTCATCATTAAGACCCAAACACCCGCATTGGCACTCTTGTACCAATTACTTTTATAAGTAAACAGGAAATTATCCCACACTGGAGTGTCAGGAACATATTCATATAAATAAAACAAAAAGGGAGTCGCTGCAACCAACGTTGCAACTATACTCCCAATTAGAATTTTCTTGTTGTAAGCTTTCTTAGCCCCAGTGTGGTGGCTTAAGTTTTCTTTTGTCAACTTGTGTTGTAATTTGTCCATCTAAGTCGATAATGTTAGTTGCCTGTACAGTAAATAACATACCTCCGAAGATTGCGATTGCTAGCACTAATTTTTTAGCTTTCATAAATTCAAGGGTTTTAATTAATTAATTTAGTACAAAGTTAGGGCTCACTTAAGGCCTGTAAAAATCAACTTATGTTAAAATCCGATGAATTTCCAGCGTTCAGTTACGGTTTTTCCGTAATTGGTCAATCTAAGGAATGAAATGTTGTGAAAATTTTATCTAAATTTTCGTATCTGTCATGGCCATATTTTTGGTTAAACTTTTGTTCTCTATGGTTAATTTGAGGGATCTTTTATTATTGTCTATGCTAGTAATACTTATCGCCTGAGCGTTTTCCGGTATCAACTCTTTTACGCGGTCTGGCCATTCTATAAATATCCAATGAGTCGAATTCAAATAATCTTCAATACCAAAATTAAAAGCTTCCTCTACAGATTCTATTCTGTAAAAGTCAAAATGAAAAACTTTATCATTTGGTATGTGATATTCATTAACTATTGAAAAAGTAGGGCTCGTAGCTTCGTCCGTACTGTCCATAGCTCTCAAAAGAGCGCTGATAAATGTTGTTTTTCCAACACCCATTTCGCCGTATAATATTAACGTTTTACAGTCTAAATTATCCAGTACATTACGGGCTGTAGCGTCTATATCTTCTAGGTTGTATAAAAACTCTATAGTGTTCATAGCAGCAAACCTTTCTTATTCTGATACAATGATAGGTATAAATACTTAAAAATCCTAGAGAAACTTGCATTTCATCGGATTTTTATGCTTTTTACGGATTATTTTGGATCCAATACTACAAATGGAATGATCATTTCCTCAAGTGAAACACCACCGTGCTGATAAGTGTTTCTGTAATAGCTCACGTAATGATTGAAGTTATTAGGATAAGCCAAAAACAAATCACCTTTTGCAAAAATAAAGGAACTGCTCATGGTCAAGGCAGGAAGATAAATGCTTTTTGGGTGTTTAACGGCCATTACATCCTTGTCTTGGTATGTTAGACTTCTACCAGTTTTATACCTTAAATTCAAGCTAGTGTCCCTGTCCCCAATAACCTTGGTTGGGGCTTTTACATTTATGGTACCATGATCTGTGGTCAAAATTAGCTTGAAGCCAAGTTGCTGAGAGAGTTGAATCATTTCCAATAATGGTGAATTCTTGAACCAACTAACGGTTAAGGACCTATAAGCTTTATCGTTTGAAGCTAACTCTTTTACAACTTCCATTTCTGTCTTGGAGTGCGATAGCATATCTACAAAATTGTAAACGATTACATTTAGATCATTTTCTTTTAAGGATCTAAAATTTTCTACTAGCTTTTTTCCGGATTTTAAGTTGGTAATCTTGTGATACTCATGCTTTATATGACTTAAGCCTAAACGTTTAAGCTGCTCTCGTAAAAAATCATCCTCATGTAGGTTCTTTCCACCTTCATCCGTGTCATTTTTCCAATATTGCGGATAGAGCTGTTCCATATCTGATGGCATGAGACCAGAAAAAATAGCGTTTCTAGCATACTGAGTGGCAGTCGGTAAAATGCTGAAAAAAGCACGTTCTGAAGATTTCTTGTAATAATTGTTTACAATTGGCTCAAAAGCTTTCCATTGGTCGTATCTTAAATTGTCGATTACTATCATTATTGTGGACTGCTTATCGTTAAGTTCGGGTACAACTTTTTCCTTAAATAACGTGTGGGACATTATTGGTGCGTCTGTATTTGGTTCAAACCAACTGGGATAGTTTTTTTCTATAAACTTGCCGAACTGAAGGTTAGCCTCGTTTTTTTGTGACTCCAATATATCGGTCATCCCGATATCTTCGATGTTTTCTAATTGAAGCTCCCAATAAATCAATTTTTGGTAGAGGTCTACCCATTCTTCATAAGAGTTTACCATGGCTAAATTCATGGCAATTTTCCTAAATTCCTGTTGGTAATTAGAGGTGGTCTTTTCAGACACTAAGCGCGAATGATCTAGGTTTTTCTTAAGACTGAGCAATATTTGGTTTGGATTTACAGGCTTAATCAAATAATCGGCTATTTTACTGCCAATGGCTTCCTCCATTAGGTATTCTTCCTCACTTTTAGTGATCATTACCACTGGTAAATTCGCTCTACGTTCCTTGATCTCATTTAATGTTTCCAAACCTGTGAGCCCAGGCATGTTTTCATCTAAAAAAACAATATCAAAATTGGTGTCATCTATTATTTCAATGGCCTCCGTACCACTCTGGCAGGTAGTGACCTTATACTGTTTCTGTTCTAAAAAAAGAATATGTGGTTTTAATAAATCGATTTCATCATCGACCCAAAGAATATTTATCATGCTTGGTGTATATTTGCTTCCTGATTAATTAAATTATAAGCGTTTGTCAAATAACAAACTTAAAATATTTAACGATCCAATTTACGGTTTTATTACTATACCAAATTCGTTGATATTTGACCTTATAGAGCATAAATATTTCCAAAGACTTCGGCGTATCAGTCAAATGGGGTTGTCCTATTTAGTCTATCCGGGAGCTCATCATACCAGATTTCATCACGCCCTTGGTAGCATGCATTTAATGCAGAAGGCTATTCAAGTGCTTCGGTTTAAAGGTGTTGCAATTACTGAAGATGAAGAAAACGCTTTGCTGATAGCTATATTATTGCACGATATTGGTCATGGCCCGTTTTCGCATGCTATGGAACATAGTATAGTCAATAATATTTCGCACGAAGAAATATCGATTCGGTTCATGGAAAAATTGAATGTAGAGTTTAACGGAAGTTTAACGTTGGCTATTTCAATGTTTAAAGGGGAATATCCAAGGAAGTTTATGTGCCAGCTTATTTCTGGGCAGTTAGATATGGATAGAGCCGACTATTTGAAACGCGATAGTTTTTACACAGGTGTTGCTGAAGGGAACATTAATAGTGAGCGTTTAATCACAATGCTCAATGTAGTTGATGATGATTTGGTTATCGAAGAGAAAGGCATATACAGTGTTGAAAAATTTCTAGTTGCAAGACGGTTTATGTATTGGCAAGTATATCTTCATAAAACAGGGCTAGTTGCTGAGCAATTATTAACTAGGATTTTAAAACGAGCAAAGGAATTGGCGGAACTTGGCGATAACTTAAAGTGTAGCGAGCCCTTGGCTTTTTTTCTTAAGAACGAGATAACTGCCGAACATTTTGACACAGGTGTCTTAAATGTGTTCTCTAAATTAGATGACTACGACATTGTTTCAGCGATGAAGGCTTGGCAATATCATGACGATTTTGTGTTGCGTAACCTATGTGATATGATCATTAATAGAGATTTGCTCAAGATTAAATTTAAGAGCAAACCTATTCCTTCAGAGGAGCTAAAGGAACACGTCAACGCCTTAATCGAAAAATATAATATTTCTAAAATAGAAGCGGAATATTTTGTCTTTAGTGGTGAGATTACCAATCAGGCTTATAAACTAAAAAAGCAAGGAATTAATATTCTTTTGAAGTCTGGAAAGATAAAAGACATAGTAAAAGCATCGGATCATTTAAATATTAAGGCTCTAAGTAAACCGGTTACAAAATATTATATGTGCTACCCTAAAAATAATATGTGATACATTTTTTCTATTTTTGCCAAGACCAACAAAAAATAAATCCAATTAATTGAAATTTACAGCACAACAAATCGCAGGGATATTAGAAGGTACTATTGTTGGTAATCCAGATATTAAAGTTTCAAAGCTTGCTAAAATAGAGGAGGGTAAAAAAGGGACGCTTACATTTTTGGCCAATCCAAAATATAAATCTTACATATATACTACTGAGGCATCCGTTACTATCGTAAACGCTGATTTTGTGCCTGAATATGAGCTTAAGACTACTTTAATAAAGGTGGATGATGCTTACGGTGCTTTTACAAAGTTGCTGGAATACTACAATCAAATTAAACTAAATAAATCTGGAGTAGAGCAGCCAAGCTATATTTCAGAATCTGCAAAACTAGGTAATGATATCTATGTAGGAGCCTTTACTTATATAGGAGACAATGTCACCATTGGGGATAACGTAAAGATTTTTCCTAATTCCTATATTAGTGATAATGTGTCCATAGGGAATAATAGCATTGTTTTTGCTGGAGTTAAGATTTATTCCGATTGCGTTGTTGGAAATAACTGTTTTATAAATTCTGGTGCTATCATTGGTGCTGACGGTTTTGGTTTTGCGCCCAATGAAAAAGGTGAATATGCCAAAGTACCTCAAATAGGCAATGTTATTATTGAGGATTTCGTTGATATAGGTGCGGGTACGACAATAGATAGAGCTACTTTAGGGTCAACTGTAATAAGACGAGGGGTAAAACTCGATAACCAAATCCAAATAGCCCATAATGTAGAAATCGGAAAAAATACAGTAATTGCAGCCCAAACTGGTATTGCAGGGTCCACAAAAATTGGTGAAAATTGTCAAATTGGTGGCCAAGTTGGTATTGTAGGGCATATCACTATAGGTAACAATGTAAAAATACAAGCACAGTCTGGAATTGGCCGCAACGTAAAAGACAATGAGGTGTTGCAAGGGTCACCAGCGCTGACATACGGAGATTATAACAAATCTTATGTACACTTTAAAAACCTACCTAAGATTGTTAAAACTATAAACGAACTTGAAAAAAAAGTAGATGGCAATAATTAAAACCGAGTCAAAACAAAAGACCATTGAAAAAGAAGTCTCATTGGAAGGTGTTGGCTTGCACACGGGACATAACGTAAAATTAGTATTTAAACCAGGTGTTGAAAACTCTGGTTTTATTTTTGAAAGAGTTGATCTTGAAGGCAGGCCTAAAATTGAGGCCGATGCTAACTACGTAACCAATACCCAGAGAGGTACCTGTCTTGAAAAAAATGGCGTAACTATTCAAACATGTGAGCATGTTTTAGCGGCTTTAGTAGGTTTAGATTTAGATAATGTTATCATAGAGTTAGATGCATCTGAACCACCAATTATGGATGGGTCTTCAAAATTCTTTGTGGAAGCACTTGAAAAAGCCGTAATTGTTGAACAGGAAGCCAAAAGGGAAGAGTATGAAGTGACACAGATCATTTCTTATTCTGATGATGAATCAGGTAGTGAAATTATATTGATGCCTTCTACCTCTTACCAAGTGACAACTATGGTAGATTTTGGGACTAAAGTTTTAGGAACCCAAAATGCCACAATGAATTCTATTTCCGAATTCAAAACTGAAATTGCCAATGCCAGAACATTTAGTTTCCTGCATGAAATTGAAATGCTATTGGAGCACGGTTTAATAAAGGGTGGAGATCTAAATAATGCCATCGTATACGTGGATAAGGAATTGTCTCCAGAGACCATGGAAAAGCTCAGGGAGGCCTTTAATAAGGAACATATTAGCGTTAAACCTAATGGTATTTTAGACAACCTTACATTGCACCATCCAAACGAGGCAGCCAGGCACAAGCTTTTGGATGTGATAGGAGATTTAGCCTTAATCGGCACGCGAATACGTGGAAAGGTTATAGCAAACAAGCCAGGGCACTATGTAAATACACAATTTGCGAAAAAGATGTCTAAAATTATTAAAAATGAGAGACGTAATTATGTGCCTGAGGTTAATTTACACGCAGTCCCAGTTAAAGATGTCAATCAAATTATGGATATGCTTCCACATAGGCCACCTTTTTTGTTGGTTGATAAAATTATGGAGTTATCAGAGAACCACGTCATTGGTATAAAGAATGTCACTATGAACGAACCTTTTTTTGTAGGTCATTTTCCAGGTGCACCAGTTATGCCGGGAGTCCTACAAATCGAGGCCATGGCGCAAACAGGCGGCATATTGGTGTTAAGCACAGTTCCAGACCCAGAGAATTATCTTACGTATTTACTCAAAATAGATAATGTACGATATAAGCATCAGGTTGTTCCTGGTGACACGTTAATCTTTAAATTAGATTTATTATCACCCATAAGACGTGGAATTTGTCAAATGCAAGGACGGGCCTACGCCAATGGCAAGTTAGTTTCAGAAGCAGAAATCATGGCACAAATAACGAAAGTGAAATAATATGAACCAGCCTTTAGCATATGTGCACCCAGGTGCAAAAATCGCCAAAAATGTAGTTATTGAACCATTTACTACAATTCATAATAACGTAAAAATTGGCGAGGGTACTTGGATTGGCAGTAACGTAACAATTATGGAGGGTGCCAGAATCGGTAAAAATTGTAATATTTTCCCCGGTGCCGTAATATCTGCTGTTCCTCAAGATTTAAAGTTTAATGATGAAGATACTACTGTTGAAATTGGTGATAATGTAACGATTCGAGAATGTGTCACCATCAATCGTGGAACTTCTGATAAAATGAAAACAGTTATTGGTGATAATTGCCTTATAATGGCCTATTGCCATATAGCCCATGACTGTATTGTGGGTAACAATTGTATTTTCTCAAACAACAGCACCTTAGCTGGGCACATTACAGTTGGTGATTATGTGGTCCTAGCGGGAATGACAGCTGTGCACCAATTTTGTTCCATAGGGAATCATGCTTTTGTTACTGGAGGTTCTTTAGTGCGAAAAGATGTTCCGCCTTATGTTAAAGCTGCCCGGGAACCATTGTCTTATGTAGGTATAAACTCTGTGGGGCTAAGGAGACGAGGATTTTCAAGTGATAAAATCAGGGAGATACAGAGCATCTATAGAATATTATACCAAAAGAACTATAACAATACGCAGGCTGCTGAAATTATTGAGGCAGAGATGGAGGCAACACCTGAAAGGGACGAGGTACTTCAGTTTATAAAGAATTCGCACCGTGGTATCATGAAGGGTTATTTCAAATCAAATTAAATTTAAAACAAAATAATGGCAACAACATCAGATATTAGAAAGGGACTATGTATAAGATATAACCATGATATCTATAAAATTATTGAATTTTTACATGTTAAACCAGGCAAGGGTCCAGCTTTTGTAAGGACCAAACTCAAAAGTGTTACCACTGGCAAAGTCATAGACAATACATTTTCTGCAGGGCATAAAATAGATGATGTCCGGGTTGAGACCCACAAATTTCAATACTTATACAACGATGGTGAATTCTATCATTTCATGAATGAAGCTGATTATACTCAGATCAGATTGCTTGAAGCTGCCTTGGACAGACCAGATTTAATGAAAGAAGGTGAAGTGGTGACGGTTCTTATTAATACCGAAGATAACATGCCCTTATCTGTGGAAATGCCTGCAAGTGTGGTACTGGAAGTAACTCATACAGAACCTGGAGTAAAGGGAAATACCGCAACCAATGCAACCAAACCAGCAACAGTTGAAACTGGAGCTGAAGTAAACGTGCCGCTTTTTATTAATGAAGGGGATAAAATTAAAGTAGAAACTGAAAAGGGCACTTACAAAGAACGGATAAAAGAATAGATGAAGTTCCCAAAAGCATATCAACTCAAAGACATAGCTAAGCTTATTAGTGCTGAATATGTGGGTCCGCATGACTTTCCTGTACTGGGAATGAACGAAATACACGTTGTAGAACCAGGGGACGTTGTTTTTGTTGATCACCCGAAGTATTATGATAAGGCATTAAAATCAGAGGCGACCATTGTTTTAATAAATAAAAAAGTGGAATGTCCGGAAGGTAAAGCGCTTTTGATTTCGGATGATCCTTTCCGCGATTTCAATAAGTTGACAACTTATTTTAAGCCATTCATACCTTCAAAATCCACGATTTCTGAAAGTGCTACAATAGGTCAGGATACCGTTGTTCAACCTAACTGTTTTATTGGAAATAATGTCAAGATTGGTAAAAATTGTATCATTCATTCAAATGTAAGTATCTACGACGATAGTATCATTGGTGATAATGTTATTATACATGCTGGTACTGTTATCGGGGCAAGTGCTTTTTATTATAAAAATAGACCAGAGGGCTATGATCAGCTCCAATCTGGTGGCCGTGTGGTTATAGAGAACAACGTGGATATTGGCGCATGCTGTACTATTGATAGGGGCGTGACGGCAGATACAACCGTTGGAGAGGGCAGTAAGTTGGATAATCAGATACAAGTTGGCCATGATACCTTGATCGGTAAAAAATGTCTCATTGCCTCACAAACGGGAATTGCAGGTTGTGTTGTGGTTGAGGACGAAGTTACGATATGGGGACAGGTTGGTATTTCCAGCGGTATAACTATTGGGAAAAATGCAGTTATTTTAGCACAATCTGGTATAAGTAAATCTCTTGAGGGTGGAAAGACTTATTTTGGAACACCAGCAGAGGATAGTCGTAGTAAATACAAGGAGATGGTTTCAATAAAGAGAATACCTGAAATTCTGGAAAAACTCAAGAACCGCTGATTCCCAGTATCTATTTTTCAATCAATAAAAAAGATTAAAATCCCATTACTTAAAGATATTAAAAGTCTTATTTTTGCATCGATTTTAAACGTTATAATAGTCATTATTCATGAGTGTATTAGTTAATAAGAATTCAAAGATAATTGTTCAAGGTTTTACTGGTAGTGAAGGCACATTTCATGCTGAACAGATGATAGAATACGGTACTAACGTAGTAGGTGGTGTTACGCCAGGAAAAGGTGGGCAAACCCATCTTGACAAGCCAGTTTTTAATACCGTTGCTGAGGCTGTGGAGAAGGTATCGGCTGATACAACCATAATTTTTGTTCCACCTGCATTTGCAGCTGACGCCATCATGGAAGCGGCTGATGCTGGTATTAAGGTTATCATAACCATTACAGAAGGTATCCCAGTTGCCGATATGATAAGAGCCTATGACTATATAAAAGACAGACAATGTCGATTAATAGGTCCAAACTGTCCAGGGGTTATTACCCCAGGAGAGGCTAAGGTAGGGATAATGCCAGGTTTTGTCTTTAAAAAAGGAAAGATCGGAATTGTTTCAAAATCGGGAACGTTGACCTATGAAGCTGCAGACCAAGTAGTGAAGCAAGGTTTGGGTATTACCACGGCTATAGGAATTGGAGGAGACCCCATTATAGGAACAACGACTAAGGAGGCTGTTGAGCTTTTAATTAATGACCCTGAAACCGAAGCTGTTGTTATGATTGGTGAAATCGGTGGGCAATTGGAAGCGGATGCGGCCAATTGGTATAAAGGAAGTGGAAGCAAAAAACCTATTATTGGTTTTATCGCTGGGGAAACAGCTCCTGCTGGAAGAACCATGGGGCACGCAGGTGCTATTGTTGGAGGAAGTGATGACACGGCCCAAGCAAAGAAAAAAATAATGAGAGCATGTGGAATCCACGTTGTGGATTCTCCTGCTGAAATTGGAAAGAAAGTCGCTGAAGTCTTAGGCTAATCCAATTAGTAAAACTGTTAAAAACCTTACAAAATCTTGTGAGGTTTTTTTATTTCTTGCAATTTGTAATAGCTATCTTTGATAACATCTTTCAATAACATTTTAACTAACTAACTGAATTTAAGCGTATGAAATTATTAGAAGGAAAGACGGCAATAATCACCGGAGCAAGTAGGGGAATTGGAAAAGGCATCGCAGAGGTTTTTGCCCAACAAGGAGCTAATGTTGCCTTTACATACAGTTCTTCTGCTGAGGCGGCTTTGGCTCTAGAAAAAGAACTTATTACACAAGGTGTAAAGGCTAAAGGATACCAGAGTAACGCAGCCAGTTTTGAAGAAGCACAACAATTGGTAGAGGATGTTCTTGCTGATTTTGGCGCCCTAGATATTTTAGTTAATAACGCCGGTATTACCAAAGACAACTTATTAATGCGCATGTCTGAAGAGGATTTTGATAAGGTGATAGAAGTAAACTTGAAGTCTGTATTTAACATGACTAAAGCGGTTCAGCGCACTATGCTCAAACAACGTCATGGTTCTATCATAAATATGAGTTCTGTGGTAGGCGTTAAGGGCAATGCGGGTCAAACCAATTATGCAGCTTCAAAAGCAGGTATAATTGGATTTTCAAAATCTGTAGCTTTGGAATTAGGTTCTAGAAATATTAGAAGTAATGTAATTGCTCCAGGATTTATTGAAACCGAAATGACCGCAAAGTTAGATGAAGAAACTGTAAAAGGATGGCGTGACGCTATTCCCTTAAAACGAGGAGGTACACCTGAGGATATTGCAAACGCGTGCGTGTTCTTAGCGAGTGATATGAGTGCGTATATTACGGGACAAACCTTAAATGTAGATGGCGGAATGTTAACATAATTTGTTAACGTCAAATATAATGCAAACAAGTACATTGGTTTACATAGGTATTGCTGGTATAGCAGCGCTTTTATTAGCGCTGTTTCAGTATATATATAAATCTAAATTAAGAGCAAATCTTCGCTATGCCTTATTTGGTTTGCGGGCTGTAACCATATTTGCTGTTTTATTACTACTGATTAATCCAAAGTTGCAATCCTTCACCTATTTTAATGAGAAACCAGATTTAGTATTAGCGGTAGACAATTCTGAATCTATAAGCTATTTAGGACAAGGAGAGAATGCCTTATCTGCCTTCAATGAGATTATTTCAAATAAGGACCTAAAAAATCGATTTCATTTACATTCCTATAGCTTTGGAAAAGATTTAAACAGCGGAGATAGTTTAAGGTTTAATGAGGGCCAATCCAATATTTCAAAGGCGTTTAAGCAGCTGGGAGAGATATATAGTAATAGCACAGCCCCGGTGATACTTGTTACCGATGGAAACCAAACCTATGGAGCCGATTACAGCTATTCTTCAAAAGATATGAGTCAACCGGTTTTTCCAGTAATTCTGGGTGATTCTACGCTTTATGCAGATTTAAGTATCAAACAACTAAACGTTAACCGGTATGTCTTTTTAAAAAATAGATTTCCAGTTGAAATTATTGTTAACTATAGCGGAAAGGACGATGTAAATACAGAACTAAAAATTTGGTCTGGTAATCAGATAGTCTTTAGTAAACCGATTCAGCTCAGTGAATCTAAAACTTCGGAGATTATCTCCGCAACGCTTTTGGCCAAAGCTGTTGGAGTTAGAACATATCGTGCTGAAATTACTCCAATTGACAATGAACAGAATAAAGTCAATAACACCAAGAATTTTGGTGTTGAGGTAATTGATCAAAAGACAAACATTGCCATTGTGGCGGAAAGGCTTCATCCAGATTTAGGAGCAATAAAAAAGGCTATTGAAAGTAACGAGCAGCGAAAGGTGAGTATATTAGACCCTCAAGAATATATTTCAAAGTATAATGATTTTCAATTGGTTATATTGTATCAACCTAACAGTAGCTTTAATACTATTCTAGAGACCGTTAAGAAGAAAAAACTGAATGCATTCACTATTACCGGGACAACGACCGACTGGAACTTACTAAATAAAGCCCAGAACTTTTTTAAGCAGGCTGTAACTAATCAGACCGAAGAATACCAGCCCATATTAAATAGTAATTACAGTAATTTTATTATAAATGATATAGATTTCAATGATTATCCGCCACTAAAATCAGAGTTCGGTGAATTTGGAATTAATATTCCACATGAAGTCATTCTATATAAGTCGGTTAATGGTATAAATACGAACCAAATTCTTTTAGCAACTTTTGAAGCTGAAGGCACAAAACAGGCCATACTAAATGGTGAAAATATTTGGCGATGGCGTGCACAGACGTTTTTGAATACAGAAAGCTTTAATAATTTCGACAACTTCGTAAATAAAATAGTTCAATATTTAAGTTCAAATAAAAAAAGAAATCGGCTAAATATTGATTATAAATCCTTTTACAACGGAAGCGATGATGTGATCATAACTGCACAGTATTTCAATAAAAACTACGAGTTTGATAGTAATGGAGCCCTATCCATTGCTCTCAGAAATAAAAATAATGGTGCAGCAAAAGAGGTGCCTCTGCTTTTAAGTGATGGTAATTACAGGGTAGATTTAAGCGGTATCGAACCTGGCACATACCAATTCACTATTAGCCACAATTTTGAATTGGTTTCGGCAACGGGTGAATTTCAAGTATTGGAATACAACGTTGAACAGCAATTTCTTAATGCAGACATTGACAAGCTAAACCTATTGGCAGACAATAGCTCAGGCCAGGTGTTTTACAGTAATGAAGTAGATCAATTGATTAATGCCCTATTGTCAGACAATCGTTTTGCAACTATACAAAAAAGCACTAAAAATATTGTACCTTTGATAGAATGGAAATATCTACTCATTATAATAGCTCTAAGCTTGTTTTTTGAGTGGTTTATTAGAAAGTATAACGGATTAATTTAAATAAAATAAAATGGATAGATTACCAAAGATTGGATTACCAATTTTAATAGGCGTTATTGCCTTGATTATTATAATTGCTAAATCTGCTGTCACTATAGATTCAGGTGAAGCAGGCGTATTGTTTAAAACCTTTGGAGAAGGTGTGGTTATAGACGAGCCACCGATGGGTGAGGGGTTCCATATCGTTGCGCCCTGGAATAAAGTATATATTTACGAAGTAAGACAGCAAGAAGTTTTTGAAAAAATGAATGTTTTATCATCAAACGGATTAGACATTAAGCTCGATGCGTCTATTTGGTTTCAACCTGATTTTAACAATTTAGGTAAATTACACCAGGAAAAAAGTGAACAATATATAACTAGGGTGTTGTTACCGGCCATTCGCTCAGCAGCCAGAAGTGTCGTAGGACGATATACCCCTGAGCAACTGTATTCTAGCAAAAGAGATGCCATACAACAAGAAATATTTGAGGAGACAAGAAAACTTGTAGAGAATCAATATATACAACTAAACGAAGTCCTGGTGCGCGACGTTACTTTGCCACCAACCATTAAGGATGCCATTGAGCGTAAATTAAAGCAAGAGCAAGAGTCCTTAGAATATGAGTTTAGATTGGTTACAGCATCTAAAGAAGCCGAAAAGGTGATTATTGAAGCGCAAGGTAAAGCAGACGCCAACAGGATTTTAAGTGCTTCATTAACGGATAAAATCCTACAGGACAAAGGAATTGAGGCTACTGTGAAATTATCTGAATCAAATAATAGTAAAATCATTGTCATAGGTTCAGGTGATAGTGGAATGCCAATTATTTTAGGAAATCAATAAAAGTTTGTTAAAGACTTGGAATTGTAACTAATTTTTTTGAAAATTTGTTTAAAACAATAAGAGCTTATGTTTATTCATTTCCATCATCATTTAACTTCCTTGAATCAAGCGAGATAATGATGTATTGAATAAACGCAACACATAGTTAAACCCGTTTGAGAATATCAAATGGGTTTTTTTATTTAACCCATAGATGTTTTCATTAATATCATAACCAATGCGTAAATTAAAAATTGCGGTACAAAAATCTGGACGTCTTCACGACGACTCTATGAAAATTTTAAAGGAAATAGGTATTTCTATAGATAATGGAAAGGATCAATTAAAGGCTTCGGCTCGAAATTTTCCGCTAGAAGTATTCTATTTGCGCAATGGCGATATACCACAGTATCTTAAGGATGGAGTGGTTGATGCTGCCATTATAGGAGAGAACGTCCTCATTGAAAAAGGTAATGATCTCAATATTGTTGAGCGCTTAGGATTTTCTAAATGCAAGGTTTCCATTGCGGTGCCAAAATCATCAAAAGCGAAAAACCTTAAGGACCTGGCAGGTAAGCGTATTGCCACCTCTTACCCCAACACGGTTAATCAGTTTTTGCAGCGCGAAGGTATCGAGGCCAATTTGCATATTATTAATGGGTCAGTAGAAATCGCTCCAAATATTGGCTTAGCGGATGGTATTTGCGATATTGTTTCAAGTGGCAGCACCTTATTTAAAAATGGACTCAAGGAAATACAAGTGCTTCTTAATTCTGAGGCGGTTTTAGCTACTTCGCCTTTACTGTCGTCAGAAAATCAAGAGCTAGTTGGAAAGCTTCAATTTCGTTTACGTTCTGTCCTAAAAGGAAGGCAAAACAAATATGTATTGTTAAATGCACCCAATGACAAACTCGATGCCATAATTAAAATATTGCCCGGAATGAATTCACCAACAATACTGCCGCTAGCAAAAGAGGGTTGGAGTTCTTTGCATTCGGTAATAAACAAAAATGATTTTTGGAATGTTATTGACGAACTAAAACTTAATGGCGCGGAGGGTATTTTAGTTTGCCCAATAGAAAATATGGTGCTTTAACAAAAAGCGCTTTCTGCTAAAATTTAATTACAACACTAAATGGAACTACATATAAATCCTAAGCGAGACGAGTGGAACCAACTTTTAAAGCGACCTACGCAATCAGTTGGAGACATTGAAGCGACAGTTAAAAGAATTTTTGATGATGTTAAAACAAATGGTGACAAAGCCATTTCTAGATATACATTGCAATTCGACAAAGTTGAAATAGAGAATTTAATCGCTGATGAAGAAGAAATAAACGAAGCTATCACTCAAGTTGATGAAGAACTAAAACAGGCTATAGTACTGGCAAAAAATAATATAGAAAAGTTTCATGAGGCGCAAATCACAAAAAAGGTATCTTTAAAAACCATGAAAGGAGTGAAGTGCTGGCAAGAAAAGCGTCCCATTCAAAAAGTTGGTTTGTATATTCCTGGTGGCACGGCACCCCTCTTTTCAACAGTTCTTATGCTAGCCGTGCCAGCCCAATTGGCCGGATGCAAGGAAATTGTCCTGTGTACACCACCAAACAAAGAAGGCAAAATACCCAACGAGATATTATATACCGCACAATTGTGTGGCGTCACTAAAATTATTAAAGCAGGGGGTATACAAGCCATTGCAGGACTTACCTTTGGAACTAAATCCATACCCCAGGTGTATAAGATTTTTGGCCCAGGAAATCAATTTGTTACCGTTGCAAAACAGCTAGCTACCCAATTTGGAGTGGCAATAGATATGCCGGCAGGACCAAGTGAGCTTCTCGTAATGGCCGATGAATCGGCAAATGCAGCTTATGTGGCGTCAGATTTGTTGAGCCAAGCGGAACACGGTGCTGATAGTCAGGTGATATTGGTGACAACCTCAAAGAGTTTTGCCCAGAAGGTGCATAATGAAGTAGAAAAGCAATTAAACGAGCTGCCGAGAAAAGAAATAGCTTCAAAGGCCATAGCTAATTCAAAAACCTTAATAGTTGAGAATTTTGAAATAGGGCTAGAACTCATTGATGAATATGGTCCAGAGCATTTTATTGTCGCGACTGACGATAATGATTTCTTTGTGAACAATATCAGCAATGCAGGGTCTGTTTTTATTGGGGATTACACCCCTGAAAGTGCTGGTGATTATGCTTCTGGCACAAATCACACCTTACCCACCAATGGATTTACTAAATCCTATTCGGGTGTGAATCTAGATAGCTTTCTCAAGAGCATAACCTTTCAGAAAATATCCCAAAAAGGGATTAAAAATATTGGGCGGGCTGTAGAATTAATGGCTGAGGCCGAGGGTCTTGTCGGACATAGAAACGCAGTATCAATACGTTTAAAGGATTTGGAAGCATGAACGTAGAAACTCTTTTACGAAAGAACATAAAAACTATTAGGGCCTACTCATCAGCACGTGATGAGTATAAGGATGCTTCGGCAGATATGGTATTTTTGGATGCCAATGAGAGCCCCTTTAAGTCTAATGTAAATAGATATCCTGACCCCCAACAAACAAGAGTTAAGGAACGATTAGCGGAGATTAAGGGTGTTTCAACATCCCAAATTCTCCTGGGGAATGGGAGCGATGAAGTTTTAGATTTACTTTTCAGGGCTTTTTGTGAACCCAACATCGATAATGTAATCACCTTACCGCCAACCTATGGAATGTACAGCGTTTTGGCAGAACTTAATTCCGTAGAATTAATTAAAATACCATTAAATGCAGATTTTGAGCCGAATGTTGATGATATATTGAAATCGCAAAATAAATCCTCAAAGCTGTTATTCATTTGTTCACCTAATAACCCTACAGCAAATAGTTTTGACGCCGATAAAATTGAAAAATTGATAAAGGCCTTTAATGGTATTGTGGTAATTGATGAGGCCTACATTGACTTTTCGCGAGGAGAAAGTTGGTTGAGCCGATTAGATGAATTCCCCAATCTTATCATCACTCAGACCCTTTCAAAGGCTTATGGATTGGCAGGTATTAGACTCGGTATTTGTTTTGCGTCAGAATTTATTATTTCTGTACTTAACAAGATAAAACCACCTTATAACATCAACCAACTAACTCAAGACAAAGCCTTGGAACGTCTTAGGAATTTAGATGAAGTTAGAAATGAGATAAAGTTATTGTTGTTAGAGCGAGAAAATTTGGAAGAGGCTCTTGCTGCAATTTCGTATATCAAAGAAATTTATAAATCGGATGCTAATTTTTTGCTGGTAAAGGTAGATGATGCTGATCAACGTTACAGGCAGTTAATTCAAAAGGGAATTGTTGTAAGGAATAGGACGAAAGAGCCACTTTGTGAAAACTGTTTAAGACTCACTATCGGTACCCCAAGTGAAAATAGAAATTTAGTAAATGCCCTAACTGAAATAGAATGAAACAAGTACTTTTTATAGATCGCGACGGCACATTAGCTATTGAGCCACCAGTAGATTATCAACTCGATTCCTTTGATAAATTGGAGTTTTTTCCTGGCGTATTCCAATACCTTGGAAGGATTGCTAAAGAGCTTAACTTCAAATTGGTGATGGTGACCAATCAAGATGGTTTGGGAACGGAATCGTTTCCAGAGGATACCTTTTGGCCTGTGCATAATTTTTTAATTCAGTCTCTTAAAAATGAAGGTATTGATTTTCACGAAGAAATTATTGACAAAACCTTTGAATCGGATAACGCTTCTACTAGAAAGCCCAGGACAGGGCTTTTAACCCACTACATGAACGGTGATTACGATATGGGTAATTCTTATGTTATAGGGGATAGGGCTAGTGATATGGAGTTAGCCAAAAATCTAGGAGCGAAAGGTATTTTAATAAATATTGAAACCCAAGAGGCACAAAACCCTGAAGCAATAAGTCAATTAAAAGGCATAATTGCACTAAAAACCTCTACTTGGGAAGATATTTACAAATTTTTAAAAAGTAAAGAACGCAAGGGAGCTATAGAGCGCCATACAAACGAGACTAACATTAAGATTGACTTAAACCTTGACGGCACAGGTCAAAGTCAAATTGATACTGGAATTGCTTTTTTTGACCACATGTTAGATCAGATTGCCCGTCATGGACAAATGGATTTAAAGATAAAGGTCAATGGTGATTTAGAGGTCGATGAACATCATACTATTGAAGATACCGCTATTGCCTTAGGAGAAGTCTTTGCTACGACACTTGGCGATAAGTTGGGTATTGAACGGTATGGGTTCTGCCTGCCGATGGATGATTGCCTAGCTCAGGTAGCTATTGATTTTGGCGGACGAAACTGGTTGGTCTGGGATGCAGAGTTTAAGCGCGAAATGATAGGTAAAATGCCAACAGAGATGTTTTACCATTTCTTTAAGTCTTTTACTGATGGTGCCAAGTGCAATTTAAACATTAAAGTAGAAGGCACTAATGAACATCATAAAATTGAAGCTATCTTTAAAGCCTTTGCAAAGGCTATTAAAATGGCTGTAAAGCGAGATGTTGAAAAAATGATATTACCGTCAACCAAAGGTATGCTCTAATGAAATTATCAATTGTAAATTATGGAGCTGGAAACATAAAAAGCATTCAATTTGCTTTTAATCGATTGGGATACAATGCCGTACTAACTGATGACCCCGAAGAGCTTATAAAATCAGATAAGGTTATTTTTCCTGGAGTGGGTGAGGCTAGTTCAGCCATGGAGAAGTTAAAAGACAGTGGTTTAGACGTCCTAATACCACAATTGAATCAGCCTGTTTTAGGAATTTGCCTCGGTATGCAATTGATGTGTAATTATACAGAGGAAGGAAACACCCAAGGTTTAGGTATATTTGATGTGAGTGTTAAGCGCTTTTCTAATACTGTAAAAGTACCGCAAATGGGGTGGAATACGGTTAATAATTTAAAATCCGATTTGTTCAAAGGTATTAATGAAAGGGCCTATATGTACTTAGTGCATAGTTTTTACGCTGAGATTTGTGCTGATACTATAGCCACATCGTATTATGAGAAAGAATATACCTCAGCCATAGAAAGGGATAATTTTTTCGGTGTCCAGTTTCATCCGGAGAAGAGCAGTAGGGCCGGAGAGCAGGTATTGCAAAACTTTTTAGACCTTTAATAGAAGTGAGATGTTATTGCAATAGCTTGCAAGGTTTTAAAGCTTTGTGATTATTAAATTAAATGAATTAGTAATTAAATGAGATTCCCAATGTCGGGGGAAATGATATGAGAATAATACCAGCCATAGATGTTATTGAAGGTAAATGTGTACGCCTCACAAAAGGAGACTACGGGACCAAGAAAGTATATAATGAAAACCCTTTAGAGGTTGCCAAGGCCTTTGAGGCTTCGGGAATAACTTACTTACACTTGGTAGATTTAGATGGTGCCAAGGCTCAGCATATTGTAAATTATAAGGTTTTGGAGCAAATTGCCTCCAAGACAAGTTTAAAAATTGACTTTGGCGGTGGCTTAAAATCCAACGAAGATTTGAACATTGCCTTCAATTGTGGTGCAAAACAAATTACTGGCGGAAGCATCGCTGTAAATGGAAGAGACATTTTTGAGGGTTGGATCGCGCAATACGGACCTCAAAAAATTATTTTGGGAGCAGACAGTAATAACGGAATGATAGCCATTAATGGCTGGCAAGATAATAGTAAGGAAGAGGTTATTTCATTTATAAAAAATTATCAAAAAAAGGGTATTCGCTACGTTATTTGTACGGATATTTCCAAAGATGGTATGCTCGAAGGGCCGTCCTTTGATTTGTACGAAACCATTATCGAGGCTTGTAGTAATGCCAATTCCACCCAATCCATAAAGTTGATAGCCTCTGGAGGTGTCTCCCAAGTCCAGGATTTAATAGATTTAAAGGATACAGGTTGTGAAGGGGTGATAATCGGAAAAGCACTTTACGAGGATAGAATTAGTTTAAAGGATCTAGAACGATTTATAGTTAAGAATTAGCCATGCTCACAAAACGCATTATTCCTTGCTTGGACATAAAAGATGGTCGTACTGTTAAAGGTGTAAACTTTGTGGATTTGAGAGATGCTGGTGACCCAGTCGTCTTGGCGAAGCAATATGCTGATTTAGGTGCAGATGAATTGGTTTTTTTAGATATCTCAGCAACCCAGGAAAAACGAAGAACCATGCACGATATGGTTCTAAAGGTTGCAGCGCAGGTTAATATTCCCTTCACTGTGGGTGGTGGCATTTCGTCTGTAGAAGATGTAGATGATTTATTGCACTGTGGTGCAGATAAGGTGTCCATAAACTCTTCAGCGGTTAAACGCCCGGTGCTTATTAACGAGTTATCCGATAAATTTGGGAGTCAGTGCATAGTAGTGGCCATTGATGCCAAAGAGATAGCAGGGGAATGGTATGTGCATTTGGCTGGAGGAACTATACCTACAGAGATAAAACTTTTTGAATGGGCCAAGGAAGTGGAATCCCGAGGTGCAGGCGAAATACTGTTTACGTCTATGAATCACGATGGAACCAAATCTGGCTTTGCGAATGAGGCATTGGCCAAACTATCCGAACTAGTGAATATTCCCATTATTGCTTCAGGAGGTGCCGGAACGGTGAAGCATTTTATTGATACCTTTAAAGAAGGCAAAGCTGATGCGGCCTTAGCAGCTAGTGTATTTCATTTTGGAGAAATTCCCATTAAAGACTTAAAAGAAGAATTACGAAAACACAATGTTGAAGTACGATTATGATTATAGATTTTGAAAAACATCCAGAGGGCTTAGTTCCTGCAATCATTCAAGATGCTCAAACCAAGAATGTTTTAATGCTTGGCTATATGAACCAGGACGCACTTGATAAAACTAAGAAGACAAATTTGGTTACATTTTACAGTCGCTCTAAGAATCGTTTATGGACTAAGGGTGAGGAAAGTGGTAATGTTTTAAATCTTGTGGATATTAAATTAGACTGTGACCATGATACGCTCTTGATTTCTGTAAACCCAAAGGGTCCAACATGCCATAAAGGTTCTGATACTTGCTGGAATCAATCAAATGAAGAATCTTATGGTTTCGTTACGAAATTAGAAGATACAATTACTTCACGTATTGAATCTGCCGATGCGCAAAAGTCGTATGTGGCTTCTTTATTTGCTAAAGGGATAAACAAAATCGCACAGAAAGTAGGCGAGGAGGCTGTAGAAGTGGTTATAGAGGCCAAAGATGATAATGATAAGTTATTCCTAGAAGAAAGTGCCGATTTATTATTCCATTATCTCATGCTATTACAGGCTAAGGGCTATAAAATGAATGATGTTGTTAGCGTGCTAAAACAAAGAGAAAAATAAACTGTCACTAAAGTTAATTAGTGACAGTTACTCTAATGAAAATTCAGAAAGTTTAATCGCGCATTAGAACCACGTTAGACTACTATTTTTGGTCTGCCTCAATAATTTCAAGAGTTTGTTCTATCCAATCCCGATTAAAATCTAGCTTTATATCAGGTACAACACCTGAGCCTTCATATTGAAAATACTGTTTATGAAAGTTCATATCCGTAGGGTATAGTGAAAAATAACCAGACGGTGTTTCATAAACATTTCCATAATTTGAGCCGTAGGTAATGGCGCCATAGGTACCTTGTCCCAGATGAACCGTGTTATCCAAGGATTTTAGTTTAACGGTAAATTGTTCCGCATTGCTCACCGTAAAACTGTTGGTTAATACATAAATCTTTGCTTTAGATTTTTTAAGTAGCTTAAAAAAGGGTTGAGATATCTTATTGGCGCCACCACCATTACTCCTTAGGTCAACAATAAGGTAATCGGCGGTTAACTTTGTTTTTAAATCACTAAGAAATTCCTTTGAAGCGGTTTTATTAGGTTCTCTTCTGTTAAAACTCCCAAAATAGATGTATTGGACATTGTCTTTAAGCGCCTTAAATTCCCAGTTAGAGGTCTTATCGGTTTTAAATTCGGCATTATAAGGGTTTTCAAGTTTTTTTAAGCTAACCAATCGCGCATTATCAAAGCTGATGTTATTGATCATTTGAAGGGTTTTGGTAGCTCGCTTGTTGCTAATGAGATTATACTTTCCAAATTTGTTCTTTTTCCCTCGTAGATAAACCTCGCCTTGCCTCCAGATGGAGTCTCCTTCTGTTAAAACAATGCCTTCAACCACGTTATTAGCCGTTTGCTTTAAGCCGATTTCAATAGAGCTTTCCCCTAATTTATAAATGCCTTCCACCGCATTTGCTTTGGTTGTCTCTAAATAAGTTTTTAAGGCATTGACTTCTGCCTTAGAATAGGGCTGAGCTTTTAGATACGACGAATTAGCAGAGCCATTAAAAAGCAGATTAAGATGAAAATCATCAATCATACCGATTTGCTCCTGCAAAAGCGAATAGCAATCTGCTACGGGTAAAGCCTGTTCACTTTTTTGGGAAAGACGATTGTAAGTTTCATTAAAGAGATTTAAAGCCTCACCTTTCATTTGTTCTTTGAACGATGGTGTGTCTTTAAGTTTTTTTACGACAAAATCTAAATCTGTTTTACAATCACATGTTGGAGATTGTGCAAAGATGGTTAAACTTGAAGTTAATAGTATCGTGACTAAGCATGCTAAATTTTTCATGATTCAATGGTTTTATGTGATTAAACTTTCTGACACAAATATATTTCACACTATGCCATTTAATCGAACAAAACCCGCCTTTTGGGGCGAAATATTATAGTTTTGTGGTGGAATTAATTACGGATATCACTTCGTTTTGATAGGTTTTGGATATTGGCACTATAATATCATAATTCAGTTGCATAAAGCGTTTTCCGCTATCGGTTTTCCATTGCATAAAATGAAATGGATTAACCAGATAGGAACGGTGTGTACGAATTAACTCGGGAAATTCCTCATCTATAGCCGACAATGTATTGCGGATTAGGGTCTTCTTTACTTGATTACCGGAAAGGTAAAATACCTCTATGTAGTTATCTGAAGATTGAATACTGATAAGATCATTTAATAGCAAACGCAAGCCTTCGTAATTACCTTCGCCTTTAATTTCAATTTTCTGACGGTCTAAGCGTTTTTCGTGATACTTTCCAAAGGCAAATCGACCAATACCAATTATAGGTACAATCGTTATAATTGCGGGCAAAAAAATCGTTTTGAGCATATACCACAAATCATAAGGATTACGATCATTTGCCATCACGACGTAGAGATAATAACTTCTTGCAAGGACAATTGAAATTACTGAAACACTAATTAGGAAAATGGCTTCACTCGCTAGTGTCCACTGCTTATTGTTTTTATGAAACAAAAATTGCTGTAAGGGAATAAATAACAAATAACAAAGACCGCCAACAATTCCGTAACCTGGGAGAAAAATAAGCTTTTCACGATCACCAAATGAACTCACATCCAATGGTTCTGTAAAATAGAGGAAAATAAAAATCCAAATCGCTAACATTAAGCTAATTAGAACATGATGCTTCAATAGAGGGTCGAATGGATAATTTCGCTTCAAAAGGGTATTTTTAGATGTATAAAAATAAAAAAAGCATCACGATTATTGATGCTTTTTACGGATCAATAAAATAGGATTACGAGATATAATGCCTGGACAAAGAAAATTTCCCAAACCAAGCTAAAAATATAGCAAAGACTATAATCAGGATTGTCATAATCATATCAGACATATAACCGTTGACAAGTAAATAGCCCATTTGCACCAGAACGCCTAAAAGAGACAGGTAAAATAACGTCGTTGCTAGCTTCTTTCTAAACACTAACAACAGGGCCGCTAAGGCACCAGCAAAAACGGCAATTGCAAATGCTGCTGTAACGTAAGCCGGCAAATTAGACGCAATTTCAATTTGTTCTTTGGTGTACATGGCCCTGTAACTTTCTGTGTTATAGGCTTGTTGTAGATAGGCATTGACGCCCATAGCATTCCAGATTAGCGCAATTACGGCGATAATCCAAAACCAAATTGGTGGTTTGTTTGTTGCAGTCATAATAAATGGATTTAGTTAGATTATAATTTCAAGTTATAAATTTTTTTGATTGCTTTATGGTTTTAAATTACATTAGACCAGAATATGGCATTTGAGAAACGTTATTATTACCTCATAAAACTACAGTATTTGGGCTATAGATTTCATGGTTGGCAAAAGCAACCTAATCTTAAGACCCTACATTTAATGGTAGATAGAACATTGAAATACGTTTTTGAAGACAAACGCTTTAAGACTTTAATTGCAGGTAGGACAGATGCTATGGTATCAGCCAATGAGACCGCTTTTGAACTTTTTACATACCATAAAATTGATAACGCACCTGAATTTTTAAAAGAGTTCAACTACAATCTGCCACAAGATATACGGGCTTTAACCATAAAGGAAGTTGATGAAAGCTTTAATATCATTCAGCATCCTAAAATTAAAGAGTACATTTATTTGTTTGCCTTTGGAGGAAAGTTTCATCCCTTTTGTGCACCAATACTAACGACTATTTTAGATGATTTGGATATAGATGTAATGATGGAAGGTGCAAAGCTTTTTGAGGGGAAACATAACTTCAAAAACTATTGTTATAAGGCAACTGATAAGGGGATTTACAATAGAGCTATAGACCACTGTTCTATTTCACAAAACACATTGTTTACGGCAAGTTTTTTTCCTGAGAACAGCTTTGTGCTCAGTGTAAGGGGTCTAGGTTTTGGGCGTCATCAAATACGGCTCATGATGGGTACGTTAATTAGGTTGGGTAAAGGAGAAATCGGTTTGAGCTATATAGAAGAGAGTCTTAAGGACGGTGTAGTGTCCCATCAAGCTTATATAGCTCCGGCATCAGGTCTGATTTTAAATAGGATTGTCTTCAAATGAAAAAGAGTGAAATTTCTTTCACTCTTTTTTATATCTCATTCTGCTACATGCAGTTTGGGCTCTTTATCAACAAATTTTCCGTTGACAGATTCCCCTAGTATAAATACCTCTTTAGAGCGTTCGTACATCTTTATAGCGCGATGCATTTGTAGTTTAGTAGCGCTATATAATTTCACGCCTGATTTCGCTCCCTTATTTCTGATCTCAATGTAATAACCATCCTTTAATTTGGTTGGTCGTGTTGCTGGTCTACCCATAAATATTGTTGAATGTTTAAAAAGTGGTGCATAATAGTGAAATTTCTTTCAAAATACAAGGATATTTTTAACAATTCTCAGTCTGTATAAAAAACCCTTAAACTTCATTAACAAAAAGCATTTGTTTTAACAAAAAATTATGTTAACATCTCTGGTTGGAAGTTAAACCCTGTTAAGTCATTGCATACAACCTGCTTTTACAGTTATATTATTTAGTGAATAATAAAAATTAAATAAAACAATTATGAGTTACTTGAATATGAATGATGAAAAATTATTACCAACCGTTGTAGAACTTAACACGCTCTTGGCCGATTATCATATTTACTATCAAAATCTAAGAAATTTTCATTGGAATATACTCGGAGAGAATTTTTTTGAATTGCATGAGAAATTTGAAGAATTATATACAGATGCGCGTCTAAAAATCGATGAAATTGCAGAGCGTATTTTGACCTTACGCTATCATCCTATGAGTAATTTAAAGGATTACTTGAAAGTATCTGCCATTAAGGAGGTGTCATCTAATAAAACCGATATCGAAATGGTAAAGATTATTTTAGATAATCATGCAATACTTTTAGAGCAAATGGCCAAAGTGATTAACAAAGCGGAAAAAATTAATGACGAAGGTACTATCGATTTAATTGGAGCCTACATTAGGGAATTGGAAAAAACGAGCTGGATGCTTGATGCCTTTACAAAGGACTCATCATCACAATTAAAGGAAAGTATAGTGTAATTTTTAAAATATAACCGAATACTTGTAGGTTTTTTTGACCTACCTAAATTATAAATAAATTATAAAAGCTATCTCACGGGATAGCTTTTATTTATTTTTATACAAAGAATAAAACATGCAGAGCATACCAAAGGAAGCCTTACAAATTTTAGAAGAATTAAGTCAAAATAACAATCGGGATTGGTTCAATGAACATAAACCTGAATTTAAAGCTGTTGAAGCAAAGGTAAAGGCAACCTACAATTATATAGGAGAATTGATGAACATGCATGATATAATAGATAAAGTCAAAGTTTTTAGAATATATCGCGATGTGAGATTCTCAAAAAACAAGCTTCCTTATAAAACCCATTTTGGCGGTTCGTTTCAAAGAAGAAAACCGGAGCTACGCGGTGGGTATTACCTTCACATACAACCCAACAATGAGTCCTTTATAGCTACTGGGTTTTGGGAACCGAATAAGGAGGATTTATTTAGAATTAGAAAAGAATTTGAAATGGACGATAATGAGATTAGGGACATTCTTGAAGACAAAGCTTTTAAGTCGGTTTGGGGAGGCTTCGTAGGGGATGAGCTTAAAACGGCACCCAAAGGGTTTGATCGCGAGCATAAGGCCATTGATTTAATAAGAAGAAAACAATTTATTTTTGTCAAGCCTTTCACGGACAAAGAGATTCTTGAAAAGGACTTTGTTCCAAAAGTAAATGCTTGCTTTGAATTGGCAAGACCCTACTTAGATTATATGAGTGATGTACTCACCACCAATCTTAACGGTGAATCCCTGCTTTAAACAGCCTTGAGCAAGTCTGGTTTTTCAAACAATTGCACACTGTTTACGAGTCGCTCTCTTACAATATTCATCATGCGTTTATTCAATGCCGAGGAATTCTGAATGTATAGGTCGTATTCCTCAACCGTAAATTGGCCAATAATCATGCCTTTTAAAGAATTTCTAAACTTCATGTCCTTATGTATGGCATGCTCTATATAGGCCAAACGTTTGGGCAAGGTTAATTCATAAAACACGTTTTTACGTTTAGCGATGTAATTTTTAAAGACCGCTATGAATAGGTCGTGTTGCAATTTGATAATTGGACGCAGGGTTTCATTTTGAAAACGCTCTTCGGCACTCATTGTATCATAAAGCTTGGCAGAGCTAATAGTGGGTCTTATGTCAAGTAGGTCTTTAGATCTAGTAGTCATGGTGTTGCGTTATAGGTTATTATTACGTTTAAATGTAAGTATTAAGAAAGAAGGCTGAAATACATCTTTATATTATTGTAAACAGTCTTATCAACAACGCTTCGAATTTTTTAATAAATGAGTCTTGTGTAAATCACAAATTGCCTAACTTGTTGTGTGTTGAATTGAAGCATTTGTTGTTTAATGACATCACATTGTACAACGAACTAGATTAAATAGCTTATTGGGTTAATTGTTCTTTTTTTAACCCACATGGATATGCATTACAGGGGTTTTGGTAGCGAGGAGATATGAGACGCACCAGCTTAAATAACTCGATCGGTCTCAAGACTACAGCATTTAAGAAGAGTATCGCTTATATAAGGGAAAGTAGCCTTAACTGCACTTTAAAAATATCAATTATGCGATTTAATACACGAAAATGGGTAAAACCAGAAGACCTAAATCCTAACGGTACGCTTTTTGGAGGTCGCCTTTTGGCCTGGATTGACGAAGAAGCCGCGTTATACACTCTTATTCAATTGGAGAATCCGAAAATAGTCACCAAATATATGTCTGAAATCAATTTTATGGCTTCTGCAAGGGCTGGTGATATTGTTGAAATTGGCATTGAGGTTATAAAGTTTGGGAGGACTTCCATAACCTTAAGGTGTGAGGCCAGAAACAAAATGACCCATGAGACCATATTAACCGTTGATCAGATGACCATGGTCAATCTTGGGGCTGATGGAAGGCCAGAAGCCCATGGAAAAACAAAGGTGGAGTTTGTTAATGAAAGGCTCAATGAAAAATAATCAGCTTGGGTGGGCTAAACCAAGTTCATAAATTTCAAGATTAAAATAGCCTACCGAAGCGAGAATATGATCGAAAATATCGCCCATAATGTACTCATAATTTTGCCATCTAATATCTGAGCTAAAGGCATAAACCTCCATAGGAATGCCCTGCGGTGTAGGTTCTAGCTGCCTAACCATCAAGGTCATATCCTTGTTAATAGCGGAATGGTTTTCTATATAAGTTTGCAGATACTTCCTAAACACACCGAAATTGGTTAGGTTTCTACCGTTAATTAGAACGGATTTATCTACGGCATTCTTGGAGTTGTATTCTGAGATTTCTTTGGACCGTGTATTAATGTAATTTTTGATGAGCTCAATTTTTTTAAATTCTTCTATTTCGTTATCTTCTAAAAAATGAATTGAAGAGGTTCTAATGATCACCGACCTTTTGATTCTGCGACCACCAGAAGACATCATGCCACGCCAATTCTTAAATGAATCTGATATTAGGGCATAGGTAGGAATCGTGGTAATGGTTTTATCCCAATTCTGTACTTTTACAGTGGCCAACGATATTTCAATTACATCACCATCTGCACCATATTTCTCAAAGGTAATCCAGTCGCCAATGCGTACCATATCATTTATGGCTACTTGAATACTAGCTACAAATCCTAAAATAGTGTCTCTAAAGATGAGAAGGATAATGGCTGATGCTGCTCCTAGGGTAGTAGCAAACTTTATAAAGGAAATACCAAAAATAATCGCAAAAATCCCAAAGATGCCCAAGAGCCAGGCAAATATCATAAATACTTGTGTGTAACTATGCAGCGGTTTGTCCTTATACCTTGGTTTAGTTTGTAGGTAATCCTTCACCGAATTAAAGAAGTTTCTGATTATCCGTAGGGTCAGCAGAATGGCTAAAACCTTGAGTACTTTTTCAATAATATCTTCCGCATATGGAAAATCTACAAACACCTGTGGTACGAACTCAATAAGTATTAAAAGTGGAATGATGTGCGCTACATTTCTAGGAAGTTTGTTGTCAATTAAAATATCGTCAAAGTTGGTTTTTGTTTTTTTGGCAATACCCGAAGAAAATCGCCATAGCAACCGTTTTGTAACATAATCGACAATAAAGGCAAAGAGCAATAGGGCCAACAATAAAAACACCATATTGAGGTAGGCCGCAATTTCATCAGAAATACCACGGCTTGTAAGAAATTCGTAAAAAAAATGCCTAATGTTATTATCCATTTGAATTGGTTAAATAGTGCTTATCAACGTAAAAGGTACCAAAAGGAATAATAGATGCCAATAAAACCAAAGCGAAATCTTTTGAAGACCATTCCATATCGTCTTTTATCCAAAAGGCAATGACAATATAGATTATAAACAGCAGGCCATGTGGCATGCCCAATAATTTCACATACTGTGGGTCTTCCCAAACATATTTTATGGGAACAGCCAAAAACAAAAGTAAGATATAAGAAATCCCTTCCAAAAAGGCCGTAATCCTAAATATTGATAACAGTTTTAGCATATTGAAATTTTTGCAAAAATACTTTAGATTTTACATTTAACACCAGTTTTAACAGGATTTAAGAAATAGAATATTACTACAATTCTATTGGTTATCTTTACAGAGAATTATAATTGTTAAAGTAAATGCACCGTTCTTTTGTAACTAGGCATTTGTTTCATTGACAAAATATAATGACAGTAATTATATTGCAGTAATTAATATTATCTTAGAATAAAAATAGTATCATGAGGTATATATGTATTGTTTTCTTAGTCGCAGGTCTGATGTCTTCATTTACAGCGATTTCACAAGAAAGCCAGAGATCACAAAAGGATGTATTTCAAAGCAGTTACAATGCTTCAAAAAAGAAGATACAATCTCAAAAGTATCAATTTATTGGAGGATATGTGTACAATAATAAAAACAGAGAGAAAATAGATGACAATTCCAATACATTTATAATTAACACATCAAATGTAAAAGGGAGCTTAACTTCATTGTCAACAGAAAAAAAGACTTTTATCCTTGATGGCATGATTAGGAATTATGAAGCTGTTTTTAATGATGACAAACAAACTATTAGGGTGGAATTTAAGGTAGAAACAGAATCCGAGATGTATGATGTATTTATAGATGTTAAATCTAATGGCAATGCATTTTTAACCGTAAAAAAGAGCCCTATGGATATTATATCTTGGACGGGTAAGATTAAAGCACTTTAACTTAAATTAAACCGTTGAATATGGAGCGGCACGAGTATAAGATTCATATCGTTGGTGGGGGAGTGAGCGGGCTTGTTGCGGCCATTAATCTAAAGAACGCTGGGTATAAACCTGTTATTCTCGAGGCCTCTGACAACGTAGGAGGACGCGTAAAGACTGATATTGTTAACGGATACCAGCTAGACCGTGGCTTTCAGGTCTTATTGGAAGCCTATCCTAAAGCAAAAGATTATCTCGACTACAAATCACTCAATTTACAACCCCTACTTCCCGGTGCTATTATATTCAATAGTGGAAAATCACAAACCATAGGGGACCCCTTAAGAGATATAAGCTTTTTTTGGTCAACGTTGTTTGCTTCTGTAGGGTCGTTGTCCGACAAGTGGAAGATTTTCAAACTCAACAGAGCCTTAAAAGGAAAAACCTTAGAAACAATTTTTGAGTCCGAATCAAAAAGCACCTTGGCTTATCTAAAAGAAAAAGGGTTTTCAGATAAGATTATAGAGCAGTTTTTTAGACCATTTTTCTCAGGGATTTTTTTAGAACCTAACTTAAGGACTTCTAGCCACATGTTTGAATTTGTGTATAAAATGTTTGGAGAGGGCTTAGCCGTACTTCCTAAATCTGGAATTGGTGCTATTTCAGAGCAGTTACAATCGCAGCTAAAACACACTGAAATTAAATTTAACACCAAGGTTAAGGCTGTTGAGGACAAACATATTTTAACAGAAAATGATGAAAAAATCCCAACGCACTTTACCATTATAGCCACAGAAGCTGCACAACTGGTTTCTAATTTGAAGAATCAACACCAAAAGTGGAAATCTTGTGACAATCTTTACTTTGAAGTAGAGCAACGCACCATATCTAAGCCCCTTATTGGCTTGGTTGCTGACAAGAATGCTTTGGTTAATAATATCTTTTATCACAATAGTGTTGAAACCACTCAATCCGGACCTAAGGAATTACTATCGGTTACCATAGTCAAGGACCATCAATTATCCAATAAGGACTTAATTGAGAAGGTTGTTTCGGAATTACAACAGTTCTGTGGTGTAGAACAACCAAAGTTCTTGAAAATGTACCACATTAACCAAGCCTTACCAGACTTGGAAGATTTGCACTATGACATCTCACCAACCGAAACACAATTGAAACCCACGATTTATTTAGCTGGAGACCATTTGTTAAACGGTTCCCTAAATGCAGCCATGACTTCGGGAGAGCGTGCCGCACAGGGTGTAATTATGAGCTTGGAAGATGGGTTGGTCGTCGAGAACCTTACGTCTGAATATATCTAGACCTGTAAATCGTCTATTTGCCATTTCATAAAATCCACCTGTACCCATATAAAATTTATTAAATTTATAATCACTTATATTTAAGTGTATTAAGAGGGGTTAATAAAAGTAAAACTTTATTTATTTTTAGGTGTGTTCGATAGTACTTTCTTGTTAATCCATCTAGGAGGCGAAACACTTTTAATATAGAGATTTCAATGCCTATTACGGCTCTATAATTAACTTTTGACCAATTTTAAGAGTAGAACTGCTTCTAATGGCGTTTACTTTGCAAAGTGATGTAATACTCACATTATTGCGCCTTGAGATACCGTACAATGTGTCACCACGTTCCACCACATATATGTTTTGCTTTGGAACCGCATTGGCGATGGCTTCGTCCTCAGTGGTGTACAAGGCGAGCTCGCTCTCCTGTCTTGCATTGTGGTAACTAGCCCGGGCCCATTCGCGTGTTACCCAAACTTCTTGTGCCCGGATGGTATTTGCTTCTGTAAAATCAAAGAGATATTCCGGATGGATATATTGTCCTTTATACTTTACTTCCAAATGTAAATGGCTACCGGTTGAACGGCCGGTGTTACCACCTTTACCGATATATTGTCCTTTGCTTACCGTATCATTGGCTTTTACGCCAATTTTAGAAAGATGGGCATAAGTTGTTTCTAGACCATTGTAGTGACGAACAATTACCGTTCTACCGTGGCCTCCGCTATATCTAGCAAAGCGCACAATACCATCTAACATGGCCACAACAGAATCACCGGTTATTAAATCGATATCAATGCCTCGGTGAGGCCTTCCTTTGCGCCAGCCGTATCGGGATGTAATGACCTTACTTCGTTTTATGGGTGGCGCGTAAGTGCTATCCGTAAATTTTATTGCTAAAGGAAATGTTGTAATGGTGTTTTTATAAGGATCGTAGACAGTAGTATCCCAAAAATCCGCTGTTAGAGTATTACCATAGACGGTCGAACTATCTTTTGGGGAACTAATAGGGATTTCCACTTCTTGAAAATTGAGGCCCTGTTTTAATAGGGATACGGGAAGTTTTATGATTAAACCCTGGGTCTCTTCACTCTGGGCTGTTGAGGATTGAAATGCAAAGACAAATGCTAAAGAGATAATGAGGGATTTCATTCTAAGTGCTTACGAATTTTTTTTCAATCAACGCGAAAATAAAGGATATATTATTCTTCACAAATCACTTTAACAACTCTAGTGTATGAAAGAGATCAGTTGTGCACATAATCTCTATATCTGTAACTTACATCAAGCCTTGCTAAGGTTATGTTAAAAGCACAGCTATACCGTTAAGGTCTCTTAAATTATTTTATATGAATCCGTTAAAAAGTTACCTTAATTAAAACCAAAAATTATGAAACCCTTACTAATATTACTATCTGTTTTTTTAACAATTTCCATAAACGCACAAGATCCAATTCTTCAAAAATCTGAAGAATCGCTTGAAGTGATTTCAGAAAATATTGCGAAGACCTATGATAATCAAATAGGTTTGGATGGGAAGCAATTCATACTTTTTCAAAAAAAAATTGAAGAATACCTCATCCGGGAAGAGAAAATTCACCTATCCTATTCCGGTAAGAAAAAGTTGGATATGATCACAAAATTAAGAGCTGCGGAAACCATGGAAATGAGAAACATTTTAACCAAGCCTCAATTTGAACTTTACACAAAGTTAAAACCGGAGATACAGCCCATCGCTGTTGTATCAACCAATGAAGAATAATTGGATGCTTATTTTTAAGTACATAATAATTAACTAAAAACAAATTTTACATGAACTTATTTAAACCCTTTAAATTAAACGATTTAGAGTTAAAAAACCATATTATTATGGCCCCCATGACGCGCTCTAGGGCTATTGATAACATCCCTAATGACTTAATGGCTAAATATTACGGCCAAAGGGCCTCGGCTGGCCTAATCATATCAGAAGGAACCTCGCCTTCGTTAAACGGATTAGGTTATCCTAGAATTCCTGGAGCTTACAGTCCCGAGCAAATTGAAGGCTGGAAAAAAGTAGCTAAAGAAGTTCACCATAATGGAGGACATATTTTTGTGCAGCTCATGCATTGCGGACGTATTGCTGCCGCAGAAAATGTACCGGAAGGAGGAGAGGTTGTTGCGCCATCAGCCGTAAAGGCCGCTGGTGAAATGTATACAGATCAAAAAGGGAATGTACCGCACGTTACACCCAAAGCGATGACCTTAAACGATATTGAGCATGCGCAGCAAGAATACGTCAACAGTGCCAAATCACTTGTAGAAAAAGCAAAAGTGGATGGCGTTGAACTGCACTCAGCCAATGGCTATTTAATGGATCAATTTCTAAATCCAAAATCTAATCTTCGCACGGACGACTATGGCGGGTCGTTTAAAAACAGAGCCCGTTTTGTCATTGAAACCACTAAAAAGGTGGCTTCTGCTATAGGTCCTGAGAAGGTTGGAATAAGAGTATCGCCATATGGTGCTATGAATGACGTGAGTTACGATTATGACGATTTGGTAGAGTTATATGCCTACTTAGCCACAGAACTTAGAAAAATAGGTATTGCTTATATCCACATCGCCGACCATAGTGGTACAATGGGTGCTCCAGATTTCAAAACAGACATTAAAAAAACGATAAAACTTAATTTTGCAGGACCCATTATTACAGGAGGTGATGTCAACTCAAAGGAAGATGCGGAAAAGATATTGGAAAAAGGGTTTGACCTAGTTTACGTAGGAAGACCATTTATTAGCAATCCAGATTTACCCGAGAAATTTAAAAAAGGTGAAGATTTGAAAGACCCTAACCCCAATTTATTCTATACACCGGGAGCGGAGGGCTACACCGATTATTAAAATTTTAAATTAAAAAACTGTTATAAGCCACTAAATGTGGCTTTTTTTATGCCAGAATACTTTCGTGTCCTGAATCCTTTACAAAAAGGCAGGAGCTTCCTGTTTTTTCGGTCATATCCTTTAGAAATGTATAGGCCAATGTATCATCCATTCCAAAAATATTTAAATCAGCAGGAGGCGCATCGGCAACAACAGTCTTAAAATCACCCAAGTGCACTTCAATTAAGGTGTCAGGCAACCTAGCCAGATTTATGAGTTGGTTTAAGAAGTCAGTGGCGTTTATTTCTTCTTCTGCTGACTTTACAACCGTAATCAACCTTATTTTTGCGCCCCAATTCATTTTGAGCTTATAGGCTATTAGAATGGAAAGGTCTAAATTACCAATGTCCCAACTGAGTTCCCAGTTTCCTGTGCGGTCGCTCACCCAAACATTTATGGTTTTACGCTGACCCAACAAGGCCTTGGGATGCGATACAAACAAAAGAATACCAATCTCTAAACGAATGGCCTCACGCATTACGGGCTTAAGCTCGTTTTCGTAGTCATCGTGATTTTGATAATTTAAGAACATGATATTGGGTCTGAAAAAAGCACCTTGTAGAGCTTGATTTCCATAATTGATACCATTGGCAAATTCATGTGTATGAATTACGGCAGAGGAGGAAAACACCCCTTTGGCCCTGAAAGCAGCTGACATGTCGTCTAATTTTTCAACCAATTTACTTTGTTCTAAAAAGGGTTCAATTCCCAAAAGTTTTATAGATCCTTTGGGCATGGCGATATTCCGAAGAAATTCAAAATTACCCTTTAAACCGTGAATGTCCCTTACGGGGACCATGAGATTGGCCTTCCAGGCACGTTGCTGCATTTTTTTCATACCCCAGGTATGCTTGGCGGCCCATTCCGCAAAGGATACAAACAAGCCAGACCGGACATCCTCAAAGGGGGTTTCCAAATTTTGACGCGACAGATAAAAATAAACAACCAGCACAATGACAACAGATAAAAGACTTATGGTAGGATTGATAATGAACATGGCAAAAATGGACGACACAAGCCCCAGGTAGGGTACCCATTTCGGAATAGGAAATAAAGGTCTGTAACTAATAAGCCCTAAGCGCTGCTCAATAATCACTACAATATTGATCATGGCATAGGTAATCAAGAAAAATAAAGTCACCAGTGGTGCCACAGCATTAAGATTTCGTAACAAAAGGGTAATGAAAACTAAAATACCCGTCACCAACATGGCATTTCGAGGTTGGCCATTAGCACTTTGCCCTGCCAGGATATTGGAGTAGGGCAGTACCTTATGTTCACCCATAGCAAATAGTATGCGCGATGAGCCAACAATAGAAGCCAAGGCAGAGGAGAAGGTAGCTCCTAAAACACCTGCTATGATTAGTGGTCCAAAATACGCCTTATCTACCATTACATAATAATTGGTCAGCAATTCTTCTTCCGTGGCGCTTCGGGCAATCCAAAAGGCCAAGAGCATATAAATCACAAAACTGATACCAATGGCCCACAAGGTACCGGTAGGGATGCTCTTCTTTGGATTTTTAAGTTCACCAGACATGTTTGCACCGGCCATTATTCCTGTGGCTGCCGGGAAAAAGACCGCAAACACAACCCAAAAACTGCTTCCGCTGAAGCCATTCTCACTAGATCCCTTAAAGGTTCCCCAACTTAGAGCTTCACTGGTTGGGGCTACCATAGAACCATTATAGGCGGCAATGACGATGGACAGCAAGGAGAGTATAATAACGCCCATTATAAAAAACTGGGTCTTTATAGCCAGATTGGCACTGATATAGGCTATAACGAATAGGGTTAAAAAGACCGAAATATCCACTAGAAAGGCATTATGTCCAGGAAAGATGCTTAACCAGCCCTCTCGAAACCCAAAGATATACATTGTTACGGCAAGACCTTGGGACACATAACGCGGAATACCTAGACTGCCACCAACTTCAAGACCCAGGGCCTGGGATACGATGGCATAGGCGCCTCCAGCGCCAATTCTGATATTGGTGGTTATTGCAGACATGGACAGTGCCGTACATAAGGTGATTAAAAATGAAATGATAATAATCAACCAAGCGCCTAAAAGACCGGCGTTACCAACCACCCAGCCCAGACGTAAATACATAATAACACCGAGTATGGTTAGAAAGGTTGGTGTAAAAACACCGCCAAAGGTGCCAAATTTTTTAAGTGTTGTGATGGGAGGTTTCAAGTTTCAGTCGTATAATAGTGTGACTGAAGTTACTAAATTTCAAGGAATAGAGAGGTGTTTATGTTTAGGTATTTAATTATGCCGTATACTTTTAAGTGAGTGACTTTAAATCAATACCTGAAGGGTTTAAACCTTGGCTTAACGATGCTGAGACATGTCTTTTTATTTCAAGTAAATGACTAACAATGGAAGATAGCTCATACTGCAGAAAGCGACTGTCTTTTTTGCTAAAGTCTTCAATATGGTGCTTATAGATAGATTCAGATCCTTCTTTTATGGAAATAAAGAAACTATCATCACTAGCGTCTAACGAAATGGAACTTTTAAAATGACTTTCTTTTAACAGCCAGTATGAGAGGCTATTAATCTGATTGAATAAGGAGAGATTCTTGTCCATACGATTAAGTTTTATATGTTAGGGTTTGAGGGTATATGCAAGATATAAACAAGGCTTCTGAGCCACCGAAGATTTAAGACAAACGACGAAATTAATCGCTATGAGTGCCTTCTAGTGCCAAAATTTAGGATAAACGTAAGCTGCAAGAATTATTGATGAATTTAACTATATTGTTACACCGTAAAAATTAAAAGAAAAAAGCTCAAATTATCCTTGAGGTTTGAGCTATATAATAATTGGCAATGAATAAGCAGCGTCGAAAATGGTTAGTACAAGGCGGAATAGGGGCAAGTTTAATAGGATTTGGACTTTCATTGGCGATAGAAGCCAGCCATTGGAAACATTCAGAGGAGCCCTTTTGGGTTTGGGTAGGTGGCGGCACACTAGGTATTGCGTTGCTTGTAGGTGGTATTGTTGTCTTAATTAAGACAAGCCGACTGGAACAGAACTAAAGCTTTTAAGCTGGGCTTTTTTTGTATTTTAAGGGCATGAAACTTTATAATAAGCTAAGATTTAAAATGATAGAAGGACGTCGTCTCAGAAATTACCTCTTTTATGCTTTAGGAGAAATCATTTTAGTGGCTATCGGTATTTTAATCGCAGTAGCCATAAATGACTACCAAGAACAAAAGGCCGCGGAAATACAATTAGAGAATTATCTGAGCGTATACAAGCAAGATTTAGAAATAGACAGTACCGTTGTAGGCCAAACTTTGAATTTTATAGACACAAGAAAGCCTTTTTTTAAACTATTTTTAAGCGATACGGTGACTGCTAAAACCTATCAGGATAATCCTCAAGGCTATGGACTTACCCTGTCGTATTCACCACTGCAGCTGCAGCAAAAGGGTATAAGTCTTTTAGAAAATTACGTAAACGACTCAGATTCCGAAATTGAACAAGACACCTTGGTTTCAAATATTTTAGCCATGCACAGGTATTATGACAATCTTATAACTACGTCCATTAAGCGCATTAGTGACGATATTGATAACAATATGATGTATTTAAAAATGGAGCAACCATGGATTGCGGATTTACTTCTGGGAAAATTAGACGATCCAGATATAATGCCATTTTACTTAAGTGAACAGTATAAAGCACAATTAGCCATTCATTCCACTTTGGTTTTTAGCAATTTGGAACCGCAATTAAAGGCACTTCAAAACTATAATATTGAAACCATTACGCAGTTAAATGAGCGCTTAAAAAAGCGATAATCCATGAAATTATTTAACAAGTTTAGATTTAAAATGATAGAAGGGAAACGACTTAAAAATTACCTGATCTATGGTCTTGGAGAGATTGTACTTGTGGTTATTGGCATCATGTTAGCTCTAGCCATGAACAACTGGAAAGAAGAGCAGTCCGATCAAAAAGAATTAGATCGGATTATTACGGTTATTGCCAAGGACCTTGAAGGAGATTTAAGCGAAACCAAAGAGGTTATCTCCGGATCTAAATTAGATCAAGAACTCACCGTCAAAATGCTGTATAATCCTAAATTCAAGGACTCTATAAGGGGTTGTGAGGATTGTCGTTATATTTTAGCAAGAGTTGCTATACCCAACTATAATTCCAATGGCTATAATTTACTGTCTAATTTTAATAAGGACGTTAAAACGAATAGTAAGAAAGTCGATTCTATAGTTAAATTTTACAGTGCATACAAGCGTGAGGCTTTTGAGGTGAGGCATAACATCATTTTAGAGGAAATTGTGGATAACATGAAATATCTACGCGATAACTTTGATTGGTTTTCAGAATGGTTTATTTCAGGCAAGTGCAATGACGGCTGCTTGGATTATTTTACAGGTCAAGATTATATGAACAGGCTCACGTATTATGAAGCCATCTATTTTGACGATTACTTATATGGTGTGGAGCAGTATCAAAAGGATTTAAAAGCCATGCTGCGTTATTTAAAGTCTTAGAACCCTATGAAATTTTTTAATAAAATACGTTTGGCGAGTTTAAAAAATAAGCGCTTTAGCAATTACCTAATCTATGCCTTAGGTGAAATTATTTTGGTGGTGCTGGGCATTCTCATTGCCTTGTATCTTAATAATTGGAGTACTAACGAGCAACTGGTGGCTGCCAATGTAGACCTACAAAACAGGGTGCTGGTGCAGCTGAACAAAGACATCCATGATTTAGATAGGTTTCAGAAGGAATTGGACTCTTTAGACCAAGTGTATTTAAAAACACTGGGTCGTGATTACGACAAATCCAAGGTCAATGACGCTGGTCTCATTTCAACCATATTATTTGATGTTAAGGATTTGGGGCTCGACCAGCAGAGCATCAATTGGATTGATAATGCGGTATTAGACAATTCCAAAGCCTCAGAAAGTCTTATTAATCTCAGCGGTGTCTATAAATTGTATTTTAAGAATATTGACGATATAGAAAAGATTATTTACGAAAAGTTTAAGACCAACTTGGAACATCTCGAATCTACACAACCTTGGTATACGGAACTCATTACCGATTTTAAATGTGGTAATGACTGTGTGCGCTATTTATTATACAGCGACGAGCACAAAGCCAAAATTGCATCCTTAAGGTTTTTGTATATCAATGGCTATGGCGATTTGGTAAAAGGTTTTTATTATGATCTTATCCGATCAAAAAAAGAATTGGAGCGTTATATGCTATGAATTATAAATAGACTAAGACGTTTGGATATTTCATAGAAGATACAGACTAACCTAATAGTTTTATCCAGTGGGTGAAACTATAAGGAAAAAGAAGCAGAGGTTACGGTTATAATTTCTATTTTACATAATATAAATTATAGGACAAAAGTATTATTGAAGCATATTGCATAAAGTTATGCTATTTGATATAAAATTAGTTCTAACGCTTTAGTGCTATAACGATACCGATTTTATGTCAAAGCAATTTGCTAATCATCGTTTTTGCTTATTGCAATTTATTTTTAACTCAAAAGCGAAGCATTCATGAGCTCCTTATTAAAACAATAAAAATCTGCGAATAATTTCCAGCCGCATAGCCATCGCCATAAAAAAGCTAACCTTTTAGATTGTTTCAAAATTCGCGTATTCGATAATAATCCTGCAATATTTTTTTCTACGCGATTCTCGTCAAGGTTGCCGCAAGAGTATAAAATTACTCTGCGAGATAATTTCTATACACTTGCTCTAATTGTGCTATTATTCAATTTTTTTTGATTTTAATTGTTTAACAAGATTTACAACTGAAATTTGAAATCGAGTTTATTAATCGTTTATTATTTTCTTTTTTTCTTGATAAAAAAAGAAAAAAAATCAAGGCTGCATAAAACTTTGGAAACAATCACCGGTCAATCGCTATATTTTAGAAAGCATTGTAACTGATTAAGATTACTTTGAACTACCTTTAAACCTTACGTTTATTAAAAATATGTATTGCTAGCCCTCTAAAATATATACGCTCTTTCGCCTATTGTTTTAACCAAAGTTTTCTGAGGCCGTTTTCGAGCTTTTATATTCTATTTTACATAATATCTAAAAATTAATATTATCTACTTTTTTTACGTTTAGGTGGTTTTAGTGATGGTGTATTTCCTGGCGTGTTTTTATTATCTCGTGCTCGCCTATCTGGTTTTCCAGTAGATTTAGCAATTCTTTTTGGTCCTGGTTTAAGCCCCATAATCTTTATTTTTTTAATTAATAAATACTTGTTATTTCTTTTACTAACCAGCTATATTATTTATTCTAACCTCTTCCCTAAGTTTGATATTTGAATGATTAAAATTCCCATTACTTAATAGCTGATTTACTTCATTATATATTTTATGTTTTCTTTTATTATCCTTTATAGTTAGAATTAAACAATAGCTTTGACTAAGTTCTTCTCCATCTTGAGCAGCCATTTCTTCTGCAAAATCCCTAAAAAGGCCTTTAACTCGTAAAAACCATTTTTTAGGACTCTTTAGTTTGTTTTCTTTATTCATTGGAGTTAATTCTTCTAGATTTACTGAGTATTTTTTTATAGGATGATATTTCTTTCCATAATCCAAAAGAACTCTTTCCCTTGCATAATCACTATCAAAATCTCTTTTGTATTTTGCTTTATAAGCTCCATTTCTGAAAACATTTTCAACGCCATCTGGTCCAAACTCATTTATTATTGTAGCAACATTCGTATCTCTTTGTTTTATGTTGTCATATGTGCCGAAGAGTACTTCAAGATTGGATTGGCAATACTCACTACCTTGATTCCTTAAAACTGGAGAGCCGACCAAAGTCAAGTTGATATTACCATAAAAATATCCTTCATCATCAATTAAACTTTCTGGAAAAGGAAACTCCAAAATCTCCATAAACTCTCCTTTTATAAGAGTGTCTTGCAATATTAAAGTTATCTCATATTCATCATTATATATAATATCGTCCGTTGGAGATGGTAATCCAAAACCCATTTGTTTTACTCTATCGTTTATTCCCATATTGATGGCTGATGGATATTTTGCGGAATGAATAGCAAGAGCCTTTAATAATAAAGGATTAAACCCCTCATTAATATTCATATCTAATGAAGCAAGTAAAGCGCTCACTCTGGGTGTAGAAAAACTTGTTCCTACCTCTGTAACTAATCGTCCATCTGTACTTAATGAATTTACTCCATTTTTAATAATCCTTCCATTTTTGACAGAAGCGTTTCCTCCATAACTGACTAATTCTGGCTTGATAATATTAGATGGACCTTTACCTATTCTTGTAAATGGAGATGGGTAATCTACATCTGCCAAATCATTTAATTTCTTATTATGAGCGATGGAACCTACAACTAGTGAAAGTATTGAATCTGCTGACCTCGAAACTCTGCTTTTAGGATTGCCGTTCACAAAATTTGTGCAATTTCCAGCTGATTTACAAATTAGCACATCAAATGTTTCTTGTATACTATCTAGTGCTTGCCCAAAATGCGAAAAGTTATGCTCATCTGATTCCTGTCTCGACCCAAGTGACATATTCCAAATTTTAATTTCAGAATTTTGTTTTATTGCCTCTCGTATATTTTCTACAAGTTCATCCTCCGAGATTTTTTCGATATTTTCATCAGGTATTACTGTTGCATCAAATAATTTGCACCCTTCTAGTCCAGAAAGTTTTCTATTTTCTAATTCATCACCATAGACTATTATTCCTGAAACGAACGTACCGTGATTTTTATTGATATAGTTATCTGGATAAGAGGAAAATTTTTTGTCAATTAACCAAGGTTTTAGGTATTTATTTTTTGAAATACCCGAATCCAAAACTCCTATTATGGGGTAATCAACATCTTTACTTGGCGTTTTTATTTCAAGTGTTTCATTAGATTCTACAAAATCTAACCCTACCGTAAATTGTGGCATAAAGCTTATAGATTCAACTGCTTCAAACTCTTGAAGCTTATCAATTGTAGAATGAGTTGTTTCAAAAATTTTATAAATAATTAATTCGGGCGAATAATTAGTTCTTTTAAATTTTAGTTGATTATCAGCGCAAAAGCTTTCAAAAACATTTTTCACAGCATTATTAATTTCCATATTCTGGTAATTAATCATTGTGACTTTTAAATCTTTTCCATCGTTTTCTTCAACTCTAACCTCTGGAAAAAAATCTTCAATATGGCTAATAGCTGACAAACCAACCTTATGCTTATTGATATTTTTTAAATTTTTTTCTATTGCATAAATGTCTCTTGGACTATCAATCTTCACTAACAAATTATTAGCTCCATTAAATCCAATGAAATTGTGCTTGTAGTTAACATTGAAGATTTTTTTAATTTCTGACCTGTGTGATTTTGCTATTGCTTTATCATTAATCTCAACATTTAAAGTCGTTGGAATAAATTTCCTGTTATCAGGTCTTTTTTCAAACTCCTCTAATTTTTCGTGAACAACATTTGAATATTCTTCGGCTCTTTCATAAAGCTCAGAATCTGATAGCACAAATTTAGGAAGGTCACTATTGCCTCCTCCTTCTACTCTCCTTTCGTCTATCTCTTTTCTTTTTTCGAAAATCTTTATTGGTAAATTCTTTTTGCTCATAATAGTGGACTTAAAATATTACGTACTTGTCTTAAAGAAATATCAAAAGTGTCTTTTATTGCATTTTGTGATACTCCGTGCTCGTTTAGATACTTGACTGCTTTGTCAACATCCTTTATGTTGTGATTTTTGTACAAAAAAATCTCCAATAAGAAATATTCAAATCTAACAACATTTTTATTATTTATAATACTCTTAGAAACAGAGCTGTTTATTATTTTTTTAATTTCAGAATGTGATAAAGAATTAAATTCTCCAGATAAAATTTTTAATTTTTTTTCATCATTCCTAAAATCTGTTTCTACTTCGTGAAGAAAAAGACCAATTAAATCTGCTATTTCCTCTGTACTTGGCTTTCCTATTTCAATAACTTTCTCAAAACGTCTCCATATAGCTTTATCTAAAAGCTCCTCGTGATTTGTTGCAGCAATTAATATATTGTTTTGAGTAAATTCATCTATGTTCTGCAATAGGCTATTAATAACCCTTTTTAATTCTCCCATTTCTTGAGAATCATTACGAGCTTTTGCTATAGCATCAAATTCGTCTAAAAACAATATACAAGGCCTGTCATTAGCATAATCAAAAAGTTTTCTGATATTCTTAGAAGTACTTCCTAATAACGAAGATATCAATGAATCGAAACGTGCTGTGATTAATGGTAAATCTAATTCCTTGGCAATATATTTTGCAATTGTTGTTTTGCCAGCTCCAGGAGGACCATATAACAAAAGAGAAGAATTTACTTCTATTCCAAGTTCGTTTAACTTACTTTTTGCATTCACAATTCCAACAAATTCTTCAATCGAACTTTTGATTGAATCAGAAATTTTGATATTTAATTCAATATCAGGAGGTGTCAATATGTTTGCTATATTTAATCGCGTTTCATTATCAACTGGAGCGGTGAATAATTTGTCTTGATAGACAGGCAGTCCTTTCTTATTCTTTAAAACATTTAATATTTTAGTTCCAAGTTTCTCATTTCCATCTTCTATAAGTTTTGATGCAAGATGTTTAGCGTAACTAGCAACTTTCTTAGGGTCGTTAACCAATCCTCCTTCAATTATTTTTACGATTTCAGTGTACATTAATTTGTTTTATAAATTCAAATAACTGTACAAATATATTAAAAAACGTAATATATATGTTGTAAATCGTAATATTTTTGTATAAAAACGTAATATTTAATCTAATTTTTGTAACATAAATTAGTTATTATGTTGTGCATTAAGACTTTAAAGCCATTCCATACACATTCCCACTTCACTCCTATCGTCGCTTCGGGCAAAGCGTATTCCATTACATTTTTTAAAGAAACATTTAAGAAGAAAAAAATAAAGAAACTTTACTTTGGTAAAAGCTTTTTCCCAAAGCAAAGTTGCATAACGCAGAACATTATAGGGCATTAAGAAACAATTAGCGTAATAGCGCTGAAAGGCGATAATCAACATAATCTTAATTCTAGGCTTTTAGCTAAAACCTCTACTTAAAATACAAATACAACTGATAACAAAATAGCGCCATTCCCGCTAGAATCAAATAGACATTGGAGGCTTTATAAAATGCTTGGTAGCTCGGTTTTTCCTTCCATTTGGAAATAATAATTATAATGGGAATTAAGGCAGCTATTTGCCCGAGTTCCACACCCACATTAAAACTAATAATCTTAAGAAGGAACTGGTCTTGGCCCATATCAAACGATTGTAAGCGCGTTGACAAGCCTAAACCATGAATAAGCCCAAAACCAAACACCATAACCAATAGATTTGGAGCTTTAGTCTTAAATAGGTGTTGGAAGCCGTCTAGATTTTCAAACCCTTTATATAGAACGCTTAAGGCAATTACAGCATCTATGAGATATTCATTAACGTTAATGCCAGCATAGGTTCCGCCAATTAGGGTTATACTATGTCCAAGGGTAAATACCGTAATAAACTTAAGGATATCTTTAAAGCCTTCAATAAAAAAAATAACACCAGCTAAAAATAAAAGATGGTCATAACCTGTAAGCATATGCTTTGCTCCTACCCAAATGTAAGACCAAAGCCCTCCGTTATCTAAAATAGCCTGATCACCAGTGCTAACGTCATGAGCCAAGAGTATGCTTGGTAATAAAATAAAGCAGGTAAAACTAAGTGGCTTTAAAGGCTTTTTCATTTTATGTCTTCCTGTTGAACCAAAAAAACAAAAGCCCTAACACCACAATGCTCGCCATCCAAAAGATATAAGTCGGAAAACCATCATCAGTATGTGCTTCATGGGTATGTGTACTGGCATCATGGGTATGCGTATCCGCACCGTGTTCATGTTCTTGGACCTCATCATGACTGTGGTCTGCGTTGTGCCCGGCACCAATTCCAAAAGTAAGTGTGGCCCAATCAGATTCATGCGTCAGTTTTGGATCCGCGGATTCAATCATTTTTATGGTTCTTAAATACCAAGTCCCCTGGGTGTTTATTTCAATACTCACGATACCTTCTTTATTGGTTTTGAACTGTTTTGTGGATGGATGCTGATGTTCCGATGCTTCGGAGTTGTCATGCGAATGCGAATGCGCGGCTTCACCATCGTGACTATGCGTGGTCTCTTCTTTTTTTGCTGTGGCATCTGTTCCTACATATACGAAATGGTTAATTAGAGGCTCTCCATTATACAGTAAGCGCACTTCCAAATTATGCCCTGGGTGCAAATCATAAGGGTTTTGAAGCGGCATAAACTCTAGTGGATAGCCTAAATTAACGCTCCAATCGTTTGATAATTTGTCGCCTACCTGAAAAATGGTTTTGACGTGCTTGGCATACTTCTCAACAGCATCATCATTTAATGTGTTTGTTTTTTTCCGATTTTCCAAGACCTCAAGAACCCCATCACTCTTCAAATAGGCATTAAAATCGTCTGCCTTAAGCACAATATCCCTAGAAGCAGTGGATAAACCGGCCACCCATGTGCCCTCATTTCCAGTAGTGAAATTTAAAAAGGTGATGTCATTTTTTTCGAACCAATTGGATGAATCTACTGCGGTACGCTTTCCATTTCCTACCAAGCTTACATCTAGCATTCTATTTCGGTCTATAACATTGTCGCTTTTTTCAAAAGTGCCATTAAAGAGTTGCAAAACAGCTTTTGAATTGGGTTGAAGGTGATACGCGTCAAGCTTTAAGAACATATCGTGACTGCACAGAACGACAAATGCAAGTAAAGCAGCTAGGACCATTAGAGGTTTTTTCATGTGATGATGATTTGAATTTAGCAGCTTCAAATATCAAGAAATTCTGGAATTTTGGCAACTAAAACCTTAGATGCACAACGAATAGGGTTTTCAGGAAGATTTAAGCCTATGAACTAGAATTTTACAAAACTGACAAGCATCATTCCTAGAAATACCTTCTTGGGATAAATTTGCCAAATACTCAAAACTAAAGACTTAAAACATGAAAACTTCAAAAATTGTAATTTTAATGCTTTCAATGGTATGGATTAACGGCGCACTGTTTTCCCAGGAAAAATGGTCTGTTGAAGTACGACCAGGAGTAAACCTCCCAACTTCGGATTTTGGGGAGGCCAATATCAAAACAGGGTTTGGATTTGAGGCCGCAATAGGCTACCGCTTTATGGAGCATTTAGGAGCTTATGTCGGTTGGGGTTACAATAATTTTAAGCTTGAGGATTCTGGTTTCGAATTTGATGAAACAGGCTATACGTTTGGCTTCCAGTTTATCCATCCTTTAGGCACTTCCGAAAAACTGTCTTACCTACTTAGAGCTGGTGGAATCTACAATCATATTGAGCTCGAAAATAGTGATGGTGACCTTGTTGACGATTCGGGTCATGGCTTTGGTTGGGAAATTGGGGCTGGAATTAATTACGAGTTAGGAAGCAACTGGCATATTAGACCACAAATAGGCTATCGTGCTCTTTCCAGAGATATTGAATTAGGGGAAATCACCTCCAATATTGATGTTAATTACGTTGTTTTTGGCGTAGGCATTGCAAAATCGTTTTAAAACTGAATAATGACTTTTTTTTGGGGATACACGATTTTGTATAATGACACACACATTATCCAAACCATATTTTGATCTCAGACTAAGACCATTTACGGTACCATGAACTGCCCTTTCCAAGACGTATTCTTTTTGGTATAGGCTATCCGTAAATGGTTTGGACGTTTCAATTGTAAGTATTCGATTCTGTTTGGTACAATTTGCAGTACCGTAAAATTGTAATCCTGCGCATTATAATCTACAGCATCAGGTTGTTTTATAGAGGTTCCCGGTGCCAATGTGGTGATATAATCTCTTCTGGAGGTGTTTGAAATACTGCTCCAATGCTGTTGCACCACCTGTTTATCGGTTACGAATTGCGCCTCACCAATGATGGTGATCTGCATCAGTTTTTTAGGATGATAAAATAAGGCACTGACTTCGGGATTGTTCTTTATATCCATGACCTTTTGAGACCGAGTATCCGTATAAACGATTAAGCTTAGGTCGGTCGTCATTTTTCTCAAAACGACCGTGCGTTGTCGCGGTACGCCCTGACTTAGGGTGGCCAGGCTAAAATACCGGAACGGATGCCGCTTTTTTACCGTACCATTGATTAACTCAGCCTTAATAACTTTAAAAAAACTCTCTTCCAACATAATTTTTTATAAAAATAACAAAAAACAACGAGGCCTTTTTTAACTGGTTGATCTACCTAAGGTTTTAAATAGCCCAAATCCTTAAAGAGTTTAGGGGATTGCTTTAGGTAACGCGCCTTATTGGTCTCCTTAAACCAGGCCTTAGCCACCTGTGCGTTGTTGTTGAGGCGACTGTCCTTCCATTCTGAAATACCGTCTATACTAGCCTTAGACCAATTGGTGGTTATAAAGCTTATGGCCTTTATGTTCTTTTGATAGGTAAAGGACAAAAAATTTACAAACCACTGGTCCCATACGGCATTGCTATTTTTGTCAATGCCCTGGATGGGGCTAGACTCTGCAATCATGACCGGTTTATGGTGTGCTTTGGCAAAGGCCAGAACATCATCACAATACGGACCAAAGTCAGTACCGCCGTAGGCATGACCAAATACCGAAATGGCTACCCAATCTACATAATCATCTCCCGGATACCACGCCGATAAGGGATAATCCTTATAGGGTTTTGCCGCATAGGAATGCCAAACAAATGCCACGTTATCAACGCCTTCCGCGCGCATAAGATTTACAATATGCTTATAGGCCTTAACATAGGCTTCAGGCTCTAATTCGTTGTGTACACCGTCAAATTCATAACCAATCCTTAAGTAAATGGGCCTTTTGGCCGCTTTGGCCCAATTGCTGTATTTTATAATCACATCATCGTACTGGCCTTTACCTGCGTTTTTGGCAACCTCCCACTTCCCCACCATCCACATGGCACTTTGGATAACCGTATTTGGAAAGTCCTCCACTAACATTTGATGGTCTTGGCTAGCACCGGTCTCATTTTTATGGGCTTTTCGTACACCACTAAACTCGGGAATGCCCCAATAGGCAGACCAGCCACCTGGCGTCGGTTGTCCCTTAAAATGGGCCCTGTATTCACTAATATCCTCTACGGTTTGCCCCATAATGAGCAGGGTTTTACCTTCTGGTGGAACAAATTTTGTTTGTTGGTACTCATACATAAATTCCGGGTCGATATCCGTTTGTATTTTGGAAACCATGTCTTCAGTGGTTGGATGATTCTGGTCAATTTCCTTGTCTTGCCCATAGGACAGCAAGCAAGATGTCATTAAAATTACGATAATACCACGAAACCCAATAAGATGACCTTGTTTAAATATCTTGAAATTATATATGCGATTCATTTTTCTCTTCTTTAGGGTTTCTTTTTGGTTTATTCTGCGATATCTAATTCTCTAAATTGTTACCTTTCGTTGCCTTGCGGTAATCTCCCAGGTGTCTATCTTCTTTTTATTCTGTATAAGTGAAACCTTATCATATAGGTTTACCGTGGGGCAAATATGGTAGGGAACACCATAGTACACATCACCAACCGCGATAGTGTCCCAGGTACTTACGCTCAACACCCCATGTTCTTCACTTTGAGAAATTAATTCGTAATGCTCCAAATTTAAAAACTTCACCCGTTTGTCAATAGAGTTTTCGGAACCCACGGCTTTATGTCCCAAATCTATGGTAATAATATCCTTTGTGGGTTTTGAAATAACCCGGCATACTAATAGAGCAGCAGGCTTAAAGTCCTGTTCTTTTAGTTGTTCACCGTAACCCCAATCCCAAAGCACGCAAGTTCCTGGGCTTGTAATACGGTTCTTTTGATGTTTATGGGAAGTGAAGGAGGGTGTGCCACCACATATTAATTTGATATCTGGCTGTGTTGGCTTAAGTCTTTCAAATAAGTTGTTTATGGGTTCGAACTCCTCTTCAATTTGATGCTTTCTGTTCTGAAAATCAGAATCTCTTAAATGTCCGTCATAAACGTGTAGTCCACTTAATTGTAAGCCTTTGCAGTTGGAAATTGTCTCCAAAAGAGTCTCTAAACCTGGACCTAACGAAATACCAGAACGATTCATCCCGCTATTAATATCTATATATACATCCACCACTCTTTGAGCGTCAATGGCGAGGTCGTTTAAAACCTTAGCCGAACCAATATTATCCACTAGGGTTGAAAAGCTGGTGTTTGGAAAATTGTGACATAAGGCCAAAAAGCGGTTCAGTTTTGGACCAACCAGTTGATGGGCAACTAACACGCCATATGCCCCTTCCCTAGCCGCAATTTCTGCCTCAGCAATTGTTGACGCTTTGAAATTTTTAATACCTAAAGCTATCATGCGATGAATGACTTTCGGCATTTTATTGGTTTTAAGATGTGGCATAAGCATTGTGGTATATCCACCAACCATAGCAAGCATGTTATGAAGGTTGTACATCAAGTTGTCCTCGTACAGAACCAAGGACGGTGAATCAATAGCTTCTATATCCTCTATTTCATACCATTCACTCATTGTGTTCAAATTATAATAAGTCTTAAATTAGCAATAGATGCTAGCTTTTCTTATGTCATACCTATCTCTCATCTTTTGGCTACAGATTATTTCAATCAATATTAGATCAAGCGCTGACTGCATTGTTTACAAAATACATTTGCAACTTACCACGGTTTTTAACACTTATTTCGCCGCGCGGCTCACAGTCAAAGTCTTGTTTTATCAATTGATAGGTCGTTTCAGAAACATTTATTCGTCCAGGTTCTGACATGGATTCCATCCGTGAGGCCACATTTACCGTATCACCCCAAATATCATAAGCGAATTTTTTAGTACCCACAACACCGGCTACTACGGGACCACTATGGATTCCGATACGAATATCAAAGGTTAGCTCGCTGGTGGTATCGCTTTTGGTCTGCGTTACAAAGTCTGCAATTTCAAGAGCTGCTGAGACCATGCGCTGGGCGTGCGCCTCTTTGCTATCGTGAATACCTCCAACGCACATATAAGCATCTCCAATGGTTTTGATTTTTTCCAAACCGTGGTTATCAATGATCTCATCGAATTTGGAAAAGTAAAAACTCACAGTTTTTACAAGCTCTTCTGGAGATAAGTTTTCAGAATAACTGGTAAAGCCCTTAAAATCGCTAAAGAATACCGTAACAGCTTCATATTTTCGAGCCTTGACCTTGCCATGTGTCTTTAACTCCGTAGCAGTGTCTTCTGGTAGTATGTTGAGTAGCAGCTTATCTGATTTCTTTTTCTCTGTTGAAATAGCCCTATAAAACCATAAGCCCCCAGCAAATAGCAACGCTGTAAAGCCCAGAATAATTCGTTGGTTTTTAGTACGTTCTTCTAGAAGCTCTACCTCTATTTGCTTTTGAGATACCTCAAATTCCGTTCGTTCATCGAATTGCCGCTGTAGTGTTTCTAAATTCAAAAGAGAATCCCGGTGAACGATGTAGTCTTTGTAATGTTTGAAGGCTATCTCTTTTTGACCTTTGTTGTCATACAACTCAGCTAATTTTTCATTGGCATCGGTCAGCTGTTCCAATAACCCATACCGATTTGCTAAACTTAGGCTTTTCTGGGTATAGTTAATAGCTGTTTCCAGATCACCTTTTTCAATGTAAATATCTGCCATAGTCATTAAATAGACGCTAATGGCATAATAATCCTCGTAAGCCTCAAGGATTTCAATAGCTTCGTTAATGTTATTTTCAGCGATGCTATTCTTGCCGGTATAGGCATAGACCATCCCTGTATTACCCAGATAATAGGCTTTGCCAATAGTATAATCGGCCTGCTCAAAGAGTGCACCTGATTCCTTGAAATACGCCAGTGCGGAGTCGAATTTTTTATTGTTGAGCAGCGCATCACCAGCATTTAAAATAAATGAAGCTAAAGCAATGGTATCTTCAGTCTGTCGTAAGGTACTTATCGCTTTGTCGTAGTACAACATGGCATTCTTATGGTTGTCGGACATTGCGTAAATATCGGCAACAGCGCCATAAGCCGCGCCTTTTTCATTAAGGAGTGTTTTTTGAGAAGCTGCCACTTCTGCGCTTTTAAGATAGGCAGACAACGCCTCGTCTAAATCACCACGATATTGAATAGCGTCTCCTTTTATATAATGGCCATAATATAAATATTGTATGTTTTGGGCCCGTTCAGCAAGGTTTATTAGCTCTTGGGCATAGGCCTGTTTTTTGTCAAAATCCGAAATTTCATTAAAGGCCAAGTTTTTGAGCAGTTCAAGTTTATCCTGCCCACTTAGTGTATCTGCCTCATAGATTGTCGCCAGTCTATCTGCTTCGCGTTGGTCTTGCGCAGGACAAGTTTGTATAATAAAAACATAAAAAAAGCCTAAAATATATTTATAGGCTAATTTCTTGGCTATCATGTCGAAGGTTTTGCTAATACTCTAATACGTGGATCTATAGTAAATGTCTTCGGTTGGTCTTTATAAGTACCTTTTTTGGGATTTATTGTAAAGCGAACCGTATAATATTCATTATCACCAATTTCAGGCCCTATGGCTGTCCATGCTACTTGTGAACTTACATCTCCATTGCCTTTTGTAATACTTTGGGTAAGGACATCTCCAGTACCAGTATTAGGATCGTAAATAATATCATCTATAGTCACGCTGTAATCGTCATTTTGTTTTTGAAAAGTGCTGGCCTTCCAATTAACCGTGCTACCTGGATTTAAGAAAGACTCGAAAGTACTGGGTTTATTGGGGTTTTCATTTTTACCATTATTATCATCTGAAAAAATTAAATTGCCCTGAGCCTGCTCATCAGATATGGGGCCTGGTGACAAGGGATAGATAGTCACACAATTTATTTGGAGGTTGATTTTAACGGGCTTGGAGTCCTTAACGACAAGTTGCCATACGGTATTTGATATGGGGTTTTGAGGCTCGTCGACAACCCCTTGAATAGCCGGGTCCCCATTTTTTTTAGCACCATTTGGTATCATAAGGTATTGCGAGGAACTTTTAGCCTGTAACAAAAACCAGCCTGGCTTATTAATGACCTCTATTTTTTTCCATAAAAAATTATCCGGTGCTTCGTTGATATTAGACAAGGAATTCTGACCGGTAGAGGCACCTTCCAGCATGGAATTATTTAAAACATTGAGGTACATGCCGCTGTATTTCACCTTAAGAAGGATATACTCTGAATCAACTGGAGATGGAATAATATCCCAATAAAAGTTGTCAGTGGTGGGGTCCACACCCTGACAGGCATAGCGCCCCTCTTCATCGGTTTTCTGAAAAATATTAAGGTATTGCCCACTGCTCTTTACTTGTATTTTTTGAAATTTGTCTGACATGTTTGGTTGATTTTTAGTTAGGATTAATTAGTTTACATTTTAGTAAGTCTTAAATATAGTCAATTTAACGGAATCTAGATTTACACTGAATACTTAAATAGCTATAATCTTAAGAGTAAAAAACACACCTTAGTAACAGCTTTTGCTCACTTAAAACTATGCAGATTTAGAAAAGTAAAGCCTTGTATATTTAGTCGGTCTTTTCAGAACTTCAGGCCCCAAGCGGTGATTTTTCAAATGAGGTATGCCCTCCTTTATCCACAGCGGTGCTTCAGCATCTTTGAAATAGTTATCAAAATATTGAAGGTTTTGAAAAACCTTGATATTATGAAATAAAAAAAACCACTGTGGGGCAACAGTGGCTTTTTAAATTTTTTGCTTAAGGTTACATCCTTATTTAGGCATTACTACCGTATCAATAGCATGGATGACACCATTAGATGCTGCAACATCAGCTATAACAACCGTAGCGCTACCGCCTTTGGCATCCGTTAACACGACGTTACCATCGTTAAGACTTAAGTCAATAGTCCCGCCTTGCACCGTAGTTACCGTAAATTTACCATCGTTATTAGTAATGGCATCAACAACCGCAGCGGCTTCAAATTTTCCTGATATCACATGGTAGGTTAAAATACCTGTTAATTGGTCTTTATTTTCTGGTAGTAATAGCGTATCAACCGTTCCTTCTGGTAATTTTGCAAAAGCATCATTAGTTGGTGCAAACACCGTAAATGGACCTTCACCGCTTAGTGTTTCGGCTAAATCAGCAGCTACAACAGCAGCAACAAGCGTAGAAAAATTATCATTTCCAGATGCTACTTCCACTATATTTGGTGTAACCTCTTCCACTTCTTCTACTTCCATTACATCTTCCACTTCCGTAGCCTCGGTATCTTCTTTTTTCTTGTCGCCGCAACCGACAAATAAAAATGTACTTAGTGCTAAAATGCTTAATGTTTTAATTGTTTTCATCATGAGTTTATTAGTTAATTAGTTAGTAAAGTTAACCAATACATCTTCGTGTTTAGCAATATTAACAAAATATTAAACAAAATAGTCGCAGCTCTTGAATTATCTCATAGTGACTCTAACAAAGGATATTGTAGCAGTCGCATGAAATTAATTCTTAACTGGCCCACAAAATTCATTGTAATAGGTTACCACATCCAAAGGTTTAGTAATAGTGTTGTTGTTTATTTTTTCCACCAACTTTGGACAATCCCAAAAATAACCTGTTAAGCGTTTCTTTTTAAGTCCAAAGATACCTTGGGTAGCCCGAGCCATGGTTTGATCGCCATTTCTAAGAAATAATTCGAATTCATCAACATAGTCATTGTCGTCATGTATAAATTCTTTGGCATAGCAACTTAGATGGCCTTTGGCCAATACCTTTAAAAAAACCTTCTCGCCATAGCCAGGTCTACTGTAATAATCAAATTTAAAAAATTGACTTTCTTCTCTATACCAAAGCGATTCATAGGTGTAAATACCTGCTTTATAGCCTAAAAGATTTTCTGCCGTATAGCGGTTAACCTTGCCATGTTTATCCTTGAACCTAATTTTTTTGTAAAGCGCACCATCATTACGATTTTTAATGGATCCGTAAAGTGTATCATTAGTGTTGAGAACGATGTATCCTGGTTCATAATCTTGTGCATGTAATACTTGGAATGGCCAGCACAACCATAGCACAAAGAACGCCAGACCGACTACTTGACCTCTAAAAACAAAACACCGGTATACCATACATATACATTTAAAGCCATCAGAAATCAAAGAGTATACCAGAATCTCCTTTATTAAATGATTTTCACTAAAGCGCTTTTACAACATTTACACAATTAAATTCGTTTAGTCTAAGACAACAACGTTGCTTTTTAAGACCCACTTCCCATTGACTTGTGTGCTGTAGGTTATTGTAATTTTATTTCGTCCTGATTTCTTAAAAACGTCGATAAGACTAAGATTTTTATGAACGGTGGTATTAATAAAAATAGGTTCACAAAGTAAACGACTCGTTACAGCATCAAAGACATAGAGCGTCTTCGACCTGGGTTTTATATCCCAAAAACCAACCTCGTCTGCACCATCCCCATTAAGGTCTTTAAGATTCTCCAATTGTGATTGGTAGACTCCTTTGATAGTGATAGGATTTAGGTCTTTATTGCTAAAGGTGATAATGCTATTGCATCCGCCTTCGCATTGTACTGCTTCATCCGTCGCTGCAACAGAAAGCCGTATGGGGGAGATTACAGAGGCATAGTCTGATAGGCCGTCCCCATTAAAATCGCCGAACACTTGGCGTTCATAAGAGATGCCAGCACTACCACCGCGCGCACTGGGAAAAATAGGCGCATTAAGATCTTGAGCTGAATTCACAACCCCTTCGCGTAGTATTTTAAAAGCCCCATTTTTAGTCATCACGGAAAGATATGACGGGTAATCGGCTTCTATGCCGTTGTAGCTGACATGTTTGGTAAAGGTCACCAGGTAGCTTGGTCCCTCTTTTGTAATGTCTATTTGGTCATTTAAAATACGCTGGGAATAGTCTGGAAATTGTTCAAACAGCTGCGTTTTATGTGCTTGGACTTGATTCCTGGTCCATTCGTTTCCATAATAGGTCACCAAATCCATATAGTCGCTTCTGAGGTATGGTGATTTTATTTGGGTATGGTCAGCGTTCCACTGTTTTACAAACTTAATTACCTCTTTTTCACCCTTAGGATTAACCTCGTTACAACTGAGGAATAATACCAGAAATAGGCAGGATATAAATGGGGTGTACTTCATAAATCGCATCTAATTTTTGCTTCTAAAATGAATTTTAAAGATACGTGATTTTTAGATGACTTTTGGCACCATATACGTTTACTTTTTATTTCAAAAAGTTCCTTTTAGCATATTTACTTAACAAAAGACTATAAGGATTATCTGTGCACTGATTGGAAGTTGTAACTGAAAATACATTTTATAACGAGAAATCACGACTGCAATACATTTAATTGCCATTTCGAGCTAAACCATATCGATAAAGACTCCTTGCAAACGGTGATGCCTAATTTTATGAACCGTTAAAATAATTACAAACACCCTCACATTCCAATACATAATCCGTAACTTGGTTTTTTACAAATCACCATAAGAAACTTCATCGAAAACAAGAAACTTACCCTCGAATCGCTTTTAGAATTAGACTTTAACACCATTATCTGGATTGCGGCACCACTAATGTTTACCTTAGTGGCCCTAGAATATTATCTGTCCATCAAGCAACAACGATCGCTTTATCATGGCAAGGATTTTTTGGCCTCTTCGGCAATAGGATTTGGCAACTTATTTGTCAATGCTCTAACCAAGGTGGGCATTTTTTATATCGTGGTTATCTGTTATAATCTAACCCCTTGGAGTATTCCCAATACTTGGTGGTCTTATATATTTTGCTTTATAAGCCTTGATTTTGTTAGGTATTGGTCGCACAGAATATCGCATCAACAGCGCTTTTGGTGGTCGACCCATGTGGTTCACCACAGTTCTGAATATTACAATTTCTCGACATCATTTCGTCTATCTTGGGTGCAGAACCTGAAGCTTATATTCTTTTTACCTGTTATTATGTTGAGTTTTGACCCAGTAGTTTTTATCATCGTTCACCAGCTAGAGATTCTTTATCAATTTTGGATTCACACCGAGTTGATTCGAAAACTACCGCGACCTATTGAGTATATTTTTGTAACTCCCTCCCACCACCGTGTACATCACGCTGTAAATGTGGATTATATTGATAAGAATTATGGCTCTACATTGATTATCTGGGACCGTATGTTCGGTTCTTTCCAGGAGGAAAAAGAGCAGGCCATATATGGTATTACCAAGCCGGTGAATTCATTTAACCCTGTGTATTTAGTATTTCACGCATGGGGCGATTTATTTGCAGATATTTGGCAACGTCCTGCAAAAAGCTGGAATATCCTTTTTGGTAGTCCAACCTTATGGGAACGGCGACAAGTTAAAAAAAGGAATCAAAAAAACGCCTTATCCGCAGATAAGACGTTGTAGTACGCTTAATGGTTTTACCACTATAAAATTTCAACCACCTCTAAATCGAAGACAAGGTCTTGACCTGATAGTGGATGATTGGCATCTATGATGATGTGGTTCTCCTCTACTTCTGCAATTCTAAATTGCTGCTGAGAACCGTCTGCGTTAGAACCTACCAGCCCCATCCCTACTTCGGGTTTGATGTCCTCTGGAAGGTCTGTTTTAGGTACCTTGTGAAAAAGCTCCTTGTTAATGTCACCATAGGCGTCTTCTTTGGCAACAGTTATAGTTTTCTTTTCATTGACCGCCATATCAATAAGGCCTTTTTCAAAACCTGGAATAAGTTGGCTTTGGCCTAATTGTACTTTTAAAGGTTCTCTCTCTAAGGAGCTGTCAAATACCTGTCCATTGTTTAATTTTCCTGTATAATGTACCTTCACGGTATCATTTTCCTTTACTTTACTCATAAGTATTAATTTGTAATTTTTAAATAAAACGTCACAAAGGTATGGGCTATAAAATGGTTCAACGAAAAATTTTGGAAAAATTAGGGTGTATCATAAATAGATTAAAAACTACAAATCCTTAAGCTTTTAATTATTAATATGTAAAAGACTATTATTTTAAGTATAACTTCAAAATTATCTAGAGTAAAAGGGGGCCGTCTATATAACCGGAAAAAAGGGGTATATCCTATCATATAACTTTATAAAAGTATATAATGTTTTATTGGATTTGGTTAAAAGACCTTGTTTTCGGTCTTAAGTATCACGTACATCCCGCTGTTTAAAAGCTATAACAATCTCAGAACTGACAAATCTCACATGCTCTTAGCGCTTTGGAAGAAGCAATTGGTGAATAAATGTCATTTTTTCTACAACCGCCGGCCTGATCACAAATGGATAAACATCTTGCAATCCCATGGCTCTGTTGATACTATTTACTGCAAAAGATAAAGGGATGGAAACATCCACAATGGCGCTAAAATCTGTTTCCGTGTAAGGATCAAACGATACTTTCGTTGTAGTTTCATCGTCCAAATTTTTTGGTTTTACATCAACCCCAAAAAAATAGGCCGTCTCAACCATGTCCATAATATGGAGATAATGAGCCCAAGTTTCAGCCCAATCTTCCCAAGGATGTGAGGTTGCGTATTTACTGATAAAGGTATTTTGCCAATATTCTGGCGCCCCCATCTTATAATAGGCTTTTAAAGCTTCCCCATAATCCTGTCGTTCATCGCCAAAAATAGATCTGAATTGTGATAACGCCTCTTTGTCCGTGAGGATAAGCCGATTCCAGTAATAATGACCTACCTCATGCCTTAAATGGCCTATTAATGTTCGGTAAGGTTCTAAGAATTGTTTGCGCATTTGTTCGCGCAGTATGGCATCCGCTTCACGCAATAAAATGGTGATAACGCCATTGGCATGGCCCGTCATAAGACTTGGGTCGTTTTGTTGGGTAACAAAATCAAAGCAAAAACCGTCGTTGTCCTTTATTTTGCTGCTTAGACTCAGACCGATTTTCTGGAGTTGATAAATCAAACGGTGTTTGGCAATTTCTAGCTCTTTCCATTTTTCATAATTATTTACATCGGTGAGATTTGGAATGGTTCTATTAAATTGGCAAGCGGTACAAAACTCTTCGTCACTGTCCTTATCAATAACCCAATTGCACACCTCGTGAATCTTATTTTTACAATACTTATATTCCCGTTGTTCCCTATCGGAAATTAGAGCTGTTTGCGTATTAGGATTAAAGGTAAGCATTTTGCGGTCTGTGTCCCTAAAACCTGATAAATGGCCACAGTTTTCGCAGAGGTGATTTTCAAAGTATAAAGCATGCCCACAGTGGCCGCACTGAAATATTTTCATTTCTAATATGCTATGGTAAAACCCATGAAATTAACAAGGGCAAAATTAGACTAATTCTATGGATAAATTGGTGATTAATTGAGAAGTTGCACTACCGCGAATACCACCAAAAACTGGCATAGTATCATCATAATGTGTGCTTGAAGCCACGGGAAAATGGGAGTTACCAGTTAAAATACCATGACTTGGATCTACGCCTAGCCATCCAGCACCTGGTAAATACAAGTCCACCCAAGCATGGAGCTCATATCCCGGTTTGTCCATTTCAAAATAAAAATAGCCACTGACAAAGCGTGCTGCCATTCCTTGCTGCCTTAGAAGATGGATGAGCATCCAGGACAAATCACGACAGGAGCCCTTTTTTAATTCAAACGTCTCGTTTGGATGCATTGGTGCACCTTCTTCTCTATAGACCACTTTAAAATCCTGATGCACCTGTTTGGTTAAGTTGGATATATAATCCAACGTATTATTTTTGGCTGACTGTTGTATGGCGTTACCAAAAGCCATTAGGTCCTTGGATATGGGCAGGTGTTCTAATGCAGAACCTAGTAATTTTTTTTGTTTTTCGCTATATTGAAAGGGCAATTGATTGTAGCGGGTGGGATATAGAATGAAATTAAAGGGATTATAGTCTACTGTATTCACCACACTTTGAGCGCTAATTGTAAATTGGTTGGTGAGACCTTCAAACCAACAAAAATCCACCAAAGCGTGGTTCTCGTCTTCTATAATGCGATGACCCGCTGGTTTTGGATTTAGCTCTAATGAAAACTCCAAATTTTTTAAAAAGGCTGTTTCTTTTGGGCGGAATCTCAAATAATGAGGCTCTAGGAACACGTCCGAATCAAAGATATACTGAGTTTGATGGGTAATTTTATAAGTTTTTGCAACTTCCATTTCGGTGGTGTTCTTTTTTTGGATTACACTAGGGGAACAATTTATAAGACATTTATGTTACTTGATCAATAACAAAAAAAGACTCATAAATTGCAGAAGAAATGGCATTCAATTTACGTTGAAAATCATCGAGGTATTCGTGCATTCCTTGTTCAATAATGTCATTAATTGCAGCAAATTCAAGCTGTGATTTTAATAGGCCTAGTTGTTTTTGAGCTGGATTAGTAAAACCTACTGAACTACCAGAAATAGCGTTAAGTGAAATCTCAGCATGCACCAGACAGGCTAATATGGAGCGCGGAAACGCTGTATCCAATATGAGAAATTCAGCGATGGTTGCTGCATTTAATTTTCCGTGTTTTTTCCTGTACATATCATAAGCACTGACTGATTTTAGCAAGGCAGCCCATTGAATTAAATCTAAGGACGATCCCACTTCCTTTGGCGAAGACAATAAAATGTGATATTTCACATCCAATACTCTAGAGGTTTTATCTGCACGTTCTATGACTTGGCCGAGTTTTCCAAAATGCCAGCTCTCTGTTCTTGATAGGGTAGCATCAAACATACCATACAGTAGTTGGCAACCATTCTTAATCTCAGTAAAAAATTGCCTTAAATTCTTCGATTTGTAGCGCTTTTTTTCTACGCCTTCCTTAACCAAAAAGTAAAGGTGATTGATTTGTTCCCAGACTTCTTTAGTAATTTCTGAACGTATGGCTCTGGCATTTTCCCGGGCATTGGAAATACAACTATAGATTGAATTTGGGTTATTGATATCAAATCCTAAAAAGAAAATAACCTGGTTTTTTTCAGCATGGGCGTATAAGGATTCGTATAAGTCCCAATCGCCAGTTGCCAATACCAGCGGTTTCCATTGCTCAGACTCATTTGGGGGCAACTCCAAGGACAAGTTATAGTTAACGTCCATAAAGCGCGCATAATTCTCGGCGCGTTCTATATACCTATTCATCCAATACATGGTATTTGCTACTCTTGCTAACATGTTTTTTTATTTAGTGGTTTAACACCCAAGTATCTTTACTGCCACCGCCTTGTGAAGAATTAACAACAATAGACCCCTTGTTTAGGGCTACACGTGTTAATGCGCCTGGAATGATTTTTATGTCCTTGCCGTATAAGGCATAAGGTCTTAAGTCCACGTGACGTCCTTCAATAGTATCCCCCGTTAAGGTGGGGACCCTCGACAGGTTGATCATGGGTTGAGCAATATAATTTCTGGGGTTGTTCTTGATTTTTTTTCGAAACTCCTCGTGTTCTGATTTGGTAGATTTAGGACCAATGAGCATACCGTAACCACCAGAGGCGTCCGTTTGTTTGACAACCAGATTATGAAGATTCTCAAGAACGTATTTACAGTCTTGTTCCTCAGCACAGATATAGGTTTTTACATTGGGCAAAATCATATCTTCACCTAAGTAATATTTTATAATTCTTGGCACATAAGCATATACCGCTTTATCGTCTACCACACCTGTACCAGGCGCATTAACGAGTACCACATTGCCCTTGAGATAGGCATTGAATAAACCAGGTGTTCCTAATAGGGAATTTTTATTAAACACCAAAGGGTCAATAAAATCATCATCAACTCTGCGGTAAATAACATCTACTTGTTTCAAGCCGTGAGTTGTTATCATATAAACAATGTCATCTTTAACGATTAAATCCCTTCCCTCAACCAATTCGGCACCCATTTGCTGAGCCAAATAGGAATGTTCAAAATAGGCCGAATTGTATATGCCTGGTGTTAAAACCACCACATTTGGATTGTCTATTTCTGTTAAGAACTCTAAGGAATCCCTTAATATATGTGTATAATTATAAACCGGCCTTACATCCAGTTTTTCAAATAATTCAGGGAAGGTACGTTTAAGAATTTCTCTATTTTCAAGCATATAGGATACGCCAGAAGGGCACCTCAAATTATCTTCCAAGACATAATATTGACCATCTGCACCTTTAATTAAATCAGACCCGGTGATATGACACCATATGTCCTTGGGCGGTTTAAATCCTTGTAATTGTTTTAAGTAGGCCGCACTGCTAAATATTAATTCTTTAGGAATAATGCCGTCTTTAAGTACCTTTTGGTCGTTGTAAAGGTCTTGTATAAAAAGGTTTAAGGCTTTAATTCTCTGCTGCAAACCTTTTTCAAGATGTGTCCACTCATTTTTACCTATAATTTTTGGAATAATGTCCAAGTGTAGAATCCGTTCAGTACCTTGATTGTCATTGTACACATTAAAGGTCATACCTAGAGATAACTGTGCCCTGTCGGTAGCGTGCTGTAAGGTGTTTAGTTTTTTATGCCCCATTCTCTCAAGACGCTCCTTAAAGAGTTTATAATTCGGCCTTACCTTATGATGCTCATTAAACATTTCGTCATAAAAACCTTTGATCTCGTAATTCGTGAATTTTATTTTAGGCATTAAAAAAGAGACATTAATTAGTAGATATAAAATGCATGAATCCTGCATTTTTTTAAATATAAGCATTAAAAAACAAACTTTTCAGCTTAAGTAAAGAATACCCGGACTTAAACGACATTTACCAATGGAGTAAAGAAAACACTCACCAGTATTAGCTATTTAGCACCAATAGGTTTAAACGAAAGGTGTTAAAAGCCACAAAATTTCAAAAATCTTAATATGAACCAAATGCTGAATGTATCATTTGCTCCTATCTGGAATATATCAATTTTAAACTATAAGCCAGCCTTGACGGGCCGTGACTTTAACAAATTTTGGTCCGATGACGCTGTGGATGTCGTATTTGAAATAGAATCATCCATAGGGATAAAGGTGGTATAGTGCGCATAGCGCTCAAAAATTTCGTTGACGTAATCTACGGGTTCCGCACCGCGCACATAGCCATATTTTATAAAGGGCTTATTATAGTATTTTGGTGAACTCAACGCCAAGAGCATAGGTTCTACATTATCTGACCAAAGGTTAGGGTCTAGATTATTTTCCTCGGCCAAGCGCTGGGCATCTAAGACATGACCTAAACCACAATTATAGGCCGCTAGGGTCAACTTAATTCGGTTCAGGGAGTCAGGAACTGATTGAAATTGGTCATAATTTTGTTTTAAATAGGATGTTCCTGCTTTTATACTTTCATTTGGGTCTGTAGGTTCAGTTACCCCTAAGGAAGCTGCGGTGGCGGGCATAATTTGCATTAAGCCTTCGGCGCCTGCCCACGATTGTACATTGGGGTCGAACTTAGATTCCTGATACACCTGGGAGGCTATCAAACGCCAATCCCAGTTAATTTCTTTAGCATAGCGTTGTATGATTTCGTCATAAGGTCCGATTTGATTTTTGGATAGGCTGTAATAATCACTTCTAGCTCGCCTATTGAATGATCGTTTGTTTTTGAAGTACTTGTTGTAAATAACGTAATAGTCCGTGCTTTTCCTTTGCTTCTTAATCCATTTATTAATTACTTTTCGGAATTCTTTGGACTTCTTTCGCGTCACCCAAGCAATACGCTGAGAAAATGAAATAGGTACATCGATATTGAGAATCGGTTGGTACGCCGCATTTATTTTGGCCAAATTTTCATCTGCTATAGTATATTTTATCTCTCCATCGGCTACCATATTAATGATTTCATCGGTGGCTAGCTGACTGCTCAGTGTATCAATAACAATGGTCCCCCCTATTTCATTGGATAAACTCATTAAACGTTCAAAATACGCCGAATTTCTTCTCACAGAAACGGTATCACCAATCAACTCTATAGCATCGTGTATCAATTCTTTTTGCAAGGAACTCCAAGACATATTTCTATAATTGTCAGGTTTTTTTTGAACCAAGACCTGTTTGGTAAGATATAGGTATTCTGTAAAATCAACCTCCCACTTGCGCTGGTTGGTAATGGTCATACCATGTGCAATAATATCCACATCTCCTCTATTTAAGACTTCAAATTCAGAATCCAAATCATCTGAAACTACGAGTTCTAATTTGAGGTCCAAGTCATCAGCCAATCGTTTTAATAGCTCATATTCAAATCCCATGGGTTCGCCCCTGTATAAAAAATAGCTCGTACTACTATATATGACCAATGCTCTAAGTATACCATCTTTTTTGATGGCATCAAAGTCGCGGTCCACAGAATTGGCTACGATTTCATTGTAGACTTCGACATTAGCACCAAGAGTCTTGTCTTGTTGTTGGCAAGACACCAAAAACAGGACTACTAAAACACTGATAAGAGGCTTAATTTTAAACATGGTTTCTATCAAATATACTAATTATTGTTTTAGTCGATATTTACAATATATTGATTTTTAGCTTAGCATGATGAAAGTTCATTAGCGCTAGCTCGCTAGGCAGCTTCTGTAACTAATAAGTCTTTTGATAGTCCTAGTTCGTATAAGTCTGTTTTTACTGCGTCCATCATTGCGGGTGGACCACAAAGATATACAGGCTTGGAAATGTCTAGGTTATAAGTTTGTAAGATTTCCTTATCAATATGACCATATTTGTATTCGTTGAGATTTTCTTTAGATAAAACGACATGAAGGTCATCACCCAACCAGGTTTCTAATTGGTTCTTATAGATAATATCCTTTTTTCTATGGTTGGCGAAAAACAATGTATTCCCTTTGAGCTCAGCCTTTCGTCTTAAATCCTTTAAAATGGATATAAATGGCGTTACCCCTGCTCCACCGGCTATAAATGTGCCTTCACCATGATACTGTATAGCACCCCAAGCCTCTCCAATAATTAGGTGGTCACCGACCTTCAAGGTTTCTATTTGTTCGGTAACCCCGTCATGTGAAGGGTATACTTTTATGGTGAATTCCAAACGGTCGTCCTCAGGTAAGCTCGTAAAGGTAAACGGTCGTTTTTTATCCCTCCACGTGTCCTTGTCTATGGCTAATTCTGTCGCCTGACCCGGTGAAAACGAGTATCCTTTAGGTTTGTTGGTTACAAGGCGCAAGACATTGTGATTGACGTGTTCTATCTTTTCTAGTGTAAGTTTGTATTCCATAGTTTGACTTTTTTCAATAATATAAAGCTCAAAATCTCAATTTTCCTTAAAAAAGTTATAAAAAGGCACGATTTCTCGTAAAACACGGATATTTTACAGAAATATATGATTTAAGCTTTTATTATGACCAAAACCTCTTAAATTACTATTAAAACCCTTGGAATTGACCTAAAAATATGTAGTTTATCTTTAAATACTATGAAAAAATGAAAACTATACTATTTAAATATGATGGTGTGAGTTCAAGCGAAAGTTTGGAAACTTATGCCAAGGAGAAAATTGAAAAACTCTTTACCCGGAATGATTTTCTAGTTCGAGCGGATGTTTTTTTTAAAACAGAAAACACATCCAATACTGATACTGGAATGATAGCAGCCATACGATTAAGTGCTCCGGGACCAAGATTATATGCAGAAGCATCAAAATCCAATTTTAGGGCCGCTTTAAGTGAATGTGTTGACCAATTACGGCAACAATTAGCGAAACGTACAGAAATTTTAAAATCTTATTAAAAAATTTATGGAATCACAGACTATTCAAAACCAAATAACATGTATTTACGCCAGTGGCAGTAAATTCAGCGACCAAGTACAGGCTTTCCTAGAATCTGCTGATAAAGCTACGCTGAAAATTGATATATGTAAAACAATGCCATCTGATACTCAATGGCATGATATAGCAGAGCGTTTAAATATTAGCCTAAAGATGCTTATTGATACCCAAAAGCTTAAATTATTTGACCAAACATCGGATTTTGATGAAGAAAGCTTAGTTAAAATATTGGCGAATCACCCTGAAGCATTAAAAGGTGCTATTGTTATGGAAGGCGAACGTATCTCCCACATACTCCGTTACACTCAGCTATTAGAATTTTATAATGTAGACTCTGCCGGATTAACAAAAACCATGCACTCAGAGGAGCCAGTTACCCAGCGTCAGACGGGTGATGAACGCTTTTTATAATTTTTCAACTGTTAAAACAGCGTCAACTAGCCTTCACGACGTAGAACTTCCAAAGGTGAGCTGTTCAGAACCGTTCTAATATTGCTCAGGCCAATAATTAAAACCAAAATCGTGATTCCCGGTAAAAACACCACAAAAGGAATTATGGACGGAACAAAAGATTCTTCAAACACGAAAAGAGCTAAACAAAGACTGCTTGCTAAGGCCAATAAAATACCCACTAAACTTCCTAGCATTCCTAAAAACGTATATTCCAGTGCTGATATTTTTAAAATTTGAGAATTCTTGGCACCTAGAGTGCGCAATAAGACACTTTCCTTAATACGTTGATATTTGCTGGTCCTTACAGAACCAATCAAAACAATGATGCCTGTAATAATGCTAAAGAAGGCCATGAAATTGATTATCCAAGAAACTTTGTCTAAAATATCTTCTACAATAGTATACACTTGTCTTAAATCTATAATGGATACGTTGGGAAATTCTGCAACGAGGTCACGCTGTAAAGCGGCCGAACGCTCTTCATTAGGAGCCGTTGTTGTAAATACATTAAACTGTGGCGCTTGCTCCAACACGCCTTTTGGGAAAACGATTGAAAAGTTAAGTTGTAAACGCCCCCAATCAACTTGCCGAATGCTACCAACTGTCGTTTCCATGAGTACACCTTGAATATTAAATATGATGGTGTCACCAATGCTAACTTTGGTATCCTCTGCTAAATTATCTGATATGGAGATGACTACGGGGTCACTAGCATTTAATTGAGGTGTCCACTCCCCTTCTAAAAGCTCTTCAGAATCAATTAGATTGTCGCGATAGGTAGTTCTAAATTCATGATTTAAAACCCAACCTCTTACTTGACGTGTGGTATCTTGCCGCAAATCATTTACCAATTGGTCTTTAATTTTATGCATACGCATGGTTACCAACGGAATATTACTTAGAATTGGTAAGTCATTAGCCTCGATGCGCTGTTGAACAGCATTGCGCTGGTCACTTTGTACATCTAAAATAATGATGTTGGCATTTTCCACCGTTTGCCCTACTTCCGTTTTAGCTAGTAAAATATCTTTCGTGAAATACAAGGTACTAATAAGGAACGTCCCTAAACCAATGGCTACCACTAAAACTAAAGTTTGATTGTTAGGTCGGAATAAATTTAAAAGACTCTGCCGAGATGTGTAGCCCCATGTTTTTGGATAATAACGCCTAACGGTCTTCATGAAAAGAATAGCTATACCCCCTAATGTGGCAAATGTTATGACTGTCCCTCCAATGAAAGCCAAAGCATATCTCACATCCTTCAGCAGCCAAACCGAAAATAAAAATAGAAATATAACAATCGCCAAAAACACTAACAATTTAATATTTTTTGGTTGTTTTCCACCATTGTCATTTACACGAAGTACTTCTAATGGCGAAACATACCAGGTCCTAAGTAGGGGTAGTAAGGCAAATAAAACAGACATAAAAACACCTAGAAAAATACCCATAAGTATGGGTGCGGCTGTAATTGTAATTTCAACATCGAAAGGTAAAAACTCCTTTAAGATGTAAGGAAATAATTCTTGTAGTCCCACGCCGATGCTTGCTCCTATAAGCCCTCCCAAAAAACCTATCCCGGAAATCTGAATTAGAAAAATGAGAAAGCTTTGTTTTCTTGAAGTTCCCATACACTTTAAAATAGCGATGGCTTTCAACTTTTCTTTAATATAAATATGTACAGAACTTGCAATGCCAATACAGCCTAAAAGCAAGGCAATAAAAGCTGCAAGATTTAAAAATTTGCCCACATTGTCATAGCGTCTCCCCAATCGTCTGCTTGTACTGGTATGCGTATCTAAGTCCGCATTCTCCAAATCTAGCATTGGTTCGATTTTGTCCTCAAACCGTTCTATATTCAAGGTATCTGCTGCTTTATAAAAAAATTGATATTCCTTACGACTTCCAAATTGAATGAGCTCTGTATCATCAATAAATCTATAAGGAATGACAATTGGTGGTGCAACAGATGTTGAGATTGCCGTGCTTCCTGGAATAGCCTTTAAGGCTCCTAAAATAGGTAAGGTTAATTGACCAACTTTTATGGAATCACCGGGTTTTATATTAAATTGTAACAGTAAAGTGGCATCAACTAAAGCGCCACCTAAGTCTTGATAAGTACTTGCTGCTGAGGCTGGTTCTGTATTAATATCACCGTAAAATGGAAAGGCACCTTGTAGTCCGCGTACACGAACTAATTTTGTACCTCCATTCTTTGGGAAGGCTATCATAGACACAAAATTGACTTCTTTAGCATCAGGCCTTAATGAGTCAATAATGGCTTGTGCACGTTCCGTTGGTTCCTGCCTGGTGTCGATGATATAATCCGCACCCATTAAGGCTTTAGATTGGCGTTGTATATTGTCCTTAAGATTTGTGCTAAACAGTTGTATGGCCACAACAGCCGCAATTCCAAGGATAATGGATGCCATAAACAACAGTAAGCGAATCCTACTAGCCTTTGCATCACGCCATGCCATTTTAAAAAGCCAAGACGTATTTGTCTTTAGTTTAGGTAAAGCTGTACTCAAAATACTTCAGTTCGTTGATTAGTTAAAATTTGCCCACCTTTTAATCGCAGTATTTGCTGTGTACGGTTGGCTAGGTCCAAATCATGTGAAATAATAACCAAGGTAGTTCCCGCCTCCCTATTTAAATCAAACAGCAACTGAATCACTTTTTCACCGGTTTCCTCATCTAAATTTCCTGTAGGTTCGTCTGCAAAAAGTATGGAAGGCATGTTAGAGAACGCCCTTGCTAAGGCCACACGCTGTTGCTCACCACCGGATAATTGCGATGGATAGTGATGAAATCTGTCGGTTAAGCCAACTTTTTCCAATAACTCCATACTCTTACTTGTAGCATCTTTTGCTCCTTGTAACTCAAGAGGTACACTGACGTTTTCCAGTGCCGTTAGTGTTGGTAGCAGCTGGAAATTTTGAAAAATAAAACCGACTTCCCTATTGCGCAGTTGGGCTCTTTCATCTTCATTCAAGTCCTTTAAATCAAAACCGCATAATTCTACACTACCCGCAGTGGGCTGGTCTAACCCAGCACATAGCCCAAGCAAGGTTGTTTTACCGCTCCCTGATGGCCCAACAATGGAGAACGTTTGTCCTTTGTCTACGGAAAATGAAATATTTTTAAGTACGGTTAATTGTTTTGCACCACTGGTATAGGTCTTCTCTAAACCATTAATCTTTAATATCTTTGACATATTCATATTAAATTTATAGACCACTTATGTTTCCAGCGGAAAATACACATTTGGATTTGAAACCACTAACCCCATTTGCAGCTAAAATCTTAAAATTTTGTTATTTTATCATCATCCTCTTCTCCTGTAGTTGTGGAGATGACAATAGTTCAAAGCAAACTGTAAATAAAGAAAAAACAGTGACCACAACAGCTAAAGCATCAGATAGCACAACAACAAAAACAATGCTTTGTTTTGGAGACAGTATTACGGCTGGTTATGGATTAAATGATGCTAATGACGCGTACCCTGCAATATTGCAGGCTAAAATGGATTCTTTAGATTTGGACTATACTGTTATTAATTTGGGCTTAAGTGGTGAGACCTCAGCAGGGGGGAAAAGTAGGATTAATTGGGTCTTAAATCAAGATGCTGATATTTTCTTGCTGGAACTTGGTGCCAATGATGGGTTACGCGGTGTTCCTCTGAGTGAAACACGCTCTAACTTACAGGCTATAATAGATGCCGTTGCGACTAAAAACCCAAAGACAAAAATAATATTGGCAGGAATGGAATTGCCTCCCAATATGGGACAGGAATACACTACTGAATTTCGTAAGATTTTTGCTGAACTCGCCCAGAAAAACGATGTTACCTTTATTCCTTTTATCCTAAAGAATGTCGGTGGTATCTCAGAACTTAATCAAGCCGATGGTATTCACCCAACGGCTGAAGGTCATAAAAGGATAGCACATACAGTTTGGGAGGTATTAGAACCCATGGTTTCTCCTCTAAATAAATAAGGCCTTAATGCCAAATATTAACCTTTCATCGAGGTCCTTACACCTTTGCAACTTTAACAGCATTCCAACCGCGAGGGCCTTTTTCCAATTCAAAAGAAACTTTGTCAGACTCATTAATCTCACCAACAACACCGCTGATGTGCGTAAAGTACTTTTCCTGATTTTCCGAGTCAATGATGAACCCAAAACCTTTAGAATGGTCGAAGAAGGATACAGTTCCCATTCTAACAGGATCAAATTCTTCCTTTTCGCCGTCTGATGTTTTTGGGATACTTATCTCAATATGTTTCGCTTTTACCTTAACTTTTTTAGACGGGTCTGGAGGCGTGTCCGTTAAATGACCGTTGTGGTCTACATAAGCAAATTCAATGCCTTGGCTACCATTTTCCTCCTTTTCGAGTTTGCGAGCCTCCATTTTTTTTCTTTTATCCTCACGTTTTTTTAAACGCTTTTTTTCTTTTTCACTTTTACTAAAGGTTTGTTGCGATCGTGCCATAGGCAATACTAATAATTGTTTTAAAGGAGAATAAATCCCCAGGTTTATATTTTTTAACCCTCTAGAATCAACTAGTTGGATCTTAATTTTTAAGCGATGTCATGTCTATGACAAAACGATATTTTACGTCGCTCTTAAGCATACGCTCATATGCCTCGTTGATTTTTTGAATATCGATAACTTCTACATCTGACGTAATATTATGTTTTCCACAGAAATCTAATAACTCCTGTGTTTCTGCAATACCCCCGATGAGCGACCCAGCCAAAGACTTTCGTCCCATAATCATTGGTACTGTTACCAATGGAGGGTCTAGCGGACCTAAATAACCTAGAACTACAATTGTCCCATTGGTTTTAAGCGTTGCAATATAAGGATTAAAATCGTGCTCATAAGGCACCGTGTCCAGTATAATATCGAAACGACTCATAGCCTCTTCCATCTGGAGGTCGTCTGTTGAAATAATGACCTCGTGGGCCCCTAGGGCTTTTGCATCATCAATTTTACCAGGTGATCTGGAGAACAAGGTAACATGAGCACCAAGGGCATTGGCCAATTTAATAGCCATATGACCTAATCCTCCAAGACCAACTACAGCTACTTTACTGTCTTTACCGACATTCCAATGGCGCAGAGGCGACCAAGTTGTAATGCCTGCACATAGGACAGGTGCTAAACCCGCTAAATCCAGATTTTCAGGAACACTTAGAACAAAAGCTTCATCTACTACAATCGTTTCTGAATAACCTCCATGCGTATTTGTATCTAAATGTTTGTCATAACCACCATAGGTTCCTACCCATTCCGGACAGTACTGTTCTAAATCATTTTTACAGTTATTACAAGTTCGACAAGAATCTACTAGGCACCCTACAGCAACAATATCACCAACTTTATGCTTTGTGACCCCTGAACCGATGGCAGTGACCTTTCCTACTATTTCATGTCCAGGAACAACAGGGTAAGTGGTCATACCCCAATCGTTTCGAGCAAAGTGCAAATCGGAATGGCATACACCACAAAATAAAATATCAATTTCTATATCTTTAGCAAGGACTGTTCTACGGTCAATTTGCAATTGTTTTAAGTCAGCTTCAGATGATTCCGTACCGAAGGCCTTGACCCTTTTAGTTTCCATTTTTAGGTGATTTTAAGTGATTTCTAAAGCTACGAAAACTAATCCATAAAATGGCAAGCGATTCTAAGTAAACTAAATGGCTGTGCGTTTTGTTTACTCAAAAGATACCTGTGAGGCTTTTCACACTGCTTAGAAGGTATACTAAAATGAAAGGGTGCGTAGTTTTAATGGACTCCTCTGCAGTCTCTGCCTAAAGTCACTTTAATACGATCAATTTCAACTGCACCCTCTGGAATTTCGTCCAGTTCTAGGCCGACATAATCATTAGCTGCTTTCCATTTGGCAATGGTTTCACTAAAAAAAGCTGAAGCTGAATCGTCTGCTTCATAGACAATAAGATGGTAAGTTTCACCTTCGTCCCCTCCAAATCTCGTCACGACCTGCCATTGACCGTCCTCTTTGTAGGATGTGTTTGTATCGTCTGATTGGGGGTAAAATTTCTCGTCGCTTGGCTCTAGCAAAACCCATATATCCTTGTCGTGAGCTTCAGGATAAACCCCTAAGGTTAGAATACGGCACTTAATTGTATCTCCATCAACAGGGGATAATACCTGTACTGCCTTAACAGGATAGGTTACCTTTAATTTGTTTCCAACATCAAAGGTTTCTATCTGCGGTACGGGTTGTATATTGCCGTAAGTATATCCACCATATATAAGTAATATAGCACCGATAAGGCCAACGGCAACCCTTAAGGTTGACTTCTTAGTATATAAAATTCCAAATAAAAGACATAAGGCACCTATGATGACGATAATTAGTGTTCCTGTAGACATTTATAAATTATTTAAGGTGAAACGTGTGGTAATTAATCAATTAACACATAAAGATAGGCATTAAAGAACATTATTCAAAATAAAAACCTTGGTGTTTTGATGTCAATAAACTATAGTTAAGACAGCATAGTATTTGAGTAAATATGGAAATCAAAGTTGAACAAGATACCTTGACTAGAACCAAAAAACCCCCACTCTTGTATTGAGTGAGGGTTAGATACTAATTTAAACTTAAACTCTAACTTAAACTTATTTTGTGTCCTTATGGTTTATGGGTAGGATAATATTTCGTTCAGCCACTAACATCCCATCAACATTTTTAGGTTTTAGAATACGTGTTATGTCACCTTTTTTAGCCAAACGCTTTCTACAATATTTCGAAATTAATGGATCGTCATCAAACAAAAACGTTTCAATTTCATAAGCATCATCGGAAGGTTCTTTTATGACAGGGAATAATTGTTTAAACTGGTTATGCGTTCTATCGTTTCCCGGAATGAAAGTATATATGGTATAACGTCCCTCCTCATCTGTTTTTACCCAAGCTCTATGGTGCACATAACGCTTATCATTTTCTACTCTCAAATCAAAATTACCGTGCTCGTCGGATTGTTCAATAAAAAGAATGACATCTTTAGCAGGTGTAAGACCATCGCTTTCGTAGATCACACCTGTAAGCTTTATTTTATTTGTTTTTGATTCAAAATCAGGAACACTATCAACACTATTCAATTGTGCTTCAGTATAGTCGTATATGGGATGACGTTCAAGATAATTCTGATTTTCGTCAAATGTTACGGTTTGTGCGTTGACAAGAGCTATCGTACAGTAAAAACAAACTAATATTAAAAGTAAAAGTCGATTTTTCATGGGGCTGAATCTTTTTTGATGACCCAAAATTGCCAGTATTTTATCGATCTGACTAAAAAATTATACGAAGTGATGATTTTACACGATTAATAGAGGAATGACGCAAAAAGTATCGATAAATAACCACGAAGATTTGGAGTGTATTTGTACTAATCGAATTATGAAATGACTAAAATCAGAGCTTATTCCACAACAAACGAAGCCTTATTCTGTTAAATTTTGACCTTTACATTTTAACGATAAAAAATGCTTTTAATCCAGTAAATACGCAGTTTATCGCTAAAATATGCACTTAAAGTGTTAAAATTTTTTCGTCAAAAATTGAGAAATTTAGTTGTTTTTGTGGATAATTTATATAGATTTGCCTATCTAAGATGATAAAAAAGCCTCAAAATGAAAACTAAAATTACCCTACTAAGTATTGTTATTTTGCTTGTAATGAATATGGGTTATGCTCAAAAGAAAGAGGATACGCATAGTATTATAAGTGGTAAAGTAAATATTTCGAAATATCACAATCGGGAAGAATTAGACAAAATGTCTAAAGGAGAATTATTGGATTTGTATATAGAACGCATAGAGGTCATAGTTAATATTCTGCCTAATATTGCCTTCGCCACAAAACCAGGTGTTACCATGGAGTCTCTTGGAATACCTGAAACCAAAGACAATAAAAAAGCGCTTAAGGAAAATATTGAAGCCTCAACCACCTACTTTGATAAAGCGGTAGAATTTCAAAGAAAGATTTTGCCTTACTCAGATACGTCAGATCTCATTGCTGCGATTTTATTCTATGAAGAAACCTTAAAATCGCTTCATACCTATGAAGATTTTAAAAAGTAAAAGACTACCAATAAAAATGAATAAACCTCGATTTTTTATCGGGGTTTTTTTATGCCCTATCCTCAAATAGATTAAAGATTTTAGTGTTGAAATCTTCAGGTAGCCTCTAGTTATAGCATATTTTGTAGGAAAATTAATTAATTTTAATAAAAAAAGTGCATTTCATCGATATTATTTGTATTTCGTAGGCTATATTGCTATGTTTGGACTATAATGTTTGTTAGCCCCAACTACTAAACAATTGAATTTAACTACTATGATGAGAATTACGAAAATAGCATTAGTATTTCTTTGTGCAATAACTACCGCTTCAGCACAACAGGAAAAAGGAATTAACGGATATAGTAATTGGTTAAATAACTGGACGGATTTTAGGCCAAGCCAAAAAGATTTCGGTGAACCTACACAAATCCTTAGCGGCAATATCTCTGAAGACACCAAACTGACAAAAAACAACGTTTATCTTTTGCTCGGTGATGTCTTTGTAACAGATAATGCCAACCTAGTTATAGAGCCAGGTACGGTTATACTCGGTGATTTCAAAACAAAGGGATCCCTAACAATTAGCAGAGGTTCTAAGATAATCGCAGACGGCACTAGTACTGACCCAATCATATTTACATCAAGCAGAAGTGTTAAAAAAGCTGGAGACTGGGGAGGATTATTCATTCTTGGCAACGCACCAACCAACACCTTTGGAAATGCGGCTTCTCTTGAATTCGGTCTCAAGCCTTCCTCCTTTGATTATATAAGTTATGGGGGCAGCGATACAGATAGTAATTCTGGGGTGTTACGCTATGTCAGAGTAGAGTTTGCAGGTAAACGCACCAAGGACTTTGGTAATTTTAACGGCCTTACGCTTGCGGGAATTGGTCGTGAAACAGTTATTCAAAACATAATGGTAAGCTATTGTGAGGGTAATTCCTTTGAAATTCTCGGTGGTGAACCATTTTTAATGCAACTGGTATCCTTTAGAAGCAATCAAAACGATTATGAATTTAATTATGGCACCAGCTGTAATATACTAAATTCCCTCGCGGTAAGGTCGCCCTATGTTTCCAGTCCTTATGGTTCAAGATGCATGGTTATTAAATCATATGATGATAAAGAAAGTTCAAACTCCACAAAAAAAGAAACACGTGTTCATGCTGAAAATCTAACACTGGTAAATGTATCAGACAATTTAGAGTCTGATATTGAAGTAGGTCTGGTTCGTGAAGCTATTTTTGTTGATAAGGACACTTCCTTTTCAATAGATAAAAGTGTTATCTCGGGATTTAACCCTGCAGTCATTTTTGACGCTGGTATAAAAATTAATAACGATAACCTTAAAAAGATTCAATTTACAAGAACTTATTTTAACAATTGCAATGGTAATATTTTCGTAAAAGGCTATTCAAACAATGACGATTTAGAAAGCTGGTATGGTAGCAGAGCATTTAACAATGTGTATTCCAAAGGCCCGGATAGTGAAACCTTTATTGATGCCCAGAGCACGAAAAGACCAGATTACAGGTTACGAATTAATAAAATCATCGCTTCAAATGACCCCAATGATGATTAGTTTATATACTGTCACCTATACTAGCGCCGATATTAATCTTAATAAAGAATGTATTGATTAGATAATTACAATCCCCAACTACATGTACTTGACCACAACCGCCCAAAACCTACTCCTATGGATTAGCGTTGCTTTTCTAACGCTAATAGGGCAAGTTAATGCCCAAATTGTAATAGGCACTCCTAATTTAGGATTTAGTCAGGCTTGTGCTAGTGAGGATTTTAATACCTATTCAGCAACCTTTATTTTTTCCCCAGAATCTGGACTAAGCACATCAAACCAATTTTCAGTTGAAATGTCTGATGCCGATGGAGATTTCTCAAATTCAGTAACACTTTTTACATCGCAGCCTGGAGCTATAACCGCTTCTCCAGCCACTGTTAACTTTTCCATTCCAGAAACAACAGCAGGTGAAAATTACCGTATTAGAATAAAAAGTAGTGCTCCGGTAGCAACAAGTTCAGGGTCTACCCCATTTGCGGCCTATTTTAAATTACAAGACGCCCCTTTTACCATTAATAATCTGGTATCTACAGGTGCATTCTGCGCAGGTGGCAGCTATTTATTGAGTATTGATAATCCAGGAACGGGAAGTAATGACTCACCTCTTAACTACCCTTCCTTAACCTTTAATTGGTTTAAAGAGACGGGTCCAACGACATCTGTTTTTGTGGCTGAGGGCCCTACCCTTACCGTTAATGAGGAAGGTACTTATTTTGTAGAAACTAATTATGGTACCTGCACGTCTAATTCTTTTTCTAACCGTGTTACTATTACGCAGGCCGTCTCAGGTGAGGCTAATGCTACCATAACATCTAGTTTAGGTAATCCGTATTGTCCAGAGCAAGGTCTTACAACCTTAACCACCCTTGGAGGTAATTCATATCAATGGTTTAAAGACGGCGTTGCTATAGCTGGTGCGAACGAACAAATGTACCAAACTAATGAATCAGGAACTTTTTCCGTCCAAGTGGATTTAGGAGAATGCTCAGCTTCAGGTTCTATAGATTTAGAAAGTCAATTATTTGAAAGTGATATCAATGTAGATGATGTCAACACTTTAGAAGAGGGAGAAACATTAACCGTTACAGTGACAACAAATGCAAATGCTCCAATTTATGAATGGTTTTATAATACAATTTTAATCCCAGGTGCAAACGGAGCCTCTTATGTAGCCTCAGATTTCGGTGATTATAGTGTGGTCATCACCGAAACTGTGGGCTGCGAGAGTACTGTGGAATATGTGTTTAGTATTGAGGAAACTCTTGATATGTTTCCAGATGTCAGTAACATTCCAAATGTAATTAGTCCAAATGGAGATACCATTAACGACACCTGGGTGATACCACAGCAATATACAACCGGTACAAATACAGAGGTTACAATTTATAGTAATCGTGGTGAATTAATATTTAAAACCAAGGATTACCAAAACGATTGGCCTCAAAACGATTTGAATTTAAACAGTGTTAATCAAGTTTATTATTACATCATTACCACAACGGCTAATGAAACAAAAAAAGGATCAATAACAGTTGTAAAATAGAATGAAAGTATATCTTTTCATATTGATATTATCTATTTGCTTTATGCACGGCAGCTTTGGGCAAAATGCTGACGGTGTCGTATCCTTTAATTTACCTATTAGAAACTCCCTAACGTTTAATCGTTATGCCCTTAATCCTACCTTCAGTTTTGTCAGGGAACAAACGCGATTCATCAACATAACAAATAAACGCGAATGGGTGCAGTTTGAAGATGCACCTGAGACGTATTTAGCCAGTTATTCAGGTCGGTTTGCAGAAAACATTGGTGCAGGTATCGGATTGTTCCAACAAAATTATGGTGTTCTCACCACTTTTGGAGGCGTTTTAAACTTTGCCTATAATGCAAAACTTGCACGTGATACTAATTTAACATTTGGACTTAACGTAGGTGCCTACCAAAGTGGTATCAATACATCTAATGTGGTGACCAATTTTGTTGATCCTGCTTTACAGAATGTGCCTAACAATTTTCTGTTAACGGTAAACCCTGGAATTAATTTTGGATTGGAATTTTTAGATTTTGGGCTATCCGTAAATAATTTAGCCTTATATAATTTTGAATCCTCTTCCATAATTGAAGATAATAGGGATCAAAGCTTTCAACTTCACGCCATGTATACGGGTTATATGGCTAGTCGAGGTTTTTTTGATGAGGCTAAATTTTCAACCTTAATCCGTTCTGAATTTTTCAAAGAAGAAACCATAATCTCAGGATTGGTTATGGTAACTGTACCAAAAGGACTATGGGCACAAGCTGGCTATAATTCCGTATTTGGAATGTCTGGTGGTTTAGGTCTTAACATAACAGAGCAAATTGCTATAGAATACAATTTTGAAACTGCGGTTGGAACATTGGGTAATTTTGGTCCTTCCCATGAAATAACTCTAGCCTATCGCTTTAAGCCAGACAGAAACCTAGATTATAGTAATGACGATGATATGGCCGGTTTACTATCTGGTGCTAACAGAGGCAGAAAACGCACTACAACATCAAACAGAACAAAGAACAAGACAAACGCGAGCCTGTCGAACGAAGAACGGGCAGAGCAAGCCAGATTGGCACGTGAGGAGCGTAATGCACGTAAATTAGCTTTAGAGCAAAAGGCGCAAGAGGAGGCAGAAGCCAAACGTCTAGCCGAGCAAAAATCCCAAGAAGAAGCTGCAAAACAAGCGGAGGTTTCTGCAGAACAGAAAGCCAAAGCGAATGATGAGGCAGAAGCCAAACGACTTGCCGAGCAGAAAGCCCAAGAAGAGGCAGCTAAACAAGCACAGCTCCTGGCAGAACAGAAAGCCAAAGCAACAGCTGAGGCAGAAGCCAAACGTCTTGCAGAGCAGAGGGCACAGGAAGAGGCTGCAAAACAAGCACAGGTATTGGCAGAACAGAAAGCCAAAGAAGCAGCTGAGGCCGAGGCCTTACGTCTTGCAGAGCAGAGGGCACAGGAAGAGGCTGCAAAACAAGCACAGGTATTGGCAGAACAGAAAGTCAAAGCGGCAGCTGAAGTTGAAGCTATACGCCTTGCAGAGCAAAAAGCACAAGAAGAGGCAGATCAGAAAGCTAATGAAGTGACTGAGGAGCAAGCTGATATGGAACTTATAAACAACCCTAAGGATGAACGTACAAAAGCCATGTTGGCTATTACGCAACAAGCAGAGGCAAGCTTGGCTTCGCAAAAAGTTTTATTGCAACAATTAGATAGCCTTGTTATTGTTAAGGATACAGATTTAAAAGCTCTCAAAGAAGAAAACGATTTAAGTGAGCAGGGTATTACTGTGCAACCAAGACCATTTAAAAGTATAACGGCGGAGAACAATAGACTTAATGCTATTAAATCTGATTTAGAGGCCATTATAAAGGATAGAAGTGAAAAGATAAAGGATTTAGAAGCCTTATACGAAGAAACCATTGTGGGTGATACGCTTACTAATGACGTGGTATTGCTCCACTACAAGAAAGAAATTAAACGCTTAAAGGCCGAGCAATTAAAAGCGTCACAAACCAAAACACAATTAGATGTTGAATTGGAAAGAATTAGGGTGGCAACGGAATTTGAAAAAAGACGCCGAATTAAGCGAGCCAGTTTTGACACAGACGAAAAGCGTTATTTACAGGATAGGGCCATGCTCAAGAATATAAAGGAAACCACGTCTTTATCAGATACCGTCTTAACTCGTGAGGATTTTGATTTTGGCGAAGACCAAGGAAACAATATTAAAATATTAAAGAATATAAATAAAGTTGACAACGGGTATTATATGATTATTGCTGTGCACAGTAATGTTGATAAGCGGAATGACTTTTTGACCAAAGTCGTGGCTTCCGGACGTAAGGATGTAGACTTTTTCTATGATGTCAATACGAGTAAGTATTACATCTATTATGAAAAGTACAATGACATATCTGAAGCAACAAAAGCATTAGAAGCTAAAGGTAGTAGACCATATAATAGTAAAATGTCAATAGTAAAAATTGAAAATTAATAGTTAAGCTTTTCCTCTTTTTTCTATGCCCTTAGGAAAAATCAGGAATAAAAAATAAATATCATGAAAAGACCTACTCAAATGAAATCCATAGCGCTGATATTACATGTCTTGTCGCTGTGCTTAATTGCACCACTGCGATTCTGTTTTTCAATGGTACGAACAGGAATAGCATCAAAACGATTGGCATATCAAATGTTTTTATGTCTAGTTTTATTGATAAGTACAGATGCATTTGCACAATTACCAGTACCCTTCACACCAAGACTAGATGGTGGAAGTATCAAAGTTAAAGGGGACATTGTATTTATTGGAAATGGTATTGTAACTGGTGCTGGATTGCCTCAGCCCTATAACGGCAATGGCATCAATAATAATAATGAAGGGGTCTATGTAAATGTAGCTAGTGGTGGAGACCCAAACATATTCAGTTCTAGTAGTGCCGAGTTAATTACTGATAATTCGTGTAAGAGAATTTTATACGCTGGTCTTTATTGGGCATCTGTTTACCCATTAGAAGTAGCTGATAATCCTTCAGTGCAATTTGAGGGTACACCGAGGCTTGAGGATTGGAACACAATAAAATTTAAACTCCCAACTGGTGATTTTATAGATTTGGTAGCCGATAATGATGCAGACCCTGCAGGTGAAGAAGATGAGATTATTTTTGATGGTTACGAGTATTATGGTCCTGGAGTTGAAAATTCATTCAAGGACTCCCCTATTATATGTTACAAAAATGTCACTAATTTGCTTCAAGGCTTACCAGAGGCAGATGGTAATTACACAGTTGCTAACCTACGTGCAACCAGAGGTAGAAGACTTGGCGGGTGTTCCGCAGGTTGGACGCTTGTAGTAATTTATGAAAGTCCAGTGCTCCCAAGCAAGTACATCGCTCTTTTTGATGGATATGCAGGAGTACAAAATACAACTGAACTTGAAATTCCTGTTTCCGGCTTCCAGACCTTGCCAGCGCCTTTACCTGTAAACGCAAATATCGGCGTTGCAGCTCTAGAGGGAGATATAGGGATAACAGGAGACTCCTTTCAATTTAAAGCGAGTACTAATCCCAATTTCACCGTTATTTCTGATGCTATTAATCAACAGAATAACTTCTTTAATTCATCGATTACTCGAAATGGTGTTCACAATGTCGATAGAAATCCGCCGAGTTTAAATACGCTTGGACTGGACATTAATAACGTTGATATACCGAACCCTGGTAATATTGTACTTCCTAATGATGCTACCGCAGGAGATTTAAAACTAACAACAAATGGTGATGGTTATGGTGCTTTTGCCACTGCTTTCTCTGTAGAAATTATAGAACCCAACATTGTATTAACCAAGATTGTCGAAGACGAGTTTGGAAGTAACATTGGTGGTCAAGTTGTTGATCTAGGTCAAGAATTAACCTATGTCATAGGTTTTCAGAATACGGGAAATGACGATGCCATTAATTTTACCATAAGGGATATTTTACCCATCAACACCGTATTAGATTACCCTGCTGGTCTTACTTTACCACCAGGAGTAACCGTTCAAAGTTATGATCCTGCAACGAGGGAGCTTGTCTTTGCCATTGATGACTCTTTAGTAGAGGAGTTCGATCCCGCCTATGAGATACGCATTCAGGTAACCGTTGTGGAAAGCTGTCAACAATTGGTTGATGTTTGTTCTGATTTAATTCAAAATCAAGCTTTTGCTACGTATAATGGAGAAACCAATCCTTCTTTTGTTATTACAGATGATCCTAGTTTTAGTTCAAATACGGGTTGTTTGTTGTCTCCACAGACTACGAACTTCTTAGCCGATTTAGATGATTGTATTTTCCAACAAACCGTTACCCTTTGTGGCAGTACAGTTGATATCACAGCGGCGGATGGTTATGATGAGTATATTTGGTCAACCAGCCCTACTTATTCACCGGTAATTGGAACTACTCAAACCATTACCGTAGATGCATCAGGTACTTATTACGTGAGAAATATAGCAACTGCTCCTTGCCAGTCCATAGACCAAATTTTTGATGTTGAATTGTTTGGCGGAAACACGACCAATCCTGTTATACCATATGCTGATGAGGTCGTTACGTGTCCGAATGACGGTAAACTTTTACCAAATATTTTTCTGTGTGGTGCTAATGACTCAAGGTTCATACAAACCAATATTTCAGATTCAACCTCAATTATATGGGAACAGTTAGATGAAAGTAGTTGTGCTGCGGTTCCCAATGAAGATTGTGCAAATGAAGATGATTCCTGTGTGTGGAATGAAGTTGCTACAGGTCCTGATTATCTTGCTGATTCCGCAGGTCAATTTAGAATTACTATCAATTATCAGGGTGGGTGTTTTGTACAGTTTTATTTTAATGTTTACGAAAATCTATTAAGCCCAACTGTAACCTCTACTGATATAATCTGTACGACACCAGGAAGTATTACGGTAAATGATGTGCCTTCTGGATATGAGTATAGTTTAGATGGGGTGAATTATCAAGCCAGTAATACGTTTTCAGTTAATACACCTGGAATATACACTGTTTATATAAGACAAGTTGGTGTACCTACCAATCCATGTGTCTTTACTGTTCCTGATGTTCAAATAAGAGATCGTGATTTCACTGTGACTTCAACTGTTATACAGCCGTTATGTTATGGCGAGCTGGGTAGTATTCAATTAGCCGCAAATGATGCGGACCCACAATATTTCTTCAGCCTGTTTAATGGTGGCAACCTAGTTAATAGTGTTGGTCCAACAATGGATAACAACTACACCTTTGAAAACCTAAATCCAGGGACTTACACGGCAACTGTTGAAACGGAAGATGGTTGTACCTATACGGAGGATATTACCATAGTTGAACCTCCTTTATTAACTGTAACCGCAGCAGTTACCGCACCGTTGAATTGTACAGATGGTGAAATAACAATATATCCAGAGGGCGGTACGCCTCCCTACTTTTATTTTGTAAATAGTACGGTTGATTTTCAAACAGAGCCAGTATTTGTTATTACATCTGCGGGCACCTATAATATCCTAGTTGTTGATGCTAACAATTGTGAAGCTACTACTACTGTGACCGTAGAAGCCATTCCAGAGCCGGAGTTTACTATTTCAACTACGGATATTGTCTGCCCAAGTTCAGGCGGAACGGGTTCTATAAATATTAATGTGACTAACCCCAATGGAAATAGTATAGCCTATAGTATTGATGGTGGAACTAGTTTTTTCCCGTCTTCGGTATTTACAGGATTACCGGCAGGTGATTACGATGTTGTTGTTCAGTATACTCTTGGAGCTAGCATATGTTCCACACTTGCCGAAACTGTGACGATTAATACCAACCCAGAAATTACTGGTCTGGCTGAACTGACAGCCCCATACACATGTTCTTCAACCGGAACTATTGAAGTCACTGGTGTTACAGGTGGTGTTCCACCCTACGAGTATAGCTTAAATGGTGTCTCATTCCAAACAAGTAATACCTTTACGGGTCTTACAGAAGGCACTTATACTGTTACGATTCGAGATTCCAACAGCTGTACTTTCATCACTAATGAGATTGTAATTGACCCATTAGCACCAATTACTGATATGGATTTTGACAGCTCACCTGTTACTTGTCCTGATAATACATCTACCGTTACTATTACAGGTGTCACTGGAGGAACAGGAACTATAGACTATCAAATTATTGCTCCTGCAGCAGACGCAACCCCTTACCAGGCTTCTAATAGTTTTGCTGGTTTACAACCTGGAACTTATACCTTTCAAGTAAGGGATGAGAACGACTGTACCTATAGTGAAACCTATACTATAAATCCGATTCAAGATCCAACGGTTAATGTTGTCTTGACTGAAGCACTTGATTGTACGGCTGCGCCTGATGCTATTATTACAGGTTCAGTTACAGGAATAGCTCCCTATACCTATGCCGTGTCAATAGATGGCGGAACTTTTGTTGATTTAGGCAGCACAGGAACATCATTTGTCTATACCACGCCAAACCCTGGAACGTATCAGTTTGAAGTAACAGATGCTAATGGATGTACGGCACTTTCTAGTGTGGTAACTGTAAATCCTATTTCACCACCAGCTATTAATTCAATAACATTGGTTCAAGATATCCTATGTCATGGTGATTCAACAGGTGCCTTAGACATTACTATAGATAGTACCTCAGGTACGCCTCCGTTTACAATCAACGTAAACAATGATTCCACGGGTACAAATTATGGCACACAAACTGCTGGCTTACCAGCTGGTGATTATACCATAACTATCACTGATGCTATTTCCTGTTCAGCGACAGACACCGTTACGATATCCGAACCTACTCCCATTAATGTAGATTTTGACACGGTTGATATCTCGTGTACTGCTAGTGGTATATCACAAGGGTCTATTATAATAAATAGTGTAACAGGTGGTACACCACCCTACAATTATTTTGTTACAGGAACAAATGGCTATGCCAATTCTGAGTTCAATGCCTCTGGAACAACATCTGTCAGTTTTGATGTTGTAGACTTTGGTCTGTATCAAATAAATGTTGTTGATGCTAATGGATGTTCTGTATTAGAACAAGATGTCCTTGTAGCCTCCCCTCCTACTGATTTAGATATAGTTATAGATACATCTGTAGACTGTACTAATGGAGGTCAGGCTGTAGTTAGCATAGGGTCAACACTAAGTAGTTCTGGACCATTTTTCTTTAGTATTTATCAAGGTCCTATATCTGTTTATCCTAATCCACCTGGGTCTTGGATACCTGAAGATTCGTTTGGTAGCCAATCAGCGACGTTCACAAATTTAACTCCTGGAGTAAGTTATACTTTTATCGTCTTTGATCAATCTACCAATTGTAGTTACTATGAGCCTGCGACGGCTCCAATTCCTACCAATTCGACTTTAACCTTAAGTGCTGTATCCTCTGAGAATATTTCTTGTACGGGCAGTGCTGATGGTAATGTTTCCTTTACTGTAAATAGTGTTTACGGCTCACCCGTAAATATAAGCTATGAGATCTTTGATTCGTTATCCCAGATATCAACAGGAATCAGTGGTACAGGTACGGTAAATGCAAATGGATCGCTGAATGTGAATAATTTAGGTCCTCTGCCTTTCGGAAATTATTATGTATTGATTTCTGAAACGTCAGGTCCAAACGCAGGCTGTGGTGTAGTAAGCTTACCTTTCAATATTACTGAATCACAGTTCCCTTTAGAATTAACAGTATCGGTAAACCAAAACGCCAATTGTAACCCGAATTCTGGTGTTATAAGTGCGGTTGGCCAAAATGGTACTCCACCCTACCAATATCAGGCTACAACAACGGCAACCCAGCCATTAGAGACCGATCCATTATGGAACACGACTAATACTTTTAACCTAGATGCAGGCAATTATTTTGTACATGTACTTGATGCTTATGGTTGTATTGTGACTGAGCCCATAATTTTACCAGAAGATCCATCTCCGGTAATATCAGCGACTATTGTTGATGAATGTGCGTTAGCTGATGGTGATTTTGCGATTGATGTAAATTTGGATTCCGCTGGTATTCCTCCATACAGTTATAGTGTTGATGGTGGTGCTTTTCAAGCATTAAACGCACCATTCACCATTTCTAATCTTTTTGCTGGAACTCACACCATAGAAATTCAAGATGCCAATGGCTGCGGGAATTTAGTTTCTGTAGATATTTTATTGCCACTCGATATCATACCTGACGTTACGGCTCTCCCTTCATGTAATAATGATGATGGCGAAATCACGATAAGTACAACAGGTGGCTCAGGGTCTTTTACCTATGGAATTAACCCTAGTCCAGCGTCCATTAGTTTGATTGGAAATACCTTTACTGGAGTTCCGTCAGGCACCTATAATATTACCGTTACGGATAATTCAAACTCCTGTTTTGAAGAAGTAACCGTTGTAGTTCCTGAAGCTATACCTCCTACTCTAAATGTTGTACCCAATATCATAACCTGTTTTGGAGATAACTCAGGTACTATTGAACTAACTGTTAATGGTTATTCTGGGGATTATAGCTACGAAGTATTTAATGACTTAGGTGTATCAGTTACTGGTCTTGTCAATGCCAACACCTCTATTAATCCGATAAGTATTTCTGGGTTAACAGCTGGTACCTTTGATATCGTGATTACACAACTGTCAGCACCATTTTGTTCGGTGTCATCAACGGCAGTAATTACATCTCCACCAGATGCTTTGACCTTGAACCTACTGGAAACGTCTAATGTTACCTGTACAAATAGTGAAGGAACCATTACTGCAATAGCTGAAGGTGGCTGGGGTAATTACGAATACGAACTTTCTGGTGATGCTTCGGTAGCTTTCTCTAGCAACAACGTATTTTCTGGATTATCCTCTGGTAATTACATAGTTAATGTTCGAGACGCCGAAGGCTGTATTACTTCTGAAGCTATAATCCTTTCAGAGCCTGCGCCAATAAATGCTACGTTCAGTGCTAGTACGTCTACATTAGCTTGTTTCGGTGATCAGGACGCCTCCATAATAGTAACGAATGTAACTGGAGGACAAGGGTTTAATTATACGTATACCTTAAACACGATTTTACCTACACCAAGCTCATCTGGTCCTCAAACATCGAATGTTTTTGACAACCTGGGTGCTGGAACCTATAATGTTGCCATTACAGATGGTTTTGAATGTAGTACAACATCATTGGATATTGTAATTAACGAGCCAACAGAAGTTGAAGCCAGCTTGGTTGCCTCAACAACACAGACCTGTTTAACATCTGCCTCACTAACACTAAGTGCTACTGGAGGTATAGGTCCTTATGCTTATAGTGACGACAGTAATTTTACGACCATATTAGGGACATTTAGTACATCAACTACATTCGATGTAGCACCTGGTACCTATTCATATTTTGTTAGAGATAGCAATAACTGTGTCACTAGTATAAGTAATGAAATTACTATAGAGGCTATTCCAAACCTTGTTATCAATTTAGAAAATATTAATCCTACCATTAATTGTGCTGGGGATAATACAGGGTCCATAATTGCATCGGCCCAAGGTGGCTTAGGCAACTATACTTATACATTACAGGATGGATTAGGAAATACCTTGTCAGCAACCCAAAATACACCAGGACTATTTACAGGGCTTGTGGCTGGGGATTATATAGTGCTTGTTGAAAGTGGTGATTGTACTGCGACAACGGCACCTATTAGCATAACGGAACCTTCTCAAACTCTAGATGCTACTTTAGCCGTAAATGATGTGACATGTACGGGTACTAATAATGGATCGGTTGAAATAACAGCAACGGGTGGAACTGGTATAATTAAATATGCGATTTCACCACAATTGAACCAGTTTTTTGAGTCAAATACATTTGAAAATTTAGCACCTGGAGATTATGATGTTATTGTTCAGGATGAGCTAGGTTGTTATTTGACCTTCAACTTTACAATTTCAGAACCTGAGCCTGTTATTATCAGTATCGTTCCAAACTCATTGTTCCCAGAGGTTTGTGATGGTGATGCTAATGGTGAATTTAGTATCGAAATCTCTGGAGGTAATTTACCCTATAGTGTGAGCCTTGATGATTATGATGGGGATTATACCGTAGGAGCCCCAACACAAACGGAATTCGATTTCACAAATTTAGGTGGCGGTGACCATATTGTTTATATCAGAGATGCGGAAGGTTGTGAATCCGAGTGGAATATTACTTTCCCTGAATCGGTCACGATTAACCCTGAGGTTGAATTAGTGTATACCTGTGAAGACAATGCCCAGAGTAATGTGGTTACTGTTATTGTTGACTCATCAGCAGATGCAGAGGAATTGGATTATTCCTTAGATGGAGGCCCTTATCAAATGAGTAATGTCTTTACTAATGTGCCTGTAGGTACGGACCATTATATAGAGGTGAGGCATACAAATGGCTGTATTCAAATGACCGAGACTTTTGATATAGAGGGATTTGAGCCTGTAGCCTTGACACTTACGGAAGGTGAGCTTAATGAATTTATTGCCAATGCTTCAGGCGGTTCAGGTGAATATACTTTTACTATGAATGGTGAGGATTATGGCGATGTTAACACCTTTATCATTACAGCATCAGGAATTTATGAGGTGACGGTTACAGATAGTAGTGGCTGTATTGCTACTGCTATGATTGAACTGGAATTCATTGATATCTGTATTCCTAATTGGTTTACACCAAATGGAGATGGCCAATATGATACCTGGGCTCCTGGTTGTACGGAAAATTACCCAAATCTTACCTTCGATATTTTTGATCGTTATGGTCGTATGGTGGCAACTTACAGAGTTGGCGAAGTATGGGATGGTAGGTATAATGGCTTTGAGTTACCGACAGGTGATTATTGGTTTGTCGTAAAGACTAATGACCCCAATGTAGATAGAGAGTTTGTAGGACATTTTACACTTTACAGATAATAATACTGTGTATTAAAAAATTAAAAGGATGAAAAAAATTATAACATTTATATTTTTCTTGACAGTTTTGAATGGGTTTGGACAAGAGTTGAATCTTCCCGTTTTTACACAGTATTTAGCGGATAATGACTTTGTCGTTTCTCCCACCTATGCTGGTATTGGTGATGAGCTTAAGATTAGAGCGAACGGGCTTACTCAATGGGTAGGTATTAAGGGCGCTCCAGATAACCAATCCATTTATGCCGATTTTAGAATCTCAAACCGCAGTGGTGTAGGAATCTCAGCCTACAACGATAAAAATGGTAATACACGGCAAAAAGGGATTAAGTTCTCTTTTGCCCACCATTTGACTCTCGACTATAAGACAAAGCAATTTTTATCCTTTGGTATTTCTTATAATATCAATAGTTTCAGGATAGACATTGAAAATTTCAATACCACTTTTGAGACCCCTATTATTGATCCATCGATTGATGGTGATCGCGCTATCTCTAACAACAACTTTGATGCAGGTATACTCTATCGCTACAAAGGATTTTTCTTGAGTTTGAATGCGAATAATCTAATTGATAAGGATACAGATCCCTTTACCGGTTTAGAACCTAGTAGACTTTTAAATTTTCAGGTGTATTCAGGGCTGGTTATTGGGAGTAAAACGGATAAAAGCATAGAGTTTGAACCTTCTGTATTCTACCAAATGTTTAATAGTGATAGACGTTCTAGTACAGACATTAATTTTAAATTTAGAAAACTTCAAAGAGATGGTGATTATTTTTGGGTAGGTGCATCCTATCGATTCCTTAACGACCAGTTTTTTGAACCGCTGAACATCGGACCTATGGCAGGTATGCAGAATGGCAAGATTTACTTTGCCTACTCATATCAACTGACCATAAATGAATTGGCAGGCTTTAACTCCGGGACGCATATGGTCACAATTGGCCTAAACCTTATGCAAGGCATTAGTAATTGTGCTTGTACCAAAGGCTCTAGTCGTAGTTATTACAGATAGTAATCTCAAAGAGGCGCTTATACCATCTAATCCTCATTGTCTAATGGTTTAATATGACCTGTATAACGTATCTGCGTTCTATTGGAGCTGGAAACATATAATGTAGAAAAATGATTTGGAAAGATTTCCAAAAACATGTCGAAAGATTCTGTTCCTTTAGACGCCGCAAACTTTAATTGAATGGAGTTTTTTTTTGTATCAACCTCATAGCTATAGTCCTTGACTGTAGAATTAAAAGATATATTGCCGTTAGAAGCAGTATTATAATTTGCAGCTCGGTATTCACCTATAAACGGTAGAACGGCATTTGTTGAATCGCCTTCTACTCTCAAAAAATAACCAGATTCAAGTCTGATTCTTCCAGCATTGTTACCTGTGTAATTCAGATATTTATTGGAAAAGTCACTCACTGCAGCTGTTTGCAAAGGGAAGGCCTGTTCGGCGTCAAAACGAAACTGCTTATTCTCAATATAATTCGATATATTATTTAACTTGTTGAGTTGATCCTGCTTATCCATTGATGTTTTGGTCGTTGAACAGCCCATTAGAAACACCGCAATAGGAAACAATATTAGAACACTCTTTTTCATACGATTAAGTTACGATTATTTATTAAAACTTCAATCAAATGATGCTTTTGTGAATTATTCATCTAGGATTAAGATAATTTAAAAAAGGGAAAATAAAGCCATATTATTTTCATATGGCTTTATTTTTTTGAATTAAAGAACTTCCAAAAAGTAGTCCATCATGTCTTCCTTTAAGTCGTAATGCAATTTAATATAGGTGCGCATATCCTCTTTTAAGGTATGTTGCTCATTTTGAAGACGTCCATCCCTATTTTCATTTAGATTAGCATTATTGATGTTTGCGATTTTATTTCTGCATCTATGCAGTAATTTGGAAATAGCATTCTTTTCTATCATAATGCGGTTTTGAAAAACCTCTAGCTTTATGAAAGCTAATGGGTCTTTTTCGCGTTGCACTATTTCTTCTAGTCTTTCTTGAAAAGTATCCATTTCATTAAGATGAAATCTCAATTCTCTTCTCCAGGTGTCTATATTAAACTTTAAATCGCTTAAATACATAATTTTACTTTGCATGTCTTTGGTGTTTTATGTAGTTATTAAATCAGTTGCTTTTATTAATTCTTTTTGGATATGTGTTGGCACGGCATTATACCCCTCAAAGTTTGAAGTGTATGTGGCCCTACCTTGTGTTAATGACCGTAGTTGGTTTGAAAAACCACTAAGTTCGGCTGAAGGAATGGTGCACTTTAGTACTTGATAATGAGCTTCTATTTCCACGCCTTGAATAATGGCTCTTCTACTCTGTAGCTCAGTCATCACGCTACCAATCATCTGGTCAGGCACACGTAACTTCATGTGCTCGATAGGTTCTAGTAATTTAGGATTAGCATTTAAAAATGCTTCTTTAAAAGCATGAGCCCCTGCAATTTTAAATGATATATCATTGGAGTCAACCGGATGCATTTTTCCATCGTAAACCATAACCCTAACATCCCTTATAAATGATTTGGTCATTGGACCCGATTCCATAACTTCTAAGATTCCTTTCATTATTGATGGAAGGTAGCGTTGATCAATAACACCTCCTACAATACAGTTATAGAACACTAATTTTCCATCCCAAGGTAAATCCACAACCTCTTTTCCCCTTAAGGAAAAGCCTTCGGGCTCTGGCATCCCTTCATAATAGGGTTCAATTTTTAAATGTACTTGTCCAAATTGGCCTGAACCTCCACTCTGCTTTTTATGTCTGTAATTAGCTGTAGCGCTCCGTTGTATGGTTTCTCGATAAGAAATTTTAGGTGCTTCAAACTTGGCTTTAACGTCATAAATATTCTCTAAGAGCCAACTTAAGGTCGCCAAATGCAGTTCGCCTTGTGTGCCCACCAAGGTTTGGTGGGTTTCATTATTATAACTGAGATCCACAGTTAGGTCCTGACTATGAATACGCCTTAAGGCTTCACTTAATTTCTCCTCCTCACTGGCTGTCTCAGCCAACACAGCTTTGGTCAGTCTAGCTTGTGGAAATTTTATGGGCTTTATAGTACCAGCTTCAGCTTTGGAGGCCAAGGTATCATTGGTTTCTGTAAATTTTAGTTTGGTAGTTGCACCAATGTCGCCAACAGTTAATTTTTGTACGGCGTGTTTTTGTTTACCATCCATAATGTACAACTGATTCAAGGTTTCCGATTCTCCTGTTCTGGTATTGAAGAGTTTATCGTTGGCCTTGACCTCACCAGACATGACCTTGAAGAAGGTAATCTGTCCTAAGTTTGGCTGATAGATATTCTTGAACACGAAAAGCGAGGTGTCTCCATTTAGTTTAGGTTCCAAGATATCACCCTCAATAGTTTGCTCAGGTTTCAAATCTGCCGCTGCCGGAGCTACATTATCAATAAAGCCCATTAATCGTCCAGTTCCCATGTCATTCAAGGCAGAAACACAAAATACTGGAAAAATATCATGATTTAGCATACCCAATTTTATGCCTTGTTTGAGTTCATCTTCATTTAAGGTGCCATTTTCAAAAAACAATTCCATGAGTTCTTCATCGTTTTCAGCTGCCTTCTCTACAAGTTCATTGTGTAAGGTATTGGCCTGCTCTATTTGGTCCTCTGGAATAGGTAATTTTTCTGGTTTCCCTCCTTCAGGTCCAAATTTATAGCACTTCATTTTCAGAACATCTATAATACACTGGGCTCCATTAATTTTTATTGGATACTGAACCATTACGGCATTATTACCGACCAACTCCTTTAAACTGTTGAAACTCATTTCAAAATTGGCATTTTCACTATCAATTTTGTTGATAACAAACAAAGTAGGCTTATGGTAACGGTCTATGTAATTCCAAATTATTTCGGTACCAATATCAGCACCGTGTTTGGCATTGATTACGGTAACTATAGTGTCGGCTACTTTTATAGATGACATTATTTCCCCGATAAAATCGTCTAATCCAGGTGTATCAATAATATTGATTTTATAATTACGCCATTCTGTATGCAAAGGGGTAGCAAAAACAGAAGCACCGCGTTGGTGCTCAAATTCATGGTAATCAGAAACTGTATTTTGTTGCTCTACGGTGCCACGTCTGTTAATTAGACCCGCTTCGAAGAGCATGGTCTCAGATAGTGTGGTCTTGCCAGCCCGATGGGCACCAACAAAAGCCACATTCTTTATGTGTTTCTCGTCAAATACTTTCATCTGTTATGTGATTTTAATGTTATGGATTCCTTAAAAATTATACCTTTAAAGGTACCTTTGTTTAGTCTTTTAAAACATGACAAAAGTTAGCTTCTGAAATTTTGTTAAGACAGGGCTCTATTTATATGCAAAAAATAAATCCAGAAATTAATTTAACAGCAATGTTTGAGGGTTACCTGCAAACACCTCTTTTGTGGAGCGATGCTGCCATCGGTGGTTTAAAACAGTTCCCGTTAGAACTTAAACCACCACATTTAGTCCGGCTCAAACAGCATCAAACTAGATTGCGCTTAGGAAAATGGGTTGAGAAATTTGTGACCATTCAATTAAAGCAGCATAAAAACACTAAAATTATTGCCGAAGGCCTTCAGATTAAAAAAGATAAAACAACTATTGGGGAGTTGGATATAGTATGTTTACAAAGCGGAATTCCAATACACTTAGAGGTGGTTTATAAATTCTACTTGTACGACCCTAACGTTATTACAGAAGAGCCTTTGGCTAAATGGATTGGACCAAACAGGAAAGATAATCTCCCCCTTAAGCTTAATAAGCTTATTCAAAAACAGTTACCTCTGCTTTACCACCCAAACACTACGGATTACCTCAGTAAAGCGCAAGTTTCAATAGAACACGTGAAACAATATGTTCACTTTAAAGGGCAACTTTTTTTGCCTTATGGTACAGACAAAACAAGAGGTGATAAATTAAATCAATCTTGTGTGATTGGCCATTATATAAACTTTAAACAAATAGAAATCCTAAAGGATTATCTGGTCTACATACCTAAAAAACTCGAATGGCTAATAGTGCCCCATATAGATGTTGAATGGTTGCCTTTTGATTTGGCCCTAAACATCCTAGAAATTGAAATATCACATAAACACTCTCCAATGCTATGGATTAAAAAGGGTAATGGAAAAATAGACAAATGTTTTATAACATGGTGGTAGCGCATTCCTATTATAAGCTTTATAAGCCATATGGCTATCTAAGCCAATTTATAAATAATCAAGGCCAACGGCGCAATAAAAAACTCCTTGGCAGTTTATGGGATTTTCCTGATGGCACCATGGCCGTTGGTCGTTTGGATGAAAAGTCTGAAGGATTACTGTTATTAACAACCGATGGCAAATTCAGCCATCTCATAACAAGTAAAGGAATTGAAAAGGAATATCATGTTATGGTAGACGGTGTCATCGATGAGAATTCCATACAGCAGCTGCAACACGGCGTTGAAATCTCAATTGATGGAAACCCTTATTTTACCAAGCGGTGTAAAGCAAGACTATTACATGACATATCTCATATTGAAAAGCGGTTTGTCAGGGACGATAAACATGGTCCAACATCTTGGCTGTCCATAACCTTAACTGAAGGTCGATTTAGGCAGGTAAGAAAAATGACTGCCCAGATTGGTTTTCCAACATTGAGGTTGGTTAGGGTAAGAATTGGTGATTTTAGGTTAGATGAACTAAAGCCTGGTGAAGCTAAGACTTTTAGACCTCTTAATTATTAGATGCTTCATCCTGTTGCTCCGACTTGGTCTCTTCACTTTTTGGCTGAATTAACATTTTTTCATTAATGAAAACGATTCTAGCTTTGACTCCCGTTAAAAGGTTCCATTCTTTCGAGGACACCACACTACCTTTGTCATCGTAAATAACAAACTCGGCCGTATTTGGTCCGGACTCCCCTTGGTTGAGAGCAATTATATCCACAATGTTTTTTCCTTCCTTTAGGTTGACCTCTACCCGTCGATAACTGCTGGTTAATAGTAAACTTGCCTTTACAATGTCACCGTTAACAACAACCTGTACTCTATCGCCATCGGGATATTCGTGGTCTCTACAGACTATATTTACAAATTTTGTATCAACACGATGCTCACCTAAAAATTGGTCGGACATTGTTCTTACAATCCCACCTTTGACCGCCTCTTTTTGCCAACGTTTCTCGAAAATTTCACTTGGACTTTTTAAACCGTCATTTTCAATCATGGAAAAAGGCCTTTCCGTTTCCTTTAAAATGTACTTCTTATTGTCGTCTTTAGATTTACCTTTGGATGAGTCATCCTCAAGTTTAGGTTGTGGTGCCACCTTAGCTTTAATAAGGCTAGAGTCCTTTTCTTTTTTCGATGGCTCAGCAGGAATTCGGATGGATTTTTTTACCTTATCCGTAACCTGCGAAAAAACCATAGAACCACACATCATGCAACAAAGAACACCTATGAGTTTAAGAGTTTTCACCGTTTTAATCCATTTAAATCTTACCTAAGTATAGCAACAATCATACCTTACTCAAAATAAACGTATAAAAATGGATTTCATTACAAAAAAACGTTAAAACTTACCGTTGAAACTGATCCGTAGTTTTCTGTTATATTCGTCAAAAAGCCAATCCTTGTAGTTATCAGTACTGTTCATAATGCAGTAGGAGTATTGTTTAATGCGGTACTGAATTTCGTCTTGTAGTAATTTTACAAGTTCGCGTGCCTCATAAACATCCTTGCTGTTTTCAATACATATTTTAGAATGCTGAGCAATAGATTGCTCTATGACCTTGAATGACTTCTTACCTGAATTGAGAACTTTTTTGTATTCTGCCTTTACGTCGAAGTCCAATGATTCTGAATTTTTAAAGCGTTCTTTTAACGTATCTGGCATCACATAAACGAATTCTCTTTCTAAAGATTCGTCATCCACAATATTGTCTAAATATAAATCAGGATATTTAAAAATATGCTGCCAATCTACAGGCTGGCTCCATGGACCAAACCTTGCTATGTTATTTCCTAAATCAATAACCTGAAACGTGGTTCTATCCTTATAGATACGACTGCCCCTGCCAATCATTTGAAAGAACAACGTCAAAGAACGTGTGGCCCTATTTAGTATGATTGATTCTACAGAGGGCTCATCAAATCCAGTTGTTAGGATACTTACAGAGGTCAGTACGGCATCCGGTGTATGCTTAAACCAATCTAAAATTTCTTTTCGGTCTTGTTTACTGGCCGTATTATCAAGGTGCCTCACATTATATCCTGCTTTATTAAAGGTGTAATACACTTCCTTGGAGGTGTAAATACCATTATTAAAGATTAAGGTCTTTTTATTTTTTGATAGTTCCTCATAGGCACTTAAAAGTTTAGTTTGCATTACACCGTTGGTGTAAAGCGCTTCGGATGATTTTACGGTATAGTCGCCATTAATACCAATTTTAAGCGATGTTAGTCCCACATCGTAATGGTACATTTCGGCCTCGGCCAGAAAACCATTTTTTATTAGCGTAGAAATATCGTCACCAACAATCAATTTGTCGTAATTGTCCTTCATGGGTAGCTTAATGTTGCTACTTAAAGGTGTTGCGGTAACTCCAAGAATGAAACAGTTTTCGAAAAACTTAAACAACTTCCTAAAGGAGTTGTAATGCGCCTCATCAATAATGACAAGACCTACGTTTTTTAATACAAAATCCTTATCGGATAGGCGATTGTTAAGTGTCTCAACCATTGCCACAAAGCACTGATATTCGTCTTGATCCGGTAAGGTTTTTACCTTACTGTTTATGACCTTGTTTTTAACTTTAAATCCTGATAGGACATTAGACGTTTGCTTACACAACTCAATTCTATGTGTTAGAATAACTACTTTTTTGTTGTGCTTGGCAATGTAACGTCTTACTATTTCAGAGAAAATCACTGTTTTTCCTCCACCTGTTGGTAATTGATACAAAAGATTGAAGTCCTCAGGTTCTTCATTCATAACATCAAAAATGCGATTGAGATCTTTTATCTGATAATCGTATAATCGTTTTTCTGTTGTATTGTCCTTCAATGTATCCGTAGCCATAAAAATCTTAAAACATTAATTTTGCAAAAATAGCATATTGTAAGGGTTTTTTGATGGTTTTGTTAATAACCTTTGACAAGATTGGTACCGTTATTGTATTTCCTAACTCACAAACATTTTAAATCACGGTACTATGAAATCATTTAGACGACATGCAGCAACGGTCAATGCAGGATCAATGGCAGACATTGCCTTTTTGTTACTTATGTTCTTTTTAGTAAGCACCACTATTTCTGCAGATAAAGGGATTTTACGCAAACTACCAGGTGAATGCCCCTCAAATGAGGATTGTACTAAAAATCGTCATGAACGAAACATTTTAAGGATTCACTTAAATTATGACCAAGAGATAATGATTGAAGATGACGTTGTAGAAATTTCAGATATTAGAAATCGTGTTAAGGCCTTCGCAGACAATAATGGGGCATCTTATTGTAGTTATTGTAAAGGTATAAAATCATCCCAATTTTCAGATCACCCGAAAGATGCCGTTATTTCATTAGGTTTTGACACAAAAACCAAATATGAATTGTTTATTACCGTTCAGGATGAAATTACTAAGGCTTACTACGATCTAAGGGCAGCATATGCGGAAAGAACTTTCAATAAATCGCCAGAAGAACTTACGCATAACGAATTAGAGTTGGTAAAAAAAGCCTATCCGTTGGTGATATCAGAAGTTATGGTTAAAAATTTCAATTAGCCATTGCATCTTTTTCAGGACTGCAAAATTCAATGGACACCTTTTTTTTGCCCCAATTTTTTGCTTTATCAACATCAAGGCCCATATAAATATCGATACGTTTGCGCCAGCGCTTGTTCATTTTATCCTTGACCACAAAGAGCTCATCAAAACCTTCGATTTTAACCTTTGTATTGTGAACTAAACCAGAATCTAACAGATCTCGTGATACTGCAATATAGTTTAATCCAGGTTTTAAACTATCACCAAAGGCTGTGATTTGTGGATTTGGACTTGTTTGGTATTCTAAAGAGTTATAGGCAGTTGCAGTTACCTCAATGACTTTTGAATCACAGTCCTTCCCTATCCTATTCTGGCAAGAATGGATGATGAGTAAAGCTACTAGGGTGATCAATCTGGTTGTTTTCATTATCATAAATATACTACAAAACGTTAAAATATGTTAATTAAGTATTATGTTATGCAAAGTACTGTAACAAATTCATAACTGTGTCGTCTATATAGTGTAATCAATTAAAAACAAACAATTATGAGAACTTTAAACAACAATCAGCTTACAAACAATTTTAGTGAAACTAAAGCTTGTATATGGAACAAAAGGAGACGTTACAGATAACAAGCATTAAACATCAATCAATAAATCGAACAGTTATGAGAACTTTAAACAACAATCAGCTTACAGGGAGTTTTGCAGAATCCAAGACTCACGAGTGGAACAAACGAAGACGTTATAGATAATTACGTTAAACATCAATCAATAAATCAAACAGTTATGAGAGCCTTAAGTAAAATTGTCAATACATCTAATAGTTTAGATGATGACTTAACAAATTTAAAGTTATGGGATTAACCTTTAACGTTTACAGGATGTAAAAAGCCGGCATGACAGCCGGCTTTTTGATTTTTTCTACTTTTTTAGTTTACTTTTATCTGTTTTATTGGCTTCTTTTTTGCCTCGTCTCTTTTAGGCAAAACAACACGTAATATGCCATCGTTATAACTAGCATTTATTTTTTCTGTTTGGACAGTTTCTGGTAACGTGAATGTGCGCTTGAACGAAGCATATCCAAATTCTCTTCGAGTAAAAGTTTTACTATCATCTTCATGCTCTGATTGACGTTCTGCTGATATTGATAAAAGCATATTGTCTATGCTGATATCAAAATCTGATTTCTTCAATCCTGGAACAGCCATTTCTACAATATAATCCTCGTCGTTGTCGATAATATTCACTGCAGGTAATGTTATACCTGTATTGAAATTAGACATAAATTCGCCGTTAAAACTACTATTGATAATGTCATCAATCCAAGAGGACATGCGTGGTAATGTTCTAAATCCTAAACCTGAATTTGATTCACTACCATTTTTTAAAGTTGGAATTAAATTACTCATAAGATTTACATTTAAGTTAAACATTTTTTACACATAGAGGCAAAAAGAATACCAAGTCAAATACACTGAAAAAATTTCAGATTATATGACAAAATTACAGTTAATGCGTTGTTTTATAGGGTAGTATTAGCACTATTAGTAGGCTGCCAACTCTAATAATGCTTTCTCAAATCTAGCTTTCGGTAAATACTGCTCTTCCAATTGCGATGCAAAGGGAATAGGGGTTTCCAAACTAGCCACACGCTTTACGGGTGCATCGAGATATTTAAAACAATGCTCCATTATAAGAGCTGAAATATCACTAGAAATGCCACCAAAAAGGGAATCTTCTTGAAGAATTATCGCCTTGCCTGTTTTCTTTACCGAATTAAACAATGCCTCCTCATCCAAGGGCTGAAGTGTTCTTAAATCAATGAGGTCTGCCGAAATATCAGGATGGGCATCTAAACTCGCTAAAGCCCAGTGTACGCCAGCACCATAGGTGATGATCGTAATATCCTCGCCTTCCCTAATTAGTGAGGCCTGTCCAAAAGGTAATGTAAAATAATCGGTGGGTACCTCTTGTCTAATGTTGCGATACAGTGCTTTATGCTCAAAAAACATAACAGGATTTGGGTCGTTAATGGCCATAGCCAATAACCCCTTGGCGTCATGAGGAAATGCAGGATACACCACTTTTAATCCAGGAGTTTTGGTAAACCAGGCTTCATTGGTCTGTGAATGGAAAGGTCCGGCCGCTACCCCACCACCGCAAGGCATCCTAATAACAACATCAGCATTTTGTTGCCAGCGATAAAAGGATTTTGCCAAATAATTAACGATGGGATTAAACCCAGACGTAACAAAGTCCGAAAACTGCATTTCCACAACCGCTTTCATTCCGGCAATGGATAAGCCCATTGCGGCTTCGACAATAGCAGATTCGCATATCGGTGTATTTCTAACGCGGTCTTTGCCGAATTTCTGTACAAAGCCTTCGGTTATTTTAAAAACACCGCCATATTCTGCTATATCCTGACCCATAATAACTAGGTCGTCGTGCTTTAGCATTGACTGCTTAAGACCTTCAGATATAGCATCCACCAATCTTAATTCTTTTGTTTCTTTATTTGGCTTAATATGTTCAAAATCAAAATCTTTATAAACATCATGTAATTCTTTGCTTTCATCGGGTACAATAGCCTCTTCAGCATATGCCGACTCTAGGGCCTCCTCTATTTCCGTCTTAATATCATTGTGATAGGTCTCATCAGTAATAGGATCTAGGATTTTCTTAGCGTAGAGATAACTTCTGAAATTTTCGATGGGGTCTTTGGCTTCCCAGTCTTCCATCAATTCTTTGGGGACATATTTGGTGCCACTCGCTTCTTCATGACCGCGCCGCCTAAACGTTTTAAACTCAATGAGGATTGGCCTTGGACGTTTTCTAATGCTTTCGACTAATTTTTTAACCTTAGTATAGGTTTCTATAATATTATTGCCGTCTAAGATAAAGGACTCTATACCATACCCTTTACCGCGATCAGCCAAGTGCTTGCAATGGTATTGTTCATTGGTTGGTGTTGATAAGCCATAACCATTGTTTTCTATACAGAATAATACGGGTAATTGCCAAACCGAAGCTACGTTAAGAGCTTCGTGGAAATCACCTTCACTAGTGCCGCCTTCGCCGGTAAATACAGCGGTCACCTGACCATTGCTCTTCAGTAAGTTGGCCAGAGCAATTCCGTCAGCCACGCCTAATTGCGGGCCAAGGTGAGAAATCATACCCACGATATTATAATCTTGCGTACCAAAATGAAATGAGCGGTCTCTACCATTGGTAAAACCACTGGCCTTTCCTTGCCATTGGCTAAACAAACGGTGCAACGGAATTTCTCGGGTTGTAAATACACCGAGGTTTCGATGCATAGGTAATATATATTCGCTTGTTTTAAGGGCCATGGTAACACCAACTGCTATGGCCTCTTGACCTATACCAGAAAACCACTTAGATATCTTACCTTGACGTAATAATATGAGCATCTTTTCTTCTATAAGCCTAGGCTTTAACATGTTGTAGTAAAGCTTCAATAAGGTCTTATCACTTAAGTTCCGTTTATCGTAGTCGATATTACTTTTGGTTATTGTGGGCATAAATTAATCCTTCTGTATAGTTCAAATGTAAGTAAAATTGATACAATATGGTACGCGCGGCTTTTTTTTGTGTGCAATACTAAGTGCAATTTTTAGTACTATTTTGGTTAGATTTGTATATTACTATAAATTTTTAATTTCATGGATAGAATACCAAGCGTAGATTTGACCGATTTTATTTCGGGAGACCCTCAGCGCAAGCAAAAATTCATAAATGACATAGGAAAGGCGTATGAAGACATCGGTTTTGTGGCTTTAAAGGGGCATTTTTTAGAAGACCAATTGGTTGATAAACTCTATGCGGAGGTAAAAAACTTCTTCAAACTTCCTGTCGAGGTAAAAAAGCGTTATGAAATTCCCGGAATCGGTGGCCAAAGAGGATATGTATCTTTTGGAAAGGAAAGTGCTAAAGGAAAAAAGGAGGGCGATTTAAAAGAATTTTGGCATTTTGGACAATACGTGGAGGATAATGACGAACTTCGAAAAGAATATCCAGAAAATGTAGAAGTCAAGGAATTACCAGAATTCAATAGAATAGGTAAGGAAACCTACAGGATGTTGGAGAAAACCGCCAAATATGTATTAAGGGCCCTAGCCTTACATTTAGGATTAAAGGAAACCTATTTTGATGATTACATACATAACGGCAATTCCATTCTCCGTCCTATTCATTACCCACCAATTACGGAAGAACCAAAGAATGCAGTGCGAGCTGCGGCCCATGGCGATATTAATCTTATTACCCTGCTTATGGGAGCTCAAGGGCGAGGATTACAAGTACAACGCCACGACGGCGTGTGGATTGACGCTATTGCGGAGCCAGATGAATTAATGATCAATGTTGGTGATATGCTATCACGACATACCAATAATAAATTAAAGTCAACAATTCACAGAGTCATTAATCCACCACGTGAGCTTTGGGGAACGTCGCGATACTCTATACCTTTTTTTATGCACCCCATTAGCAGCATGAAATTAGACGTACTTGAAAGTTGTATTGACAAAGATCACCCCAAACAATTTGAGGATATTACGGCTGGAGAATTTTTAAATGAACGTTTGGTAGAATTAGGTCTTATTAAAAAATAACAGGCCTAACAATTTATATTAGTTTAATGGATTTAAAAGATCAATTAAAGAATTTGTTTCCCGATCACGTTCCTGAGATAACGGAACACCATAATAATGACCAAAATGACCTCTGGCTACAGGACGACCCTATTATTTGCAAATATGAAAAACGGAAGGGTAAGCCCATTACTATTTTAGAAGGTTACACCGGAGCCACACAAGATTTTAAAAAACTGGCAAAGGAATTAAAGACAGCCTTAAGTGTTGGTGGTAGTTTTAAGGACGATAAGATTATTATTCAAGGGGATTACCGTGAAAAAATCATGGAAATCTTAAAGGATAAGGGGTTTCAAGTGAAACGTGTTGGAGGCTAAAGGGTTATGGCTAAACGTATTCTACATATTACAAATGGGAGTAATCTAACGGATTATTTAAGGGATTTAGATTTTGAGGATGAAATTTTAACCTGGCAAGAAATGCTGTGTGAAGGGCCAACTATACCTTCAATAAACTCAACTGAATTTTTTGAGGTGCGTGCTAGTTTCTTAAAATCATATTACAACATAGAGGTTAATAACTCGGAGCTTCAAAAGGAATTAGAGAAATTGGATGATGCCGATAGGTATGATGAAATTAATCTATGGTTTGAATTTGATTTGTTCTGTCATATCAATCTTTTGGGGGTTATAAACCTCCTGCACCAAAAAGAAATCAATAAACCACTTTATCTAATTTCTAGTGGACGCGTAGAAGGCGAAAAAAACCTTATGGGTTTGTGTGAGCTTTCACCTGTACAATTGCGAAATCATTATAAGGATAAGGTACGTCTGACCGATGACGATAAAGATTTAGCCATTACCCTATGGCGTACCTATTGCGGCAAGGATCACAATATATTTAAGCCTTATATAGTTAAGAAATCCAATTTTACCTATATGAGTAATTGTTTAAAGGCCCATCTCAAAAGGTTTCCACATCAGAAAAGCGGACTTAGCGTTTTAGAAGCCAACATATTGCGGATAGTAAAGGATAACCATGTAAAATCAGAACATCATTTATTGGGCTACAGCCTAAATTATCAAGGCTATTATGGCTTTAGTGATATTCAGCTGAAACGTATCATAAGTAAACTATCCTTGTTCTTTGATGTCACTGAAGATGGTGTAGAACTCAACAGAAAAGGGCACGAAGCACTATTGAAACGGTATAATTACGCTTCAGAAATCAATAATGATATGACCTACGGTGGCGTTAATCGATTAGAATTTCAATTTAGTGTAGAAGAAAATAAACTTGTAAAAACCATTTTTAATGGCAATTAAGGACTCTGAGTTAATATTAAATCCAGATGGTAGCGTTTATCATCTAAATCTCAAGCCAGAAAATATTTCAGACACCATCATTTTTGTCGGTGATCAGGACAGGGTTGAGAAAATAACCAATTACTTTGAGAGTATAGAGTTCAGTACACAAAAGCGCGAATTTAAAACCCAAACAGGCTATTATAAGGACAGGCGAATCACTGTTATTTCCACGGGTATTGGTCCCGATAATATTGACATCGTCTTAAATGAGTTAGATGCCCTTGTGAATATTGATTTAAAAACGCGCAAACCAAAAACCGATCTCACCAGTCTTAACATCATAAGAATTGGTACATCTGGCTCCTTGCAGGCCGATATTCCTGTTGATGGCTTTTTAATGAGTACTCATGGATTGGACGTTAATGGTATGCTCCACTTTTACCAAATAGCAGGCATTAGTAATCCTGAAATTGAAGATGCCTTCATTCAGCATACGGGTTGGGATAAAAACAAAGCACGACCTATCATTATCTCAAATAGTAAGTACTTACAAAAGTACTTTGAAAGTGATACTATTTTTCAGGGTATGACCGGAACTGCAGGTGGATTTTACGGCCCACAGGGCAGAGTATTACGACTGCCTTTATTTGATCCTAATCTTAATACTAAACTAGAACGTTTCAACTACAAGGAATTCCGTATAACCAATTTTGAAATGGAGACCTCTGTTATTTACGGATTGTCTAAACTATTAGGGCACGAGGCCCTCTCCCTGAATGCCATTATTGCCAATCGTGCAACGGGTAGGTTCAGTAAAAACCCTAAAAAAACAGTCGAAAAATTAATCCTGTACACCTTAGAGCGTATAGTGAACATTTAAGAATTTAGTATAGGAATTATAAACGATAAAATGAAGAAAGTCAATATTGGTGGTGTGCCAGAGCATTTTAATTTAGCGTGGTACTTAACTCTTAAGAATGGTGAATACAAAACTGAAGACATTAATTTAAGATGGCATGATTATTACGGCGGTACTGGAGACATGTGCCAAGGTTTAAGGTCAGGCGATATCGATATTGCAGTTATTCTTACAGAAGGTATAGTTAAAGACATCATAGCTGGCAATCCTTCAAAAATTGTTCAAACATTTGTACAGACACCTTTGATTTGGGGCATTCATGTTGATGCCAAATCACCATTTAAAACTATTGAAGACATAAAAGGTAAAAATGCTGCCATAAGTAGATATGGTTCAGGGTCTCATCTCATGGCCTACATCAACGCCAAGAATAATGGCTGGGATTTAGAACAGGACCTCCGCTTTGAAGTGGTTAAGAACTTAGACAATGCCATTAAAACTTTACAAGGAGGTAAAGCCGATTATTTTATGTGGGAAAAATTTACCACAAAACCTATCGTTGATGATGGTGTCTTCAGACGGATTGGCAATTGTCCTTCACCATGGCCATGTTTTGTTATAGCGGTTAGTAACGATTTTATAGACAACCATAAGGATGATTTAGAAACTATATTGCGCATTATCAACGAAACGACACGGGAGTTTAAGTATATTCCTAGTATAGACAAAACCATAGCCATTAGGTACGAACAGGATATAAATGACGTTCAAGAATGGCTATCCCTCACCGAATGGTCACAAGAATTAATTGATGAACCCACTTTAGATATGGTTCAAAAGGAGCTTTATAATCTCAGCATAATTCCTGAGGTTTTACCTTACGATCAATTGACCTATAGCATCTGATTAACCAATGCTATTTGTATCTTTATGAAGAGGGTTTTCTTTAAAAGCTATTGCTTTTGCAAAGATTTACATGTTATTTAATTGAAAATCAGTATAATGCACCGAATTCCTACTGTTACTTTTAGTTTTTCAAAATTTTAGTTACATTTGTTATACACAGAATACTACTAATTAATTAATCAACCAAAACTGTATGATTTTAACGATTGTTCTTATTTTATCTTTTTTAGTTGCTCTTAATTTTTTCCTTTTATTTTTTAGTTGCAATAAAACCACAAAGACCATAGACAATCATAAGGCTGTAAATCTTAATAAGGTAAAGCGCTCTATAGCGACCAATCAATTACCTTCTCGCCAGCTTGCTCCAACAGGGAGTTAGTTTTTCTAAAATGTTTATTACCAAACCAATAGCCCCTATTAGCACTTAAGGGGGAAGGGTGTCCAGATTCCAAAACATGATGTTTATTTAGGTCAATAAGACGTTTCTTTTTTCGGGCATATCCACCCCAAAGCAGAAAGACGACATTGTTTTTTTTCTCACTTATTATTTTAATAACTGTATCGGTGAACAACTCCCAGCCCTTTCCTTGGTGACTTCCAGCTTGATGAGCTCTTACCGTTAGGGTGGCATTTAATAGTAATACCCCTTGGTCTGCCCAAGGCATCAAATTACCACTGCTAGGGTATGGAATCCCTAAATCCTGTTCTATTTCCTTAAATATATTTACAAGTGAAGGCGGATGGCTAATCCCATCGTTAACAGAAAAGCATAAGCCATTGGCTTGGCCAGGACCATGATACGGGTCTTGGCCTATTACAACCACTTTGGCGTTTTCAAACGGACAGTGGTCGAAGGCATTAAAAATATCAGTCCCCTTAGGAAAACATTGGTGATGCCTGTACTCAAGCTTAACAAAGTCAACCAAATCCTTAAAATAAGGCTTAGCAAATTCAGACTGTAAATACGGTGTCCAACTTGGATGAATGTCTACTTGCATTCTAAATTAATTTTATCAAAAATAAGGATTCCAAAAGTAAAGTTAAGTACTAGGCATATCCTCTGATTTACCCTAAATTTGCATTCTGAAAGCGTGACTTCATGATAAGCATACATGAAAAAACCTTAAAAGACTTAGAGTTTTCAACGGTTTTAAAACAAATTAGCGAACATAGCCTAACCGAATTGGGGAGCACGGCGGTGCTTAATATTTTGCCCTATAATGATAAAGACAAACTAGCTAGGGAACTGGCTTATGTAAACGAGTACCTATCTTCATTTGAAAATGACAATCGCATTCCAAATCATGGGTTTGAAACCATAAGTAAGGAGCTAAAGCTTTTAAAAATTGAAAATACCTTTCTCGAAACACCAAGCCTAAAAAAAATAGTAAGTACCTCTTTAACGGTAAACAGCATTCTGAAGTTTCTGGATAAGTTTAAGGATTATTACCCAAAGCTTCAGCAATACGCCAGCAGTATAGAAATCACGGAGACCGTCATTGAACAAATTGATATTGTTGTCGATCGATTTGGCGATATCAAAGATAATGCTTCACCGCAATTGGCCGAGCTTAGACGCTCTATAAACAAAATCAAGGGTAAGATCAATAGCAGCTTTTCTTCGGCGTTGAACACTTACCACAACTTAGATTATTTGGATGAGATACGTGAATCTGTGGTCGATAATAAGCGTGTTTTAGCCGTAAAAGCCATGTATCGTCGAAAAGTTAAGGGTGCCATTATGGGTGGCAGTAAGACGGGAAGCATTGTTTACATAGAGCCTGAAACCACATTACAATACTCTAGGGAACTCAATAATTTGGAATACGAGGAAAAGGAAGAGGTGGTTAAGATTCTTAAATCCCTTACAGACTATATCCGACTTTATTTACCCCTTCTCACAAGTTACCAGGACTTTCTAACTCGTATCGATGTTATTTCAGCAAAGGCTAAATATGCGCAAAGCATGAGTGCTATTTTACCTGAAATTACGGAGGATAGAACTGTATTCATGAAAGATGCGTATCACCCACTCCTCTATTTAACCAACAAGGAGAAGCACGAAAAAACATTTCCCCAAACTATTCATTTAAGCGAAGACAGTAGGATTATTGTGATTTCTGGGCCGAATGCAGGAGGAAAAAGTATTACCCTAAAGACCGTAGGGCTGCTGCAAACCATGCTACAGAGTGGTATGCTCATACCTGTACACGAACGCAGTAAAGTATGCTTATTTGACAGAATTGTCAGTGATATCGGTGACAACCAATCTATAGAAAATCATTTAAGTACCTACAGTTATCGGTTAAAACAAATGAACTACTTTCTAAAGAAGGTTAATAAAAATACCTTGTTTTTAATAGATGAATTTGGGACCGGTAGCGACCCTGAATTAGGTGGTGCCTTAGCTGAAACCTTTTTAGAGTTATTTTACGAGCGCGGTGCCTATGGCATAATTACAACACACTATTCAAATCTCAAACTGTTGGCAAACGAATTACCACATATGACCAATGCCAATATGTTATTTAATGAGAAAAGTCTAGAGCCCATGTACAAACTGGTCACTGGACAGGCCGGAAGTTCCTTCACCTTCGAAGTTGCGCAGAAAAATGGTATACCCTACAGTTTAATCAATAAATCAAAAAAGAAGATTGAACGCGGGAAAGTACGATTTGATGCTACCATTGCAAAGCTCCAAAAGGAACGCAGTAAGTTAGAGCGCACGGAACGCTCCCTTAAGGAAAATGAGAAAAAGAAGCTGTCCGAGGCTGAACGGTTAGAGGAAACCAATATCAAAATTCAGAAAAAACTCGAGAGCTTTCAGGAGTTATATGATAGCAACCAACGACTTATTTACTTAGGGCAAAAGGTAAACGATTTGGCCGAAAAATTCTTTGACAACAAACGCAAGCGCGAACTGATGAACGAACTTTTTAGATTGGTGCAAATAGAGAATGCCAAACGAAAAAAGATGTCAGCCAAACAAAAACGTGCCGAAAAGGCCAAAGAAAAACAAATACAACAAGAGGCCGAAAAAAAGGTTGATGTCATCCGTAAAAAGAAAAAAGAAGCCAAGAAGAAAGAGGTCGTCGTGGAAAAACCAAAACCTATCCTTAAGGTTGGCGATCGCGTACGTATGCACGATGGTCGTGCGGTCGGTAGTATTGATTCTATTGAAAAGAACAAAGCCAATGTCAACTACGGGATGTTTACGACCAATGTAAGCTTAGATCTTTTAGAATTGGTTGAAGCCATCTAATAACCCGTTAAGCGGTTTTTAAGCGTCATTTTAGGGGTAAACTCACGATTGGGGATTGTATGTCCAAAACCTTAGACTTGATGTATAGCAAAAGCTTTAGTATCTTTAGTTCGTCTTAATACCTTTATTCCAATCTGTTATGAAAAAAACCACCTTTATTATACTAGCTGCCCTATTATTCCAATTCGGTTTTTCACAACAAACAAAACTCATTGATAGTCTAAAACTGGAATTAAAAAACAGAAGTGAAAATGACTCCGTTAAAGTCGCCATCTTAACCCTACTTCACGAAAAATTGATGTTTTCGCAACCGGAAGAAGCCAAACAGTACGCCTTACAAGAATTAGAAATTTCAAAAAAAATTAATTACATCAAAGGTCTAGGTGTAGGTAATATGCACCTTGGCAACTACCATTCTAACAGAGGTGAGAACGACTCTGCTCTATATTATTACAATATAGGAAAACAATATTTTAAAGCTATAAATAGTACCAGAGGTATCATCTTCATCAATCACTCTATATCAGATATCAAACGACTCAATGGGGAAATGGATGAAGCTATTGCACTCACAAAGGAAACCTTACAATCCATAAAAGACAATGAAGCCGATGGCGATTTAAAGACCAAATTTATTGGTGCTCAACATAATTCATTAGCTAACATATACATTGAAAAGGGTAGTTATAAATTGGCACTAGAAGAAGCCCTTGCCGCATTAAAGTGTTTTGAAGACATTAATCATGAATCAAGAAAAGCAGATGTGTTGAAGCAAATCGGTGATATTGAATCTGCCCTTGGGAATCATAGTTCTTCGATTGATTATTTTCAACAGGCCATCGATATATACAAAAAGCTCGATGATAAAATTTACGCGGCCTATGCGCATAACTCTTTGGGAATTTCTTTTCAAAACCTAAATAACTATGATGAAGCTAAAAGACAATTTGATTTAGCTATTGAAAATTCTAGAGCTGTTGAAAATAAAATGTCACTTTCAAACAGTATGCATAATCTTGCGGAATTAGAATTGATGAATAAAAATTACACCAAGGCAAAGACGCTACTCAATGAAGCAAAGACAATTACAGAAACTGAAAACCTTCAATTGGGTTTGGCCAATGCCTATAACGGATTATCAAAAATCGATTATGAATTAAACGACTTGTCAAGTGCTTTAAGCTACAATGATAAGGCGATTTCAATTACTAAATCTATGGGCGCACTACCCTATTTAGCAGATTTTTACAAACTCCAGTCGGACATTCTCTTGAAATCCAAAAAGGCTGACCCTGCAATCTATTATTTAAAAGAATCCCAAAAGATAAAGGACAGCTTGTTCAATATTAAGAAGTCACAACAAATTGAAGAGCTAAAAACTATCTATGAGACCGACAAGAATAAAGCTAAGATAGCACTTCAAAATGAGGAAATAAAAACTTTAAATGCCCAGGCTCAAAATGATAAGCTGACCAAAACCATCTATAGCATTGGGATGTTTTCGTTTCTAGCTATTTCGGGTCTGCTCTATTTTGGATTTAAACAGCGCATGAAAAAAAATAAGATAGAGCGCCAAAAGCAAGAAGAAATCTACAAGCAAGAGATTGAATTTAAGAAGAAGGAACTCGCCTCCCAAACCCTTCATTTGGTTCAGAAAAATACCTTTATACAAGAATTAAAGGAGAATTTAGAAAAGATCAAACAATCGCCCGAATTATTTAAAGTTGAGTTTAGACGTCTGGTGATGCTCTTAAGAAAAGAAAGTGCGGAAGATAAGGATTGGGAGGTCTTTAAATCCTATTTCTCTGAGGTACATAATAATTTTGATGTTAAAATTAAGGAAATGGCCAGTGATATATCTGAAAAGGACATACGTCTTGCGTCTTTTTTACGTATGAAACTTTCTACAAAGGAAATAGCCTCAATGCTCAATGTGTTGCCCGATAGTGTCACTAAATCGAAGTACCGTTTAAAAAAGAAACTTGAACTGGACAAGGATGTGGATTTAACGGAATTTTTAAATACCCTATAGATACAAAGGTTATCTTTGTTTTGTGATTTTAGATATTCCAAAAGACCGACAATTGATTTTGTTTGATGGCGTTTGCAACTTATGCAATACCAGTGTATTATATATAATTAAGCGTGATCAAAACAATAGATTTATTTTTGCTCCCTTACAAAGTGAGGTTGGTCAAGCGGTTATCCAGAAGTTCAATGTAGACACACATAAAATTGACTCAATATTACTTTACGACCCCGTCTCAAACAGACTAAGGTATAAATCATCTGCGGCCTTGCACATTGCAAGACATCTTAGTTTCCCTACGTACCTTTATTCCGTATTCTTTTTGGTACCCAACTTTATAAGAAATTGGGCTTATGACGTAATAGCCAAAAACCGTTACAAGTGGTTCGGTAAAAAAGAAAGTTGTATGGTTCCAACACCTGAGCTTCAAGCTAAATTCCTAGACTAAAAAAGCCTTTTAGATTAAACTCCAAAAGGCCTTCTTAAATTAACAACTTACTTAAACTAATTTAATGTAAACAAAAACTCTATATCAATTTTTTAAATTGAGGGAACATATAGTATTGATTAATAGCACATTATTTTGTCCGTTCAAATATAGAATACTATCACTGATGTTTTAAAAAATAATCGATATAGAGCCTTAATTCTTGATTAAAATTTACAACCCGTAAAAATCATCTATAAACTGCATCAGTTACTTATAAAACCATGGAGCTATGTTTTATGTTTTATATGAAAACTCGAAGTTAACTTCACGTGGCTTAAAGAATTGTAGTAAAGCAAAAAACTATTAGACTTCTCATTAAGACCGGATAGGTTATGCCATTTGAGATAAAAGAATCTCAGCACTTTCAAAAGCTATTTTAGACTTTTAAGAATAAAATCTAGATTGGGGTCTTTGTTGTCATTGGTGCTATAAGCATCAGTACTATATTTTGGTGGCACTGCCAAACCTAGGTCTAAAAGTTTATTTATGGCGGGTAAGTATTCCTCACTAACCTTTCCGGTTAGCAATAGGCCTAAGTCCTTACCGTTCCTGGCGTATTTGTAGATATTACGAATACCTTTTAAATACAAATGGTCTTTGGTAAACCCTCCACCGCGATGCACTCTCAATGTAATGGCAAAGGCTTTGTCTCTATTGAGCTTGTGCTGGTTGTGCAATAAATGAAACGTATCTGAGAAGTTATAGCCTTTGTTTAAACTGTCCACCGCAATAACCCTAAAGGACAGCTCTTTAAGGCGATCAACCGTTAAACATCCGCTCATGAATTCTGAATAGACGGCAAGTCCTTCTTGGGTCTCAACATTATTGGGAAACCCATTAGAGAATATTTTTAAAGGCTGTGACAGGGCATTGAACGTCGTAACCATATGCACACCTATTTCATGATTGGTGAGTACTTTAAGCTGATTTAAACTGAACTTATGGCTTTTCCTCAATACCAAGGTTTGTGTGTTGTTCAAAACCATGGCAGCCGCGGAGAGATTATTGGATATCTTAATATTGTACTTAAAATCGTAACGTTTAGAAAATTCATCAAAGTATTCCCTGGCCTCTACAGCATTATACAATGGCAACATTTCTTCATTAAACTCGGAATCCTCAAAGCGAAGAATGAATTTGGCATTGTCGAGAGACCGTTCGGTCGGAGTACCGAAACTCTTAAGGCTATTGAAATAAAACTTACGGCCCTGCCCTATGGTTTCAATACATTCAACCAGTCCAGAATAGTCGTAAATAATATCTTCGTATAAGGCTCGGATATCGTCATCTTCAATCCGCTCAAGACGCTGAGAAAAAAACAGGCGGTGCAGCTTGTAACCATTAAAACGTATTTTAGGATACTTAAATTCGGGCTCGTAATTGTACTTGGCAGAAAAAAACTTCTTTTTCTCTGCTGCGATATTTTGTGGATTGATGTAATTGAGCAATTCAATCTTCTTCACCAGACGATTGATATTGGCATCTATTTCAAATATCTCCTGAAACTCATCCGTTGTTTTTATTTGGGCCATTAGTGTATAAAGGTCTCGTAAAATTCCTGTGCGTGTTTGGGTACTAATCTTTTAAGTTGTCTTTCTACCGCATCCACTACCTCTGGGTAAATAATCTGTTTGTACTCGTCGCAATAGACCTTAGCGATTTCTGTAGCCAAAACCAAAGTGTGGTCAAAGGTATTGGTTATAAACCTTAAAAAATACCCGTTACCGTAAAAGGTATCATTAATTTTTGCTGTCTGCTTTATTTGGTGGGGTAACTCAATGCTCTCTAAGTCCAGTCGCCAAGACTCAATCAAAGCTCCAAACCTATCATTGTCAATATTAGAGGTTCCTAAATTCCACGTCGGTACTTCCCTATCCCAGCGTTGCCAGTTGTAGCTGTGCATATCGTAAACGATACACGCTCCAAATTTGTCCTCAAGTTTAGAGATTAAGGCTTCAACGACCCTAAAAAAATTAGTATGTTTTTGTAGGCTTTTGGCTGTTTCCTTAGCTGGTAATGGCTGTTTCCATAACTGCTTGCCCCACGCGGTTTCAAAAACCGCTTCCTCTGGAAAACGATTTAGGTCGTATTCAAAACGCGAATCGCGTGCAGCAATAACTATAGGATGAGACTGCACCATAGCCTTGGTCTCTGGGTCTTCCTCGTACCAACGGTCGTACTCTGTATGCAAACAATTATCCCAAAGGTCTTTTCTAAATTGGTGACCATCATGAATGGCAGCGCATACATAGTGTGCATAACTTTCTATTTTTAGCGTAAAGCTATAATCCTCAGAAACGGCGTGGAAGACTTCTTCTGCCTTTATTTTTCTTATGATGGCCTCGATAGGGAGTTTTTCCATTAAAGCGTTTTAAATAAGCGATTCAAACATTTCAACATATTCCGTTCCTGGATGTTAAACTTACCATCCGAAAAGAATAAGGTTTTAATATCAGCCAAAAGGATTTCCACATCCTCCTGCTCGTAATTATGCTGTCTAAGACTGGCCATTATTTTTTGAATTCCTTGATAATCATTGTCATTGTTGAATTCATCATGGATTTCTTGAAATGTGTAGACATCTACTTTGGATATAATCACATTGCGCTCTTTATTATCCTCTTTAAAATCTGAATTTGCGGCAAACAGTAGGATATAAGCTAAAAGTTCATCGCGGGTCCAATCAACCGTTTTCATTGTTTATATAAAATTGGAATTAAATTTAAGTGCTACGTTTTACAACTATTCAATTAGGCCTCATCAACGGTCTTCCGCAACCTGGTTCTTCTATCAAACGCCTGAAGCTTGTCCAAAACCTTACTTTCCAGAAAATCAATGACCTTTTCCTCTACCTTTATTTTAGTTTTATAGACTTTATTGATGTAGGTAATACCACCGGGTGACATAACATTTACCTCAACTAGTTTTCCGCCAATCACATCAATCCCCACAAAATAAAGGCCATCCTTAACCAATTTTGGTCCTATTTGCTTACATAGTGCTTTTTCAGCCTTAGTCAGGGTATGTTTTTGCACGGAGCCTCCCGCAGAGACATTTGAGCGGTGATCATCAGATCCAGGAACACGTCTCATTGCACCTACGGGCTCGCCATTAAGCAATAAAATCCTAACATCACCTTGGTCCGCACCGTCTATATAATCTTGAAGGATAACGTAATTAGAACTGCCGTCTGAACTTGTAATATAAAAATCCAACAAGGAATTTATATTGCTCATAGCCGATTTTTCAATAAGAATTACCCCAGATCCGCCGAAACCGTTCAACGGCTTCAAGATCATTTTGTCACTTTTCGATTCCTTGATTTGCTCAATGAGGTACTTTTTATTTTTGGACACATGGGTATTGGGAATAATATTACTGTGTGATGCACCAAAAGCCGCGGTATAAAGCTTATTATTGGCTTCACGCATGCCCTCAAGGGAATTGACTATGAACACATCCTCTTTTACGGAATCCAGAAAATTGAGCATTAAAGGGTCTAAAGGTGGGTTGGCCCTGAAAAAGAGAGCGTCAAAACCAGCTAAGGGTAACATCTCCTCACGTAGTTTCACCTTATTGTAGAATGATTTTAAAGTTGATGGCACCTTATCCATACGACCGATCACATTACAAAACGCGTTGGTTACACTGTCTCTAATGGTTAAATTGGCCGGTGTACACATGGCCACACCGTGACCACGTTTCACACATTCCTTGATTAAGGCTAGACTCGTGTCATTTTCTGGATCAATCTCATCCCAAGGATACATTATAAAGCAAATGTTCATGTTATCTTATTTTGGCTGATTTTATGGACTTAAAGTTAAGTACTTTTAATGAGGTTGAAAAATTTAAGAATCCAAATCAAAGGTTTGTGTCGGGTTCTCATGCTCTTGGTAGTCTAGCATGTCTTCGCCATCCGCAATAATGGAGCATACCGTAGCATCTCCCGTAACATTCACTACAGTTCTGAACATGTCTAAAATACGATCTACGGGAAAAATAATAGCAATCCAAGCCGGATTTAAGCCCACCGAACTCAACACAATGATTAGCATTACCAAACCTGCGCTGGGTACTGCTGCGGAACCAATAGAGGCCAATGTTGCGGTTAAAACCACAGTGATTTGCTGGCCAAGAGTTAAATCGATCATGTGCATTTGCGCCAGAAATATAACCGCTACCGCTTGGTAGAGGCTGGTACCATCCATATTAACCGTAGCACCAATAGGCAATACAAAACTGCTGATTTTTTTGTTAACCCCTAAGTTCTGTTCCACACACTCCATGGTTACGGGAAGTGTAGCGGCACTACTAGAGGTAGAAAATGCCAAGGTTTGCGCCGGACTCATAGATTTAAAAAAGCCGGTATACGGTATTTTCTTTACAAATAACTTCAAAATCGTAGGATAGACCACAAATATCATTAAAAGCAATCCTGCCAAAACGGTTAAGGAATACCAACTCAATCCTTTAAATATCTCAACGACCTTACCAATATCATCCCCTGCCATTTTACTTACAACACCTGCCAATAAGGCAAACACAAAAAATGGAGCGGCTTGCATAACAATATCTACCATCTTAAGAAAGACCTCATTGATACCATCTACTATGTTTAAAACTGGTTGGGATTTATCTGTTGGAATAAAAAGCAAACAGACTCCAAAAAAGATAGCGAAAAATATAATTTGAAGCATAAGCCCGTTATTGGATAGCGAATAGAAAAAATTGCTGGGCACAATGTCTACCAAAGGCTGTAATGGCGTAGTTTCTTTTCGCTTTTTAACCGTTTCCATTTTCTCGGCTACTGCGGCCTCTTGAAGCTGACTTTTGGACAGTTCGGAGATTTCTTGGGCACGCTTAAAAAACTCAGGTTTTTGAAGATAATTTATCCCGTCCTTTATTTTATAGCCCTCTGCATCAGCCCAAATCTCGTAGGAAATCCTGTTGTCTATCCGGCTTTGTTCGTCCATGAGCTTACCAGGTTTTACAAGGTTTACCAGTAACAACCCTAAAGAAATTGCCATAATGGTAGTCAATAAATAAATCCCTAAGGTCTTACCTCCCATTCTACCCAAACTTGAAGGATCCCCAATATTGGCCACACCACTAATTATGGAAAACAAAACCAAAGGAACAGCGATAAGCTTTAACAGATTTATAAAGATGGTGCCAAAAGGATCGATCCAATTAATGGTAAATGCGCTCCAACCCATTGAGCTCGATACCAAAGCCCAGATAATTCCGAGAACCATTCCTATAATAATCTTCCAATGTAATGCTAGTTTTTTCATACGCTATAGGCCTGCAACAGCAGGCATTTCATAATTCTTATGTTGTGTTTTACACCTTGTAATACTGTTGGATGATATCTTTTTCAGTAAAAAAGTGTATTCATCCGCATCGCTAAAATAGAAGCTGTTTTAAAGCTTGTAATTTTAAAATTACCATGTCTTTGATTCCTGCCTACGTAGCAATTGGTAATCTGCAATGACCAAGGCCGCCATAGCCTCAACAATGGGTACGGCTCTTGGTACCACACAAGGATCATGCCTGCCTTTTCCTTGCATTTCCACGGTTTTGCCTTCGCTATTTATGGTGTTCTGCTTTTGAAGTGTAGTCGCAACGGGCTTAAAGGCCACGTTAAAATAAATATCCATGCCGTTACTAATTCCCCCTTGTACACCACCAGATAAATTGGTTTGTGTTGTACCGTCTGCATTGAACTTATCGTTATGGGCACTCCCTAACATTTTAGAACCTTCAAAACCGCTACCGTATTCAAAGCCTTTAACGGCATTTATGGAGAGCATGGCTTTTCCGAGTTCTGCATGGAGTTTATCAAAAACGGGTTCTCCCAAACCGGCCGGTACATTTTGAATCACACAGGTAATCACACCACCAACCGTATCGCCTTGCTTCTTTACTTCATTGATACGTGTTATCATTTGTTCTGCCAAATCCGTATCTGGACAACGAATCACATTAGATTCTATTTTACTGAAATCTAAATCTTGGTAAGGGGTGTTTAATTGTATGGTTCCAACGGCGGACGTAAAGGCATTAATTTTTATTTCGCCAAGCATTTGCTTCGCAATGGCGCCAGCAACCACACGGCAAGCCGTTTCCCTTGCCGAACTGCGACCTCCACCTCTATAATCGCGTACACCGTATTTTTTGTCATAAGTGTAATCGGCATGACTGGGACGATAGACGTCTTTAATATGTGAATAATCCTTGGATTTTTGATTGGTGTTATGAATAACGAAACCAATCGGTGTACCTGTGGTAACACCTTCAAAAATACCTGAATAAAACTCTACCTCATCGGCTTCCTTTCGCTGGGTAACTATCTTCGATTGCCCAGGTTTTCTACGACGCATGTCCTGCTGTATCGCTTCAAAATCCAGTGGAATGCCAGCCGGACAGCCATCAATAATGCCACCGATTGCGACACCATGTGATTCCCCAAACGTCGTTAGTTTAAATAATTTTCCGAAGGTATTTCCTGCCATTAAATTATATTTTCCGCTAAAGTAAATGTATTATCACAGAAAGAAAAACCCAAGGACTTTTAAATCTACATTAAATAGGGTCTGGAGTGCTTAAAATCAATTTAATACAACGTAACAATTTAATAACAATTTGCTTATAGTTAATTAATTATGGCTTTATAATCAGGTAATAACAGATGATGTTATTTGCATTATTAAAGTCCTGCTGTGAATCTAAAGCGAAAAGTAGAAATAGCCGTCATTTCCGACATCCATCTTGGCACCTACGGGTGCCATGCCAAACAGCTTTTAACCTATCTGAGCAGTATTGAGCCTAAGAAATTAATACTCAATGGTGATATTGTAGATATTTGGCAATTTAAAAAACGGTATTTTCCCAAATCGCATCTAAGCGTGATCAAAAAAATCATGGATTTTGCAGCAGACGGTACAGAGGTTTATTACATTACCGGCAACCATGATGAAATGCTACGTAAGTTCGCCGATACATCTATTGGCAACATCTCTATCGTAAATAAGCTCGTTCTAGAGCTAGATGGTAAAAAAGCCTGGTTCTTTCACGGTGATGTCTTTGACATTTCCATCCAGAATGCCAAGTGGCTCGCTAAATTGGGAGGCTGGGGGTACGATGTGCTGACACTTCTTAATCGCTTTGTGAACTGGGGACTTGAAAAACTGGGCAAGGAGCGTTATTCGCTTTCAAAACAAATTAAAAATAGTGTAAAGAGTGCCGTAAAGTATGTGAAGGATTTTGAAAAGGTTGCGGCAGATCTCGCTATTGAAAACGGTTATGATTATGTAGTGTGTGGCCATATCCACCAACCGAAGATGTTGGTGATGGAAAATAAGCACGGTACAACCACCTATTTAAATTCCGGTGATTGGGTAGAAAACTTCACGGCATTGGAATACCAATTCAAACGCTGGAAAATATACAATTACAATAAGGATAAACTCTCCCCTTTTTTTGCTGATGAGGAACTAAAGGACATGACTGTTAAGGATTTAATTGCGGCCATCACTATAGTTAAGTCTCCAAACAAAAACAAAAAAGCCTAAGTAACTACAAAAGCGCTTCCTTGAGAATCGTTATCGGATGTTGGGCCATACGTCCTGTACCGTCCTTGATTTGATGCCGGCAACTGGTGCCATTGGCAGCGATGATAATATTTTCCGATGCTTTGCGCACCGCTGGAAACAAGGTTTGCTCACCCACGGCCATACTCACGTCGTAGTGTTCTTTTTCATAACCAAAGCTCCCCGCCATACCACAGCAGCCACTAGGAATTATGGTCACCTTGTAGTTTTTTGGCAAATTGAGGATGTCAAAACTAGACTTTTGATTAGACAAGGCCTTCTGATGGCAGTGCCCGTGGAATTTAATGACTTTTTCTTCTGTTGTGAATTGATTAGCCTTAATATGGCCTAGTTCTATCTCTTTCTGGATAAACTCTTCAATGAGAAAGGTGTTTGATGCTATGGATTTAGCCGTATCCATATCATCGGCGAGTTTGAGATACTCATCCCTAAAAGTTAAAATGGCGGATGGTTCTATACCTATTAAGGGCGTATCGGTAGAAATTACATCCTTATAAAGGGCGATATTTTGATTACAGTGTTTTTGTGCCATTTCAAGATAGCCTTGGGAAATCATAGCTCTACCGGACTCTACATTTTGAATGATATTGACCTTGTAGTTCAGTCTTGTCAAAAGGCTTATGGCATCTAGTCCAATGCTTGTATCCAAATAATTGGTAAACTCATCGTTAAAAATATATACCTCCTTTATATAATTATTTATAACTAACTCATTTTTAATTTTTTGATACGCTTTATCTAAACTTTTAATTGACACTAAAGGAAGCTGTCTTTTTTTGGCAATACCAGCTAACGACTTAATTATATTCCCCGTTATAAGGTTAGAAAATATAGCGTTGGTCAGTTTTGGAAAGCGACTGCCAAGGCCATTCAATTTGTTGTTATGAGCAAATAGCCTCGTCCTTAGACTCACACCATTGGCCTTTTGATATTGGTATTGAAACTCTGCTTTAAGCGCAGCTACATCTACACTGCTCGGGCATTCACTGGCACAAGCCTTACAGCTCAAGCACAAATCAAACACCTCCTTGAGCTCCTCATGGTTAAAACGGTTGATTTTATCTGAATGCGTCAAAAATTCACGCAGGGCATTGGCCCTTGCCCTTGTGGTATCCTTTTCCTCTCGTGTTGCCCTATAACTCGGGCACATGGTACCTCCAAACTCCGGCAATTTTCTGCAATCCCCAGAACCGTTACATTTTTCCGCCTCTCTTAGAATTCCCATAGAACCTGAAAAATCCAGTAGGGTCTTTATTTGAGGTTCCTTACGCTCTGGTTCATAACGTAGATCCTTATCCATGGCATAGGCCTCCACTATTTTACCAGGATTGAATACATTATTTGGATCAAACGCCGTTTTTATTTGTTTTAAAAGTGCATAATTGGCCTCTCCTATCATAAAAGGAATAAACTCCGCACGCACTATACCATCGCCGTGTTCCCCAGACATGGATCCGTTGTAAGACTTTACCAGTTTGGCCACATCGGTTGTGATTTGCCTAAATAGCTCAACGTCTTTAGCTTGTTTCAGATCGAGAATTGGTCTTAAGTGCAACTCGCCAGCACCAGCATGGGCGTAATACACGGCGTTTTGCCCATAGGTTCTCATCAATTCGGTGAACTCGCTGATATAGGGCTCTAAATCTTCAAGCGCTACCGCTGTATCTTCAATACAAGCTACAGCCTTCTTATCGCCTATCATATTGCCTAAAAGACCTAAGCCCGCTTTTCTCAATTCAAGCGCCTTGTCAATGTCTTCACCCTCCAAAACCACTTCCGCATAGCTCAGGTCTTTACCCTTAAAGGTATTGACAAAATGTTCTATTTGTGTTTGCAAAGTCTCTTGGTCAACGGATTTTAGCTCACACATCAAAATAGCAGCAGGAGTGCCAATTATAAATTGTCTATTTTCTTGCTGGGTTTTATTGTGCTTGGTGAGATTTAAAATAGTACTGTCCATCATCTCGCAGGTATGCAGATTGTGCTGCATAGCTGTTTTTACCGCCTTAAGGCAATCTTCAATAGTTGCGAAATGAAGTGCTACCATGGCAGATTCAGGCGGCGGCAAATCGTCAAGTTGCAGTTTAATTTCAGTGGTAAAGGCCAGTGTGCCCTCACTGCCCGATAACAGCTGGCACATATTAAAATGGGGTGCGCTGTCATCGTCTGAAAAGGGTACGGATTTTATGAGTGCGTCTATGGCATAACCTGTATTTCGGCGATGTATGCTAGGCTTGGGAAACTGTTCAATGATTTGCTCTTGATTTTCCTTAGGCGCCAAGGCTTTAAAAACAGTGCTATAGATTTGACCTTCCAAGTTGTCTAATCTCAGTTTTTCATGAAAGGCCTTCTCTGACAAGGCTTTGAATTCCACTGAACTTCCATCGCTTAAAATGGTTTTTAGGGCAAGGACCTTATCTCTGGTAACACCATACTTAATGGAGGTGGTCCCAGAGGAATTATTACCAACCATACCGCCAATCATACAACGGTTAGAGGTTGACGTATTGGGCCCAAAAAACAGACCGTAGGGTTTTAGTATATTGTTAAGTTCATCTCTTATAACACCTGGCTGTACCGTTACGGTTTTGTTCACTGCATCTATATCTATAATTCTAGTGAAGTGTCTCGACACGTCTACAACTATGCCCTCTCCAACACATTGCCCTGCAAGGGAGGTTCCTGCTGTTCGTGGTATTAGCGATGTTTGGTTAGACCTTGCAAAATCAATAATGGTCTTAATATCTGCGTCGTCTTTCGGATAGGCCACGGCGAGGGGTAATTTTCTGTAGACGGAGGCATCAGTGGCATACAATCGTCGCATTAAGTCATCAAAATACAATTCGCCCTTAAGTTGGGATTTTAGGGTTTCCAATCTGATGTTTTGCGCCATATTCTGCAGATAAAATGCTTATAAAACTATGAAGAATTCCAATATAAATGCATTAATAACGTTATTTTTGTACGTTATAATTCATTCTTTTAAAAAACGAGAAACAATGAAACAATTGATTTTTTCCATTCTTGCCCTTTTTGTCGGATTTACATTTATAAGCGCACAAGAGATAGCTGATAATGCCATAGGTCTTAGGCTTGGCGACAGTGACGGTTTTGGTGCCGAGGTCTCCTATCAACGTGCCTTAGGCGATAACAATAGGCTTGAATTGGACTTAGGCTGGCGTAGTGGCAGCGATTATGATGGTTTTAAACTCACCGGACTCTACCATTGGGTTTGGCAATTAGATGGTAACTTTAACTGGTACGCCGGGCCTGGTGCTGGTATTGCGTCCTACGATTTTGATGACAACCGTATTGATGACGAAACTTTTGTTTTTATAGCCGGAAATATTGGTATTGAATATAATTTTGATATCCCTTTATTGCTGTCCTTGGATTTTAGGCCAGAATTAGGATTGGGAAATTTTAATGACGATTTGGATTTTGATATCGCTTTAGGGATACGTTACCAGTTCTGATCAGTAGCTTATAATATAGATAAAACCACCATTTTCAGGTGGTTTTTTTATTGCTTTTTGTAAACCTTTAAAATATAAAGTTAAGCCATAAAATTTCCTTAATTTTGCGCATTGAAATTAAAAAAATCATCACATATGAAGACCACAGCTTTAACTGAAACCCATATTGCCCTAGGTGCTAAAATGGTACCTTTTGCGGGCTACTCTATGCCCGTGCAATACGAAGGGGTTAATATTGAACACGAAACCGTACGCAACTCGGTGGGTGTTTTTGATGTGTCGCATATGGGCGAATTTTTAATTGAAGGACCTCGGGCTTTGGATTTAGTTCAGAAGGTTACAAGTAATGACGCTGCCAAATTAACGATTGGCAAAGCACAGTACAGCTGTATCCCTAATGACAATGGTGGTATTGTCGATGATTTAATCGTGTACAAAGTAAAAGAGGAGACCTATTTACTGGTGGTTAACGCCTCTAATATTGAAAAGGATTGGGCCTTTATCTCCTCAAAGAATGATGTTGGCGCAACAATGCGTAACCTAAGTGACGACTATGCCCTATTGGCCATTCAAGGACCAAAGGCGGTTGAGGCTATGCAGACCCTATCGTCTCACGATTTGTTTCAAATAGGCTTTTACAATTTTATTGTCGGTGATTTTGCGGGTATAGACCATGTTATTATTTCGGCTACGGGATATACCGGAAGTGGCGGGTTTGAAATCTACTGCAAAAACGAAGAGGTTAAGCAAATATGGGATAAGGTAATGGAGGCCGGTAAGCCTTACGGCATTAAGCCTATTGGTTTGGCTGCTCGGGACACCTTGCGTTTGGAAATGGGCTATAGTCTTTACGGCAACGATATAGATGATACCACCTCCCCTTTTGAAGCCGGTTTGGGATGGATCGTTAAGTTTACCAAGTCCTTCACCAGTTCTGAAAATCTGTCCGAACAGAAAAAGCGTATCCTTGACAGAAAGCTCGTAGCCTTTGAACTGAATGAAAAAGGCGTTCCAAGACGTGGTTATGACATTGTAGACCAAGACGGCAAACCCATTGGTAAGGTCACTTCGGGTACGATGTCCCCTAGCCTTAAGAAAGGTATAGGTTTGGGCTATGTATCGCCGTTATTTTCAGATTTTGGCAGTAAAATATACATCCAGGTACGTCAAAAGGCCATACCCGCAACTGTGGTGAAATTGCCCTTTTACAAAGGCAACTAATAATTTATAGTAAATGATGTAGGATTAATGAAGAAAGCCCCAGAGAAACATCGTATTTTAATTCTTGGCGCCAGTGGCTTTTTAGGTCATGCCATTTATAAGGAGTTAGGCCCCTATTTTAGAACCTACGGTACCTACAGGACATCCACCTCTGAGTTTGAAAGGAACAAACAGTTCTTTCAATACAATGTTGAAGAGGATGATGTCTATGAAATCCTTGAAGCGTGCAGGCCCTCCATTGTTATTTCCGCCTTGCGCGGTGATTTCCATGCGCAAACCATAGCGCACCAACACGTTGCGGAATACGCCGTACAATACAACACCAAACTTATCTTTTTGTCTTCGGCCAACGCTTTTGACGCCTACAGTAAGTACCCTAGCTATGAGCTAGACAAAACCTTAAGCCACAGTATTTACGGTCATTTTAAGATTAAGATTGAAAATATGCTCTTGCGCTTGCCCAAAAAGCAAGTCGCCATCTTGCGCTTGCCTATGGTCTTTGGACCTAACTGTCCACGGATTTTAGATATAAAGCAGCAAATAGAGCAAAAGGAGCCTGTGGAGATTTTCCCAAATCTGATAATGAACGTCACCTTGGACAAAAAGGTGACCCAACAGATCCATTACATCATCAACCGTAATAAAACCGGTATTTTTCATTTGGGCAGTACCGATCTAGTGCACCATGATGAATTTATCGAAGATGTCATCACCTTGCTCACGGGGCAAAAGGTTTTGATGAAGCATGTGTACACCACTAATGAAGACCGGTATCTGGCAGTATTGCCCAAGTTCAATAAGTTACCAAAGCACCTTCAGATTACCAGCCAACAAGTGTTGGAAGAACTTCAGAAATAATTTGTCAAGCTTGGTATAATTGCCTATTTTTCCTATAACATAAAATTGGAATTATATGAAACTAGATGACGCCATTATAGAAAAAAAATTACTTCGTTTTCCGGATTGGGATTATTACGATAACGCCTTAAATGCAGAATTTGAATTTGAAAACTTCAAGGATTGTTTTAGTGCCATGAGCCGCATTGCCTTTGAGTGCGAAGCCCAAAATCATCACCCCAACTGGAGCAATGTCTACAATGTATTACGCATCTCCTTATCTACCCATGATGCAGATGGCGTTACCCAAAAAGACTTTGATTTGGCCGAGGCCATTGAAGCGATAGTTGAAGTACAAGAGTAATTTGTTTTTAATCTTCAGCGTGTTATTTTTGCAACACGCTAATTAAAAGGCGTTCCCAAAGCTTTGGGAATACTATAAAAGGTTTTATATGGGAAGAGCTTTCGAGTTTAGAAAGGCACGTAAAATGAAACGTTGGGCTGCGATGAGCAAAGCCTTTACCAGAATTGGTAAGGACATCGTTATGGCCGTTAAGGAAGGTGGTCCGGATCCGGACAGTAATGCACGTCTTCGGGCGGTGATACAGAACGCCAAGTCCGTGAATATGCCCAAAGATAATATTGAGCGCGCCATAAAGCGGGCTTCAGATAAAAACCAAGGCGATTACAAGGAAGTGGTCTTTGAGGGCTATGCGCCCCATGGCATTGCCATTTTAATAGAAACCGCTACCGATAATAATACCCGTACGGTAGCCAACATTAGAAGTTACTTCAATAAATGCGACGGTAGTTTGGGTGTATCGGGCTCCGTGGTCTTTATGTTTGACCACACGTGTAACTTCAAAATAAATGGCGACGACCTAGACCTTGAGGAATTGGAGTTGGAGTTGATCGATTACGGTGTTGAAGAGATCTTTGAGGACACGGATGAGGATGAAGATGGTAATGAGATAACCAGCGTTATGATATACGCGCCCTTTGAGAGTTTTGGGAATATTCAGTCTTATTTAGAGGAACACAACATAGAGATCCTCTCCTCTGGTTTTGAGCGTATTCCGCAGGTCACCAAGAAATTATCGGCAGAACAGATGGAAGATGTGGAAAAATTACTCGAGAAGATTGAGGAGGACGATGATGTACAGAACGTGTACCACACCATGGAGGAAGTTACCGATTAACTGGCTTCTATGGATTAAGATATAATATCATGAAAAAAGCTATCCTAATTTTGTGCGGTCTGTTAATGGCTGCTTGCGTCAAAGAGCAAAAGGCGGAGCCTGTAGCTGCTGTAAATTGGGAAGCGCGTAGGGCTTCAATACATCCGCAGGATTCGTTATTGCAAGGAAGCACCTACCTTTCGGTATACTCTGAAATTTATAGTTTGGTACAGCACAAAACCCATAGTTTAACGGTAACCGTAAGTATGCGGAACGTAAATAAAACAGATTCCATTTATATACGCAGGGCCGAATATTTTGATTCCGGTGGCAATTCAATCAGAACCTACTTCGACTTCCCTATTTACCTTAAACCCATGGAAACTGTAGAAATTGTGATCAATGAAGTAGATAAGAAAGGTGGCACCGGAGGCAACTTTGTCTTTGATTGGTATGCTGACAAAAATTCTAACGAACCCTTTTTTGAAGGTATCATGATTTCAACATCTGGCCAGCAAGGCTTGTCCTTTACCACTCAGGGCAAGCGTATAGACTAGTGCTGCTGATGCTACAAATTGTAGCATTTTAAGTTATGGCTTGCCTAAGGACTTACTTTTCAGTATTTTGTCTTACTATTCATGTCATTATGGTACAGGAAACCATTGTATTATCACCACTGCATCATAGGGGTGCTGAGCAAATTGCTATAGCGTTTAGATATTCGGACCGTACAAAATCTATTGTTAACGACTTTGATGGTAGCAAATGGTCGGCCACGCACCGAACCTTTTACACGGCCTATTCCAAAACACGACTCCATACACTGTTTACCTATTTGAGAGACCATAATTTTTATGTGGACTACAGTGCCTTTTCCAATGTGCCGCAAGAGGTTTACAAAGCTACTAAAAAGACAAAGCCCGAAATGACTATGGCCGCCATGCACACTGACCTACCCGCAGAATACAAGGCGTTGCTTAAAGCCTATACCGGGTTTTTAAAAGGCAAACGCTTAAGCCCAAGTACGGTACGCACGTATGGTTTTTTTATTTTACGCTTTTTGGATTTTGTAAAGCCAAAGCCTTTAGATACATGGCAAAAAAGCGATATGGATTTGTTTTTTGAAAAGGTTATGGCTGAGGAGAATTACAGTATCAGCAGCCATAGGCAGAGTGTGAGTGCACTAAAGTACCTTGGAAGTTATTGCAATCTCGAAGATTTTGACACCGAAGGATTAACACGTCCAAAAAAAAGCAAAAGATTACCGGTGGTGTTGTCTAAGGAAGAGATTATAGACCTCATGCAGGTGACTAAAAACCTTAAGCACAGAGCAATTATCGGAATAATTTATTCTAGTGGACTCAGGATTGGCGAACTCTTAAATTTAAAATTGAAGGATCTGGATTTAGATAGAAATCAGTTACATGTGAGGCAGGCTAAAGGGAGAAAAGACAGAACTGTAATAATGAGTGAAGTATTAAAGCCATTATTATTGAACTATGTAAACACTTACAATCCTAAATATTATTTTGTTGAAGGACGTGGTGGTGGTATGTATACAGCTGAGAGTGTTCGTGGGTTTTTAAAAACTGCATGTAAAGAAGCAGGTATAACCAAGACAGTGACACCGCATGTGTTAAGACATAGTTATGCTACTCATTTAATGGAAAACGGGGTAGATTTACGACATATACAAATGCTTTTAGGCCATGCCAAGCCCGAAACAACCATGATCTACACCCATGTTGCCCAAAGGGACTTGATGCAAATTAAAAGTCCATTAGACCTAGCTGTAAAGGAGATAACAGAAACCCAAAAAGACAGGTCAAAACTTCTGTTATCCCGAAATATTAAACGATAAACACATATATTTGTTCTGATATAACAAGTTACCTGCAAGCTGAAAAAAAGCCACCGCACGTTCAAGCACATTTCATTTTGCTCATTCCTCACAAAATAAAAAGAGCTTTCACTTCCCCACCACCACCCGAAAAAATTTATTAAACTTGATAGTAAATTCGCAAAACATTTTTATATTTGCTAAAATTATATCAAATCATTTGACGTAAATACAGAAAAATGGCAAGCTTTGGTGATTATATAAAAGTTGAACGAGAAAAAAGAGAATGGACTCAGACAGATTTTGGTGCTAAAATCGGAGTGAATTCTAGTGCGGTAAGTCGAATTGAAAATGGAACTCAAACTTTTAGTAAAAATAAACTTGAGTTACTCTCAAAACTATTTGAAGCAGATAAACAAAAAGTAGTTGACTTGTTCTTTGCAGATAAGTTTGCAAGAGAGGCTCAAAAATATCATTGTTCAGAAACAATTTTTTCGGTAGCAGAAGAAACAGCAAGCTATATAAGAAACAAAAACGTCAAACAAGGAAAATTAGAATTAGAATGAAAAAATATTCACTAATAGATGTGTTTTCTGGAATTGGTGGATTCCATAGCGGATTTTTAAATACAGGAAGATTTGAATTGCTAATGGCTGCCGATTTTAACAAAGACTGTGAATCATTTCACAAAGAAAATCATCCAGAACTACCTTTTGAAAAGGTTGATTTATCTCTAATTGACGAACAAAAATATTGGGATGAAAAAGGGATAAAAGAAGTTGATGTATTAATTGGAGGACCACCTTGTCAAGGCTTCTCAACAATTGGAAATAGAGCATCATCTAATTCCAATAAAAGGGAAAAATACGATATCCGTAATAATCTAATTGGTCATTTTATAAATCACGTTCGTGTTTTAAGACCAAAGTACTTTATAATGGAAAATGTGCGAGGCTTAACAACTTATAGAAAAGGTAATTTTTTTGAAGACGTAATGGAAGAGTTCAATTCCATTCCTGGCTATAAAATTTCGCATAAAATTTTAAATGCTGCAGATTATGGTGTTCCGCAAATAAGATATAGAACTTTTGTGTTTGGTCATAGAACCTTATTAGAGGAAAATCCATATCCTGAACAAACGCATTTTGAAAATGGAATTAATGGTCATAAACACAAGACCGTTGGTCAAGCAATTAATGATTTAGTGGGAAAAGAGAATAAAATACCAAACCACGCACCACTCAAACACGGTGAAATAAATATTGCTAGGTATAAATTAATTCCTGAAGGCGAAAGAATGCCTGAGGATAAATTACCACCAGAACTATACAGAAAGAATTTCGGAAATACTTTTAAAAGATTACATAGGGAGAAACCATCTTTAACAATGGTTCCTGGACACAATGCTTTCCCAATTCATCCAACGGAAAACAGGAGTTTAACAGTCAGAGAAGCCGCAAGAATTCAAACATTCCCAGACGATTATATTTTCACAGGGAATAGACAAGCCCAATGTATTCAAGTGGGTAATGCAGTACCACCAGTTTTAGCAGAAAATTGGGCTAATCACGTTTTAAAAATATTAGATAAATATGAATAGTGAGCAATTAACCTTTGTCGATTTATTTTCAGGAGCTGGAGGATTTTTAAGAGGGTTTATGGATGCTGGCTTTGAGCCATTATTTTCAGTTGAAAATTGGAAACCAGCTATTGAAACTCACAAAACAAATTATCCAAACGTTCCACTACTCTCAAAAGACATTAGAGAAATTTCCAATGAAGAGTTTATAAAGTCCGCCAAAGGAAAAAAGGTCAATGTTGTTGTTGGCGGACCACCTTGTCAAGGATTTTCAACAATTGGAAACAGAAATCCAAATGACGAAAGAAATAATCTCATACTAGAATTTTTGAGAACAGTCAAAACACTCAAACCAGACTTTTTCATTATGGAAAATGTTCGTGGTTTAGTTTCATCAAAAAATGGATATTTCCGAGATATTCTACTCGAAAGATTTAAGGAAATTGGTTACGAAAATGCTCAATGCAAGATAATTTGTGCTGCCGACTATGGTGTTCCACAAAAAAGATATAGAGTGTTTTTTATTGGCTCTAAAGACGGTCAAGAAATTGATTACCCAAAAGAATTCTCAAAACAAAATCCTGAGACTTTGAGAGACCACATAATGGATTTGGTTGGCAAAGAAAATCAAGTACCAAACCATATTCCAATGAATCATAATCCTATTGTTAAGGAAAGAATTAGCTATATTTTAGAAGGTGGAGGAATACATCCAAATATTCCTGAACATCTATTGAAGGGGTCAAGAAGTGATTTTAAGGACAATAAATTGAAAAATTTTAGTCACGTTTATAAAAGATTACACAGAGATAAACCAGCAACAACTATGGTTCCTGGACACAATGCTTTTCCCTTGCATCCAATAGAAAATAGAAGTTTAACCGTTCGAGAAGCTGCAAGAATTCAGACCTTTCCAGATGATGTGATTTTTGAAGGCACAAGGCAAGAACAATGCATACAAGTTGGTAACGCAGTTCCAGTAAAGTTGTCAAAAATATTTGCGGAACATTTAAAACAAATTTTAGTAGAAGAATGGGAGCAAATCACGACTTATTAGCAGATAAAGCAGGAAGAGCAATTGTTTCTAAAATTGTTAATCGTGTAGACAATTGGGGGCAAGTTTTTTCAGACAACCTGAATAAAGCAGGGGATTTTAGTTGGCCAAGACCTGACTATGTTTGTTTTGACTATGATTTAGACCAAAGTGTCGCATTTGAATTTAAACCACCAAACCATTCTAAAAGAGAATATTTAACTGGTCTTGGTCAAACATTATCTTATCTAGAAAAACACCATTATTCAGGTATAATTCTACCCACATTTGTAGAGGGTTATAATATTGCTCAACATTTGACAAATATTCTTTCGCTTGATGTGTTTTCAAGACATTATATTTCAGTTATAGGATATAATGAGAGAACACTTGAATCAGACCCGCTCAATTCAATTCAGTTATTTAAACCAATCGAACACGAGAGAACTGGAGAAATTGTAACTGAACACATAAACGAAACTTACTGGTGTTGGTGGAGAGATATCAGCCACTATGAGATTTTCACTTTACTAAACCTTCTTGACAAATATGCAAGTGAACCAGGAGACATATATACAAACAATGCTTGGCCTGAATTTTGGCGTTTAATGGTAAACGGACAAACAAGAACTTGGGAAGGTGCTGGAAGAACTAAGACTGATAATGAGACCAACTACAGGAGTGAAAAGCAAAATTATAAAATCCCACTTTTTCAATTAGGTTTAATTGAACCTTCAGAAGGTAGATTGACAGCCGAAGGCTATAAATTAATTTCGATAGGAAAGATTTTTGGGATTGAAAGCAGTCTTTATATGGATTACCTTACAAAACTTGTTTTGATTGAAGGAAAACACTTGATTTTGATTCAGGATTTGGAAGATTACAAAACAAGAGCTAATTCAGCAAGTTTGGCTAACAGTACTCAATTCAGAAAAGATTTTGAGACCTATTTAGATGAGAACAACTCAATTGGGCAAAGAAAAGAGGGTCGAACCACCACAGGAAATAAAGAGAGTTATATCAGAGATGAATTAAAACTTTGGAATAAACTTGGACTTTTAAAAACAAGAGGTACTAGATATTTTACTGTCGGTAGAGGAATTGAATTTAATTGGGCGAGAATAACGGAAATTTTGACTAAGGATTTCTTATTCTAAAGCCAACGCAATGTTCAAGCACATTGCAATCCTCGTCCCTGCGGTTGCAAAGAGCTTTCACGCCAACGCTAACGGACTGAAAATGAATAAAGCCAGCAGGTAACAATGTGTATAAGTAATAGCGGTTTAAGTGATAAAACGAGAGATAGAACATAAAATAAAGGTCAGTTCAAAACTGAAAAGTTAGCACTTAAAATCCGCTACTACTCATACACTAGACCGTTGTAGCCAATTTGAGAAAAGTAAAACCAAAAAAATCACAAGAACAGAAATTCTTGTGATTTCAACTTTACTCGTATTTGAAAATACTAAAACCGATTATCCAAAATTTTCCTCAAGATGCTTTTGAAGTCTCTTGAAGTCGCTCTCAATATTCGGATTTTTCATGACATCAAAGCAAGCAAACGTAGGTATGGGCTTCATGCCGAAAAACTTAAAATTCATGTGTTGAGGAAAGTATAAGTCATCCACAGATTTGCCTGCAAAAAGAAACTCTTTTTCATCATTAAATGATTCTTCTGGTGCATTGAATGTCAGTGAAAGCATGTATTGCGTGTCCTGCATCAATCCACCACTGCCATAATTCTTCTTCGGTGATTCTGCTGTTCTGCCATCATTTTGGCTCATTTTACCAAACATTCCTGCCGTATAAACCTCGTCCATATACTTCTTGAAACTCCAAGGCAAGCCCATCCAGTTGGTAGGAGACTGTAAGATGACTACATCTGCCCACGTATGTTTATCAACTTCCTCATCAGCATCCCAATCATCTTTCATAGTGGTTGTTTTTATTTCATAACCGACATTTTTAAGGTGTTCACCAATCCTTTTGGCGATTTCGTGATTCAATTCGCCTTTAGCAAAGGGGTATTCTTGATGTGCGTTTATTATTAGTGCTTTCTTCATCATTAATCGTTTTTAAACCCAAACATTCCATTATCATTTGCCAAGCCTTCGGTAGGTATGGGTTGAATCACATCCCAATGTTCTACAATTTTGTCGTTATCTATTCGGAATAAATCATAGAAGACATTATTCGTATTGTTCCAGTTCCCCTCACTTACGGTCAAAACAAAATTCCCTTGACCCAAGACTTTATGGATTTTAGTGTATTGAAACATGTTGTTTTGAGAAGAGAGATATTCAACCGCTTCTACAATTCCTTGTAACCCGTCCTTGATGTCGGGGTTATGTTGATGGTAAGTCTCCGCACTGATGTAGTCTGTGATTTTGTTTGGATTTTTGCCCATCAATACATCTTCAACCAAGGCTTTTGCAAGTGCTTTATTAGCTTCGGTCTTGTCTAAATCCCGTACATCTGTTGGACCATCAGTTTGGGTTCTTCCATTGACGGTTTCTTTAACCAATGGTGTCATCGCATCCCAATGCTCGGCTACTTTGCCATTTTCATCTATTCGAATAATATCAAATGAAACCATTTCATCCGCTCCGAATGGCTTAGCATTGCGCCAAATGTTATGCATGAAAACGTAGTTACCATCTTGGAACATCCGTATATTTTCAGCTGTCGTTCCATTTTCCTGAAGAACAGGCAGCATCTGAATGAATGGCTCTAAGCCTGTTGGTAAAAAAGGGTTGTGTTGAATGTAGTCGCTATTTGCCAGCTTTCTCATGGTTTCTGCGTCATTCTTTAGAACGGCACCTAGAAAGGTTCCTACGATTTCTTTGTTGCTCATTGTTGCGGTTTTTATTGAATTAACCTCGCTTGTTGTTTTAGTTTGACTCATACTACAGGAAGCGAGAATACCTGAAAGTAGGAGTGCACTTAATGATGTTCTCATTGATTTTGCCATTTGATTTTGATTTATTACTTTTGTTTTGCAAGCAAAAATAGATAATTACTTTCAATAAGCAAGTAATACTAGAGATTAATTTTATTTTGCAAGTAATATTTAATGTTGACTTAACAGATGCCGCTAGATTTTAGATGTGATTGCCCGTTTACCTCTGCCCTTGACATATTAGGCGACAAGTGGATGCTGGTTATTGTAAAGCAAATGCTGATAGAAGGTAAAGAGACCTTTAAGGACTTTACAGAAAGCGAAGAAGCTATTGCAACCAATATTCTTTCTGCCAAACTCAAACTTTTGGAAGAAGTCGGAATCATTATTAAAACAAAAAGACCTGACAATAAAAAGACCAACCTCTATCTTTTGACTGATAAAGGCTTGGCCTTAACACCTATTCTTGTAGAGCTTGCATCATGGAGTGACAAGAACCTTAGAGACCTACATCCTAGCATTATGAATGCGGAAGCAATGGAATTACTAAGGAATGATAAAACGGCTTTTGCGAATGAAATAGAGAGAAAATACAAAAAAAAACTGGCTACAACATTGTATAAAAGCAATAGCGGGTAAGGTGGTAAATTCAAGGTCTGTGCATCTAACAAACCTTTGTGATGGCGGAAAGGTAAATGCTTTGAAATCCGCTACTGCTCTTATACGTTACCGTTGGGACGGATTTAAAGCCTGCGGCTTCTACCAAGTCGCTACATTGCTGCGCAATTCCCGCCCCTTGGACATCCGTCCCAACGCCCTGCTAAACCAAATTGCAACATCGGTTGGGACTCAAAGCCTTAGGCCACAACTTTGAAAACACCAAAAACCCGACCCAACAATTCCTAAAAGCAATTTGGCAACGTTCTGCCTGTCTTTAAAATTTATATGTAACTTTCAGTCACCATAAATTTTTAACCCAGAACGTCACTGCGTTTAGCAGGGCGTTAGCAGCAATTAAAAACAAGTAATACTAAAATGGAACTACCAAAACTAGAGATATTGTCAATTCTGCAACAAGATGTTGAAGAAATTTTTAGCTCTCGGCAAAAAAGTAAAGTTCTTCATAAAACTAAAGACATTGATGCTTCAGGAGATGAAGTTGAAAATTCCGTTAGAAGAGTTATTAGAAGAAAATTACCATTAAAGTATTACGTTAGCCAAGGACATATTGTTGACAAAAAACTCAAAACAAGTAGCCAATTAGATTTAATAATAGCTGATAATACTGGTTCACCTGTATTATTTACATCCGAAAATGGAACTGAATATTTTCCTTTTGAATCGATTTATTCTTTCGCCGAAATTAAGTCAACGTATTACGCAAATAAGAAATATGTCGAATCGTTTATTAATTCAACTACCAAAATTTATGAGGAGTTAAACAGAGATGAAACACCGCACAATCAATTAAGTCAAGATATTGGATTAAATTTTGGATATGGAATTAATTTTACAGTCCAGGACACAAGACCTTACAAAAACCCTCTCTTTAAATTTATACTTTTTGTTGATTCAAATGATTTTAAAATTAATAACATTAAAGATTTACTAATCAAAACTGATGATAAGTATTTACCTAATTTCATCTGCTTATTAGATCAGGGAATGATTGTTAAGGCTAAAGTTTTTATTGAAAATAATAAATCTACTTTGGGATCAATTGAATTATTCCCACAATTTATTAAAACTGAAAACAAAAAAGAATATAAATGGGTTTATTTGGAGTTTAGTACTATAGAAAATAGAGCTGCCGCAAACTTTGCATTTTTAATTTTTGCTTTAAATACACATTTAAAAAATTGCCTAGTGTTGAAACCTGTTTTACTAAAATATTTTGATGGTATTTTCACACATAAAGGAGAAATAATAGGATAAAATAACTGCTGCTAACACCGTATATAATTTATTGCTAGTTCTAGCCTACTTACGAAAATCCTCGCGGATTTTCTATTCGGTTTTTATTTGCTAAATTTAGTGCTTAAACCACGCAACAAACCATATACAAACACGTTGGGACGGATTTAAAGCCTGCGGCTTCTACCAAGTCGCTACATTGCTGCGCAATTCCCGCCCCTTGGACATCCGTCCCAACGCCCTGCTAAACCAAATTGCAACATCGGTTGGGACTCAAAGCCTTAGGCCACAACTTTGAAAACACCAAAAACCCGACCCAACAATTCCTAAAAGCAATTTGGCAACGTTCTGCCTGTCTTTAAAATTTATATGTAACTTTCAGTCACCATAAATTTTTAACCCAGAACGTCACTGCGTTTAGCAGGGCGTTGTGTGTAATACCCAATCAAACTCAAAAACTGAAATGAAAAGACATTATTGGATTTTATTGATTTTAATTCTAGGATTTACATCTTGCCAGTTTATGGGACCAATTGATGTGAATATTGAGAGAAAAAATGTTGAAGTAAATTCAAATGATATTATTGGAACTTGGAAAATGGACAAATTCTCATACGAATATCTTTCTGAAATTAAGAACGACAGTATTGTGCTGACCTTTAAGCCTAATAATAAATTCGAAATGAATAATTCACAAAATCTATTTGACCGAGAAATTAACAACGGAATCTCAACTGGAACGTGGAAAATTATTGAACAATACAACACGAAAAAAATTAAGCTGAATTTCGACAAATCAAATATTACAACGGATTTAGAAATTTATAAATTAAAAAATAATTATCAATTGTGGTATTTTTTGTCAGACCCTGACACTGGAGAAAGAATCAGATTTCTGAAATAAAGTACTACACACAACAACGTGTATAGCTCATTGCGGCTGAATTCCTAATCGAAATTCATTGCAATTTGCTATCTTTCGGTTACGGCGGAAAATCATAGCTGATTTTCCGCAACGAGCCATACACAAAACCGTTAGCAAAAATTAAAAAAAAGCTCAATGAAAACCTATAGAACATCATTATTATTCCTATTCATTCTTATACTCTCATGTGATTCAAATAATGATGACGAGCCATCAAATTTAACTTTTGATGGTGATGTTCTACTCATATCGCAAGAAGAAGTGAATTCCTTTGGTGCTAATAATTACAATTCAATTTCTGGAAGTTTGGTTATATCAGATATAGAAGATGGAATTCATGATATAATTGACCTAAGCCCACTGAACTCAATTACAAATATTGACCAAACGTTTACTATAAAAACTAGTAATGCCTTAACACAGTTGAACGGATTTGACTCATTGAAATCAGTTGGATTTAGTATCGAAATCTATGATAACAATGAGCTACTGAATGTTAACGCTTTAAGTAACATCACAGTTGCTTTACCATTTATCTCAATATTTAGAAATACATTACTAGAAAATATTGATGGACTTGCTAACATACCCGATTTTATTGAAAACATTACAGTTGCTGAAAATCCTAGCCTACAAAATTTAAACTGTTTTTCAAATATTGAGAATCTAAGTGGTGGAATCCAGATTATCGAATGTCCGCAATTAACAAACCTCGAAGGATTAAATAATTTTCAAACTATTGGTGGAAGATTACAACTTTCAAACGTTAACAATTTGAACGACATTAGTCAATTAAGCAATCTGACCAATATTGGAGAAAATCTCATTATTGCGGGAACAGCTTTGACTGATTTAAATGGATTAGAAAACCTGAATAGCGTTGGATTTCAAATCAATATAATTCTCAATGAAAATCTTTCAGACTACTGTGCATTAAATAATTCTCTAATAAACGGTGGCATACCCGGAGCTTATGAAGTTTTTCAAAACCAATATAACCCAACTTTAGATGATTTAATAAATGGGCAATGTAATCAATAACTTTTGCTAACACCGTGTATAATTAATTGCTTGGTTCACTGCCGACTTACGAACATTCCTGCGGAATATTCTATCTGTGATTTATTTGCTAAATTACGTTCTTAACCACGCAACTAACCATACACCGAACCGTTGTAGCACATTTGAGAAAATCCAATGAAACATAAATTGAATGAATATTGTCCTTGTTGCGGATACGACACATTTGACCCTAAAGACAGATTGAATTATTGCATTTGTCCAATTTGTTTTTGGGAAGATGACCCTATTGGATTTGAAGATGAAAATTTTGTAGGAGGCGCAAATAGAGTTTCATTAATACAAGCACGGCAAAATTATATCAAGTTTGGAGCTTGTGAAGAATCGATGATTTCTAATACACGAAAAGTAAATAATAGTGATACTCTAAATCCCGAATGGAATAATTTATGAAACCTGAACTGAAATGTATTGAATTAAAAACTGGATTTGGAGACAATGGTCCTGCTTGGATTGGAATGGCTGAATTTTCAAAATCTGGCAGAACTGTATATTTCAATGGAAAAGCTTTTAAAAATTCAAATGCTCGTGGAATATCTGGAAACTATTATGACATAGAAAACGGAGACGAATATTGGATTTCTGGAATTAAGAAAAACGGAACAGACAGACATTGGGCTGGTAGCGGAAAAATAATGATTGACAGAAATGTTGTTGACCTTTATTTAAGTCTTGTCGACTTCAATGTTTTGGACAAAAACCGATTTGAATTAGTTAATATTAAACCAACGGACAAACAAAAGTTTGCGGAATTGGAAAATGAAAAAATAAATTAAAAAAACGTGCTACAACAATGGCTATAAGTAATTGCTTTTTCTCGCCTACTTTGGAAATTCCTGCGGAATTTCCAACTAGGTATGTACTTGCAAAGTTAAGTGCTAACCCACGCAACTACTCATAGCCGAGACCGTTGGGACGGATTTAAAGCCTGCGGCTTCTACCAAGTCGCTACATTGCTGCGCAATTCCCGCCCCTTGGACATCCGTCCCAACGCCCTGCTAAACCAAATTGCAACATCGGTTGGGACTCAAAGCCTTAGGCCACAACTTTGAAAACACCAAAAACCCGACCCAACAATTCCTAAAAGCAATTTGGCAACGTTCTGCCTGTCTTTAAAATTTATATGTAACTTTCAGTCACCATAAATTTTTAACCCAGAACGTCACTGCGTTTAGCAGGGCGTTGGCAACAAGCTGAAAAAACAGAGACCTATGATACATTTAATTTGGTCAATAATAAACGGAATAATTGTTTTGTACTTTCTATATCTGATTGTCGGATTTATAGCAAAAGGAAAACGAATTTTCAAACCTCAATTTAAAGTTGTTTCAATTTTTATAATGGTAATCGGAATTGTTCAAATAATTTCGGCTTCAAACTCGGAAAAAAGCACGAATCGAATAACGATAAATAACGATTATAACAAAAAGAATAATTCAAAAATTAAAAAAGTAACACTCGAAGATAATTTGACTTTCAACATAAATATGCACGTAAAATATTCAGTTGAAAAAAACGAATTCATCCCAATTGAAAGCAATAGTTTTTTGACAGGATTTGTTAGTGGTTACGTTTGGGAATTTAAGTCGATTCAAACGAACAATTACAAACCGAATGAAAAAGCGGAATATATTGCTGATGGAATTTTGAAATGGAATCTTTTCGGAATTAAAATTTATAGCGAATCGAAAACATTTAGCGGAATTATAGAATAATAAAGCCAGTTGCCAACAACGTGTATAATTAATTGCTTTGGTCGTTGCTTATTTGGAAAATTCCTTCGGAATTTTCTCGCGTTCGTTTTTGTTTACTAAATTAGTTGCTTAAACACGCAACTAACCATACACAAGACCGATGATAACACATTCGCCAAAGGCGAACTTTAATCTGCGCTGCTTCGCAGACAAAGCATCTTAAAGTAAATGTGTTATCATCACAAGGGTTAAACCAAATTACACTAACAGCGCAT
>NZ_NGJN01000003.1 GCF_002266855.1 Winogradskyella aurantia | reverse complement strand
ATGCGCTGTTAGTGTAATTTGGTTTAACCCTTGTGATGATAACACATTTACTTTAAGATGCTTTGTCTGCGAAGCAGCGCAGATTAAAGTTCGCCTTTGGCGAATGTGTTATCATCGGTAACGTATATGAAAAGTAGCAGATAAATGTGCTAATATTTTCAAGTTAAAGATAAGATAACAGAAAAGAACCAAACCTTTGGTTTGGCTCTTGACTGCTATTTTTTATATACAATGTTGTAGGCAGTATTTATTTGTTTTTTAAAGAATCTACTTTAACCTTTACTTTTTTTGTAAAGCTACTATCGAGTTTATTCATAAATTTTTTATACTCTTCGATAGTTTTAAAATTTAACCTACGACCATCGAACTGATTTGTATAATCAAAGTCAAATTCACCATTGCCTTTCAATTGGTCAACATTTAAAATAAATATTAATTCTCTTTTTGAATAATTACCATTTATAAAAGAATCAATGCGCCTATTAGTTGTTTGAAATTTAACTTTTTTGGTCATAGATTCAGAAATTTCGTATAGTATAGAATCTTCACTTTTAATCAATTTAAATTCATCATTTGTGAGTTTAAAAGTATTCCTGATATTTTTACTCGCTTTTTTTTTCTCTTTAACATTAGAAAAAGGTTTATAAGATGTGCAACCAATTATTATGAAGAATATTGATGATAAAAATATTGTTGAGTATCTTTTCATATGTTTTAATTATTAGTATAATACCAATAGCAATAATTATTGTTAATTTCAGCTGTGGAATAATTATAGGTAATAACTACTGTGATAAGGCGCCTATTCCTGACAGGATAACCATCAATATTTAAACCAACAAGCATCTGACCTTCAATAGAAACTTTAACACTGTCTAGAGCTTCATTTATTTCTACGTATGGCCCATCATTGTCAGCAGGGTTTTCACTTCCGAATTGAGTCCAATCAAATAAGGTATTATTGCCTTCCATAACTGTCCGAACGTTTAGAATGTCAAGACATTCTAGGGCATTATTATCATCTGGTATCATTGCCTTTATTGTGGTAACTAAGTCTGCTTGAGGAAAACTATTAAATTCTAAAGAATGTACATCTCTTCTAATTGAGCCTGTTTCAAAGGTGGACGAAATATGCGTATAATTATTCCCAAATAAATTATCAAAGAAGTCCTGTGCTTCTGAAAAAGAAGAAAAACTTAATGTATCATCCATATTAGGGTTGCTAATAAGTTCAAAACCAGAGTTTGGATTATCTATCATATGATTGATATAGTCCAAAGCAAAATCAACCGCCTCATCTCTAATCTCAGGCAATTGATTAGGGTCAACATTATCAAATGCAGAGTCTATAGGTCTTTCTTTATTAGAGTTTAAGAATTCAGCAATGGCATTTAAAAGACTTTGGTTGTTTACGGCTTGTTGAGTTAACCATTGGGATTCAATAGAACTAAAGGGTAATCCTAAAGCGGTACTTATTGAAAATCCAGTAGCCGAAACAGTGTTTGATACAAATACTTGTGGATTCCCACCTGTACCACTTTGGCTAGTTCCTCCTTCATAACCTAAACCATCAATCTGTACCCAAGGCGAAAAGTCCATTCCTGCACCTCCAGAAGGACCGGCATCAATTGTTTCGTTGAGCTGAGCCACAATGACTACTTCGTCCAACATTGTAGTACAATATGATAACCATTCCATAATCTCTTCAACTGTTAAGTTGGGAAGCTCATCACAATTAGTGGAGTTTCTTGATTGCAAACCATTCGAACTATCCGCAAATGGAACAGATTGTCCATTTTCAAAATTGTATTCCAGTTCTAAGTTTCCATCTAAACTATAAACAAATACATACGCTGATAGTCCATTGTCATTGTTTGTAGTTTTATAAAGTACGAATATAATCTTAGACTCTACATTACCAGACTGCTCTGTAGAAGCAACAAATGCCTTGGCATCCTTATCTGTGTCTAAATAAATAGGCGTGTAAAGAATATCTACAACTGTCTGAGGTGTTTCTTTGTAATTTTTAGCTTCAGAATTTTGCCAGTCAATCTGTAGTGACCCAATCGAATTTCTAGCTTGCGTACCGATGTTGTTTGTGTAAAGACTATTTTGATTGAAGAAGTCTTTTGCAGAATTGACACTTGGCGTATCATATTTATCCTGCGTTAAAATTTCATCCGTATTGTCTTTTTCACAACTAAAAGCTATCAGTAAAAAAACAACTGCAAAAAGTTTAAATCCAAAAATTTTACAAGGTTTATTCATAATTATATAACTATTTGGTTCGTGATTAAACTATCTAAATAGCCATTAATTATTCTTAAATAGGGATAGAGTAAAATTAATTCCTATGACTTTATTTAATAAATCCTCAAATGTTAAAAACAAGGAATTTTCCATGGGAGATATTACGGTATTTACGTAAAATACAGATAATCAAAATATTAAAATTATCTATTTTATCGATGAAATGCAAGAAAAGTTATTTTTTCACCATTAGGTAACATTACATATCTTTAGGTGGTTTAAGTAATAACATGAAAAAAGAACCAAAAAATTACGCTAGGCACGTTATTGTAATTTTGATAATACTCGCTATTATTTCCTGCCTACAATTGGTTTTTAAGTGGACTTAAATCATAGACACATTATTCAAATTGCTAAAGATTATAGCAAGGTCGAATTTGTTCTTGGAGTAACTTTGCCCCAATGAAATACACACTCTATTTTAGTCAGATTTTAAAGCTAAGCATAAGTCTGGATTAAAGCCATGATATATTTTCAAAATATTTGGACATCGTTCATTTGTAATTGAGTTAGACAATCTTAAAGAAAATGAAAAAGTCAGAAGATGGCGCCGTTAGGAATAATTCCTAAGGTAGTTTTTAGGTTCCCAGTTGCTGCGTACTCGCCAATGAAAAGCATTCCTTTTTTTGCTATAGAAAATCGGGATGCTTACTTGTTATAGAGTAGGCAGATTTCAGGTTAATAAGCAAACCTCTTTATGCCTTGAATGGATAGTGTCTTATGCAAATAAGGGTTTGTACTTTCCTTTTTCGCTTAATATTAGAAGGAAGTTTAAAATAGCCACAAATAGTGCCGGCCACATCTCGTTAAAGTCTTTATTTGAAAATGAAAAGATGAGAAAAGCGATGGTTAACGGCGCTAATATGATATAAATAGCCGGTGACCATTTGTTGATTACTAAAAGGAAACCAATAATAATCTCAAAAAAATAGAGATAAGGTAACAGTACTGCAGTAGAATCTAAAAAGTCTTGAGCAGTTTCAGGCATGTCGCCATAGCTCGATGGAATAAAATGGAAGAACTTATTTAAAGCATAAACAATTAGGAAAATACCTAAAACAATTCGGAACCATTTTACGGTCTTTGCGTCAATTTTCATGGTGTACAGTTTTAATTGTATCCGTGAAAAGTACTCTAAAACCTCATGGTATTTTATGATAAAAATCATAAATGACATAAATAATGGGCTGTTGGGGCCAATTTTAGTTAAAACCACGAGAGATTTCTCCCTTGCTCTGAGCAAAATTGAAGATACATTTGTGTTCAAGACCCTGCACATTAAGGGGTAGAATAAACGTTTTCTAAACTTTAGATTTAGGGTTCTGTCATTGCTTGGTTACTATTTTTATTTAGGTATTATGCTTTTAGTTAAGATGAGGGGACTGAGTAGTGCTTATTCTGTAGGCCATAATATCTAGGCTCTAAAAAGTCCACAACCACCACTTGTAGTATTATTCTTCAATGTTATCAAAATATTAAAAAAATAGCATTTTATTTAAAATAAAGTTAAAAACTTAACAAAATATGGATAAAAATTTACAGAATATTCAAAAAAAGTTAACTTGTAGTAAATCAAAAAAATTATCTATGAAAAAATTTATTTTAAAATGGTATCCGATAATTCTAGCATTCATCTGCTTGTTGTATTCTGTAGGGCTCGGACTTTATGGCATGACGGAAGAAGCTAGATACTCGGCACACTGGCCTGCAACTATTTTGTTGTTTGCAATCGCAATAAGACAAAGAAGAACGTCATGAGCAAGGGATTTTTATTTATAGGAGGAATTATTTTTGCAGCATACCTCTATTTTATGTTTTACAATATTTACCGAGCACATAAAAAACAAAAGCAAAATCATTATCCAAATTTAACTAAGAAAGAGATACATGAGGAGTATAAAGAGGCAAATGAAAGTGAAACCCAATAAGCGAGTTGCTGAAATAAGTTACCTTTTACTGTAGTAATAACGGCTATAAGATGATACATTGAGATTTAACTGCGTATTCGCTTCCTTACGGCTTTAGCATTACCATCAGTTTGCGACGATTTGTTGATAGGCTAAGAGTTTAGTTAGCTTATCAATTAAGTTGAGCAGTTGCCTATGAAAGTACGTCCTCTTTTGGTTCTATAAAAGTGAGACGCTTTTTTAGTGGATTCATCAAGCTAATATTAGAACAAAGGTACCCTAGACTTTAGGTCTAGGATGTGCATTTTGGCGGGTGGCAATAAACGTTTTTTTTAGGGTTGAAAGCCATAGCCTTGCTGCACATGTAAACGATTTATGGTGAAATCAAACCTGGTAGATAAGGGTATCATTATGGGATTAGTCTAGATTTAGAGCGGAAATTATAACAAAAAACCAGAGTTTTCAACATGTTATAAACAGTTATACAAGCATTTAATCTATAAAAAATAGCATTTAATCGATGATTTATTTGTTTATCTCCGAATAAAACCTATATTTGAATTCCTTCATAAGTCCTCAAATCGCTTATCAAGGTTATTTTAATCCATTTTACGAAAAGACAAAATCTGTCTTATAAGAAACGCCCTCGTTTTTTAGTACAATTTAGGTTTAGGCCTACATATTAATTGTCCATTCCCTTCCCTCAAAAAAGGCACTTGGTGTCTGTTTTTAAATTAATGACTAATTAATAACCCTAAATTGATATTTATGAGAACCCTTAAAATTACTATAGCTTTAGCCGCAATTGTTTTGTTCGCTGTGTCTGGTGTACAATCCGATAAAGTAATGGCCGAAAAACCGACTTACGAAGAGTATAGTCCAAAGGATTTACTCGCAGTTGATAAAAGATCCTTACGAGTTAAAAGTCAAGGATAATAAATTATAGACATCATTATAACACAGTCTTTATCCATAAGGGTAAAGACTGTTTGTGTTTTATAAAATTCATTTATTTAGCCTATTTTTGAAGCATAATAGGCATAGATGACCCAAAATCCCTCATATAATTTCCTCATTGTTTTATTTCTATTGACGTGTTGGGCCCATGGTCAAAGTAGCGATGGACCTCATGTCATTGATAGTTTAATTACAAGGTGTAAAACGTCTAATGACCCTTATGATAAAAAACTTGAGGATGCCCTACTTGCCGAGCGTATTTCAAAAGAATTGAATATTGATTCAATTACCTTGAAAGCCCAAAGGAATCTGGCTAAGATGTATTTCGAAAATCAACAGTATGACCGGTACATTCCTTTAAATAAGAGTAATATTGAGTTGGCCCAAAAGTTAAAGGATACCTCAGCCCTTGCTGTTGCAAGTATAAATTTGGGGCAATATTATTGGGGTATCGAGGAAAATGATAGCGCATATTTTTATTTTATCAAGGCTTTAGAGTACTTTGACCCTAAGAAGCCTTCTGAAGATGAAGCAGAAATACTCTTGTTTCTAGCAACGATACAAGAAGAAGAGAAGGCATACCTTGGTGCTGAGGAAGATGCTGTTAAGGCTGTAAGGATTCTAAACCAACTACCGTCGAGTAATAATGCCAATTATTTATATTCAAACCTTTACAATACCCTAGCGATTATCTCCAATAATGTTGGAAATCATGAAAAGGCAATTGAATACTACGACAAGACCATAGCCTATGCTAAAAAGATGCGCTATGGATTCCTTACTGAAGTATACGCCACAAATAACAAGGCGAACGCTTACAGGAATAGTGGTGATTTTAATAAAGCCATTGAAATCTATCAAAGTCTTTTGCCATTGCGCAACAAATATGAAGAAGATGACCCTACGTTTTATGCTACCATTATTGGCAACATAGGTAAAACCAAGCTCATGTCTGGGCAGTTTTCATTTAAGGAGACTGAAAATGATATTAGAAAGGCTTACGATACGGCCAAAGCATTGGGTGATGAACTTTTACTAATGGATACAGGTTTAGATCTGGCTAAATTGTATTTATCGGCAACTGAAAAGAATAGTGTTTCTTCTGGTAACGTGGAGGGATCTTCTGAGGTTGAATACATGCCATTAATTGAAAGAAAAACCGATACGGTTGTCAAATATGCTACCGAAGCACTTGAATTGGCGCGAACAAATTCCGTTAATCAGATACGCCAAGATGCACTGCTAACATTAGCTGAGGTAAGCGGCACTGAAGATGCAAAAGAATTACTGTTGGAGCATATTCATGTTACGGATAGTGTAACAGCCTTGGAACGCACAAGGCGTAATAAATTTGCAAGGGTAAAATTTGACACCGAACAGCTTGAGGCCGAGAACGAACAGATTTCTAGAGAAAACCTCTATTTGCTAGTTTTATCCATAGGATTGCTACTCACGGCCATATTAATCTATATCGTAATCTCCCAGCGGGCTAAAAACAGAAAGCTAAAGCTCATACAAGTGCAGCAAAAAGCTAACGAAGAAATTTACAATTTGATGCTGCAGCAGCAAGATAAGGTAGATGAGGCTAGAAGCTTAGAAAAAAAGCGAATCTCCGAAGAATTACACGATGGTGTATTGGGACGGCTTTTTGGGACAAGACTTAGTTTAGACAGCATCAATTTTAAGGATGGCAAGGAGGCCATGACTAACAGGGCGAATTATATAGGCCAATTAAAAACCATTGAAGAGGATATCCGTAAAATATCCCATGAGTTGAATACAGATTTTGTATCGGGAACCAGATTTGTAGATATTGTCTCCGAGCTTATTGATAATCAATCTCAAGCCTATGGTTTAAAATCTGAATTTAAGTATACGGATGATATTAGTTGGGATTTGGTGTCAAATAAGACCAAAATAAACATCTATCGCATCATTCAAGAGTCCTTGCAAAATGTTTATAAACACGCCAAGGCTAAGACGGTAAAAATTAGTTTTTCTTTAGAAAATGATGTAATTTGCTTAGACATTACTGACGATGGACAAGGCTTTGATACCACTAAACATAAGAGAGGTATAGGTCTAAAAAACATGACCTCACGTGTAAAGGGCATAGATGGTGACATAGCGTTTACATCTCAAGTTGGTAAGGGCACAACGGTTAGAGTTAAGATTCCATATACAATCCAACACGCATGAAACACATTAATATCCTTATGGTAGATGACCACCCTATAATTATTGAGGGCTACCAGAATGTGTTAATGGCAACCAAGGAAGACGATCAAACCTTGCTTATAGATACGGCCAACAATTGTGACACCGCATCACTGATGATAAATCGAGCTGCAAAGGAGACACCTTACGATGTTTGTTTTTTTGATATTAGCCTGCCGGCATCAGAGGATGGACGGTTTGCTTCTGGTGAAGACCTCGCTTTGTTGACCAAGAAAATGCTTCCAAATGCGAAGATTATTATTCTCACCATGTTCAATGAGTCTTTCAGGATTCATAATATAATTAAGGAAATCAATCCGGATGGTTTTTTAATTAAAAGTGACCTGACCTCAATGGAGTTGGCAGATGCGTTTCAGCAAATTTTAAAATCGCCACCCTATTACAGTATAACGGTTAACAACTATGTAAAGCAGACGATTTCTAGTGAAATTTACGTAGATGATATTAACCGTAAAATTTTACATCTTCTATCTCAAGGCGTTAAAACCAAAAGTTTGAGTGAATATATTCCACTTTCTACCAGCGCTATTGAGAAGCGAAAGAAACAGTTGAAATTATTGTTTTCAGTTTCAGACGGTAAGGACGAAACCTTGCTTCAAGAAGCCCGCGATAAGGGGTATTTGTAGGAAAAAGTAAAAAAATCTTACGGTTTTAAGGGTTTGAAAAATAGCGAAAAGGCCTGTAAATAGGCGATACTACGGTTTTTCCGCATAAAGTTTGCGGTTTTCCCGCAACAAAAAGTGAATCTTTTAATTTACATTTACATCAAGTCAACAAGAATTAATTAATCCTCTTAAGTAATTGTTGAGTTAATAGCAAGAAAAGAACCTGACGACAATTGTCGTCAGGTTTTTTTATGTTAATAGCAAACGATTAAAACCAGCTCCCGGAATGCCCGGATAGCTTCACTATAAAAAAACCTAAGAAGATAATAGACAAAATAAACTTCATAAATGTAGAAGCCACAAATCCTAAAAACGAACCAAAGGCCGCTTTAATGGCTTTGTCAAAGTCATTGCGATGTATCATTTCACCGACCAGGGCGCCTATAAATGGCCCAATCACAATACCAAAGGGTATAGGAGACAACAGGCCAACAATTAAACCAAGTGTAGTACCTATCATTCCCAATCTACTGCCCCCAAATCGTTTGGTACCAATAGCAGGGATGATATAATCAAGAATATAAATAAACACCGAAATTAATAGCGTCACTATTAAAAAGGTTGAACTCATCTCTACACCAGCAGTTAAATGTAATACCAATAATCCGGCCCAACTGGTTAAGGGTCCGGGTATAACTGGCAAAAAACTCCCGGCTATACCTAAGAGTATGAGAAAAAATGCTAGAAGCGTTAAGAATAATTCCATAATTATTGACTCTACGAATAAGACGCAGAAAGCCTAGAGACGTTACATTTTAAACTAAATAGTTAGTTCAAACTAAAAATTTAGTTATATTTGTTTTAAGTTATAACTAAAACTTTAGTTCGTTATGAAGCAATTAACCAAAGCCGAAGAAGAAATTATGCAAGCATTATGGCAATTAAAAAAAGCCAATGTTAAATCGGTAATAGAAATTTTACCAAATCCAAAACCTGCATATAACACAGTTTCAACAATAATAAGGATTTTAGAATCTAAAGGTTTTGTTGATTATGAAAAGCAGGGGAAAGGACATATTTATTTTCCTTTAGTAAAAAAAGAAGCCTATAGTAATCAATCCATAAATAAATTGGTAGATAATTATTTTCAAGGCTCTTTTAAAAGTATGGTATCATTCTTTGTGCAAAAAAATGATGTTGACGCTAAAGACATAGAGGGATTACTTAAGGAAATTAATCAAAACAAATAATTATGCTATATAACATTATACAGATTGTAGCTTTTCAAGCTCTTTTTTTATTGGTTTATGATTTATTTCTGAGAAAAGAAACTTTCTTTAATTATAACAGAGCCTATTTATTGATCACATCAATGTTATCACTGGTCTTGCCTTTTATTAAGTTCCCAGATTTGAAAGCGATGACTACAAAAGATGTGGTTATTCAATTACCAGAAGTCTTTATTGGGACAAAAATGCCAACACAAAATGATATTCAAATTGCGGAGCAAGCCGGAATTATTATAGAGCAACCATCTACGCCACTTTGGCAAATTATTGTATTTGTTGGAGGTATTATAGCGCTAACTATATTCCTATATAAAATGATAAAACTTTATTGGATGAAGCACCAAAACCCTAAACACTGGAGGGGAAACGTGCTTATTGTAAAGCTTCTAAAAAGTAGTGCAGCATTCTCGTTCTTTAATACTATTTTTTTAGGAGAGCGTATTCCAGAGGATGAGCAACCAACCATTTATGAACACGAATTGGTTCATATAAAGGAATGGCATAGTCTTGATCTGTTATATTTTGAGGTTTTGAGAATAGTACTTTGGTTTAATCCATTGGTTTATATGTACCAAAATAGAATTAAGGAACTCTACGAATATATTGCCGACGCTAAGGCCATAAAGCAAAACGGAAAATCGAGCTATTATCAGACTTTATTAAATCAGGTATTTGATGTAAACACTGTGTCGTTTACTAATACATTCTTTAAAACATCATTAATCAAAAAACGAATCGCCATGTTACAAAAATCAAGATCAAAACAACTGAATCTTTTAAAGTATGCACTTTTGATTCCATTACTTTTAGGAATGTTAATTTACACTTCTACTGAGGTGAGAGCGCAGGAAAAAGTTGAAAAAACAGAAGAAACGATTTCCCAGGAAACGACAGAAGAGCAGCTCATTAAAAAGTATTATGACGAAATGGTAGCCATGGAGAAGAACGGTGCCACTTTTATGGAAATTGCCAAGTATGCCGGCATGAATAAAGCAAACGACAAATACATAGTTTCGAAAGAAGAATTTTTAAAATCTAAAGCATACATACGTTATATGTCCGATAAGTCTGGGAAAGGTACCTCAACAGACAATGATCTTGAAACAGCCGAAAAAATGAAACTTCGTTTTACGTATTCAGAATATAGATCGTGGTTGAAAACTAGAGAGGCGAAATCTTTATGGGAGGCTAGAATTAAAGATGGTGAGCGCAAACTATTTGTTGATGACATGTTAAATAAAACTGAAGAAGAACAAAAACGGTATGATGCTTTATTGAATCAATTAGAAACCGATGAATCGGTTGAAAAAGTAATAATAACAGATGGAAAAAGTTTACTAACTGTTTACTCAACTCAGAAAGATGAAGTACATGAAATAAATATATCTGCAGAAACTTCCGTTGAAGTTCCATTTTCAATCATTGAAGAAGTCCCAACGACAAAAGATTGTAAAGACTTAATAACAAATGAAGAGCGCAGAAGATGCATGAGCCAATTCATTGCAAAGCACGTTAATGCCAACTTTAATATAGACTTGGCGGATTCCTTAGGTATTAAAGGGAGACAACGCATTTTTGTAGCTTTTAAAATAGACAAGAAAGGCCTGATAAAGGATGTTAATGCCAGGGCAGCACACCCAGAGTTAGAGATTGAAGCTGTTCGTGTTATTAAAACCTTGCCACAGTTTACACCAGGAAGACAAAAAGGCGAGACAGTAGTGGTGCCTTATTCTTTACCCATTGTATTTCAAATAGGGGGAGGAGAGGAAGATTCTAAAATGTCTAATTATCGGATTTCTATGGATTCAATAGAAAACAGGGAACTTACAAAGGTTACTGAGCTTAGAGCGCTAAGGGATCGTATTTTGCAAAGTTCAAATGCAACCAATCCTGATGTCGTTAATTTGAATAACCAGATAGATTCCATTAGAAAGGTCCAACTCCAAAAACAGGGTTTTTATGAAAAAACGGAAACTGAAGAACTCGCTTTTAGCACTGTAGATGTTGCCCCGACGCATACAGACTGTAAACGCATTGAAACCAATAAAGAACGAAAAAAATGCACCTCTAAGGCAGTAGCTATGTTTGTCAATAGAAATTTTGATATGGATTTAGCAGGGTCATTAGGATTATCAGATGAAAAGCAACGCATTTTCGTCCGATTTATCGTTGACAATCAAGGTTTAATAAAAAATAGCGATGCGCGAGGCCCTCACCCTAAATTAGAGGAAGAAGCCAAACGGGTAATTCAGCTTTTACCTCAATTTATTCCTGGAGAACAGGATGGCCAGAAAATCGATGTAGCCTTTAGTTTGCCCATTCAGTTTCAGATTGTAAATGATGATAAGATAAAACATTAAAAAATATTAAATGAAGATACAACTAACTGTATTCATTTTTTTAATAGGAATTACATCCGCTTCGAGCCAAAATCAGCTCCAACAAGCGGATGACCTTTTTGCCCTTGGCAATTATTCTAAAGCTATTGAAAATTATAAGGCCATAGATAATTTAGAGACCGTTTACGACAAAATAGCCAAAGCTTATATTGCCATTGGTAATTATGGAGAGGGTATAGCCTATTATAAAAAAGCAATTGTAGCTAATCCAGAAGACGACCTTTTACAATACGACTATGCAAAACTCTTAATACGTACTAAAAAGTATGGTGCAGCAAAGCAATTACTGCACAATCTTATTGTGGAAGACAGCCTTAATCCAAACTTTCATTACGAAATGGGCTTGGTTTTAGAAAAGCAAAAGGATACTTTGGCCTTAGAGGCGTTTAAAAAGGTCTATACATTAGATAAAACCCACCAAAAAGCCATCTTTAAGGTAGCCAAACAGCATATTATTAAGCGTAACTTTAAAGAAGCGCACCGCCTCGTAGATGAGGGGCTAGGGTTTTATGCTGACAATGTGGAACTTATCAGTTTAAAAGCGCAAGCCTACTACTTTCAAGAGTACTATACGCATGCCGTCGTCTGGTTTAAAAAACTAATTGAGCTAGGGGAAACTTCAGAATTTATTCATGAGAAACTCAGTTTGAGCTATGCACAGAATTCCGATTATGAAGATGCCATTTACCATCGAAAAGAAGCATTAAAATTTAACTCTTTTGATGCGAATGCCATCTTTGTTATTGGTAGTTACTATGAGCGTTTAAGTGATTTTGAAAAAGCGGAGTCTTACTATAGGAATGCTTTGGAAATTAAAGATGTCTCTTTAGCCAACGAATATCAGAGACTTGGGATAGTTTTAAATAGGCAGAAGAAATATGACGAAGCCATAAAAGCCTTTCAAGCCTCGATAATAGAGGATCCAACAGACATTATGACCGAATTCTATTTAATTAGAACAAAAGACGAATATTACGCTGATACAGATACAAAAATTATGCTTTATGAAAAGTTTAAAGAAAAGCACAAGGGTGGTCCTCTTTCTGCCGTAGCGGATAGGAGACTTCAAGAACTTAAACAAGAAAAATTTCTAGAGAAAAACTAAAATCTAAAAATATTGTACTTTTCGGTATCAGAAATGTATCAATGAGACGTATTGCTTTTCTTTTTGTTTTACTGTTCCTTTTTGCTTGTGATGATCTAGAAAAGAAAAAATTGAACTCCGAGGAGTTGCTAAAGCAAGAATTACAGACCTTTAATTGGAATGATGTGGATACCTATCCTACCTTTGATAGTTGCGATTCCATAACCGTTAAAGCGGAAAGTAAAGCGTGTTTTCAAAACACACTAATTGGTCATGTTACCCAATATTTGCAATCTCGGAATATTGTTGTTTCTAAAGATGTGGATGATGTCCTTTCCATACAAATTGTTATTGACAGAAACGGAGACTTGGAAGTTCAATCTATTGATGCCAAACCGGAAACCTTAGAGCAGATTCCCGAGATAGATAGTTTACTCAGGGAAAGTTTAAGAAACATACCCAAAATCTATCCAGCCCTAAAACGAGGTCAACAGGTGTCAACGGCATTTGAGCTTCCGGTAATTGTTCGTATAGAATAGGGTTATAAAGACCAGCGAGCTAGAGGTTAAACTTGTAGCCTATAGAAATATCAGTAGAAAAATTCCCTTGATTATCCAGAAAAATAGCGAATAATTCCCCGTAAATGATAGTGATAAAACTATTCTTGCCCACTTTTATATCAGAACCTATACCAAAAATAAAGGGGATGTCAAACGCCGTGTTACTTTCATTCCGCTCCATATTGTTGGCATCTGTAAAGGTGACATCAGAAAAATTTAAGGTGGCTAATTTCACCTGACCATAGATTGAGAAAGCCGATTGGTTAATGATCCGGTAGCGGTAGCCCATTGAGAATTCTGTAGCAGCATAGGGGAAATCGTCAGAATCAAAAGCATGTCTTAGCTGCAGAAAACCAGAGTGTCGCGGTAGAACATTGGCTTCATAGATTTCCAATTCTGCACCTATGAGGGGATTTTTTGTGTTATCAGGGTTACTTACAAAGGGGTTGTTGGTTAATCCCCCAGAGACGCCTAACCTAAACTGAACATCGCTTTCTGTCGTAGACGAGATATAAGATGCGTCTACCGAAGCGTTGTAGTGGTCTATAAAATTCCTGAGGCTGTACAAGGTGAGCTTTAATTTTTCTGTGGACATACCTTGGGTTAAATCACTAAGAATAGATTTGTATTCCTCTTGATATGTTCTACCCTCATTTTTGGTATTCTTCAGTTCGACTATGGAACCGTCATTGGTTTTGACAAAATAGCGGTATTCATTATCTATAATATTCCAAAGCAAATCTAACTCACCTTCAATTTCTGTCTTTAGTTCTAAAGTTTCTCCATTTATTGTATAGGTCTCTTGACCGTAATGCACTTGAAATACCAAACAGGCTAATAGGGACAATAAAAACGTTCTCATCTGATTATTGGGCTTGATTAAAGTAAATCTACGAAAATTTTAATAGTACCTTATTTTTTAAAGCTCCGGCCTTTCCATTCGTAAGACTTAAAAAAGGTGAGTATCACTATATAAAGGCTGAAAAACGGATATAAAACACTTGAAAGTATATAGGAAAACAACACCTGTTCTTGGTTAAAAAAACGACTTGCTTTAAATAGTAATAAAAAGTCAATGCAAAATTTCAGGATAAAAAGTAATATCGCCACTCGAAGACTTATTAGGTTCATTAGAAATAGCGGTATCAAGCTAACACATCCAAGATTGCCAAGAATAACTAGACCGCCAACCAATTTTGAAAACCAATGACTAGAAGTGCTGGTTTTTGAAGCCCAGCGCAAGTGCTGTTGAACAAGTGCCTTAAAAGTAGCTTCTGGAAAAGTTGACACAATGGCCATTTTACATTTTAAATAGCGGACCTTTAGCTTGGATGATTTTAGAAACTTGTGAAGCAAAAATATATCATCGCCACTGGCACTATCAGAATTGCCTTCAAAGCCTTTCAGTCTAATAAAATCAGATTTGCAATAGGCAAAATTTGCCCCGTTGGACATAAAGGGTTGATTTAGCCCAAAACCACCTATTGTAGCGCCCTGTAAACTTAATATCTCCGTAGCCTGAAAACGTTTAAAAAAAGACGTACCGTTGGTGTACTTTATCGGTGCAACTACACAATTGGGGCTATGGGTTTGAATGAATTCGTCAAAGGCATCTAGCCAATATCTTGGAAAGGTACAATCAGCATCAGAGGTGATTATCCACTCGTATGTTGCGTTTTGGAGCGCCGTTGTAATGGCGTCTTTTTTTGGCGAACCACTCTGTCGTTCGTTTTTTATGATTTGGATATTTTGTAGGGCTGGATTTTTTTGAGCTTTATCGTCCCTGAGATGTGTTTCAATTAAAGCGACGGAATTATCCTCAGAATTATCATCGACCAAAATCACTTCATAGAGCCCTTGCGGATAGTTTAAGCTTGAAAGCGATTGGAGCATACGCGGTAGATACTGGGCCTCATTTCTAAAGGGAATGACTATGCTAAATCTTGTTTTTGGGGCAATATCCTGTAAACTAAACTCCTCAACAGCATCAAAACCTAGAACAAATGACCCTATTAAAAGTAAATACGCAATACTAATACAAATTAAAATTGTGGTAATCATGCTTGAGGTTCAGGGAGTTTAAAATTCAAAACATAATAACTTCCAAAAAAACTGGGTAGCGCAAAATTTAAGAGCCACATTAAGGTGGTAATGCATAAAATACTAAGATCATTCACCTCAATATAGTCAAAGAGGAAAATGGCCACGCTGCCTTTAATGACCACATCAAAAATGGTGATGGAAGGTACTACTGATGCTAAAAAGTACATGCTCGTAATGACCACCATGGCGTCGAGATACGAAATATCCGTACCAAATAGGGTGAGCAAATAATAGAACTGAAAAGAAAACACGAGGTAGCGCAAAAAGGAAAGGCCTAAATTCCACAAATGAGTACTGAGCGTTAGCTCTTTTATAAAGTTAATAATTCGACCTATGGAAAATCCCTTGATACTAAATCGTTTCTGCCGCACCCCAAATACAAAAAACACACCTAGCACGAAAAGAAAAAGGAAAAATCTATTGATGTTATGGTAATTTAGTTCAACTGGATAGCGTTTTACAAATATAAATAGGCCTACAACACCGCATAAGGTTGTAACAGTCATTTGGGCCATGTGGCCCAACAAGTTCACTAATACAATTTTCTTTCGATAAGGCTTTTCAAAATACATCGCTTTGGCTCCGTAATCTCCAATACGATTAGGGGTTACAAGGGATGCTGTGAGTCCACCGAGACTTTGCTCCAGCGCATTTTTAAAAGAAATTGATGTTATGGGCTTAACTAGGGTTTTCCATTTTAGGATTTCAAGTGTCCAATTGGTAAAACTCAAGCCTATAAGGATACTAAAATGCTTCACGGAAAAGGTTTGGTTTGCCTTCAGAGCATCAAGGAATTCGGCTAAGGTTAAGCCCTTGTTTTCCGACAGTCTTGCGAAAATAAAATAAAATGCGCCAAACACTATGCTCAACTTAATAAGCACAACGAAGAATTGCTTAGTTTTGTAAGGCATGTTAAAACGCATGGTGCAAATTAAATCAAAAACTTACAGATGCTGCACTTTTTTAGATTTTCATCTCTATTGTTCTTGTTTAGTATTGGGATCCAAATGGGCAACGCACAGTTTAAGCAAACCACTAAATGGAAAGCACTTATTGCCTTAGGAATTAACTACCCTACAACCGATGGTTTTGTAGAGGGAACTTATGCACAATCCGTTAATTTTCCTACGGTGAATCTTGGTATTCAACATATGTTTAAAAGAACTTATGGTGTTAAATTAGACTATGGCTTTAACCGTTTTAAAAATGATGATGGTTCTCCGGAATTTAAGATAAACTATTCGCGGATAAATGCGCAGTTTGTATTTGACCCTACAGATTATCTCGGTTTTATACCCGTACGTATGAGGACGATCCTACATGCTGGTCCTGGGTTTTCATTTACTAGCCCATTGGGAAATTTAGGAGAAAACAAACAGTCTTACCTCAACGTCTTGGGTGGTATGGAAATCCATTACGCCATTAACGAGAAGGTTTCTGTTTATACGGATGTGGCTTATATTTACGGACTCACCTCATTAGAGGATTACAATCCCGTTTTAAGCGGACTTGGCGCATTTAATGGAAGTGTCTTTAATATTACGTTTGGTTTAGCCGTATCTTTAAGTGGTTGTCAATTTTGTGATTAAAATGAAGGAAGATAAAATTATTTTAGGTATTGATCCAGGAACAACCATCATGGGGTTTGGGCTCATTAAAATTGTAGGTAAAAAAATGGAGTTTATGCAGCTTAATGAGTTGCTGCTTAAAAAGTATGATGACCCTTACATAAAACTAAAGCTCATTTTTGAGCGCACCGTGGAACTCATTGACACCTTTCATCCCGATGAAATAGCGATTGAAGCCCCATTTTTTGGGAAAAATGTGCAAAGTATGCTAAAGTTGGGCAGAGCGCAAGGCGTAGCTATGGCAGCGGGACTTTCGCGTGAAGTACCAATTACCGAGTATTCTCCTAAAAAGATAAAAATGGCTATTACCGGTAATGGTAATGCCAGTAAGGAGCAAGTCGCTAAAATGCTTCAAAGTTTATTAGCCTTAAAGGAATTACCCAAAAATTTAGATTCTACGGATGGTCTTGCCGCGGCAGTGTGCCATTATTATAATCAAGGACGTGTTGAAATTGGTAAGAGCTATACAGGGTGGTCTGCCTTTGTAAAACAAAATGAAGGAAGAGTTAAGAAATAGTGGCTGGTATTTATCTTCATATCCCATTTTGCAAACAAGCCTGTTACTACTGTGATTTTCATTTTTCCACTTCCTTAAAAAAGAAAGAAGAACTCATTAACGCTTTAGCAAAGGAACTTCAACTTCGCAAGGATGAATTTAAAAATACAGCTGTAGAAACCATCTATTTTGGTGGAGGTACACCGTCGTTATTAACGAATGACGAATTACAATTTTTGATTGATGCCGTATACAAAAACTTCAATGTAATAGAAAAACCGGAAATAACACTTGAGGCCAATCCCGATGACCTTTCTAAAGATCGATTGGTCGAACTGTCAAAAAGTCAAATCAATCGACTTTCCATAGGGATTCAATCTTTTTTTGATTCAGACTTAAAATTGATGAATCGCGCACACAACGCAGAGGAAGCTCACATCTGTTTGGAGCAAGCCACAACATATTTCGATAATATTTCCTTGGACTTAATTTATGGTATTCCAGGGGCGAGTAATGAACAGTGGTTAGAAAATATAGAAACGGCTTTGAGATATACTATTCCTCATATATCGAGTTATGCCCTAACGGTTGAGCCGAAGACAGCCTTGGCATCCTTTATCCAAAAGGGTATTATTGAAGCTGTTGATGACGACAAAGCCCATGAGCAATTTCACATTCTAAAAGATAAATTGGAAGCTGAAGGGTTTACACATTACGAGCTATCAAATTTTGGCAAGGAAGGCTATTTCAGTAAAAACAACTCGGCCTATTGGCAAGGAAAACCATATTTGGGGATTGGGCCATCAGCGCATTCGTTTAATGGTCAACAACGTGGATGGAATGTTAGAAACAACATCAAATACATAAAGGCCATTCAAAATAACACCTTACCGATGGAAACCGAAACCCTAACCAAAACAGACCAGTATAACGAGTACATCATGACAGGGCTGCGGACTATTTGGGGTGTTTCATTTATTAAGATTCAGCGAGACTTTGGAAAAATCTATTTAGACTATTTAATTGATCAGGCTCAGGTTTTTATAAACCAACATTTGTTGTATATTGATAATGAGCACTTGAAAGTAACAAAAAAAGGACAATTTCTGAGCGATGGTATCGCCTCAGAATTATTTAAATTAAACTTATCTTGATAACCGTAATTCACTATAACTCTAGAAAATTAAAAATAAACTTAGCAGAGCCCTTAGATATATCCATTCCACTTCGTGGCGATGCATCTAATGTTAACGCCTGGTACCTAGACCCGCCAAAGATTGAACCTGAAACTATTGATGGTCAGGTAATAAGTGTAAAAGAAGGGGCCTCTGTTAACTTTAATACCATTACGTTTAATCCACATGCTCATGGCACCCATACGGAAACCATTGGTCACATCACAAAGGAAAATTACCCTATCAACAGCTATTTAAAGCAGTTCTTTTTTCTTGCTGAGGTCGTTTCTGTGGCGCCAGAGAAGCAAAATGACGATTATGTCATCTCAGCCAAGCAATTACAGTTTGCCATAGGCAATAAAAAACGAGAGGCTCTGGTTATACGCACGCTGCCCAATATGGGCGATAAAAGGTCTAAGCAATATTCCCATACCAATTGGACCTACTTAGAGGAAGACGCTGTGAAGCTATTGGTAAGAAAGGACATTAAACATTTATTGATTGACCTACCAAGTGTCGATAAGGAAGAAGATGGTGGTGAACTTTTAGGTCACAAGGCCTTTTGGAATTTGAATGGCAGACGTAGAACCGATGCTACCATAACCGAAATGGTTTATGTGCCCAATATGATTGAAGATGGCACATATTTTCTAAATTTACAGATAGCACCGTTTGTTAATGATGCGTCACCGAGCAAGCCTATTTTGTATAAGGTTATGGAGTAAGGCTAAGTACCCAATATTTGAAATTAGTACCCTTTAAGAGGCTATATGGAAACATTTTTTATAATAATCATTAGTTGTTTAATCACACTTGGTTTAGTGACTGTATTTAAACAATGGCAAACCAAAAAGACAACCAATGCGCAGTCAATCCTTTTATTGGACAAAATAAGACGCGTCTGCAAGTTTATAACGGTAGAGGGTGATTTTGCCGAAATATATCATTACGAGGATGTTAAGGAGAAATTCTTAAAACTCATAACAAGTAAAAAGAAGGCTTTAGTGGTTATAAATGCCAAAGCCCATGTTGGTTTTGACTTAGCAAAACTGAAAATGAAAGCCGACCCTAAAACCAAACGTGTGGTACTTTCCCATTTTCCACAACCTGAAATTCTCTCTATTGAAACAGACATCAACTACTACGACAAGAAAGACGGTATGCTCAATAAGTTTGAAGCTTCAGACTTAACGGAATTGCATACTAGGGCAAAATCACATATAAGAGAAAAAGTTCCTGAGAGTGGTTTGTTCAATATTGCAAGGGGAGAGGCGCTCGAAACAATTCATCTCATAGAAACTATAGTGGCAACTATTGGCTGGAAGCTCGACTACTCAGCTTTAAAAATAGAGACCAAAGACCAAAAAGAGCTTAAGTGAATATTGAAGACTACAGAAATTATTGCATGCAAAAAACTGCAGTGACGGAACATTTGCCTTTTGATGATGATGTTCTGGTCTTTAAAGTGTGCAATAAAATGTTTGCCCTGGCCTCGATAAAACAATGGGAATCCGGCAATGGTTACATAAATTTAAAATGTGATCCGGATTATGCCCAAGATTTACGTGCACAATATGAAAGTATAAAGCCAGGCTATCATATGCATAAGCAGCAATGGAATAGCGTTTATGTCCACACTGGTGAATTACCTCCTAAACTCATTTTTGATCTTATAGACCATTCCTACGAGATGGTAATAAAAGGATTGCACAAAAAGTTACGGGAAACCCTTAATTAAAGATTAGTCATCTTTATCGGAATCCTTTTTCTTAAATAATCCAAAACCGATTGGGAACATAAATACAAGGAACAAATAGCGTCCAGTTATAATACCGTATACAGTTATGACTGCAAGGATTGTATAGAGGAGTATTTTTTGATTGTATGTCATACCGTTAATCTAATTCTAAGAAGTTGTTTAAAGGAAAGTATTTCTTCTATTTACTGATAATTAATGTGTTTTATCGAAAAAAATGAACCCTTTTTTCTTGTGGTCTAGCCAAATAAACCCTTTATCGATTTTATGGTTTTTATGCCATATTATCTTCGGATATTTAGGGTATCCCTCGTAATTAATAGCACCAAATTTACTGATTAATAGCCCTGAATTAGTATTAATGATTTAACATTATTTATTATGGATCTCGAAATTACAAGTTACAACAATCGTTTTCAAATTAAGGGGGCGTTAAACAAACTGAACCTTAAAACGTTCAATGCACACTTTGCAAATATATTTGAAAAGCTAGACAATGTGTTTTTAGATATTGGCGAAGTTGAAAGTATTGATAGAGCGGGTGTGATGGCCTTGGCAAGACTTCATAATGAGTCTATTGTTAAAGCCAAGAAATTGTCTATTATTGGTCTGGGTTGTAAAGAACTGTATGATCATTTCAAGACACAGGAAGATTCAACGGTCGCTGCCTAAACCTTAAACATTAGTGAGTACACAAGTGTTTCTAACACCATTTATGCTAAGGTGTAGATGTGTTTAGAGCACTTTTTTTATTTAGCATGACATGTCTGCAATAATTTTCCATTGGTCATCTATCTTTTTAAAGATAATGATAAACACGCCGTCTGCATCACCAATCTCACGGCTTAAATGATATTCACCCATAACCCAATAATTGTTTCCCTCAATTTTTGAAATATCCTTAATCACAAAATCGAGCGTACCACTTTCGGCTTTGGTGGGATATCTTTTCTTATAGTTTTCCAACGTGTTTTCCCAACCTAAGGTTAGGCCGTTGGCACCATAGAATTTAAGCTGGCTACTTTTCCAATAGCCCTCCATAAACCCCTTTAAATCGTGCTTGTTCCAAGCTTTGATTTGGTTCTCCAATACTAAACGAATTCCTGCTTCTGCAAGATTTGGACTGTCCGAAAACGTCGAGGGAGATTCTGTCGTAGTCACATCAGCTTTCACACTAATGCACGACAAACATAGACATGATAAGAAAAAGACTACTACGTACTTCATTCTGATTGTATTTTAATTTGAAATAAAAATACTGACTAAATCTTAAAGTGCGTTCTTTTGGTTTTTAAAAAACGCATCGGCTTGCAATTGCATCAATTCCCGAGCCTTTTTACGTTTGAAGTTTATCACTTCTTCTTCGTCCGCTATGTCGTTATACACTCTATTGTTAATGTCATTATCTGTCTTTAGAAGTAATTTGCGTTCAGCAACCTTCTGCATGGTCCAGGTTTTAACCGTAGTTTCTTGGTCTTCTAGACGAAAATCAAACTCCCCTTTTGGAGATAATAATTTTGCGATAATGGGCGATGTTTCAATAGCTAAAAACAGTAAGAAGATAAAGAATGATGGTAGCCATGGTAATTTACTCAGGGCATTTACACGTGCCATTAGACCATCAAAATTATCAATAATAGGTTGGGAGTCAGACACACTGGTTTTATAATTGTCTTGAAGCATGGCGATTTCTGCTTCTAGAGATGCCATCTTTGCTTTATTCTCCGTTTTTAGATTTTGTAGGTCTATTAAGGCTGCATCATGTTTCTCTCTTTTTTCCTTGTAAACAGGACCTTTGCCTAGAAGTTTGGTTCCTGCGGTGCCTTCGGCTTCAGAAATGTAGGTATCGTATAACGCATTGACCTCAGTTTCTTTAGTGTCTATTTGAGATTGTAAGCTTACAATCTCATTTTCGAGCTCAGAAATTTTAGGATTGAATTGCTCAGCAATTTGGTTTTGATTGGCTAAGGTCAATTCATTTTTTTGTTCGAGAAGTACCTGATTGATTTCTTTTTCAAAAATTTTCAATTCCAAGGGTTTTGAAATGACAACTGCGATAATAACGGCTAGCATAATACGGGGTGTAGCTTGTAAAATTTCATCTAAAATATTGTCTCGCTTTTTAATTGTGGACACGATATAGCGGTCTAAATTAAAAATTAGCAAACCCCAAATAAGTCCGAAGAATACAGAGGAGTAGAGATTATCAAAAACAGTAAAAAGGGCATAACTCGCTGCGATAGTGGCCATAACAGCCGTAAAGAATACAGTAGCACCAATACCGGCATATTTGTTTTGTTCCCCAACGGAGCAGTCGTTTAAAATATCCGTATCTGCGCCAGAGCAAAGGATGAAGAATTGCTTTAACATAAGTGATTGTTTTTTGATTGAATATCTATTAGAACGCAAAATGACTCCAATTGTTACACAATTATCCTATAAATGAAGTATAAGCCATTTTGATTAAGGGATTTTTATTGTTTATTTGTGTAGAACCAATCCGATGTCTTATGAGGTCAATTTTAATTTTCCATTCACTTTTTTTCATGATGGTTGGATTTTTAATGCAAGCGCAATCAGACACCAGTGGTCGATTCAGAACTATCCAACTTAGTGGGCACTCTGGAGCTCATCTTTATGGTGGAGAAGGATTAGATGAGGAGACTTTAGCCGGATACGGTGCTTTTGAGGTAAGATATGCTTGGCAAAATAGTAATACGGATAGTTGGGCCAGTCAATATGGTTATCCTTCTTATGGTATCGGATTTTATTCTGGTTTTATAGGAGACCCCCAAATATTTGGAAATCCCAATGCGCTTTTTGGATTTATCAATTTTCCGATAAGTAAACCCTTTCGTCGTAATGCCTTTAATATTGAACCAGCTCTTGGTTTAACTTATAACCTAGAACCCTTCGATTCAGAAACTAATCCTAGTAACGATGCCATTGGCTCTAGGGTTACGGTGTATTTTAATGTGAATTTTGGTTGGACCTACAAGTGGACTAAGGAAATGGACATTGTATATGGGATCGACTTTACACATTTTAGTAACGGTCGTAGTAATACGCCAAATTGGGGACTTAACATGTTCGGTCTTAACCTAGGCCTTCGCTACCATTACAACGCCGATGAACATAAAATAAATAAAGACCCCTTTGCGGACCGCGTACTCCCAGCTAGATTCCAACGACCTGAACGAAAATTAAATACAAAAGTGGAAAACAACCAAAATATTAATGTTTATGTAGCTGGTGGAACCGTACAAACTTATCCTGAAAACGAAGGTGATAGTTTCAATGAAGAACGCTATACTACCTTTTCAGCCGTGCTGGATTACCAGCATAAGTTTAACAATATGCACAGTGTATCAGGAGGCTTAGACTATTTTTATGATGGTAGCTTGCAAGCACGCTTTCCTGATGATGATAGTCAATATCACCTAGTGGGGATACACGGAGGCTACGATTTTATGTTTTATAAATTTACTTTCCTTGGACATTTAGGTACTTATTTAACGGACAATCGGGGCAAGGAACCTTATTTTGCTCGGGTAGCCGTGCGTTATGATTTGTTTGACTGGGGTTTTGCGCAGGTAGGCCTGAAAACAGATGCCTTTGCAGCTGATTGGATAGAATTCGGAATAGGCTTTAGGCCATTTAGATGGTAATTTCAAAAATTAAAAAACTGCTTCATTCGAGGCTTTTTATTTAGTGGAATGATTAACTTTTTAACTATAGTCTTTAACCACTATATCCAATAGCATAAATTTTGAACAGACCAATCTTATAAAATTAGATTAATCGCTTGGCGTGAAAAGTTTAACTACATATTTTCCAGTAGAATCCTTGTGAGTTGTCATTTCGGTACCTTTTCCCTTATTGGTTTTGGCTATAATTTTTGCCTCATTTGCAGTAATCTCTTTACCATCCATGCTGAAAGACGCCCCTTTTTCCTCCATTGCAATTATGTATTCAATAAATGAAGGGTTTTTTATTGAAGCCGGAGGAGGTGGAGGCGCTGGTGGCTCTTGGTCCTTAATAAGTTTAGGATGTGGTGGTGGCGGCGGTGGAAAACTTGGCCATGGCTCTGATGCTTTCTTTTGAGCTTCTGTCATGATACTATAAATGGCTTTGTATTTCTTAACATCGTTTACTTTTACAATAGGATATGCATTAACGTCACTAGTTGCCTTTGCTTTAGCCATTTTTTCATTAATTGTCTTTGCCCAGGCATTGTAGTCGGCTATTTGTTTTTTTGTGGCTCTTTGTTGTATGGTTGTCGGATTTGATGGATACTTGTCTTCACCATCATTTACATCGAGACCTGGAAATGGATATGCAACAGATTCATTTTTCTGTTGTGCTGACATTCTTTTATAAATCTCTGAGAATTTTATTAAGTCTTGCTCGTTAATAGGTGGAAAAAATGTGGTGTCATCTGAAAGTGATTTACTTTCGGTATGTGTCTTTTTTGCCCAAGCATTATAGGCGGAAATTTCTTTTTCGGTTGGTGGTTTTTGTTCTGTGTATTCTTTGTTTTGTTGGGACAGTTCTAAGGTGTTTTCTTTTACAATATATTCTTTTTCAGCAAAGCTGTAAAAAAGAATAGCAATGATGGGTAGGAGTAGTAAACTACTCAACCACATTCTGGTTTTTGAGGTTTGTGTTTTCATAACTGTAAATCGTTTTTTGATTGATGAATAATTGATGGCACTGGAGAACTGATTCTCTTGAGTGTTTGATGAAAATTGTAATAATATATTTTGATACGCTTTGGTATCGATACCGTCTTCTAAAACAGCTTGATCTGCTAGGAACTCGTGGTTGAGTTTAACGTGATGTTTTATGATGTAAATCAGGGGATGGTACCAAAAGAGTATTTGAAGGAGTTCTAGCATTAGAATATCCGCACTGTGCCATTGTTTGGCATGGGTTTCTTCGTGAATGAGTACTTCTTTGGGGATAGTATGGTTTTTAAATTTCTCTTTATTCAAAAAGATGTAATTAAAGAAAGAGTGTGGTGTGCGATAGTGGTCTAGCAACACATAAATAAATGAGCGCAGGGATAATTGCTCGTGTTTATTTATGGTGATATATAGTTTAAAAAGATTGCTTATAAATCGAAGTGCAAATAGGGCTACGCCTATGCCGTAAAGTGTCCAAAGTAATGTTGACCAGTCCATGGGTTCTGCCGATGAAACCTGAACTTGGGTTGCGATGGGCTTAAAGGCACCAACAATTTCATTTGTACTAACTACAGGTTCTACATAATGGGTGATGCTTAGTAGTGGAATAATAGCCGACGCTACAAGTGTTCCAAGAAGATAAAAACGTTTAAACTTGTGGTTCTTTTGGCCCTCTAGTATGACATAGTAGACCAACCAGAGCACGAACAAACACGCGGTAAATTTGATAAGATAGAGGTCCATTTCTACTTGTTTTTTAATTCGTTATCAATAATCGCTTTCAATTCCTCAAGCTCGGCTTTGCTTAAATCGGTTTTGCGTGTAAAGAAAGACGCAAATTGAGAAGCGCTGTCATTAAAAAAGGTTTTGATCAGACCATTAACATGCTTAGAAAAATAGTCTTCTTTTTTAACCAAAGGGAAGTATTCTCTAGATGTTCCGTAAGTTTTGTAATCCACAAAACCTTTGCCTATCATCCGTTTAAGTAAGGTCGCCACAGTGGTAGTGGCTGGCTTTGGCTCGGGGTAAATGTCTAACAAATCTTTCATAAAAGCCTTTTCAAGCTTCCAGAGGTATTGCATTAACTGCTCTTCGGTTTTTGATAATTGCATATTCTACATATTTAGAATTAACTCTACAAATGTAGAATTAAAAATTGAATTTTCAAAATGCCCCATCATTTCGTGTCGTAAATCCATATCTTTGCTAGGGTTAAAAAAGTAAAATGTCATTCATGAAAAAGATTATCCTCTGTATGCTTTTTGTTTCTGCTACGCTGCAGTTTACTTTTGCGCAAAGTGTTCAAGACCTTATAGATCAAGTGGATATATCCAATCTTCAATTAACAGTGGCTCAGCTTTCAGGAGAAGCGGAAGCAGTCATTAACGGAACCTCTCAAACCATAACAAGTCGTGTGCAAAGCAACAATGATTTGGCGGCAGATTATATTGAAGAACGCCTTTCGGCTAATCCAAATCTCACGGTAGAGGTGCAAGAATTTAATACGGTCGGAAAAAATATTATAGCTACGCAATTGGGTCAAACTAATCCTGATGATATTTATCTCGTTTGCGCACATTATGATTCCGTAACTACCTTTTGTGCCGATGATAATGCCACAGGGGTAGCGGCGGTACTGGAAATTGCACGCATACTCAGTACTCAGTGCATTGACAATACCATTGTTTATGCCCTATGGGATGAAGAGGAAATAGGACTGCGAGGCGCTAATTATTATGCCCAGCTAGCAGCAGATTCGAGTAATGGAAATACAAGGGATAATATAATTGCCGTATTGAATATGGATATGATTGGCTATGATGGTGATGCGCCAGGCACACCTGGCGATAACGATTTTGATATTGATGTCCGTGATATCGCTAACTCCATAAGCATTAAAGATGACTTATTAAACCTGTTGAACACCTATACGTTTGATTTGAATCCCATTGTTGTCAACCCTGGGACTGCAGCAAGCGATCATTCTCGCTTTTGGGCACAGAATTATTCGGCTGTCCTGGTAGGCGAATCTTGGGAAACCAATGACCAAACACCAGATTATCATACGTCTAACGACCGTGTTGATGATATTGATTTTCAATATATGACGGAGCTCACCAAGTTTGTAGCAGCGTATATGACCACCAAAGCCGGTTTAATTTCTGTAGATAACACCATCACCCAAACCGCAACGGAATTAATTGCGAATGATGTCTCAGCGTCTTACCAATGGTATGATTGTGATACGGGTGCGCCAATCGCAGGCGAAACCAATCGCACGTTTACACCAAATTCTAGTGGGAATTATGCTGTTGAGGTGAGTAATGGTAACTGTACGGAATTAAGTTCATGTGTTTCGTTTTCGTTACTTTCAACGGAAGGGTTCGACGCTAATGAAATAAGATTATTCCCCAATCCGGTAACGTCTATTTTAAACATCGAAAATGCTACTCAAGATGAACTTGTATTTACCTTGATGGATATTACAGGAAAAATCATTCATATCCTAAAATCGCAAAACGTATCTGTTTCGCTAAACCTTGGTGATTGGTCTGCTGGAATTTATTTTGTAAAAATAGCTTCAAAGACAAAATCTTCAACATATAAAGTGGTTAAAGCGTAGCCTAAGCGTTCATTTCCGTAAAATATTTATAAAACCACGGAATAGTTTCAATGCCTTTTAAATAATTCCAAATGCCGAAATGCTCATTTGGGGAGTGAATAGCATCGCTATCCAATCCAAAGCCCATTAAAATTGTTTTGCTGTTTAGTTCTTGTTCAAAAAGTGATACAATAGGAATACTACCGCCACTACGTTGAGGAATAGGGACCTTGCCAAAGGTTTGTTCATAAGCTTTTGACGCAGCTTTATAACCCACATGATTTATGGGCGTCACATAACCTTGACCACCATGATGGGGTGTTACTTTAACTTTTACACCAGCGGGTGCAATATTCTCAAAATGTGATTTAAATAAGGCCGTAATCTCATGCCAATCTTGGTGGGGTACCAAACGCATCGATATTTTAGCATAGGCCTTACTCGCAATAACGGTTTTAGCACCCTCACCGGTATAGCCTCCCCAAATGCCATTCACGTCTAGGGTAGGGCGTATACTATTTCTTTCATTGGTGCTATAGCCTTTTTCACCATACACGGCGTCAATATCCAAAGCTTTTTTATAATCTTCAAGTGAGAATGGCGCTTTCGCCATTTCAGCACGTTCTTCGGCAGAAAGTTCTTCTACCTTATCGTAAAACCCAGGAATAGTGATATGGTTATTGTCATCGTGTAATGAGGCAATCATTTTCGCCAAGACATTGATAGGATTGGCAACGGCACCGCCATAGAGACCTGAGTGCAAATCGCGATTTGGACCTGTGACTTCCACTTCAACATAACTCAAACCGCGTAAGCCGGTGGTTATAGAGGGTACATCTTTGGCAATCATCCCTGTATCTGAAATTAAAATAACGTCATTCGCTAGCTTCTCGCGATTGGCTTTTACAAATTTTGAAAGGTTAACACTACCCACTTCCTCTTCGCCTTCAATCATAAATTTTACATTACACGGCAGTTCATTTTGAGAAGTCATATATTCCAAAGCCTTAACATGCATATACATTTGGCCTTTATCATCGCATGCGCCTCGAGCAAAAATGGCACCTTCTGGATGTAAGTCCGTGTTTTGGATTACGGGTTCAAAAGGAGGTGAATTCCATAAATTTAAAGGGTCTGGTGGTTGCACGTCATAGTGGCCGTACACTAATACGGTTGGTAAATTCTTGTCTATCATTTTTTCACCATATACAATAGGATAGCCCTCTGTTTCGCATATTTCAACGTGGTCACAACCGGCCTTCTCAAGGCTTGTTTTTATCATGTCGGCCGTTGTTAATACATCGGTCTTGTAGGCCGAATCTGCGCTAATTGAAGGAATTTTTAAGAGCTCTATGAGTTCGGTTATGAAACGATTTTTATTATCGTTTATGTAGGGTTTTACGGATTGCATAATAGAATTGTGTTTCCAACAAAAATAAGAAAAACTGAAGGGATTATTTTCTTAATTGATTGCTATTTGAATATTGAAACTATTGTTTATATTTGCAATCCTTATTTGCGGGCGTGGTGGAATTGGTAGACACGCTAGACTTAGGATCTAGTGCCGCGAGGTGTGGGAGTTCGAGTCTCCCCGCCCGCACCAAATAAGATTAAAGCTTCTTGGAAACAAGAGGCTTTTTTGTTTTGAGTGATTAATTAGAGTAAAGGAGACAAACATGCTATCCACTTATCATTGTACACTTCATAGTGAGATACAGAAATAGTATAGTTTATTTTTTGACAGGTATCTTAAATACATTACTCGTTAAAGGCCCTGTTATAATAAGTAATGCCTAATGTGGCTTTACCGTCATTGTCAAATAAGGTAGCATTATCCCAATGAGACCCTTGGGCCCAAAGCGTTGAACAAGAGGTTGAAATCCAAGCGGGCTCCCAATAGATTAGACCCTCGCCTCCAGCATTTTTTATAATGGTATGGAGTTGATTCAAATAATCTAACTGTCCTTGCTGAGTCGCTGGAATATTATTAGTTAATGCGGTTGGTCCCATGATATTGTTGGCCGTATCAGCATTTGTGAACGTAAATGGATAGGCGGTTTCAACAATCATAAGCCTTTTGTTATAGGTGTTGATTAATGTTGCCAAAGGGGTCTGAACTTCGCTTAGGTCATAATCGGACCAGGTCGGATAATACGAAAGTCCAATCCAGTCAAAATCAGTAATGCCATTGTCGGTAGCCTGTTCAAACCACCAAAGGCCATTCTCGGGCTGGGCAATATGTAGCATAACGTCAATGGGTTTATTCTTATCTTCCGAAATTGCCCTAACAGCTTCGATACCTTTGTTTAACAAATAAGAATTTCTTTCCCAGTCTATAGGCCAAACCAATTCGCCTTGTTGCAGAATCATACCATTTATTTCATTTCCAACTTGTACGATTTCTGGTAATAGATTAGCATTAGACAGATTGTTTAGGGTTTCGTAGGTGTAGTTATATAAGAGGTTGCCTAGGGCTTCTGTATTGTTGATTTCATTTGCCCAAGCGGCAGGAATCTCTTGCTTGTCAGGGTCGGCCCACGTGTCACTATAATGAAAATCCAAAAGGACTTTCATACCTTGAGCTTTGGCACGGCTAATAGTCTGCGCGACATCATCATAATTTGAATAATTGGTCCAAGTAGGATTATGCCAAAGTCGTACACGTACTAAATTTGCACCTTCCTCTTTAAATAGTTTATAGACATCTTCAACAGTACCCATTGTGTTTTTATAGATAGCTCCACAATCCTCCATTTCATTAACATAAGATAAATCTGCACCGAAATAGAAGCTAATCGGATTTTCCGTTCCATTAGCTGTGCTAGAATTTGCGTTAGTATCTGAGTTGCATGATGCTGTAAGCACTAAAAGCATTGTAATTTGAAGCTTACGTAGCATTCTATTTATAATCATATACAATAAGTTTTAAAACTTCAAAGTGTTCTAGGTTTTGCTAATGTATAAAAAAGATAAGCATACTAGTACCTACCAGTTTATTTATATATTTGGTTCATAATGAATGTGATCTTAATATTGATTGAAAGACCTTGAATATAAGAACATAATAGTAGTCATAGAAACAAGCAATAATGAAGGTCTTGTAGAAAAGATGAAAAGTTGCCCTATGTAAGCTTTATATGGTGCCCGTTTCCCGTATCGAGGGTTGCTTTATTTATGTCTTTTTGGGTAATAAAACTGTTTTGTTGAGACTTTAACCAATTAGAAATTTGAAACAGTTAAGCCTGTTGATGTTAGGAATATGTCATAAACAATAATCAATCAAAAATCCAAATGTAATGCAGTTTCTAACATTTATCGGCTTCACTTTATTTGTGGCTATAATATCCTATCTGAAGACAAGATCTACCAAGGAGTCAACTGAAGAAGGTTATTTTTTAGGCGGCCGCAGTTTAACCGCTGGTGTTATTGCAGGCTCTCTTTTATTGACCAATCTTTCAACAGAACAAATTGTTGGGTTAAATGGCTCTTCCTATCAAAGTGGATTATCTGTCATGGTATGGGAAACCTTAGCAGCCATAGCCATGGTGTTAACGGCCGTCTTTTTATTGCCGCGATACTTAAAGGGGGGTCTAACAACTGTTCCTGGTTTTTTGGCGAAACGTTTTGATGTCACAACCAAAACATTGACCTCAGTTTTGTTTCTTTCGGGTTATGTCGTGGTTTTGCTACCTGTAATTTTATATTCAGGGTCTATAGCGATTAGCGGTATGTTCAATGTTCCGGAATTGTTTGGGGTAACTTACACGCAATCGATTTGGATTTGTGTTTGGGGAATTGGTATTATTGGTTCCATATATGCCGTTTTCGGTGGACTAAAAGCTGTTGCCATTTCAGACTCAATAAATGCTATCGGATTATTGCTCGGTGGCATTTTAATTCCAATTTTTGGTCTAATCATGATTGGTGATGGCAATATTTTAGAAGGACTATCTACCTTAACAGCTGAAAACCCCGAAAAATTTAAATCCATGGGTGGTCCAACTGATCCTGTGCCATTCTATACCATTTTTACAGGTATGATGCTCGTGCAATTGTTCTATTGGGGGACCAACCAACAAATTATTCAGCGTGCACTCGGTGCTAAAGACTTAAAGGAAGGCCAGAAGGGGCTATTGTTAGCGTCATTTATAAAAATTTTAGGACCAATTATTGTCGTACTACCTGGTATAATTGCTTATCACATCTTTCAAGGAAATTTAGAGAGTGGCGATAATGCCTATCCTATGTTAGTTAAAAAAGTCCTTCCAACAGCTTGGGTAGGCTTTTTTGCAGCAGTATTGTTTGGCGCCATTTTAAGTTCTTTTAATAGTGTCTTAAATAGTTCCGTGACGTTATTCGGAATCGATATTTACAAACAGCATATCAATAAAGAGGCTGATGAGAAAACGGTTGTGAAATACGGAAAACTATTTGGTATTATTTTGGCTATTGCAGCCATGTTTATAGCACCACTGTTATTAGGTCAGGATAGTTTATTTGACTATCTACAAAAGGTAAACGGTATTTATAGTATTCCAATACTAACTATTATTGTAGTTGGATATTTAACAAAATATGTCCCTGCAATCGCAGCAAAAATTGGACTTATCTCTGGAGTTATATTATATATAAGTTACATCCTAATTGAAGCGTTGTATCCTAAAGTTTTTGAAGGACTGCACTTTCTAGACATCATGGCTATTTTGTTTTTGCTCAATGTCGCTATTATGCTTGTAATAGGTAAACTCAAACCACGCGAAGAAGTCTTTGTGCAAGAGTATACGAAACAAGTGGATATTGCACCTTGGAAATATGTAAAGCAAGCAGGCTTGGGAATCTGTATTTTAGTTGTGTTTGTATATGCCTACTTTGCTTAGGTTATGAGTTCTTTGACTTAATAAAAAAAGAGCCTCCCATCGGGAAGCTCTTTTTGCTCAATTAACACTTAATAATTAGAGCTTGACTAACTTGGTTGTCATGGTTTGATTATTATCATTTTTTACTTTCACAATATACATGCCTGTATTGAGGGATGAAATATTAAAAGTATCGGTTCTGGAAAATGTGCCATGGAATGACTTCACTTGTTTTCCTGTTAAATCATAAATTTCAACATGGCTTACATTGGTGTTAATGCTGAATTCCGTCTGTGTTGGGTTAGGATAAACACTGAAATTGTAAATATCATTTTCATCGACACTTAAAACATTGGAAGGACGATTTCCTAAAATTCTAAACTGTCCAGGAGCAATAGAAATACTAGCGGTGGAGTTACTTACTGTTGTATTTCCAGTAGCGTCCATTAAGTCATACCAGGTAGAGGTGAGCCCACCAGGAAAATTGGTATTAATATTCTGTGTGGTAACGTCAAAATTTGCTAAAACAATGACATGACGCAACTCAGTTGTTGGAATGCCAGTATCAAAAACTTCTATGCGTGGCGTATAGTTTGACGAACTGGAAGTGATGGTATAATCACCTTCAAAAACAGGTTCTTCAATTTTTAATTTGTGCAGTTTAGACCAGTCATCATAAATTTGTCTGCGAAGCGCATCTCCTAGCCAATTTTCTACCCATTGCGGTTGTGGCTTGGTGTCGAGTTTACAGCCATCATTGCCAATGTCGACAGATCCATCGCTACATGTCCAAATCGAATTATCCATCCCTAAGTCGCCAAAGTGCCAGAGCATTTTAGGACCTGGAACCATAACAGATACTGCTCCCAATGCGGACATACGAGATAATGCTATATTTAAATCCGTAACATCATGTGCAGGATTTGAAGCATTGCCAAAGGCGATATTCTTATACATTAAACGCTCTTCATCATGACTTTCTGGGTAACCAACCACTCTTGGGCCGTTAAATCCTGTATGAGCATTATGACCTATTCTAGTAATATCTTTGTTACCATTTTGTCCCATGGTGAGTTCGTTATAGGGATCAGTCATTTTTCCCCACATCATAATGCCTTTGCCTTCATCTAGGCGATAATTAGCCCACTCCTTTTCTTCGTTGTCAGTGCCTAAATGTTCAAAAATGACATAGTGTGTATCATCTAGTAACCAAGAATAGTCGGCATATTCCTTAAGTATGTCTATACGGTCTTGTTGATAGTTATTAGTGCACGTCTCATTACTCGCTGTACAATTTTGGGTAAACCCTTTAGTGAGATCCCAACGAAAACCATCAATTTTATATTCTTCAATCCATTGTTTAATAACTCGCCGAACATATTCTTGAGTTAAGTCCAGTTGGTGATTATAATCATAAAAAACACTATAAGAATGTTGAGCGTCTTCATTAAAATAAGGGCTATTGGAAGTTGGCTTACCCGTAGTATTATCAAACCACATGGCTACCTGCGCGCTTGGAAAGTCTGCATGGTTCAGGGCAATGTCCAATATGACAGCTATACCGTTCTGATGAAAGACATCAACCAGTTCTTTGAACTTTTCAGGAGATCCATAGGTCTTATCTAAGGCCATATGAAATGAGGTATTGTAACCCCACGATAAATTCCCATTAAATTCCATAACTGGCATCAGTTGAATCGCATTGATATTTAAATTTTTAAAATAATCTATACGATCAATAAGATCTTGGTAATTGCGGTCAGCATCAAAATCCCGAACAAGAAGTTCATAAATAATAAGGTCTTCTTTTTTGGGTTTCACAAAATTAGGAACCTGCCAATTGTAAGGCGCTTGGCCTGTTTTTAAAACGGTCATAAAGCCTTCCTGTCCAGCAGGGTATGTAGGTAAATTGGGAAAAGTCGATGCCGGAATAAATTGATCATTAAAGGGATCTAATATTAAGGTAGAAAAGGGATCTGCAACAACCACAAATGGATTTGCTCCGGCGGTCTCGTCCGTATCAAATACCCAATACTGGTAGATTTCATCTTGCCCAGGGGTTAAGCCAGTAATTTCTAACCAATATTTCCCTGTATTTGGATCGCGCTTCATGATATCCGCATTTGTAGGGTTGTAGTTGTTCCAACTGGCTGCAACAGCAATAAACTCTTTATCTGGTGCAGTAAGAACTAAAGTTGCCCTTGTATTATCTGAACTGTAATTAATACCGTCTACTAAATTTACGGGTAAATTTTCCTCAATTACTGTAGGCACTACTATTACTTCTAGAAATGCTTCGGCGGACTCAGTGTCATTAGGAGCAGGTGGTGTACCTACGACTCTTATTGTACCATTTTCAGTGATATTGGAAACCTCACCGTTACAATTAGGAAAACTGCAATTACCAGAATCTACAAGTACATCATTAAAGTATATTTCAAAGGCTCCTTGTACGGTGGTTGAGCCTTGGAAATTAATTATAGATGTTACGGTTAAATTATCCCCTGAATTAACAAATGCAAAGTCAGTATTTGGACTAATAATTTCAACAACGACGCGTCCTACATCTTTAAAATTATCACCAGTTTGATTAGATCCATCCTGAGATTTGATAAGATACCCAATACTTGAAATCCCTGTATTGTCAAAAAAATCTTGAGGGAGACCAAAATCAAAGGTATAGGTGCCGTCTCCATTATTTGTAAATTTCGCTGTTTCTGGAGAGTTTCCAAAATCAAATCCTATAGCATCTGGATTGTTGATTTGATTGCCAGAAGAATCAAAATGCCAGGCCCATAAATAGATATCTGATACACCCCATTCGGCTACAGGGTCAAAATTAGACACGGTTAAGGTGACGTTTTCATCTTCGTTAAAAAATTCTGGATTCCAAGTGAAGGTTTGAGCATCAACAAATGAGAAAAAGAGCAATCCAGTAAAAAGTAAGAACGTATTTTTATTCATAGCGTTTATAGGTTAAAAAAAAGGCCATGTTTGCATAAACACAGCCTTTAATTAATCATTCATTAAATCAATTACAATGGTTAGACTACTCTAAAGTTATGGTTAGGTTCATAGTGTCAATCGTAGTATAATATTGACCTGATGTTCCTACGAATTTAAAATTTAAGTCGCCGTCTTCCGCATTTTCCAACTTGGGGTCTATGGTATAGCCTGCATCAGCAAAGAACGGATAGTTTTGACCTGACCCCCAGTCTGTAGCTGTGGTAAAGAATCTAAAGTTAGCATCGCCATCAGAAGTGTAATTTACCCAACCTGCATAGACACCATTATCTTCACACATTAATTGAACTGGAGTTCCCCAATCCCAACCTGCGTCCGGTAAACCTGCACCTACGGCCCACATTTGGTCTAAATCACAGGTACCTAGTGGTGCTGGATCTGATAAGGTAATTGTCTTATTAACAGCGTCAAGTGTTAGTAAGTACTTACCACTATCTCCAGTAAACAAGAAATTATTATCTCCATCCATAGCGTCTTCAAACCTATCATCAATAGTATAACCAGCATCAATAAATCCAGGGTAGTTAATACCTGATCCCCAATCAGTCTCAGTAGTGAAGAATCTGAAATTACCATCCCCGTCCACATTATTGATTAGGTCAACGTTGACGGTATACACATTAGTTCCTGAACAAGTTACCTCTTGAGGTGTTGCCCAGTCCCAACCTGTAAATTTAATACCTGCTCCAACCAAGAAATATTGGTCAAAATCGCAAACAGGAACAGGATTACCAGTACTTTCTTCAGGTAAGAATAAGGTTAGCGCCTGAGCTGGACCAATATTTTCTAAACCTCCATCTCCAAGAAATGAGCGCAGCCTAAAATAGACATCACCTGTGTCTGGGTTTTCTGTTAATGGATCATTGTCTAAACCAGCTTGAGCAGCATATGACAGCATATCGCCAATAGTTACGGCGATTTCGTTACCCGTTGTGGCTCCTACGGTTTCAGAATCACTAAAGTCGCCAGTTATGGATTTTTGTAATTCGTAGGTTACATTTGTCGGCACATTTAGTGCGGCACTGCTCCAAGTGAAACGTTCCCCTAAATTTCCTGACGTTTGTGGCGTCAAAATATATTGAGATGAAAACGTATTGGTGAAACTCAATTCGCCATTATTATCTGTTGTGAAAACGACGTCATCTTCTGTTTCACAACTGTTAAAACTTATTAAGGCAAAGATGAAAAGGCCTAAGATTGATATTTTTTTCATTTTTATGATAATATTTAATGTATTAGTTAGTAACCAGGGTTTTGTTCTAAGTTTGTATTCAGACTTAAATCGGTTTCAGGAATAGGCATTAAGTCTCTGAAAGCTTCAGTAGTGACCCCTTGCTGAACACCACCTTTCCATTGCCAAACACCTTGATCCGAGAACTGACCAAATCGTACTAAATCGGTACGTCTGTGACATTCCCAATATAATTCTCTGGAACGCTCATCTATAATAAAGTCTAATGTTAAATCGCCTTGTGTAATGTTTCCACTTGTATCACCATAGGCTCTTTGACGAAGTTCATTTATGTAAGAGACTGCTGTAGAAGCTGATCCGCCACCTCCTCTTAAAACTGCTTCTGCATACATCAAGTATACATCTGCTAATCTAAACATAGGAAAATCAATATCCGTGTGATCGCCGGATGCATCCGAACCAGGAACACCATTAACGTCTACATTTCTATACTTGGCAACCGCATAACCTTGATTGAATGGCCCTACTTCTTCAATATCTTTATTTTGACCATCGGTATATAACAATGCTCTACCATCAGCAGAATTTTCCTCATTAGGGAACTGTTCCACGAAAGTTGGGGTAGTCCTGATACCAAACCAACCGCCGTTAATGCCGAATTCAGCAGGATTCATAGATCCGCCTACAGGCGCATGTGTTAAAAAAGTCATGCCTCCAAAGGCTTGTGTCCTTAAGCCATCGAAAGGAATGGTGAAGATGACCTCTTCTTGCGCTCCGTTAGAATCATTATCTGCCAAGAATAAATGGAAATAAGGAATTTGCGGAATGGTATAGCCTGCATTAATGATATTTTCGGTGTATGTTATGACATCGTTGTATCTGGGTGTATTTGTATAGACCTCTGCATTTAGATACAGTTTGCCCAATAACATCCATGCTGCTGCACGATCCGCACGTCCATATTCGTTTTGGCGCGGCGCCGCCATTTCATCTACAATGTCAAGCAATTCAGACTCGATATAATTGAACAAATCAGCTCTTTGAATTTGTTGTGGTAAAAATGCCCCAACTGCATCATTTTCTGTTACGAATGGAGGGTTAGCAAACAAATCCATTAGATGCCAATAGGAAAGTGCTCTCATAAATCGGGTCTCGGCTCTGAATACCTGAATTTCAGCTCTTAAGTCGGCATCTACACCGCGACTGCTTAACTTGTCATCTGTAGTTTGGCGCAGAAATTCATTCGTTAAAGATACCTGATACATCAAACGAGTGTACATCGTTCTAATAAATTCATTTCCTGCTGTCCATACCTGTCCGTGTAAGTCCTGAATGGTACCGTCATTCCAACCGATTATCGCTTCATCAGTGGTCAGTTGTTGCATTTTCCAGTAAAGTCTCAAATAATTTGAGAAACCTTCATCTAGACCTGCCAAGTCTGGTGAACCTGCGGGGCCTTGTTGCCCACTTAAGGAAATCCCGGCATATATTTTTGCCAAGAACTCTTTATAAGCTTCAGGGTCCTCAAAGGCTTGGTCAGCTGTAATTCGCTCGTCCTCTGGCAGTAGATCTAGCCGGTCTTCACAAGACTGGGTAAAACACACTAGCAACAAGACGGCGAAAACCGTTTTAAATGTTCTTTTCATCATAGCTTTGTTGTTTATATTAATTATTCTCATTTTTTTAAAATGTAAAGTTAAGACCTAATACAACATCACGTGTTCTTGGGTAAAAGTTGTTTTGAATTCCATTGCCAATCTCAGGGTCTAAGCCACTATACTCTGTAATAACAAATAGGTTAGTTGCTGTTAGAGACGTTCTGAGTGTCATTTTTTCGAAAGGAATGGTATACCCTAAGGATATATTGTCCAATCTTACGAAATCTGCACGTTCTATATATAAATCAGAAAATAAATTTTGGTTTGTAAATCCTGTATCCAATACGCTGGCGTGTCCATTAGCGAGATAACCAGGCTGATTGGTTATAGCATTAAGGTTACCTGTATCGGAGGCGTTGTTGTTATAGACGTAGTTGCCAAAACTTCCTCTAAACGTAAAGTTAAGGTCAAAATTCTTATAACGAAGATTATTGGTCCATCCAATAAATGCATCTGGTGTTGCTTTTTTGTACGGTTGTCTGTCCGCTTCTGTTATCTGGTTGTCACCATTAACGTCTACATAAGAACCTTCAATTGGGTTCCCTTCATTATCATATACCTGTCTGAAAACAAAGAAGGTCGTAGGATCGAACCCTGGCCTAAGGATTTGTATGTTATTACCTACACCACCAGAAATACCTCCTACGAGGAAAAAGGCATTAGGGTCATTATTTAGACTAAGTCGGGTGACTTCTTGTTCCTGAAAGGTGACGTTAAAATTCGTATCCCATCCAAAATTTTCTTTTTGGAAAATTACACCATTAACCGTAAGCTCCAAACCTCGACTGGTTATTTCCCCAACATTAGTCGTAATTAAATCTCTTAAGTTAGATCCAGAGGGTACAGGGACTGTAGCCAATAGATCTTCAGTTTCTCTGTAATAGAAATCAATGGTACCCGATAAGCGATTGTTAAAGAATCCATAATCTAATGCGACGTTGTATTGTGTGGTCTCCTCCCATTTGATGTTTTCATCAAATCCTTCAGGTCTAAGTGTGCGAATAAAGATAGGTTCGCCATTGATGGTGGTGCCGAATTGAATATTAGCCTGATCGTTTCGTGATGGTGTATATATCCCCTGGAAGCCGTAATTCTGTCCAATTTCCTGCTGACCGGTTACCCCCCAACCTGCTCTCAACTTAAGGTTAGAGAAGAAGGAGTCTTGCATCCATGATTCATTCATAAGCTTCCAGCCAACGGATACTCCCGGGAAATTACCAAAGCGATTGTCTTCACTAAATCTAGATGAGCCGTCACGTCTAAAACTAGCTGAAATTAAATACCTATCGGCTATATCAAAACTAGCTCTGGCAAAATAGGACAATAGAGCATTTCTATTTATATCAGTATCGATGGTGGTATTTGGTCCAGAAACCTCATCAATATCAGTTCTTATGTAAAATTCTTGGAAGGCATGACCCGCAGTAATATCAATGTTGGTATTGATAGACTCGACAAAGGTTTTATAATTTAACAAGAAATCTAATGACGTATTTCGGTTTAATCCCTGTGATTGACCATTAAAATTAAAGGCTCCAGCGTTGTTAGGGTTTGCCGGAGCAAATCTAAAACCACTGTTTTCTGCGTAATCAATACCTCCATTTACACTAAGTTTTAAATCTCGTAAAAACCAAAAATTGTAATCTATATTAAAGTTACCTATAAATCGCTGAATGGTCTGTCTATCCTCTGTTTCAGCTAGGGTGAACAATGGATTGGCTGGCGCCAAGTTGGCGGTTGTACCGTACTGGTAAAAACTGCCGTCTGGATTCCTAATTGGTTGTGTGGGATCAAATCTTACAGCAGCTCCAATAGCTCCATCTTCGGCATATTGGTACTCATCTTGGATACCACGAGCGATAGCTGTTATTTTTAAATCATTATCTAAAAAACGATGAACAAAGGAAGTATTAAAGCCATTACGCTCGTATAAATCACCTAAGAGCGGTCCTTCCTGAGAAACGTGGTTATAATTTACCCTAAAGCTAAAGTTTTCGTAACCTTTAGAGGCCGTAATATTATGAATCGCACCTATTCCGGTGGTATAAATTTCATCTTGCCAGTTTGTATTGGCATTGCCAAATTCAGAGGGGTCAACACCATCGGCTTCAGCCACTTGTCTGTACTGCGCAGCACTTAAATTATCTACTGTATTGGTTATGCGTCTCGTAGAGGCTTGTATACCGTATTCTAATTTCAGAGGTTGGTTTGCACTACCTTTTTTTGTGGTTATTAAAATAACACCGTTTGAGGCACGCGAACCATAAATAGCCGTGGCAGAGGCGTCCTTAAGGACCACAAAATCCTCAATATCCGCTGGGTTAATGGCATTTAAAGCATTTCTAGACCCTTGAGCACCACCGCGTTGGTCAATTGGTAATCCGTCAATTACTATCAAAGGATCATTAGTAGCGCCGAATTCAGTACCTATAGATGCACCACCCCTAATTCTAATTTCACCGCCTTCACCAGCTGCACCACCGCCTGTAGTTACGCGAACACCAGCTGCTTTACCAGCAATAAGCTGTTGTGGTGCCACAATAGCACCACGGTTAAAGTCTTCGTCACCGACCTTTTCAACGGCACCCGTAGCATCTTGCTTGGTGGTTGCACCATAACCGATAAGAACCACTTCGTCTAATTGAGCGGCGTCCTCGACCAAAGCTACATCGATAGTGGCCTGTCCACTGAATAGTATTTCTTGTGGGGTGTAACCTAAATAAGATATGACAAGGGTTTCTCCTTGACTTACTTCTAATGAGAAATTTCCGTCGAAATCAGTGGATGTTCCTCTAGAAGTACCCTTTATAATGACGTTAACGCCAGGTAAAGGCATTGCGTTTGCTTTATCTGTTACGGTACCTGTGACGGTTGTTTGAGCCATCAGCGTTGCTGGTACCATAATTAAAATTACGAGTAAAGCATTTAAGAATGTTTTCATACAAAGTTTTTAAATTAATTGCTTAGTTAATTGATTATATTTTCACTTCTTTGGGTTAAAAATATGTAAATTTACCATGTCCGCAGTGTTAAAAAAACTGACATATGTCACGAAAACGTTTTCGTGTTAAAAACTTTTTAACAAAAATTAACATTAGGAGAAATTTATAGAAAAATTAAGAATTTCACAATATATGAAAGTTAAAATTATTCATACCGTAATATGATATCTTATATTTAGCCTGAAATTTTTAGATTTTTTGAGTATAAGATGCCATGAAAAGAAAAATTACTTTAAAACAGATTGCTAGAGAATTAGACGTTTCTATATCTACCGTTTCGAAGGCGCTACGGAATAGTCCGGAAATTAGTGAAGACACAAAGCAAAAAGTTCAAGCTTTTGCCAAGCTATACAATTATAAGCCCAATAACATTGCTTTAAGCCTTAAGAACAGAAAAACCAATACTATAGGTATTATCATACCAGAGATAGTACACCACTTCTTTTCAAAAGTCATCAGAGGTGTTGAGTTGGTCGCCAATAAAAGAGGTTATAATGTTATTGTTGGCTTGTCTAACGAGTCCTTTTCTAAAGAAGTGATAAATATGGAAATGTTAGCAAATGGCAGTATAGATGGCTTTATTTTATCCATTTCAAAAGAGACATTGCAATTGCAGGATTACCATCACTTTAATGAAACCATGGACCAAGGTATGCCAGTGGTTATGTTTGATCGTGTGGTTTCAGACATTAAATGTGATAAGGTTATTGTGAACGATTTTGGCGGTGCAAAACGGGCCGTGGAAAAGTTGATCTCTAACAACTGCAAACAAATTGCATTAATTACTACCAAGGATTACGTAAGTGTAGGTAAGTTGCGGACACAAGGGTATATGGAGGCTTTAAAGGAAAGTGGTTTTGAATTGAAATCGAGCTTAATATTAAAACTTGATGACCGTTTGGATTACGAAGTTCATTTAGAGGCTCTTGAAAAGGAAATAGAACAGTTGTTTAAATCCAATACAGCCATAGACGGTGTATTTGCGGTCAATGAATTGTATGCGCTTTCCGCCATGAAGGTGGCACGCAAATTAGGGTTAGAGATACCTAGGGATGTGCAGGTGATCGGTTTTACGGATGGGGTGTTGTCCAAACATTCTACGCCTAGTCTAAGCACTGTAAGTCAACATGCACAAATCATGGGAGAAAGAGCTGCGGATCTTTTAATCAATAAATTGGAAACGGTTAGTACAGAAGCTGAAGAAGAATATCAAACTATTGTTATTGAGACGGATTTAATTGAAAGGGAATCTACCAAATAGAATTTTAACATTGCCAATTTAAAATCATTACCTATATTTACCCACAAATCAAAACTTATATTTTCACTTCTTTCATAAGTTTTGATAAGCTTTGCTTGTCAGAATAGTATTAATCAATAATATACTATTTATGCAAAAGCGTAGGTTAAGCTTTTGGGAAATCTGGAATTTAAGCTTCGGGTTCCTAGGGGTGCAAATGGGTTTTGCCCTTCAAAATGCCAATGCAAGTCGAATTCTTCAAATTTTTGGTGCGGATGTACATGAATTATCTTGGTTTTGGATAGTTGCGCCTCTGACGGGTTTGATAGTGCAACCAATCATTGGCCATTACAGTGATAGAACTTGGACCAAGCTTGGACGACGTCGGCCTTATTTTTTAATAGGTGCTCTATTGGCCTCATTGGGTCTAATATTGATGCCTAATTCAGATATGTTCACCGCATACATGCCAGCCCTTTGGGTAGGAGCAGGAATGTTGATGATTATGGATGCCTCCTTTAATGTGGCCATGGAACCGTTTCGGGCGTTGGTCGCAGATGTTTTGCCGTCGGATCAAAGAACTCTTGGATTTAGTGTGCAGACCATTTTAATTGGTATAGGCGCGGTCATAGGTTCTTGGCTTCCTTATGTACTAGCCAACTGGTTTGGTATTACCAATGAGGCAGCTTCAGGTGAAGTGCCCCTAAATTTATTGTTATCTTTTTTTATTGGTGCAGCCGTTTTAATAGGCAGTATTTTGGTTACGGTATTTACAACCAAGGAGTATTCGCCCGAAGAGATGGAACTCATCCATACCGCCGCTGGTGAACAGCTCATGGAAGAAGAATCATCAAGTCTTTTAAACATCTTTTCAGATTTTGCCAAGATGCCAGAGACTATGAAGCAACTGGCATGGGTGCAATTTTTTTCGTGGTTTGGTCTTTTTGGAATGTGGGTTTTTGCCACGCCAGCCATAGCTTCACATATTTATGGTTTGGATATTTCAGACACCCATAGCAAGGGCTTTCAAGATGCCGGCGATTGGGTGGGTATCTTATTTGGGGTTTATAATTTGGTTTCTGCGATTTACGCTTTTTTCCTTCCAGCTATTGCCAAGAAAATAGGGCGAAAAAAGACACATTCCTATTCTTTGATTATTGGTGCTTTAGGCTTACTGTCACTATATGTATTACCAGATAAAAATTGGTTAATCTTATCTATGGTAGGTGTGGGTATTGCATGGGCAAGTATTTTGGCAATGCCATATGCCATTTTAGCTGGGTCTATTCCGGTTCGAAAAATGGGAGTCTATATGGGTATATTCAATTTCTTTATTGTACTACCCCAAATTTTGAATGCCTTAATAGGAGGTCCAATGGTTAAATACCTTTATAATGACAAACCAATTTTTGCCCTTGTCCTTAGTGGATTTTCTTTCATTATTGCAGCTTTACTGGTAACAAGGGTTAAGGATGTAGATGATTATGTAATTTTAAATGAAAATGAGTAAGAAAAGGAAAGGATTTATATTTGATCTTGATGGTGTTATCGTAGATACGGCTAAGTATCACTTTTTAGCATGGAAACGACTTGCTAACGGACTTGGTATTGATTTTTCGGAAAAGGAAAATGAACAGCTCAAAGGAGTAAGTCGGGTGCGCTCATTAGAAAAGATTCTATCTTGGGGAAATAAGACATTGTCTGAAGCGGAGTTTGAGAAATTAATGGCACTTAAAAATGAGGACTATTTATCTTATATTAATAAGATGGATGAAAATGAATTACTACCAAATGTAAAAAAGACACTGCTGTATTTAAAAGATAAACACCAAGCTATTGCCTTAGGGTCTGCAAGTAAAAATGCAAGATTTATAATCGAGAAAGTCAATGTAGGCCAATTATTTGATACCATAGTAGACGGCACGGACGTCAGTAAGGCAAAACCTGACCCAGAGGTATTTCTGATAGCGGCAAAATCTTTAAAAATATCCCCGGAGAACTGTATTGTTTTTGAAGATTCTGTAGCCGGCATCGATGCAGCAAACGCCGCAAACATGATTTCCATTGGCATAGGCGAACCAGATGTTTTAGGTCGTGCCCATTATATATTTAAAGACTTTACCCAGATTTCGGAGGAGTTTTTAAATGAACTTATTAACGCATAAAAATCAAGGTGTCTAACGATACCTAATAAAATATTATGAATCTAGATTATATAATTCCAAATAATTGGTCAATCATAGAGGAAGAATTCAATCCAGACCAAGTTAAAGCTTCAGAGAGCCTATTCAGTATTGGTAATGGTGCTATGGGCCAGCGGGCTAATTTTGAAGAACGCTATTCAGGACCAACCTTTCAGGGAAGTTATATTGCTGGAGTGTATTATCCAGACAAGACAAGAGTTGGTTGGTGGAAAAATGGCTATCCAGAATATTTTGCTAAAGTACTCAATGCCCCTAGTTGGATTGGAATTGACGTATTTATAAATGAGGAAGCCCTAGACCTATTTAAGTGCAAGAAAGTAGAGAATTTCAAGAGAGAGCTTAACATGAAAGAAGGTTGGCTCCTAAGAAGTTTTAATGCAACGCTGCAAAATAATTTGGAAGTAGAGGTGGTTGTAAAGCGTTTTCTGAGCTTAGATATGGATGAATTAGGCGTTATTTCTTATTCGGTTAAGCCACTCAACGCTTCGGCCAACATTACGTATCAACCATATATCGATAGTGGTATTACCAATGAAGATAGCAATTGGGATGATAAATTCTGGGATACGCTTAGTGTATCACAAAAGGATACAAGTGCGTTTATACAGGCTAAAACCATGAAGACCGAATTCTATACCTGTACCTTTATGGAATCGGAATTGTTTTATAATGATAAAAAGTTAAATATTACACCAGATGTAGATAAGGCCTCTACACACATAGCATTTGCCTACAGCACAAAAGTTAACCAGGGCGATGTACTTTCCATCCACAAATTTGGTGGTTATACCGTAGATAGAAATCATGATAAATATGAGTTGGTTACCGCGGCCAAAGCCGTATTGGATAAAGCTAAACATTTAGGGTTTTCGGCCTTATTAGAGAACCAAAAACAGGCTTGGGCTAGAATATGGGACATGGCTGATATTACCATAGAAGGTGATGTTAAGGCCCAACAAGGGATTCGATTTAATATTTTTCATTTGAATCAGACCTATTTGGGAACCGATGCACGTTTAAATATAGGACCGAAAGGATTTACTGGCGAGAAATACGGCGGCAGTACATACTGGGATACTGAGGCCTACTGTATTCCGTTTTACATGGCCACTAAAGATCAGAGTGTTGCGCGCAATCTTCTTGAATACCGGTATAACCATCTTCAAAAAGCAATAGAAAACGCTGAGAAGCTTGGTTTCTCAAATGGCGCAGCCTTGTACCCCATGGTTACTATGAATGGCGAAGAATGTCATAATGAGTGGGAAATCACCTTTGAGGAAATCCATAGAAACGGGGCTATCGCATTTGCTATTTACAACTATCACCGCTATACGGGAGACTATAGTTATATTCCAGAAAAGGGATTGGAAGTTTTGATAGCTATAGCTCGTTTCTGGCACCAGCGCGCCACATTCTCCACAGATAAAAACAAATATGTCATTCTTGGAGTAACCGGACCTAACGAATATGAGAATAATGTGAATAATAATTGGTACACCAATTATATAGCCAAGTGGTGTATAAAATATACCGTAGAGAATATTGAAAGGATAGAATCTGAGTTCGGTATAGACTATACGCGGATTATGAACAAGGCGAAATTATCCAAATCTGAAATTAAGGATTGGATGGAAGTAGCTGAGGGAATTTATTTTCCATACTCGGAAAAGCACGAGGTTTTTTTACAGCAAGATGGGTTTTTAGATAAGGAATTGATTACAGTCTCCGAACTAGATCAGTCGCAACGGCCAATTAACCAAAAGTGGTCCTGGGATCGCATACTGCGTTCACCTTATATAAAGCAGGCCGATACATTACAAGGGTTTTATTTCTTTGAAGACCATTTTTCTACTCACGAATTGGAGCAGCATTTTGACTTTTACGAACCATTTACCGTTCATGAAAGTTCATTGTCCCCGTGCGTACACAGTATTCAGGCGGCAAAGTTAGGGCGTATGAACCAGGCCTATACGTTTTATTTAAGAACATCACGCTTAGATTTGGATGACTATAATCACGAAGTACATGAAGGCCTACACATTACCTCAATGGCAGGAACTTGGATGAGTATTGTTGAAGGATTTGGAGGTATGCGTGTTAAGAATGACAAGCTTACGTTTGAGCCTAAAATCCCTGAACAATGGGACGCCTATTCCTTTAAAGTCAATTTTAGGCATCAAATTATTAAGGTAAACGTCTGTAAAGGTCACACACATTTTGAGTTGGAAGGTAAGCACGATTTGGAAATTATAGTAAATGGTAAAACGATACTAATTTCTCCAAATAATTTGGTGACCGTGTAAAACGATTCAAAAGATATTTTAAAACTACAATTATGAAACATATTCAATTTAAGCTTTCAATTTGTATCATGATTTTAATGTTGTCGTGTAAGGATAATGTTAAATCTGAAATGGATACCTCCCAAAGCGAGAGCACAATTGAGATTTCAAATGATATATATAAAATTGAACCACCACATTGGTGGACGGGTTTTAAGAATCGGCAATTACAATTACTGGTAAAGCACGACAATATAGGAAACTACACCGCACAAATTTCACATCAAGGTATTGCTTTAAAACAGGTGCATAAAGCAGATAGTCCAAATTATCTCTTTCTTGATTTGGAGATAGCAGAGACAGCTACCCCTGGAAAATTTAATATTGTTTTTAGAATAAACAATAAACCAGAATTGGTTCAGACCTACGAATTAAAAAAGCGTCAAATTCCTTCAGAGGAGTATGTGGGCTTTAACAGTTCCGATGCCATATATCTTATTACACCAGACCGTTTTGCCAATGCTAATCCAGAAAACGATTCCTTTGAGTTCTTAAACGAACAAGGTACTGACCGAACTGATGGTTATGCAAGACATGGTGGAGATATCCAAGGCATTACGGAAAATTTAGATTACATAAAAAACCTGGGCTTTACCGCTATTTGGCCAACGCCATTGTTAATCAATGACATGCCAAAAGGCTCCTATCATGGATATGCAATGACAGATTATTACAAAGTTGATCCTCGCTTTGGTACTTTAGATGACTATAAGACCCTTGCTGATGAATTACGTCAGCGTAATATGAAGCTTGTGATGGACCAAGTCGCTAATCACTGTGGTTTAGAACATTGGTGGATGAAGGATTTACCTTTTAAGGATTGGGCTAATTATCAAGACCATTATCTCGAGAATATCGATAGATGGGACTCGCAGGTGACTATTCATTCTAACCATAGGCGCACCACTAATCAAGATCTTTATGCATCCGAAAAAGATTATCAAGGTATGTCAGATGGTTGGTTTGTGAAAGATATGCCCGATTTAAACCAGCGTAATCCTTTTATGGCCAATTATATTATTCAAAATAGTATATGGTGGATTGAAACTCTTGGTCTGGGTGGTATACGTCAAGATACTTATCCATATCCCGATAAGGAGTTTATGAGCAATTGGGCTGGAGCCATTATGACTGAATACCCTAACTTCAATATAGTTGGTGAAGAATGGTCTAGCAATCCATTACTTATAGCCTATTGGCAAGATGGTCATGAAAATTCAGATGGATACGACTCTAATCTGCGTTCAACCATGGATTTTGCCATGCAAGAAAAAGTAGTCGCTGGGCTTAAAAACGAAGAAACTTGGGGTACGGGACTTAAAGAAATTTATGTGGCTTTAGCCAATGATTTTAATTATACCCGACCTGAGGATATTATGGCGTTCCCGGATAACCATGACATGAGCAGAATATTCACCCAATTAGATGGTGATATTACAAACACTAAAATGGCATTGAGCTATTTGGCAGTATTGCCGCGTGTTTTTCAAATGTACTACGGTACCGAAATATTGATGGACGATTTTGCAAAACCTGGCGACCACGGTTTAATACGCACCGATTTTCCGGGAGGTTGGGCTAACGATTCAACAAACGCATTTACAGGTGAAAATCTAGCTGAGTCCAAAAAAGACATGCAGGCTTTTGTATCTAAGCTTCTTAATTACAGAAAGTCTAGTGAGGCTATTCATACGGGCAAAACCATGCATTTTGCACCAGAGGACAATACTTATGTTCTAGCACGCTACAATAAGGAAGAAACTGTGTTTCATATAATGAATAAGAATGAGGAGCCTTATGTGTTGAAGTTAGACCGATTTGAAGAATTAGCCCTCAATGGAAAAACGCTTAAAAACCTGATGACAGGCGAAACCGTAGTATGGTCAGATACATTAGACCTAAAAAATAAAGGAAGTTACCTGTTTACGACAAAGTTGGATTAAAAATAGTAATCTTCTATTATCTACTTCGGGAGCCTTTAGAAATGTTTAATTTTTAAAGCCTGTGAAGTCGTTTAGAATAACATGAAAAAATTATTAAAAATAGGAATCCTGTGTTTACTCATCCTTTCATGCAAAAACGAAAAGCAAGATAGTACTGGGTCACAAAGCGATACAAGCATTCCAAAAATTAAATTTGAAAAGCTTCATTCTACCGTACTTGCTTCAGGACGATTATTTAGGGCAGATAGTTTTCCATCTCAATATATAACACCAAGACCAGTTGACGTTTGGCTACCCGAAAACTATTCTGAAGAAAGGAAGTATGCCGTGTTGTATATGCACGACGGACAAATGCTTTTTGATAGCACTACATCATGGAATAAACAAGAATGGAAAGTCGATGAATGGGCGAGTCAATTAATGTATGATGAAAAAATAAATGACTTCATTGTTATCGCCATTCATAATATACCACAAATCCGTTGGCAAGATTTATATCCAGAAAAATCCTATGGTTTCATGCCAGATTCCCTTAAAGTGTACATAGAGAAAAACGCAAAAGGGAATAATTTCAGCTTAGATTTTAAAGGTGATGACTATTTGAAGTTTTTAGTAAAGGAATTAAAACCCGTTATAGATATGCAATATGCCGTGCATACAGACTCAAATAACACCTTTGTTATGGGTTCAAGTATGGGAGGCTTAATGTCGATGTATGCGATTTCTGAATATCCAAATGTTTTTGGCGGCGCAGCTTGTCTATCAACCCATTGGCCAGGTGCTATGCCGCAAGATAATAATCCATTTCCTGAAGCTATTTTTAGTTATATGGATGCGAATTTTCCTGTGGCTGGAAATCACAAGGTCTATTTCGATTATGGGGATAGAACCTTAGATAAATATTATCCGCAATATGCACCAAGAGTTGATGCTGTTTTAAAAGCAAAAGGATTTGATGAAGAAGATTACAGAAACTTATTTTTTGAAGGCACAGACCATTCGGAGAATTCTTGGAATCAACGTTTGGATAAGCCATTGTTGTTTTTATTAGGAAAATAAACTAAAAATCTAATTTGTTATGCTGAACTCGTTTCAGCATCTCAACGTTTTATGAAAAATTCAATACACATAGTTTTAGCACTGTTGCTGTTTCATTTCAGTTATACCCAAAATCCCAATCGGATTTATAAATCGCATAATGAAGAAGACAATATATTTTCCGTCATCACAAGCGATGGAAAATATAGCTTTACATTTTATTCTGAGGATATTCTGGAAACTACATTTATACCACATGGCGAAGCACAGAATACGACTTCCCATGCTGTAGTAATGTCTTCCAAGAAACCGGTGCCATTTAGTTACGGGTATTTTGGAAAGGACATTAGTATCGGCACTAAGGGTATATCCGTAACCATCACGACAGACCCCTTTAAAATTGCCTACATGTATAACGGAGAACCCATTATTTCTGAAAAACGTGGTTATTTCAAAAGCCAGCATGAGACGATGGAAATGGTAAAAGGTAATATCATTGCTGATTCAACTGAAAAAATAGAATTCAATCTTACTAAAGACGAAGTCTTATATGGTGGAGGTGCAAGAGCCTTAGGTATGAACCGACGAGGCAACCGCTTACCGTTATTTAATAGGGCACATTACGGATACGAAACCGAATCTAAGTTAATGAACTACACCATGCCTATTGTACTATCATCAAAACAATACATGATTCATTTTGATAATGCACCAATTGGTTATTTGGATTTGGACAGTAAAAAGGACAATACCCTTACTTATGAAACTATTTCTGGTCGTAAAACCTACCAGGTTATTACAGGTGAGTCGTGGTACGATATTTTAGATAATTATACCGATTTAACGGGAAAACAACCCATGCTGCCGCGTTGGGCTTTGGGTAATTTCTCCAGTCGATTTGGATACCACACACAAAAAGAAACAATTGAAACCATTACTAAATTTAAAGAAGAGGAGATTCCAGTTGATGCCATTATTTTAGATTTGTATTGGTTTGGTAAGGACATTAAAGGCACTATGGGAAATTTAGAATTTGATAAAGATTCGTTTCCCAACCCAAATCAAATGATTAAAGATTTAAGGTCTAATGGTGTGGAAACCATCCTGATTACCGAACCGTTTATACTAACAACTTCGAAGCGTTGGGACGAGGCTGTTAAAGAAGATATTCTGGCTAAAGACTCACTTGGTAATCCTGGCACCTACGATTTCTATTTTGGAAATACTGGTATTGTTGATGTCTACAGTGATAATGGAAATGCTTGGTTTAAAACTATTTATAAAGATTTGTCAAATAAAGGTGTCACAGGATTTTGGGGCGATTTAGGGGAGCCTGAAGTTCACCCAAGTTGGATACAACATGCTAGCGGAACGGCAGATGAGGTGCACAATATCTACGGCCATGATTGGGCTAAATTGGTATATGAGGCCAGTTTGGAAGCTAATCCAGAGTTAAGACCATTTATATTGATGCGTGCTGGATATTCAGGCTCGCAACGGTATGGCATGGTGCCTTGGTCTGGAGATGTTAATAGAACATGGGGCGGGCTGCAATCACAGCCAGAAATCGCATTGCAAATGGGAATGCAAGGTTTGGCTTATATGCACAGTGATTTAGGTGGGTTTGCTGGCGCTAATCTTGATGACGAACTCTATGTACGATGGTTACAATACGGTGTTTTTCAGCCTATTTACAGACCGCATGCGCAGGAAGATGTGCCAAGTGAACCTATTTTTAGGAGCGAAAAGGCGAAAAATCTAGCAAAAGAAGCCATCCAAATGCGTTATAGAATGTTACCGTACAATTACAATTTGATGTATGATAATAGCCAACACGGCAAACCCTTAATGCGGCCTCTGTTTTTTGAAGAGCCATATAATGAAGAATTATATAGTTATTCCTCAACCTATTTGTGGGGACAAGATATTTTGGTATCTCCTATTTTAGAGCCTGGAAAGAAGCTTCAAGAAGTATATTTTCCAAAAGGCTCAGACTGGTTTGATATTGAAAATGATGAATTAATAGAAGGAGGTCAGACCCAAACCGTTGCGCTAAATGAAGCCATTATACCTACATACATAAGAGCAGGTGCTTTTATTCCTTTGGCAAAACCTATGCAAACTACTAAAGACTATGATTCTAGTTTTATTCAATTGCAATACTATCATCATGACGCTATTGAAGAATCAGAACGTACGTTTTATTTTGATGATGGTAAAACAGTTGAGGCTTTTGAAAAAGGAAAATTTCAAATCTTAGAATTTGAAGCAGAGATCGAAGGTCGCTGGCTAGAAATCGACTTTGAAGCAGAAACAGGCACAAATTATAAGGCAGAAAATAAAACCATAGAGTTGGTTATTCATAATATAAAGGATATGCCAAAGCGTATTAAAATTAACAATGATAAGGTCAATGGCACGTACAATAAAAAATATAAAACCTTGACCTTAAATATTATTTGGGATACCAACGAGGAAAAAGAGATTAGAATTAAATTGAAATAATAAAATTGAATGACTAGGTCAGGCTGAGCGCAGTCGAAGCCTAAAGGAAATAAAAACATGGAAAAACAATACATACTCATCGTTGCAGTGGCACTATTCACAATAATAGCCTGCAAAAACGAAACTAAAACAGCGCCTCAACCACAAGAAATAAAATCAGAAATGAAGAAAAAAGAAGTCGTCTATCAAGTTTTTACGAGATTATTCGGAAACACAAATACCACTAATAAACCTTGGGGAACACTTGAGGAAAATGGTGTAGGGAAGTTCAATGATTTCACGGATAAGGCACTTTCAGAAATTAAAGATTTAGGAGTCACACACATTTGGTACACAGGCGTGCCACATCACGATGTTATTACCGATTACACCAAATATGACATTTCCAACGATGATCCAGATATCGTTAAAGGACGTGCTGGTTCGCCATATGCGGTTAAGGATTATTATAATGTGAATCCAGATTTAGCTGTAAATGTTGAAAACAGATTACAAGAATTTGAAGCCTTAATTAAGCGTTCGCATAAGGCAGGTTTAAAAGTCATAATAGATATTGTTCCAAATCATGTGGCACGTAATTACCAAAGTTTAACCAACCCTGATGGGACTACTGATTTTGGTGCGGAAGACGATACATCTGTGACTTATGACGTCAATAATAATTTCTACTACAATCCGGGAGAGGTCTTTGAGGTGCCTGAATGGAAAAACGGCTACCAGCCGTTAGGAGGTGAAAATCATCCAATGGCAGATGGTAAGTTTGAAGAAATTCCAGCAAAATGGACAGGCAATGGTTCACGCGCGTCACGTCCAGATATGAACGATTGGTATGAAACGGTAAAAGTCAATTATGGTGTGAGTCCCGATGGCAGAAAAGAATTCGACGATTTACCAGAAGGTTTTGATAATGAAGATTATACAAAACACTATGCTTTTTGGAAAGACAAATCCGTACCAAGTTCCTGGAAAAAATTCAAGGATATTGCCTTGTATTGGACGGGCAAAGGGGTTGATGGATTCCGTTACGATATGGCAGAAATGGTGCCTGTTGAGTTTTGGAGTTATATGAACGCGCACATTAAAATGGAAAATCCCAAGGCCTTTTTAATGGCTGAGGTTTATAATCCAAGTTTGTATAGAGATTATATCAGAAAAGGGAAAATGGATTATTTATACGACAAAGTTCAACTATACGACACCTTAAAACACGTAATGCAAGGGTACGGCAGTACGAATAATATTCCACCGATTTTTGATAATCTGTCAGATATAGAACACCATATGCTTCACTTTTTAGAAAATCACGACGAGCAGCGTATTGCCAGTCCAGATTTTGCTGGTGATGCCCTAAAGGGAAAACCAGCGATGGTGGTGTCTGCCACATCAACAACAGCACCAACCATGATATATTTCGGACAGGAATTCGGTGAGCCAGGTGCAGAAGACTTAGGCTTTGGTGACCCTACCCGAACATCGATTTTCGACTATGGGTCTGTGCCAAGTATGGTGCGTTGGGTAAACGATAAAAAGTTTGACGGCGGACAATCGACTGAAGAAGAACTAGAACTTCGTGATTTTTATAAACGCTTGTTGAATTTCACCATTAATAGTTCAGCCTTGATGGGCGGCTATGAGGATATTCAATTATATAACCATCAAAATACGGAATGGTATAATGATAAAGTCTTGTCCTTTGTGCGTTGGAGCGATGACGAAAAATTGATTATTATTTCAAACTTTAATACAGAGAACACCTATGGTTTTGAGTTACAATTGCCAGAAGACCTCGTTCAAAAATGGAATTTAGACGATGGCGACTATAAAGTTGAAGACCAATTGTATAATGCATATAGCTCAACTTTAAAAGTTGAAAACGGAAAGGCAAAGGTTCGTGTTGATATCAATCCCTTGGAATCTTTCATTCTAAAAATTAAGTAAATGATTAAAAAATTAACCCTTCTCATACTTATAATCTCATGTTTTTGGTCTTGTTCAAATGAGGACAAGACTGCACAAAACGAGACTAAAACTATAAATGACGATATGTTAAGTCAATATCAGCCACAAGATTATGTAAAACTAACACATCCTGAATGGAGTAAAAACGCCGCAATTTATCAATTAAACACGAGGCAGTTTTCTGAAAAAGGCACATTTAAAGCAGCGCAAACACAGTTACCACGCCTTAAAGATTTAGGCATAGATATAATTTGGCTCATGCCGATTCACGCTATTGGAGAAAAGAACAGAAAAGGAACCTTAGGAAGCCCCTATTCTGTTAAAGATTATTACAGTGTGAATCCCGAATTTGGAACGCTTCAAGATTTAAAAGATTTCGTGAATGAAGCGCACAACCATGGCATGTATGTCATTTTAGATTGGGTAGCGAATCATACGGCTTGGGATAATGTGTTGGTTGACAAAAATCCAGATTGGTACGATAGGGATTATAAGGGTGATTTTCGTCCTACACCATGGTGGGATTGGTCAGATATTATAGACCTGGATTACAATAAGCCTGAAGTGAGAAAATACATGACCGAAGCTTTAACGTATTGGGTTAAGGAAGTCGATATCGATGGGTATCGTTGTGATGTGGCAGGTTTTGTGCCAGTCGAATTCTGGAACAATGTCAGAAAAAAACTAGATGCTGTAAAACCTGTGTTTATGCTCGCTGAATGGGAATCAAGAGATTTGCATGCCAAAGCTTTTGACTTGACTTATGCGTGGAGTTGGAATGAAACGATGCACAAAATATGTATGGGTCAGAAGGATGTCAATGGATTATATGTGTACTACTCCTGGAATGAAAGTGCATTTCCTAAAAACAGCATGCAGATGACTTTTGTGAGTAACCACGATATGAATTCTTGGGAAGGTACTATGTACGAGCAGTTTGGTGAGGGCCTTGAAGCCGCAATAGTGTTGTCTGTAGTTGGTGAAGGTATGCCTTTAATATATAATGGTCAGGAAGCCGGAAACGCAAAGCGACTTGAGTTTTTCGAGAAAGATGCTATTCAATGGAAACAAGACCCTATTGGAGACCTCTACAAAAATCTCATTACTTTAATGAAAAAGAATACAGCTTTATGGCATGCAAAATGGGGCGCAACGATGGTTAAGGTCCCAAATAATTTTGAAAGTGAAGTTCTGAGTTTTGTGCGCAAGAATGAAAAGGATAAAGTATTTGCCGTATTTAATTTTTCAGATGGGTCTAAATCTATTGAGTTTAAAGAAAGATTACATCACGGTGACTATAAAGATTTCACAACAGAAACACAGATGTCTTTTGATGATACTTCAACTTTAGAGTTAGCACCTTGGAGCTATAAAGTGTTTATCCAATAAAAAACGAATCAGATTGAAGATGAAAAAATTAGTCCTATTAATAGCTTTAAGTTTTATGATTTTGAATTGTAAAAATCAATCCAATACAGACGTTAAAAATCCTGAAATACCAAAAGAAGTCAACACCCACTTTCTATGGGAAGCTGCGAATATTTATTTTTTATTGACCGACAGGTTTAATAATGGCGATTCCTCAAATGATGTCAATTTTGGGAGGGATAAGAAAGCAGGGAAACTCCGCGGTTTTGAAGGTGGTGACATAAAAGGTGTCACCAAAAAAGTGAAGGAAGGTTACTTTACCGATTTAGGTATTAATGCTATTTGGATGACGCCAATCGTTGAACAAATTCACGGTGCAACAGATGAGGGAACGGGATTAACCTATGGGTATCATGGGTATTGGGCCAAAGACTGGACACGAATAGATCCAAATTATGGCACCAAAGAAGACTTACATGAGTTGGTAAAAGAAGCACATGCAAGAGGTATCAGAATTATTTTGGACGCAGTTATTAACCATACAGGCCCAGTAACTGAAAAAGACCCGGTTTGGCCGGAGAGCTGGGTACGCACAGATAAGCAATGCAGTTATGATAATTATGAAAATACGGTAAGTTGTACATTGGTGGCGAATCTCCCAGATATTAGGACAGAAAGTAACGAAAACGTAAATCTACCACCTCAACTAGTTGAAAAATGGAAAGCCGAAGGACGTTATGAGCAAGAAGTAAAAGAGCTTGATGATTTTTTTAAACGTACTGGCCATCCCAGAGCACCACGTTTTTATATTATGAAGTGGTTAACGGATTATATTACAGAATTTGGTGTTGATGGTTACCGATGCGATACAGTCAAACATACTGAGCCCTATGTCTGGGAAGAGTTTAAAACAGAATGTGATTATGCCTTTACAGAATATAAGAAAACCAATCCTGAGAAAGTCCTAGATAATAATGATTTTTATTTGGTAGGTGAAGTTTACAATTACGGTGTGAGTGGCGGAAAATATTTTGATTTTGGCGATAAAAAAGTGAACTATTATGATAATATGTTTAGTAGTCAAATCAACTTTGAATTTAAATGGAACTCTAAGGAGTTTGGCTACGAAGACCTTTTCAAAAGATATATTGATATTTTACATGGCGATTTAAAAGCGTTTGGGGTATTGAATTATTTGAGTTCTCATGATGACGGAAGTCCTTTTGATACCCAACGAAAAAAACCATTTGAAGCTGCTAATAAGCTACTTCTGTCCCCAGGAACATCCCAAATTTATTATGGGGATGAGTCTTCAAGGTCATTATCGGTACCTGCAACAAATGGTGATGCTGCCTTAAGATCGTTTATGAATTGGGATTCCATTGCCAAGCGGTCTAGGACAAAAGAAGTACTTTCCCATTGGCAAAAATTAGGACGGTTTAGAGCTGAGCATCCAGCCATTGGTGCAGGTATACATCAAATGATAACGGCACAACCCTATTATTTTTATAGAAGTTATCAAAAAGGGGATTATAAAGACTTGGTGCTTGTCGGTTTAGATGTTCATAAGGGTGGAAAATCAATTGACGTATCCAAGCTTTTTAAGGAAGGTGATACGCTACACGATGCGTACTCGGGAAAGACATCTCAGGTAAAAAATGGTCGTGTAATCATTGATTCAGAATTTGACATAGTACTTCTAGAAAAAAAAGAGTGATATGAGAAAAAGTCTAATCATAATTAGTTTTTTGGGTTTACTTGCATGCACCCAAGAAAAAAGTCAGGTGACAGAGACTTCATCTCCTAACTCAAATATTAGTGTAAAATTCGATGTTACCTCAAACGGGAAGCCATTTTATTACACTCAGTTCAATAACAAAGCCATTATTGACACCTCTTATTTGGGATTTGAGTTTATTAATTCAGGGAAGTTTCTAGAAAATTTCAAAATTGTAAATTCCACAACGAAAACAGTTAACGAAATTTGGCAAATGCCCTGGGGAGAGCAATTGGATGTCGTCAACCATTACAACGAATTAAAAATTGAACTACAAGAAACCACAAGCTTAAAACGAAAGCTCAATATCGTGTTTAAGCTCTATGATGATGGTATGGGGTTTCGCTACGAAATACCAGAACAAGAAGGATGGAATGAAGTTTTAATCAAGGATGAGCATACGGAATTCAATCTTACCGAAGATTATAAAACCTTTTGGATTCCTGGTGATTGGGATATTTATGAACATTTATATAGCACCACAAAACTCTCAGAAATCAACGCTAAATCTTATATACCCAAAACCAATTTAGCTCAGAGTTATATTCCAGAAAATGCAGTTAATACACCAGTGACCATGGTAAGTGAAGATGGTGTTCATTTAAGTTTTCATGAAGCGGCCTTAGTAGACTATTCGGGAATGACATTAAAAGTAGATACCGAAAATTTAATTCTTAAAAGCAATTTGGTTGGTTCCGATAACACCGACTACAAAGTGAAACGCAGCTTACCTTTCCATACCCCTTGGCGAACCATTCAGATTACAGATAACGCGCCAGACTTAATTGAATCTAATCTTATAGTTAACTTGAACGAACCAAATCAACTCGGCGATGTTCCTTGGTTTACACCGATGAAATATACAGGAGTTTGGTGGGAGATGCATCTCGGGAAATCGTCATGGGATTACGGTATGGAATTGGTTGATGGTGCATGGAAAGATACAGGGAAAGCCCATGGTAAGCATGGAGCCACAACAGAGAATGTAAAACAGTTTATTGATTTTTCAGCTATAAATAATATTGGTGGTGTTTTGGTAGAAGGTTGGAATACAGGATGGGAACGTTGGATAGGTTTTGAAGATCGTGAAGGGGTTTTTGATTTTGTAACCCCTTATCCCGATTATGATTTAGATGAGGTGACGCGTTATGCCGAGGAAAAAGGGGTGCAAATTATTATGCATCATGAGACTTCAGCTGCCACTAAGACTTACGAAAAACAGCAAGATACAGCCTATGCCCTAATGCAGCACTATGGTATGCATGCTGTAAAATCAGGTTATGTAGGCAAGATATTACCAAAAGGGGAGTACCATCACGGGCAATACATGGTGAATCAATACAATAATGCCGCGATTAAAGCCGCCAAATATAAAGTTGCGGTAAATGCACATGAGCCTATTAAAGCCACAGGTCTAAGACGAACCTATCCCAATATTATTTCTCGAGAAGGTCTGCGAGGACAAGAGTTTAATGCTTGGGCAGAGGATGGAGGAAACCCACCAGAGCATTTGCCTATTGTAGCCTTTACACGAATGTTAGCTGGGCCTATTGATTTTACGCCTGGGATTTTTAATATCAAGTTTGATGAGTACAAGCCAAATAATCAGGTTAATACCACTATAGCACAGCAATTAGCGCTCTATGTGGTTATTTACAGTCCCATACAAATGACAGCCGATTTGGTGGAGCATTATGAGGCCAATCCAGAACCGCTTCAATTTATAAAGGATGTTGGGGTAGATTGGGAAGAAACTAAAGTCTTGAACGGTGAAATCGGCGATTATGTAACCATTGCAAGAAAGGAACGCGATAGTGGCAATTGGTTTATTGGAGGTATCACAGACGAGAATTCTAGGAATTTGGATTTGGTCTTTGATTTTTTGGAGGTAGATGAGTTGTATCAAGGTACGATTTACAGAGATGGAGAAAATGCCCATTGGGACAATAATCCACTGGATTTAACGATTGAAAACATAGAATTGACTAATAATTCAAAATTTTCAGTGAAGCTTGCCGAGGGTGGTGGATTTGCCATGAGTATTAAAAAGAAAACAAAATTCTAACTGAGTACCCTACTCTTTGTGTTTTTCCTGGATTTTTTCCAGGCTTTTCAGAAGTTTAGCTAAATTTTCATCCTTTTGCCTTTGCCATTTTTTGATAGCTAGTTCTGACATATACGAATGATGGTTTAAAAAATCGATATTTTCTTTTAACCAATCCTCTTCAGACATTTTCATTCCTGCAGTTAACTCCCATTCTTTTCTCAACAATGAAGTGTAATAATCATAATTCTTGCTTGAAAGATGGGCTGAATCGGCATCTCTTATATAACCTTCAACCTTAGTCTTTGGTTCATAGTCTATTTTTGTAGCTAAAATCATCTTGGAAATGGCCTGTATGTCCTTCTCAGCGATTTGCTTTTCTTTTAAAAATGACGTGGCAATCCTTGCACTTTCCGCTTCGTGACCGTCAATAGTTTTTCCAAAGCCAGTATCATGAAACCATGCAGCCATTAAAAGTTGTTCCTTTTCTTTTTTACTGAGATCAGTTTCCTCAATAATTTCCTTTAGGTTACTAACCACACGTTGTGTATGGGCTAAATTGTGATAAACAAAGGACGGATTGAGATGGTTGTTTAAATAGGAAGTTACAAATGCTTCTGCGTCTTCAATAAGGTGTTCCATAGAATTACTCAAAGTGCTAAATTAATAATAATTTGTCATCTGTCTCAAAGGCTATTTGTAACTTCGTAATGATTGGTTTTTGTATTTTACAAGCAAGGCCAATATGTTCTTGAACAAAACAATTAGATGATTTTAAGTATTTCCGATACCTTCAACAAAGAGCTTCCATCAGATTCGCATACTGAAAACACGAGAAGACAAGTGTTTGAGGCAGCCTTTTCTTATGTAATGCCAAAGGTTCCTTCAAGTCCAAAGCTAATTCACGCCTCCAAGGACATGGCTTTGAACCTAGGTTTATTACAAGAGGATATAAGCTCTGATACCTTCCTCAAGGTCTTTTCAGGAGCAACAATTTATCCTAAAACCAAACCTTATGCCATGGCTTATGCCGGACATCAATTCGGTAATTGGGCCGGTCAGTTAGGAGATGGTCGAGCCATAAACTTATTTGAAGTTAAACACAAAAATGAACGTTGGGCGCTTCAACTTAAAGGTGCGGGAGAAACACCTTATTCTAGGCAAGGTGATGGCTTGGCGGTTTTAAGGTCATCAATTAGAGAGTATCTGTGCAGTGAAGCTATGTTTCATTTAGGTATTCCAACCACAAGGGCATTGAGTTTAATCTTAACCGGGGATGAGGTGTTAAGGGATATGCTTTATGATGGCAATGCTGACTACGAGAAGGGGGCTATTGTATGCAGGGTCGCACCTACGTTTATTCGATTTGGTAATTTTGAGTTATTTGCGGCAAGACAGGATAATAAGAATCTCAAAACCTTGGTAGATTATACTCTAAAATATGTCTTTCCTGAATTAGGCAAGCCTTCAAAAGATGCTTATATAAGGTTTTTTAAAGAAGTCACTAACCGAACATTGGATATGATTGTCCATTGGCAACGTGTTGGTTTTGTCCATGGGGTAATGAATACAGATAACATGTCTATACTTGGGTTAACGATTGATTACGGCCCCTATGGCTGGTTAGAAGGGTTTGATTTTGGCTGGACCCCGAACACCACAGACAGACAACATAAAAGGTATCGCTTTGGTAACCAACCTAATATAGCATTATGGAACCTGCTTCAGTTGGCAAATGCCTTATATCCGTTAGTAGGGGAAGCCCAGCCCTTTGAAGATATTCTTCATCAATACCAAGTAGATTTTACCCAGAAATCCCTGAATATGATGCGCTCCAAGTTAGGGCTTCAATTGCAGCTAGAGGGTGATGAGAAGTTAATTAAGAATCTAGAGGATTGTCTTTTGTTATCTGAAACGGATATGACTATATTTTTTCGATTACTGGGGGCATATAGGAAAGACAATGATAATTCGATTGCCGTTGTTGAAAATGCCTTTTATAAGCCTAAAGACATTCAAGGAGCATTTTTAGACCAATGGAAAGGATGGTTTAAAGCTTACGACCAAAGACTACAAAAAGAACATCTTACGGACCTAGAACGACAATTGAACATGAACCTGGTCAATCCAAAATATGTTCTGAGAAATTATATGGCCCAATTAGCTATTGATAAAGCTGATAAAGAGGATTACAGTTTAATAACAGAACTATATGATATCTTGAAAAAACCCTACAGCGAGCAACCGAAACATGAAAAATGGTTCGCGAAAAGACCAGAGTGGGCAAGACATAAAGTTGGTTGTTCCATGCTGTCTTGTAGCTCATAACTATGAAAGCTGTTAAGAATATTAAAATTAAATGATGAACATAAGGTCTTCAATCGAAGTAGGTTAAGGCCTAAGAGAAAGGCTAGCTAGGTAGAAAAATGCAAAAATTGAGAACTAATGAAAAGGACAAAACTGAAAATTACTAATCGTAAAGGCATAGAACTTAATGCCCAACTGGAACTTCCAGCCAATCAAAAACCTAATGAATATGCCATCTTTGCGCATTGCTTCACATGTAGTAGCAGCTTAAATGCCGTACGTTATATCAGTAGAGCACTAACTCAAGATGGTTTTGCAGTGGTTAGATTTGATTTTACAGGTCTTGGCAAGAGCGAAGGAGATTTTGCCGACAGTCATTTTTCTGCAAATGTTGAAGATTTAATTGATGTGCACGAGTATATGACCCAAAACTTTAAGGCACCTGCCTTATTGGTAGGCCATTCACTTGGTGGAGCCGCAGTTTTGGTTGCTGCCTCAAAATTAGAAGCTATTAAAGCTGTGGCAACCGTTGGCGCTCCCTCTAAAGTGTCTCATGTAAAACACCTCTTTTCGCACCAAATAGAAGATATTCCACAAAAAGGGGAGGTTGAGGTAAATATTGGAGGTCGGCCTTTTGTCATTAACCAAGATTTTATTTCAGAATTTAATAAGACCAATTTACCAGAAATTGTCAAAGGATTGCGTACACCCTTACTTATAATGCATTCGCCATTAGACCAAATAGTAGACATTGAAAATGCCAAAGAACTGTACCTCAATGCCAATCATCCTAAAAGTTTTATTTCTTTGGATAATGCAGACCATTTATTGGTTCAAGAAAAAGACAGTCATTATGTAGGGGATGTTATTGGGACATGGGCCAAACGTTATTTCCCTATTTCGGAAAATGAAATGCTGACGACCGAAGGAGAGCAATTAGTCGGACATTTAAATGTAATTGAAGATAATTTTACAACTACGATTCAAACGCGACATCACAGTTTTATGGCAGACGAGCCTGCCTCTAGCGGAGGTGATAATTTTGGACCATCTCCTTATGAATATCTCAATGCTGCCCTTGCAGCTTGTACGGCAATGACCTTGAAAATGTATGCTGAGCGTAAGCAATGGGATTTAAAGGAAGTATTTGTATACGTGTCGCACTCAAGAAAGCATAGTGAAGACCTGAAACTGGATGTTGATAAACCCAAATATTTAGATCATATCAATAAAAAAATAAAATTTCTTGGTAACTTAGATGGTCAGCAAAAAGAAAAATTAAGAGATATTGCCTCGCGCTGTCCGGTACAAAAAACCATAGCTAACGAGGTCATTTTTGAAACAGAATTATTAGAGAATTAGGCGTGCAAATTCAATTGAGCAAATTCACAACTAAAGAACGATTTTTAGAGGTTAGATACCGAACAGAAACTATTTGTAAGTCCCTTGAACCTGAAGATGTTTCTGCCCAACCTGTTGTGTTTGTATCGCCGCCTAAGTGGCATTTAGCGCACACAACATGGTTTTTTGAGCAGTTTGTACTTTCAGTTTTCAATAAAGGCTACCAGGTTTACCATCCAGATTATGCATATTACTTTAATAGCTATTACAACAATATAGGAACACGGGTTGTGCGGGCTGATCGTGGTTTAATGACTAGGCCAACGCTTCAGGAGGTTCTTAGCTACAGGAGTTATGTCAACAAACACATGGCTGAATTTTTGAAGAAAGAACAACCTAAAAAGATTGCTGATATTATTGAAATTGGCCTGCAGCACGAGCAACAGCATCAAGAACTATTGATTTACGACATTAAATATATTTTTGGCACCCAACCTTCATTTCCTGAACTGGATTTCCAAATTGGATTAATTTCTGAATATGCAGCACAGACCTTTATTACGATTCCTGAGGGTATTTATCAAATTGGTTATGAAGGAGAGGGCTTTTGTTGGGATAACGAATTAGGACAACACAAAGTGTACCTTAACGAATTTCAAATCTCAAATAGACTGGTCACAAATTCAGAATATATAGAGTTTATGGAATCTGGCGGTTATAAGGATTTTAACCTATGGCATGCTGACGGTTGGGATTTTATTCAGAAAAATAATATTGAAGCACCTTTATATTGGTTTAAGATTGATGGTGAATGGTTGCATTATACTTTAAACGGCCTAAAGAAAATTGAAAAAGCCTTACCTGTATCCCATATTAGTTTTTACGAGGCCTTTGCCTTCTCACAATGGAAGGGCATGCGATTACCTACTGAGTTTGAATGGGAGGTGAGTTCTAGGAAGTTTAAACACGGACAATTGTGGGAATGGACCAATAGTGCATATTTACCTTACCCTAACTTTAAAACAACAGACGGTGCCCTTGGAGAGTACAATGGAAAATTCATGGTAAACCAAATGGTACTTAGAGGAGGCTCAATTGCCTCGCCACCAAACCATCTTAGACCAACTTATAGAAACTTTTTTCAACCTGAATTACGCTGGCTTTTTTCAGGAATTAGACTTGTAAAATAAATGATGAATTCTTTTGCAGAAGACGTTCACGCTGGATTGTCTTCCGATAATAAATATCTACCCTCTAAGTATCTTTACGATGCCAATGGAAGTCGCATTTTTCAGGAAATAATGAATATGCCTGAATATTATCTAACTGACGCCGAGTTTGAGATTCTGTCCATGCAAACAAAACAAATTCATAATTCGCTTCATTTTTCTGAGCCATTCAATATTATTGAATTAGGCGCTGGTGATGGCTTTAAGACATTCAAGCTTCTCGAGTATTTGGTCCATAATAAGGTTGATTTTAATTATGTGCCTATCGATATCTCAAAAGGAGCTATGGACTTACTGAGTAAAACTCTAAAAAAGAGATTGCCAGGTTTAAAAATAAAACCAAAGGTTGGCGATTATTTTGAGATATTGAAAGTTAATAAGGAAAGTCAATATCCGAGCTTGTTATTGTTTCTTGGCTCTAATATTGGTAACTATTCAAAAGAAAAAGCCATATCACTTTTGGAATTATTTCATCGTAATATGAAATCTGGCGATAAACTATTAATTGGTTTCGATTTAAAGAAAAATCCTATTACTATTCATAAGGCCTATTTCGATTCTTACGGTATAACAAAACGTTTTAATCTTAACCTTCTCATTAGAATTAATAGGGAATTAGAAGCAGATTTTAAAATAGATGATTATGATTTCTACTGCCATTATAATCCAATCACGGGCCAATTAAAAAGCTACATTGTTAGCTTAAGAGCGCAAACTGTTAATATTAAGGCATTAAATAGCGCCTTTCATTTTGGATATAACGAACTCATATGGACAGAGCTGTCAAAAAAATATGATCTATACGAAATAGATCAATTAGCTAAAGAGACGGGTTTCGAATTAAACACCAACTTATTGGATTGCAAACATCTTTTTAGTGATAGTTTGTGGGAAAAGAAATGAGAGTGAGATAGAAAAAATCATAACGTTTTTTTAGGCTTATTATTTTTCATTTTTAAACTTTGGTAAGGGGTAAACCGCTACTATAGTGATCTTTAATTCATCTATACTTGACATGTATCCTGATAATTTTGCTTAGAGCTTAGATTTTGGATAATGTCCAATCAAATTAAAAAATCAAGTACAAAATAATCAGCATTATTGGCCGGTACTAAAATCTTATTTTATAATTAGTTTCTTGGTCATTTTTTCAGAGCCGTTCTCGATATTGATGATATAGACGCCCTTGTCCAGTTCGTGGGTTGCAATATTGTGCAGTGCCTTATTTAAGCTCAAAGTGGTTGATATGACCAATCGCCCTTGTACGTCATAAAGTTTTGCCGTAGTGGGCTCCGTGATCAATCCAGAAATAACTATAGACTGGTTTTGGGTATCACTGAACACCTTTAGCCTTTCAAGAACCGTGGTGCCGGATGAGAGGGCACTGTCCTCGAACGATAAGAAGTAACGCCCTGGGACGTTAACTGCGGTACTGGGCGTTAAAACATAATCACTGTCGTTTAATAATACCGTAGTTTGCATTACATGGTCTTCCAAATACACCTCAACGGTGCTAGGCAAGGTGTTTTCAGCAATGCTTATGCTTAACTGTTCGCCCACATTGGCATTGACCCCTAGAGGAATCTGGATATCTGAATAGTCCGTTTCACCAACGGATTGAATGGCCATAGGTAAACCCGTATCCTCTTCCACCAAATAAGAGAACAAACCAAAACTAGGTGCGTTCCCGCCCCAAACCTGGGCGTCATAACCTTTGTCCAATCCCAGGCTGGCATTAGGATTGAAATAGAAATCAGTATGATATGATTTATCGTTCTGGTTCAGGTCAAGCTTGAGGTAACTCGAGGAAGCAGAAGAATTTCTATTTGCAATAAAATCGTCCGATGCTCCCTTAACGCGCATAGAGGGTTCAAAATTAACGTTACCTCCCAAGTCCGTTGCCACAAAGAAGCCCTGACCAGGGGCAATCAATGCGCCTGAATTTGTTGGGTCTTGGGCATATGCTAGGTTCCAAACCACCCAGCCATCACTGGCATCACCGTCATAGCCATAGACGCCAGCGCTATTTTCCGCAAATACAGCGTTATTGGCAGTTAAAAAATCCAGTAGGTTTATATAGGACGGATACGGATTACCGATCAAGTTCCAGACCTGAAAGGCTGGACCGGAATTGGTTATGGGTACTGCGACTGAGCCCGTGTTTACCGTCCCTGAAAACGTAAAGGTGCCTCCATCAATTGAGGCTGCTCTATATCCTGTACCGGCATCCAAAGTGGCTGTCTCTGTACTAGTATAGATATCATAGCTACCATCGGTTTTGTTGAAAGGTCCGAAAAGATACAGTGTATTACTGTTATTGCTGACAATATTTGTATTGTTCGATAGAAACTCGTTAAAAGGCTGTCCAGATAGCGGAGCTGCAATCAAGTCGTTGGAGCCAGATTCTCCTTGTGCGGCCGTACTGTTGACATGTCTTTTGTAAATGACGTCACCGTTTACGGCGCTGTTGGCAATGAGACTTGCATAAGAAGAGGACGTAGATTGTAGTTCTAAGGTTCCGGTAGCATCGATGTCACCATTGGTTGTAATAGCTTTCCCGGCTTCTACGATAACTGAAGTACCGGGCCTTATGTTTAAATTGTTTACTTCAATATCTGAGTTTACAGTGTAATTACCGCTGAGTATAAGTGCATTTTCCGATATGGTGGTTTCATCTGGGGCATGTGGGGTCCATATGGAATTATCATATATTAAATCAATCCTGGGGACTACAAGATTAACTACAAGAGTGTTAGTATTATTGTAAGTCACCGTGAGAGTCGCATTTTTATTATAATCCGAGCCAGTATATGAAACAACAATATCATGTGTATCATTGGCATTGATAAGCTTGTTTGGTACATTTCCTGATTCAATTGTAAAATCTCCTGCATCTGCACCAGATATAGATATCTCTTTAAGTATTGTTCCAATATTACCATCAGAGTTATTCATTGTTATTGATTTAGTATCACCTACAAAAAAGTTTACCTCAGTTACTGCAGACAAGGTACTAGATTCACTAACAGAACCCGCAGGATTATCTTGGCCATAAAATTCCATATTTTTTTGATTTCCAGCACCTCTAACTTGTGAACCACCAACAATATATAGACCTTCACCAGAGACAATTCCTTGTGTTCCATTTCTTCTGTAATTTAGAGGAGCACCAGTAGACCAGGATTGGGAAAGCGGGTCATAAATTTCAGTAATATCAAAGGCGTTTGTGCTTTGTAGTGATTCTCCACCGGCAACAATTAATTTATTTTCAAAATTAGCCACAACTGCACCGGCTCTTGGTGTTGGGATATTTTGAGCAGGTAATAATGTGCTCCAAGTTCCAGAAGTAAAATCATACACATCAACTTCAGAGATTACTGGTGCAAAAAGACCACCGGTTCCTCCCGAGAGTCGACCCGAAGCAGCATATAATTTATCCTCAATAACTACTGCTTGAAAATGATCACGAGACCTTGGAGCGTCTTCAAGTACATTCCAAGTTGCAGTACTAGGATCATAGACATCAAACCAATTAACATACCCACCATCATGTCCATTAGTGTTCCCTGCAAGAATGTAGAATTTATCATTATATACAACTAACCCCGTGGACCCTCTTTTTCTTGCTTGTGGTATTTCTGGACCTTGAATCCATTCTTGAGTCGCAGGATTAAAAGCCCAAATGTAATCTGCTGGCGTTTCAGTAGGAAAACTATTGGTTTTAAATGCCCCTATTACCCAGATTAAACCTTGATATTCTACACCTTGGAAATGATTAAATTCAAATGGAGCTGAATTGTTAAGAGAAATCCAAGAGTCGGTTGCATAGTCATATACATCCATGGTCTGTGCGTTTTCTCTACCCCCCATTAAATAAAATTTATTTCCAGCTTGAACAAATGAGCATTCATGACGAGCGGTGTAGGTTTCGTCTTCATCTTTGTCAAACCAAAGATTAGAAAAGCTAGTTGTAATTGTCCAAATGAACTGTTGCGTTACCGCATCGGATCCTGGTTTTGATGCTGTGATTGTAACTTCGTGGATACCGTCATTATTTGGTCCACCATTTATTGCTGATGGATTTATGGTCCCTATAATCTGGCCATTGGTTGGCTCAACATCCAACCCCGCAGGTTGGTTACTGATAGAATAGGTTATATTTTCATTGGGGTCACCTCCACTAGCAGCTAATACAAGTGCGCTAGACTCCCAAACTTCATTGCTCTGGTCGAGCACCGTTTCGAAGGTTAGTGGGGGTAGGTCAGGCTCAATAGAAATCCATCTTGTTGCATTTGAGGGGTTATCAATACCATCTATGCCACCGTTGGTTACTATCAATCGGTCTCCAAAGACTTTCGCAGCTGGCGCCAATAAATTCTCAGGTAGGTTGCAAAGTTCTGACCACGTATCGGTTGCAGGATTATATTCTGTGACATTATCAAAGAAAATATCACCTTGTCTTCCTCCAACTATGATTATCTTATTATTGTGAACTATGGTTCCTGGTTCAAAATGAGACCGTTCAAAAGGAAGATCTGCTAGTCTCGTCCATTGATCGGCGACGGGGTCATACACATCGAGAAACTTTTGGTCTGCGACACTTATATCATGACCATATTGTCCACCAATTGCATATACTAGGCCGTTAACACTAGCGGCGCTCAAATGATTCCTAGGATCAGGAAGTGAGGCAGCTGAAACCCAACCAGCACCTTGATTGTTTATGTCTAAAACATAATGATTGCCAACGTCTGTTTGCCTATCGGGCAGTAAACCACCAAAATAGTGAATCTTTCCATTATTGAAAGTCGCGGCTCCAGAAGCTACTGGCTGTGGCATATTTGGACCATTGCTCCAGCTATTTGTAACCGTATCATAAATTAGAACCTCGTCTGTTGCCACACCAGGATGGTCCCCAACAAAGCCTCCTATAATCCAAATATCCGTTCCAACAACGGCTATACCCATATGTGTTACAGCGGCTATACCTAAATGCATTGGTTGTGTTTCTGCGTATTCAGGCATGGGGGCACCAACACTCCAGGTATCTGTTGTGCTGTTATAAATCTCTGTAGCATCACTAACCTTTAAATTGGCCTCAAATCCCGCAAATACATATAACTTGTCTCCTACCTTAGCACTTTGAGCTTCTAATCTTTCCAAACTTGAGTTTGCCAAATCATTCCATGAACAAGAATTTGGTTCTACCACGTTTATATTAATCGTGTCAACGTTTGTTAAACCATCATCATCTGTAACCGTTAATGTTACTTCGTAATTGCCCGATAGATTGAAAGTATAGCTTGGGTTAGTTTCTGATGATGTATCACCATTACCAAAGTCCCAAAAATAACTAACGATACTATTGTCGTCAGTAGATTGATTACCAGTAAAATTAACATCAAGGGGAGCCTCACCTATCAAAGGTGTCGCAGAAGCGATGGCGTTAGGAGGTTGGTTACCAAAAAGTGAATTCTGAATAACTTCAATAGCATTTAACAATGGGTTTTCTGTGACATGGCCGAATGATATATTCAGTTCTCCGTCACTTACAGTCACGGGATAGGATAGCATTCCGGCTACTTGGTGCCCGAAAGTTGTAATTAAATCAAGATTATCCTGAACCACCGTTCCTTCGATTAGAATGTCAAATATCCTCTCGCCGGGTTGACTTGTTCCAGAAAAGCTATTTCCAAGAAAAAGATTTACTGTATAGTCACCATTTGCTAAAGGAATTGTAAATTCCATCTCTGGTCCTGAAGGAGGATCCCAACGCTCACTGCCAAATAAACCATCAAACGTTTGTTCATCAATATAATCAGGTATGGAATTGTCCCTATTCGAATATAAAAAAGTACTTGCGAATAAATTACCCGTATTTACGGAATAAGAAGTGCCGCTGTAGGCACCTTGATTCGGGTTTGATTCCCAGTCTGGACCCTCGTCCGTACTAGTAATTGTTACAATGCTACCTGCGCTTATGCGAACTACAGGAATCGAATCTAACAACTCAGCAGTTAAGGGTACGATTAAAGGACTATTAGTTCCATTGTGTGCAATTTCCAGTGAAGCAGATTTAGTGCCGGTAATTGCGTTAGGGGAGAAGATAACAGGGATTAAGATATCTGATTGGGGACCTACTAATATGGGTAATGCTAGGTTGGTACCAAATAAATTGGCATCAGGTCCCGTAATATTTATTTGAGTAATCTCAATTGGCCCATCAGAAGGAGATCCAAGGTTTTTAATTTCTAGAGTTAACTCATTGGGACTGCTATTAATGGATGACTGACCAAAATCAACTGGACTTAAATTAGGGGCTAGTGAACTTGTTTGATTTTCTGAAACAGTTATAAAATCCCAGGTGGCAATATAAGTAGACCCAGAATTACCAGAAGTGCCTATCAACCCAACGGCCAATCCTTTATTGTCATTAGGATCGAGAAAATTAGAGGGTAAACTATACGGATTGTTTCCTAATGTGTTTATAGATATTCCACTGTCGAATGAATAAAATACTTCAGCGGTGTTAGCAACTGGATTTACCGAAATGTATAAATCAACGGCTGAAGCCTCCAGCAGACCGGGAGCATCAAAAGTTGAGATTGTGCTAATTCCACTGTTTTCTAAAACGACTTCAAATCCATATAAATTATCACCACTTGTAATCCCTTCCATTAGAGCGACTTTAAGGTAATTATCTTGGTCTCCGTTACCTATAAAAACCCCGTAGGATTGACCGGGTTGAGGAGCTGTGCCATTGAAGGGGGTTTCAATTTTGGTGTAGACCGTAAAAGGATTTGAATTAGAGTCAACGTTAATGCCAAATTGAAAAGCATTCTCTTGAGAATTCTGAGCATTTGATGCACTACCTGAAGAAACTTCATCTACAGTGGCTTTTCCACCAGCCCCTCCGAAGGACAGTTTATCAGGGTCAAATTGCATTAAATAATTAGTGTTGCCTGATGGGTCGAGTTGTAAGCCTGTAAATCCTAGCCCAAAAAAACCTGTTCCCGGGTCGTTGTTCCAAAAAGGATAATTAATGGGTAGGTTTGTTGTTAAACCATTCTCTGCATCAATAGCAAAAACGTCTTGGTTATCAGGAATACCGTCATTGTCATCATCAGGGTCATTCAAATCAGAAATTAAATCGCTATCATTATCATTAGGTTTACTACCAGCAGAACAATGATTTGTTCCATTTTCTATTTCATCTTGATTAGTATATCCATCATTGTCATAGTCTGCTTGTGCATCATATTCTGGTTCTCCAGGTTGAAAACAATTTCCAAAATCTCCTGGCTCAAAAACCGTTATATCGTCTGCACCATAGGTGGCAACCCAAATGGTGCCTGGAAAAGGACTACTATCGCCTAAGGCTATTAAATCTAAAGGAATGCTACCAAAACCGTTTAGAAAGCCATTATCCTTGGACTCAAGCGTAGTACCTCCTGCAGCTAACGTATAGCGATTGATATTGCCATTAAATGAAGCAGTAAGAATATCACCTTGCATTGCGCCGTTAAAATTAGTAGCTGTATATTCACATATTCCGTTTGTTGAAGATCCCACAATGTCTAATATATTTACTTCAGTATTCGCAGTAGCATCTGCGAGATAGGCACCCTGACGAGAATCACTAGGGAAATCTGTCATGCTAAAACTAGAGTTGAAATATCCACTTACACCATTAATCAGTGAAGACCATGTGTAAGAACCATTTTCTACCCAGTCATTACCATTGTACTCAAATTTGTATACACCTGCCTTATCTGGAAAGGCTCTTATAGGTGCAGGGTGTCCAGCATAATAGGTGTTATTGGCGTCATTTATGGTTCCGATGTAATGCAAGGCGTCGCCATGGCTTATCCCATTTTCAATATTAAACTCATTCGTAATATAGTCTCCTGCAGCAGGATTATAGGTAGATGTATTGTGAGTGCCTTTGAGTTGGTCGTTACTATCGTAAATTAACGGCGTACCACCCCATCCTCCATTAGGTCCATTGTCACTTGTAAATATTGAACCACTTTCCGTAATAACAACATCATAGGCATTTCTATAACCAGAAGAGAATATTTGGACAGGACCGCCATCTTCTGGAAATGTCTGATTTAAACCATTATTTCCACCAAAAGGATCACCGATATCAATAGTTGCATTGTAAAGGGGGTGTGTTGAGGAGTACGGGAAACTAGGGTGTGTATTGTCTATATCTTGCCGATCGGGATCATTCACAGAAGGTAGGTCATAAATGAATGGTGTATTGCCTATTCTAGGATCGAAATAAGGTCCACCATTGTCAGTCTCCATTTGCTCTAATTGTGAAATATTTACAATTAATAACGCACCACTTAAATAATATTCAGAAGATCCAGCGAAATTATTACTTGGTGCTCCTTGATTGGTATTGCCTCCTTGTTGAATAAGTAGATAAGTCGTACCTCCACGTGTAAAAAGATCTAATCCATTAGTGGAATGATTTTCCTCACAGCGGGGAAGTCCTCGCACTAAATCTACCTTTTCCCAAGTTGAACCGTTCCAACTGAGGCGTGATAATATTCCAGAATTTGTATCGAGGTTAACATCATTCCCTAAACCACCTCCACCACCAATGCGCGAATCAGAAGACGTTACGTACAAAATAGGATTTGTAGGCGTTCCTGTGACTAAAATTCCAGTGATTTGTCGAGCTTGAGTGGAGTTAAAAGTTCCATCATCATTATGATTGGGAGTGTTGTTTTTAATGAGATTGATTTGATTGCTGCTTAATATAGTGTAGGTTCCACTCCCAGGCACGGCATCATCCCTGCCAACTTCATACTCCCAAATTACACCATCCTGCTGAGCTACATACAATTTATTGTTAGGTCCGAAATCAAGGGAGGTAGGATTATTTATATCCGCACCGACCAAACCTGAGGAACCGAAATTAATAGATTGAGATTGTAGTAACGAGTGGCTAACAATTAGAAGTAAGCCAATAATTGCGGTTTTATTGCTAAATGACATAACTTAATAAATTCGGGTATTGTTGATTATTTCAGAAGTAATGAAGATTAAAAAAACTAAATGACACGTGGTTAATTAATAAATAATTAAAAAACCAGGATGATTCAATTTAGTCCCAATTCTCACTCACTTTTAAATTCCAATTAAATGTATTGATTACGTTATAAACTTGATGATTATATATTCAACTATTCGTTTAAATGGATAAATTACCCGTTCAAATAAATATCTAACCAATTCACTATGAAATAAGTATAGTTTTGAAAACTACACAAATTTAGTTGACGTAATTTGTAAGGCCAGATGTTTTTTCATTGAGTGACTTTACCTCTAGGGGCTTGTTTTCTATATTGAGACAACTTTTCTATTTTAGAATCGATTTAACAACCCAGAACTTCTTTCAGGCATTTTGTTGGATCTGATTAAATTACTAGTAGTACCTAAACTGGCATTATAAACATAGATAGCTATGAGGTAATAAATGGTCTGTTCTGATAATTCATTATATTTTAAAAGCTTTAAATTAGATGTAAGATGAATTCTTTGAGAACCGAAAGAAAATTTTTAATCTCAGTTAATATATTTTATTGAGCACACATAAAGATATTATAATAATTGGTGGTGGAGCTGCAGGATTCTTTGCGGCTATTAATATTGCCGAAAAACATCCAGAATTAACGGTTGCTATCCTAGAACGAGGTAAAGAAGGTTTACAAAAAGTGAAAATATCTGGCGGTGGACGCTGTAATGTCACGCATGCAGAATTTATTCCATCAGAGTTAGTCTTGAATTATCCAAGAGGTGAGAAAGAACTACTAGGACCCTTCCACACCTTTATGACAGGAGATACCATGGCGTGGTTTGAGGAACGCGGTGTGGAATTAAAAATTGAAGAGGATGGCAGAATGTTTCCGGTTTCCAATTCATCACAAACTATTATTGACTGTTTTTTAAATGAAGCTCAAAAATTCAAGGTTGAGATTCTGTACAACCATTCTGTAAAATCGATTATTGCTGAGGAGAATGGGTTTTCAATAGCAACATCTCAAGGTACTTTAGAGTGTTGTAAAGTTGTTGTTGCGACAGGAAGTAATCCGAAAATCTGGAAATTACTGGAAGAATTAGGACATTCAATTGTACAACCAGTCCCATCATTATTTACGTTTGATATTAAAGATAAACGCATAGAAGATATTCCTGGTGTTGTCGCTAATAATGTTGAGGTTAAAGTTTTAGGAACAGATTTAGTTTCAGAAGGTCCTTTGCTGATTACGCATGTTGGTGTGAGCGCACCGGCCATTTTAAAACTCTCTGCTTTTGGTGCAGTAGAATTGGCAAAACTGAACTATAATTTTAAGATTGAGATAAATTTTGTTCGGTTAGATTTTATTACCTGCGTACAGCAACTGAAAGGTTTTAAACAAGTTTTTGCAAAAAAAAGTGTCTTGAATTCAGCGCAATTCGATGTGCCAAAACGACTTTGGCGACAATTAGTTTTAGCTTCAAATATTGCGGAGACTGAACGTTGGGCCGATATCACTAAACAACAGCTTGAAGATTTAACAGCACAATTAACGGCAGCTGTATTTCATGTTACTGGAAAAAGTACATTTAAAGAAGAATTTGTGACTGCAGGTGGCGTGGACTTAAAGGAAATTAATTTTAAAACATTTGAGAGTAAACGCATTCCAAATTTATTTTTCGCTGGTGAAGTGATTAATATCGATGCCGTAACGGGCGGTTTCAATTTTCAAAATGCGTGGACTAGTGCATATATTGTAGCGCAGTCTATTAATGATTATCTATGAAATGGTTTTTACTCCTTACAGTATTTCTTTCTAATATGGGTTTTGCACAAAATATTAAAAAACATCAGTGGAAAAATCGTGTTTTGGTCATTTCTGCTAGTGCAAAAGACACTTTCAAAGTAGAACGACAGATGACGTATTTTGAGAGTGTGTCAAAACAGCTTTTAGAACGCAAATTAGTACTCTATGAGTGTGTTGAAAATACCTGCACATTTTACAATTATAAAGAGGCACCTCAAACAATTTCCGCTAAAAACAACCCTGCAACTTTCAGTATAGTCTTATTTGGTTTAGATGGCGGTAAAAAGTTTGAATCTGATGTTGTTGTGACACCAGATGTTCTTTTTAGTTTAATTGATAGGATGCCCATTCGACGCCAAGAAATTAGGGAGAAGGATAATTGATTTTAGTCTATAAATAGTGCCTCATAATTTCCTTATTTTTGCAACTTCAATTTAAAAGCAATGAAAGCATACGATTTTATTTTAAAATCTTACGATAACACTATTGAAGGTGGCTCAGTAACTTGGGAATCGCCAAGTAATATTGCTCTAGTTAAGTACTGGGGAAAACGGAAAAATCAAATTCCTGAAAACCCCTCTATCAGTTTTACCTTAACGGAATGTAAAACAATTACTGAAGTAACATTCACAAAAAAACAAAGCGACGATTTTAGTTTTGAGGTATACTTTGAAAATCAGCTTGAGGATGCCTTTAAACCAAAAATTAAAACTTTTTTTGAGCGTATTGACCTCTATGTGCCTTTTTTGAAGGACTTTCATTTTAAAATAACGACTTCGAATACCTTTCCACACAGTTCAGGAATTGCGTCTTCAGCGTCTGGTATGAGCGCTATAGCTTTGTGTTTAATGGATATGGAACGGTTGTTTTCTCAAAATGAAATCAGCGAAGACTATTTTAAAAGAAAAGCCTCTTTTTTAGCACGATTAGGTTCCGGAAGCGCATGTAGAAGTATTGAGGGAGAACTTGTGGTTTGGGGAAAAAACAAGAGTTTTAAAGACAGTTCAGATTTATACGGTGTCAAGTTTAACCAGCCGCTTCATGATAACTTTAAAAACTATCAGGATGCCATTTTATTGGTTGATAAAGGGGAAAAACAAGTGAGTAGTACAGTGGGCCATAATTTAATGTTAGGCCATCCTTTTGCTCAAAAACGATTCGAACAGGCTCACGAGAACATTGAATATTTAAAAAATTGTCTCATTTCAGGGGATGTAAAGTCTTTTGTCAAAATTGTTGAAAGTGAGGCTTTAACGCTGCATGCCATGATGATGACCAGTAATCCTTACTTTATATTAATGAAGCCTAATACCCTTGAAATCATCAATAAAATATGGGCTTTTAGAGCTGAGACGAATTCTGGTTTGTGCTTTACGTTAGATGCCGGAGCAAATGTACATTTACTATTCCCAAAGGCTGAGGAATCTAAAGTTTATGAATTCATTAATAGTCAGTTAGTTGCATATTGCGAAAACGGTCACTATATTTGTGATAGTATTGGTTTAGGAGCGGCTAAAATTTAGGTGCTGTAAAACCCCAAGAAAAATTATGAAAGGACCCCTATTTTATTCGAAGATTCTGTTATTTGGAGAATACGGAATCATCAAGGACTCAAAAGGTTTATCTATTCCCTATAATTTTTATAATGGTGCGCTGAAGGTTAGTGAAAACCCGTCAGTTGAAGCTATGAAGTCTAATAAAAGTTTAAAGGAGTTTGTTGATTATTTACGCAATATCGACAAGGCTTTAGTTGCTTTTGATTTTGAAAACTTACAACAGGATGTAAATGGTGGAATGTATTTTGATTCGTCCATACCACAAGGCTATGGTGTAGGTAGTAGTGGCGCTCTAGTGGCTGCTATTTATGATAAATATGCAAAGGACAAGATTACAGTTCTCGAAAACCTTACCCGAGAAAAGCTTTTAAGGCTTAAGACTATTTTCTCTGAAATGGAATCTTTTTTCCATGGCAAGTCCTCTGGATTAGATCCCTTAAACAGTTATTTGAGCCTTCCTATTCTAATCAAATCCAAAGATAATATAGAGGCAACTGGTATTCCATCCCAAAAAACAAATGGTAAAGGAGCCGTATTTTTATTAGATAGTGGGATTGTTGGTGAAACTGCTCCTATGGTAAGCATTTTCATGGAAAATATGAAGAATGAAGGATTCCGAAGCATGCTAAAAGACCAATTTATAAAACATACGGATGCTTGTGTAGATGATTTTCTTAAAGGAGATATAAAATCCTTATTTAAAAATACCAAGCAACTATCTAAAGTGGTGTTGAATAATTTTAAACCAATGATTCCTGCACAGTTTCACGAGCTTTGGAAGAAAGGTATTGAGACCAATGACTACTATTTAAAGCTTTGTGGCTCGGGTGGTGGAGGCTATATCCTTGGTTTTACCGAAAACATAGATAGAGCTAAGGAAGCCTTAAAAGGCCAAAAACTAGAAGTAGTGTATAATTTTTAAGCTTACAATAAAAAAAATATGGGCCCCACAAGTATTCAACCTTGTGGGGTCTTTTAATTTAGTGCCATGTTATCGAGACAACAGAAACTAATATTACTTAAGTTCTTCAGTATGTTTTCTGTTGTGCGCGGATATAATATACTCGTGGTGGTGCTTGCCCAGTATTTGGCATCAGTTTATATTTTCGCGCCAGACAAAACTATAAAATCTGTTATCCTAGATGTCAATTTATTAATGCTAGTGCTTGCCTCCTCGGCAGTAATAGCTGCTGGATATATCATTAATAATTTTTACGATTCTGAAAAAGACTTGATCAATAGGCCTCAAAAAACCATGCTAGACCGTTTGATAAGCCAGAATACCAAATTATCATTTTATTTTGTGCTCAATTTCTTGGCACTTGTTTTTGCGAGTTATGTCTCATTTAGAGCAGTAATTTTCTTTGCCTTGTACACCTTTGCTATTTGGTTATATTCACATCGCTTAAAAAAGCAACCCATGGTGGGTAACATCGTTTCCGCTATTCTTACCGTCACACCGTTTTTTGCCATTTTTATATACTATCAAAATTTTCAACCTGTAGTTTTTGCACATGCCATTTTTCTATTTTTACTCGTATCCATGCGCGAATTGACTAAAGATTTAGAAAATATTAAAGGTGATTTAGCCCTAGATTACCGAACAGTGCCAGTTTTGTATGGTGAAAAAGTATCAAAACTAATGCTCACGGCCGTGGCCTCCCTTACCATTTTATGTGCTATTGCTTTGATTGTTTATTTTGATATTGGGTATATGTATTATTTCTTTTATCTAAGTGTATTTCTATTAGTGGTTTTTCTGCTCGTCTTGTGGCGTTCAAATAGAAAAACCCATTATCTTATGTTGCATAATATTCTCAAATTTATAATAGTAGCAGGTATATTTTCTATTTTATTAATTGATGTATCTGTTGTTTTAAACCGTATTTAATGGATACCTTAAAAATTGCAATGGCCCAAATGGCGCCTGTTTGGTTGAACAAACAAGCTACTTTGGATAAAGTAACAAATGCTCTGGAAGAAGCGGCTTCTAAGGAATGTGAATTGGTTGTTTTTGGTGAGGCCTTATTGCCGGGCTATCCCTTTTGGCTTGCGCTTACTGGTGGTGCCGAATGGAATACCGATTTGAATAAATCCTTACATGCCCATTATGTAAGAAACTCAATTTGTATTGAGAAAGGCGATTTAGATGCTATATGTCAATTGGCAAAAATAAATCATATGGCTATTTATTTAGGAATCATTGAGCGTCCCTTGAACCGTGGAGGACATAGTATTTATGCCTCTTTGGTGTATATTAATGAATTGGGCCAAATACAATCAGTGCACAGAAAGCTTCAGCCCACTTACGATGAAAGACTAACATGGGCTCCCGGAGATGGTCATGGGCTAAAGGTCCATGACCTCAAAGCCTTTTCGCTTGGAGGTTTAAATTGTTGGGAGAATTGGATGCCCTTGCCACGGGCGGCCTTATATGGACAAGGTGAAAATCTTCACATTGCCGTTTGGCCAGGAAGTGAGCACAACACGAAGGATATTACACGGTTTATTGCGAGGGAGTCGCGCTCTTTTGTGGTTTCTGTGTCGGCATTGATGAGAAGGTCAGACTTCCCTGAAGACACACCGTATTTGAGTGAGATTCTTAAATCGGCTCCAGAATGTTTGGCGAATGGTGGAAGTTGCATTGCAGGGCCAGATGGTGAGTGGATTGTTGAGCCGGTGATTGATAAAGAGGGACTTATTATACAATCCATAGATGTTAATAGGGTTATTGAGGAACGACAAAATTTTGATCCGGTTGGGCATTATTCAAGACCAGATGTTACCAAACTTGTTGTAAACACAGAAAGGCAAAGTACTGTTGAATTTAAATAAATCTTGTAAAGTATTGTCATACCTTTGCACATAATTAAGTTGTAAAATGAGTAAACCTAATCAAGATAGAGCCAATAAAAACCATCCCCGGAGAGAGAGCAATGCACGGTTCAAAAAGAAGCAACCTAAAAAAACATCTACACCCTCTGATGATATTCGGTTAAATAAATACATTGCTAATTCTGGTATATGTTCAAGACGAGAGGCCGATGAGAATATTGCGATTGGATTAGTGACCGTTAACGGCAAAGTGGTTACTGAAATGGGCTTTAAAGTTAAAAGAACAGATGATGTGCGCTTTGATGGAAGGCGTATAACACCAGAACCAATGGTGTATGTTCTTTTGAATAAACCAAAAGGATTTGCCACAACAACAGCCGAAGGTAAGGGCAGAACGGTTATGGATTTGGTAGCGAATGCGACCAATGCTAAAATCAAACCGATAGGACGTTTAGGTAGAAACTCTACAGGCTTACTCTTGTTTACCAATGATGACAAGGTTATGCAAAAATTTACAAATTCTAAAAATGGTGTGGTTAGGCTATTTCAGGTAGATTTAGACAAAAACCTAAAGTTTGAAGATTTAAAGAGTGTTCAAGAAGGTCTTAAAGTAGATGGCAAGCTGATTGAAGTTGAGGAAATAAGTTACATTACAGGGGAATCCAAAAACAAGGTCGGAATAAAAATTAAAAATACGGGAAACTCTATACTTCGCACCATCTTCGAAAATTTAAAATATGATATCATTAAAATTGACTGTGTGGGTATTGGTCACCTCACCAAGAAAGATCTTCCCCGTGGCCACTGGAAGCATTTAACTAAACAAGAGGTGAATACACTTAAAATGCTATAGCCAAAACATGCACTGCTTTGGATAAATGGACCGTTTTAACTATAATGACATTTGTAGGGTTGCTTCCAATGATATAAGCTAGAGTCAAAAACTAGAATTACAATTAAAGGATTGAAATGAAATTGAACTAGAAATCGATGTTAGCAGCAGGATAGTAATTTTAGAAGGCTATAAACAATTGATTACTATGAGGTATAGTTAAGTTTCCATTAGAATAAATGAAAAAAATGATTTTAAAAAAAATTATAAAAACGTTTGGCAAATAGAAAAATACTCTACTTTTGTTATGCTTTTTAGCTGAACAAATTGAAACATGTTTTTACGTTCGGGTTTTTGAAAATTAGGGAGTCAAAATCAAAAACAGCTCATAAGATGAGTAGCCGAAATTTAAAGCTACCTTCCGATTCTACAATAGTTGCTAGCCAACATATATATGGTTTTGTTCCAACGACACAAAATCAGTTCCAAATTTGATAAAGTCCAATATTTTAAATACTTTCAGAAGATTTAAAACATTTCTTTATCACTAAATTTTACACTTTAATTTAAAATGAACACAAAATACATTGATCTAATCGATCAATCATTTCACTTTCCTCAAGAAGAATTCACCTTAGAGGACAAAAACTTATTTTTTCATGGCGTAGATCTAATGCAAGTGGTCGCCGAATATGGCGCACCTTTGAAATTTACCTACCTGCCAAAAATTTCGGATAATATTTTACGAGCTAAAGATTGGTTTGCAAATGCCTTTAAAAAGCACAATTACAAGGGAAAATACAATTACTGCTATTGTACTAAAAGTTCGCATTTTAAGCACGTACTGGACGAAGCGCTAAAAAACGATATACATATTGAGACCTCTTCGGCCTTTGATATTGACATTGTGCAAAACTTAAAGAAAGAAGGTAAAATAACAAATGATACCTATGTGTTGAGTAATGGCTTTAAGCGAGATAAGTACATTGGTAATATTGCAAATCTTATAAATAGTGGTCATCACAATTGTATTCCCATTATAGATAATTATGAAGAAATAGACCTGCTCTCGCAGAATATTGACGGGAAATTTAAGGTAGGCATCAGGATTGCGTCAGAGGAAGAACCAAAATTTGAATTTTATACGTCGCGATTAGGTATTGGTTATAAGAATATTGTACCTTTTTATAAAAACCAGATTCAAAATAATGAGAAAGTTGAACTGAAAATGCTTCACTTTTTCATTAATACTGGAATTCGTGACAATGCTTATTATTGGAATGAATTGACCAAATGCCTTAAAGTGTATACGGCATTAAAAAAGATATGTCCAACATTAGACAGTCTTAATATTGGCGGAGGTTTTCCTATAAAAAACTCACTAGCTTTTGATTTTGATTATGCCTATATGGTTGAGGAAATCGTTAACCAGATTAAAACGGTGTGTGATGAGGAAGAGGTCAAAGTACCAAATATTTTTACTGAATTTGGGAGTTTCACCGTTGGTGAGAGTGGTGGCGCCATTTATCAAGTGCTCTATCAAAAACAGCAAAACGATAGAGAAAAATGGAATATGATCAACTCCTCCTTTATAACCACATTGCCTGATACATGGGCTATTAATAAACGTTTTATTATGCTTCCTGTAAATCGTTGGTATGATAATTATGAGCGGGTATTATTAGGAGGTTTAACCTGTGATAGCGATGACTATTATAATAGCGAACAACATGTCAATGCTATTTACCTTCCTAAATTTAATAAGGAAAAACCATTATATATAGGTTTTTTTAATACAGGAGCCTATCAAGAGACCATCGGGGGGTTTGGTGGTTTGCAACACTGTTTAATACCTGCGCCGAAACATATATTGATCCAACGTGATGATAATGGAAATTTAAGAACTGAAATTTTTGCAGAACAACAAAAAAGTGAAGATTTACTTCATATTTTAGGATATACCAATTTAAGGCAAGATATAAATACAACAAACCAAAAACAGGGAATTGAAGAAACCCTGCCTATTAATTCACAACAATAACTAAAAATGAAAACAAAAACTTATGCTGGTATACCAGCAGAATATGCAAGCCTAGATACGTCTAAAATAGTACTAATACCAGTGCCTTATGATGGAACTAGCACATGGCAAAAGGGAGCTGATAAAGGTCCTGAGGCGTTTTTGGAAGCTTCTGAGAACATGGAGCTTTATGATATTGAAACCGATTCTGAAGTCTACCAACAAGGGGTGTTTTTAGCAGATGCCGTAACAGAAAACAGCTCACCTGAAACTATGGTAGCAGCAGTGCACCAAGCAACTAAAAAGTATATTAAGAAAAACAAGTTTGTGACCATATTTGGTGGTGAGCATTCTATTTCTATTGGGACCATAAGAGCTTTTAATGAAATGTTTGAAGATTTAACTGTGCTGCACATTGATGCGCATGCCGATTTACGATCAAGTTATGAGGGCTCAAAATGTAACCACGCTTGTGCTGTGTATGAGGCCAGCCAAAATACCAATCTCATTCAGGTAGGTATACGCTCTATGGATGCTATTGAAAAAACAGTAATGGATGAGGAGAAAACCTATTTTGCGCACGAAATGGCAGATGATGATAGTTGGATGGATTCTGCCATCGACCTAATGACAGAAAATGTGTTCATTACTTTTGATTTAGATGCGCTAGACCCTTCAATTATGCCGAGTACGGGGACTCCAGAACCAGGCGGTTTACTCTGGTACGAGACTTTAGAATTCTTAAAACAGGTCTTTGAAGAAAAGAATGTGGTTGGTTTCGACATTGTAGAATTATGTCCAAATAAAGACAACAAAGCGTCTGATTTTTTAGCGGCAAAATTGTATTATAAAATGTTGAGCTATAAATTCCAGGATGAAGCCGTAGACCAAGAGTTTGAAAGTAATTTCAATGACGCCTCTAAGGGAATGAATAAACTTTCTAAATTTAAACTAGAAGATGACTACTAATAAAGGCCACATATCTCAATTTATAGAAAAATACTATTTGCATTTCAATGCTGCCGCATTAGTCGATGCAGCCAAAGGGTACGAAGATCAGCTTAACAATGGTGCTAAAATGTTAGTGTCTTTGGCAGGTGCAATGAGTACCGCAGAATTGGGTAAAATATTTGCCGAAATGATTCGAAAGGATAAAGTGCAAATTGTATCCTGTACAGGAGCTAATCTGGAGGAAGACATCATGAATTTAGTGGCACATTCGCATTATAAGCGCGTACCTCATTACCGTGACTTAACCCCTCAAGACGAATGGGATTTATTAGAAAAAGGCTTAAACAGGGTAACGGATACCTGTATTCCTGAAGAAGAAGCATTTCGACGTATACAAGAGCATATCGTAAAAATATGGAAAGATGCTGAAGCTAAAGGCGAACGCTATTTACCACATGAGTATATGTATAAATTACTTTTATCTGGTGTTTTAGAAGAACATTATGAGATAGATTTAAAAGATTCGTGGATGTATGCCGCAGCGGAAAAGAACTTACCTATTGTTTGTCCTGGATGGGAAGATAGCACCATGGGTAATATTTTTGCGAGCTATGTCCTAAAAGGAGAGTTGAAGGCAAGCACCATGAAATCGGGTATAGAATACATGACTTTCTTGGCCGATTGGTATACTGATAATTCCGAAAGTGGTATCGGATTTTTTCAGATTGGAGGTGGCATAGCAGGTGATTTTCCTATTTGTGTAGTACCCATGTTATATCAAGATATGGAACGCACCGATACACCGTTTTGGAGCTATTTCTGCCAAATTAGTGATAGTACAACCAGTTACGGATCCTATTCAGGCGCAGTACCAAACGAAAAGATTACCTGGGGTAAATTAGATATCAACACACCAAAATTTATTATTGAAAGTGATGCGACCATAGTAGCACCACTTATCTTTGCTTATCTTTTAGATATGTAACTATGGAGGATCAAAAGATCGAAAATATTGAACTCAAATATCTCACAGTAGACGACTTTTGGGAGCTTAAGCAAGCAACCCTTGAGGTTTATGGCGGTATGCAAGATTCAGTTTGGAAAAAGAGTGAAATCAAGAGGCTAACGACCATTTTCCCAAAGGGTCAGGTAGTTATTAAGATTGATGGTGTTCTTGCTGGGTGTGCCTTATCGCTTATTGTAGATTATGATAAAATTGAAGATAATCATACCTATAACGATATTGTTGAGGGGGAAAAATTTAAAAATCATAATCCAGAAGGTGATGTGCTTTATGGGATTGATGTCTTTATAAAACCAGAATTTAGAGGTCTTAGGTTGGGTCGTCGTTTATACGATTATAGAAAAGAGATTTGTGAAGAACTGAATTTAAAGGGAATTGTTTTTGGAGGTAGAATGCCTGGTTATCATAACTATCGGAAGCAGCTTACACCAAAGCAATATATTGAGAAGGTCAAACGGAAGGAAATAAATGACCCCGTTCTTAATTTTCAGATTTCTAACGATTTTCATCCATTACGAATCATAAAAGGTTATCTCGAGGGTGATACGGAATCAAATGAATATGCTGTTTTAATGGAATGGGATAATATTTATTATACTAAACCCACCAAAAAGGCCAGTACAGTTAAAACAGTAGTACGCTTGGGGCTGATACAATGGCAAATGCGTCCGTATCCAAGTTTGGATGATATGATGCAACAAGTGGAATATTTTATAGATAGTGTTGCTGCTTACAGATGTGATTTTGCTGTATTACCAGAATTTTTCAATGCTCCGTTAATGGCTGAATTCAATCACATGCACGAGCCGGACGCTATAAGAGAATTAGCCAAATTTACTGCTGTGATTGTAGAACGCATGCAACAGTTGTCTATTTCCTACAATATCAATATCATTACTGGTAGCATGCCAGAAGTGGTCAAGGATAAACTGTTTAATGTTGGTTATTTATGCAGACGAGATGGAAGCCTTGAGCGCTATGAAAAAATCCATGTCACACCAGACGAGGAAAAGGTTTGGGGTATGCAACAAGGTCACGAACTAAAAACCTATGAAACAGACGCTGGTAGAATAGGGGTTTTGATATGTTATGATTCTGAATTTCCAGAACTATCACGCTTATTAGCAGATGAAGGTATGGATATATTATTTATTCCATTTTTAACCGATACCCAAAATGGCTATTCACGAGTAAGACTTTGTGCCCAAGCGCGCGCCATAGAAAATGAATGTTATGTGGCTATAGCAGGTAGCGTCGGAAACCTGCCAAATGTAAATAATATGGATATTCAATATGCGCAATCTGCTGTATTTACGCCTTGCGATTTTTCATTTCCAAGCAATGGCATAAAAGCAGAGGCTACCACTAATACGGAAATGATATTAGTTGCCGATGTTGATATAAGTTTATTAAGGGAATTACACGCATTCGGTGCCGTAAAAAACTTAAAAGATAGAAGAAAAGATTTTTACGATGTTGTTCGTGTAAAAGAATAAATAGTATATTTAAAAAAAATAGCTCCAAAAAGTTAAGAATATAATGAAACAAAAAGACGCACATTTAAAGCGAGTCATAGTTGATTTTAAAAAACTAACACCAGAAATTTTAGCCATGTTGGTCGATAAGTATCCTGATGGTTATGATGATGATAATATTATAACCTTTAAGAATGCCAAAAATGAATTGGTTGAAGCTGTTGAGGTGACTACAGAGGATACGAAGTATTTGGTTAAGGTAAGTACGAAATTGTCTGTAACAATGGAGAATTATGATGAAGATGATTACGAAGATTATGATAATGACGATCCCGAAGCAATACAAGACCCGGATTTAGAACCAGGTGAAGAGGATGATGAAGATTTAGACTAATCTTATACAGTTATTAACGGAGTGTAATACATACTAAATGGTTGAATTATGGAAGCATCATTTCATATATCATTGCCTTGCCTCAGTGTAAAAGAGACTAAAAATTTTTATACTACCCATATTGGGGCTTCTATTGGACGAATTTCACAAAGCTGGGTGGATATCAATTTATATGGTCATCAACTCACCTTTATCAAAGTGGGAAAATTCAATTTCAATACACCCAATTATGTCTTCGAGGGGAGTATTTTGCCATCATTTCATTTTGGGGTTATCTTAGACCAAAAAACTTGGAATACCGTTTATGACAAATTGAAAACGACTGGTCTAGAAGTCGTAAATAAGACTACTTTTCTGCAAGACAAAGTAGGGGAGCACACCTCCTTTTTCATCAAAGATCCTAATGATTATATGCTAGAGTTTAAAAATTTCAAAAACACAAAGGACACCTTCACGGCATGATTTCAAAACCTTGTATTTTTAGGTGTTGTTAAAAGTCTGAGCTTTGAGATGAGACGGTCTTTTGAATAAAATTTCCCAAAGTAAAACGGTAAATACAACTCCATACTCTAGGCCTATAATCCACATATTTTCTGCATTATCAGGCTTGCTGTAAGCAAAATAGCTCAGTACGATGACCATAGACCACACCAAGGGAAATTTATAATCTGTAAATATGCAAAGGATAACTAATGTGGCAATATACCAAGGGTGAACAGTAGTGCTTAAAAACAAATAACAGGTCAAGACTAATAGCATAGAACTGACCAATTCAGGAAGTGCAGTGTTGGTTTTAATTAGTGAAAATCCTAAAATTACCAGTATAGAAATAATAGGCAGTATTATAGTGATTATTGCAATTTCATTGTACCCAGTTGTGGCGAATCCAATTGCCCTTGCGAGGTAATAAATACTGGCATTAAATTCAAAAGTCCCAAACCATAAACCAACAGATTTAGAATAATTGGTGATAAATTCCATCGACAAAAACGGTACCAAAAGAACAAGGGTTGCTGTACCAATAATCAGGTAAAATACAATAAGCTTTTTAATACCCTTAAAAGGGTTCTGTTTTTTTACAAACCATCGAAAAAATAGGGGAAGAAGTATTAATGGAATTAGCTTTACGGAAATGGAGCAGGCTAAACCAACCGCAGCCCATTTCCACTTAGCCAAGTGTAATAGGTACAGACTCCAAACCAAGAAAAAAATCATTACCCCTTCAAAGTGCAGGTTACCGGTTAATTCAATAATAATAAAGGGGTTTAAAATATACCAGAAGATGCGACTGGACGGCAATTTTAAGCGTTCTAATAGCTTTTTGCCAAAATACAGGGTGCCAATATCAGCAGCAATAATAATAAAGCGCATACCTATTACAGAGCTAAGAATACTTTGTCCAGGAAATAGATTTCCAAGAACAAAAATCAACTGCTTTAACGGTGGATAATTTGTATAGTGGGAAGCACTTAACGCACCCATACCTTCATACAATGCAACCTGATTGGGAAAATTTGAAAGCACCCCTAAACCCATTTGATAGTCCGGAGTGGTAAGATAAGGATTAAGACCAGCTAAAATCATTTGACCATCCCATACAAAACGATAAAAATCTTGCGATAAATTCGGAATGGCAAAGAGAAATAACACTCTAAAAGCTAGGGACGCCATAACTAATAGCCTAAAGTTGTAGCCAGCGGTTTTCAGTAATTGATAGGCAAATACAAATAGGGCAAAGTATAATAATACAAGTTTCGTTATGTCCGTCCGCACCAAATCATAACCAAATGACAGATACAGAAAACTACTCAATAGCATGAAGAGTAAAGATACTTTGTGATACTTGAATAGATTTTCTAGCCTAGCCATTAATCAAAGATAGAAATTGAAATGTACTTTGTATTTAATGTGCCTTTGAGCTCAAGGACTTAAAAAACACATAGCCAAAGCCTATAAAAAGCATTAAATGAAATGGAAAAAGTCCAAAATCCCCACCTTGGTCTCCAACCACAAAAGCGCTATACATGCCAAAACCGAAATAAAGCATTAGAATGCCTTCAATGACAACATGTGGTGAAAGATTCCCTTTTAGATATTTATTTCCTTTCCAAGAATCCCTAATGGTACTGATGTTAAACTTAGGTGTTCTAACAAATTCGCTTCGTTTACCTATGTGCCCCTCAATAACGGCTATGGAATTGTGAAGTGAAAATCCCATGGCAATAGAGAAAAACGTAAAGAACATTCCTATATAACCAAAAAATCGCTTAAAGCCGCTACCGTAAATATTTCTATACATAAACCAATAGCACACAAAAAAAATGATGGTACTGATTACAAAGAAACTCATCACATAAAAATAGTTTCTAAGGTGAGCGTATTCATTTTTAATATAAAGCATTGGAATACTCAATACAGCTACAATAAAAATATTTAAAAACATTGTGCTATTCAACAAATGTAACAGACCATGAATTTTTGTTTTGGCAGAAATATTATCTGATTTAATAACACGCCAAAGCATTTTTCTAAAGTTTTCTGCACCACCTTTATTCCATCTAAACTGTTGAGATCGAGCTGCACTGATAACCACGGGTAATTCCGCAGGAGTCTCAACATCTTCAAGGTACTTAAATTCCCAATTCTTTAACTGGGCTCTGTAGCTTAAATCTAAATCTTCAGTCAATGTATCACCTTCCCAATTGCCAGCATCTATAATACAAGCTTTTCGCCATATGCCAGCAGTACCATTAAAGTTTATAAAGTGTCCTTTGCTATTTCTTCCTACTTGTTCTAAGGTGAAATGGGCATCTAAGGCAAAGGCTTGTATTCTTGTTAAAAGAGAATAATCTCTGTTGATATGGCCCCAACGCGTCTGAACGACGCCAACCTTGTCGTTTTTAAAATATGGTATTGTCCGTTTTAACCAATTAGGGCGAGGAAGAAAATCGGCATCAAAAATGGCTATGAATTCACCCTTTGCCGTTTTAAGACCTTCTTTTAATGCGCCTGCCTTGTAGCCTGTTCTATTTGTCCTCGTAATGTGTTTTATGTTGAGCCCGGTGTCTGCCAATTGTTCAACATGTGCCTTGGTTGATACCAGCGATTCATCTGTAGAATCGTCTAACACTTGAATCTCAAGTTTATCTTTAGGATATTCTATTAAGGCAATATTATCCAATAGGCGTTCCATAACATAAAGCTCGTTGAATACGGGTAATTGAATAGTAACAAAAGGGACCTCTTTAGGATTGTTTAAGTCAAACTTCTCACAGTCTTCTCTATGCTTTTTCGAGGACAAGTAATTAATCAATAAATTCATCTGTGCCAATGCATACAAGAAAATGAGCACAATGGCAATCGTATAGATAACTATAATGATTGATTCTATAAGCATTACTTAAGACTGTATTTAAAAATCCAATATAGGATTTTAACGCCAGCAAATATAGCACCTTTTACCGTACCTGAAACTTTTGAGACGCCTATTCTGTTTCTGTACCTAACGGGAATTTCAGTATAAGATAACTTCTGTTTGATAACCTTTAGCTGCATTTCAACCGTCCATCCATAGGTTTTGTCTTCCATATTAAGGCCCAGAAGTTTGTTGTATTTTATAGCCCTAAATGGTCCAAGGTCAGTAAAACGGGAACCAAAAAAAATACGCATTAAGTTGGTAGCTAACCAATTGCCGAAAATTTGCGGAAATGTCATAGAACCGTTTTCCCTGAGTTCTTTAACACGTGACCCTAAAACAAAGTCGAGACTATCTTCAGTTATGGGTTGCACTAGTTTTGTCAGTTCTTCAGGATAATCGCTATAATCACCATCCAAAAAAACTATGATATCGGGTTTTTCCTTTGATTTGGAAATATAATCCATGCCTTTTAGACAAGCATAACCGTAACCTTTTTGGGATTCTACTAAAACTGTTGCCCCTGCTTTTTTAGCTTCAATTTCAGTGCTATCGGTAGAATTATTGCTTACAACGATGACTTCATCAACCATATCAGGAATGTCATTTATGACATGGGCAATGGAGCGTTCCTCATTATAAGCAGGGATAATGACTTTTATTAGTGGCATTAAAACAAATTAAGGCTGCAAAAATACAACTTCTTAATCCTTATTGACCAATTTCATCAAATCAACATCATTGCCCAATAATATCTCCTTAGAATTAATACGACCTTTCATACTGTCATTTTCCAATTTTAGAACACCTCTCGGACAAACAGCGGCACAAATGCCACAACCCACGCAACTAGAGCGCACAATATTTTCGCCGCTCTGCGCATAAGCGCGAACATCGATACCCATTTCACAATAGGTTGAGCAGTTACCGCAAGAAATACATTGTCCGCCATTGGTGGTAATTCTAAATTTTGAAAATAAACGCTGCTGAAAACCTAAAATGGCAGCCATGGGACATCCAAAGCGACACCAGACCCTATTCCCAAAAATGGGGTAAAACCCTGTACCTATAACACCAGAGAAAATAGACCCAATATAAATGCCATAGGCAGAGCGTAAGGCGCTTGGTTTAATGTAGAATAATTTCTCCGTAGAACCCGTAAAATGTAAAATGATTAAAAGTGCTATAACTATAAAGAATCCAATGGCACCGTAAGTTGCGTCTTTGGCGAGCTCATGTCGTTTAAATAGCATGACACCCAAAAATACAAGTATCAAGAACCCAATGACAAGGGAAATGAATACACCCCGTGTTAACCAAAATTCATTGCTGTTATACCCCAAATAGGAATAAACCACAGCGGTTGTCATGACCACCGAAAACACTAATACAAAATGAATCAACCAGCGCTCTATCCGCCAGGCATATAGTTTTTTTGATGACAAATGCCTAAAAGCGTCTCCGGCAGTTTCAGCAAGGCCACCACAACCGCACACCCAAGAGCAGTACCAGCGTTTACCGTATTTGTACGTAAGAATAGGTGTTATTATAAAAATTGAAAGTATGCCAAATAATAACAGCGCAAGACCAATATTACCAGTGGATAAAAAGGCTTTCACAGACCATTCATCAAAGAGATAATAGTTTAGTGGCCAGATACTTTTTAAATCATAATAAGGCAGGTCATTGTTCATCACGTACATAAATTCTGGAATCAAAAAAGCAAAGCCCAATTGAAAGAGCATTACAGAAGCGGTACGCCATTGTTGATATCGATTATGCCTGTATTTGAGTAAGAATTTAAGACCAAAAGCGAGAATGGCTAAAGTATATAGGGTGCCATAAACAAACCATTGGCTAGCATTTCGGCCACTGAGCAATTGGCTCAAAGGGTCGAATAAACTAATTAAACCTGTATTTGCTCCACCGTTAAGGCCTAGGCCTAAATATTTAGGATAAAAATAGAGAACAATATAAAATCCAGTAAGTACTAAGCCAAGAACCCAACCCCAAAGACCTCGTGACGAAATAGACTTAAACCAAGTACCGTCATTTTTAATGCCTTCAGGCTTATTGAGATATGCTTCCCTTGAAAATATAGCTGTCCCAAGAACGATTAAGGCCAGAGAGAGCAAAAGAAAGAAGGCTTCATTCGGAAAATTAACATTGAACAAAGCTAAGACAAGAATAAAAAGTCCGGCAACACCTATAATTATGGCCAGCTTTTGCTTATTATTTATATCTAAAGCATCTGGCTTTGCAAGAGACATACTTTGATTTAGTTTATTGCTCATGTTATGCGATTTGTAATGTTTTGTTATAAGCCGCTACGATTTCCTTTTCATATTTTGAATAAAACTCGGGGTCAAAATTTGCGGTAGCCAAATGCTGCATCACATAATCAACATCACGACCTTCTGTAAGCCATTGGTCAAAGGTTTCATGGCGCATCCGGATTCCAAAGGTATTGATACCTAAAAATAGATTATTGTCCTTGTGATAAGCAACAGTAATGCACTTAGTATCGTCTTCATGTTTCCAATGAAAATGTCTTTCATACCTTGGTTTACCTTTAGTGCTGTGTACCCAACCATATGTTTGATATTCTATGTCAAAGAATTTTGCAGAGTTGAACCAATGACCTGGATTATATTGTCTTCGATTTCCACAAAGCGTTTGTGCCAAAGTTTCTCCCATCATGCGTCCTGTATACCAAACAGCTTCAATGGGTCTTCTGTTACCGATAGGTTCACGCTGCTCAGCACAATCTCCAATAGCATACACGTCTTTTATATTTGTTTCTAGATAACGGTTAACTTTAACGCCTTTGCCTGAGTCAATCCCCGAATCTTTCAAAAAATCGATATTCGGAGACACACCAGCGGTTAGACCAACAATATGACAAGGAATTTCCTCCTCTGTTTCCTCTATAATGATAGACTTTACCTTTCCATTTCCATCGGATTTTATTTCTTTAAGGTTGGTGGATAATCTCAAATCAATATGATGATTTTGTATATGTCTATTTATCATTTCACTTTCGCCTTCTGGTAAAACGCCATTCCAAAAACTAGATTCCCTGACTAGAAATGTGACGGGAATACTTCTAGAACTTAACATTTCTGCTAACTCTATACCAATTAATCCACCACCCACAATAACAGCACGTTTACATACGGTGTTATTTGGTGCATGTTTTTCTAGGTTTTCTAGATCTTGTTTGTGATACATACCCATTACACCAGCCAAATCTTGGCCTGGCCAAGCAAATTTATTCGGTTTGCTTCCAGTGGCGATTACCAATTTATCGTAAGAAAATGAGTCGCCATTTTCAAATTGCAAGGATTTAGTATTGGTATCCACTTGTTTAACATACCCTTTTTTGAGGTCTATTCTGTTTTTGCGCCAGAACCAATTTTCATAAGGTTGGGTATGTTCAAATTTCATATGTCCCATGTACACATACATTAACGCCGTACGAGAAAAGAAATAATCTGTTTCCGCTGAAATTAGAGTAATCTTTTTGTCTGACAGTTTTCTAAGGTGCCGTGCAAGTGTAACTCCAGAGATGCCGTTACCGATAATAACGATGTGTTCCATGTTGATTTCGATTGATAGTCTAAAGCATAGGTCGAAGGTTATGTTAAAACCTTAAGGCAGTAGTCTGAATTTCTTTAAATTTAAGAATTATTTCTAGGTATGCGGTATATAATCTATAGTCTTTTAACCTTGCTATTTATAAGTTGTGCTGCTGCGTCTTATAAACCTGAAAAGATAAATGGAGTTAGTTTTGTAGCGTCAAGGAGCCCCATTGATAGTACACATGTAATCCCTGTTACGCAGGTGAATAGTAACTTTGCGGCAATAATGCCATTTGGGTTTATTAGGCGTTTGGACAATCCGGAAATCCTTCATAATACCGATAGACAATGGTTTGGGGAAACACGACTAGGAGCCAAGCAGTATGCCCTAGAACTGAGAAAAGCCCATATCAAGATTATGCTTAAACCTCAGATTTGGGTTTGGCGCGGGGAATTTACTGGGGAGATAATGATGGCCAGTGAAGCCGATTGGAAGAAACTGGAAGCGTCGTACTCCGATTTTATTTTAGAATATGCAGATTTAGCCGAAGAAATTGACGCGGATATCTTCTGTATCGGTACAGAGTTGGAATTGTTCGTAAAATATAGGCCGGCTTACTGGACTGGACTAATTAAAAAAATAAGAACAATTTACAATGGCAAATTAACTTATGCCGCCAATTGGAATGAATATCAACGTACACCTTTTTGGGATCAACTAGATTTTATAGGGATTGATGCTTACTTTCCTATAAGTGAAGCAAAGACGCCCTCCTATGAGATGTGCATGAAAGGTTGGAAAAATTATAAACCAACTATTAAGCGTATTTCTAAAGATAACGACAGGCCTATTCTTTTTACGGAGTACGGCTACAGAAGCGTGGATCATTCAGCTAGACAACCTTGGGTCTTTGACCGCAATATGACAAGCGTTAATCTCGAAGCTCAAAACAATGCCTTAAAGGCTATTCATGATACTTTTTGGGATGAAGACTGGTTTGCAGGTGGCTTTGTATGGAAGTGGTTTCACAAACACGACGAAGTCGGTGGTGAGGATAATTTTATGTTTACACCGCAGAACAAACCTGCTGAGGATATTCTCAGGACCCATTATAGTAAATACTCCCCTTAAACTATATAAATTTCGACGATTCAGTAATTATTCCTTAAGTAGTGTAATGCTTCATTCATTGGTGCGTCTAATGTTGAAGGAAGAAAAATCGATAATCATAGCCTGAAATCGCAATGATGAAGGTTTAGGGAATTTAATATGAATAACAAGTTAGCACTTTTCGCTCTAGTGCTTGTCTTAGGCTGTTTTGGTTTTGCACAACATCCAATTATCTCACAAATTGAGATTGAAGGTAACAAACGTACAAGAACTAGCTTTTTAAAGCGTTTGGCATTTGTGAAGGAAGGCAGTGCATTAGATTCGGTGCGCTTGGATTCTGATGTAAGGCGATTTCGCTTGTTACCTTCAGTAGCAAGTGCTTCCTTTAAGCTAAAACCGATAGATGACGAGCACTATAAACTCATCTATACAGTAGTGGAGAATTTTGCCATAATCCCTGGATTAAACGTGTCTCAGGATGTAAATGACAATATTGCCTATCGAACCTCACTATTTGATTTTAACTTATTGGGACAAAATCAGATTATAGGTGGCTTTTATAGTAGAAATGTATTTGATTCGTATGGGTTTTTCTGGGAAGCTCCAAATCTCATTACTCGTAAATGGGGAATTGGGGTAAATTATCAAAATAATGTTCTTCAAGAGCCTATTTTTTTTGAAGATGGGCGAGATGTTAATTACAAATTTGATAGTAAGGCCTTTGAGTTTCGTGTTTTTTATGAACTCAATTTTCATAATCGTTTCCAACTTGGATTAAACCTTGCTAACGAAGATTACAGTTTTCTAAATGGGGAATTACCCCAAGAAATTCCTGAAAATTTAGGTGTTGAGCGCATCTCCGTAGTAGGTGAATATGAATATAATAATATCACCAACGAGTATCAATACGTCGATGGATTAAGAAGTGTATTTAGCTACGGTTTCACAATTAACTCCAAAGGGGACAATGATTTATTGCGGAATTTTTTTATTGGTAGAAATGATTTTGAATACTTTAAACGGATTGGAAGTAGAGGTAACTGGGCCAATAGGCTACGTTTAGGTTATGCCACTAATGACATCACTCCTTTTGCGCCTTTTGCTTTAGATAATCAGTTGAATATAAGAGGTGTTGGTAATGTGGTAGATAGAGGTACCGCCTCTGTTGTCTTAAATACAGAGTATCGCTATACACTCTATGAAAAGGGTTGGTTTGCCTTTCAAGGTAATGCTTTTATAGATGCTGGTACTTGGCAAGACCCTGGAGGTGTATTTGGGGATTTATTTACTGGAGAAAATGCAGCGTTGTTTTCAGGATTAGGTGTTCGTTTTATCCATAAGCGTATTTTTAATGCGGTCTTTCGCATAGATTACGGTTTTAGTTTTGGAAAAAAAGCAAATAACGGCATTGTTTTTGGTATAGGTCAATATTTCTAAGGGTATAGCTTTAATTTAAGTAATCAATTCAGAATCTTTATCTTTGATTTAAATCGAAATTTAATGCGAACCCTTGTTATTGGTGATATACATGGAGGTTTAAGAGCCCTTGAGCAACTTCTTGAAACGGTGAGGCTATCTGAAGATGATATGCTTATTTTTTTAGGAGATTATGTAGATGGTTGGAGTGAATCGGCTCAGGTTATTTCGCGCTTAATTGAATTATCTAAAACAAATGACTGCGTTTTTATAAAGGGCAATCATGATGTTTGGTGTGAGGATTGGTTAAATGATGGTACCGCTAATCCTATCTGGTTAAAACATGGTGGTGAAGAGACCATAGAGAGTTATACGGGTTTTACGGATTTTGAAAAAAATCGACACCTCGAGTTTTTTGAGGCTATGCCCTTATACCATATAGATGATGATAAACGTCTCTTTTTACATGCTGGGTTTACCTCCATGCATGGCGTGGAACACGAGATTCATAAAGAAACCTTGTATTATGATAGAACATTATGGGAAATGGCCTTGACCATGGATAGGCGCATTCAACCAAGTTCAGATCTATATCCCAAACGCTTAATCCACTACACAGAAATTTATATTGGACATACCCCAACACTTTACTATCAAGAAGATACACCCATGAAGGCTGCTAATGTTTATAATTTGGATACGGGTGCCGCTTTTACTGGTAAATTATCTGCCATGGATATAATATCCAAAAAGGTGTTTCAAAGTGATACGGTGATGCATCTTTACCCTCACGAAATGGGGAGAAATAAATAACACAAGATTTAATCTATTTCCAAAGCCTTAAATTCCTTAATAGCCTGGTTGGGTTCTATAATGTTATAGCCTTTCCAAAATTCTGGGTCGTATTGCTTAAGGTATTCCGGCAATACATTGGGCTTTTCTTTAAAATCATTGAAATCAACTTCGGTTAAGGCCTTGGTTTCAAAGACAATAAGTTCTGTCTTTTCAATAGTACTAACAATAAAGTCAATATCGCCTTTTACCATATTTTGTTGGCGTCTTCCTCTAACATTTTTATTTTTTTCAATTACTTTGATAGGTCGTTTGATACCGACCCGTTGGCCAAATCTTTCATCCATATATTTTATCGAGTATCTATCATTCCCATTTTTATGAAAAATAATAGTCCCTTGTTTTAAGTATTGTTGCATTGAGATCCCTAGTAACCTGAAATTTCGCAAAGGATTGACATTTTCATAATCAACCCTTACGATGGCAAAATCTTCCGCATTGACGTACATAGTACCTTTAAAATCTTCACTTCGTTTGGGTTCAAAGGTGATAACATAGACAAACATATCATCCATAAAGGCATAATCCTTAATTTCAAAATCGTAACGCTTAGACTTGTGAATAAAGTTGAGCTCGTCTTCTTCACTAACAAAATGGTCATTTTCTAGCCTATGAATCATTTGCTTTCTATAATTTAAGAAGCCTGCTTTTCTAAGCGAATCCTTTTTTCTTTTTTCTGCCATGAGCTCTTCGGTCATTTCCTGCTCCTTTTTGTTTGGTTGCTCGTCACCATACAGACTGGAGTCTATTTCCTCTTTTGTGCTAAACCAACCTGACTTTATCTTAAAATAGGAATCGCGTTTTACGTATTTCTTAAAAATGTCATTGAAGCGCTTTTCGTAATTCTCTAAATTAACCTCACTAGCTTCATCTTGCAATTGACATGCTTTGAGGATATTCATTTTCTGTTGGCTTTGTGGTGCAAATTTGCCGTAGAGTTCTCCTAGTAGTTCAGTGTGGTTGCCATTGTTTTTAGGAACATCATTCAATAGGCTATCAATCAACCCTTGATTAATTTCTGGTATGGTAGATTTATTTATAATTACCTCTGATTTGTCAATTGTGCTGTAATTGGACTCTCTAAAGAACAATTTGCGTTTGGCATAATCTTCGTCATAGTTGGTTTCAAATCCAACTTTAATTTTCTCTAAAATTTCCTCAATACTGTAGTTTTTGTTTGTTAACAGGACTTCATCTAAATCCACGACTTGTGGTTTTAGATAGGTAATTTCGTTAGTAAAATTTAAAAGGGGAAGGCTGGTTTTTTCATAACCCAAACAGCTTATAACTAAAGAATCTGATGATGTGATTGACCTGGTAATAGTGATGCTGTATTCTCCGTTATCATTGGAAATTACACCAGTGTTTGAGTTAAATTGAATGTTGGCATAAGGAATGGGTTGGTTAGTTTTAGCATCTAAGACTTTTGATGAAAATGTAGTTTGACTATTTACAGTAAAAATAGTCAGACAAAATAAGAATAAGGTTATAAGGTTTGTTCGCATACTGATTGATTTTAATACCAAAGTATAATTTTGTTTCTATCCAATACTTTATTTTAAAATTTTATTAAGTAAGATTTATCTTAAGTTTAACATGTAGATAAGAGTTTGGATTTCAAAAATATAAACGAAGAATTAATGAAATTCAATACTCCCAGCTAGATTAAATATATCTGCAATAGCATCCTCTTTTAGTTTTTCATAGAAACTGGGCGAGTTAAAGGTAACAACATATTCAGTGCGATCTATTCCTATGTTAAATGATAGGATGGAATAGTCATTATTTAGGGCGACACTAAACTTTTTTAGTTTTGTAATGTCCTTTATCGTTAAATAACCAACCACCTCAAACGGCCCATTTCCGATTTTTGAGGATTGTGACAGTTTGAAAGTTGCAGTTCTATAGGTTTTAACTTCAAAAAAATCTTCACTTCTAAGATGAGACTTTAGGGTTTTGTTCTCATGCTCAAGGCTGGTCATGTCTACTGAAATTACTAAATCAATAATTGAATCGTTTTTAATGGTTACCTCACCATGTTTAAAGGCCAGATTACCTGTAAGGGCGTAAGTAGAAAAAGCAGCTTTGCCAGTCCATTTTAAATCACTGTTATCTAAGCTAATTGATTTGGTTTGAGAAAATATCTGTGTTGAAAAACACAGTAAAAGCAGTATAGCATATAAATGAATAGTTTTCATTGGTTTTAATTTAATAGGTTAGAGGTAGTGTTAATTGAAGCGTAACCGCATACGGTATTGCCATTTGGTGTACGGCCAATGAAATACCACATTGCCCATCCTCCAAAGAGTTGTTTTTCAACACGCCAATTATCGGCCCAAACATATGGTTGGCCTTGTTGCATAACTTGTTTTTTGGTTCCAAAATTTTTGTCAAGATCTTTGAGACCATACGTTTTTCTTAAGTTCCATTTGTCGTTGAAAAACAAATAAGCACCAAATTCAGTAATAGTAATTTCATTGCTTTTACATAATATTGCAGTGGCATGTTTCCAATAATAGGAGTCTCCTATTTTTATTGGGTCGTTCTCTTTCGGAAAATGCATCACCTCTATTGCAACAGTCAAATCCTTTAATTTTTCCGGTAGACTATTCTGTGGCGGAATTCCATAATTTGCTTGACCGTTTAACTGATATAGTACAAGGACAAGAATAAAAGTTACGTGCTGTTTCATCTGTCATTTTAATTAGTCACAGCAAATATGAATAACTATAGGTTACAAATCGTCTCAATTTGATGATTGAGACCTATTTAATTGCACTAATAGTATCAATTAAAAAATTGAACCTTCGAAGATTAAGGTTTTAAGTGGCTAGGGGATTTTCCGGTTAGTTTTTTTACCGCTCTATTAAAAGAGGCCTTTGAATTGAAACCGGCTTCAAAAGCTAGGCTTAGAAGAGTGTAGTTGCTGTTTTCGGGAGCGTTAAGCAATAATTTAAGTTCATTGATTCTATATGTATTTACAAAGTCGTTGAACTTCTGTTTAAATATTAAATTCAGGCATTTTGTCACAAGATAGGATTTTTCATCAATGCTTTCGGACAATGTCTTTAGCGTTAATTCCTGATTTTTGAAAGTCTTATCTTCCACCATCGCCCTTCTCAATTTTTTGGCAATGGACTGTAATTGTATTCTGTCTTTATCGTCTAGTATGGTCTTGTATTCGATAATAATATCTTGTTTTTTATTAAATCCTTCAAGGCCCAACCAGTAGGTGATTAAGGCCATTCCAATAAGAATTGGATAGTGATAAGACCTGTTGAATGCATAATCAAAAAACAAATAATCAATCAGAACAACGGCTAAAATGATAAAGGCATACCATTTCAAAATGCTTAGGATCCGGCTGATCCATTTTGTTTTATGTTCAATAATTTCATAAGTCTCAAAATCTTTGGTCCTAATAATTTGTTCAGATTTTCTTATATAAATAATAACCAAGGCTGCAGTGATGACATATTGGGTAGGGTATTGCATCCAAACCACATAGCCCCAATAGCCTAGCCACGACAGGCTCTCTCTGGTTCCATCCCAATAAAAATTTTGTGTTTTAATAAAATTGCTCCATAAGAATTCAGCGCAAACTGGTAGAAAATGAATCCAATCTCTATTTATTCTCAACTTGAATTGTGGGCTTGTATAAGCTTTAACAAAAAAATAGATTAAGGCACCGTAAATCCAATTAAACTCTAAGAAAATATGATAAAATACATCATAATAACCTAATCCAAAAAGTTTAAGGATTTCAACAACTAATCTATAAGAAAAAAAGAAAAGAATGGCAGCTAGAAATTGGTTTGCTGTTTTATTTGGATTTTTATTAAACCATAAAATGATACCATAAATTAAACCTTGGATGGCTCCAATAGACAAAAAAATAATAAAGGCTAATTCTAAGGGTTTCATTTCCCTAAAGATAAACAACATGTTTTATGATGCAATATGCTTTCTATAATAGGCTAGGAGCTCCTCTGCAGTAGCACCAAACCAGCGTTTGAGGTAAATAGCCCAAAAGTGATATTGCAGTCTCCAAATACCCACCTTTTTGTACAGTCGTGCTGAGGTTTTTATCTTTTGATTAATAACCACAAATTGTTGTCGCTTGTACAATTCGTTTATAAGGATATTGTCTTCGTAGATGATGTAGTCTTCGTCATATCCGCCGATGTCTTCAAATAAGTTTTTTGTAATAAATTGACTTTGATCACCTCCTCGGCAAGGTCTCCAGTTAAATTGCGTAAGCCAACTGGCCAAGCGTAACCACCAATGCTCGCTGTCAAACTCCATTCTAAAGCAACCTGCCTTATGACCTTTTTCAACCTTATCTATTATGAGTTTGTCAAAGTCCATTGGAGGAAAGGCATCAGCATGCAAAAAATATAGAATGCTTCCACTGGCGTGTTTCGCTCCGAGATTCATCTGTTTCGCTCTCCCTTTACCTGAATGAATTAAAGTAACCTTTTCAAAGGTTTCAACAATATTTTGAGAGCCATCAGTACTACCACCATCTACAACGATGATATCGGCTATATTTTGTTTTGAACTATTTTTAATAAGGTGGCTAAGGAGTTGCCCTATAAAATCTTCTTCATTGAGTATGGGAATAATAATAGAAATATTATTCATTTAAATCCCAATTATAATCCAAATATGAGATTTTGGCATCTTTAAGAATGCTAACGTCAGTATATCGATTTATAAAATCAATTAGACTGTCTTCGGTCCTAAAATCTTTGGCAAACCATCTAAAAATTTTCGATAATTCTAAACGATCTTTTGAAATTTTGTTTTTTGAAGAATCTGCTAAAAATGCTTTTGTTGCATTGGTCAATTGTGCTTCAAGCTTATCAGCAACGAACGCCGTGTTTTGGAGTTTTGGACAGGAAACAGAAGCACAGACAATGGCAAAATGAATACGTGGCTCATTTAAATTGCGTAAGATTTTGTGCTCAATATCATTAAGACTATACCAAGTGTCTCCAAATTGCCACAAGCTTTGGTCCCAGGGTTTTTTAATATCTTTAATACTGTTTATGGGGTAATACCTTAATATCAAATCAATGGTTAAAGCATTATAGGCATTTATCCAATAGGCTAGTTTTTCTTGTTTAGACCAATTTTCTGTAGGCGCATTCTCTAGAAGTGTTGAAATGTAAGTTTCTAACCCTGTCGAACTATTTTGAATGCTATTGTAGTCTACATTGCCATTCGGAGACACATGTGTTTTAAGGAAATTATTCCAAAGACTATGGTCCGGTTGAGCATAAACACTTACACTGTAAAGGGCTATAAATAGAGTTAAAAAGAATTTCATTTTTCTTTAAAGGCTAATTGTAATTACCTCAACTTAGTCCTGAATTAGTAATACAACTTACGCAGCTGGCAATTTTGTTAAAGTTGAATACAATTTAACAACAGCCACCACCATCGTAATGGTAAGTGGATTCCGAAATGAAAATATCATCTCTATTTAAATTTGCCAACGCCTTTGCTGTTTTATCGCAAATGGCCAAAGGTTGATTTTTCAGTAAAATATGTCCGGCCTTATCGTCAAAATAGTCCTCTTTACCATAATAAATAGCCGCCTTACCTGTAAAAATACACGGCCCATCGCTTGGTTTTGGGTCTTTTATGGCAGCAACTTCAATAGATTCAATATAAATCAATTCTTCAGTAGGATAGTGTTTTGGGTCTAAAATCCTGTAGGGTTTACGTGCTCTTATTTCTATTGTTCCAAATCCAGCGTCAGTTAAGACTTTTACATAGGCTGCAATAGGTAAACTACCACTGAGACATAAGGCTCGTAATCTTTCGTCATTCCTAAGGGTGTCATTTATGGGTTGCTCACAGGTTGGATCGCTCATTACCAAACGTCCATGAGGTTTTAAAACCCTATACATTTCAGCAATGGCTTGTTTCAAGTCATCTTCCTTAAAAATATTGAATAAGCAATTTTGTGCGGCTACATCCACGCTGTTATCGGCAACAGGCAAGCGCATAGCATCACCTTTTTTAAGATCTACAAAATCTGATTTAAACCAATGATTTAAGGCCTCAGCTTCTTTGAAATTTTTCCTAGACGCTTCAAGCATTTCTTCAACAACATCCACGCCAATAACTCCGCTTTTTTGTCGGCTGAAATATGCAAACTGTAATAGCTCCATGCCACCCCCTACACCAACATATAATATTTTAGGACTATTGGTTAAATCACGCGCATGAACTGTGGACCCACATCCGTAATTCATCTCTTGCATAATTTTTGGAATCTTCAAGCCAGGTAGTTCCCATATAGGATTTGTGGTACAGCACAAGCCAACATCTGGTTTTAAGGCTGCTTCTTTGTAGACATTGTGCGTCGTGTCTAAATAGCTCATGTTATAAGGTCTTTATAAGTTCTTTGAAAAGGGTAATCATATGGGGTTCGGCCTTTGCTGCCATGGTAATAATGTCATCAATATTTACGGGCTTTAAGTTGTCTGGGTCGCACTCATCAGTTAAAACGGATACTGCCGCTGCTTTTAGTCCCAAATGATTAGCAACAATGATTTCTGGAACGGTACTCATACCAACCGCATCAGCACCTATGGTTCTCAGCATACGGTATTCCGCTCGTGTTTCTAATTGTGGCCCAACAACACTGGCGTAAACACCTTTATGGAGTTTAATGTTATTGGCTTTGGCAATAGCTACAAATTTAGCATTGATTTCTGCGTTGTAAGGTGCGCTCATATCCGTAAAGCGGGTTCCCAACTCTGCAACACCCTTAAAGGCAAGGGGAGAGCTGCCTTGTAAATTAATATGGTCGTCAATAAGCATCAATTCACCTTTTTTAAAATTTAAATTGATAGCTCCCGCAGCGTTGGATACCAGTAAGGTTGTAATTCCTAATTTCTCCATTATCCGAACTGGAAAAGTAACATCTTGTAACGAGTAGCCCTCATAAACGTGAAATCGACCTTGCATCACCACAACTTTTTTTCCTTTCAAAGTGCCATATATCAGTTTTCCTTTGTGAAACTCTACCGTTGCGGTGGGAAAGTTTGGTATGTGGTTGTAACTTGCCTTAACCTGAATATCAATAGCATCGATAAGCTGACCAAGTCCTGTGCCTAAAATAATACCTATCTCAGGCTTGTCAAAGCCTTTTTCTTTAAGATATTCTGTGCTTTCTGTAATATTTTTAATCATTCAGTTGTTGTATCTTTTGTTGTAGTTTGCTATTGGATTTGTAAAATTCCGAAGCGACTAAGTCCTCATAGGTGTCAATATCATTTAATGGCTCTAACATAGCCGTAGTATAGCCAAGTTCGTCTAATTCCTGTAAGGTCTCATTTAATAATTGCGATTGACTCCATGGTTTATCGTTAAAAATTTGGGGAATTATTTTGTTAAGACCAATTAAATAATAACCACCATCTACGGCAGGACCAAAAACAACGTCCTTATGTGATAAGGCTTCAATGCTTTTCAAAATATGACTTGTTTTTAAATCGGGTAAATCAGAACCTATTAAAACAACGCGGTCATAGCCGGAGTGAAAAGCATCTTTAAAAGCGTTTTGCATGCGTTCACCTAAATCCTTGCCTCTTTGAATGGTCTTAAGTTCTTTAGGCCAATAGTTGTCTTCAATAGTTTTGGAAAAATAAATATGCTTATCAATGTCAAGTTGAGTTGTAATATTTTCCGTTAGCCCTACCAATTGTGAATACACTTCAAAGGCACCATAATCTCCTATAGTTTTTGCCAGTCTTGTCTTAACTTCACCTAACTCAATATTTTTTACAAATACAATAATTAATGCTTTACTCATATACCTTAGTGCCTTTCAGTAACCATTTGCCCCATTTTTTTGAATATGCATGAACTCTATCCGTTTCATAGTTCTTCGAATTGTAAACCGGTAATCCATTGTTTTTCCATTCAAAAATACCGCCATATAAATTGTAAACGTTGTTGAATCCAGCATTTTTGAGCTTTTCAGCAATATCTTCAGAACGGACGCCTACAGAGCAGTAAACTACTATTTGCGAAGTCTTCTTAGCCAATTGAGCAGTTGTTTTATCCAAATTAAAGTCATCATAACCTACATGTATTGCATTTTTAAGATGGCTTACATTGAATTCCTTAAACTCCCTTGCATCGAGAAGAATAACTTCGGAATCTAATTTTGATAATTCTTCAGTCGAAATATAAGGAACACTTTGATCATTATATTGTTTAAGTATTTCAGAAATTGTTTCTTGACCATAAACGTTTACATTAAGGAACAGTAATAGCATCGCTAATAAATTCCTAAAGGGAATCTGAAGTTCTAATGGCGTTACGGTATATGTTAATCGAATCATCAAAGACTATAATTTTTTAAGCCACTGAGCCTTGGCAACTACTACCTGCCCCAGCGGTGCAACCATAACAGTGTTGGGAAATAACAATCTCACGACCTTCCAGTAATTCTTCATTATAATCTGAAATATGCTTAACCTTGCTATTGACGGGTAGTTCTAGCATTTGATTAAAATCACAGTCGTACAAATAACCATCCCAACTAACAGATAGGGTATTGGTGCACATCACATTTGCAACTGCTACCGGATTGTAGGCTTCAACCAAAGCATACATGTAATCTTCATAATTTTCCGAGGCAATCAAATAATCCAAAAATCTACTTATGGGAAGATTAGTTATGGCAAAAAGATTGTGAAAATGTATACCGAAATCGTCCAAAAGGGCTTTTTTGAAATCCTTTTCCAAAGCGACTTGATCGCCTGGTAAAAATGCACCTGAAGGATTATAAACCAAATCTAGTCTAAGGTTACTATCTGGTATGCCATACCCAATAGCATTAAGGTCTTTGAGGGCCTGAATGGATTTGTCAAACACACCATCGCCTCGTTGCTTGTCTGTTTTGCCACGAGTCCAATGTGGCATCGAGCTGACCACATGCACATTGTGTTTTTTAAAAAATTCGGGTAAATCGTGAAATTTCTTGTTGGCTCGAATAATCGTCAGATTTGAACGTACAATAAAATCTTTGATACCAGCTTTTGACGCTTCTTCAACAAACCATCTAAAGTCGGGATTCATCTCTGGTGCGCCACCAGTTAAATCTAAAGTATGTGCTCCTGTGTTTTTGATTACTTCCAAACACTGCATCATGGTTTTGCGCGTCATAATTTCCTTTCGGTCTGGACCTGCATCTACATGACAATGTTCACAGACTTGGTTACACATGTAGCCAACATTAATCTGTAATATTTCAAGTTTTCTTGCTTTTAACGGAAATTGATTAGTCTCTGAAATTTTATCTTTAAACTTAGGCAGTTCACCACTCTGGAAAATACCGTTGGATAAAATTTCGAGCTGTCGATTTTTGTTTGCTAGTTCACTTTCGCGTTTTAAAAGGGACTTTGTTGCCATTAAATAATTGTCTTTTTCATAGAATCTTTAAGAACCGGAAATCCAATTCTTAATTTACATTTCAAGCTTATTAACTTTATTCATCATTTGCACACCATGCACTAGAGATGCACCTCCTCTAATGGCTCCAGCTACGTGTAGGGCCTCCATCATTTCCTCCTTGGTTATACCTCGTTGTAAGCCATCACCTGTATAGGCATCAATACAATATGGGCATTGGATAGTATGTGCTACGGCAAGCGCAATTAAGGATTTTTCTCTTGCGGTTAAATGACCTTCTTCGAACACCTTACCATAATAATCGAAAAATTTGGCACCCAGTTCTTCATTCCATTCTGAGATTTTACCAAATTTTTTCAGGTCTGATGGATCGTAATAGGTTTTAGTCATGATAAAATAGTTTATGGATTGTACGAATTTTCAATATACTATATTTTGTCGAAGACAATTCTTAAAGATTACAGAAAATTATCATAAATCTGAAAACAATTAAGAGTTAAGGATAAAATGTCGAATGAACACTAATTCAATATTCTATTTTATCTTCTTTGATATCCCATTCCTCAAAGGTTTTTATGGCGATATTCCGTCCAACTTGAATAAAAGGAATAGTGCGAGAATCACCCGGAAGCGCTATTTCTTTGTAAATAAAAGCATCGTCAAACCCAATTTTAGCGGCATCACTTTGGTTGCTACCGTAATAAACTTTTTCTGGCCTAGCCCAATATATAGCGCCTAGACACATGGGGCATGGTTCACAACTCGTGTAAATTTCGCAACCTTCCAATTGAAAGGATTTAAGATGTGTACAGGCTGCTCTAATGGCAATGATTTCGGCATGTGCCGTTGGATCGTTGGATGAAGTGACCTTATTATTTCCTTTGCCGATAATTTTTCCATCCTTTACTACAACGCAACCAAAGGGACCACCTTCATTATTGCGCATACCCTCTAAAGCAGCTTCTACGGCAGCTGTCATGAATTTCTCATTTTGCTTGTTTTGCATCTGTTATAAGATTATAGCTTTTTTAAGACGTTAAAGATAATAGATGCTGATTTATTCAAAGCACATCGTTAAAAGCGTCTATCTGGATGAAATTGATTTAATTCTAAAGAGGGTCTTTTATCTGAAATAATCTCAGAGACCAATAGACCTGTCGCTGTTCCCATGCTCCAACCCATCATGGCATGACCTGCAGCGATGGTGAGATTTTTACATTTATTGGACTTGCCGATGTAGGGTAGTCCATCAGGAGAAAGAGGACGCAAGCCGCAAGCAGCGTTTCCTTTTTCTTCGTGAGAAAGATTGATGTTAGGATAATACCGGTTAGCGGCACTTGCAATAGCCTCAACACGCGCCCTATTAATGTTATGATTTATGCCTGCAATCTCCATGGTACCAGCAAATCGGGTAAATCCGTTCATTGGAGTTACAGCTGCCTTGGCTTCGGCCAAAATCGCTGGGATACTGATTTGGGTTTCTATTTCCGTGTCAATGCGGTAACCTTTTCCTGCTTGTAATAATAGATCAAGACCTATCTTTTTAGTTAGAATGGAACTCCACGAACCCGCTGCTAGAACAATTTCATCAGCTTGAAATAGCTGACTGTTTGTTTGTATAGTTCTTATTGCACCATTCTGAATTTCCATGTCTACTACTTTTTCATTTCCATGAAGTGTAACTCCCGCATTTTTAAGATAAACTTTCATATCGCTCATAAACTCCTGTGGCGTTGAATGATGGTCGCATTTGTAATAGATACCGCCAATAGCATTTATTGCAACACCAGGTTCAATCTCTTTGATGCCTTCTAAGCAAACTTCTTTTGCTTCTAAACCGAGTTCAACTGCAAGCTCGGCCATATTTAATTCGTTTTCTAAGGTTTTTGGGGTTTGACAAAGCATAAGAAGCCCTTTCTTTTCATAATGTGCAGAGAATTTTTCTGTTGAAATGATATCTTCGAATAACCTTTGACTTAAGCCTGTGATATCTCGGATAAGCGGGGCCGATTTCTTTACATGTTCAACAGTACAAGACTTATTAAAAGCCCAGGCCCATTTTATAAAATCAAGATCAAATCGTGGTTTAACATACAAAGGACTCGTTGGGCTAAACATCCATTGCAGTCCTTTTTTCATAACGCCTGGCGCTGAAAGGGGAATGATATGACTTGGAGATAAATAGCCTGCATTAACATAGGATGCTCCACTATTGAGATTCGATTGGTCAATGACCTTCACCGAATGACCTTCTTTAGAAAGATAATACGCTGCACACAATCCTATGATACCACCACCAATAATAATGACACGTTTCTGCATAATAGACGTTTAAATGTTTTAATATTCAAATCTTAACGGTGTATTAAAAGGGCCATCTTTTCAATATAAAATTCGAAATTATTGCTATCCTGAAGCTAAAAAAGAATTAAATGTCCCTTCCACTAGTCGAGGTGCATCTCTCAAATTGTAAGTTTCCTTTATATCATAATCTTCCCACACGGTTTTTACGCCAAGCTGTTCGCTCATATTATGCGAGTCATGTCTTGAAGTGAGTAGGGCATATAAATAATCTCCTAAGGAACTGTCCCTAAAAAACTTTAAGACTGTACCGATGATATAAAAGAAATTCTCGTTGCAGTCGGCAGTGATGCTATGACAGTAAAAAATAGGATAATCTTGAGTTTTAAAATTCACTAGATCATTGGGTGTTAATTCATTCTCCTCGCAATCCCTGTTTCGTATTTTATGGTATGTTCTTTCGCTTAAACTAAAGTATATACAGTGGCCAGAGTAATATCCTGATTGGTCAAACATGATGAGATTTAACTCGGGTAGGTGTTTAGTAGCTTCCCAAAGTAATTCTATATCTGTTGTTTTAAGTGGGTTATTTTGTAACTCGGTATGTCTTAAAATAGGAATAAGATCTTCTTTTGTCTTTATAGGTCTTACCCTATCGGTGCTAATGTCTATTTTTGATTTTATCCAGTCAGCGTCTGGAAGCTCGTTTGATACAGAGGACAGAGAATACTTCCGCAGTCCAAAATCATAGAATGTGGGGATTTGATTTGTGGAATTCAAATTCCTGATAACTTGATATGGGATAAAGGTCTCTTTTGCAAGCATCCCTTCCTTTTCCATGTTTAAAAGGGTTTCGTTCTTTTCCCAACGCATCACCGAGCGGGCATCAACGTCTAAGTTTGAGGCTAAATCAGATTGAGAAATATTATGATATAAGCGATAAGACTTAATGAGCTCGCCAAGAGTTTGAAACTTTTTCACCTAAATAAATTTATTAAAAATAAGAGTTTTAGAGGAATTTATTAAGAAATCCATCACTGTAAAATAGATGATAAAAAAAGAGCGTCAAAAGACGCTCTTTTCTTAATTTAGGGTTAAAGGAGAGAAGGTTGTCGCTATTAACCAATCTTAATCTTAATCACTATCTTATCAGGATACTAAAAAAATACTTCTCTCCTCTGAGCAAATTAATAAGCAGTTAGGGGATGCTTACTATTTACGCGGCAAAAGTAAGGAGTTACCAATGACAAGGACATGACATACCATGTCAGAAATGAAAAACTGTATGTAGATATAAAAAATCCCGAACGGAAGTTCGGGATTTTGATGTATTACGCACATTTATGAATTAGCGGAATATCCGCTTTAACAGATTTCGAGGGCGAAAATATGGGACGTAAAAAACGTTGAAGTTGATCAAATTCTATGAGAAAGGCGTCATGGCCATGAATGGACTTTAATTCGTGAATCCAAACATTTTCTTTTACGCTTTTCAGTTCCACATAGGATGACCAATTCTCCTCCGGTTTAAAGAATAAGTCAGAATTTATAGCAATAATATGAATATTGGACTTTATCTGAGAGGCTACATCAATAAAATTACCTCTGTCCTTAGTAATATCAATAGTCATTAAAATCTGATTCATAATTTTATAGGCAGATAGTTGAAATCGCTCTTGGAGCTTTAGGCCGTGATGGTTTAGCCAGGAGGCGGCATTAAAAATGCCAGTATCGTTGCGACTTCTCTTAAATTTATGAGAAAATGACTCAGGAGTTCGGTATAAGGTCATAGCATGCATACGGGCATCGGCTAATGGGTTCCTAGAATGCAACAAAATGGCCTCTTGAATGTGGCAATTGGCAATAAGCCAATCTGTAGCTTTCCAATCTGAAGCAATCGGTATTAAATGTTCAATGAGCTTAGGGTAAAGTGCGGCTAGCTCCCAAGCTATTCCACCTCCTACAGAACCACCAATAACAGCAAATAGGCAATCAATCTTAAGTTTCTCTAACCCAATACCAAAAATATGGGCAATATCTCTGGCTGACATGATTTTGTGGTTTTTGATTTGATTGTCATTGGTTGGGGCATAACCATTTCCAGGAACATTAAAAGCCAATACAGTATAGATATTGGTGTCTATACACTTATCTGGCCCTATTAGGTTTTGCCACCAGCCATGTTTCCCACAGACCTGGGAATTTCCCGTTAATGCATGATTGACCAGAATGACTGGAGCATCATTTAGGGGCTGTCCAAAAATTTGATAGCTTAAATCGATATCTAAAGTATCACCTGATTGGAATTTAAAATTTTCTATTTTAATGTTATGTAACTTTTCCATACAAACCAATTTTTAAAAAGTAATTAATCAGATGCCTCCCAAATTGAAGGCATCTGATACTAACTAACAACACTAAAGATTAATTATGGAGCAGATAACTCTGCTTAACGATGGAAAACGCATTTTTTAAATCGGATTTTAGGTCTTCAATATTTTCTAAGCCGACAGATAATCGAATTAAGTCCTTGGTTACGCCTGTTGCTTCCTGGGCCTCGTCACTTAACTGTTGGTGTGTGGTACTGGCGGGGTGAATAATAAGTGATTTTGTATCGCCAATATTGGCCAATAGCGAAAACAATTCTGTTTTATCGGCTATAATTTTCGCAGCATCAAAACCTCCCTTAGCACCAAAGGTGACAATACCGCTTTGACCGTTTGGCAAATAGTGTTCCGCTAGGGATTTATATGGACTGGTGTCTAGACCTGGGTAATTTACCCAAGTAACTTCATCTTGTTCCTGTAGCCACTTGGCAAGAGCCAAGGCATTTTCGCTATGTTTTTTTATGCGAATCTCTAAAGTTTCAAGACCTTGGATAATTTGAAAGGCATTGAACGGGCTCAGTGCACCACCATAATCCCGAAGGCCTTCAATTCTTACTTTAGCGATGAATGCTGCCGCATCTAGAGCTTCACTGTAAACTAAACCATGATAACCGGGTGAAGGTTCAGTAAATTCGGGAAACTTTCCGTTGGTCCAGTCAAAGGTACCAGCATCAATGATGATGCCTCCAAGGGTAGTGCCATTACCATTAATATATTTGGTTAGGGAATGAATAACAATATTAGCACCATATGAAATAGGGTTAAGTAAGTAAGGTGTAGCCACCGTATTATCTACAATTAAAGGCACTTTATAAGCTTTGGCTTGGGTGGAAATAGCAGCAATATCAAGGACGTCTAACTTGGGGTTGCCTAAAGATTCAATAAAAAAAGCACGAGTGTTTTCTTGAGCGGCATTTTCAAAACTATTTGGTTCTGAAGGGTCAACAAAGGTTGTTGTAACGCCATGTCTCGGTAAGGTTACACTGAGCAGATTATAGGTGCCTCCATATAAACTGTTCGAAGCTACGATATGATCGCCAGCCTTTAGTAATGTAAGTAAGGTCGTAGCAATGGCCGAGGTACCCGATGCAGTGGCTACTGCTGCAATGCCACCTTCAAGCGCTGCTAAGCGTTGTTCTAAAATGTCATTAGTAGGATTGTTAATTCTGCTGTAGATGTTTCCAGGTTCCGCCAGCGAAAATAGATTAGCCGCATGGTCGGAATCATTGAAAACATAAGCCGTAGATTGGTAAATAGGAACAGCTCTTGTTCCACCATTCTTTGTGACATCATGTCCTGCGTGCAACGCTTTGGTTGCGAAATTTTGTGTACTCATTTTTCTAAGTTTTTGAGTTAATAAAAAATTAAACCAAAAGCCAAATAAGCCTCTTTAGAAGCGTACTTAATAGAAAAATGTTATAAAGAAATTTGCCAAATGCAGATGAGCACTTGGTTTGGGTTATCTATCCAATTTCTTAATTAATGAATTAAAAAATATAGTAGAATTTAGCACCTTCTTAATAATAAGGGTTGCTAAGGCTTCAGCGGGTCTATTCCCTCCACCTTTCTTGATAACATTTCAGTAAGTCTTTGAACTTTGTGAATACAAATATTGCATAACAAAAATTTAATATCCAAATTTTTTCATTCTTTTTAAGAATCATTTTAAATATGGTATCTTTAGATTTCCTGAGAAACTCGGGCTAAAATCAAGTAAATACGATCAATTATTTCTATGCATACTGAACCTAAATTAACACGATTTAACCAAAACGTATTATCAAAATACCAAATATACAATAGCATCTTTATGACGCTACCTTTTGATACCATTTCAAAAACTGTCGTGCTCTTACCATTGTTCCACGAGACTTGTAAATTGGGGTTTGAGAATAATGACGACCCCACGACTATAGTTGATACGTTTTTTCGAAAATACCAAGCGAGACGTTCTGAAAAGAGTCAGATTAATTTGTTGTTTCGATTTATTCAATATATAGAACGCCAAGTGGTGCTGTTTGATGCTGTTGAGGATGCAGCCTTTCCTATTGTTAATAACATGGAAGGGGTAGGGACCTTGCGAAGTTTAAAAGAAAATGCAGCTGCTGATAACAAGACACAATTATTGCAAGATTATTTGGAATCATTCAATGTGCGCATTGTATTGACGGCCCATCCAACACAGTTCTATCCTGGTACCGTGCTAGGTATTATTACCGATTTAGCCGAGGCCATTAAGCAAGATGATTTACCAGAGATTGAAACTCTGTTGGGGCAATTGGGCAAAACACCATTTTTTAAGGACAAAAAGCCCACACCCTATGATGAGGCCGTTAATTTAATATGGTATCTAAAAAATGTATTTTACCATTCCTTTGGGAGTATTTATGATTATGTACAACAAAATATTTTTGAATATCGAGAAATCAATAATTCTATTATAAATATTGGGTTTTGGCCTGGAGGAGACAGGGACGGAAATCCTTTTGTAACGCCACAAATTACACTCAATGTAGCTAAAAAGCTCAAAGAATCCATAATTAAGAATTACATAAAGGATGTAAAATATTTGAGAAGGCGATTAACCTTTAAAGGTATTAGGGAACGCGTGATAACCTTAAATCATCGTTTGCACAATACCTTATTGTATAAGGATGACCAAATTGCACTGGACGAATTTAGAAAGGAGTTGTTTGAAATTAGAGACATACTAGAGGCAGAGCATCAATCCTTATTCGTTGATAAAGTAACCTCACTAATCAACAAGACCACTTTATTTGGGTATCATTTTGCAAGCTTGGATATAAGACAGGATAGCCGAGTACATGATAGTATGTTTAGGACGTTGGTTTCCGAACTTATTGAAAGTGGAAGTGACCTGTTTCCTAAGGATTTCTTCAATCTGTCCCTTCAAAAACAGAAGGATCATCTGGCTGGGATTAAAGGTTCTATCGGTACTATGGTTTTCAAAAATGAACAGGCTGTAAATATTACGGAAACGATAAAGGCTATGAAATCTATTCAGGAGACTAACGGTGAAATAGCCTGTAGCCGATATATTATTAGTAACAACCAGACTACCCTCAATGTATTACAATTATTTGCTATGCTCAAGATTGTAGCGTTCCATGATGAGTTAACTGCGGATGTGGTTCCTTTGTTTGAAACAGTTACAGACTTAGAGGCAGCACCTGGAGTAATGGAGGAGTTATATACTAATTCGCATTACAGAAAACATTTAGAGAATCGGGGAAATAGGCAAACCATAATGTTAGGTTTTAGTGATGGCACGAAAGACGGTGGTTACCTCATGGCCAATTGGGGAATTTTTAGGGCCAAGGAAGCCTTAACGGCACTTTCTAGGAAATATCAGATTGATGTCATATTTTTTGATGGTAGAGGTGGTCCACCAGCACGTGGCGGTGGAAAAACCCATCAGTTTTACGCATCCTTAGGTCCTACTATTGAAGATAAGGAAATTCAACTCACCATTCAGGGACAGACCATAAGTTCTAATTTTGGTACCCTAGACTCTTCTCAATATAATATGGAACAACTTATAAGTTCGGGTATTATGAACCGCCTAAATGATAAGAATCTTGAAATGGAACCGAATGATAGAACGGTAATGGATAATTTGGCAAAATTAAGTTATCAGACCTATGTCGATTTTAAAAATCATCCAAAGTTTATGCCATATCTAGAACATATGAGCACCCTAAAATATTATGCAAAAACAAATATAGGAAGTCGTCCATCTAAGCGGGGTAAGTCAGAGGGATTAAACTTTAAGGATTTAAGGGCTATTCCTTTTGTGGGATCATGGAGTCAGTTAAAACAAAATGTACCGGGCTTTTATGGTGTTGGTACTGCTTTAAAGCATTACGAGGATAATGGTGAATTTGAAAAGGTACAGCACTTGTTCCAGAACTCAAGGTTTTTTCGAACCTTGATTGCCAATAGCATGATGTCCTTATCAAAATCTTTTTTCAGCTTAACGAGATATATGGCAGATGACCCAGAGTTTGGAGACTTTTGGAAATTGATTTATGAAGAGTACCAAACCACAAAACGTCTGATACTGAAACTGACCGGATTTAAGGAATTAATGGAAGATGAACCGGTAGCCAAGGCTTCAATTGCCGTGCGGGAATCTATTGTTTTGCCCTTACTTACCATTCAGCAATATGCTTTAAAGAAAATGCAAGAGCTAGAAGGAGCAGAGGTAAAAGACCAAGAAAAGATTACTGTTTTTGAAAAGATGGTTACAAGATCTTTATTCGGAAATATTAATGCAAGTCGTAATTCTGCATAACCTTATTTTGATATAAGAATAAAAATCCCTCAACGCAGAGCAATGAGGGTTTTTTATTTATAGATTTAGTTTTGTTAATGTTCATTGAGACGAAAGTCTGGATAGGCATCCATACCGTGTTCATGGGCATCAAGGCCTTCGAGTTCCTCACGTTCTGATACACGTATTCCAACCGTCTTTTTTAATGTAAAAATAATCAGGAATGAAGACGCTATACAAAATCCGGCATAGGCCAGCACACCGTATAGTTGAGGTAAGAAAGAAAGGTCGTTGGCAGCCTCCGCTAATGTACTAACCACTTGACCATTTTCATTTAAGAATTCACCGGCATCATTAGTAACGGCTTTAAAACCTAAAATCCCAACAGCTAAAGTTCCCCAAATACCACATACTAAATGAACAGCAATGGCACCTACTGGGTCATCTAAGCGTAATTTATCGATTAAGCTAACAGCAAATACAATAAGGGTTCCTGAGACTATGCCTATTATGATGGCATCCGTTGGTGACATGACATCTGCTCCTGCGGTAATGCCTACCAAACCACCTAAAATACCATTGAGAAACATGGTCAAATCTAAATTCTTGTATATAAATGCTGATACCATAGCGGAAGATACACCACCAGCAGCTGCAGCTAAACAGGTTGTAACTAAGGTTAGTGATGTTGCTGCAGGGTCGGCAGATAAGACCGATCCACCATTAAAACCAAACCAACCTAACCACAAAATTAATACACCAGCTGTAGCCATTGGGATGTTATGTCCTGGGATAGCTTTGGACACCCCACCTTTAAATTTACCTATACGTGAACCGAGAAGGAATACAGCGACTAAGGCTGCCCATCCACCCACGGAATGTACTAAGGTAGAACCCGCAAAATCATAAAATCCTAATGCATCTAAAAAGCCACCGCCCCATTTCCAAGATCCCGCTATCGGATATACAAGTCCCACATAAAGTACGGTAAACATCATGAATGGTCCTATTTTTATACGCTCGGCAACTGCTCCCGAGACAATTGTTGCAGCTGTTGCAGCGAACATGCCTTGAAAAAGAAAGTCGGTCCAGTAGGTATACCCCGTATTGTAATCTAAGTCTAAACTGCCGTTACCGGTAAGAGGTGAATCTAAGCCAAATCCTGAGAAGCCAATTATACCATTGAAATCTCCAGGATACATCAGGTTGAAGCCTACAAGCGCATATAATAACAGTCCAACAGTGATAATAAACATGTTTTTGAATAAAATATTCAAGGTATTTTTTTGTCGCGTTAAACCTATTTCCAATAACCCAAAACCTAAGTGCATAAAAAACACTAAGGCGGTACAAATCATCATCCAAACATTATTTGTAGTAAGAACTTCCATAAAATCTAGTTAAGTGTTTCACCTCCTTTTTCACCTGTTCTAATGCGGTAACATTCATTAATATCCGAAACGAAAATTTTTCCATCACCAACATCACCGGTTGCTGCAGATTCTAATATGGCCTTAACGGTTACCTCCTCAAAATCGTCATTAACCACAATAGAGAGATAGCGCCGTTGAATATCGCTAGTACTGTAGGTAACACCGCGATAGACGTGACCTTCTTTTTCATTACCTAAACCTGTGACGTCCCAATAAGAGAAAAAGTTGACGCCTACATTGTGTAGCGCCTCCTTAACATCAGAAAACTTTGACTTTCTGATAATAGCTTCAACCTTTTTCATTCTATTTGTATTTTAATAATGTAAAATAATAATAAGCGCCAAAAATATATTTTTTAAGGGGTATAAAATAAAAAAATAGATAAAAGTTGCATTTATACCCTTAAAAATTAGGGGTATAATTTCTAAAAAGAGTATTATAAAGGATTTTACCCCAAAAATATTTATATTAGTGAAAGTCTTAATTTTATTTCTGCCTTTATCTTGAGTTATTAAACCAAAAAACCCGATTCATCTGAATCGGGTTTTAGATGGTGGTGCCTCCAGGAATCGAACCAGGGACACAAGGATTTTCAGTCCTTTGCTCTACCAACTGAGCTAAGGCACCAGTCGCGTTAATTGCGGATGCAAATATATGTGCATTTTTTATTATTCACAAAAAGAAAAATGTAAAAATTGATTTTATAAATTTGCCATTCACGCTTTGGTTATGAATCTTATTCTAGATATCGGTAATACCCTTGTTAAACTCGCAGTTTTTAAGAAAAAGCGATTGCTATATAAAACCAGTTTCCCTCTGGGTGAATTGATGGAGGTATACAGGAATGCAAAGAAATCCTATCCAGAACTCAGCGCGGTTATCATTTCTTCTGTCGGGCGAATGCCAAAATCAAATATTGCTGTCATAAAAGAGGATTTAAGGGTTTTAGAGCTAAATCATTTAACAAAAGTACCGTTCAATAATCTTTATGCGTCGCCAAAAACATTAGGTGTGGACCGTATAGCACTGGTAAGTGCTTCGGTTAATCAATTTCCCAATAAGAATGTCTTAATCATTGATGCCGGTACATGTGTAACGTATGATTTTATTAACCAGAATAATGACTATCTGGGTGGTGCTATTTCCCCTGGCTTGAGGCTGCGCTATAAGTCCTTGAATACTTTAACCGCAAATTTGCCGTTATTGGAAACACAGCGGCCTTTGAACATCATAGGTGATAGTACGGCATCCTCTATACACTCAGGAGTTGTTTATGGTCTGGTAAAGGAGATAGATGGAGTTATAGACCATTATAAGTCTCAATATCAAGATTTAACAGTTATTTTAACAGGTGGTGATGCCGAATTTTTGTCAAACCAATTAAAAAATAGCATATTTGCGAGTTCAAATTTTCTACTGGAGGGTTTGAATTTTATTCTTGATTTTAATTCGTGATAATGATAAAACAGCTCATTGTAGTTTGTATATTTTTAATAAGTTATAGTGCTATCGCCCAAAGGGGTACGGCTTCGCCATATTCCTTTTACGGCTTAGGAAGCTTAAAATTCAAAGGAACGGTTGAAAACCGTAGTATGGGAGGTATGAGCGTTTATCTTGACAGTATTCACATCAATCTCAAAAATCCGGCTGCTTATGTCGGTAAAAATATTGAGGACTATCCGTTTGACAATGAAAGTAGACCTGTAAAGTTTGCTGTTGCTGGTACATTTTCTGAAACTAACCTAAAGAGTAATTCGGGAGAAGCTGAAACAGGAACCGCCATATTTGATTATTTAGCAGTATCTATACCTGTTGGTAAATTTGGTTTTGGTTTCGGGTTATTGCCGTATACTTCTGTAGGGTATAAACTAGATGATATCAATAATGATGGTGATTTAATTAATAGATTTAGAGGAGAAGGTGGGTTAAATAGGGTTTTCGCGGGTTTTGGTTACCAAATATCTAAAAAGTTAAGTCTAGGCGTTGATTTTAACTATAATTTTGGTAATATAGAAAATTATACAATCGCAGTCGCCTACACACCAGATGGTCAGGTTGTTCAATACCAAACTAGAGAGGAAAACAAATCGAATTTAAGTGGGGCTACCTTTAACTTTGGTATGGCTTATCGCACAGCATTAAGCGATAAATTAGAGTTAATGACTACTGCAACGTTTTCTCCGCAGAGTAATCTGTCATCTGAAAATGCGCGTGCGTTTTCGACAATTGCCATTAATTTAATTACAAATGCAGAGATTGAGATTACTAGGCTAGAGGCTGATCTGGAGGCTCAGGGTCTTGAGAATACAGATTTAACTTTACCTTATAGACTTTCATTTGGAGCAGGGATTGGTGAATCTAAAAAGTGGTTTGTAGGTGCAGAATATACCTTACAAAACACAAGTGAGTTTTCAAACCCTCTATATTCTAACGAGATTACCAATTACGAAAATGCTTCAGAATTGTCCATTGGAGGTTTTTTTATTCCTCGATATAATGCCTTCTCAGGTTATTTTAAAAGGGTAGTTTATAGGGCAGGATTTAATTATGCAAATACAGGATTAGTGATAAAAGGTGAGTCCATAAATGAGTTTGGCATATCTTTTGGTCTAGGTTTACCAATTGGTAATCGTAACTTATTTTCAAATGCTAACTTGGGCTTTGAAATTGGACAGCGAGGAACCACAAATCAAAATTTAATACAAGAGAATTTTATAAACTTCAATCTAAGTTTATCTTTGAACTCTAGATGGTTTAGACAAAAAAAGTATAACTAACAATAATAATAACAAAATGAAGACGAGATTTACGATAATGCTGGCTGCCCTTTTGGTGAGTTTCAATTTTGGTTTTGCACAACAAGACGAAGAGTGCATGAACAACTTGTCTATTTTTAACAGTTATGTTAAAAGTAAAAAGTACGATGATGCTTATGGACCTTGGATGCTTGTTAGAAAGAAATGTCCCAATTTTAATAGGGCGATTTATGCATATGGAGATAATATTTTAGAGTATAAAATCGACAATTCTACAGGGGCCGATAAAGTGGCTTTCATAAAAGACCTTATGTTGCTTTACGATCAGTCAAGAGAGCACTTCCCTTCTAAATATCCGCTTGGGCAAATCTTGAACGAAAAAGCAGAATTAGCCTATGAGTTTAGGAAAGAGCTGAATATGTCCAACGAGCAGCTGTATAAAATGTTTGATGATGCCTACACTAAGGATAAGGCTAATTTTGATAGTGCTAAAGGACTCTACACATATTTTTCACTTGTTGTGAATTTATATGATGACGGTAAAAAAACGGCTCAGGAGATGTTTGATAAGTACGATGATGTTATGGAAGTCATAGAAGGTGTTGAAAAGGGTTATATAGAAAAATTAAATAAATTAGTCGAAAAAGAGGAGTCTGGTCAAGAGTTAAGTAAGAAAGAACAAAGATACAAGGACAATTATGAGGCTAATCTCGAGGCTTTCGAAAAAGTGTCCTCAAGTATGGATTCAACCTTAGGCCAACGTGCTAACTGCGAAGTACTTATTCCGTTGTATGAAAAAGATTTTGAACAAAACAAAAACAATGGCTTATGGTTACAACGTGCTATGAATAGAATGTACGCTAAAGGTTGTAAAGAGGAGCCCTTATTTCTTAAACTTGTTGAACAAAAAAATAGCATAGAACCAAGTTCGGATACGGCTTACTACCTGTACCTTTTAACCGATCAGCAAAAATATTTTGATCAAACTATTCAGTTAGAAACAGACCCGATAAAAAAGGCGAAGTTGTATAAAAAACTTGCGGACGACTTTAGGAAAAAGGGAAGCTATGGAAAGGCCAGACAATATTATACGGAAACGCTAAAACTCAATCCATCTGACGGAACCCCTTACCTTAGTATAGCTTCGATGTATGCCAAGAGTGCCAATAACTGTGGCGATTCTAATTTTAACAAAAGAGCGGTATTTTGGTTAGCTGCAGAAACTGCTGAAAAAGCGGGAAGAGTAGATGGACGCCTTAAAAAGACAGCTGCTCAAAATGCGGCCAGCTACAATGCTAGCGCGCCACAAAGAGCTGATATCTTTACAGAAGGTAATCAAGGACAAAAAATTAATATCGGTTGTTGGATTCAAAGAACTATAACCGTACCTAATCTTTAATGATTAATAAAAATTATTCATACAAGTTAAAAAGCATAGTCACAGCGTTAGTTGTGACTTTGTTTTTTTCGTGCAAGAATGATTTTGAAAAGGTTCAACAGGTTGGGATACTGCAAAACCAGCCTATAGGCGAAGCGGAGAATATAGATTTGAAATATACAGAATTGGAAAAAGATACAGTTAAATTATTAGCTAATCTTTTGAGTCCCAAAATGTTTGATTATTCAAATCGCAGTTTTAGGTTTTCTGAATTTCCAGATGGGATTATATTGAAAATATATGATGAGCAGAATAATAAAACCACTATTACATCAAATTATGCTATCTACTATTCAGATACGGATATCATAGATCTTCGTGGCAATGTAGTTATAGCTACCCATCAGCGTGATACGCTATTTACAGAACAATTATACTACAATGAAAAGTTAGAATGGGTATTTACCAATGAACCCTTCTACTATAAACAAACCACTGGTTTTACAAGAGGCAATGGCTTTGACGCAGATAAGGACTTTAAAAACTTTCAGATGTTGGAAATGGATGCTGATTTTGAAATTGAGAATTAATTATCTTTACTTATCTAACATATCAATAATATGAAACTACTAAGAATTTTTCAGTACGCTTACATCATATTTGCTATTTTGTTTTTATACGATGCCATCTCTAATTGGTCTGTTGATAGAAATAGAGCCTACATGTCGTTATTTTTTGCAGCCTTGGGTGTGTTCATGTTTTTCTTTAGAAGGCGCTTTGCAAAAAAGTTTCAAGACAGAAACAACGATTAATTGATGTCTACAGACATAGTCATTATTATAACAACACTTGTGCTTTCAGCCTTTTTTTCAGGGATGGAAATTGCCTATATATCATCCAATAAGATTCATATTGAGTTAGAGAAAAAGCAAAATGATTTTTTAGGTAATATTTTAGCCAAACTGACCGCAAGGCCTTCTAAGTATATTGCAACAATGCTTATTGGGAATAATATTGCGCTTGTTATTTATGGATTTAAGATGGGGGACTTACTGGTAAGATGGTTTCAGTCCTTATTACCAACACAGAGCAATTGGCTCAACTATGCCCTAACAGACTTACAATTACTATCTCAAACCATAATATCAACATTAGTTATTTTAATTACGGCAGAATTTTTACCTAAGGTATTTTTTCAAATTTATGCTAATACTTTACTTAAAATACTAGCAGTTCCTACCTACGTCTTTTATGTCATGTTTTCCTTGGTTTCAGAATTTGTTATATGGATTTCAGATGTGATTTTGCACTATGTTTTTAGGGCAAAAGGAAAAGATGCGGTACTCGCTTTGACTAAAGTAGAGCTGGGGAATTACATTAGTGAACAGATGGAGTCTTTTGAAGACCACGAAGATGTTGACAGTGAAATTCAAATATTTCAAAATGCTTTGGAATTTTCTGAAGTAAAGGCTCGAGAAGTTATGGTGCCGAGAACTGAAATCACGGCTGTGGATATATCTGATTCCATAGAAAATTTGAGGCAATTATTTATTGACACAGGGCACACCAAAATAATTGTATACAAAGATACTATTGATGATATCTTGGGTTATGTGCACGCTTTTGAATTATTTAAAAAACCAAAAACCATAAAATCCATCATAATTCCCGTTGGCTTTGTACCTGAAACAATTTTAATAAAAGACGTACTTAACATTTTAATGAAAAAGAGACGAAGCATGGCTGTTGTAATTGACGAGTACGGCGGGACCTCAGGCATAATGACGGTTGAGGATATTATAGAAGAGTTATTTGGCGAAATTGAAGATGAGCATGATATCGTAGAACAAATTGAGGAGCAACTCAATGAAAATACCTTTAGGTTTTCAGCAAGACTTGAGGTTGACTATATCAACGAGACCTATAAAATAACTTTACCAGAAAGTGAAAATTATGAGACTTTAGGCGGTTTAATAGTGAATACCACACAAGAAATTCCGCAAGAGAACGAAGACGTACAGATAGAAAATTTTCAATTTACGATAGAAGAGGTGTCCTCTACAAAAATTGATGTAGTACAGCTAAAAATACTAGAGCAGGATTAATCTTTTCCGTACTTATAAAATCTATACAACTCCTTTTATTATTTAGTAGAAAATACTATTTTCGCAGACTTATTTATACGTAACAAAACAAGACTATGGCAGTTTTAAATAAAATTAGACAACGCTCATTAATTTTAATTTTAGTAATAGCATTGGCGCTATTTTCATTCGTAATAGGTGATTTGTTTAAAAATTCAGATGCCTTCACCGGTGCGCCCCAAGATGTTGTAGCCACAATAAACGGGAAGGATATCAACAGAGCTGAATTTCAGCAAAAGGTAAAGAATTATCAAGATAGAACCGGTGGGAGACAAACTGCAACACAAGCTATGAATGCCATATATAATCAAGAGCTTCGTAGGATAGTACTGGAGTCTGAATATGAGGAATTAGGCTTGTCGGTGGAAAAGGATGAAATGAGAGACTTGTTAAAAAACAGCTTCTCCTCTTACCCGGAATTTCAAGATGAGAATGGTGAATTCGATGTCAATCGTCTAAATGCCTTTATCGCTAATTTAAAAGACTTGAATGGAGAAACGGCGCCACTGGGCAATTTCCTTGTGAATTACCAAAGTTGGACTAATAACGAACAGACCATCGCTACCAATGCCATACAACAATCGTATTATAACTTAATAAAAGCTGGAGTGGGTGCCACCATAACCGAAGCTGAGGATGAGTATCTAGGTGACGCTAAAACAGTGGATATTCGGTATGCACAGATTCTCTATACCTCGATTCCAGATAGTTTAGTTACGGTGACCAATTCTGATATAAAGGACTATATAAAAGGTCACGAAGAGAAGTATAAGGTGGATGCTACACGGGAAGTGGTTTATGTGGAGTTCAGGGAAGAGGCCTCACAAACAGATAAAGATAATATAAAAGCAGGTCTTCTAGCTCTTAAAAGCGATAGGACAGAATACAACGAGAGCAGCAAAAACACCGATACTATTCCAGGCTTTGATTCTGCTGCAGATATCGAAGACTTTATTAATTACAATTCAGACTTAAAGTACAATGATAGTTTCTTAAGAGCGTCTCAACTGCCAGCCGTTGCAAAAGACACCTTGCTTAAGTTAGAAGTTGGTGACTATTACGGCCCGTATGAAGATGCGGGTTATTTCAAGTTGTCTAAAGTGATTGCTACAGAGCAGCTGCCAGACTCTGTAAAGGTGCGTCATATTTTGATACCATTTGCTGGTGCGACCAGAGCGGATGCAACAATTACCAAAACACCTGAAGAAGCGGAAAAGACAGCAGATAGTATTTTAAATGAAATTAAAAGCGGTCGAGCTAAGTTTTTGGATTTACTGGATTTATCATCTGATAAAGTGAGTAATGAGAAAGATGGCGAGCTTGAATTTGCTTATAATGCAGGTATGGCACCTGAGTTTAAAGATTTTTCATTTGAAAGCAACGAAGGTGATATTGATGTTGTGGGAACGTCTTTTGGCTACCATGTTATTGAGGTATTGGAGCAAAAGAGTTTTAATAAGACTATTAAATTAGCGACCCTTGCAGATAAAATAGAACCATCAGAACAGACTTTACAAGACGTGTTCAATAAAATGTCGAAGTTTGAAATAGCTGCAAAAGACGGTGACTTTAATGAGTTAGCTAAGGAGAAAGATCTATTAGTTAAGCCTTTTACATTTAAGGAATTGGACGAAAATATTCCTGGTCTCGGAAGTCAAAGACAAGTAGTACGCTGGGCGTTTGATGAAGATACTGACGTTGGTGAATTTAGAAATTTTCCCATTTCAAATTTTGGATTTATCGTAGTAAAACTTGTTGAAAAGAATGAGGAAGGCCTTATGAATATTGAAGATGCTTCTATTACAGCACTTCCTGCGGTTAGAAAGCAAAAAAAGGCTCAAATGATTCGTGAGAAAATTACAGCAACTACGGTCAATGATATTGCTAAAAACCAAGGTGTAAGTCCGCGAACTGCGGCTGCGTTAACTATTAAAAATACAACCCTCTCAGGGGCTGGTGTGGAGCCAAAGGTTGTTGGTGCAGCCTTTGGGTTATCCGAAGGAGAAACATCAAAACCGATAGATGGTGAAAAGGGTGTTTATGTTATAGAGGTTACTAAAATAAATGACGCGACTGCACTCGATAATTATACTGCTATAATGAACCGATTGAATTCAGAACGAAGGAATTTGGTTCAATCCAATGTTTATCAAGCTTTGGAAGCAGCTGCAGACATTGAAGACAATAGAGCAAAAACGGTTTATTAAACTGTAACAAATTTAAAAGTAAAGGCTTTGTGATTCACAAAGCCTTTTTTGTTTTCACTATTTCGGTTATTTAAATAAAGCCATTTCTTGGTATGGGATTATTGTGTTATAACCTTTGGATTTAAAATAGGCTGTAGGATCAGATACTGAGCTGGCAAGGACAAAATCACCTCCCCAGGCACCAAGACTCTTTACTTCACCATCAAAATCCTTAAATAGTTGTTCTTTTATAGGAACCTCACCAATAAGTTTTGCTATTATGGATTCGTGTTCTTTGATAAGAATATTAAAATCGGTCAAGGATTGACATGCTATAATAGTTTTGGTAATGTTACTTATAGCTTCAATATTAACTGGATTTATGGAACCTTGTTTTTTGTATTTGGAAATGCCATCTCTACTATCTTGCTTTTGGTTGAGGTAAACGAAATAGAGATTTGATCTGAAGACAGGATTAAAATCCACGGGTTTAACGCCAGGAACGTTTTGGGATGTCAATTGATATAAAAGCGGTGAATTATGCTGCGCGCAGGCGATGTCGTATCCACTTCCTCCAAATGTCTTTTCTAATAATTGGTAGGCGTTAATCTGTGCCCAACTAGCTATATTATTTATTAATGTAGAAGACGATCCCAATCCCCAATGTCTATTAAAGTCGAGGTAGGTATCAACCTTAAGACCATTAGTCTTACTTAAAAATTCCAGGTTTAAAATCCTGGCGGAGCGTAAAATCTCCAAAATACGATTAGCAGTAGGATTGTGAAGGTCTACTGCGCTATTGGATACAATGGAATCAATCGGGAACTCATGTTCAAACCAAATTTCACCAGCCTCGTCGTAGCTTTTCCATAAAATTGATGCTGAACTACTGTTTTCAACGTTTAGCGTCTGTCCATATACAGTTGGGATGGCCAAGGCTACGGCACCATCTAACACTGCATATTCCGCAGTTAAAAGTAATTTACCATTGCTCCTATAAGTCTTCAAACTTAATTTCTTAGTTGATTGATGGCGTCTGCAACAGCGCCATGTGTTACAACGTTAGTCTTAAAGTATTCTATGAGTTTTGCTTTCTCATGCGCTGTGGCTTCAAATTGGTTCAAGATATTCATAAGGTGCATTTTCATATGGCCTTGTTGAATCCCCGTTGTCGTTAAGGATTTTATAGCGGCAAAGTTCTGGGCCAATCCTGCAACGGCAACAATTTGCATCAGTTCTTTGGCTGAAGGCTTTTCCAATAGGTCTAAGGCAAATTTCACAAGGGGATGAAGACTGGTTAAGCCACCAACCGTGCCCAGTGCCAAGGGAATTTCAATCCAAAACTTAAAGACCCCATCATCAATACTGCAATGTGTAAGGCTGGAGTAACTCCCATTTCTAGAGGCATAGGCGTGCACACCAGCTTCAACTGCTCTAAAGTCATTACCTGTGGCAAGTATAACAGCATCAATACCATTCATTATGCCCTTATTATGCGTAACTGCCCTATATGGCTCAACTTCAGCTATGGTTATAGCCTGTTTGAACTTTTCGGCAAACCATTGTGGGTCCAAAATGTCCTTACTCTTAAGGTCATTTATTGGACATGAAACTTCTGCCCTCACTAAACAGTTGGGGACATAATTAGAAAGTATGCTCATAACAATAGCTATGTTCCTTTCATCTGCATTGAAATCAGTATAGTTAAGCGCTTCTTCCTTTAAAGTCGAAGCAAATTGCTCCAAACAAGAATTAATAAAATTGGCACCCATAGCATCCAAGGTTTCAAAAGTGGCATGGAGTTGAAAGTAGTTGGGTATATCCCTTGACTTGTTTTTTAGTTCTATGTCAAGTATACCCCCACCCCTTTTTTCCATATTCTTGGTAATATGGGACGCATCAGTAAATAATTTGGATTTGACAGTATTGAAAAAGGTCTCAAGTTTTGTGGAATCACCTTTGAAAATAAAATGAACTTGACCTATTTTTTCCGTAGAAATAACCTTTGTTTTAAAGCCACCACGATCATACCAAAACTTAGCAGACTTGCTGGCTGCCGCTACAACAGAGCTTTCTTCTATAGCCATTGGTACAGTATACAATTTATCATTAATCAAAAAATTAGGCGATACACCAAAAGGAAGATAAAAATTGGTGATGGTGTTTTCAATAAATTCATCATGCAGTTTCTGCAGTACCTCATCGGAGTTCCAATATCGTGTGACCAGCAAACGAGCTTCTTCTTTATTTGAGAAATAATTGTTTAGTAACCAATCAATCTTTTCGGATTTAGAAAGTTTAGAAAAGCCGGAAATAGCGTTAGACATAGTCGTGCATAGTTTTGAGTTGCAAAGATACTAGGATTACCAGAAAATATATTGTTCTTGTTTAGAATTGCCGATTTACTGTTAATAATACCTGATTTTTGCATATTTTTTAGTAAACTTGGCACTGCGATAGTGAAAATTGAAATACATGAAATTGAGACCTCTAGTAGCCATCGTCGGCTTTTTATCAACTTCTTTAATTTTTTGTCAAAATAAACAGATTTCCCTTGATGAAATTTGGAATGGCAGCTTCAGAACGGAACGGATGCAAGCTCTACATTCCTTAAACAATGGCAAACAATATTCCGTATTAAATTTTAATAGGCAAGATGGTTCATCCTCTATAGATATTTATGATTATCAAACTTTAAAAAAAGTGGAAACTTTGGTATCCTCTGATGACATTAAGGCTATTAAGGGCTTTTTTGATTATAGTTTTAGTGCCGATGAATCTAAGGTCGTGCTTACCACAAACGAAGTCCCCGTCTTCAGGCGTTCTAGACTCGGTGAATATTATGTCTATACCATAGAAACAAAGGATTTAGTAAAGGTGTCGGATAATTTGGTTCAAGAACCTAATCTTTCACCCGATGGTACTAAAATAGCCTATGGCTATGAAAATAATCTCTATGTTAAGGATTTAGTCTCAGGTCAGGTAGAGCAGATAACAACTGACGGCAAAAAAAACGAAATAATCAATGGTATAACGGATTGGGTTTATGAAGAGGAGTTTAGTTTTGTAAGAGCTTTTGACTGGAATGCCGATAGCAATAAAATAGCTTTCATTCGATTTGATGAGACCGAGGTCCCACAGTTTTCAATGGATGTTTATGGGTCGGACTTGTATCCAGAGCAGCAAGTATTTAAATATCCCAAGGCAGGAGAGGAAAACTCAAAGGTTTCGCTACACCTTTTCGATTTGGAAACTAAGATATTGACAGAATTAGAGGTTAACAAGTCATATAAAGACTTTTATATCCCGAGATTAAAATGGACTAACGATCCTAACGTTTTAAGTGTTCAATTTATGAATAGGCACCAAAATGAACTCGACTTGTGGATGATTAATACCGCTAAGGAATCATCAAAATTGGTCTTATCGGAAAAAGACAAGGCTTATGTAGATGTTACCTTCAACCTTACTTTTTTAAAGGATAACAGTTTTATATGGACAAGTGAGAAGGACGGTTACAATCATATTTATCACTATTCAAAGAATGGTGACTTAATTAATCAAATTACTAAGGGCGACTGGGAGGTAACGGATTATTATGGATTTAATGAGAAGAAAAATACCATTTATTATCAATCTACAGAGAATGGTTCCATTAATAGGGTTGTGTATTCCATTAATATTAAGGCTAAGGATAAAAAGCCTTTGACCAAAACAGAAGGTACTAACAGTGCCGATTTCAGTGCGGACTATACCTATTTCATAAACACCTATTCCAGCGCAACTACACCTCCTAAATATACACTGCATAATACGAAGACCGGAGAAGTAATTAAACCTATTAAAGACAACGATAATCTTACTGAGAAACTCAGTAATTATGTAATGTCTAGAAAAGAATTCAGTACAATTAATGTGAATGGGAATGACTTAAATATGTGGATGATAAAGCCTGCTGATTTTGATGCCAGCAAAAGCTACCCTATGTTTATGTTCCAGTACTCAGGACCAGGTTCACAGTCCGCTGCGAATCGCTGGAATAGTGCAAATGATTATTGGTACCAAATGCTAGCACAACAAGGTATTATTGTGGTTTGTGTAGATGGACGAGGTACAGGTTTTAAGGGAGCTGAATTTAAAAAAGTGACCCAAAACGAATTGGGTAAATACGAAGTTGAAGACCAAATACAAGCTGCAAAACAACTGGGTAACTTAGACTATATAGATGAGAACAGAATAGGTATTTGGGGCTGGAGTTATGGCGGCTTTATGAGTAGTAATGCCTTGTTTAAAGGGAATGACGTTTTTAAAATGGCCATTGCTGTGGCACCCGTAACAAGTTGGAGGTTTTACGATACTATTTACACTGAGCGGTATATGACAACGCCTCAAGAAAATCCAAGTGGTTATGACGAGAACTCTCCTATTAATCATGTTGATAAGCTTAAGGGGGATTTCTTGCTTATTCATGGTACAGGTGATGATAATGTCCATGTGCAAAATACCATGCGTATGGTAGAGGCACTAATCCAAGCAGATAAGCAGTTTGAATGGATGATTTATCCAGACAAGAATCACGGTATCTATGGTGGTAATACGCGGCTTCATTTGTATAAGAAAATGACCGACTTTATTAAAAAGACCTTAGGAACGGAACCAAAAGGGATATGAATGAAAAAGAAGCAACCCTCCCTGTTCAAATAAAAGGATAATCTCAAACAGAAACTAACTAACAACTAATCATATGTCAACACTTATCAAACAACCACATCAGAAAGAACTCTTTGGGCACCCAGTAGGATTGTACGTATTATTCTTTACAGAAATGTGGGAGCGTTTTTCGTATTATGGGATGCGTGCCATACTTGTATTATATCTTGTGGCGCAGGCAACAGGAGATAATCCTGGCTTAGGATGGACAAATGGAGAAGCACTAGCCTTGTACGGTTGGTATACCATGTTGGTCTATGTGGCTTCCATACCTGGTGGTTGGATTGCCGATAAGTTTCTAGGACAAAAACAGTCCGTTTTATATGGTGGTATTTTACTTGTAGCTGGTCATAGTATTCTGGCTGTTGAACAACTGTGGGCATTCTATACAGGTTTAGGTCTTATTATTGCTGGTGTAGGTATGTTAAAGCCAAATATTTCAACTATGGTTGGTGGCTTGTATAAGCAAGGCGATATAAGACGCGATAAGGGATTTACAATTTTTTATATAGGTATTAATGTAGGTGCCTTCTTGTCTAGTTTAATTGTTGGCTTTGTTGGGGAAGTCTACGGCTGGCATTATGGTTTTGGTCTTGCTGGTATTGGTATGGCAGCTGGGCTTATTCAATATTTGGCTGGCTTGAAATATTTAAAACAAGTGGGGAATTTCTTGGGGAGTTCTGAAAATAAAATTGAGAAGGAAGCGATGAAGAGACCACTAACAGCTATTGAAAAAGATAGGGTAATTGTACTTTTCATTTCTTTTTTATTGGTCATTGTATTTTGGGGTGCATTTGAGCAGGCCGGCGGATTAATGAATATTTATGCTTCGGAAAAAACAAATAGAATATTGTCCTTTAGTTTGCCATTTATTGGTAATGAAGTACCGGCCTCTTGGTTTCAATCCTTAAATGCCATGTTTATTATATTTTTAGGGACATCTGTAGCAGGCTACTGGGCTAAGCGCAAGCTGAAAGGTAAATTATCTACTGGTCTATTTAAAATGATAGTCGGACTTATTATAATGGGTACTGGGTTTTTCTTTATGACTGCGGCCTCTATGGAATTTGAAAGTGAAGGTGCGTCAGCAATGTACTGGCTAGTGTTGGCTTATTTGTTTCATACCGTAGGAGAATTGTGTATTTCTCCGGTTGCACTGTCCTATATTACAAAACTTGCTCCTATAAAATATGCATCATTGATGATGGGGGTGTATTTCGCAATGACAGGATTTGGGAATAAATTGGCAGGTTTGTTGGGAGAAGCTTCCGAAAAACTGGGAGAGCTTACAATTTTTACAGGTATTGCCGTATTCTGTGTAGGCTTTGGACTGCTCGTAATGCTGTTTAGAACTAAACTTGAAAAATTAACTCATGGCGCAGAGGATGACGAACATGAAATGTTAGAAGCCGAGAAATACGAGCTCGCTGATCCAGATATCAATAATTAAAATATTTAAATCATAACCCTTGTAACTGTAATATACCATACAAGGGTTTTTCTATACTAACTAAATTCTAAAAATCATGTCAAAAACAACGGAGAATTTTTTCCAGACAAAGGTGATGGGACATCCCGCTGGGTTGTTCGTTCTTTTCTTTACGGAGATGTGGGAACGTTTTTCATATTACGGAATGCGTGCCATATTAGTTATTTTTCTTACGGGTGCCATTTTAGGGGATAATCCGGGTTGGGGATGGGAAACCCCTGCAGCCTTGTCCTTGCTGGGAACCTATGCGCTTTTTGTTTACCTCACACCACTTCTTGGTGGTTGGCTGGCTGATAATAAAATTGGTTATCGTATGGCCGTGGTCATCGGTGCTCTTCTGATGACCTTAGGTCACGCTTCTATGGCCGTTGAAACGCCCACATTTTTATATATAGGTATCGCGTTATTAATTCTAGGAAACGGCTTTTTTAAACCCAATATGACGTCTATCATTTCGAAAATGTATGAAGGTCACGATGAAAAAAAGGACGGTGCCTATAATATTTTTTATATGGGTGTTAATGCCGGGGCATTCTTAGGTATAATGTTGTGTGGCTGGGTAGGTGAGAAAGTTGGTTGGAGTTATGGATTTGGATTAGCGGGTATCTTTATGTTCCTTGGGATGTTGCAATTTTATTTCGCCCAATCATTATTTGGGGATATTGGAAATAAGCCTGTGGCTCTCACTGTGGAAGAAAAGGAAGCAGAGGCTAAAGCACATCCTGATGAGAAGCGAAACCCATTTTTAAGTATAGATTATATTTTAGTTGGCGTTTTTGTTATTTCAGCCTTAATTTTCATAATTAATGATCCCTTAAGTAAAATAGGCGATATTCAAACCTTGAATTTTACAATTGCAGGCATGGGTAATTCCTTGTTCTTCGCATTGCTTGCCGCAATTACTTTTATTGTTTTGTTAGTGGTTCGAATTCCGAGGTATGCTAAAGTAGAGCGAGATCGTATGATTGCCTTCGCCATTTTTTGTTTGTTTACGGTGTTTTTCTGGGCGGCCTTTGAACAGGCTGCGGGCTCTCTTCCCCTTTATACCAGGGATTTTACCAACCGTATTCTGGCCGGTAATTCCGCGACACTTTTTAAAATTGTAGATTTAGTGGTAACGGTGGTACCGTTAGCAATTATAACCTACGTATTATACAGTCTTTTTAGAAAAACATACAAGCGCATTGGTATTTCCAATATTATCCTAGGGTCCAGTTTTATTATTGTTTGGGCTATTGTTGGCTATAAGCTTTATATTGAATATCAAGCGACAGAAACAGAGGTACCAGTAACATGGTTTGCCATATTGAATTCCTTATTTATAATAATATTTGCGCCGCTTTTTACAAAATGGTGGGATAGTCGTTACAATCCACCGGCTTCAGTAAAGTATTTTTTAGGTCTTTTTCTATTAGGTCTAGGGTTTGCTTTCTTAGCATTTGGCGCGCGTAATGTCCCTTCTGGAGCAGACAGCGCTAGTTTAAGTATGGCTTGGTTGGTATTTGCCTATCTGTTTCACACCTTGGGTGAGCTTTGCTTGTCGCCAATGGGCTTATCCTATCTCAGTAAACTTATACCTGCAAGAATGATAGCCTTCATGTTTGGGGTATACTATTTGGCCATTGCCATAGGTAATAAATTGGCACACTACGTCGGTGGTGATATTGAGCAAATTACCAAGGATTATAGTCTATCTACCTTCTTTTTGATATTCACGCTAATTCCTATTGGTCTAGGCTTTGTGTCGTTGCTCTTACATCCGGTTTTAAAACGATTAATGCATGGCGTACGCTAGGTAAAAACCGTTAAAATAACTTAAAGTGCTCCCTCAAAAGGAGCATTTTTTGTAAGTTCGGTATAAATTTTGCAACAAATCGATTATGATAAATAAATTAACTTTTGCTATATTCTTTTTGGTGGCCTTTTCTCTAAAAGGTACAGCCCAAGAGATTAAATGGGTTAGTATGGAGGAGGCTATAGCACTGCAGGAAAAAGAGCCCAAAAAAATCATTATGGATGTTTATACCGTATGGTGTGGGCCATGTAAAATGTTAGATAAGAATACTTTTGGTAATGCTGATGTTATAGATTACATCAATACCAATTACTATGCCGTTAAGTTTAACGGTGAAGGAAATGCTACGGTTAATTATAAGGACAAGACCTTTGGCAATCCAAACTACGACCCAGCTAAAGCCAATAGGCGCAATAGCGCACATGAATTCGCAAGATTTTTAAGGATTAATGCATATCCTACAATGGTATTCTTTGACGAACAGGCCAATTATATTACGCCTGTGACGGGTTACTTAAAGCCACAGCAGTTAGAATTATACCTGAAGCTGTTTAAAAATGATAAGCACAAGGATATGAAGACACAAGAACAATTTAACGATTATTACAAGGCATTTAAGCCGAGCTTTAAGGAGTAATGCATATTTCATTCCAATATAAAAGCACCCTTTTCATTGGTTGGATGGAAAGGGATGTTTTTTTCTGAACAAGTTTGTTTCCAGCGGCGAACATAAGATTTATAATTACTGCCATCAGCAATAATGGTTTGTGGCCTTAAGCTGTCTAAAAGTCGATTTAAGTTTATCTTGGGGGAGTTCCGTAAAAGTACAAATTCCGGTTCAAACGATAAGCCTTTGTAAATGCCGAGACTATCAATAACTAACAACGTATGTTCTTTATATTGATAAACCATTTCGAGGGAGTCTTTGGAAACCGTTTTAATGCCTTCTCCTAGTTTGTAATTCTGAATTACCCTATCGTTTTTAAGGCGAAGAGAATCGAGATTATGGTCAACTTTTAAATAATTGCCAGAACGTTGGCCAATCAAGGTATAACGACTTTTATTGAAAATAATAAACCCCTCTTTTTTATTTTCGAATTTTTGGATAAGGCCTAGACTTTGAAAACAAATAATACCAACTAAGCCAAAAGCTAGCCATCTAAAATTTTTAAATCTATAGGTCTGTACCAAAGCTATAATGATAAGGTAGCTCAATAGCACTTGGAGCAGTGAAAATGGAATATCACGAAGCAGAAAATTCTCAAATTGTGCAACCCAAGAAATAAAGGTGTTGAGCCCTTCAATGATGCCACTATAGGCGGTGACTAAAACACGGGGTAAGGCGTTGGAAAGAGCCAGGCCAATAACTAATAAACCAAAACCCAGTATAAGTCCCAAAAATGGAATAACCACAAGATTGGATATAAAGAACAGACCTGGAAACTGATGAAAGTAATACAAGCCAATCGGCGCAACACCAAATTGTGCAGCAATGGTTACTGTAAAAATCTGCCATAGCTTATCCGATATCCAATAATTGAAAACGAGACCTTTATATAGTATGGGCTGAATACTAACAATGCCAAGTACGGCTAAATAACTCATTTGGAATCCCACCTCAAATAAAAATGTAGGTTTAAACAATAGTATCACAAATGCCGAAATCACTAGGGTATTGTAAATGTTTGTTGGTCTTTTCAGGTGCATCGCTATACTAATGATGCTAAACATAGTAACAGCACGGGTTACTGAGGGTGACAGACCGGCAACAATAGCAAATGCCCATAACATGGTCACTATAATTAGAGGTCGAATAATATGGCCGTAGTTAATGTAAAGAACAGGTTTAAGTAAAACGTTGAGAATTAAAAGAATTATACCCACATGGAGCCCTGAAACCGCTAAAATATGAATGGTGCCCGAGTTGACGTAATTATTGTAAGTATCCTTATCTATGTCTTGTCGTTGGCCCAGTAACAAGGCATTGATAATGTTTAGGGTATTTGGCTCAAAACCCGCTGATTTTAAGTTAGTATTGATCATTGTCCTTAGCCTATCGGCATAACCATATATGGTGATTGAAGGTTCGTTTAAAAGGTTTAAGGATTGTTGTTCTAAATAGAGCTGATGATAGACTTGTTTTAGTTCCAGGTATTTGCTGTAATCAAATTGATGTGGATTTAAGGGTTTACGGATTTCCTCTAATGGTGCTAGGGTATAAAATGTGTCATCTACATTAAAACCATGAAATAGACTGTCCTTTCTAATATTTATTAGTAATCGGCCTTCGGCTTTTTGATTGTTGAACGTGAGAACATCTACAATATATTTATAGTTATAATTATCTGGTTTTAGCCGTTCGTTGATTTGTAAGACAAATTCTTGAGCCCTATCATTAGGCTTGAGGTTGGTATAGTGGTTAGGTCTTTTTTTATCGTTATGAACAGCATAGCCCGAAATGCCCAAACTGTACATACAGACATAAATCAATAGCCCAAAATAAGGTGCTTTAACTATCTTGTTGTGAAGTGTAAACCAGTAAATTCCCGTAGCGATGACTAGTACAACCGAAGTATAAATTACCAAATTAGTATCTAGCCGTAGCCAATGGCCTGATATAATGCCTAAAGCCAAGCATACAAATAATTTGATGATATTAAAATTTAGTAACCTCATGATTATGAGTTACTAATATAAAAAAGTTGTTATAAAATACGACGTGCCTGTACGAAGGCAAAGTACCAATAACGTTCGGCGAGGGAAGAAATGATAACACCCTGGCTGGTAGAGGCATGGATAAATTCTACATGTCCAGGCCTAACATCCGTCACGATACCGACATGATTTACTTTTCTACTATTTTTTTTTGTAGCGAAAAAGACCAAATCTCCTATGGTCACCTCCTTTAGGTCTACCCAGTCACCAGTGCTAGATAAATCTCTTGTGGTTCTTGGTAAGCTAATGTCATGTGCCTTGAAACTTGTATAAATGAGTCCAGAGCAGTCCATACCACGCTTTGTAGTACCGCCGTATTTATAGCGTGTACCATCAAAGGTTTTTGCGTAGTCAACAATTGCCATAGCTTCCTCTCCCGGCTTAGAATCAGCCGTTACATTTAGGCTCCGTTTTGGCTGTGTTTTAGAGCTGTAGTTCTTTTTAGATTTACAACTACTTAGTATCATAAGAAGCAAAAGAAGCGGTAATAGTCTATTCATTAGAGGTAATGGAATTGTAAATTAATTTTGCAGCTTTGTCACTTGCCCCTTTCCCACCAAGTTTTTGTTCCAATTCGTAATAATCCAAAAATAATTGCTCGCGTCTATCGGCGCTTAAGATTGCAGAAAGCTCTTGTTTTAAACGCTTTTTGTTTAGGTTACCTTGAATTAACTCCGTAACCACTTCGCGATCCATAATCAAGTTGACCAATGATATAAACTTTAGGGTAATAATCTGCTTGGCGATGTAGTAGGAAATTGCATTGGCTTTGTAGCAAACCACCTGAGGAACCTTAAATAAGGCCGTTTCTAATGTTGCTGTACCTGAGGTGACCAATGCAGCGAAGGACATACTCAATAGATCATAGGTTTTATTCGATATAAATGACACATTACCCTCTTTTATAAAGTTTTGGTAAAAACTGTAATCCTGACTTGGTGCACCGGCAATGACAAATTGAAAATCCTCGAAATCCTTTACCAAGCTTAGCATTACGCCAAGCATTTTAGTGATTTCTTGCTTTCTACTGCCAGGTAATAAGGCGATTATAGGCCTATTGTCTAGCTTATGTGTCTTTCTAAAGGTCTGTTCATCAACCAAAGGACGATTGGCTATGGCGTCAATTAGCGGATGACCAACAAAGTGTACATCGACGTTATGGGATTTATAAAAGGCCTTTTCAAAAGGGAGAATGACATACATTTCGTCAATGTCACGTTTTATTTTCTCTACGCGACCAGCTCTAGAGGCCCATACCTGAGGGGATATATAGTAATGGGTTTTAAAATGTCGGGCCTTGGCCCATTTCGCGATTCTAAGATTAAATCCAGAATTGTCTATGAAGATAATAACATCTGGCCTAAAGGATTCAATGTCGTCTTTACAGAACTTTATAAGTCCTAAAATTTTACGCAGGTTCAATAGAACTTCGGCAAAACCCATAAACGAGCGCTCTTTGTAGTGCATAACTAATTGCCCTCCAACTGCCGCCATCAAATCACCACCCCAAAACCTAAAGTCTGCAGTAGAATCTTGCCTCAACAAAGCCTTCATGAGATTTGACCCATGCAAATCACCAGAAGCTTCACCAGCAATGATGTAATACTTCATCTTAACTTGAGAATTTTATGACCATGGTTACTACAAAGACGAAAAGGGTTGCTATAAGAACACCTTTAGCTCTATTGTCTTGCTTCTTCTTTAAAAATACAAAAAAGGCACCAAGGTTTAAAAGAGCACCTATGCTCATCAATTTAGTTAGAAAGCCTTCCGAAATAGCACGTTCAATGACAAGGCCCCAATTATCAGAATCTCCAAAAATTTGAACGGCAAAAACCAAACCAAAAATAGTAGCAATAATACCGACGCCAAATCCTATTATAATATCTTTTTTAGTCATTTAATTTCCAAGTATTTATGCTTCTGATAGTATGGTGGGCCGTTAAATCAAACTGCACGGGAACTACTGATACATAGCCATTGGCAAGTGCCCACTCATCTGTATCTTCACCATTATCCATATTTACGAATTTACCTGTAAGCCAATAATATTCCCGGCCCATAGGGTTGGTGCGTTTGTCAAATTCTTCCTTCCAATTCGCTCTAGCTTGCCTACACACCTTAACTCCTTTAATCGCTTTTTTTTCGAGATTCGGAATATTGACATTTAATACGACCCCATCCGCCAAACCATGGGAAAGAACTTCGCGTGTTATAATTTCCACAAAGGATTTACAATGCTCAAAATTAGCATTCCAATTGTAATCTAATAAAGAAAAACCAATAGCTGGTATACCTTCTATGCCAGCTTCCAATGCAGCACTCATGGTGCCAGAATAAATCACGTTTATTGAGGAATTTGAGCCATGATTGATGCCAGAAACGCAAATATCTGGCCTCCTGTCCAAAATTTCATTGACGGCCAATTTTACACAATCTGCTGGGGTGCCTGAGCAGCTGTATTCAGGCTGTTTGCCATCAATCGTAACTTTTTCCAAATGCAGTGTTGAGTTTATGGTAATAGCATGACCCATGGCACTTTGTGGACTATCTGGTGCCACAACAACCACATCGCCCAATTTGTGCATGACACTTATCAAGGTGCGCAGTCCGGGTGCGGTAATGCCGTCATCATTGGTTACAAGAATTAAAGGACGTTTGGCCATAGTTGAAATACATATTTATGCGGTAAAAATACTAAAAAGCATCAGAACAGATTTAAAACTGCTGTTTAACAAAAAATTAGTGCCTCGTTTTTTTATGGCACGGTTTTTTCTTCTATTTTAGTGAAAATTTGATAACCTACTTAAAGTGTCTAAAGCACAACTAACAAGCACTTAATGAATTGTATAGTAAAATGGATTTTATTAAGTGGTGTATTTTGCTTTAACATTAATTAAAATTGGAAAACATGAAAGGGAATTATAAGTTTTTGTTGCTAGCTCTCCTGATTGCATTTGCATCATGCAGTTTTACAAATAAAACATTCGATAATCCAGATAAGGATAAATTATTAATTCAGTTAATTACCTACGTTCTTGAGCAAGGCCATTTTGACCCAAGGGATATCAATGATGAATTTTCGGAGAATGTCTTTGACGATTATTTGGTACAATTAGACCCTTTTAAACGTTATTTTTATGCCTCTGATATAAAAGAATTTGAAGCTTACAAAAATGAGATTGATGATCAGATTAAGGCTTACGATTTAACGTTTTTCAATCTTACCCATCAGCGTCTCTTAGAACGGATAGCCGAATCAAAGAAAATTTATACCGAAATTTTAGATAAACCATTTGATTTTTCAATAGAGGAGGAGTACTCGACGAATTATGACGAATTAGAATATGCCAATAATAAGCGTGAAATGAAAGAGCGTTGGAGGCAACAACTAAAATTCTCAACTATAGCTAATTATGATGAAGCGCTAGCCCAGAGAGATTCAAATATAGATGGCATTGAACTAAGTGATGGTACATGGACTTCTGAAGAACCCAAAGATGTTTCTGAGAAAGAGCTGTCATCAAAAAAGAAGAAGGCCGCTGCTAAGGCCACCCTTAAAGAGATAGAAGAAGAAGCACGCAACGATACGCGACAGTCTTTGGATGAGCTCTACGATTTCATCGACGAGAGACAACGTAAAGATTGGTTTGCAGTTTATATCAATGCTATTGTTGAGGAATTTGACCCACATACCTTTTACTTTGCTCCCGAGGATAAAGACCGTTTTGATGTCGCTATGTCAGGAAATTTTGAAGGTATAGGGGCGCGGCTACAGAAAAAAAGAGATGCTGTTATTGTTAATGAGATTATCAGTGGAGGTCCGGCATGGCGCGCCAATCAGCTTGAGGTAGGTGACCAAATTTTAAAGGTTAGACAGCAAGACGAAATTGAAGCCGTTAATATCGTGGGTATGCGATTAGACGATGCTATAAAATTAATTAAGGGCCCAAAAGGAACCGTAGTTACGCTTACCCTAAAACGTGTGGATGGCACTATTGTAGATATTAAAATAACACGTGATATTGTTGAGCTGGAAGAAACGTACGCAAAATCCTCCATTGTAGAGAAGGATGGTAAAACCTTTGGGGTCATTAATTTGCCAAAGTTCTATATAAATTTTGAAGACTATAACAAGCGCAACGCGGCTTCGGATATAAAGCAAGAGATTATTAGACTTAAACAACAAGGAATGGAAGGCCTGGTTCTTGATTTAAGGAATAATGGTGGCGGTTCTTTGCAGACAGTTGTGGATATTGTGGGGTTATTTATAGAAGATGGTCCAGTAGTTCAGGTAAAGACAACAACTGAGCCTAAGGAAGTTTTAGAGGATCGTGATAAAAGTATTATATGGGACGGTCCATTGGTGGTGCTTGTCAATGAATTGTCAGCATCAGCATCTGAAATTTTAGCTGCAGCCATGCAAGATTATAAGCGTGCCATAGTTATTGGTAGTAAACAAACTTATGGAAAAGGGACTGTTCAAAATGTGTTGGATTTAAATCGTATGGTGAGAAATAATTCCAACGGTGATATGGGTGCCCTGAAATTTACGACCCAGAAGTTTTATCGTATTAATGGTGGTTCAACCCAATTAGAAGGCGTTAAGAGTGATGTCGTGGTACCAGATCGCTATAGTTATATTAACATTGGAGAAAAAGACCAAGAAAACCCTTTGCCTTGGGATAAGATAGATGCCGTTGATTATGAATTATGGAGTAATTATTTTGACTATGACACTACTATAAGTAAAAGTAAAGAACGTATGGCGGCAAATGAACAACTGAAGCTAATTGATGCCAATGCTAAATGGGTGAAGAAAATACAAGATCGCGAATCGTATTCGCTTAATTACGATAAATATCGTAACGATATGGACCTTAATGAAGAAGAAGCAAAGCGTTTTGAAAAGCTTTCAGAATACCAGACAGATTTAACCTTTTCCTCCTTGCCTTATGAAATGAAATTGATGGAAAAAGATACGATACTTAAGGAGAAGCGTAGAAGATGGCACGAAGGTTTAGCAAAAGATGTTTACATTGAAGAGGCCTTGAACGTGCTCAATGATTTAAAAATGACCTATTCCATAAAGAATAAGGTTGCCACGTCCGTAAAAAACTAAATTAATATAGAATCATCTATTGGTTGAGGTACTGAATGTACTAGTCCAAATGCTTTATGCATTAATATATAACGACATAAATGTCTAACCAAAGTAACTCTTTAACAAGCTTTGCGCTCCAAAAATTCAAACGAAATTTTTGGGGCGTTTTTAGTTTAAGCATCATTTGTTGTATTGGTTTAATTTCTGTGTTTGCTTATGTACTGGCACCAGATACCTCCAAAAATGCCAATCAAATGCATTTGTCCATTCACTCCAAGCCGCCAGGTTTTCGAGTACAAATGCTTACCATTCCGTCTGGTGTTTCAACGAAACAGCCTTTTTGGTCTTCGCTGTTTTTCGGTAAGGAAAATACAGATACCGAAATTCCCATTCAATCTTATGAAATAACGGATAATACGCTTCATTATAGTGAGTACGCTAGCGATGGTGTACAAGGACTGAAAAAAGAAATAGCCTTAAGTCAATTTCCAAATGGTAAATTCAGGAAATTCATAGAGACAAGGACCTTTATTTTTGGCACGGACAAATATGGAAGGGATTATCTTAGTCGGATATTAATTGGGTCGAGGATTTCCTTCTTTATAGGATTTGTTGCCGTTTTCATCTCTCTTATTATAGGCCTTATTATGGGAAGCCTAGCAGGGTATTATGGTGGACGACTAGATGCACTTATTATGTGGATTATCAACGTGACCTGGTCTATACCAACCTTGCTTTTGGTTATTGCCATTACTTTAGCTTTGGGCAAGGGGTTTTGGCAAGTGTTTATTGCCGTTGGTTTAACCATGTGGGTTGAGGTGGCTAGGGTAGTAAGAGGACAGATCATCAGTGCTAAAGAGTTGCAATATGTAACGGCCGCTAGGGCTTTGGGCTATAAGGATTACAGAATTATAACCAAACACATTCTTCCCAATATTTTAGGACCATTAATTGTCATTTCTGCCGCTAATTTTGCGGCGGCTATTCTTATTGAAAGTGGTTTGAGTTTCCTAGGTATTGGCGCCCAACCTCCCATGGCTAGTTGGGGAGCTATGATTAAGGATCACTACAACTATATTATTTTAGGCAAACCTTATTTAGCTTTAATACCAGGATTTTGCATTATGCTTTTGGTTATGGCCTTTATGTTGGTTGGCAATGCGCTAAGAGATGCTATGGATGTTAAGTCATAGTTTTACTCTTTGGTGGCAGAAGAGAAAAATAGAGACCAATTCTCTTTACTGAGATTCTCAGCAAAATAATCTGCCCGGTTTTCACCATTTTGCACTAAAGTTTGATTGTTGGTCTTAATGGCCGCGTGTGAACCACAGGTTGTAGGACTTTTGAACAGATTCTCTTTGAAAAAATTATTCTCGTCTACAAAGAAATATTCATTTTTACTTGTCGGTCTGTTTCTTAGCTTTATACCTTTTTCAAATAAAGAAATAAAAAATATACCTCTGTTTCTTAAGTCTTTTTTAATTGGATTAAGAAATGATTTTCGTTCACTTATTTCAGATGAAGTCCACTTGTTATCTTTATGCGGATCTGAGCACAAATCATCCTTAAAATAGTATTCAATAATAATTGTGCTGCTATCCGTGACTGTGTAAGGTATTATTTTTTCTAGTTCAGTTTTAATTAAATTATAATCAAAATAACCCTTGTAGTATCTTCCTTTTTCTAGCTTGTGAAAGTATTTTCCCTTTTCATCAACCCACGACCAATGTCTTAAGTTAAGGTCTCTATTTCTCATTTTTGAGCGGTAGGAACCCTTGCTTATGGTATCTCCATTTACGTCTATGAAGACATGAGTTTGACACTGTACAAAGTAAAACAGGAAACCAAATATTGCTACGAAAAAATAATGTTTCAATGGAATGACTAATTATTACAACTGATTTCTTAATCGATATATTTCCTCATTAGTGGTCGCGATAAAATCCAACACCTCATCTTGTCCTATCTTTTTACTAGAAGATGTCACAAAATATGGCGGTAAGGCTTCCCAAGTCTTTAGAAGTTCTAAGCTATAGTCATCTACGTGCCGTTCAATAGCCTTAGGCTTAAGCTTATCTGCCTTGGTAAAGATAATACCAAAGGGAATACCACTTTCACCCAAGTATTCCATAAATTCCAAATCAATAGGTTGAGGTTTATGCCTTATATCTACCAAAACAAAAGCCATAACCAGCTGTTGTCGCTGTTCAAAATAATTGGTAATAAACTTCTGAAATTTCTTTTTGGAGGATTTAGAAACCTTGGCATAACCATAACCTGGTAAATCTACCAAATACCAATTGTTGTTAATGATAAAGTGATTAATGAGTTGGGTTTTTCCGGGACGACCAGAGGTTTTGGCTAAACTTTTTCGGTCAGTCAACATATTGATCAACGACGATTTACCAACGTTACTTCGGCCAATAAAGGCATATTCCGGAATAGGGTTCTGAGGGCATTTGGCCACTTCAGAATTACTCACCACAAATTCAGCTGATTTTATTTTCATCTCTAGTTCCCCTGCAAGTGGGAATCACATTAAATTAATCAAATTATTGATACCAACTCTAGGGTTATGGCTACGTTGCAATTTAGTTTAAAACCCACGCTTCTGAAGCCAAGCATTCAATATGGTATTGAACTCGTCAGGATGTTCCATCATGGCGGCGTGTCCACATTTATCTATCCAGAACAGATCAGAATCTGGTAATAGATCATGGAATTCTATAGCGACTTCTGGTGGTGTAACCGTATCGTTTTTCCCCCATATAATGCATGTTGGGGTTTGCATCTTGGGAAGATCCTTAGCCATATTGTGTCTTATGGCACTTTTAGCGATAGCTAAGGTCTTGATTAGTTTATTTCGGTCATTTACCGTCTCATAAACTTCATCTACTATAGCTTTAGTGGCTACCTTAGGGTCGTAAAACACATCTTGGGCCTTCTTTTTAATGACTTCGTAATCACTGCGCTTGGTATAGCCACTACCCATAGCACTTTCATAAAGTCCTGAGCTACCAGTAATAACAAGGCCCTTGACTTTTTCTGGATACATTTTAGTATGGTAAAGACCAACGTGGCCACCCAAGGAATTCCCTAATAAAATGACTTCATTTAACCCCTTGAACTCTATAAAGCCCTTGAGGTAATTTGCAAAACTTTTTACGTTTGTTTTTATCAGGGACATGGTGTAAATGGGCAATTCGGGAATAATAACTTTATAGCCATTTTTGCCAAAGTAATCCGTTACGGAATCAAAATTACTCAAACCTCCCATTAACCCATGCAGCACAATGATTGGTGTGCCTTCTCCTACTTCAATATATCTATAATCCTTTTCTTTCTTTAAAAGGTGTGCCATCGACAATAATTAGTGCTTTAGTGTTCAAAACAAATATAACTAAAACCTTTTTAATTCCGATAAAACAACTAGTCTTCTCTCGTTATTTTCAACCCAAATGAATAATTAAATAGGTTGATTATGGGCTCTCGATTACATCCGCTTCAAAGTAACGAAGAGTGCCAATTCAAAGCCTATTGCTAAAATCAGGAACAAAACTTATCAACAAAAGTGGTAAAAAGTGGTAAAATGTGGTATATTTTTCAATATATTTGAATCTTAATCGTTAAAGTGGAAAATAGGACATCTTGAATTCTTTCATTGGAACATATGAGTGTAAAGCCGATACCAAAGGTAGACTAATGATACCTTCTGCATTAAAAAAGCAGATGTCTTCTAGTCTTAACGATGGCTTTGTCCTAAAGCGTGCTGTTTTTCAAAAGTGTTTGGAACTATACCCTATGGCCGAATGGAACAATCTTATGGCTAAAGTGAATAAGCTAAATAGGTTCAAGAAGAAAAACAATGATTTCATTAGGCGATTTACCGCAGGAGTTAAGATAGTTGAGGTTGACGGTACAGGCAGATTATTAATACCTAAAGATCTGCTGGGATTTTCTGGAATATCTAAACAGGTGGTTTTAGCATCAGCAGTTAATATTCTCGAAATATGGGATAAGGATAATTATGAACAGGCTATTGATGATGCGGCTTCCGATTTTGCAGATTTAGCTGAAGAAGTAATGGGACAAGATGATGATGACAATGGTATATCATAATGCAGTTTTACTCAAAGAGGCGGTCGATGGCTTAGATATAAAACCTGACGGTGTATACGTAGATGTCACATTTGGTGGCGGAGGCCATAGCAGAGAAATCCTATCCCGGCTTGGTCCAAAGGGAAAACTGTTTGCTTTTGATCAAGATAAGGATGCCTTAGTTAACACTATTGACGATGATAGGTTTGTGCTTATCCATGAGAATTTCAGATTTATAAAACGGTTCTTGAGATTTTATGGGTACAAACAAGTGGATGGCATTTTAGCTGATTTTGGTGTGTCATCACACCAATTTGATGTGGCAGAGCGCGGTTTCTCTACACGATTCAATTCAGATTTAGACATGCGTATGAATCAGGATAGTAAGCTCTCGGCATTTGAGGTTATCAATACTTACGAGGAAGAACGGCTGAGGTCTGTATTATTTGAGTACGGCGAGTTAAGACAAGCTCCAGCTATGGCACGAGCGATTGTGTCGTCGCGTAAGAATGCCGAAATAAAAACCAGCGAGCAATTGCGAAATGTTTTAAAACCCTTTTTAAACCATAAACGCGAGAATAAAGTATTGGCACAGATTTATCAAGCCATTAGAATAGAGGTCAATCAAGAAATTGAGGCCTTAAAGGAATTACTGCTTCAAACTCCTGAAATGTTGAAAGAAGGCGGACGCTTGAGTTTTATTTCATACCACTCCCTTGAGGATAGGTTGGTAAAGCGATTTATAAGAAGTGGTCTTTTTGAAGGTGAACCAGAGCGAGATGTCTATGGAAATTTTGAGGTACCTCTAAAAAAAGTGGGCAGATTAATTGTTCCGACAGAAGCAGAAATAGCAGACAATAATAGAGCCAGAAGTGCAAAACTTAGAATAGCTGAAAAAATATGAAGAAAAGCATTTACAGCGTCTTACGAGGTAAATTTCTAATCAGTGATGATTCGTTCAAAAATTGGCGCATCATCATTTTTATTTCAGTCTTGGCTATCATAATGATTGCTAGTTCCCACAGTGCGGATAAAAAGGTACACGATATCGCAAGATTAACAAATGAGGTCAAGGAGCTCCGCTCGTCCTTTGTGGATGGACGTTCCAAGCTGATGCGATTAAAAATGGAATCGACCATAAGCAAAAAAGTGGCAGACAAGGATATTCGAGTATCTGAAATTCCACCGACAAAAATTAAAGTAAAATCCCAACAACAATAAAACTTGGCAACAACAGAAACCAACATATTAAACAGATTGTATTTCGTGGCAGGCTGCATGTTCGTCTTTGTTATAGCCGTTGTTTTTAAGCTGTGTACCATTCAATTTGTTCAAGGTGAAGCCTATAGAGAACTTGCAGAGCGACGAACTGTAAAGGATTTTGAAATCGAACCTAATCGCGGTAATGTGTATTCATCCGACGGCAGTCTATTGGCTACCTCCATACCTAAATATGATATCAGGATTGATGCCATTCAGGCCAAAAGTGCTGTTTTTGAAAAGTACATTAAGGGTTTAGCAGATTCACTTTCAGCATATAAGGGTAAAACATCGTCTTACTACCAAAATAGTATTCGGAAAGCGCGTAAAAATAAAAATAGATATTTCCTGTTGGCGAAAAATATCAGTTATTCTGATTATGTCAGGGTCCGAAACTTTCCATTATTAAATCTTGGAGCTATTAAGGGTGGGCTTATTGTGGAGCAAACAACTAGGCGAGAGCATCCTATGGGCGGTATTGCCTCGCGTACTATTGGCTATGAGCGTTTTGATGAGAATAGTCATGTAAGCAGAGCTGGGATAGATGGTGCATTTGGTGAGGCCTATTTGAGAGGAAAAAAAGGAAAGCGATTAAAACAGAAAATTGGCAATGGCCAGTGGAAACCTATCGCAGATTTTGATCAGGTCGAACCCAAGGACGGTTTTGACGTGTACACCACAATAGATGTGAATATACAGGATATAGCGCATCACTCCTTGCTAGGTCAACTAGAAACATATGAAGCAGAACACGGATGTGTCGTGGTCATGGATGTCAAAACAGGAGAAGTCAAGGCTATTTCAAATCTCGCCAAAACCGAAAAAGGAACCTATTACGAAAAACGAAATTTTGCCGTATGGGAATCTCATGAGCCTGGCTCCACCTTTAAGGTTATGGCCATGATGGCAGCATTGGAGGATAAGGTTATTGATACTTCGACTATTATTGATACTCAAAAAGGCATTAAGTATTTCTATGGTAGAACTATAAGTGATTCCGAACGTGGGGGCTATGGCAAAATTTCCGCGGCGAGAGCTTTAGAGGTGTCCTCAAATATAGGGCTAGCCACCATTATTGATGACCATTATGCAGACCAGCCTGAAAAATTTCTTAATAGACTAAAGCAATGGAGACTGGACCAACCACTAGGCGTCTCTATTCAAGGTGAGGGAATCCCTGATATTCCTGGGCCCGGCGCAGCTAATTGGAGTAAAAATGCGCTACCCTCTATGGCCTATGGCTATAATCTAACAATGACACCCTTGCAGACCTTGGCCTTTTATAATGCCATTGCCAATAATGGCGAATTGATTAAGCCACGATTTATAAAAGCCGTTAGATCCTTTGACAAGGATATTGAGGTGTTTAATAAAGAGGTGTTGGTAGATAAGCTATGCTCTGACGAGACCTTGTTAAAGATAAGGGCCATTTTAGAGAATATCGTGCTTCGTGGAACCGGACAACGGATGTATTCCGAAACCTTTTCCATGGCGGGAAAAACAGGAACAGCTCGAACAGACTACGCCAATTTTGAGGAATGGAAAAAAGACAAAAAGTATATATCCTCATTTGCTGGTTATTTTCCAGCCGATAACCCAAAATATTCCTGTATTGTGGTCATTCACAAGCCAAGTACAAAAGTTGGTTATTATGGCGCCGACGTGTCAGGACCTGTTTTTAAACGCATTGCCCAAAAAATATATACCGATACACCAATAATTGACTCAGTTGAGAGCATCAACTTTAAAAATACAGTGGTTGACAATGACTTTGAAAGCTACTACGAGCAGGCGCGCAAGTATAAGGAATTAATGCCGAGTGTTGTTGGTATGCCAGCTATGGACGCTTTAGCACTTCTAGAGAATTTACAGGTAGATGTAAAGGTGAAACTAAAGGGCAGTGGCATCGTCAAAGTACAGTCCGTTGAAAAGCATCAAAAATTGAAACCCAACCAAACCATTGTTTTAGAAGCCTCGTGAAAGTTTTAAAGGACATATTGTACAAGGTTAATATCAATGCAGTTGTTGGCAGCACCAATAGCGTAGTCAATAAAATTGAGTTTGATTCGCGCAAGATTGGCGATAATGATGTCTTTGTGGCTATTTCCGGTACTGTCACCGATGGGCATAAGTACATAGAAAAAGCCATTTCAGACGGGGCTATTGCGGTTATTTGTGAGGTACTGCCTGATGTGCTTGAGGATGGTGTTACCTATATAGAGGTTACAAACTCTAATAGTGCGTTAGCATATATGGCTGCCAATTATTACGAACAGCCTTCACAAAATCTAAAGTTGGTGGGTGTTACTGGGACCAACGGTAAAACCACGGTGACAAGTTTATTATATCAGCTTTTTAAAAAAGCCGGTTATAAGGTAGGCTTATTGTCAACAGTTAAGATAATGGTTGATGACACAACCTATAAGACTTCACATACCACACCAGATTCACTGACCATAAACAAATATCTAAAACTCATGAACGAGGCTGGCGTGGAATTTTGTTTTATGGAAGCCAGTTCCCATGGCATACACCAAAATCGAACAGAAGGTCTCTATTTTACGGGCGGGATATTTACGAATTTATCTCATGATCACCTCGATTATCATCATTCCTTTGCCGAATATCGGGACGTTAAAAAGTCATTTTTTGACCACCTACCAAAAGAGGCTTTTGCCCTGTCTAATATAGACGATAAAAATGGTCTTATAATGTTGCAGAATACCGAGGCCAAGAAATACACCTATGCCTTAAAAAATTATGCGGATTACAGAGCCCAAATTTTAGAAAATGATTTTGGGGGTCTCTTATTAAAATTAAATGAAACCGAACTCTGGACCAAGCTCATCGGCAACTTCAATGCCTATAATATATTGGCCATTTATGGTGCTGCTGACATTCTAGGGTTGGAAAAAGAAGAAATACTTCGTTTAATCAGCGAATTGGACAATGTCAGTGGTCGGTTTCAGTACTTCATATCAGACGATAGAATTACCGCTATTGTAGATTATGCACATACGCCAGATGCACTTAAGAATGTTTTGGATACCATAAATACCATTCGGTCCAAAAACGAGGAACTCATTACCGTTGTCGGTTGTGGTGGCGATAGGGATAAGACCAAGCGTCCAAAAATGGCGCATATTGCTTCAGCCTTAAGTACCAAAGTCATCTTTACAAGCGATAATCCGAGAAGTGAGGAACCGCAAGCCATAATTGCGGATATGGAGAAAGGTGTTGAGCCTCAATATTTCAAGAAAACACTAGCCATTACAGATAGAAAACAAGCCATTAAAACAGCCTGTCAAATGGCGCAACCCAAGGATATCATACTAATTGCAGGGAAAGGACATGAAAGCTATCAAGAGATCAATGGTCAACGTTTTGATTTTGATGACTATAAAATAGTTCAGGAATTTTTAAAACAATTACAGAAATAAAATATAAACCGAACCCGGAGGACAATCGAAGGGTCTTAGTGAACCAATAAAGAATAAGAATGCTGTATTACTTATTTGAATATTTAGAACAACAATTCCAGTTTCCAGGGGCTTCCCTTTTTGGGTTCATAACCTTTAGGGCAGCTATGGCCATTATATTGTCCCTACTCATTTCAACCATATTCGGTAAGCGTATTATAAGATTCCTTCAAAAACAACAAGTTGGGGAAACAATTAGAGACCTAGGTCTTGAAGGACAAGTTGAAAAAGCAGGAACCCCAACCATGGGAGGGATTATTATCATTTTAGCAACTCTTATTCCGGTCCTCCTACTGGCGAAATTAGAAAATATCTACATTATTCTATTGTTGGTAACCACCGTTTGGATGGGAACCATCGGATTTATTGACGATTACATTAAAAAATTCAAAAATGACAAGGATGGTCTAAAAGGAAAATTTAAGGTTTTAGGTCAAGTGGGCCTTGGGGTCATCGTCGGTGTAACGCTCTATTTTAGCGATGGTGTAACTATTAAGGAAAAGCTTCCAATAGAAGAACAGAAAGTCTTGTTGGCTGAAAATCCTGACCTCCCTGCAGCTAAGTTATTTGATAAGGAGGAGAAGTCTACAAAGACCACAATCCCTTTTGTAAAGGGCAATGAATTTGATTATGCGGTACTGGTGACATGGATAAGCCCTAAGTTAGAAAAATACGCGTGGATTATTTTCGTGCTGGTCAGTATTTTTATTATCACTGCCGTTTCCAATGGCGCTAATTTAACGGATGGTATTGATGGCCTTGCGGCAGGGTCCTCGGCCATTATCGTATTAACGCTAGGGATTTTTGCATGGGTTTCCGGTAATATCATTTTTTCTGAATATTTAGATATTATGTATATCCCGCGAGTGGAGGAGATTACTATTTATATAGCTGCCTTTGTCGGCGCTCTCATAGGATTTTTATGGTACAACGCTTATCCCGCTCAGGTTTTTATGGGTGATACGGGAAGCTTAACCATAGGTGGTGTAATCGCGGTTATTGCTATTGCGGTGCGTAAGGAATGGCTTATTCCTGTTATGTGCGGCATCTTTTTAGCAGAAAACCTCTCCGTGGTTTTACAGGTGAGCTACTTTAAATATACTAGGAAAAAATACGGCGAGGGAAGACGAATTTTTAAAATGTCCCCCTTGCATCACCATTATCAGAAATCAGGATATCACGAAAGTAAAATAGTCACACGGTTTTGGATTATAGGAATTTTATTGGCTATCATTTCCATAGTGACGTTGAAAATACGATAGCACATGTCACTCGGAGCGATATAGAAATGTTTGATAATGGTATGAAAGAAGATAAAAACAAGCTACAGAGTATGGCGTTCGTCCCTTCGGATGAGGAGTACAGAAAAGGGCTTCGTTTGGTGATTTTAGGAGGAGGAGAAAGTGGCGTGGGTACCGCGCTATTGGGAAAAGCAAAAGGATTTGAGCTCTTTGTCTCAGACAAGGGCGAGATAAAAAAAAAGTATAAGGACGTTCTTTTAAATAATGAGATTGAATTTGAAGAGAAGCAGCATACGGAATCGAAAATTCTAAATGCCGATATCGTAATGAAAAGCCCTGGGATTCCAGACACAGTGCCTATAGTTAAGCAAATTAGGCAGGCTGGTATTAAAGTGATGTCTGAAATAGAATTTGCTTCGGGTTTTACTGAGGCCACCTTGGTCGCCATAACAGGAAGTAATGGTAAAACAACAACGGCGATGCTGACACATCACTTGTTGAAGAAGGACCTTAACGTAGGTTTGGCAGGGAACATTGGCGATAGTTTTGCAAAACAGGTGCTCGTGGAAAATCATGACTACTATGTATTGGAGGTCAGTAGTTTTCAACTGGATGATATTGATAGGTTTAAACCCTCTATTGCTGTTTTAACCAATATCACACCAGACCATCTAGAGCGCTATAATTACAAGTTTGAAAATTATATCGCTTCCAAATTTAGAATAGTGGAGAACCAAACAGCAGAAGACGTTTTTATTTACGATGCTGATGATGCCGTTATTTCTAACTGGCTGCAAAACCATTCAATTCAGTCCAAACCATTACCATTTTCATTGACCAAAGTCATTGAGGAAGGTGCGTATTTAAGTAATGATAAGATTATAATAACAATAGATAACAACCAAATAATTATGCCTACAGAAAATCTAGCATTAGAAGGGAAACACAACATTAAAAATGCCATGGCTGCTTCAACTGTGGCACACTTATTAAGAATTAGAAAACAGACCATACGGGAGAGCCTTGAGAATTTTCAAGGTGTGGAACATCGATTGGAGCATGTGCTGAAAATTAATAAAGTACACTACATCAATGACTCCAAAGCTACCAATGTCAACGCGACCTATTTTGCGCTTGAGAGTATGGATGCACCCACGGTATGGATTGTTGGTGGCGTGGATAAGGGCAATGACTACAAGGAATTATTTCCATTCGTCAATGAAAAAGTAAAGGCTATTATCTGTCTTGGTGTTGACAATTCAAAATTATTTGAAGCCTTCGGAAATATGGTAGATGTTATTATAGAGACGCAGTATATGAGTGAGGCTGTAAAGATAGCCTATAAGGTCGCTGAAGCGGGAGACAATGTATTGCTATCGCCAGCATGTGCAAGCTTTGACTTGTTCGAGAACTATGAAGACAGGGGTCGCCAATTTAAAAACGCCGTACGAAATTTATAAAAATAAAATAAAGATGAATTAAGGACTCATCTGTAAAGGTTAAGCATGCAGAACGTATTCCATCAGATAAAAGGAGACAAGGCCATTTGGGCTATAGCCGCCCTTTTGGCTATATTTTCATTTTTGCCTGTCTATAGTGCTGCAAGTAACCTGGCCAATATAGGTGGCTCTGGCAATACCTTCACGTTTTTTGTAAAGCATTTTATGCATTTGGTTTTGGGTTTTGCTATTATGTATGGCGTGCATAAAATACCGTATAAATATTTTAGAGGCCTTTCCATGATAATGATACCTATTATACTGGTATTATTGGTTGTAACCCTACTTCAAGGAACCACTATAGAAGGGGCAAACGCAAGCCGATGGATTCAAATCCCTATCGTAAACATGTCCTTTCAAACCTCTACACTTGCTGCCGTGGTGTTGTTGGTCTATGTAGCACGGTATTTATCGAAAATAAAGGATAGGTCGGTAAGCTTTTCAGAAACTATTCTGCCATTATGGGCACCAGTATTTTTTATTTTAATGCTTATCCTGCCGGCAAACTTTTCTACGACGGCCATCATATTTACCATGGTTATGATGTTATCTTTTATTGGTGGTTATCCCGTACGGTATTTATTGATAATTATTGGTTCGGGAGTTGCAGGTCTGGCGTTGTTTATTCTTGTCGCCAAGGCCTTTCCAGATACAATGCCAAATCGTATTGATACGTGGATGAACAGGATTGAGAATTTTGCCAACGCCGAGGATACGGAAGCCGATTATCAAATTGAAAAAGCTAAAATAGCTATTGCTTCTGGCGGTATACAAGGAGTTGGGCCAGGTAAGAGTGTTCAAAAGAATTTTTTACCACAGTCCTCTTCAGACTTCATCTTTGCTATAATTATTGAGGAATATGGCCTAATAGGCGGCCTGTTTCTTCTAGTGCTCTACTCCTGGCTGTTATTTAGGATTGTAATTGTTTCCCAAAAAGCAGACACCATTTTTGGTAAGTTGTTAGTTCTGGGTGTAGGGTTACCTATTGTTTTTCAGGCGCTTATTAACATGGCAGTAGCTGTAGAGCTTTTTCCTGTAACAGGACAAACACTACCCCTAATCAGTAGCGGTGGTACATCTATTTGGATGACCTGTCTTGCTATAGGAATAATTTTAAGTGTGAGCGCAAAACGACAAGAACTGAAGGATTTGGAGAACAGAACGAATGCAGATGACGATAATCCATTACAAATATTAAGTGAGACGATTTAATGGCTAACTATAGATTCATATTATCAGGAGGCGGCACAGGCGGACATATTTATCCGGCAATTGCTATAGCTGATGAATTAAAATCGCGCTACCCCGATTCCCAATTTTTATTTGTAGGAGCTTCAGATCGTATGGAGATGGAAAAGGTACCGCAAGCGGGCTATGCTATTGAAGGCCTATGGATTTCTGGTATTCAACGTAAACTGACACTCCGAAATTTGGCCTTTCCTTTTAAGCTCATGTCGAGTTTATTGCGTTCTAGGAAAATCCTTAAAACATTTAAGCCCCATGTCGTCATTGGTACAGGAGGCTTTGCAAGTGGTCCGTTGTTGCAGGTGGCTTCCTCCAACAATATACCCTGTTTAATACAGGAACAGAACTCTTATCCTGGAATCACTAACAGACTATTGGGCAAAAAAGTAGATGTCATTTGCGTAGCCTACGAGGGACTTGAAACCTACTTTCCGAAAAGTAAAATTAAAATAACCGGAAATCCTGTTCGCAAGGATTTACTCAGTGTAGAGGATAAACATATTAAAGCCAAAGATGCCTTTAGCTTAATTCACAGTAAATATACCCTTTTGGTGTTGGGAGGCAGTCTTGGTGCAAGACGGATAAATGAACTTATAGAACAGCATTTAGAATTATTTGAATTCTTGAATGTCCAAGTCATTTGGCAGTGCGGTAAATTGTATTATGACCAGTACAAACATCACAACACACTAAAGCATGTGCAGGTCAACGCGTTTATAAACAACATGGATATGGTCTATGCCGCTGCTGATATTATCATTTCCCGAGCAGGCGCCATTTCGGTTTCGGAATTATGCATTGTAGGTAAACCGGTAGTATTTATTCCATCACCAAACGTTGCCGAAGACCATCAAACCAAAAACGCTCAGGCGATTTCCAGTAAAAATGCGGCCCTTTTAATATCTGAAAAAGATTTAGATGACCATTTTGAGCACGAGTTTTCGGAGTTGGTTACTAATGAAGAAAAGCAAAAAACACTTAGTGCGAATATTAAGGCCCTGGCCCTTGTAAATGCGACAAAAGATATTGTGGATGAAGTAGAAAAACTACTGGCAAGGTCATCATCCCATCAAGAGAGTGCCGCAGTTTCAGAAACTAAGCAAACCACCATGTCAAAGAACCCATGAGTAAAGGCGATAACACACATATAGACCACAGTGCTAAGGCTCCTCTTAATGGCAAGGGATTGGATTGGGCGACTAAAGTCTATTTTATCGGTATTGGGGGTATCGGCATGAGTGCCTTAGCGCGTTATTTTCTGAACAATGGCAAGTCAGTCGCTGGCTACGATAAAACACCATCTCCAATAACCAAAGATCTTTTGGAATTGGGCATCGCTGTACATTTTATTGATGATGTTGTGCTTGTGGAAGAACCGTTTTTAAACCCGCAGAATACCCTAATTGTATACACGCCTGCAATTCCAAATAACCATAAGCAACTAAACTATTTTAGGGAACATGACTTCCACGTGGTAAAACGCTCAACAGTTTTAGGCTTAATTACCGAACAAACAACATGTCTAGCAGTAGCTGGTACCCATGGTAAAACAACCACAACGAGTATTTTGGGTCATTTGTTGTATCAATGCAATGAGCCGGTTACCGCTTTCTTGGGTGGAATCAGTGAAAACTATAATTCAAACCTCATTGTTAATGGTACTGAGGTAACTGTAGTGGAAGCAGATGAATTTGATCGTTCCTTCTTAACCTTACACCCAGATATAGCATGTATAACCTCAATGGATGCCGACCATTTGGATATTTATGGTGATTCAGAAGCGGTTGTAAACACCTTTGTAGAATTTGCCCAAGGCATAAAACCAGAGGGTAAATTGTTGGTGAGAAATGGTTTGCCACTTAGTGGTATAACCTATGGTATTGAAGATGATGCTGATTACAGGGCAGAGGATGTTAAGATAGTCAATGGAAGTTATGTGTTCAATTTTAGGACACCAAACAATCTATATAAGAATTTTGAATTTAACCTACCTGGCAGACACAATTTGTCGAATGCAATAATAGCCTTGGCGATGGCTGTAGAATATGGTTGCCCTCACAAGCAGCTCGCCAAGGGATTAGCATCCTACAAAGGGGTAAAACGACGCTTTACCTATCAGGTAAAGACGGCGGATTTTGTTTATATAGATGACTATGCGCATCACCCTGAAGAAATTGCAGCCGTACATGGAGCTGTGCGTGAAATGTATCCTAAGAAAAAAATTCTTGCCATTTTTCAACCGCATTTGTACAGTAGAACTCGTGATTTCGCTGAGGAATTTGCTCAGAGCCTATCAAAATTTGATGAGATTATCCTATTGGACATCTACCCAGCAAGGGAGTTACCTATACCTGGGATTGATGCACAATGGTTGTTGAATAAAATCGCTAACCCCAATAAACGATTAGTACAAAAATCAGACTTGATAAAAGCCATAAAGGCAACTGATGCTCAGGTCGTATTAACCTTAGGGGCTGGTGACATAGGAGAGGAAGTTAAACGTATTAAAGACGCTTTTACCATTGCGAATTAATTATAGTTACATAAAGATAATAGGGTTGCTGCTTTTGATAGGGTTTTTATTTGCCTTTTCAAATAAGCGTAACACCAGTCGCAAATTGACACAAAGCGAAATTAAATTTCTAGGTGATAACAAGCTCTTTATTACCGAGGCTACTGTTAGTAAATTGTTAATACAAAATCAACGGCCTGTTACAGAACAACCTAAAGAAATTATAGATTTGAACGAATTGGAAACGGCCCTAAATTCTAATCCTATTATTAAGAAAGCAGAAGTTTATATGTCCGTAAATGGTAAGCTTTCAGTAGAGATTGAACAAAAACGGCCTATTGCAAGAGTAAGTACAAATGCATCCTATTATGTAGATGACCAAGGATCCTATATGCCTCTGTCATCAAATTATGCAGCACGTGTACCACTAATTACAGGGAATGTCAATAAAAAAAACTTGGAGACTGTTTTTCAATTTGCTAAAAGGGTTGACAAGGACGAATTTTTAAAAAAACACGTCATTGAGATTAAACAGAATGACGATGAGAGTATTGATTTTAAGATTCGAAAATATGATTTCACAGTGCACTTAGGTTCTGTGAAAATGCTAGATAAAAAAATAAACAATTTTAAGGTGTTTTATCAAAAAGCCTTAAAAGATAAAATTTTGGATAACTATAAAGTAGTAAACCTAAAATTTGATAAACAAGTTATATGCACCAAAACGTAAACTATGGAAAAGCATAAGATCGCGGTAGGACTAGATATAGGTACCACAAAGATTGTGGCCATGATTGGTCGTAAAAATGATTACGGTAAACTTGAAATTCTAGGTGTGGGTAAATCCAAGAGTATGGGGGTACACCGCGGTGTGGTTAACAACATTACGCAGACGATACAGTCGATACAGCAAGCGGTACAAGAGGCGGAGGCCGCTGCTTCCGAAAAGATAAATGAAGTCACCGTAGGTATTGCGGGCCAGCATATACGCAGTTTACAACACAGCGATTACATTACAAGGGCCAATTCTGAATTGGTTATAGATGAAACGGATATTGACCGATTAATTAACCAAGTCCATAAACTGGTTATGTTACCCGGAGAGGAAATTATTCATGTTTTACCTCAAGAGTTTAAGGTTGACGGCCAAGCGGAGATTAAAGAACCTATTGGAATGTACGGTGGACGTTTGGAAGCGAATTTCCACGTCGTTGTCGGCCAAGTATCGTCCATAAGAAACATTGGGCGTTGTGTAAAAAGTTCTGGGTTGCAGTTAGAAGGGATTACGCTAGAGCCCTTAGCTTCAGCAAATGCCGTTTTGAGCCAAGAGGAAAAGGAAGCAGGTGTGGCTCTTATTGATATTGGAGGTGGAACCACGGATTTGGCAGTATTTAAGGACGGTATCATAAGACATACAGCGGTTATTCCTTTTGGAGGTAATGTGATAACCGAAGATATTAAGGAGGGCTGTTCCATTATTGAAAAGCAGGCCGAGCTTTTAAAAATGAAATTTGGTTCTGCATGGCCTGGAGAAAATAAGGATAATGAAATTGTATCCATACCAGGGTTAAGAGGTCGTGAACCTAAGGAAATAACCTTAAAGAACTTATCTAAGATCATTCATGCTAGGGTTGTGGAAATTATCGAACAGGTATATGTTGAGATAAAAAATTACGGGCATGAGGAACAGAAGAAAAAATTAATTGCAGGTATTGTATTAACAGGTGGAGGCAGTCAATTAAAGCATCTTAAGCAATTGGTTGAGTATATCACTGGAATGGATACACGTATAGGTTATCCTAATGAGCATTTAGCGGGTGATAGTGATGAGGAAATTACCAGTCCACTCTATGCTACGGCGGTTGGACTTGTTATGGACGGCCTTAAACGCCACGAGCGAAAAAAAGCTGAAATGATTGAGGAGGAGTTAATGGCAGAGCAAGCCGCAACTTCTTCAGAACATGAAATCAATGAGCGTCTAGAAGTACAAAAAAAGGAAAGACGGTCTTTTTTAGACAAGCTCACGGAGCGCGTTAAGGAGTTTTTGGACAATGCGGAATAGCGAAGAGACGGAAACTAGTTATAAAACATGTTTAAGGAAATTAAGCGAGTTATAGTTAAAACCAATAAAGACATTAATTAATTAATCAAGAGAATTAAAATCCCATAATCACAATTAGTATGAGTAATAGCAACGAATTTGGAAATATCTCATTTGACATGCCAAAGAACCAATCCAATGTCATTAAGGTTATTGGTGTTGGTGGTGGAGGTAGCAATGCCATCAACCACATGTTTCAGCAAGGTATTAAGGGTGTAGATTTTGTAATTTGCAATACTGATGCCCAGGCACTTCAGAGTAGCGGAATTCCAAACAAAATTCAACTAGGAGTCAACTTAACCGAAGGCTTAGGGGCGGGTGCCAACCCAGATGTGGGTGAGCAAGCTGCCGTAGAAAGCCTAGAGGACATACGCCGTATGTTAGATACCAACACCAAAATGGTTTTTATCACCGCTGGTATGGGTGGAGGCACAGGTACCGGTGCTGCACCTATAATTGCCAAGATGGCTAAGGAAATGGATATTCTTACAGTAGGTATTGTGACCATTCCTTTCCAATTTGAAGGTAAAATGCGTAATGAGCAGGCCCAACGCGGTATTGAAAAATTGCGTCAGCACGTAGATTCCTTAATCGTAATCAACAACAATAAATTGCGCGAGGTCTATGGAAATCTTGGATTTAAAGCAGGGTTTTCCAAAGCAGATGAGGTCTTAGCCACAGCATCGAGGGGTATTGCCGAAGTAATTACACATCACTACACACAGAATATTGACCTCAGGGATGCCAAAACCGTACTTAGTAATAGTGGCACTGCTATTATGGGCTCAGCGACGTCCTCTGGACAAACTAGAGCGCAGGAGGCCATTATGAAGGCCTTGGATTCACCATTATTAAATGATAATAAAATCACCGGAGCCAAAAACGTGTTGTTGCTTATCGTTTCAGGTTCACAGGAGATTACTATTGATGAAATCGGTGAAATCAATGACCATATTCAAGACGAAGCTGGCTATGGTGCTAATATCATTATGGGTGTTGGTGAGGATGAGTCGTTACAGGAATCCATTGCCGTAACTATCATCGCGACAGGTTTTAATATCGATCAGCAAAATGAAATTACCAATACAGAGACAAAAAAGGTGATTCACGCCTTGGAAGAAACTCCGGAAGAAGATCTGAGCACCAAGGAGCGTGAGCCCGCTATTATTACACCAGATATTGTATTGGAGCAAGAAAAGAAAGAGGACATAGTCCGTCACACGCTTACAGACGAAAATGAGGAAGGCCAAAATGCTAAAACGGATACTAATATGGGGATGGACTTAATTGTCACCTCAGACGTTATTAGAAATATTAAGGTAGTTTATGATGAGGTTTTGGATGTTAAGCCCCAACATGAAACGGAGCCTGAAGAGTTTATCATTACCCCTATTGAAAATAAGGCTGAAAACCTCGAAATCGAGCAAGAGGAAGAACAAATTACCCTAACCTTTGATTTGCCCATTTCAAAAAATGAGCCCGAATCCCAAGAAGAGAATATGTTCTTTAGTCTTGATGAGGACGTGAAGGACATGGATGTGCAGGAGCCGGTGGAGATTATTTCCGTAACGGAAGTAAACGAATCAGGTGAAAAACGCTACGCCTTGGATGATTTTGAAACCTATGAATCCTCAATGAATACTAATAGTGGGGAGACAGAGGTAAAGGAAGAAATTGTTTTTGAAAAGAAAATCCTTCCGGTAGAGAAAAGCCAAGGGGATGAAGACGGGGAGATAGACCCTATGAACAGCCCAATTTCTGAATTGATAAAAGCGCGTGCTAATGAGCGCAGAAAACATATGAAAGATTTCAACTATAAGTTCAATACGGCTAAAATTGATGAAATCGAAAAGGAACCTGCTTACAAAAGACAAGGTGTTAATTTGGAAGATGCGCAGCATTCTTCGGAAACCAATGCTTCCCGTTTATCGGTCGGTACTGATGATAACGACGATATTCAATTGAGAAGCAACAATTCATTTTTACACGATAACGTAGATTAATAGCAAATTAAGTTTAAGTGTTATCAACACCAAGTCAAGCCCAAAACGTCTCTCCAGCGTTTTGGGCTTTTTGTGTTATAATTTTTAAAAGTCGTATTAAGTACTGCCTAAGATTTTTGTATCTTCGCCATCCAATTAAACACAGATTACCATGAGTTTGCAAACGGATATTATGGGTGCCATGAAGACTGCAATGAAGAGCAAGGACCAAGTGGCTTTAGAGGCGCTAAGGGCGGTTAAATCAGCCATTTTGTTGGCACAAACAGCATCTGGCGGTAAGGCGGAATTATCAGAAGAGGAGGAGCTTAAAATCCTTCAGAAATTGGTAAAACAGCGCAAGGATAGTGCTGCTATTTACTTAGAGCAAGACCGCAAGGATTTAGCTGAGCCTGAGTTGGCGCAAGCTGAAGTGATCAGTCAATTTTTGCCAGAGGCGTTAACGGAAGAGGAAATTGAGAAGGTAGTCGTTATGACCATAGATGATATAGGTGCAGAAGGCATGAAGGATATGGGCAAGGTTATGGGCATTGTGAATAAGGAATTGGCGGGTCGTGCAGATGGTAAGACCATCTCTACGATTGTAAAGCAACAATTAAGTCAATAAATAAAATAATATATCCATATGCTGGGTATTATGGCTGCGTAGTTCAACTGGATAGAATATCAGATTTCGGCTCTGAGGGTTGGGGGTTCGAATCCCTCCGCGGTCACGAATAAATAGTCAAAAAGAAAAAACGCCAAGCTCGCTTGAGCGTTTTTTCTTTTTGACTATTTTCAAAGCGGAACGCTTTGGGATATCTAATCCCTTTAATATGTAAACGCTTAATTCTGCAATAGTTTTGGCTTGAGCGTTTTTTTGTTTGGGCTATTTTCAAAGCGGAACGCTTTGGGATATGCAATCCCTTCTGCATTTAAACGCTTAATTCTGCAATAGTTTTGGCTTGAGCGTTTTTTTGTTTGGGCTATTTTCAAAGCGGAACGCTTTGGGATATGTAATCCCTTTAATATGTAAATGCTTAATTGTGCAATAGTTTTGTTTAAAGTATTTTTAAGCGCTGTTTTCAGGGTATCAAGTTAAGAAACAACTACGGATTTGTGTGTTGAATCGGTTTCAATTATAGAAAGTCTATTCACTCCAAAATCTAGTATATTGATTTTTGTTGATTACTAAAGATTTTATGCTGAAAATTATAAGATGTAAAAAAGATTATCCATTAATTGAATGGCCGAATCATTATAATCTTGATGTAACTAAAAATAAACACCAGAGTAAATAATAAGATGGCTCATAAACCAGGATGGTATAACAAACATCTCTTAAATTCTCTTTGTCTGACGAATTATAGCTTTTTTAATTTCTAAAAGGGAATGAGATTCTTTTATGTTATTTAGAGAATCTGATAATGAATTGTAAACTGTATTGAAAGTGATTATTTGCATAATCACTACCACTATTACTGTGGTTTAAAGCAAATTTACCTACGCCTTGTGCTTTTAATCCATAAGATTTACTTCTTCCAAACCAGAACACTACCCCACCACCTGCATTAAGGGAAATATTTGTGTTATCCAGAATAAAGAGCCCTGGTCCAGCGGCTGCATAGAAATCAATCCACTCAGCTTTAGGAAGAATATATTCCCCAAAGTAGTATTTTAATGCCACGTCCACAGCAAAATAGGTAAGATCTCTTTCTGGTGGCCCACTAGTATCCAATCGCTGACCTTCATTAAATCCATTTAAACTAAGGCCTACATCAATAGCCAAAAGATTAGTCCATCTAGATTCTATATTTAAGGCTAGAGGGTATTTGTAGCCCCAATCTCCTAGTCCTTCAAAAGGATTTTTAGTTCCCAAGGAATTAATACTATTAACGCCAAGAGAGAACAACCATTCATTTCTATCGACTGACCTATCTAGTGTTGAAAACTGAGCAAAACAGCCAGTTGATATTACGACTGCAAGTATGACTAAAAATAATCTTTTCATATGTTAGAAGTATATGTTTGATCTTTACAATAATAAATCAAAAATACATTTTTCTTCATAAAATCACCTATTTATCAAATATAAATATCTTGTTTATGATATATTTTCGATATGACATGTTGGTTAATAACAGCTCTAGACGCGAAAATATGTAAAACGATAGGTATTTTAGCCCACGGATAAGAGATCGTAGAATTGGGAATTTATTTTCAAGTTTGTATAGAAATAGCTTCCTTGTTCCAGTTTTTATTAATTCTTTAGATCTGAAGTCTTTAAAATGGAACTGTAGGATACTCAGAAAGGCCATGCCATACTTGGTCTGCACTAAATCTTGATTCAACTCCTCTTGTTGATTCATTGTTGAGAGCACAAGAGTGTCATAGGCTATCTTAAAATTGAAGCTATTATAGAAGTAGCTGTAGTCATTAACCTGTGACGCTAGGATGATGTGCTCGTAAAGCTGTTTTGGCTTAGGCATACTGAGACTATTGATGGTCATTTTTGAATTTAACATCTCACTTCCACGCATTAAATAGGTATACCTTTGATTAAATAGTTCTTCGTGTAGTTCAACCGCAGCAAGGGCATTTGGATTTATTAAGCTATCAAGATGTCTAAAACCATTAGTTTGGTAATTAAAACTTCTCGTTTGGCTATAACCGTTTTGACGCAATACATGAAAGGCTTTCTGAATTTGTTGCTTTTCTATCAAAATATCAATATCGCCCACCATACGTTCAGCAAGATCCTCATATACATTAAGTGCTAAAAGGGCTGAACCTTTTAAAAATACATGAGGGATATGATGTTTCTGAAGTAGGTCAGAAATGGAATTGACTTGTTTTAGTATAGCCGTATTTCGGTTTCGGTTTATAGCAGTCAGTTCTTCGAGGTAGGACTTAAGGTCCACAGGCAAACAATGCAAAAGGTTTTTGGCCTTCAGTCGGCAGTAAATAGCCGGAAGTACCAAATGCTTACTACCTTCAACCACAATGGCATCCCAATCAAAATTATCTTGATTTAGAGTGCCTTCCAATGTGTCAGTGGGTACCTCAAAACTGAGAATATCGGCGATACGCTGGTATGTAGTGCTTAAATGTCCCAAAGGGATTAATTTTCGGGATAAATATACATAGACTTAGTGTCTTTCCGCGCTTTCGAATACATTTGATAGGGTCTTTATAGCAGACGTGGTGTCACTATAAGTCAATTGATAGAACTGTTGCTGGCTTAACCACTCCAAAAACTGCTTAGCATGCTTAGGATCTGGGGATAGCCAGGAATCGGGTATAAAGGTTTCTAAAATGGTCTTAACTGAGATTTCTTCCAAGAGGGTGCTTGACTTGCTTTGGTAATTGACTTTTACAATGGCCCTACAGGGGTAATGGGATTTATGTGGTGCTTTGCCTGGTAAATACTTCAGGCGACCTTTCTGCCTGTTGAAAAGAATCTCAGGTAAATCCTTAAAATCGTCAAATTCAGCTTCGAGAAGCCCAAAGGCGCCTTCTTTTAGGGAAACCGCTAGTGGATTGCGGTACAACTCGTTATCAGCAGCTAACAATGGTGTTACATCATCGGCTAAGAGTTCATAGCCATAGGCCATAAGCAAGGTACATAAAGTACTTTTCCCACTACCTGAGTTACCCACAAATAGAATGGCCGATTTGCTATCGGAAATGGCAGAGCCATGAAAGGTGCCAATCCAATGGTCTTCGGTTTTGTCATGAAGCTGACATATCAGTTCCATAACAAACTTCCCTTGTATGAGATGATACTTTCGTTTCGCAACACGTTTTATTAGCCGTCTGTTTTTAAATAAATGAAGTTGGTCATTATGAAGGTAGAGGTCAAAAACCATTGCAAGGTCTAACTGGTCTTTGGTTTCTAGGTGTGCCATTGCTGGATGGATTGTCTTTAAAACCAATTCAGAGTCATAATAAATACGGAAGTGTTTATTGCCTAGGGCGTAGGTTTTAAGAATATGACGTTTAGATACATCTATAGCTACATCAGATGACACCCCGTGGGTCTCTTCAGGCGTATTACAGGTGGTGAGGTAAGCTTCAAGCTGTTGCTGTATGACCTCAGGGTCATCACTCAGCTTCTGAGTAAGGAGGCTAGACTTAAACTGTTCGGTTGAATAACTGCTTAGATAGGTGTCCAAAAGCGTCTTCAGGGAGGCTTCCACAACACTGTATCGATTGGAGCTCGAAAACCAAAATACCCAAAAATCACCAAACATATACTGATATGTCGGCGCGAGCTGCGTATTCAAACTAAAAAAAAGGGATTAATTAATCGAAAGGATTTCCTCCTGGATCTGGTGGTGACTGTGCTTGCGACTTCTGTGGATTCAAAATCACAAATGTACCAATAGCAGTTAGGGCTGCATATTTCCCCATTTTCTTAAGGGCGTCCTTACGTGTGATTTTATCAGTATTGTTCTTTTTGTTCATGGCTATTGCCCTAAATTTGGTTCAAAAATAATAAAATAATTTATTTAAAAAAGGAAAATATAAAAAGGTTTACATTAAAACAAATTAAAGAACTTGAAATAAATTTGGATATCGCAAGTAATAGGGTCGTAATATGAGCTTGGGTAAAGGCCTATCTTCCAAATCAGGCCTTAAATAAACGGTCAAGACAAAATCTTATTTTAAATTGATCTTTTGTGTTCTACTACCATTTTGGCTTTGCAATTCCACAACATAAACCCCAGTACTCAAATGACCTACGGCAATGCTGTGGGTTGTGTCGTTAGTATTTAAGGGATTTTGGAGCGTTAGACGGCCTTGTAGGTCGTAAAGTGAGATAGTAGTTATAGTCTCCAATTGGCCTGTAATCACTAAGGTTCTGGTATTATCATCCGTAAAGATATTAATGACGTCCAACGGATTATTTGCGGTACCTAGTGCACTGTCTGTAAAGCGCAAGAAGAACCGTCCGGTTCCGGACAGGTTATTGTTTGGCGTGAATACGTAATCACTAGTATTTAACAAGGTCGCTGTATTGGCAATTTGATCCTCCAAATAGACTTGAATGGCACTTGGCAAGGTGGTTTCGCCAATACTAAACCGCAGTTGGGTGCCTTGATTGACATTAACGCCCAATGGAATAGAGATGTCATTAAAATCGGTTTCGCCCAAGGATTGCATGGCCATGGCTCGTCCTGTATTATCCTGCACCAAATGGGAATAAATGGGCGTCGCACCAGCATTTTCGCCAAAGGCTGCAGCATCATAACCCGGGTCTAGGCCACGGGTAGAATTTGCATTAAAGTAAAAACTAGTATTATAGGTCTGTTCTGCCGTTAATTCCAAGATGAACATATGATTTGGCGAAGCCGAACGGCCTTCAATAAAATCATCACCTCCTGTATTGCGACGCATGGCTGGTGTAAAACTCACACTATTAGTGCCTTCTGCTGCGATCATAAATCCTTGTCCAGGAGCTAAATTGTCAGTTGTATTCATGGTATTAAAATTAAGGATTGTCCAACCATTCTGGGCTGTTCCATCATAACCATAAATTCCGACGGCATCAGCATCCAATACCGATGCATTGGCTGATAAGAAATCGCCACTGTTGATGTAAGACGGATAAGGATTTCCAATTAAATTCCACTGACTTCCAGAACCTATACTAATAGGAATGGAAACAATATCATTGCGTATTTCACCAGTAAATGTTAAAGGCGACCCTCCGGAAACTGTCGAGGCTGTGCGATATCCTATACCTGCCAATAAAATATCATTATCATTACTGGCGTTGTAATTGATGTAAGTATTGGTATCTCTGTTAAATGGACCAAACAAAAATGACGGAACACCACCTATTGTTCCTGATGGAATCACGGAATTTCCGGGTAAGTTTCTAAAGGTATTAAATGTTAATGCTATATTGGTTAAAGGTGGGGCAACCAAATCATTACTTCCTGTAGTAGAACCTGGTGTAGTATTGAATTCATTGACATGCCGCTTGTAATTCAAAGACCCTAAAATGATGCCATCGCTTATAAGACTCGAGAAAGCATTAGATACAGACTCTAATGTCATTTGGTCAGAAATATCAATTACAACATTGGGGTCAACACGCATGGCACCGGTAGGATTAATAGTTATACTATTGGCCTTAGTATTATCAGTAAAGAGAGCCTCTCCATTAATAATAGAGATAGTATCCACAGATGTTGCTACACCGTTTGGATTTGCGGGTTGCCAGCCTAAGTCGTAGATGTAGGGAACACTACCCGTTAAATTTATACTATAATCTTCCACCTCACCATAAAAAAATGAGGTTTCACAAGGTGTTGATGGGGTATCAAACTTCATTGAAACACGCATTCGAGTTGTTCCTACAGAACTTGTTATTGGAACCGTAAATGTACCATTCACTTCTGTGGTGATTGCGGTTTGTTGAAAAACTAATTCCCCCGTGTCATTAAAATCCCCATTAGCGTTGTAGTCTATCCAAACGGAGAATACTAAAGGATCATTAATAAGTGACTTAAAAGCAGTAATAGTTATGGTATAGTCATTTCCTTTCGTTAAATCTGTTGATAATGTTGTAAAATCGCTGTAAAAGGTCGCTCCATTGTCTCCTGGGTCATTATCAATTGTATTAAGACGCACACGGGTGATATGCTCAAACTCTACACTTGAGCTGTTGGAATCACAATACGTAATTTCAGGAACCACACTAACCGTTACTCCTGAACTCCAATCTAAACCTAAGCGTGTATAAACAGTAAAAAAATAGGTATTCCCGTTTGTGAGATTGGTAACTATCGTTGTATCCCCTGTATCGTTATAAACAACAAATTCATCGTTAGCTATTTCTAATCCAGCTCCAAAGTAACTATTGGATAAATAATTAGAGCCATCCCCATTAGGTTGAGCAATAGGGGAACTTCCATTCTTTCCAATAATGAGCACCTCATCAAAACAAGCACTATTTGTCCAAGCCAGAATTGCAGAGGTATTAGCCCCAGTGCCTGTAAGGTTGCTAATGTCCTCGGCTTCTGAACAGGGTGCTGTACCTGTGACCAAGATATTATCAATTCTATGACGTTCATTATTGGCATTGTTTACCATTCTGACCCGTATTTCTAGCGTAGATCCGCTAAGTCCAGTTTGACTTATGATTACCGAACCATAATCGTTTTGTAAGAATCCATTGGTGTCGGCCGTAAGCCAATTTCCGCCATCTAAGCGGTATTGCGTGGTCATACTATCGGAATTGTCGAGAGTATTATTTCCTTGAGAGGCGTCAATGCTAAAAGATATATTTGAAAAGTTACTGATAGGAATAGCTGGTGATAACCAAGTTGAATTGCCCACGTTACGCCCTTCAAATAAGGGGTTGCCCCCTATATCACGTACTCTAAACCTATAGGCGTTGCTTAAATCAGCATCGCTAAAGTCAATCGTCCATGTTACATCAGATAAGTCCACAGTTGGGGTAGCTCCCGTGGCGCCTTTACCAGTTTGATTAGTAAATGATTCGTTATAGAGAATATCTTGGCTGTTTGCTATAAAGCTATAACAAAACAAGCCAATAAACAGACATACGTGTCTATAAACTATTTTCATTAGTCTTAGGGGGTTATTTGGTTGAAAATAATTTTTTAAAAGCCTCAAAAGGAGTGCATGATTTCTAGATATACGATAGACTTATTTTTAGTCATACAAAAATACTTAAATTAATAATATAGAAATGAGTTGTTTATAAATTTCGGTTTGCATTAGAATATATCCTTATTGAATCTGGAATTTTTTAAGTAAGGTATCTCGATTTTATTGTTTTGTGGTCCCTGAATAAAAACGTTTTATATAGCTTAAAAAAGGTCATTAGCCGTAGACAAATGACAAGAGAGTAAGGTGTAAAGAGTAAGGGAATTACGAATAAAAAATTTAGATAGTGTACCAATCTTAAGTTAGTAACAAACCCTTGGTCTGATTCCAAGGTCCTTTTCAGTAAGGGCCTATGAGTTCTTATTACGTCAAAAAAAAGGCACCTCCATGGAGGTGCCTTTTTTTAAACTATAATATGATAGTTTATCTAATAATCACTTTTTGTGAATGCTCTGCACCTTCACTCTGAAGATTTACAATATAGATACCACCAGTTAAGTTGGACGCATCTATGGTATGTAATGTCGTATCAGTGCTCAACTGCTGTTGTAGCATCAATCGTCCTTGGATGTCATAAACCTCAGCTTTAGTCTCCGTATTTAGGGTTCCGCTTATGGTAATGGTCTTTGGGTTGGATTGCGCAGTTACCCGAACATTGGATAAGCCTGTTTCACCTACACCCAGTTGATTACTAGAAAAAGTCAAGTAATAACGCCCTGTGCCACTTAATGCTGCATTTGGCGTTAGACTAAAAATAGCGCCATCACTGAGCAAGGTAAAGGTATTATTCAAACGATCTTCTAAATAGACCTCCGTATCCGCAGATAAGGTACTTTCATTAATACTTATACTAAGTTCTTGACCAGGTTCAGCATGCAATCCTAAAGGAATGCTCACATTCGTTGTGGCATTAAAATCAACGGATTGTACTCCTAAACGCTCCCCACTATGACCTTCCACTAAACTAGAATACAGAGCCACTTGTGGTAGCTCCCCAAATAAAGCAGAGTCATAACCGCTATCCATGCCTAATGAGGCATTGTCCGTAAAATACACATCAGTGAAATAAATATTTTCATCCTGCTCTAACTTTAACTTAAGGTGCTTTATATATGTCTCAGGGTCTGCCATTCGCCCAGGTATAAAGTCATCTGCTGTACCTGAAGTCCTAATTGATGCCGGGAAACTAATAGTGCCACCCCCAACTTTAGAGGACACGAAAAACCCTTGACCAGGAGCGATTTTCGCGTTTGGATTGGCATCTGAGTGTGCCTGATTCCATATCACAAATCCATCTGTAGCATCGCCATCGTAGCCGTATACTCCAGATGTTAAGGGGTCGAATTCGCTGTTATTGGCTGCTAAAAAGCCTGATAAGCTGATATAAGACGGGTATGGGTTACCAATAAGATTGAATGCAGTGCTGGTGCCACGAGTTATGGTCACCGGACTCGCATTAGTCTCCACATCTCCTGTAAAGGTAAAGGTCGACCCACCGATTTGTGTTGATGCAGTGCGGTAACCAATACCGGCTTCAAGAGGGTCTAAATCATTACTAGCCGTATAATTGACATAAGTATTACTCGTATTATCGAATGGACCGAATAAAAAGGATGGCACCCCGCCTATGGTTCCTGATGGCAAGTCAGGATTAGCATTTCTAAAGGCTAAGAAATCTTGACTTACGCTGGTTACAGGTGGCGCAATAAGATCGTTTTGCCCCGTTACCGCTCCAGTATCCGCAATTTGATTTACATGCCTAAAGTAAGTAACCTCACCCGTAGAGGTACCGTTTACTATTAAACTGGAATAGGTGTCAGAAACTGAATTGAGTTCTAAGACCCCTAGTGTTGTAAGATTGCCATTAACGGTTAAAGATGTGGCTACCGGAATTGAGGTTGCAGCATCCGCTAATATGGTAAAGTCATTAATCTGCACATTACCGGATACGTTATATGTACCATCTATCACCAAGGCATCTAAGGCTCCTGTCGTAGCGTCAGGGGAAATATTGTTTCTCCAACCGCCGGCATCGGTGTAAATAAGACCATTAAAGGCACTGGCAAGTCTAAAATTATCAAGACCAGCATAGCCCATAGTAAGATTGTTACGCAGGCGCACCAATAAGCCTACTGAAGTACTACCATCTGGAATATCAATCCGCACCCGCCCCTGACCGTCATTTGGATTATTAATATTTCCATCAAAAACAAATACCCACGGACCACTGACGGCTCCATCTATGACAAGTCTATACTGCAAATCATTAGAATTGATTTGATAACCACTAACCTGCCAATCAAAAAAGATAATAACGTCATTGGAATCACTAACATCTATATTACTAAATGTTAAGGTTCTAAATGAGTTTGGGGTATTATTCACATTGTTTTCCCCAAAAATTTCAGTGTCGAATAATTGAAAATCTAAGGGTGCTGAATCAGCAAGGGCAATTTCATTAAAATGTCCGGTATTGTTGGCCCACGATGTGGCATCACCAAATAAGGCAAGGCTAGAGGTGTAGGTCCATCCGGTTTCCGTATCAAAATTCTGCTGGGCAATATTGATTAATGGTCCCCCGATATTGAAAGGAGCGCTCACCCCAGATAAAACACCGGAATTGGCCGAAAGCGTCACTCCCGTCTCACTACTAGTAAATACCACATTATCTAATATAGCCAAGCCGTTAGTCATATCGTAAGTTTCCGGAACCACACTGCCACCTATAACTGTAATGCCTGTTAGGTTTTGGTCAAGGTCCTGGTTCCCATTGGCATCCACTGCCAATACCGTTGGGAACGGTGTAATCAGTTCCAATTCGTTGCCGTCTGTAGGCTGCTGTCCAAAATCAAAACGGTTGGCATTAACTTCAATACGATTATCATCTCCTGCAATTGAAGTTGCAGTACCACCAGCATCTGATGCTTCAAATAAGGAACTACCGGATGCAGGAGAAGTTACATTATTTACTGTTAGTTGAACTTGTTCATTGTCAGTAACAGTAGATTTGAAGGTAGCTGCAACAAAAAAGATTTTAGAGTTATCATCTGGAGCAGTTAGACTTAATCCATTAAAACTCGTTAATGGGGTAACGGTCGTCACTTCTGCAACGTTTGTAAACCCGTCAAAAATAGCTAGTGCAGCTATATTTTCACTATTTAACACCTCAAATTGTATGGAGGATAAGGTGGTGCCATCGGTATCACTGTCAGTTAAATCACTACCACCATCTCTAATGGTAAATTCTCCAATAACTGCTGCGTTCGCGGCAATTATGGAAAGTCCTGAGGTTGCTGAAAAGGCTGTATAAGGTATATTTTGTAAAGGTGCCAAAATAGTTGAGGACGAAATAATATCAGAATCAGCGCTATTGCTAGATGCTGTCGCAGTACTACCAATTAATCGAATCCCTGGTTCAGGAACGGCCGGTGAGATTGACCATGCATTTTGTTTTACTACATTTAGTCTGCCATTGTTAGCAATGGCACCCCAGGCATACAATCTAAAGGTTATAGTCCCCGACGCACCAGAGGTAATACCTAAGTTGCCGCCGTTAATGCTGGCTAGATTAAAAATAGTGGTATTCGCTCCTAAGGTTTGTGGTGCCGCAATAGGATTACCAGCCGTAGCAAAACCGTCCGTACTCCAAAAAATCTGCCAATTGTTTGGGCCATTTAAATTACGGTTTAGTTTAATGTCAATGTCGTCTACTGTAACTTCGAAAGCCGTATTTGCTGTTACGGACCACTCTAGGTAGTCATCATTAGCCTGAGCCGTAGCCAAATCTGCATTATTGGTGAAGTTATTTGATATAAAAGCTGGCGAGCCATCTAATCCAGATTGATTTAGACCAGCACCCCGCGTTAATCCAATAGAGGATACGGAAGCCACATTATCAGTGGCCGTTGGCCCGGGGCCATTTAAACGATCAATTGTAGTAATTGGTGCTTGTGCGAAACCAAATGTTATACTAATTAAGCAAACCAGAATAAAGTAAGTATGTTTCATAAATTATATGCTTTATATATAAAGTACTCAGGCTCTGTCAGTTTAACTCCTAAACCTTAAGATTTGAGTATAAGGCAAACATATAAAAAAATCTTTTAAATAACATGGTTTTCAGCTAAAAAGAGAGAACCAAAAAGACAGACCTTACAATTGAGAGGGTATTAGAATAATTTTTAAATAGCCCGCAATAATCTGCGAAATCTTTTAGTTTTGTATCCTAACCTTAATTATCCAACACAAAGGCAATTAATATGGCTAAAGTCGCATTTATAACAGGGGTCACAGGTCAGGATGGCGCTTATCTCAGTGAATTTTTATTGAAAAAAGGCTATCTAGTACACGGCCTCAAACGACGTTCGTCACTTTTTAATACGGACCGTATCGATCATTTGTATCAAGATCCCCACGTAGACCATCAAAATTTCTATCTGCATTATGGCGATATGACGGATAGTACCAATCTCATACGCTTGATTAAGGAAATCCAACCGGATGAGATCTATAATTTGGCGGCTATGAGCCATGTGCAGGTGTCTTTTGAAATACCCGAATATACGGGTAATGCCGATGGCCTGGGGACTTTACGTATTTTAGACGCCGTACGCTTGTTAGGTTTAGAGAAAAAGACCCGTATCTACCAAGCCTCAACCTCAGAACTTTATGGGAAGGTACAGGAGGTTCCGCAATCGGAAACCACACCCTTTTATCCGCGTTCACCCTATGCGGTGGCTAAAATGTACGCCTATTGGATTACGGTTAACTATCGTGAAGCCTATGCTATGTATGCCTGCAACGGTATTTTGTTCAATCATGAATCCCCCATACGCGGGGAAACCTTTGTGACCCGAAAGATTACGAGAGCCGTATCGCGAATCGCCTTAGGATTACAAGACAAGTTCTATTTAGGAAATCTTGACGCCCAGCGCGATTGGGGCCATGCCAAGGACTATGTCCGTATGATGTGGATGATTCTTCAAGCCGAGGAAGCAGAGGATTGGGTTATCGCTACAGGTAAGACCACACCCGTGCGCGACTTCGTAAAGATGGCTTTTGCCGAAGTGGGTATAGAACTAGAGTTTAAGGGTACAGGCGAAGATGAAAAAGGGTATGTTGCCAAATGTAGCAACCCTGCCTACCAATTAGAGATTGGTAAAGAGATCCTCGCCGTCGATCCGAGGTATTTTAGACCTACCGAAGTGGACTTGTTAATCGGGGACGCGACCAAAGCCAAGGAAAAATTGGGCTGGGAATGCCAGTACGACCTTCAGGATTTAGTAAAGGACATGATGAAAGGGGATTTGAAGCTCATGCAAGAACAGCAGTACCTTAAGGATGGAGGTTATACCACGATGAATTATTATGAATAATGGTGATGCGGTAATGCGGTGATGCGGTGATGCGGTGATGCGGTGATGTGGTGATTCGGTGATGCGGTGATATGCGGAGGAAATAGGGATTTGAAAAATGACACACAAGGATTTAGAAGTATATACACGAAGTTTAGATTTGGTCGAAGATCTGTACAAGCTAACTGAGCGATTTCCTTCTTCGGAAGATTTTGGATTGACATCTCAATTAAGACGAGCGGCAATTTCAATACCATCAAATATTGCTGAAGGGGCAAGTAGAGGGTCAACAAAAGATTTTATTCGATTTTTGAATATAGCTTCTGGGTCATTGTCGGAAATTGAAACACAATTGATTATTGCAGAACGAATAGGTTATTTGGTTGTGTCTGACGCCTTGCAAGGTAAAATTCAGACAATCAGAAAAATGCTATACCGTTTAAAGCAATCGTTAAATAAAAACTTAAACTAATACCATGAGTCAAAGTATGACCGTCTCACTATCTCACCATCTCACCGATAAAATCTACATCGCCGGCCACCGTGGCATGGTAGGCTCTGCCGTTTGGCGAGCCCTAGAAGGAAAAGGCTATACCAACCTAATAGGTAGAACGAGTAAGGAGCTGGATTTGCGCAATCAACAGGCCGTTACCGATTTTATCAACACTGAAAAACCTGATATTGTCATTGATGCCGCAGCTCGCGTAGGAGGTATTTTAGCCAATAATGAGCATCCGTATCCCTTTTTAATGGAGAATTTGCAGATTCAAAATAATTTGATCGATGCGTCGCACAAAGCCGAGGTACAGAAATTTATCTTTTTAGGAAGTTCCTGTATCTATCCCAAGTTTGCACCACAGCCTTTAAAAGAAGACTATCTGCTCACAGATAGCTTAGAACCTACCAACCAATGGTATGCCATTGCAAAGATTGCTGGGGTTAAGGTTTGTGAGGCCATCCGGAAGCAATACGGCAAGGATTTTGTGAGCCTTATGCCGACGAATTTGTATGGCCCAAACGATAATTTCGATTTAAAAAGTTCCCATGTCTTACCGGCTATGATTCGCAAGTTTCATGAAGCCAAATTGGCAACAGACAACGGTCAACAGTCAACGGTCACCTTATGGGGTAGCGGTACACCGATGCGTGAGTTTTTACATGTGGATGATTTGGCCCAAGCGGTGATGTTTGCCGTAGAGCATGTCTTGCCCGAGTATTTGTATAATGTGGGCACTGGCACTGATGTGACCATCAAAACATTAGCGGAAACCATACAGAACATTGTTGGGCATAAAGGAGCTATAGCATGGGACAGCTCCAAACCCGATGGCACGCCACGAAAGTTGATGGACAGTTCTAAGCTCCGAAGTTTGGGCTGGGAACCGAACTTCGACTTGGAAATGGGGATAAAGGACACCTACAATTGGTTTTTAGCCCATCAAGACGATTATAAAACTGTAAAATTTTAATGAGTTACAGTTTAAAACAATGCTTAAGGGTTAAAGGATACGAATGAAACTAAGTAAACGTCATTTAGCTAAAACCGTCACTTGGCGTATAATAGGAACTCTAGATACAGTGCTATTGGCTTGGTTAATATCTAATGATGTCACTGTTGGTTTACAAATAGGCTTTTTTGAATTAGCAACCAAAATGCTTCTCTTTTATGGTCACGAAAGGTTATGGTTTAGGTCCACAATACAATCTTCCAACAAACGCCATGTTTTAAAAACCTTCTCATGGCGAGCTGTTGGAACATTAGATACCATTGTGTTAAGTTGGATTATTACAGGTAACCCTTTGACCGGTCTTCAGATTGGGGGTGCTGAAGTCATTACCAAAATGGTATTATATTTCTTACACGAAAAAACATGGTACCACATTAACTATGGTTTGTACCAACGGATACGCAAAAAACGTTTAAAGGAATTAAAGCAACCCAGATAATGATAATTTGGACTATGGTCTGGTGCTATTTCAAAAACGAGGGAAGCTATTGAAGTAATAAAAGTCATCATGCCCTATCGACCTATCGAAAACAGGCTTTTATCAATGCAGGATAAATTGTTTCAACGTTTTCTCCTCCCAGTTGCCAGACCGAGTCAAATGGTTTTGAGCCATTTTGTATCGACAACCAAAAAAAATAATAACGACCAAGAAGACAGTACTCACTAGTGCAAATTCTACATATCAACAAATCTTAATACACTTGCGCATTCCTCGCAAGCAATCGATGTGACAAATCTGAGTTTTGCTTTCAGTTAGAGTGAAATGGCTTTGAGCTATTTTGTATCGAGAACCCTCTATTACTCAAAACGTAAATCGCAGCTACCTAACTAAAAATTAGCTTCATCATCCTCTGATTGACTATTACCATTACAATCACCCAACACGCATTACTTATAACTTATCTCTATAGCTAAGCGCGAACTGTCAATGACTTACAAGAAACTTATATTTGACTATACCCTTATACTTCAAAACTTTTCGTGAGCTAATACGATAGTTTCAATCAAAAGGGTACCATAACTTATGGCCTTTTGTTTTGTGAATTAAAGATTTAAGTCGCATTTTTGTCCACTGAATCGCAGTATCATAATAAAAACGCTATTATTCTTTATGGGTCAAGCGGACTTGTCACGTTTTACTTTAGCTTTTGACTCCATATTGCTCTTGACAACAGCCAATGTTAAAAAGGGTTTGTCTTTAAAGCACAACATGGGACCGCTTTTCTCTAAATGTGTCTTAAGCTTCCTCAAAACGTTTAATTACAATAATATATAACATGAAAAAACTATTAGTAACGGGTTCATCCGGTTTGGTCGGCTCAGAAGTATGTAAACACTTTCACAATCTAGGCTGGGAAATTTACGGTGTAGATAATAACCAACGTGCTGTATTCTTTGGCGAGAAAGGTGATACACGTTGGAATCAAAAACGACTAGAAGAAGACCTAACCAATTATAATCACGTAGAACTCGATATCAGAGATCGTGAGGGCGTGCTTAAGATGGTAAAAGATATTGCGCCAGACGCCATTGTGCATACAGCTGCGCAGCCAAGTCACGATAGAGCAGCGGATATCCCTTTTGAGGATTTTGATACCAATGCGGTTGGGACCTTTAACTTGCTAGAAGCCACACGGCAATTCTCTACGGATGTCCCTTTTGTGCACATGTCGACCAACAAGGTTTATGGTGATGCGCCAAATCTAATTCCCATGGTAGAGCTCGAGACCCGTTGGGATTATGCCGATGAAACCTATCATACGGGTATTCCTGAAAATTTCACTATTGACCAGAGTAAGCATTCCTTATTTGGGGCCTCAAAAGTAGCGGCGGATGTGTGTGTGCAAGAATATGGTCGCTATTTTAATATGCCAACTTGTGTACTACGTGGTGGCTGTTTAACTGGACCGAACCACTCGGGTGTAGAATTGCATGGCTTTTTAAGTTATCTCGTAAAATGTAATTTAGATGGCACGCAGTACACCGTATTTGGTTACAAAGGAAAGCAAGTTCGAGATAATATCCACTCATATGACATCTCAAAATTCATAGAAGCGTTTATTGATAAACCTAGAATTGCAGAGGTGTATAATTTAGGTGGTGGTAAAGACAATACTTGTTCTATCCTTGAAGCTTTTAAAATTGCTGAGAAATATTCTGGAAAAGCCATGAATTACCAATACTCCGATAAAAACAGAGAGGGTGATCATATTTGTTATTACAGTGATCTACGTAAAATGAAATCGCATTACCCAGATTGGGATATCACCATTTCATTAGATGAAACTATTAGACAGATTGTGGAGTCTTGGAAAGAACGGTTGAGCTAATTTAGACCTTATAAAAAATGAAAATATTTATCACAGGGATTTGCGGCTTTGTAGGATCTAGGATAGCAAAGCATCTCAAGGGAGAGAATCCAGATTTTGAGATTTTCGGCCTTGATAACTGCAGTCGAGCAGGCAGTTGGACTAACTTAGAGCCATTGAAAGACTTAGGGATTACCGTTTATCGCGGCGATATTCGCGTGGCGAGTGACTTAGAGACCATTCCTAAAGCTGATGTGTTAATTGATGCTGCAGCAAATCCATCGGTTTTGGCTGGGGTCGATGGTAAAACCAGTAGCCGTCAATTGATTGAACATAATTTGCAAGGGACAATCAATTTATTAGAATACTGTAAACAACACCAAGCCGCCTTTGTGTTGTTGTCTACTAGTCGTGTGTATTCTATTCCTGATTTGGCAAATTTAGATATGGTGGAATCTAACAAAGCTTTTTCGCCATCAACAAAACAAGATTTTCCTGTAGGTATTTCAACTAAAGGTGTCAATGAAAGCTATTCTACGCTCCCACCAGTATCACTGTATGGAAGTACCAAAGTGGCCTCAGAGCATTTAGCCTTAGAATATGGAGAAACCTTTGGGTTCCCAGTTTGGATAAATCGTTGTGGGGTCCTAGCAGGTGCTGGGCAATTTGGGCATCCAGCACAAGGGATTTTTTCCTTTTGGATTCACAGTTTCCAAGAACACAGGCCTTTAAAGTACATTGGTTTTGGTGGCTCGGGTTATCAGGTAAGAGATTGCTTGCACCCTAACGATTTAGCCGATTTAATTTTGTTACAATTACAAGAACCAAAAGACAGTAAAAAACCAAGAATTATTAATTTGAGTGGCGGGGTGGAGAACGCTATGTCATTAGCGCAGCTAACCGAATGGTGTAGAAAACATGTAGGAGATAACACGGTAGAACAGACTAAAACCGAGCGTCCTTTTGATATTCCATGGATGGTATTGGATGCCTCTAAAGCCAAAGCTACCTGGGGCTGGTCTCCAAAGATCAAGATAGATGATATTTTAAACGAAATAGCAAGTTTTGCCAAAACACAAAAGAATTGGTGTGAGTTGAGTGCTTTATAAATGAAAAACAGTCATTATCTAAAAAAAATTCTTAACCTCATTTTACCTTTTGGTAGAAAGCGATTCATTTGGGTTGTTTTTCTCTCCATAAGCCAGGGTATTTTGCAGGCCCTCAGTATATTTTCAATTTTGCCATTTTTGTCCTTCGTAACTAATCCAGATATGATTGCACAATCTGGTTTGTACTTAAAATTTGAGTACCTGCTGCCACCCGCTATAAAAGATAATTTGGTGCTTACTTCGGGCTGCATTGCTATTACACTGATTTTGCTATCTAGTCTCACTAATGTATTTGCCGATTATTATCGCTCAAAATACGCGAATGATACAGGGATGTTAATCGGTTCAAAATTATTAGCTATATACGCTTATCAACCCTATATTTTTCATGTGCAAAATAACAGCGGTGAATTGGTGAAACGAATCCAAGGTGATGTCAATTCTTTTATGGCTGGTGCCATAACGCCTTTAATAGAAATTATATCCAAGTTCATCAATATTATCATAATCTTTATTCTGCTATTATTTATTAATTGGCAGGTGATTTTGGTTGCTGTTGTGTTTTTTTCAGCCATATTGTTCATATCAAACTTATTTTTTAGGAAAAGAATTATTTTGGGTAATTTAGACCGAAAGGATATGGTCAGTGCAAGATACCAATCGGCTTTCCAATTACTCACAGGCATAAAGTCTGCCATCATACACAATTCACAGGAGTATTTTTTGAAACGATTTAAAAAACAATGGCAAATCATCGCAAACCACGATTCATTTTTAACACTGGCTTCTAATGGTCCAAGATATGCTATTGAGGGGATTGTTTTTTCCGGTATTATAATTCTCGTATTGTTTATGTTTTCAAAAGGGAATTCCCTTGAAAATATTTTGCCAATCTTTGTGCTGTTTGTTATGGCAGCCTATCGTATTTTGCCTGGACTTCAGATAATAAGTGCCTCATTAAATAGAATGAAAAGTCATCAATATGCGGTTGATATTTTAACTGAAGACTTTAAAGACAAGATTATTACAGAAGAAAATCAAAATACAACCTTAGAAAAAAGACCAATTGTTTTTTCTGAGAAAATTCTACTAAAAGATTTGTGTTTTAGATACCCCAATGTGTCTGAAGATACCTTAAGGTCTATAAACTTAACGATTAAAAAGGGACAACGCGTTGGTATTATTGGAAGTTCTGGAGCCGGAAAATCTACTTTAGTCGATGCTGTTTTGGGTTTGCTTAAACCTTCACGAGGCGGGATCATCATAGACCACAAACCTCTTAATGAGACAAACATTGCCAGTTGGCGAAAAAAAATAGGCTATGTGCCTCAAGACATCTTTTTAATCGATGATACGGTAATTAATAACATTGCCTTTGGTGTGCCAGAAAAGGATATCGATTTAGAAAAAGTAAAAGCTGCGGCTAAATTGGCTCAAATTCATGATTTTATATCCGAAACCATGTCTGAAGGCTACAAGACTATTTGTGGCGATAGAGGTATAAAGCTGAGTGGTGGGCAAAGGCAGCGAATTGTTTTGGCCAGAGCCCTTTATGGGGAGCCCGAAATACTTATTTTTGATGAAGCGACCAGTGCTTTAGACAACGAAACTGAAAAACGCTTAATAGCCTCTATTGATGCACTACCCAAAAATTTAACGATTATCCAAATAGCCCACCGTCTGGAAACCTTAAAAAATACCGACGTGATATTTGTATTTAAAAAAGGTAAACTAAAATCACAAGGCATTTATAGTGATTTGATTTTAGAAATAAATAATATTACATAAACCGTATGGAGCCTAAAAAGCCTAATGTCCTAATTATCGGATCTGCCAAATGTGGCACAACAACATTGGCTCAAGTTTTAGATGAGCATCCAGATTGTTGTTTAAGCAAGCCCAAGGAAGTTCGTTTTTTTGACTTAGATAAGAATTATCAGAAAGGGGAACTCTGGTATAGCCAACATTTTGCCCACCACACTAATGAAAAGGTTATAATCGATGCCACTCCAAATTACGCAGCGATGCCAAATAATAGGTCTGCAGAGCGCATTTATAACTTTAATCCAGAAATGAAATTAGTCTATATTGTAAGAAACCCTATAGCACGCCTGGTCTCTAGCTGGAAGATGCATTTACATCATAGAAATCACTTTTTGCACAAACCAGCGAAAAAAGGTTTCGAAAGTTATGTGAGTTATCTAAAAAGTCATACAACACACTGGTGTCATTATAAATATGGTTATCAACTGAACCATTATAAAAAGTTTTTTCCAACTGAAAATATCCACGTGATGTTTTTAGAAGATTTAATCAATAATGAGGATTTGGAATTTAATAAACTATATGCTTTTTTAGGTATTGCGAAACCGGAGCAAATAGAAGTAAAGGCATCAAATACTGCAGAAGATAAAAGGACCTTAACGCCTTTTTTTCGCTTTGTTTATGATAATAAATTGGATGGTGTCATTAAAAAAATTGTACCGGAAGCAACACGTAACAGGCTAAAAAAGAATATAAAAATACACGAGAAGATGACATATCCGGAGCCTCTTATTTCAGAGAATTTACAGATTGAATTTATCAATTATGTAAATAAAGATATAACCTTATTTCTTAATGAATACGGAAAAACTGAAGATTTCTGGCAATTAAAATTTTAATATGTTAAGATTTTTTAAAAAATATAAAAATGCAGAAGCTAAAAACCTATTAGTTATTGGTGCGCCAAAATCAGGTACAACGGCATTGTTGTATAAACTGAAAAATGCATTAGGGGGTAATGACGTGGCTGAATATTTCGAGCCCTCACATCTAGAAACCATCAACAAGGCCATAACAAAAAACAAAAAGTCAATAACTAAAGTTGTTGCTATAAAACAAATAGATATGCAGGCCATATCTAATTTTTCGAAAATAATTTTGATACCACGAGATCCAAGAGATCAATTTATTAGTGCTATGCTTTATGAAGCGGGTTATCATTCCCTCTGGGACAAGGACGAAGAACTGATTTTAGAGTTTTATAGTGCCCTTTGTCAAAAATCCAAACAACCAGATTCCATAAATTGTATTGATATGTGGGTGAAGTATGTAGGCCATTCGCTACCGTTAAATGAGTTCGTTCAGAGAAATGAATATCTCAGAAGCTTTTATAAGGAGTCTAATGCCTTTGTCTTAAAGTATGAAGACTTTATAAAGCAAGATTTCGAAAAAACAGAAAAATATTTGGATTTAAGTTTAAATTCAGGTGAAATCGCAGTCGTTCCAACGAGATTCAATAGAGTGGTTCGCACAAAAGGCACAGGGAGTTGGAAAGATTGGTTGACAGCTGCGGATTTAGAATTTTTTAAAGATAAATTCTCAAATTATTATCGAGACTTTGGGTATACTCATCTAGATTGGGAATTAGATCATAATAAAATCGATAAAGAGTTTTCTTCGAATTATTTTCTTAAAACGGTTAATGAGAAAAGAAAGCAAGAAGGCCTTTGTGAGATAATACCTTTATAGATGCATAAAAAAGGAATATATATATCATCAATTATACCAGACACCTCATGTGGCGCTCATATAGCTATACATCGTCATTTTGTACAAAGAAATGACTTTGACATAGCTGTTGTAAGCTATCAAGCTAATACTTCTGAGACTAGTGTAAAGTTTGTGATACCAATGTCAAAAATTCGTAAAAAGGCACAGAACTCCAGATTTTCAAAACTTATTTGGAATTTTCATTATTTATGGAGTTGGTTTTATTTGCCAAAGTCGGTTTTGGAGTATGCAAAAAAATTTGAACCCGATTTTGTGTTTACGGTACCAGATAATATTCACTCTGGATTTGCTCTGCAATTATCAAAACAACTGAATATTCCCCTTGTAGTAGATTTTCAAGATTTATTTCCCTACTCACAGTTTATAAAACCATATATGGAGCCTTATGGTTGGGTACGAGAATTTTTGATGAAAAAGTTTAGACTATTAAATCATACCGCTGACCTCGCCTTTTATACCAGCGAAGGCATGCAAAACTTTTTTGGGGGTCATAAAAACGGACATGTGTTATATCCCATAGGTGATGCCAATATATCTAATATTACCAGTGAGATTGTAAATAATCGATTTACTATTGCCTATGCAGGTAATTGCTACGGAGCCTATGGCAGAATGTTACTTCAATTTGCCAAATTAATTAAAAATCATGATGAATTACACTTAAAAATTTTCCCAGTGGGTAAGGGTTGGAGTGATGAAGACATACAGGAAATGAAGGAAGCAGGTATTTATCAGAGCTTTATGCCATTTGAAGCACTTAAAAAGGAACTTGCGGCTGCAGATGCGTTTTTGACAGTCATGAGTTTTGAGGAATTAGAAAAGCCTTTTGTTTCAACAAGTTTTACAACGAAATGGCTAGACTATGCACCTTATGGAAAACCTATTTTTGTGTGGGGGCCTAACTATTCAAGTGCTTATATCTTTGCCAAAAAGTATCATTGTGGCATTACAATAAGTACTGACTCTGCCAAGGATTTGTTAGATGTATGCCAAAAGACGGCAAGGGACCCTGATACGTCAAAAGTATTTTCTGAAAACGCTTACAAAGTTTCTCAATCCGTTTTGTTTGCCAATAATATCCACGAGGTATTAAAGAGTAATATAAACAGCTTGTAATTAAATGGATGTCTCAATAATCATAGTTAATTATAATACCTTTGAGGTTACTTGTAATTGTTTAGCTTCGGTTTTTGAGAACACAAGTGGTGTTAGCTTTGAGGTTATAGTTGTAGATAACGCATCATCTGAGATAAATCCAGAGAAGTTTATCAGTCGCTTTCCGCTTATAAGGTTAATTAAATCTAAAGAGAATTTAGGCTTTTCAGGCGGTAATAATTTGGGCATAAAGCACTCTAGAGGTAGTGTTTTGTTATTGCTGAATAGTGATACTATTTTAATTAATAATGCTGTGAAATTGGCCTTTGAGCAATTAAACAGTGATAAAAAAATAGGTTGTCTTACCTGTTCCGTACTAAATTTGGATAAAACCCCTCAGGGAGTTTTGGGACGCTTTCCTTCAATTAGGCAAAATCTCATTTCCATTTGTAGAATTGAAAAGTTTGTTAAGAGATATCACCAAGATACTTATAAACTCGGTGACAAATTTGACTATAAAACACCACAGGAGGGGGATTGGATTTGGGGGACTTTCTTTATGTTTTCTAGAGCTGTACTAAATCAGTTTCCTAACAAAAAACTGCACGATGATTTTTTTATGTATGGAGAAGATCTCCAATGGTGTATGTATATTAAACAAAACTTAGGTTTAAAAGTAGTGTTCACCCCAGAGCCAAAAATCTTTCATTTACATGGTGCATCTGACACAAGAAAGTATATAGAGAAATATAAGCAATGGGCCTTCCCTAACTTTGTTAAAACACTTAGGGTTTTAAAAAGCGATACCTACGCCTTCTTTTATGTTTTAACATTTGTGCTTCAACGCTTATTGGTCAGAGGGAATTCAGAAGTTGAGCTATCGTATTATACCCAACAATTGAGATATTTTTTCAAATAGATTATAAGTTATAAATGCATAAAGTATCTGTCATCATACCCAATTATAACCGATCAAAAGTCATAAAGCGTACCTTGGATGCCGTACTGAACCAGACCTTGAAACCGTTTGAAGTCATTGTAGTCGATGACGGCTCAACCGATAATTCATTAGAGGTGTTACAACAATATGGCTCTAGAATTACGGTGATAACACAAGAGAACCTGGGTCCAGCAGCTGCTAGAAACAACGGGTTTTTAAATTCATCGGGTGATTTTATTAGCTTTATGGACAGCGATGATATTCCATCATTGAACAAACTGGAAGTACAAGTCAATAATTTAATTAATCAAAATGCTGATCTGGTCATAGGGCCATGGGTGAGAGGTTGGTTTAATGACACTAAATTTAAGGCAGAAAACGTAGTGCTACAGATGCAAGGCGTGCCATCTTCAAAATCACTGTTGTATTGGTTTCTTACAGAATGGTCTATGGTGTTTCAGCAAACCTTGATTCGCAAAGGATCACTCTTACAAGTAGGGCTGTATGACGAACAGATGAAAGTCATGGAAGATGGAGATTTGTTTGTTCGCTTTTTACTTGCAAATGCCAAAGTGGTTTTTGAACAAGAATCATTGCTATTATACCGCTTAGGTAATGAAGATAAACTAACCCATGCTGGCGCTTCTGATGTAAGGAAACTTAAAGACCGTCTTTATTTTTATAAGAAATTATTTGGCTATTCAAAAGCGCTAGATATTTATAATGAGGCAAGTTTTCAATTGCAACTATTTGTTTTAAGTGAGGCATTGAAAAAAATTGGGATTGAGGATGAGGTATTAAATGGTTATATTAAGAAGTCTAAATTTTATTTTAGGATGTTGTCACTTAAAAAACGATTAACCCTAGGATTTCAACAACGCATACAGGGCCATCGTTGGTCAAGAGCCTATTGCACTAAAGAACTGGTAGTAGAGCAAAAGCAGTTAATTAATCAATTAGGCTATACATTGATGCCATGAGTAAAAAATTATTAATTGTAGAAGAATCACTAAGGGATCTCAAAGCACATTGGTTTGAGTACATTAAGCATATCGCAAAGGAAGCTGATAACCTAGGTTGGAGCACTCAAGTTGCCTGTCATAAAGCTGTTGACCAAGAAATCAAAAAAGAGTTAAAGTGCTTACCAGTGTTTAAGCATGCCCGCTATTTAGATTCGGGAAAGAAAAAGTTACCTGGTGAGCATTATTATGGGTTTGTATTGCATAGTATCCGCGCTTTCCGAGCCATCACAAAAACCATAAAGCACACTGCGTTCGATTTTGTCTTTTGCCCTACCGTAACGGTGCATCACCTATTAGCCTGGTATGTTCTTTTAAAGATTTATCCGCAACAGATTAAAAAACTGTGTTTGTTTTTTGTCACAAATCCTGGAATGTACAATTCAGACACACAAAAAATCAGCTATCCTAAATCCAGCAAAATTTTAGGGTATCTCCTAGCTAAATTTAAGCCTTATGTGCATTCTGGCCAAGTGGTAATGGGTGTTGAGACCAAAGCTGCAAAAACGGAGTTTGAACACATCTCAGGGGTGAAATTTCAATTGTTCCCGCATCCCGTCCCCTTTAATCTAGAGCAAGAACAAGTATTAAATGACCAGTTGCATTTGGCCTGTTATGGTTTTGCGCGCTATGAAAAAGGCTCAGATCTATTACAAGAGGCCATACTAGAAGTTTTAAGTATGCAAGAGGTTCCTAAAGCTCATTTTAGTATACAATGGACCGATGATTTTGTTTTGCCTAATGGAGAGTTGTGTCCCATTAATGAGGCACTAAAAACTTCCAATCAAGTTAGTATTATTGATAAACCATTAAATTCGTCAGAATACCAGTCACTTCTCAAGCGAACTGATATTATGCTCTTGCCCTATAGAAATGCCTCCTATTATGCACGTGTATCTCGCGTGGCTATTGAGGCCACTAATATGGGGATACCTTGTGTCTTTACCAAGGGTGGCTGGTTGCAAGAGACTATTAGTACCTATGGAGCAGGGATTGGCATCAGGGATGAGTCTGTGGATGATTTGGTTATGGCTATTAAAGAAATGATTAGTAATTTTAATGCCTATAAGAAACAGGCAACTGAAAAAAAGGCAATATCTATAGCCTATTTTGAACCCATCAATTTTTGTGAGCAACTCTTAAATGGTGAATGATCTATGCCAGTCGATTTAACGTAATAAGGTAACATCCGCTTAGATTATTTAGTGCACTTAATTTAATGATTAACAAGGCCTCAGCATAAAGAAACAAATTAAAATGCATTAGATTAAGAATTTGAAAGTCATCATTTACAATCCCAACTCCTTCGGCGGTAATTACAACTATGCGCATTGTATTCTAAAGGAATACCAAAGGCGTAATATCCCTTGTAGTCTTGTTTTGCCCTCTAATGCCCTTGCGAGTACTAATGTAAATAGGCAACTACTATTATTGCCCGATGTGCCAAAGACAAAAAATAGGCTTCTAAAAAAAATATATTTTGGATGGCGATCGTTCATAAATCCATTTTTGTTTTTTAAGCATTTACTATTTAAAAAATCCTCTATTGTTGTATTTAACGATTTTGATCAATTGACGGCCTTTATTTGGGTGCCTTTGTTTTATCTATTGCGCCTAAAACACCGCTTTGCCGTTATTTTGCACGATCCAGACCGCGACGCCTATTTTTCCTTTAAAGGGTTGTCGGGCTTAACGATGCGCTGCATTATGAGTTTAATGGATTGGGGTATGTACCACGAGGTGTTGCCTAATAAATGGTATTACAATAATAATGTGCGGTATTTTTCAATACCACATGGCCTATATGAGACGTCAAAAACAGAAAACAAGGTCCTTTCAGCGGAGCTAAAAACACTGCAATCCAAATCAACAGTTTGCACTATTTTGGGTAATATTAGACGAGAAAAAAATTATGAAATGGCCATCCTTGCATTGCAAAAGTGTAATAATTTGCATTTGCTTATTGCTGGTCAAAACGCCAGTTCTGCCTATTCCATAGAGCATCTTAAGACCTTGGCCAAGGTGCATAACGTGGCACATCAAATCACTTGGGTGAACAAATATTTAACAGATGCAGAAATGAATAGTGTTTTAAAGCATACCGATGTTTTACTTTTAAATTATGCCCGTAGCTTTACCTCTCAAAGTGGTATATTAAATATGGCAGCGCCATTTGCACCGCATCTGCTGGTCTCCAAAACAGAGAGTGCCTTGTACCAGATCTGTCAACAATTTCGTTTAGCGGATTTTATTCCTGCTGATGATCCTAAAGCCTTGGAAGAAAAGTTTTTAGAATGGGATAAAAATCAAGTACCTTTAGCGGCCAATTGGGAAGCTTATAGCGCTTATGCGTCTTGGGCACATAATATTGAGATTACACTAAAACATTTTAATCAGCGATGAAGCGATACGGCGGGGCGATTTTAAATTTTTTGTTCAATGAGGTTATTACGCATATCCCTATACATGGTCTAAGAAGAGGGTTTTTACGCTTATTCAATAAAAATATTTCTGGCTCTGCCGTGATTTTAATGCACACCAAAATTCCTTGTTTTTGGAATATTGCAATAGGAGATCATAGCATCATTAATCAGTATTGCTATTTGGATGGTCGCAGATATAAAGTAATTATTCATAATAATGTGGATATTGGACCGTATACAAAAGTGTGGACCCTAGGTCATAATCCACACGATCAGACTCATGCCTTGTATGGCGGGGATGTGGTTATAGAGGACCATGTCTGGATTGCCTCTGGGGCAACAATTCTGCCCAACGTTTGTCTTAAAACAGGAGCCGTGGTTGCTGCTGCTGCTGTTGTGCATAAATCTGTGGAGTCCAAACATATAGTTGCGGGTAATCCTGCGGAATTTTTAAAAATGAGAACAAATAATTTAAGTTACACCATTAATTATAAGCCATTTTTAGAGTGAAAAAAATATTTAGATATCTTTTGGTAATATATTTCATTATTAGTTTACCTATTACGGTGGTTTTTATAAAAAATGAATATATAAGATTCATCTTTCATGAAGTTCTTGTCGAGTGGTACTCAAAAATAAATAATATTGATATCGTTTTTATTGGTGATTCAAACGTAGCAGCAGGAAGATCATTTTCGTCTTACATTGATGTTGGTTTCTTTTCAACAAAAAATTTAGGTCAAAATGGTAATACCTTGGTTCAGGTTAAAGCGACATTAAACAAGGCGCTTTCATATAACCCTCAATTTGTCATAGTTCTTGCTGGAACCAATGATATTTTTTTAAGTGAAAATGGATATAATAATAAGGATTTATTTAAAGATGAATATTCAAAACTTATAGTTGAAATTTTAAAAGGTAATTCGCAACCACTGATTACCCTTATCCCGTACACATCTAATCTGCAGATAAACAAACATATAGATATTTTTAATAGTCAAATTTTAAATCTTGTAAGTGAAAATGATATTGCCTACATCGACTTAAATAAGTTTATTTCTTCAGATGGTGTTTTGTTGAAAAAATATACTACTGATGGGGTTCATTTGAACAATAAAGGTCTAGAATTATGGGGGCAGGAAATTCAAAAGGCATTAAAAGAATAAATTAAGATTGAAAATAGTTTTATCGCATTCCGGCAAACAACACAGCTATCAGGTCGCTAAGGCAATGGACCAATTAGGAGTACTCGACACATTTTATACCAGTGCCTACGTGCGGTATAAAGGTCTACAAAGGTTTTTTTTAAGAACCAAGAACAACTATTTTACAAGACGCTTTGTAACGGGTTTAAGCGGTGATCAAATTAATGCGAACTGGCGTTTTGAGTTGAAGGAGATTCTATTTCGTAAGCTATACGGAAAATCTATAAAAACACAAAATGCCGTATACAACAGGGATGTGAAGTTTGACGCCTATGTCGCTCAGCAAATTGAAAAACGCGCAAAACGAGAAGACCTTAAGGATAAGTTATTTTGGGGTTTTCAAGGCTCTTGTTACAAGTCTTTAAAAGCCGCCAGAAAGGCAGGGATGATTACCGTCATTGAATTAGCCACAGCTCATGTGGTGGCGGCGAAACGAATTTTAGGAGAGGAGCAAAAGTTACAGCCCGAGTGGGCCGATTCCATAGATAATCTTCGCTTTCCAAAAGCCTATGAAGACCGCCTGATCGAAGAACCGCATTTAGCGGATTATGTGGTTGCCGCCTCAGAATTTACCAAAGCAACCTTACTTGAGGTAGGCGTACCAGAACCAAAAATCTTATACTTGCCACTTGGGGTTGAAGTGGCTGAGGTGGCTTCAAAGCGAGAGGCAAAGTATAAAAAACCTATAAAACTGCTCTATGCAGGTACCGTAACCCAACGAAAAGGCATAAAGTATTTACTCGAGGCGATTAAATCCTATGATTCTTCTGAAATAGAATTACATATTTACGGTCATGTTCAGGGTAGTGGCGAAGCATTTAAGGCTTATGAAGCTGATGTGTGTTATCATGGTCCCGTAAGCCAGACTGAGCTCTTTACCCTGTACAAAAATTTTGACTTTTTGGTCTTACCTTCTATTTTTGAGGGCTTTGGTTTAGTCATTATAGAGGCCATGGCTGCAGGTCTCCCTGTGGTGACTACAAAGCACACCTATGGTGCAGAGTTGATTAGCCATGAAGAGAATGGATTTTTAGTGGATATTAGGTCAATATCAGGGTTACGTCAAGTTTTTGACAACATCTTGAAATTAAAGGAGGAGCAATATCTAACCCTATCCTCTAAAGCCAAAGACGCCATACAATCCTTAACCTGGCAGCATTATAAGGCTAGGCTTAAAGATCAATTAGAACAGCTTATGGTTTTAAGGTCGAATGATACCGTTAAACCCCAATTATGATGTTTAGCTTTCAGGTATTACAGATTTGTTCGGCCCTCTTTATAGGGATAGGGGTGTGGTATTATTTGCGTAAAAATGATGAAATCCCTTTAATTCTCGCATTGTTCTATTACACGGTTGCCATTTTAAGGTTTAGCCTTATACAGGAAGGGGTTTTAGATTATGTTGTGGTAAATTATACGTTTGATATTTTTAATCTCAACGATGAATCGGCTAATGTAGCTATGAACTACATGTTTTTGGGTACAGCGGTGTTGACTTTCTTTTACATGAGATTTGCGTCGCGCTATCAAAGGAAAGAAAAAGACCCCGTTGACAATGACCAAAACCTATCAGAGTTTATCACCAAAAAAATGCCGTACATAACGGCAGGTTTTTTTGTGTTTTTAGTGGTGAACGCTGCGCTCGCTGGTAGTGGCTCTGGAGCCTTAGGACAAGGCTATTTAAACTTGCTTAAATTCGGATTGGGAGGGTTTAATTTATTAATGGCTTTAATTCTGATTTCAGCTCGGTTAAAAAGCAATCAAAGACTTCCAGTTATTATTTTTTTAATTATCGGTATACTTTCATCCTATGCCCCATCATCGCGGTTTGTGTTTTTGTCTTGGGCGATAGGTATTAGTTTTTTGGTGTTTAAGGATATGCGTCCATTGCGCAAGTTACGCTATATTTTGCCTGGAGCTCTTGGCATTGTGCTTTTTTTTTCTTTATTAGGGGTGGCCAGGGAGACCAACCTGTCGGCAATTTCCTGGGAAGAGAAACTAGCCCTAGCCACAGAACGCGCATTGATTACAGAAGACCAAAATATGCTCGATGGGTTTATGATGGTGTTAGATGTGTATCCGCAGTTTTTAGATTTTTCATGGGGTACAGAGCATGTGGAAATATTATTACGGCCCATCCCTAGAGCCTGGTGGCCAGAAAAGCCCCTTGGGGGCTATGCCAATAAATTAGGTTTAAATGATGCGGAGGAGGAGACCGTAGGCATTTCACAAAGTATCTATGGGTCCTTTTATGGTGAAGGCGGTGTGACTGGTATTATACTATTTTCTATAGTCTATGCCAAGTTACTCGCTTGGTTGTTGTATTTGGCCAAATCCTATCGGTCTAATTTAAGGTTTTTAATCAAAGGGGTCATTGTGGCCTCACTCATCCCCTTGTTAAGAGGTGGCGATTTACCGGGGATTTACGCCTTTATTGGGATGTCGTTTTGGCCGGTATTTTTATTTATTTACAGTTACCATAAGCACTTAAAAAGAAGTTATGTCATTGCCTAAGTTTCCTAAAAACACGAGTCCTTTGGTGGTTAATAGTCACCCTAGGTCGGGTACACATTTATTAATAGATTTATTGAGGAGACAATATAAGGAGTGTGCAATTAAAAAGACATGGGACAGAGGTTTAGATGATTTGTATTTTTCAATAGAGGGCTTATTGGATGCTAAAGCTGATATTGATAAAATTGAAAAGAAAGGCTTGCGAGTTTTAGCGTCTTGTGAAGCACCACTGGTAAAATACCACTGCTACTCCGAGGGACTGCTCAAAATCAAGTTTCCAGATTGGATGCATTATTTATCGAAATGTAAATCAATTTACATATACAGAAACTTATATGATGTATTGTGCTCTACTTATATCTATATGCAATCCTTCGAAAATGCGGGCAAAGGTGTGTCCTTAAGTGCATTTATCAGACAACCTTTTGCCAATTCACCCAACCGTGTACATTTTTGGCTCAATGAAGTGCAGCATCAACGTTCTAGAACGAGTAATTTGATGTTGTCCTATGAAGATATAATTGATAACACTGAATCTGTTTTAGATCAATTAGATGTTTTTCTTAGCCTAAAATCTATTAGATATGTGCCATTACTACCACCAAAGACCTATAACAAATGGAAAATTAGGTGGCAGCGTTTATTTTCAAGTTATCCTAATAATACTGCTATTTTAGCCTCACATAATGGTATAACGAAATTAAATTCAGATACTGCTTTTTCCAAACAGGATTTAAACTTTATAAATGATATGGCTGGTTCAACATTAACAGATTTGGGTTACCCAATAAAAAATAAATAACCTTAACTATAAAACACCTAAAAATTGAAAATTTTAATTGTTTGGGACAGAATGGGGGATTATCATCGCAGTCGTGTCGAGGCCTACAGGGCAATGAATCTCGAAGATAGCCTATATACGGCAGATTTAGGCTCAGGGGATAAGCTTTATAAATGGCAGAACACGGCCCATAACAGTCATTTTGTTTTATCGGATAAGGCAGCGGACCAATGGGATATATGGCGACGATTTCAAAGATTCAAGCAAATTGTTGCAGCCAATGAGATTGATAAAGTGGTCTTGTCGGGATATGGGAAACCTGTGTATTTGTGGTTTACCCTTTGGTTAAAATTAAAAGGGATAAGGACCTATATGTTTGCAGAGTCCTGGTATCCAAGTAATGCCTTAGTTGACGCCATAAAAGGGTGGTTTTTAAGACATTTTGTTAAAGGTATCTTTGTCTCTGGCCAGCGCGCAGAGCATCATTTTGTAAGGCGTCTAGGATTTCCAAAAGATCAAGTAACTACCGGATACAGTGTAGTGGATAATGCCCATTTTCAATTTGAGCGTAGTTTGGAGGATATAACCAAGGCCATGGCCAATACACCGTTATTATTATGTGTGGCACGTTATGCTGAAGAAAAAAACCTAGCCCTTCTTATTGAAGCGTTTGAAGCGTCTGAATTAGCCTCTAAATGGCACTTACAAATCGTCGGTGGTGGTCCTCTGAAAGAGACCTTAAAAGATAAAATCACAAATCCAGATAAGGTTCAGTTATTGAACTGGCAAGCTTATAATGATTTACCCCTATTATATCAAAACGCGACTTGCTTTATTTTGCCGAGTCGCTTTGAACCTTGGGGCCTGGTTGTGAATGAGGCTATGGCCGCAGCATTACCCGTGATACTGTCGGATGCTTGTGGTTGCTTACCTGATTTGCTTTATGATAATGGGTATAGTTTTAAGGCTGAAAGTAAAAAAGAGTTGATAGGTGTTTTAAATCAATTACAGTCGTGTAATACAGCTGAATTATATAAAATGGGTTTAAGCTCAGCAAAACGAATTTCAAAATTTACACCACAACATTGGGCTATATCCTTAAATAAACTTCTCTGCTAATGCACAACTATATCCTTCATTTAATAGATAATGTCAGTCAAGTTAATTATGGTATTTGGAATGCGGCTTTGTGCAATTCCAGTAAACTTAATGAAAAGGGTGTTAGAATTTACGCGGCATTTCCAGAGCAAGATGGGTTCAGTTATCCTGGGGTAACACCTATACCCATTAAAAAAACAAATGAAATCTTTGCATGGCTTGAGCGCAATAAAATTAATCAAACAAATACGCTAATTGTTTCACACGGCTGTTGGCGGTGGCCCACAAAAATAGGCCATGCTTTAAATAAAATAGGCTACAGATGGATGGCCGTACCACATGGCATGCTAGAACCCTGGTCTATGGCCCAAAAAAAACTAAAAAAAAATATTTACTTCCATACTATTGAGAAACCCTTATTAAAAAAGGCAGATATAATTAGAGCGGTAAGCAAACCAGAGCGCATGCACTTAATGAAGGTATTTGACAGTAAAGTTCTGCATATACCTAACGGTATTAACCCAACATCGGATAGCATGAGTAAGCCGACTGAATTCCCATTACGATTACTTTTTATGGCACGATTACATCACAAGAAGGGTATTGTGCCGTTATTGGAGGGTTGGCTTCAGAGTCCTTTAGCAAATAACGCCGACTATATGTTGCAAATCGCTGGACCAGACGATGGCGAGTTAATTAAAATGGAACCGTTAATAGCACAATGTTCGAATGTTGAATACTTAGGTGCAGTTTACAATGCGCAAAAGGATAATTTACTGAGTCAAAGCCATGTTTATGTGCTGCCGTCTTATAGCGAAGGGTTTCCGTCTAGTGTTTTAGAGGCTATGGATTATGGCTTGCTACCTTTAATTTCTGAGGGATGCAATTTTCCAGAAGCTTTTGAAAATAATTGCGTTGTTGAGGTTAAACCTAATGCGGCACTTATAGCTGAGACCTTAATTGAGATTTCTAAATGGCCCATAAAGACTGTAATTGAAAAAGGTAGGGTTTCTAAAGACTTTGTGGCAAAAAATTACACCAATGACATCGTTACTAACCAATTATATGAGGCCTTAGGTCGGTTGCTTAAAAGATGATTGTTTTGTGACGTACCCCTTTTAAAGGATTAGCTTTGAAAAAAAATATCGTGCAGGAGTTCAAAAGTCTTAAAATGCCTATTTTAGCCACTCCAAACAATACTCGAAATATGAAACGCATTTTAGTGACTGGCGGCGCTGGTTTTGTAGGCTCACATCTTTGTGAGCGCTTATTAAAGGAAGGCAACGAAGTTATCTGTTTAGACAATTACTTTACAGGCTCCAAACGCAATATAGAACATTTGATGGATCACCATTACTTTGAGTTGGTCCGCCACGATATCATTAACCCCTATATGATTGAAGTAGACGAGATTTATAATCTCGCTTGCCCAGCCTCACCAGTACATTACCAGTTTAATCCCATAAAAACCGTAAAGACCTCAGTTATGGGTGCAATTAATATGTTAGGCCTGGCCAAACGCATTGGTGCTAAAATATTACAAGCCTCAACAAGTGAGGTCTATGGTGACCCAAGTGTTCACCCGCAACCCGAGTCCTATTGGGGTAATGTAAACCCTATTGGTCTTCGCTCGTGCTATGATGAAGGTAAACGTTGTGCAGAAACCTTGTTTATGGATTACCACCATCAAAATAAGGTGAATATAAAAATCATTCGTATTTTCAATACCTACGGCCCACATATGCATCCGCATGATGGACGTGTCGTATCTAATTTTATCGTTCAGGCCCTCAAGGGTGAGGATATCACCATCTTTGGCGATGGCACTCAAACCCGTAGTTTCCAGTATGTGGACGATTTGGTGGAAGGTACCTATAGAATGATGAACAGCAGGGATGGTTTTACCGGTCCCGTGAATATTGGAAATCCCGTAGAGTTTACCATGTTGGAGTTGGCTAAAGAAGTATTGACACTTACGGGGTCTAAGTCAAAGTTGACCTTTTTACCCTTACCACAAGATGATCCTATGCAACGTCAACCGGATATCAGCTTAGCAAAAAAAGAACTCAACGGTTGGGAACCAAAGGTTCATTTAAAGGAAGGCTTAACCCATACCATTGCGTATTTTGATACTTTATTGAAGAAAGATCCTAGCTTGGTTTAGGGAGAGATGAGATGGTTGTTTCTGTCAATTGACGATTGCTATTCCTTTTTAACTGACAGAGGCACTTCATTTTATCACATCGAGTGATTGCGAAGTATGAGCAAGTGTATCGAGATGTATTAAGATGTATTAATTTGTTGCTTGTGATTTTTTATTCGGTGATTCAGTGAAGTGGTGAAGTGGCGATGCGGTGAGACGGTGATGCAGTGATGCGATGAAGTGGTGACGCGTTCTCGATACAATTTTTCAAAGCTATGTTTTAAAAAACCACTCCAACTGACATCCTTATTCTTTGTTACAATCCTCACCTCCTATGACATGCTTTACGTCTTGTCACATCGAGTGATTTTTGGCAGCGTGAGCGAACAAAAATAGTATCGAGATGTCATACGAGGTGATTTATAATAAGCAGTTCTCGATACAAAATGGCCTGCGCCATTCCACTCGAACTGACAGCAGTACTTCATTTTGTCACATCGAGTGATTTTGCGAGTATGCGAGCAACATTGTATCGAGATGCGTTTAAAGCCATTCGCTATCATAAGTTCTCGATACAAAATGGCTTGCGCCATTCCACTCGAACTGACATCAATACTTTATTTTGTCACAACTCGTGTTCTCTTTCACATGATTTACGTTTTGTCACATCGAGTGATTTTGCGAGTATGCGAGCAACATTGTATCGAGATGCGTTTAAAGCCATTCGCTATCATAAGTTCTCGATACAAAATGGCTTGCGCCATTCCACTCGAACTGACAATGACCCATTGTTTTGCCACATCGAGTGCGTGTATCGAGATGAAGTCATAAGCTTTATCAATAGGCTTAAAACCAACTTATTTAGTTATTAAACTTCTTTTTAGCCAAATTCGGAAGCTTATCAATTTCATTATTAATGAGCGCAATCTTTTTCGTCCTGGACCAACGTTTAATTTGTTTTTCGGAACTAATGGCCATATTTACATCTGTAAACTCTGCATGAAAAACAAGTTTGACAGGTCTTCTTGAATAGGTATAACACGAGTTATCCTGACCTTTTTGGTGTTCCAAAAGTCTTCTGTCAAGGTTATTTGTTATTCCCGTGTAAAGCGATTTATCGCCGCATTCCAGTATGTAGACATAATATAGTTTCATTGGTGCTTAAAAGGTAGCTAAAAATTTGAACTGTAACGCTGTAAAGGTTCTCGATACAATTCCGATGTTTATCAGAATCACTCAAACTGACATCAATACTTCATTTTGTCACATCGAGTGATTTTGCGAGTAGGCGAGCAAAATTGTATCGAGATGCATTTAAAGCTATACGCTATCATAAGTTCTCGATACAAAATGGTTTAGGCCATTCTACTCGAACTGACAGCGGTACTTCATTTTGTCACACCGAGTGATTTTGCAAGTAGGCGAGCAAAATTGTATCGAGATGCATCTAAACCTATACGCTATCAAAAGTTCTCGATACAATTTTTCAAAGCTGTGCTTTAAAAAACCACTCGAACAGACATCAATACTTCATTTTGTCACAACTCGTTTTCTCTTTTACATGCTTTACGTTTTGTCACATCGAGTGATTTTGCGAGTTTGCGAGCAAAATTGTATCGAGATGCGTTTAAAGCTATACGCTATCAAAAGTTCTCGATACAAAATGGCTTGCGCCATTCCACTCGAACTGACATTGATCTTCTTTGTTACAAGTCACGTTCTCTTTTACATGCTTTACGTTTTGTCACATCGAGTGATTTTGCGAGTATGCGAGCAAAATTGTATCGAGATGCATTTAAAGCTATACGCTATCATAAGTTCTCGATACAAAATGGCTTAGGCCATTCCACTCGAACTGACATCAATCTTCTTTTTTACAGTTCAATCAATTTATTACATGATTTATGTTTTGTCACATCGAGTGATTTTGCGAGTATGCGAGCAAAATTGTATCGAGATGCATCTAAAGCTATACGCTATCAAAAGTTCTCGATATAATTTTTCAAAGCTGTGCTTTAAAAAACCACTCGAACAGACATCAATACTTCATTTTGTCACATCGAGTGCTCATGAAGTATCAGCAACTATATTGAGATGTAATACAAGGAGATTTTTCAGAAGGAGTTTTCGCTACAATTTTTCAAAGCTGTGCTTTAAAAAACCACTCGAACTGACATCAATACTTCATTTTGTCACATCGAGTGCTTGCGAAATATGAGCAAGTATATTGATATGTCTTCTGCATTGTTTCCGATTCTCTTTTCTCGTCTCTCTTTTTTTTCACTACTCATTACTCACTACTCACTACTCACTACTCACTACTCATCTTTTTCCGTCTCACGCTTCCAAGCTCGCACCTAAAATTCAAAAGTACATTTTGATATACCCATCATTTAAAAATAAAATGCGATATTCGTTTTTTGAAAGGCGAAGACTTTGAAAACAGACCTGTCTACATACAATAACAGCTGGTACCAACCAGGCCCAAAATTGAAACGCCTCTTGTGGTATATTGTGAGTAGCCTTTGCTTTCAGTCCTCTTGGAATGTCTCGTCAAGTTTAAAAGTGGCCTTGCTCAAGGGCTTCGGTGCTAACGTCGGGAAAGAGGTAGTCATAAAACCTAAAGTAACCATAAAATACCCGTGGAAACTGAGTATTGGGCATCACTGTTGGATAGGCGAAGGGGTATGGATTGATAATCTCGATCAGGTCACCTTGGAATCTAACGTCTGTATCTCCCAAGGTGCCTTACTATTGTGTGGAAACCACAATTATAAGTCCATAAGTTTTGATTTAATGACAGCACCCATTTATTTGGAGGAGGGCAGTTGGGTTGGGGCCATGGCTAAGGTAGCCCCGGGCGTGCGCTTTGGTAGCCATGCCATCTTGACCATGGGGTCGGTAGCGACGTCGAATCTAGAGGCCTATGGCATTTATGCGGGCAATCCAGCCCTCAAGAAAAAAACGCGACATATAGCATAACCGATTAGCACATGAAGGTCTCTATCATTACAGCCACCTATAACTCTGCGGATACTGTAGGTAAATGCATAAGCTCGGTCCTTAAGCAATCCTATCCCGATATAGAATACCTTATTATTGACGGAAACTCAAAAGATAATACCATAGCTAAGGTGAGGGCGCTAACGGATGGTTATGACCACATTAGATTGATTTCCGAACGGGATAAGGGTATTTACGATGCCCTAAATAAGGGGATTTCCAAAGCCTCAGGTACCATTATAGGTTTTGTGCATTCGGACGATTTTTTAGCCTCAGAGGATATCATAAGTCAGATTGTAAAAATCTTTAAAGACCAAAACGTAGATGGGGTCTATGGCAATCTGCACTATGTGGCCGCTGACAATACCGATAAAGTGATTAGAAATTGGATAAGTCAAGCCTTTAGGCCAAGCCTCTTAAAACAAGGTTGGATGCCAGCACACCCTACTTTATACCTAAAGTCGACGGTGTATCAAACCTATGGGGCTTTTAATTTGGATTATAGAATTGCCGCCGACTATGAGTTTGTTTTGCGCATTTTTAAGCAGCCTGAGTTACGATTTTCGTACTTACCAGACACCATTGTAAAGATGCGTGTGGGTGGTGCCAGTAATAGGAGTCTTAGGAATATCATTCAAAAAAGTAAGGAAGACTATCGTGCTATTAGGCAACATCAATTGGGAACGTGGTGGACCATTGTTCAGAAAAACGGATCTAAAATAAAGCAGTTTTTTCCTAATTTTAAGATGACATTAAGAAAATGAGCTTCTGCTGTGTTTTACGAATTAATTTAAAGATATTTGTATCCCCTAAGGACAAAAGGACTTGAATTATGGTAAAAGAATTATTAGAGAATTTTGTTCCGGAACAACATGTCTTTGCTTTGATGGCCTTTGCCGCATTCGTCGCAATTGTGGTTTCTATTGCCAGTTACCCCGCCATCATCAATGTGGCCAAGGCAAAGCATTTAATGGACGTGTCTGATGATCGCAGTAGCCACTCGGGGACGGTTCCCAATTTGGGTGGTATAGGGATGTTTATGAGCATCGTAGTGGCTATCACTATAATCGGTGCCGTTTTGGATACCAAAAGTTTACTGTTGATTTTAGGTGGTATTACCATTTTGTTTTTCCTAGGCTTAAAGGATGACATTCTTATTCTTTCCCCACGAAAAAAATTTACAGGCCAATTATTGGCAGGACTCTTACTCATTGTGTTTACGGATACACGTATTGTCGGTTTGTCCGGGTTATTTGGCGTCAGTATTATGCCCTACTGGGTCTCGGTTATCTTTACCCTTTTTGTTTATATACTTATTATCAATGCCTTTAACCTCATTGATGGTGTCGATGGACTTGCAGGGACCCTGGCCCTTATGGCCTGTGCGGCATTTGCCTATGTCTTTTATCAGTACAAGGATATAAGTATGGTGGTCTTGGCAGCAGCGGCGGTCGGCGCTATTTTACCGTTTTTGTTTCTGAATTTTTCAAGGCGGCATAAAATGTTTATGGGAGATACGGGCTCTATGATACTGGGCTTTATCATAGCCGTATTTGCGGTACGCTTTATTAATAGCTCCGAATTAATAGAAACGAGACCATATTACGATGCGTCTCCAGTTTTAGTACTTTCGTTTCTGTTCTTCCCTCTGCTAGATACCCTGCGTATTTTTTTTATCCGCTTGGTGGTTCACAAAAAAAGTCCCTTTGCAGCCGACAAGAATCATTTACACCATCGCTTTTTAGATAAGGGCTTTAGTCATGTACAAACCACCCTTATTATAGTACTCATTAATATAATCTTGATTTTTTGCGCCTTTACCTTAAGTAATTTAGATATACATTGGCAATTAGCGGTACTATTGTGTTTAGGTACCCTATTGTATTCACTATATTTTTTGTACGATTGGGTTCGCAGTTGGGGATAACAGCCCTAGAATACGAAACAAATGTCAGACCCGCTATTTTATTCTTTGTCTATCTTAGATTTGCGTTTATATTTGTGTCAAGTTTAAAAAAATTTATGTTACAACGACTGGGAATTGTTTTCATGCTAGTGCTTTTTTGTGCCTGTGCCACAAAAAAGGAAATACTTTATCTTCAGGATATCGATACGCAAAAGGAAGCGGCTATTAGTTATAGCAATCCTACTCTACAACCAAACGACGTGTTGCGCATTGATGTGGGAGCCTTAAATCCAGAGTCGGCAATACCTTATAATTTACCTACTAATAATAACCAAGGTGGTGGCAATGTCCAATTTTTGCAGTTGCAGGGCTATTTGGTGTCGCCAGATTATACCATTAATTTTCCCGTATTGGGTGAAATTTCCGTAGCACAATTGACTACACCAGAGTTGGAGCGTCATTTAAAGCAACGTTTGGAAGACGAAAATCATCTCATAGCACCTTCGGTTAATGTGCGCTTACTTAATGCAAAGGTGACCGTTTTGGGTGAGGTGAATGCCCCAGGGACCTATAGTTTTACGGAGCAAAATATTACCTTATTACAGGCCTTGGGCTATGCGGGAGATTTAACCATCAATGGTGTTCGCGAAGATGTCGTGGTGATGCGTGATGAAAAGGGTGTAAAACAGATTACACATATAGATCTAACCACCTCTGACTGGATGAACGGCCCTTATTATTTTGTAAGACCTAATGACGTTATTGTGGTGAATCAAAATAATCCCAAGGTAAAAACAGCCGGATATATTGGGAATATTGGAACTTTATTGTCCGTAGTGACCATAACGCTAACTTTAACCTTGTTATTAACCAGATAAGAGTTATGGCCATAGATAGGTACCACAAACGAAGAGACCAGGGGGAGTTGATTAAGCATGAAGTACAGAAGTATTTAAGGTACTGGTATTGGTTTGTTTTGGGACTTGTCTTGGCACTTATGGCAGCCGTATTATACTTAAGATACACCCCTAAGGTTTACAGTTCTGTCGCAAAGATAAAAATCCTTAACAAGAACAAAGGTCTCGAGCTTCCCTCTTCAGCCTTTGTTTTCAATCGCTCCAATATCAATCTGGAAAACGAAATAGAGATTCTTAAGTCTTACCCTATTATTGAGCAGGTGGTAAGGAAGCAGAATTTAACCATGCGAATTTATGAAGAAGGTAATGTCCTGACTACAGAGATAGACCGCCTTCCATTTACCCTTGTAAAGATTATTCCTAACGATAGTATTATTGGTAGTATGGGATACCGCATTGAAGTAACAACAGACGGTTTTGAAATTAACAAAATTGGACAGGAACGAGTCTTGGAATTTCCCAACTATACGACTCTAGGGGTTGTGCACGCCCTGCCTTTTGAATTGAACCCCAGCGGTAAAAATAATTTTAATGCTCTGATAGGTAAGGTCTACTTGATTAAGTTTGCCCCTGTTTCGGCAGTGACTAGAGGTCTAAAAGGTGCCGTGAACATTAAGATGCTAGGTAAAAGTAGCGATTTATTACAGCTGAGCTTTCAAAGTCAAAGTAGGACTAGAAATGAGCGTGTTTTAAATGAACTTATATATGTATTTGATGAAGATGGTAAAGCTGATCGTAGGGATGTCTCCTTTCGCACCATGGAATTTATTAAAGACCGCTTTATAATATTAGAGGACGAATTGGACTCTATAGAAACTAGCATTAAAGACTATAAGCAACAGAATAATTTGGTTACTATAGAAACTGATGCAGCACTTGGGCTAAGCCAACGTACAGAAGCCGAAGCGGGCTTGTTCGAAGTGGAGAACCAATTGTTGTTATCCGAGCTTTTGGAAGAGGGGCTAAAAGATTCTAGTGCCACAACAGATCTGTTACCGGCCAATATTGGACTTAACAGTGGTGCTGTTAATGGACTAGTTAGTGATTACAATACCTTGGTTTTAGCGCGCGATAAGTATGGTAGTAGTGCCGGTGTAAATAATCCACAAGTCAAGGTCCTAAATGCGCAATTGGCCGATTTAAAATCCAATATTTTCACTTCTATAGCCACCTACAGACAACAATTGGAAGCAACGAAGGCGCAGTTGGAACAAAAAAACAAGACCTATGCGGCTAAGGTGTATAGTATACCTGCAAAGGAAAAAGTCCTTTTAGATATTAAGCGTCAACAGGAAATAAAACAAACCCTATATATCTTCTTATTACAAAAAAGGGAGGAAGCTGCTATTAATTACGCCATAACCGAACCTACCATCAAGGTGGTAGAAGATGCTTTGTCGTCAGGGATTCCCGTATCCCCTAATACTCGTTCGGTGTATGTATTAGCGATAGCAGGGGGCTTAGGTCTGCCTTTTGCACTTATCTATTTGGTTTTTCTTTTAGATACGAAGCTCAAAAGTCGCAGGGATATAGAGGAGTATACCAGTAATATTCCTGTTGTAGGAGAGTTACCAAAGATGAAAAAGGAGGACAAATTACTTTTTACCAACCCCAATGATACTTCTATTCAAGCAGAAGCCTTTAGAATATTGAGCTCAAATGTGGATTATATATTGCCGGTTACACCACATAAGGAAGGTAAGGTAATTTATTGTACGTCCACTATTAAGGGGGAGGGTAAGACCTATGTAAGTTTAAACCTGTCATTGGCATTGTCCAGTTTAAATAAAAAGGTGCTCTTAATTGGGGCGGATTTAAGAAACCCCCAAATACACAGCTATATCAATAAGGATAAGCATCATGAGGGGCTCTCCAACTATCTACATGATTTTGATTTCGATTGGCGATCCGCTTTAATACAAGGCTTTGGTTCCCATCCACAGCATGATATACTTCTATCCGGAAGTATGCCACCTAATCCGGCCCACTTATTGACCAATGGCCGTTTTAAGGCTCTTATAGAGTCTGCGAAGACGGACTATGATTATATTATTGTAGATACAGCACCAACTATTTTAGTAACGGATACTATGCTAATATCGTCACTCGCTGATGCGACGCTTTATATCACACGTGCAAACTACACAGAAAAGAAACTATTGGAGTTTTCTAAGGGGTTATCTGATGCCGGAAAACTTAAGAATATGGTCTATCTTATTAATGGTGTGGATGCTAGCAAATCATACGGCTATGGCTATAACTATGGCTATAACTATGGTTATGGTAGTAAAAGCTAATTTACTTTAAAGCGCCACTTCGAAACTACAATATGATATTTATCATAATTACTCTGGAGGATATCGACTACTTTTAGTAGTGAAATCTAAAATCCAGAAATCATGAGAACCATAGAACCCGTTTCAAGTATAATGTCTAAGGATATCATTGCCCTGCACAGAGATGATGACCTAGAGACTGCCGAGTTATTATTTAAGCGCCATAAGATACGGCATATTCCTGTTGTGGATAAGGATGTGATCATTGGTATGTTGAGCTATACCGACTTACTGCGTATTAGTTTTGCTGATGCTGTGGATTCCTACGAAACTGATGTGGATACCTTAGTGTACAATATGTTCACGATTGAGCAGGTTATGGCTAAGAATATAGTGTCCGTGCCGTCAAATACTTCCATAAAGAAAGTGGCGGAATTATTGGCCAAACGTGAATTCCATGCCCTACCTGTGGTAGATAAAGGTATTTTGGTGGGTATTGTAACTACTACGGATTTAATCAATTATTTGCTGAAGCAATTGTAAGTCGGTGATTTATGGCTGTTGATATTCCGATTGTACTGACGACAGTACTTGATTTTGTCACATCGAGTGATTTTGCGAGTAGGCGAGCAAAATTGTATCGAGATGTAATACGAGTAGGTTTATCCTAAGCAGTCCTCGATACAAAATGGCTTTCGCCATTCCACTCGAACTGACAGCGGTACTTCATTTTGTCACATCGAGTGCTTGCGAAGCATGAGCAAGTGTATCGAGATGTATTGAATGGTTGCTAGATGTTCTCTTTTCTCATTTCTCTTTTCTTTTTATTCGGTGAAATGGGTATTAATAACAATTGACACTTGGTTTGAAAATTTTGATTAATCTTTATGAGTTCTAGATACAATTCCGATAGGTATGGGAATCACTCGAACTGACATCAATCTTCTTTTTTACAGTTCAATCAATTTAGTACATGATTTACGTTTTGTCACATCGGCTAATTTTGCGAGTAGACGAGCAAAATTGTATCGAGATGTAATACGAGTAGGTTTGTCCTAAGCAGTTCTCGATACAAAATGGCTTGCGCCATTCCACTCGAACTGACAGCAATCTTCTTTTTTGGAACTCGTGCCCACTATTACATGCTTTGAGTTTTGTCACATCGAGTGATTTTTGTACGGCGCGAGCGAACAAAACTAGTATTGAGTTGTAATACGAGTAGGTTTATCCTAAGCAGTTCTCGATACAAAATGGCTTGCGCCATTCCATTCGAACTGACAGCAGTACTTCATTTTGTCACATCGAGTGCTTGCGAAGCATGAGCAAGTGTATCGAGATGTATTGAATGGTTGCTGATGGTTCTCTTTTCTCTTCTCTAGTCTCTCTATTCTCAATGACTAGATAACATAACAACACTATCAACAAGCTACAATAACATTAAGAAACTTAAAAATCAATCCTTAATTACTATTTGCTAAGTTCTTGAGCTGTTGAATAGTGGCTGTTGGATCATTGCTCTTAAAGACATGGCTGCCCGCTACAAAGGTATCTGCTCCAGCAGCGACAAGTTGTGCAATGTTTTTATCAGTAACACCGCCATCAATCTCAATGCGTGTATCAAGCTGCTGTGCATCTATCATTTTGCGCAACTTCTTTATGCGTCGATAGGTGACGTTCTCGAATTGTTGGCCTCCAAATCCTGGATTAATAGACATCAACAACACCATGTAACATTCTGGTAGTATATCCTCGAGGACACAAACGGGGGTGGTAATATTTAGGACAACCCCAGCCTCACAACCCGCATCTTTTATCTGCCGAAGGGTACGGTGCAGATGAACCGTAGACTCGTAATGAACGGTAATAATATCAGCGCCTACTTTAGCGAATTCCTCAATGTAGCGCTCTGGCTTTTCTATCATTAAATGCACATCCAAAGGCTTCGTTGCATATTGTTTTATGGCTTTAATAACAGGCATCCCATAAGAGATATTCGGCACAAAATGACCGTCCATAACATCAATATGAAACCAGTCTGCCGCACTGTTATTTACCATTTCCGTATCGCGTTGAAGGTTGCCAAAATCGGCTGCTAGCATTGAAGGGGCAATTAATTTTGTAGCCATGGTGTACTGAGGTGTTTTTATTTGGTGCAAAGGTAATTAAAATTAAAGATTAGACCGCTAGGAAGGACTTCTCCTTTTGGGAAGGGATATAGATATAGTATAACGTGTCACCTGATGCGCGATAAGTTTAAATACGATTAAAAAAAGCCTTATTAAAAAGTGAAACCACGGTAATCAGCCGTGGTTTCTTTCATCAATCAAAAAACGAACAGTTATGTGTTGTAACTGTTGTTACCTTTATTAGGTTGGTCGTTAAAGATACAAAATCCTAACCTAATTTTAATATGTTTTATTGCTCCAAGTCGTCGCAAGAGCTTGTATGCACTATCCTAAATAGGTTTTTAAGATTTTACTACGTGAGGTATGTTTTAACCTTCGAATAGCCTTTTCCTTAATTTGTCTTACGCGTTCACGGGTTAAATCAAAGGTCTCACCAATTTCTTCTAAAGTCATGGGATGTTGGTTCCCCAATCCAAAATACAGTCGAATGACATCGGCTTCACGCGGTGTTAGGGTCTCCAAGGCGCGTTCAATCTCCGTACGTAAAGACTCATGTAATAAATCTTTATCAGGATTAGGCGATTCACCACTTCTCAAGACATCATACAAGTTTGAATCTTCACCTTCAACAAGTGGCGCATCCATACTGACGTGACGTCCCGAATTCTTCATGGACTCCTTAACGTCATTAATAGTCATATCCAATTCCTTAGCGATTTCTTCCGCAGATGGTGGACGCTCATGACTTTGCTCTAAGAAAGCAAAGGTCTTATTGATTTTGTTAATGGAACCAATCTTATTAAGCGGTAAGCGCACAATACGCGACTGCTCCGCCAAAGCCTGCAGGATGGATTGTCTAATCCACCAAACCGCGTAGGAAATAAATTTAAATCCACGTGTTTCGTCAAAACGTTGTGCTGCTTTAATTAAACCTAGGTTGCCTTCGTTAATCAAGTCAGGTAAGGTTAAACCTTGATTTTGGTATTGCTTCGCCACAGAAACCACAAAACGTAAATTCGCTTTTGTCAATTTTTCCAAAGCAATTTGATCACCGGCCTTGATGCGTTGTGCTAATTCCACTTCCTCATCAGCAGTAATTAAATCTACCTTGCCAATTTCCTGTAGGTACTTGTCTAACGATGCGGTCTCCCTATTGGTGACCTGCTTGGTAATTTTGAGCTGTCTCATCTAAAAAATTTGGATTTGTGCAATTTTTTTAACTTAGGTTGCTGTTATTATACGTTAGACTCTAAGGAAATGTTACACAATAGATCAAAAACTTTTAAAGTTTCAAAAGTTTGATGGTATTTAAATTGATATCCTGAATGGTTTCATTCGTAAATTTATAATGACCACGTTTGGTTATTAATTTAAACCTATAGGATTTTAATTGACTTAAGGTATTTAAGAACAACCACTTAGACTTCAATAATTGTGGCTTCTCCGATTTTAGACTTAAGTCAAAAATGTGCTTCCACCCCTCTTTTTCAGCAACGATATCCGGAATAACTTCTATATCGCTATCCCTTTTTAAGTAAGACTTTGGAGTTTCAAACCCCTCAAGGTCTGCTTTAATGTTAGCGTATCCCAAATTTTCGAGATAGGAAATGGACTGTTGTAATTCTTCTGCGTATTTGTCTTTATCTTGTTGTATCATAACCTACATTATACGAAAAAAAATGCTAAAAATCAAATATTAACCGAGGTTAGAACCTACGGAGGCCACTACGACACTCTAACTTGACCACTGCCATAGACATAATACTTATTGGTGACCAACTGATTAAGGCCTAAAGGACCACGATGATGTAGTTTATCCGTACTGATTGCCAGTTCTGCACCGACACCCATTTGACCACCGTCGGTAAATCGTGTGGAAGCATTGTGATACACGGCTGCACAGTCCACATTTTGCATAAATGACTGGGCTTCTTCACTATCTTCGGTAATAATGGCAGCGGAGTGTTTCCCTGAAAATTCATTGATGAGCTCAATAGCTTCATCTAAGCCGTTGACCTCCCCAATAAGGAGTTTTAAAGCTAAGAATTCTTCGTACCAAATAGCATCATCAGCAATAGTTTGCTCCTGTGATAATATTTTAGAAACCTTTTCATCCACTAATAACTCTACCTCATACTGCTCTAGTTTTTGCTTGAGCATGTTGAGTTTGGTGTCATATTCTGGAATGTTCCTATTAATTAAGACTTTGTCTAAGGCATTACAGCCGGAAATCTTATCTGTTTTAGCGTTGATAATAACATTGACGGCCTTACTCCAATCAGCATGTTCTGAAACATATAAGAAATTATTGCCTCTCCCACTGACCAAAACGGCACAGTTGGCATGGGTTTTTACAAAATTGATTAAGCGTTCACCACCGCGCGGAACGATAAGGTCCAAGGGTTCTGAGGGCGATTTTAAAAATGCCTGCGTCTCTGTCCGGTTGAGATGCATCAGTCTAATCCAATCCTTAGATAGGCCGTTCATTTCTAGAGCTTGGTGCCAACAACGTTCTAAGGCTTTATTGCTATGTATAGCCTCTTTACCACCTTTTAAAAGGATTTTGTTATTGGCCTTAAAGGCTAGAACAGCCGCTTCAATGGTTACATCTGGTCTGGATTCATAGATGATTAGGATGGTGCCAAAAGGCGCAGTGGTATTCACAACATTTAAATCGTTCTTAAGCGTTCGATTGGAAATTTCCCTACCTACGGGATCGTCCTGATGCATTACGGATGTGACCGCTTCAATCATATCATCTATTTTTTTATCATTGACGATTAAACGATCATAAAGAGCTTGGTCCTCACCTTTAAACGCTTCTAAATCTTTTTTATTCGCTTTGAGGATATCGGCTCGGTTTTGCTCTAAAATCTGGGTCATGGATTTTAAAACGCTATTTTTTAAATCTGTATGTAATAATTTCATGTCTTTCTTGTTTTAATGGTTTGTTTAGGCATTAATAAACTTGGTGCCTACTTTTTTGTCATTTATTATATCTACGATGACATTTCTTCGTTTTCCATTGGCTATATAGGTCGGTATATCCTTATTTGCTGTGCCTTTGGCAATTTTTAATTTGGACGCCATACCACCGCGACCTTCACCTTCTTTTTTGTTGGAGGCCCTGACGTACTTTTCAACATTTTGGTCTATGCTCACTACGTTCAACATTCTAGAATCCTCGTCATCAGGGTGACCTGTAAATAATCCGTCGGTATCTGATAAAATAATCAGCCGGTCCGCATCCAATAATTCCGCGACTAAGCTCGCTAGTTCATCATTATCGGAAAACATGGACATGGTCAGTGAGACGGCATCGTCCTCATTGGCAATTGGAATAACGCCTTCAGAAAGTAAGCCTTCGTAGCAATTAATCATATTTTGTCGGTGTTTTCCTGGATCAAAATCTCGTTTGGTTGCCAATATTTGCGCACATCGCATACCGTAATCGTGGAAAATACTGTAATAATGGCGCATCATTCTGGGCTGACCTACTGAAGAATACACTTGGCGTCGTATGGACTTGTCGGTTATTTTGGTTTTTCCAAGGATTTCCATACCGGCTATGGCTGAACCTGAAGAGACCAAAATAACCATGATACCCTCTTCATATAGTACGGCAATTTGTCGTACCAGTTCACGTAAAACAGGTCCAACGATTCTATTATCCTTATTGACGAGTACATTGGTTCCTACTTTTACAACAATGCGTTTAATGTCCTTATCCATAATTTATTTGTCTTTACCTAATTCTACAGCTCTGTCAAAAGCAGCGTATGCGGCCTCCTGAATGAGCTCCTTAATATTATTGTCTTCCATGGAATCAATGGCAGCCTGCGTGGTGCCGCCTTTGGAGGCTACCTTATTAATCCAGCGCTCCGGGGATATATTGGATTGATTGAAGAGTTCTATAGCACCTTCAAAGGTGTTGCTTACCAAGACCTTTGAGTCGTAGTCTGAGAACCCCATTTTTAGGGCGGCTTCTAACATGGACTGCATAAAGTAGAACACGTAGGCAGGACCGCTACCTGAAATTCCGGTTGAGGCATCAATAAAAGTCTCTGTATCCACATGAATGGAAGTCCCTGTGGTATCCAATAGATTTCGCACGAGGATGAGCTCTACCTTAGAAACGTCTTCAGATTCGGTATAGGAGGTGACACCTTTGCCAACCTGGGCTGGTAAATTAGGCATGGTCCTAATCACCTTTTTTGCATTTAATTTTTGCTGAATGGTGTCAATGGTGACTCCAGCCATTAAGGAAACAATAACCTGCTCTTTATTGAGCATAGGTTTCATTTGCTCAAACAAAGCTTCGCTGTGATATGGTTTAACGGCCACAAAGACAACATCTGATTTAGGTAGGCAATCTTCAAGATTGTGATACACCTCAAATCTATCGTCTTGACTTAAGGTTTCAATTTTCTTGGGATCTGTGTCATATATCCTGAGTTTGTGTTTACTCAATAAAGGACAACTTGCCATTCCTTCTGCATAAGTGAACCCCATATTACCGGCACCAATTACTAATACTTTCATGGTTTTCTGTTTAATCTTTTATAAAATGATTAGTGGTTTTATCCACTTAAATACATCAAGGACCGTACGACAGTGCCAAAAAGAACTATTGATTTTGAGAATTTTGATTTTGTGAAGGTTTTGTCATAATTATTAGGGTATTGTAACAATTTCACCCTTAGAGTTGCTGAAATGAAAATTCATCATTTTGAAATTAGGACACTTTGCGACAATATGTCGGTGACAAATTGTAAGTTTATTCCAAAAATTCCGTACATGTAGACTTCATGGGACTCATAGATGAGCTTTTCGTGACGGTTTAATAGGTGTATAGGATTAAAAGTTCATGTAATCCATAAAAAAAACCCATCTGTTGTGATGGGCTTTATTATTATATGGAAATGATGCACTAATTTTCTGTCGAAAGGTCTCAAGACTATTGTCCCGTCTAATTCCTTAAGACAGACCTCGTGTCACCCAACCTCTACGACTTGCCGTAGCTATGGCATATGGTGTTATCCAAAACAACCCAAAAGTGTACAGTAAACTATAGGTATAGGCCCAAATACCTTCGGACACCTTATAGCGATGGGCGTAAAATAGAACGGAAAAGCTTGAGATCACTAAAATGCTAAGTAAAGAACCGCTCAAGAAAAGTAAGGGATGTGTCAAAACAAAAAACAGCATTAAAATAACCAAAGGATAACTAAATACCATGTGAAGGAGCTGACTCAGTAAGAGCAGACGTGGACCTGTTTTACCATGGGGTCTAAAGTCTGAAAAGACATATTTCGCCATTTCCAAATTCTCCCTAACATTACTGCGGCCCCAACGAATAAACATTTTATAAAGCCCTTGATAGGTTTCGGGAACATTGGTATAGGCCACCGCATTTTTCTGAAATAGAACATGCTGACCTTGCTTTAATATCATATTGGTAAGTGCTCTATCTTCACCTATGTCTGAAGGTTCTCCCATAAAGGTCTGATGCATCCAGTCTTCAAGACAGGCATATACAGATATGCTTTTATAGGCGGCAAGTGCGCCAGGTGTACACATGACGGACTTTAAATGACTTTCTGCCGAACGCGCAAACTCAAAACTCAACACAAAACTTACATCGAGCATTTTTGGTAAAACCCCCTTTTTTGTATTTAAAACTTTAATATTACCTGCCACTGCCCCACAATTAGGGTCATGGGCAAACGGACTCACTAAATTTCGAAGGGTATCTTCTTCAATTATCGAATCACTGTCAATTGTTACAAAAACGTCGCCACTTCCATTTTTAAATCCGTGATATAGGCCGTGGCGTTTCCCCATATTTTTAACTTGCTGATGAATAGAGATAGCAAGACCTAAATCTTCTTGAGCACGTTTTATCCATTGCCATGTGTCATCTGTACTGCCGTCATCTATGCTTATGATTTCTATTTTGTTCTTGGGATAATTGCTATTTACTATACTAACCAATGTATCATACACTTGTTTGCCTTCGTTATACGCTGGAACAATGACGGTACATTTTGGCAATTGCTGGTCTTCAACCGAGGCTATTGATTTATAATTCAAGAAATTATAACCCATGTATAGAAAATACAAGAGCTTAACGGATAATAAACTTACTCCAAATATGGAAATAATAGTTAACCATCCGGAATTTAAATAATGTTTTTGGTAAAAACTGTAATCTGTCGAGAATACAGAAAAAATATATATCCCGAATGCCAGAATGGTGAACGTCGCCACAAGGGTTGCAAAATCCTTATGTCGCATAAGTGCCCTCAGCCTGTGCATATGCGATAAGATGTATCTAATGCCTTTATTGGAATGCTGCTCCTTTGAGCTGTTCAATGGTTTTGTTGATATTGTTGTTTTACTGTTTAATCTCATAATGGCGCCAATCTGGTTTAAGCTTAAAATGGAGATACGCATTGCAATGACAAACAGATGTTTTTTAATGAAACTTTATGTTTTTATTGTGATGATCACTTAAAATGAAGCACAAAAAAAACCTGAGGTTGTATTGCCTCAGGTTCTATAAATAAGCTTAAAAAAAGAACTAATCTTCCTTCTTGTCGTCTCTAGGTTTACGATCATCGCGTCTGCTGTCGCGTCCCCGATTATCACGTCCTCTATTGTTATCACGTCCCCTGTTATTACCGCCACGATTATTATCTCTTGGTGGTCTAGGTTGCCATCCTTCAGGCTTTGGTAGAATAGCTTTACGCGATACTTTTTCTTTGCGTGTCTTTGGATCAAAACCAAAATACTTCACGTCAAATACATCACCCATATTCACCACATCGGTAACGTTCTCCGTACGTTCCCAGGCAAGCTCGCTTACATGAAGCAATATTTCATTTCCAGGAGCCTCTGTATATTCAACAACAGCACCGAAGTCAAGAAGCTTAATGACTTTTACCTCATAGACACTGCCTACTTCAGGTTTAAACATTAAAGCTTCTATCTTAGCGATTACAGCGTCAATACCTGCTTGGTCTGTACCTAATATTTCAACGATACCTTCCTCAGTGACTGGGTCTTCATTGATAACAATGGTTGTATTGGTTTCTTTTTGTAACTCTTGAATTACTTTTCCACCAGAACCAATAACAGCACCTATGAATTCTCCAGGTATAACCTTGGTCACCATTTTTGGTGCATGTGGTTTAACATCGGCATTTGGTGTTGCAATGGTTTCCGTCAGTTTATCCAAGATATGCAAACGACCTTCACGAGCTTGCTTTAAGGCTTTTACCAATACTTCATAAGACAGCCCTTTTATTTTGATATCCATTTGGCAAGCGGTAATACCATCGGCAGTACCCGTCACTTTAAAATCCATATCACCTAAGTGATCTTCATCACCTAAAATGTCTGATAACACGGCGTATTTTCCAGAATTAGCATCGGAAATTAATCCCATAGCAATTCCCGAAACAGGTTTCTTTAATTGTACACCGGCATCCATTAAAGCCATAGTACCAGAACAAACGGTTGCCATAGAAGACGATCCGTTAGACTCCAATACTTCAGAAACGACCCTTACGGTATAGGGACAATCTTCTGGAATCATACCTTTTAAGGCACGTTGTGCCAGGTTACCATGACCGACTTCTCTACGAGATGTGCCACGAATTGGCCTGGCTTCTCCAGTTGAAAACGGTGGAAAGTTATAGTGTAAGTAGAAACGCTCTTCACCTTCGTGAGATGGCATATCTATTTGGTTGGCATCTCTAGATGTCCCTAAAGTCACTGTAGCTAATGCCTGTGTCTCACCACGTGTAAATATGGCCGAGCCATGTGTGGATGGTAAATAATCAATTTCACACCAAATTGGTCTGATTTCATCAGTTTTACGCCCATCTAATCGTAAGCCTTCATCCAAGGTTAGATTTCTAATGGCTTCTTTCTGAGCCTTGGCAACATATTTATGAATCAATTTTCCTAAATCTTCGTGTTCTTCCTCAGGAAAGGCTTCAAAAACCTCAGCTTTAATATCACTTAAGGCTTGACTACGTTCGTGCTTTGCAGAACCTGCTTTTGCAATGGCGTAGGTTTTATCGTAAACCATATCGTGAATTTTCTTCTCTAAGTCTTCGTCTTCACGTTCTGGGTCATACTCACGGGTTTCTTTTCTACCAACAGCTTCGGCTAATTTTACTTGGGCAGCACACTGTACTTTAATCGCTTCGTGTGCAAATTTAATGGCTTCAGCCATTTCTTCTTCGGAAATCTCATCCATTTCACCTTCTACCATCATAACCGAATCCGCTGAGGCACCAATCATCATATCAATATCAGACTCTAATAACTGAGCTCTTGTAGGATTGATTACAAATTCACCATTTACCCGACCAACTCTCGCTTCAGAGATTGGGCATTCAAATGGAAAATCCGATAATTGAATCGCTGCAGAAGCTGCTAAACCGGCCATAGCATCTGGCATAACATCATCATCATGAGACATTAACTGAATCATAACCTGAGTTTCTGCGTGGTAATCTTTCGGGAATAACGGGCGCAATACGCGATCTACTAAACGCATGGTCAAGACCTCACCATCACTGGGTCGAGCTTCTCTTTTGAAGAATCCACCTGGATAACGACCTGCTGCAGCAAATTTTTCCCTGTAATCTACGGTTAATGGTAAAAAGTCTACATCTGCAGCATGATAGTTAGATACCACGGTACATAATAACATACAGTTACCTGATTGCACCACAACGCTACCATGAGCTTGCTTCGCTAATTTTCCGGTTTCGATAGAAATTTCCCTACCGTCACCAAGGTCAATGACCTCTCTAAATGTTTTTGGAATCATAAATTTTTAGTTCTAGTTCAAGCGAAATATTTCCATACTTGAACCCTGTTAAACAATGGTCGTTGTGTTGTTGTAGTTGTTGTGAGACCTAAAGTCTTGACCAATGAAAAACTTTTAGTCCCGAAATTGATTCGGGATGGAGCTTCTTATTTTTCGACAGTTATACTCGGTCGTAGGAGTTATATCTAAAACAAAAAAGAGGCCGTAAAAGCCTCTTTGATATTATTTTCTTAAACCTAATTCCTTAACAATGGCACGATATCTTAAAATATCTTTCTTTGTTAAGTAATCTAAAAGCGCACGACGCTTTCCTACCAATTTCACCAATGAACGCTCAGTATTGAAATCTTTACGATTGTTTTTTAAGTGTCCAGTTAAATGGTTGATTCTGTGCGTGAATAACGCAATCTGTGCCTCAGCAGAACCGGTATCTTTTTTTCCTTTACCGTATTTTGCGAACAGGTCTTCTTTCTTTTCTTTTGATAAATACATGCTAATATTGTTGTAAATGATTGTTATGTATTTGAAAGACGTTCTTTCAAGCGGCAAATATACTAAATTAAAGGAATATACAACAGCATTGGACAAAATTAGATTTTTTTGGTTGCAGATTAAACCTTTCTGAAATTAAACGGTCTTAACAGTATATTAACAATAAAAAAAAGTGATTATGAGACAATTTAAAGTTTTGACCAAGGGAATGTTAGGTTTGGTCTTTTTCGGGAGCATTGCACTATCCTGTAGTGATACCGATGAACCTCTAACCATTCAAAATCAAACCGATGATGTTATAGAGGTGCAGCTTTCAGCTGAAATAGATCAAATGGATAATGTTTTAGGCGATTTGGTCATCGATGGTTTTAACCAACAGGAAAATTTAGAATTAGGACGATCTATGTACGTGAGTGCCATTCCAGAATGTGTTACCATAACGGTGGTGGCGCAACAAAACTACAGACAGGTTACCCTAGATTTTGGTAATGAAGGCTGTTTGGTGCATGGCCATGTCTTGAGAGGTCAAATAATTTTTGACTACACAAGAGATCCCGAAGCACAGGAAATAGCGATAAACTACAACCTTGTTGATTTTTTCTTTGACGCTAAAAGTGTACTGGGTAACCGTTCAATCTTAAGGCAATTATCTAATGAAAATGGAAATCCGCAGTTTACGCACAGTTTGGATGTCACGGTAATATGGCCAAACGGTTTGCAAGCTTCTCGTGAAGGTACGCGAGTACGCGAGTGGGTTGAAGGATTTGGAAGCGGTATTTTTAGTGATAATGTTTTTGAAATAACCGGAAATTGGACCGCAAATTTCGTGAATGGCAATACCCATAGTTATGAGGTCATAACCCCGCTACGTAGGGAGGTTATTTGTACCTATGTGGTCAGTGGTTCCTTTGATGTGGAACGCACTAATTTTGGTGGTGTTTTTGATTTCGGTGCTGGCGATTGTGATAACCAAGCAACGTTCACCTTTAACAACGGTACTCAGGTCGACGTTATATTGAATTAACCGATACAAGATCCATTAATAAAAAAAGCGAGCTTTCTGAGCTCGCTTTTTTTAGTAGACTATGTAATATTTATATGAGATCGATGGTTACGGTGACATCTAAATTGACAATGATGTCAAAAGTTACTGGTGTGGCGCTCACCATACCCGTAACAGTACCTGTGATTTCATTATTATTTTCCAATGCGTTTGCAATGGCGTTTAATTGTTCCGAATTACTTATAGTGTAAACCGTGTTAGTATCGTCTGAGGCCTGTAGATGAATATCAGCTATAGCAATAGTAATATCTGCAAAACTTAAGGATGCTTCTGAAACTACGGCACTTTCAACTCCCGAAAATTCTGAAATTTCATAGGTAAGTGAATTGAGGGTTACATCTTGAATTACATCGAGATTATCCTGAATTTGCTGATTGGAAGCGATATTGATGGTCTCTACTTGTGTGAAACTTTGCGGCATTCCATTTGAATCTTCCGGTAGGTTGATGGTGTAGGTTGTATTGAAGTCTTCCGTAATATCAAACTCAGATAACTCGTCGATGTCTTCACATGCCCATAGAGAGACGATGATGAACACTAAAACACCAAGCTTTGAACTAATTTTCACAGTATTAGATTTTAAATAGGATATGAAGTTAACTATAACTCTTGAGTTTAGTGCCTATTCAGGTTACAATTAATAAGGAATTTATTTTCCCAGGAGAGGGTATATAGTTTTTAGGCGTAATACCTGATATAAATTAAACTCTCAAGGGTTGATTTTTAATTAAATCGATATAGAGATTGACCTTATTTTTCAAGTCTTTCCGGTGTGTGATGAAATCCAGGAAACCGTGTTCCAACAAAAACTCAGCCGTTTGAAATCCTTCAGGTAATTCCTTACCTGTAGTATCTCGTACCACTCTTGGGCCAGCAAAGCCAATTAGGGCTCCTGGCTCAGCAATATTAATATCACCTAGCATAGCGAAGGAAGCCGTTGTACCACCTGTTGTGGGGTCTGTACATAAGGAGATATAAGGAATTTTAGCCTCCGCTAGTTGTGCGAGTTTGGCCGAGGTTTTTGCCAATTGCATTAAGGATAATGCAGCCTCCATCATACGGGCTCCCCCAGATTTGCTAATTATCATAAAGGGGAGTTTCTTTTTGAGGGCATAATCTGCCGCACGGGCGATTTTTTCACCGACAACACTACCCATTGAGCCACCTATAAAGGTAAAATCCATACAGGCAACCACTAAGTCTTGGCCTTTAGATTTACCAACAGCTGTGCGAACCGCATCCTTTAGGTTCGTCTTGGCTTGCGCTGCTTTTAAGCGATCGGGATATTTTTTGGTGTCGACAAATTTAAGTGGGTCTTTAGATGCTAGGTCAGGGTCTAACTCTTTAAATTTATTGTCGTCAAAAAGGATTTCAAAGTATTCCTTGCTTCCAATTCTTACGTGATAACCGTCCTCTGGACTTACATAATAATTTTGCTCTAATTCTTTGGTATCTATAATTTTACCAGTAGGCGACTTGTACCAAAGGCCTTTAGGGGTGTCTTTCTTTTCCTCTGTTGAGGTTTGAATACCTTTATCTTTTCTTTTAAACCATGCCATGACAATCTGCGCTTTTAATCCTTTGGTGTTTCTAAGGACGACTTAATGATTTCGGATCTATTACAATCATTAATCGCGTGAAATTAGTCTTATTTTTCGAACTCAATACGCTAGTACAATATTACTACAATATTAATTAATGTCAAAAATTCATCTCGCATTACATCCAATAGAAATAAAAAACCCATTAATACTATGGATTCAAGTATTAATGGGCTATACGTTTACAATATTGCTGTTATAGGGTATCCACATTATTTAAATCCTCGAACGCTTTTTTAAGTCGTGCGACGAAAGCTTCTTCCCCTTTTCGTAACCATACCCTAGGGTCATAGTATTTCTTATTAGGGACGTCATCGCCATCTGGGTTGCCAATCTGGGACTGTAAATAGTCTTTTTTGTCTTGAATATAGTCCCTAACGCCACTTAAAAAGGCGTATTGCATATCTGTATCAATATTCATTTTTACAACACCATAGCTTATTCCTTCCCTAATCTCTTCTAATGTAGAGCCAGACCCACCATGGAAAACAAAGTCAATATGGTTGTGGCCAACATCATATTTTTTTGAGATATAATCTTGTGAATTCTTTAATATTTTTGGCGTTAGTTTTACGTTTCCTGGCTTGTAAACGCCGTGCACGTTACCGAAGGCAGCAGCAATTGTAAACTGGTCGCTTACCTTGCTCAATTCTTCGTAGGCATAAGCCACTTCTTCTGGTTGTGTATACAATTTAGAGTCGTCAACGTCTGTATTATCGACTCCATCTTCCTCACCACCGGTAATACCTAGCTCAATTTCCAGAGTCATGCCCATTTTACTCATCCGTGATAAGTACTGCTTACAGATTTCGATATTTTCTTCAATGGGTTCTTCAGACAAATCAATCATATGAGAACTGTAAAGCGGCTTACCCGTTTCTTTAAAAAACTGTTCGCTGGCGTCTAACAAACCATCGATCCAAGGTAAAAGTTTTTTGGCACAGTGGTCTGTATGCAATATCACAGGCACGCCATAAGCCTCTGCCATATGGTGTACATGTCTGGCACCAGCAATTGAACCAGCTATAGCTGCTTTTTGATTTTCGTTGCTTAGACCTTTTCCAGCGTTAAATTGTGCCCCGCCATTTGAAAATTGAATAATTACAGGGGCATTCAATGCTTTGGCTGTTTCTAAAACACCATTTATGGTATTGGAACCAATAACATTTACGGCTGGTAAGGCAAACCCTTTCTCTTTGGCCAATTTAAAAATATTTTGAACTTCTCTTCCTGTTGCAACGCCAGGCTTGATATTGTGACTCATAATTTATGATTGAAAAATTAGAACTCAAAAGTACATAATTTTAGTCAAAAAGGCTACTGATTTTTCCGATTCATGGGCACAAACCCTCCTGAAACGATATAGATTATCGAAGGTATTGCACAAATAAAATAGCCTTCAAAAAAAATTAGAACGACCTCAATATATTATTACTAGAATGGATAGTTAATACCAATGTTATAGACCGCGTTTGTAAAGTTGTAATTTCTAAACCAGCGGTTGTTTATGTCTTGAGAGGGATCGTAGGTTTTGAACCCAACATCAAAACGCAATACAAAGAAATCAAAATCATAACGCAATCCAAATCCTGAACCTACGGCAATGTCCCTTAAGGAATCGAACCCTGAAAATACTGCGGCATCATCCTCTACGTTGTCAAATACGTTCCAAATATTACCTACATCAACAAATAGAGCCCCTCGTAAACTTCCAAATAAGTTAAAGCGCTGTTCTGCACTGAAATGAAGCTTAAAATTGGCTTCATTAAATTCTTCATTGCTATCTGTACTACCAGGACCCAAGTCATAAGGCGTCCATGCTCTATTGTCGTTAGGTCCCCCACCAAAAAAACTTTCCACAAACGGAATACTGTTAGAGTTGCCAAAAGGAATGGCAATACCGGCATAACCTCTAAAGGCAAAAATATTCCTCCGCCCTAAATCAAAGTATTTTACGTAGTCTATTTCAGTTTTTATGTATTGGGAAAAGGTTACCCCTAAGGTTTCATAATTACCGCTACTGTTTTTAGGCGCCCCAGTTAAACTATATAAACTCGACAAGATGTTGCCGGCTGTTTCTATCCGCCATTTGAAAATGGAAAAGTCATTATCGAATAAATCCTTACGCGTATTCTTGCGGTAAGAAAAGGTACTGGAGACAATAAGGTTGTTTTCGGTTAATCGCTCTTTGCGTTCGTCTATATTATTAACAGTAATAAAGTCGTCGTCTTCAGGGGTAAGCGCTGTGTTTTCACCTAAGACATCCTCTATAAACTGGTCGGCTTCATCAGGAATTCCTAAATTCTCTGTTGGATCAATATACCCTATGTTTTGGGCAATGGAATTCAATCGATCATAAGAGGTCGAATACACACCAAAGTAGTTATCTGTATTAAGGTTTTTAACAAACAGGACATCAAAAAGCCCCAATTCATTGGTCACGGTTTCGCTGGGCCTCCAGTTAAATGCAAATATACTTGCTAAGGTTTGTTTATCGAGTCCAATATTGGTTTGACTCGAGGCTGAGAGGTTAAGGCTTGTGCTGGGCGACATGTATTTAGGGATGATTTTGTCTGTATTAAACGGGCTCCAAATCCTGGGAAAGGTCAATCTAATATTGGCGCCGAGCTCATTGATATCAAAAAATGAATCACTGGGATTTGCACGGTCTTTTGAGGCACCGATAGATGTTAATCCACTAATATCAAGGGTTTCTGCACCGCTAAAAATATTTCTGATTTTTAATCCTGCACCAAAGGAGAACCCTACAGTTTGGATGTTGCTTTGACTCACATCAAAATCGAAATTAAGGCTATATTTATCTCTTGGTTGCAATAAGATATTTGCCGTAAGTGTGGTATCTGCTTCATTTTCGACAAAGCTGATATTTGGATATCTAAACATTTGTAAATCATTGAGGTATCTAGACGTACGGCTTCTAGCTAAATCCGTATAAATTTCACCTTCATTGATAAATATGGCATCCGTAAGTGCTTTGGGTTTAAACCTTAAACCATCTTTACTGAATAGGTTGTAGCCCTTGTAAACGGTAGTGTCCGAGACGGCTTTGAACCGATTGTCATAGGTGTTGTCAGTGTAAACATTGACACCTTTTATTCTATAGATTTTAAATGGCCTTACCGTAGTTGAATCATCACCTCGTATAGTGCGATTGGAAATAATAATCTCACTATTGACCTTATGGTCCGTGCCAATAGTGTCCAATACAAACCGTACATAATCTTGACCAAAATAATAGAAGCCGGAGTTCCTTAAAAACGTGCTGATACGGGTCCGTTCTTTTTCAAACTTCTCTTCGTCGTACTGGTCTCCTTTTTTTAGCAAGGAGTTTTTACTCATAGCCTCATAAAGCGAATCGATGGCAGCTGTACTGATAATAGGCGTTATGGAATCTAGTAAGTATGGTGTTTTTTTGGTGACCTTGTAAATGACTTTGGCGCGCTTATTACTGTCTTTTTCGATTTCATATTCAACTGAATTATCCAACCAGCCCTTAGAATAATAGTATTTTCTTAGGTTATTTGCTGTTTTTTCTGATTTGTCTTCATTAAGGATTACTGGAGCTTCACCTTTGCGCTTTAGCCAGGCGTTAAAACCTTTTTTTGATCCAATCCATCTGTCGAATTGTTTTTTTGATAGCAAGGCCGTTTTGCGTTTTACTTTTAAGGAGTCACTTAAAATATTTGCATCTATGATAGAATCAATATTTGGTCTTGCTAGGTTATAGACATGTAACTTTAAAGGTAATCTTACCCCTAAAAGTCCATTCATACCAGAATTTACTTTTTGTGCAATGATGTTATTAACGCGTTCCTGCTTGTTTTTTTGCCCATCGACAAGGATGATATTTTCCGTAATAAGACTTTCTCCTGGGTTTACCCGTTTAACCACATTGCATGAGCTAACTGATGCCAAAACAACTATAAACAGGCTTACTTGCCATGCACCCTTAAGCTGTTGTTTAAATAATGACAAACGAATTGGCCGACTCAAGTGAAATGTGATTTTTTGATAAGTTATCTTCTGAACAAAAATTAGTCCAAAAAAGATTTACTTTGTACTTCGTCTAACAAATGTAAATACATTTTAATGTTATCAAAGCATCGAATTAAGTTAATTAGAGGATTAAGTCAAAAAAAATACAGACAGGAATTTGGACTTTTTACCGTTGAAGGTATTAAAAGTATCAATGAATTTTTGACCTCTCAATTTAATCTTGATTCTTTGTATAGTACGGCTCCAGTTTTTGATATTGTAGGCGAGCAATATCATCAAATAACAGCTTTGGAATTAAAAAAGATATCGTCACTTAAGAATCCTAATACAGCCCTAGCTCTATTTAAAATACCTGAAGTGCGAACGCCGAAATCAAACGGTTTGATCTTGGCCTTAGACGATGTTAGAGATCCTGGAAATTTGGGAACTATCATACGCCTATGCGATTGGTTTGGTATTGAAGACTTGGTTTGCAGTTTAAATACCGTAGATTGCTTTAATTCTAAAGTAGTACAGGCCAGTATGGGCTCATTAACACGGGTCAACGTATCCTATCTAGAACTAGATAGTTTCATAAAATCCCAATCAATGCCAGTTTTTGGGACCTTTATGGAAGGTGAATCTATTTACAAGACCACCTTGCCTAACGCGGGAATTATTATTCTGGGAAATGAGGCCAATGGTATTTCAGACAACATAAAAAATCTTGTGGAAAAAGCGATTACTATTCCACAATTCGGCGAAAAACAAGATACGGAAAGCTTAAATGTTGCCAATGCAACAGCAATAATTCTCAGTGAATTTAAGCGACGTACTATTGAAAGGTAAAGTTGATAAAAACTCCTCTAGTTTGCATTTTTGCAATATTTCCTGTCCATGGACTATTGGGGTCAGCGTCGCGAACGACTTCATCATTTATGGCGAATACACCTCGAATAGACGGGGTAAATTTAAAGTAGAGTAGATAAAAGTCAATACCAAACCCTATCTCGTAAAAATAGGTGTTTTTTTGCATTCTAAACTGACCAGCGCTATTGTCATCTGGATTGTCTTGATTGCTGGATAGATTTAAGGCAGCGGACATACCGCCTACAATAAAGGGTTTGAAATTGTTAATACGTTTCGTGGATACTTTTAAGAGCAGGGGAATGTGTACATAGGTCGATTTTACCTCGCGCAGTAAATCAGAGTCGTTAAATTCCATGCCATTGAAGTAGCTTTCGTCATAACGCAGATTTCTAGTGGTAAAAAATACGCCGGGTTCAAGCCTGAGATTCATATAGTCATTAATACGCAAATCGCCAACAAGTCCCAAGTGGAAGCCAAATGAATTATCCACCAAAATATCCTCTAAGTCCTCATTGTAGTTAAATTTAAAATCATAACTATTAAAGCCAAGAAAATAGCCCCACGTTAACAGCTTTTGGTCTATATTATCTACGCTGTTAGCTACTTTTTCTTTGGAAAACAGTTGTGCACAGACACTCTGTGTGGTAATGAAAATGGCTGCTAGAATTACTAATTTCTTCATACTACGATTTAGATGCTGTGTAAATTGTGGCGACACCCATGGTTTGTGGTTTATCCTCGACATTAATAAACCCAATTTTTCTCAAAATATTGTTTAAAGTCTCTCCATATGGAAAAACGTAAGCGGATTCGCTCAGATAGGTATACGCAACCCTATCTTTTGAAAAGAGTTTGCCAATGACCGGCAAGATATATTTTGAGTATGCGGTGTACCCGAATTTATAGAACGGATTCGTAGGCACTGAGGTTTCAAGAATAACAAATATACCATTGGGTTTTAAGACTCTTAAAATTTCTGTGAGGCCCTTTTCCAGATTTTCAAAATTTCTAATACCAAAGGCGACGGTTATGGCGTCAAAGGAATTAGTTTCAAAGGGTAAATCTTCAGAATCTCCTATGACCATTGAGATAGTGCTATTTAGATTTTTGGCTTTTATCTTTTTTCGACCAACTTCAAGCATACCGTCACTGATATCTAAACCAATGATTTTTTCGGCATTGGTAGCGGTAAGGCTTATGGCTAAATCACCCGTACCTGTAGCGATATCTAAAATTTCTTGAGGTTGTTGTTCTGCCACAAGCTTAACAACCTTATTTCGCCATTTTACGTCAATACCGAATGAAATAACTCTATTGAGACTATCGTACTCATTGGAAATAGTGTCAAACATTTGGGTTACCTGTGCTTTTTTAGTAGCCTCGCTGTCTTTATATGGTTTTACTTTTTGAGCCATAAAAATTTTTGGCAAATATACGTCATTATGGGAGTTTTCTATGATTGAGCTGTACAATTATATCATATTGAAAAAGGACTCTAGCTGTAAAATATATGTATATTTGTATACTTATTTCAACTAGAATCCATGAAAATAATTATCGCCGGTGCTGGAGAGGTAGGATTTCATTTAGCAAAATTATTGTCATACGAATCGCAAGAGATAACTCTTATTGATACCAAAAAAGAGAGCTTGGCTTATGCGGGTGAACATCTAGATATCAAAACCATTAAGGGAGACGCTACATCAATTGCTATTTTAAAAGAGGCAAGAGTAGAATTAGCATCCTTATTTATTGCAGTTACATCATCTGAAACGACCAATATTACTGGAAGTGTGTTGGCCAAACAACTAGGCGCTCAACGCACTATTGCCAGGATTTCAAATACAGAGTTTATTGACCATAAGGAAATGGTAGATTTCTCAAAATTTGGAATTGATGAATTGATATCACCTGAATCATTGGCAGCAGCAGAAATCGAGTTGCTCTTAAACCAATATGGCTTTAACGACACCTATGAGTTTGAAGAGGGAGCCCTGACCATGTTGAGTTTGCGTCTTTCACGTACGGCTGCTTTTGTAGGGAAAACCGTTCGCGAAGCAGGTGAGTTTTATTCCGATTTACACTTTATTCCCATTGCCATACAACGATATGGTACCCAATATACCATTATTCCAAGAGGAGATACACAATTTAAGGAAGGCGATAATGTGGTGTTTATGACCTCCAAAGGTGGTGATGATGAATTGTTCCAACTCTCTGGAAAGGTTAAGGTAGGTATCAAAAATGTTATGATTCTAGGAGGTAGTAAAATAGGATTTAAAACTGCCAAGGATTTATGCGCCAGTAAGTTTAATGTGAAGCTGGTGGAAAGTAGAAAATCAATTGCAGAGGATTTAGCCGATCGTTTGCCAAATGCTTTGGTTATTTGTGGCGACGGTAGAAATGTGGAGATATTAGATGAAGAAAATATCTCTGATATGGATGCTTTTATTTCAGTAACAGGAAATTCAGAAACCAATATTATGTCCTGCTTGTTGGCGAAATCCAAGGGCGTTAGAAAAACCATAGCACTGGTAGAGAATATGGATTATTATCAATTATCGCAATCTATCGGTATTGATACCTTGATTAATAAAAAACTCCTTGCCGCTAACAATATATTTAGGTTTATTCGAAAAGGAGAGGTCGTTGCGATGACCAAGTTAAACAATATGAATGCTGAGTTACTGGAGTTTGTAGTAAAGCCTAATTCTAAAATCACTAATCACTATATCAGGGATTTAAACTTTCCGAAATCGGCTATATTTGGTGGTGTCATTCGTAATGGAGAAGGGCTTATTCCTTTAGGTAGTTTTAAGGTTGAGGCTGGAGACCGAGTAGTAGTTTGTTGTTTGCCGCGTTCTATTTCCGAAGTAGAAACATTTTTCTCCTAGCCTATGTCTAGATTACATTTAAATTATAAAATCATATTTCACTTTTTAGGCTTATTGCTATTGTTTAATGGTGGTTTTATGATGATTGCGACGCTTATTAGCCTTATTTATAAGGATGGTGTTACCTTAGATTTGCTTCTTGCCGGTTCGGTAACCCTACTCATAGGCACATTTGTAATGATAGCTACCAGGAACCACCAAAAGGAGATGAATAAACGTGAAGGTTACATTGTGGTAGCTTTTGGTTGGATCGTGATGTCGCTTACGGGAACCCTTCCCTATCTCGTGACAGAAGCCATACCTACCTTTACCGAAGCCTTTTTTGAAACTATGTCTGGTTACACAACCACCGGAGCAAGCATTCTCAATGATATTGAAGTTTTACCTGAGGGTGTGCTCTTTTGGAGAAGTACAACCCACTGGATTGGTGGTATGGGAATAATTGTATTGGCCATAGCAATCCTACCATTACTGGGTGTAGGGGGTATGCAATTGTTTGCAGCAGAAGCACCCGGACCAGGCGGGGATAAATTACACCCTCGAATTACGGATACAGCCAAACGTCTATGGTTGATTTATTTTGGCTATACGGCGGCTGAAACTATTTTGCTACAAATTGCGGGGATGTCGTTTTTTGATGCCATTAACCATGCCTTAAGTACCCTCTCCACAGGAGGATTCTCAACAAAAAATGCAAGTATAGCCCACTGGAATGACAACCCGGTTATTCAGTATATTATTATTGTCTTCATGTTCTTGGCAGGCACTAATTTTGTTTTAAGCTACTTCCTATTTAAAGGTAAGGTCTCCAAAATCATTGAGGACGATGAGTTTAAATTATATTTTAGATTTATTGTTGTTTTTACAATAATAGCAGCAGCGGTCATCTATTTTAGAGCTGATGTGTCTAAATCCTCCGTGGCCCACCCTATGGTTTTGGGGGAGTGGGAGAGTTCCCTGCGACATGGATTATTTCAGGTCCTAGCTATTATAACGACAACAGGCTTTGTTTCGGCCGACTATACCATGTGGACCCCATTTTTAACCGTTTTCTTTTTTGGTTTAATGTTTCTTGGTGGATCTGCGGGAAGCACAGCAGGTGGCATTAAGGTAGTACGTCATTTAATTTTAATAAAAAATGGCTTTTTAGAGTTTAAAAGAGCCCTTCATCCCAATGCCATTCTACCGGTTCGTTATAATAAAAAATCAATTTCAGGAGATATTGTATTCAATGTCCTGGGCTTTTTTATTTTATATATGCTTTCTTTTATCATCGGAAGTCTGGGATTCTCTATGTTTCAATTGGATTTTGAGTCATCTATTGGGCTTTCAGCTTCTAGTTTGGGCAACGTCGGTCCAGCCTTAGGCGATTTTGGTCCGGTAAACAATTACGCAGCATTACCACCTTTAGGTAAATGGTGGGCTTCCTTTTTAATGTTGCTCGGTCGTTTAGAATTATTCACTGTACTTATTTTACTGACCCCTTTCTTCTGGAGAAATCGTTAATTAGCTTAATTTTTTTAAAAATTTATAAAAATTAGCTAGCCTATATTTTTACTGGTATTTTATGAATTTTGGCAACCCCATTTAAAGGCTCATCCTAATGGGTAGTGTAACATTTTGAGTTTTAGTCCGTCGTATGTGTATAACCAACAATTTCTGAATTAGTTTCAGAATTAAAAATCATTATCATGGACTTATTAGTAAATCAAGAATTAGAAACTGTACCCGAACCCATAGCGGTATCTTTTAACACTACAGAGGGCTTATTATGTTCTCATTTCAAGTCAGTTGTAAATACCAATTTTAAAACGACAACTTCAACTTCTTTATTTGGTAAAAGACAAGGTTTGAAGGCCTTTCAGTTTAATACAGTGAATCACACCGCTGTGATCTTAAGATTAACAGTGTTTGCAATCGCCTTAATAGCCTTATTCTAGGAGTTCCCTCTAAACTTGACCTTCGAATACGCGATTATCTACTATAGTATTGTAAACTTAGGAAAGTGCCGTTTTGATGCGCCTCACGGCTTCTATAATGTCTTTTTGGGAGGCAGCATAGGAGATTCTAATGCAATCCGGATTGCCAAAGGCTTCCCCTGTTACGGTGGCGACAAGAGCTTCTTCTAATAAGAAAATAGCCATGTCACTGGCATTGTTTATAGTTTTCCCATTTATAGTTCTTCCAAAATAAGCTGAAATATTAGGGAACACATAGAATGCACCCTCAGGCTCATTGGTTTTAAACCCATCAATATCGTTCAACAAGTTTAAAATAAGTTTTCTACGTTCCTTAAATTCATCGACCATGTATTGAACTCGCGATGGATCGGACTCTAAAGCAGTAATAACCGCACGTTGTGCAATACAATTGGCACCACTTGTAACCTGACCTTGGATTTTGTTGCATGCACGGGCTATAACACTGGGAGCGCCAATGTAGCCAATTCTCCAACCGGTCATGGCAAATGCTTTTGATACGCCATTAACGGTTATAGTACGGTCGTACATGTCCTCAAATTGTGCCATGCTATAATGACCGCCAACAAAATTTATATGTTCATAAATTTCATCTGACACCACATAAATATTGGGGTGTTTTTGAAGTACATCTGCTAATGCCCTTAACTCTTCCTTACTGTAAACCGAGCCGCTAGGATTGCATGGCGAACTATACCATATCATCTTTGTTTTCGGTGTAATGGCGGCCTCTAATTGCTCAGCAGTCATTTTGAAGTCATTGTCAATGGAGGTTTTTACCTCGACAGGAACACCTTCATTCAATTTAACAATATCGCTGTAGCTTACCCAGTATGGACATGGTAAGATAACCTCATCCCCTTTGTTCAATAAAACTGAAGCTATATTAAATAGGGCTTGTTTGGCTCCTGTAGAGACCACAACTTGTGGAAGCGTATAATCGAGGTTGTTATCTCTTTTAAATTTTTTTATTATCGCATTTTTCAACTCGACATAACCATCAACGGGGGTATAACTATTATAGTCCTGTTCAATGGCCAAAATAGCGGCGTCCTTAATGAAATCTGGCGTATTAAAGTCGGGTTCTCCCAAACTTAAACCAATGATATCTTTGCCCTCTGCTTTTAACTCTCTGGCTTTTGCTGCCATTGCAAGGGTTGCTGAAGTAGATAGATTAGTAACTCTATCAGAAAGTTGAATCATATTGTAAGTTGAATAAAATTAGGCTTGCAATACAGCTGGAGGTGTCCCCATGTCTTTTAAGAACTTAAAATGCGCTGCAATTGCTTTTCTAGTAGTTTCGTATTCTTTATAAGGTAAATTAAACTCCTTAGCCGTATCCTTAACTATTTTAGCAATCTTACCATAGTGAATATGGCTGATATGTGGAAATATATGATGTTCAACCTGATGGTTTAATCCCCCAGTATACCAATTGATAAGCCAGTTTTTACGTCCGAAGTTTACCGTGGTTTTCAATTGATGTATTGCCCACGTGTTTTTCATCGTACCATCTTTTTCTGGCATTGGCATTTCCGCTTCGTCCATTACGTGTGCTAGTTGAAAAACTACACTTAGTATTAATCCAGCTACATAATGCATTAGGAAAAATCCAATTAATATTTTGTACCAGGCAATATCAGTTAACAATAATGGTAAAACAATCCACATGGCGACATATATGAGTTTGGAAATTACCAACTTACTCCAATTTACTACAGGGTTAGGTAATTTTCCATAGGATAACTTGCGTTTCATATAGCGTCGCATCTGCTGAAAATCTGTCGTAATGGCCCAATTAATGGTCAATAATCCATATAATAGGATGGAGTAATAATGTTGAAACCTATGATGCTTTCGCCATTCGGTATGCTTGGAAAAACGTAAAATTCTACCAGCCTCGAGATCTTCGTCGTGACCGTGAATATTGGTATAAGTGTGGTGTAACACGTTATGCTGCACCTGCCAGTTATAAACGTTACCTGCTAAAATATAAATACTACTTCCCATAATTCTATTGACCCATTCCTTATTGGAAAAGGACCCATGGTTACCATCGTGCATCACATTCATGCCGACACCGGCCATACCAACTCCCATAACAACAGTGAGTAAGATTTGTGCCCAGGTGGGCATATCTAAGGTTAGTAACAGGAAGTAAGGTGTTAAAAACAATGCAAACATTACAATGGTTTTAACCCAGAGCTGCCAATTGCCAGTCCGTTTAATGTTATTTTCTTTAAAGTAATTATTTACGCGTTTATTGAGTGTTCTAAAAAACTTTGCTGAATCTGTTCTCGAGAAGGATAGGGTTTGTTGTGCCATGTAATCAAATCATTTATAATATAAGTATGCAATATCCATACCGTAATGCGCCAAAGATAACTAATTATTAAATTTAAGTCATTATGCCTTGTTAATTTAACAAATTGAAAATAGTGTATTTTTGCGAAAAACAAAATTCATGGAGCTAATTCTGAAGTATTTCCCCAATCTAACAGATACACAAATCGCCCAATTCAGTGCTTTAGAGGAGCTTTATAAGGATTGGAATACCAAAATAAATGTAATATCCAGAAAGGATATAGATGAGCTTTATTTAAAACACGTTTTGCATTCTCTAGGTATAGCAAAAATTATTGAGTTCTCAAATGGGACGTCAATTTTGGATGTTGGTACAGGAGGTGGTTTTCCTGGTGTACCACTTGCCATTTTATTCCCCAACTGCCAATTTCATTTGGTCGACAGCGTGATGAAAAAATTAAAAGTTGTCAATGCCGTTTGTGAAGACATAGGCCTTACCAATGTCACCACAACCCATACGAGAGTAGAGGCTATAGATAAAACTTATGATTTCATTGTCAGCAGGGCAGTCACCGCTATGCCAGAATTTACTACATGGGTAAAAGGAAAGGTGTCTAAAAAGCAAAATAATGCATTGAAAAACGGTATACTTTATCTAAAAGGGGGTGATTTAACCGATGAATTAAAAGTATACACCACGGTAAAGGCCTTCCTACTTTCAGATATCTTTGAAGAGCCTTTTTTTCAAACAAAAAAAGTTATTCATCTACCCTTGAAATACAAATAGGAAAGCCACCTTTAAGAGGCCTTCCTGCTGAGTATAGGTCTAATTCTTTATTGCACGATAAACTTAGATACAAAAACTTGATTATTTCCAGTTGTAAGATTCAACAAATAAAACCCTGATGTCAAATTAAGTGGAATAGCAGTTCTATCTGTAAGATTCACACCAGTATTGAAAAGAGTTTTACCTGCTAAGTCCGTAATCCATACCTTAGCTTCGGTGGTGGTATTAGAGAGTATAACTAAATCATGAGCAATTGGATTCTGTTCTATCTTAAATGATATAATTGAGTTTTCAGGTAAACTTAACGGCGGGTTCAAAATTTCAGACAAAGCAAATGCAACATTGGCTTCCGTCAATTGAACATGTGGTTCATTGTCATCTGGTAAAAAGGTGTTGTCAAAAGGCGTCGTATTGGTAGTGGCTCTTCCTGCTAAATTTATATTGTGAAACCAATTGATATCGTCACCAGATGCCTCTTCCGTTATTTCTAACGCGAGTGCACTAACAGTAGGGATAAAATTGAATTTATCAATTTCTAAACCTGCTAGGACTTCAGCACCTGGACCAGTATTAGGAAATGCACCTGTTAAATCTGAAAGATCAAATAATCCGCCTGGTGCGGCATCTACACCATCAAAGTTAATGGTTTCTGAGTTGGCTGAAGATGATATCGAACCGACAGGGGTTGAAGCCACAAAGCTGCTTACCTGAGCCTCAGGTCCTGCTGCAGGCGTAAAATTTACGTCAATGGTGACTGGTACATCAATGGTAGGGGACCCAAACGGTAAAGGATTAGGTACTGTGATGTCAAAACTACTCGTTATAATAGGATAGCCATTGTCCACCAGAGGACCAGAACTGCCAATGGCAAAATAAGAACTGCCGATACCACTGCCATTTACAATAGATACGTTGCGAGTATTTTCTGGAAATCCATCCGTTGTAAACGATGTGATTCTATTTTGAAACTCGAGTCTATAAGGATGTGGTTCTGGTAAAGTTTTGGTAGGATCGAACTCTACGAGGCTACCTGCCTCCAAATGTGCGCCATAATGGTCCAATAGGAGCTGTCTAGCTGCTGGGGAATTCAACAAGTCATTAATCAAAGGTTGAACTTCAGCTACTGGATTTAAATCATTAAATGCCAGATAATTAAGTTGATGTTGAAGTCCAATGGGTATATTGGCACCTAAATGCGGTGAATCAAACGATATATACAATCGTGTATCTGAGTCTAAACCGTTGGCCTCCATATAATTTAGTGCATAACGTGAAATAATACCTCCCATGCTCGGACCGATTACCACATTTTGTTCTGGATTATTTGGTGCCTTATTAGCATTAATGAGGTTTATTAGTTCTACCAAGACCATAGCGTTCCGCTCCATGAAATCTGCACCACCATCAATAGTGGCGCCATCACCGTTTGTATACGTTGGAAAATTTAAGATAACCACGTCAAAACCTTGGTCACGTAGCAAATCTGCTAAGTTTTGAGCGCCCGAAGTGCCGCTAAAATTCAAAGAAGCATATATGGTGGCAATGTCCCTTGAGTCTCCTGGGTCAAATCCATCTACCGCGATGATAGGTTTGTCAAGAATATTGTCGTCACTGAGAAAAACCTCATACTCCCCTTGACCTGCCGTACTTGCAGTACCGTCATAAACAGATAGATCTACGGGTTCCGTTGCTGTAATTGAATTGACTTGGCTTATGACGTAAAGTGGACAAAAAAGCAAAAATAGAAGGTAATTTATTTTCATAAGCTGATCGTTTGGTGTAAAGTTGATGAAAATATACAAAGTTTCTTGATGCCATACCACTCTTTCGACCTCAATTCTACCAAGTGCAAAAAAAATCCTTAAAAACAGCTGTCTTTAAGGATTTGTTAATCAGTTAATTAATTTTTAATCAAGAAATGGGTACCTGTAATCCGTTGGAGTCACAAAGGTTTCCTTGATGAGTCGAGGTGACACCCAGCGCATAAGGTTTTGAGCACTCCCGGCCTTGTCATTTGTACCGGATGCTCTCGCACCTCCAAAAGGTTGTTGACCAACAACTGCACCAGTTGGCTTGTCATTAATATAGAAGTTACCTGCTGAGTTTTCTAGTACTTTGGTCGCTTCGTCAATTGCATGTCTATCAGTGGCTAAAATAGCACCGGTTAGGGCATATTCACTGGTTTCATCAACTAATTTTAAGGTTTCACTAAAGGATTCGTCCTCATAAACATATATCGTTATTACTGGCCCGAACAATTCCGTACACATCGTTGTATACTTAGGATTTGTAGTTAATATTACCGTCGGTTCAATAAAATAACCTTTAGATTTGTCATAACCGCCACCAGCGATTATCTCAGTATCACTGTCTTCTTTGGCTTGGTCTATGTATTTCGCCAATTTATCAAAAGAGCCCTCGTGTATCACAGCAGTTATGAAATTACCCATATCTTCAGGAGATCCCATTTTAAAGGAGTTTATATCCTCTATTAGATGGGTTCTAACTTCATTCCAAATGCCTTTTGGTATGTATGCTCTAGATGCAGCACTACACTTCTGACCTTGAAACTCAAAAGCACCTCGGGAAATCGCAGTTGCTACTTGTTTTGGGTTAGCCGTTTTGTGTGCAATGATAAAATCCTTACCACCGGTTTCGCCAACAATTCGTGGGTAGGTTTTATAATGGTGTATATTTTCTCCAATATGTTTCCAAAGCTCTTTGAATACAAAGGTGGAACCCGTAAAATGAAGACCTGAAAAATCAGGACTGGATAATACCGTATTGGTAATCATTACTGGATCGCCAAAGACAACATTTATGACACCATCAGGGACACCTGCTTCTTTAAACACATCCATGATTACCTTAGCGGAATAAATTTGGCTGTCACTAGGTTTCCATACCACTACATTGCCCATTAAGGCCATGCACGCCGGCAAATTTCCCGCAATTGCCGTAAAGTTGAAAGGGGTGACGGCATAGGTAAAACCTTCTAATGGACGGTACTCCACTCGGTTCCATGCATCGCTCGTACTTTCAGGTTGCTCCATATAGATGTCCGTCATAAACTGAACATTAAATCGTAAAAAATCGATGAGCTCACAAGCAGCATCGATTTCCGCTTGATGAATGGTTTTTGACTGGGCAATCATTGTTGCAGCATTAATTTTAGCTCTGTAAGGTCCTGCAATTAATTCTGCGGCCTTAAGAAAGATGCCGGCGCGTTGTTCCCAAGTTAATTGGGACCATGTTTTTCTAGCTTCTAGCGCTGTTGAAATAGCCAATTCTACATGTTTTTTTTCCGCAAGATGATATTGGCCCACAATATGTTTGTGATCGTGTGGAGGAGATAAGGGTCGTGTATTTCCTGTTGAAATGTCCTTTCCGTTAATATATAAAGGCACATCTACTTTACTCTTATACATTGCGTTGTATGCGTCCAAAACCTCATCTCTTTCTGGAGTGCCAGGTGCATACGATTTTACAGGTTCATTAACTGCAATTGGTACATTAAAGAATCCTTTTCCCATGATATTATTTTAATTTTAATTCTAATTTTTCAAAGTGCAAAGGTACGATAATTAATGCAGAATTGTAAGGCTAAAGACAGTGGAAAAAAAGAAGTGTTCTATATGGGTAGGTAGTGTAAACCAATTAGAAATCTAAGCAAAAACCAATGAAACAACGCAATGCAATTATTTTCAACATATCTTAAGAGCTAAGAGCAATTCTTGAGAAACCGCTTTATAAGCTTATGCCATTTCCTGTAGGTAGATATGTCACAAATTACCGAAGGCTTAACTAAAAACTAATTGGTTGGTTTAAAATGTTTGTTGCAGCTTACGAAATTAGACTGAGTAGTACCCAAAACGGAAGTAGGCTGACATAGCAAGCCCGACAAAGAGATTACACGTTCTAGTTTAGTGCAAAAGGAGCACTTAATTTAAAGGAAGGAATATAAACCTTAAAATGGCTTGCTTTTGTAAAGTTGACCATATTGTAATGACCTTTCATAGCGCCGAATGGTGATGTTAAGAGACAGCCAGAATTGTAGGTGTGTTTTTCACCTGGTTTTAAAACCGGTTTTTTCCCAATTACGCCCTCACCTTCAATCACCTCTTCTTTATTTAAGGCGTCAAGAATACGCCAGTGTCTTGAATTAAGTTGTACAGAATCCTTGCTCTGATTTTCTATAGTTACCTTATAACCAAAAGCGAAGTGCACTTTATAATTTTTATAAAATGTGCCTTCAAAATTGGTTTCAACAGAAATTTTTATTCCGCTCGTAACTTGTTGTACCATTGCATTTTCTGATTCTTACGCTAAAATAGCATAATTTTTCGTTCTTCGCGCTAAATTTCGATAATGTACACTATTATTTTAACATAGGTTTATAAAATCGCGACTAAACCATCAAAATCAAGGGTGCATCGATACCACCTAGTTCAGAAGGGCGCACGATTGAATAGGTTAAAAAAGAGATATGGTTTAATTGGAGATGTCTATTGAAGTAGCTTCGCCATATCCAATAATTCTATCATATCTAAATCCTAAATCCCTGTAATACACTAATACCTTATAGTTATTTTCCGTTTCCCAAAAGTTGCCGCTTACAGCCCCTTCATCCAATACTCCAGTCGTTTGGTCTACAGTTACATATTTGTAGTTGTAAAATCCTTGTTTTAGTCGCATGATGCATTCATAGATGCCTTTTTCAGAATTATAACGCATTTGTGTCAAAGGTTCAATGGCAAAAGCGTTGAAGTTACCATAGACATGAACATCTTTTCCTTCAATTTTGGGAAGCAATAAAGAGAAATGTACCATGGTGTAGTCAGCTTCTATGTCAAGATCCGTGCGGTCTATTGCTGTTATTTGGAAATTACCATTGATGTCGGGATTATATGTATATGGGTTGTTTTTTCGCGATTGGTTGGTGAATAGATAACTGTGATAAATATCCTGAAGGTCTATAAACTGTACGCCAACATTGGCGGCCCTGACATCTTTGGTTTCGAAGAACAGGTATTCATTTCCACCCCAAAAGGCGGTTTCGGTATCATACCTGTAAATCAATTGATTTCCAAGAGTGTACTGTGGGCTTAAACCCGAGATAGCGGTGTTGAGGTTATTGTTTTGAATAATAACCGTCTTCACCGTTTGAAGTGGGTTGTTAAAGTTAATTTGGCTTGTGGAAATAACCATGTCAACCGACTGCTTTTCTGCGATAACCCTAACATCTCTAGACCGTTTAACTTGTACACCAACATTTACCAAATCTTCATAAATCATAAACTTCCGGCTAAACATGAGCTCGCCGTAATCATCATATATGGAAATCATATAGTTTCCTGTTTTTAGAAGAGCGCGCGTCTGCAAGTTGGGTATTTGCAACTTATAATGGGAATAGATTTGATAGGTATTGAACGAATTAAAATACGTCAAAATTCTTTGGTTGTCCAGTCCTTTTAGATATTCAGCCTTGGCTAAAACCGACGGGGTCCAATCATAATCGAAGTGTTCAATAACATAGTAGAAGTCTTCTTCGTTGGCATTTAGTGCGTCAAATTCCAATTCTAAAGGTTCCCCCAACCGCAGTATGGGAAGCTGACCTTGAGTTGTGTTAGCTTTAAATTGTATGGTTTTTATAAAATCAGGAGGGCTCACTTCAATGGCTTGGGTCCAGCCCAAAGATGCTATTAAAAGAAAAAACAATAGGTTTATAAATCGTTTAGTCATGTTGAAAATATATAGAGCACATAAATATAATCAAATTCCATTCCCTTGGCATATTTATATTATTTATAATGATTATAAATAAAAAAGATGTTTTAGAATGAATTTTTTTTGAGCATTAATTCGTAAATTTGCACGGATTTTTAGATAACTAATCTTTACGTTATATGTCAAAAGACATCAGAATTAAGAAAGGTTTAGATATAAAGCTTGTTGGTGAAGCCCAGAAAGTTACTGAAAATGCTATAGTCAGCAATTTCTATTCTATTAGACCTGAAGATTTCCATAGTATCACTCCAAAACTTGTTGCAAAAGAAGGCACCCACGTAAAAGCTGGTGAGCCCTTGTTTTACAACAAAGACAACGAATCAATGAAATTTGTTTCACCAGTTTCGGGAGAGGTTACTGAGATTGAACGAGGGCCAAGACGCCGCATTGATGCCATAAAAATTACCGCAGACAAAGAGCAAAAATATCATGATTACGGTGCGTTCAATTTAAATGCTGATTCAGATGAGCTCAAGGCACATCTTTTAAAAACAGGATGTTGGGCTTTTATTAAACAACGTCCTTACGATGTCATTGCAAAGCCAGATGTCCAACCGAAAGGGATCTTTATCTCAGGCTATGCAAGTGCGCCTTTGGCGGCAGATTTAGATTACACCCTATCTGGAAAGGAAGCGGAACTTCAGGCAGCTGTCACTGCACTATCAAAACTTACCTCGGGTAATGTGCATATTTCCGTAGGAAAAAATTCTCAATCACCTTTGGCTAATTTAGAAAATGTAGTTATCCATAGAGTTTCAGGACCACATCCATCTGGAAATGTTGGAACCTTGATAAATAAGGTTGACCCCATTAATAAAGGTGAGGTTGTTTGGACCGTAAATGCCCAAGATTTGGTAATCATTGGAGAACTTCTTCTAACGGGAAAATTTAATGCTGAGCGCATAGTTGCTTTGGCAGGATCTTCTGTAAAGAAACCAAGATATTTTAGAACTAAAATTGGTTCTGAAATCGCTACAATGGTCTATGATAACGGTGTTGAGAAAGATGGAAACGACCGCATAATTTCTGGAAATGTTTTAACCGGAAAGCAAGTAGCTCCCGATGGATTTTTAGACTATTACAGTAATCTCATTACAGTGATTCCTGAAGGTGACGACTATGAATTCTTTGGTTGGACAAAACCAGTTTTTGATAAGGTTTCACCGTCCAGGGCTTTGACATTTTCGTGGTTAATGCCGAATAAAAAATACGATTTAGATACAAATACCAATGGCGAGCATCGTGCTTTCGTTATTACCGGAAGCTATGAAAGTGTTTTTCCTCTAGATATTTATCCATTACAGATTTTAAAGGCTTGCATGTACAAGGACTTGGATGAGATGGAAGCCTTAGGTATGTATGAGGTGGCACCAGAGGATTTTGCCCTAACAGAATTTATTTGTGTGTCTAAGCAGCCACACCAAAAAATAATAAGAGAAGGATTAGACTTAATGTTAAAAGAAATTGGTTAATGATTCTGGCGGTTTCAAACGAAATTGACTAGATAAGCTATGAAAAAAAGATTTTAAAAATGGGTTTAAAACAAAGTTTACACAATTTTAAAGTAAAACATCAGGACAAAAAATGGCTTCCGGCCTTTAGTGCGCTTTTTACTTTTTTATATACGCCAAATGAAACGACGCATGGTGGTACACACATTAAAGCGGCAGACGATTTAAAGCGTACTATGAATACCGTAATTATTGCCTTAGTGCCCTGTTTGATATTTGGTATTTTTAATGCGGGTTATCAACATTATCTTGCCCTTGGGGAAATTGAAGCTTCGAACGGATTTTTGGGTTCTACATTCTGGACCTTAGATAATTTCTGGCTCGGGGCATTAACCGTACTACCATTGGTCGTTGTATCCTATGGCGTAGGGTTAGCTGTTGAGTTTGTTTTCGCGATAATTAAAGGACACGAAGTGGAGGAGGGTTACTTGGTAACAGGAATGCTGGTTCCGCTTATTGTGCCTGTAGATATTCCGCTTTGGATGTTGGCAGTAGCCGTAATATTTGGTGTTGTCATAGGGAAAGAGGTATTTGGAGGTACTGGAATGAATATTCTTAATCCAGCTTTAACCATTCGGGCTTTCCTATTTTTTGCATATCCAACATGGATGTCTGGTGATAAAGTCTGGGTACATGGTGCGGTTGAGCGCGCGGGAACGCCCGATGCAATTTCCGGTGAAACCTTATTAGGTGCCTACGCACAAAATAGTACATTAGCTGGTATAGACTATTGGGATATGTTCTGGGGATTAATTCCTGGTTCTGTTGGTGAAACCTCAAAGTTCCTTATTGTAATAGGTGCCTTATTTTTAATCTTTTCCAAGATAGGCAGCTGGAGAATAATATTAAGTACTATAATAGGTGCCTTAGTCATGGGCTTAATATTCAACGGTGTTGTAGATGCCGGTTGGATTTCCAATACGAGTAAATTTTATGGATTAATGAGTGTTCCTTTCTGGCAACATTTAATAATAGGAAGTATTTTGTTTGGTGCTGTCTATATGGCTACAGATCCTGTAACAGCGTCCCAAACCAATAAAGGAAAATGGATATATGGGTTCTTGATCGGATTTATTTCTATAATGATTAGGGTCTTCAATCCGGCTTATCCTGAAGGGGTATTCCTTGCAATTCTATTAATGAATGTATTTGCACCAACCATAGACCATTATGTGGTACAGGGTAATGTGAAACGAAGACTTAAACGTTTAAAAGTTAAAACAGCTTAATTATGGCAATTGATACTGAAAAGAATAGTTACACCGTCATTTTTGCGGTTGTCATGGTAATAATAGTTGGGGCAATTCTCGCGGGGTTAGCATCTGGTTTAAAGCCATTGGTAAAGGCCAACGAGCGTTATGAAAAACAACAGAATATTCTGTATGCCATGGGCATAAACAATAACGAAGGTGCTAATGATGTTGAATTCATTCCAACTGAAGTGGTTGAAGACGAATTCAAAAAATACATCAAAAAGCAATACGTTATTCAAGGTGGAGAGGTAAAGGAAGACAACGATGCCTATCTTATAGACATAAAGAAAGAAGAAAATAAGGCCAAGTCCGGTAATTACCAACGTAAATTGCCGCTGTTTGTTGGTGAAAAAGAAGGTAAAAGCATTTATATAGTTCCTGTTAGAGGGAAAGGTCTTTGGGATGCTATTTGGGGTTATGTTGCCCTGGATAAGGATATGGTTGTCCAAGGTGTTTATTTTGATCACAAAGGAGAAACTCCGGGCTTAGGAGCTGAAATAAAGCAGCGGTATTTCATGGATGATTTCACTGGCGAAAAATTTCTTGATGGAGATGTTTTTAAAGGGATTAAAGTAGCCAAAGGAAACAACGACCCGAGAAATGATATTAAAAATGACCATGAAGTTGATGCATTGGCTGGTGCTACAATAACAGGAGATGGTGTATCGGCCATGTTGCAGAAGGATGTTAGAATGTACAAGTCATATTTTGAGACTTTAAATTAATAAGAAAGGTATATGGGACTTTTATCAAAGAAAGACAGTAAATTAATAGTAGATCCATTAACGGATAACAATCCTATTACTATTCAGGTTTTAGGAATTTGTTCTGCCTTAGCCATTACAGCACAATTGAAGCCGTCTATTGTTATGGCCGTATCTGTACTATTTGTAATGGGTGTTGGTAACGTGGTTATTTCATTAATGCGAAATATTATACCGTCAAAGATTAGAATTATCGTTCAGCTAATCGTAGTAGCGACGTTAGTAATTATAGTTGATCAAGTACTAAAAGCCTATTCTTATGCCTTGAGCAAAGAGCTGTCGGTATTTATCGGTCTTATTATAACTAACTGTATCATTATGGGACGATTTGAGGCATTTGCTTTGGGCAATGGCCCATGGCGCTCATTTTTGGATGGTATTGGAAATGCTTTGGGTTACGGTGTTATTTTAATAATCGTTGGCTTTTTCAGGGAACTCCTTGGGTCAGGAACTTTATTTGGATTTAAGGTTTTAGGCGACCCTGTGGAGAAAACAGGACTTTATGCCATGGGTTACGAAAACAATGGGTTTATGGTCCTGCCTCCAATGGCACTTATAGTTGTAGGCCTCATTATTTGGGTACAGCGTTCAAGAAACAAAGCTTTAATTGAAGATTAATCAAAAAATTTTGGTCTTGAAATCATTTCGAGATATCAAATAAAAGATATATGGAACACATAGAATTATTTTTTAAATCGATTTTTGTAGATAACATGGTCTTTGCATATTTCTTAGGAATGTGTTCTTACCTGGCTGTATCTAAAAAAGTATCAACAGCAGTGGGTTTAGGGGCAGCAGTAATATTTGTCCTGTCCATAACAGTTCCACTTAACTGGCTGCTAGATCAATACTTATTACAAGAAGGTGCTCTGGCCTGGTTAGGCGAGGAATACGCTTCTTACGATTTGAGCTTTTTATCTTTCATTATGTTTATAGCTACTATCGCTACAATGGTGCAACTGGTAGAGATTGTCGTTGAGAAGTTTTCACCATCCTTATATAATTCATTAGGTATATTTTTACCTTTAATTGCTGTGAACTGTGCTATCCTTGGTGGATCATTGTTTATGCAGTCAAGAGAGATAGAGACTTTAGGTCTGGCACTTAATTACGGTGTTTCTTCTGGTATTGGCTGGTTCTTAGCCATTTTAGCTATAGCGGCAATCCGTGAAAAAATTAGATATTCAGCTGTTCCTCCTGCTTTGAGAGGATTGGGTATTACCTTTATTATTACTGGGCTAATGGCTATTGGCTTCATGAGTTTTGGTGGGATGTTAACAGGAGGTGATGAACCTGTAAAGAATGAAGAAAAAACTGCAATAATTGAAAAGGAAATAGAAAAAGAACAAGTTGATACTGAAACTGAGGTCAGTTTGGTGGATAACTTAACAAAAGAAAAAGAATAGACTTATGATAATATTAGCCGCAAGTACCATTGGAACCGTTATAGCTACAGTAGTTGCCTTTTTATTTGTGACTTTACTTTTAGTGGCCTTATTGTTGACCGTAAAACAGAAGTTATCACCGTCGGGCCCAGTAAAAATTACTATTAATGGTGAGCGTGAAATAGAAGTAGCTTCGGGAAGCACCCTATTGAATACACTTGGAAGTAACAAAGTCTTTTTGCCATCGGCCTGTGGGGGCGGTGGTACCTGTATTCAGTGTGAATGCCATGTTCTTTCGGGAGGTGGAGAAGCTTTGCCAACTGAAACGCCACATTTTTCAAGGAAAGAACTAAAAGAAGGAGCGCGTTTAGCATGTCAGGTAAAGGTTAAACAGGATATGGAAATTACCATTCCTGAAGAAGTATTCGGTATTAAAAAATGGGAGGCTACTGTGGTTAGAAATTACAACGTAGCATCTTTCATAAAAGAATTTGTTGTAGAGATTCCTGAGGATATGAATTACAAAGCTGGTGGTTATATTCAAATTGAGATACCACCTTGTGAAATAAAATATTCAGATATCGATATTACGGCGCACCCAGAAGAGCACGACAAGCCTGATAAATTTCAAGACGAGTGGGATAAATTTGGGCTATGGCCATTGGTGATGAAGAATGATGAAACGGTAGAACGGGCCTATTCTATGGCGTCTTATCCTGCTGAAGGCCGTGAGATTATGTTAAATGTTCGTATTGCAACACCACCATGGGACAGATCTAAAAATCAATGGATGGATGTTAATCCAGGTATAGCATCATCATATATTTTTGCTCAAAAGCCTGGTGACAAAGTGATTATATCCGGGCCTTACGGCGAGTTCTTTATCAATGAATCCGATAGTGAGATGTTATATGTTGGTGGAGGGGCTGGTATGGCACCAATGCGCTCGCACTTATACCATTTATTCAGAACTGTGAAAACAGGGCGTACCGTAACCTATTGGTATGGCGGACGGTCCAAGCGTGAATTGTTCTATATTGAGCATTTTAGAAAGCTGGAAAAGGACTTTCCTAATTTTAAATTTTATATGGCTTTATCAGAACCTTTAGAAGAGGATAACTGGAAAGTTAAAAAAGATATCAACGATGAGGCAGGTGATGGCTTTGTTGGATTTATCCATCAAGTTGTGATTGACAATTATTTAAATCATCATGAAGCTCCGGAGGATATTGAATTGTATTTCTGTGGTCCACCGTTAATGAACCAAGCTGTTCAGAAAATGGGTGAGGATTTCGGAATCCCCGACGAGCACATCAGATTTGATGATTTCGGAGGATAATAAAATAAAAAAACCAACTCAATGGAGTTGGTTTTTTTATTTGTGTGTAAGGCTAATTAATTTTGAGGTTGCAATGACACCTTTTTTTCAAAGTCGAAAAGTTTATCACAGTTCATAATGTTGGCGGTACCGTCTAATTGACATAAGGTCTCAACAACTTCACATAAGCCGTTAAAAAGTACATCCTTATCCTTGGTGTTTTCTGGTCTTATAAGACGTCCGTAACTGAGACCTTTATAACCGCAACCGCTTAAAAAGGAAGATTCAATCCGCAGTAGTTCTAAAGGTGTATAACCTTTGAATCGTCGGCCAAGATTTTGATGCACAAGACCAACGTAATTCAGTTTTAAAGAACCGTGCTTATCCGTTAGGTGTTGCCAGCTATCCGTATTGTCTAATAGGTTACCCACGGCGCACTGCTTAAAATCATCGGGATTTAATGTGTTATTATGAAAAGCTTCGTAGAGCTTGGTAATGGCGTGATTAAAACGATTTGAAGATATCATAGCTTAATTTTCTTAAAAATATACAAAGAATCAAGTTAACATTCAAATAGAAGTCCTTGGTTATTTATATTCCACAATCAAAAATTCTGCAGTTGTAGAGCCCAAATTAAGGACTTCATGTAAGGAAATACCGTCATTACTAAAACTATAGCCTGTTGGGACATCTATTTCTCTAATACCAGTTGTATCTATTATTCTAAATGTTCCGCCACTTAGGGTGTAACCAAAGTGAGGCTTATGGTAGTGCTTTTCGTGCCCAATATTTGGCGGAAAGGTGCATTTCAAAACACGTATATTGGAATTGTCTTCCAATACCTCGCAGACGGGTTGACCTTCCCAACCTGCATTAAGTGGATCTGGTAATTGTGGAGCTTGTTCACAGCTCAGAACAAGCAGAAATGCCAAAAGGTGTAATTTCAAAGTGAAGTTATTAATTTTCATATCATAGTTTTGTTGAACTAAATATAAGGACTTCTATAGAATGGTACCCATTAGTTTTGTCTGGTAAGTTTGTATCTTTGTAATATGAGAAAAGCACTCACAAAACAAGAAATTCATAACCTTGCTATGAATCATGTTGGCAAGGATTTAGAAAAAAGGGGATTTGAGTTTATTGCAGTTAACAGTAAGTTGAAAAAGCATCCGCAGTTTGTGTGTATCGATAAGAACAGTCAATATTTTTTTGTAATCGTTAGAGCTGTGATACTTCCTGAGAATCCAAATAACTATGATGTGGTTTGGATGGAAACCTTTAAAAAGCATGCCTATGACAAAGACGCCAAAGTTCTTTATGCGGGGGTTGGTTTAGGGAACCCTAATGGTGAAGATCTTCCTATTTATCTCAATGAGGAATATCTCATAGAATATAATGGTATTCAAGTAATTGAAATGAACCTTAATTAAAGCTTTCCTACAAGCACAAATAAAGTTGTTTGTTGACAGTTAAGACCATAGTGTAAGGCTTGTATCTAAAACGAAAATTAAATAATGTATGAATAAGCTATTGCTATTACTATTTATTCTCCTTGGTTGTTTCTCTTGTACTGAAAAAGTATCAGAAAACATTAAACTCAAAGGGCCAATTTTCGGTACGGCTTTTAACATTCAATATTATTCTGAAGATCAAATCAATTATATGGAACCTATAGATAGTTTGTTTCATGTCATTAATTGGTCTTTATCGACTTATATTAAGGAGTCAGATATATCTAAATTAAACCGTAACGAAATTAATGAGGTGGATAGGCATTTTAAACGGGTCTTTGATGCCTCAAAGGTAATTTATGAAGCAACTGATGGGGTTTTTGACCCTACGGTAGGCAATGTTGTTAATGCTTGGAATTTCGGTGCAGAAAAGAACAAATTTGTTTCGGACAGTATAACTATTGATAGTCTTGTGCAGTTTGTGGGATTTGATAAAGTAAGTATGGACCAATTTAAGCTTACAAAACCGGCAGAGACATACTTAGAATTTAACGCCATTGCCAAAGGTTATGGAATTGATGCGGTATGTGAGTTTTTAGAGTCTAAGGATATTGATAACTATTTGGTAGACATTGGTGGTGATATAAGGGTTTCAGGACTCAATGTGGAAAGAGGAAAGGCATGGAGTGTTGGTATTGATGACCCTAATTTTGACGGGACCCAATCCTATTCAAAGGTAATTACTTTAAAAAATGAGGCCATGGCAACGTCAGGAACCTATAGAAAGTTTCAAATTGATGACGATGGTAACCGATACGCTCACATCATAGACACCAAAACGGGTTATCCAAGTAAAACAAATATTTTAAGTGTATCGGTGATTGCACCAGATTGTATGACTGCCGATGGTTATGCCACTGCATTTCAGGCTATGGGTATCGAAAAGGTAGAGACATTTTTAAAATCCCATCCAGAATTAAAGGTATATGTCATATTTGAAAATGAAGAACTGCAATTAGAGACTCTAGGTTTAAACAACTTCCCTGAATAGTATATTATTAAAGTGGCTTTTTATAAATGTGCTGTATGAATAGCGCAATTGTCTTTTTTTTAAATGTTGTTGTTCAGCAGGTATTTTTTTATTATTTGTAGACTACTGGTATAATCTCGCCTTTAGCTAATCTATAGCGATTGACATCCTCAGGTTCTAATTTTGATGTGTAGTCTACTTCCTCAACCTTAAAACCAACAGCACGCAGTTTGTCAAAATAGTCAAGACCATAAATGCGAACATGGTCATATTGTCCAAATATTTTAGCACGTTCTTGTCGATCTGTAATGCTGTTATCCTCAAAGGTTTTTTCTCGGTTTAAATCTTGTGGAATTTGAAAAATACCAAAACCTCCGGGTTTCATTACACGGTATAATTCCTTCATGGCTTTTGTGTCGTCTGGGATATGCTCAAGAACGTGATTACAAAGAATGATATCATAGCTATCATTTTCAAAGGGCAAATCGCAGATATCTGCTTTTATATCAGCAATTGGAGAATTTAAGTCAGTAGTTGTGTAATTTAAGTTGTCAAGTTTTCTAAATCGCTTCAAGAAACATTGCTCTGGGGCAAAGTGAAGCACTTTGCTCTTTGTCTTAAAAAAAGTGGTTTCGTTCTTAAGGTAAAGCCAAAGGAGTCTATGTCGCTCAAGGGATAGTGTTGAAGGTGATAGCACATTATTACGCTGGTCACCATAACCATAAGGCAAGAAGCTTTTAAAACCTTTTCCATCTATGGGGTCTATATACGTACTTCCCTTGAGAGAAACTTCCAATAGGGGTCTGATGATGTAGCTTAACCTAATGAGTAGAGGCCGTGGCACTGAATTTAGGACAAACTTAAAGACTGATTTCAAAGCAAGGATTTATAATCTTCCCTTACAGGACTAAATATATCAAGAATTTTACACGCTGTAATGGATTTTCCCGAATGCTCAACATTGGAAGGAATTACAAGTATGGAACCGGGCTTATGAATCTTTGTCTTGCCATCAATCGTCATCTCAAATTCCCCTTCTAATATTTGTGAAACTTGTTCGTGAAAATGACTGTGCATTGGGAGTTCCGAGTTGGCTTCAACTTCCCAAAACGTAATGGTCATCGTCTCGGTATGTACAAATCGCGCTTTGTAACCTTTGACTATCTCAATAGGTTCTATAGCCATAATACGCTTATCCACAATCATAGAACTAAGGTTTTTTGACGGAACTCATCTTCTTCATTTGAGACTATTCCTAGGGCTTCATGGACATAACCAAAGGTTGATAAGATTTCGGGCTTACCATCAATTAGGGCAATATCATGCTCAAAGTGCACACTTGGTTTGCCATCTTGCGTCACAATAGTCCAACCATCCTTCAACTGTTTTACCTTATGAGTACCCATATTAATCATTGGCTCTATGGCAACTACCATGCCCTCAATGAATTTTTTGCCTCGCCCACGCCGACCATAATTTGGCATTTCTGGATCTTCATGCATTTTTCTGCCTATGCCGTGGCCAACCAACTCTCTTACAACACCAAAACCATTAGATTCGCAGTATTGTTGTATAGCATAACCAACGTCACCAACCCTGTTGCCAATTTTAAATTGACTAATCCCAACGTAAAGTGATTCTTTAGTGACTTTTATAAGATGTTTTGTAGCATCATCAACTTCGCCAATTTCAAAGGTATAGGCGTGATCCCCATAGAAACCATTCATTAGGGCACCACAATCTACCGAGACTATATCACCGCTTTTTAAAGGCGTGTCTGTAGGTAAACCATGAACTACAGCTTCATTGACACTACATAATAATGTAGAAGGACAATCGTATAGGCCCTTAAAACCTGGTAGCGCACCGTGGTCTCTTATAAATTCCTCAGCAAGCTCATCTAAATGATTCGTTGTTACCCCTTCCTTTATTTCCTTTGCCAACATGCCTAAAGTTTTAGAAACCACTAATGCACTTTGGCGCATTAATTCAATTTCCTCTTTGGTTTTTGCGATAATCATAAAGCCTAATTTAAGTTGCAAAGATAGCTAATTAAACCAATTTCAAAATTTAACAAAAACATGATAAAAGACAGTTTTTTTATATCTTTTGTACCCTAAGTTTGTATCCTTAAATAAAATTAGATGTACAAATCAGTTAGTGCCGAAGAGGCCTTAAAAATCGTAAAATCAAACGATAAAATCTATATACAGGCTGCAGCAGCCGTACCTTCAGTTTTAATTCAAGCACTCACCAATCGCCATGAGGAATTGCGCAATGTTGAAATCTGTCAGTTACATACCGAAGGTGATGCCCCATATGCTAATCCTGACTATGCTGAAAGCTTCCATGTAAATTCCTTTTTTATAGGGCGAAATGTTAGACATACGCTAAAGGCAGGAAATGGCTCATACACCCCTGTTTTTTTAAGTGAAGTACCCTTATTGTTTAAGCGAAATATAGTTGACGTAAAGGTAGCTTTGATACATGTTTCAGTACCGGATGTGCATGGATATTGCTCTTTAGGCGTGTCTGTTGAGGCGACCCTAGCCGCTATTGATAATGCGGACCATGTCATAGCTCAGGTCAATAAGCAAATGCCTAGAACATTTGGTGATGGTATAATTCATATCTCGGAAATAGATGCTTTTGTTGAGGTCGATGAGCCCCTACCTGCATTCTCCATTTCTGAACCAACTTCAATTGAGACAAAAATTGGAGACTATGTCGCAGAATTAATTGAGGATAGGAGTACCCTACAAATGGGAATTGGTAATATTCCTAATGCTGTATTGTCCAGACTTCATAATCATAAGGATTTAGGCTTGCATACTGAAATGTTTTCAGATGGTGTCATAGACTTAATCTTAAAAGATGTTATCAATGGTAACTACAAGGGTATAAATCCAGGTAGAGCTTTGGCAACCTTTTTAATGGGGTCTCAACGTTTATACGATTATGTCGATGACAATCCTTTTGTAGAAATGCGCACATCGGATTATGTTAACGACGTCTCCATTATTAAACAAAATCCAAAAATGGTGGCTATTAACTCTGCCATTGAAGTTGATGTTACAGGGCAGGTATGTGCGGATTCCATTGGATCAAAAATGTACTCAGGAGTTGGTGGACAAATGGATTTTATAAGAGGAGCATCTTTAAGTGAAGGTGGTAAGGCCATTATCGCATTACCATCTGCAACTAAGCACGGTCTGAGTAGAATTGTACCAGCCCTCAAGCCTGGTGCAGGTGTGGTTACAACGAGAGCGCATATTCACTATGTTGTCACCGAATATGGCGTTGCCAATTTATATGGAAAAACCATTAAGCAACGTGTTAAGGCATTGGTCGAAATCGCTCATCCCGACCATCGGGAAAGTATTGATAAGTCCTATTTTGGAATGATGTAAATTACTTAAACCAACTAAATAAGCCACCCTTGCGTTTGGCGCTTTTCATATCTGGTATTTCATTGGTAATCATTTGGTAGATCTCCCCCCATCCGAGGGCTCCCCCAATATTACGATCATCTATAAAGAGATCAGCGTGTATTTTACGACTTCTGCTGTGATCGAATTTTTCTTCTGGAAAGCTCGCGTTTACAGCATAAAACTCAATACCGTTTTCTTTACAAAAGTCAACGGCTTCTTGAAGTTTTGTACCATTTCTATAGGTCCATAGAATAAGTCTGTGACCGTCTTGTTGAAGACGTTTCAAAGTTTCAAATGCGAAAATCCGTGTTTTACCTATTTTGGGGTAAGCATCTTCTACAACAGTGCCATCAAAGTCTACGGCTATAGTCAGTCTATCATGAAAATTCATGTTGCTTAATCAATTAAGGGGCAAAGTTACAACAAATAAAGAGGTTTATAAAAGACTTTTTTGGGTCATTACTTTGGGTTGAGGTATTCCCATGAGATCGAGAATTGTGGGTGCAACATCTCCTAAAATACCATCCTTAATGTGTTTCAATTCTTTATCGATTAAAATAATTGGAACCGGATTGGTAGTATGAGCAGTATTTGGAGTTCCATCGGGATTTATCATGGTTTCACAATTGCCGTGGTCTGCTATTAATATGGTCGTATAGTCATTTTCCAAAGCTGAGTTGACCACATCTTTTACACACTCATCAACTGCTTCGCAAGCTTTAATTGCAGCCTTCATATCGCCAGTGTGTCCCACCATATCGCCGTTTGCAAAATTTAAACAAACAAAATCAACCTCTCCTTTTTCAAGTTCAGGTATTAAGGCATCACGTATTTCATATGCGCTCATTTCTGGTTTTAAGTCATAGGTTGCTACCTTTGGAGAGTTTTTTAAAATTCGTTTTTCACCCTCAAACGTTGCTTCGCGACCTCCTGAAAAGAAAAAGGTAACATGTGGATATTTTTCAGTCTCTGCGATTCGAATTTGTTTCTTGTGATGTTTTTCTAGAATTTCTCCTAGAGTTTCATTAAGGTTTTCCTTGTTAAAGATGACGTCAATACCTTTGAAGTTGTCGTCGTAATTTGTCATGGTAACATAATACAAGTTCAATTTATGCATATTATATTCATGGAAATCTTCTTGTGAAAGTGCTTGTGTAAGCTGACGGCCTCTATCGGTTCTAAAATTGAAGAAAAGGACCACATCACCATCTTCGATTTTAGCTACCGGATTATTTTTATCATCTACGACTACCAACGGTTTAATAAACTCATCGGTAACATTATTGTCATAACTGTCTTGTATGGATTTCAAAATATTTGAAGTCTTTTGGCCTTCACCATAAACAAGGGCATCGTAAGCTAATTTTACACGTTCCCAACGCTTATCCCTATCCATTGCATAATAGCGCCCAATGACTGTAGCAAGTTTTCCTGTAGTTTTATTAAGATGCTCTTGTAACTCTGAGATAAAGCCATAACCAGACTTGGGGTCTACATCCCTACCGTCTGTAAAAGCGTGAACAAATACATCTTTTAGACCAAAAGATTGAGCAGCATCTAGTAAGCCAAATAAATGTTTGATATGGGAGTGCACACCACCATCACTAACCAGTCCAAGTAGGTGAACCTTTTTATTATTGGTTTTGGCATAATTAAAAGCCTTTTTTAAAACAGGTTCGTTAGCAAGGGATTTATCCTTAACAGCCAAGTTTATTTTTACTAAATCTTGATATACAATTCTACCAGCTCCCAAGTTCATATGACCGACCTCACTGTTTCCCATCTGTCCTTCGGGCAGTCCCACGTTAAGTCCGTCCGTTCTTAAACTTGCATTTGGGTATTTAAGATATAATGAATCTATAAATGGTGTATTTGCATTATCTATGGCCGAGACTTTGGGATCTGGAGATTTACCCCAACCATCCAAAATCATTAATATTACCTTCTTGTTCATTGTATTTCTTTATTCTACTCAAAGATAAGATTTCATGATCTATATCAAGTTTGTTAATGGAAAAAACTTGGAGAATTACATTTCTCTTATGAATGAGTAATGGTTAGGTTAAGAGAGAAGTTCCTTTTCGGTAAGCCTTAACATATTTGTTTTCAAATCGTTAATATTATGTTATTTAATTTTTTTGGATGTAACAAATAGAAATTAATAGCGTCTCTTTAGTGTAATCAAAAAACAAAATAAATTAAATTAAAATCTTTCATCATGAAAAAAACAGCAGTAATTTTAGCCTTAGCATTGGGCTTTTCAATCGGTAATTTAAATGCTACAAATCATAATTTTAATCTGTCAAAGGATGCGATAATGGTTGCGCCAGTTGAGGTTTCTCCAATCTGTAAAGCTGCGGCTACTGGAGACCTTGATGAAGTAAAGCGTTTAATAAATAATGGTGTGGATGTCAATAAAAAATCAAACGGAATGATGCCAATCCACTACGCCGCTAAATTCAATAGGGTAGAAATAATCAAGGTGTTGATAACTGCAGGTTCTGATATACATAAGCCGAGTGATAATGGTTATTCGGCCTTAACATATGCCGAACGTTTCAACGCTAAGGATGCGGCACAATTTTTGAAGCGTTTTAAACAGTAGTTTGTCTAGTTAAGGACAATTATTTGAGTTAGTTAGTTGGAAAATGCGTTCTAGTTTTAGGACGCATTTTTGTATTTGTTTATGGCCTCTTTTATTTTTTCTATGCGATTTTCTGGGTCTGGATGAGTACTCTGGAATTCAGGAATTTGATTAGGACCTGCTGCAGCCTTTAAAATCTTCATAACACCAATTAATTCGTGGGGGTTGTAACCAGCATTAATCATAAAAAGTACGCCAAGTTCATCACTTTCCAATTCATCACCTCGTCCATTTTGGAGCAGTTGGCCTTGGCCTATTTGCTGGGCAACATCTCCCATATCAATGGCAGAGCTTCCCATAGCTATAACTTTCCAAAAATTGGCATCTGTAATTCTCTCATTAGAATGTTTGCCTAGTACATGGCCAATTTCATGGCCAAGTACCCCTGCCAATTGATCTTCATTCTCTAACTTTGAGAATAGAGCATAGGTTATAAAAATTTGACCGCCAGGCAATGCAAAGGCATTAATGGTGCGTTCATCTGCCAACAAATGGAATTCATATTTGTAAGGTGTTTCTTTTGCTATGCTATTATTTACGAGTTTTTGACCAACATTATCCACTAAGGCTTGGTAACGGTTGTCAGGATGCAAGCCTCCATGTTGTTGTGCCATTCCTGGGGCACTTTGCAAACCAATTGCAATTTCCTGTTCTGGGGATAAGGATATGGCTTGCGTTTTTCCCGTGTAAGGATTGACTTCCTCTTGACTGCACTTTCTTAAATACGCAAAAGCGACCACCGCAATAAAGATGAAAATCCTGAATTTAAAGCCTCGTCTTCTCATTTGGATTGAATTTTAAATTTACTTTACAAAAGTTTGACATACATAATTAGAATTGGTCATTTGCTATGTTGATTTTCTTAAACTTTTATTACTTCAAAAAACTTAAATCTGCGTTATCATCAAGTTCATAGGGTGCTTTTTCGAATTCAAAAATACGCGCTTTTAGACCTCCCTCAAGCCTTATGCTGTTGCCCTTCACCTTTATCCAGCTGCCTTCTCTAAGTCCAATGACAGGCTGTGTGTTATAAGTGAGAAATTCTTTAATTCTCGTTTCCCTTGTTTCGCCCATATGTGTATTACCCGGAATTGGATCTAGGTAATGTGGATTAATATTAAAGGGTACTACGCCTAAGGTTTTAAAACTAGGGGGGTATATTATAGGCATATCGTTAGTAGTATTCATGGTAAGCCCACAGATATTGCTACCGGCACTTGTGCCGAGATAGGGTATCCCACTATTAATAGCTTCCTTTAATGGGGTCAAAACCTTTGATTTATACAACTGATTGACGAGTACAAACGTATTGCCGCCACCTACAAAAATACCTGTAGATTTTTTAATGGCTTCAATAGGGTTCTTAAATTGGTGAATGCCTTTAACAGATTTATGTATTTGACTAAAGGCTTTTTCAACATTGCTCGTATAATCATCATAAGATATTCCACCCGGCCTAGCATAGGGCACAAATAAAATATCATTTGTATTGCTGAAATGCAGTTTTAATTCTTCGAAGAGATATTCCAATGGTTTTTCGCCATGAACTGTTGATGTGCTTGCAATGATTAGAGATTTCAATAATTTGGTATTTAGGTTGGACTTAATTCAAGATAATCCGTGTTTTAGAACTACAATTTAGTATTTAACAAAGATTTACCAGCGGATTTTTATGAGATTTAAAGAATAAGTGCGAAATTTAGTAATCTTAAATAAGTTTAATGAAACCATTTTTAACTCTATTACTTGTATTTTCTACTTTTTATGGCATCGCACAAGATGTAGATAGAATAACCATTAACGGAAAGATTATTGTATCAACAGAAGACAAAGAAGGCGTAGCGGTCTATAATTCGTCGTCCAACAAAGGAACCATAACTGATGAGGCTGGTTATTTTACCATTAACGTTGCACTAAATGATGTTATAGAGTTTAGTGCATTGCAGTTCAAAGATTTTAGTGTTAAAATAAATGAGGAGGTTCTTAAATCAAAACGGCTTACGGTTATTCTCGTAGAGGAAATCAATAAACTTGATGAGGTGGTTTTATTACCTTTTGATTTAACGGGTAATTTAAATTCCGACCTAGACAACGTGAGAACCTATAATGTAAGTTTAGATTATGTTTATTTTGGGTTAGATCATATCACTGATTTTGAGTTTTCTGCAGATTATAAAACCAAAGTAGATAATGTGGCTTTCGATGAATATAACCCAAGAGTCGAGAATATGCTTAACTTGGTTAATCTAACAGGCTTTTTATTGAAACAAGTTGCCGATATTGATATAAATACCAGAAAAGATAAATTGGATAAAAGCTTAAAAAAGTCTCCATTCAGAAGCACCCTCGAAAAGTATAGCTATAACTACATTCATGCTAATTTTAACATTCCTCTTGATGAGGTAGAGGCTTTTATTGATTTTATGGAAGAAGAAGGAATTGACAGCTCGTTATTAGAGAAAGATAAGGAATTGCAGCTTTTAGAACGAATATCTGAATTGAGCACCACCTTTCTAAATAGGACCAGTGGTAACGACTAAACATTGTACTTTCTTGTTTTTTATATGGCTTACCATAATTGGGTTTGCACAACGCAAAGATTTAAAAGGTCAACTTTTGGCTAATGATGATATAGAAGGTATTCACATTTTAAATAAAACGGCTTCAAAGTACACTATTTCAGAGGAGGATGGCAGCTTTATTATTTCAGCACAACCACGAGATACCTTATTCATTTCAGGTCTTAAGTATGAGGTTGTAGATGTAGTTATTACTGAGGAAATGATGCTAAAGGGAACACTTTCAGTGCAATTGACAGAAAAAATAAATCAACTTGATCAAGTAATCATAGGTAAATTATTAACAGGTAGTTTAGAGTCAGATCTTCAAAATTCAGACAACAAAACCGACATCAATTTTTACGACCTCGGAATTCCAGGAAGTACAAAGCTCCCTATGACTCAGAACGAGCGGAAATTACACGATGCAGATGCAGGTCCAGTTGCGGCAATTATGGGTGGGCCATTTGGCGGCGGAGTTGGATTGAATTTCCATAAAATTCTCAATTCCATTAGTGGCCGAACTAAAAAGTTAAAAACCATTGTAGAACTTGATACTAAGGATAAGTGCATTAATAGACTTCGACGCGAGTACGAAGGTATTATTTTCGAAAATAATACCTTAACCCATAATCTTAGAAATGAATACTTTTTGTTTGCCCAAGAGGATCAGGATTTCCTAGCCATATGCAGCAGAAAGAATGACATCGAGGCCATTGATTTTTTAAAAAGCAAGCTCAAGGATTATTATACCATTAAAGCGTCTACAAAAGAGTAAATAGAAGTAATATTTTAAAGAGTAGCCATCAAAAATTTTAAGATGAAAGCAATACAAATAGCCCTAATAACCCTAATAGTTCCATTAATAACCGCTACAAATGACTTACATGAATATTATGTCAGTGTCACAACTATTGAATATGTAGAGGATGAACAGTCGGTTCAAATTATAAGCCAGATTTTTATAGATGATTTTGAAAAAGTACTCCAACAGCGTTACGATGACGGTATAATTTTAACTACTAAGGACGAACCCGAAATTGTGGAAACTTATATGAATCGTTATTTGTCTGAAAAACTTATTTTCAACATTAATGGTAATGATGTCAAGTTCAATTTTTTGGGTAGATCGTATAAGGATGATATTGTTTACTGTTACCTTGAAATTGAAAACGTATCTAAATTAAAATTTATCACCGTCACCAATAGAATCCTCTTCGATGTTTTTGATAGTCAGCAAAATATATTGAGAGTCAAAGCCTACGGCAAGAACAAGAGTTTTCTTCTTGTACCAGACAATGATAAATGCATGTTAAACTTTGATTAAAATACGAGAGAGGCTCCTATTATTCTCTTATTTTAGGCATCATTTTTTAATAAAAATTTATACATGAAAACTTTACAATATCTTTTGTACAGCCTGCTTTTTGTTTCCATTAGTGCTTATGCCCAGAATGAAATTAAGCCAGAGCGCAAACCAGGCCACACAAATCAAAACAAATTCAAACAATTGTACGATGAGTTTGCCACTCCTAATATGTTTAGAACAGGTTCTGGAGCACCTGGTCCAGGCTATTATCAACAACAGGCAGACTATAAAATGGATATTGAAATTGATGACGAAAATGCCAGATTGTATGGTGATGAAACCATAACATATACCAATAACTCGCCAGATGTCTTAACCTATCTTTGGGTGCAGTTAGACCAGAATATGCGTGCTAGAGACAGTAAAACACCTTTAATTAATAGCACTGATATCGGTCCAGCTACTTCTGCCTCAAGAGCTGTAGGGTCTTATCTCAAAGAACGTTTCGATGGCGGTTTTAATATTGAATATGTAAAGGATGTGAATAATCAGGATTTACCATTTATCATTAACCGCACTATGATGCGTGTTGAATTACCAAAGCCACTAAAAACAGGAGATAAATTTTCTTTCAAAATAAAGTGGTGGTACAATATCAACGATCACGTGCGGGATGGCGGACGTTCTGGATATGAATATTTTGAGGAAAATGACAACAGGATTTACGTTATGGCTCAATTTTATCCGAGAATGGCGGTCTATAATGATGTAGAAGGTTGGCAAAACTCCCAATTTTGGGGCCGTGATGAGTTCGCCCTTCCGTTTGGTAACTTTGATGTCAATATAACTGTTCCAGCAGACCATATATTAGACGGTACAGGATATTTAACCAATAGGGAAGAGGTTTTCACCAAAGAAATGATGAAACGTTACAATAAGGCTAAAAAATCTTATGATAAACCTGTGATGATTATAACAGAGGAAGAGGCTAGAAAAACTGAAAAAACAAAGAGTAAGGATAAGAAAACATGGAAATTATCAGCACAAATGGTGCGTGATTTTGGCTTTGCTACCTCGCGTAAGTTTTTATGGGATATGATGGCTGTAAAACTGGATTCAAAAGAAGTAATGGCCGTGTCATTATATTCAAAAGAAGGAAATCCGTTATGGGAACAATGGTCAACACGAGTAGTGGCAAGTACTTTAAAATCGTACTCGCGTATGACATTTGACTACCCATACCACAAAGCTATTTCTGTACACGCTCCAATGGGTATGGAATACCCTATGATATGCTATAACTTTGGTCGTCCCAATCCTGATGGTACATATTCGGACAGAACAAAATTTGGTATGATGGGTGTTATCATCCATGAAGTGGGACATAATTGGTTTCCAATGATAATTAATAGTGATGAGCGCCAGTGGACATGGATGGACGAAGGATTAAATACCTTCGTGCAATATGTTGCCGAGCAAGATTTTGGAGAGTGGAATCCAAGCGCACTATCCGAAGGACAAACAAAATATCCTTCACGACGAGGGCCAGCGAAAAATATTGTTAGGTATATGGGCGGTGATCAAGATTTTATTGCACCAATCATGACCAAAGGATTAAATACATATCAATTTGGTAGTAATGCCTACTCAAAACCTGCAACTGGCCTCAATATTCTTAGAGAAACCATAATGGGTCGTGAATTATTTGACTATGCCTTTAAGGAATATGCTAATCGTTGGAAATTCAAGCACCCAACTCCTGAAGACTTTTTTAGAACTATGGAGGATGCTTCGGCCGTTGATTTAGATTGGTTCTGGAGAGGCTGGTTCTACACTACGGATTACACGGATATTGGAGTGAAGGAAGTAAAGAAGTATGTTGTAACTAGTAAACCAAATGAAAACGGTAAACGCTTGGCAGAACGTTACAAGCGTTTTGGTATAGACCCAAATAGTATGGTCTATTTTGTGGCAGAAGGCGAAGAAGGTTATGAGGACGCCATTAAACAACCTGAAAACCTTGAAGACTTGCCTTCGGTGAAGGAGTATATTATGGATAATTTTTCTCCAGAACAACAAAAGGATTTTAAGAAGACACCAAAGTATTTTTATCAAGTGACTTTCGATAAGCCAGGAGGCCTCGTGATGCCCCTGATTGTAGAGTATGCATATGCAGATGGAACTAGAGAAAAGATTACCTATCCTGCTCAGATTTGGCGCTTAAATGACAAAGAAGTTAGTAGAGCGATAGCTAGTGATAAGGAAATAGTTGGAATTACCGTAGACCCGGATTTAGAAACTGCAGATGTAGATACCTCTAATAATTCCTGGCCTAGAGAAGTGCAAGAAAGTGAGTTTGACAAATTCAAAAATAGTATGAAAAATTAGACGAGTAGACTATAAAATTTAGCCGACTTTTTGAAGTCGGCTTTTTTTATCAACCAAGTCGCTCTATATTTGTAACGTGATACAGCTAGTAACAATATTATTTATAGGAGGTACCGAAGTACTGTTTGTGCTATTTATTGTGGTACTGGTTTTTGGTGCAGATAAAATTCCAGACATAGCAAGAGGTCTTGGCAAAGGTATGCGCGTATTAAGGGATGCCACCAACGATATAAAACATGAAGTTACCAAAAGCGCTCATGAAAATAATATTGATTCTGACGAGGTGACTAAAGAAATACAAGATGAAATAAATAAGGTCAAAGACGACCTTGAAGACTTCACGGGTTCCTTAAAACGTAAACTATAATTCTTTTTTTCTGCTTAGCGTAAGACCATCGCGAATAGGGAGCATAACCGTTTCCAGACGCTTGTCCGTGCTTAGTAGTGTGTTGAAATCCAATAAAGCCTTTGTTGAAAGGTCTTTTTCTTCAAGGGGCTCAATTACTTTTCCATGCCAAAGAACATTATCACTTAAAAGAACGCCACCTTGTTTTAATTTATCTATAACTAGATGAAAGTAATGGCAATAATTAGGTTTGTCGGCGTCAATAAAAATAAGGTCGAAGCCCTTATTCAAAGTGGGTATAATATCAATGGCATTACCGACGTGTTGGGTGATTTTAGAGCCATAACCCGACAGGTTAAAGTACTTGCGCTGAAAATCCACTAACTCTTCATTTATGTCTACGGTATCGATTGTACCGTCCTTCTGAAGCCCTTCTGCCAAACATAGTGTGGAATAACCAGTAAATGTACCGAGCTCTAGAATAGTTTTTGGCCTTACTATTTTAGAAATCATACTCAAAACCCGACCTTGATAGGGTCCGCTGAGCATAATAGGTTGTAAAACCTTTTGATAAGTCTCTCTGGTTAATTGTTGAAGTAGTTTAGGCTCTGCTTCAGAATGTGAAACAATGTAATTATCAAGTTGCTCTGGCAAGAAGTGCATTAGCTGAGTATTCTTTTCACAAGTTTGGACTTGGCATCTTCATCATCCCCACAAAGCCACTGAAGAATATTATCTTCCCAAATGGCATCTTTTTCAGCCTCGGTGATAATATCCCGTTCAACGGCTAGATCTAAAATCTTTCCAGGATAGGACGATTGCACCGCACTTTCCATTTCTCCTAAAGGGTAAGGGTCATCTAGGCCCATTATGACCTGAGATGAGGTCTGATTTTTTATGAGCAGTTCCAAGGAGCCGGTATCGTGCACTAAGGTGTCAAAAAATATGTTTTTATGACCCACAGCCTTTCGTGGATGTTTCATGCCTTCAAATAAATCGGGCCTCCCATCAAATCCTTGGATGCGTCGACCTAGATTGATTTGTGCTAATTGACCGCCATGCGCAAAACAAACACGCATATTGGGGTATTTTTCATAATAACCAAGAAGTGTAAGAAAATGATATGCATCGGCACATTGCGCTAGCATCCATATCAAATGAAATCGCCAGGATGTATTTTGTAGTTTTATAAATTTTTCGCCGTCATAGGGATGAATCTCCACAGCTAAATTATATTTATTAGCCAGTTCAAAAATCGGCTCATTTTCTTCATCAAAAATACATCTCCAAGTACCTATGGTGTCCATATAGTGGGTGGGTAGGCACAACAAGCGCATACCTAGTTCTTCAACACATCGTTCAATTTCCCAACAGGCTCCTCTAACAAAGCCAGGATGCACAACAAATCCACAGGTAAACTTACTTGGATTTTCGCGTTGAATTTTGGCATTAAAATCATTTTGAAATCGTAAGGCCTGCTTCATTTCTTCGAGTCGGAGTCCATTGCCGTAGAGTTGTGATAAATTAAGGACTACGGCATGGTCAATCTTAAAATGAGCCATCCATTCTAACTTTTCTTCAAGAAAAAAACTAGAATCTGTAATGGGTCTATTCCAGTCTTTTTGAAGCATAAATTTTCTGTCCTTATCCACCCAAAATATGCCCTTTTCAACCATAAATTGAGGGATGTCCTCAGGATAAGGAAGGAGGTGGGAGTGACCATTAATTCTAAGTTTACGTTTGCCCATTGTCATCATCCTGAAATAGTTTCAGGCTCTTTTTAAATTAGTCTGCTTTCACTTTTTGAGGTGGTTGCATTACTTCACCACAATTTGGACACCTGCGTTTACTTTTGTCACCATAATATTTATCAAAAATAGCTGGCATATCCGTTTCTATATTCTCTAAAGTAAAGTCCTCTTCATATAATTTGGTGGTACAATTTTCGCAAAACCAAAGTAGTGCATCCTTAACTCCTTTTTCTCTAGGATATTCTATAACTAATCCTACAGTATTAGCTCCGCGCTGTGGGGAATGAGGAACTTTTGGAGGCAATAGAAAAATGTCACCTTCTTTAATATGAATGTCCTTAGGTTCACCATTTTCTATGACTTTTAAAACAATATCACCTTCTATCTGGTAAAAAAATTCTGGTGTTTCATTATAGTGGTAATCTTTACGGCTATTTGGTCCGCCAACAACCATGACTATAAAATCGCCGTCCTTCCAAACCACTTTATTCCCCACAGGCGGTTTTAATAAGTGACGATTTTCTTCAATCCAAGCTTTAAAGTTTATTGGAGGATGTAATTTAGGCATAACACTGATTTTTAGTATTGATCATTACTATAAAGTTACAAAGATTTTGTTCGTCCACCATCAACAGGTAAATTAATTCCATTTATATAGCTGGCTTTTGCACTTGCCAAAAATGTTATAGCGTCTGCTAATTCTTGGGCCTTCCCAAAACGTTTAGCGGGCACATAACCTTTCATAATCTCAGCCATTTCTGCCTGAGTTGTACCCTCGCGCTCAGCTTTAATTTTTATGATTTGATCTAACCTAGCAGTATCAGTGAATCCAGGCAGCACATTGTTCACGGTAATTCCAAAAGACGCTAATTCGCCAGCCAGGGTCTTGGCCCAATTAGCCACAGCATTTCTTATGGTATTACTTACCCCGAGGCCAGGAATAGGTTCCTTAACTGAAGTAGAAATGATATTGATAATACGACCAAAACCCTCAGATTTCATGTAATCCAATGAATGTTGTACCAGTATTTGATTGCAAATTACATGCATGTTAAACGCATTTCTGAATTCCTCAGGTGCAGCGGATTGAATCAATCCACTTTTTGGCCCACCCGTGTTATTAACAAGGATGTGAAAATTGCCCTTATGACCGAGCTGTTTTTTAAGATTATCCGGGTTGCTAAAGTCAGCTACTATATAACCGTGTTTCCTATCTTTGGGCAGTTCAGTTAAAACCTCTTTTAATTTATCTTCATTGCGAGCAATTAGCGTTATGTTCACACCTTCTTTTGCCAAAGCAAAAGCTGTGGCTTTCCCAATGCCCTGAGTGCTTCCGCCTACCAAGGCATTTTTATTATTGAGTTCTAAGTCCATAATATGTACTGCTTAACAGATATCTGTTTTATATCATTCTTAATCTCATTTAGAATGACGTTAATTAATATTCTGATGTTATAGATGCTGAAACAAGTTCAGTATAATCCATTACTTTAATATTTAATACACACGTTTTTAGCTTCCGTAAAAAAACGTAAAGCTTCAAAACCGCCTTCTCGACCAACACCAGAATCTTTTACACCTCCAAAAGGGGTTCTTAAATCGCGTAGCATCCAAGTGTTCACCCAAACAATTCCGGCCTGTAATTTATTGCTCATATGCATGGTGCGTTTTAAATCGTTTGTCCAAAGCGTCGCTGAGAGGCCGTATTTAACTTTGTTTGCCATTTGTAATACATCATTCTCAGTATTAAAGGGCATGACGGTGACCACAGGACCAAAAATTTCTTCTTGGTTTACGCGACAGTCATCAGTTGGAACTTCAAGAACTGTAGGTTCTAAGTAATAGCCATGCTCAAAACCTTTTACAATTACTTCATTTCCACCGCATAACACAGTTGCGTTTTCATCTTTGGCAATTTGTATATAGTCTTTGACTTTGTTAAGATGCTGTTGCGATACTAAAGCACCAATATTGGTGTCTGTATCAGAGGGATGTCCAACTTTAAGGCCTTTTACCTTGGCTACAAAATCGGTTTTGAATTTGTCGTATATAGAAGCTTCTACAAAAATTCGACTTCCGCACAGGCAAATCTGCCCTTGATTTGCAAAAGACGAGCGAACCGTAGTTTGGAGCATATCTTCATAATCACAATCTGCGAAAATGATATTGGGGTTTTTACCCCCTAGTTCTAAGGATAGTTTTTTAAACATAGGAGCGGCAACTTTTGCAATATGTGCTCCTGTTGCCGTGCCCCCTGTAAAACTAATGGCTTTGATGTCTGGATGCTCGATAATGGCTTGACCTGTTGTGGAGCCCAGGCCATGAACAATATTTAAGACCCCTTTTGGTAGGCCAGCTTCATTACAAATTTCTCCTAATAAATATGCTGTCATTGGTGTGACTTCACTGGGTTTTGCTACTACACAATTCCCCGCTGCAATGGCTGGTGCTATTTTCCATGTAAATAGGTAGAGTGGAAGGTTCCAAGGAGAAATACAGCCCACAACACCAATAGGTTGCCTCAAAGTGTAGTTAATAGCATCTTGTCCAACAGATTCATGACTCTCACTTGTAAATTGTGTTATGGCATTGCCGAAAAACCGAAAATTACTAGCTGCTCTTGGAATGTCAACAGATTTAGCTAAAGAAACCGGTTTACCGTTGTCTTTACTTTCTGCTTCGGCAAAACGCTCTAGATTGGCCTCTAGTAGCTCAGAGATTTTTATTAGAATTCTGCTACGTTCCTCAAAGGTAGTTTGAGACCAACTTGGAAATGTTGATTTTGCAGCGATATAGGCGTTTTCAACATCTTCCTTTGATGAATTGGGTATTTGTCCATAAACTGTACCATCGGATGGATTGTAGTTGTCTATCCAATTATCTTCAATTGGATTGTGGAAATTACCGTTTATGTAGTTTGTAATTTTCAAATTAGGATTTTTTATACGCCATAACCTTAATTTCAATTACTAAATCTGGATGTGGTAATTGGTGAACAGCAACCGTTGTGCGTGTTGGTCCCGTTTCTTTGTCGAAGAACTCTGCATAGGCTTTATTGTAATCCGCAAAGTCATTCATGTTGACTAAAAATGAGGTGACATCAACGACATCTTTGAGTGTTGCACCAAGTTTTGATAAGTTTTTCTCTATGTTTTTTAAGACTTCTTTGGTTTGGGTATATGCATTGAGTTTTTTTGTACCCATGTTATCTATAATATCAACCCCTGCAATGCTATTATCTGGTCTTCGTGAGCTAGTGCCTGAGACAAAAATGAAATCACCTACTTGTTTAACATGTGGATAAGCTCCTCTTGGTGTAACTATTTTATCATTCATATGAGTTAGTGTAATCCTGCAATTTTATCGTCTTCTAAAATTGCTTTGGTTTCGGTTTTTACTTTGACTAAAATATCCTTAATGTTATCATCTGCAGAAATAACTCCATCCGATAGCATATTCAATATGGCTTTATCTTGTGCTCGTCCTCTTAGCATGGCTTCGCGATAACCAATATGCTCATTGAAGGTGACTAAACTATATTTTGAGGCATAGTCTTCTGGAAATTCTTTCTCAAGAGCCATTTCAATTTTTCGTTTTTCTTGAAAAATAGCCTGACCTACATGGTCTTTCATTTCATGGAAATTATCTATGGCAAGGTCAGCGATGGCATCTGTATCTTTTTTACGACGCTTTTCGTATTCAGTAAAAATAGTTTCCCAATCACCTTCATGTGTATCTAAAACGGCATCAAATTCTACGACATCTTCAAAAGAGGCATTCATGCCTTGACCATAAAAAGGTACAATAGCGTGTGCCGAATCCCCCATTAACAAGGTATTACCTTTATAATGCCAGGGTGAACATTTTACGGTACCTAGGGGTGCTGTGGGGTTTTCGAAGAAATCCTCTACCAAATTTGGCATTAGTTCCAGAGCATCAGGAAATTCTTTCTGAAAGAATTCGATGACGATTTCAGGTGTCGTCAGATTATTAAAATTGTATTCGCCCTCATCATAACTTAAAAACAAGGTTACGGTAAAACTACCATCTAAATTTGGTAGGGCTATGACCATGAAGTCACCTCGTGGCCAAATGTGAAGTGCATTTTTATAAGTCTTATAACCACCGTTTTTTTCTGGTAATATAGATAACTCCTTGTAGCCGTGGGTAAGCCACTCTTGAGAAAAACTAAACAGAAACTTACGTTCCAGAAAATAGCTTTGTCGTAAGGCAGATCCTGCGCCATCAGTGGCTATAATGCAATCGGCATCCTCAATAAATTCAGTACTGTCTAAAGTGTCTATAAAATAGGCTGTTGTCTTTTCAAAATTAACGGACTTACATTTTTTATTGAAATGAATGGTGACATTGTTGTGTTTCTCTGCTTCGTCCAAGAGTAAGGCATTAAGTCCTCCTCTAGAAATGGAATTGATATATTCGTGCGCCCGACCACTGTAATTGGATAAAACCGTTTTACCATCTCTGTCGTGAAGCATTCTACCGTTCATAGGTATACACAGCGGCCTTACTTTATCTTCTAGACCCACGAGTTTTATACCTTTATTGCCACGGTCAGAGAAAGCTAGATTAATAGAGCGACCAGCAGAAATATCAGTCTTTCTTAAATCGGGCCGCATTTCATAGACAGTTACATTGTAGCCGCGCTGGGCCAATCGCAGAGCTAAAAGGCTGCCACATAATCCTGCACCTATGATAAGTATATTTTGTTGTTTATTGAGCATTTAGAATAATTTTTAACCGTTCTACCATAGTATAAACATCTTTAAAGGAATTGTACAGAGGTACAGGAGCACATCTAATGACGTCTGGTTCGCGCCAATCACTTATTATTCCAGCTTCTGTAAGTTTTTGATGCAGATTTTTATTAGCATTTTTAACCTGTATGGATAATTGACAACCACGTTCACCTGGTTGGGAAGGTGTAATGATTTTTATATTGTCGTTTTTGAGTTCGTTCAGAAGAAATTCAAAGTAACCCGTTAATTTTCGAGATTTAGTAATGAGATTATCCATCCCAGCCTCACCAAACATATCTAAGGAGGCTTTTATGGCAGCCATGGAAAGAATCGGAGGATTGCTCAATTGCCAACCTTCGGCACCGGGTAGTAAATCAAAATCATCTCGCATCTTAAAACGGGTTTCTTTATTATGGCTCCACCAACCCGTAAAGCGATTCAGTTTGTTGTCATACGCATGGCGTTCATGAACAAAAACACCACTTAGACTTCCAGGCCCGGAATTAAGGTATTTGTAGGTACACCAAATAGCAAAATCAGCACCGGATTGATGTAAATTAAGCTTAACATTTCCCGCACCATGTGCACAATCAAAACCAACGATACAGCCATGGTCATGGCCTAATGTTGTTATGCGGTTAAGGTCAAAAAACTGACCTGTATAGTAGTTAACACCACCTATCATTACCAAAGCTATTTCATGCCCATGGTTTTTTATGATGTTTTCTAAATCCTCATAGCGCGCTAATTCTTCACCAACCCTAGAATGCCATAATAAAAGACCTTCCTTATCATCATATCCATGATGTCTCAACTGGGATTCCACCGCATATTTATCAGAGGGAAAAGCATCTGCTTCAATCAGAATCTTATAACGGGTTTTGGTCGGTTTATAAAATGACACCATCATAAGGTGTAAATTAGTGGTTAAGGTATTCATCACCACCACTTCAATAGGTTTTGCTCCAACAATCTGGGCCATATTATCTGTAAGCAGCTCATGGTAGGATAACCAAGGGTTTGTACCGTGCACGTGTCCTTCAACCCCGAGTTCAGCCCAGTCCTTTAGTTCTTGGTCTATATAAGATTGGGTTGATTTTGGTTGTAGACCTAAAGAATTTCCACAGAAATAAATGGTGTCTGTTCCGTCGCTGTGCTTTGGTATATGAAATTTTGACCTGTAATGCGATAAGGGGTCTTCTCGATCTTGTAGCACAGCAAAATCTAAACCTGTTTTGTAAGTAATCAATTCCAATCGATTTATAAGATGTGAAACAAAAATAACGATTTAAAATGAGGGTTTAAAGGCTTTGTTTTGACAAAAAAGTCCACTATAAATTCGTATATTTAAGAAAAAAGAATCAATAATGGGAAAACAAAAAGAGTATTCCAATGGTGAGGCTACCATTACTTGGGAGCCGGAAAAGTGTATACATTCCGCTATTTGTGTCAATGGTTTACCGGAGGTTTTTCAACCTAAGGAAAAACCTTGGATTAAGATTGACGCAGCGTCTACCAGCGCCTTGGTAAAACAAGTTAAACAATGTCCAAGTGGCGCATTGGGCTATTATATGAATAACGAAAAAGATAAAACTGCTGAGTCTATGGAAACAAAAGTTGAGGTTTTGGAGAATGGACCTTTATTAGTGTATGGCACTTTAAAAGTAACCCACCGAGACGGAACGGAAGAAACTAAGAGTAAAACCACGGCTTTTTGCCGTTGTGGTGCCTCGCACAACAAACCTTATTGTGACGGTGCTCACGTTAAGGAAGCTTTTAAAGGATAAGGATGTTCAGTGTTTAGTACTTTTATTTGGACTATGGATAACAATTTGTAGGAAATCATCATCAGATACTCTAGTCCACAGTGACATTCACATTACTGAAATTTAAATTCCAGCTGCTGTTGGGCCGTTTATGGTCAATCGCTATCTTAATACCATTGAAATCCTTATAGTTTTCAAACGTTGTGGATAAGGTTGGCGTATCGGAATTACCTTTTCTGTAGGTCCACTCTTTTATTATATAGTCCTGATTAAAATAAATATCATAGGCATCTCCTGGTGTATACCCACCACCGTTAGTTGGATAGCTAATGGTTATTTTGTTCATTTTCATTTTACTGATTGGAGCTTCTGATTCTAAAGGGTTATTGATTGTTGCGGAACTATCCCAAACCAATTGAAATGGAACCAACAACCAGAACTTGTCGTTTATGAATGCTCTGTCCGCAGCAATATGTGTACTGTCCATTTGGCTCCTTATATAGTCAAAAGACTGAGTTTCTGTAGTCAACGTAACCCTATCTTCCTTAGGATTCCATGTCCATGACCTGCCTTTACCTTTTACCGAATCTCGATCGACTTTAAAAGTAAAGCTAATCTTTGTAACGTTTTTCCAATTATCATAACCATGCGCATTGGCAATTTTTTCGGCAATTGTCAATTCTTTGGTATCAACACTGTTTGTTGATTCTGTTTTATCCGATTTACAAGATGTAATTAACAGTAGCCCAATAAGAAATGTATAAATAGTTTTCATTTTAGGATTTTTCATATTTTGAGCAAAATTACGGAACGATGCCATACAAGACTAATTATTTTAAGGTTAATAAAGAAACATGGAATAAGAAGGTTCCTTTACATGCGCAAAGCGAAATGTATGCACTCGAAGCTTTCATGTCAGGAAAATCGTCCTTAATGCCATACGAGTTAAAGGCTATCGGACCGGTAAATGGAATGTCTTTATTGCATTTGCAGTGTCATTTTGGTCAGGATACCTTGAGTTGGAGTAGGATGGGGGCCAAAGCTGTGGGTATTGATTTCAGCGAAGAAGGCATAAAGCTTGCAAAACAACTCAATAACACCTTAGGTCTAGATGCTCAATTTGTATGTTGTAACGTTTTGGATGTATCAAAACACATAGAACAAAGCTTTGATATTGTTTTTACAAGTTACGGTGTTATAGGTTGGATACCTGATTTAAAACCTTGGGCGAAGATGATTGCGGAACGACTTCATCCTGGTGGCTTTTTCTACATGGTGGAATTCCATCCTATTCTTTGGATGTTTGATTACGATAGCGGAAGGCCAGAAATGAAATACCATTATAGTCAAGAAGAGGTCATCTATTCTGAGTATCAGGGTACGTATGCGAATAAAACTTCAAAAATGAAAAGCAAAGAATACGGCTGGAATCATGGGTTAAGTGAGGTTGTAAATGCACTGATAGAGGCTGGCTTGAAGATAAATTATTTAAATGAATACGATGAAAGTCCTTATGATGTATTCCCAGGATTAGAGAAAACCAAATCTGGAATGTACAAAATGAAGGAACAGCTTTTTCCTATGTTGTTTGAAATTAAAGCAACTAAAATATCATAAAAAAGCCTGAAATCCGCAAGTGGTTTATTTAGTGCTTTTGATCATCCTTCAAGAGTTCTGGAAACTTTGCTTTAAATCTGTTTAAACGAGGAATCGATACGTTTCTTATGTAGCCCTGGTTTGGATGCAATCGTTCGTAATTTTGATGGTAATCTTCAGCTTTCCAAAATTTTTGAAAAGGATAAACTTCAGCAGCAATCTTTGCATCTAACTTTTTAGCAAGAGCTTCTTTTTTAGCTTGTATTATTCTCTTTTGCTCATCGTTTTGGTAAAATATAATGGAGCGATACTGCGACCCTCGATCAGGTCCTTGACCATTCACTTGGGTCGGGTCTTGGGAGCCAAAATAAACATCCACTAAAGTGGAGAAGCTTACTTCATTGGGGTTATATATAACTTCCACTGCCTCCGCGTGGCCGGTTTTGCCAGTATTGCTAGCCTCATAGGTTGGGTTTTCTGTAAAGCCTCCAGAGTAACCGCTGATGACCTCCTCAACACCTTTTACACTTTCATAAATAGCTTCGACACACCAAAAACAGCCACTGGCAAAATAGGCTCGGGCTTTTCCGTCTTCCATTGGAACAACAACAGGTTCGGCATTTATTACAGCTTGTTGCTTTGGGTTTATTTGTGCTTGGTTATGGCAACTAAAACAAAGCGTTATTATAAGAATGGATAGTATATTTTTCATAGTACATTTTTATTAAAGGAGATAAAATTACAAATCCTTAAGCCTAATAGTTTTAAAATTATATTAAATAAAAAAGCCTCAGCATTTGCTGAGGCCTTAATGTATTTTCTAGATGGATTATTTACTCAATTTAGCGAATAACTTATCCATTTTTTCCTTTTCTTCTTCTGCTAAAGCAGCATCCACCAAGATACGTCCACTATGCTCATCGGTAATCACCTTTTTTCTTGATGCGATTTCTACTTGAACTTGCGGTGGGATGGTAAAAAATGAACCTCCCGAAGCGCCGCGCTCAATTGGTACAACTGCCAAACCGTTTTTCACATTGTTTCTAATTCTATTATAGGCATTTACTAGACGCTCTTCGATTTTCTTTTGAAACTCTTCCGACTTATTCAATAAGGCTTCCTCTTCCTTCTCAGTTTCCTTAAGAATTTCATTGAGCTCACCTTTTTTATGCTTAAGATGTGATGTGCGCTCTTTCAACCTATCTTTAGTTTCAGCGATAACCTCTTTCTTTTGCTCTATTTGTACCTTAAATTCCTTGATATGCTTTTCAGCCAATTGAATTTCGAGTTCCTGAAATTCAACTTCCTTGGTTAAGGAATTATACTCTCTGTTATTTCTAACATTCTTTTGTTGCTCGCTATATTTTTTAATTAAAGTCTTTGCTTCTTCAATTAAGTTCTTCTTTCCCTTAATCTCGTCATCAATGATAGCGAGGCTATCATTTAGCTTTTCTATCCGTTTGGTCAGGCCTTCAACCTCGTCTTCTAAATCTCTTACTTCTAAAGGAAGCTCACCTCTGATATTTCTTATTTCGTCTACTCTAGAGTCAATTAGTTGTAAATCATAAAGTGCTCTCAATCGTTCTTCGACAGAAACTTCAGCTTTTTTTGCCATAATTATAAATACTTTATCGGATTTGTATTTGTCTTTGATAAAATGATTGCAAAATTAGTAATTTTTTTCGAGAGATAATCTACTAAAAAGGTTTTTGTGAACTGCTCACTTTCGTAATGGCCTATATCAGCTAAAATTATATCATGTTCTGCTGAGAAAAAGTCGTGATATTTAAGATCTGCAGTAACGAAAAGCTCTGCACCTGCTGCCTTAGCCGCACTTATTGCAAAGCTACCCGAGCCACCAAGAACGGCAATGCGTTTAATAGGTTTTTTCAATACCTTGGAGTGCCTTATACATTCGGTGTTCATTTTTGCTTTTATGTAATCTAGACAAACCAAAGGGTCTAAAGGAGAGTTAAGTTCACCAATCATACCCATACCAATGTGTTGGTTAGTGTTATCAAGGGTGCTTATTTCATAAGCGACTTCTTCATATGGATGGGTTTCAAATAAGGCGTTTAGGACTTTTGACTCAATATGCTTTTTAAAGGTTACGGATATGGCGGTTTCTTGTTCTGTATGCAGTTGTCCCTTGTTTCCAAATGCAGGGTTAGAGTCTTGATTACCCTTGAATGTTCCCTTGCCTTCAACATTAAAACTACAAGATTCATAGTTTCCAATATTACCCGCTCCTGCATTAAAAAGGGCTTCTCGCAATTCTTGGGAATGGGCTTTAGGAACATAGGTTTGTAATTTCTTAATGGTGTTGGTTTGTGGAATTAATATGCGCTTATTTTTAAGTTCTAGTCGGTCGCAAATAATCGAGTTAACACCTTGATAAGCATTGTCTAATGCGGTATGGATAGCGAAAATGGCAATTTTGTTTTCAATAGCTTTTAAGACAACCCGTTCTACGTAGGTTTTGCCTGTAAGTTTTTTAAGGCCGCTAAAAATTATGGGATGAAAGCTTACAATAAGGTTGCACTTAGACTCAATAGCCTCGTCTATGACATCTTCAAGCGTATCTAAGGTCACCAAAATACCACTTACATCCTGATTTTTATTTCCAACCAACAAGCCTACGTTATCAAAATCTTCAGCATAGGCCAGAGGCGCTAAATCGTGCAAGTGATTAATTACGTCTTGTACAATCATAAGTATTAATTTGTATCAAAAATAGTATATTTTAGTGGCAATGAAATTCATTAGAATCATATTGTTTCCTTTGGTTCCTGTTTACTATCTGGTGACTTGGTTAAGAAATTATTTTTATGATCTAGGCGTGTTGAGGTCAGAATCCTTTGAATTACGCATAATCTGCGTAGGAAATTTAAGCACTGGAGGTACTGGAAAAACACCCATGATTGAGTTTTTAGTCCGTTTACTTATGGATAAAAAGAGGGTCGCTACACTCAGTAGGGGTTACAAACGAAAAACAGAGGGATTTGTGTTAGCGGATGCTAGTGCATCGGCTAACTCGATAGGAGATGAACCCTATCAATTCCATAACAAATTTGAAAATCTCATAGTCGCTGTTGACGCAGATCGGAAAAATGGTATTAAGAAGTTGCAAGAGCTAAAACATGTTCCAGAAGTGATATTGTTGGATGACGCCTATCAGCATAGACGTGTAAAGGCGGGATTAACCCTATTACTTACGTCATATGATAAGCCATATTTTAAGGATATAGTGTTGCCGACAGGAAATTTAAGAGAACCAAGGTCAGGCTCTAAAAGGGCTGATATTATTGTTGTTACTAAATGTCCTAGGCATTTGGCAGATGAGAAAAAGAATGAGATTACTAGTAAATTATGTGTAAAGTCTCACCAATCCGTATTTTTTAGTCACATTCATTATGACGATACGGTGTATTCGAAAAAGAATAAATTGAAAGTCGCATCCTTACCCTCATTTACATTGGTCACTGGAATTGCAAACGCAAAGCCGTTGGTGGCTTATTTAAGTGAAATAGGCCTCTCATTTGACCATATTGAATATCCCGACCATTACAATTTTAAGCCTACGGATATAAAGATGTTATCTGAAAAAGAACTTGTTATTACTACAGAGAAAGACTTTGTGAGGTTGTCTGAAGCGAAACCCTTAAAGGAGAAACTTTTTTATCTTCCTATTCGATTGGAGCTCGATAGGGGTGACGATTTTGAAAAATTGATACTATCTTATGTTAACTAAAGAAACTCGAAATTATTTTTTCTCCTGTTAAGGCGGCATAAAGTTTCTTTTCAAAATCTTCTTGCTTGAATGGCTTGGAAATAATATCGTTAAACCCGGCTTCGCCGAATTCATGCATTTTATCCTCTAAGGTAACTGCGGTTAGTGCAAAAATTGTCAATTCCTTATCAAAGGTTCTTATGATTTTGGTTGCTTCTAGGCCACTAATTCCAGGCATGTGGATATCCATGAGCACAACATTGTAGTCTTCATTTTTAACTTGTTCAACAGCTTCTTCGCCATTGTCAACAACATCACAAAAAAGTCCCATTTTGTTCAAGATTTTCTTAGTAATCATTTGGTTGATTTTGTTGTCTTCAACAATAAGAATTTTGATGTCACTTAAATCCAAATCTTCCATTTTATTAGTGTGTTTAGGTTCTGCTTTTTTAGGTTCTTCAACATCCTCGGTATATTCTAAAGGAATTTCAAAGAAAAACGTCGTGCCTTTGCCAAGTTCACTTTTCAAGTAAACTTTTCCTTTAAGGATTTGAACAAGTCCTTTTACAATGGACAAGCCTAGACCTGTACCGCCATATCTTCTGTTGATTTGCACGGAGCCTTGAGAGAAACTCTCAAACATAGAATCTTGCTTTTCTTTTGTTATTCCAATGCCATTGTCCTCAATTTCAAATCGTAAATTATACAAATTGTCTTTTTGTTCAATTTTGTAAGTTTTTATCCAGATGTCTCCATCTTTAGTGAATTTAATGGCATTGCCGAGAAGGTTTATTAAGATTTGGGATATTTTGAGTTGATCGCCAACAAACGTTTCTGGAAGGCTTTCTTCATAGTCAAAATGTAATGTTGTGCCATTATCCTTAGCGGAGTTACTCAAGGCCGAAATTACATTTTGAATTTTTTCTTTAAGGTTAAATTTTTCGGGATCTAGTTCAACTTTGTTTGCTTCAATTTTATTGATTTGAAGTATATCATTAATAAAGGTCAAAAGATAATCTCCAGAAAATTTCAAGGATTTTAGATGAGGTATTTGACTCTTTTTGGGGTCTTCATCCAATAGCATATTTGTCAGACCTGTAACTGCATATAACGGTGTACGCAATTCATGGGTCACCGTAGAAAGGAAATTAGCCTTCGTCTTAGAGGCCAACTCTGCCTTCTCCTTGGCAACAATAAGCTCATCATTCTTTTTATGAAGCATATTGTTGGTTTTCAACCTAATGTTATTGTTCTTGTAAAGCGATAAAGTCAACAGGGATAAAATAGTAATTAGGGCTATACTAAGAATGGTAGTGATTCTTGTAAAATTACTTTCTGCACTTACTTCATCAATTTGAGCCTTTAGCTGGGCGTTTTGGGCGTCTTTATACTCATTAATATATTTACCTGTAATACCTTGTGCTAAATTTTCTCTTTCAATATTTAATAATGAATCTGAAAGATGAATATGCTTTTTTATATACCTATATGAACTTTGATATTCACCCCTTTGCTCATGAATTTCGCTTAAGACCAAATAGGCTTCATTGATAATTTCCGGTAAGTTGTATGTTTGTGCCAATGATAAGCCCTCATTAGCTTGTGCCAATGCCGTGTCATAATTATTCAAGGCGCTAGACACCTTTCCAGCTGCGATAAGAGCACTGCTCAGTCTGCGCCTTTGGTCGTACTTTTTCGCTAAAATTATAGTTTTTTCGAGCTGGGATTTGGCTTCCTCATATTGATTGCAGGCTATGTAAGCCTTTGCTTCGTTTAAGGTGACTTCGGAGATATACTCTTCTAAATTTTCCTGTTCAAATAAGGTTTTAGCAGAGTTAAAGTAATCTAGAGCGTCCTTATATTCCTTGTTTGTGCTTAGTATTACCCCTTGGATATTGTATGTTATGGCAAGATTGGCATAATCGCTATTGGCACGCTGAAGGAGCATGGCATTTTTTAAAGAGATGTTGGCATTATCTTGCTCTCCCAGCAGAAACTGTAGCTTAGCTATTTTAGTGTAAATGATACCAATACTCTCATTATCCTCTATTTCTTTCGCTATCTCTAAGGCCTTGTTCAGGTTGTCCTTTGCATTGTAATAATCACCACGATCACTTTCCAATTTAGCTTGTTCGATGTTGTTTTTAAGACGCATTGACAATAAGTCAACATCCTCAGTACCATTAATTTGAGCCATGGAAATACTGAAAACACATGCTAAAAAGACAAATATGGAATATTTGATTTGGGACATTTCAGCTCACTGTTAGTAAAACAAATATAATTATTTATTCGACAAAAGTGATGTTTTCTCCGATAAATTGCAAATTAAATCTAAAATTCTTGAACTATAACCCGTTTCATTGTCGTACCAACCAACAATTTTCAACATATTTCCAATAACAGAGGTCATTTGGGCGTCAAAAATACAAGAGTGTGGATTACCAACAATATCTATGGAAACAATGGGGTCTTCTGTGTATTCTAGTATTCCCAATAGCCTAGTTTGAGCCTCTTTCTTGAAAAGTGCATTTACAGCGTCGATGGTTGTTTCTTCCTTAAGGTTTATGGTAATATCGGTTAAGGAACCGTTAGGTATAGGTACACGAATACCACAGCCCCCAATAACTTCAGATAAGTCAGGGAAGATTTTGGTGAGTGCTTTTGCCGCACCCGTTGTAGTGGGCACAATGGATTGTCCAGCAGCACGAGCACGGCGTAAATCCTTATGCGGCTGATCATGAAGGCTTTGGTCTGTTGTATAAGAATGTATTGTTGTAATATAGGCTTGCTTGATGCCAAAATTGCGATTGATGATATCAATCATTGGTGCCGCATTATTAGTAGTACATGATGCATTAGACAGTATCGGTTCCGTACCCTCCAAATCCGCATCATTTACGCCAAGTACGACTAGTTTAATATCGTCATTAGTTGGTGGGACAGATAAAATAACTTGTTTAGCACCGTTTTGTATATGGTAATCTAAATCCTTTTTAGATTTAAATTTTCCTGAAGATTCTACAACAAAGTCGGGTGTTGTAACCGACCAATCTATGGTTTTTGGATGTGAATGGTTAGATAAAGGAAATTTGTCATCGTCAACGATGATATGCTCATCGTCATGGCTAACCTTGTTGTCGAGTACACCATGAATGCTATCGTACTTAAGTAAGTGAGATAAGGTTTTTGTGTCTGCTAAATCGTTAATGGCGACAACTTGAATATTTGGGTGCTGTAGTGCAAGTCTAAATAAACGCCTGCCAATTCTACCAAATCCATTGATGGCAATGGTTATCATCAGTTAATGTGCTTTTGGGCTTTGTAAGACGACCTTACAAGGGCGCTGCTTTCAACATGCCTAAAGCCTAAGTCTAAACCTATTTCCTTATATTCTTCAAATTCATCTGGATTTATAAATCGTTTAACTGGTAGATGTTTTTTTGTAGGTTGCAGGTATTGCCCAATAGTAACCACATCCACTTCATTTTCGCGGAGATCATGTAGCGTTTCAATAACCTCTTCTCTCGCTTCGCCTAAGCCTAGCATGATTCCAGATTTAGTTCTCCGCTGACCTTGTTGTTTGAGGTATTTAAGCACACCCATACTTCGGTCATATTTTGCTTGTATCCTCACTTCTCTCGTTAAGCGACGTACCGTTTCTATATTATGTGAGACAACTTCTGGTGCAACTTCTACAATCCTATCAATATGTCTTTCAATTCCTTGAAAATCTGGGATAAGTGTCTCGAGTGTTATTTCGGGATTCATGCGTCTTACTGCTTTTACTGTTTCAGCCCACATAATACTGCCCATGTCTTTAAGGTCATCCCTGTCAACACTTGTGAGAACGGCGTGCTTTATTTGCATGATTTTTATTGAACGCGCAACTTTTTCAGGTTCATCCCAATCTACAGTTTCAGGCCGACCGGTCTTTACACCACAAAATCCACAAGACCGCGTACAAACATTACCTAATATCATAAACGTAGCTGTACCCTCCCCCCAGCATTCTCCCATATTTGGACAGCTTCCTGAGGTACAAATGGTATTTAGTTTGTATTTATCAACAAGACTTCTGAGTTCTGTGTATTTTTTTCCTGTAGGTAATTTTACCCTGAGCCATTTAGGCTTGCGTTCTGGTAAAATGTTAGACGTAACCGTTGTTTCCATGTAATTTTCCCTTTCAGTTAACAAAGATACAAACTAATTTAGGAAAACCTGTTTAAAGAATACTTAGGTACCAAAAACTAAAACCAAGTAAAAACGCTATACCTAACCAGGACAACAAGCGCAAAATCAAATTAGGTCTCCACGCTTTGGGTGTGTGTTTACTGGTGATGAGCTTAAAGTTAATTATGGCATAAAACGGTGCCGTTATAAACGATAGTACTGTCGCAATTTGAATAAGTATTCCCATTTCAGAAGCGAAAGCGAGGAAAATTACTATGGTTCCAATGGCTAAAATTAAAATCCATATAACATACCCCTGTGAAATAGCTTTATTTGTTAACAATTCAAGACTTTTGGTCATAGCCCTTGGAGAAGCGTCCAAGGTTGTGATGGTAGTACTAAACATGGCTGTAAACGCTGCAATTCCTATTATGGCGTAGGACCAGTTTCCTAAACTATTGGTGTAAATATTAATAAGTTGATTTGAAAAGACGCCTGCTTGATTGCTGAAGGTTTCACCAGAGTTAAACATTACAAAATAGCCAAGGCACAAAAAAGCTATGCCAAGTATGATGGCACCGGCAAAGCCAAAATTAAAATCAAACAGAGCTGTTTTAGGATTAAATTCTTTTTCGCTTTTCCTTTTTTCGATGGCCCAAATAGAGTGCCATACTGAAATGTCTAAGGGTGCAGGCATCCATCCCATAAAGGCTATGAGGAATGCCAATTCAGTACCATTTTCCGGTAGCACTTGTTTTAATGCAATAGGTGAATTAAATGCCTTGTAGGCAAAAATTACCGCGAATAATGTACTTAGAGATAGGATGAGTATAATGATTTTTATGAGTTTATCTAAGGCTTTGTAGCGGCCGAAAAACAAAATAAGTAGGCAAACAACTAATAAAATTATAGTCCAAAGTTCCACGCTAGATAGGTTGCTAAAGCCAAAATTTAAAAAGCTAATATCCCCAAAGAGAGAATTGGCTAGACCTGCAGTAACAATTGTAACGGCTGCTTGAATGGTGAAAATAGTTGCTAAATTCAAGATAAAAAAGGTGATAAGAACTCCTTTACCTAATCTATTATAGCCTTCTAGAAGGGTTTCGCCTGTGGCTGCAGCGTAGCGTGGGCCAAACTGAAAAAAAGGATACTTGAATAGATTTACCAGCAGTAAAGCCCATAATAAACCCAAACCAAAATCTGCACCTGCTCGTGTAGATTGTACCAGATGCGATACCCCAATTGCGGCTCCGGCAAATAATAGACCAGGTCCTAGCTGTTTGATTTTAGCTAGCATTATTTTTCGGTAATGATTTCAGCGAGTAACTTTTTGGCTCTCAATAATTTTATCTTCACATTATTCATGGGCTCCTTAAGTTCTTCTGATATTTCACGATAACTTAATTCTTGGAAATACCTCAGGTTGATGACTTCTTGGTAGTGTGGTTTTAGTTTTTTTATGTCGCGAAGCAATTTTGCCAAATTTTGTTCGGTAATGATTTTGTCTTCGGGGGAGGGAGAATCATCAACAATCTCTAAGAAATTTTTATCGTTGTCCTTAGAGGTGTTTCTGATTGTTTTTTTTTGTTTTCTTATTAGGTCAATGTGGATATTTTTTGAAATGGTGATAAGCCAGGTTTTGAATTTATAGGTCTCATCATACGTATCTATTTTGTCAAAGGCTTTAGAAAATGTTTGAATGGTAATGTCTTCTGCATCATTTTCATTTTGTGTACGTTTAAGTTGAAATGCATAAACGTCGTTCCAGAAGGTGTCTAATAAGAAATTGAATGCAATTTGGTCATTTGCTTTGGCTCTTATAATGGCATCTTCTACTTCCAATGTTTAGGTTTAGATATTAGGTTAACTATAAATATACTCAATTGCGTACTAATTAAAAATAATTCTAATAGTGGCGATAGAAAAACCAAATTCATTTCCCCTAATTTTTTAGACGCCAAGGCGAAGGAGGTTAATTGAATTGCAAACCTAAGTATAACTGTAACTAGAATCCATGGCCAATATGGTGAAAAAAGCAAGGCGAGCGGCGCTAAGACCCAAAATAGCAACTGAGAAAAGAAGAAAAGACCCAAGAGCAGCTTGTGCTTGAGTTTGTAATGTTTTGAAGTACTTATATGTCTTCTTTTTTGCAGAATCCAATCACTAAACTTGGTTTTGGGCTCTGAGATGGTGAAACTGGGAGTAGTAAAGCAAATTGCGGTATTTGATTTGTGGGCAACTTCGTTAATGAATAAGTCATCATCACCCGAACGCAGATTGATGTGAGTAGAGTACCCGTTATTGTTGAAAAAAAGGTCTTTTCTGTAAGCCATATTTCGTCCAACTCCCATGTAAGGCAGGCCTACATTAGCGTAAGAAAAGTATTGCAACGCCGTCATTACAGTTTCATATCTAATAAGTTTATTTAGAAATGAAAGGTGTTTTTTAGCATAGGCGCCGTAACCTAAAACTATGGATTTTTCATTAGAAAAATGACTACTGATATGTTTGAGCCATTGGTTGGAGTTAGGTTGGCAATCGGCATCGGTAAAGATTAAATAATCATTTTTTGAGGCTTTAATAGCCAAGGTCAAGGCATACTTTTTATTTCCCCAAAAGGTCTCATTAGACTTTACATCCACAAGTTTTATCTTTTTGTGCGATTTGTCGAATGCTTCCATTACTTCCAACGTTTCATCTGAGGAGCTGTCATTTACCAAAACCACTTCAAAATTTGGATATTCTTGGTTAAGGATTAAGGGGAGATTGACTCTCAGATTTTCCGCTTCATTTTTTGCACAAATAATTACGGATAACGGCGGGCTCTCATGAGATGGCGTATTAGGTTTTTTTAAACCAAAATTGAGTAAGAAAGCGAAATAGTAAAAAATTTGAATACTCACAATTGCTATAAAGGCAATGAGTAGTATTGAGGGAAAGCTCATTAAGATTTAAGAATGTTGAGTTTCTTTACAATCTTTAAACTGATCAGGAGACTTACCACAAAAGCCACATGCCTCACCATCTTGGTTTAACATTGGATTTTGGCTGGCACAGGTTCCTGCAAATTCACCGTCTTTTTTGGCCCAAATTTTAATTGTAATTCCAGCAACTGCTAAGGCTAACAATCCTAAAGTTAGTAGTATTAGTTTCATTTTAAATCCCTAATTTAGTGCAAAGATAAGGTTTTTACTTTATTTTCTAGCTCCATTTTCTGCCAGGCTTCAACGCATCATGTTGTGTACTATCCAAAAATTTATTTTTTACTAACTAATTAATTTGTCGATTATGAAAAAATTATTTGCTGAATTTTTTGGGACCTTCTGGCTCGTATTTGGAGGTTGTGGTAGCGCTATTTTTGCTGCTGGTATTCCTGAACTTGGAATTGGCTTTATGGGCGTAGCACTAGCTTTTGGTCTTACGGTTCTTACAATGGCTTACGCGGTGGGCCATATTTCTGGCGGACATTTTAACCCGGCAGTGTCTTTAGGTCTCTGGGCTGGGGGAAAATTTGAGTCTAAGGATATCTTTGGCTATATTGTAGCTCAGGTTATTGGGGCTATTGCTGCAGCCGGTGTTTTGTATTTAATCGTTTCCGGAAAGTCTGGATTCGAATCAGTTGGTGGTTTTGCGGCTAATGGTTATGGAGATTTATCACCAGACGGTTACAGCATGCTATCCGCTATCGTGGCCGAAGTTGTCTTAACGGCTTTTTTTTTATTGGTGATTTTAGGAAGTACCAATGTTAGAGCCCCTAAAGGCTTCGGGCCACTTGCCATTGGTTTAGCACTGACTTTAATTCACTTAATTAGTATACCTATAACGAATACGTCGGTTAATCCAGCGCGTTCATTAAGTCAAGCACTATTTGCTGATGGTGCCTACTTATCCCAGGTTTGGTTGTTTTGGGTAGCACCTATTGCTGGAGCTGTCCTTGGAGGAATTATACACAAGGCGCTTTTTGAAAAGGACTAAAAACAAAAAAGAGGCATTGATTTCAATGCCTCTTTTTTTAATGCTTACTCATTTCTATTTCTCTTTCTCTTTCAAGGAAATCTCTGCCACCTCTGCATCATTTTCATTTGTTGTATCTCCTTTTTTACCAATTTTGATACTTAATGCAAGGGCATCCTCGATATATGGTATTTGTTTCAACTTACGGTCCGACTCATCCAAAATACCTAGATTAATCATTCTATCTTGTAGTTCTGCCCATATCTGGTAATGTTGTTCTTCTGGTAATTGTGGTAAAGTAATCACATCAATCATTGATGTCTTTTCAACTGGATTAATGTATGCAACAGTCTTTAAATTTTTTGCACGATCATTACCTTCAAAAACATATTTTTGAGCATCAGGGTTGTTTAATTTCATCAGCTGATCAGATAATTCCGATAATTTAGAGTTGTTCTTTTCTATATCGCTTCTCAAATCAAAAATCTCATCAATAACCACGTTGTTTTCGTCATTAAGTTGAAGATTCTTCTCATATAACATAAAGGTTGACGTGGCAAATAGAATTGCAGCCGCTGATGCAGCAATACTGAACCAGGAAATTCTTCTTTTTTGCACCAACTGAATGACCTTAGTATCGTTAGACTCATCTAAAGACTCTAAAATAGTAGATAAAACGCCACTTGGCACGTCTACGGCACCAACTTTAGCTATTATTTCTAAATTAGTCTGAAGTTTTTCGTAGGCTTCTGCAGCTTCAGGATAATTGGAAATAAAATGCTCTACCTCTTTAGCTTCTTCTCTTGTAGTCTCACCTACCAGATATTTACTGAGTAGATCAGAGCTTAAAAAGCTATGTAATTTTGTTTCCATTTTATTTAACTTTATGGATCGTAAACTTTTTTAAGTTCCCGTAATCCTATTTTTAATCTAGATTTTATTGTACCTAAAGGAATATCTAATTCCTCACTTGCTTCTTGTTGCGTCATTCCTTGAAAAAAAAGAGCATCTAAAACAATTTGATATTTTTCATCTAGTCTCCCAACATGCTCTCTAATATCCAAGACATCTTGGTTTAATTTGCCTGTTGGTAATATATATACGTTTGAATTGTCAATTTGGATTTCTTTTTGATATCTATTGTTGAAACTCCTGAGCTTGTCTATTGCCGTATTACGTGCTATCCGGAACAGCCAAGTAAATAATTTTGCTTTGTCAGGATCGTATTTTGAGGCATTTTTCCAAACTTTTATAAACGTTTCCTGAAGCGCGTCTTGGGCTATTTCCTCATTGACCGTAATCTTTAATATAACACCGTACAAACTATTTGAATAATGTTCATAGAGGAGGTCTAACGCCCGTTTATCACCTTTTTCCAGGTAATCTATGATCTTTTGTTCTGTAGGAGTAACGCCCAATATGTTAAAGTTTATTTTTTTTTAATCTGTGAAATCCAAAACCGGATTTGATACGTAAATATAATTAATTACCTCTAAGAGAGGTTCAAAATCCAGATTAGAATAATTATCTTCATATAGAATTGATTAATAGCATTTTCAAAAAAAGATTATTCTAATATAAAAGTCGCAATATTAATTGCGACTTTTTTATATAATATTGACTTCAATTTCAAGGGTGATGTTAAACAAGCGATTTACCGTATGCTGGATTAGTTTTGCGAGGTTATAGATGTCTTCCCCTGCGGCATTGCCATAATTTACTAAAACCAATGCTTGTTTGTCATGCACCCCGTAATTATTGAACCGTTTACCTTTGAAGCCTGACTTTTCAATTAGCCACCCTGCAGGCACTTTTATTTGGGTTTCTGAAACCTTGTAGGAAGGAATAGCGGGAAAGTTTTCTTTAAGACAATCAAAGTGAGTGGAAGAAATAATCGGATTTTTAAAAAAGCTCCCACTGTTGCCAATGTACTTTGGGTCTGGTAATTTACTCTGTCTTATACTAATAACAGCATTTGACACATCACTAATTGTTGGATGCGTAATATTGTTTTGGGCCAACTGCTGTTTAATGGCGCCATAACCTAAATTGAGTTGATGATTGGTTTTGCTTAATTTGAATTGGACACTAGTGATTATGTACTTTCCTCTAAGTGACTTTTTAAAGACAGATTCTCTATAATCAAATTCACATTCGTCCTTATTGAAAACACGAATGCTTTGGTCCTCAATACAAACCGCTTCACAGCTTATAAAAACATCCTTTAGCTCTGCACCATAGGCACCAATATTTTGAATTGGTGCTGAACCAACATTTCCAGGAATCAAAGATAAATTTTCAATACCTCCATAATTGTGCTTGATACACCAAAGAACTAATTTGTGCCAGTTTTCCCCAGCCATGGCCTTCACCACAACATAGTCATCAGTTTCTTCTGTAACCTTAATGCCTTTAATATTAATATGCACAACCAAAGCTTCAATGTTTTTGGTTAAAAGCATATTGCTTCCACCTCCTAATACGAAAATGGGCTTGTTATGATTCTCTGATAATAGGTTTTGTAGTGACTTAACTGAGGTTATGTTGCAGAAAGACTTTGCTTTAGCATTAATGCCAAAGGTATTATAGGATTGTAATGAAACATCGTGCTGCACAGTCATTAGTCCTTGTAGATCTTTAATGCTTCAGCAATGGTTTTAACGGCAATTCTCAAGCTATCCTCATTTAGAACATAGGCAATCCTAATTTGATTAAGACCAACACCTGGAGTGGAGTAAAAACCAGCAGCTGGTGCTACCATCACAGTATTGTTTTCATAATTAAAAGACTCTAAAAGCCACCTCGCAAAATCATCTGTGTTTTTTACAGGTAACTCAGCGATACAATAGAAAGCCCCTTTGGGTTTCCCAACTTTAACACCTGGTATTTTTTCCAATTCTTCAATAAGTAAATCGCGGCGCTTTACATATTCTTCCCTAACCTCATCAAAATAACCTTGAGGTGTTTCCAGTGCCGCTTCACTTGCTATTTGTGCTAGGGTTGGTGGGCTCAGTCGTGCCTGTGCAAACTTTAATGCTGTTCTCATAAACTCCTTATTCTTTGAAACGAGATAGCCAATTCGGGCACCGCACATACTATAACGTTTGGATACGGAATCAATAACAATAGCGTGCTGCTCAAGACCCGACTCTTGCAATATGGAATAGTGTGAAATGCCGTCATACACAAATTCTCTGTAAACCTCATCAGCGATAAGGAATAAATCATATTTCTTTACGATAGAAGCTAACTTTTTTATCTCCTCTTTTGAATAAAGATAACCTGTGGGATTCCCAGGGTTGCATATTAAAATGGCTTTGGTTTTAGACGTAATGTGCTTTTCAAATTCTTCAATGGGAGGCAGGGCAAAATTATCCTCTATTTTTGAAATTACTGGAACTACATTTACACCGGAAGCCACAGAAAAACCATTATAATTTGCATAGAAAGGCTCAGGTATGATAATTTCATCGTCATGATCCATAATACTACCAAAGGCAAATAGTAAAGCTTCACTACCACCTGTAGTCACGATAATATTATCACTTGTGACCTCAATATCATTTTTCTTGTAATAGTTCGCAATTTTTTTGCGGTAGTCTTCAGATCCTTCCGACCGTGAATAGGCCAAAATATCGAGTGAATGAATTTTTACAGCATCTAACGCAATACTTGGTGTTTTTATATCGGGTTGACCAATATTTAAGTAATATACGGTCTTTCCTTCTTTATGTGCTTTTTCTGCATAAGGCACCAATTTTCTAATCGGTGATTCGGGCATATGTAGCCCTTTTTTTGATATAGATGGCATTATGTATTGAATTAAGGTGCTAAGGTCTGAAAAATCTTAAAGTTTATTTAAAAAATCTAGAATAAAATATAAACTGCTCTAAACATTTGTAACTTATTTCGAAAAATCCAAATACTTGACATTTTATTTTAAGAAGTTACTTTATTTTATTTGCCTGTTGTGCAGTTTAATGATTCATGCGCAAGGCACGTCTGCTTTAAAAGGGGATACCAGTGAAAAAATAAGATTTGAATTAATTGGTAATTTAATCGTTATACCAATTGAGGTTAATAATGTCTTACTGTCGTTCATTTTAGATACTGGAGTTAGTAAACCAATATTGTTTAATATATCAGAAATTGATGCGGTCGGCCTAAATAATAGGGAAGTATTCTTTTTGTATGGTTTGGGAGGTGACGGCAAATTAAAGGCCATTAAGTCCTCGAGTAATGCGATGAAAATAGGGGATGTACGTTTGTTCAATAAAGATTTATATATCGTGTACGATAAATCAATAAATTTCACTCCACGACTTGGGGTTTTAATCCATGGAATTATTGGTTACGATCTCTTTAAGGATTTTATAGTTGAGATAAATTATTCCTCTAGATTTATAAGGTTGCACAAACCAGAAACCTTTAAGCCAAAGTCCCCGAGAAAATGGAAACGGTTGCCTTTAGATGTAAATAATAAAAAGCCCTATATCGAAGCCAATGTATCCATTTCTGATCGACCTATTGAAGTAAAGTTACTACTGGACACAGGCAGTAGTGATGCTATATGGCTCTTTAAAGACAAGACTGAAGGCTTAGTACCAAAAAAAAACATGATGTTTCGGGATTTTTTAGGGAAGGGGCTCAGCGGCTCTGTATATGGTCAACGATCTAAAGTCAACCGAATCAATATAGGTGGTTTTAGTTTTAAACAGGCAAACGTTGCCTATCCAGACTCAGCTTCTATTGATAAGGATAAAATATATAAAGAGCGAAATGGTTCCCTAGGAGGGAATATTCTAAAACGATTTAATCATTTCATTGATTACAATGGCAACCAAATTTTTCTAAGAAAGAATAGAAATTTTAAAGCACCATTTACTTATAACAATAGTGGCATTGTTGTGGAATATCACGGATTAATGTTCGTGAAGGAAGAAATCAAGATTATACGTCATGTGGGAAGAAATGACAACAACGCCTTACAGATAAATCCAAGAGTTAATTATATGACATCCATAAAGCCTATCTATAAAATTGTTGAAATAAGGGAATCTTCCAATGCATTTAAAGTAGGTTTACGAACAGGTGATGTCTTATTGGCAGTGAATAATAAGAAAGCCTATGAATATGAATTATCAGAGATTAATGAGATTTTTCACGATAAGCTTGGAAAGATTGTCCGACTACGAATTGAACGCAATGGCGTTGAAATGTACTTTAAGTTTGAGCTAGATGATGTGTTTAAACAAATTGAGCCCTCAAATTGAGGGCTCAATATTCTAGTTTATGACAGAGCATTACTGCTCAATCATGCTTTTAGTTTTCTTTTCTAGGACACTCGTTTTATTTGAGTCTACCACTAATCCTTTAATTTTTAAGGCAACGGTAGGTGTTTCAGCGTTAGAGAATACCGTTATGGTCTTACGAATAGGGTTCACCCTATTGGTATCATACTTAACCTGTATTTCACCAGTCTCTCCCGGCATTATAGGTCCTTCGGGTTTTTTTGGTACCGTACAGCCACAAGTAGACTTGACATTTGAAATAATTAAGGGTGCATTTCCGGTATTGGTAAATTCGAATACTCTTACACCATTAGAACCTTTTTCAATGGTTCCATAGTCAATAACATCGGTTTTGAATTCAATCTTGGCTACCTTTTCTTGCGCAAAAGACGCGAATCCTAATAGGCCAATAAATAAAACTGCTATTAAATTTTTCATCATATTTAATTTAAATTGATAGGTTAAAACTACTTACTTTTTTTATGTGAACAAAATTAATTAGACGTAATGCATTGCATTTAACAGAAATCCACCATTATTCCAAATATTAGCAATCCAATTAATTTTTCAAAAAAAGAAATATAAGTACTTTTGTCAGCTAGTATGCAAAAACAATACCAAAATATGGAGATTCCATCAAAATATAACGCCCTGGCAGTAGAGCAAAAGTGGTATGACTATTGGCTAAAACATGATTTTTTTCACTCAGTTCCAGATAAAAGGGAGCCCTATACCATTGTTATACCTCCACCTAATGTTACTGGCGTTTTGCATATGGGTCACATGCTCAACAATACTATTCAAGATGTACTTATTAGAAGAGCACGGTTATTAGGTAAAAATGCCTGTTGGGTGCCTGGAACAGACCATGCCTCAATTGCAACTGAGGCTAAGGTGGTGGCTAAATTGAAAAGTCAAGGTATAGACAAGAATGATTTGTCTAGAGAAGAGTTTTTAGAACATGCATGGGAGTGGAAAGAACAATATGGTGGTGTTATACTTGAGCAACTTAAGAAATTGGGTTGTTCATGTGATTGGCACAGAACTAAGTTTACCTTAGACGAAGATATGTCAGAGGCCGTTATAAAGGTATTCGTTAATTTATTTAATAAGGGTCTCATCTACAGAGGATATCGTATGGTAAATTGGGACCCAGAGGCTAAGACCACGTTGTCGGATGAAGAGGTAGAATACATAGAAAAGCAGGGAAAACTATATTATATTAATTACAAAATTGAGGAAAGTCTAGATATGCTTACCATAGCCACTACTAGACCGGAAACCTTGCTAGGTGATACCGCCATCTGTATTAACCCCAATGATGAACGTTATACGCAAATAAAGGGCAAACGGGCCATTGTTCCCATATGTAATAGGGTTGTACCCATAATTGAGGATGACTATGTAGATTTAGAATTTGGGACAGGTTGTTTGAAGGTAACTCCAGCACATGATGAAAATGACAAGGTTTTAGGAGAAAAACATAACTTGGAGGTTATCGATATTTTTAATGATGATGCTACTTTAAATAGTAATGGTCTGCATTATGAAGGGAAAGATCGTTTTGAGGTCAGAAAACAAATAGTTAAAGAACTTGAAGCTGTCGGAGCATTGGTAAAAGTTGAGGATTACACTAACCGCGTAGGCATTTCAGAACGTACTAAGGCGATTATTGAGCCTAGACTCAGTGATCAGTGGTTTTTAAAGATGGACAATCTGGCAAAACCTGCCATAGATGCAGTGTTAAAGACAGGTGATGTTAAGCTTTTCCCAAAGAAATTCGAAAATACCTATCGGCACTGGATGGAGAATGTCCGCGACTGGAACATTTCGAGACAGCTAATATGGGGGCAACAAATACCTGCTTATTATTTCGGAGATGGTGAAAATGACTTTGTGGTTGCTGAAACGGCAGAGGAAGCCCTAACCGAAGCAAGAAAAAAATCTTCTAATCCAGATCTTAAAATAACGGATTTAAAACAAGATTCTGATGTCTTAGACACTTGGTTTTCGTCTTGGTTGTGGCCCATTAGCGTATTTGATGGTATTAGAAATCCGGAGAATGATGAAATTAATTACTATTACCCTACCAATGATCTGGTCACAGGTCCAGATATCTTGTTCTTTTGGGTAGCACGTATGATTGTAGCTGGCTACGAATTTAGAGGTGAAAAACCGTTCGAAAATGTTTATTTAACAGGTCTTGTTAGGGATAAGCAAAGACGAAAAATGTCTAAATCTCTTGGTAATTCACCAGATGCTCTTAAGTTAATTGAAGCTTATGGCGCAGACGGCGTAAGGGTTGGCTTATTATTGAGTTCGGCAGCAGGTAATGATTTATTATTTGATGAGACCCTCTGTCAACAGGGCAAACAATTTGCCAATAAGATTTGGAATGCGTTTAGGTTGATTAAAGGTTGGGAAATAGATGAGTCGATAGAGCAGCCTGAATCAAGTAAGGTGGCCATACTTTGGTTTGAATCTAAATTTCAGAAAACAATCTTAGAAATAGAAGAGCATTACAGCAAATATAGGTTAAGCGATGCCTTAATGGCCACGTATAAACTTATATGGGATGATTTTGCCTCGTGGCTGCTAGAAATCATTAAACCAGCATACCAACATCCCATAGATGTCCATACCTTGGGCTCGGCCATTAAAATTCTAGAAGATTTACTAAAAATACTTCATCCTTTTATGCCGTTTTTAACCGAAGAGATATGGCATTACTTAAAAGATCGTAAACCAGAGCATGCCTTAATTGTATCTAAATGGCCAATATTTGAGTCTATTGATGAAAAGGCAATTTTTGAGTTTGATTTTGCCAAAGATGTAGTTTCGGGTGTTAGAACCATAAGAAAGGAAAAGAATATTTCCTTTAAGGAGCCAATTGCATTGCATGTAATCAACAATGAAAAAATATCAACAACGTATGATGAAGTCATCAAAAAACTTGGAAATATCAATGATTTAGAATATACTATGCAGCCAATAGATAGTGCTATGACATTTCGTGTAAAATCAAATGAATATTTTATACCGATGAATGAAAGTGTTGATATTGAGTCTGAACTTAAAAAGCTGCAAGAGGAGCTTGATTATACCCAAGGTTTTTTAAAAGCTGTACAAAAAAAGTTATCTAATCAACGTTTCGTTGATAATGCTCCTGAGAAAGTTGTTGAGATAGAGCGCCAGAAGGAAGCAGATGCCTTGGCGAAAATTGAAACACTTATGAGCAGTTTGAAAAGTTTAACAAGCTAATATTTAGATTAGTTCAACTATAAATAAAAGAAGAGTAATTAAATAAATTTTTAACTATAATTTTCATTTATACATATCATATTTAAGGACAAATGAAAAATGATATGCATCTTTGCAATTATAAAACAACAACCCTATGACAAAAATCACAGTAGCTAAAGGCGATGGTATCGGCCCAGAAATAATGGATGCCACATTACGTATTTTAAAAGCAGCTGGAGCGCAACTAGACATTGATGAAATTGATGTAGGTGAAAAGGTCTATTTAGCTGGTAACACCGCAGGAATTTCTAAAGAAGCATGGGAAACCATTAGACGAAACAAGATTTTCCTTAAAGCACCCATAACAACTCCTCAAGGTGGTGGTTATAAAAGTTTGAATGTAACAACACGTAAAACACTAGGTCTTTTTGCTAATGTTAGACCGTGTAAGAGTCTTTACCCTTATATTTCTACGAAACACCCTGAGATGGATGTAGTTATTGTAAGAGAGAATGAAGAAGATTTATATGCTGGTATCGAGCATCAACAAACGGATGAGGTGGTGCAATGTTTAAAATTAATTAGCCGCCCAGGGTGTGAAAAAATTATAACCTATGCTTTTGAGTACGCCAAAAAGTTTGGTAGAAAAAAAGTAACCTGTTTTACAAAAGATAATATTATGAAACAAACCGATGGTTTGTTCCATAAGGTCTTTGATGAAATAGCAGCAAAATATCCAGAAATTGAGAACGAACACTGGATTGTTGACATTGGTGCAGCAAAATTAGCTGATACGCCTGAGGTATTTGACGTTATTGTTATGCCTAATTTATATGGTGATATCTTGTCTGATGTTGCTGCCCAGATTACAGGTTCTGTAGGATTAGCAGGTTCTTCAAATATTGGTCACGATCATGCTATGTTTGAAGCTATTCATGGTTCGGCACCTAGAAGGGCAGGTCAGAATATGGCAAACCCATCAGGTTTGTTACAAGGAGCTATTTTAATGTTACAACACATTGGGCAATCTGATATTGCAGCGAAAGTTCAAAATGCTTGGTTGAAAACCATGGAAGATGGTATTCATACCTACGATGTCTATGACGAAAAGGTAAGCACCAAGAAAGTAGGAACCAAAGAATTTGCCGATGCTGTTATTGCAAACCTAGGACAGGTGCCTCAACACCTTAAAAAAGTAGAATACAAAAATGCGGGAGCAATAGAAATCCCTAAGCATAAACGTAGGCCAAGAGCTGAAAAAGTGCTAGTAGGTGTTGACGTTTTCGTAGATTGGGAAGGAACAGATCCCGATATTATTGGAGCGAAATTGCAAGAAATGAATACTGACGTGCTTAACTTGACAATGATAACCAATAGAGGTGTAAAAGTTTGGCCGAATGGTTTTGACGAAACCTTTTGCACAGATCACTGGAGATGTCGCTTTAGTGCAGTTGATGGTAAGAAAGCATCGAAAGAGGATATTATTGAGGTATTGACCAAAGGTGTTGAAAATGGTATTGATACCATTAAGACGGAGAACCTTTATACTTTTGACGGTGTAAGAGGATATTCCTTAGGCCAAGGTCAGTAATTAAAGCGTTATGAATATTAATTTATATCCCAAGGCTTCGCGTAAGCCTTGGGATATAATGTTTTAAATATAGATTTTGGCAATTTCATAATAGTTTTGAATGAGATTAGGTACGAGTTAGATATCTATTATGTGAATATCGATAGGATACCTTACTAAACGGTTTAAAAAAAAGGATAGTTTTACCAATACTATCCTTTTTTCTTTACCACTCATTTATCTTATTACTGTCTAATTTAATGAAGATAAATAACAAAATGGTAAAGCCCCATAGGCCAGAACCTCCATAGCTAAAAAAGGGTAAAGGGATGCCTACGGTAGGTATAAGTCCCATAACCATGCCCACGTTTATGGTAAAGTGAACAAAAAAGATAGAAGCTACGCCGTAGCCATATACACGACTAAATTGAGATTTTTGAGATTCGGCTAAGAACAATATCCTAATAATTAAAGCCACAAATAAAATAACGACAAAACTACTTCCCAAAAATCCCCACTCTTCTCCAACAGTACTAAAAATATAATCGGTTTCCTGTTCTGGCACAAATTTTCCTGTGGTTCTTGTGCCTTGAAGAAACCCTTTGCCGGTCCAACCTCCAGACCCAATGGCTTGTTCTGATTGAATGAGATTATAAGCCTCTGCCTTTTTCATTTTTTCGAGTTTATCAGGATCTTTTTCAAGACGTAACCACAGACTAATCCTATTTTGTTGATGAGGTTTTAAGCCGTGTTCATAAAAAGAATTTACCCCATAAGAAAATAGGACTGAGGCGGCTAGAACGGCAATATATTGAATGATAGAAGCACGTTTCTTTCTCCGGAGGAAATATCTTGCTAATAAGACTATTGCAGTTACGATGCCAGTAATAGCTATACCATATTTTAAGGCTAATACAGCTAGAATAATTAGTGAGAATGCCATAATCAAATAAACCTGCTGTAAGCCTTCTCTGTAAAATACAAAAAAGAACGCTGAGTAAACTATGGTACTTCCTGCGTCGTTTTGAAGTAGAATCAGAGCTGCTGGCACAAAAATAATAGCTGCAACCCGCAACTGATCTTTTATGGTTTTCATATTGGTTTGCAAATCACTAATGTATTTAGCAACGGCTAGGGCAGTAGCAAACTTTGCAAACTCACTTGGCTGAATCGTCATGCTACCAATGGCGTACCAAGACCTTGCGCCATTGATTTCCTTTCCAAAAATAAACAAGCCCAAAAGGGAAAGTATGGAGACGAGATATATAACACTGCCAAACCGCTCGTAAAATTTGGCCTCCAGGGACAGAATTAGGATAATTAAAATAAATGAAAGCCCTACGAAAACAAGTTGTTTGCCATAGAGTTGAGAGGTGTCGAAGTAGCTCTGAATTTCGCCTTCATGAGAAGCTGACAATATATTAAGGTAACCAAAAGTAACTAAGAGTAAAAATAGAATGATAGTGAGCCAATCAAATTTAAATCGTCTTTGGTTTTCTCTAAGCATAGATTAAGACTTTGAAATATTGGCCTTTATATTCTGAATTGTACGATATTCTTCTTCAGAAACCGTTTCTAGAGTGGTTTGCCTGTTTATGCCAAAGGGCTCGTTAGAGTAAGGTTTTTCATATTCATGTTCCAAGGTGTGTTTTAATACAAAATCTTCAAAATCCGTTCGAGTAATCTTGCCTTTTATATAACGTTCTATCATTAAACTAGCCATTCTACCTGCAAACCGACTTCCGTAATACCCGTTTTCAACGAATACAGCAAGGGCTATGGTTGGGTTATCTTTTGGCGCAAAGGCTACAAAAATGGAGTGATCGGTTAATTGAGTTTTAACACTATCAATGATGGCGTAGTTTTCGGCCGTTCCTGTTTTACCACAGATTTCAATACCTGGCACCTGAAGGTACTTCGCTGTACCCTTATTGTAAACATCAAACATACCCTGTACCACGGGTTCAAAGTGTTGTTTGTCTATAGTAGTGTATTTTGGTGTGGTAAATTTTAAGGGGATGGTATCGCCCTCAATCTTTTTTATAATATGTGGTGTGTAATAATAGCCTCGATTTCCAATAGCCGCAGCCATATTAGCTAATTGAATTGGCGTTGCCAATACCTCACCTTGTCCTATAGCATTAGAAATGGTAAAAGTGGTATACCACCTATTTTTACCATATGCCATATCATAGGTCTTTGCGGTAGGTATTTTTCCAGGCTGACCTACGGACAAATCATTATTTAAATAGTCACCTAAGCCAAAACTTTGTACATGATTACTCCATTTGTCCATACCTTCTGCTGGCGTATCATATTTATCTATAATTCTTCTGTAGGTATTTGCAAAATAGGCGTTGCAGGATTCGTAAATACCAATGTTCATATTTACTGGACTTCTATGGGCATGACAGCCCATTCTTCTATTCCCATAGCGATACCCCATAGAACAGCTAAAGCGTTCTTCTGTGGTAATTACACCTTCTTGCAGAGCTATTAAGGCATTTAAAGTTTTAAAAGGTGAACCAGGTGGATACATGGCTTGCAGGCCTCGATCAAAAAGAGGCTTGGCAATGCTGTCGTTGTATAATTTTGAAAAATTTTTAGAACGGTCTCTTCCTACTAGTAGATTAGGATTATATGAAGGTCCTGAGACCATAGCCAAAATTTCCCCGGAACTCGGTTCAATGGCTATAATTCCGCCACGTTTATTTCTCATCAATAATTCACCATAGGCTTGTAATTGAGAGTCTATAGTGATGGAAATATCTCTTCCGGGTCTAGGAAGGGTGTCAAATCTACCCTCCTTATAAGGACCTATATCTTTATTGAAACGGTCTTTTTGAATAAACTTAACACCTTTTATACCTCTTAATGTATTTTCGTAGGTTTTCTCTACCCCTTGTTTGCCAATCAGGTCACCTAATTTGTAGTAAGGTTGCCGGGCAATAATCTGTCTATTTACCTCACCGATATCACCAAGAACATTAGCCCCAATTGTGGTTTGATAAGATCTAAGGGATCTTTTTTGAATGTAAAAACCTTCATATTTCCACATTTTTTCCTGTAGTACGGCATAATCTTTTTTTGAAAGTTGCGGTACAAAAGGCGAGGGTAGTCTAGGCGAATAATTTCGTGCTCTTTCAAGTTTTTGTCTATACTCTTCCTCAGTAATTTTTAACAACCCGCAAAACTCCTGAAGGTCTGAACTGTCTAAAGGTTCTACGTCTCTGGGTATAACCATAACATCGTAGGAAGGCTGATTGGCGACAAGGAGCTTGCCATTTCTGTCATAGACATAACCGCGTTTAGGATAATTGTACACCTTTCTAATTGCGGTATCATCAAGAATACTGTAAGCATCACTACTGTATACTTGGAGATAAAACAAACGGGCCATGAAAACGAGACCAACAAAAATGACAGATATAAAAAGAAGTAATTTTCTCATTTTCGATTTCGACTAAAGAGAATAATTATTAAAATGCTCACAATAATAGTGAAGGTACTTGAGAATAACGTCTTTTTAAGAATTAACAGTATACTAGATATGTTAAAAATCTCTAGAGAAAATAATGTCAAGTGATGTATTAGTGTGCCAAAGGTTATATAGGTAAAAAGACTGCCTATATCGGTGGTAGTAAATTTTACACTTTGATGTTCGTACAACATACCAAACGATGTTTTAAGCAGAACGGGCCTGGCATAGGCTAAGACAACTGACGCCGCTGCATGAACGCCTCCTGAATCAGAAAACATATCAATAAAGAGACCCAATAAAAAACTTAACAAGAGCAGCGTTAATCTATTATCTCGTATAGGAAATAAGAAAATAAATATAATGTAGATATAGGGGTTGATATAGCCCAAAAAGTTTATATTATTACAGATAACTACCTGAACTAGCAATAAAACGATAAATCTAATTGTGTGTATGCCTACAGTGCTAGTCATCTGTCATCATTTCTAAGGATTTTATCTCTTCCTTGTCTAAATTTTCGATAATGTAAACGGCCCCGATATTGGTCATGTCATTGAACAACTTTACTTGAATAATGTAAGTGTCCCCTCCTATATCCGTCTTAAAGTCATCAATAACACCTATATTGATGCCTTTAGGGAAAATAGCAGATTGCCCCCCAGTAACAATTGTATCTCCAACTTTAATTGGGGCAAAATTAGAGACGTCTATGAGTTGAGTAAATTGGGAAGATTTTCCGTCCCAAGTTAAGGAACCGATATGATTTGTATTTTTTAGCTTGGCATTTATCCTACTTTTTTTATTGAGAATAGAGAGTACCCTCGAATAGTTATTTGATGTATTGTCTATAATACCAACAATTCCATTTGAAGTAATAACGCCAAAATCTTGTTTTATACTATCGTTCTTTCCTTTATTAAGGGTTAGGTAGTTGTTCATTCGAGAATAACTATTCTTATATACTTCAGCTGAGGTAATCCTATAAGGAACTTTAGAATAAGATGTGTCTATATAAGACGAGTCTGATGCACTAGGAATATTCAAGAGTTGCCTTCTTAATCGCCGGTTTTCTTCTAATAAGAGCTCGTTTTGGTCCTTTAATCCAAAGTATTCATCAATTGAATTTACGGTACCATATACGCCACCTGTTAGGGCATTAGCTGAATTAATAAATGTACTTTTATGGTAGGAGTGCGATTGAATGGTAAAGCCTAGCGAGATACAAAAAAGTAATAAAAACAACAGAAAAGTTTTGTTTCTTATAACAAAATTGAATATTTGTTGCATTATTTACTTCTTATTTAATCAATACGCTTTTGTATTTAGCTAAATTTTTAAGCACTATTCCCGTACCTCTTACAACTGCCCTTAGCGGGTCTTCAGCAATATAAACAGGTAGGTCTGTTTTTTGTGAGAGACGCTTGTCTAAGCCTCTCAGCATTGAGCCTCCACCTGCCAAATAAATACCGGTATTGTAGATATCAGCAGCTAATTCTGGAGGTGTTTGTGACAAGGTTTCCATTACGGAGTCCTCAATTCTTAAAATAGATTTATCCAGAGCTTTAGCTATTTCACGATAAGAAATCTGAACCTGCTTTGGTTTTCCCGTTAACAGATCGCGTCCTTGAACACTCATATCCTCAGGAGGTAACTCTAAATCTTCTGTGGCGGCACCAATCTGAATTTTTATCTTCTCAGCAGTTCGATCGCCAACATACAGATTATGTTGGGTACGCATGTAATAAATAATATCATTAGTAAATACGTCACCCGCTACTTTTACCGATTTGTCGCAAACAATACCACCAAGGGCGATGACGGCAATTTCTGTTGTACCACCACCTATATCGACAATCATATTACCTTTGGGCTGCATAATATCTACGCCAATACCAATAGCTGCAGCCATCGGTTCATGTATAAGGTAAACTTCTTTTCCATTAACACGCTCACAAGATTCCTTAACAGCACGCATTTCAACTTCCGTAATTCCTGAAGGAATACATACGACCATTCTTAAGGCAGGATTGAAAAACTTCTTTTTAAGTGCTGGAATATTTTTGATGAATAAGCTAATCATTTGCTCAGACGCATCAAAATCTGCAATTACCCCATCTTTCAAAGGACGGATGGTTTTTATATTTTCATGGGTTTTTCCCTGCATCATGTTGGCCTCTTTACCGACAGCAATTATTTTTCCACTGATGCGGTCTCTAGCAACAATTGAAGGGTTATCAACTACTACTTTGTCGTTATGGATTATAAGGGTATTTGCCGTTCCTAGGTCTATGGCTATTTCTTCAGTTAAGAAATCAAAAAATCCCATGGGCTACTTTTAATTATTTGGGTTATTTCAGTCCGTCATTAGCGACGTGTCGTAAATGTAATCAATTATACGATAATTCTCTTACTATGGATGTGTATTGCCTATTTTTTTTCTATAAATATATGCTTAGGAAATAAATCTATCCGCTTGTAAGAGCATTAGCATTAATGTTTAAAATGTCTTGTTCCGGTAAATACCATGGCCAGGTTGTTTGCGTTGCAATAATCAATGCTCAATTCGTCTTTAATTGAGCCTCCTGGTTGAATAATAGCTGTTATGCCAGCTTTATCAGCAATCTCAACACAATCTGGAAATGGAAAAAAAGCATCACTTGCCATTACAGCACCATTAAGGTCAAAACCAAAGGATTTAGCCTTATGTATAGCCTGATTAAGTGCATCAACACGACTGGTTTGTCCGGTACCACTAGCGCAAAGCTGTTTGTTTTTAGCTAATACTATAGTATTGGATTTGGTGTGTTTACAAATTTTGGATGCAAATATTAAATCCTCCAATTCTGTATTTGTAGCTGCTTTATTTGTTACTGTTTTTAAATCCTCTAGCGCGTCTGTTTTATTATCTCTCTCTTGAACAAGTATGCCATTTAAGCAGGTTCTTACTGTAGTTTTTGGCAATTCAACATCATTAAGAACCAATAAGATTCTGTTCTTTTTGCCCTTCAAAATTTCTAAGGCATCCGGAGTGAAAGATGGTGAAATAACCACTTCGCAGAACAGCTTGTGTATTTCTTCTGCTGTTGATTTGTCAATCTGCGTGTTCGATATTAAAATACCGCCAAAAGCGGATACCGGGTCTCCTGCAAGTGCATCAATATAAGCTTGTTGAACTGTCTTGCGTTGTGCAAACCCACAAGCATTGTTATGCTTTAATACGGCAAAAGTTGGGTCTTCGTTTTTAAATTCTGAAATAAGGTTAACAGCGGCGTCAACATCCAAAAGGTTATTGTAGCTCAACTCCTTTCCGTAAAGCTTGGTGAACATTGCCTCAAAATCGCCGTAGAAAAAGCCTTTTTGATGTGGGTTTTCGCCATAGCGCAAAACCTTGCCATTAGTTTCGCTTACTTTTAAAGCGGCTATCTTGTGGTCATTGTTAAAATAATTGAATATGGCCGTGTCATAATGCGAGGAAACGTTGAACGCTTTAGCGGCAAACAGCTTACGGTCCTCACTCGAGGTGACGCCATGTTTTTCTTCAAGTAATTCCAATAATTCAGAATACTCCTCAACCGAAGAGACGCAAAGTACATCGGCATAATTTTTAGCGGCTGCCCTAATCAAGGAAATACCTCCTATATCAATTTTCTCGATAATATCTTGGTCACTTGCACCAGAAGCTACTGTTTTTTCAAACGGATATAAATCCACTATAACCAAATCAATTTGTGGAATTTCAAATTCTGCCAATTCGGCAATATCACCCGAATGGTCTTGTCTGTTTAAAATACCACCAAACACCTTTGGGTGTAAGGTCTTAACCCTACCGCCAAGTATAGATGGATACGAAGTTACGTCTTCTACGGGTACAACATCGATGCCCAAATCCCTGATGAATTTTTCAGTTCCCCCAGTAGAATAAATGGTCACATTTAAGTCATTCAATTTCTTAACAATTGGGGCGAGTCCATCTTTGCTAAATACAGAAATAAGTGCAGATGAAATGGTCTTTTCAGTCATGATATGGTCTTGTGAAATTTATGCGGCAAAAATACGTATAATCAAAAACAAATTATCGCTCATTTAGGCAGTTTGTTCAAGTTTTTTGTAACAATGAATTGTTGACAACGTCTAATTCTTTAATCGCGATTAAATATTATGACATGTTGGTTTATCTTAGGTTAATAAAAGAAAGTTTTTCTTTTGCCTTAACCGCTCTCAACAATAATAGGCTCAGGACATTTCTTTCTCTTTTGGGAGTGACGGTAGGTATATTTTCCATAATTGCGGTTTTGGCAGCGGTAGATTCGTTAGATAGAAGTATTCGTGAAAATCTAGATGGTATTGATACCAATACGATGTATTTAATGACAATTTCATTTGGTCCAACCGATGTTCCCAAATGGAAACGCGATAACTTTGAGCCAATTTCATATGACGATTATAAGTTTATAAGAAAAAATATTTCCGACGTTGAAGAAACGGCTTATAGCATTTTTGGTATTAGAGAGACCGTTCGTTACCAAGCGGAAACAATAAGTGGGGTAAATATAGGTGCAGTAACCCACGGGATTTATGCTATAGAACGTTTAAAATTGGATAAGGGTCGTTTTTACACAGAACTAGAATCGGAAACGGGTGCTCCAGTGGTTGTTATAGGTTATAGATTGGCTGAGAACCTTTTCGGTCAAGAAGAACCTATAGGAAAGCAAATCCGTATTTTTGGACGTAAATTAAGAGTTATAGGCGTTTTGCAGAAATTTGGTGATGCTATAGGTGATTCGCCTGATGACACTGCTTACATGCCAGTAAACTTTGTCCGCGGTATAATAAACACTGGCAAAACAGGTTATCCAACAGCTATTGTGATTAAGCCTACGGCGAATGTAGATATTGATGCCTTTGAGCAGGTACTAGAACAAAAATTTAGGGTACACAGAGGTGTAAAAGCAGGCGATATTAGTGACTTCTTTCTATCAAGGCTGTCTGGTTTTGTTAATATCATTGATAGTATCATTGCTAGTTTGAATGTTATAGGTTGGATGCTCAGCGGTTTTTCACTTTTGGTAGGAGGCTTTGGTATTGCCAATATTATGTTTGTCAGCGTAAAGGAGCGAACCAATATTATAGGAATACAAAAGGCGCTTGGGGCTAAAAATAAATTTATTTTGTTTCAATTCTTATTTGAAGCCATTATCCTTGCGCTTCTTGGTGGCTTAGTTGGATTGATTTTGGTTTGGTTGATTACGATAATATCCACCTTAGCTCTAGATGATTTTAAGTTTGTCCTTTCTTTCACAAATATTTGTATTGGTTTAGGAATTTCAACGTTTATCGGCTTGGTTTCTGGAGTTATTCCAGCCTTGACCGCATCGCGATTAGATCCTGTAGAAGCTATACGATCAGGAATATAAGTCAATTTTTATTTTTAGCTTTTCTGTAACATATTACGTTAATAAAGCCATTATCTTTATTATTGTAAAAAATGCGATATGCTAGTTTACCTAAGACTTTTTAAGGAAAGTTTTTCTTTTGCGTTAAATGCACTTGCAAACAATAGGTTGCGAACCTTCTTGACGCTACTAGGTGTTACTATTGGTATTTTTTCAATAATAGCAGTACTCGCGGCAGTGGACTCCTTGGACAGAAACATTAAATCTAAATTAAATGCTTTGGAGAGTAATACCATGTACTTATCACATTTCACCTTCAGCCCAACTGATGTTCCCAAATGGAAGCGTGAGCAATTTAAACAAATATCATATTCAGAGTACCGCTATTTAAAATCAGCTTTGGCCGATGTTGAGCATATGGCCTTCCAGTTATTTGTTCAGCGTGAACGTATCCGATATGAGTCTGAATTAGTGGATAACGTCAATACTGTGGCTGTATCTTATGAGTTTGAAGATATTCAACGCCTAGAATTTGAGAGTGGCCGTTTTTTCAATGAAGTTGAGTCTAATTCGGGTAGGTCTGTTGTTGTTATTGGGTCTGAGATTGCAAATTCACTCTTTGGTGAGGTTAATCCTCTAGGCAAAAAGATACGGCTTTATGGCCAACGATTTACTGTAATAGGGGTAGTCAAAAAGGAAGGCTCGGCTCTTTTTGGTGACAGTAATGATATCTCTGTTTTTATTCCAGTGAATTTTGTAAGAAATCAATTTGGCGAGAATAAACGTTCTATTATTCCCTTTGTGATCATAAAACCCCAAGACGGTGTAAATCCGGATATCTTAAAAGCTGAAATAACGCAATTGCTCAGAAATAAAAGAGGTATAAAGCCAGATGAAATTTCGCCGTTCTTTATAAGTGCGGTTGAAGGGCTCCAATCCTTAGTTGACGGTATTATTAGTAGCTTGAATGTTATTGGTTGGGTGATCAGTGGATTTTCCCTATTGGTGGGAGGCTTTGGTATCGCTAATATAATGTTTGTGAGTGTGAAGGAGCGCACTAATATCATTGGAATTCAAAAGTCATTAGGTGCTAAAAATAAATTTATTTTATTTCAATTTCTATTTGAAGCTGTGATTTTGGCGGTTTTAGGAGGGCTTGTTGGTTTGATTATGGTTGGATTAGCAACTATGGTTGCCTCTTCATTGGCCGATGAGTTTGAATTTGTATTGTCATTTAAAAATATGCTAATTGGACTCTCAATATCTTCCTTTATAGGACTATTAGCTGGTGTAGTGCCCGCAATTTCAGCTTCACGATTGGATCCCGTTGAGGCTATTAGAACAGGTTTCTAAAAGGTCAGCATATAGTTTTCCTCATCTATTAGCTTAGCCACTTGCTTACAGACATACTCTAAAAAACGCTCATCATCTTCCGTAAAAGGGTCTGGTGTGTTTGAATCAATATCAATTTGACCAATATTGTCTCCGTTTATAAAGATAGGAACTACAATTTCTGCCTTAACTGATATGCTACAGGCAATATAATTATCTTGAGCCGATACATCTGGTACTACAAAGTTTTTGTTGCTAACCGCAACTTGACCGCAAATGCCTTTGCCGAAAGGGATTATGGTATGGTCGGTGGGTGCGCCCACATAAGGTCCTAATTTAAGTTCATCCTTGTCTCCATTTTTAAAATAAAAACCAACCCAATTGTAATAGGCTACATTTGCCTCAAGAAGCTCGCATATACTTAAAAGACGCTCGTCTACTGTTTTCTTTTTAAGTGCAATAATTGACTTTATCCTAGGTTTTAGTTCTTGCAGGGTCATGAATAAATTTTTTTGGTAAAAGTATCTAAATACAGCTGTTTTGAAATGTCGTTTTCATAAATTTAACATCAAACTAACATTGTTCTGATTTTTTGAAATCATTATTCGTTAAATACAAGCTGGTATTCCGTTTTATAATCACATTTATAGCGGTGTATACGAGTCTTACCTTGGCCTACGGATGGTACTTATCTTTATCAGATGGCTCTATGTATTATCCTGACTTCATGACAAATTTAGTGGCGCGCCAAACGGAATCCCTATTGAATGGCATAGGTTATAACACAAAAATTGCGGCTCACGCAAATGAACCCTCGATGAAGATTATTATTAATGGCAAATATGTAGCTAGGGTCGTTGAGGGTTGCAATGCCTTAAGCATTATAATTTTATTTGTATCCTTTATTGTTGCCTTTGCTGGTAAATTAAAAGCCACACTGCTATACTGTTTTGCTGGTAGTATACTTATTTATGCTTTTAATCTCCTCAGAATTGCCATTCTTTCGGTTGGCCTTTACCATTATCCTTGGCGACGCGAAATTCTACATACGGTCATATTTCCATTGCTTATTTACGGTACTGTGTTCTTGTTATGGATGGTTTGGGTAAACCGTTTTACCAAACTTAAAGCCAATGTCTAAGATCCTCAGATATAGTATCATTAGTATTCTTTTGCTTTTCTTGGTTTTAATAAGGGCGTTTGAAGACCAACTCTTTTACGACCCCTATTTAACCTTTTTTGAAAACGATTATCTGTATGTAGACAGCCCAAGACGAGAAGTGGCCAAATTAGTATTTTTTACAAGTCTCAGGTTTTTAATGAACACTATTTGTTCCTTAGGAATTATTTTTATGGTCTTTAAGGATAAGAACATCCTTAGGTTTTCTTCATTAATTTATGCCGTAGCTTATGTTCTTATGTTGATTCCTTTCCTTTATTTTGTCATTAATCCTAAACAAGAGGATTACTATTTGTTTTTTAATATTAGGCGATTTTTAATTCAGCCTATATTGCTCATTCTTCTTTTGCCAGCCTTTTACTATTACAGACTAAATCGTTAAGGCTTTGGTAAACTCTTAGTACCTAAACATTTATTTTGTAATTTTGCTTTGTGAATAAGTTACTTCTATATAAAACAATTTCATTGGCACTATCCGTATTGGTGCTGTTTTCAACAATGTCTTTCACTATTGAAAAGCACTACTGTGGAAATAATTTAGTAGATAAAGCTATATTCTCAAAAGTACAGAAATGTAGCGGAATGAATAATGAAAAAGATGACCTTGTTAAGAAACCTTGTTGTGAGGACGTTGTTGATGTGGTAGAAGGTCAAGACAAATTAAACACTTCTGAATTTCAAAAGTTAGATTTAGATTTACAGCCTGTTCTAGCCATCTTCCTTTACACTTATTCCCTTACTATAAATAGTCTACCTAAAGAAACCATTCCACATAGGTATTATTCTCCCCCCAACCTCATAAAGGACATACAGCTTTTAGATGAGGTTTATCTAATTTGATTTTTTGAAATGTCTGTATTTTAAAAGCGTCACTCTATGGCGTAAATACTAATATTTCAAAAACAATAAAATGATACATACATATAATATTTCTGGTATGACCTGCAGTGGTTGTAAAGCTGCAGTTGAATCATCCCTTTCCTCCTTAGAAGCCATAAAAACTGCTTCTGCAAACCTCGAAGATCATGAGGTCACTTTAGAAATGACAAAGCATTTGGATATAGAAACCCTTCAAAATGCATTATCAGAAAAATACAAAATTTCAGAACAAACAAAAACCAATGTCTTTGGCAGTAGTTCGCAAAATCAAAGTAAATCAGAAAAGAGTGAGCTGAAGCAATTGTTTCCGCTATTTCTAATTTTTGGATACATTTTAATAACTTCTGTTTTGTTGAATTTAGATTTTTGGAATATCAGCGCATTTATGCTGGATTTCATGGGTTTGTTTTATATTATTTTTAGCTTTTTTAAATTTTTAGACATCAGTGGATTTGCCCAAAGTTTCAGGATGTACGATCCTCTAGCAAAAAAGGTTTTGGTCTACGGAACGGTATATCCCTTTATAGAACTAGGACTGGGCCTATTGTTCTTAATGCGCTATAAAGTGGAAATCGCTTTAGTCTTAACGCTGATTGTTTTGGGAATCACGACATATGGTGTTACTAAAACGCTATTAGATAAAAAATCTATTCAATGTGCATGTTTGGGGTCCGTATTAGACTTACCCATGACAAAAGCCACGTTTATAGAGAATAGTATAATGATAGCAATGGCAATATTAATGCTGATAAAAACCTATGCCTTATGAGAAAACTCTTATTTATTTTCATATGGGCTCCAATGGTTCTGTCCTCACAAGATCTATTAGAAGGTATTGTTTTAGAAAGCAGTAGTTCAAAAGAAATGCCGCTCCCAGGGGCTAATGTATATTGGTTAGGGTCCACAGTGGGTACTGTGACTAACGACGAAGGAACGTTTGCTTTGCCGTATAAATTCTCCTATAATAAATTGGTTATAAGTTATGTCGGGTTTAAAACAGATACGCTCACAGTGACCTCTAACACATATATCAGGCATATACTACAGGCCTCTGATGAGTTAGATGCGGTGAATATCATCTCACGAAATCAGGCTACAACCAAATCCTATTTAAAGGCCACAAATACTTTTACGGTAAGTAGCGATGAGCTTCTTAAGGCGGCCTGTTGCAACCTATCTGAGAGTTTTGAGACCAACCCTTCTATTGATGTGAATTTTGCAGATGCGGTTTCAGGAACACGCCAAATAAAAATGCTAGGCCTAACTTCACCATATATTTTGATAACCACAGAGAATGTGCCAGCTATACGAGGCGCCTCTCAAGCTTATGGATTAAGTTTTATTCCAGGGACCTGGGTAGAGAGTATTCAAATAACCAAAGGCTCGGGAAGTGTGGTTAATGGTTTTGAGAGTATTGCCGGTCAAATCAATACGGAATTAGTGAAGCCCTTGACAGACGACAGGCTTTTTGTAAATGCCTATGCCGGTATTAACGGTAGATTTGAGTTAAACACACATCTTAACCATAAAGTTTCGGATAAGTGGAGTACAGGATTGTATGTGCATGGTAATCTCAGGGACCAGAAGTTTGACAGGAACGATGATTCCTTTTTAGATGTTCCTTTAAAGAAACAAATAAATGTTATGAACCGTTGGCAATACACTAATGGAGAAAAAGGATTAGTCAGTTTCATTAATTTTAGATATTTAAACGACCAGACACAAGCCGGTCAATTAGATTTTATACCTGAACGCGATCGAGGTACCACAAATTTTTGGGGAAGTGAAATTAATACCGAACGCTTTGAGGTGACCACCAAATTAGGTTATGTTAATCCCGAAGTGCCCTATCAAAGCTTGGGCTTTCAAACCGCGTATAGCTATCACAAACAAGATTCTTATTTTGGATTGAACCTTTATGATATTACACATAATAGTTTCTACTCAAACATAATCTACAACAGTATTATTTCAGATTCTCGACATAAGATAAAAACGGGACTAAGTTTTACATATGATAATTATGATGAGGTGGTTAACTCGAGCCCTTACGAGCGTACAGAGAACTCTGTAGGAGGCTTTTTTGAGTATGCTTATGACAATTTAGATAATTTCACCCTCACGGCAGGGTTGCGTTTCGATCAACATAATAGGTTGGGCTTTTTCGCAACACCGCGTTTGCACTTGAGATATACGCCTTGGGAGAAATCCGCATTTCGGGCCTCTATCGGCAGAGGGAAACGGAGTGCCAATATATTTGCAGAGAACCAAAATCTATTTTCGAGTTCTAGACAAATCAACATCTTAAATTCTGGAGGAAAAATTTATGGCTTGGATCCGGAAATAGCATGGAATTACGGTGTAAGTTACCTTCAAGGATTTAATCTCTTTGAAAGAAAGGCTGATATTACTTTGGATTTCTATAGAACTGATTTTCAAAACCAAGTCGTTGTGGATTGGGAAAATCCATTCGAGATTAATTTTTATAATCTTGAAGGTGATAGTTTTGCCAATAGTTTTCAGTTTGAATTCAATTATAACGCTTTTGAGGGTTTTGATTTGAGAACGGCCTATAAGTATTATGACGTGCAAACTGATTATAATTCTGGGCGCCTTGATAAACCCCTTACCCCACAACATCGAATATTTGCCAACTTATCTTATGAAACGCCTGAAAAGGAAAATGGATCACAGTGGAAATTTGATACTACATACAATTGGCTGGGACAACAGCGCTTTCCGAGTACGGATTTAAGTCCTGAACAATATCAATTACCCGATAATTCTCCAACGGTTGCAACCTTGAATTTGCAAGTGACCAAGGTGTTTTCATCGAATTTTGAAGTATATTTAGGAGGTGAAAATGTAACCAACGTAAGGCAACCGAATCCAATAATTAGTCCTGAGGATCCATTTGGTTCAAATTTTGATAGTAACTTTGTGTACGGGCCTATTTTTGGAAGTATGTACTATGCCGGTTTGCGATATAAATTAAAATAATAAAGTAAGAATTACAAAATAGATAAATAGTATGAGACAAATCATTTTAATAGTTACGTTATTAATATCAACAGTAACAGTTGCACAAAACAAAAATGCCAAAGCAAGTATGGAAGTGGATGGTGTTTGCGGTATGTGTAAGGAGCGTATAGAAAAGGCTGCAATACGCACCAAAGGTGTAAAATCAGCAGTTTGGAGTATAGACACTCACGAGTTGCAGCTTATTTATGATGAGAACAAAACTAATTTAAAAACTATAGCCCAGAAATTGGCTGATGTCGGCCACGACACTAAAGAAATTAAGGCTACTGAGGAAGCTTATAATTCCGTGCACCCATGCTGCAGATATAGGGATAAGGACGTGGTGAGAGATCATGAGGGAGAAATGAAAAAGAACTAAATAAAAAAAGCCTGAAAACAATTTTCAGGCTTTTTTTATGTTTGTTTTTTTGTAAGTGTTTAGCGATATTTCATAAAATTAAATAGAAACATGAAAAAAATTGCTTTTGTAATTGCGCTGACGCTTTCTATGTTAGCCTGTAAAAATGAATCTAAGGATGTTGTGGACAATTCTAAGAACAAAACCTACACGCTTTTAGGTACTGTGAAAGGTATGCCAGATAGTTCCATGGTTATTATATCTGAAGCCAATAAAACTATAGATTCTGCAATTGTTAAGGACGAGCGTTTTACCATATCAGGGTCTCTAGAAGAACCAATTAGTGTTTATTTAAGTATTAAGGGTACACGCGACTACACTACACTTTGGTTAGAGCCAGGCAGGCTAACATTTAGTGCCGAAAAAGGAAAATTTAAACAGGCTGAGATTACAGGGTCAGGCCTTCAGAAAGAGGATAATCGGTTGAATGCTCAAATAGTAGCTCTAAGATTTCAACAAGACAGTATAGAGAATCTCATAAGGCCAGATATGACGAAGTTGGAAAAGCAAGTGTTATTAGGTGCCTATTTTGATTTGGAAAGAGAAGAAGACAGTATATACAAGTCATTTATAGCGGAAAATAATCACTCCTTAGTCAGTGCTCACATTTTAAATATTTACAAGACTACCTGGGGTAAAGCGACTACACAATCCTTGTATGATAAGTTCACAAAGGAAGTTAAGAGCTCAAATTATGGAAAAGGTATTAAAGAGTATTTAACACTTAATAAAGAACCTGCCATTGGAGATCCATACGTTGATTTTGCGATGTTGGATGTTAATGGCGATTCGAAAAAGCTTTCAGATGAAAAAGGTAGAGTCACATTGCTTGAATTCTGGGCCTCTTGGTGTGGTCCGTGCCGTGCAGAGAACCCAAATTTGGTAAAAACTTATGAGATGTTCCATCCAAAAGGCTTTGATATTTTTGCTGTTTCTTTGGATACGGATAAAGACCGTTGGATGGAGGCCATTGCTAAAGATGGATTAGAATGGACACATGTAAGTGATTTGAGTGAAGAAAATAAGGCCGGTTTGATTTATGGTGTAAATGGTATTCCCGATAACTTTCTCATTGATGCCAGCGGAAATGTTGTTGGCCGCAATCTGCGAGGAGAGGAACTTAATACGAAATTAGCCGAACTATTACCTTAGAACTAGTCTTACATCAAAAAAAACCCTATGCACAAGTCATAGGGTTTTTTGATACTAGTTCTTATTTAAATAGATGTTTTTACATCATGCCGGGCATACCACCGCCGCCCATTGGAGGCATTGCAGGAGCATCTTCCTTAATGTCTACTAAAGCACACTCTGTGGTTAAAATCATACCAGCTACGGAGGCAGCATTCTCCAAGGCAATACGTGTTACTTTTTTAGGGTCAATAATACCAACCTTAAGCATGTCTACATATTTCTCAGATTTAGCATCGTAGCCAAAGTCTTTCTTACCTTCTAATACTTTGTTTATAACTACAGAACCTTCACCGCCAGCATTTTCTACTATGGTGCGTAAAGGTGCCTCAATAGCCTTATTCACAATTTGAACACCTGTGGTTTCATCTAAATTATCCGTTGTGATTTTTTCTAAGGTTTTTTTAGCTCTCACCAAAGCAACCCCACCACCAGCAACGATACCTTCTTCTACAGCCGCTCTTGTGGCATGTAAGGCATCATCAACACGATCTTTCTTCTCTTTCATTTCGACTTCAGAGGCAGCACCAACATACAATACAGCAACACCACCAGCCAATTTAGCTAAACGCTCTTGCAGTTTCTCTTTATCATAATCAGAAGTTGTGGTTTCGATTTGTGCTTTAATTTGGTTCACTCGTGCTTTTATGTCAGCAGCTTTACCGTTACCATTTACAATAGTTGTGTTGTCTTTGTCAATTGTTACTGTTTCAGCAGTACCTAACATAGTTAAATCTGCGTTCTCAAGAGAGAAACCTCTTTCTTCAGAAATCACAACACCACCAGTAAGGATAGCAATGTCTTCTAACATTGCTTTACGTCTATCGCCAAAACCAGGTGCTTTAACAGCAGCGATTTTAAGTCCACCACGTAATTTATTCACCACCAATGTTGCTAAAGCTTGTCCTTCAACATCTTCTGCGATGATTAATAATGGGCGACCAGACTGTGCAACAGGTTCTAATATGGGAAGAATTTCTTGTAAGTTAGAAATCTTCTTGTCGAACAATAAAATGTATGGATTCTCTAAATCAGCAATCATTTTATCCGCATCTGTAACGAAATAAGGGGATAAATACCCTCTGTCAAATTGCATACCTTCAACAACGTCGACATAGGTTTCCATACCTTTTGCCTCTTCAACTGTGATTACACCTTCTTTACCAACTTTCTCAAAAGCAGTTGCAATTAAGTCACCGATGGTATCGTCGTTATTAGCAGAAATTGCGGCTACTTGCTTTATCTTTTCAGAAGAGTTTCCTACTTTTTGAGACTGCTTATCCAAATCTTTTACAATAGATTCTACCGCCTTATCAATACCGCGTTTTAAATCCATTGGATTTGCACCAGCAGCCACATTTTTAAGACCTTCTTTAACGATAGCTTGAGCTAACACTGTTGCCGTTGTGGTACCATCACCAGCCAAATCATTAGTTTTGGACGCTACCTCCTTAACCATTTGTGCGCCCATGTTTTCAAGCTCATCTTCTAGCTCGATTTCTTTGGCAACCGTAACACCATCTTTGGTTACTTGAGGTGCTCCAAACGATTTATCAATAATTACGTTTCTGCCCTTAGGTCCTAAGGTTACTTTAACTGCATTTGCCAATGCATCAACACCGCGCTTTAATCCGTCGCGTGCTTCAATATCAAATTTTATATCTTTTGCCATAGTTAAAATGTTGTTTAAAATTTTTAAATCTCAAAGTTCAAAGACTACATTCCAATGAGGAACTTTCGAATTATCATTTGAGCGTTTAGAATTTAGTTTTTGTTTATTGTTGTTTACAATTAAATAATTGCCAGAATATCACTTTCGCGCATCATCAAATAGTCCTTACCTTCAAGCTTAAGTTCGGTCCCACCGTATTTTCCATAAAGTACAGTGTCACCAACTTTAACTGTTAAAGGTTCGTCTTTTTTACCGTTGCCAATGGCAACTACAGTGCCCTTTTGCGGTTTTTCCTTTGCGTTATCTGGAATTATAATACCAGATGCGGTCTTAGTTTCAGCTTCCATAGGTTCTACAAGAACTCTGTCTGCTAATGGTTTAATGTTTAAGCTCATTCTGTTTAATATTTTAGTTAATTAATTATTATTTGAATACGTTGCTGATGTTCGAAAATTGTGCCAATTGAAGAGGACTGACAAAGTTTCAGTAATAAAAAAGCCAGCTGTTTAAGCTGGCTTTAATGATATTATGTTTGTGTATTATTCGTCTGTCGTGTCACCGGTTGCTGGAGTTTCGTCAGCGCTTGGTGCTGGCAGTACAGGCATCTCTGTTGTTTCTTCAACATCTAAGGCCTTTGACTCTGCACTAATTCCTGAATCTATAGTAAGATTAGAGGCTAATATCAAAATAATTAATGCCGTTGCTAAAAACCATGTGCTCTTATCTAAAAAGTCACCTGTCTTTTTTACACCACCTAATTGTTGAGTGCCTCCACCTCCGAATGAAGAGGACAACCCTCCACCTTTTGGATTTTGCACCATAATCACTACAACCAATAGGAAGGCAACTATAACTATTAATGTTAGAAAAATTGTAAATGCACTCATTTTAAGTCTTATTATTTTCTTTTAATTCTTGTACTGCTTTAATTTGGTGTGCAAAGAAACTACTTTTTTCTGGATATTTCAAACTTAAAATCCTATAAGATTGAATGGCCTTATCGTAGTTTTTTTGCTCTAAATAGATACGTGCCAAGGTCTCTGTCATTAAATGGTCTAATTGCTCATCGTCGTTGTTGACAAGTTTTGGTTTAGACTGGCCATCCGTAATAGGTTTTATCTTTGGGTTATCTGCAATAAATCTATCGATAAGCTCAATTTTATTGTTTAGAGGAGCACTATCCGCCGGTTTTTCGTCAGTTTCTTGTTCTTGTTCTTCTTTTCTATCAATAGGCTTAAAATTGGTAATCTTTAACCATTCCGTAAAAGAGTGACTTTCATTTTTATCGAATTCCAAAGGCTTACCGATGCCCAGTGTTTTTTCGGGTGAAATGTTAGCCACATCCACAGAAATAATCGTATCCGTTAATTTTGGGTCTTGGGTTGTTGTACCCTCATTAGCTTTTTTGGTTTCGGGCTTCTCCTTGAATAAGCCAGGGTCTAGAACACCTTCTGTGGCGCGGATATGCTGCTTTAAGGCCTCATCAATAGTAACGCTTTTATTTACCGAAATATCTTCTGCAGAATTCACTTTGATGGCCTTTAAGTGTTCAGCATTGTGTTTAATTTGCTCCGATATTTCATTTTGATTAAAGACCTCTGAAGTTATATAGTCGAACAAAACGCTGCGGTCTGTGGTATGTGCCGCAGTCATTTTTAGGGCATTGTTGTACTTATAACTTTCCTTTTGCTTTAATCCTTTAAGATAAACGGCTCTAATAGCTTGAAAGTAGGGGTATTCTTTAATAGTTTTAGATAAACTGTCCGTCTGGGAAGCCATGACGTTTTCCGGATGTTGTAGAAGGTATGTTAGGTCCTGCCGCTGCATAAACTACCAGTTAGCCAGTGAGGTGTTAAAAATATCTTGGGTAATTCGCTCAAAAATCTCTGCGAATGCAGCTTCTTTTGTACTGCCAGTAAGTTGGTCATTGGCGGGATAATCATAGAAAAAGGAAAAACGTTGCTCAAAGTCCTTTTCTTCATCTAAAGTATTAAAATACCTAACATTTACACCAATAGTCAATCGGTTTTGAGCGGCTCTGCTGTCTGCCGTCGCCGTCATTGGTGCTATTCTGTATTCTACAATTTCCCCTTCAAAAACTAAATCACCTCCCGAGGTAACCAAGTCTAAATTGGTTTGATTAACTATCAGGTCTTGTAGGGCATTGGTAAAGTCTATATCGAGTTGCGGTTCTATCAACGGTGCATTATTCTGAAAAAAATTGACTTGAAAACTCTTGGCATTTCCTGTGTCCGCACCTGTAAATGAATAAATACCACAACTAAAAACAAGAAGTGAAAGTGAATAAAGTAATATGTATTTTATGCTCCTCATTGTCTTGTCAAAAATCGGAATAAGTTATTAATATTTAGACGAATGTCCTAAACTTTTTTAAAGGTCGTACTGCTTGATTTTTCTATATAATGTTCTTTCGCTTATCCCAAGCTCTGCTGCGGCTAATTTACGCTTTCCTTTATGACGCTCTAAGGATTTTTTGATTAACTCCAATTCCTTGTCTTGTAAGGAAAGTGTTTCTTCTTCCTCAATCTCTTCAGCAAAATGATATTTGTCATCTGCTTCATTTGAAGGTTTTTCAATAACCTCTGAATGTTCGGGGATAGATAAGACCTCTAGGTTATTTTCTTCTGAATTTTCAAAGGAGTCTTCGTCATCCTCGCCGTAAATTTTCTGTATAAGGCGCTCGTTATCTTTTTGTACATCAGAAGCGTTACCAGATTTCATAAGCTCCATGGTCAGCTTTTTTAAATCATTGAGATCGCTCTTCATGTCGAATAACACTTTGTATAAAATCTCTCGCTCACTACTGAAATCACTTTCTGACTTCGAAGGGTTGATTACGGCAGGTAGATTGTTACCGGTGCTTGGTAAATACTTTTGAAGTGTCGTAGCGCTTATAGTTCTGTTTTGCTCTAAAATAGAAATCTGTTCAGCAACATTTCGTAATTGGCGAATATTTCCATTCCATCTATATTTTATTAATAAATTGACGGCATCATCAGTAAGTTTTACGGTCGGCATTTTATACTTAATAGCAAAGTCACTCGCAAACTTTCTGAACAATAAATGAATATCGTCCTTGCGCTCACGAAGAGCTGGTAAATGAATGTCAACGGTACTTAAACGGTAATATAAATCTTCTCTGAACTTTTCTTTCTTAATCGCCTCAAACATATCGACATTGGTTGCAGCGACAATCCTCACATTGGTTTTTTGAACTTTGCTGGAACCAACTTTTATAAACTCCCCGTTTTCCAAAACCCGAAGTAAGCGCACCTGTGTAGTTAAAGGTAGTTCTCCAACTTCATCTAAAAATATAGTGCCTCCATCTGCTACCTCGAAATAGCCTGAACGTGTTTGGGTAGCGCCCGTAAAAGCCCCTTTTTCATGGCCAAACAATTCACTGTCTATAGTTCCTTCAGGTATTGCACCACAGTTAACAGCTATGTACTTACCGTGTTTGCGATGAGATAATTGATGGATGATTTTAGGAATACTTTCTTTACCAACACCACTTTCACCAGTGACAAGCACAGAAATATCAGTAGGGGCAACCTGAATAGCTTTTTCAAGAGCACGATTGAGTTTAGGGTCGTTGCCTATGATTCCAAATCGTTGTTTTATAGCTTGAATAGATTCCATTTTAGCTGTTGTGATTTATCGTTAATGTACTTGGCAGTCCAATAATTTCCTTTACTAAAGTTAGGTTAACAATACGGATTAATTATTAATGGAATAGCCAACCGCCTCACCTAAAAGCGTCGCACTGGTGCAATCCAGTATCTTAACGTTTACAAATTCTCCTACTTTATAGTGTTCTTTAGGAAATACCACTACGGTGTTCTGACTGTTACGTCCTGACCAATGGGCATCTGAACGCTTAGAGGCCTTTTCAATCAAAACTTCCTCAACCTTGCCAAGGTGCTGTTGTGTTCTATATAGGCTATGTTTTTGTTGTAACTCAATAATTTCAGTTAAACGTCTTTTCTTAACAGCCTCTGGGATATCATCTTCCATTTTTCGTTCTGCCAAAGTTCCTGGTCGTTCGGAATAAGCAAACATAAATCCAAAATCGTATTTAACATATTCCATCAAACTTAAGGTGTCTTGATGGTCTTCTTCTGTTTCCGTAGGGAAACCCGCAATCATATCTTGTGAAATGCCACAATCCGGTATCAGGCGTTTAATATTGTCAATTAACTCGAAATATTCCTCGCGAGTGTGCAAACGGTTCATGGCTTTTAAAATACGGTTGCTTCCGCTTTGAACAGGCAGGTGGATATAATTGCAAATATTTCTGTGCTTCGCCATGGTCTCAATCACGTCCAAGGTAAAATCTTGGGGGTTTGATGTGGAGAATCTAAAACGCATTTTAGGTTGTGCCTTGGCACAAAGGTCTAAAAGACCGGCAAAATTTACAGCAGTTGCTTTTTGTAATTCCGAAGCTTTGGTGAAGTCTTTTTTAAGACCTCCGCCGTACCACAAATAACTATCTACGTTTTGTCCCAACAAGGTAACCTCTCTATAGCCTTTAGACCACAAATCATTTACTTCTTCAATAATACTTTGAGGGTCTCGACTACGTTCTCTTCCTCGTGTAAAAGGAACGACACAGAAGGTACACATATTGTCGCAACCTCTAGTTATTGACACGAATGCGGTGACACCATTACTATTTAATCTTACGGGAGCTATATCGCCGTAAGTTTCTTCTTTAGATAATATAACGTTTATGGCCTCTCGGCCCTCATCTACTTCGGCAAGCAGGTTGGGTAAATCTTTATATGCATCGGGGCCAACCACCAAATCAACAATTTTCTCCTCCTCGAGGAATTTGGTTTTAAGACGTTCGGCCATACAGCCTAAAACACCTACTTTCATTGCTGGATTTACTTCTTGTTTTACGGCATTGTATTTTTTTAGACGTTTCCTAACGGTTTGTTCTGCCTTGTCTCTAATAGAACAGGTGTTTACCAAAACAAGATCGGCCTCCTCCATATTTTGGGTGGTATTAAACCCCTGTTTAGCTAAAATAGATGCGACTATTTCACTATCACTAAAGTTCATTTGGCAGCCATAACTTTCAATAAACAACTTTTTGTTATTGCCTCGTGTCTGCTCTAATACCAGGGCTTTCCCTTGTTTGTTTTCGTCTATGATTTTTTCCATTTCAATTCTTATTTGCTCAAAGGACAATAAGCATGCAAAGATACGATTAATTTAGAGATTATGACAAAGTGGCAGATATAATATTTATTTGAATTTCTGATAAAAATAACCTTCTTTTGATATATCAACCAATATCAATCATTATGAAATTACAAGTAATTCAAGAGCGCATACAAAATGCGAAAGACTTAGATTTTGGCACTTTATTCAATCAATCCATAGAACTTTTCAAAAAGGTATGGGTACAAGGTTTAATCACAATATTGTTAAATATGGTTCTAGCCATACCTGTGGCGATGATTGTTTATATACCCCTTATTTTTATGGGTGTCCTAGATACTGTAGCTGCAGCATCTTATGATGAATACGGATACAGCTCTTATGGTGAACCAGATATCAGCCCTATGGTATTCGTGGTCATGGGAGTCCTTTATGTATTTGCTATTTTGGTTTTGAGTATCATTGGTGTTGCTCTAAAGGCTGCTTTTTATAGGATATGTAAACTTAAGGACTTTGAAGAAATGGGGAAGGAAGATTATTTCTATTTTTTCAAAAAACCTTACCTATCAAAGACCATAACATTGGGAGTAGCGTACATTGGCATATCACTTCTTGCTGCACTCTTATGCGTTATTCCTTTAATTTATGCTCTGGTACCGCTAAGTTACGTCTTTGTGGTTTATGCCTTTAACCCAGAAAAATCTGTATCAGAAATCATTAATCTGAGTTTTAAATTAGGAAACCGAAAATGGCTCATCACCTTTGGTCTTTTGATCGTTTGTGGATTGTTAGCAGGTATTGTTGGCATGTTACTTTGTTTTGTGGGTATTTATGTAACACAATCCTTCGGGTATTTACCACCATACTTAATTTATAAAGATGTGATTGGATTTGATCAGGAAGATTCAGCAAATCAGATTATAGAACACACCGTTTCCGAATAATTATTTTTTTAATTATCCTTTATAAAGTATAATAAAAGCCTTGTGTAACACAAGGCTTTTATCGTTGGAGCAATCCTTAAATACCCACTAAAAATCCTAGCACTTTTTCGGTAAATTAGGATTGTATCTTTATTTTCATATACATTTGTAACCTCAAAAAAAATTTAGCATGCCAAAGAATTTAGTCATTGTTGAGTCTCCTGCAAAGGCCAAAACCATAGAGAAATTTTTAGGAAAGGACTACAGGGTCGAGTCCAGTTTTGGTCATATTGCGGATCTTCCTTCAAAGGAGTTGGGAGTTGATGTTGATGGCGATTTCGAACCAAAATATCAGGTATCAAAGGATAAGAAAGATGTTGTTAAGAAACTTAAGGAACTAGCTAAAAAAGCTGAGATAGTCTGGTTGGCTAGTGATGAAGACCGTGAAGGGGAGGCTATTGCATGGCATTTAGCGGAAACACTAGCTCTAGATAAATCTAAAACCAAGCGTATAGTTTTTCACGAAATTACTAAGAGCGCTATTACCAAGGCTATTGAAAACCCTAGAAGTATAGATTATCATTTAGTAGATGCGCAACAGGCAAGGCGCGTGCTGGATCGCATAGTAGGCTACGAACTATCACCCGTTTTATGGCGTAAGGTTAAAGGAGGCTTATCGGCTGGTCGCGTACAATCGGTTTCTGTAAGGTTGATTGTAGAGCGCGAAAGGGAAATAAATTCATTCAACGCCCAGGCATCTTTTAGAGTTGATGCTGAGTTTAAAACAGATGACGGTGCATCTTTTAAAGCGAAACTTCCAAGTAATTTTAATTCAAAAAAAGAGGCAGAAGCCTTTTTGGAAAAGAATATTAATGCCACTTATGAGGTTTCTGAATTAGAAAAAAAGCCTGTAAAGAAATCACCTGCACCTCCCTTTACAACATCAACGTTGCAACAGGAAGCTTCCCGCAAATTGGGATTTTCGGTGAGTAGAACCATGAGTAATGCACAGCGCTTATATGAAGCAGGACTTATTACCTATATGAGAACTGATAGCGTTAATTTGTCAAATGAGGCCAAGAAAGGTGCTGAAAATGCTATTGTATCCTCCTATGGCGCTTCTTACAGTAAACCGAGAAACTATAAAGGTAAATCTAAAGGTGCCCAAGAAGCACATGAGGCTATAAGGCCTACCGACTTCGGAAACCAAACCGTAAATGCTGAAAGGGACCAGGCACGACTTTATGATTTAATCTGGAAACGCGCTATCGCCTCACAAATGAGTGAAGCCAAATTAGAGCGCACCAATGTTAGGATAAAAGTAAATTCCAATCAAAAGGTTCAGGAGCAATTCTCGGCCAATGGAGAAATCATTACGTTTGAAGGTTTTCTCAAGGTTTATCTTGAAGGAACGGATGACGAAGAAACAGAACAGTCCGGTCTTTTACCAGACTTAAAAGTTAAACAAGCATTAACGAAGAATTATATAACCGCTACGGAAAGGTTTACGAGACCTCCTGCCAGATATACGGAAGCCTCATTGGTTAAAAAGTTAGAAGAATTAGGGATTGGTAGACCGTCTACGTACGCGCCAACCATTTCAACGATTCAAAATAGGAATTATGTAGAAAAGGGAACAGTAGATGGTAATGAGCGTAATTATATTCAGCTTACTCTTAAGGCCAATCAAATAAAAGAGAAACAACTAACTGAGCGTGTGGGTTCAGACAAAGGAAAACTTGTTCCTACAGACATAGGAATGATTGTTACGGATTTTTTAGTCAATCATTTTGAAAGTATTTTAGACTATAATTTTACGGCCAAGGTAGAAGAAAGTTTCGATGATATTGCCGAAGGTAAGGAGGACTGGCGTGAAATGATGAAGGATTTTTATAAAGGGTTTCATCCTCAGGTTGAAGATGTGCAAGAAAATGCCGACCGTGAATCTGGAGAACGTATTCTGGGAACAGACCCAAAGACTGGAAGACAAGTAAGTGTGAGGCTCGGTAAGTTTGGACCTATGGTTCAGATTGGTACAGCTGAGGAGGAAGAGAAACCAAAATTCGCGAGCTTATCACCAGACCAGCAATTGAACTCGATTACATTTGAGGAAGCAATGGATCTGTTTAAGTTACCGAAGTCTTTAGGCCATTACAATGAGGATGAAGTTGAGGTTAATATTGGGCGCTTTGGACCTTATGTGCGATACGGTAAAAAATTTGTATCCCTACCCAAAGGGGTTGACCCTTTATCGGTTGAGCTTGATGAGGCGATAGTATATATTAAGGAGAAGGAAAAAGCAGATGCTCCAATATATACGTACAAGGGTTCGGACGTGACTAAGGGAAAAGGTCGATTTGGTCCATTCATTAAATGGAACAATATGTTCATAAATGTGAATAAAAAATATGACTGGGATAATTTATCTGAAGAAGACATCGTAACTTTGATTGATGACAAAATCCAAAAAGAAAAGGATAAACTGATTCACGTTTGGGAAGAAGAAGGAATAAGAGTGGAGAAAGCCAGATGGGGAAGGCATAACGTTATAAAAGGAAAACAAAAAGTTGAGCTCGCCAAGACCGTTGATGTAAGCAAAATGACCCTTGATGAGGCGAAAGTGTTGTTAGAGAAAAATGCGCCGAAAAAGAAAACAAGAAAAAAAGCAACCACTAAAAAGAAATAAAAACATATGAATTTTAACTTTTTAACGCCTGTTTCCGATGCAGTTCTAGCCCACAACGAGCTCATTGCCCAACAAGCCTTAGGAAAAAAAATTAAAGTTCATTCCCTACAAAACGGTATCCCCGACCTAGACGACGTTCGGATTGCCATTATTGGAGTAAAGGAAAATCGAAACGATGTTAATTACATTGGTGAGGAACTCAGTTTTGATACCATAAGAAAAACACTCTACACATTATTTCCTGGTAATTGGAATACTTTAATTGCTGATTTGGGTGATATTAATTCCGGTGAGACTGTTGAGGATTCTTATTTTGCTGTAAGGACGGCTATAAGCGTTTTGGTCGAAAAACAAATTATACCTATTATTTTAGGAGGAAGTCAAGATATTACCTATTCCAATTACAGAGCGTATGATAATTTGTTGCCTATGGTCAATATGGTAAGTGTTGATACTAATTTTGATCTTGGTGATGCAAACCTCCCTATGAAAAACAACAGCTATGTTGGCAAAGTTATAGTTGAGGAGCCTTACAACCTATTTAATTATACTACTATTGGTTACCAGACTTATTTTAATTCTCAGGAAGAAATAGACTTAATCGATAAATTATATTTTGAAGCCTATCGTTTAGGAGCCATTTCTGAGCAAATTAATATGGTAGAACCTTTAATGCGAGATGCACACATTGTCTCGATAGATTTAAAATCTATTCGTGCGTCTGAAGTAAGCGATAATCAAAAGTATTCGCCAAACGGATTTTCCGGTAAGGAGATATGTGCCATTTGTAGATATGCAGGTATAAGCAATAAGGTTTCATCTTTTGGTATATATGAATATCACAATTCCAAAAACGATAGTGCTACGTCCATGCTTATAGCCCAAATGCTTTGGTATTTTATTGAAGGTATAAATTGCAGGGTTAATGATGACGATTTTACCAATGAAAATCTGTATCAAAAATATAATGTTCTAGTTGACGATAACGAACTTGTGTTTTACAAAAGCCTGAGAACAGGTCGTTGGTGGATTGAAATTCCCTTTTTACCCGACGTTAATAATAAATTAAAGAAGCACACGTTATTACCTTGCATGCATTCCGATTATCTGCTTGCTTCTCAGGGTGAAATACCTGAAAGGTGGTATAAAGCCTACAGGAAGAACAGCTTCTAAAAGCTACATTTAATCGATAATTAACAATTTTTTAATCGATGAAATGCACTTTTTAAGGGTGAAATGCAAAAAAAATCGGAAAAAAGTTGTTTTTCCCAAAATATATAAATATGTTTACCACCTCAAAATTAACAAGGACTAATTTAACCTCGAGTTACTATGAATATTAAGAAGCTTATTTTATTAACCACTGTCTTGGTTTTGGTTGCCAGTTGTAACTCTGGAGACCGAGGACAGTTAGTAGGTGCTAACGGTAAAAAATGGCACCCCGAAAAGCCTTATGGTATGACACTTGTACCAGGTGGTGCTTTTATCATGGGAAAATCTGACGATGATATTGCAGGTGTGAATGATGCGCCTACAAAAACAGCAACGGTGCGTGCATTCTATATGGACGAAACTGAAATCACAAATAGCGAGTATCGTCAATTTGTAGAATGGGTAAGAGATTCCATTCTAAGATTAAAGTTAGCAGAAATGGCTGATTTGGAGGGCAAAACACCAGGGAATGGTGATATTGGAGAGTTTGCGTATGTTGACTCAGACCCCAATAATCTAAATGCCTATGAGAGCTACATGCTCAACACCTATGGTAATGAGCAAAGACAGATTAATAGAGATATTGATTTGATTTTTGAAACAGATGAATATCCAGATGAATTATATGCTGAAGTTATGGACGGTATGTACTTACCACTTGAGGAATCCTATAACGGTCAAAGAACTTGGGATGTAAAACAATTTAAGTTTCAGTATAGCTACATGGACATAGCAAAAGCAGCCAAAAGTAGAAGCCTTAAGCGCTCTGATGTGATAATTAAGGAAGAGGTTGAGGTATATCCTGACACTACGGCTTGGATTAGAGACTTTGCTTACTCTTATAATGAACCAATGCACAATGATTATTTTTGGCATGACGCCTACAGTGATTATCCTGTTGTTGGTGTCTCATGGAAACAAGCCCAAGCATTTTGTCAATGGAGAACCCTATATCACAACTCACATCAAAAAAGTAGAGGAAGACAACCTGTAAATTCATACAGATTACCTTCGGAAGCTGAATGGGAGTACGCTGCTCGAGGAGGATTACAGGGTGCTACCTATCCATGGGGTGGACCATACACTAAAAATGATAGAGGATGCTTTATGGCTAACTTTAAGCCATTAAGAGGAGACTATGCGGCAGACCAAGCCTTATACACGGTAGAAGCAGATGCATACGACCCTAATGATTTTAACCTATACAATATGGCAGGTAATGTTTCTGAGTGGGTAAATGGTTCATACGACCCAGCGTCTTACGAGTATGCATCAACCATAAACCCTAACGTAAACGATACTGAAAATTCTCGCAAGGTAGTTAGAGGTGGATCATGGAAGGACGTCGCGTATTTCCTTCAAGTAAGTTCTAGAGATTATGAATATGCAGATTCTGCCAGAAGTTACATTGGTTTTAGAACCGTGCAAGATTATATGGGAACTGAAGTAACTAAAAATCAGGCAACAAATTAAAATTGAATTTAAACAATAACCCAAATTATATTAACCTACTTAAGTTAAAACCAATTAACTTAAACTTAAACTAAACAAAATTATGGCACAGAAAGGTAAAATTACAGTCACTAACATGATCTACGGATTAGGAGCAGCAATCGTAATTGTTGGAGCATTATTTAAAATTCAGCATTGGCCTTACGGTTCTGAAATCTTAACCATAGGAATGATTGTAGAAGCACTCGTATTTACATATTCAGCATTTGAAAAGCAACAATCAGATTTAGATTGGTCTTTAGTATATCCTGAACTTGCAGGTGGTGCAACATCAAACAAAAAGAAAAAAGAAGAACCAAAGGATGCTGAAGGTTTATTATCGAAAAAACTGGATAATTTATTGAAGGAAGCTAAAATCGATGGTGAGTTGATGGCTAGTCTTGGTAGCAGTATTAAGAATTTTGAAGGTGCTGCAAAAAACATGTCACCAACATTAGACTCCATGTCAGCACAAAAGAAGTACAGTGAAGAATTATCATTGGCTGCTGCTCAAATGGAATCTTTAAACAGTCTTTATAAAGTGCAGATGGAGAGTGCAAACCGTCAAGCTGCAGTTAATGAAGAAGCTGTAGAGAATGCAACTAAGTTAAAAGAACAAATGGCTTCACTAGCTTCTAATCTGTCATCCTTAAATGGTGTGTACGGTGGAATGTTATCTGCTATGAACAAAAACTAATTAGTTTTTTTAGAAACGAATTAATTAATAATTAAAAACTAATTACAATGGCAGGAGGAAAATTATCTGCAAGGCAGAAAATGATTAACTTAATGTACCTGGTCTTTATCGCCATGATGGCAATGAACATGTCCAAGGAGGTACTATCCGCATTCGGATTGATGGAAGCAAAATTCGATGCTTCGAATACGGTAGCAGACGAGAAAAACGAAGCTTTATTAGCAGATTTATCTGTTAAGGCTGAAGAAAAACCAGAAGATTTTGCTGTACCAGCAAATAAGGCCGCTTTAGTTAGCGCTGCTTCTGATGAATTTTACAAATACATAGAATCGCTTAAGCAAGACTTGTTGCGTGAGGGAAAATACAAACCAGGTGAGGATGGAAAGTTGCCTTTTGAGGCAATGGATAAAACCGACATTCTTGACGAAGCGTGGTTTACCGGTGATCGCTATACTAAAAAAGGACAAGAAGTTGTTGCTAGGATAGAGTCTTACAAGAATGAAATTAAATCTATTCTTGGCTCTGACGTTAAGTACAAAAAGGCGATTGAACGTTTTGAGAACCGATTTAGTTTAGAAAAGGTTGAGAACAAGGACGGTAAAAAAATAGATTGGTTAAATTACCATTTCCAAGGTTTTCCAGCTATAGCATCATATACTAAGTTAACTGCGATGCAGAACGATGTTATGGTTACAGAAACAAATCTTTTTAATTTGTTCCTAGGTAATACGCTTGATGAGGCAGTTTCCCTAAAAAAATACCAAGCTATTGTATTGGCAGATAAGTCTGCGTTCTTTGCTGGTGAAAAATTTCAGGGTAAAGTAGTCTTAGGAAAGTATGCTAATGTTACACCGACCAAACTTACCGTTCAAGGAAAGGAAATAGATATTTCTGAGGCTGTAGATTCTACTGGTGCTGCTAAATTAGACTTTAACGTTGGTAATGTTGGCGAGCAGAAAATCAATGGAACATTCACCTTCTTAGAAGATGGAAAACCTTTAGAAATTCCTATAGTTGGTAATTACGTTGTAGTACCAAGACCAAATTCTGCAACTATTTCAGCAGATAAAATGAATGTGGTATATCGCGGTGTTGAGAACCCAATGACCATTTCTTTCGCTGGTGTACCAGATAATAAAGTAAGTGCTTCTGGTTCTGGTCTTTCTAAAGGCTCAGGGCAAGGTAAGTATGTTATGAATCCTGGTGCTGGTAAGGAAGTAACAATTAATGTTACCGCCACTCTAGACGACGGAAAGAAAGTATCTGACCAACAAACCTTTAGAATAAAAGATATTCCTGCACCTACAGGTGTAATATCTGGTCAAACAGGTGTGGTTAAATTGCCTAAGCGTAATGCTGAAATTGGTACTGTAAGTGCAAAATTAGATGATTTTGTGTTCGATTTACCAATAGAAGTAACATCCTTTAAGATAAAAGTGCCTGGTCAACCCACGGTTAATGTGGCTGGAACTAAAATGAATAGCCAAGCCAAGGCCTCAATTAATAGAGCGCGAAGTGGTGACAACATTACGATTTTTGATATAAAGGCAAAAATTAAAGGAAATGCGTCATATAAATTAAAGAATGTGTCTCCAGTTATTATTGAAGTTACTAATTAATAATAAACAGCTAAGAGCACACGTTTTTAAAGAAGAATAAAACCCAAATTTAAAGAGGAGAAAATGAAAATAACAAGCTTTATTTATACAGGAATAGCCATTTTATCAGCAAATCTTATGTTTGCCCAGGCTAATATCCTTAATGCAAAGATACCAGAAGAGATTGGTATGAAAACCGAAGCCCAGCTCGCTCTTGACAATGATAAGCCGTTAGAGTACGGTTATGTTGGAGATAGGGATATTTTATACTCAAAAATGGTTTGGGAGAAAGTAGTTCTAGACGAGCGTGTCAATTTCCCATTATATTTTCCAGTTGAGGAAAATCTAGGGGAAAATAGAAAGTCACTGTACCAAGTGTTAATGGAAAACATGAAAAGCGGAATGATTCCTAAAGTTTATGCGGACTCTTATTTTACAGAGGAGCGTACCTTAAAGGATTTAGAAGCATCATTGTCCATGACTAAAATTACTAATGCCGGTATTGATTACATGAATGAAAACGCTGTTGGGGAAGACGAAATTCCTGAGGAGTTCATCATTCGTAGAGAAATCGGTCCTGCCGATATCAATTCTTATTTAGTTAAAGGTCTTTGGTATTTTGACAAGCGACAAGGTGAGTTGAGGTACCGTATCTTAGCTTTGGCGCCAGCCGCTCCAGATGTTAACTTTATTGATGATGATAATGAAGCTAACAGTGAACCAATTGCTATGTTTTGGGTATTTGTGCCTGAGATAAGGGATATTCTCCATGAGGCTAAAGCCTTTAACAATAACAATAGTGCTGTTCCAATATCATTTGATCATCTTTTAAACAGCCGTAGATTTAACGGAATAATTTATAAAGAAGAGAATGTATATGGAGACAGGGAAGTTAAGGAGTATGTGGCCGAAAATGCCTTGATGCAATTGTTAGAGTCAGAGCGAATTAAAGATAAGATTCGTGATTTTGAACAAGATATGTGGAGCTACTAAGTTACTCAGCATAAGAAGATATGGAAACGCTCACTATTAAGTGGGCGTTTTTTAGTTGGGAATACCTATTCAATACCACTTTCTTTTTTCATAATTTCGCTTAATGATTAATACGGATTATATCATAATAGGTTGTGGTTTAGCTGGTATTGCCTTATGCGAAAAACTGCGCGGAGAGGGTAAATCCTTTATAGTATATGATAATAACTCACAACAATCTTCAATAGTTGCCGCAGGGTTGTACAATCCTGTCATTTTAAAGCGGTTTTCACAGGTATGGAAGGCTGAGGAACAACTGCGTCTAGCCTTACCAATGTATTCTAAAATAGAAAAGGACTTAGGCATAAAAATAGATTATCCATTGCGGATTTTAAGACGCTTCACCTCAATTGAAGAACAGAATTTGTGGTTCAGTGCTTCAGATAAACCCAAACTTCAGGATTTTTTATCCACAAGACTTATAAAAAATAACCATAACCTCATTGATGCTCCATTTGGTTTTGGAGAGGTGCTACAGGCTGGTCGATTGGATACGTCCTACTTAATTTCAAAGTATAAGGCATTCCTTAAAGAGCAAACACGGCTTATCGAGGAGAAATTTCAGTATGACAAGATTACTTTTGATGCAGAAGCCCTTCGCTATGGTAATATTAAGGCTAAGTATATCGTATTTTCTGAAGGATTTGGCGTAAAACATAATCCATATTTTTATCATTTACCCTTAAACGGCACAAAAGGTGAAGTTTTAACCCTTAGAATACCAGATTTGAAAATTGATTACGCTATAAAATCTTCGGTATTTGTCATACCTATTGGGACTGATTTGTATAAGGTTGGTTCAACCTATAGTCATAATGATAAAACCAACCAACCAACTAAGGAGGGTAGAAGTGAATTACTGACAAAATTAAATAGGTTTTTAAAAACCAATTATGAAATTGTGGAGCACCTTGCCGGTGTTAGACCTACTGTAAAAGATAGACGTCCTTTGGTGGGGAGACATCCCGAGCAATCTAATTTATTTGTTTTGAACGGACTGGGATCACGAGGAGTTATGGTAGCTCCTTATGTGACGGAGAACCTCTTCAATCATATAGCATATGGACAGGAATTGGATCCAGAGATTGATATTAAACGCTTTACCTGAAATTACTTCTTTGCTAAATTTTTATCGTAAGACATAAAAAGATTAATCCAGATATTTCGTGAAAGTCTCATGATTATTGGCATAAAAGCAATTAAAGTTAGAATAATGCTTATAAAAGCAGTGACTAGAGACGTTTCTATAATAACGTAACTAACCACAAAAGCTGCTACAGCAAAAGCAATACCGACCCCATAACTCACGTACATGGAACCATAGAAAAATGAAGGTTCCATTCTATATCGTGTACCACAGTGCGAACATTTCTCATTTATTTTTAAGGTGTCTGCCAAAACATATGGGTTTTTTGTGATGTACATAGATTCTTGGTGGCATTTTGGGCATGCACCGAAAAGAATACTATACAATTTCATTCCTTTTCTAATCATAGATATTCACTTACTTTTGCGTTGCTGAAATTAATATGCAAAGATACGTATTTGTCATTTTTGCACCGTAACAATTATCACAATTATGCTCAATATTCACAATCTATCTATCTCTTTTCAAGGTGAGTACCTTTTTAAGGATATTACGTTCAAATTAGGAAATGGTGATAGAATTGGTCTTATAGGAAAAAATGGAGCAGGAAAGTCTACGATGCTGCGCATATTATCTAATGAGCAAGCCTCAGATTCTGGTCAAATAGCAATGGATAAAGATTTGAAAATTGGCTTCCTAAAACAAGATATAGATTTTGAATTCGGGCGAACCGTCTTAGAAGAATCTTACCAAGCGTTTACTGAAATTAAGGAATGTGAAAGTAAGCTGGCTAAAATTAATGAACAATTGGTTAAGCGTACGGATTATGAAAGTGATACGTATCACCAATTAATGGTAGATTTAAATGATATTCAGCATAAATATGAAATACTCGGAGGTTATAATTATCAAGGAGAAACTGAAAAAATCTTACAAGGTCTAGGTTTCAAGCGAGAAGATTTTGATAAACTTACAGATACCTTCTCTGGTGGTTGGAGAATGCGAATTGAATTAGCCAAGCTTTTGCTTCAAAACAACGACTTACTGCTTTTAGATGAGCCTACCAACCATCTCGATATAGAATCCATAATTTGGCTTGAGGGTTTTTTAACTAATTATGCGGGTGCCGTGGTTATAGTTTCACACGACAAGATGTTTTTGGATAATGTGACCAATCGTACAATTGAAATAACCTTAGGTCGAATTTATGATTACAACAAACCCTATACGAAATTTATCGAGCTCAGAAAGGAAATGAAAATGCAGCAGCTCGCTGCTCAGAAGAATCAAGAAAAGCAAATTCAGCAGACTGAAAAACTTATAGAAAAATTCAGGGCTAAGGCCTCCAAGGCCACTATGGCACAATCCTTAATAAAGAAGTTAGACCGCATGGATAAAATAGAGGTAGATGAAGAGGACAGTAGCGTTATGACCTTGAATTTCCCTGTTTCTATAACACCAGGAAAGGTGGTTGTGGAGTTGGAAGATGTGTCGAAGAACTATGGCGAGTTAAATGTATTGCGTGACGTGAATCTTACGATAGCAAGAGATACCAAAACTGCATTTGTAGGGCAAAATGGGCAGGGTAAATCAACTTTAGCCAAAATTATAGTTGGCGAGTTGGAACACAACGGACAGTTAAACTTGGGACACAATGTGCAAATAGGTTATTTTGCTCAAAACCAGGCAGAATATCTTGACGGGAATAAAACCGTTCTAGATACTATGATAGATGCGGCTAACGAATCAAACCGCAGTAAGGTCCGGGATATTCTGGGAGCCTTTTTGTTTAGGGGTGATGAGGTAGAAAAATATGTTAAGGTGTTGTCAGGTGGTGAACGGAATAGATTGGCCTTGGCGAAATTATTACTTCAACCGTTTAACGTTCTTATCATGGATGAGCCCACTAATCACCTCGATATGCAATCAAAAAATGTATTAAAAAAGGCTCTTAAGCTATTTGAGGGTACCTTGGTTCTTGTTTCTCACGACAGGGATTTTCTTCAAGGATTAACAGATGTGGTTTATGAATTTAAGGACCATCACATTAAAGAATATTTAGGAGACATAGATTTTTATCTAGAGCAGCGTAATCTTGAAAATCTTCGCGAGGCAGAGAAACGTACCGTTGTGGCAACCCAACCGAAGGCCAACAATAAAGAGACTTATGAGAATCAGAAGAAGATAAAATCTCTAAAGAATAAAATCAGTAATATTGAAGCTAAGATTAGTAAGCTAGAAAATACGATAAAGGCTGCTGATATTAAATTAGAAACGGATTACGACCGTACTGCTTCTAATCCTGAGTTTTTTGATAATTACCAAGCTAAGAAAACCGAACTAGAGCAGCTCATGGTAGATTGGGAGCGCGTTCAAGAACAGTTAGACCATATTAACAATTAAGATTATTTTAACTGCATAGCTTTTTGATATAGGTAACTTTGCTGTCTCATTGACCATGCAAGTATGTTACGTAAAATTATTCTGTCCATTTTAGGCTTTGTTCTTATTGTTGCAGCCATATTATTTTCAAAAAACCTTATAGCCAACAAGAACAAACAAAAGTCTGTACCTTCAAAAGTTGTAAAATTAGTATTTGTAGATACAGTTAAAAATTCAACCATACCTATTGTTATTTCCGCCAGTGGAAATACAGTAGCTAAAAGACGTGTTGAGCTATTCTCAGAGGTCCAAGGCGTTTTTAAAGCCTCCAATAAACTGTTTAAACCCGGACAAACCTATAGAAAAGGTGAGCCGTTGATAAGAATAGACGCCTCGGAGTTCTATGCTTCTGTGCAATCAGCTAAAAGTAATTTGTACAATGATATTGCGGCTATAATGCCAGATTTACGCTTGGATTTCCCTGATATTTATCCAAAGTGGGAAAAGTACTTAGTAAGTTTTGATTTGGAAAAATCAACACCGAAGTTACCTAAAATGACTTCTGAAAAGGAAAATTATTTTATAACTGGCCGTGGTATAGTATCTAGTTATTACAATGTGAAAAATTTAGAGCAAAGACTCACTAAATACTACATTAATGCTCCTTTTAATGGCATACTCACAGAAGCTTTGGTAACTGAAGGTAGCCTTGTCCGTAATGGCCAGAAATTAGGAGAATTTATTGATACCTCAGAATATGAAATGGAAGTAGCTATTTCTAAAACCTATGCGCCATTTTTAAAGGTTGGGGAAAAGGTCGCATTAAAATCATTGAATGGTTCCGATTCTTATGAGGGTGAAGTTTCAAGAGTTAACGGTAGTGTAGATTTAACAACCCAAACGATTACTGCGTTTATTACAGTGCGTCATCCCGACCTTAAAGAGGGTATGTATCTAACGGCCGAGTTAGATGCACGAGATGAGGATAATGCCATTGAAATAGATAGGAATTTATTGTCAGACCGAAATACGATTTTTATTATTAGGGACAGCCTGTTGGATGCTATTCCAGTAAGTCCGGTTTATTTTTCAGATGAAAAGGTTGTACTGAAAGGTGTTAAGGATGGTACAGTTATTTTGAAGAAACCAGTTCCAGGAGCATACTCAGGAATGGTGGTAAAACCTTATAAAAACACTAAAGCCGAGTAATGCTATGAGAAAAATTATCTCATTTTTTATCCGTTACCACGTTGCTGTCAATATAGTTATTGGTGCATTTTTTGTTTTTGGGCTATTAGGTTTTAACGCCTTAAGATCTAGTTTTTTCCCGTTAGTTGAATCAAAAATTATAACTATAAATATTACATACCCTGGTGCTTCACCACAAGAGATTGAAGAGGGTATTGTATTACAAATAGAGGATAACCTGAAAGGACTACGTGGCGTAGATAGGGTTACTTCGGTTTCGCAAGAAAATAGTGGGTCAATAACTGTTGAAATTGAAAAAGGAGAAAATATTGACTTCATGCTACTTGAAGTGAAGAATGCTGTTGATCGGGTTCCAAGTTATCCAACAGGTATGGAGCCTTTGGTTGTTTCAAAACGGGAAGAAGTAAGACAAACCATAAGTTTTGCGGTGAGCGGTAAGGATATTCCCTTAGCGACCCTCAAACAAATAGGTCGACAAGTAGAGAATGACTTGCGCGCCATTGATGGTATTTCTCAAGTTGAGGTTTCTGGATTTCCTCTTGAGGAAATTGAAATTGCCGTGAATGAAAGCAGCTTGTTGGCCTACAATACTTCCTTTGCTGATGTGGCATTAGCTGTTGGGCAATCTAATATCCTAGTAACGGGGGGTAATATAAAAACAGAAGCTGAGGAATATTTAATCAGGGCAAATAATCGCTCATATTATGGAGATGAGCTCTCTAATGTTATTGTAAAGGCTACATCAGACGGTAAGATTGTGAGGCTAAAGGATGTGGCCATTATTAGAGACCGCTTTTCAGAAACACCAAATGCTACCTATTTCAATAGAGAACTATCGGTAGATATTACCGTTACAAGTACAAATAATGAGGATTTGGTAAGTTCAGCCCAAAAAGTAAAGAATTATATAGAAGACTATAACCAGAAACACAATAATGTTCGTTTAGATGTTGTTAGGGACTTATCCATAACCTTAGAGCAACGAACCCAATTATTGTTTGAAAATGCTATTGCAGGAATTATATTGGTTCTATTGTTCCTATCCTTATTTCTCAATACACGATTGGCATTCTGGGTAGCTTTTGGATTACCCATTTCCTTTTTGGGGATGTTTATTTTTGCTGGGCAATTTGATGTGACTATAAACGTTTTGTCCCTGTTTGGAATGATTATAGTCATTGGGATTCTGGTTGATGACGGTATTGTTATAGCGGAAAACATATATCAGCATTATGAACGTGGTAAAAAACCAGTTGAAGCAGCCATAGACGGTGTAATGGAAGTAATTCCTCCAGTCGTATCTGCAATTATAACGACACTTTTGGCATTTTCAACATTCTTATTCCTAGACAGTCGTATTGGTGAGTTTTTTGGAGAAGTCTCCGTAATAGTTATTCTCACCCTAACCGTATCGTTAATTGAGGCGCTTATTATCTTACCTGCTCACTTAGCACATTCTAAAGCACTCCGCACCAGAGATGGCGATAAGGACAGCAATGGTATTAACAGCTTGTTCTCAAAATTACGCGATATCAATACATATGGAGATAGTTTTATGAGCTATCTCAGGGATAAAATTTATGCCCCAACATTAAGGTTTGTACTTCAATATAAACTGCTGGCAGTGGGCATATTTATTTCGCTCCTCATTTTTACATTTGGTGCTATTGGAGGTGGCATTATCAGTGTTACCTTATTCCCAAGAATAGCAAGTGATCAGGTTGCCGTAACCTTAGATATGCCCAACGGTACTAACGAGAAAATTACAGACTCTATTATATCGATGATAGAGGACAAGGCAGAAATTGTCAATAAAGAATTTACAGAGCAATATTTGCAAGGCACAGATAAAGAACTCGTTGAGAATACCATTAGGGTCATAAACAGTTCTTCGAGTGCGTCCTTACGAATAAACATGCTACCTGGTGAAGAACGTCCAGACGAAATCACGTCACTAGCTGTTGCCAATAGGTTGAGAGATTTAGTCGGACCTGTAGTTGGTGTAGAGCGTTTAACATTTGGTTCGGGCAGTAACTTTGGTGGTAGCCCAATTTCCGTCTCTTTATTAAGCAATAATATTGAAGAACTAAAAGCAGCCAAAACTGACTTAAAGGAAATAATGAATTCCAATCCTGTTTTAAAGGACGTAGAGGATAACGATCCTGCAGGTATAAAGGAAATTCGACTTCAACTTAAACAGAGTGCTTATTTATTAGGCTTGGATTTGAGAACGGTTATGAATCAAGTAAGGGCAGGATTTTTTGGAGTACAGGCCCAGCGTTTTCAAAGAGGCCAAGATGAAATACGCGTATGGGTTCGCTATGATAGGAGCAATAGGGGCTCTATTAATGATTTGGATGAAATGCGTATCATAACACCAAATGGCGAAAGAGTAAATCTTAGGGATATTGCAGAGTACAGCATTGCTCGCGGAGACGTTTTAATTAATCATTTGGAAGGTCAGCGCGAAATACAGATTTCTGCCGATATGAAAGACCCAAATGCGAGCAATACAGATGTTATGGCCGATTTACGTGTGAATGTGATTCCTGAGCTTCAATCAAAATATCCCACAATAACAGCGTCATTTGAAGGACAGAACAGGGAAAAGGAGAAGCTTAGCAAATCTCTTGGTTCTGCTGGATTGGTTATCATAATTTTAATTTACGCTACGATTGCATTTACCTTTAGAAGTTATAGTCAGCCATTGCTATTAATTTTGCTGATACCTTTTAGTTTAACAGCCGTTGCTTGGGGCCATCTACTTTTAGGGTTTCCATTAAATATCCTATCCTTGTTAGGAATTATTGCCTTAATAGGAATCATGGTTAATGATGGTTTGGTTCTTATTGGAAAGTTTAATTCAAATTTAAAAGCAGGCCTTAATTTTAACGATGCCTTAGCTGAAGCTGGAAAATCTAGATTTAGGGCAATTTTTTTAACATCGCTGACCACCATAGCAGGTTTAGCACCACTGCTTCTGGAAAAAAGCCGACAAGCACAATTTTTAAAGCCTATGGCCATTTCTATTACGTTTGGTATAGCTTATGCCACCATTCTTACGTTATTAGCCTTGCCATTGCTATTATCAATAAGCAATAATATTAAGGTAGGTTTAAAGTGGTTGGCCACAGGTAAATCAATAACCAAAGAAGAAGTTGAACGCGCAATAAAGGAACAACATGAAGAAGCCGAGTATTAAACAGTTACTTACGGGAATTTGCTTGGGTCTAGGTCTCTTTTCTTCAGCACAGAAGGTAGTTGAAACTTCAGAGGCTATAGCCCTTGCACTAGAAAACAATTTCGGCGTTCGTATAGCCACCAATACCGTTGAGGTCGCTGAAAATAACAAAAGTGTACTCAATTCAAGATACTTACCTACCTTAACAGGTAGTGCCGGGGCTACCTTTAATAGGGACAACATTACAGCGGAGTTCAGCAATGGGGACAATGCCACACTAAATGGTGCTGAGAGCTCAAGGTATAATGCAGGTCTAAATCTAAATTATACGCTGTTTGACGGTTTAGGCCGTTATTATGATTACAAGCGCTTAAAAGAGGAATTTAATCTTACCGAGTTACAGGCCAGGGAAACCATAGAGAACACCATTACACAACTCTTAAGTATTTATTACGATATCGCTAGACGATCTGAAAACCTTAAATCCTTAAAGGAAACAATAGGTATCTCAAAGAATAGACTAACGCGCGCTGAATATCAATTTGAATATGGAAGAAACACCAAGCTAGATGTTTTAAATGCCGAGGTAGATATCAACAATGATAGTATCAGTATTATCAACGCAGAACAAAACTTAATCAATGCTAAGCGGGACCTTAATTTCGTAACAGGTAATGCTATCTCCAATGCCTTTGAGGTAGATACAACGGTTACCTTTTTAATGAATTTAAATAAGGCAGAACTTTTAACTCGTCTTTATGAGAATAATGTAACGTTATTACAAAATGAAAAGAATATTGCCATTAACGAGTTCACCTTAAAAGCAAATAAGTCAGGGTATCTGCCAGCATTGGGCTTAGTGGGAAGTTATGGGTGGAATGAAAACAATAATAATGCGGCAGCGTTCGTAGCTGTGTCGACAAATGTAGGTTTGTCTGGTGGCATAAATCTTACGTGGAATTTATTTGATGGGGGAAGTACCATAACAAGAGTTAAGAATGCGCGAATTGACCTTGAAAACCAAAAACTTCAAAAGGAGGAATTAAAACTGGATATTGAGCGCAATTTCAACAACGCTTGGGATGATTACCAGAATAAATTAAAGATTTTTGAAGTACAGGAAGAAAACATCAAAACAGCCAAGAATAATTTTTTCAGAACCGAAGAGAAATTCAAATTGGGTCAAGTAACGTCTATTGAGTTTAGACAGGCCCAACTCAACTTGCTGTCAGCAGAATTAGTAAGAAATCAGGCAAAATACGACGCCAAATTGGCAGAGGTTATAGTACTGCAAATCAGTGGTGAGTTATTAAATGTTCAATTGTAAGGTCTTAAGTAGGTATGGAAGAATATTTTTTTCAATGTCCTTATTGTTGGGAGCAGATATCAATGCTTGTTGATATGTCCCAACCTTCCCAAAACTATATTGAAGACTGCGAGATTTGCTGTAACCCAATTCAGGTCTCAGTCGTTGTTAATCAATCGGAAATTATTGATTTTCAAGCACAAAGTATTGAACAGTAGTGGGATATAACTTTTTGAATGAGTCGAGTATAAATTTGGCTGTATTGCGGTTCGTCGAAAAAAGTTGCAGCTAAAACAATCAGTATCTATATTGCTGCAATAGTGCCCCTCCACGACAATCTACTCATATGAAAAATTCAAAATTAACGCTTCTCTGTGTTTTGGTTTGTTCATTCGCCTTTGCCGACGTATCTCAAAGCGAAAAAGATGCCCTAGTCGCACTCTACAATTCAACCAACGGACCCGCTTGGCACAACACCTGGGATATGGAACAACCTGTATCAAGATGGTATGGCGTAACCGTAGAGCATAATAAGGTTGTAGCTCTTAATCTTATGTTTAATGGCTTGGAGGGCTATTTACCTGAGGACCTATCTGGTTTAAGCTCATTAAGAATATTAAACCTTGGTTTTAATCAAATAGAAGGTAAGTTACCTAATGCTCTTTATAGAATGATAAATCTTGAAGTATTGAAACTCTTTTCAAATCAAATTAAAGATTCCATTACTCAGGACATAGGCAACCTCGTCAACTTAAAATACTTAGAATTATACAATAATAACCTATTTGGTGAAATACCTCAATCCATAGGTAATTTGGTGCATCTTGAAAGTTTAAACCTAAGCAGTAATAAACTCGAGGGTAAGTTGCCTCAAAATATCTCACACCTAAAGTCGTTAAGGGTCTTAAGCGTTTTTGATAATCAACTAATTGGCGGTATACCCGCATCACTTTGCAATCTTGTCGAACTAGAAGAACTCGTGTTGGCTAACAATGCATTTTACGGTCAATTACCCAATGAATTAATTCAACTGACTAATTTAAAGACCCTATTATTGAGTAACAATGATTTTAAGGGCGATTATAGGTTTTTAAAGGAGAAGCTTCCAAATATTATTAATTTCGATTTAGATGTAGCGGATACAAAAAGTAGGCTTGTAACGCTGGATGAGGAAGAGGATAATTAGGTTTAATTTTAATCTTACTACAAATAACGTTTAAATAGTTTTAGACGTTATTTTTTGGTTATTATCCTTGTAGAAATTAAAAAGCATTGTATATTTGCAGTCCACATCGCGGGATAGAGCAGTAGGTAGCTCGTCGGGCTCATAACCCGAAGGTCACTGGTTCGAGTCCAGTTCCCGCTACTAAAAACCAGATACACTGTATCTGGTTTTTTTGTGAGCGAGATTCAAAAACTTGTTTTATGAATTAAAGCGAGCAAAATAAAGATCTGTTTTTCAAATCTGGTTTGTTGTACAAGCTCCCATTTGTGGTCCAACGAGCACAGCGAGTTAATCCAGTTCCCGCTACTAAGTAGGACGCATCACTAGAAATAGTAGATGCGTTTTTGTTTTTAAGTTCTTTTCTAAAATTACGCTATCAGAAAAACCAAATTTTCCTTGAAATTTAAAAGGATCTTAAATATTCCATTTTATGGTACAATGATTCTATTCTAGTTATTTCATTTTATGCAAAAAAAAAAGCCTCTTAAACATTTAAGAGACTTTTGAAATTTTATTTTTTTATTTTAATCCATCATTCCAGTAGAGAGAGAAGGCACTAACTCCATTGTTTCTGTCCTTTCTCCCCAATCTTCAATTGAATCCCGAAAATTTTGCCAGTCCTCATCCCAGCTTCCCCATCCATACTCGTTGTTATAGTCTTCTTCCCATCGGTTTTCAGAATTGGTACCACGATAATCATCACCATACTTATTCCATCCCCGTACTACAACAAACATATTTTCACTTCCACCACTAATACATTTAAACATTAATTGGGTGTCCTTATTGCCTCTTTCCGTACTGATTTTAGTAACCCGATCCATAAATCGTCTGAAATGCATCACTTTAGAGGGTTTAACGTCGTACGTAGTTCTTTCTAAATACTTTGAAGGAGGGCCAGGGTTCTCAGCATCCCAATTCCTCGTAGCGTTGTTCATTCTATCCCATCGCATTTGTCCACTAGAGCTTTCTACATATTCAGAGACATTCTTATCCCAATAGGCACCCTCCGCAGAGCGATCGATATCGTAGTCCTTAGGGTATTTCATTGATTCTACACGCTCATAAGTTCCGGCATTTCTGCCTGTAACAATTTTATAGGTTATAATTCCGGTCTCTGGGGAGGTATTGAACTTTTTCATTTTTTTTGCTACTGCAGCTTCAAATTCTGATACCATCCCTTTTTTTGGGGTATATCGCCATGAATTCCAGTAATCGTTTTCGGGGTTGCGTTGTGAAAAGAGGCTAATACTGAACACTAGTACTAAACCGAATAATAAATTTTTCATATGTGTAATTAGTTAAATTAGTTTACAGTAAGGTAAGCTATTTATTATCAATGAATTAAATATCAGTTTATATGACAGTAATGGGAGTTGAACTACTCTCATAAGTGTATTTACCTACAAAAATACCCCTTAGGTATACCAAAAAATTGCCGATTGAACTTATAGCTACTGTCAAACTCTATCAAACCGCCTATTTGATGTGGTGATAATTCCTTCTGCCAACAATTCAATCCACTTAAAGTGTATTAAACTATTCTGACCATGTAAAGGTATTGGCTAAAACATTAAATAAATTTTAAATTCTAATACTGTAAGGAACTCTATTCACATAGATTCATGGGTTGTTCAAAATCTTATGTTCTAGGAATCAAAGACCTACGATATTTTATAATTGATAATAGTTACAGCCTTAGATCTGAGATTGAGACTCTTTTGTCAAAAAGGATTCTACGATGCATCACACTTAAATCATTAGGACTCAAAACATGTAAAATAAACAGCCCCTATAATATTTGAATATTATAAGGGCTGTTGTCTAATAACTTTGAATATTAATTCTATCAGGAATATAATCTCACTACCACGACATTAAAAGAATACGAAGTCCTGAACGCACTAAAGATACGTCCCCGTCATTTTCCCTGCGTTCCTTCCATGCTTTACTGTCAGCTTCTCTCTCAGCTTCAGTTCTTAGCATGTAAGCACCGCCCAGTGCACTTTTAAAATCCTTAAAGCTAGCTATGACCCATCTATTTCCGCCATCCGGACCTTGACCCAAGGTAATATTACCCATGGACATAGTCATCCCTTTTGGGACATTCTTCTCAGCATAAGCGTTATGGGCACTAGTAAACTTAGCACCGTCTTCAACATCTAAAACGTAATACCTTTGAAAGCGTAAATCTCCACTGGTATCGCCATGAATAGAAATTTGTCTCCCGGTAAAGGAGTTAAAACCTTCTTTCATATGTTGATTAATTCTTGTCCTAAATAAGTCCCAGGTGTCACTAGTTTCACCTGAGTACATACCACCTAAGGCATCTAAAGTTCCTGCAAAAACCACTGAGTGGGAAAAATTGTTACCACTGTCGTTAAAGTGGTTTTCATAAAGAGAAACCGTAACTCCATCTGGTTTGTTTGCTGAAAAGTAATCGTTGAATAAGGTTGCCACGGTAGATACGTTTTGAGGCTCTACGGTGAAATTGTAAATGGTAAAATAAGTGTCCTGTGCGCTACAAATTAGCCCAAAGAAAAGGGAACAGATTAAAATTAATTTTTTCATGATTAATAGTTGATTTTGTTAAATGTTAATAATTGTTAAAAGGTACGTAAATAATTTTAATGTAATCATATAAATTTCAGTGCTAAATCTTTTTTTGTTTAAACAAACTCAATTATATCTCAAAGATTTTTAACAAGTGCCAATATGTTTGGTTTTAGTACATTCAAAAAAGTCTTCGATAAGGCATGAGTTACTAAAATTGAAGATTTACTCTTGACTATTAAGTTAGGTTTTAAACCTTATGAAACTATTTTTTAACGACATTTTAATGGTGTTTTATCTTTAAATGTTGTCTCTTTGGAAAAAGATGTTATGAATCATTCTACATTAATTGACGCCATAAGCAAACAGAAGCAAGACATAAAGGTTTCCATTGCGCTAAAGGAGGAATCTCAACGATTTACTCAATTACTTTTTAATGCTCTATTTGATCAGGCCACCGATGCGGAAAAAGCATTGGTTGAACTCGAGGTATTATTTCTTAAAATAAGAGATTTGGCTTGTCCTCAAATTAAAGGTAAACCATGTAAGACTTGGGAAGATTTCACACAGCACATTCCGGAATTATTTTGCAGTTTAAAAAAAGATGCAATGGCCATTTATACTAATGATCCCGCGGCGCAATCCATTGAAGAGGTCTATTTAGCCTATCCCGGGTTTTTTGCTATTGCTGTTTATAGAATGGCACGCGAGTTTCTTCAATTGAGATTACCGCTTATACCAAGGCTAATGACAGAATATGCTCACCAGCTCACGGGTATTGATATTCATCCAGGTGCCCAAATAGGAAACTCGTTTTTTATTGATCATGGCACAGGTATTGTCATCGGGGAAACGGCCGAAATACATGATAATGTGAAAATGTACCAAGGGGTTACCCTAGGGGCTTTAAAAGTGGAAAAACAACTCAAGGATATTAAGCGACACCCAACCATTAAAAAGAATGTTGTTATTTATGCCAATGCTTCAATTTTAGGTGGTGAAACCGTCATTGGAGAGAACTGTATTATAGGAGGTAACACTTGGTTAACCGAATCTGTATCAAAAAACTCTATCGTAATTAATACTTCAGAAGTTCAAGTCATATCAAAATTAGACCACGAGGATGAATAAAACGATAATTGATCGAATAGGAAACACCCCTTTGGTAAAATCTATGGTACTAAATACTAATCCTAATGTGAGTCTGTATTTTAAACTTGAAGGTAATAATCCCGGAGGCAGTGTTAAAGATAGGGCGGCATACAGTATGATTAAGAACGCACTGCATAGAAAAGAAATAAACCGTACGTCAAAGCTCATAGAAGCCACTAGCGGGAATACGGGTATTGCTCTTGCCATGATTGCTGCAATATTTAAGCTCGATATAGAATTGGTTATGCCAGAGACGGCGACTAAAGAGCGTGTTGCCACCATGAAAGCTTATGGCGCTAAGGTGACGTTGCATCCAGATGGTATTGAAGGAGCTCGGGATTATGCCAACGCAAAGGTCGAAAATGAGAATTACTACAGTTTTAATCAATTTGCGAATGATGACAATTGGAAGGCACACTATAAAACGACTGGTCCCGAGATATGGAAAGATACCAGTGGTGCCGTGACACATTTTGTGTCCTCTATGGGAACGACAGGCACTATTATGGGAACCTCAAGCTTTCTCAAAGAACAAAACCAAAACATTCAGATTGTGGGCGTTCAGCCTACTGATGGTTCCAGTATACCAGGTATCCGAAAATGGCCAAAGGCGTATTTGCCTAAAATATTTAATGCGAAAAAAGTAGACCGTACTATTGAAGTGAGCCGTGATGAGTCGATTGCAATGGCCAGAAGATTGGCTAGGGAAGAAGGTATATTTGCAGGTATGAGCAGTGGCGGAGCAACTACAGCCGCTTTACAACTTGCAAATGAATTAAAAAGCGGTGTAATAGTCAGTATCATATGTGACCGTGGCGACAGGTATCTATCATCAGATCTTTTTGAATAAATCAAAAAAGATATTCCAGAAGATTTTTTGTAGTTTCGGCTAGTATTTATCTCTTTTACTTAATATCATAGGAAGAATTGGAACGCTCCAAGGGAAGGTGAAGAAAGAGTTTTAAAAGGGGTTTGGGTAAAACATGAATTTCGAAACTAATCAGAAAAGCAATTTTAAACGTGTAAACCAGTTGATCCATGAATAATAAATCTTATACTATATTTATCAGCTTTGTAGTGGCTCTAGGAGGATTCCTTTTGGGGTTTGACAGTGCTGTTATTTCTGGTGCAGTAGGCGGCATTAGCGAATATTTTAGTATGACAGACTGGGAACTTGGCTTTTCTGTTGGTTGTGTGATATTTGGAGCTATGGCTGGAAATATTTCTGCAGGACCCTTAAGTGATAGATTTGGTAGAAAGAAAATACTAATTGTTACAGCAATACTCTTTACGGTTTCTGCACTTTGGTCGGCTTTGGCTACAGGGTATACTGAATTTATTATTGCGAGGATTATTGGAGGTATCGGTATTGGCGGTGCTATTTTAATTGCACCTATTTATATAGCTGAGGTAGCACCTCCAAAGTTAAGAGGAGGCTTAGTATCCTTAAATCAATTAAATATTGTTTTAGGTATTTCTGTAGCTTATTTTTCTAACTATTTTTTAAAAGATGTAGAAGGCGAAAGTTGGCGGTGGATGCTGGGAGTTGAGGCTATACCTGCGTTTATCTACTTTTTAGCATTATTTTCTATTCCAAGAAGTCCAAGATGGCTAATACAACAACTAAATCTCGTTGAGATCGCCGAAAGGATTTTAATCAAAATAGGTGGTAAAGATTACGCCTTAACTACCATAGAAGAAATTCAACGAGGCATTGCAAAAAAGGAAAAGAAAGGAACAATTGCTGAATTGTTTAGTAGCCGCATGCACACCATTGTTATTATCGCATTTGGGATTGCTTTTTTTCAACAAATAACAGGAATTAATGCTATTTTTTATTACGCCCCGACCATTTTCGAACAAGCTGGAGGTAGTACGGATTCGTCCTTTTTACAAGCCATAGTTGTGGGCTTAACAAATTTAGTATTTACTCTTGTTGCTATTCGACTTATCGATAGACTGGGACGAAAGCCGCTTTTAATAATTGGTACGGCAACTATGGCGATTGCATTGTCCATGGCGACCTTAGCCTTTAACAATGCTACCTATGATTTAAATACGAATAACATTCAGAAGATTGAAAATACTGAAGTTAGAAGCAATATAGAGCGCCTTGATGGGATGTCCTTTAAGTCGCAAACAGAGTTATTCAACAAGCTATCACCGCTCTTAAGCGAGCTCCAATTAAATGATTTTAAACGTAATGAGGTAAAAAAGTTCATAAATATTAACGCGACCTTAGTACTTATTGCTATCCTTTTATATGTTGCAGCCTTCGCTATATCTCTTGGTCCTGTAATGTGGACCTTATTATCTGAAATTTTTCCTGGAAGCATTAAGGGTATCGCAATTTCTGCTGTTGGTTTTTTTAATTCGCTAGTGAGTTATACCGTTACCCAATTTTTTCCATGGGAACTGACAAATTTGGGACCAACATTAACCTTCGCTATTTATGCAGGTATGGCTATTTTGTCCTTGTTATTCGTTATGAAGTTCGTCATCGAGACTAAGGGTAAGACTCTAGAGGAAGTTGAAGAGTTGCTAATCAGGGGTTAGCTAATCATGATTCCGTTTAAGATTATTTCAAATCAATATGATTAAGACCTGCAGTCATACCTTATATAGAATAATAGTAATTGCGTTTTGTTTTTATTCCCTTAGCTCATGTAAAAACGTTCCAACAATTCCAAAGAGTCCGGATGCTACAATAGAACAAAAGGTAGATTCCTTGTTAGCTTTAATGACCTTAGAGGAAAAAATTGGCCAAATGTCTCAGGTAAGACATTTTGATGATATTACAGATGAGGATGTAAGCACCAAATTCATTGGCTCCGTCATACATACCCAAGGCCCAACTCCAGGAGAAGATGCCTTTGGGTGGCAAGCAAGATTTATAACCTTACAGAAAAGAGCTTTATCCACACGGCTTGGTATTCCTTTGTTATTTGCGGTAGACGCCGTTCACGGTCAAAACACATACGATGGCGCCACCATATTCCCGCATAATATAGGTCTAGGTGCTACTGGAAATTCAAAATTAGTTGAAGAGGTGGCAGTAATTACAGCTATAGAAACCCAAGCCACAGGATTTAATTGGACTTTCTCTCCTTGTATTGCAATTCCTTATAACGAAAAATGGGGACGAGTTTATGAGGCTTTTTCAGAAAGTACAGCGTTGACTAGTAAACTAGCAAAAGCATCTGTTAGAGGCCATCAAGGGCGTTTATCAGACAACCAAACAGTAATGGCCACAGCCAAGCATTATGTTGGAGACGGTTCAACAGATTTTGGAACGGAAGGGGGAAATACGTCTTTAACAATGGAGGAAGTAAGCAAATATCTGCTACCACCATATCGCGAGGCTGTTGCAGCAGGAGTAGGTGCTGTTATGGTTTCGTTTAATTCTATATTGGATGTGTCCATGCATGCTCATAAAGAATTAATTACTGATACGCTTAAAATTGGGATGGGATTTGATGGAATGGTTGTTTCGGATTGGAAGGGTTACTCAAGATTTGGTGCAAATGCTATTATAAATGCCGGAGTAGATATGGTAATGGCTGTTGATGGAGATTTGGATGTTTTTCAAGAGGGATTAAAAACAGGAATTGAAAAAGGAGACGTCCCTCTTAATCGAATTGACGACGCTGTTAAAAGGATTTTGAGACAAAAATTCCGATTAGGCTTATTTGAAAATCCATTCCCAGACCCTGGTTTGATTGACAAAATAGGATGTCAGAATTATAGAGACAAGGCCCGGCAAGCAGTTAGAGAATCTTTGGTTTTGATAAAAAATGAAAATAGTGTTTTGCCTATAGATAAGAACACAAAAAAAATTGTTGTTGTCGGCGAGCATGCCAATAGCTCAGGACTACAATCTGGAGGCTGGACCATAAGGTGGCAAGGCACCCACGAAAACTATAGGGGTGCAACAACAATATTAGACGGACTTCAAAGTAAATCGGAACGATTAGTTGTATATGACCAGACTGCGACAGAAAAGCATTCCGATGCGGATGTTGCCATTGTAGTAGTCGGCGAAACACCTTATGCAGAAATGCTCGGAGATATTGGAGATGGTAATGGAGCACATAAGTTAACCCTAAGTGACGCGCATCAAAATTACATACAGACTTATACTGAAATGGGAGTTAAAACAGTTGTTGTTTTGGTTTCTGGACGTCCATTGGTAGTAACAGATGAAATAGACAAATCTGATGCTTTTGTTGCTGCTTGGTTGCCAGGTTCTGAAGGCGGTGGGATTGCCGAAGTATTATTTGGTGACTATGACTTTAAAGGAAAGCTTCCGCACTCATGGCCTAGGTCTGTAGAGGATTTTAAAGGAAAGTATGGGCCGAATTTTTGGGATCCATCAATTTCGCCTTTATTTAAGTTAGGATATGGCTTAAATTATTGATTTATCAAATATTTTACAGTGTAAGTTAATATGATACAGCGTTTTTGTTTCTTTTTAAACTTGAGTCATTGCAGTTCTATCCCTTTGAGTCATCAATTGACCCATAATATTTGACAAGTTGGATCTATGAATTGATGATTACATATTATTTTAATATTTAGTCCTTTAAATTAAAGTACTCAATAATGGTAGACCAATAAGGGAATTTCTAATTGCTTGGTTAAACGAATGGTATTCGACCCAAAGAATATGCGTTCAAACAAAGTGCGATTTTGAACCATTAATACCATTAAGTCAATATGATGGGTTTGTATATAGTTTCTTGCAGAGAAATGTAACGGTACATTCTCAATATAATGATATTTAAAGTCATTTTCAGTAATGATATCATTGAACCGCTCTTCTTCGGAAGCACCTGAATCTTCAATGATTTCAGAATTTGTGATTCGAAGAATATGCAAGGTACTGTTATAGGGTTTTGAGAAAGTTAAGAATTCCCTAAATGCTTTATTATCAGAAGGGTCGTAAGTATCTAGCGGTAAAAGAATGTCATTCAAGGCTCTATATTTAAAGCCCTTCGGAATGACCAATGTTGGCAGATTGATATTTCTAATAACCTTTAAGGTATTACTTCCAAAAATAGATTCTTCCGCATTAGAAGCGCCATTGCTACCCATAACCAATAGATCTATAGTATTGACTTCAATCGTTTGCTTTATCGCATCAATAAAGGAATCAACGTCAACCTGTACCTTAAATTTATGAAGACTATTTCTATACCTAGCTTTTAACGCCTTGGCTAATGCCTTTAGTTTTGATTTCTCATCTTTAACAAGTGCGCCATAAATACTTTTAGAGCCACTACTCATTAGATCATCTGAAATGTAATTCTTAGCTTTTTTAATATGGCATAGATAGAACGCACACGCTTGCTTTTCAAAAAGTTGCAAAGCATAATCTATAGCGTTTTGCGCATTGGGAGAATAGTCTGTTAATAAAAGAATGTGTTTCATGCCCTAAACTGAAATAGATATAAAAATAAACATATGCGCCTTATAAATTTATGATATCTATCAGTGAAAGACAAGGAGTCTTGTTGCGACCATCATTCTGTTTTTTCAGTAGTTAAATTTCTTTCGTATTTATTGTGTATTATAATTATAGTTAAGCCAAACAAAACAGCCACAACGATTAATGCGGTGTTGATTAAGCCAACCACTCCAAACGAGATTCTTATTAAAATGGTTGAAATAATAAAACCTGAATTTCTTATAATTTTATGGAATTGATCGGTATAAAAAAATGAAAGTAGAAGTAATACCACGTCTACTAGAATCAGCACTGTAAAAAATTGATCGAAAAAGAGATTATTTATACTGGTGAAGGATGGTAATTCTGATGAGGTATAGGAAATTTGCAATAACCAGTCTACAAGTGTGTATACCGCCATTGCAAAAAATAATGGCACTAAAATTACCGCTATGATTTTCTTTTGCTCAATAAAGCGTTTTACTACTGGGTTTATCATGGTTTTCTGAAGCATTTTTCGCTTGCCTTGTCGCTGAAATTCAAAAATTAAGTAAAACAAAAGAAGAGATGCCAGCAAATCATAGGTAAATAATAAATCACCTTTAATATCAAACCAGTTTGATGTTAGTTCTAAGGAAGAAAGATCTTTAAATAACCTACGGATAATAATTAGGGTAATGATTTCGTATTGCTTGGTAATATAAGTCGTAAAGGACTTGGGTAAATAGTAAATAAGTAGGTATACCTCATAAATAAGAATAAATGAAAACGGTGTGTAAATAGCTGATATAGGATTTGTAAGAAATTCAGAGCCAGCTAAAAAATCAATGACATTAAACTTTATCAAATAAATGAGGCCTAAATGAATGAGAAAGCTAAATAGGGCAATTAAAAGAATAGCTTTTTCAATTTTTTTTCGACTCTTTTCTGAAAGAAGGAAATTATAGAGTGTTTGGGTCACGTTGAAGTTAAGTTAAGTTCTGATTTACATTTTTCGATTTAACATTGTTGTTTTCAGTACTACATTTATTCGCAGAATATTGAAAACAATCCAAATTATCTGTTTAACAAGATAACAAAAGGAATTGACATCTCTAAAAATCCCCTGTAATTAACTAAAGCGAGGAGATAGGGACTCTTTTTATCTCATGCCTTTTTCCTGGGCTAATAGCCTTTCTGGTTATTTTGTTTTTTCGGCTAATTGTGGAATGAGATTATTTTAATATCTAATTCTAACGGTAAAATGATATTTGTCATGATTACTCTGTAAGATATCGACTAATTTTGGTGTTGAAATCTAAAATCCACACTTTAGTTAAAAGAATTTTGTTTCTTATATCAAATCAAGTCCCAAATGATTGAAATTATAAAAGAAGAGAACGAATGGAACGCACTTATACTTCAAGCTGAACATTACGATTTTTATCATACATACTCCTATCATCACATATCTCGACAAGAAGACGAACTGCCCATTCTTTTAAAATTTACACATATAGATACCTGTATTATATTGCCTTTATTAATCAGGCATATTGCAAATTCTACATACTGGGACGCTACCTCTGTTTATGGGTATGCCGGTATTTTAATATTGACACAAGGAAAGGACTTTGATAAAACTATATTTCATAAGGAATTAAAGGCGTTTTTCACAGAACATAAAATCGTTACTGTATTTTCAAGGTTACATCCCTTCATCGATAATCAAGATTCGCTTTTAAACGGCATGGGACGTATGGAAAGTCCTGGAAATGTTGTCTATATAGATTTAAAAAGCTCTGAAAAAGAACAACTCCAGAGATACAGTAGGCGATTAAGGACTTACATAAATAAGTCTAGAAAGCTTTGTACTGTTGTACAAGGGAAAACGGCTGCGGATATTCAATTATTCATGACGCTATATCATAACAACATGAGACGTGTTGACGCTGATCCAGAATATTTTTTTAGCGATGACTACTTTAAAGGTCTTATGAGCAGTAATGAATTTAAAACAGATTTACTATTATGCCTTCATAATGAAACCAAAACAGTAATTGGAGGTGCTATTTTTATAAAGTCAAATAATATTGTTCAATATCATTTATCTGGATTAGATGAGGATTATTACGATTTAAACCCTATAAAGTTGCTCATTGATGAGATGCGCATAAAAGCCACTTCTGAAGGATACACCTATTTTAATTTGGGCGGAGGCAGAAAAGGTAAGGAAGATTCCTTGTTTGATTTTAAGTGTACTTTTTCCAAAAATCTTAAACCATTTAAAATTTGGAAATATGTAGCCGATGAGGAAGCTTATGAAGTATTAGTAGAAAAACATGAGCATCAATTAGAAACTGACATAAGACATCGGAATGTACAATATTTTCCGGCATACCGTTCCAATTTAGAATCCCTTTGATAAACCGTATTTTGCTAAAGTTTAATCCTTTTTTGTCCATTACATATAAAGAGGTTTGGTCAAAGCATTTTGACAAATCGGACTCTGCAAAGCCCTTTCAATTTATGTCCGGTTTAGAGTTTTTGCCACATACGTTTTTGCCATTATATGTTAGTATTGGAAAGACATTTACCAAAGGAATGGCCTATGCTCTTTATGAAAATGCGCTTGACTTTAGAAAAAAAACATTTCTTATCTACGATGTTCCAACATATTTTGAAATCCACGACAGGCCAATGCAGGCATCCCTAGGTGTATATAAGTCAAAACAATATCCAGGGTTTTTAATTGAAGTTTCAGAGTTTAAGAATATAGATGCCTACTTACTATCAACCTTTAGTAAAAGTAGTAGAAACAAACTCAGAAAATATAATAGACGCCTTGAAGCTGCTTTTAAAATAGAGTATAAAATGGTTATTGGCGATATATCAAGAGCAGAGTATGACTTTATTTTTGAAAAGTTTAAGCATTTATTAGAAAAACGATTTCAGGAAAAACAAATTACCAATAATAATCTTAATGAAAGGGAATGGAACTTTTATTATGATGTGAGCTATGAAATGATTTTGGAACGTAAGGCTTCCTTATTTGTTATTTACGATGATAAAAGACCGATAGGTGTAACCTTGTGCTATTTATCCAATGACACCTTATTTGACGCCATAACTGTTTTTGACATTGATTATTCCAAGTTCCATTTAGGTTCGGTTACAATTCTAAAATTAATAGAATGGTGTATGGAGGAAAAAATGAAGATATTGGACTTTTCCAAGGGCTACTTCGATTATAAAACACATTGGTGTACCAAATCTTATGATTTTGAGTACCATATTTATTTCGATAGGTCTTCCTTGAGGTCTAGGGTTATAGCTTATGCATTGAAATTATTTTTTGATATAAAGCAAGTTTTGAGAGAAATGAATATAAATGAGAAGTTTCATAAACTTACATTTAAATTGAGGTCTAATGAAAAAAATAAGAAAAGTAAACCCAAATTTCATTTCATTCCTTTAAGTGAGAATGTGAATCATAGTGACAATGATAATTGTATAGATTTCTCATTGGCTGCCAATGAGAATATCAAGCTTATGGTGTTTGATTATGTTTATTTAAATGAAGAACGGTTAGAAAATATCAAAGTTTTCCCTAAGGATGCAACATCTGGAGAATACTTGATTTTATCTTCTAATGGCGGTGCAGAAGCCCATATGACCTTTTAATAAAGACAGAATTAAAAATATAAATTAATAGAAATTGTTATTTAACTCGCTTCAATATTTAATATTTCTTCCAACAGTATTTATATTGTATTGGTTTGTTTTTAGAAAAAATCTAAAACTTCAAAACCTTTTGATTATAACGGCCAGCTATGTTTTTTATGGATGGTGGGATTGGCGTTTTTTATTTCTTATACTGTTTAGCACACTTTTAGATTTTTTTGTTGGCCAACAGATTTTTAAGAATTTAGAAACTAAGAAAGCCAGATATTGGTTGTGGTTAAGTGTTATTTGTAATGTAGGGTTATTGGGGTTTTTTAAATACTTCAATTTTTTTATTGACTCATTCATTGAGATGTTTAGCCTATTTGGCTATGAAATTAAGAGTACTTGGACGTTGCGAATCATTTTACCAGTTGGAATATCCTTTTACACATTCCAAACAATGTCTTATTCTTTTGACATTTATTATAAAAAATTAAAACCAACTAATAACTTTATTTCCTTTGCGGCGTTTGTAGCATTTTTCCCCCAATTGGTAGCAGGGCCCATTGAGCGTGCTTCAAATCTTTTAAGACAAATAAATTCTAACAGAACATTTAATTACAACCAAGCTTCAGGAGGATTAAAACTAATTCTTTGGGGGTTCTTCAAAAAACTGGTTATTGCAGATTCTCTTGCTCCAATTGTTGATGATATTTTCGCTAACTATGCATCCTATCCAGCCTCAACACTTATATTAGGTGTGTGCTTATTCAGTTTTCAGGTTTATGGCGATTTTAGTGGTTACACAGATATCGCTATAGGTACGGCTAAATTATTTGGAATTGAGTTGATGTCTAATTTTAAGTTCCCTAACTTTTCTAGAAATATAGCAGAGTATTGGCAAAGATGGCATATTTCATTATCGACATGGTTTAGACATTATTTGTATATCCCAATGGGAGGGTCGCGAGTCAGTAAATTAAAATCAGTTCGTAATATCATTGTTATATTTTTGGTTAGTGGTCTATGGCACGGAGCTAATTGGACCTTTGTGTTTTGGGGAGCAATACACGCAACACTTTATATACCTGTTTTCTTAATGGGCAGAAATAGGATTTATGCACACAATGTCATTGCAGAAAATTCTTGGCTTCCATCAGTAAAAGAAATTCTTCAAGTTACATTGACCTTTGTATTGGTAACATTTTCAAGGATTTTTTTTAGATCGCCATCTATCACAGATGCTTTCGCCTACATTAAACAAATCAGCGCAGATTTTAATTATGAGTCCTACGTTCACCCCATGGGATATAGAATGTTGGATTTTTATGTATTGATTGGCATATTTGTTTGCTATGAATATATAATTCGCAAAGACGAGCGTAATCCCTTTAATTCTAAATATCTTTTTGTAAGACTACTTATATATGCTTTGGTTATTCTAAGTATCTTATTATTTTACGATGATGGCGTCAATAGGTCGTTTATCTATTTTCAATTTTGATGGCTATGCGAAAATTCATTCTAAAGACGGTTTTATATATAGTCCTAATACTTCTTATTGTGGAAGTGATCGTTAGGGCACTTCATTTGTATACTGAGGATCCGCCAAGATTTATAGATGAATACGGTGTTGAGAAGAGAGTACCAAATAATAAGGGCTATGCCGTAACAGGAAATAGAAATCAGAACTATTCAAAATTTAGTATCAATGACGCGGGATTTAACTCTCATCGTCAGTTTACACCGACGGCTGGCAAGTTCGAAATCGCTATTGTTGGTGATTCTTTTATTGAAGGCTTCCACCAAGATTATTACAACTCAATAGGTAAAAAAATAGAGGATAAACTTAAAAATGTCGAAGTCTATGAATACGGTTATGCAGGTTATGATTTGGCAAATCAAATGCATCTGGTTAGTGCTTACAAAGAGGATTTTGATAAAATAGATGAGATTATTTTATACCTAAATTATGAAAGTGATTTAGAGCGTGGGGATTATGAACCGAACTACGATAGAATTAAAATGTTGAAGTCTACCCCTTTTAAAATTAGGGATAATATAAAAATATTGGCTTATGGCTCTAAAATCGGTGTTCTAGAACCTTTAAAGCGATTGGTAACAGGGAAATCGTTCGAAGAGCCAAATAAAGGCTACAAGACCAATGAAGTAGAGGGCATAAGCACCGAAGAACAAAAAGTTATAGATTTACAGCGAATCCAAAATTTTAAAAGCCTTATTAATTTATATGGTTTCGATAAAACCAAAACGTCCCTTTTATTAGATTCTAGAAAGACAAGTCAAGCATTCTTAGAGTTTTGCAAAAATAATGATATTCATTACATTGATTTTGCCCAAGAATTCAAAAATTCAAAGAGGTCCACCATTTTGATATATGACTGGCATTGGAATAATCATGGTAGAGAATTGATAGCCAAAGTTATTGCCAGTTATATCCAAGCTAAAAGAAAGGATAGTAGTCTGGATTAGAATTATGTTCTTAGAAACACGTTCCAAATATTACAGAGTTAGTCTTTCTTCAATTAGGTTAAAATTAACGGTCTATAATCTAGGTCACATAATTAAGGATGGGTTCATCACACATCTCATGATGAACTAATGACCCAAGATATTCCGAAAAATTAAAATTCGAATGTTTAAAATAAACCTGAAATTTCACCACTATCACTAATGTCAATACCTTCAGAAGCTGGATGCGCAGGGAGGCCTGGCATACGCATTATTTCACCTGTAATGGGTATGAGAAATCCTGCTCCCGAGGCAATTTCTATTTCCCTAACTGTAATGATAAAGTCCTTTGGCCGTCCAAGTAGCTTCGGATTATCAGAAAGGGATTTTTGAGTTTTTGCCACACAAATAGGCAAATTTTCCAAACCTAATTCCTTTACCTGCCTAAGTTGTCGTTTGGCGTTGGAGTTATAATCCACATGTTCGGCACCATAAATTTTTTGGGCTATGGTCTCAATTTTATCTTCAATAGCCATATCCCATTGATATAAGGGCGTAAATTTAGTATCACAGTTCTCTGCAACCTCAATGACGTGCTTTGCTAAATTCAATGCACCTTTACCACCTTTGGCCCACACGTTAGCAATGGCAACCCTGACATTTTTAATCTTCGCAAAGTCCTTAATTAATTGTATTTCTTCTTTAGTATCAGATTTAAATTTGTTGATGGCAATAATTGGAGTGACCCTAAATAGTTTAATGTTTTCTAAGTGTTTTTCGAGATTGGGTAAGCCTTTGCGCAAAGCATCAACGTCAGGGCGGTCTAATGTTTTTAAGTCAGCACCGCCGTGATATTTGAGGGCGCGAATGGTTGTAGTCAACACTACTGCTTTTGGCGAAATATTGGCGCTTTGACATTTTATGTCAAAGAATTTTTCCGCACCTAAATCAAAACCAAATCCAGCTTCGGTAACCGTGTAATCTGAATACGACATTCCCATTAATGTGCCAATAACCGAATTGGTACCTTGGGCGATATTGGCAAAAGGTCCACCATGTATAATAGCAGGATTTCCTTCAATGGTTTGAACAAGGTTAGGCTTAATGGCATTGCGCAATAAAGTGGCCATAGCACCGGCAACTTTCAAGTCTTTAGCATAGATGGGTTTTTTAGAAAAGGTATAGCCGATAAATATATTACCCAATCTTCGTTTTAGATCCCCTAAGTCCTTGGCAATACAAAGAATAGCCATTATCTCTGAAGCTGCTGTAATATCAAAACCAGTTTCCCTTGGGATTCCTGAGGTGGTGCCTCCAAGGCCAACAATAATGCGTCTTAAAGCGCGGTCATTCATATCAATAACGCGTTTCCAAGTAATAGTTCTAGGGTCTAACCCTAAGGAATTGGTTTTACTTTGAATATTGTTATCAATAATTGCAGCTAATAAATTATGTGCCTTTTCAATTGCAGAAAAGTCTCCTGTAAAATGCAGGTTAATGTCTTCTAAGGGTAAGACCTGTGAATAACCACCCCCAGTCGCACCACCTTTAATCCCAAATACTGGACCTAAAGAGGGTTCCCTAAGCACCACGGTTGTTTTTTTGTTAAGTTGGTTTAAGGCTTCAGATAGACCAATTGAAATCGTGGTTTTACCTTCGCCGGCAGGAGTGGGGGATATGGCTGAGACCAATATCAAATTGCTTTTTTGAACTTTGTTTTTATTAATGCAAGACAACGGAATTTTGGCTTTGAATTTACCGTACATTTCAATGTCATCTGGATTAATACCAAATTTTTTTGCAATCTCAATTATAGGTCTGAGTTTAACCTTTTTTGCAATCTGGAGGTCTGTCATAATTAAAAGAAAAAAGTTATGCCTCAAAAATAGAGTTTAGAATTGGTTAAAATTGTGATTTTTGTCATGTACCAAAACGCCTTATGCTTTTCATTACTATCAAGTCTAAACAAAAAAAAGAGCCACTTTGAATGGCTCTTTCATAATATTTAAACCTAATGGTTGCTAATTTCTGTTTTCATAAGCAGGCCGCTGTGGTGCTTTAAAATTGGTTTTCATTTGATTTAGTATTTCCTTAATACCGGCTTCTAATTGTGCATCCTTACCATTTGCTAAACTCTCAAAATCTTCAACCACTTTAATATCTGGATCAACACCATGACCTTCTTTGAACCATTCTCCCGTAGGGTCATACATTCTAAATGTAGGAACTGTTACTGAGCCATTATCGATAAGTTCAGGTGCACCAGAAATACCAATAAGACCGCCCCAAGTACGTGTTCCGATTAACGGACCTAAACCACGTTTTCTAAAGTAATCAGGAAATGCATCTCCTCCGGAGCCACTAAAGCCATTAATTAGCATCACTTTGGCCCCAAAGTTGCCAGCGGGTGGCCAGGCCCAATCATTGCCGTCTCTTACGGCCCAAAATGCCAACGGTTTTCGATCTAAAAGTTCAATAAATCGGTCTGGGATTTGTCCCCCGGAATTAAAGCGCTCATCTATAATCATTCCTTCCTTATCCATTTGGGCATAGAATTGTCGTACCAATTCATTTTGACCATCAACACCCGTGCTTCGAACATAGATGTAACCTACTTTGCCATCTGTTGCCGCATCGACACGTTTTCTGTTGGCTTCAACCCAGTTGAGGTGCCTTAATCGAGTTTCAGAACTAAGAGTCTTAACAATAATATGCTTTGCATCCTTCATGTTTGGCGTGCTACTTACCGACAATTGAACAGCTGTATCGGCTAAGCCTTGTAACGCTGCCGAGATTGGTTTTTGGATATCTAATGGTGTGCCATTGATGGCTAAAATATAATCACCTTCTTTAATATCTATACCGGGTTTGGTTAAAGGGGAACGCACTTCAGCATCCCATTCTGCGCCAGAAACAATCTCAGTAATTTGATACGCACCGTTATTTACTTTAAAATCGGCACCTAAATATCCTACGTTGATAAGCTCAGAACGCTCAATATCGCCACCGCCATTATAGGTGTGCGAAGCATCCAATTCAGCAATTAAATCACCTATAATAATATTGACATCATTTCTGGAATTGGCCTGTTTAACTAAGGTCCCATAACGTTTTCTCATTAATTCCCAATTAACACCGTGCATGTTTGGATCGTAGAAAAAGTCGCGCTCAAAACGCCATACATCATTGAAGATTTGTTGCCATTCGTCTTCTGGAACAACCGTCATGGTCATACCTTCTACAGGAACCGTTTTGTCTATTTTTTGTTTTTCACCAATAGTTACAACAGCGAGTTTTGTCCCCTGCATAAGTAAAACCTTTTCACCCTTGGATGCCACCATATAATTATAGACATTTTCCATCACCATTTTTACTTCGTTAGTTTTAAAATCGTAATAGTGTAGTGCTGGTGAATTAGCTGGTTCTGATCCTGAATTAGGTAATTTTATAAACAACAATTTCCCTTTAACGGCAGATAAATTAGTATAATTTCCAGCGGGCACCTTCAACATCTCAATACGGTTTTCAAAACCATCATAGTCTATGGTTGTTTTGCTTATTTCTTTTTTATCATCGGCTTTTTTGTCCTTGTCCTTATCATCCGCTTTATCGTCTTCTGATTTAATTTCAACGCTGTCGTTTTTTACGGGCATTAAGGATGCTGTTGACTTTGCTAATGTAGCCACCGCAAGATTTGAAGAATTGGGATAGATAAAGGTATTATCCATATCTGAATATACAGGTTGAAACGTACGACTGGTTATAAAAAACAGGTATTTCCCATCTTCACTAAATGCGGGAAAATTATCAGAATAATAACCAGAAGTTAACTGGGTTTTTAAGCCCTTATCTATGTTATATACAAAAATGGCACTTCTAACTCTATTATTCACACCCCTTGAATAGGCGAAAAAATTGCTATCAGGGGACCAAGACACAGAAAAATTTGATAAATCTCCATGAAACATATATTTACCTTTGTCTACTATAACTTCCTTACCGCTCTCAACATTTAAAAACGTTATGTTCATGGCCTGGTCTACATATGCAATTTTTTTACTGTCTGGTGACCAATGAATTGTATAGAAGAATCCGTTTTTATGCTTGGTTATTTTTTTTGGTTTTTCATTTCCAGACATATCGTATAATAGTAATTGGTATTCTCCGTCAACATCGCTCCAACAGGCTACATATTTACCATCGGGAGACCAAGCTGGACTACGCTCTGCAACGCCAGAAGTGTTAGTTAAATTTGAAAAAAAACCTTCTGTTGCGGGCAGATTAAACAACTCACCTCTGGCCTGAACAACCACTCTGTTGCCATCCGGACTGACAGTGGCGTTTTGCATAAAGTCTGACACTTTTTTTAACTCAGGAATACGCTGTTTTTGATCGGAAATAATTTTGATATTTATTTTATCAGTAGTCTTATTGGCGATATTGTACAGATATATGTCACCCCCAGCTTCAAAAACTATTTCAGTATTACTACTTGCTGGGTAGGTAATATCAAAGTCTTTGAATTGTGTTAGTTGGCTATTTTCCTTAGTGTTCATATCATATTTCCACAAATTATTTCTTTTGTTTGAACCAACATCAGACATGTAGTAAATGGATTCCCCTACCCACATGGGCAGTTCATCATTAGCTGTATTGTTGGTTATGTTTTCTGTTTTATAGGTTTTTAGGTCGAAAATCAAGATATCTGGCGCCGTACCACCACGATAACGTTTCCAATTTCTTGCAACTCTTGAGCGGTCTGTATAGGCTAGTTTACTCCCATCATTTGAAAATGAAGCGTACTCCCCATATGGTACTTTTAGTTTTTCAGGAGCACCACCTTTTACAGGAACTGTAAAGAATTGGCTAAAGCGCTGCCGTCCACTTTCTCTGGAAGAGGCAAAGAGAACTGCTTGTCCGTCTGGCGTCCAACCCAAAACGCGATCATTCATTCCATGATAGGTGAGGCGTTTAGGGATACCACCATTAACATTAATGACATAGACATCATTATTGCCATTGTAATTTGCTGTATATGCTATCATTTCGCCAGTTGGTGAAAACCGAGGAAAGCCTTCTGAACCTTCCGGCGAGCTTAGCCTATTGGCGATACCACCAGATTTAGGGACTATCCATATATCATCACCATATGAAAAGGTAATGTGGGTACTCGAAACGTCTGGATGTTGCATGAGTTTCCCGCTGATTTGAGCCGATAGTGAACCTAAATAAATGAAGGTAATAAGAAAAGCGACTGATTTCTTCATGATAACTTTTTGATTTTGAATTAAAGTCTTGTAAGTTATAAAAAGTCTTTGAGCTTAGTTTGATTATTTTCGCAATACTTGGCATTATTATTAGTCTTAACTTTGTAAAAAATCAAATGACATGCACAAAGCGGGTTTTGTAAATATTATTGGAAATCCTAATGTTGGAAAATCTACATTAATGAATGCCTTTATTGGTGAAAAGTTATCCATAATAACTTCCAAGGCCCAAACAACGCGGCATCGTATTTTAGGTATTGTTAATGGCGAAAATTTTCAAGCTATACTAAGTGATACACCTGGAATTATAAAACCGGCATATGAACTTCAAGAATCTATGATGGATTTTGTGAAATCAGCTTTTGAAGATGCTGATGTGTTGGTTTACATGGTAGAGATTGGAGAGAAGGAACTAAAGGATGAAGCATTCTTTAAAAAAATAACCAGTTCCAAAATTCCAGTATTGTTACTTCTGAATAAAATTGATACTTCAAATCAAGAGCTTTTGGAAGAGCAGGCCGTTTTATGGCAACAAAAAGTGCCAAATGCTGAATTCTACCCAATTTCTGCCCTGAAGGGATTTAATATTCAAAATGTTTTTAATCGAATAGTCGAATTGTTACCTGAATCCCCACCATTTTACCCTAAGGATCAACTCACGGACAAACCAGAACGGTTTTTTGTAAATGAGGCTATTAGGGAAAAAATTCTATTGCATTACAAGAAGGAAATTCCTTATGCTGTTGAGGTTGACACTGAGGAGTTTTTTGAAGAGGAAAAGATTATTAGAATGCGCAGCGTCATCATGGTTGAACGCGAGACCCAAAAAGGTATCATAATTGGGCATAAAGGTGCGGCCCTAAAAAGAGTTGGTGTTGAAGCTAGAAAGGATTTGGAAAAATTCTTTGGAAAACAGGTTCATCTAGAATTGTATGTAAAAGTTAACAAGAATTGGCGCAGTAATCAGCGTCAGCTTAAGCGGTTTGGGTATAATAAAAATTAGATGTTCTCAATCAATCTTATAAATGAGTTTCATAGTGATATTTGCAGTTTTCTTTTTTGAAGAGGTATTGAATGTCCCTCCCCAAGAATAGTCTTCACTTGAATTTTGACCCGTAATTTGAAATATGCCCATTTTTGCGGTTTTCAAATCCCCAAGCTTAGAGCCTGAGTTTTCGGCGATTTTTTCGGCCCTAGCGTAAGCATCGGCTGTAGCTTTAGAAATCATTTCTATTTTTAGATCCGCTAATTTCGTGTAATAATAGCGGGGAGGTCTTGAATAAAAATTAATTCCCTTGTTCAGAAGCTCGGTAATTTCTCTTGATATTCTCTCGATGTCCTCAACATTCTTGGATTCTATTTTTAGGGTCTGCGTTAAGGTATAGCCCAGGAATTCATCGCCGACATATTTTCCATCGCTTGTATATTTACTTCTTTGATTTTTCTGACTGGTAACGGCATTAAATACAAGCTCCTCATTTGCCACACCCTTGGTCTCTAAATAGTCTGCAATAACGTCTTTAGAAGATTTTAAATTGTCGTAAGCTTTTTTCAAGTCGTAAGCTTCGGTAGTGAAAAACCCTTCCCAAACGATTAAATCTGAAGTAAAATCTGTGGTGCCTAATCCTGTAACTGAAATCACTCCTTCAGGATTATTTCTATTAATAACGGCGTTACCAAGAATATAAGCCGCGGTAACTATGGCTAGACTAAATAAAATGGCATTGAGATTATTTTTCATAAGCAATGTATTTATTAAATATATACGTCTATTCAGACAAAATAGTTTTTCGCATAAATTTAAATAAGGCCTCCATTTCTGGTTTTCCCTTGGCGCGCCCTAAGCGACCTGCAAAATACAGCACAAACCAGAATGCAACCATCATAAGCGTCATTCCAAGTTGTAGTGCGTATGAATTTCCCAATGTAGCATTAGTATAAGCCCAAATACCAAAAGCTATAAATAATCCTGCCACTACGAAGTGTAAAAACATAAACATAGTCCAAACGGTAGGATTAGGGCCAAAAAGACCATAAACTATAGATTTGTTTTTATCGCTTTCGTTTATTTCAAGATGTAATTGTGGTGACCAAAAGTGTTGGCTATGCTTAGGGAATTTAATAAAAACATGGTCGTCCACACGGGAAATGATAAATTCACTTTGCGATTTCTTTTTTGATTCAAATAGGTCCAATAAATTCTCATGGGATATATCCATATCAAATTTAAATCTAGGTCGCAAAACGATTTCATTGGGTAATGCCATTAGGACTTAAGTATACTCTAATTTACATATTTTCTTTTAAATATATTCTAAGATTATATACTACCTTTGCGGCAATAATGTATTATGGGAAATATTGTTGCTATTGTTGGAAGACCAAATGTCGGTAAGTCTACATTTTTTAATCGCTTGATTAAAAGACGAGAGGCTATTGTCGATGCTGTAAGTGGCGTAACCAGAGACAGGCATTATGGGAAAACCGATTGGAACGGGAGAGAATTTTCCTTAATTGACACTGGTGGTTATGTGGTTGGGAGCGATGATGTTTTTGAAGCTGAAATTGATAAACAAGTAGAATTGGCTATAGACGAAGCGGATGCCATAATTTTTATGGTAGATGTGGAGTCAGGCGTAACAGGAATGGATGAAGATGTTGCCAAACTACTGCGCAGAGTGGAAAAACCAGTTTTTCTCGTTGTCAATAAGGTAGATAATAATGCTCGCGCGCAAGATGCTGTGGAATTTTATGCGTTGGGCTTGGGCGACTATTATACCGTAGCTAGTATCAGCGGAAGTGGAACGGGAGATTTATTGGACGCCATAGTGGAAGCTTTGCCGCAAAAAGAAGAGGTTGAAGAAGAAGAGCTACCTCGTTTTGCAGTTGTAGGACGTCCTAATGCGGGTAAATCATCTTTTATAAACGCTCTAATTGGAGAGGACCGTTATATTGTGACTGATATAGCAGGTACGACTAGGGATTCCATAGATACGAAGTATAATAGGTTTGGCTTTGAGTTTAACCTTGTAGATACAGCAGGTATAAGACGCAAATCTAAGGTAAAGGAAGATTTAGAGTTCTATTCTGTTATGCGAAGTGTGAGAGCCATAGAACATTGTGATGTATGTTTGCTCGTGATGGATGCCACTAGGGGGTTTGATGGCCAGGTACAGAATATATTTTGGCTTGCGGAGCGGAACAGGAAAGGGATTGTAATTTTAGTGAATAAATGGGATCTTGTTGAAAAGGACAATAAAACAGCCAAAGACTATGAAAAACAAATCCGCAAAGAAATTGCACCATTTACGGATGTGCCCATTATTTTTATTTCTGTATTAAATAAACAACGGATTTTTAAAGCTATTGAAACAGCGGTTGAGGTATATAAAAATAGGACTAAACGTATTAAGACGAGTGTCTTAAACGAGATTCTACTTCCAGTAATTGAACACAACCCACCACCGGCCTATAAGGGGAAATATGTAAAAATTAAATACATTATGCAGTTGCCAACACCGCAACCCCAGTTTGCCTTTTTCTGCAATTTACCACAATACGTCAAAGAACCTTACAAACGCTTTTTAGAGAATCAACTCAGGGATCGATTTGATTTTAAGGGCGTACCCGTTAGTGTTTACATGCGGAAGAAATAATTTGATTAAATAGTTCTGAGGTATGAACACAATATTTAAACTTATAAATAAGTAGTCTAGAACTACCAGCCGCCAGATGCGCCACCACCCCCAAAGCTACCGCCGCCAAATCCTCCGCCAAAGCCACCACCACCGAAGCCTCCTCCAGAGCTTCCTCCGAAACCTCCGAATCCACCAGATGAGCGACGTGAATAGCTGCCTCGCCCCATATTGCTTAAGATAATAGCCTCTAAAAGACTTCTGCTATCTGAGCGATTACCGCCATTTCTGCCGCCACCACCGCGACTTTTTGAAATGGCAATAATTAGAATTATGAAAATGATGAAAAGAAAAAATAACACCTCAAGCGGGAAACCTTGAGAGCTGGTTTTTCTTGTCCCTTGGTATTCGCCATTGAGGACTTCAAATATAGCATCAACGCCTCTATTTAGTCCACCAGCATAATCCCCCTGCTTAAAGTAGGGGATAATATCTCTTGTAATGATACGCTTACTCAAGGCGTCTGTTAGAAGATACTCAATACCCTTACCGGTACTAATTCCAATTTTTCGGTCGTCCTTGGCTAAAAGAATAAAAATACCGTTGTCCTCCTTGGCTTGACCGATTCCCCATGATTCAGCCCATTGAGCGCCTAAATAATTTATATATTCACCTTTGGTAGAACTTATAACTGCGACAACTATTTGTGTTGAGGTGGTATCTGAATAGCGAATGAGTTTTTCTTCTAACTGTTTTTTTTCTCCAGGCGAGAAAAGGTTTATATAGTCATAAACACTGGTTTGAAATTCTGGTTTTTTTGGGATGTCAAATTGTGCTAGAACCCTTTGGCTGCTCATAAAAAAAAGCGCACATAAGAAGATCAGTGTTGTACTATTTAACGTTTTGTTCATCCTTTTGAAATGGTATTGTCCAATTCATCGCTGTCACCGTGGATCCATGGAAAGTGCGCCGAGAGTACCCTACCCGCTTCTCCAATACCATCAATTAAACCTTGTTTAAAGTGACCTTTTTTAAATTGAAATTGGATTTTATCTCTCGTGGAATCCCAAAAGTCCGGAGCAACAACCTCATTAATACCTTTATCGCCATAGATCACAAATTCCTTATTATCCACAGCTACGTAAATCAGCACACCGTTTTGTTCCTTAGTATTATCCATTTTTAAAAAATGGAATATCTCTAAGGCATGCTCATAAACATCCATATCACATTTTTTTTCAATATGAACACGAATTTCACCTGAGGTTTTAAGTTCGGCTACCCTTATGGCATCAATGATTTCCTCTTCTTCTTGTTCAGTAAGGAAATCTTCAATATTTGACATGGTGAGGTTTAGTTAAATTCAAAGTTAACATCAGGTGCATTTTCGCTTCCAGGATCGGCTTTGTATCTTGGCATTTCATCGAAACCAAACCAACCGGCAAGTATGGTTCCGGGGAATTTGCTGATATGCTTATCATAGATGTTGACGTTCTCATTGTAGCGGTCCCTAGCAACATTAATGCGGTTTTCAGTGCCTTCTAATTGACTTTGTAATTCTAGAAAATTTTGGTTGGCTCTTAATTCTGGGTAACGTTCAACAGAGACCAATAATTTAGAAAGGGCACCGCTCAAGCCCGTTTGTGCCTGTTGGAACTGCGCAATATTGTCAGCCGTTAAATTACCAGCATCTATTGTCGTTGATGTTGCCTTTGCTCTTGCTTCAATAACCTCTCTAAGGGTAGTGCGTTCAAAATCAGCAGCGCCTTGGACGGTTTTAATTAAATTTCCAATAAGGTCATTTCTTCGCTGATACGAGCTCTCAACATTGGACCATGCGGTTTTAGCGTCTGCTTGATATTCAACTGCTGTATTGTTAAAACCAACGGCCCACTGGTATAGGCCAAAGCCAATGACAACAACTACAATTAACGGAATTAGCCATTTTTTCATATTGATAAGATTTAAAGTTGTGATTTAATTTTAATAAGTTGAGCTTTTATGCCTTCTAGTTTTTCAATAATCTCAAATTTATCGAGGGCTTGTTTCTTCTCTTCCTTCAAATGGATTTTTGCACCTTCTAAAGTAAAGCCACGTTCTTTTACGAGATGGTATATAAATTTAAGGTTTTTAATATCCTCTGGCGTAAACTTTCGGTTTCCCTTTGCATTTTTCTTTGGCTTGATAATATCAAACTCCTTTTCCCAAAAACGAATCAATGAGGCATTTACCTTAAATGCTTTGGCAACTTCTCCAATGCCATAATATCGTTTTTCAGGTAATTCTATGTGCATGCTAATCTAATGATTGGTTTTCTAATGATGCTTTTCTTAAAAGTACATCAAATTCTTCTGCCGATAAGTTACCATAGTAGAAATTTATTGGGTTGATGCGTTCGTCGTCCTTAAATATCTCATAATGTAAATGGGGTGCCTCAGAGCGCCCGGTGCTTCCCACAAAGCCAATTAAATCGCCACGTTTAACGCGTTGATTTACTTTTACATTGTATTTGTATAAATGCGCATAAAGTGAAACATAACCATACCCATGGTCTATTCTTATATGCTTCCCGTAGCCTGTGGACCTGCTATCCGCACGTTTTACAACACCATTGCCCGTTGCGTAAATAGGTGTACCTCTCGGTGCCGTGAAATCCATACCAAAATGGAATTTCCGTACTTTGGTAAAAGGATCTGTTCTGTATCCATAACCTGAAGCCATACGTGTGAGGTCCATGTTGCTAACAGGTTGGATAGCTGGTATGGATTCTAAAAACTTTTCTTTATCCTCTGCCAGTTTAGCGATTTCATCTAAGGATTTGGATTGAATGACAATGGCTTTTTCCAAAACATCAAGACGCTTATTGGTTTCGGCAATGAGCTGAGAGTTGTCATAACCTTCAAATTTTTTATAACGGTTAATACCACCGAAGCCAGCTCGGCGTTGTTCTTCGGGAATAGGATTAGCCTCAAAATACAATCGGTATATGGCATTGTCGCGTTCTTCAACATTCTCAAGGGCAGCAATAGCGTCATCCATGCGTTTGTTTAATAATTTATATTGCAGCTCCATATTTTGCAGTTCTCTTGCTAATTCTCGTTCCTTGGGAGACTCAATATATTGGCTTGAAATAAATACAAACAAAAAACCGAACAAGGCAGAGCCCAAAATAAACATGGCGGCATATTTAAATGTTGTTCTTTTCTTGCGTTGTATCTTGCGGTAAGACAACGTTTCGGGATCGTAATAATATTTTACCTTACCCATGTTTTAATTTATACTATTTTTGCTGCAAATAAGCGAAATATTTGACGTTAAGTTATGGCCTAACGACCAAACGTACAAAATTATTTTTAATACAAATTTAAAAAACAAATTAGAAATTGATATTCACGTCATTTTTCGCCATGTAGAATGAAAATAAGTTAGTTGTTATATGAAGTCTCAAGAGGTTCGTCGCAAATTTTTAAATTTCTTTAAGGAAAGGGAACATCTCATCGTACCTTCTGCTCCTATGGTTGTAAAGAACGATCCCACCCTTATGTTTGTGAATTCTGGGATGGCGCCGTTTAAGGAATATTTTTTAGGAAATGCAGAACCAAAGCGCAATAGGATAGCCGATTCTCAAAAGTGTTTAAGGGTTTCTGGAAAACACAACGATTTAGAGGAGGTTGGATATGATACATACCACCATACGTTATTCGAGATGCTCGGTAACTGGAGTTTTGGTGATTATTTCAAAAAAGAAGCCATTGCCTGGGCATGGGAATTACTAACTGAAGTTTATGGAATAGATAAAGATATATTGTACGTCACGGTTTTTGAAGGAAGTAAGGATGAAGACGGTTTGGACATGGATAAGGAAGCCTATGATATCTGGAAAGGATATATCAATGAAGACCGGATTCTAAAAGGAAACAAAAAAGATAATTTTTGGGAAATGGGTGATCAAGGACCTTGTGGTCCATGTAGTGAAATTCATGTAGATTTAAGGTCTGAAGCTGACAAATTGAAGGTTGATGGTAAATCACTCGTGAATAAAGACCATCCGCAAGTGGTTGAAATATGGAATTTAGTCTTTATGCAATATAATCGTAAGGCTAACGGTTCTCTAGAAATTTTGCCAAATAAGCATATCGATACTGGGATGGGATTTGAGCGGCTTTGCATGGTTTTACAGGGTGTCCAATCTAATTATGATACGGATGTTTTTACTCCAGTTATTCGCGAAATAGAGACTGTAACAAACACATCTTATGGCGATAAAAAGGAGATTGATATTGCCATACGTGTTATAGCTGACCATTTAAGAGCTGTAGCTTTTTCTATTGCAGATGGTCAGTTACCCAGCAATACAGGTGCAGGATATGTGATAAGGCGAATTTTAAGACGTGCCATTCGTTATGGATTTACATTTTTGAATCAAAAGCAAGCCTTTATTTACAAACTTGTGGCAACCTTAAGCAGGCAAATGGGTGAGGCATTCCCTGAGCTTAGGGCCCAAGAGCGTCTCATTGAGAACGTCATAAAAGAAGAAGAGCAGTCTTTTTTGAGAACCTTAGACCAAGGATTACTTCTTTTAGATAAGGTTATTGAAAATACCAAGACCAGAACAATAGAAGGTAACAAGGTATTTGAGCTTTATGACACTTACGGTTTTCCGCTGGACTTAACCCAGTTAATAGCCAGAGAAAGAGGATATACCGTAGATGAAGAGGGCTTCTCAAAAGAAATGCAAAAACAAAAGGAGCGTTCTCGTTCTGCTTCAGCATCTGAAACATCTGACTGGGTAATTATCAAGGATGATGATCATGAAGAGTTTGTTGGTTATGACGTTCTATCTGCAGATGTTAAAATAACACGCTACCGCAAGGTGGTGACTAAAAAGGAGGGTGACCAATATCAACTTGTGTTCAATTTAACCCCCTTTTATCCGGAAGGAGGAGGACAAATAGGGGACAAAGGCTATATAGAAGCACCTAATGGTGACGTGGTTTATATAACTGACACAAAAAAGGAGAATAATGTTATAATACATTTTACTAAGCATTTGCCAAATCATATTGAAGATTCCTTTAAAGCTGTTGTGAATAGGGAACACAGGCGTCTGTCCGCAAGTAATCACACGGCTACCCATCTCTTGCATCAAGCTTTGCGAACCATTTTGGGTCCTCATGTAGAGCAAAAGGGATCTTTGGTTAAGCCAAAATATTTACGCTTTGATTTTTCACATTTTTCAAAGGTAAATGCTGATCAGTTACAGGAAATAGAAGATTTTGTCAACTCAAGAATTAGGGAGAATCTACCCTTAGAGGAACAGCGCAATATTCCTATGCAAAAAGCTTTGGATGAAGGCGCTATTGCTTTGTTTGGAGAAAAATATGGCGATAGTGTTAGGGCCATACGGTTCGGTCAGTCTATAGAGTTATGTGGTGGTACGCATGTGAAGAATACCGGAGATATATGGTATTTTAAAATTAAATCAGAGAGCGCTATTGCAGCTGGAATAAGGCGAATTGAAGCGATTACCAATATGGCGGTTGGTAATTATTTTGAGCGTATTGATAAAGAATTTGAAGCAGTTAAGAATTCCCTTAAAAATCCTGTAGAACCCGTTAAAGCAATAATGAATCTGCAAGATGAAAATACGAGTTTAAAAAAGCAGGTAGAAGCTTTGCTAAAGGATAAGGCCAAGAATTTAAAATCAGAATTGAAAACAGAGTTAACGGAGGTGAATGGTATTCAATTCTTAGCTAAAAAAATCGATTTGGATCCTACAGGAATTAAGGATTTGTGTTTTGAACTTGGAAGTCAGTACAATAATTTATTTCTATTGTTTGGAACTAATAATGGAGGTAAGGCCATACTGACCTGCTATATTTCAAAGGAGTTGGTCAACGAAAGAGACTTAAATGCTGGTACAATTGTTAGAGAGCTTGGAAAATATATTGAAGGAGGAGGTGGAGGTCAGCCTTTCTTTGCTACTGCAGGTGGAAAAAATAGCGATGGTATTGCTAAGGCATTGAACGCAGTGAAAGACTATTTATCATAAGTTCATTATTTTGCCATTAGAAATGAAGCTTCAAACCAAGATATCCATAAAAAGGCAACCACATCATCTTATAGACTATGAGTCTAAATTGCTCCTTTTAGGATCTTGTTTTTCCGATAATATTGGTCATAAGTTTGATTATTTTAAATTCAACACCCTGATCAATCCTTTCGGGATTCTCTTCCACCCCTTGGCTATTGAGAACCTTATTACCAGGGCTATAAATAAGGAATATTACACTGAAAAGGAGTTACGTCAAAAAGATGGTATATGGTATTGTTTTGAAGTACACTCAAAATTAAGGGATCAAAGTGAAGGTAAGTTAGTCAGTCGACTTAACCTTCAGCTCAAAACGACCGAAAAGTACTTAAAGTCTTGTTCTCATGTTGTGCTGACATTAGGCACTGCCTGGGTTTATAGGCATATCGCGACTGATACGATTGTTGCAAATTGCCATAAATTTTCTCAAAAAGAATTTATAAAGGAATTACTTTCTTTAGAACAAATAGAGGAGTCTTTGGAAGCTATAATAAGCCTCATTAGAGATGTTAACCCTAAAGCGACATTTATTTTAACAGTCTCCCCAGTGAGACATTTGAAAGACGGTTTTGTTGAGAATAATCGCAGTAAGGCCCATTTAATTTCTGCTGTGCATAATGTTATTTCGCCCAGAAAGGGACTGTTTTATTTTCCATCTTATGAGCTCATGATGGATGAGTTACGTGATTATCGATTCTATGAAGCGGATATGATACACCCCAATCCCCTTGCTGTTCAAATAATTTGGGAACGTTTTAGAGACTTATGGATTGTTGAAAAAACCATGGATGACATGGAAACCGTCGACTCTATCCAAAAAAGGTTGAGTCACATCCCTTTTAATCCAAACTCACACTCGTATAAAACTTTTCTGAGTAAGCTAAATGCTGATATTGAGCAGTTCCGGGATGTATTGCCATCTGTTGAATTTGAAAGGGCTAAAGACCCACAAATTTAAATAGTCAAAATTTAGGTATTGCAAAATTAAGGGAATCAACAGCAGGGTTGAGGTTAAGTATATTAGAAATTAGCAACGACACTTTTGGGTACCAAAACCGTATAGTCGCCGTTATTTCTAATGACATCTCGCACAATGGATGAAGAGATATAAGAGGTTCTGGCAGCAGTTAAAAGAAAAACAGTTTCGATTTTTGATAATTTCCTGTTCGTATGGGCAATGGCTTTTTCAAATTCAAAATCAGCAGGATTTCGCAACCCTCTTAAAATAAATTCTGCATTAATTTCTTCGCAATAATCAACAGTTAGTCCTTCATAAGTTGTTACCTTAACTTTAGGCTCATTTTTAAAGGCCTCTTCAATAAAATGCATACGTTTCTCTAAGGAGAACATATAGTTTTTGTCTGCATTGATGCCGACAGCGACTACCACTTCATCAAATAATTTTATACCGCGTTTAATGATATCGTAATGGCCAAGCGTTATTGGATCAAAAGACCCCGGAAATAGTGCGCGTTTCATTTAAAATAAGCTTTGATGTAATCTCAGTTGTAGAATATGTTTTGATTATCAAAGATAACTATTAATTTTTCATAGCTTCCTCGATGGCGTTATCAAATAATTCCTCTAAGGAAATACCAGCTTTAGCCGCCTGTTGGGGCAAAATACTTTCTGTGGTAAGTCCTGGTACGGTATTTAGTTCTAAAAGATATGGTTCATCATTTTTAAATATAAATTCACTTCTACTAAATCCTGTCATTTGAAGTGCATCGTAAATTTTTGCGGCTTCGTGTCTCACTTTGTCTTCATAGTCTTTGGGAATTCGGGCCGGAGTAATTTCTTGGGATTGACCATTGTATTTCGCTTCGTAATCAAAAAAATCATTTTCAGAAACGATTTCAGTAATTGGAAGAACGGTAGTTTTACCTTTATAGCTAATAACTCCGACAGAAACTTCCACACCATCAAGGAATTCCTCTATAATAATTTGGTCATCTTCCTTAAAGGACTTTTCAATTGCCGTCTTTAGATCTTCTTTTTTATATACTTTGGAAATTCCAAAACTACTGCCGGCCTTATTGGCTTTGACGAAACAAGGTAGACCTACTTTTCCAATAATTGCATCTTCGTCAATAGTATCGTTTAGGTTAAGGTAAAAGCTCTCTGCTGATTTGATGCCAAAGGGTTTTAAGGTAGCAAGTAAGTCGCGCTTATTAAAAGTTAAGGCAGCTTGATACATTGCGCAACTCGTTTGAGGCAGTCCAATTAATTCAAAATAGCCCTGCATAAAACCATCTTCTCCCGGCGATCCATGAATAGCGTTAAAAACGCAGTCAAAATGAATCCTCTGGTCATTTACAAGAGCAGAAAAATCATTTTTGTCAATAGGAAATTCTTCTTCCATTTCATTTACATAAGTCCATTTGTCCTTAAAAATAAGGATACGATAGGCATTGTACTTTTTCTTATCTAAAGACTCATAGACCACATTGCCGCTCTTGAGGGAAATTTTATATTCACTTGAATATCCACCCATTATAATGGCTATATTTTTTTTCATTCTAATAGTTAAATAGCTGTAATGTAAAAGTATCATTTATTTTCATAAACTAAATCGTGTAGCCATACGTATATAAATTTTATTGCGTTATATATTTTATTAGTTTTGTCTGTGATTTTAGCTATATGAGTCTAATTAAGTTTCTCACCAGTAAAGTTTTTTTTAAACATCTCGGAATAGCCCTTGTTGCTCTTGGGGTATTGTGCTTTTTTATTTTAAAATGGTTAGATTCCACAACAAACCACAATGAGTTTGTTATTGTGCCAGATTTAAAAGGTAAGTCTATAGAAACGGTTGAAATTGAGTTAAATGACCATGATTTAACGATGCAGATTCAAGATTCTGCTAATTACAATCCTAATTATCCAAAATATAGTGTGATAGAGCAAACGCCACGAGCGGGTTCTAAAGTAAAGGAGGATAGGAAAATATATCTTATTCTAAACCCGTCTGGCTATCGCAAAGTAGCCGTCCCTGATGTGTTAAAACGCACGTTTAGACAAGCAAAGCCTCAATTGGAGGCGCTGGAGTTTAAAATAGGTACTATAAGCTACAGAGACGCCATAGGTGAAGGTGTGATATCAATGTCATACAAAGGAAAACCTCTAGAGCCCGGGACCCTATTGCCTTTGACGTCAAAAATTGATTTGGTCATCGGTAATGGCAAATTATAAAAAGTGCGTTACGCTATATGGCCATAATTTCTGAAGATAATGATGATCGTTATGAACATTTTTCCTTTAAAGTAGATAAAGGACAAAAGCCCTTGCGCATTGATAAATACCTTCTTAATCACATTGAGAATATAACACGAAGTAAGCTGCAAACAGCTGCAAAGGACAATGGTGTTTTAGTTAATGGCGAGGCGGTTAAAGCCAATTATAAGGTAAAGCCGAATGATGTTATTTCGGTAACTTTTGAGCATCCGTCGTATCAGCAATTGTTGGTTGCTGAAGACATACCATTAGCTATTGTCTATGAGGATGATGATTTAGTGGTGGTGAACAAACCTGCCGGGATGGTTGTACATCCGGGACACGGCAACTATTCTGGTACGCTTATCAACGCCTTAATTTATCATTTTGAGAATCTGCCTAACAATTCTAGCAATAGACCTGGCTTGGTACATCGCATAGATAAGGATACTTCCGGATTATTAGTTGTTGCAAAGACAGAACACGCCATGAACTACCTTTCCAATCAATTTGCTGAAAAAACATCCGAGCGGGAATATGTGGCACTGGTGTGGGGCAATGTGGAAGAGGATGAAGGTGTGATTGAAGGCCATATTGGTAGACATCCCAAAAATAGACTGCAGAATACCGTTTTTGAAGAAGAGGAGATTTTTAAAGGCAAACCAGCAGTAACCCATTACAAGGTGCTTGAACGATTTGGTTATGTCACCCTAGTAAGCTGTAAACTCGAGACTGGCCGAACACATCAAATAAGAGTACACATGAAGCATATTGGCCACACCTTATTTAATGATGAGCGTTATGGTGGCGATGCCATTCTTAAGGGAACCACCTTTACAAAATATAAACAGTTTGTAGACAATTGCTTTAAAGTATTGCCTCGACAAGCCTTACACGCCAAAACTTTAGGGTTTGAACACCCAACATCTAAAGAATTTCTAAGGTTTGAGGTTGAAGTGCCAAAAGATATGACTCAATGTATTGAAAAATGGCGGAATTATGCTAAGCATCAAGATAATGAATAGTACTATTGTTATAATTTCTTTAAAGTGATTTCAGTATTATGAGCAGCTTTGTACCTTTGGCATAAACGTAAAAGTAAAGCTATGAAACTTGTATTATCACCAGCAAAATCTCTCGATTTTGAAAGTAACATACCAACTACTAAATCCACTGAAAGCTGTTTTTTAGCTGAAGCAGAACGTTTGAACAAGCTTTTGAAAAAAAAATCAGCTAAAAAATTATCTGAGTTAATGCATATTTCAGATAGTTTAGGTCAATTGAACTACGAGAGAAACCAAGAGTGGAGTTTACCATTTACGCAAGACAACGCAAGACAGGCCTTATATGCTTTTAATGGTGATGTATATCGTGGCCTCGATGCCTATACCATAGATACCAAAAAGCTCAATAAAGTACAAGATACCGTTAGAATTATTTCTGGTTTATACGGCATTTTAAAACCATTGGATTTAATGCAACCCTATCGTTTGGAAATGGGAACTAAGATGCCTGTTGGAAAAAACAAAAACCTTTACGAATTCTGGAAGACAAAAGTAACACAGTCGCTAAATGAAGAATTAGAGGATGATGAGTTGTTCCTAAATTTAGCAAGTAATGAATATTTTAAGGCCATTGATAAGAGGGCTTTAAAAGTTCCTGTGATTGATGTTGATTTTAAGGAATTAAAAGACGGCAAATACAAAACTATTGGTTTCTATGCCAAATACGCTCGTGGCCTCATGGTTAGATATATTATTGATAATGACATCAATACCATTGATGAACTCAAAGAATTTAATTTAGAAAACTATAGATTTACTGAAGCCTTATCTGATAATAAAAAGCTAGTGTTTACGCGGTAATTAGAGTCTATCGATACCAGATTCTTTCAATTTTTTCCATTTGAATAAGCTAAAGTATGCCTTTAATTATGGCTGAAAACCTCCTCCCTCCATCACAATAATAAAACATCGAATTTATTTAATTATTTTTGGTTGAAGTACTGTTGTACGGTTTCAAGAATTATATTTGCTCGTACTAATTAACTGAATGTGATGGGATTTAAGTGGTATTTTCCAATATTAATTATTTATAGTATTGTTATCATATCTCTAGAATATAGCTTTGGAGCAGATTATATCAGATATTATTTAACAGATATTAAGGGGCCAGTATTCTTTTATGGTATCCAAACAACCGTGACAACGGTACTGTTGTCTATAACGAGCTATAATTTTATCTTATCCTAACAGATAACAATGGAATCCGATAGGAGTTTACGCTTCTTCTTTTGGTCTCAAGCAATAGTTTTCTTTTATTTAGCTATTGATGAACGCTTTATGCTGCATGAGAGCATTGGTGGCTTCATCGGTTTTAATGATGCCCTTATTTTGTTATTGATAGCCTTTGTTCAGTTAGTAGTTTTTATGTATTATAAAGATTTTATCAAAACATTAATTTATTGGAATTCTCCACTGGTTTTAGGGTCCATATGTTTTGTGATTATGATAATTATTGATGGATTTGCACCTCGTGATGCCAATTTGCGTTTGTCTTTTGAGGATTTGTTTAAACTTTGGGGGATTTTCTTTTTTTTCCGTTATTCCTATAATGTTTATGACCGTTTAGTAAAACCAGTGACGACTAAACTTGCATCATAGAATAGAACTACAGCAGGATTTAACCGTGTTGATGAGATTTATTTCGAATCTGAACATATGAACGAAACAAACTAGCGACACTATGGAGCAACAAATACTGAGTTGTTGTGCTTGCTCGGGTCCTTCTAAATATTCAAGACAGGTTTTTATTTTGTGGGGAAGAGAAGTGTTATGCCACCTCGGATTCCCCATTCAGCAGTATTCCCATTACCATAGGGTACCCTAGGGCCTATAAAAATTTGACTCATCTGCTTACCTACTGTCACAACTTTGGATCCTATAAGGTGTAAAAAGCCTGATGACGTATCAAAGTCCCAATTCTGAGTAAATTCTGTATTTAAGGTTAAGGCATAACCTCCAGTAAAATTCTTAGCAATAAAAGGTTGAATGAAAGTAAGGCTCAAATCGTTTCGCTCGCTGTTTCCTGCTACAGACCAAATATGATTGGCTAATGCACCATAGGTGAATGAACCAGCTTGTTTTAAAACTACTGCAGTAGGCCCCAGCCCTAATTTACCTGTGCCTAAAAAATCGTCTGTTGCAGTTGGTGCCAGAATTGCAGGGCCAGCTCCCCAGATAAAACCTCCAGCTGTTGGGGTTTTTGGTGAAAAGAATCCGCTGAGAACAATATCGCCTAAGCCAGTTTGAGCACCACTAAAACCAAAAACATCATTCTGGGAGATAACAGGAATAATAGCACGACCAATGAGGTTCCACTTTTCACTGATACTTATGGGTACTACAGGTTGGATATTGAGCGTATATCTATCACCATTAGCTTCTCCTATTCTAAAATCAAAATTATTCTGAAGAGGAACACTGATTAAATTGGCCACTGGATTTTGCAGTTTTTTGGCCAAGGCATCTGCTGTTGCCGCCGCATCGTTATCTTGTGAGAAACTTATTGATGAAAATAAAAGGACTAAAGCTATAGTAAGATTCTTCATAAAACTTGTAAATTACAATTAAATCTAACAAAAATTAGATTAAAAAGGTATGAAAAAAGTACTGCAAATTGGAAATGGAATTGCCTTTATTTCAACAATTTTTATCAATTATTTATCCAATACAGGAATTCTTAATAATACGACGATTGGTGAAGTATCTGATTCTTACAAATCGCTTTTTACCCCTGCTGGTTATACCTTCGCCATTTGGGGACTAATTTATTTGTTGTTATTTGGTTTCGCCATCTACCAAGGTAGAAGTCTTTTTGTAAGAGTTAAAGACGATGATTTTGGGCTCAAAATTGGTTGGTGGTTTATACTGTCTTGTTTATTTAACTCCCTTTGGGTTTTTGCATGGATTTATGAATATACGGGTCTTTCGTGTGTGCTTATCTTTTTGCTGCTTATCTCATTGTTTAAGATTGTCTTGAATAATCGTATGGAATTAGAAGATGAACGTTTTTCCATAATTGCTTTTGTTTGGTGGCCTTTTGCGGTGTATAGTGGCTGGGTAACCGTAGCCAGTATCGCCAATGTTTCAACCTATTTAACGAAGATAGAATGGAATGGTTTTGGACTTGCAGATACCACATGGGCCGTTATTCTTATTGCTGTAGCCATAAGACTTAACCAATATATGATATGGAAACGCAATATGCGTGAGTTTGGTTTGGTCGGTGCTTGGGCTTTGATTGGAATAGCCAATGCAAATAAAACAATAGATAACGTAGTTGTATTTATAGCTTATGCGGGCGCGGTTGTCTTATTAATTAGTTGTATAGTGCACGGTTATAAAAACAAAGCAACCAATCCTTTAGTAAAAAAGTATAAACAATGGAAAAAGGGTTAGGGTAGATAATAACCACTCATTAGCTTTATCATCGAAAAAATAGCTGTAACTTCGCGTTAAAATAAAGGGAGTGACTAAATACTATGAGTTTGCTTCGTAAACACTATGTATGTCATTTAAATCATTAGGCTTATCTGAGCCTTTACTCAAGGCTATTGCCAAAAAAGGCTATGAAACGCCATCACCAATACAAACCAAAGCTATTCCGCCAATATTAGAAGGTAAGGATGTATTGGCATCGGCACAAACTGGTACCGGAAAAACTGCTGGTTTTACTTTACCGCTATTATATTTACTTTCCGAACATCCAAAGGAAAAATACCGACCAATTAGAGCATTAATACTCACACCGACAAGAGAGTTAGCCGCTCAGGTTTATGCCAACGTTAAAGAGTACGGAGAATTTTTAAATTTACGCAGCGCTGTAATATTTGGTGGTGTAAATCAAAATCCCCAAGTAGCAGCGATACGTCAAGGCATTGATATCTTGGTCGCAACACCGGGAAGACTGCTTGATTTGGAAAATCAAGGCGCTCTATCACTTAAGCGTGTTGAGATATTTGTCCTCGATGAAGCAGACCGGATGTTAGATATGGGGTTTTTACGGGATATTGAGCGTGTTATGAATCTGATGCCAAGCAAGCGTCAAAATCTAATGTTTTCAGCAACATTTTCTAAAGACATAAAAAAGCTCGCCTACTCTATATTGAAAAATCCGGTGCAAGTGGACGCCACCCCTGAAAACACGGCAGTTGAAATAATAGAACAGCGCGTTTATAGGGTTGCTAAAAATAAAAAGACAGAATTAATCATTAAATTAATTTCTGAAGGGAATTGGAAACAAGTACTTGTCTTTACCAGAACAAAGCACGGCGCTAACAAGCTCTGTAAAAAGATGGTCAATGCGGGAATTACGGCATCAGCTATACATGGAAATAAAAGCCAAGGTGCCCGTACAAAAGCTTTGGCTGATTTTAAAAGAGGTACAACCCGTGTTTTGGTGGCTACGGATATAGCGGCACGAGGTTTAGATATACCGCTCTTGCCACATGTTATTAATTTTGAATTACCGAATATTTCTGAAGATTACGTTCATAGAATCGGTAGAACAGGTAGGGCTGGAGCTAGTGGTGAGGCCATATCCCTAGTTAGTGCTGATGAGACTACGTACCTTCAAAGCATTGAAAAGCTCACAGGCCTGCAGATTCCTGTTGAAATTGTTGAAGGTTTTGAACCTGACCCAAATGCGTCTACAGAGCCAATAAAACAAGGTCAAAATAGAAGTAAAAGGCAGCCAAGAAATTCTAATTCTAGTTCCAGAAAAAGTAATTCAGGTAGCCATAGAAATGATAATCGAAATCGTAATCGAAGACGAAACACTAATAGAAGATAATGCCATCACAGCTCAATAATCCGCTTCATGGAATTACCTTAGAACAGATTGTTACTGAGCTACAAGCCCATTATGGCTGGGAATATATGGGCTATGAAATTAATATTCGTTGTTTTACCCATGACCCTTCCATAAAATCTAGTTTAAAATTTTTAAGACGGACACCTTGGGCACGTTCTAAAGTGGAAGCCCTGTATTTAAGCATGCTTGAAAAAAGACACTAAGGTTTGGTCGGAAGTACCTTGCTTTTCTTCTTATCTAGGTAGTGGCGCAACACACCTCCTTTTACATTGTTAACATCAAATTCAATGATGAAGGCACGGTCATCAATGTCTTCAATCAGTCGGTGCATTTTTTTTAAGTCTATTCGGTTGATGATGGTATGGATAATATCAAAATCTTCCTGTTGCCCTGTGCTTCCGTAACCTTTTGAACCTTTATACGTGGTGAGTCCTGCACCTAATTCTTCCATTATGGCCTTTTTGATTGCCAGATATTCCTTGGACACAATGGTAACGCCTATAAAATCCTCGAAGCCTTCAATAGTTAAATCAGTTACCTTGGCAGTGACAATATATGTTAAAATGGAATAGAGAGCAACCTCAGTAGAAATGACCCAAGCCGTTATGCTAAATAAGATAACGTTGAATAGAAGTATCACCTTGCCTATGCTAATTCCAAATCTATCGTTAAGGTAGACACCCAAAATTTCGGAACCGTCTAAAACTGAACCATTACGAATAGCTATACCTATGCCGGAGCCCACAAATAAGCCACCAAAAATCGATATCAATAGCTTATCATCTGTAATAGTGTCAAAGTTTTCAAAATGGATAAATAATCCAAGTGCCAGGATACTTATTATAGATTTGATGACAATACGTTTGGAAACCGTATAATAGCCAAGAATAAGAAAGGGAATGCTCAATATAACCAATGAATAGGAAACCTTAATATTAAATTGTGTTTTAATGAGAATCGCAATACCTGTAACGCCACCATCTAAAAAACCATTGGGCAATAAGAAGGCTTTTAGGCCAATACTCGCGAGTAATACACCAAGGGCAATCTGCCCGTATTCGGAAAAGAAATTATATGTTTTGGAATGTCTCACGGATTGGTGCTTCTTCAGTTTCTAAAGGTATCACTTATAAACTCAAGTCCAACCGGCAAGGAGTCTATCCAAAAATTCCAAGTATGGCCGCCATTTCTTACTCTATATTCATGAGGAATACGTTTTTTAAGTAACTCAATATGTAACATAGAATTTCCTACAGCCAAAAAATCATCATCACCACAATCAAAATAAATAGCGACAGTTTTCAGCTGCTCTACATCTTTACTTGCTATCAGCTCAAAAACATTGTATTCGTTTATAATATCAGTAAGTCGTGCTTCACCTTTGGCTCCTATCGCGGAAGGTGAAATCCGTCCAAAATAATCATTAAAACTTCTATCTCCCTCATTAATAATCTCTTCTTTGGTGGATATACCAGCACTAAAAGCGGCACAAGCACCAAAAAGATTGTGATATTTTAAAGCAAGTCTTAAGCTCCCAGCACCTCCCATGGATAATCCGCTAATGCCTCTAAATTTTTTTTCTGATTTAATATTGTATTTGCGCTCCACATAAGGCATTAACTCTTTAATGAACATATCTTCATAAGGGTAAGTGCCATCTTCTTTATTCATGTACAAACGGTCATCACCATCTGGCATTATAATAACCAAAGGTTCAATGTCATTGCCTTTTATGAGTTCATCCGCAATGTTTTTAACTAGGCCTATTCTTACCCAATCGGTTTCGTTACCGGTGTAACCATTAAGTAAATAAACCACGGGATATTTCGTTTTTGATTCGTCAAAACCTTCTGGTAAATACACAGAATACCGAACTTTGGTATTTAGGAGTTGGCTGTCCATTTCAAGGCTTTCAATGACTTTGCTTTGTGAAAGGCAAATAGACATTAGAAGTATTGAACTGAGAAGAGCTAGTGTGTATTTCAAAATATTTGGATTAATTATTGGCACTTTAATCTGCAATGCAGATTATCAAATATATCGAATTAATTAAGGAAATTTAGAACGATTTATAAATAAAAAATCCCTCAGATTTACTGAAGGATTTTAAGATTAATGGGCTCTAGAGTTGGAATGTGGTCCTCTATGACGTTTCATGTGTTTCATTGCTTTTTTAAGCTCGTCCAAGTCCACCTCACCGCTTGCGTCTTCATCCATTAGTTTAAATCGTTTTTCAACAACCTCGACCTTCAAATTTTTATTCCTGCGTGTAGCTTTAAATTCGTCTAGCGAAACTGTACCGTTTTCATCAGTATCCATTTTAGACAAAATGGTTTCTGGATGTAATTCTCTCTTTCGTTCTTGTTGAGCCTGTGACGTAAAATATCCAAACATTACAACAATGATAAAACTAACTCTTACTGTTTTTGAAATCATAATTCTGTTTTTTAATTAATGAACAACAGTAGGACTCAAAAATGAATAATGGGTTTAACCAGTATGTGGAGGTTTTGGTTTTTTTAATAAAGATTTAACCAATAAGCGCAGTAAAAGTATAAAGGGAAACCCATGAAGAACCAAATCAAAATAATCCATAAGTCCCATGCCACTTCCACCGCCTCCTATCCATCTTAGCTTACCAACAATATGTGGCTCAGGCAAAAAAGGTGCTAGCCCCAGAGTTAAGCACAGTAGAATAACCAATCGCCAATCATTTATAAATTTCTGCATAAAAAAATAGTCTATCCAAATTTATGAATAGACTATCATTTAATATTAATTTCTAGCTATTATTTTTTGTTCTGCTGGTCCTTTATGGTATCGTCGTCAATATCAAAGTCATTGATGTTTGTCTTTTTTGCAATACCTTCAGGACGCGTTGGATCTGTTTGCTCAGACTTTCTTTTAAACTTTCTTTTATCTTTAATAATTCCCATATTTTTTTATTTTTTGTTCAAATTTAATATAAGGATTTACTTGATTTTTTTGTCACAAAGGCTTATTAAAACCTTGGAATACTGTGTTAAATAGTATTAATTTTCAGCCAGTATTGGGGCTATAAACCTTTCAAGATTATCGACTCCCTTATGGGTAAGGTATTTAATAAATGCAGATCCTATAATGGCACCTTTTGCATATTGAGTTGCTTGTTTAAAGGTGTCGTGATTTGAAATCCCAAAGCCTACAATTTGAGGATTCTTTAGATGCATGTCTTCAATACGTTTAAAATAGTTGGTCTGTACATCTCCAAAGCCAGATGTAGCGCCTGTGGTACTTGCAGAACTCACCATGTAAATGAATCCATTAGAAACAGAATCAATGTATCGTATGCGTTCCTCTGAGGTCTGTGGAGTTATTAAAAATACATTAATTAGTCCATAAGAGTCAAATATGCTCTTGTATTTTAAATGGTATACATCTACGGGCAAATCTGGAATGATTAAACCATCAATTCCAACGTCCTGGCATTTTTTACAAAATGCTTCAACTCCATATTGAAGAATAGGGTTAAAGTAGCCCATGATGATAAGTGGTATTGAAACGGAAGATCGGATATCCTTTAGTTGCTGAAAAAGTACTTCGCTGGTCATTCCATTGCGCAAGGCTTTTGTTGAGCTGTCTTGTATGGTTGGGCCATCGGCTAAAGGGTCACTAAATGGCAACCCAATCTCTATCATATCTACACCACTGTTTTCTAGGTTATGAATAATTGAAACAGTATCATCAATATTGGGATAGCCTGCAGTAAAATATATGGATAGAAGTTTTTTGTCTTCCTCTAGTTTTTGGTTTATTCGGTTCATGTTCACTGCCCACAAGGGTGGGAATCTTTTTAATTCAACTTCCTTTTTAATTATGATATACTGAAACGAGTTCAGCATTCGGTCTAAAGACCGAAATAATCAATATAGTTCTGTAAATCTTTATCCCCGCGTCCAGACAGGTTCACTACAATGATATCGTTTGGTTTAAACGTTTTATACTCAAAAACCGCAAGGGCGTGAGAGGTTTCTATGGCTGGAATAATACCTTCAAGCTGTGATAATTCTAATCCGGCCGTCATAGCTTCATCATCGGTTATGGCAATAAATTCTGCTCTTCCTGTCCTGTATAAATTAGCGTGCATAGGCCCCACACCTGGGTAATCAAGTCCGGCCGAAATGGAATAGGGTTCCGTAATTTGACCATCATTAGTTTGCATTAGCAAGGTTTTACTTCCGTGAATGATACCCTCTTTTCCTAACACTGAAGTTGCTGCACTTTCACCAGAATCTATGCCTTTTCCAGCTGCTTCAACAGCAATAATCTTAACAGCTTCATTGTCTAGATAATGGTAATAGGTTCCGGCAGCATTGCTTCCTCCGCCAACACAGGCAATTAAATAATCAGGATTTTCAGTGCCTTCTTTTTCCAATAATTGGGTTTTGATTTCTTCAGAAACCACCGCTTGAAAACGTGCCACCATGTCTGGAAATGGATGTGGTCCAACTACACTACCAACGATGTAATGCGTATCTACAGGATTGTTAATCCAATCGCGCATGGCTTCATTAGTGGCATCTTTTAGGGTACGACTACCAGATAATGCAGGAACAACCTTAGCACCCAGCATTTTCATACGGGCTACATTGGGTGCCTGTCTGGCAATGTCTATTTCCCCCATATAGACTACACACTCGATGCCCATTAAGGCGCAGACTGTGGCCGTTGCAACACCATGCTGTCCTGCACCGGTTTCAGCTATTATACGTGTTTTACCCAATCGTTTGGCTAATAAAATTTGTCCTATGGTGTTATTGATCTTATGCGCTCCTGTATGGTTAAGGTCCTCGCGTTTGAGATAAATTTTAGTGTTGTATTTTTCGGAAAGCCGTTTCGCTAAATACAGTGGTGAAGGTCTCCCAACATAGTCCCTTAATAACTGATGAAATTCTTCTTTAAAATCAGATTCTGCTGTTATTTTTAAATAATTTTGGCGTAACTCCTCAATATTAGGATAAAGCATCTCCGGAATGTAGGCTCCGCCAAATTCTCCATAATAACCGTTGTCATTAATGTTGTAACTCATCTTTAAATTTTTCTAATGCATTAATATCTTTTAATCCAGGCTTGATTTCGAATTTACTATTTACGTCAATGGCATAACAGTGTTTTGAAGCAGGATTGTTTTTAAATTCCTTGATTTTGTCCAATTCGCTAAGACCAATGCCACCACTTAAAAAATAGGGTTTAGTGGAGGGGTATTGATTTAAAACGCCCCAATTAAATGTATAGCCATTACCACCTGGAAGTTTTCCTTTTGTGTCAAATAAAAAATAATCCACAAGGGCTTCATAAGGTTGTAGTACCGAGAAATCAAAACGATCCTTAATACTAAAGGCCTTTATTACTTCCCAATTTGGAGCTTCCCATTCACCTTTACGCCACTGATCGGATTGCCAGCGGTCTTGCTCATCCTTTAAATGTAGCTCGAATCTCAACTCAGCACAGTAGTTGGCCGATTCACTACCATGCAACTGTATCGTTTTGAAATTGTGTTGTTTTACCTTATTTAAGATATATGATATGTCGGCATCTACAAAAACACCTACTTTGTTGTAAAAAAGGATTTCTTTTGGCATTTCCCCAACGAAGTATCGCGATGATTTCTCATAAAATATAAAGCCCATATAATCTGGTTGCAGTTTGGCAACAGCTTCTATGTTATTATTATATTTTAGACCGCACACCTTTAGTTTCATTCTTTTAATTCTTTTATAAATGTTGTGGCCGCCTTTCCGGGATTATCCGTCTTCATAAAGTTCTCACCTATAAGAAAACCTTTATAGCCATAGGGTTGCAACGATTTAATGGCGTCGATAGAACTAATCCCACTTTCTGAAATTTTTACAAAGTCGTCAGGAATTAATTGACTTAGAGTTTTAGAGGTTTCTAAACTCACGTCAAAGGTTTTAAGATCCCTATTGTTAACTCCGAGCATATCTAATGATGGCATTATGGATTTGTGTAATTCTTCCGCGTTGTGAACTTCCAAGAGGACATCCAGATTTAAACTTTTCGCCAATTCAGAAAATTGCTTAATCTGAGTTTTGGTTAAAATTGCTGCGATAAGCAGGATTGCATCTGCACCAATGGCTTTTGCTTCTATGATTTGATATTCATCGATAATAAATTCTTTACGCAATAATGGTAAACGGCAATGTTCTTTGGCGGTAATTAAATCGTCCATACTGCCGCCGAAATAAACTTCGTCCGTTAAGATAGACATACCACAAACCCCAGCCTTTTCATAACCAATGGCCACGTCTTCTACTAAGGCCTTATCATTTATAATTGATTTTGAAGGCGACTTTCGTTTAAACTCTGCTATAATTCCGGTTGTGCTGGCTTGTAGGCGTTTTGATAATGAGGTTGTGCTTGCTTCAAAATAGGGTAATTGCTCATAGGTTTCAATAGGAATTAATTCTTTTTTTAGATTCACTTCCTTACGTTTGTCAATTACTATTTTATCTAGGATATTCATCTACTTAATTCAATTAGTTTATCTAAACTCTTTTTTGCGTTTCCGCTCAAGAGAGACGCTTTGGCCATTTCAAATCCATCCTTATGAGCTATTTGTTTTGTGGTAGAAATGGCTAATCCGGCATTGGCACATACTACATTGTTTTGTGCTTCTGTACCCTTACCATTTATAATTTCCATAAATAAATCGGCAGCTTGTTTTACTGTATGCCCTCCGAAGATGGCTGATTGTTCTATTTGTGGTACCCCTAAATCGCTAGGGTCAATTAAAGTTTCGGCATTATTGGAGATAACTTTTGTTTTTCCTGTTAAAGAAATTTCATCGTAGCCATCTAAAGCATGAACTACGGCATAGTTTTTATCTGTTTCTTGATATAAATAACCATAAAGCCTTAGCAACTCTAAGTTAAACACGCCCACCATCTGATTTTTGGGAAATGCGGGATTTACCATGGGTCCTAACATATTAAAAAAGGTCTTAACACCAAGTGCTCTTCTGATAGGGGCTACATTCTTCATAGCGGGATGAAATAATGGCGCATGAAGTACACAAATTCCCGTTTCATCCAAACTGCGTTTTAAGAATTCAATATTGTTAGTGAATTTTATACCGAGGTATTCCATAACATTTGAAGACCCACATGCTGAGGAAACCCCATAATTACCATGTTTGGTCACTTGGATGCCTGCACCGGCAGCAACAAAAGCAGAAAGGGTCGAAATATTGAACGTATCTTTTCCATCACCACCTGTTCCACATAAATCTATAGTATTATACCCGTCTAGTTCAACTGGGATACATAATTCCAATAAGGCATCCCTAAACCCACGAAGTTCTTCTATGGTTATGCTTCGCATCATATAAACTGTTAGGAACGATGCAATCTGACTTTCGTTGTATTCGCCCTTTGAGATATTGACCAAAACATTTTTAGCTTCTTCACTAGAAATACTTTCCTGATTGATGAGTCTATTGAGAATCTCCTTCATGCTTAATATTTAATCCAATTTGCTAAAATTTGTTTTCCATTTGGCGTTAAGACCGACTCGGGATGATATTGTACGCCTTTAACATCATATGTTTTATGCCTCAAGGACATAATTTGTCCGTTAGAGTCAAAAGAGGTTGCTTCCAGACAATGGGGTAAATTGGTGTTTACTACCCAGGAGTGGTAACGCCCTACTTCAAAAGTTTTATTCAATCCATTGAACAAGGTCTCATCCTCTGCAGTGACAGTTATTTCTGTTGAAACGCCATGGTATACAGTTTCAAGATTTTCTAAAGTCCCGCCAAAAACCTCACCAATGGCTTGTTGTCCTAAACAAACACCGAGGATGCTTTTTGTGGGGGCGTATTTTGAAATGATTGACTTTAACAGACCCGCTTCGTCTGGTATACCAGGACCTGGAGACAAAACAATCTTCTCAAAGGCTTCAACCTCGTCAAGTGTAAGTTTGTCATTGCGCTTAACGGTAACCTCACAATTTAAATCTTCTAAATAGTGCACCAGATTATAGGTGAAGCTATCATAATTATCTATAACTAATACTTTTTTCATAATAACTTCCCACGTAAGTGGGAATCTTTTTTAATTAAACTTTTTTAACACCCCTAAAGTCCCCTCAAGGGGACAATTCCAAAGTTTTAAATTTTGCACCTACATTTCATCTTAATCTACGATTTCAACTTCAATTTCATCAAATATCTTTTGCTTGTTCAATAGCCTTGGTTAATGCCCCTAGTTTATTATAGACTTCTTGGAGCTCGTCTTCTGGATTTGATTTTGCAACCAAGCCCGCACCAGCTTGCCAAAATAATTTATGGTTCTTACTTAAAAACGTACGGATCATTATAGCATGGTTAAAGTTACCATCGAAGTCCATGAATCCAATAGCACCGCCATAATAGCCACGGCTTGTTTTTTCATATTGTTCTATCAATTGCATAGCCCTATGTTTTGGAGCGCCACTTAAAGTTCCAGCGGGAAAGGTATCTGCCACAACCTGCATGGTTTCGGTACTTGGATGAATTTCCCCCGTGACTTTACTTACCAAGTGAATGACATGGGAAAAAAATTGGACTTCACGATAATTTTCAACGGTAACTTTGCTACCATGTCGGCTTAAATCGTTTCTGGCGAGATCGACCAACATGACATGTTCGCTATTTTCCTTATCATCCTTAATTAAGGCTTCTGCTAATTGTGCATCTTTTAAATCGTTCCCTGTGCGTTTAAATGTGCCTGCAATGGGATGAATTTCAGCTTTTCCTTCCGTGACAACCAATTGTGCTTCTGGCGAACTTCCAAATATCTTAAAATTTCCGTAATCAAAGTAGAAGAGGTATGGCGACGGATTTATACTTCTGAGCGCTCTATATACATTGAATTCGTCACCACTGAAACCTTGTGAGAATCGTTTTGAAAGAACCAATTGGAACACATCACCGCGACCACAATGTTTTTTAGCTAACTCCACATGTTCCTTGTAGGCCTTATCGCTTAAGTTGGACGAAATTTCTGTTGAGGTATCAAAATTATACGTCGCATATTGCTTGGTTTGTATAAGCTGTAGAATACTATCAATATTATTTTCAGTATCGTAGCAATGCGCAAAAATGTAGGCTTCGTTTTTAAAATGATTAATTGCAATAATATTTTGGTATACAGCATAATAAATATCTGGAATTTCAACAGAATCTTCCTTTTTAGAAATAGAAATGTCTTCAAAATACTTTACAGCATCATAAGCGGTATAACCAAATATCCCATTGTGAATAAATTTAAAATCAGTATTTGTATTAACCTTAAAGCGCTTGCTAAACTTGTGAATTTCCTCTGTAACATTGATATTTTTGGTGTGACTTATATCAAAGCTCCCGTCTGGATAGCTTTGGTAAATGGAATCATTTTCTACTTTAATCGACGCAATAGCATTGCAACAGATGTATGAAAAACTGTTATCATTAGCGTGATAATCGCTACTCTCTAGCAATATACTATTTGGATATTTATCCCTAATCTTTAAATAGATGCTTACAGGAGTAATGGTATCTGCCAGGATTTTTTTATAATGTGTCTGAAGGCTAAATATGTTCATTTATCATCAATTAAAAAAGGCTTGTCGTGAATGACAAGCCTAATTTTATTTTAGTATACTTAGGGTTACTTCACGAGAATTGTTCTGTAAAGTTCCACCACCAAGTATGATTTAATTTTGTTTTCATTGAGCTTCAAAGATAGAAAGCAAAATAGTTATTTCAAACTATTTTAAGAAAAAGATTCCTGCTTTAAAAAAAGCAGGAACCTAAATCTAAATGTTGCTATTAATCTATTCTTTGGGCATTAAAACTTGAGATTTACATTTAGATCAAATTCGTCATAGATAGCCTTGTCCTTTAAATCATCAAAGAAGCTTGAAGAGCCATATTTAATATCAAATTTTGTACGATCTATTTTCACAAAGGCTGAAGCAGAGTTTTCCTTGGTGTACATGGTAAATTCTACAGGCTGTGTGATGTTTTTAATGGTTAAATCTGCTTTCACGTTATATTTTCCATTGTTACCTTCAACATTTGTTATTTTTAAATTTGCTGTTGGGTGCTTCTCTACACCAAAAAAGTCAGCTGATTTTAAATGGCCGTCAAGTTTACCTTTGTATTCTCCCTCTAAGTCAGTGGTATTAATAGAAGTCATATCCATTACAAAGTTTCCTCCAACTAGTGATTCGCCATCAAACATTAATGTACCTTCTTTTAGCTTTATAGTCCCTTCGTGCTCTCCAGTGACTTTATAGCCCTTCCAATTCACCGTGCTCTCGGTGACATCAACATTCTTTTCAATCAATGCTGTAAACGACATGAAGGTTACAGCCATTACTAATACTGCAGCAATTTTTAAATTTTTAGTTTTCATAATTCAATTTCTAAGTTTTATTAAAAGTTTATTTAATTGTTCCAAGTCTTGTTTAGATAAATTTTTGGTCACTTTAGCTTCAGACGCATCCATTATAGGATCAATTTTTTTAAGGACGTCCAAACCATTTTTTGTTATACTAATTTCAACCTTTCTTCTGTTAGCCTTACAAATGACTCGATTGACATAACCCTTTTTAATAAGTTTATCAACTAGGCGGGTGGTATTACTCATTTTAGTCACCATACGCTCTTGGATGTCTTGAAGGTTAATCGCTTTATTGTTTTGCCCTCGTAATATTCGTAGGACGTTAAACTGCTCTAATGATAATTCAAATGGTTTAAGGTTTTCCAATAGCTCATCCTTTATCCAATTATTGGTGTAAAACACGTTAATTACCGCTGCTCTAGACAAAGGTAATTTGGATGAGGTTTTTAAAAGCTGCTCTAACTCTTTCATATACAATAATTGTATATACAAATGTAAATTGAATATTTAATTAATTAATTAATATTTTGTTAAATTTAAAATGGGAGAATATACGATTGATAACTTTAGGAAATGAAAAGGATTTTAGTCGTACTCTTATTGGTTTGTGTGTCGTGTAAGGATACGTCAGGCAGTAAGAATACAGAAGCTCAAGAGATGCAAGTCCCAGAACTGCATCTACAGGAATTGCAGGTTGTGGATTACGATGGTTTGGAGCCCTATCTTAACCAAGACGACAATACCTTGCACGTGGTTAATTTTTGGGCTACATGGTGCGCACCTTGTGTTAAGGAACTTCCGTACTTTGAGGCTTTGGCAAGTTCTTATGATAATATTGAGGTACTCTTGGTGAGCCTTGATTTTCCTAATAAATATGAGACCAAATTAATACCCTTTATTGAAAAGTATGAATTAAAATCAAAGGTTATTGCTTTAGATGATACTGATCAGAACAGGTGGATTCCAGCAATAAATGAAAGTTGGTCGGGAGCTATACCAGCCACCTTAATATATAAAGGCCAAAAACGAAAATTTTATGAGCGGTCTTTCACCCAAAACGAATTAAAAACCGAAATAGAACAATTTTTAAATTAAAACATTATGAAAACAATAAAGTTACTTTCAGCATTAGGACTCATGCTTATTTTTATGGCATTTTCCTCTCAGCCTGCTAACAACGGTTACAAGGTTGGTGATATTGCAACAGATTTTAGCCTAGAGAATATTGACGGTAAAATGGTATCATTATCAGATTACAAAGATGCCAAGGGCTTTATTGTGATTTTTACCTGTAATACATGTCCATACGCTGTGGCATATGAGGATAGAATTGTGGAACTAGATAAAAAATATGCTGAGAAGGGCTATCCGGTAATCGCCATTATGCCAAATGATACCGATGTTCAACCTGGCGATAGTTTGGAGGCTATGAGAGCAAGGGCTAAGGCCAAAGGCTTTACATTTCCATATGTAATCGATAAGGGCCAAAAAATATACCCACAATACGGTGCTACTAAGACGCCACACGTTTATTTGCTCCAGAAGACTACAAAGGGCAATGAAGTAAAATACATTGGTGCTATTGACAATAATTACAAGGATGCCAAAGCAGTTACTGAACGATATGTGGAGAATGCCGTAGACGCCTTATTGAATAATGAATCCATAAAGGTGACTGAAACTCGCGCTATAGGGTGCACCATAAAAGTAAAAAGCTAAACCCTAAGGACAAATTTAGGTTTTCAATTTTTTGAGCGCATTTTAAAATTATCTATCCGCAGTATTTCACTTCGGATTTTTTTCGTCTATATGCCAAAGAAATCTTAATTTTGTTCAATTAAAACGTGCTCAATGGCTGATTTATCACAAAATGATTGGACAAAACAACTCGAGGAAGACAATAATTCGGTCATTTTAGATGTTAGAACACAACAAGAAGTAGAATTTGGTATTATTCCCAATGCCGTGCATATGGATATATACCAAGGCCAAGGATTTCTTGATGAAATAAAGAAACTTGATAAATCTAAAAGCTACTATGTGTACTGTAGATCAGGAGGAAGAAGTGCACAAGCGTGCGCTATAATGAACCAATTGGGTTTTGAACGAACGTATAATCTCGTGGGCGGCTTCACTAAATGGCAAGGCGATGTTGTCTACTCATAATAACTATTTCAATGATTAAAAGAATTTCACTTATAAGCGCTCTGTTTGTTACATTGAGCTTAATAACAAACTGCAAGAACAATCAGGCAGAAACCACTTCTGAAATAAAATTAGTTACGGCGGAAGAAATGCAGACTATATTAGATGTAGAGGATGCACAGTTAATTGATGTACGCACTCCAGAAGAATTCGAGGAAGGACATATCTTAAATGCTCAGAACATTGATTTTTCATCACCGACATTCGATGAGGAAGTTAATAAATTAGATAAGTCAAGACCAGTTATATTGTATTGTAGATCAGGTGGACGAAGTGCAAAGTGTGCTGAAAAAATGAAAGAAGCAGGCTTCAAAAAGATTTATGATCTTGAAGGTGGTATTTCAAAATGGCAGCACTCTGATAAAATTAGGATAGAGGCCAAGTCCTAGGATTAAGACCGAGTGATTACTCGGTTTTTTTTATACTCAGAATACCCTAATTGAATGTCTTAAGCTTTTTATAAATTAGGGCCATGTAAGTTAAAAGTTTATCTACATCAATTACATTTGTGTTATTACGTTAAGGATATGACGAACAGAATAAAACTTCTTTTTAGTTTTTTGGCCATCGGTATTTCACTTTGTACTTTTGGACAGATTTTACAACCCGTTGAGTGGGATTCTAAAATCGAAAAAGTTTCTGAAACTGAGTACGATGTAATATTGAAAGCCTCAATTGATAAGGGTTGGTACATCTATTCACAGAAATCTTCGGGCGGATTCGCGCCAACTACCATATTTGAATTTAAGAACAAAGAAGGAAATTACGAAACTGTTGGTGAAACAATAGAACCTATTGTGCCACCAAAATATGATAAGATTTTTGAAGAAGATGTTATCAAATTCGATGTTTTAGTTGAATTTAAACAGCGGGTTAAACTATTAAATCCCGATTTAAATCTCATCGAGGTATACGTAGAGTATCAAACTTGCAACGATGAAAAATGTATTCCGGGAGACTATACGTTCAACGTTACCCTAGATGGTTCTGAAATTCAAATAGAAGAGGCTACCGTAGACCAACGCAGTCAGCAACTTTCAGCAGAATTAGACCTCAATATTAAGGGATGGGATAAATACAAAGCACAAACTGTAGAAGAACAAAGTGATTTTTCGATTTTTATTTTAGGGTTTTTAGGAGGCCTTATAGCACTGTTAACCCCATGTGTCTTTCCTATGATTCCCCTAACGGTTTCATTTTTTACCAAAAGCTCTGGAGATTCAAAAAAGGGGATGTTTAATTCCATCCTATATGGCGTTTTTATTTTCTTGATTTATGCTTTATTAAGTATTCCATTTCATCTCTTAGATTCTCTTGACCCTGGTATATTGAATAATATTTCCACAAATGTGACCTTGAATATTATTTTCTTTATCATTTTTATTGGTTTTGCCTTTTCATTTTTCGGGTATTATGAATTGACCTTACCTCAATCTTGGAGTGCGGCAATGGACAGTAAAGCCAATAGAATAGGTGGTTTTATAGGCATATTTTTTATGGCCTTAACTTTGGCAATAGTTTCCTTCTCATGTACAGGTCCCATCCTTGGTACATTATTGGGAAGTTCCTTAACTGCAGATGGTGGCGCAAGGCAATTAACCATGGGAATGAGTGGATTTGGTTTGGCTTTGGCTCTGCCTTTTACATTGTTTGCTATGTTTCCAAAGTGGCTTAATTCACTGCCTAAGTCTGGTGGGTGGCTTAATACGGTGAAAGTAGTTTTAGGCTTTATTGAATTAGGACTTGCCCTAAAATTTTTATCGAACGCAGACCTAGTAGAACATTGGGGCTTATTGAAACGTGAGGTCTTTATAGGGCTATGGATACTTATTGCCTTAGGCTTAGTACTTTATTTATTCGGAAAAATTAAATTTCCACATGATGGGCCAATTGCAAAATTGAGTAAAATAAGGATTACAACGGCTATTTTATGTTTGGCTTTTGCCATATATCTTATACCGGGTTTAACCAATACAAAATATGCTAATTTAAAATTGTTGAGTGGATTTCCACCACCACTATTTTATAGTTTGTACGATAAGACCTCAGAATGTCCTTTGGACTTAAATTGCTATAAAGATTTGGAAGTCGGTTTGGCCCAGGCTAAGCAACAAGACAAACCTATTCTTTTAGATTTTACGGGTTGGGCCTGTGTCAATTGTAGAAAGATGGAAGAACAGGTATGGAGTACCTCTGATGTCTATGAGATTTTAAGTGAAGACTATGTGATTATCTCACTTTATGTTGACGATAAAAAGAAGCTTCCAAAAGATAAACAATTTCAGTATCTACGACAAAATGGTACAGTCAAGGCTATTGAAACTGTAGGTGATAAATGGGCTACCCTTCAAACCATTAATTTCCAGAACAATTCGCAACCTTATTACGTACTTCTTAACCACGATTTGGAATTACTCAATACCACTAACGCTTATGAGCCAGATGCCGATGCCTTTTATGATTGGTTGAAAATAGGGCTTGATAATTTTAATGAATAGGGCCATATCGGTTTGTTGATTTCATCTTATAACCCATAAAGGGGTTCAATAGATTCTACTTTAAAGAGTAAATATAGGGGGCTGTGTTTATATATGTTGTCCATTTATGGATTAAAGCTCTAAGTCTGGATATGCATAAACCTATCTTCGGAAAGTAAATGACCCTATTCGTCCTAGTTCTAAAATTACAGGATATTAAGTTCGTACCTTCAATAAGACGGCAAAGCTAATTCTTGATGTTGAAGGTCTAATTTATCCACTTATGGACTAAGTTATTTTTAACCCTTGAACATTTGGGAATACTTGCACGGTAATAACATATACTAACAATTAAAACCAACTTATCATGTTTAAAAAATCAATTTTACTTATTTCAATGGTTGCCATAGTCTTTGGATCTATGTTTACTATGACAGCGCAAAACGACGAGTCCTACGAAATGTGGGAAGATATTATGATTACACCTGATAACACTAAGCTAAAAATTTTAGGAGAAAACATTAGAAAACACAATCAAAAGTACCATAAAGAGGGACCTTATAAAGCGACCGTTTATAATATTACAACTGGACCAAATGCAGGTAAGATTATTTGGGAAATGGGAAAATTAACCTATGCGGACTTAGATAAGAGGCCAGCTGTCGGAGGTCATGATGAGGATTGGAGAGACAATATTGACCCTTACATTAAAAAAACTAACACAGTAGAGTATTGGAAATCGAACAAAGCGTTAAACAACACCGATATGTTGGATGGTGATAACTCAAAATACCCCATCTTGTTTATAAGATATTTTGAGGTAGTTGATGGTCCGTCACCGGGCGTAGAGATGTTTTTTGAAAGAGTTAGTAAAACCATTAAAGCTCTAGATGGTATTAATCCTTGGGGAGTCTATTACAATGAGTTTAGACAAGGCAATTTAGGACGTCATATTGCTACATTTAGTTTTAGTCCTAATTGGTCTGATTTTGATAGAGATGTCAACTGGGTTGAAACCTTTGAAAAGGTAAATGGAGAAGGTTCGTTTCAAAATCAACAACAGTTGTATCAGGCAAATTTTAAGAACTCGTGGGATGAAATATGGGTCTACAACAAGAATATGAGTGGAGACTAAATTCTGCCGTATAGCTATTAAATACGAAAAACCTTATCCAGTATTTTAAAAATACCTCTCATCCAAGATTACTATGGAGGGAGGTTTTTTTACTTTTTATCACCTTAAATGTTGTGGTAAACATCTTTAAAAGGTACTCTAAATCTCGGTCCATAAATACCAGACTCGTCTCGTATTCCACACCCAATAACCATATTGATTTCGGCACCTCTAGGTAGATTTAGTATTTTTTTGACGCGCAGGGTATCACTGCCTTCCATAGGACAGGTATCATAACCAATAGCGGCCATGGAAATCATAAAGTTTTGGGCAGCTAAGCCGGCACTTTTATGGGCTACGATACGCATATCGCTTAATCTTGTTTGTCTATATATAGGTCGAAACAGCCCAACTATTTGAAATATCCAATATTTTATGAATCCCAATATGCCAAAAAAGTCTGAATAGATAGTGGGGATTAACTTTTGATAGTAGTCCGTCGCTTGCTTTTTCCGTTTTAAAAGACGGGGCTCTAAATCTGGTTTATCAAAAGCTTTGTTCAAAAAGTCAATATTGGCTTTAGCACGTTTACGCCATAAATCTTTTCTAGCTACAACAACAACGAGCTGCTGTGCTGTTTTCGCCGCGTTTTGATTAAAACAAGCTTCGGCCATTTTTAAAAGTTTGTCCTTGGATGTAATGTGGTAAAACTCCCAAAGTTGGAGGTTGCTACTCGTTGGCGCCAACGAGGCATTGACCAAGCACTGTTTTACTTTTTCAGAATCAATAGGTTCGCTCTTATATACACGTGTGGAGCGTCTATACGCTATAGCTTCCGATACTGTTTTTTCCATGTCCTTCATATAAATTATTTGAACCTTAAAATTATACTAAAACCTTAAAACTCTTCTTTTAAAACTATTAAATCTCTTATCTTATAAAGACACAAAAAAAATAAGCACTATGCAAACTATAAAAACGATTAATCCATATACGCAAGAACCACTTAAGACTTATGATGTTTTATCAGATAACGAGTTAATAGAAAAAATAGAGAAGGCTGATGTTGGCTTTCAAAATTGGAGGCAAACCTCTTTGGAAAGTCGTACTGAGCACCTTAGACAACTTGCGGAATTACTCCTAGATCGAAAAAAGGAATATGCTAAACTTATGGCAGAAGAAATGGGTAAACCCATAGCACAGGGTATTGCGGAGATTGAAAAATGTGCATGGGTCTGTGATTTTTATGCAAAAAACGCTTCAGATTTTTTAGCCGATCAATTAATAGAAACTGACGCCAACGAAAGTTTTATTAGTTACGACCCCTTAGGTGTGATACTCGCCATAATGCCTTGGAATTATCCGTTTTGGCAAGTTCTGCGCTTTGCTGCCCCAACACTTATGGCGGGTAATACTGTGCTCTTAAAACACGCTGCAAATACAACACAGTGCGGATTGGAGATAGAAAAATTATTAAATGATGCTGGGTTTCCCGAAGGCTGTTTTCAAACTCTTTTAGTATCACATGAGCAAATTGAACAGGTAATTGCCAACGATGCTATTAAGGCTGTGAGTTTAACTGGTAGCGAAAAAGCTGGGAAAACAATCGCGCAATTGGCAGGAAAGTACCTTAAAAAGTCTGTTTTAGAACTTGGAGGTAACAATGCTTGTATTATTCTTAAAGATGCCAATCTAGACCGCTTTATAGAGACTATGGCTTGGGCTCGAATGCAAAATGCAGGTCAAAGTTGTATTGCAGCAAAACGCTTTATTGTTGAAGAATCCATTCATGATGAATTTGTAAAGCGCTTTATGAGTATTTTAAAGGACTATCCGTCAGGTAATCCTCTAAATGAGTCAACCAAAATAGGTCCAATGGCAAGAATAGACTTAGCAGATCAGGTTGAAAATCAAGTATTATCGTCTTTAAAGGGTGGTGCCGAAATTCTTCTTGGTAATAAAAGAGACAAAGCATATTATGAACCTACATTGGTGGGAGGTGTTGCACCGGGTATGCCACTTTTTGATCAAGAAGTATTTGGTCCAGTGGCAGCAGTAATAAAAGCTAAAAATAAACAAAAAGCTTATAGCTTAGCACAAATGTCAAAATTCGGTTTGGGTTGTATGGTCTTCACAGAGGATATTAAAGAGGCAAGACATAGAATCGGTAGTGTCCCGGATGGTGCTTTTTTTGTAAATGAGATGGTGAAATCTGACCCGCGATTACCGTTTGGAGGTACCAAATCATCTGGATACGGCAGAGAACTATCTAAAGAAGGTATTATGGAATTTGTCAACAAGAAGACCGTCTTTATAAGAACATAACATTATGTATTTTGTCTCCTAACCAATAGCCAAAACCTAGTACCATTGGATATCCTATAAAAAGCCATATATAATCAATAATTGAAAGATTTTTAAAGGCAGTCATGCCTTGCTGGGTAAGCATTTCTATAAAATCATACCAAGATTTGATGCCTAATTTAATCACCATGGCGTTTGCAACAATCGCGATGATTAAAATGGCCAAGCCAATAAGGTAAAGTCTAATCATACAATAGTTATCGTAGAGCTAATTTACTTCTTTCCAGCTAATAACTCTATTAATTCAAATATTCCTTTAATGCTGGATTCATGTCGGCCACAATTCAATCAATATTTAAACCACCGTTTTAAGCTTATCGGCATGCAGTTTTCGCAGCTTCATCAGTTTTGGAATAATTACATAATTACAATAACCTTGGTTGGGATTGCTTCTATAAAAATCTTGGTGTTCCTTCTCAGCCTCAAAAAATGTGTCTAGTGCCGAAATTTCAGTGACAATAGGATTCTCAAAGTAAGGTGCTAATTCTTTACAGACCATTTCAGCTATTTCTTTTTGCCTTTCATTATGATAAAAAATCACAGATCGATATTGTGTGCCACGATCAGCACCTTGTCTGTTTAATGTTGTTGGGTCGTGGGTTGTCATAAAAATAATTAGAATATCCTTATAACTTATAATATCTGCATCAAACGTTATTTGAATAACTTCCGCATGGCCGGTCAAACCGGAACAAATTTCCCTGTAGGTAGGGCGTCCAGGTACGGTGCCTCCAGAATATCCAGAAACCACCTGCTCCACACCTTTAACCTCTTGAAAAACAGCTTCCGTACACCAAAAACAGCCACCACCAAGGGTTGCTACTTCTAAATTCTTAGTTGTCATTTGTGGCTTCTTTGTCTAGGGTCATGGATTCAGAATTAATACAATATCTCAACCCACTAGGTTCTGGACCGTCCGGGAAAACATGTCCCAAGTGAGCATCACAGGTATTACACATTACTTCAACTCTTACCATACCATGGGAGTCGTCTCGTTCGTATTTTATGGCATTTGGTTTAATGGGTTGGGTAAAACTGGGCCAACCTGTTCCCGAACTAAATTTAATTCTAGAATCGAATAAGGGTGTACCACAGCAAATACAATTATATTTGCCTTCATCATAAACACTACATAAGGCTCCGGAGTGCGGGCGTTCGGTTCCTTTTTGTCTGGTTATTCTGTATTGTTCGGGCGTAAGTTGCGATTTCCAATCAGCTTCTGTTTTTTCAACGCGCTTGTCTGGTTCGGGGTTTCCATTTACTGAAAAACTAATAATATCTTTCCAATTAAGCATAATCTCTTTTTCTTTCTTTTTTATGTAAAAATAGTCGAATTGTCAGCTATATCCTTACTAAGGAAATCATAAATTAAATATTGGGGTAAAGGTAAAGGGTGTAAAATTTATAGGAGCTTTTTTCTTCTTCATTTTTTTTATGTGTGACTTTTAGAAAGAGCAACCATAAGAGGAATTAAAATGCCATACTCTATTAAGAGAAATCAGACTAAAATCTATAATCTTATCTTTTACCTACTAATCATCTCATAAACTTTTTACATGATGCTTGGCTATCTAATAATACTGGTATAGATAAAAGCCAGCGAGTGCTGGCTTTATGTGTTTTTTGGCTGAATTGCTATTAATGTTTTTAATTATAGGGTAAAGTAAGTTACGGTTACAGCCGCGATTAATATTATCAGTACGCCTGATACAAATCGGGCCCCAAAGATTGTTTTTTTATCTTTTTGAAATATATAATCGCGTCTTTTTTCAGTTTTCTCTTTTATTAATTTCATATCTATAAAATTTCTATTCTACTCTTATATTTTTAATATACTGAAATAAAACGTTTTAGAAAGTCTAGGATTGGGTTTAACAAAAGAATAGCAGAAGTTATTAATGGATGTTAAATGCTGTCATTTGTTCTAAGGATTATAGCAATAATCCATATTCTTTGCAGTAATTCAGTTTTTATTGGAAAATAAAAATATGTGACTGGGTTGAGATGGTATCTCTAGTGCAGTGTAGTGGGCCTAAACTTTTATTGATTACTTTTCTTTTCTGCCTTTCTCTGTTCACGTTCTAGTTTTCTAAAATACCCTCGGGTTAAGAAATTATGTTTCAAGGCTTCCATATTTTCGTTGAATTTGCTAGTGCCTTCGTTTATATTGGTCATTATGTCTTGTAGTTGGTTCACTAATTCTTCGTCAGTAGATAAATAATTAAAGGCACCATTACCATCTTTGAGTTGATTGAGCGTGGCGTTTAAATTATCTAGAACAATTTTGATGTCTTGACTTGATCGATCGAGGTTAGATATGATATGTTTAACCTTTTTACCTTCAATGCTGTCATTTAAAAGTACACCGGCGACACTTTCGTTAACGTCTATGGACTTTATTATGCTATTTAACTCCGTTATGGAACGATTAGCTGCTATACTGGTTAGCCTAAGGTAATTAACCGTTTCTTTTAGGTTATGGGACATTAGGGTATCTGTGATAAGCATACCCAAGGTACCTTTACCATCTGTTATTTCGTTAGCGATATCTAATAACTTTGAAGTGAGTAGTGCTGCATTTTCATTGGTGGTGTTTAATGTATTCAGCATTTCGTTGGTGCCTATTTTAGTGTACGAATTAATGACATCACCCTGCTTAATTTGTCCAGCACCCCTTTCGCCCGGAATAATATTAACTATCATATTGCCCACCAAACCATCCGTACCTATAGTAGCAATTGCATCTTTCTTAATGTGATTTAGCATGTTTTCTTCTATGACCATTTCAACATTTATGACAGAGTCGTTTATCATGTCAATACGCTTTACGGTACCTACATTGATACCTGAATAACGCACATTATTACCAGGAATTAAACCATTAACGTTGTTGAAATTAGAACTGATGGTAAACGTTTTAGCAAATAGGTTTTGGCGTTGACCAATAAAATAGATAGCAACTACAAAGATGAGTAATCCAATGGTTACAAAGGCTCCTAATTTTAGTTTTTCACTGGTTGTTTTTTTCATGATACAAAGTGTTATTGCTTAAAGAAGGCTTTTATTTTTTCATCCTCTGATGAAGCTAATTCATTATAGGTACCCTCGGCGTAATTAATACCATCTACTAATAAAATCATGCGCTCGGCAACAACACGAGCACAATCTACATCATGGGTTATAATGAGAGATGATGTTCTATATTCTCTTTGAATATTTCGCATCAATTCTATAATTTCCTTAGAAGTAATTGGATCCAATCCACTCGTAGGTTCATCATATAGAATAATCTTTGGTTTTAGAATTAATGTTCTGGCTAAGGCTATTCTACGTTTCATACCTCCAGAAAGTTCCGCTGGCATTAAATCAATGGCATCTAACAATCCAACATTTTTTAGAGCTTCTTCAACCAAAGGTGTTGTATCTTCTATAGGTCCAAATTTGTGCTTATGCCGGCGCAATGGAAACTCTAAGTTTTCCCTTACGGTCATTGAGTCATACAAGGCGCTTCCTTGGAAAAGAAAACCAATTTCAGTTCTTAATTTATCTAATTCTACTTGGTTTAAGGATAACAAATCCTTTCCCATAATTTCAATATAACCAGAATCTGCTTGCATAAGTCCGATTAAACATTTAATCATAACCGACTTGCCGCTACCCGATTTGCCCATAATAACTAAATTTTCACCTTCATAAAGCTCTAAATTGAAGCCATTTAAAACCACATTATCACCAAAAGCCTTTCTTAAATTTCTTATTTTTATGATAGGTTGGTTGTTGCTTTTAGCATCTTGTTTTACATCGATGTGTGCTTTTGTTATCATGATTTAAATTTCAAAAAATATATCAGTAATAAATACGGCGATAAAATCCAGAATGAATAATAGCATGGAAGCAAATACCACCGCTGAGTTTGCGGCTAATCCTACACCAACTGTTCCCTTTTTACAATTGAATCCTTTGTAGCATCCTACAAGACCTATCGCGAAACCAAAGAAAAACGTCTTAATGGTTGCTGGGACTATATCACCAAAAGCGAGTGCATTTAAGGCTTTATTAAAATACAATCTAAAGGATACATCGCCTTTTATGTTCTCTATAATATACGAACCATATAGGGCAATGGCATCACCCAAAATCACTAGTATGGGCAACATCAATGTAGCGGCCAATATCCGGGTAATTACCAAGTATTTAAAAGGATTGGTCCCAGATACTTCCATGGCATCTATCTGTTCTGTTACGCGCATAGATCCTAGCTCAGCTCCAATACCTGAGGCGATACGTCCGGCAAATGTTAATGCAATAATTACAGGTCCTATTTCCCTGACGATTGAAATGCTCACCATTGAGGGCATCCAGGATACAGCACCAAATTCCTGTAATGTGGGTCTTGTTTGTAGTGTGATGACCAATCCAATAATAAAGGCTGTAATACCCACAAGAAACAAAGAACGGTTACCAATATTATAGCATTGCCTTAAAAACTCCTTAAATTCAAATGGTTTTGTGAATACCTCTTTAAAAAAGCGTTTTGCAAAATAGGTAATATCACCTATTTCTATTAAGAGTCGCTCAATACTACTAGAACCAAACATAGATTTCAATATTTAGTTATATTAAATATAGTTCGGTTAAGTCGATCTTAAAATGATATTAGTCAGGTAGAATAGTGTGCTAGACTACGGTAGCTATGATTGTCTATTTGTGTTTGTTGAGGTAGTATCTAATGACATCTGCAGTCGTTACTATACCAATCATTTTGTTGTCTTCTACAACAGGTAAAGCCCTATATCTGCCTTTGGTGAGTTTCTCGGCTATATCGTCAATGGTCTCATTAGGACCTACATATTTTGGATGTGGCATCATAATATCCTCAACAGCTTTTTTAGTATAAATTTCGTTGTCGTCGGCAGGGCCAGCTCCATTAACTCCATACATAAAGTCCGCTAGGCTGATCATGCCAACCAATTTGTCGTTTTCAGTAACAGGGATGTGATGATGGAAATTCTTTTTTTCATAAATATGCTTTACGTCCAATAACTTTTGTTTTGGAGACACGCAAATGACATTTTTTGTCATAATACTGGCGATTACATCTGTTTTCATCTCTCTGATTTTATAGTCTAAATTTAGTTGAGAGAGCCCAATTAATAAATGACCTTAGTCATATTTATTCTCTTTAATATATAATACATTTAACTAAATATTGCGCTAATCATTTAACGTCATGAAAACAAAAACAATTATTGAATTATTGACTTTATCATCTAGTCTATACGTCTTAGCCAAGGAGCACAATTTGTTTGAAAGGATTAATGAAATGTCCGAAAAGAGCAAGGAACATTTTAATCATCTTGCTGATGAGGATTTGTTAGACGAAAATGGGAATGAAATTGAATTTGTAGACAAACTCATACTTAAAGTAAACCAAGCTAGGCAAGAACTGGAAGAAAAAATAGAAGAGCTAATCGCAAAATTTTATAAAAAGATAAATGTAGCGCACTTAGATGAAATAAAGGCATTGCATTTGAAACTTGAAAAATCTGAAGACAAAATTGCGTTATTGGAGGCGCGATTAAATCATTTAGAAGCAAAATAAGATGGGCTTGGTCAAAAGCATAAAACGCAAGTATAAATCTGTTTCCAGATATAATGAAATATTGAAGGTTCTGGTAAAATACGGATTTGACGACTTGGTACAGCATCTTGAGGAAAAAAAGAAGTACGATTTTCTTAGAAGGTTCATTCCACGAAGTTCCATAGTTGAAGCCTTAAAATTTACAAAATGGGAAAAAATGAGGTTGGTTTGTGAAGAACTTGGACCAACGTTTATCAAATTTGGTCAGATTTTGAGTAATAGGCCAGATTTAATTCCATTTGAACTTGTTTTGGAATTCGAGAAACTACAGGATAATGTACCCCCAATATCGGAAGAGCAAGTTAAAGAGGTGGTCGTTTCTGAACTTAAAAGGGACATTGACGATTTGTTTGCTTGGTTCGACCCCCAGCCATTCGCTTCGGCATCAATGGCACAGGTGCATAAAGTCATTTTACATTCGGGAAAAAGAGTAGCCTTAAAAGTTCAAAGACCAGGAATAAAAGATAAAATATTAGAGGACATAAAAGTTATGTATACCATTGCCGAAATCCTCGAAAACCGCATTCCGTCCTTAAAGAGTTTTGATCCAGTCGGTCTTGTTGAGAATTTTGAAACTTCAATTTTAAAGGAGTTGGATTTCATCAATGAATCTATAAATATCCAGCGTTTTTATAACAACCTTGTTAGCGATACCGGCACAGACCAATACGCTCAATCTCCAAAGGTATATCAAGATTATACTACGGAAAAAGTACTGGCTATGGAGTTTATTTCTGGTATTAAGATAGATCGTTTGCAACAACTTGCAGAAAAGGATATCGATACCAAAATTATCGCAAGACGCTTAAGTATTAGTTTTTTTAAACAAATATTTGAATATGGCTTTTTCCATGCCGATCCTCACCCCGGCAACTTATTAGTTCTTCCTAATAGGCATATATGTTATTTAGACTTTGGTATGATGGGAACCATCTTACCGCGGGATATTAAAATATTTGGTAAACTTTTTTCATCCCTTACCAATAGGGATGTAAAACATATTATCCAGGCCATTCAGCAATTATCGGATGTTACAATCATAAAAGACATGAGATCTTTAGAGTTTGACGTCAATGAATTTGTTGAGAAATATTATGTCAGGGATGTTCACGATAGTGAAATGAGTAAAGTCTTGCTTGACTTGAAGGATATTATAGTGGCTCATGGTTTAAAAGTTCCAACCTATTTTTATCTCTTTGCTAGGGCTTTAGTGACATTGGAGGGAGTTCTTGAAAAACTAGATCCAGAATTTGATCAATTTGAAATGGTTACACCTTTCCTTTCAAAAAGTATCACTAAAAACTATAGTCCAGTTGTAATGGGTAAAAAAGTCTTTAACTCTGTTTATGAGCTTGTTGATTACATGGAAGATTTCCCTAGAGACCTTAAAAATGCCATTAGAAAAATCAATAGAGGAAAAGTAGAGGTAGACCTTACCCATAGGGGTATAGACCCAATCATTCACACCTTTAAGCGACTCACAACCCAGCTCGTCTCAGCTTTTATTATGGTGGCATTAATCATTGGGTCATCTTTATTCGTAATTTCTAATGTACCTCCGCTATGGAACGAAATTTCAATTGTTGGTATCGTTGGTATTTTTTTAGCAGTAATCGTTGGGCTCGGTATGCTAAGGGATATAAGGAAAAAAGATTATTACAAGTGGTAGTTATAAAAAACATGGTCTGTAAAATAGTTTAGTTATGCTAGATTGTTTTACAGACCATAATTAAAATTGCCCACAACAGTCTTACGACTTGGTAAAGGCTTGTTTAAAATGGCGTAGTGCCTCAGTCATCTCCCCTTGGAAATTTTCCCAGGGAGTTTCCTCTTTTTTCTTCTCATATTTATTTTTAAATTTTTCAACGAATTCTAAAAACTCCTGTTTTCCTTTATCGTAGTTGGCTTTGAAATTGTCTTTGCCTTTTTCAAGGTTGCTCTCTAGAATTTCTAATTTTACTTTGAACATTTCAATATCTAAAAGCAATTGCTTGTAAAAATTATTTAAGGTTTCATTCGTCTTTACCTTTACTTCAATATCATGAAGCTTTGCAAGTATTTTGCGCTTTTGTTCCTTAAAGGCATCAACAGTTTCAGCTTTTCCAAGATTAAGTTGTACTATGAGCTCATCAAATAATGTCCTCATATCGTCATACTTATCTTTGCCTTGTTTCATTTTGAATTTAGAATCGTGAATGAATTGGTTGAATTTCTTCTTTGTATCCTCATACGTATCCTCTAATTCTGCTTTTCCTAAAGATGCTTGTACTTGGAACTCTTCTAATTCAACGGCTGCCTTTCTTAGAAAGTCAACAGCCTTGTCAATAATTTTGGTGTTTTCTGCCGTTTTCATCTGTTTGGTATTTAAGTTATTCCTAAAAATACAATACAGAGTTTAGGTTTAAAATGATATTGATCATTCCTGGATTAAGAACAATAGAATATCAAGATTAATATTTTGGATGAATCTTTTTATAACCAAATACAATATTCTGAAAGTGATACAACCCTAGATTAGCTTAAGGTAATTTTGCCAACCATGTAGAGTCTAGCGTGTCCGCTAATTTCAACACGAGTATTAACGAGTTTACATTTTAAATAGCCTTCACGTGCGGAAATTTGTTTCGCAGTTAATTCTAGTTTGTTAAGTTCCTTAGCCCAATAGGGTGTTAGTGTAGTGTGTGCTGACCCTGTAACCGGGTCTTCATTTATGCCACATTGAGGAGTAAAGAAACGAGAAACAAAATCGACTTCACTTCCCTTGGCTGTTACTATGATACCTCTGCAATCTAATTTTCCAATTTCAATAAAGTCTGGGTTAAGATTTTTTATCTCATTTTCATCTTCAAATACAAATAGATAATCCGTCTTTCCTTTTAATACAGCCTTAGGTCTAATATTAAATCCACTCCATAAAGCATCAGTTAGTACAATTTCCTTTAATTGGTCTGTGGGAAAATTTAAAGTCAACCAATCACCATGTTTTGTAACGGTTAACTCACCACTTCTTTTGGAATATAATTGAATGGTGTCTCCAATATGGTCCTCTTCATTAAAAAGCACGTACGCTGTTGCTAGTGTTGCATGACCACATAGATCTACTTCAACCTCAGGTGTAAACCACCTAATGTGGTATTTAGCTCCATCCTTAACATAAAAGGCTGTTTCAGAAAGGTTATTCTCCAGAGCTATGTTTTGTAATAAATCATCACTAAGCCATTTGTCTAAAGGGCAAACCGCAGCAGGATTTCCACCAAAAAGACTTTTGGTAAAAGCGTCGACTTGATAAATTTTGTTGGTCATAAAAGTGTTGAATAAGTCCCCTAAAAAATAAAAAGCCCTACCTCGCTTTTAATTATCTTAAAGCTTTGTAGGGCGTTGGTGGAGTCGGAGGGATTCGAACCCTCGTCCAAACAAGTAACCAAAGAGCTTTCTACACGTTTAGTTTTTTCTTGGTTTTAGACTGTAAGCTGACAAAAAACAGCCTACTTACAGCTTAGCTTCTAAATCTCGAAAGGACATCGAAGCACTGTCCAATCTTGGTTAATTTTTACGATGCCTCAAAATAGAACGCCACCAACCAAGGCTTTCTGGAGACATTTAGCCTTCCTACCTAGTAGGAACTAGCACAATCTTACTATAATTCAGATTACGCAGCTAAAGCGTAGTTATTCTCGCCGTTTAAAGTTTGGTCTAGCCTTTTACGTGTCTCAATACCATTACACGACGTGCTTACCATTTAATTAATCTCGCTGTCAAAACCAGTCGACCCCATAAATGATAAATTCCTTTTATTTAAAAGGATTGCGAAGTTACGAAAAAAGTTGTGCAACCTCATAAATCCTATTATTTTCGTGCAAAAATTGTTCCATTATACAAATTGGCAGTTATGTCAGTACTTAGATAAAGCCCTATGAAGTTTGCAATAATTAAAGAACGCAAGAACCCACCCGATAGACGTGTCGTGTTTTCACCAAAAACCTTAGCTGAAGTTAGAACCAGATTTCCCCAGGCAGAGTTTGTCGTTGAGTCATCTGATATTCGAATTTTTCCAGATGAGGCCTACGAAAAATATGGATTCGCGGTGTCAGATGATGTGTCAGGTGCTGACGTTATGATTGGTGTAAAAGAGGTTCCGATTGAAGCCCTAGTGCCAAATAAAACATATTTTTTCTTTTCCCATACTATAAAAAAGCAGCCTTACAATAGGAATTTATTAAAAGCTATACTAGACAAAAACATTGACCTCTATGACCACGAGACTATTGTCGACGTTAACGGTTATAGACTAATTGGTTTTGGCCGTTATGCCGGATTGGTTGGAGCTTATAATGGGTTTAGGGCCTTAGGACTGCGTGATGGCTTATTTAAATTACCAAAAGTGGAAGCTTTGGCAGATTTATATGCGGTAAAGACAGAACTTGATAAAATCACCCTTCCTAACATAAAAATATTACTTTCAGGAACAGGGAAGGTGGCCAATGGTGCGGCTGAGATTTTAGACCACCTCGGAGTTAAGGAAGTGAGTGATGCACTTTATTTAACGTCTCAATTTACAGAGCCCGTATATTGTAGGGTAGATGTCATGGAATATGCCAAGCGTAAAGATGGTAAAGTCGGGGACCGTTTAGAGTTTTACAAGGATCCAACTGATTATGAGAGTAATTTCATGCCTTATGCAAAAGTTACCGACATGTTTATTGCCGGACATTTCTACGGAAATAAGGCACCCTATCTGTTTACCAGAGAAGATGCAAGGCATCCCGATTTCAATATTAATTTAGTCGCTGATATTTCTTGTGATATCGATGGACCTGTTGCCAGTACTATTAGGCCCTCAACTATTGAGCAACCATTTTATGGATATGACCCACAAACAGAATCAGAAGTGGCTTTTGATGAGGAGGGAGCCATAACGGTGATGGCCGTAGATAATTTACCGTGTGAATTGCCAAAAGATGCTAGTGAAGGCTTTGGCGAAACGTTTTTGACCCAGGTTATCCCTGCCTTTTTTAATGGTGATGCCAATGGTATTTTGCAGCGTTCTAAAATCACGGAAAACGGCAAGCTTACAGACCGTTTTAAATATCTGCAGGATTATGTTGAAGTTAAATAAGGAATTATGACGTTTATTACTTAAGCCAATCTCAGTATTTAAAACGTCATGTCTTTATTGTAGGGTGCCATTCCATTGCCCTCTAATGGCCGTTCCATCTTGTGCCGTTAGATTAAATGTAACCGTAGTAGTGTCGCCATTAACACTAACTACAACCGTTCCCAGTTGCGGACTATAAAATATATCAGAATTATTATCGATTTCTACGCTGAAAAATGTTACGGCTTCCCTTGTTGCTGAAAAGGTATACGTACCTTCAGACACACCTGTTACAGAAGGCGTGTTTAAGTCAAATTCCACAAATAAATCCTCAGCAAAAATTTCAATATCTCTATCAAAGCTTCCGTCCGAATTTTCTCCGTATGACTGCAAAATTCCAGGCCCAGCTATAGAATAAATTGTTCCGTCTATGGAAATTTCATTATTTAAATCTGGTAAGGATACCGTATCATCATCATTATTACATGATTGGAGTAAAACTACCATTATGGTGCTAATAAGGACGGTGTAAATACGTTTTTTCATTCGATTTTATTTGGATTTAATGACGTAATAAACATAAAGATAAAGAGTGTCTTATTCAAAAGAAGACTTAACTAATACTTAGACCTATGATGAAAGTCATTTTTTAAATGCCGTTTTAGTGCCATCTTGTAAGACTATAATTTACAAATCCATAGTCTTATGAGCACCTTATATTTTATTTCGATACTTGTCATCCTATTTCTATTAGCTGGAATACGCATTATTTTTGAGTACAAACGCGCCTTAAAATTTAGATTTGGTAAGTATGTAGGAACACTTAAACCTGGTTTTAGATGGATTATACCGCTTGTAGAAACCATTCAAATTGTAGATGTGAGGGTGATTACCATAAATATTGTGTCTCAAGAGGTCATGACCGAGGATAACGTGCCATGTAGCATTGACGGTGTAGTCTTTTTTAAGGTTGTGGATCCTGAGATGGCGGTATTGGAAGTTGAGGAATTTCAATTTGCCATCTCACAATTATCCCAGGCAGCACTGCGTGATGTGTGTGGTAAGGTAGAATTAGACACTATTTTATCCAAGCGCGAAGAAATGGGTAAAAACATAAAATCTATTGTCGAAATCGAAACAAAAGAATGGGGTATAGACATTATTGATGTTAAGATTAAGGATATTCAGCTTCCTGAAAACATGAAGCGTATGATGGCCAATCAGGCCGAGGCAGAACGTTCACGAAGAGCACGTATTATTTTAGCCCAGGCGGAAGAACAGGCAGCTGATGCCTTGTTACAAGCAGGTAAAAAGATAGACCAGTCGCCATCTGCAATAAAATTGCGCTTGTATCAAACGTTATCTAATATCGCTGCAGAGAAAAATTCTACAATCTTGTTCCCATTTCCTGAAGAGGTGTTGCCTAGAAATAAAAATTAAATTGAGTAATCTCACAGATATAATAACAAAAAAGGAAAGCAAATTTGCTTTCCTTTTTTGTTATTATTAATGGTAACTATTATGGCGCTGATTTCAACATTTGAATCATCCCATCAATTTTGTTTAAAAGCTTATCATTAGAGCCGCTGTAACCAACATCTTTAAATTTTATGCGGCCACTCGGCCCAATAATTACTTTAGTAGGGATACCTGAGATATTATATTTCTTGGCAATTTCGTGACTACTGCCATTTTCTTCCTTTGGATCAATGAGAACTTCAAAATCGTACTTGTTTTCATTAATAAAATCTTGAACTGAAGAAATACGATTTTTGTAATGCGTAATACTCTGCAACAAAATGGTTGCTCCAGTGTATTATCTCTTTAAAGTAAAATTGCCGGAGTGAACTTTTCCGTTAGAACGTACAACCTTAAACCAGTAATCTGATGATGGCAGTGGAGCTCCGTTAAATGTACCGTCCCATCCAATATCGTAATGGTTGAGTTTGGCTATTAACTTACCATATCGGTTGTAAATACTAATTTCTATATTTTCTTCTCGTTTAGAATTGATAACTTGCCAATAATCGTTATTTCCATCCCCGTTAGGGGTGAAGAACTTGTTATAATAGAGTAGATAAAGGGTATCACTTGTAACTTCCCTTAAACAATTGGCATCTCTTACGTATACTGTATAATCTTGTAGTGGTAAGTTCAGAAACACAGGAGAACTTTGATAATTAGTTCCGTCAATGGAGTATTCATAATTACCCGGCTCGCTTAAAATTATTTCTATGGAATTATGTTCCAAGCTCCAATCTAATACATTAATATCTTCAATAATAGGTTCAGCATCACCTAAATTTACATAAACTGTAGTTTGGGCTTCACAGGTAAATTCTCCAAAATCTTTTACAACCGTCAACGTATAAAAGCCTATTGAAGTTACCGTAATACTTTGGGTATTTTCTCCTGTTGACCACTCATAACTAATAAAACCATCTGGTGCCTCTAGGGTAAGTCCTGAACGTTCATCACAAATAAATTGCTCGGTGGGAATATCAATTGTAATATATTCAGGCGTAATTATATCAAAATTAGAAATATCGAAGCAAGATGGACTGAGCGCATTTTCTACTCGTACCCAAATAGTTTGTGTTCCAATTTCTGGAATATATTCCAAAACGTTATTGTTTTGTAATAAGGCATCTAACTCCGACAAATAATAGGAAACTCTAAAAATTTGAGAATCTAAACCACTCAAGATTTCGGAGTTGTAATCAACAAGGAAAATATTGGTATCCTCTGAGCAAAGGTATATATTGTCTAAATTGGGAATAGTCGGAGTTGCATATATTGTAATGTCTTTAGTGTCTGTATATATCAATGTATTTGAAATGTCATAGACTTCTACAGAAGTCGTGTATGTACCTGGCGAGGCATATGTATGGCTTATATTTTCCCCATTTGCAGTATTTCCATCACCTAAATCCCATAGATATGTGGCATCTCTAAGTGACGTGCTATAATTCAATTCTGTCGTCTCGCCCTCACAAATATTAATATAGGAAATGCCTTCTGGAAATTTAGGTAGTAAAAAGGTTGGTAAATCAAGTAAATTGGTACCTCCAACACTTAATACATTATTATTATAATCGCATCCAAGTCCTATGACATCTGGATTTTGAATGGCACCAATATAAGACGTCCAACTTTCAATACTGAAAATTTGTCCATCTGGCCCACGCTTAAGATAAGGATAGATTGAACTTGTTGTTGTAATATCAATACGAGGAGGTATATTATCTAAATCCGATATATCATATTGTTGTATGCCAGAGTTTAAATAAGTGGTATATAAAACCTTGCTATTTGGCGAGAACTCTACCGCAACAAATGGTTCAGTGGCTTCTGTTTCATCCTCTTCTTCGTATGCTAATTTTAGTTTTCCAGTTAAATCATCAAACTCCAGTATGAATAATTTTCTAAGTACTGGAAATCCTGCTGCCACTAAGTTATTATCTGGCGATATTTCCATAACTCCAAAATTTGCAAGATTACCATCGAAAAAACTTACACCTTCATTTGAAGTTACAGGTGTACTGGAGATACCGTTTTCAGTTATTAAATAAGACACATAAGTTCCTCTACGTATGGAAATTAACCAAATGTCTTTTCCATTTGCATGTCTAGCAGTTACCATATGCTGACCTACATGAGAAGTCATTACCACATGGGTGTTGTTTGGATCTAATCCGCCTAAACCATTATCTAGTGTCATGTCAACGATAGTATAAGTCAGCTTACTTGATAACCCATCTTGGATATTTACGAAAACATAAAATCGGTTAGAATTTCCAGGATCTCTCGCTACAGCCGCTTGAGATTCCCACACAGCGTATTCATTTGTTGGAGAGTTGACCATATTTTCGTGCTGTGAATTTTTAAAAATCCTTCCATCGGAATAAAACAAAAGTTCACCTTCCTCATCACTAACACAGATAATATTGTCAGGTCCTTCAATTTGACCTAGCACTATTTGTCTTTCTATACTATTGTTGGTCAAGCTATTGTAGCTGTTGGTATTTTCATTGTATCTCATACCTGCCAACATACCAAAATACCACTGATTTCTTTCCCTTTGAGCATTTATTAACTGCAAGGGAATCATAATAAAAATCAAAAAAACAAAACTAGGTATTGATTTTATTTTCATTTTACTTTCTTTTCATAGCTTAAAAAGACAGACTTAATAATTTTTTTAATTGGGTATAAGGTTTTATTCTAAACCTTTTAGCTTGCGTTAGCAAAAATTAATTTTTTTATCCCTCTTTTCGAAGTTATTTTACTCCACACCAATTTTAAAATGGTATTTGATTGTATTAGACTTCCTGGCTTTTGTGCAAGTCTGTGTGTTATACCTTACCGTTAAATGGAACTAGAAATATTTTAATTCATAGTCCAGTACTTAGGTTTAATTTCTCTGGCTGACCATCATATCTATAGCTTCAAAGGTTAAGAATTCAGCAAGACAATTTAATCCTACTTATAAAAACAAACTTTTACGGTATTTTATTATAGTGAGGTTCCGAGACTCTTAAAATACTAAAATAATCCAAAATGCTAAATTAGCTTAATGATTTCGTTATCTGAAGGATTATGTCGATGTTATGTCGTGAATATTAAAAGTTCAGTAATGATATCATCCCATCAATTTTGTTTAAAAGCTTATCATTAGAGCCGCTGTAACCAACATCTTTAAATTTTATGCGGCCATTTGGTCCAATTATGACTTTAGTAGGGATACCTGAGATATTATATTTCTTGGCAATATCGTGACTACTGCCATTTTCTTCCTTTGGATCAATGAGAACTTCAAAATCGTACTTATTTTCATTTATAAAATCTTGAACTTCAGTAATGCGGTTTTCACCACTTTCAAAGGTGTCAACAAATAAAAATACTACGTTCTCGTCATTTTTATATTTGGTAACAGCCTTTTGCATACCTGGGAAAGACGAAATACAAGGGCCACACCAAGTTGCCCAAAAATCTAGAATAACCGTTTTACCTTTTAATGCGGATAGTTTAACCTCCTCGTTGTTAAGGTTTTTTGCTACGAAATCTGGCGCTTTCTCATCTAGCATCGTTTTTTCAAGCTTTTCGAGTTGTTTAATTTTGGCGCTCTCTTTTAATTCAGACAAGACCGTATTAGCATCACCTTTTTTATTAGCCTGTGTAAAAGCATCTTTAAAATAGTCATTTAGCGTTGGTGTGGCATACCCTTCACTTATAAAGGTTTTAGCTTTGTCTACTGCTTTGTCGTACTGACCGTCCGCTATGAGATATTCTATATAACGCTCATTGTTGTCAGGTGACATTCCTTTACCAATAGCCTTAGCCTGATAGGTTATAGCCTCTTCTGTCTTACCAAGTTTAAAAAGTAAAAGGGCGTATGTGTCTGCATACATGTTATAGTTGAAATCAAGGTTTCGCTTATATTGATTTGGACTGTAATACTGAGGTTGCTCATTGAGTTCACCTTGTTCTTTTTCTATGAGGTCTAGTGATAATTTGGACATCTCTGCCGCCTTCTCCAAGTCCTTGCCTTTTTCTGCTCGTGCCCATGCAATAGAATTTAATAAAGAGGCTTTTGAGGTCGCGCTTTTTATCATTTCAAAATAACCCTTAAAAGCTGAATCATTTTTGATATTAAAATTTCCTACGGCTAAATTCTGTAAAATATAATCTGCATTTGGAGATTGCATGATGGCATTATTATTATCCACAAAAAATTGTTCCTTTGCTTCAAGAGATTCCAGGTTAAAAAAAGGCGAAACCTTATGCTGTTGTGCCATTTTACTCTCGGGAAACTTTTCGCTTATTATTGCTTTTATGCTGTCGTAGCGTCTGGTGTCTTGAGTTCTTCCATACACGGTAGATAATTGCTTGTAATCCTCTAAATCTAATTCAGATTTTGAAGTCACCTCAGTAATATATTTTTCTGCTACTGCCTTGGCCTTATCACCATCTGCTTGCTGCGCAACATAAATGTGGGAAGGCATCCATTGGTCTTCAAGTTGTGGATTCTTAGCGAGTGCTGTTTCAATGGCGTTAAGCGTCAAAGTAGCATCTCCTGTAGTTAAATCGTAGAAAGCACCGTCATTTATTAAATAGAACTGATATGCTGCTTCAGCATCCACGGCCGACTTACCATCTTCATTAACTACTTTAAATACGTAGCCTTTTCCTTTGTTGTTTTCTGGTTGTTGGTTTTCGTAAAAGTGAAAGGCTACAACAGAAATACTATCTGGTATGGTAACAACAGCTTCGTTATTAGTAAATTCTACATCATAAGGGTATGCCTTGGTATGTTTCACTTGATGAAAAAAACTATTACTCAAGTCGCTTGTACCGTTGTATGTGATAGTAAAAGGCGAATTAGCCACAATATCTCCAGATGAGAAGGTGAAATCCCCGATGGTTTCGGGTTGTATTTTCTTTTCTTCTGATTGGCAATTGGAAAGTGTCATGGCTATTAAGACAAGGGCTATAAATTTTCTCATGATTATGTTAGTTTAACTATTCCTAAAAATAAGCATTCTAAGGCGTCTTTGAAAACAAGTTTTGGCGATTCTTTTTTCATTATAGAACAGCCGTAAATCTAGTACCATTTCCGTAATTTTCGGAGAGGATACTAACGAGACTATAATTTTGAGATTTTAAGAAGCTATATTAAGTTAAAAAAAAGCCATAAAAACCTGATAAATTCCAATTAGGAATAAAACACCTAAACCTGCTGCCAAAAGGCTTATAGCACGTTTTACATTTTTAAATTTCCAATCGGCTATTTTGGAAATTATGAAAATCTGTTCACCTAGTTGTTTGAACAATTGATTTTCATCTGTACTCATCTCAAAGAAGGACTTGGTAAATTCATTTACCGTTCCAAATTTTGAAATGATATCCTTGAAAAAGAACATATTCTTCTCATAATTACCCTCGATTTTCGGGATAAAACACCTAACACAAAAAAATATAGATGTTGAAGTGAGAATGACCCATAATGCGATTAATACATACAAGGTGTAATCACTCTCTAATGATTGTGAAATTTCACTTGAGCTTTGATAGATAAAATTTAAAAGTATACCATAAAATGATAGGATGAGACCCGCCTTTAATTCTGAGGCTTTTATAAGACCTGTCAAGTAACTAATACTCCCCCAGTAGTGATCTACAAGATCATCCGTATGTTTATTTTTAAATCTCGCTGGGCTGCTTTTATATTTTGATTTTGGATGTTCCATTCAATTAAGTTTTTACTATTCTACCACCTCAAATATAGTAATTGAGTGAGATTTATTTTTTAGCGCGATACTACCAACTTTATTACATTTAAAAGATTCCTTAACCTTGTTGTAGCATTCTTCACAGATGATAATTTGATTTTCTTTTGCGGCATCCTGTAACCTTGCCGCTGTATTTACAGTATCTCCAATAACGGTGTAGTCTAAGCGTTTTAAACTTGAGGAACCAATATTACCAGATATCATTTCGCCACTTTTGATACCAATGGATACTTTAGGGGTATAACTTAAATCCTCACCGATATCGGTTAAGGTATTGATTTTCTCGCATACAGCTAAAGCAGCATCAATAGCACGGTCGAGGTGAAATTCGCCCCGGAAAACGGCCATAATAGCATCCCCGATAAATTTATCTATATAGCCTTTATGCTCAATGATTTCTTTTACCATTTCATCAAAATAGGTATTGATCATTTTTACGACTGTATCGGCTTTTTCAGTTTCGCTAATAGCTGTGAAACCACATATATCGATAAACATAACGGTACCCTCAATAGTCTCGTTAGCCATAATTGTAGACTCATACTCCCTATTGCCCATAAAGTTCAAAACGTTTTCATCAACATACATTTTTAAGATATTGTTTTCCTTGATGGCTTGGAGTGTTTCTTTTAAATGTCTAGCGTGCTCTAGGGTTTTTTCCATGGTAATGGTTAAATCCTCAAAGTTGATGGGCTTAGTAATGAAATCAAATGCACCGCGATTCATGGCTGTTCTAATATTATCCATATCACCGTAGGCCGAGACGATTACCGACTTAATAAGAGGGCTCAATTCATGCAGTTCGGAAAGTAGGGTAAGACCATCCATTTCCGGCATATTAATATCACTTAATACAATATCAACTTCTGGATGTTCTTGAATACGCTCTAAAGCTATTTTACCGTTTTCAGCAAATAGAAATTCGTATTCTTTCTGTCGAATTTTTTTTCTGAATTTTTGTTTGATAAGTGCCTCTAAATCGGCTTCGTCATCAACGACTAGTATCTTTGCCATTATAATTTTTGGATTAATTTTTCTTTTAATACTTTAAAGTCAACAGGTTTTGTTAAAAAATCATCTGCCCCTAAATTTTTTGCCGTATTGTAATTGTCTTCATCACCGTAAGCGGTAACCATCATAACCACTGGAGGTGGTTTTAAAAAGTCTTTCTTTATGGTTTCTAAGAGCTGTAGCCCACTCATGCCAGGCATGTTGATGTCTGAGAGTATTAAAACAGCCTCTTGCTCCATTTTACGCAGGGTATCTAGAGCTTCCTCTCCTGAAAAAGCAAACATAAAATGGAGTTCGCCTTTGCGTATTTCTTTCCTGAAACGCTGTAGAAAAAGTGTTTTTACATCTTGTTCGTCGTCTACTACTAATATTTTCATGCTCTTTTAGTTTTGATTGGTATTGTTATGATAAATTCTGTATAATTTTGGTTTTTGCTCTTAACCTCTAGGGTGCCGCCATGCGCTTTAACAATATCGTAGCTCATGGATAATCCTAGACCTGTACCTTTACCTGTAGGTTTTGTGGTAAAAAAGGGCTGAAAAATTTTATTGAGTACTTCTTTTGGAATACCATCTCCATTGTCCCAAACTGAAATATGAATGTATTGTTCAACTTTTTTGGTAGTCACTGATACTGTAGGTGTATATGATCTGGCTTCTTTTTCTGTTAAACGCGCTTGTTTTTCGCTGACGGCATAAAAAGCATTGGTAAATAAATTAAGAATGACTCTACCGATATCTTGGGGAATGACATTTACGGTTTTTATAGTGTCATCAAAATGAGTTTCTAAATGTGCGTTAAAGGATTTATCCTTTGCTCTTAATCCATGATAGGCGAGACGCATGTATTCTTCAGCCAACGCATTAATATCTGTTGGTTCTTTGGTGTTGCCCGTATTACGACTATGTTGCAACATCCCTTTTACGATTGAATCTGCGCGTTTACCGTGATGGTTAATTTTTTCCGAGTTCTCACTCAAGTCCTTTAAAATAGCCTTGGTCTCCTTAATATCCCCCTTGTCCAACTCTTCATTGGCTTCCTCTATAAGTTCTTTATTTAATTCGGAAAAATTATTTACGAAGTTTAACGGGTTTTGAATCTCATGAGCAATACCGGCTGTAAGTTCACCTAATGAAGCCATTTTTTCGGACTGAATGAGTTGAGCTTGGGTCGATTTGAGTTCAGAAAGGGAACTTTTTAGTTTTAGGTTGGCATCTTTTAGGGCCTTTTGGTTGTCTCGAAGTTTGTCATTTAACAGCTCAAGGGCCTTTCTTTTTCTTTTATTGTTTTTAATTGTAAAGAACATACCAAAGAGAATAACTCCCAATAACAAGGCAATGCCTATATATAAAAACTGGATACGACGTTGACGATTTATCGTGGCATCCTGTACTTCTATAGTTTCATCTTTTTTGGCCGTCTCATATTTTATCTGAAGCTCGGTTTCGAGCTGTTCAATAATTTCTTCAAGATTATTAAAGCGTTCCTTTGAAAATAACTTTTCATATTCCAATGCTTTTTTGTAGTCTCCTAGAGCGGTATAGCTCTCCGAAGCATGCATGTAATTTTCAAAGAGATTTTGCGTATTGCCACTTTTTTTCATGAGTGCAATAGCCTCTAAGGTATAGGGTAGGGCTTCCTCATAGTTTTCCTGCAGGCGATAAACATGACCTATGTTAGCTAGAGCCGGAATTAATCCTCTTTCTTGATTATATGCTTTTGCCAAATTGTAGCATGTTTTATATTCAGCAATAGCCTCGTCATAACGCTCTAAATACTTATAAATGTTTCCTCGCGTGTTGTAGTTTGGAGCAATATTGATTTCCTTGCTACCGACATCCTTTAAAACGGTTATTGCGCTGTTTATGGCGGATAGTGCTTCGTCATAGCGCTCTAATATTAAAAGATTATCAGCCTTATACCTAAAGCTAATGGCTAGTTCTTCCGGTACATCCAGTTGTTTTTGTATGTCAATTGCTTTTTGGCAATAGTCTGCGCCTTCAGAATAGTTTTCTTGATAATATAATAAGTCACAGATGCGTGTATAGCTCTTTGCTATACCACTTAAATCTTGCTGTTGCTCGTAAAGTTCAAGGGCCTTAAAGTCTTGTGTCATGGCATTAACATAGTCACCTCTTTGTTTGTAAATATCTTCCAATAGAAGATGGTTTTCTGCCTGAAGAAGAAAGGATTTGGTAGCTTTATAAATGTTTGCTGCTTGAGTATAGTAAAATACGGACGAATCTAAGGAGACGTTGCCATTGTGCCATTGTGCTAAATTGCGATACGCTTGTGCTAATTGCATTTTGAAATTTCCACGTATAGCAAGTTTTACAGCCCTTTGTAAATCTGAATATAACTTTGTGGAATCTACTACTGGCCGTGTGAGTTGCTCTGAATGCTCAGACATCATTTGGTTTAAAAGCTCTTCCTTTTCATCTGACACCTCTTGAGAAAGCACCCCAGAAATAATAAAACATGCAAACAGCAGACTAAGACTTTTTTTAAGTTTAGTTTTATATGAATGAATAAAATATTGTGCTGGCTGCGTCATAGCACTACTTCCTATTTAATGGTATTTTAATTATGAATTCGGTTCCTTCTCCTTCTTTGGTTTTAACCTTTAATTCCCCTTGGTGTGCTTTAATGATATCATAACTCATAGATAAACCTAAACCGGTACCTTTTCCTGTAGATTTAGTCGTGAAAAATGGTTCGAAAATTTTGTTGATATTGGTTTCGGGAATACCGTTTCCATTGTCGCTAACCTTAATTTCAATACAATCTTTCAATCTCTCTGTTTTCAAAGATACGGTTGGTTTGTATGCTTTATGCAGGGTAGTTGATTTCTTTTCATCAACCGCATAAAAGGCGTTGGTCAATAAATTTAAAACAACCCGTCCAACATCTTGAGGTATAATATTTACTTTACCTATGCTTTTATCAAAATAAGTGACCAATTGTGCATTAAAGTTTTTATCCTTAGCACGCATCCCGTGATAAGCCAATCTCAAATATTCATCGGCTAGCACATTTAGGTCAACAGCTTCTTTTTTGCCACTGCTGGCTCTACTATGTTGCAACATCCCTTTAACAATACTATCTGCGCGTTTACCGTGATGATTTATTTTTGACAAATTCTGCTTTATATCACTAGCTATAGCTTTGGCCTCTTCATATTCTTTATGGTCCAATTCCTCGATCATTTCATCTAATAATTCGCTACTCACCTCAGAAAAATTATTTACGAAGTTTAATGGGTTTTGTATTTCATGAGCGATACCAGCGGTAAGCTCACCCAAACTTGCCATTTTCTCAGCGTGAATCAACTGACTTTGGGTGGCTTTTAGTTCTTCAAATGACTTTTTTAATTCTTTGGTTTGTTCGTTAACTTGCTGTTGTAGTTTTTCATTTTCACGTTTCCATTCCTCTTGGTGCCATGTGCCATCTTCTTCGTCCATCCCTAATGATCCATGCCAGTGTAACACTTTCCATTTAGCTTCTTTAAAAACATAGATAGTAGAGAGTCTCAGGCCTAAGACCTTTTTGTTACCATCTAGGGTGTAGGTAAGTGTAATTTCATTTACTGTAAGAATCGTATTCCCATCACCAAGGGATTTTTTAAAAATAGGGGTAATAGTATAACTAAAATCTTTTAGAGCCTCTCGCGAGTCAATTCCTGTTTGTAGAAGTTGTTTGAACTCTTTAAGATTAGTGATGTATTCATTAATGGTAGTCCCATACCCCATTACATCCGGAAGGACAAAGTCTTTTGATGCACTAAGCGGTAAATCGCCTAAGCATAATGACACCCATTTGGCATCTACAGTTTCTAATTCTTTTATTTTATCGTACTCCATAAACGTTATTATACTTCTGGCAATTGAATTGTAAATATTGTCCCTACATTTTCTTTGGTCTCCACTTTTAAATCACCCCCATGGCCCTTAGTGATTATATCATAGCTTAAAGATAGTCCTAATCCTGTACCTTCACCTGTAGGTTTGGTAGTGAAAAAGGGTTGAAATATTTTTTCTTTTACAGACTCAGGCATACCGTTACCGTTATCTGTAACTATAATTTGTATGCCTTTAGATTTCTTTTTTGTGCTAATTGATACAGAAGGTTTATAATCTTCAATACCAGTTTTCTTTTTCTCATTAACCACATAAAAGGCATTGGTTAAAAGATTAAGGATAACACGCCCAACATCCTGAGGGACGACCTTAACAGTTTCAATGTTATCATCAAAATCTGTCACCAATTCAGCATTAAAGGACTGGTCTTTTGCTCTTAGACCATGATAGGCCAATCTCAAATACTCGTCGGCTAAAGCATTAATATCTGTTGGTTCTTTTTTATCGCCACTTGCGCGGCTGTGTTGCAACATGCCCTTTACAATACCATCGGCACGTTTGCCGTGGTGGTTAATTTTTTCAAGATTTTGGATGATGTCTTGCATAATTTCTTTGGCCTCCTCTAAATCACCATTCTCAATTTCTTCCTTCATTTCCTCTAAGAGTTCCTTACTGACTTCAGAAAAATTATTTACAAAGTTTAAAGGATTCTGAATCTCATGCGCAATACCGGCAGTTAGCTCACCTAAAGAAGCCATTTTTTCTGACTGTATCAGTTGCTTTTGTGTGGTCTGTAGTTCTGACAAAGCATCCTCCGCCCGCTTTTTTTCGGTTTTTAATCGCTTTAAATCAATCTTGGCCTGGGTTAAATCTTTAAATCGGGAATAGGCCAATGAAAAAACCGAAGCACAACGTTTTAACAATACCCAACTCTCCTCGGAAATGTCACCAGCTGAGGCAGCGCCAATAGCACCATTAGAAAATTTATGAAGATGATAGGTTCGCTCTGGTATATCTTCTCCATAGTACGATTGTAATACTTCTGACTGTTCTGCGCAGTAGCGTATCCATTCTATACGCTCCTTACCCTTCATTACAATAGATGTTGTCTGTTTCTTGGAGTCATGAAATTTTAACATTTGCTGGCCAACCCAAGTTGCTGTAAAGTCCATTGAAATGTGGTCACTAATGAGCTTTTTCTTTTTTGAACGCGCATCCTTAAGAGCATACCAACATTCTGCATTACTAACCTCATCATCTAAAATATAAATGCTGGAGGTCTCTAATTCTTCAATCCCTAAAAGTCCCATTTCCGTTCTTAAAACACTGGCAACTTCCTTTAATTCCTCGGGTTCTTGCATAGCTAAGGCACGTGCCCTTACACGTTCTAAAGCTGTTTCAACTTTACTCTTATACGCATTTTTCTCTGCAGTTTGTAAATCTAAAAATCGTGTATAGGCTTGCTCGAACACCTTGGCAAAACGTGGTAGAATATCGGTATTCTCAAGGTGCTTGAGTGAGGAAATTAGGATATAACCGTTCTTAAATGACGCACCATAATCTATTTCCCATGGCGGGGGTGCTGGCATAGGTGCATTTCGAGCTTCTAAATCCTTTAATGCAATTTGCGCAGATGGTAATTTAAAAATGTCTTCAAAATGCTGTTCTATAAAGTCGCTAGGTATTTCAATAGAAAATAGGTCTTTACCAGCTTTCCACTGGTCATAACGGTATTGATGAATATAATCTAAGTCAATAGGAACAATCATTGGGCTTAACATACCACCTCCTGGAATACTGTGCCATTGTTCCACATGGGCTTCATGTTTATCGCAAAAGACAATACCTGTGGCAAATAAATCTTCACCAAAACTTCTCAGTTGATTAAACATTTCAGTGGTGACCTCGGCAAAATCATTGGTGCTCTGCATACCCATGGATTGTGAGCGTACACGTTCCAACGAAGCTTCAATCTTGGATTCCCGTGCTTGTTCTTCAGCCCTTTTAAGGTCTAAAAAACGTGTGTAGGTTTGTTCAAAGACCTTACCAAACCGTTGAAAAATAGAATGCGCTTCTTGCACCTGTTCATAGGTAATGAACATCACGTAGCCAAACTTAAAATAACAGATATGAAATATCTGGAAAGTAGGAAGTTCTAATCCGGCATCAGTAAGCTCTTTTAAAATCTCCCCTACATTGGGAAGTTCTTTCATAAAGTCATAATGCTTCACTAAAGCCTCACCACCCAATTCTTTTACATAAAAACTTTCACCTTTTTCTTGTGGGGTATAAAAATCATAGCCTTCACCAATACTTGGCAGAACAAAGCCTTTTTGTATTTCGCCTTCTGAACTCATGTTGCAACTAGCGCTAGTTTTGCTGTCATCTTCCCAAATACAATAGCCTGCGCTCCATGCGGGAATTCCTAATTCTTGCACCTGAAGGAATAAATTGTTGGCAGCAAGGGGTAATTCCTCACTTTTTTGCATGGCCATGGTGCGCGACCTTACCTTTTCTAAAGCCGCTTCAATCTGGGCTTCTCTCGTTTGCGCTTCTGCTTTCTTCAAATCGAGAAAGCGCGTATAGGCCTGCTGAAATTCCTCACCAAATCGGAGGAGTATCTTTTGATCTTCCTCACCATATTGTACCCCTGAAAAGTTTTCAATATAAAGACCAATAGTGTCAATAAGAGATGTTGCTATAGTTAGGCTGGGGATTTTAAGATAAAAGCTCCGCGCATCTTCAGAAAGCTCGGGAACATACTTGAAAATCTGTTTGTAGAACTTATTTTTTGTTTTAAAATCAAGGTGGTTTACAAACAGCTTATGTCCTTTTTCTTTTGCAGTAATAAAGCTATTCCAGTGTGGTGAATCAAAGTAGGAGAGGCGTATTTGCGGTGTAACTTTATGTTCATCTGCCAGCCAGATAATCATATCATCATTCGTTTTATAGTCAATGATAAATCCAGCATGATCTAGGGTAATGCCTAAGTGGACAAATTGATCATGCACCACTTGGATAATAGTCTCAAGTTCATTACTAGATTGCATAGCCATAGACTTAGCACGCACGCGTTCTAAACACAATTGAATCTGTGCTTCTCTAGCTTGTGCTTCTGCCATTTGAAGATCGAGGAAGCGGACATGGGCTTGCTCAAATACATTGGCTGAGCGACGAAGTAAATTTCTTGACACCTCATCTGGTTCACCATAGGTTACCATCACTAGTGATCCTCCAGAAAAATCAGCAACTGCCCAGTTGGCTTTTAGTTGTTTTACAGGCACTTTACCAATAGAATCCAAGATGGATGAGTGTAATTCTGGTGCATGTTTTTTCAACACCTTAAACCATTCCGCAATTTTTTCTCCTTCATTTACCAGGATATAGTCTTTGGTTCCGATGGTATAATGGTGCACCATTTCATCTACGATGCGAATTCCCCTTTTTGGAAAGTGTGCCTGCGTCTGAACTATTTCATTTTCAGAACCCATGGCCTTCATAGCGCTCCAAGATTCAAAGGAATCTTCATCATTTCCATACAAATGGATGGCACAAACTTCTAAGTCTTTTTGACCGAGTAATCCCATTTGTTTTCTCAACTCCAAAGCCACTTCTTTTAACTCTTGAGAGTTGTGCATAGCCATGCTTCTACTCCGTACTTTTTCTAAAGCGGCTTCAATCTGTGCTTCTCTAGCTTGTGCTTCTGCCTTTTGAAGGTCACGGAAACGTATATAGGCTTGTTCAAATACTTTAGCAAAGCGCTTAATAATTACAGAATGATTTTCTGATAACTCATTCCCTTTAAAATCATTAATGGCAATCAATGAATTGGATACCGGCGCCATTGAAATGGTATATGCCGGACTATCAAATATCATCTGTTTTATGTCCTCAGGAACATCTTTAATGTCAGTGTTTTCAAATAAATAGGTATAAAATGAATCTTTGATTTTCTTAGAATAGTTGCCGACAAAAAATCCGTCTTTCTTATCTCGGGCATCTTTAAAATCATTTATGATGGCATTATCGAAATATGGCATACGATAATGACTTATTACTAAACCTTCAGAATTTTCACCACAAACATAATTAAGCATGTCTTCTGAATCTTCTAAATAGACCTGGATGCCTGCGGCAGTAACGGGAATTTGCAATTCTTTTAAATTTTCAAAAAGAACAGCTACAACTTGGTTGAGTTCATCTGAGGAATGCATAGCCATAGATTGGGCTCTAACCCGTTCCAGAGCTGCTTCTATTTCTAAATCTCGATTTTTTAAAACTAAATCTGCGGTTCTCTCTGCGACTTCCTTTTCTAATGCCTCTGCCTTTTCCTTCCAGTTTTCTATACCCCAGGTGTCTTTTTCACTTTCTACCTCTTCTGGCTTTGAAGAGTGGAAGTGAACCATCAACCATTTATCTTCAATATGTTCTAAAACCAAGGAAAGGCGAAGTATCATTTCTATGGGTTCTTCACCCGTTGTAATGGATAAAACACCCTCGTCTATATATACCGCAGTATTTTCATTTTCAGAAAGATGCATATGTAGCGTACTTAGCGCAACGTTCATATCGAATCCTTTACTTTGCTCTTTTTGTCGCTTTAGTAGCGCTTTTAAATCTTTTATCCCAAAAACCTTTTCATCTAAAGCAGTTCCAAATCCAACAAAACTAGGTGAGCATAAATCAGCTACAAGCTCATAATCATTATCCTCAAACCCTACTTTCAAGATGGTTTGGTGCGTCTTTTCTAAAAGTTTTCGTTTTGCTGCTTCCATTGGTTATTGAATGGGTATTTGTATGCTAAATAGAGTTCCGTCTCCCTCACTCGACTCCAGCGTTAATTTGCCTCCGTGTGCTTTTATAATATCGTAACTAAGGCTTAAGCCTAATCCAGTTCCTTTTCCAGTAGGCTTTGTCGTAAAGAAAGGCTGGAAGATCTTATCCTTAACCTTGTCTGGGATACCTCCACCATTATCTTTTACCGAGAGCTCTATGCCTTGCTCTGTTTGTTTACTGCATACGATAACTTCTGGATTGTAGGTCTTAATTCCTCTATCTAAAGTAATTCGACCGCGCTCAGCACAGGCGTAAAAGGCATTATTGACTAAATTAAGAATTACGCGCCCAATATCGGAAGACACAACATTTACCTTTGGAACATTAGGGTCGAGCTTCAATTTAAAATCGGCATTAAACGACTTATCCTTGGCACGCAGTCCGTGGTAAGACAGTCTTACAAATTCATCCAATAAGGCATTGATATCCGTTGGTTTTTTCTCTCCTTTATTGATTCTGCTATGCTCAAGCATCCCTTTAACAATGGCATCTGCGCGTTTGCCGTGATGATTAATTTTGCTTAGGTTGTCCTTGAGATCTTTACTAATGGCTTTGGCTTCCTCAAAATCTCCATTATCTAATTCCTCGTTCATTTCATCAACGAGTTCCTCACTGACTTCAGAGAAGTTATTTACAAAATTCAATGGGTTCTGAATCTCATGGGCAATACCAGCCGTAAGTTCACCAAGCGAAGCCATTTTCTCTGCTTGAATAAGTTGCGCTTGTGCAGATTTTAAATCGTTAATAGTAAGCTCCAAACTGTTCTTGGCAGTTTCAAGCGCCTTAAAATCCTCATACCTTGAATAGGCCACAGAAAATGCTGATGACAAACTTTCTACAAGGCTTATTTCATCTTCTGTTAAATTTTCACGGTTACCCACATAGACCATGCCTTGCTTGAATGGAATTAAATGTAAGACTAATTGCTCTGGTGGTGTTTCTGAAACGTCATAAGCCTCAGGATTCTCAATCTGTCCTTTTTTCAAAAACATATGGGTTTGTTGTACAAATTGATCCTGACTCCAGGTCTCTTTATATACCTGCTGTACTCTCCAATTTTCAATTGTAGGTTTAATCAGTTTGTTATCCCCATCACTAAAAGGAATGTGAAGTGCTGCAATCGAAGTGCCATCAGGTTTAGAAAGGTAAGCATGAACCATTTCCTCATCTTCACTGATGATAAAGACTCCGCATCTAAAAAAGGGAACACCCAGGGTAGTTAATTCTTTCCAAATCAATGGAGTAATGCGCTCCAAATCTTTGGTTGTGCGCATGGATGCTATTTCACCTCGTACACGGTCTAGTGCAGCTTGTTTAATGGCTTCTTTTTCGCGGGCCTCTGCATTTTGTAAATCTAAAAAGCGGGTATAGGTTTGCTCGAAGACCTTTCCAAAACGTTTAAAAATGGCATGGGACTCGGGAACTTCCTCATAGGTGATAAAGAGTAGGAAGCCTTTAGAAAACCTGACCAAGTGATTATACTGTTGCTTAGGTAATTCTATACCGGCGTCCTCGAATTGTTTTATAAGACCTTGTAATTCAGGCAATGATGTCATATAATTATAATGTTCTATCAGGTCTTGTCCTTTCTGACCATGCACAAAAAAATCTTCTTCGTTTACCAGGGCCTCATACCAGGGCTTTAAGCTGCTGTGCTCTGTAAGCGGTAGTGTAAATGGAGATTGTATTTCGCCTTGACTACTCATGATGCAATTCGAGTGCGTTTTATCTTCTGATAGAATGTTGTAGCCTGCACTCCAGGCCGGAATCCCTAAGGCTTGAACTTCAAGAAATAATGTATTGGCGGCTTCTGGTAATTCCTCACTTTTTTGCATGGCCATTGTACGGCTTCTCACTTTTTCCAAAGCCGTTTCAATCTGGGCTTCTCTTGTTTGTGCTTCTGCTTTTTGAAGGTCTAAGAAACGCTGATAAGCTCTTCCGAATTCACTGGCAAATTTGATAACAATTTCTTCTTCTTCCCGGGTTGCCGGTCGTATTTGATTCATGCCTATATACCCAAACGGGTGTTTCCCGGCTGTATGATAAATACCGTCCGGATAATCTTCAGGTGTAATCCGCGAACCTTCAGGCATAGATGCAAAAGATTCATGAAACACTTGCCAGACTTCAGGCAATTGCTCTTTTGGGTAATGTAGTTTATTGATGGCCGTGGCTTTATCTGCTTTCCATTTTTCAACAGTTTCTTTCCAGTTATCCATAGCATCCAGTTCAACTGTCTGTTCTCCAAAACTCCTATTTCCAAATTTTCCGGTTTCTCGGAAGGTAAAGCTATTATTTTCAAAATCAAAAACAGTCAAATTAGTAGACATAGGAAGAATTCCCAAAATATCAAACTGTTGACATAACACGGAAAGCATTTCATTGAGCTCATCAGAACTTTGCATAGACATGGCTTTGGCCCGAACACGTTCAAGCGCAGCTTCAATCTGAGCCTCTCGTGTTTGCCGTTCTGCCTTTTGTAAGTCTTCAAATCGTTTATAAGCCAGATCGAAAGCAGCCCCCACTTTATTGAGTATGCCTTCCATCTCTCCAGGTGGCGGCTCGAGTAAATCAATACAAAGTTTACCATTATTGAGGCATTTTGAAGCATGATAGAGTTCCTTCAGATTTGTCGTGCGGGTGTAATCTTCCACTTCCCTGGCAATTTCCTCCTGGTTATTTTCATACATGAATTCTATGATGCGATCCAAATCTTTTTCATCTTGTACCTCGACAAAATAGTCTTCTGGATTTTCCCAAACCCGTTTTATGTAGAGGTGAGGATCTTCCTTTTTGAGCTGAAACGTGATATCCGAAATCGCCTGGTAATCTTTATGAGACTGTTCCAGTGAACTGAGGTCCCACATTCTGATGTGGCCGTTACCTGCTTCGAGAAAAATGGTTGATGCCACCACACCCGGGATATCTAATCCCATGACTTCTTCTTTGAGTTTAGCCACAACCCCCATTATTTCCTCTGATTTGTGCATCGCCAGTGCTTTTGCCCTTACACGTTCTACCGCTAGATTAATCTGCGCATCGCGGGCTTGTTGTTCTGCTTTTTCCAAATCCAGAAATCGGGTATAGGCCTGTTCAAAGACTCTTCCAAAACGTTCCAGAATGGCTAAATCCTCATCATTTATATCATTTTCGCTTACCGTTTGTAAACCACTATGTTTGAAAAAAGTGAACCCGGTCACATACCTTTCCAGGTCTGTATTGGCTTTTTGAATGTGTTCAGGAAAACGACTAAATTCTGTTTTCGTGTATAAATACTTATCATAGATTTTTTTCTCTTCTCCTTCTATGACATAGACAAAGCGTTTTTTTTGCGCTTTCCAGGCGTCCCACATGGCCTGATGAAACGGATAGTCTTCAAACTTCATGTAATAGGATTCCGGCTTTTTGCCGGTTTCCGGATTGGCTGCCCACACCGTATTGCTTTTATCTTCCTCATCAATTAAGTTAATAATACAGAACGTCAGGTTAAAATCTAAATTTGCGAATTCGTTTTGCAGCGTATCTACTACCTCTGAAAGTTCAGACGAATTATGCATCGCCATAGAGCGACTTCGAACACGTTCCAATGCAGCCTCAATTTTAGCCTCCCTGGCCTGAGCTTCCGCTTTTTGAATGTCTAAAAAACGCGTGTAAGCCTGATTAAACACATCGAGCAATCTGACTATAATATTGCCGACTTCTTTAGAATAGAATATGTCTCGATAGTTATGAATCGATATTCCCACCTTATCAATTGCCACAAAAGCACGATTCATTCCTGCGGCATCAAATACCATCTTTTTTCGTTCCTCTGACATATGGCGAAGCTGTTCGCTCATAAATACATTTTGGAAAAACTCATCCTTTTGCACCTTAGTATAATTCATGGAAGATGGTCCACGATTTAAATTATTCCAATAATCGTCGAATACTGGATTCTTTCGGTAAGGGATATTAATCAGTTCTGAAAAATCCTCACCTGGAGAATAAGCCCACAAATTAAGGTCTTTACTATCTTCTTCATGAATAATAATCTGTGCAGAATCAGTTGAAATTTCTAGAATTTCCATTTGCCCAAAAACGGCAGTTATTACATTTTTTAGATCGGAACTTTTATGCATTGCCATGGAAGTTGAACGCACACGTTCTAAAGCGGCCTCAATCTGAGCCTCCCGTGCTTGTTCTTCTACTTTTTGAAGATCGAGGAATCGCGTGTATGTTTGCTCAAATACATGCGCAAAACGTTTAAAAATGTCATAGGCTTCAGGAACGGCTTCTCGAGTTATAAACAGAAGGTAACCGTATTTAAAGTATACCACATGATCAATTTGGAAGGTAGGAAACCCCTTGTTGGTTTTCTTAAGTTGTTTTAAAACATCTCCAATTCCTGGCAGGGTACTCATAAACTCATAGTGCGCCACGCACTCCTCACCTTCAAATTTTCGAATGAATAGGGTTTCTCCATTCTGACCTTTGTCATAATAGTCTTTGAAAACACCAATTCGCGGCACAGTGTAAGTGTTTAACTCACCTTTCTCATTACCAAACCATTCTGTAGATTCTTTTTCTCCATAAATATGAAATGCACAGCCCCAAGTTTTAATGCCTAACCCTCTCACTTGTTCATCTAATAAAAATGAGGCTTCTTGCAATTCGTCACTATGTTGCATAGCCATGGTACGCGATCGTACGCGTTCTAAAGCGAGTTCTATTTCAACTTCTCGTGCTTGTTCTTCTGCTTTCTGCAAGTCTAAAAAACGCCTGTGCGCTAGATCGAAAGCGCCTGCAAATTGCACTAAAATCGCCAAATCTTCCTGTGGGGGATTCCCAACGACTCCAGGCAAACTGTAACCAATTTCCCCGTGTGACGTGCGCGCCATGATAAAGGTTAAGCCGCCAATGGCTCGAATGTCATCATGACTTGGGGCCTGAGGATCGATGTTTTGGAAGTTTCCTAAGTCTATCATCTTGTCCACATAAGCAATGGCTTCTTCAATGTTCATGGTATAAACGACTGTAGGCTTCTGACTTTTTTCCCATTTTGCCAGCTTAGGAATATCGCCATGTATATGTCTGGGGAGTTCCATTACAAAACCAATACGGGAACCATCACCGGATGTCATCGCTTTTTCATAGGTGTTTTGCAACCACATCATATGCCAGAAATAGTGTGCTTCGTGACCAAGTTTAATGAATTCATTGCGCATGGTAACCACAATATCTAAAAGGTCTGATGAGACCGTCATTGCTGTTGCCTGTGCTCGAATACGTTCTAAAGCACCTTCAATTTCCAGCTCTCTATTTTTTGCTTCCAGTTCAAAGGTTCGACGCGTAATCGCTTCACGTAGTTGCTGATTTTCATCATTTATCTTATCATAACCGATAGTTTCCCCTTCTTCGGTTTTTGGATCTGGAATGGAAAAATGCTGATAGATAAAACGCCAGCCGGTTTTTGTGTTTTTTAGAACACTCGTAAATCTAAATCTTGCATAATAATTCCAATCATTTTCATTTAGAAACCAACCATCTAAAAGATGTGTAATAAAAATAAGTTCACCAAATTGCTCTATGGACATGGTTTCGTTTCTTATTTCAGTTTTTCCCGCAAATTGGTCGCCAGTATCTGCGAAGAACTTTGTGGTGTCCTTTCGGTTTAAAAATTCTTCATTTTTGGCAGAGCCAATGAAATGGTAATCATCATCCAAAAAAGAATCATAAACTTTAACATCACCATGGAGATAACTATGCAACCAAGTATCATAGATTTTAAGTACTTCTTTCTCTATTTTTTCGTTCGGTTTCATGCCTTGGATTTTACTGGAATAGAGATAATAAATGTAGTTCCTTGTTTATCTTTAGTGTTTACTTTTATTACACCGCCATGAGATTTTATAATGTCATAGCTTAAGCTCAGTCCCAAGCCAGTGCCTTCACCTGTTGGTTTTGTAGTGAAAAAGGGTTGAAATATTTTGTCTACAATCTTATCTGGGATACCATTACCATTATCCGCAACACTGATCTCTATATGTTGCTTTATTTTTTTTGTGGTGACGCTAACTGTCGGTTGAAAATCTGAATTTCCCTTATCTGAAAGTAATTTTTTCTTATCATCACATGCATGAAAAGCATTGGTGATTAGGTTGAGAACAACGCGTCCAATGTCTTGAGGAATTATATTGAGTTTACCAATAGACGTATCAAAATGTGTTTCCAAAGCCGCATTGAAAGATTTATCTTTTGCCCTTAAACCATGATAGGCCAAACGTAAATATTCATCTACCAATTGATTTAAATCGGTGAACTCCTTTTCTCCAGAATTGGTCCGACTATGTTGTAGCATACCCTTAACAATCCCATCGGCACGCTTACCGTGATGCAATATTTTTTCTAGATTGGCAATCACATCTGAGGCAATGGCATTTACTTCTTCCATGTCCCCATTCTTGAGTTCTTCAAGCATTTCTTCCAGAAGTTCTTTGCTCACCTCACTAAAATTGTTGACGAAATTTAGTGGGTTTTGTATTTCATGTGCAATACCTGCGGTAAGCTCACCCAAACTCGCCATTTTCTCAGATTGAACTAATTGTGCCTGCGCCATTTTTAAGTCTTTTAATGATTTGTTTAGGGCCTCATTAGTTTTTTCAATGGCAGCTCGCTTTTGTTCCAACTCTTCAATTGTTTCTTCCAAAAGAATGGCCGTGGTGCGCTTTACCTTGTTGGTCCGTTCTAACTTAAATTCTGAAATCTCGAGCGTTGTGTTTGCCTTTTTTAAAGCTTTAAGAAGGATATCCTTGTCCTCTTTTGAAATCTGTTCAGAGGTTTCTATGATGTCTTTAATGATTTGAAGATCTTTGTTCATTCTATTTCTTTAAGTGTTACCCAACAACATGCTCCTGAATGAAAATTTTGTTTGCCATTTAAAACCCGTCCAAATTCCCCATAAGTGAAAAATCCAGCCATCGGCGCTTGCCATACTTCGGCAAGGCCATTGTTTTCGTCTGTGACCATGGGACCAAGAATGGGATGCCTACCAGCACAAGAAAAAATTAACATGGCATCTGCACTGTGGTTTGTTCTTTCTTTTAATTGGGTGGCTTTTTCAATTACCTCTTCAACGATATCGAACTCAGGGGGGCTTGTAAACCAGAATTTCGAACCTTCTGGCATAGGTATGTCTATCACGAGTGCATTTTCAGCACTGTCAATTTTCATTGGTGTTTTCAATACAGTTTCGTTATTGTCGCGTTCCACAATAAATGGATATTCCATCGATAACTCTTCAAAAACCTTAAAATCTTTTTCGGTTATTTTATCTTCCTTGCCGAGATATCTTAAATACAATTCAACCGCTGATTTTCCATCAATTTCATAAAGTAATTGACCTTTGCTTTTGGTTACCGTTCTTGTAATACCCAAAGGTTTCCAACCTGTAACTGCCATACCGTTTAATGCGATTGTATCTCCGTTTAGCACTAAGGCCACTATGCCATATTTAGCTTCCTTTTTATTGGTAAAAACAAAAGTTTCTTTAAGCTCCCAGTCATCTCCTGCCTTACCCCCAAAGTATATTTTATCTGGTCCTAGGCTTTTTTCTAAGGACTCTACGAGTTTTTCTCCTTCAAAATGATCTCCTTTTTGGTTAATTCCTGGACTGCATACAATGAGCGATGGGTTATTAAATCGTTTGAGTGCATTATTTGCCAAATTTGAAACAGCCTCATCCAAGTTTCCATCTTCGAAATCTTCAATTAAAATCGAGTAATGCGCTTTTGATAGTTCTAACAGCAGTATCGCCATTTCACCCTCTGACTGATGATTATTAATGAATTCTCCGCAAGAGGTTGCGCCAAAGACATCTATGTTTTTAGAGACTAACAATTCACAAATAGCCCTTCTGTCTTGTTTTACAGAAATAAATACTATGGCAACTGTAGGTGAGAAGCCATCTAACATGCTGTTCTCGATGGCCGTTTTTATAGCTTCTATTGATTTGCCTTGTATGGATTTCGCTTTCATAACTAATCTTATTTTTCTTTTAAGGTCACAATACAGCAGGTATTGTTATGAAATTCATGCTTCCCTGTCTTAGATTTTCCATATTCGCCATAACTGAAAAAACCAACCATAGGAACATTCCAAACCTGTTGAACCTGTTCTAGTTCTTCAGGCATCATTACCCCAAAAGATAAGCGTCTGCTGATACAAGAAAACATAATGATAGCGTCTGCATCTATTTTCTCAGAGGTTTTGAGCTGCTCGCATTCCTCAACAACGGCTTCAATAGCATCAAAATCTGGTGGCAAAGAGAACCTTACTTTTGAACCTTGGGTAACGTTACCTGCGCAAATGAGAGACCTATCTTCTTTATTGGCAAACATCGCTGTCCGCATTACCGGAGAAACGCCCGGTCGTTCCATTTGTAAGGGGTAGTAGGAGGATAATTGGGTTACAATCTCTTTACCGCTCTCCACATCCATTTCAATACCCAGATATTTCATGATCATATCTAAGGCAGGTTTGTCATCTATGGTGTACACAATATTACCCTCGCTTTTAGTGATGGTCTTTGTGGTGCCAATGGGTTTCCACCCACATGTGGCTATACCATTAACTTCAATTTTAGACTCATCAATGATAAGTGCTACAATACCTTTTTCACTATTTTTATTAAAGGAAAATACCTTGGGTCCTTTTAATATGAGATCATCACCAGCCATACCTCCAAAAATGGTCACCTCTTCGCCATATCCTTCGGTAATGCCTTCTACTATGGCTTCTCCATCTTGAGAGAGCCAGCCTGAGGCGATAATAAAGGCCGCATCTGAAAAGGTTGCTTTCCCTAGTTCCCCTAATTTTTTAGAATTATCAAAACTACTTTGAGTACCAGTTTCCAAAAAGACCAGTTTAAAATGCTCTGGATTTATGTCGAGTAGCATAAGAACAATGCTATGCTCTTCAATTTCACCATCAATAAATTCCCCAGATGTTGTAGAACCAAAAACCTGAATGCCCTTTGAATTTAGATAGACAGCTAGTTCTTGGTCGTTATGTTTTATAGATAAAAATACGATGGCTAAACTTGGAGCATAGCCATCCTTTAGTACTTCCTCAATTTTTTTAACAATAATTTTATAATCTGGACCCTTTATGGAAATTGCTTTCATTACTGTTTTTCTTTTAAGGCTACAATACAACAGGCATTGTTATGAAATTCATGTTTGCCAATTTTGGATTTTCCATATTCTCCGTAGGTAAAAAAACCAGCCATTGGAGCGTTCCAAAGGTCTTGAACTTGTTCAATCTCCTCTTTAATTAAGGCGCCAAAACTTAAATGTCTACTTACGCAAGAAAACATAAGTAATGCATCAGCTTCTTGTTCGGGATTGTCCTTAATACTTTCACATTCCAAAACCACTGTTTCAATGGCTTCGAATTCTGGTGGTAAGGAAAACTTGACTTTCGCACCCTGGGGAACGCTTCCAGTACAAATTAGAGAGCGGTTTTTACGATTGGCAAATCTGGTAGCTCGTATTACGGAATCGCCATTGTCACGTTCCACTTGTAAGGGATAATACCACGAGTTTAGAAAGGCCACAATATCTTCGCCATCATCTTCAACGACGTCAACACCTAAGAACTTCGTCAACATGTCCAATGCTGGCTTGTCGTCTATGGTGTACACAATATTACCCTCGCTTTTGGTTACCGTCTTTTCTGTACCAACAGCTTTCCAGCCGCATGAGGCAATACCTCTAACATCTATTTTATCCTCATTGAGAATAAGTGCTAAAAGGGCGTTGTCCTTACTTTTTTCGTTTGTAAAAACCAATGGGTTTTGGGCTAATAAATCATCACCTGCCATACCTCCAAAAACGCTAATCTCTCTTTTGAATGCTTCATTCGGATTTCCAAGTCCTTCCATAAGGCCTTCTATGACTTGATCTCCATCTATGAAAATACCTCCTGAGGCAATTATTAACGAAGGGTTTGTAAAAGCATCCTTTCCGATTACACCCAGTTGTTTTGCATCTTCGGCGGTTGTCTTTTGAGTGGTTTCAATGAATTCTATCTTAAAATATGTTGGATTCATATCTAGCAGCATTAGTACAATACTCTTCGATTCAATGTCTCCATCAATAAACTCGCCTGCCGTAGTTGCACCAAATACCTGAATATTCCAAGTATTTAATAGATGAGTAACAGCCTCAACATCTTGCTCTACAGACAAAAAAACAAATGCTAAAGTTGGTCTGTAATTGTCTGAAATTATCTCATTTAATTGACTGGATATGTCTTGGGTTGATTTGCCTTTTATAGTAACTGCCTTCATTTGGTTTTGTTTACCATTCTACAGTTTTTCCTACCATAATTTGAACGCCAGCAGAGGCGAAGTTTGCTAAATCATCTACTGTAGCTTGGCCTTCAGGAGAGCCCATGGATTCGTGCATCTGCTCCTCATCCCTAAAATAAAGCTCTGCTAAAAGATAATAATCTGTTGGGCTTCCACCAGGCCCACTTGAAATGCGGGTTAATTCAAAATTTAACAGGCCTTCAATTTGATTGACTAAGGGCATGTGTTTTTCTTTGTAATAGGCATCAAATGCACTTGGATTCTCTGGATTGTTGTAGAGTACTGAAATTTTAAACATAGTTTTATTATAATTAATTTTTATTTTTCTCTTAGAGCAACCGCACAGGCAGTAAGATTGTGCATTTCTAGATTGCCGCCTGTGGCTCTTCCTAATTCGGCATTACTAAACATACCGACCATTGGGACATTCCATACGTTATGGATTCCTTCTAATTCCTCAGTCATTAAAGGCCCTAATGTCAAGAGACGACCAGCACAGCTGAATACAACGACGGCATCCGCTTCGGGCATTTTTTTGGCCTTTAATTCTTTAACACTTAAAACTACTTTTTCCATAACATCCCAGTCTGGTGGGAGCGAAAAGCGAACTTTTGAGCCTTCGGGTAATGTCCCACTAGTAAAGAAGGAGCGATCCGTCCAATCCACAACCAAGGGCGGACGCATCACCGGATCTCCCTTTTCGCGTTGTAATTGCAAGGGAAAGTTAGCAGCGAGCTCCATCAGGAGGTCCTTGCTTTCGGGAGTAATGTTTTCTAAGCCACCATATTTGGTGATGATATCTACAGCCGGTTCGTTGTCGATAGTATAAACGTGATTTCCTTCACTTCGCGTAATTGTTTTTTCCGTGCCCACAGCCTTCCAGCCACAGGTGGCAATACCTTCTACCTGAATTTTATCTGCGTCAATAATTAAACAGATTAGGGCTTCGTTATGCTCTATTCCATTAGTAAAAACATAGGTATCCGTAAACGAAAAATCATCTCCTGCAGCACTTCCAAAAGCTTTTACATCTTCGCCTATGATGGATTCAAGCCCCCTAAGAATTTCTTCTCCGTCTGAACTTGGATGACTTGTACTTAGCAAAAAGGCGGGGTTTTTAAATTGAGACTTTCCCTTATTGGCTATCAAACCAGCAACCTCTCTATAATTTTTAGCGACAAAAGGTTGAAAATGAATCTTAAAATATTCAGGGTTCATATCTAAAAGTAAAATACTGGCGGAGCCTTTCTCCACGTTTTCATCTATGAATTCTCCATTGGTGGTTACCCCAAAAATCTGAATCTCGTGTTCAGAAAAAAGCTCTCTTATTGCTACCCGATCCTGTGAAACGGAAAGAAATACGAAGGCCATTGTTGGCTTAAATCCATCTGTCAAGCAATCGCTCAATTTATTACTTATCTCATTAATGGTGAAGCCGTTAAAAGACTTGGCATTCATAGTATTTTTATCTACTTTTAAATGATTAATTATTTTTATTGTGAAGTAGTTAAAAATAATGAAAATTCTCTTGTGTATTCCTAAAAAATAGCAGAATTATTTATTGCGCTTAAATTAGGCAGTGTAAAATATGAATCCAGCAGAAGATTACATATTAAATCAAAACGAACCTTTTAGGTCTATTCTTTTGCAACTTCAAACGATTATTGAGGCTATTGCACCCAATACCGAGTTGTTATTTAAATGGCGGTTACCATTCTATTATGCCAACGGGATACCACTTTGCTATTTAAATCAAACTAAAGACTATGTAGATTTGGCGTTTTGGCATGGAGAACGTTTTGAAAAGTATAAAAGCTATTTTGTTAGCACCAATCGTAAAACGGTAATGTCACTGCGCTATAAATCTGTTGATGACATCAACGACCAAGTTGTTGCATATGTTATTCAAAAACAACTAGAAATAAATATCAATCCCTTTAAATTGATTAGAAAGAGGTGACCAATTGCCTTATGGCCACTAAGTTTTTTAGCAGCCCTTCCAAATTATCTAAATGCAACATATTGGCACCATCACTTTTGGCATTGGCTGGGTCAAAATGCGTTTCTATAAATAAACCGTCCACATTATTTACTACGCCAGCGCGCGCAATGGTTTCTATCATTTCTGGTCGCCCACCGGTGACACCGGCCGATTGGTTGGGTTGCTGAAGCGAATGGGTAACATCCAAAACTGTGGGGGCGTATTGTCTCATAGTTGGAATACCTCTAAAATCTACAATCATATCTTGATAGCCAAACATAGTACCTCTATCTGTAATCCAAGCCTTTTCGTTGCCTGAATCCTTTACTTTTTGTACGGCGTGTTTCATAGATTCAGGACTCATAAACTGCCCCTTTTTTAAGTTGACGACTTTACCGGTTTTAGCCGCAGCCACAACTAAATCTGTTTGCCTAACTAAAAACGCAGGAATCTGCAATACATCTACATATTCTGCAGCCATAGCTGCATCTGAGACTTCATGAATATCGGTAACGGTGGGGATATCAAACGTTTCTGAAACCTTTCGCAGTATTTTTAAGGCCTTTTCATCACCAATACCCGTAAAACTATCAATTCTACTTCGGTTGGCTTTTTTAAAACTTCCTTTAAAGACATAAGGAATTTCAAGTTTATCTGTAATACGTACAACTTTTTCAGCAATTTGAAGTGCCATATCTTCACCTTCTATGGCACAAGGGCCACAGAGCAAAAAGAAATTATTGGAATTGCTGTGCTTTAACTTAGGAACTAACATTAAATAAGGCTTATATTAAGTGGCAAAGATAACATTTTAAAACACCTTTTTTATACTATTCCGTATTATCCAAAGTGACATTATAAAATTACCAACAACAAGTAAACCTCCTAAGAAAAGAAATTTTTTGGTGGAATCCTTCCATTGAACAATGTTCAATAAATCCGATAAATAGGCCAATATTAAGTAGGAGGAAAGACAGACAAATACAATACCCAATGAAAAATTTAGCTTTCGATTAGGTTTAACCAACTGCCATAAAAATGGCAGGCCTAATAATAAAATAATGTAAGCGGAACTGCCCTGATTTCTATTTACGGCAGTAAACCAATAAATAATGACAGAAATAAAATAGAGATAAGGTATAAACTTGGTGTATTTACTAATTGTATTCATCTGTTTAAAACTTTAGATTTCAGATGTAATAGCCCAAATAGCAGTTGATGGAATTCGATCGCATCAGGCTTATACTTGAAATCATTGAGTAAGTTATTAACTCTAATCATATGGTGCTTAAAATATAACATATAATTAACGATATGAGGATTATAAGAGTTACCTTTGCGCGCTTAAAATAAATTGGTATATGACTAATATTAAAAATATCGCAATAATTGCCCACGTTGACCATGGTAAAACTACATTGGTAGATAAAATCATGCACTATTGTCAACTGTTCCGTGAGAATGAGAATACAGGCGATTTAATTCTAGATAATAATGATTTAGAACGCGAACGTGGAATTACAATTACATCTAAGAATGTTTCTGTAGTTTACAAGGATACCAAAATAAATATTATTGACACTCCTGGTCACGCCGATTTTGGTGGTGAAGTGGAACGTGTATTGAATATGGCTGATGGTGTCTTATTGTTAGTAGACGCGTTTGAAGGGCCTATGCCACAGACTCGTTTTGTATTGCAGAAGGCTATTGATTTAGGTTTAAAACCTTGTGTGGTTATCAATAAAGTTGATAAGGAAAACTGCACTCCAGAAGAAGTTCACGAAAAGGTTTTTGATCTCATGTTTGAATTAGGTGCAGAAGAATGGCAATTAGATTTCCCGACGGTATACGGGTCTGCTAAACAAAATTGGATGAGTGAGGATTGGCAACATCCCACGGATAATATAGAGCCTTTGTTGGATATGGTTATAGAACACATACCTGAACCAAAGATTCAAGAAGGAACAACCCAAATGTTAATTACATCACTTGATTTTTCCTCCTTTACGGGACGAATTGCAATTGGCCGCTTAACACGTGGCACCTTAAAGGCTGGTCAACCCATTTCTTTGGTCAAGCGAAATGGTGATATTAAAAAATCCAAAATAAAGGAACTACATACCTTTGAAGGTTTGGGAAGAAGAAAGATTGAACAAGTTGAAGCAGGTGATATCTGTGCTATTGTTGGTTTAGAAGGCTTTGAAATTGGTGATACTGTAGCCGACTTTGAGCAACCAGAAGGATTAGCTACAATTGCTATCGATGAACCTACTATGAGCATGTTATTTACTATCAATGATTCACCTTTCTTTGGAAAGGATGGAAAGTACGTTACATCACGTCACATTAAGGAACGTCTTACAAAAGAGCTAGAAAAAAATCTCGCTCTTAGGGTTGAGGATACTGACAGTGCAGACAAGTTTATGGTCTTTGGTCGAGGTGTATTACACCTTTCGGTTCTTATTGAGACCATGAGACGTGAAGGTTATGAGCTTCAAATCGGTCAGCCACAGGTTATCATTAAGGAGATTGATGGTGTTAAATGCGAGCCGTTTGAGGAAATGACTATAGATTTACCTGAAGAAGTCTCTGGTAAAGCCATTGAAATGGTTACTATGAGAAAGGGTGAAATGATAAGTATGGAAGCCAAAGGCGACCGTATGGTATGCCAATTTATTGTACCGTCTCGTGGTATTATTGGTTTGCGTAATCAGTTACTCACAGCTACGGCTGGTGAAGCTATTATGGCTCATAGATTCAAAGAATACCAACCATTGAAAGGTGGTATTCCCGAGCGTCAAAACGGATCTTTAGTGTCTATGGAAAACGGTCAGGCCATTCCGTATTCCATTGATAAACTTCAGGATCGCGGTAAGTTCTTCGTGGATCCTGGTGAGGATATTTATGAAGGCCAAGTTATTGGTGAAAATTCACGAGGGGATGACATGGTTGTTAATGTTACCAAAACTAAGAAGTTGAGTAACGTACGCTCGTCTGGTGCAGATGACAAGGCCAGAATAGTGCCTGCAATTAAGTTTTCTTTGGAGGAAGCTTTGGAATATATCCAAAAAGATGAATATGTTGAGGTAACACCAAATCACCTAAGACTTCGAAAGGTATTGCTAAAAGAGGTTGATAGAAAACGGAGTAAGAGTTTATAGACAAAAAAAAGGGAAAGAGAAATACTAAAAAGTGTTTCTCTTTTTTTTGAACAGTAATAAATTTTAGAACCGTTATATTTGTAAAAACAAGAGCTATGTACTTTTTATATTTTGATCCAGGCTTGGGTGCTATGATTATTCAAACTATTATAGCGGCAGTGGCAGGTGTAGTTCTTTTTTCTAAAAATCTTATGCATAAAATAAAGGTTTTTTTAGGGATAGCCAAAGCTCATAAGGATGATGTCTTTGACGATATTGATGTCAAGGATTCAGACTCAGAAAACAAATAGTTCTAGTGAATGCTAAAAATCCTCATTCTTCTTCATTTAGAGATCCTTCGGGTTATGTTTTTATAGAGGGAGGAGACATAAAAAGAGCTATAAACCCCATTTATTTTAAACAATACAAGGCACTTACCCAAAGTGGTTTTTACCAGGGCTTAATCAAAAATGGCCTGCTCATTTCCCATAAAGAAGTTTCAAATTCAGATGAAACCATTGTCCTTCAAGCAGATAAAATTCCCTTTATAACGTATCCTTACGAGTGGAGTTTTAATATGTACAAAGAGGCTGCTTTACTAACCTTAAAAATTCAAAAGTACAGTTTAGAGCATGACTTTACACTAAAAGATGCTACGGCATTCAATATTACGTTTCATAAAGGTAAAGCTGTATTTATAGACACCTTATCGTTTGATTTTTACATTGAGAATTCGCCATGGCGTGCTTACAAGCAGTTTATTACCCATTTTTTTGGGCCATTGGTTCTGGCACACTATCATGGCGCACAGCAGTTAAAGATGCTTAGTAATTTTATTGACGGTATTCCTGTAAAGATGATAAGCTCTATGTTGCCCTTAAAGACCAAATTGAGTCCCCTATTATATTCCAACATCCATTTGTTGGCCAAGTTAGAAGACAAGCATAATGAAGATTATAAAGATGAGGCAAAAGCAGCGAAACTGTCAAAAAAGGGACAGTTTAATATTATTGAGAGTCTTTACAATTACATTAAGAAACTAGAACTTAAGGAAACTTCGGAATGGGGTAATTATTACGATAAAATCAATTATTCGGACGAGGCATTCATTGAAAAATCTAGGATTATTAATGATTGGGTCAACGCTATACAACCAAAAACCTTGGTTGACATTGGAGGAAATGATGGTACGTTTGTAAGGAAATTGGAACACTATGTTGAAACCGCATTGGTCTGCGACATTGACAATAATTCCGTGGACCTTAACCATAAAACGATGAAAATGAACAAGGAAGAATTTATGCTTCCTTTTGTCCTAGATATATTAAATCCATCACCAGCTATTGGATTCAATAATACAGAGCGCTTTTCATTTTTAGAAAGAGTCAAAGTATTTTCGCCAGAGATTACCTTGGCTTTAGCCGTGATACACCACATTTCATTATCTGGTAATGTGCCTTTTCATAATTCTGCTCTATTTTTTAGTAGCTTTTCCAAGTATGTAATTATTGAATTTCCGAAACGTGAGGATTCGTGGGTGCAACGTCTTTTAAAATCTAAGCGAGAATTTGAAAATCATTTCGATTATTATTCAATAGAAAGCTTTGAGAGTGCTTACGGTGCTTTTTTCAATATTAAACAAAAAGAAACTATTTTAGATTCAGAGCGCGTGTTGTATTTATTAGAAACCAAAAGTTAAAAAACTGAATAATAAAAACAGACCATATCTAAATAGTCAATATTTTTTAGGGACTATGGCAGGTTTATCAGCTGGTTTATATCCGTTGATTTATTTGTACACATCTAACCACACATTGATTACGTCCTGGTATCAATTTCTTTTTTTGATTTTGGGCTTTATAGGCTTGCCCATTATGTCTTTTTTAGGTTTATGTTTTGTTTCCAAACAGATAGGGATTATTAGGAAATATCACCTACAGATTTTTTCGTTTTTAAACGTCTCCGTATTTGCAGGCTTACTAGTTTACAGTACTTATGGTTTTAAAAAGAAAATACTTCTAGTAGTTTGTTTAATTGCATTTGCTTTAACGTTTGTGTTATTTAAGTATATCAAAAGAGTAATCCAGTTGCAGTTTATATTAGCTTTAGTTGGACTCATTTTCCTTGTACCAACTCTTTACAGATATTTTAGTTATGATGATAAATGGTTAAGTCAACCAGATAAAATCGAAGCTGTTAAATTCAAAAAAAAACCAAATATCTATCTCATTCAGCCAGATGGTTATGTTGGTTTGTCTGAATTGCCTCGGGGCAATTATTCCCAAGACAATAGTGATTTTAGTAAATTCCTATCAGAAAATAATTTTAAAGTATATCCTAATTTCAGAAGTAATTATTTCTCTACATTAAGTTCTAACAGTTCTATGTTCGCTATGAAACATCATTATTATAATGGCACTGCAAACATTAATAAGGAACTCTTATATGCAAGGGATGTTATTGTTTCTGAAAATCCAGTACTGTCAATTTTTAAAACTAACGGTTATGCGACGTCATTGATTTTAGAAAAACCGTATTTGCTCGCAAATAGACCTAAATTAGGTTATGACTATTGCAATATATCTTATGATGACTTGCCAATTATAATTAAGGACGTTGGATTTAAAAGAGATGTAAATTCAGCTTTGGAAACTGCCATAAAATCCAATAGAAAAGAAAATAACTTTTACTTTGTTGAACGGATTATCCCCGGCCATATATCAACATGGAAATCTTCATCCGAGGGAAAAGATTTAGAACGTGAAAAATATTTGAATCGCTTAAAAGAGGCAAATTTGTGGTTAAAAGGGACAATCAGTTTAATCAATAAGTACGATTCAGACGCTTTAATCATTATTGCAGCAGATCACGGTGGCTTTGTAGGTTATGACTATTCAACACAATCGAGCGAAAAGCCCAAAAACAGGGATAATACATTTTCAATGTTTTCATCACTTTTGGCAATTAAATGGCCTGAAAACCCAAATCAATATGACAAAGATTTAAAAACATCCGTTAATTTATTTAGAACCTTATTTACTTATCTCAGTGAGGACAAATCATTATTAAGAAACTTACAAGACGATAGGAGTTATTTAGCCGTTGATAAGAATGCACCATTGGGAATTTATGTTGTGATTGATGAAAATGACAATGCGGTTTTTAAGACCCTAGAATCAAGTGAGAAATAGGTGCGTTGCAAAACAAACGTAAGCTTTTTAAAAATATCATCTTAACCTCCTATCTTTCAGATATTACATTTATGAATATGAATTTTTTAATCTAGACCGTTTAAATTACTCTAGGCGTTTGGAAATTTTATGAGATGGTTGTTAGCTTAATTATTAATTAAGATTATTTTTGATTGATGGCGAAATATCACGTTTCCATATACACCAAGGAAAGAAAGACGCAGTGGGATACCCTTGTTAAAGCATCACCAGAGGCTACATTTTTGTTTCGTCGTGATTTTATGGAATACCACCAACATCAATTCTTGGACTATTCAATAATGGTTTTTGACAATGAGGTGTTGCTTGCCGTTTTACCGGCGAATAGAGTAGGCGAAACAGTATTTTCACATCAAGGTTTAACCTATGGTGGTTTTGTTTTTAAGCCCGATTTAAGTTTTATTGAAATAGATGATATCTTAAGTTCTGTCTTAGAGTTTTTAGCTAGACACGGCATAAAATCTTTGGATATTAAAATCACACCAGAATTTTATCAAACCGAAAACACAAGACATATCATTAGATGCCTAAAAAATTTGAATGTTGAACGGTATAGGAAGGATAGGATATTTGCTGTTAACTACGCTAAACCCTTTACTATTCACAAAACAAAGATGAAGCACTTCAACAAAAACCAGGACAAAGGATTTTTAATTGAGGAAGTGAATGACTTTGGCTTATTTTGGACCGAGGTCTTGATACCACGATTGGCAGAGAAACACAATACGACTCCAGTGCATACCTTATCTGAAATAGAACTTTTAAAGGCGAGGTTCAAAAATGAAGTGAAGCAATTTAATATTTATCTCAAGGATGAGTTACTGGCAGGGATTACTATTTTCGATAAAGGTCGTATCGTAAAATCACAATATGGCGCTACAACAAAATTAGGAGAAAAGGAGCGGGCCTTGGAGTATCTTTTTTTAAGCCTTATTTTTAAGTTTCAAACCGAGGGAAAGCACTTTTTTTCTATGGGCACAGTAAGAGACACCGCAAAGCCTTTGGGCTATAATAAAGGCTTGCTAAGACAAAAAAAAGAACTTGGTTGCCTCGAATACAACCAGGATTTCTATAAAATCACATTGGCATGATTAAATTTCTTGACTTAAATAAAATCAATCAAAGGCATCAAAAGGAGTTTCAAGAGATACTGAGCCAATCTTTAAGTCAAGGCACGTATATTTTAGGAGAGAATGTTTCGGCCTTTGAGGAAGAATTCGCTGCATATTGTGGTACTAAATATTGCATTGGAACAGCAAATGGCTTAGATGCCCTTACCCTTATCTTAAAAAGTTATATCCATTTGGGAAAACTTAAAGAAGGTGAAAAAGTTCTGGTACCGGCCAATACGTTTATCGCAACTGTACTGTCCGTTTTGCATGCTGGTTTGGAGCCTGTTTTGGTAGAGCCTAACCCAGCGACCTATAATTTGGATGCTATTTCGATTAAATCCAAACTATCCGATGAAATAAAGGCAATAATAATGGTACACCTATATGGCCAACTCGCCGATGTGGATGGCTTAAGGACCTTGACAACAGAGCGAAACATATTGCTCATTGCCGATGCCGCCCAGGCCCATGGTGCTAGCTGTAACCATGGAAAGGCTGGGGGTTTATCTGATGCATCAGCTTTCAGTTTCTATCCTAGTAAAAATCTAGGGGCATTAGGTGATGGAGGGGCGATAACTACAAATGATGTGCAACTTTATGAAACGCTAAGGTTATTCCGAAATTATGGAAGTAGGGAAAAGTATAAAAACCTAGTTGTTGGTTATAATAGTCGGTTAGATGATTTGCAAGCTGCATTTTTAAGGGTGAAGTTAAAGCAATTGGATAGCGATAATGGTCAAAGACAAGACATGGCAAAATACTATTTAGAACAGATAAGAAATCCCAAGATTAGTTTACCGTATTATAATGGTTCTAAAAACCACGTATTTTATGCCTTTGTTGTTGAGGTGGAAAATAGGGCAGCTTTTATTGAATATCTCGATAAGAATGAAATAGGGTGGTTAATTCACTATCCAATTCCGCCTCATAAGCAAACGGCATTGCAGCAATTTTCTAAATTAAATCTGCCCACAACAGAGCAAATTCACAAAAGAATTATAAGTTTGCCCATAAGCCCTGTAATGTCTTACAGAAATGTTGAAACTGTAATAGAAGTCCTAAATTCCTACTAATTGAAGAAATTTTTTCAGTATATCAATAATGAGGTGTTGATTAAGGCCGCAAATCTCAATACGGCCAACCTTAGCGTTAAGTTAATTACAGGAATTGTAATATCTAAATGCATAGCCGTATTTATTGGTCCGGAAGGAATGGCTTTAATCGGTAACCTAAGAAATTTTTTAAGTGCAGTCCAATCCCTAGCCATAGCAGGGTTGTACAATGGTTTAGTAAAATTTATAGGAAAGTATAAAAATGATTCTCAGGCCTTAATAAATACACTTTCAACAAGTTTTTATTTTGGATTTTTTACCTCCTTACTGCTAGCATTTTTATGTTATTACAACGCGGAACTGATTAACAATCTCATTTTTGCTGATAATTACAAATACACCTACGTAATAGAAACCCTTGCTATTGTCTTGCCATTCTATGCACTGAACATGTTTGCATTTTCAATAATGAATGGTTTTTCAAAGTATAAGATTCTCCTAATAATAAATATCATTGGGCAGACTCTAGGGCTTTTAGTCACGGTCTTACTTATATGGCAGGAAAATATTGATGGTGCATTGGTAGCTATAGTAATAACTCCAGCACTAAACCTACTGATTACTATAGTTGGTATACTTTATAGGAAGAACTTAATGTCATCCATTAGAATAACTAATATCAACTTTTCAGTATTACAAAATCTAAGTTCTTATATGGTTACGGCCCTAGTGTCAACTATTGCTATTCCCATTGTTTTAATCATAATTAGGAATTATATAATTTCAGAAATAGGTATAAAGGAGGCAGGGTATTGGGAGGCTATTAACCGTGTTTCAGACTATTATCTCATGTTTATTAATAGCCTTATATCCCTATATATTTTGCCAAGGTTTTCTGAAATAAATACAAAACGGGAATTTAGGAAGGAGGTTTTCAGCTTCTACAAAACCATAATGCCCATTTTTGCAGTTTTATTGCTTATCATATATCTGAGTCGTTCAGTATTGGTTAATCTTTTATTTACTGAGGAGTTTAGACCTGTTGAAAATCTTTTTGGCTATCAAATATTAGGGGATTTTATGCGTGTACTTTCCATGGTTATTGCCTATCAGTTCTTAGCAAAGAAAATGTTTGCACATTTTATAATCATTGAAGTCTTCCTATTCGTCATTATCTATGTATCTAGTATTTACTTTATTGATATGTTTGGATTGATAGGTGCTGTTATGGGGCACTGCCTCAGTTATTCTATGCACTTTGCGATAATATTGCTAATATTTGGTAGTTCTTTATTTGGTGTTATCTCAGATGAGGATATTGATGACTATTAAACCTTAAAATGTGAAACTACCGAAATTTTTGCAAGGTAACCTAGTTCTTAAAATTACGTCACTCAATGCTGTAGTAATTACAATAAGACTTGTGGTATCTGTATTTATCCAGCGTTTATTGGCACTTACAGTAGGTGAGGCAGGTATTGCTAATATTGGCCAGGTGAGAAATCTTCTTGGAATGGTTACCAGCACCTCAACTTTGGGTACATTCAGTGGTATTGTAAAATATGTAGCAGAATATAGAAATAACCTTAAGGAACTCTCAAAGCTATTTTCTACGGCATTGGTCTTTCTCGTATTCGGCTCACTGGTTTCGTCCTTAGTACTATATTTTGGGTCTAACTATTTTTCTGATTATTTCTTTGGTTCGATTAATTATAAGTATGTCTTTAAGTTATTAGCTATTATCGTACCCTTCATAGCTCTAAATAGGGCAATTAATGCTGTGGTTAACGGTTTGTCTGAATATAGAAAGTATGCCATCATTGAGTTAATAGGCTACTTATTGGCTGCGGTAGCTCTTATTATAGGATTGTATACTGCAGATTTAAAAGGTGTTTTAATAGCTATTAGTATTGCACCCATTATTCAATTGATTGTTTTGCTCGTTGTTTTTGGAAAGCGTTTGTCTGAATTCGTTAAACTAAAGAATTTAGGATTTGGGTTGCTTTATAAAAACAAATTATTGGCATTTACACTTATGTCTTTCGTTTCTACATTTTTGCTCAATTATATTGAATTGGATATAAGAACACTGGTAACCGATAAACTAAATATTAATGAGGCCGGGTACTGGACTGCTATTAATTTTATTTCAAAAAACTATATGGTATTTGCATCGGGACTATTTACGTTGTATGTCTTACCAAAATTTGCCAAGATTGATAATGGTAAAGACTTCAAAAATGAAGTTTTTCATATCTATAAAACCATACTTCCAATTTTTGGTGTTGGCATGTTATTGGTTTTTGGTTTAAGAAATTATATAATCCAATTTGTTTATCCTGAATTTTTAGGCATGGAACCACTTTTTAAGTGGCAGCTTTTGGGTGATTTTGTTAGGTTGTGTTCTTTGGTGCTTACCCACCAATTTTTGGCAAAACGACTTGTAAAAAGCTTCATTTTCACCGAAATAATATCATTGGTTCTTTTCTTTTTACTTACGAACCTCTTTATTCAATATTATGGAACCGAAGGTGTAGTGATAGCCCATTTTGTGCGGTATGTGATTTACCTATTGATTGTATTCTTTGTAGTACGTTATTACTTTAGTTCACAAGCCAAACGTAGCTAGTCCTTCCTGCTGTTATTTTGCCATAGGTCAACATACTGTTTTGCGCTGTCGATATAATTATGATGGGATTCTATGAACTTTCGGGCGTTATTTGATATTTCTTTTAATTTTTGTGGATTTTCGATAAGCCATTCCAATTTTTGGATGATATCATCAACATCGGGCAAGGCGTTAATTGCAATGGTGTTTTCTTCAATACCGTAAAAAGATCGCCATTCCTTCTCCGCACCGGTAAATACCACTTTACCTTTAGACATAGCCTCTAGCGCATTATAGCCTTGGTCGTAGGCATATACCATATCTAAAACAATGTGTGCTTTGTCATAAGCTTTAATATAAATGTTGTAGGGAATACTCCTGGTCGTAATAATCTCAACGTTATCACTAAATTTTTTTTGAATTGCTATTAGTGCCCTTTCAAAAATATCATTTCCCTTTTTATAATAGTTGGTTTCGTTTATGCCATGAAATATTATAATTTTTTCATTTGTCTCAAGGGGTTGATGAATTAGTTGGTCTGTATTAATTGGATTGGGCACAAGTCCTAAATATTTAGGGTGACCTTTCAGTGGTATATGATAATCCATATCAGAGGCAATAACGCCATTTATTTTACTAAAAATAAATTCGTGTAAAGACTTAAATTCTGGTTTTAAAAATTTTAAGCCATAACTACTTTCTAATTGCGTTTTGTGTCCCTTGAAATATGGGGTTAGTATGGAGTACCTAAATTTTTTTTGATATGCATAATTTATGCTGATATAATCTGAACCACAGGACAATAAATATGTGTTATTATTCCATGAACTGATGCAATCAAAAATCTCTTTTTCAATTTTCGCTGTGCAACCAAAGGATGCTTCATTGATGAACTGGACAATATCATAATTACTGATCTTTGGTTTAAGGCCTAGAATCTGCCGTTTTATTTGTTGTGACTCCAGATCAAACTTAAACAAGAGGTATAACAAATTCTTGAATTTTTTTAAAAAGCCTTTATCATATTTTTTTTTAATACTAAGGTCAACTGGGTAGTCTTTAAATCCATCATTAGCGCCAAGTAATATCACCTCGTGACCTAGCTTAAGGAGTCCTTCTTTTAAGGAATTATGAAGCCTGCTGTATTCGCCAACCAATAAAATTTTCATTTATATCGTTACATTTGCCCTCAAAGATACTTGTTAATGACGAAAACGGGCACCAAAAAAATATGTATCGTAGTTATGTCGCTAGGTGGAGGAGGTGCAGAAAGAGCTTCAGGGTTGTTGTCAGAAGTATTGGATGATTTTGGGTTTGAGGTTCACGTTGTCTCCGTTTTAGATGAGATTGAGTTCCCGTATAAAGGGAAATTGTTCAATCTTGGCAAAATGAAGGCTATGGATGATTCAGTTTTTGGTCGCCTAAAACGGTTGAATGCTTTTAGGAAGTATTTGAAATCGCATGATTTTGATTATGTCATTGACACTAGAACTAGAATAGGACTCCTAAAAGAGTTTATTCTTTCAAGACTTGTATATAATTCCCATAAAACCATCTATATGGTTCATAGTTATAATACTAATAAGTATATAACTTCAAGCAGGGTCTTAAATAAAATCATGTATGGAAATGCACATAAAATAGTGGCCGTCTCGGAAGCTATTGCTAAAAAGCTGCAACGCAGCTATGGATTTAATAATCTAATGACCATATATAATCCAATCGCCTTACATGAGTCCTCTCAGTCAAATGACTTTAACCTAAATGACAATGATTATGTACTTTTTTATGGTCGTTTAAATGATGAGATAAAAAATATAACACTCTTAATTGAGGCCTATGCCAAATCTATTTTACCAAAATTAGATATTAAACTAAAAATTTTAGGAGAAGGCAAGGATGAAGGTAAACTTAAAACGATGGTGCAGAAGATGTCATTAACTTCAGAAATTGAATTTTTACCCTACATGTCATCGCCTTATCAAATTGTTAAGAAGGCAAAGTTTTCAATTTTAACAAGTAGATATGAAGGTTTTCCAATGGTCCTGACCGAATCCTTACATTTAGGAACTCCTGTAATTTCTGTAGATTGTGAGTCTGGGCCAAAAGAAATAATTAAAAATGAACATAACGGACTTTTAGTAGAGAATTACAATGAAAAGGCCTTGACCGAAGCGATGAATAGAATGGTTAAAGATGAAGAATTATACTTAAATTGCAAGGCCAATGCAACTGCTAGTGTTGCACATTTATCAAAAAAACAAATCGGTCTGCAATGGCAGTCAATTCTAAAATAAACAGAAATTACGTGGCGAGTATTCAGGATGTAAAACTTATAGATATACCAAAGGTACATGACGATAGAGGGAGTTTAGCCGTTATTGAAAAAGCGATTATTCCTTTTGATATAAAACGGGTATATTATTTATACGACGTACCTAGTGATAGTTATAGAGGTGGCCATGCCCATAAGGAACAAGAATCTATAATCATTGCGTTGAGCGGAAGTTTTGAGGCCGTTGTAAGTGATGGTAAATCCCAAAAGCGCTTTATGCTGAACAAGCCAAATCAAGGACTGTACATACCGACATATATTTGGAGGGAAATAGATAATTTTTCTTCAGGTGCGGTTTGCTTGGTTTTGGCATCTACAGAATTTGAAGAAGCTGAGTATATTCGTAATTTTATAGAATTTAAAGATTACAAAGGTCTGTAGTACAAACGTTCTTTTTTAAGCGATTTAATTTTTAAAAGACCTTTTAAAACCCACTTTGGAGATAATAGCAGGACTTTTTTAGTTAGTGGTAAATTAGCCATGTCTAGATTAGACTTAAAATAAACATAGGCTTCCTTTTGGTTGTTGATTTTACTCATCAATGCAAGTGAATATCTGTTAATGTCAAGAAATCGTTTCAACGGTCCGTTATCGGCTTCAAAAGTTTTGTAGGCTTCGAAGTTTGGCTTTTTTTGAAGATCAAAGGTGGTGTTAGATAGGCTATTGGGTACATATCTATAATAAGCTAGTATCTTGTTTATAAAGACGATGTCATAGTGAATGCCTATCCGTATCCACATATCTGTATCTTGCCCTGAGATAATGGACGTATTGAAATATCCGGTCGTTTTTAAGATACCTTTATCAAAGACTAAACTGGAGCTACTCAAAATACTTTGGCCTAGACTGGATTTGAAATAATTATGTATTTGGCAGGTTGTTTTCTGTTCAAAATTATAACGAGAGGGAACAATTTTGTTCTCATACTTCTGGGCTAAGGCAGTGGAAAAAACAGCTTGTTCAGGGTACTTTTGTATACAGTGATGAATTTCTTTAAGAAAATCTTTATCCCAAAGATCATCACCATCTAAGAGGGCGATATACTGATTTTGTGCTGCTTTTATGCCCGTATTTCTGCTTGATGAGGCACCTAGATTTGTAGTAGTTATGATGTGTAACCTGTTATCATCAAAGGACTCTATGATTTCTAAGCTACTATCTGTTGAACCATCATTAACAACAATAAGTTCAAATTTGTCAAATGACTGGTTTAAAACACTCTCAATGGTGTCTTGTATATAGGGTTCTTTATTAAAAACCGATATAATTACAGAGAAAACAGCCATTAATTCTTTTTGTTAATATAGCAATAATAACTAAGGCGATAGAGATCAAAAATAAAAAGTGAGGGACGTTTTCCTAACAAATGGCGTTCAAATAATAATTTAAATTTGAGGTATATGAAGGCACAAAGTGAATTGAGTCCCCAAGTTGTAATATTTTGATAGACTTTTGAAATGCGTGTGTATTGGTAAGGTAATAACTTTTTCGAAACCAATAAGGAGAGCGCTTCTACAGATTTAAGGGATTTATCCAGAAAGGTTTTGCTGTCTTCTAAACCCATATGATATACTGGGTTAGTGATGTGCTCAACCTTTATGCCTTGTTCTTTAAGATTGAATGAAAAAAGAGTATCCTCATGGCGCAGATTTGGGATATCCTCGTTAAAGCAGATACGTTCAAATAATGATTTACGTATCATAAAATTGAGAGTAAGGAAGCTTAAGTATACATTTTTATTGCGCTGTTCACAACTTAATGCTTCTCTCTTACGTCCGTAAACCCAGCGCAGATTCTCAATATTATCCGGATTGTTATCCTGATATAAAATACCACCATTGATGACTTCGGAATCTTTGGATATTGCCTTCAAATAGGAGTCAATAAAATTTGTGTTTACCGGTAAAACATCTGCATCTAGAAACAAACACCATTCGTATTTAGCTGTTTTTGCTAAGCGATTTCTAATAGAACTTCTACCGATATTCTGAGGCAATTCAATAAACCTAAGATTTGAAAATCTGTTTAATTCATTTTTGTCAAATCCTAGAACAGGTGATGCATCATCCATGATGATAATTTCAAAATCAGATTTTAGATTTGAAGCCTGCTTGTGCACTTCCCTTGCCAATGGTAAGATATCGTAATTATATGTGGGTATAAGTATGGAGAGCATAGTTCTCTATCTCTGAAGCGCTACATTTATAGAATTTTGACAACTACTAGTTCTTTCTCTGCACAACCTCGTACACCTTGTTTTCATCACATTTCAAGGTTTTACTTGGGTATTTAAGAAGTAAGGCATAATCATGTGTAGCCATTAGAATGGTATTGCCATTTTTGTTAATGTCTTGCAGTACTTCCATTACTTCAATACTCGTTTGTGGATCAAGGTTACCTGTGGGCTCATCAGCTAGGATTATTTCGGGATTGTTTAATAATGCCCGAGCTATCGCAATACGCTGTTGTTCACCACCAGATAGTTCATGAGGAAATTTGAAGCCTTTGGTTTTCATTCCAACCTTATCCAAAACAGATTCTATGCGGTCTTTAATTTTATCTTTATCCTTCCAGCCAGTGGCTTTAAGGACAAATTCTAAGTTGCCATTCACCGTTCGGTCTGGTAATAATTTGAAATCCTGAAAAACAACGCCCAGTTTTCTGCGTAGAAAAGGAATGTCTTTTTCTTTCATGGTTTTGAGGTTATAATCAACAACGGTACCTTCACCTTCCGTCAGCTCCAAGTCGCCGTACAAAGTTTTCATAAAGCTACTTTTGCCACTTCCGGTTTTTCCAATCAGATAAACGAAATCACCTTTCTGCATTTCAAAGTTTACTTTAGACAATACAACACTTCCACCTTGATAAATAGTTGCATTTTTAAGTTGTAAGACGGTTTCAGACATATTAATAACCCATAAATTTAGTGCTGTAAAAGTATTGTTTAAATCATCAATTCACAAATGAGTTCTGTGGCGTTTATTAGTATCTATTTTTTGCAGGGTTTTGTTTTTTTGATTAGTGTATGACCATAACAAAATGGTTCAATAGAAATTAAAACGAACCAACCTCGCGGATTATTTTCAGCAAATCTTCGATAATAGCGATTAGGGTGATTTTTTTCTAAAAAGATTAATTTAATTAAGATAGAGTGAAATCAGTTCACCTGCAACATTTAATAACTTGGTTTATAATTATAGGCAATTTCTAGCGTTATAAATTAGGTATTAAATTAAATTTGGTCCTTCAATTAATAACAATCAAAAAACGACACTAATGCTATTTACACAAAAACAATTCCTTCTCGTTTTTATTATTGTTTCATTTTTAGGTTCAGCGCAGAAATCTGAAATCTATACAAGTGATTTAAAAGATTTTCAGAAGGCCCTAACGCTTTATAATAATAAGCAATATAATGCCGCTCAATCTCTTTTTGAGGATGTTAAAAATAGCGCTAACGACGAGGTGTTAAAATCTGATTGTTCTTATTATATAGCCAATTGTGCAGTGCGTTTAAACCAACACAATGCAGATGATTTAATCCTTGAGTTTGTTGAAGAATATCCAACTAGTCCGAAAAGAAACACAGCATTTTTGGATGTAGCTGATTACTATTTTGAAAACTCAAAATATGCCTATGCCCGCAAGTGGTACGATAAAGTAGATGAACTAAGTATTGCTTGGGCTGAGCGTGAACGCTTCTATTTCAACTATGGGTATAGCTTGTATGCTACTGATAGCGCAACACAAGCAACAAGATACCTCAATAGGGTTGTAAATTCTAAGGAATATGGATCACAAGCCAAGTATTACATTGGTTATATGGCTTATGAAGGCGATGATTATGATAAGGCCAACTCCTATTTTGATCAAGTTAGTGATAATGAAAAATACAAGGAGAAGCTATCGTACTATCAAGCGGACTTGAATTTTAAATTAGGAAAATTTGAAAAGGCAATTGAGCTAGCATTAGGACAACTTGAGAAAAGTAACAAGGATGAAAAATCCGAACTATCAAAGATTATAGGTGAAAGCTATTTCAACTTAGAACAATATGCAGAGGCCATACCTTATTTAAAGGACTACAAGGGAAAACGAGGCAAGTGGAGCAATACGGATTATTACCAACTGGGTTATGCATATTACAAACAAAATGATTTTGAAAGTGCTGTTTCTGAGTTCAATAAAATAATTGATGGTGCTAATGGGGTAGCACAAAATGCTTATTATCATTTGGGTGAAAGCTATATAAACCTGGATAAAAAACAAGAAGCGCTTAACGCTTTTAGAAATGCATCTCAAATGGATTATGATTTAAAAATCAAGGAAGATGCATGGCTCAATTATGCGAAGATCAGTTATGAAATCGGTAATCCTTATCAATCTGTGCCACAAGTTTTGTCGGGTTTTCTAGATGAGTATCCTAAAACAAATTACAGGGAAGACATTGAAAACTTATTGATTGATTCTTATATCACCTCTAAAAATTATAAGGAGGCCTTAGAATTATTGAAGGGTAAGAACAGTTTTGAAAATAAAGTGGCTTATCAAAAAGTGGCTTATTTGAGGGGGATTGAGCTTTACAATGAATCGAAATATAGTGAAGCATTAGACTTATTTACAAGCTCATTAAAAGAACCAAGAGATTCAAAATTTGTAGCCAAGGCAACCTTCTGGCGAGCTGAGACGGCTTATAATCTCACCAATTACAATGATGCGCTAATCGGATTCAAACAATTTTATGGGATGGATGAAGCTTCAAGCTTGCCTGAAAACCAAAACTTAAATTACAATTTAGCTTACACTTATTTTAAATTAAAGGATTACAATAAAGCTTCTGATTATTTTCAGAGATTCCTAAATAATAACAATACGGATAGGCTTCGCAGAAATGATGCTTTTTTGCGATTAGGTGATTCTCATTTTGTGTCAAGTGAGTATCAAAGTGCCATAAATGCCTACGATAAGGCTATTCAAATAAATGAAATTGAGACCGATTACGCCGCTTTTCAAAAAGCAATGAGCTATGGGTATTTAGGAAATAGTAATACTAAAAACAAAGAACTCAGGTCTTTTATAGAAGGCTACCCAAAGTCGGCATTACGTGATGACGCTATGTACGAGTTGGCCAATTCCTACATTAAATCCAATGAGACAGATAGGGCTATGCAAATGTATGACAGACTTAATTCAGAATACAAGCAAGGTGCTTTTACGTCTAAAGCCCTATTGAGGCAAGGTTTGGTCTATTACAACGCCAATAATAATGAAAGTGCCCTGAAGAAATTCAAAGAAGTTGCCAAGGATTTTCCTGGTTCAGGAGAGGCCGTTCAAGCAGTTGCCACAGCACGATTAATTTACATTGATTTGGGTCGGGTTGATGATTACGCTAACTGGGTACGTGGATTGGGTTATGTTGAGGTTACTGATGTTGAGTTGGATAATACCATGTATTCTGCGGCCGAAAAACCGTATTTAGATGGTGATACGGATAAAGCAATTCAGCAATTCAATAAATATATTAATCAATTCCCCAATGGTATACATGCCTTGACGTCTCATTTTTATTTAGCCCAATTGTACTTTAAAAAGGATTTATATGAAAATGCACGGCCTCATTACGAATATGTTGTAGGGACGTCAAAAAGTGAGTTTTCTGAGCAGGCATTAGTACGACTCTGTGAAATTTACCTAACTAACTCCAATTGGTCAGAGGCTATCCCCATTTTAAAACGTTTAGAACAGGAGGCGGATTACCCTCAAAATGTCATTTATGCGGCATCTAATTTGATGAACGCCTATTATCAAACCGAGGATTATAACGCTGCAGAGCGCTATGCGGAGAAGGTTCTGGATAATTCTAAGCTAGATAACAAGGTAAAAAGCGATGCCAAAATTATTATAGCAAGGTCAGCAATTAAAACTGGGAATGAAGATAAAGCAAAATTAGCCTACGCTGATGTAGAAAAAATTGCAACTGGCGAGGTTGCAGCGGAAGCGCTTTACTTCAATGCTTTTTTTAAGAATAAGGAAGGAAAATATAAGGCCTCTAATACAATTATACAACAGCTGGCCAAGAACTACAGCAGTTACAAATATTATAGTGCTAAAGGACTGGTAGTAATGGCAAAAAACTTTTATGCTTTGGGTGATGCATTTCAAGCCACCTATATTTTAGAGAGTGTGATTTCAAACTTTCCTGAATTTAATGACGTTGTTGAAGATGCAACCAATAATTTAAATAAAATTAAAGCGGAAGAGGCTAAAACAAATTCATCAATCGAATCCGATGGCAACTAAAACAATCTTTTTTAGACCATCAATCAGTAATCAAAATCCTTAAAATGAAAATCAAATTTTTATTTTTCATCCTTATTTTATCAGGAAGCTGGTCTTTTCTAACTTCCCAGGAACGAACTAAAGATACTATAGGTGACCAAGTCGTCAATGTGGTAAAGCCATATAAACCTACAATTTCTGATGCCTTTAAGATTAAGGATAATCCGCGCTCCAATGATACAGGGACGGTAAAAAAGAAAACGGTTAAGTATAACATTCTATCCATTCCTGTTGCTTCTACGTTTACACCGGCAAAGGGTAAGGCAGCTAATGTTGAAAGGGCGAAATCTGTTAAACTTTATGATAATTATGCCTCCTTGGGAGTTGGTTCTTACACTACAATTTTAGGAGAGGTCTTTTTAAATCATGAATTGAGTAATGATGAAATCGTTGGAGGATATTTTAGCCACCATTCATCCCAAGGTGGTATAGACGGGCTTTTGTTAGATGACGATTTTACCAAAACAAGTCTTAAGGCACACTATACACAGAAGCTTAGGGATTTTTCATGGAAAGTAGATACAGGTTTTGACCTTCAAACCTATAATTGGTATGGGCTGCCACAAAATTTCTTTGGACAGGCAGAAGCTAGTTTAATTGATCCAGGGCACAGCTTCACCAGTTTTAATATTGGTGGAACCATAAGATTTGATGATACCTTTATCGATGACGGTAGTGTGAGATTTATTCGCTTTGCGGATAACCAAGATTCTGGCGAGAATAGATTCGTGGCCAAAGCAGCTTTCGAGGTTCCAATCGATGCTGAAATTATTGCTACTGAATTTTACATTGATTACATAGGTGGAAAGTTTGATAATACTTATACAAGTGACGACGAAATTAATTATGGGAATGTTACTTTTGGACTAGCGCCATCTTATCAGCTAAAGCAAGACGACCTAACCATAGATTTGGGTATTCAATTAGTCTATCTCAACGATACTGAGTTCGATGATAACAAGTTCTTCTTGTATCCCAATATAGAAGCGTCTTATCGTTTGGTTGATGAAATTTTAATTGCTTATGGAGGTATAAAAGGTGGACTCATCCAAAATTCATATCACGATTTTGCCAATGAAAACCCATTTGTGTCTCCTACGCTCTTGATAACTCCAACGAATCAGCAGTACAATGGATTTGTGGGCCTAAAGGGTAAACTGTCCAATAACGTTAGCTATAATATTAAAGGAAATTATTTTGCCGAAGAGAATAAGGCTTTATTTAAAGCTAATGATGCCCAGACATTTGCCACTAGAGATTATCAATATGGTAATTCATTTGGCCTAGTGTATGATGACATTACTACCTTTTCTCTAGAAGGTGAATTAAATATTGATGTCAACAGAAACTTTATTTTAGGTATAAAGGGTGCTTATTTTAATTATAGTACCGATAACGAGGCTGAAGCCTGGAACTTGCCAGATGTAACGGGGTCTATTTTTGCAGACTTTCAAATATCGGAGCAGTGGTTTGCTGGGGCAAGTGCATTTTTCGTTGGTGAACGTAAAGATGCCCAGTCTTTGGTTGGTACCTTTTTACCAACACCTACAAATACAATTACACTAGATAGTTATTTTGACGCGAATGTGCATGTGGGTTATAAGATAAATGATCAATTTACGGTCTTTGCTAAGGGTAATAATTTATTCAACCAAGATTATCAGCGCTATTTGAATTTTCCAGTACAAGGCATTCAGGTGTTAGCTGGTGCAACGTATCAATTTGATTTTTAATTCTTAGGTGTTAATTTCAAATGGTGTCGCTGTCTATATTTTAGCTTTATTTAAGTGGTAATTTTCGCTAAATAATCGAAATGGTTACCATCCATAACCTTTTCGCACTGCAAACCTGTCGCTAGGCAGGCTCTTTTTAAAGTTTGGAAATCGAGATAAAGCCATTTCATGGGTATTTCTGTTTCTCCTTTGTAGCTTATGAAATAATCTAATTCTCCATAATAGTTTTGATTTAGGTCTAACCAAGTTCCACCGTCCTCATCTTCGTACATGTATTTTATATCCGAAGAATCAATTAGGATTTGGCCTTTTGGGAGTAATAGCGATTTTAAATGATGAAGATAGGTCGTAACCTGAGACAATTCTTGGAAGATACCTGTACCGTTCATTAATAATAAAATGGTATCAAACTGTTCTGTTTCTTCCAAAAGCGGCTTCAAACTGATATTTTTAATTCCACGTTTTTTAGAAACCTCAACTGCACCTTTAGAGGTGTCAATGCCTTTGACATAGAGCCCCTTATCTTGAAGCCATAGCGAATGACTTCCAGCACCACAGCCCACGTCTAATGTGCGTCCTTTGGCCATTTTAAGAGCTTTTTGTTCTATTTTGGGCATATCTTCGAACCCTCTAAAAAGATATTCCAGGGGTAAGGTGTCTTCATTAGATATGTGGGTCCATGTAACGATATCTTCTTTGCAGGTATCGTTGTGATAGTCCAGTAACGCTTTGCCAAAAATGTCTTTCATGGTTATTTCTTGTGAAAGTAGAACTCTTTTTCTGAGGGTTGAATTGTTTCAACATCTCATCAAAATCGTTATTTTTACATTATGCAAGACAAAATCAATAATCTTCCTAAGTTGGCTAAAGATAAGCATAAGGAAAACAAAACCTTTTTTGCTAAATTAAAAAAGAAGCCACCCAAACAATTAGATTATCTGATGCAAGAATTGCATCAAAAGGAATTTGAACGTACGGACTGTCTAAAATGTGCCAATTGCTGCAAAACTACAGGTCCTTTGTTTACGGATAAGGATATCAGACGTATTTCTAAATATTTAAGGATGAAAGAGCAGGAATTTATCGATCAATACCTAAGAATTGATGAAGAAAAGGACTATGTGTTGCAATCTGTACCCTGCGCGTTTTTAGATGCTGATAATTACTGTTCTATTTATGAGTTTAGACCAAAGGCCTGCCAAGAATTTCCTCACACAGACAGGAAAAAGTTTCAACAAATTTCAAACCTAACCTTGAAAAACGTCGCTATTTGCCCTGCTGCATTTAATATTGTTGAGGCTATGAAAAAACGAATTGATTTATGATATACATGTTCGGAATAATTTTTGAGGAAAGGAATTAAACCTATTTTATGAAGACAAAATTTATCGCATCACTCGTAGCAGTATTTTCTTTTTATTTATCGCATAGCCAAGAATGGATGCGTTCATTACCTATAGCCCAGGATTTGGCGATGGCGCAGAATAAAATGGTTTTGATGGTCTGGGAAGATATGACCAAATATAGGTACCCTGTTTTAATAAAAGATAAATATGGACGGAACAGACTTGTTCCTAATTTATTTACCAATGAGCGTTTGAGTCCGATCATTTGGGAAAATTTTGTCCCTGTAATCGTTAATGAAAATATGTATGAAAGTTTATTTCTTAAAATTAAAAATAAAAGAAAGCAAAGCTACATTGATAAATTTAATGACAACTCTATTAAAATAATGGATATAAACGGGAATATTTTAAATACAAACCCAAACACCGGAGATTATGAAAATATAAGCGTTCTTTTAAATAAATATGCCCTCAACACAACATATTTGGCGTCAGAATTAAAAAATTACCATGAGCAGAAGAACTTTTATTCAGCTTATTTTTTAGCGGCGAAGTATATGGATTTTTCATTGTATTTTGGTGATGATGTTCGTGCTGAAATTTTAAGACTATCAGAAATATATTCTGATGAGGCCAGTTCTTTTTTAATAGCCGAGCCTTTAGAGGATAGGCTAGTACTTGAACAAAGGTTGGCTTTATTAGAATCTAAAAATGATGTGATTGCCGGGAAACCTCAAAGGGCATATCGAAAACTAAAACGCATTAAGAAAGACGGTGTTTTGGAAGCAAATCAACCTATGTTTGTGTTTTTAAGTTTTACAACCCACATGATCACAAAGCGGTATGATAAAGCACGAGCGTTGAAATCTAGTCTTTCTTCTGTAAATTTGAAAAAGGCCCAGAAGATTATTAACATCAATAAATAACTAAGAGATTTGGAAACAATAATTCAATATTTTGAAACTATTCCCTCCTCTCATAGGAGTTTAATTCTAGTTGGGGGACTTACAGTATTTTGGTTGATAGAAAGTGGGATACCATTATTTAAGTTCAAATACAAAAAATGGAAACATGCCATCCCAAATCTGTTTTTTACTCTCACAACCGTAGTCATTAATTTTGGATTGGCTTGGTTGTTGTTGGGTACGGCAGATTGGGTGAAAGTTAACGATTTTGGTATAATCAATTGGTTGCCTGAAATGCCGCTATGGCTATATGCTCTGATAGGAGTGTTATTATTGGACTTTTTTGGGGCGTATTTGCCACATTATGTTGAGCATAAGGTTAAGCCCCTTTGGATGGTACACCTTGTGCATCACACCGATCACAATGTAGATACTACTACAGCTAATAGGCATCATCCTATTGAGAGCCTTATAAGGTTTGCCTTTACCTTGTTTGGTGTATTTATAGTCGGTACACCAATAGCTTTGGTGTTCTTATACCAATCCTTATCCCTAGTGTTTTCACAATTTACTCATGCCAATTTAAGGATGTCTAAAGGACTGGACAAAGCCCTGAGCTACGTAATCGTTTCTCCAGATATGCACAAAACTCACCATCATTATAGATTGCCGTATACAGATTCCAATTATGGAAATATCTTTAGTATTTGGGACCGTATCTTTGGCACATATATGTATTTAGACCGTGAAAAATTGGTTTATGGTGTTGATGTTTTTCCAGATGAAAGCAAAAATAGTCATGTAGGCGAATTGTTAAAACAGCCCTTTCAGAAATATGAAAAACCAACACTTTCTTCGGAGTCTGAAATCTAAAGGGCTAATTGTTTTGTTCTTGGTTTTTATGAACTGTATTTCCAATACCACATTAGATATCCAAGGGCACAGAGGATGTCGAGGCTTATTGCCTGAGAATTCACTTCCTGCATTTGAAACGGCTATTGATTTAGGCGTTAATACCTTGGAATTAGATATTGCCATAACAAAAGACAAGAAAGTTGTTGTCTCTCATGAACCCTTTATGAGTAGAACTATTTGTTACGATCCTAGTGGAGAGGAAATTCCGGAGGAAATGGATATGGCCTATAACCTATTTGAAATGACGTACAATGACATCAAAGCTTTTGATTGTGGCACTAAATTTCATCCAGATTACCCCAACCAAAAAAAGAGTTCAGTTTATAAACCCTTATTATCAGAGGTTTTTGAACTGGTTAAATCCAAAAATGCTAAGGTTAATTTTAACATTGAAATAAAATCAAAGCCATCTTACTATGGTATTTATACGCCTTATCCAGAAGAGTACGTAGAGATAGTACTTGAAGAAATAAGGCAAAATGATATGTTTAACGCTGTCAATCTGCAATCTTTTGATTTAAACGTTCTTGAAGAAATAAAAAAGCAATCACCCGAAATGAAAGTCGCATTGTTGGTTGATGAAGGTGAAGACATTAATGAAAAATTGAACAAACTATCATATAAGCCTGAGATTATAAGTCCTTTTTTTAAACTTTTAACTTCTAAAATAGTGAAGAATTACCACGCTGAAGGATACACAATAATTCCATGGACTGTAAATGACGTGGAGGATATGGAACAGGTGATTTCTTTTAAAGTTGACGGTATCATTACAGACTATCCCAACAAGCTTTTAAAGCTTACTGCAAAAAGCTATTAACAATAGTGTTGAAATAATAACCTTTCTTCTGGTTTTTTGAACACTTTGTAGGATTTTTTAGATAAAAGGTTTAAAATCTATTATGTTTAAATAGGATTAATTAATTACTGTTGAGTAAACCGAAAAGTTTAACTTAATAGTATACCTTGAAAAATTTAATTCGTATCTGTCTTGTAGTAATACTTTTACTACTCTTAAGTATTTCACTTCAGGCGCAAACCCATTTTGCTAAGCTAGAGAAGAACAGGAATATCCAAGCCAAGGATTTGGTGCATCAATTAAATGATACTAGAGATACCCTTATTCTTAAAAGCACAAGAAAAATAAATTACCTGTATACCATAAATAAATCTTATGGCAGGGAATACGATTTATACATCAATTCAAACTCTTATAAATTACCCTTGAATAAGCTCTCTAAAGGAAAGCATGTGATGGTTGCCGTGCAATCGCCAAAACGTATTGTGTTTGTTGTACATGTATACGGCGAGGACCAACAAACCGCTCAGGGCCTTGGTTTATCTGAAAAATCTGATATAACAAAGCCAGTTGCATTAGCTAACGTAGAGGATGATAATCACTAATCAATGTAAATAGTGTATTTGGCACGCATAAGGCGATATGAATTTAAGCCCTCCTCCCAACTTTTTTTTATGTCTTCCTCTGACCAGCCATTTTCAATCTGTTGTTGTAAGCTTTCGTTACCGGCTAGGTTTGTAAAAAAACTATTGAAAAAGCCTTCTTCAGATGCATTGACTTTATTTGCATTATAAAATGAAAGAAGCCAGCCAAGGTTTAAGTTATTCAATTTTTTGTGGTTGGTTAAATCATATCCATAACAAGGCTTGCCTTTGTGTTTTGGGTATTTAGCACCTTCATTTGGTTGTGGTGTAAACTCATAGTCATGTCCCTCTATTTTGAAATTGGGTGAGCCAATAATTTGAAATTGATTTTCAGTACCTCTTCCAACACTGATATTGGTGCCTTCAAAAAAACAGAGACTTGGATATAAGTTTATGGCCGTGTCATTCGGAAGATTTGGTGATGGTTTTATAGGTAAACTATAGGGTGTTGTATGACTGTAATTCTTAACGCTTATCACTCTGACCTCGTCGCACTTAATATTATTTTTCAGCCAACCTTCGCCATTAATCATCTTGGCGTATTCGCCAATCGTCATTCCATGTACAACAGGCACAGGATGGATACCAACAAAACTTTGGTGTTCTATTTCAAGTACTGGACCATCAATATAATGTCCATTAGGGTTAGGCCTGTCTAAAATTAAAATAGGGATGTTCTTTTCAGCACAGGCTTCCATGACATAGTGCAATGTAGATATGTAGGTGTAAAATCGGGCGCCTACATCTTGAATATCAAAAACCAAGATATCTAAATCGTTTAAGTGTTCTTCACTTGGTTTTTTGTTTTCACCGTAAAGAGAAATAATAGGAAGGCCAGTCTTTGTGTCTATACCATCTCTGACAATTTCTCCTGCATCTGAGGTACCTCTAAAACCATGTTCAGGAGCAAATACTTTCTTTATAACTATATTTAGACTGAGCAGCGAGTCAACCAAATGCGTATATTCTTTAATTTTAGTAGCGGAATTGTTGTCATTTTTAAATATAACAGACGTCTGGTTTGCTACAAGACCAATGTGTTTACCCTTTAAAATAGGAAGGTAAGCTTCGGTCTGGTTAGCCCCAACAATAATGGAACTATCATTTTTAACTGTTGTTTGGCTTAATCCTGAACCCTCTTTATTACCTGATAGACCAATATCAGATTTTACCTGATTAGCACAAGAAATAGCTAAGGAGACAAATAATAAAACTGTATTTTTGAAAACCTTTAAACGCATTTTTCAGGTTTGAATTTAGAGTTGTTTATAGCTAAACGCATTATTAGTAGTAAAGCGTATAAAAGTAGTGTATCAGCACCAATAATTAAAATTGGTATTGCTGCTATTGCTATAGGGGTAATCGTTATGCTCATTGCCATAGCAACAGGGTTGGGCTTGCAACAAAAAATAAGAGATAAGGTAGTAGCGTTCAATGGCCATATTGAAATCACAAATTATGATACCAATGAGTCAGATGAGTCTCAGGTACCAATCTCTTTAAATCAAGATTTTTATCCAGAATTTAAAACGGTAGAGGGTGTGAATCATGTTCAGGCTGTGGCTACAAAATTTGCAGTAATCCGCACCGAGTCTGATTTTGAAGGGGTGGTCGTTAAAGGTGTGGGCGCCGATTTTAATTGGCGTTATTTCGAAGAATTCCTAGTCGACGGACGCTTACCAGATTATTCCGGTAATCGCAATGAGGAAGTCTTAATTTCAAAGTATCTCGCCAAAAGACTAAATTTTAAAGTTGGGGATAGGTTTCAGACCCTATTTGGCGAGAACTTAAATAAATTACCTAGAATCATAAATTTTGAAATAGTTGGTATTTACAATTCAGGTTTTCAAGAACTGGATGAAAAGTTCTGCTTTGCTGACTTAAGGCATATTCAACGTTTAAACAAATGGGAAGCTGACCAAGTAGGAAGTTTTGAGGTTTTTATTGAAGATTTTGATGATATCGAGGCTAAATCTAGACAAATTTATCGCGAAATCCCATCTTTGCTCAATGCTACACCTATCACACAAAAGTATTATACGGTGTTCGAGTGGATAAAGATTTTCGATAATAATACTTATGGTATTATAATCATTATGATTGTTGTGGCGGGCATAAATATGATTACAGCTTTACTTGTATTAATATTGGAACGTACGTCTATGATAGGAATATTAAAAGCTTTAGGAAGCACAAATTGGTCTATTAGAAAGGTGTTTTTATATAATGCGTCCTATTTAATAGGTTTGGGCTTATTCTGGGGAAACTTAATTGGCCTGTCCTTACTTTTTATTCAAAAATACTTCAAGCTATTTCCGCTTAATCCTGATACGTATTACGTGAGCGAGGCTCCTGTATATGTAAGTTTAGATTATATTGTTCTATTGAATATCGGAACCTTTTTAGCGTGCTTATTTATGCTTTTGATTCCATCAGTCATAATTTCGAGGATTTCACCCGTTAAGGCTATTCGATTTGACTGACAGATATTACCGTCTAAAACATAACTAATAATTAACGGATAAGTCCTTACAAATCTTTTAAATTTGCAGACTTTTAAGTTACTATGGATTACGCAGAAAATATTCTTGGCACCATTGGGAATACACCATTGGTTAAAATGAACAAGCTAACGGCGGATTTACCATGTTTGGTGCTTGCTAAATATGAAACCTTTAACCCCGGGAATTCGGTAAAGGATCGTATGGCATTGCAGATGATAGAAGATGCTGAAGCTGATGGTCGCCTAAAACCAGGAGGTACTATCATTGAAGGAACTTCAGGTAATACAGGGATGGGATTAGCCTTAGCTGCAATTGTGAAGGGTTACAAGTGTATTTTTGTAATAAGCGATAAACAATCTAAAGAAAAGATGGATATTCTTAGGGCTGTTGGAGCGGAAGTTGTTGTATGTCCAACAGAAGTAGAGCCTGATGACCCAAGAAGCTATTATTCCGTTTCTAAACGATTGGCCGAAGAAACACCAAATGCTTGGTATGTCAATCAATATGATAACCCAAGTAATTGTAAGGCACATTTTAAGACTACAGGTCCGGAAATATGGAGTCAAACAGATGGTAAGGTTACCCACTTTGTAGTTGGTGTAGGAACTGGTGGTACCATCTCAGGGGTTGGTAGTTATTTAAAAATGAAAAACCCTAAAATTAAAGTCTGGGGTATAGATACTTACGGCTCTGTGTTTAAAAAATATCACGAGACAGGTATTTTTGATGAAAATGAAATTTATCCTTATGTTACAGAAGGTATTGGTGAAGATATCTTGCCGGCAAATGTAAATTTTGGTGTTATTGATGGTTTTACAAAAGTTACCGACAAAGACGCTGCAGTTTACACACAACGTTTAGCCAAGGAAGAAGGTATGTTTTTAGGAAATTCCGCTGGTGCGGCTATTAAAGGGGTCTTACAATTAAAGGAACATTTTAAGCCAGAGGACGTTGTAGTGGTTTTATTTCACGACCATGGAAGTCGCTATGTTGGAAAAATGTTCAATGATGAATGGATGCGCAAAATGGGCTACATTGATTAATTTGCAATAAAGTCATCGACTTTTGCAGCGAAGTGCTTGTATTGTTTAGGTTGAGTTTTATAATTTAGGCTTATGCAAGAAGAGTTCTTACATTATGTATGGAAATACGGTACATTTAATACCCTAAAACTTAAAACTACACTTGGGGAAGATGTTACAATAAGAAATCTTGGCCAACACAATCTTAATTCTGGCCCCGATTTTTTTAATGCTCAATTAATTATTGGTGAACAACTTTGGGCTGGAAATCTTGAGATTCACGTTAAATCATCCGATTGGTACCTGCATAATCACCAACAAGATAAGACCTATGACAACGTTATTCTTCATGTCGTTTGGGAGCACGATTCGGATGTTTTTAGAAACGATAATACTATAATCCCAACTTTGGAACTTAAGCGATATGTTGATAAGGGACTTCAACATAAGTATCGTGAATTAATGTTGTCAAAATCATGGATCAATTGTGAAGCCCAATTCCCTGAGGTTGACGACTTCTTGATCTCTAACTGGTTAGAGCGACTTTATATCGAGCGTTTAGAGCAAAAATCAATAACCATTGAAGGCTTTTTGGAAAAATCCAATAACAATTGGGAAGCTGTTCTGTTTAAAATGCTTCTTAAAAACTTTGGTCTTAAAATCAACGGTGAGGCTTTTTTAAGTATTGCCAACTCTGTGGATTATAGCGTTATTAGAAAATTAAGGCATAATGACCTAGAAATAGAAGCCTTGCTTTTTGGACAAGCCGGATTATTACAGGACACTATTGAGGACTCTCACTTTCAATTATTAAAAACGAAGTATGAATTCCTTAAGGGTAAATATAAATTAGACAGGTCGGGGATGATTCCTGTGAAGTTCTTTAGACTTAGACCACAAAATTTCCCCACCATTAGATTATCACAATTTGCGAGTTTGTACCAATCCCGTGAAAATCTATTTTCAAAAATCGTGGATGTTAATTCGCTTGACGACTTTTATAAGATATTGACTGTAGGAGTTTCTGAATTCTGGAAGTCACATTATACCTTTTTAAAGAATTCAAAAACATCAAGAAAACAGCTCACCAAGTCATTCATTGACTTATTGGTTATAAATACCATTATTCCAATTAAATTCAGTTATGCTAAATCTCAAGGAAAATCAATAGATAAAGAGATTTTTAAGTTAATCCAAGAATTGAACATTGAAAACAACACCATCGTATCAAAATTTTTAGATTACAAACCCTTTAAAAAAAATGCCTTAACCTCTCAAGCACTTCTACAAATGAAGAATGCCTACTGCGATAAAAACAAGTGTTTAAACTGCGCAATTGGCAATAGTCTAATCATTAAAAATTAATTACATTGCAATATGAAATTGTTCTATGAACTTTTACTGTATTTCCAGAAACGAGGATACTATGTTTGCCAGCGTATAGCAGATCGTTTGGGCATTAGAGCTAAAATTGTGAGGACCTCATTTATGTATCTCACTTTCGTAACTTTAGGCTTTGGGTTTGCGCTGTATTTATTCCTAGCCTTCTGGATACGAATTAAAGATATCATTTACACTAAGCGCTCTTCGGTATTCGATTTATAAATTATGAGCAATCCCTTAATACGACTATTTCGTTCTAAGATTTACACAGCACTGATAATGCTGCTCTTCCTTATGTGTGTAGGGGTTTTAGGCTATAAACTAATATCGGGTTACGATTGGGTTGATGCTATTTATATGACGGTCATTACCATTACCACAGTTGGTTTTGCCGAAGTCAATCCGCTTGATACTGCATCAAAAATATTTACGATATTTTTAATTTTAGCAAGTGTTGTCATAGTGGGTTATGCCATATCAATCATTACCGAATATATTTTAAGTCGAAATAATTTTGAAGATATAAAACAACGAAAGATGCAGAAGAGAATTAACTCCATGTCAAACCATATTATCATATGTGGTTTTGGTCGCAACGGGAAGCAGGCAGCAAGGAAATTACTGGCTTACAAGAAACCCTTTGTTATTATAGAGCGTGATAGGGAAATTATTGAAAGGTTTCAAGAAGATGATATTGCTTTTGTGCAAGGTAATGCTAATGATGACGATACATTGAAAGAAGCCGGTATTGAAAGAGCGAGCACCTTAATAAGTGCCTTACCAAATGATGCCGATAATTTATTTGTTGTACTGTCCGCACGCCAAATAAATAATAAAATGGCTATTATAAGCAGAGCTTCAGAAGAAACCTCATACAATAAACTCAAATTAGCAGGGGCCAACAATGTAATTTTGCCAGATAAAATAGGCGGTGATCATATGGCATCTTTGGTAGTCATTCCAGATTTGATTGAATTTATTGACAACCTCGGTATTGTAGGTGAAAGAAATATCAACGTAGAAGAAGTTAAGGCTGAACAGCTTTATGATACACGCAAGATTAAGACTATAAGAGAGCTCGACCTAAGAAAAAAAACTGGGTGTACAGTCATTGGATTCAAAGATGAACATGGGGATTATATTGTTAATCCAGAGGCAGATACTAAACTTGTGCCTGGTTCTAAAATTATTGTATTAGGAAGGCCAGAACAGATTGAAACCCTTAATTCCGAATATGATCTTGCCTAGATTTTAAATCCATTTTAACGTATTAGTCTTTAAAAACTCGTTTTTTTTTAGCATCTTGGCGGCTTATTAAAAACAAAAACTAACTAACAGATAACCCCATGAAGAAATATCTTCTATCTATTTTTGCACTAATATTACCGCTTCTTAATTATGCCCAAGAAACCGTCTCTGAGAAAATAGATGCTATCTTTAAGGACTACACAGGTTGGTTCGTAGATGCCATCTTCTATGAAATACCATTTTCAGAACAATACAAGATTCCTTGGGTACTTATAGTATTAGTTGGAGGGGCCTTATTTTTCACAATTTATTTTAAGTTTATCAATATCACTGGCTTCAGAACGGCTATCAAGGTAGTGAGTGGGAAATATGAAGATATTGAAAAACATGGTGCAGATACTTTGTATGGTGACAGTACACCAAATGAGGGAGAAGACATTATAGAAACTATAAGGGATGAAAGTGCTGACGGTGAGGTGTCTCATTTTCAGGCTTTAACGGCAGCATTGTCTGCTACTGTAGGTTTAGGAAATATTGCCGGTGTTGCAGTGGCCCTGTCCATAGGGGGTCCTGGGGCAACGTTTTGGATGATATTAGCTGGTTTATTAGGTATGGCATCCAAGTTTGCTGAATGTACGCTTGGTGTTAAATACCGTGACGTAGGGGAGGATGGTACTGTTTATGGTGGACCTATGTATTACCTCACCAAAGGTTTAAGAGCTAAAGGTATGGGTGGTCTAGGTAGGGTACTTGCTGTGTTGTTTTCAATTTTTGTAATAGGAGGTTCTTTCGGGGGTGGAAACATGTTTCAGGCAAATCAGGCTGCAGCTCAATTTGTCAAGCTTTTTGATTTAGAAGGCTCAAATGCTGGTCTGTATTTTGGACTGGTGATGGCTGTTTTGGTAGCAATTGTTATTATTGGAGGTATAAAACGAATAGCTAAGGTTACTGAAAAAATTGTTCCGTTTATGGCGGGCATTTATGTATTAGCGGCATTAATTATTCTGGGTGCTAATTTCACATTAATAGATGATGCATTTGCATTGATATACAAAGGGGCATTTTCTGGACTTGGAATTGCTGGTGGACTGGTTGGCGTTATGATTCAAGGAATTCGAAGAGGTGCTTTCTCAAATGAAGCTGGTGTTGGTTCAGCAGCAATTGCCCATTCAGCGGTGAGAACAAAGTATCCAGCTTCAGAGGGCATAGTGGCACTCCTAGAACCATTTGTTGATACGGTGGTCATTTGTACCATGACAGCTTTGGTTATTGTAATAACAAATTTTGATGGTTCTTTTATGGAATACGGTGTGGAAATTAAGGAAGGTGTTGAAATTACCGCAACAGCTTTTGATACTGTAATTCCTCACTTTTCTGTTATATTGACCGTAGCAGTAATTTTATTTGCCTTTTCTACTATGATTTCTTGGTCCTATTACGGTATGCAAGGTTGGGTGTTTTTATTTGGAAAAGGTAAAGTATCCGATTTAGCCTATAAGATTTTATTCTTGATTTTTGTCGTAATTGGTGCTTCGATAAGTTTAGGTGCTGTAATCGACTTCTCAGATGCAATGATATTCGCAATGGTAGTACCTAATATTATAGGTGTAATTATGTTGTCGCCTATTATAAAAAAGGAACTTAACAAGTATTACAAGGCTATAAATGTTAAGGAAGAAGCTATAGAGGAAGGTGCAGATGATTTAAACGATGTTTTATAATTAGAAAACCAAACTATGAAATCCCATTTCCAATTCTCTAACCAAGAACGAAATGGGATTTTTTTATTGCTTGCTGTCATTGTTAGCGCACAATGCTTTTATTGGTTCTCAGACGATGCAGACCCTCCTTTAATAGAAGACCTAGAGGAAATACATAGCTTCAGAAAAGAGTTAGATTCCTTAAGGATAGTTGAAATCGAAAAGGGACAACCACAAATTTATCCCTTTAACCCTAATTTCATTACAGATTACAAGGGCTATACACTGGGAATGTCTAATGAGGAAATTGACAGGTTGCATAACTATAGGGAAAGAGATCAATGGATAAATTCAAAAGAACAGTTTAAGACAGTTACTGGTATTTCAGACTCTTTATTAGACAAAATATCACCTTATTTCAAATTTCCTAGCTGGGTAAATAAGCCCAGACAAAAAAATCAATCTGCGCCCAATTCCTATACTTCATTTGATAAACCAAAAACCTTTGACCAAAAAATAGATCTCAATAAAGCAACGGCTTTACAATTGCAAAAGGTATATGGGGTGGGTGAAAAACTTTCTCAAAGGATCATGAATTACAGGGATAAGTTTGCGGACGGATTTCATGACGATATTGAACTGACCGAAGTTTATGGCTTAACCACAGAGGTTATTGAACGTATTAAGCAAGAGTTTACAGTAAAAACCCCAAGGCCAATAAAAAAGCTAAACCTGAATACGGCAACGCGAGATGAATTGGTAACCATTAAGTACATTGATTATGAAATAGCCAACAGTATTATTGAGGAAAGGACCTTACGAGAAGGCTTTAAATCTTTTGAGGAATTAACAAAAGTTGAACAATTTCCAGTAAAAAAATTAGAGATTATTAAGTTATATTTGCATTTGTAAATAAAATCATTAAAAAATGCCGAATCTATACTTTACCGAAGAGCACGAAATGTTTAGAGAAAGTCTACGTGAATTTCTACAAAAAGAGGTAGTCCCTTATATAGAAAAATGGGAAAAGACAGGTCAGATAGAACGCTTCATTTGGAAAAAATTTGGCGATATGGGCTATTTTGGTTTAGCTTATCCTGAGAAGTACGGTGGTCTGGATTTGGATTTATTTTATACGGTTATTTTGCTAGAGGAATTACAACGAATAAATTCAGGTGGTTTCGCAGCAGCTATTTGGGCACATGTTTATTTAGCAATGACTCATATCAATAAAGAAGGTGATGAGGCAATTAAGGAAAAATACCTCACGGCAAGCATTAGTGGCGATATGGTGGGGTGCCTTTGTATTACTGAACCCTTTGGAGGAAGTGACGTTGCAGGTATGAGAACAACAGCAGTTAAAAAAGGAGACACCTATGTTATAAATGGTTCAAAAACATTTATTACAAATGGCGTATACAGTGACTACCTGGTTGTTGCAGCTAAAACAAAGCCAGAACTAGGTAATAAGGGTATTAGCATATTTGTAATTGATCGTGATACACCTGGTATTTCTGCCACCAAATTAGATAAATTGGGTTGGCGCGCTTCTGATACTGGAGAAATTGCGTTTGATAATGTTGAAATCCCAGTATCACATTTAATGGGGGAGGAAAATCAAGGCTTTCCATATATAATGCAGCATTTTGCTTTAGAACGCTTAATTATGGGAATCAATGCCCACGCAAGAGCTGAATTTGCTTTGGAATATGCGAAGCAGTACATGAGCGAAAGAACTGCATTTGGTAAAACAATCGATAAGTTTCAAGCCTTAAGGCATACTTATGCCGACTGTGAGACACAAATGGAGATTTGCAAACAGTTTAATTACTATGTGGCCAAGCGATTGGATATGGGGCATTACGTTGTTAAAGAAGCTACAATGTCTAAATTACAATCCACAAAAATGGCAGATGATGTTATTTATCAATGTCTTCAATTTTTAGGAGGTTATGGGTATATGGAAGAGTATCCTCTCGCTCGTATGTCTAGAGATAGCCGTTTAGGGCCTATCGGTGGCGGCACTTCTGAAATTTTAAGGGAAATTATCGCCAAGATGGTGATTGACGAGAAAGATTATAAGCCAGTGACATAAGTTGTTACGCAGATTGGCGAAAGTTGTCTCAGATTATTGCCAACATGGTAAGAGACGACAAAGACTACAAACATCAACTTAAATTTTCAATTTCGATTGTAATTATTTTACAAACATCATATATTTGCGCCGCAATTTTTAAAAGAGAGGAGGTTAAGATACCATGTTAATAGTCCAGTTAAACGAAGGGGAAAATATTGAGAGAGCTTTAAAGCGCTATAAAAGAAAGTTTGACAAAACAGGTGCTAGGCGCCAACTACAAATGCGAAAGGAATTTACCAAACCTTCTGTAGAAAAAAGAAGACAACTTCAAAAAGCAGAATACATTCAGGCCCTAAGAGATAAAGAATTATCTTAACGGTAGAATTGAATGGCTTAAATCCTGTTATTATAACAGGATTTTTTTGTTTTATATCATAAGAAAGCAATCAAATAGTTATATTTAAGAAAATTCATGTAAGGTTGAGTATAACAGCATTTTCCGATTATCTATTGTTAGAAAAGAAATATTCAGAGCATACCGCTAAGGCTTATTTGAGGGATATTGAGCTATTTCAGGAATTTTTGAATGACCAGCATGATTCCATCGATGTGGTTAATGTAGATTATCCTGAAATTAGACAGTGGATTGTAACAATGGTTGAATCTGGAATTAAAAATAGATCTATTAACAGGAAAATTTCATCGCTAAATGCATATTATAAATTTTTACAGAAAGCCCAACAAATAAAAATCAATCCATTAAAACAGCACAGGGCACTTAAAGCTGCAAGGAAAATAGAATTACCATTTTCTGAGGCCGAATTGAAAAGCGTACTCGAAAACTATATTGAGATTACTGACTTTGAATCTTCAAGGGACCATCTGATAATTGATTTGTTTTATGCAACGGGCATAAGGCGTATTGAGCTGGTTAATCTTAAACTATCAGATATAGATTTTCAACGCAGACAGCTCAAGGTTCTTGGAAAGCGAAATAAAGAAAGATATATACCACTTATAGATTCGACATTACACTCCTTAAAAGTATATTTAGACTATAGGTCTAAGCTAGCTTCTATAAATGATAAGGAGTTCTTGCTCTTAACAAAGAAAGGTCTTAAAATTTATGAAACACTTGTTTACAGAATAATAAATAAGTACCTTAGTCAGGTATCTTCTAAAGCGAAATGTAGTCCTCATGTATTGAGGCACTCATTTGCGACACACTTATTAAACGGAGGTGCAGACTTAAATGCAGTAAAAGAACTTCTTGGACATACCAGTTTAGCAGCGACACAAGTTTACACCCATAGTAGTATAGCGGAATTAAAAAAAGTTTATGCTAAATCGCATCCAAGAAACTAAAGTAAGTTACTAGTCTCAACACAGTGAATTGTAACTAGTGTATTGAATTTTGATGTTTAACTTAAAAATTAAGGTATGAAAGTAAACACCCAATCTGTAAATTTCACAGCAGATAGAAAACTAATTGATTTCATTCAGAAGCGTATGGATAAATTAGATTTATTTTACGATAAAATAATCCAATCTGATGTTTATTTGAAAGTATTAAATACGAGTGACAAAGAAAACAAGATTTTTGAAGCTAAGGTGAGTGTTCCAGGTGATAGTTTTATTGTAAAAAAACAATGTAAAACATTTGAAGAAGGAGCAGATATAGCCATTGCTTCATTAGAAAGACAAATTAAAAAGCGTAAGCAAAAATTAAGGGCTAGAGCCTAGTCAAAAAAAATTCAAAAATGTTTTGAATAAAAAAATAAAACACTACATTTGCAGTCCGTTAGAAATAGCGGACTTTTTTATGGTCATTTTTTAGTGTAAAAAAGCTTTAAAAGCCGATATAGCTCAGCTGGCTAGAGCAGCTGATTTGTAATCAGCAGGTCGTGGGTTCGAGTCCCTCTATCGGCTCTTTTAAAAGTCCATTTTAGTCCGCTTTTGGATTTTTAAATTAGGACAAAATTGGGGAGATACTCAAGCGGCCAACGAGGACAGACTGTAAATCTGTTGGTTTTCACCTTCGCAGGTTCGAATCCTGCTCTCCCCACAAGCAGTTTTTAGGTAAAGATTGCCCAACATAGCTTTTAAAGAGAGGTAGAAAATTATTTGGAACTAGATTACTGTTCCTTTTGATTTGAGTCCAAACTGAAAAAAAAGCTAGTAGTATAAGTTGATTTGAAATATTGATACCATAAGAATTGAGGAAACTTAATATTATGCGGGAGTAGCTCAGTTGGTAGAGCGTCAGCCTTCCAAGCTGAATGTCGCCGGTTCGAACCCGGTCTCCCGCTCTAAAAATAAACAGTAAACTGTAAAAGTTTGTGTTTAAATAGAGCGTACAGAATAGAGGCTAGTTAGTTCTCTAGCTCTAAAATTCCTGCGAAGGCAGGAATCTCATTTAGATTAAATGAGGAAGTAAACACTTTACGCCGGTGTAGCTCAGGGGTAGAGCGTTTCCTTGGTAAGGAAGAGGTCACGAGTTCAAATCTCGTCATTGGCTCTTTTTTCTAAAAGTAGAATTAGAATTAACAATTGAACACTAATATTAAATAAGATAAATAAATTAAAACATGGCAAAGGCAACTTTCGATCGTTCAAAACCACACTTAAACATAGGTACTATTGGACACGTAGATCACGGTAAAACAACTTTAACTGCTGCTATTACTAAAGTATTAGCTGATGCAGGTTTTTCAGAAGCAAAATCATTTGATCAAATTGATAATGCACCAGAAGAGAAGGAAAGAGGTATTACAATTAATACATCTCACGTAGAATATCAAACAGCTAACCGTCACTATGCTCACGTTGACTGTCCAGGTCACGCGGATTACGTAAAGAACATGGTAACAGGTGCTGCTCAGATGGATGGTGCTATATTAGTTGTTGCTGCAACGGATGGTCCTATGCCACAAACACGTGAGCACATCTTATTAGGTCGTCAGGTAGGTATTCCTCGTATCGTTGTTTTCTTAAACAAAGTTGATATGGTTGACGATGAGGAGCTTTTAGAATTAGTAGATATGGAAGTTAGAGATTTATTAAATTTCTACGAGTATGACGGTGACAATGGTCCTGTGGTTTCAGGTTCTGCTTTAGGAGCTTTAAATGGTGAGCAAAAGTGGGTAGATACCGTATTGGAATTAATGGAAGCTGTTGATAGCTGGATTGAGGAGCCTGTTCGTGATATGGATAAGCCTTTCCTAATGCCAATTGAAGACGTATTCTCTATTACTGGTCGTGGTACTGTTGCTACTGGTCGTATAGAGACTGGTGTAGCTAAAACAGGAGATCCGGTAGAAATTATTGGTATGGGTGCTGAGAAATTAACCTCGACTATTACTGGTATCGAAATGTTCCGTCAAATATTAGATAGAGGTGAAGCTGGTGATAATGCTGGTATCTTATTAAGAGGTATTGAGAAAACTCAAATCTCAAGAGGTATGGTTATTACTAAGCCTGGTTCAGTAACACCACATGCGAAATTTAAAGCTGAGGTGTATATCTTGAAAAAAGAAGAAGGTGGACGTCACACGCCATTCCACAATAACTACCGTCCTCAGTTCTATGTTCGTACAACTGATGTAACAGGAAACATTATCCTTCCTGATGGAGTAGAAATGGTTATGCCTGGTGATAACTTAACTATTACTGTTGAGTTAATACAACCAATTGCAATGAACGTAGGTTTACGTTTCGCTATCCGTGAGGGTGGACGTACAGTTGGTGCTGGTCAGGTTACTGAAATACTGGACTAAACTATTAATTAAATCCATAATTAAGGTATCCCGAAATTCGGGATGCCTTGATTATTATTTACGGGTTTAGCTCAGTTGGTAGAGCACTGGTCTCCAAAACCAGGTGTCGTGAGTTCGAGTCTCGCAACCCGTGCAAGTAAAAAGTGGGTTATGAGTAAACCCAAAACATATATCAAATGGCAGGATTAATAACATATATAAAGGAATCATTCGAAGAGTTGAAAAACAATGTGTCATGGACACCTTGGCCAGAAGCTCAACGATTAACAGTTATTGTTGCGGTATTTTCAATTATTTTTTCTTTAGCTATTTGGGGAGTGGATACAGTTTTTAGCCGTGCGGTAAAGGCTTATTTTGAATTCATAAACTAACAACTAAACAAAAGGAAAAGAAGATGTCAGAAAAAAAATGGTATGTTGTTAGAGCCGTAAGTGGTCAAGAAAATAAAATTAAGACCTATATAGAGAATGAAATATCCAGATTAGGTTTAAAAGATTATGTAGACCAAGTCTTGGTGCCCACTGAAAAGGTAATTCAAATCCGTAATGGAAAGAAAATAAACAAAGAGAAGGTTTACTTTCCAGGATATATCATGATTCAGGCTAATTTAAGTGGGGAAATTCCTCATATCATTAAATCCATCACCAACGTTATTGGGTTTTTAGGTGAGACAAAGGGAGGGGATCCCGTACCATTAAGACAATCTGAAGTCAATAGAATGTTAGGTAAGGTTGACGAATTAGCCATTGAAGCAGATTCTAATATACCAATACCTTTTACTAAAGGAGAGACAGTTAAGGTTATTGATGGACCATTCAATGGTTTTGACGGTACCATAGAAAAGATAAATGAAGAAAAGCGCAAGCTCGAGGTAATGGTAAAGATTTTCGGAAGAAAAACACCATTAGAATTGAGTTATATGCAAGTAGAGAAATTATAATAATTGTTACAATAAAGATAGCGTACAATCTAGCTTCCAATTAGAGACATACGCACTAAACATTTAAAAATGGCAAAAGAACTAGATAAAGTAGTTAAATTACAAGTTCGGGGAGGTGCTGCGAATCCATCGCCACCGGTAGGACCCGCTTTAGGTGCCGCTGGAGTTAATATCATGGAGTTCTGTAAGCAGTTTAATGCTAGAACCCAAGATAAGCCAGGTAAAGTATTACCTGTGGTAATTTCTGTTTTCAAGGACAAATCATTTGACTTTGTAATCAAGACACCACCAGCAGCAGTGCAATTATTAGAAGCGGCCAAAGTAAAGAAAGGATCAGGAGAACCTAACCGACGAAAAATAGCTAAAGTGACTTGGGATCAAGTAAAGGCTATTGCAGAAGACAAAATGCAGGATTTAAATGCATTTACGATTGAATCAGCTATGAAAATGGTAGCTGGTACTGCAAGATCGATGGGTATCACTGTTAAAGGAGGTGAAGCTCCAAACTAAATTTTTTGAAATGGCAAGATTAACAAAAAAACAAAAAGAAGCTAGGGCTAAAGTAGATAGAAACAAAGTTTACTCTATTGAAGAAGCTTCTGCTTTACTAAAAGAAATCACATACACCAAGTTTGATGCTTCAGTAGATTTAGCAGTAAGATTAGGCGTAGATCCGCGTAAAGCCAATCAAATGGTGCGTGGTGTTGTTTCGTTACCGCATGGTACGGGTAAAGACATGAAGGTTTTAGCATTAGTGACTCCAGATAAGGAAGCCGAGGCCAAGGAAGCTGGCGCTGATTATGTTGGATTAGATGAATACTTACAAAAAATAAAAGATGGTTGGACAGATGTAGATGTTATTGTCACTATGCCAAGCATCATGGGTAAGTTGGGACCATTAGGTAGAGTACTAGGGCCAAGAGGTCTTATGCCAAACCCAAAAACTGGAACAGTTACAATGGATGTAGCAAAAGCAGTTAGTGAAGTAAAAGCAGGTAAAATTGACTTTAAGGTTGATAAAACGGGCATCGTGCACGCACCAATAGGAAAAGCATCTTTTAGTGCTGATAAATTGGTTGGAAACGCAAATGAATTGTTGACTACCTTAATGAAATTAAAACCAACAGCTGCAAAAGGGACCTATGTAAAAAGTATTTACATGTCAAGTACAATGAGCCCAAGTATTCCAATTGATACAAAAATAGGATAGTAGTTAAACTTAGATTATTATGACAAGAGAAGAAAAATCCCAAGTAATTGAAGAGTTAACTGCTCAATTAGCTGATAACGCAAATATCTATTTAACAGATATTTCTGGATTGGATGCAGCAGCTACTTCAAGACTGAGAAGGGCGTGTTTCAAATCTAATATAAAGCTATCAGTGGTTAAGAATACATTGCTTGAAAAGGCAATGGATGCTTCTGATAGAGATTTTGGCGAGTTGCCAACAACTTTAAAAGGAAACACCTCTGTAATGTACTCGGAAACAGGTAACGCCCCTGCAAAGGTTATTAAGGAGTTTCGTAAGAAATCAGAAAAACCGTTGTTGAAAGGCGCCTTTATTGAAGAGGCAGTATACATTGGCGATGATTTATTAGACACCTTAGTTGATATTAAGTCCAGAGAAGAACTTCTTGGAGAGATTGTATCATTACTTCAATCTCCTGCTAAGAATGTTATCTCAGCGCTTAAATCTGGTGGAGGAACATTAGCCGGAATTGTTAAGACATTATCTGAAAAAGAAGGGTAATTAAAATTAAAACACACTTAAAATTAAATAACACACACACATTAAAACAATAGAAAAAATGGCAGATTTAAAAGATTTCGCAGAACAATTAGTTAATTTAACTGTAAAAGAAGTTAATGAATTAGCTACTATATTAAAAGATGAGTATGGTATCGAGCCAGCCGCTGCTGCTGTTGCAGTTGCTGCAGGTGGAGGTGCTGCAGGCGGTGGAGAAGCTGCTGAAGAACAATCAGAATTTGATGTAGTATTGAAAGCTGCTGGTGGCTCTAAATTAGCAGTTGTAAAACTAGTTAAGGAATTAACTGGCTTAGGTTTAAAAGATGCTAAAGGTTTAGTTGACGAAGCACCAAGTACAATTAAAGAAGGTGTTTCTAAAGATGAGGCTGAAGCCTTAAAAACTTCTTTAGAAGAAGCTGGAGCTGAGGTTGAGCTTAAGTAAGCTAACCTTAACCTACAATATATGGTTTAGGTCTATTCCGCAATTTTTTGCGGGATAAGACTTAAACCCTTTTGTGTATATAAACGTTATATACATATTTTAGTTTTTATTTATTAAAATCTCGTTCATCAATGTTAGCAAAAAAGGCTGAAAGAATTAATTTCTCTTCTATTGTAAATAGAACAGATTACCCAGACTTTTTGGATATCCAAATTAAATCCTTCCAGGATTTTTTCCAATTAGAAACAAAGTCAGAAGAAAGAGGAAATGAAGGTCTCTATAACACCTTTATGGAGAATTTTCCAATCACGGATACTCGTAATCAATTTGTATTAGAATTTCTTGATTACTTCATTGATCCTCCAAGATATACTATTGAAGAATGTATAGAGAGAGGATTAACCTATAGTGTGCCATTAAAAGCAAGATTGAAGCTATATTGTACAGATCCTGAACATGAGGATTTTGAGACCATAGTGCAAGATGTTTATTTGGGAACTATTCCATATATGACACCTAGCGGAACCTTTGTTATCAATGGTGCTGAGCGCGTTGTTGTTTCTCAATTACATAGATCCCCTGGCGTTTTCTTTAGTCAGTCATTTCATGCCAACGGAACAAAGCTATATTCTGCAAGGGTAATTCCATTTAAGGGGTCTTGGATAGAGTTTGCTACAGATATCAATAGCGTCATGTATGCTTATATTGATAGGAAGAAAAAGTTACCGGTAACAACCTTGTTCAGGGCTATCGGTTTTGAACGTGATAAGGATATATTAGAAATTTTTGATCTTGCAGAAGAAGTTAAAGTTTCTAAAACCGGATTGAAAAAAGTAATAGGTCGTAAACTAGCGGCGCGTGTGTTGAATACATGGCACGAAGATTTTGTTGATGAGGATACGGGAGAGGTAGTATCGATTGAAAGAAACGAAATCGTTCTTGATCGCGATACAGTAATAGATAAAGATAATATTGAAGAAATCCTTGAAGCTGATGTAAAAACTATTCTATTGCATAAGGAAAGTGCACAGCAAGGGGACTATGCAATCATTCATAACACATTACAAAAAGACCCAACAAACTCTGAAAAAGAGGCTGTTGAACATATTTACCGTCAATTACGTAATGCTGAGCCGCCAGATGAGGAAACAGCTCGTGGCATAATTGACAAATTATTCTTTTCTGATCAACGCTATTCTTTAGGAGAAGTAGGTCGTTATAGAATGAACAAAAAATTAGGTCTTGATATCGGAATGGACAAGCAAGTATTGACCAAGGAAGATATTATTACCATTATAAAATATTTAATCGAGCTAATCAATTCTAAGGCTGAGATTGATGATATCGATCACTTATCCAATCGTCGTGTACGTACGGTAGGTGAGCAGTTGTCATCACAGTTTGGTGTAGGTTTAGCACGTATGGCAAGAACCATTCGTGAGCGTATGAACGTTCGTGATAACGAGGTATTTACCCCAATTGATTTAATTAACGCTAAGACCTTGTCTTCAGTAATTAATTCTTTCTTCGGTACAAACCAATTGTCTCAGTTTATGGATCAAACTAATCCATTAGCAGAGATTACGCATAAGCGTCGTTTATCGGCCCTTGGACCAGGTGGTCTGTCTAGAGAAAGAGCGGGCTTCGAGGTTAGAGACGTTCATTATACGCATTATGGGCGTTTATGTCCTATTGAAACACCAGAAGGACCAAATATTGGATTAATCTCTTCACTTTCTGTTTATGCAAAAGTAAACGCAATGGGGTTCATAGAAACACCATATCGCAAGGTTGAAGCAGGTGTTGTTGATATTAAAAATGCACCGACATATTTAAGTGCAGAGGAAGAAGAAGACATGTTAATTGCTCAAGCAACTGTTGAAGTTGATGGCAAAGGAAAGATTCAGCATGATAAGGTCATTGCTCGTCAGGAAGGTGATTTCCCAGTTATTGATCCAACTAATGTTAACTATACAGATGTTGCGCCAAATCAAATTGCATCCATTTCGGCATCTCTTATACCGTTCTTGGAGCATGATGACGCCAACCGTGCCCTTATGGGATCTAACATGATGCGTCAAGCAGTTCCTTTGTTACGTCCAGAAGCACCAATCGTTGGTACTGGGTTAGAAAGACAAGTGGCTTCAGATTCTAGAGTATTGATAAATGCAGAAGGTAATGGTGTGGTTGAATACGTTGATGCTGATAAAATAGTTATCAAATACGAACGTACGGATGAAGAAGCTATGGTAAGCTTTGATAGTGATACCAAAGAGTACCAATTAGTGAAATTCAGAAAAACTAACCAAGGAACATCTATTAACTTAAAACCTATCGTGGAGAAAGGTGATAAAGTTTCTAAAGGTCAGGTTCTTTGCGAAGGTTATGCCACTCAAAATGGAGAACTAGCTCTTGGTAGAAATATGAAAGTAGCCTTTATGCCTTGGAAAGGATATAACTTTGAGGATGCCATAGTTATTTCTGAAAAAGTGGTTCGCGACGACATATTTACATCGATTCATATAGATGAATACTCCTTAGAAGTAAGGGATACCAAATTAGGTAATGAAGAGTTAACTAATGATATTCCAAATGTTTCTGAGGAAGCTACCAAAGACTTGGATGAAAATGGTATGATTCGTATCGGTGCTGAAATTAGACCAGGAGATATCTTAATAGGTAAGATTACACCAAAAGGTGAGTCAGATCCAACACCAGAAGAGAAACTTCTTAGAGCTATATTTGGTGATAAAGCTGGGGATGTAAAAGATGCATCGTTGAAAGCATCGCCATCATTGAATGGTGTTGTAATCGATAAGAAACTTTTTGCGCGTGCTGTAAAAGATAAGCGAAAGAGAGCTCAAGATAAGGAAGACATTGAGGCATTAGAAAATGCTTATGATAAGCGTTTCGATGACTTAAAGAATATCTTAGTTGAAAAGCTTTTCGCGATAGTTAATGGTAAAACGGCACAAGGTATTTATAACGACTTAGGTGAGGAAATCATTCCAAAAGGGAAGAAGTATACCTTAAAGATGTTAAATGCTGTTTACGACTATACACATTTGACCTCTGGTAAATGGACAACAGATGACCACACTAACGAATTGGTTGCTGATTTAATCCACAACTACAAGATAAAAGAGAATGATTTGCAAGGGTCTTTAAGACGTGAAAAATTCACAATTTCTGTGGGTGATGAGTTACCAGCTGGTATAATTAAGCTTGCTAAAGTTTACATCGCTAAAAAGCGTAAACTGAAAGTAGGTGATAAGATGGCAGGTCGTCACGGTAACAAAGGTATTGTTGCTCGTATTGTAAGACAGGAAGATATGCCATTCCTTGAAGATGGAACACCAGTTGACATCGTGTTAAACCCATTAGGTGTACCATCTCGTATGAATATCGGTCAGATATATGAAACCGTATTGGGATGGGCAGGTCAGAATTTAGGAAGAACATTTGCTACACCTATTTTTGACGGAGCTTCCTTAGATCAAATTAATGAGTTAACTGATGAAGCAGGAGTTCCTAGATTTGGTCATACCTATCTTTACGATGGTGGAACAGGTCAAAGATTTGACCAAGCGGCAACTGTTGGTGTTATTTATATGATTAAGCTAGGTCATATGATTGACGATAAGATGCACGCACGTTCAATTGGTCCATATTCATTAATTACGCAACAACCTTTAGGTGGTAAAGCACAGTTTGGTGGTCAGCGTTTTGGTGAGATGGAGGTTTGGGCACTTGAGGCTTATGGAGCATCTAGTACCTTACGTGAGATCTTAACTGTAAAATCAGATGATGTTATTGGTAGAGCTAAAACTTACGAAGCTATCGTTAAGGGTGAGCCAATGCCAGAACCAGGACTTCCAGAATCCTTCAACGTACTTATGCACGAATTGAAAGGTTTAGGATTAGATATTAGATTAGAAGAATAAAAGTAGTTCGAGGTTTCAGTAAACCGTTAAACGGTTTGCTGAGTACCGAGAATCAAGACTATAACAAATTATGGCTAGAAGACAAGATAAGAATACAGTAGTGAAATTTAATAAAATTTCTATCGGTTTGGCATCACCTGAGTCCGTTTTAGCGGCGTCACGTGGTGAGGTACTAAAACCCGAAACTATTAATTATCGAACACACAAACCAGAACGTGATGGTTTGTTCTGTGAGCGAATTTTTGGTCCTGTGAAGGATTATGAGTGTGCTTGTGGTAAATATAAAAGAATACGCTACAAAGGTATTGTTTGTGACCGCTGTGGTGTTGAAGTTACAGAGAAAAAGGTACGTCGGGACCGTGTAGGGCACATTAATCTTGTGGTTCCCGTGGCACATATTTGGTACTTTAGATCGTTACCCAATAAAATTGGTTATTTGCTCGGATTACCATCTAAGAAATTAGATATGATAATCTACTACGAGCGTTATGTGGTTATTCAACCAGGTAATGCAGTAAATGCCGAAGGTGAGCCCGTTCAAAAAATGGATTTCCTTACAGAAGAAGAGTATTTAAATATTTTGGAATCTCTTCCTCAGGAAAACCAATACTTGGAAGACTCGGACCCTAACAAATTCATTGCTAAAATGGGTGCAGAGTGTCTGATTGAATTGTTATCACGAATTGATTTAGATCAATTATCTTATGATTTAAGACACAAGGCTAATAATGAAACCTCTAAGCAACGTAAAACAGAAGCGCTTAAGCGTCTTCAGGTTGTAGAAGCGTTTAGAGAGTCTAATATGAATAGGGAGAATAAGCCGGAATGGATGATTATGAAGGCCGTTCCTGTTATTCCACCAGAATTAAGACCTCTAGTTCCGCTAGATGGTGGCCGTTTTGCTACCTCTGATTTAAATGATCTTTACCGTCGTGTAATTATACGTAATAACCGTCTTAAAAGATTAGTTGAGATAAAAGCTCCAGAAGTAATTTTGCGTAATGAAAAACGTATGTTGCAAGAATCTGTAGACTCTTTATTTGACAACACACGTAAATCTTCAGCGGTTAAAACAGACTCCAACAGACCATTAAAGTCACTATCAGATTCACTTAAAGGTAAGCAGGGACGTTTCCGTCAAAACTTATTGGGTAAGCGTGTTGACTATTCTGCACGTTCTGTAATTGTCGTTGGACCAGAATTAAAATTATTTGAATGTGGATTGCCTAAAAATATGGCAGCTGAGTTATACAAACCTTTTATCATTAGAAAACTTATTGAAAGAGGTATTGTAAAGACAGTAAAGTCTGCAAAGAAAATTATAGATAGAAAAGAGCCTGTAGTTTGGGATATCTTAGAGAATGTCCTTAAAGGACACCCAGTATTACTAAACCGTGCTCCTACACTTCACCGTCTTGGAATCCAGGCTTTCCAGCCAAAGCTGATTGAAGGTAAGGCCATTCAATTACATCCATTAGTGTGTACGGCCTTTAATGCCGATTTCGATGGTGACCAAATGGCAGTACATTTACCGTTAGGTCCGGAGGCTATTCTAGAAGCTCAACTTTTAATGTTGGCATCACATAATATACTTAACCCGGCTAACGGATCACCCGTTACAGTACCTTCACAGGATATGGTTCTTGGTTTATATTACATGACTAAGTTGCGTAAAAGTGATAAGGATTATACTGTAAAAGGTGAAGGTTTAACATTCTATTCTCCTGAAGAGGTCACTATTGCTTATAATGAGAAAAAGGTTGATCTCAATGCAGGAATAAAGGTTAGAACTAAAGATTTTAATGAGGCAGGTGAATTAACTACCCAAATTATTGAAACTACAGTAGGAAGAGTACTTTTTAATGAAAAAGTGCCAGAAGCTGCGGGTTATGTTAATGAGGTGTTGACCAAGAAATCGTTAAGAGATATTATTGGGAAAATCCTTAAAGTAACTAGTGTTCCTGAAACCGCTGATTTCCTGGACGAAATAAAAACTTTAGGGTACAAATTTGCTTTTCAAGGAGGTTTGTCCTTTAGTTTAGGTGATATTATTATTCCTCAGGAAAAACAAGGAATGATCGATGCTGCCAATAAGCAAGTTGATGGTATCATGGCCAATTATAATATGGGTCTTATTACCAACAATGAGCGTTATAATCAGGTTATTGATATTTGGACTTCAACGAATGCTGAGTTAACGGAATTATCAATGAAGCGAATTAGAGAGGACCAACAAGGGTTTAACTCTGTATATATGATGCTTGATTCTGGAGCTCGTGGATCTAAAGAGCAGATTCGTCAGTTAACAGGTATGCGTGGTCTTATGGCCAAGCCAAAGAAATCTAATGCTGGTGGTGGTGAGATTATTGAAAATCCAATTCTCTCAAACTTTAAGGAAGGTTTATCTATTTTAGAATACTTTATTTCTACACACGGTGCACGGAAAGGTCTCGCAGATACAGCACTTAAAACTGCAGATGCTGGATACCTTACACGTCGTTTAGTAGATGTGTCACAAGACGTTATTGTATATGAAGAAGATTGTGGTACACTGAGAGGAATTGAAGTTTCTGCATTAAAGAAGAATGAAGAAATAGTTGAAAAACTAGAAGATAGAATCGTGGGTAGAACCTCATTAAATGATGTTTACGATCCATTAACAGAAGAATTATTAGTTCAGGCTGGTGATCATATTGATGATGTTATAGCTAAAAGAATAGGTGATTCCCCTTTGGAATCCATTGAAGTTCGCTCGCCATTGACTTGTGAGGCTAAGAAAGGGATATGTGTAAGTTGTTACGGTAGAAATCTTGCTACAGGTAAAATGGTTCAACGAGGAGAAGCTGTTGGTGTTGTAGCTGCGCAATCTATTGGAGAGCCAGGTACACAATTAACGCTTCGTACGTTCCACGTAGGTGGTATTGCAGGTAATATTTCTGAAGAGAGTAAACTTACAGTCAAGTTTGATGGAATTGCGGAAATCGAAGATTTAAAAACAGTCAAATCTAAAGATAATCAAGGAAATGACGTTGACGTAGTAATTTCAAGAACTTCTGAATTAAAGTTAGTTGATGCCAAAACTGGAATTATTCTAAGTACAAATAATATACCTTATGGGTCTCACATTTTCGTGAAGCCTGGTGCTAAAGTGAAAAAGGGTGATTTAATTTGTCAATGGGATCCATATAATGGTGTGATTATTTCTGAATTCGCTGGTAAGGTGAAATATGAGAATATTGAGCAAGGAATTACATATCAAGTTGAGATTGATGAGCAAACTGGGTTCCAGGAAAAAGTAATTTCAGAGTCTAGAAATAAGAAGTTGATTCCAACATTACTTATTGAAGATAAGAAAGGTGAAACCATTCGTTCATATAACCTTCCAGTGGGAGCTCATATTATGATTGACGACGGAGATAAAATTGATATTGGTAAAATCTTAGTTAAGATACCTCGTAAATCTGCTAAAGCCGGTGATATTACAGGTGGTCTACCGCGTGTAACAGAGTTGTTTGAAGCGCGTAACCCGTCTAATCCAGCTGTTGTAAGCGAGATTGATGGCGTCGTATCATTTGGTAAAATTAAACGTGGTAACCGTGAGATTATTATTGAGTCCAAATTAGGAGAGATTAAAAAATACCTTGTAAAATTATCTAACCAAATTCTTGTTCAAGAAAATGATTATGTAAAAGCAGGTATGCCTCTATCAGATGGCTCAATTACACCAAATGACATCTTGAATATTAAAGGGCCTTCAGCTGTTCAGCAGTATTTGGTAAATGAAGTTCAGGAAGTATATCGATTACAAGGTGTTAAAATCAATGATAAACACTTTGAGGTTGTCGTGAGACAAATGATGCGAAAAGTGAGGATTATAGATTCAGGAGATACAATTTTCTTAGAGAATCAGTTAGTCCATAAGTCTGATTTCATTGAAGAAAATGATAAGATTTTTGGAATGAAGGTCGTAGAGGACCCAGGAGAATCTGAGAACTTAAAATCAGGACAAATCATCAACCTTCGTCAGTTAAGAGATGAAAACTCTATCTTAAGAAGAGAGGATAAAAATCTCGTAACAGCGAGAGATGCACAGCCTGCAACAGCTACACCTATATTACAGGGTATTACGCGAGCTTCGCTGCAAACAAAATCCTTTATATCAGCGGCTTCATTCCAAGAAACCACGAAAGTTCTTAACGAAGCTGCCGTAAATGGTAAGATAGATACTCTTGAAGGACTTAAGGAGAACGTTATTGTTGGTCATAGAATACCTGCTGGTACAGGTGTTAGGGACTACGAGAACATTATAGTAGGTTCTAAAGAGGAGTTTGATGAAATGATGAAGGCTAAGGAAGAAATGAACTTTAATTAAATAAGACTCAGGTATAACTTGCTTTTTACGAGTTAACATAATCTGAGTTAAAATTTATCCTGAGTTAATTTCAGGGTCTCATTGGTTTGAGAATTAGTAAATTTGAAAAAGCCTTTATACAAAGTGATGTATAAAGGCTTTTTATTTTAGTAGACATAATTAATGAACTATCCATTTTCATGGAAGCTTAAACACATTTAGAATGGCAGATGAAAAAAAGAGCCCGAAAAAGGGTCAAATAAATATTGAATTAGACGAAAAAATAGCTGAAGGGATTTATTCCAACTTAGCAATTATAAACCATTCGGTTTCAGAGTTTGTAGTAGACTTTGTTAGTGTTATGCCAGGTACTCCAAAAAGTAAGGTTAAGTCTCGTATTATATTAACTCCACAACACGCCAAACGATTGTTAAAGGCACTGGGAGATAATGTAGCACGATTTGAAAAAGCGCATGGCGAAATCAAGGATTACGAACAACCTCCAATTCCATTGAATTTTGGGCCAACCGGACAAGCATAATCATGTGTTAAATCATATTCTAATTCAGTTTGAGTTGAATTATACATAGATTAACTCAAAAGAAAACCCTTTAGACTAATACCTAAAGGGTTTTCTTTTCAATTAATAACTTAAAGGATGTTTATCAAGCGACTTCCTTTTTGTGAATAAAAAACTTAAGGGCGCCAGATGGGCATTTTTGAACTTGTTTTACAATCTCTTGGGTCTCAGCTCCTTCTAGATTTATCCAAGGAATAACAGAGTGTCTGAAAACATTTGATAGTTGCTTTGCACACAAACCAGCGTTTGCACAGCATTTTGGCTCGTAGGTAACAGTAAGGGCTCCGTTACTGAAAACGTTAGCATTTTGGTCCATAATAAGTAATAGATTTGGGGTTAAATCTGTGTTTAAGGTATATTTTAAGTAGATATCTTTTTTATAAAATCGATAAAAAGCAAAAAACATCGATAAAAAGCATATTTACTAAAGGTGTATCGACGAAATACATTTGTATACTATTATGATTTATCACAATTTTAAGGATGAGTAGCTCTAAAAAGCTTTAATCTAATGCTTATCAGGGATAATCGGTGTGGACTGTTGAAGGGATTACTTAACGATTACAAATTCACACCTTCTGTTTATGGCATGCTCGTTCTCGGTGCAGTTATCGCCGCAATCTATTAGTAAACGACTTTTGCCATAACCAATAGCGGTCAACCTCGACTTCTCTATGCCGTTTGATATAATGTATTCTAAGGCAGATTGAGCTCTATTTTTAGATAATTCTAAGTTGTATTCAAAAGAACTTCTGCTATCGGTATGGGCACCTAATTGTACTTCCATCCTAGGATATTTTTTCATCAAATCTACTAGGATGTTCAAAGTATTTGCAGCCTGAGGTTTTATGTCCCATTTATCTAAGTCAAAATAAATGTTCTCTAATTCAATGTAAACATAACCGTCTTCCTTTTCCACAATTATTTCTTCAGCATCATCGTAAGATTCTAGTATTAGTTCAATGTTCAACTCAATTCGTCCAGAATCATCAGTAGAAAATTCAACCGTAGAAGGTATATAAAGTGGTCGAAAGCCTTCTATCAAATATTTGGTGTTTGGTTTTGTTCGGAATAAGTAGCGACCATCATCTCCCACTGTGACAGAATCAACGACTTTATTGTTGGCATCAAATAACCTAACAAGCGTATTCGGCAAAAGTTCTTTAGAATTTTTATCCATTACGCTTCCTTCAACAATATATGTCCTCAAATTATCCTCCCTCGTGAAAATATACATATTGTCGGTACCATCCCTGTTAGACGATATAAATCCTTTGTCAGTATTCGAATCGACTGCAAATGAAAAGTCATCAGCGTTGGTATTCAAGGTGGCTCCTAAATTCAATGGTGTATCCCAACCTACAGAATTCTTTTCAGCCATAAAAATATCTAAGCCCCCTAACCCCTGATGACCATTAGAAGCAAAATATAGAACATCATCATTGCTGTAAAATGGGAACTGCTCTCTGTATTTGGTATTTATTTTTCCACCTAAATTTATGGGGTCTCCAAATCCATCCTCTTTTAAGGTTACATAATAGATGTCAAAAGAGCCAAATCCTCCGGGCATGTCACTCGAGAAGTATAAACGATTATTATCTTCATCTAGTGATGGATGTTGTACCGAATAAAGATTACTGCAAAAAGGAAGTTCCTCTGCGGTTGACCATCCATCTTCACCTAATACACTTTTGAACAATTTTACGGTAGCAATTTTTTCTTCGTTAATTTCATAACGCTTATCATTTGTTCTAGAAAAGTACATTGTTTTTCCGTCCTTACTAATAATGGCATTACTTTCATGGGTTCTGGAATTTATAGTCTTACCAAAAGGTTCGACATTTATCAGTGTGTTGTCATCCGTTAATTCAGCTTGAAAAAGATCTAAGTAAGGCTTACCGTTCCATTTATATAGCTTTCCTTTTGCATCTCTAGTGGAAGAAAAAACGACATTTTTCCCGAAAAAGTTCATACCAAAATCACCAGGTAATCCTCCAGACTTTAATTTAGCGACCTTATAGTTATAAGGAACACCGTTCTTTAGACGGTTGACAAAATTCTTTGTATTTATTGGTTTGTCATTTAAAATACCCATTATAGAATCAGCTCTTCCAATTTGATTCATTCCATAGAGGGCATGAGCATATCTAAAATTTACGTCATCAGAGAACCCTAAAGTATCTTTACCTAAAGCTTTGTAATACGTATTTGAAGCTTTAACCATTAATCCATTATAATAATAGCAATCTCCCAATTTTACCAAGGACTCTTTAGTGTCCGCTACGTCCTCATAAATAGTTGCCGCTTCAAAATATGCACGATTTAGAAAAAGTTTGTTGGCTTTCTTTAATTTAGAACTTTGCGCCATACATAATTGACCAAGAATTAAAACCAATAAAATAATATGTCTGTGATAAGGTGCTTTCATTTAAAAGAATCTTGGTGATTTATCGTATCCTCTACCTGATTTTGATAGATCAAACAATAGCATAACTTCGTGTGTACCTGAATTAAAGCGTCCTAAATTAGATACAGTGTAATCATAAGCGTACCCTACACGTAAAGACTGAGAAATACGCAAATTAAAGAGACCACTTACTGCATCATTTACTCTATACGCCACACCTAACTCAATTTTGTCATTGAATAGGACGTTAGTGGTTAAGTCTAGTGTTAGCGGCGCGCCAGTTACTGCCTTGGCCATAAATGCCGGTTTAAGTTTCGTGTTTTCATTTAAATTGAAAACATAACCACTAGTTATGAAATAATGAATAGCTTCAGACCCTTGAGTGACAATACCGCTGTCGTCATTCAAATGTTTTGACTGCAATAGATTTGGCGCTGAAAAACCAAAATAAAATTTATCAGTAAAGTAGAAGGCACCTGTGCCTATGTTAGGAAAAACCCGACTTAAATTTTCAGCAAAAGCAGGATCAGGTAAAGGATCTGAATATACAAAGCCATTGAAATCTGTAGAAAAAAATGAAAGTCCAGCTTTAACTCCAAGAGATAATTTTGAGTTAGAGCTTATAGGAAAGACGTAGGTTAAATCAAAAAACATATTCGTGTCTTTAACAACATCACCAATTTGATCATGAACTATTGATAAGCCACCTTCTAATTTTTCGGCAATTTTTGAATGCGCAAAAAACGAACCCGTACTTGGAGCACCCACGGCTCCAACCCACTGAGCCCTATATAACAACCCAAAGTTTATAATATCTGAGTCATCTGTTGCATAAGCCGGATTTATAACACTCATATTATACATGTACTGAGTATATTGAGCATCTTGTTGTGCCATGCCTTTAAATACAACTAAAAAAAGCAGTATTATAAAAATTAGTATGTTTTTGATTTCCCCCATTACCTGCTTAAATAAACTCTACCTTGTTTTGCATCCTTTATACCATCATTAAAATCTAAAATATAAAAATAAACACCTACCGGTAAAATACCTCCACCTAAGCGATTGGTTGTTGTTGTACCATCCCAAAGAGGCGAATTAATATCACCTTCATATATTTTAATCCCATTTCTATTATAAATGCTTAGTTTAAAATTAGGATACAACTCGGCTAAATTTGTAATTAAAAATGTATCATTTATTGAATCTCCATTCGGGGAGAAACCATCGGGAATTAATAAATCTTCTTCACAAGCTCTAATAGTTACGGACACCTCTAGTCGTATAAAGCTGGAACAAGCGTTATCAGTTGTTGTAGAAGCGTAATAAGTATTACCATCTTGCAGTAACTCATCGGTGTTAAGTGGGTTCCCTCCGTCTGGTGTGGAATACCATTCAATTAAACCCGTCGTAATGATATTATTGGATAAATCTTCAATTGTGGGTTCTTCGCCAAGGCAAAAGACGTTTCCATCTGTTATAAGCTCTGGAGTTATAGTCTCAAAGATTTCAAAATTTACAGCTTGAAGTGAACTTATATCAGCACTGCAGCTAGTATTTGCATTCGCAAAATCAGTGACTATAAATTGATAAGTGCCATTTAAATTAAGAATACTCGAAGGAATTGTTAATGTTGTTTGTCCATTTATAATGGATATGATTGCCGACTCATTAACAGTGCTTGGTCCTGTGACTTCATAAGTAATCGAATAGTTACCATCAACAATAAAAGTCATATTTGATAGTAAAATATCTAAGTCTTCGCCAGAACAAATATTAGGAATACTTATTAGTAGACCATTGATATCTGGGTTTTCTACAAAACTAACATTAACTTCAGATGTGTCAGTGAGATTACAAGCTCCTTGTTCGACAGTATAGGTATAGGTTCCCGGTGGGTCTACGGCCGGGTCGAACAGTCCCGAACCGCTGGCAAGGGCAGGCGACCAAGTCCCTCCGGTCTCGGGCGAGCCGCCGAGGCTGTTGAACAGGTCGAATGTGGTCGTATCGCCCTGGCATATCTCCAACGTACCGTCGGTACCTGCGGATGGCGGCGCCAATATGTCAACGGTGACCGATGCCGAGGCGTCTGGGCACACGGTGTTTGCGGAAGGTACGGTATAGGTATAGGTTCCCGGTGGGTCGACGGACGGGTCGAACAGTCCCGAACCGCTGGCAAGGGCCGGCGACCAAGTCCCTCCGGTCTC
>NZ_NGJN01000020.1 GCF_002266855.1 Winogradskyella aurantia | reverse complement strand
GCGAGGCTAATTGATGACCAATAATTAGAGAGTATAAGGAAGTCCTCTTCTCTAATTATTGTTTTAGAATTTATTATCTTTTCATTCTCGTACCAGAACTACGTTTAACCCTTGTGTTGCCCACAATTATGAGAAAAATCCTGCTGACATCAATATTTGCGTTTATTTTCAACTTTGTTTTCTCTCAAAACTTGCTTGATGATAAATATTATTTTGTAAACGGGACAGAACTTTTTGGAATCAAAATAAGTGGCGACACAATATTTGAATTTAAATGTAATTCCGATTTCAAATGCTCTGATAATTACCGCACAAAATTCAAAATTTTAAATAATAAAGTGGCTGGACAAAAAGAAATTCTTGCAATAGAAAGAATTGACTCAATTCCTTTATCCTCTAATCCGATTCCAGCCGACCGATATAAAATTATCGGATTTGAAAATACACGGTGCAACGACCTTCTATGCATATGCGCATCAATGGTCAATTTAGATACGTCAATACCTATAACATCATCGTAATTTTTCATATTTTTAAATATTGTTCCTCTTT
>NZ_NGJN01000002.1 GCF_002266855.1 Winogradskyella aurantia | reverse complement strand
CTAAGAGAGACAAGAGGACTGATACGTATAAAGGAACTGCGATTCCAAAGACCGTTTTAGTTCTCCTCTTGTTTCTTAGTAAATGTAAACAACTGTAATTATGTTGTTGTAAAGTAAAGGAGACCGTTATCTGTAATTACTTTTGCGGGTGACCTATTAAATAAATTATCTTACCTCCTCTTCCATTATCCATTTTTCCAGATCGCCACATATAATTCTCAACATCAATAGTTGCCGTAAGTTCATCCAGATCATCAGGTGCATACAACTTAAACAAGGCTATAAAACCATCTAGAAAAGTAACTAAAGGAAGTATTGGTATTAAATATGTAAAAAACAGTCTCTCAAACCGAAAGGGTTTTACAAAGGGAGCAGTAAGAATAACCGTCAAAGGAACAATAACAGTCATACCAAAAACTTGCCATAAGCTGTCATTATTTCCTTCCAAAATTGCAATGGGCTGTTGTTTAGACGCGACCTTCTTTAATATTGATTTTGCCTTGTCTTCATCAAATTGATGAAACGAATTCACGCTGACGTAAAGACCTGTTTCATTGGCTTCGAAAGCATCTGAATCTACATGAACTATCTTAATATCTTCATCTAGAAATACTTTAAGAGTTTCAAATCCCGCTCCACCTTTCTTGTCAATAACAATTATTCGATCCGTGTGTTGTAAACCTTCTTCAAGTACAGGCATGAATGGTTTGGCGGCCTTCACCTTATGCACGAACCATGTCATAAACTCATGGATACAACGAGTAAGAAAGTCAGGAAACCATTTGGTGTTTGTTATTTGCCGAATATTTTTTCTTTTCATATTGAAATATGTAACTTTAGGCCAAATGTACTAATTTATTTAGACCAACTGGACTAATTGAATAAAACAAAGCAAAAAATATTGAGTAAAGCTCTTGCGCTATATAATCGTGATGGTGTGAGCAATGTTTCAATAAGGCAGCTGGCTAAAGATGTTGGAATCGCCCACAGTAATTTGATTTATCACTATCCAACTCATGAAGATATAGTACTTGGACTTCACGATCTAATGCTCCGAGAAGCTCTTGAACTCAACACAGGCTTAGTTCAAAATGACTCTCCTCTGAAATCATTATATGAAACAACAAAAACTGGTTTTTCCGTGGTATATGAATTTCGGTTCTTTTTCAAAGAGCTTCAATATATCTGCAAAGCTTTTTCCAAAGTAAAAGAGGTTCTGAGACAGGTAGAAAAAGTACGCTACGTAATGTACAAAAAGGTTATTGGAGACATGATTGCAAGTGACCTTATACGATCTGAAGAATTTGATGGTGAATTTGATGATTTAATAGTTCGGATTAAAATTTATAGTGACCATTGGTTGGAATCATCATCAATTTATGATGATTTGTCTAAGGAAGAAAAGATTAACAAATATTCGTATCTTCTCTTGCAACATATATACCCTTACTTGACTGACAAGGGAAAGGATGAATTTAAAAGAATACAGATAACAACAACTAAGCCACATTAAAACGATGGCTTAGCTGCAAACCGTTATGCCTTATTTAAAAAGAACGACCATACCATAAATCAATGGAAATAACGCTTCCAATATCGAGTCTAATTGTTATTGCCATAGGCAGTGTAGGTATATCAGTATCGATATTTATGGGAATCTTATTGCTGTCTCAAAAAGACAAGAAACATATATCCATAAACATATTGGGTTGCCTGCTCATTCTTTCGGGATTGACATTATTCAATGATATCTTAGTTACTTCAGGAATCAGCAATAGAATTAAGCAATTATACTTTATACCAATTTACTATTCATTAAGTATAGCACCTCTTTTTTACCTTTTTGTAAAGTCTAAATTCAGCTATCGCTTGAATAAATCTGATTTGGTTCATTTGGTTATTCCAGTCATACAGGTAGTCATTTATTTTTTCATAGGATTCCGTTCAGTCGAATTCAAATCGATGCTCTATGATGAAAATGCCTTTCGGATATACCTTCAAATAGAGTCTTTTCTTTTCCCGACTTTTTTGGTTGGATATACTATTCTTGCCTTATCCTACTTGAAAAGAAAAGACATCAAAGCCTACTTTTGGACAGCTGACATTAAAAGATGGCTCACGAATTTTTCAGCTGGAATGTTATTGATTGCTGTTATTGAATTTTGTTTTTCATTGATAGAATACAACACATCTCCTACCTTTTTATCGAGTTTCCCATTTTTCATAGTTCATACATTCACGCTTTCCGCTTTTGTGTTTTGGATTTCAATAAACGGTTTCAAACAATATTATCCTTTACAGATATTTACATCAAAACCCAGCCAAAAAGATTCAGTTATTGACGAAAATGAATTGTCAGAGTTACTAAAAAGACTGGAATTACTAATGACTAAAGATAAGGTTTTTCTGAATCCAGACTTGAATCTTGAGCTTCTATCCAAATACCTTGAGATTCCTGAAAAACATTGCTCTCACATACTGAGCAAGAGAGTAGAATTGAATTTCAACCAATACGTGAACAACTTCCGAATTGCAGCTTTCAAAGAAAGAATCAAAGAAGGTCAAAACAAGACCTTTACCTTGACAAGCATTGCGTATGACTGTGGCTTTAATTCCAAATCTACATTCAACAGAGTATTCAAGTCCACTTGCGGAGTAACACCTTCGGAATTCGTCAAGATGACGCAAGGCAAGACGCCACCTGTCTAATAGCTGTTCCTAAAGTATGTCCCAAATCCAGATTTGAAGCGTTTAAGTAATTGTAAGCCTTCATATTTGCTACTCACAAATTAAACTGTAGTAATTATGAACAACAAAATTAAAGCCTTCCTTTTTGGTGGAAATCAGCAAAACTCTATAAGCCAAAATATTGGCTTCTTACTCCTTCGTTTCTTTGTAGGACTTGCACTTTGCACAGTCTTTGAAAAGTTCTTTCCAAAAAATGGTATTTGGGGACCACAAGAGTGGTTCATTCAAGATACTGCCAATATGGGGTTTCCATTTCCAACCTTCTTTGCCTGGGTTGCGGTATTGTCTGAATTCTTTGGCGGAATTTTACTGATGCTTGGTTTATTGACCCGACCTGCCGCACTATTAAATGTCTTTGTGACTTTTACAGCTACCTTTATTTATCATAATGGAGATATTGGAAACTCAGGATTAACCTCGTTCTTCTTCATGATAATGTGCCTTTGTATCTTACTATTTGGCCCCGGAAAATTCAGTCTGGACTACTTTATCAACCGAAAGCTTGTTAAAAAAATGGCAAACATATCAGCGGTTTTATTACTGCTCTTGTCGTTCAACTATGCTACAGGTCAAGCCAATGTCTATTCAATGCCTTATCAAACTGAAGCTATAGCAATAGACACTTCAAAAGTTCAGTTTTATTTGAAAAACAATAGCATATTGCCTAAAAAAGTCACTTTAATAATATACCAACCGCAACAGGAAGGTAATAACACGCTCGTAAAATGGTTTTTGCCATTTCAAAAGGTAAAATTTGAATTGCCTGTTAAATCAAAGATATACATGGCATCCGATTCACAAGTAGATACAGTGATGCAGGGGAAACGAATTGATAGTGATAAGCCATTTTTAAGTGTCGAAAAAAAAATGAGTAATGCTACCTTGAAATTGAATAACCGAGAATGATTTACCATAGATGGGAATAAAAAACAAGGCATAACACTGTATAAGCGTAATGCGGGCTGAGTCGTTAAAATTGAGTATTTTAGCTTCTTTTAAAGTTTAGTGTAGTACAAAGATGGATTGCAGTGAAATCCCGCACTACGCTTATACTTAACGTTGGCGGTAATTGAAAAAAAACGAACAGGATTGACCTTGAACAGTAAATGAATATTGAAACCTACATAAAACAACCTTACCCTTTTTATTACGAGGAATTAAAAAAAGTGCTTTTCATTCTTTGTTGTCTTGCAATAGTTAGTTTTCTATTTACTTATTTATTTGAGCCATTTGTTGTAAATGTTTCAGAACACAAAATAAATAGTCTATGGATTGTTGTTTTGCATTCTGTAATACCGATACCAGTCGCTTTCGTTTATGTTTTTTTTCTAAAAAAATCCGTCAAAAAAATTGAAAACTGGACTTTAGGCAAAGAGTTTTTGCATTTGGCAGTAATCCTGTTTCTAATAGGTCTTGCTAGCTTCCTTATTAGAGATTTTATTTACACTAATCCTGATAATTGGTCTTTTAGATACTTGTGGGAAGAAATTCGGAATACTTTTCTAGTTGGCAGTTTACTTTTGATAATCATTTTACCTCTCAATTTAGAACGATTGATTTACAAACACTCAAGCGTTTTAAAAAAATTACCAATTCAACAACAAAACACAAAGGAAGTAAATACAATTGCTCAAATTCAAACGCCAATTATTGAAGAAAATTTTGAGTTGGATTTACAAACTTTTCTTTTTGCAAAAGTTGACGGAAACTATATCGAGATATTTTACACGACTTCAAACGGATTTGAAAAACACTTAAAAAGACTAACCTTAAAAGAATTTTACGAACAATTAAGTTCTTTCCCATTCATTTTTAAGGTGCATCGCTCATACATCGTAAATCTTAGAGCTATTGAATCTATTTCAGGAAATGCCCAAGGCTATGTGCTACGCTTAAAGGATTATCCTCAAGGAACTGTTCCAGTTTCTCGGTCTAAAATTGAAGACTTTAATCGATTTTATTCAGACATAAGTAAATAACAAGGTTGCATTTCGTCACTTTGGTTTGTCAATTGTCACTTGACCAGAAATCACATTGATTTTGTTTTTATAATTGCCCACAAAACAAGATTAGTGGATACTAAAAAAAGAAGATACGATTTAGACTGGCTAAGAGTCATAGCTATTTTAGCAGTCTATTTTCATCATATAGGTATGCCTTTTAATGGCGATGGTTTTCATATTATGAATTCCGAATCCAGTAAAATACTGGACGACATTATGGTCTATTTTGAACAATTTAGACTACCCTTACTCTTTTTAATATCAGGTACAGGAACGGTACTCGCATTTTCAAAACGTACTTGGCAACAATTTTTTAAAGAAAGGACAGGCAGACTTATAATTCCTTTATTTTTTGGTGTTCTTTTTATTGTACCACCTCAAACCTATTATCAATATATAAATGAATTTAGTTCCTATTGGCAGATATATACAGACGGACGATTTGAAACAAATCATCTTTGGTTTATAGAAAACCTATATATAATTTCAATAGTCGCAATCCCATTGATAATTTTTCTTAAGTCTAAAAAATCCCAACGTTTTAGGAATTGGTTTGCAAAAATGACCTCATACAAAGTTGGTTTATTAACGGGAGGTTTACCATTAATAATTTTAACCATTGTCCTCAAAAGATATTATCCAACAGGCTCTTCTTCGCTAACAAACTTATCTGAGACTTTTTTTTATACTTATTTTTTTATAGCTGGAATTCTGTTTGCTAGCTCTCAATTATTTTGGGACAATCTTAAAAAATTTAGACGTTTTCATTTAATCATCTTTATAGTTAGTTCATTTTTATTCTATGGTTACTATTTCGTTCCAAATACTGTTGTAGAACCACATTTAAGCATTTCTGTTCGCTGGGATATTTGGTATGGCTTGTGCTGTTTATTGGGTTGGAGTTTTGTATTGGCATTGTTAGGATATGGTCAAATTCACTTAAATAAACCAAGTCTATGGCTAAAAAAGATGAATGAAGCTATTTACCCATTTTACATTTTGCATCAAACAGTAATCGTAGTTTTTGCATATTATATCATTCAGCTGGACTTAAACATACCAGCCAAGTTGACAATACTTTTTATCAGCTCATTTTTAGTAATCATAATTATATATCGTTTTATGATTTACCCTTTTAAAATTATAAGAGTGCTTTTTGGTATGAAAAACAAACCTAATCTAAAATAGAAATGAATTACAATAAACTTTCAAATTATATCGGCATTTTAGGAGCGGTATTGTTCATAATTACAACAATCATAGGTGGTTATGTCTTTGAAGGTTATAGCCATATCTCTCAATACATTAGCGAATCTTATGCATCTGGAACTGAATATGGACATCTACTTAGATGGTATGGATATGTTCCAAGTGGTCTTTTAATTGGCGTATTTTGCTTTTTAAAAGCTAGACTGTTCAATAACTATAAATACACTTTTTTCGGATTTATTGGTTTTGGCATCTTTTACGGAATATTCACTTCCTTAGTAAGCGTTTTTCCTTGCGATTATGGTTGTAATAGAGATTACGCTGATTCTAGTATTCCTCAAACACTTCATACGCTTTTGAGCGTTATAACATACACAATGACACCGTTAAGCTTATACTTTATAGGTTTCGGATTTAAAAATATTGACAAGTTTAAAACAATATCAAACAATTCGATTATTCTTAGTTTCATTGGATTCTTTTTTGGTATGATATTTCTCGGTAATGCCAATAGCCCTATAGCAGGAATACTACAAAGAGTTACTGAATTTGTCTATCTCTTTTGGCTTATATATTATTCTGTTTTCTTAATAAAGAATGATATTGACGTCAATAGCAAAACAATTAACCAACAATAATCAGCCAAACAACTAAAAAAATGCAAAAGACAGAATTTCCTAAGGCAATGTCTCTTTCAAAGACACTAACGGTTTTTATTGGGTTTCCAATAATAGCGACATTAATATCCTTACTACTTTTAAATCGTCATTTAATAACCGCTTTCGGTCTTGATTTTTTCAACACGTTTTGGATAATAATAATCGGATGGTACTTATTACAAATCGTGATTATTTCCAAAATTTTGAAATCATCTGGTTGGCAATGGAGCGAAATCGGTTTAACGTTTAATAAGAAGAAAACTATCTATCTGATTTTAGGTTATTTAATTTTTGCTTTTGGATTGTTAGCATTTATTGAGATAGCCCTTTCAAACTCAATCATAGACACCGAAAAGTTAAAAGCTTTATCTTCTTTAACACCAAAAACAACCACATCAAGGGTCATATTTATATTTATGGGCTTGGTAGCGGGTTTAGCGGAGGAAATTGTTTATCGTGGATTTGCAATAAAAGCGTTGGTTAGCAATAAAATCAATAAATGGTTAGCAGTTTTAATAGCTTCAATTCCTTTTATCTTTCAGCACGGATTAAAATCAATAGACCAATTTTGGTGGTTCTTAATTACTGGTATTATTTTTGGAATTATTTATGTTTTCAGAAAAAAATTATATCTAAACATCATTATCCATTGGTTGGTAATATTGTCGGCTTTATTAGGAATCTTTCAAGTTCTAAAATAATTGATAGCTTAAATTTCGTAATCCGAAAAGTTAATTGAAATTTAAAATAATAACGATATGATAAGACATCAAATACTATTTATTTTGTTATTATTAATTACGATAAGTTGTAAAGAACAAAATGAAACAAAAAAACAAACAGAAACTAAAAAAGAAAAGACTATGAATAATGATGAACCAAGAGTAACAGGTGTTGGAGGCATATTTTTCAAAACTGAAAACCCTGAAAAAACCAAAGAATGGTATCAAAAAAATTTAGGACTAAACACAGACAAATGGGGAACAAATTTTGAATGGTATCAAGGAAGTGATGCTACAAAAAAAGGATTTACCCAATGGAGTCCGTTTACTAAAGAAACAACGCATTTTGAGCCATCCACAAAAGAGTTTATGATAAACTATAGAGTTGTACACCTCGAAAAACTTTTAGCAAAATTGAAGGAAAACGGAGTAACTATTTTAGATAGTATTGAAGAGTTTGAATATGGTAAATTCGTGCATATTATGGACAATGAGGGAAACAAAATTGAATTGTGGGAACCGAATGATGTAGAATACGAAAAGCTAGTCGAAGGTAGAACGAAATAAACAACTACCGCCAACAATAAGTATAAGTAATAGCGGTATAAGTGATAAAACGAGAGTATAAATATAAAACAAAGGTCAGTGCAAAGCCGAAAGGTTTGTGAGAAAAAAATTTGATACTACTCATAGCCAAACCGTTACCTGGCATTTGAACATATGCTGAATAGAAATATATTTTTAATCATAGGCTTTTTTTGTGTTTTGAAATTAACACTTCATCTAATTGCTGACTCTAATTCAGGATTTCAAGGGGACGAATTATTACACATTGAAACTGGAAACTATCCAAGTATGGGATATATGGAATTTCCACCTGTAATTGGTTGGTTGGCTTTTATCCAAAATCAATTTCATTCCCAATCCGTATTTGTTCATCACATCTTTTCACACATTGCTTCTTTATTGATTTTAATATTAATCGCACTTACAACAGTTAAATTGGGAGGTAAATCAAAAGCGGTTTTTATTGTACTTCTTTGTGTTTTGACAGCACCCGCTTTCGGTCGAGGCCATCAACTCTTTCAGCCCGTAGTATTTACTCAGTTGTTTTGGCTTCTTTCGTTTTATCAATTGGTAAGATATGTTACAAGCTTTGACAAAAAATATTTACTTTATCTAACAATCTGTGTTGGTTTTGGCTTCCTTACAAAATATGATATTCTTTTCTTTATTGCAGGACTTGGAGGATTGCTATTTTACAAGCCGACACGAATAGAAATCTTGCAAAAAGACATTTGGAAATATATTCTCTTGTTCATTTTAATTATAGCCCCAAATGTTCTGTGGCAATACAAACACGGATTTCCGGTACTTGATATGTTCTCGCGCCTTTATGAAACCCAATTGGACAAATTGACGATTTTGGGAGTTCTTGAAATGATAATCATATCCTTAAATCCAGTAACAATGTTTTTTTGGCTTGGTGGTTTATTCTATATGTTTAGAACAAAAAACAATCCAACCTATTATCGACCAATTGCGTTTACAATCATCATTTCCTTAATGCTCTTGGCGTTGAACAAAAGTAAAGCTTACTATATGTATCCCGCAATGATAACGTTGATAATATTTGGGAGCATTTGGTTTGAGCAAAGAATTCTGTCAAAACGACATTGGATTTTATATCCAACAACGGCTCTTCTCTTTTTGGCAGGAATTATGTTGATTCCATTTGGGTTAGCAGTCCTGCCGTTGGACACATTTATCAAATTCGCAGGAATAGACAAAAAAGACAATCGCTACCAAATAGAATATAAGGAGTACTACTCGAAATCAAAATGGGAAAAAACTATGGACGGACTTCAAGCCGTTTATGATAGCCTACCACTTAACGAAAAGGAGGATTGTTTGATTTGGGGCAAACATTATAGTCAAGCAGGTGGTGTAAACCTTTTCAGGGAAAATTACGAACTGCCAAAAGCAATTTCATACCACGGCAGTTTCTACCTTTGGTCACCAGAAAAAGGCGAATTACCTAAAACGATTTTAGCGTTTTCAAACGGGGAAGCAGGAATTGATTTTTTTCAGTCCTTCTTTTATTCTGTTGTAGCTGTAAAGCGAATTTATAATCCGTATGCTGATAACGAAAAAAAATTGTGGCAAACAATTTATATTTGTAAAAAGCCAAAACTAAATTTTAATCAATTGCGAACTGAATTTAAAACAAGGATTTTTGAATAGCTATGGGAATAAAATGGAATTCATAAATTCAGACGGCTAATAAAAAACCTTGCCTTTTCTCAAATTATAATGACTGAAGGAAACGGTAAGACAATTTGTATTATGGACAATGAGGAAAATAAAATTGAATTGTGGGAACCGAATGATGTAGGATACGAAAAGCTAGTCGACGGTAAAACGAAATAAACAACTACCGCCAACACCGTATATAATTAATTGCTTCAAAGTGTTTAATTCATTGGCTTTTTTATATATTTATTTTCTGAGATAAACCGAAAGGTTTGTGCTTAAACACGCAACGAAATCATAGCCTAGGCGTTAGCTGCAAGCTGAAAAATAAACCGACTAAAAAATCAAAAATGCAAGCACTATTTAAGACGAAACCAATATTGAGCTTTATTGTGCTAACCTTTGGTATTTCTTTTACCTTTTGGTTTTTACCAGTCATCGTATCGTTGCCAAAAGATATAGGATTTGCCATGATCCTTATTGGATTATGTGGTCCTTTAATTGCTGGTTATCTAATTACCATTATAAATTCAGTTGAAAAAATCAAAATCGACTCCAAACCAATTTTTTTTACCGTTTTTATAGTAACTGCATTGGTGCTCTTTTTGCGATTGTATTTTGTAAATAATGGATGGCATGATATAAATGGAAACGTGCCAGATCTAAATGAAGTAAGTATTTTGGGTTATATATGCTTTGGGATAGTTCTTTTTATTTTAGCCATTAATTTTAGTAATGCTACCAATTTAAAATTGAAAGAAAACTATATCAAGTCTTCGCTTTTTGAAAAGGGAAAAGTAAAGTGGTATATAATTGGCGTTTTTTTACTTATTTTACTATGTCTAGGTAGCTACTTTATGGGTGATGTGTTAGGAATGGAAACTACCGATTTTGTAGTAAAGCCCGAACCTATTCTTCTAGTAGGGTTTTTTAGCTCTTTTTTCTTTCTTGGAGGTAATGAGGAATTTGGCTGGAGAGGTTTCTTACAAAAAGAATTACAAAAAAAATATAATCCCTTAATTGGTACTTTAGCAATCTCATTTTTGTGGAGCCTGTGGCATCTTCCATTGCATTATAATGGATTCTATTCCACTGGTGGATTTGTAGACCTGCTTCCAAGATTTGCATGGACAATTCCACTTACTATTATTTTTACTTGGTTATATAATAAATCTTCGTATTCTGTTCTCGCAGTTATGTTATTACACGCCACGGTAAATAATATAAGTAGGGCATTCGGTTATTCAGAAATAATATTAACAGTATTGGCATTTTTATTCACCGTTTTCTGCATTATCAATGATAAAATGTGGCAGAAAAAAAACTACAACCACATTTATGAAAACAATATAACTGATTAAAGCCAGCAGCTAACAATGTATAAAAACAATAGCGGTTTAAGTGCTAAAACGAGAATGAAATCTATCAACCAACCAACAGGAATACACCAAAAAGTTAGTGCATAAAAATCCGCTACTATTCTTATACTTGACCGTTGGGACGGATTTAAAGCCTGCGGCTTCTACCAAGTCGCTACATTGCTGCGCAATTCCCGCCCCTTGGACATCCGTCCCAACGCCCTGCTAAACCAAATTGCAACATCGGTTGGGACTCAAAGCCTTAGGCCACAACTTTGAAAACACCAAAAACCCGACCCAACAATTCCTAAAAGCAATTTGGCAACGTTCTGCCTGTCTTTAAAATTTATATGTAACTTTCAGTCACCATAAATTTTTAACCCAGAACGTCACTGCGTTTAGCAGGGCGTTGTGTGCAATTAAACCAAAGATGAAACTGAGATACAAATATGAAAACTTCATTACTCAAAAAATATATTGATAGACTAGCTTCATTAAATGACCAATTATGTTTCTTCCAATTTAATCGAAATGAATTAAATAAAAGACTAAATGATTTTGGCTCAAAGGCTGGTGAACTTTATACGCCTGACTTGTTTGCAAACAATGTAATGGCTCCGAGAATTAATGTTACAATAAATGAACTCCCTAAGTTTCAAGAACTCAATGAAAAATTCACATTTGGAGCTTACATTTCTACAAGTTACGAAGTGACAAGTTATTATTTGCGAGATAGCCTTGATATTTTAAGTCAATTTAATCCTAGCACATATGTAGTTACAAATGATAATCAATTAGAAGAAAAATATATACTTACATTAAACTCATCAAGTTGTACTCTTCCACCACGAGAACTTATAGATACAATAAAATACATAAGGTTAAGAAGAAACTTATTTACGCATATTGCAGATTCAATTTCAACTCCTATGAGCAATCTAATTCAAACTCAAGGTGCGAATCTTAATTCATATTGGAGTCATACACTAACTGGTTTAGATTTTGAAAGTACTGATGTTTTAGATTTTGGCGAATCAGAAACAATTGATATATTAAAACTACTTCGAATAATAGTTGAGACTCTTGATGAAAATCTAGCGAATAACTTATCTAAAGAAGGAATTATAACCTTTCTTGCTCAAGAACAATTTGCATCAAAACCTCAAAGAATTAATGCAATTGTTGTAAAAGAAAGAATCCGAAAAATAAAAGCACTAGGACAAGCTACATTTGGAGTGAATTTAATTGATTCAGATATTGAACCAATAGTAAGTGTTATTGGGAGAAAATAATAAGGATATGGGAGATTTAAAAATATCAATTAATATACCTCTTGATGAGAATGGAATGTTAGGCAGAGAATGCTTAGAGTGCGAACAATATTTTAAATTAAAACCAGGCACTGGATTAGAAACAGACCATTGCCACTGTCCATACTGTGAATACGAAGGAAAATCTGATACATTTTGGACTCAAGCACAATTGGAATATGCTCGGAGTATAGCTATGCAACAAGCATTTAATAAAATTCTAAAACCACAACTTGATAAGTTAACAAACTCTTTTAAACAATTAGAAAGAAGTTCAAGAAATAGCTTGATTCAATTCAAGGTGAAAACTACAGGTCATAACTTTAGATTTCCAATCAAATATTACACTGAGAAAGAGCTAGAAACAAATTTGACTTGTGATAATTGCGGACTTGAATTTGCTATTTATGGTGTATTTTCAAATTGTCCAGACTGTAATGAAACTAATGCATTTCTTATTTATGAAAAATCACTTGAAGTAATTAAAAAGAAATTGGATATTTTTTCAAAACCTGAGATTCCAGAGGATATTTTAGAGATTTCATTAAGCTCAATTTTGACCACAGGTATTTCAGCATTTGATGGATTAGGTAAAGAATTAAGAAAGAAAAAACCTGACCATTATCCTTCAAAGCCCCAAAATCTATTTCAGAACCTATATGTTCTGAATGAGAAAATGGACAACTTTATTTCAGACAGACATTCTGATTTTAATAGTTTAATAAAGTATTTTCAAATTCGACACATTTTTGAGCATAATATGGGAGTTGTAGATTCTGATTGTGTAAAAAAAGTACCTGAATTAAATTATTTGATTGGAAGAAAATACAAACTAACTAATTCGGAGTTAGGTAGATTCATCGAATTAATGACAGAATTAGGTGATGTGATTAAAGAAAATTATAATGAATAATAACTGCACACAACATTTTGTATAAGTAATGGCAGGCAAAGTGCTAAATATCAAGGTTTGTAGCCCGCCCAAACTGCGTAGCGGTTTGATAGGAAACTACCACGCAATCTGCCACTACTCATACAATTTACCGTTGGCAATAATTAAAAAAAACAGTATGAAATATATTCAAATTCTAATATTATTATTCATTTCTTGTAAAAAAGATAAACCAAATGAATTTAATCTTGAAGTGAAAGTAAATGGAGATTACAAAGGATATTTATATCTAAATTATGATAATATAAAAGACAGTTCTTTAGTAACAAATGGAAAAGCGTTTTTTAAAGGTTCTGTTTCTTACCCAATTAGCGCATCTTACAGCACAAATTATATTTCAGCAAACGAGAAGAATTTTTACCTTGAAAATGAGGAAATAGAAACCGAAATAACAATCTCAAAAAAGAAAATTAAAGAATACAATATTTATTGGATTACTATAAATAGGATTACTGGTACTAAAACCTCAATTTTAGTAAAAGATTTTGAGGATTTTAAACAAAAATTTTCCTCTGACAAAGATTGGCAAAAAGAACTTTATGAAAAACTACAAAAAATCATAACTCAAAACCCAAATCATAGATATTCAGGAGATTTACTTTCTGAAATTTCAAATGACACTATTTTAAGTAAAGAACAAATCGGACAATTATATAATAAGCTTAACATTAAGTCTCAAGACCCTTTTTCTATTAAATCTATAAAATTTAAAGCTTTCCCAGAATATAAAATAAAAGTCAATGATTCAATTTATGATTTTGTCTTACCAAATAAAGAGGATGATTTAATAAGCACCAAAGATTTTAGAGGACAAATTCTATTTATCGATTTTTGGGCTGCTTGGTGTAAACCTTGTCGAGCTCAATTTCCAGAATTGACAATTATAAACAATGACTTCGAGGAAAAAGGAGTAAAAATTCTTGGTGTATCCATCGATGAAAAAAAAGATGATTGGCTTAAAGCTATGGGTACAGAAAAACCAAAATGGGAGAACGTAATTGACACGGAAGGTTTTGCAGGGAATTTGGCAAATAAGTATGGCATATTTGCTATTCCTTATAATATTTTAGTTGATGAAAAAGGGAAAGTAATCGCAAACGATATTAGTTTAGAGAAGTTAAGAAAAGTCTTGGACTCAATAACAAGTGGCAGAAAAACTATTGCCAACACCGTGTATAATTAATTGCTTTGGCAAGTGCTTATTTGGAAAATTCCTTCGGAATTTTCATGGGTTCGTATTTGTTTACTAAATTAGTTGCTTAACCACGCAACTAACCATACACAAAAACGATGATAACACATTCGCCAAAGGCGAACTTTAATCTGCGCTGCTTCGCAGACAAAGCATCTTAAAGTAAATGTGTTATCATCACAAGGGTTAAACCAAATTACACCAACAGCAAATCAATAGACTATCGCCTTTAGCGGGCTTCGAGCCAAAACGTGCGACATCGTCGGTTAAAAGTAATTTGGCCCTGGCCCTCGAATTCCCAATCTAATAAATTCTACAATATACACCTCGCCTCGCGAGGCTAATTGACGACCAATAATTAGAGAGTATAAGGAAGTCCTCTTCTCTAATTATTGTTTTAGAATTTATTATCTTTTCATTCTCGTACCAGAACTACGTTTAACCCTTGTGTTGGCAACAAGCTGAAAAATGAAAATAAAATCAACATTAATATTAGTTTTAATAATTTGTTTGACACAAATATCTTTCGGGCAGAATAAACTGAAGATAGAGAAATCAGAAAATTCTCGACTAACTAAAGTCCTGAATAATTCAGAACTAATTGGAGAGAATAGAGAAAATTATCTGTCCGTAAAAATATATACAATCGACAACGGAACCGGAAGCGCAGGATTAGAAAGTTGTGAAGTTTCACATAACTTGTTAATTGCGGTTTCTGAATTTGACGAAGAACCGAATCAGAATCTTTTCGAAATTGGACCTTTTTATAATCCAAAGTTTATTAAATGGACTGAAATAAAAGAATATGAAAGAGAATTTGAAGTCGAATTTGGAATTTATAATAATAGAAAGACAGTAAGGCTGAAAGTAAATATTAACGAATTGAAATTGGAAAAATAAAAGCCAGTTGCCAACACCTCATAAAATTTATGCTCAAATCGGAACTAGTACAAACCGACAAACATTCAACAAAAATATTGCTACGGCGGAAAAATCTCCGATTTTTACGTCGCACAAATCTTATAAAAACTCGTTGTGCTTCATTATGACCAACCGTTAACCAATGATAAAATTCTTTAGAAAAATTAGACAAAATTTACTTTCAGAAAGAAAAACTGGAAAGTATTTTAAATATGCAATTGGAGAAATTGTTCTTGTGGTTCTTGGAATTTTGATTGCGCTACAGATTAATAATTGGAATGAGTCAAGAAAAGACTCGATAAGCGAATTAACTGCTTTAAAGGATTTAAGACAAGAGTTCTCGAAAAACACCAAAGTATTTAAAGAGCATCATCAATTCAAAATAAATACGACCTTAAAATGGGTTGCCTTTATATCCAAAATCTCAGATCCTAATTTGACAGAATCAAACCTAACATTTAGACCCACTGCAATTGGAGTTAGGACTTATAACCCATCAAAAAGCATTTTGAATTCCATTTTATCAACAGGGAAAATTGACAAAGTAGAAAATGATTCCTTAAAATATTTTCTTACAGATTGGAATGACATACTCTTAGATTATATGGAAGATGAAGCAAGACATCTTGATTTCTGGGATAAAGAAATAACCGTTTTAGAAAGGAAGTTAATACCTTATCGCTATTATAATGTGGATTCCATTGATACACTTAAAAATGATTTCAAAAGTGAAATTGAAACAAATAAATTGTTTTTAGAAGCCTATAGCAGTTTAGAATATCAAAATTTACTTTTAAGAAATGTTTATTTTTTACAAGAAAATGTTAGAAACGGGGAACATATCTTGAAGACTTACAAATTAATCAATCAATTATTAGAAGAAGAAGTAAAACTGAAAGAATAACGAAAGCACAACAATGGCTATAAGTAATTGCTTGTCCTCGCTTATCTCTGAAAATTTGCTAACGCACAGTTCGCACTAAGTGCTCGTGTCTCGCGGATTTTCAGCTTTGTGTGTACTTGTAAAGTTAAGTGCAAAACCACGCAACTACTCAAATCCGAAACCGTTGGCAACAATTATGACAAACTGCTAACCAATGATACTATCGAGCCAAGATTTACATAGTAAATTAAATGTCCGGTGGGGACCGAACGTTAATAAAATGTCTAGTAGACATTTTTAGAGAGGAGCCAGCGCTGAGGGGCAGGCATAAGATAGCCCTGCATCACTATCTGTCCCGATGAAAAAACTTTAGCGGGCAGGCGGCGCTTGCGGACAAACTTAATGCTTAAATTAGATTTATGATTAAATTTTTCAGACGTATAAGATATAAGCTTATGAGTGAAAACAAAACCGGAAAGTATTTTAAATATGCAATTGGAGAGATTGTTCTTGTAGTTGTTGGAATTTTGATTGCGTTAGGAATAAACAATTGGAATGAGAACAGAAAATTAAGATTAGCTGAGTTAGAAACGCTTTCTGAAATACAAGTGGCGCTTAATCAGGATATATCTGTTTTATCTATTAACTTAAAAAGTTTAGAAAATAAAATACTTCATAGTAGAGAGGTAATATTGCATATTGAAAACAAGTTGCCTTATGATAAAAAACTGGACAGCTTATTTATGGATGTATACTATCATAGGGGTTACAAAACTTTTAACAACTCTGGATTTGAGTTATTAAAAGAAAGAGGTTTTGATATTGTTCAAAACACTGAATTAAGAAAACGAATCACGAAACACTACACAACAGAATTGGCAGATATAAATGGAATTCTTTCTAGAATTGAACAATTAGGTTTGATACAAGCCGAAAATATATACGATAACTTTAAAATTACTAAAATTTCAGAGGGTTTTGGAGGATTGATGATAGCTTATGATTACAAGCATCTATTGAATGACCCAAAAGTTTTAGGACCATTTTACCATTTAGAACTTTTGAATTTGGCATACGAACGAAATTTAATGATATTCAAAGAAAAAACTGAAAAGACATTAAAAATGGTTAACAACGAATTGGAAAACCGTAAAAAATAACGAAAGCACAACAACGTTTATATTTTATTGCTGGCTTCTCGCCTACTTACGAAAATTTGCTACGCACAGTTCGCACTACATGCTCGTGTCGGCGGAATGATACTCGCGTACCATTCCGTAACGAAACCATAGCCAAAACTGTTGTGCGTCATTAAGACAAAATCCAATTAATCAAATGAAATCCTAAACAAAAAATAAGTTACTCTGAAATATATTTGAAATAAATGCAATATATATATTACATTTTGAAATATTTATATTACATTTGTGACATGGTAAATATAAAAATCAAATTAGCACGAGTAGAAAAAGGACTTTCGCAACAAGACCTTGCTGATTTGGTTGATGCTACCCGACAAACAATAGGATTGATTGAGAAGGGCAAATATAATCCTTCTCTTAATTTATGCATAAATATTGCAAAAGCGTTAGATAGGACATTAAACGATTTATTCTGGTATGAAGAGGAAAAATAAAAAGCCATTTCTTAATATGGACGAAAGAAATAAGCAAATCGCTTTTAAAGTGATTGCAGTAATGTATTTTTTAACAATAATTGCTATGCAGGGTATTGTAATATACAGGCAATTTTCTCTTGGACAAAACATTGGAAATTTTGAAGATATTGCAATCATCATGACAATAAACTCAATATTTTTAATAAGTGCTCTTTTATATTTTGGTGCTTTACCAATCAGAAAATTAAAAGTTAAGAATATGATACTGATTTATTTGGGATTTGTCATTCTTGGAAGTGTCTTCACATTTGCGAAGTATAATATTTTTCAAAGTCAGGTATTAACATTAGAACAGGTGTTTGACAAACTTAAAATTATTGCAGCCATTATTGGACTTCTAATGGGATTTTGGATTTTACTATCATTTTTAGGCAAAAAACGAATTGACAAAGAATTGGAATAATTAATATAAAAAAGAGAATTCAAATGGGTAAAGACACTGGAAATTATAGGAGATTTATTTTTATCGGAATAATTATTATAGCACTTGGTATTACTTTTACAACAACACTAAAAGATACTGTTGGTTCATTAGGAACTGTATTAGTCGCAGTTGGTGGATTATTTTTTATAATTGGTATGAGTAAGAAACGAAAAGAAGATGAACAGAAAAATAAATAACGAACGCATAACAATGGCTATACGTAATGCGGGCTATAGTGCTGATATGAAATTAATTACATTAAACAAGCTTTTCGGTGGGCGGACAGTGAAGTGCCTTGAAATCCCACACTATGTATAGCCGAGCCTATGATAACACATTATTCATGTCACTTTTATTGCATTAAATAGGTATTCATCTATTCGCTCCGCTCGGGTCGCCAAAGGCGAACTTTAATCTGCGCTGCTTCGCAGACAAAGCATCTTAAAGTAAATGTGTTATCATCACAAGGGTTAAATACCTTGTATTCACGAACTCATTGTTCCTTAATTTAACTGACGTGAGTAAACCAAATTACACTAACAGCAAATCAATAGACTATCGCCTTTAGCGGGCTTCGAGCCAAATCGAGCCCGCGAGATTCATGAGCTCAAAAAATAAAATCATGGCGAATAAAACGTGCGACATCGTCGGTTAAAAGTAATTTAGTTCATGGAACTTCTGTTTTAATAAATATATATTCATGAAATCGAAGATTTGCTAGCTAAATCAAGATTCGGCATAGCCAATGCTGCGCATGTGGCCCTGGCCCTCGAATTCCCAATCTAATAAATTCTACAATATACACCTCGCCTCGCGAGGCTATTTGACGACCAATAATTAGAGAGTATAAGGAAGTCCTCTTCTCTAATTATTGTTTTAGAATTTATTATCTTTTCATTCTCGTACCAGAACAAAGCCTGTCTCGACGTAAGGAGAGGTTTAACCCTTGTGTTGTGTGCCATTTTTAAATAGATCTTAAAACTTAAAATTCTCAAATTATGACTACCAATGCAGTCAAAGAATGGAATCGATTAAAAAAGTTTACAATACTTTTCTTTTCGGCTTTTTTTGCCTTGGAAATCATCCCTTCTTTTATAAATTTTTTTATAAGAAGTACTGATGGTTACTATTATCCGTCATTTTTTGTTCAAAATTATATCCTTCGGCTTCATGACATTCCAAAATGGACTCACCAAGTATCAAGAGGCGGAGATACCTTAGATGATTGGATTCAGCACTTAGCATATATCATAATAGCCATTATAGTAGCCTTAATTTTCCTAGTTGTCGATAAAAGAAAAAACTATTCGCAGTTACTGCTATGGACAAAAATCGGAATCAGGTATTTTTTAGGCCCAGTTATGTTTCTATATGGAGTTAATAAACTTTTTTTAAATCAAATGGTTTATCCTAAGCTGAGTTACTTCTACACCCCGTTAGGAGATTTCTATCCTATGGATCTGGTATGGACATTTGTGGGTTACTCGGCGACATATCAATTTATCGGTGGTCTTCTTGAGTTTATAGCAGGAATATTGATCATGTTCCGAAGAACTTTAGTGCTTGGTTTACTCCTGTTTGTTGGGGTAATGAGTCAAATTTTGATGTATAATTACTTTTATGGTGTTGGGGTAAAAACTTTTTCTACACTATTAATGATCATGGGATTGTTTCTGCTAGTAAAATATATCCCTAAACTCATCGACTTTCTTCTTCTCGGCAAATCTTCTACAATTGAAGTGTCTGAATTAACTATCAAAACACCTTGGAAAAAGAAGGCACGATTACTCTTAAAGTATGGCTTTATTGTCTTTGCTCTTATTTTTATAGTGCAACGTAATTACGATTTGTACAATCGTTTGAACAGCTACTCACCCATTGCTATTGAAGGTGCTTATGATGTCTATTCTTTTAAAGTCAATGGTACAGAAAACACCAATTACTTTGACACTGAACGATGGAACCAAATTGTGGTAAACAAAAGCCTAGACGGCAAGTCTAGTGACGGTCATGTATCACTTGGCACCACTATACGGCAATTAGCCCATTTTGAAATTGACAGCTTAAACCAATTAACAGTAACATTTATTAGAGACAGTTTGGTGGTGTTTAAAGGGGTTAATAATATTTCAGGAGATTCTCTTGTTTGGAATGGTAAGATGGGAAATGATACCGCACAATTCATCCTAAAAAAGAACAAAAGAGAATTACCGCTTCATGAAAGGCCTTTTAGGCTAATCAATCCAACTAATGGTTCAGAAAATCTCAGAATAAGAAAATAGAATTAATGAGCTTAAAATGTAAAGGTAAAAAGACAAGGATATTAAAATAAAACAGCGTAGAACAACGGCTATAATCCATTGCTAGGAATGAACATCAATAAATAATTGTAACTTTAAAACGACTGATTTGCTGCAGTTGAAAATCTAATAATTTTCTACCTCCAAAGAAATCATAGCCCATTCATTACCAATCATATAGAACCAACAGAATGATTAAAAAAATTATTATAGTACTATTCTTACTAATTGGGGTTAATCAGGTAAAATCACAAGATGAAGGCCAAATTGTAATCGGCACTAAACATATACTCCACTCCAATATTTTGAATGAAGATAGAGAATATTGGGTTAGCCTACCTGAATCTTACAGCAAAGAAGGATCATCCTATAAGAAATACCCGTTGCTCATCCTACTTGATGGGAATATACACTTTAAACCAATATCAGGTATGGTCAACTATATGAGTTCCGATATATACCGAAGTTGGAAAATTCCAGAGATGATTGTAGTTGGTATTCAAAATGTTGATAGAAGAAGAGACTATACACCGGACAAAATTGTTACCGTAAGAGAGAATAATTCAGGTGGTGGAGAAAGCTTTCTAAGTTTTTTGAAAGATGAACTTATTCCCGAAATGGATCAAAAGTATAGAACAGGCCCTTATCGAATCCTTTTTGGACATTCTTTAGGTGGTTTACTGGCTACTCATGCCTATATGAAAGAAGAGACTCCTTTCAATGCATTCATTGCCGTTGACCCAAGCTTTGGCACATGGGACGAAAAAACAATGGACAAAAAATTAGATGCCGTGACTAGTCGATCATTTGAAAGATTCATTTACATAGCAACTGCAAATTGGGGCAAAATAAATTTCAGAAATCGTGATCGTCATATAAGGTTATACGAGGCATTGAACAGTAAATGTGAAGGTGGATTTCCTGCAAAATTGGAGTACTTTGAAAATGAAAACCATGGGTCTGTTCCACCTATAGCTTTTTATAATGGCATTTCAACCATTTTTGAAGGCTACGGAATTTCCTATCGCAATGTGGAAAGCATAGAGGAACTAATTCAACATTTTCAGTCACTTTCTCACCGGCTTTCATGGGATTTTAGGCCACCGGAGCATCTAGTGAATCGAATAGGTTATAGAATGCTTCAAAGTCGAGATGAAATGGACAAGTCCAAGGCTTTAGCATTTTTCATCTTGAATACAAAAAATTTTCCTGATTCGTTTAATGCTTATGATAGCTTGGGAGAGGCTTATGAAGCAATGGGCGATAATGAAAAAGCAATCGAAAATTATAAAAAATCACTTGAGCTCTATCCTCATAACGAACACGCCAGATTAAAGATAGAAAGCTTAGACAATGACGAATAAATACGATTGGTAACATTGTATAAAAGCGCGTTAAACGCTAACATAAAAGTAGGTAATTACGAATAAAATCTGTGTTTAATTGATAAGTTAATGCGTAAAATCCGCTACTATTCTTATACTAACCGTTAGCTTTAATTTAAATGAAATCAAAAGCAGAACACAAATTTTTTACAGCAAGTGGAATATGGTATTTGCTAACTGTATTTTGGGGTTTTGCTCCTTCATTTTACCTTTCAAAATATTTTGAAAACCCTGACCCATTACCTAATCACCTTGTAATTCACGGAATTGTTTTCACAATTTGGACACTCTTATATGTTGTTCAGGTTTTTCTAATTCGATACAAAAATTTTCGAATCCATCAATCGCTCGGAATTTTCGGGCTTTTTATTTTTATTCTAATGATTCCAACTGGAATTTTCCCTTCAATTTATAAAGTGTATGCAGGTACTACAACAATTGATGGTGCCGGACACAATGTTTTTAGATTATTTTCAGGTTATATATTATTTTCTTTCGCATTTATCTATAGAAAAAAAAGCGTTTCTTCATAAACGATTAATGTTAGGTGGCATGGTTATGCTGATGAGTGCAGCTATTTTTCGAATGTCGTTTGATTTAAATATGCAGACTAGTCAACTATTCAATAAGGGGCTTCAAGTATTGCCTGCTATTACACTATTTGTTTTTGATTTAGTTCGTTACAAAAAAGTTGTTCTTATTGATCTGTTATCTGTAATTGCGGTATTTGGCATTTTTTTCTTTGCTGACTATTTCTGGTTGTCAATCTTTGGAGAAGCATATATGAACTTCTTGATTTCCATATTTGTAACACCTTTCTTATAAATGACAAATAAAAAACTAAAGCTAACAACGTGTATCATGCATTGCTGCTTCTAGCCTACTTGGAAAATCCTACGGATTTTCCTCAGGTTCGTGACTTTTTACTAACTTAGTTGCTAGCACAACGCAACACATCATACACATTCTCGTTGGTGGTCATGCCTAAAGAATACGTAAACCAAAAAAACAAGAGAAATATGAAAAGTAAAAAACCAAAAATTAAAAAAGACAATTTTATAAGAAAAGCAATTAGTCTTACTTTGTCAATACTGATTATGACTATTGGTTATATCCCTGAATCAAGAGCCTGTACAAGAGTGGTGTACAAAGGACCAAACAATACTGTACTTACTGGAAGAACAATGGATTTTTCGTTGGAGATTCCAGCAAACCAATGGATTTTTCCAAGGGGAATAAAACGAAATGGAGAAGTCGGCAAAAATTCAATTGAATGGATTTCCAAATATGGAAGTTTAGCAGTTAGTTCTTGGGATATATCTACTACAGACGGGATGAATGAAAAGGGTTTGGTGGCAAATATGCTTTGGTTGGTTGAATCCGAGTATCCAACTTTCGAAAAAGAAGGCAGTAAAAAAGGAATGGCAATTTCTCTTTGGGCACAATATGTTTTGGACAACTTCGCTACTGTTGCAGAAGCTGTTTCCGCTTTAGAAAAAGAAACATTTGCAGTAGTGTCTGATTTTATACCTGGTACTAACAAATTTACAACTGTTCATTTATCTATTTCCGATGCAAAAGGAGATAATGCCATTCTCGAATACATTAAAGGAAAATTGGTTATTCATCACGATTCTTCTTATACGGTAATGACCAATGACCCGCCTTACGAGCAACAATTGGCCATCGCCAAGTACTGGGAAAATATTCCGGGAAAAACCTTTCTTCCAGGTTCTGTAACTGCTTCAGACCGTTTTGTAAGAGCTAATTTTTTTATCAACGCAATACCACAAACCGACAATACTCGTGTAGCGGTAGCGAGTGTTTTTAGTGTGATACGAAATGTGTCAGTTCCCTACGGATTTGAAATTGAAGGATATCCTAATCTATCGACAACCAGATGGAGAGCCGTAGCCGACCAAAAGAATTTAGTTTATTATTTTGAAACAGCACTTACCCCGAACGCATTTTGGGTTGATTTAAAAAAAATAGATTTCAATAAAGAGGCAAGTGTTAGAAAATTAGAATTGTCAAACAACAAAACATATTGTGGAGAAACTTCTGGTGATTTTGTAAATACTAAACCATTTAAATTCATTGGTCTTTAATATCACTCGAATAACTTCAAAATTTCAGCAGTACACAAAAAAGTAAAATAATATAGGTAATAAAAGCACGAACCACCAACAATGGCTATAAGAAACGGCGCCGTTTCCCCTACTTCTGAAAATTTGCTAAAGCACAGTTCACTTCGTTCGTGTCTATTCGGTTTGTATTTGCTAAATTAGTTGCTACAACGCGCAACGAAATCATACTCAAACACGTTGGTATTCATTATGAATAAGAAGATATGAAATTAGCAAAAGCACTTTGGATATTCGGAAATTTGTTGGTAAACATTACCATTGGAATTTATATTTATCTTTCGAGTAAAGCGCCATTAGATCCCGTTGAAAGACATAATTATATAAACGAGAATTGGGATATTTATGCAAGCCATTGGAAAGCTGAGTTTGTTTTTATGACTATGATTGCAATTGGAGCAATTTATTTCGCTATTAACTTTAAAAAGATTAGTTGGACGTTAGTTTCTGTTGGCCAATTAATTTTACTCAGTTTATATCCAATTATGCTTGGCGGTTATCAAAATACGCCTTTTGAAATTGCAGAAATGGCTGATCAAATGGCTATCGTCGTTTTTGTATTTGGAAATATAGTTTTCCTTGGAGGTCTGTTACATCTATATCTCTATGACTCGTTATTAAATAAATGGATTCGATTTTCTGCTGTTGGCTTTGCAAGTATTGCACTAATTGCGTTTTCCATATCATTCATGGGTTTTATCAGCTGGAAACAAGCATTAATAATAGGGCCTCTCACAATTTTACTTTTTCTAATTAATGCGTATTATGGCTTCAAAATCAAATTAGAAAACATTAAAAAATAATTAACGAAATGCCAACAATGAATATAGCACATTAAAACGCGCCATATACTGAACGTAGTGCTTCATTACCAGAAACTTCTAACCAATGATTAAGTTCTTTCGAAAAATTAGATACGACCTAATGGGAAAAAATAAAACAGGTAAATACCTAAAATATGCTGTCGGTGAAATTGTGCTGGTGGTTATTGGAATATTGATTGCATTGAGCATTAATAATTGGAATGAGAACAGAAAGGAAGATAAAATATCGCAAGAATATCTCACTGGAATAAATAACGATATGATAAAAGATCTCGAACAAATCGACGAAATCCTCAAAGAACAAATTATTTCTATTAGCCTAATATCCAATATTGATAATGTTTTTGTAGAGGTGTTTCATGAACCAGAAAAACATGAGAGTTTCTTTAATGCGGTAGACACATCAAAAGTCAAATATCTTTTTTCAAGAGGTAAATCTTACAGACCCAGAAGAGGTACTTATAATTCGTTAATTTCGGATGGAAAGTCAGGCTTTATTAAAAACCGCAATGCCTTTCAACTTATCCAAGAGATCTACGACGAAGAAAACTTGAGAGTCGCGAGTTCGTATGAGGCTATTAAAGAAATTGAAAGTAAAATGATATTGATGTATCCATACCAAAAAAAGTATTGGACTTATTCAGATTTAAAAAAATCAAAAGATGATAAAATATTTTTGGATCTTTCAAACTTCACTGAACAGAAATATTTCTACGCTGGAAACCTTTTTAGGCTTAAAGAAAAAATGTTATCTGTTTTGAAAATATTTGAAACGGAAATAATAAATAAATAACTAAAGTACAACACCGTACCGTTATCTGGCATAAATAAAAAACTAAATGAGACACTATTCAATTTTACAAATTTTAATACTAATCATTATTACTAGTTGTAATACAGAAACATCAAAACAAACACCAAAGGGTATTTCTTTGCCTTCTGATTTTGGATTGATTAAAGATGTAATATACGGTCACGACTATGGCATGGCTATGACCTTTGATGTTTATGTACCACAGAATCCTAATGGAGCTGGGGTAATATTAACAAACAGCGGTGGCTGGACATCACCCTATGATACATTCAAAATAGAGGAAAACGGTAAATATAGATATACCACTGATAAAGAAATGTCTCAGATGAATACTTGGCATGTGCTTAGTCCAAAAGCCTTGGTTTCAAATGGATATACGGTGTTCGAAGTGAGACATGGTAGCCAACCGAAATTCCTAATGTCTGAAATTGCCTTACACATTAGGAGAGCAGTTAAATTTATAATACATCATGCCGTAGATTATAATCTAGACACGAATCGAATTGGGCTATGGGGAGGTAGTGCCAGCGGTCATCTGTCTTTGCTAATTGGCCTTACTCCTGAGATAGCTCTAATTGATGCTAAAGAGGAATGGGAACAAACCCGCAGTTCTATATCTGCAATTGCAGTTTTTGCTGCTCCAGCAGATCTTGGAAAATTCGTTAGTGACAATCCTAAGGAACTAGAGAATAGACCTGTTCTTAGAATGAAGGATGAGCAGTTTCAAGAATATGCACCGGTGACCTATGCTTCAAAGGATGACCCTCCTACCCTAATAATGCATGGAAATGCAGACAAAGTTGTGCCATTGATTCAAGGTCAACTAATGTACTCCGCACTGCAGCAAGCGGGAGTGGAATCTCATTTTATTGTTTTCGAGAACACAACCCATTCTCCCACAGTTGAACAAGCAAGGAGAGGGGTTGATGAAGCGCTGGCATGGTTTGATAAACATTTGGGAAATAAATCAAAGGATTAAAAAAACGCTAAATAACATCAAGTATAATAAATTACTTTGCCAAATATTTGTTTACTACATTAGTTGCTTGACCACGCAAACAACTATATACTGAACCTTTAGCCTTCATTATAACCAACCAATAAGATTCCGGCTTTCTCGGGAAATAGAATATGATAAAATTCTTCAGATTATCGAAACTTAATTATGCAACGTCAAATCAATGGTCTGGTAGACCTTTGATTGAGATAGCCTCTTGCGGAACCATTAAAAGCAACAAACATGATTAAGTTCTTTAGACACATTCGACAGCGACTACTTTCAGAAGGTAAAACTGGAAAGTACTTTAAATATGCTATTGGTGAAATTTTGCTTGTTGTGATTGGTATTCTGATTGCTTTGCAGATTAATACCTGGAATGAATCTAGGAAACAAAAACAAATTGAAAAACAGGTTTTAAAAAGCCTATTTCAAGAAATTGAAAAAGACAAAACTGCACTCAAGCAAATTGATTACAGATATAAAAAAGACTTACTTGATATATCTTATTATAGAAAACTCTATTGGAAAGAGCGGCTTAGTATGGAAGATGCATTAGATCTAAAAAAATTTTTCGGCTTTGTTAACCATGATGTAAACCCAAATCGAATCACTTATGATGAAATGATAAGTACTGGCAAGCTCTATTATTTATCAAATCAAAACTTAGTAAACAAGATTATTGATTATTATGAACTCATAGATAATCATATATATCAATCAAGACAAGATAGAATTGAATTTAGGGCAAATTTTTTTGATGTAAGTGATATGAAAGAATTCTGGTTAACGCTTTACGACAATAATAATAAAGAACTAGCCTATAATTTCGCAAATAATCAAAATACTGAAATATATAAAACGATGAAGGTGCTAACAGAATACAGTCATGCTTTAACTAGAACTACGAAAGCATCTGTAGTTAATTTGTATGAAAAAGCTCAAGAACTTCAATTATTAATTAACAAAGAACTTGATGGTACTCTAATCTTGGTTAATGACGCAAGCTTATCCAAAGAAAATGCATTAAATAATAATGAAACTTTACCAAAAAATTTATCGGGATTAGTATCATCTAGTAAAACTACCGACGAGATTATTGAAATAATTAAAAAGCAGGATACTAATAAACCCAATTATGATATTTCACAAAATCAAATCAATAGATTAGGATATTTGCTTATGGAACAAGACAAAAATGAAGATGCCTTAAAACTATTTAAACTAAATATAGAATTATACCCAAATGGATTTAACACTTATGATAGTTATGGTGAATGTCTTTTAAAATTGGGTGATACCGGAAATGCAATAAAATCTTATCAAAAGTCTTTGGAGTTAAATCCAAACAATACAAATGCTAAAATAATGCTTTCTCAATTTGAGTAAAATAACGAAAGGCTAACACTTTTTATAGTTCATTGCTAGTTCTAGCCTACTTATCAACATCTGCAAGGATTTTTGCTTAGCACAGTTCACTTCGTTGGTGTCTATTCGGTTTGAAATTGCTAAATTAGGTGCTTACGACGCGCAACGAAATCACACTCAAAAACGTAGTACTTCATTAACAGAAACCACTAACCAATGATTAAGTTCTTCCGAAAAATTAGATACGACCTAGTGGAAAAAAATAAAACAGGTAAATATCTTAAATATGCCATTGGTGAGATTATTCTTGTTGTTATTGGTATTCTCATTGCACTGAGCATAAATAATTGGAATCAAGAAAATGAAAATAAAAAGCTGGCAATAGTTTACATGAATTCACTTGCGAATGACCTAAAAAAAGACACATTGGATATAAATCGCATTACTGAAATACAACTTGAAGATAATAAGACTACAGAAAAATTATTAAAAAGAATCTATAATCCGTCTAGTAATATTGATACGATTATAAAAATCGCTAGAAACGAATTAGATGATGCTTTTAAAGTTAAAAGAGACTATTCAAATAACACCTTTAACACCATCATATCATCAGGAAATATTAATCTTCTGAATAAGAATTTAATAGATAAGTTAATGGACTTAAATAGCATGCAAGAAGACCAATTAAAACGATTTGACAGTAATCTAGATACTTATAAAAATGCAAGTATTTATTATGCACAGCATTTTACCTATTCAAAGGGGCCAACAGGTAATATTGTTGATGAAACTCTATGGAACAACGTTAGTGAAAAAGTTTTAGTAAGTAGTCTTACCAATTCTCTTACACAACGGAAATTTATGTTTGACAATACAATTAGGGGTCATTTAAAAGTGAAGGAGAAATCTGAAGAAATATTAGTACTGATTGAGAAATTGCTGAAAAAATAACAGAAGCACAACGCCGTGTAAAATTAATTGTTGTGGAATCTCCCCATCGGAAGTTCCCACGCATTAATTATCTTGGTTAACAGCAGAAATGAATTACGCCTTTTTTCGCAAATACACATACTCAAAACCGTTTTACAACAGTTGAAAAAGCAGACAATGACGAACAAAACTACATTTTAACATTACCTTTTTATAACTTTTTCATTGTTGATTACTTCACATTGAAATGCCTAAATAGCAGATTCTAGAAAATTTGACCATGGTCTTTTTCACTATCACGAATACGGATTCAAAGACCTACCGCCAATAGTTATTTTTACTGGCGGCATGTTGGCTATGAATTTTGCTTCAGAATTACCTAATAATGTGAGCCACATAATGTTAATTGCGCCTAGACCTGTACTATTTACAAACCGCGGACCTACAAGACGTTTAGATTTCAAAAAACGCCCAAACCATCAATTCTTTGGCAATGCTTCTCCTTCCATCCACGGTGCACCCGCCTTCACCAAATCTATTGCCAACAGAGACAATTTCTCTTGACTCATTTCCAATTGCGACTGTGTTGAATTTAACTGCTCATTTATCAACTGCAAAGCATTTTTATGATTCGTCGTTGGGCCATAAGTAGAATGGTCTATCCCAATTTGTAAAGAAAATAATCGTCCACCAACGGTTGGATTGGTTTTTTCTCCTGGTTCTAATTTCGATTTCTCACCATTGAGTTGTTGATCTATTTTCAGTAATTCCATTCGAACTTCTTTCAAGCGATTATCAAAACTGCCCGCTGGCGTAGGCGAATCATTCAATACTTTTTTCATGCGTTCTACACGTGTCAAAGAATTTGCTAAACTCATTTGAATCGCAGAATGTGAACGCACTGCATTTTCATATTGTCTCCAAAATCCTGCAACTTCTGCCGGTGTAGCTCCATCCAAAGCACCTTCGCGTAAAGGCACGACATCAAATTCAATTGGCTGCGATAAGGCTTTCACTGCTCCATCTACTTGCTGAAAAAGCTCAGCAGAATATTTCCCAGGCGCTGCCATCAAGGCTTTTGGCCTATCGTCCCACATGGGTGTTGGAGGTTCTTCCATGGAAATGGCATTTGGTGAAGGATACCTCAAATCCCAAGCTACACGATGAAAGCCCTTCTTTGATGAACCATTTACACGACGAACAACGCTACCATTGGAATCCTTGACTTCCAGCCAAATTTTGGGTTTACTTTCCATTCGCTCTTCTTCCAAGGCTTCCCAACCTGGGAATGCAATATTGTCTGCGTTTTTCTTTTCTTGTGTGGTTCGAGTTTCTGTTTTTGTTTTTAAATCATTTTTCAAATAGTAGGTGAACACTGCTCCAAAAGGAGGATTATCCGCCACAAAATGGTCTGCACCTTGATCACCTTTTTTTCCGTCAAAACCGAGATGTCCACGCGGAATATACCACCACGCTTTTCGGGTAGAAAACAAAGTAGCATCATTTTTAAAAACTTCGTCATTTACTTCTCGCAGTACGCTGATATCATCAAAAACATAAAAACTTCGTCCAAAAGAGGCGCCAACCAAATCATTTTCCCGTCGCTGAATCGCCAAGTCCCTAAACGATATGGTAGGAACATTACCTTGGAGTTTTATCCATTTTTGACCGGCATTAGGAGAAAAGTAAATTCCAAATTCCGTTCCAGCAAACCATAAATCTTTTTTCACATGGTCTTGCACCAGTCGCCAAACCAAAGTTCGTTCGGGTAAATTATTTTGAATGGGTTTCCAAGTTTTTCCTCGATCTGTACTTCTTAAAATATAAGGTTGGTAGTCACCATACTTGTGATTATCCATTGCCACGTATACCGTGTTGGCATCGTGTAAATCGGCTTTAATATCATTGATATAAGGCGTTTTTGGCATTCCCTTTATGGTGCTCACTTCTATTTTTCTCCAAGTTTTCCCATAATCTTCCGTTACTTGTATCAAACCATCATCGGTACCGATATATATCAAATTTTCGTTCAGCGGTGATTGAGCTATAGAAGTAATCGTGTTATAATTGGACATAGCATTTAGGTCCCAAGCATTATCCCAACTTTGTTGTTTTCCCATAATTGGTAATTCGAAACGATTTTGGTCACGTGTTAAATCGCCTGAAAGGGTTCGCCAGTCATCCCCTCGATTATCAGAAACCCAAAGTCTTTGTGAAGCATGAAAAATTCGCTTTGGTGAATGCGGACTTACCAAAATAGGTGCGTCCCAATTAAAACGCTCGTAATCTTCGTCTGCCGCTGGTTGTGGCTGAATATCCATTACCTCCCCAGTAATCATATCGATTCTTGATAAAGTGCCTTCCTGACGTTGTCCGTACATGATATTGGGGTTGCCTGGTTCGGTGGCTGGTTGATGTCCGTCCCAATCCAAGACCACTTTCCAATCTGAATTTTGAATACCGTGTATATTATCGGTTCGAGAAGGGCCGCCTTCTGTGGAATTGTCTTGGGTACCTCCAAAGATATTGTAAAAGGGCTCTGCATCATCTACTGCAACCTTGTAAAATTGAGTCAAGGGAAGATTTCCCATAAACCGCCAATGTTCTGCCAAGTCAAAAGTTTCATAAACACCGCCATCTGTGCCCATCAACAAATAATCAGGGTCATCTTTTCTGAAAGCCAAAGCATGATTATCGGAGTGTTTATGCTGTTCCTTCATACGTCGAAACGTTTTTCCACCATCTTCTGAAATCTGCACCCTCACATCCATCAAATACAATCTGTCAAATTCATGTGGGGAAGCATACAATTCCTGATAATAATGTGGTCCTGTGGCACCTGACACAGCATCAGACATCTTTTCCCAAGTTGAACCACGGTCTATAGAGCGATAAACGCCACCCTTTCGCCGGTCTAATTCAATGGCCGCGTATAGCACGTCGGGTTTATGAGGAGAAATTGCTAACCCTATTTTACCCATATTAGATTCAGGCAAACCCGTTTTGAGTTTTTCCCATGTCTCTCCCCCATCCGAACTTCGATATAATCCTGTTCCAGGGCCTCCACCCATGTATGCGGCAACGGTTCGATGTCTATCCCAAGTAGCAGCATACATTTGGTCTGGATTTCTAGGGTCAATAGCGATGTCTGTTACACCTGTCCATTCCGAATTCCCTAAAGTCTTTTTCCAGTTTTTTCCACCATCGATAGATTTGTATAATCCTCGTTCACCTCCTTTTGTCCAGAGCGGACCTTGTGAGGCGACCCAAATCACATCCGAGTTTTCGGGGTGAATCACAATTTTAGAAATATGGTTAGAATTTTTCAGTCCCATATTTTTCCAAGTTGTTCCCGCATCATCACTTCTATATACCCCATCTCCAAACGACAAATGACGGCCACCGACATTCTCACCTGTACCTACCCAAACCACATGAGGGTTATTTGGGTCAACAGTCACACAACCCGTGGCAAAAGAACCTTCTTTATCAAATATCGGCTTCCAAGTAACTCCAGCATTATGAGTTTTCCAAACCCCTCCAGAAGCAACTGCTATGTACCAGGTATTATCATCTTCGGGATGAATGACAATATCTGCAATTCGACCTGACATAAAAGCGGGCCCAATGCTTCGGAATTCTAGACCCTCAAAATTCTTGTCCGACCAAGGTTCGACGTTTTTATCTTGAGCGAAGAAAAAGGTTGACGAGAATAAGGATAGCAGAAATGTAAAGAAGATGTTTCTCATGGGTTTGTTTTTTATGAATACAAGAATTTTTTAAAAGTAATTAATTCAAATATAAAGAATTATGAACGGACTATTTACAGAAGTTAACTTCTTAAAAAAGTGTACCAACAGATTCTGAGTTTTGCGTTAAATAAGTACAATAATTAAAAAATATTAGGTCAAAATATTATAGAACACAAATAAATAATGTAAGTACAACAATGTGAATAATTGCTAACGCCAGTTCGCTTTGCTCGTGCCATTGCTACGACTCGCCTACTTATCAACATCGCAAGGATTTTTTTATTAGCATAGCTCTCTTCTTTCGTGTCTATATGGTTTGAATTTTCTAAATTAAGTGCTGAAACAAGCCACTAATCAATCAAAACAATGTTAACCTTCATTAAGGTTATTACAAATATGAACAGTAGAACTTTATCAATAATTGTTGGCACAGGCTATTTGATTATTTTCGTGGCAGCAATTTTTGCAAATTTCTTTGCGCTTGAATCTATTATTATAGACCCCATTGAAACAGTAGAGAATAATGATATAATTGTAAGGTTAGGGATAATAGCTTTCCTTATTATAGTAGTATTTGATGTTGTTGTTGCTTGGGCACTAAAGGAATTATACAGAAATCATCCTTTGACTGTTTTGAGCACCTATTTTAGAATGATGCACGCTGCACTAATGGGAGTTGCTATTTTTGCTCTACCCCTTGCGCTCAAAAAAACAACAACAGAAGATATCCTTTTACAAGTTGACACGTTCAATTACATATGGTTAATCGGGCTTTTCTTCTTTGGAATACACATTTTACTATTGAGTAAAATAGCCATTGTTCCAAGGTTTATTAAGGTTTTGCTTGCTCTTGCAGGTGTGATGTACATTGTAGATACTATAGCTCATTTTTTACTTTCAAATTATTCTGACTTTGCCTCAATATTTCTAATTTTAGTTGCTATTCCAAGTATTTTTGGAGAAATGTCATTTGCACTATGGCTTCTAATTAAAGGTGGTAAAGCAGAGGGAAAATAACGAAAGGCTAACACCGTCCATAATTCATTGCTAATACTCGCCTGCTTATGAAAATTACTAACGCCAGTTAGCTTCGCTCGTGATTTGTGGGTTTTTGCTACGCACAGTTCACTTCGTTCTGGGCTATTTGATTTGTAATTGTTAAATTAGGTGCTTGAACGTGCCACGCAAAACGCTGAAAGCGTATAATTGGTAAAGTCAACTATTAAAATTTGAGATTTTTGTTCGGCATTTTAAAAAAAGGACGTTCACAAAAACGAACTAGGGAAAATAATCAGCGAAGCTAAATCTTTCATATACACTTTAGCAGTAAATAGATAAATGAAAATTCTAAAGCGACTTTTAAAAATTGTAATCGCACTTATGGGATTATTGGTCCTAACTGTAATTATTACACTTTGGGTTGATTCATTAGGAACAAATTATCTCAAGATTAATAAAAATGAATCTCATTTTAATAATTCTTATATAATTACAAATGTCAATGTAGTACCAATGAATCAAGACACTGTTTTGTTAGATAAAATGGTGTTTGTAAAAGAGGGGATTATTGAAACGATTGCTGATACTATTGAGGTCGATGGAATTCAAATTTTTGACGGAGAGGATAAGTATCTAACACCAGGACTTATAGATATGCACGTGCATGTATGGGATAGATATGAACTCGGTTTATACCTGTCTAATGGCGTTACGGCTATTAGAAATCTTTGGGGCATGCCTATGCATTTAAAAATTAAGGAAGAGGTAAATGAGGAGAATATTTTTTCACCAGCCTTTTTTACGACAGGGCCAAAGCTTACTGGTAGAGAATTCATTGGTGACGACAATTTGAACCTAACTAATCCTAGTGAGGCTAAAGAAAAGGTGATTTCATATAAAGACAGAGGTTACGATTTTATCAAAACATATTACGGATTGGATGGAGAAATTTTTGATGCCGTCATCGAACAAGCCAAAATCTCTGAAATTGATATCGTGGCTCATCCTTCTCAAAAAGTGCCATTTTCATACCATTTAAATCCCCAAATCAAATCTATCGAACATGCCGAAGAAATTGTGCAACAACCTTTAGAGTTTGATTTAGACACCATTAAACTACAACCTATTATCAATACAATTTCGCAATCCAACCACACCAGCTATTGCCCCACACTTACGGTATTTAATAATATCTATCAAATGATGATGCACGATTCAATTTTAGATTCGGAAGCGTTGGAGTTTATGAACCCGCTCATCAAAAAAGTAGATAGTGAAAATCAATTTAACCGTTGGTTCAATGCCAAACAAGAAGATTCAACTACAGTTAATAGAATAAAAAACCAACATGATTTTCATATTACCATTGTTAGAAAGCTACATGAAGCGGGAGTACCTATAATTTGTGGAACTGATGCAGGCATTGGTGTTACCCTGCCAGGATTTTCAATACATAAAGAGCTTAAGTTTTACAAAGAAGCAGGTCTTTCTAATTATGACGTATTGAAAACGGCTACTGTAAATGCTTCCAAAACGCATTCTATTATGAATTCTATGGGAACTATTGAGCCAGGTAAAATTGCAAATTTACTATTAGTTAAGGAAAACCCTCTTTTAACCTTAGAGACACTTGAAAATCCAACCTACGTTTTTGTTAAGGGCCGGAAATTAAATAGAGAGACGTTAGATTCTTTTAATGAAAATGGAAAGCATCGAAAGAATCTAGTAGCTACTGCACTTAGGTATTTGGAAAACTTCATCGTTGAAAAATAAACTTCAGTCTTCAAAGACTATAATTAATTGCTACTACTAGTTAAGAAAACAATTTTTCTTACATTTATTCAAAGAACATCTTCGGAATTATTATGTTACGTAATTTGCCTTTCAGGTGTTGAACAACGAGCAATGCTTCGCAACTGCCAATGGCGATGACAAGAGATGCTTCAAGCGTTGAACTGACGATGTAAATGAGAAATTGATAAGTACAATTAACTGCCAATCGTGCCGACATCTTGTCCGGTACCATTGGTTATATAACACCACTAAAATGAAAACTAAATTACTCTACTTTTTTGCTCTACTAGTATTAATTTCCTCTTGTAAGACAGAGTCAAAATCCGATATTGAGGGTGAAAATAATGCTTTAGTTTACTACGGTGGTGATATCCTAACAATGGAAGGAGACTCACCAGAATATGTAGAAGCCTTAGTTGTTAAAGATGGAAAAATAACATTCGCAGGTAAATCTGATAAAGCTATGGGCCTAGCAGGTCCTGGCCATAAAATGATCGACTTAGAGGGTAAAACCTTATTACCAGGGTTTATAGACGGTCATGCGCATTTTGGGGCGTTTTCCTCTCAGGCCATCGGAGCACAGATATTACCACCCCCTGATGCCGGAGCCCGTAATATTCCAAAAATAATCGAAATATTAAAGGCCTGGAATACACCAGAAAACAGAGCCCTTACGGGTTGGATCTTTGGGCTAGGTTTTGATGATTCAGTTCTAGAAGAAAAGCGTTTCCCCACAAAATTCGATTTGGATCGAGTCTCCACTGAACACCCAGTAATGATTGTCCATATCTCTGGTCATTTCGCAGTGGTTAACTCTAAAGGACTAGAACTCTTAAATATCACCTCCGAAACTAAAGATCCAGAAGGTGGCATTATTCGAAGAACTGAAAACAATGAGCCTAATGGCGTTTTAGAAGAGCTGGCGGCAATACCCTATTTCGCCAAGGCTTTGACCCCAGTATCTGAAGAAGCGGCAAACAAGTTTTTCGAATCAGGTCAGGAAATGGCCTTGTCTTATGGTTATACAACCGCTCAGGATGGAAGATTGGTCGATCAAACCATGTACGTTAAGGCCGCCGAGGCAAATGCACTAAAATTGGATGTTGTTTCCTACATCGATTATATGGTAGTGGATGATTTAATGGCAACGAAGTGGAATAGCAAAAGTTATAACAATCATTATAGGATTGGGGGAATGAAAATCACCTTGGATGGCTCTCCACAAGGGAGAACGGCCTGGAGAACGGAACCTTATTTGTTAAGACCTGAGGGGACAGAAGAAGGTTATAAAGGTTATCCAGCATTCCCAAATGAGAATGATGTCATCGATCTGTTCAAGAAAGGATTTAAAAACAACTGGCAAGTCCTGACACATGGAAATGGTGACGCAGCTATAGATCAATTTATAAAAGCGACCAGAGCTGCTGCAGACGAATTTGGAAATGATGACCGACGGACGGTATTAATTCACGGGCAATATATTAGGGAAGATCAATTGGATTCATTAAAAACTTTAGATGTCATTGCCTCATTGTTCCCATTACACACATTTTATTGGGGTGATTGGCACACTCAAATTATCGGTGAGGAATTAGGCAATAAAATCAGTCCGGTTAGAACAGCACTAAATAAAGGTGTGAAAATTACAATCCATACAGATGCCCCGGTTGCACTACCAAATTTGATGAGAATGGTTGGTATTACTGTTGAACGAAAGTCACGCTCAGGAAAGGTTATAGGGGCAGAGGAAAAATTATCGCCTTATGAAGCACTACAGGCCATTACCATATGGTCTGCTTTTCAGCATTTTGAAGAAGATATAAAGGGTTCTTTGGAAGATGGAAAATTTGCAGATTTGGTAATCTTGGATAAGAATCCCTTAAAAGTTGAAGAGTCTGCCATCAAAAATATACAGGTCTTGGAAACCATTAAAGAAGGTAGAACTGTGTATAAGAAATGATTATTATCAGCAACGTATAACCTCATTGGGTATGGTAGTTCTCCTCACTCGTGACCCGAAATTTTTGATGCCTATGAGTCCTTCGTGTCTCTTTACTGTTTATGTGCTAAATTAGGTGCTGAAATACCCCACGACATTATAAACAAAAGTGTTGTGCTTTATTATAATCCACCGAAAATTAATGATTCAATTCTTATATAATCGAAACTCAATTATGCCTTTTCAAAATCAAAGCTCTATTAGGCTTTTGGTTGAGATAGTCGCTTGCGGGCATATCCAACCCACCAATTGAAACTATGATAAAATTTTTTAGACACATTCGACTTGAACTTATGGAAAAAAACAAAACCGGCAAATATTTGAAATATGCTATTGGTGAAATTGTACTTGTGGTTATTGGAATTTTAATTGCGTTATCGATTAATAATTGGAATGAAAATCAAAAAAATAAATCAAAAGAATTAAAAATTTTAAAGGAATTAAAAAGTGAATTGATTTCAAATAAATACAGATTATATGATAAAGCAGAATTTTTTAATAAGACAAAGCGTAACGGCAAGCTAGTTGAAAATCATCTCACTAATAGACTTGCCTATAATGACTCTTTACAGAGGTATTTTTCAATACCCTTAGATAATTTTTCTTTTCTTCTAGCATATTCCGCATACGAAAATCTCAAAAGTCAAGGGTTTGATAACATTACCAATGATAAACTAAGATTAAGCATAATTCGCTTATATGATGAAAAATTTGGACTAATTAAAGATCAGGAGATTAAAATGTCTAATATATTTACAACGACTAGTGTTCCCTTAACAATTAAATATTTTAGAACAACTTTATCAAAAGGACTCGTGCCCAATGATTATGACAAATTATTAAACACTTCAGAGTTTACTAATCTAATATCCCAATTGGCATATGCTTCTGGAGATTATGAGGCTATTTCTAAAAATACGGCTGTTGAAATAGACCGATTGTTGAAAGAAATAGAGGCTGAAATAAATAATAAAGAATAACTAGAGTTCAGCATTGTATCTAATTTATGGCAAGTTCTAGCCTACCCTTCGTTAAAATCACAGAACAGTCTTAAGAAAGTTGCTGGCGCAAATTCGCTACGTTCGTCTATATCTGGCTTTTATTTTCTAAATTGTTTGCTGAAACACGCAACGACACAAGACGCATTAAACGTTGAACTGATTGAGCCGACTATTAAAACTAGGAGATTTTTGTTCGTTATTTTGAAAAAATGACGGTAACAAAAACGAACTAAGGAAAATAATCAGCTTAGCTAAACCATACATCAAACAACACATGGTTAATGCCAAAACACACGAAATTGAATGAACAAAACACTATTTGAAATTTCTAAAATGGATTGTCCGTCGGAGGAAAACCTAATCCGAATAAAATTGGATAGAATTTCAAGTATTGCCAATTTAGACTTTGACATACCCAACCGAACATTGACCGTTTTTCACAGCGGAGAAATTGACCAGATAGAAAAGTCCGTTCTTGAACTGAATTTAGGCGCAAAGAAAATCTCGACTGAACAAACCGACCAAGCAGAATTTAAAGAAACAGCAAACCAGAAAAAACTACTTTGGACTGTTCTCGGCATAAATTTCGCCTTTTTTCTAATAGAAATGGCAACTGGAATAATTTCAAAATCTATGGGATTAGTTGCTGACAGTTTGGATATGCTTGCCGACTCGTTTGTTTACGGGATTAGCTTGCTTGCTGTTGGCGGTACGATAACAAAGAAAAAGCAGATTGCAAAACTTGCTGGATATTTTCAAATAACACTAGCTATTATTGGATTTGTAGAGGTTTTAAGACGATTTTTTGGAGATGAAAAACTGCCCGATTTTTCAACGATGATTGTCGTTTCGATTCTTGCGCTTATCGCAAACGGAATTTGTCTTTACATTTTACAAAAATCAAAGAGCAAAGAAGAGGCTCATATGAAAGCAAGTATGATTTTTACCTCAAATGATGTGATTATCAATTTAGGTGTTATAGTCGCTGGACTTTTGGTAAATTGGTTGAGTTCAAGCAAACCTGATTTGATTATCGGAACAATTGTTTTTGCTTTGGTAATTCAAGGTGCATTCAGAATATTGAAATTAAGTAAATAAATATTAAATACAATTATCAGCAACGGCGTCGGTTCATTACAGCTTAAATTGCTTGAGTTATTGCGTACTCAGTGCTCGTATTCTACAGAAAAACCCGAGGTCTTGAAGACTTTGATGAGGATACAGGACAGAACGTCTAGAAACATTCCAGTGAACTGTTTTAATGACAGGGTCAGCTTTACGCGTTAGCTATTAAAACTAAACATATGATAAAATTCTTTCGAAAAATACGCTACAATCTTATGGAAAAAAATAAAACCGGTAAGTATTTAAAATATGTAATTGGAGAAATTATCCTTGTAGTTATTGGAATTTTAATTGCTCTATGGATTAATAATTTGAACGAGCAAAGAAAACAAAACAACGAGTATCAAAGTATCCTAAAGACCGTTAAAAACGATATGATGATAGATACAATGAATATGGGCTTGATTATTCGTCGTTACAAGCAAAATGAAAGTAGTTTTCTATTAAGTATGAAAGATACAATTACTAAAGAGGAATATTTGGAATGTAAAAAATGTCCTATGATTTTATCAAGTTTTTCGCCGGTATTCCTACAAACAAATGGGATTAACAGAATTCAAGTATATAATAACAAAGATGAAAGCGAAAAGGATTCCCTCAATTTTAAAATACAAACATTTTATTCACAAGTTGTACCAAGCTTGGATAATGCTGTGACATCTACGACAGCCCTACTACAAGAATATACGCAATTATTTAGAGAATCAAAGCCTTGGTTTAAGAATTGGTATAAAGGTAAATATGATGATGATTTTTATGATTATGTATTGAATGATCCAATTTATAAAAATCGAGTGGCGCAATACTACACCTATATCTATAAGTATTACTTATTAGTTTTAAATGTTACAATAGAAGAAGAAGAAAAACTACTTCAATTAATTGATACAAGGCTGAAGCCTCAAAATAAATAACAAAAGTACCAAGCCGCATATAATTTATGGAGCCCTTCTTATCTACTTACGAAAATATTCGCGGATGTTTACTGCGCAAAGTCCGCTTTGTTAGTGCCTATTTAGTTTGTATTTGTTAAATTTAGTCTTTAAATCCAACACCAAGAGTCGCATTATGCGTTGAACTTACAAAGACAACCATTAAAATTAGGAGTTTATGACTCAGGTTTTTAAAAAATGGCATTAACAAAAACAATCTAATAAACAAAATCAGAAACGCTAAATCAAAGCCAAAACCATTAGTAGAAATTGATCAAAACAACGATAAATTATGACACAAAAATTTTATAGTGCAGTCATTTGGATTGGTCTACTTATGACAACTTATTTAGGCCATTCACAATCTAATTCTTCTGAAGAAAGGATCGATGGATATTGTGACCACATTGTAGTGACTATTCCCGGAGTTCATTTTGACTCTTTAATGAAAACATTAAAGTCTAATATTCCACGTTCTTTGGCAATTATGCCAGATAATTCTAAGGCATTTCTTATTCCATCCAAATCAATTCCCTACGTGGAATTTTGGAACTCCTCAACGAGCCTTTACACAGGTAGCCAAATTGCTTTGGGAAGTAAAGAAAAAGAAGCCATTCCTAAGGCTCAACGTTACTACGGCCATAAAGGCACAGCATACGGTGAATTACTGACTGTTGGTACCGAATTCGCTTCTGGTCACCCCTATGGAGGAAATTTCTTTGTTTCATATGGTCAAATAGGAATGTCAAATCCTAATGACTCTGTAGAAGTCGTACGGCTTAAAGAAACGCGCACGTTGACCCCCAAAACAAAAACGTCCATAAAAGATGATTATAGCTTTTTCAGAATAAGAATTGAAGAATATCCAGATTCATTTATAGCGACTGACACCAATGGAACCCTTATTAATACGAAGTTTGTAGAAAGCACCCCAGAAGCCATCCTAGGCCGAGGGATGGGACATGTATCCCTAGAATTTGAACTAGCAAAAGCCATCTACCAGGAACGAAAGGAATTTAAAATTGGAGATGATTTGAAAATTATTTTTGATGGAAATATCCTCATAATTATACTCTTACAATCCCAATATGAAAAATTTTGAACAAAATTAAAAGCCAATATTTTTAAAGTCTAAGGTAAAGTCCTACCTCCAGTCCCCTTTTCTCTTTTTAGTTTAGCCCGTACGTGTTGTATTGACAACTAAACCACAGACCTACATAGTGAGAACACGTAACAAAGACATCGACTATGAGAATTCTCTTTTTGGTTTTGATTATAGTATCCCTTATAGGGTGTAAGAATAAATCTGTACAGAAATTCAGAATTCCAGCTGAGTGGGAAGAACACGAAGCCATTTGGTTGAGTTGGGATGACTACAGGCAAGACAACAACCGCGTTATTGCTAATATAATTAATCAATTACACGGCAATGTAAAGGTAAAGGTCGCTTTTCCAAGTGATTCTACCAGGAAAGCCTCGTTTCAAATTTTAGATAGTTTAAATGTAGATACCTTATCCTTTGAAGCGCATATTTACCCAGAGGCTAATTCATGGATTCGGGATTACGGGGCGGTATTTGCACTTGACGGTACCAATCATCTGGCAATGGTTGATTTTGGGTGGAACCAATATGGCCGAGTAGATTGGAGTTATGCGCGCTGGCCAGAATGGTTTGGAGATAAGTATGATTCTATCAAAACGGCGGTTGAGAAATCGGACAGAGCAAGAATTGATAGTCTTATGGGGATAACAACACAAGCAAAACACAATAAGATAGACGTTTTTCTTGAGGGTGGCTCTTTTGAGTATAATGGAAATGGGGTGTTGATTCAATCTGAAGCGGTAACCCTTCAAAGAAATCCCGATAAGACAAAAGAAGAACTAGAAAAGGAGTTCAGCCGATTTGGAATTAAGAAAGTGATTTGGCTACCTCAGGGAGTTATTGAAGATGAGCATTTTGAAATGCTAATAGATAATAAATATATGGTCGGTGGTACGGGTGGACATACAGACGAGTTTGTGCGGTTTACTGATGAAAATACCATTCTATTGGCCTGGGTTGATGAGGATGAAATTGATGAACATCCCTTGAACCAATTAAATTATGACCGAATGTCCATAAATTATGAAATCCTTAAAAATGCAACAGATATAAATGGTAAATCATTCAATATTATAAAAATGCCCATACCAAGACCTGTAGAGACTCCGATTTCAATTATTGAACAATCGGACAGATCTAATAAAATGAATAACAAATTTGATATTGGGGATTTGCCGGAAGGTCATGCCTTATCCGTTGGAGATACCATACAAGGGATTGCTGCTGCGGGATATCTTAATTTTTTAGTCACTAATGGATTGGTACTCACTGCAACCTATGGTGAATACGGCTCGATGGATAAAGATGAGGAGGCAAAAACAATCTTTCAGAAGGTTTTTCCTAATAGAAAAATCGTAATGATTGATGTCTTGCCATTAAATAGCGTTTATGGTGGTGGTGGAATTCATTGCGTAACGATGCAAGAACCAAAAATATACTAATACAAACACTATATAGCACAATATAAAGATTTAAACTAATCATTGCAATTATTTAATTAAATTATTGAATATGAAATTATTAGCAACTACAGTTTTGTACTTATGTCTCATAATAATGTATGGACAAAATCTTAAACAAACCGATTCAGTAAAGAATAAAGTTGAGGCTGCCTATCAAGCTAAAATGGTCCAAACCTCAAGAATGAACATGGAATACATGGATTTTGGAGGAAAAGGAAATGCGCTAATCCATATACAAGGGATTCATAATGCCTCTGGTATGGAAAATAACCCAATGTACCACCAGAATTTTTTGGCATGGCGGGAGATTCTTACTGAGGCATCAAAATATTATCGTGTCTATGCTCCTATTTACAGAGGCTATGGTAACTCTGATATGGATGGTGATGATATTTACAAAGTAGAGAATATTGCCCAGGATATATTGGCATTTATGGATAAATTGAATATTGAAAGTGCTGTTTTTATTGGTAGAACCAATTCTCCACAAGTGATGTTTCATATTGCTGAAAATTATCCAAATAGAGTTGATGCCATGGTTGTGAGTGACAATAGTATGTACAAGGCTATGCCTATAGCCAATGAAGAGATAAGAGATTTCATGTACTATTGCTCATATGCTGCACTAGATTTAGGTGATCGCGCTCCCGATATTGTCATGCCTAGCTACGATTACGAACCAGAGTTTTACACAGATAAAACAAAAAAAATTGATATTCCACTTTACTGGCCCTACTCTGAACAAATGAATATCATAAAGATGAATTTGCAGTTATTGAATTACTTACAACCTGACAATTCGTTTATTCCTAATGATAAGGCTAAGAAATATTTCAATAACCTTTATGGGGACAAAGACCTACAAAAGAGGATTATAGACTATTATATAACAAACGATCCAACGCAAAATGTGATAGATGCTTTAAAACGCGCGTTTGGAACAAATTTAACCTTACAAAATATTGATGATATTGAGGGTGCGAATTTTATGGAGAAATTTAAAAAAGGTGATGAAATTATGATGACGTATTTAATGTCACTTAATGTTGACGATTAGTAAGTGTATTAAAATAAAATAAACAAAATGCCAACAATGGTTATATGTAATCATTTAGCCTCATCTACCCTACAATAAGCTCGGGACAGGCTTACTAAAATTACTGCATTCGTATCGTGCTTGAATTTTTTATCTGTGATTTATTTGCTAAATTAGAGATTTAAACAAAGAAGATATGTGACGCCGAAGGCGTTGAACTGTCCAAGACAACCATTTAAATCAGTAGATTTTTGTTAGGTATTTTAAAAAAATACGGTCAACAAAAAACGAAGGAATGAAAATAATCAGTTAAGCGAAACCATACACAAAACCTTTGTCTTTAAATTATTAATCTTATGTACTCATTGAATGGTCAAGTATTAAGATTGAAAAGGTGTTGTTTGCTAGAAATTATTAGTAAACCAATATTCATTGAATAATGCGCTATATATACCTTATCATTTGGTCCTTATTCACGATAGGCTTTTGCTACATCTTGAATAAACCCATAGGAAAACTGCCAGCTATTGGGAAAATTATCAGTCCATCGCATGGTTTCTGGAGGCTATTGGAAGGTGACCTTCCTCAATTGCCTGATGAGGTCATAAATGAACATTTAAAAGATGAAGTTACCGTGGTGTGGGATGAACACCTGATACCGCATATCTATGCCCAAAACGATGAAGACCTCTATTTTGTACAGGGCTACATAACGGCCAGTTTAAGACTTTGGCAAATGGACTTTCAAACTCGTGCTGCAGAGGGGAGGTTATCTGAGTTAGTCGGTGAAGCTGCTCTTGAATATGACCTACAAATGAGACGTAAGGGTATGGAATTAGGTACGAAAAAAATAATGGCTGCTACCATGCAAGTACCACAGGCCAAAATCTCCTACGAACAATACGCCAAAGGAGTAAATAGCTATTTGAATACCCTGAAAGAAAAAGACTGGCCCTTGGAGTATCGTCTTCTGGGCATGCAACCAGAGCCTTGGTCGGTATTTCGTACGTTGCGTATTGCCAATTTTATGGCAAATCGGCTGAATTCTCGCAATTATGATATTGAATATAGCAATTTTGTAAACGTTTTCAGCTATAATGATTGGAAATTGCTATTTGGGGGTTATGATACTGGTGAAGATCCAATCGTTAACGCTCCAGGAAGCTGGGATTTCAAACCTGTAGTACCTCAAAGTGTCGACTCGGATATCATGAGTGCACCATCTGATCTTGAAGAGGTTTATAAAGAACACCCCAAAAATGGATCGAACAACTGGGCGGTGGCTCCAGGGAGGTCAGCTACAAGACATGCAATTCTAGCGAGTGATCCACATTTAAGTCTAAGTCTTCCTCCTTTATATTTTATTACGCATTTAAAATCTCCGAAATTGAATTTTATTGGTTCCTTCATACCTGGCGTACCAGGACCAATTGGTGGTTTTAATGATAGTATTGCTTATGGTGGAACGAATTCAATGCGTGATCTAGTGGACTGGTACAAGGTTAAGTTCACGGATAATACCAAAACCAAAATCTTGGTTGATGGCAAGGCTATAGCTGTGACCGAAAAAATAGAAGAGATTAAAATTAAGGGAAGAAAATCCATTTTTGACACCATCTACTACTCTCCTTTTGGTGTAATTGCAAACCATAGTAAAATAAGTGCACACAATAATGAACACTGGGCCTACAGGTGGATAGGGCAAGATACTAGTAGGGTTGCAGTTGCTATTCTTGAGATGGCCCAGGCCAAAAATTGGCGAGATTTTGTATCAGCCAATGATAAATTCAATAACCCACACCTTAACTGGGCCTACGCCGATGCTCAGGGAAACATTGGTATGCGCGTGGCGGGAACCTACTTAGCGCGCCAAGAAAATGAGGGATTGTTCTTAAGAGACGGCACAAAAAGTGCAAATGTGTGGAAAAAATACATTCCGCTGGAACATACCATTCAGCAAATTAATCCCAAACGTGGTTTTGTGAGCAGTGCCAACCAATACCCTGCAGATTCCACTTATCCCTATATCGTAAGAGCCTTTGGATTTGAGAGTAAACGAAACAGGCGGATTAACCAAATTTTAGGTGCGGATTCTTCAATTACAGTAAAGGATATGATGCAACTTCAACTCGATAATTATAATACAGAAGCTTCTGAGAATTTAGAATATTTTTTAAAAGCATTGAATTACAATGATCTAAACAGTGAAGAGCAATCAGCATACGATGATTTAAGTATATGGAATTATATGTCAAACCCCGAGCTTAAAGCTCCTGCTTATTATCACGTGTGGCGAGACGCCATTCAGGATTTAGCATGGGATGAGTTAAACAGAGACTCCACCATAATGACTAAGCCTAGTCTTTACCGAACCCATAAACTGTTAAAGGAATACCCAGATTTAAAATGGTGGGATATAGACAGTACTGCCATAACCGAAAATGCTCCACTTCTCATTCGGGCAGCTTTCAAGCAAATGACTCAAGAAATAAACCAATGGCAATCTGAGAACCAAGATTTGGAATTGAATTGGGCAAATGTAAAAGGCACCCAATTTACTCATTTAACACAAATACCAGCGCTTAGCCAGGCAAATGTTTTCGTAGGTGGAGATGCAGGTATTGTGAATGCCATTGGAAGAGATTTTGGTCCGGCTTTCCGTATTGTTGTTGAGCTTGACCCCAATGGAGCAAAAGCTTGGGGAATGCTTCCCGGGGGGCAAAGTGGAAATCCTGGTAGTATGTGGTATACTAATTTTACCGAATTTTGGGCTAAAGGTGAGTACTTTAATCTCGACCTAGAATATACTAAGGATAAACCCAATTGCCTATCTGTAAGTCATTTTAAACCCGCTAAAAAATGAAAAAGTTCTTAACCTTTGTTTTAATCATCACTTTAGGTTACTTTTTGACAATCCTAGGACCATGGTATTTAATTGCCCTTGCTGGCTTTTTGGGCGGTTTGGCGTTAAAAAACCAATGGATTGGTTTTTTAATTGGTTTTTTAGCAGGGTTTTTCCTTTGGGTAGTACAGGTGTGGTTAATGACCAATGCTAGCAACAGTGATCTGCCTGAGCGCTTGGCACAACTTTTTGGTTTACCCAATACCTCATTATTAGTGATTTCTAGTGCCTTAGTTGGTGGGCTTGTTACCGGTTTTGGTGCTGTAACCGGTGTAAACTTGATTAAAACCTTAAAAAAATAAAGAATTAAAATCCATAAATGCGACAGTAACTAAAAATAAGTGCCGTACTATACCACAAAGACTACATAAATGAAATTAACAAAATACCTTTTACTTTCATTATTGTTAATCGGTTGCGAACCTTTAGACAAAAAAACCATTAACCAAAACATAGAAAAGAACAGTGATAAAATATTTGATAGTTTAGTTGAAATTAGAAGGGACTTTCACGAATATCCCGAACTGGCCGGAAATGAAAAAAGAACTTCCAAAATAATCACAGAATATTTATCAAATTTAGGATTAGAGGTTAAAACAGGCTTCGCAGGTTACAGCGTCGTTGGAATTTTAAAAGGTGGTAAAAAGGGAAAAAATATAGCTTGGCGCGCTGATATGGATGCCCTACCGAATAATTTTACGGACGATGTAAGATTTAAATCTAAAATTAACGGAGTTCAACACGGTTGCGGTCACGATGTCCATATGGCAATTGGACTTGGAATAGCTGAGGTATTAGCTAAAATCAAAGATTCAATTGAAGGCTCGATATATTTCATATTTCAATCGGAAGAAGAAACGTTCGTTGGTGCAAAAAATATAGTGAACAGTAGTTTATTTTCGAAAATGCATCTAGATGAAATTTATTCTTTGCACGTTACTCCCCTACCAGTTGGTCAAATAATGGTCAAACCTAACGAACTGTATGCCTATCAAAAACGAATTAAGATTACATTCAGTAATGATTTACTAAAAGATGATGCAAAAACGCTCTATGATAAAATAAGGAGTGCAGTTCTGCGAAAAAAGGAAGGTGTAAATCCTTGGGAAATTCCAAAATCTTTTGACTCCATGATTGGTATATCCAATCCAAATACTGTTTTCAAAGATTATCTGTTTATGGAGGAAAGTTTCATTATGGAGGAAGAAAATAATCAAATTCATCTGAAAGCCTATCTTTATGAAACAAATAAGTCTAACTTACCCTATATTTTACCCAAGATTGAGCAAATAATTAGTAATTCAGACTATAAAGATAAATACATCTCAACAGCATACATCCAAGAAAATCCAACTGTATTGAACAATGAAAAATTAACGGATAAAGCGATACAATTACTTAACAATAGTTGTGGTGATGAAACAGTTACTATGGGATATGGTCAAGTTCCATATTTTAATGATGACTTTTGCTACTTTCAACAAAAAATTCCTGGTGTATATTTTTTTTTAGGTGGGTCAAATCCAGAAAAAGGAATAGTTGCCATGAATCATGCACCTAACTTTAGAATTGACGAAGAATGTATTAGAATTGCCGTAAAAACTTTTTCATCCTTGATTTTGGAAAGAACTTATGAAGAATAAAGCATTGTTAACTGTAACGGGGATAATAAATGGTTTGATCACTACCAACCCTACGACAAACTTTAAAAAGGCTCAGGAAAATTACTGCACCAGTTTCGCCTCAGGACAGTCAGCCTTTATTACAACCAACTTATAATCAAAGCTATTATCGAGCCAAAACTCACACAGTTAATTAAATGTCAGTGGGCATTTAGGCGAGATAGCCAACTGTAGAACAACCAAATGACTAAATTAAACCATGATTAAAATCTTTAGAAAAATAAGATATGACCTTATGGAGAAAAATAAAATAGGACATTACCTCAAATATGCAATTGGAGAAATAGTGCTCGTTGTCATTGGAATTCTCATTGCTTTAAGCATTAATACATGGAATCAAAATCGATCAAATGCCAGGCTAGAACAAGAATTGCTTAACAACCTACTCAGTGATGTTAACATTGATATCTATAATTTAGAAAAACTCGACAGTATTACGTCGTTGGCTGCTCTGTCAAAACTTAGGCTTATGAGTTTTATTAATGGGGAAGAAATAGCTAGAGATAGTGTTTTTTATTATACATCACTTATAAACCCTTCTGATAATTTTATTCCCACAACCATTACCTATGACGAGATGAAAAATTCTGATGGTTTTAAAGTAATACGAAGTAGTATGCTAAGACGCGAGATTGCGAAGCTATATAACAATTACAAGGGCCTTGAAGATATTGATGACGTATATAAAGATTCAAGAGAAGTACTGCAATTAATTAGGATTGAGGACTTTGAAACTGCATCTTTATCAAAAATAGGTTCTGGTAATATTAGAGATCCTGATAAACTTATAGCTCAATTTACAACTAATAGACGGTTTATTAATGCCTTGGAAACAAATAGCGCTGTTGGTCGTAATTTAAAGTATAAAGAAACGCTCGAAGATGCCAAAAGGTTTAAAGAAATATTACAAGAATTTATTATCCGATAACTAAAACCACCATATAATCAATTTATGAAATTATTTAAACTCTTTTGCTTTGCTCTAGTTGTCACATTAGCTTGGTCTTGTAATGTTAAGGATACTGATAAGCAGGAAACTATAAATACAGAGCACCAAGAATTCGATCAGTTTTTCCAAAATATCGAAAATTTTAGTGGCAATATTTTAGTTGCTGTTGAAGGAGAAACTATTTATTCTAAAAGCATTGGGTATGCCAATAGAGAATTATCAGTAAAAAACACCTTAGACACAAAGTTTAGAATAGGGTCCATTTCTAAGCCCATTACAGCACTTGCTGTTATGATTCTTGAAGAGCAGGGTTTGCTCAAAACTGAAGACAAACTTTCCGCTTATATTTCAGGATTGCCTTCAGCTTGGGAAACTATTACGGTTCACCAATTACTAACCCATACATCGGGCTTAGGGCATCTCACTGATTTTAATGAGACTAAAGAACTTTTATTGATGCCGACTTCAATGGAAGATGCATTTAAGATATTTAAGAAATTGCCTTTAGTAAATAGTTCTGGAAACAACTTCCACTATAGTGGCATTGGTTATGTTGTGCTTACAATTCTTATAGAAAAAGTAAGTAACACGCCCTATGACATTTTTGTACAGGAAGAGATTTTTAAAAAATTGCAAATGATTAATTCTGAGGGAGATGACCCAAATAAATTAGTACTTAACAGAGCAGATGGCTATAAGATAAATTCTGAAGGAGTAGTTGAGAATGCAGATTTTAATTACATGCCAGCTAAAAGAGGTGCTGGTGATATGATTTCAACAGTAGGAGATCTTCTAAAATTTGAGAAAGCGTTTTCTACTAATGTTCTATTAACAGAGAAAACATTAAATAAAATGATTACGCCTTACACGACGGATTTAGATATAGGTAATCACGTTAAGTACGGCTATGGTTTGGATATTGTTAAAAATGACTCAATTAATATGATATTTCATACTGGTGGCGCACCAGGATTTGAGGCACTATTTTGTTTGTATCCAGAGAAAGGCATCGTTATTATAGCATGCGCCAATATAAGACCTAAAAATCGCCTTTGGAGAACTGATTTTCCTGAACTTGTGTATAGCAAATTATCAAAGATAAGATAAACAACACTAAAACGACGGTTTATCACGATCGTTGCTTTGCTTTATAATTACCAACAGCTAACCAATGCCAATATTATGTGAGCTAAAATTTTCAAAGTAAATCAATTGTCCTACTTGTCAGACCAAGAATAAACTGCGACAGCGGATAGACATTTAGACGGGATACCCGCTTCCGAACCAACTAAATATTTAAATTAGAGAATGATTAAAATCTTAAGAATATCGAGACTTAATTTTTTGAAATAAAGTCAAATATCTCGAGGATATTTAGTTGATATAGCCTCTTTCGGGCATAACCGAACCATCTATAGAAGGAATGACAAAGTTCTTTAGAAAGTTTAGATACGAACTTATGGAAAAAAAAACATAACTGGAAAGCCTGCCTACCAGACAGGAAGGTAATTGAAATATGCCATTGGCGAAATTGTACTAGTTGTTATTGGGATTTTAATTGCCTTACAAATCAATGAATGGAACAATGAACGCAATAGAAAAAAAACTGAAAAAATTATAATAGAGCAACTTAAAGCTGATCTTAAAAAATCAATAACTGAATTAGAAGAGGTTAAGGTGTTCTCTAATGAAAGTGCCAGAGCAAGCGCCATCGTATGCCATGCATTCTGGAAAGAAGGGACACCACATGACAGCATATACAAATATTTACGTAGACCACGCGGTAACACTGTGGCTAGCCCTACATTTGGAACCTCAAGATCTCTTGTGAATTCAGGAAATATTACCTTACTAAAGTCGAACATATTAAAAACAACATAATCGCTTATGTTAAAGACGTTGACGATTTGCTGAAGGATTTAAGTCGTTATGAAGAAACATATTACAGAAACGCACAACTATTATTATCTGAAATTGAAGAATTTGGGAATCTACTGTCGGATGAAGATGTTAAAAAGCGTTTAGAATTCGACGATTTTGCAACCTCCGAGACAACACGAACCGACGACTATCTTCCTGTACCAAATAGAATTGAAAAGATACCTTTTAAAAGAGATTTAAATCAATTATTTCAAAATTATAAGGTATACACAAGGCCTATAATTATTTTCTCATAGCACACAAAAGAAGCACTGATAGATATAATGATATACTAGAGGTCATCTATGAGCTTTTAGATAAACTTGAAAAGGTTAGGGATTAAAAATAATGATTAAATTTTTTAGACCATTCGAACTCAATTTTGCCTTTGTTAAATCATCGCTCTTACAGAGCTTTGTTGCTAACAGAGGAACGAACGTTTAGAAAGAGTTCAGTGGACTGTTTTAGTGATAGGGCCAACTTGCCGCGTTTGTTATAAAACTAGAAATATGATAAATTTATTAAACAAGTTACCCAAATTTAAACAGAGTTGCTTTACTAGTAGGTGCTTTGCGTTGTAATTATGCATTCTCTCCAAAGCTACTTATCACTATTATCTGATATTTGCTATTGAGACATTGTTCATTGCACAAATAGTCTAACTTTTAACATTACCTCTCTAAAATAACGTTCGGTGTACATATATTTCAGGTGGCACTATTATTAGACCTCAGATGCACATCCATTTGAGGAAATGCAATTATTATGTTATTATCCGTAAAATTCTTATTAATAGATCTTCGTATGTCACTTTTCATTTTTCCAATTCTAAAAATGTTTGAAGTAAAAAATAAAAGCTGAAAATCTAATGAAGAGCTACCGAAATTTAACAAACGTGCTTCTATCAATCTCTTATTGTGAATGTCAGGATGTTCAAAAGCACTTTTTTCTAAAGTTGTAATCACAAAATCAACATCGCTTCCATAGGCTACACCAACATGGATTTTAAAACGGGTTTGATGTGACTGATGACTCCAATTAATTACCTTACTCGTAGTAATCAAAGAATTTGGGATGATAATAGAAATATCATCCCTGTTCATTGCCTTTGACGTTCTTAAACCTATACTTTCAATTATGACGACATCATTGTCAATTTCCAAAACATCCCCTACTTCTATAGATCGTTCTGAAAGCAATATTATACCAGAGACCACATCGTTAAAGGTTTGCTGGAGCCCCAAACCTATACCCACTAATAGTGCGGCTGAACCTGCTATTAACAAGGTGACCTTAATACCAATGGATTCCAATACTAGTGCAATGGCTATAATCCAAACCACATATTTAATGATTTTCAATAACGCATAAGTGCTACCTGTATCTATTTTACTAGACTTGTTTTTACGAAAAAAAACTTTTTTAAGTCCCCATAGTATTAATTTGGTTATAACTACGATTATTAAAATACTAACCAGTTGAGAAACTTTAAGTGAATAAGACCTAAAGGTAAAGATTTCAGATTCTAAAATTTGATTGAATGTTTCCATTGGAAATATATACAAACGCATCTAAGTATTATATTTTGCGCTTTTCTTAAGGTAACTATAATAAAATAGCTTTAGATCTAATTCTGAGTATTTCTGCAATATCTATTTTAATAAACCTCTAAAAATGAACAGAGCCTAAACACGAAGGGCTTATTTTAAATAACTAAGGAAATAATATGGGTTATATTGTAGGATATAATGAAAGGAATAATAGGTGCTTTCTAAGTTCATAAGAAGTAAAATAGGATTTATACTACACATGGTCTTCTTTTTTGCTATTTTTACGAAAGCCCACGTCTTTTGCCTGGTACTTGACGGAAAAAATAATAACGCCAAACAGGTCACATAATAAGCCATAGCAAAACCTTAACATCAGTTCAAATACCGAAAAACATGAGAATAATAGTCACTATCTTCTTAATTACGTTTCTAAGTTCCTGCTCAAGCCATGAACCAGCAGATCAAGCTCAAGATAATATTGAATTTACTAAGAGATTTTTTACTGAAGTTTATAATCAAGACAAGATTGATTTAATTGATGAGCTTTTTGTTGAGGACTACAATCATATTACCACGGCGGGAGATACTTTTACGGGAACAGATAAGGTCAAATCACTTGTTAAAAGCATAAAGTCGATATTTCCGAATTTAAAATTAGAAATAACTGAAGCCGTAGCTGATAACGAAAAAGCAATGTTTTTAATTTCTATTACCTCAGATTTACCCAAAATGGCGAATCCAGAATCAAAGGCTAAGAAAATTTCATTTACTGAAACTTATATCTTTTGGGTTAAAGATGGTTACATCTATAAAGGTAGAACATCAGGAGCCCATTTACCCATGATTAAACAACTGTCGGGATTTGAAGGAACAATGCAAGAGATTATTATGATATTGTCAAAGGAAAAAGGAAGCGGAGAAACTGAGTTATAAAACACCTATTAATATTAATATTGATATTAATTTATTTCTAGTAATCGCTTAATTACAAATATCTTACCGAGCTTTATCCTTACCAATTACTGTTTTTTAACACTGCTAAATGTTCTACCTACAGTCAGTCAAATTAGGTATTTAAAGCACGTGAGGCAGCACAAAGGCTGAACTATGAAACCAAACATATACAGGTGTTTTGTGCAACAATTAAGACCCTAAGACAAGTAATCGATAGCTAGTACAATTAAGAAATAAACGAGCCTGACTAAATCAGTTTCAAGCAAAAAATGGAATTAAACAGAAAACACAAGATTGAGTTATTCTTAGTCATTTCATAAACTTGCCCTTTAATTTGTACAAGAAATACGACCTAGAACCCTAGTGCAATTTATAGGAGTTCTGATCTTGTATTATATAAATCCAATTAATAACACATAGTTTAAATGTTAGATTCAACTAGGCTAATTTATTGCTATATAATTTAGTACCTTATACTAGTCCAAATAGCGTTATAATTAAGCTTAGAGTTGTGAATCTTTATTAAAACCAAATTTTGAGGTCATGAAAAAAAAGTTATTTATTTATTTTCACAAGTTGCGTGAACAATTGTGGTTTAGACCTTTACTTTTCTGTTTGGTCTCTATTGCTGCGGCCTTATTTGCCCACCAAGCGGATGGGACCAAATTGGACACACTAGTTCCTGACATAAAAACAGAATCGATTAAAGGTTTACTAGATACCATCTCCTCTAGTATGTTGGTGATCTCAATATTTGCAGTTGGATCGATGTTATCGGCATTTGCTTCAGCGAGCAATACAGCTACCCCGAGGTCTTTCAAGATAGTAGTAACAGATGATATGTCACAAAATGCACTATCGGTTTTTATAGGGTCCTTCATATTTAGTATCGTGGCTACCGTAGCATTGGACAATGGGTTTTACGGTAAGTCTGGCGTATTTATTCTTTTTTTATTCACGTTAATCTTATTTGCACTGGTTATTCTCACCTTCTTAAGATGGGTTAACAGTGTTTCAAGATTAGGACGATTAGAACACACCATATCGCAGGTGGAATCGGTCGCGGCTAAGTCATTAGCCTCACATATTAAGTCACCGTTCTCAAATGCTCTTCCAATTGTGAACCCACTTTCAGACGCACAATCAGTTCTTAGTAATTCTGTTGGCTATGTGCAACACATAGATATGGCAGCTCTACAAGAATTAGCTGAAGAGAGCAATTTAAAAATTCAACTTAATTGTCTTCCAGGTGATTTTATCCATGAAAATTTTGAGGTAATAGCCTTTCTGAAACATAAGGATTTAGACTTAGATGAGATAAAACAAAAGATTAATAATGCTATTCATGTCGGAGATACGAGATGGTTTGAAGAAGACCCTCGATTTGGATTTATTGCATTATCGGAAATTGCAAGTAAAGCCTTATCCCCTGGTATTAATGATCCAGGTACCGCCATTCAAATCATTGGTAGTCATGAACGATTGTTTTTTTTATGGAATGAAAGTATTGCAGATACCAAAGAAAATAATGTCCGCTACGACCGCATAACCGTTCCCAAAATTTCCATGATAGATTTTTTTGATGATGCTTTTCGGCCTATTGCTAGAGATGGTGGCGGTAATATTGAAGTTATGTTACGATTACAAAAGGTATTTAAATCAATAGAAACGATAAGTCATGAGGATATCAAAAAATTAGCTACCCTATATTCAAAGAAGGCCTACGATAGAGCAGAACTATCCATGACATTTAAACCCGATTTAGATTTATTGAAAAATGAATCCTTATTTTTTCATAGAGCAACCAGAAAATAGGATATTACAATCTGTTTAGACATAATTTTTCTTTTTACAAGTAATATTTAGCTCTTTAAAATATTTTGCAATTACTTGATGGATGGAATTTTTATTTGCTTTTATTTTTTAAATTAGCAGTTTATATGCTCATCCTTAATGGGTTGAGGCATTTGTAATTAATAAATAAAGACAATTGAATTGAAAGTTGTTTTTGTCCTTAGTGTCAAGACCGGTTAAGATTAACCTAGGTTACTGATACATATAAAAAATTGACCAAGCGATTAACATGTATGTTACACTTAAAACCTAGGCAGGTGCCAATTTTGAAAATGGCATCTACGAAACTTTTATTAATAATTTTCTTCCCTGCAATAATGATTCTTTTGGCGATTGCGGTAATTAGCATTTTATTTGACATCCCTATACCAACATTTACGCGCGATACAACAACTGTAGCAGGTATTCACCCAATATCTGGGTTCCTTTCAAATTTGGGGATTTTATTATGGTGTATTGCTGGTACAACATGTGCTATTGTAGCGTATATACTTAAACATTTAGAACTAAGAGAAAAATACTTATTTCTTCTTTCTTCTGCGTTTTTATCCGCTTATTTGATGATTGACGATTTATTTCAAATTCACGAATACTTTAGTTTTCAAATTGGATTAAGTGATACTATAACAATCACACTATTGGGTATTGCTGTATTGATTTATATGGTACAGTTTAGACATATTATAATGCAAACAGATATTCTCCTTTTTTTGTTAGCACTTTCATTGCTTTCATCTTCTGTTTTTGTAGATACCATTGCAGAACAATTCTTGACAAACCAGCTCGGTGATTGGGAATATTTTATTGAAGATGGAATTAAATGGATAGGGATTGTGTGTTGGTGCAGTTATTATGTTAAGACATCTATTTGTTTTGTAAAGGACACTGCCTTACTCCCAAATACTATGTCTCAGGAATAATAAGAAAAGTTCATTTTAACCTTCTACTCTGCCAGTTTATAGTTGTATTCAAACAGGAAATCTTTCGCCAACTACTTTTTTTGGGTAAACTTGGGTTATTCGTAGCTTTTTATAGTAAACCCAAAAGTTAAAAACCTATCAACGCGCTTTTGACTTTGTATTACGATACTCTCAAAGGTATGGATGTAGTTTATTTTAAAGTTCAGATACTTCCAAATGGGTAATTCTAAACCTATATCTGCCTGCCAACGAAAATTATTACTTTGTTCAAGAGACGGCTGAAAATAACTTTCATGACTTAGGATGAGCTTTTTTTTAAACAAATGGTACTTCCCATTCAACCATACCGTTCCGCGAATTGTATTTAGGGACTCTTGTCCATCATACTCCGAAATATTAAAATCGGTCTCGTCAAAGTAGGTTTGTTCATATTCACTTGAAACGGCGAGTTTTAGCCAGTTATCATCCTTTTTAAAGATTTCAAAAGTAACCCCACCTCCTACTAGATAACGCAAATCAATCTCTCTTCGAAAATTTGTACTGATAAAGCCCAATACTAGAGGATAAATTTTTCGGTCAGGATTTAGATATAAAAAGTTAAGACTCAAAATGTCCTCATCGGCCTTTTCTTTGCCGAACTCTTGGTATATGTAGGAGTTTTTGGTTTTGTAAACCCAATTCTTTAATGGTTTAAAGCTCATATCCGATTTTGCCCTAAAGATTAAGGTCTCTACATTTCCTCCTTGATAAAATCCAGTTAACGAGAGATTGGCTTTGAAACTTAGCGTGTCGCTTTCGTTTATTTGCGCCGAAAGCCATATTGGAAAAAATAAGAAACAATATAGAATGGTTTTCATTTTATCGCGCTATAAGATTTCTGTTTTTTGAAAGGCGCAAATATATCCATTTATGGACTATTTCCTATTATAAAACTGGAGATATTAGGCTTTAAATCTATTGAGATAGCAGCAAACAGTGATAAAACGACATACCCTCTATTAGTCAAAAACCCTTCTTCAAATCAACACTATTTTGAATTAATAAAAGCTAACCTTTGAAGTAAAACTACTACATTTTTCCTATATTTATATAAACTAGAATACCTCAAAAAACAAGATTCCTTGAGACCGGATTGGCTTTAATGCAATGACAGATAAAACAAAAGGGTTAGACAATTATTTGGAAAGCCATTACATTCATAGAAGTAATTGGTTAAGGGCTGCTGTCCTTGGTGCAAATGACGGCATTTTATCTACCGCAAGTATCGCAATTGGTGTCGCTGCTGCAAGTGATACGCGCGAACCCATTATATTAGCAACTCTAGCAGGACTTGTTGCTGGTGCTTTGTCCATGGCCGCAGGCGAGTATGTTTCGGTAAGTTCTCAAACAGATGTAGAAAAGGCCGACATAGAACGCGAAAAGCAAGAGCTTAATGAAATGCCTGAGTTAGAACTACAGAGACTTACAGAGATATTTGAACTACGGGGCTTAAAAAAAGAAACTGCATTAACTGTAGCAAAGGAATTAACGGAACACGATGCTTTAGGAACTCATATTAGGGAAGAATTGGGTATTAATGAAATTAGTCAAGCCAAACCTATGCAAGCTGCTTTTGCTTCTGGCTCTGCCTTTACCGTCGGAGGGTTACTGCCTTTTATAGTTGCAATGTTTCTTCCCCTAAACAGCATAGAATATGCGCTCTATGGTTTCGCGCTGTTTTTTTTAATCCTTTTAGGTGCATTGGCGGCTAAAGCAGGTGGTTCAAGTATCAGAAAAGCGGTTGTCAGAATTGTATTTTGGGGTACTGTAGCCATGGGCTTAACAGCATTGGTTGGGTATTTATTTAATGTCAACATTGCATAAAAAAGAAAATAAAAATTACTTTAAGTATCATTTGCCTTGTGTTTCGTAAAATTTTAATATGTTATTCCCACTTCGTATTAATTATAGGAAATCGAGAAAGCGATTAACCCAGCAGCTCTCCAAGGTATTATTTTGTGGTGACCGAATTGGATTGATGAATTTTACTTGCATTAGCTATCTTTAAGGTTTAACATTCGTATTTTTTCATAAATAGCTGACCTAAAATCACTACAAATAGTTACATTATGATCATTAATAAACAAGAGCACATAACTAAACACAGTGGGTCATTTACATCATAATTAAAAAGAAATCTTAAACGATATGAAAGAAATAGGTTTAGCATTGGGTGGTGGTGCCGTATTGGGTGCAGCTCATGTTGGCGTTTTGAGACGGTTAGAAGAATACAATATTGAGGTTCAACATATTGCAGGTACCAGCATAGGAGCTTTTGTGGGAGCATTTTTTGCCTTTGGAAAAAGTTGTGATGAAATAAGCCGTATCGCTTCACAATTAAAGTGGGTTGATATAAGCGCGATTTCCTTAACGCGTTATGGCTTACTTTCAAATGAGAAGTTGGGAGAACTCATTATTGAGCATATCGGAGAAAAAAATATTGAAGACTCCGATATTCCTCTAGCCATTATTGCAACTGATATAACCAGTGGGAAGAAAATAGTTTTAGACAAAGGTCCTTTAGCTACCGCAGTAATGGCAAGCACATGTATACCAGGCATCTTCAATCCCGTAGAAATCAATGGAACAATGCTCGTTGATGGTGGCATTGTCGAAAACGTACCCGTAAAGACTATGAAGGAAAAGGGTGTTGATTTTATTATCGGTGTCGATTTAAATTCAAATCACAAGTATCAAAAACCGGATAATATTCTCGATGTGATTATGAATAGTTTTCACTTTTTAATTCAAAAGTCTGATAAATTACAATCTAAGGAAGCCGATTTATTAATTGAACCTGATTTATCGGAATTCAATCGTTCCGACACCAATCACGTTGATGCTCTGATTAAAAAAGGTTACGAGGATTCGAAACAACCATTGGAGCAACTTAAAAAGCCCTAAGACACAGATTTTAAAGTTCATGTCAACAGCAGTGAAACTGATAAAATAGAGCTAAAGACATTTCAATGTGCTTCACTAGACGCACACTATAAAATTTAATAATTACTACATGAAAAAATATTTACGTCTATTAATAGGTATTGCTATTCTAATCGTTTTAATACTGTTTAATCATTTATTCCCTTTTCTTGATTTATCTGAATATATCGCTGATGATGTTTTGACAACACTTCGAAAAAGCCTGGTTATCGTATTTATTTCGTTAATAATTATTGAAATAGTGCGAATCCTAAAAAAACGATTACTTAAACGTTATGATATTTCAAAAGAAGACAATCTTAAATCCAGAAAACTTCACACTCAGATTAATTTACTTGAAAAAGTAATTGTGTTTGTTATTGTCATTATTGCCGTTGGCTTAATATTAATGTCTATTGAAGGCATTAGGGAAATTGGGATAGGAATATTTGCTTCAGCTGGTGTTGCGGGGATTATCATTGGTCTTTCAGCACAAAAAATTGTGGGAACACTACTGGCCGGTATTCAAATAGCTATTACACAACCATTTAGAGTTGATGATGCTGTGGTTGTTGAAAATGAGTGGGGCTGGATAGAGGAGATAAACCTTACCTATATTGTTGTTAGAATATGGGACAAGAGACGTTTGGTATTGCCCACCTCCTACTTTATAGAAAAGCCGTTTCAGAATTGGACAAGAACCAGTGCAGATATATTGGGTACAGTTTTTATTTATACGGACTATACCATTTCTTTTGAAGCACTTCGTAAGGAGTTGACAAGGTTATTGAATAGTACTGATTTATGGGATAAAAAAGTAAACGTACTCCAAGTTACCGATTCAAAAGAGTCCAATGTAGAAATCAGACTTTTGGTAAGTGCAAAGGATTCCCCCACAACATGGGATTTAAGAGTATTTATAAGAGAAAAAATGATTGAATTTATCCAAAAAAATTATCCGGAAAGTCTTCCAAGAACAAGAGTGTCTTTGGAGGATAGTAAAATTAAGGATTTAAAAGACTAAATAGACATCTTCAAAACGACTTAATGCTTACCGAAAGCTCAGAACGGGCATAACCAGTGCCTATGCGCTTTAGATATGAAATCGGTAGGTCTCAAACATGGTCCAATAGTCTTTGCGAGTACATTCAACCATAATAATAGAACTATTTTAACATAAAGCAATAGTAGTGAATCTTATGGTCCCATTTACTCTGCTTTTTTAGAATTTATTGTAACTTCCCCTCCTTAAAATAATCAAATATGAAATTTAATGTAACCGCTCAAATAATTAGTCTATCTCTTATTCTTTTGTGTTTTGGTTGTTCTCAACCAAAGCAGGATTATGCTACAATGCTCATTTTTGGTGGGACTATCTATACGGTTGAAGAAGCTCAACCAATTGTAGAAGCGGTGGCCGTAAAAGACAATAAAATTTTATTTACCGGAAGCTTAGCTGAGGCCGAAATGTTTAAAAATGAAAATACCCAACTTATCGATTTAGAAGGTAAAACCATGACACCTGGTCTAATTGAAGGCCATGGTCACTTTATGGGACTTGGCTACAACGAACTAAGACTAGACCTTTTGGGGACAACCAGCTATCAAGACATTATTGATGCTGTTGCCGAACGCGTAAAAACAGCAAAACCTGGAGAGTGGATAACAGGCCGAGGTTGGCACCAAAGTAAATGGGATTCTTTACCAAAGGATATGGTGAATGGGTTTCAAACCCATTACAGACTAAGTGAAGTATCTCCAGATAACCCTGTATACCTGAGTCATGCTAGTGGCCATGCAGGATTTGCCAATGAAAAGGCTATGGAAATTGCAGGTCTCGTTAAATTAGCCGACGACGGAATTAAAAAGTTTGAAGTAGGCGGTGGTGAAGTTATCGTGGATGCCTCTGGTCGTCCTACAGGCGTTTTCAACGAAAGAGCACAAACCTTAATAACAAAACATATTCCAGAACGTACACCAGAGACGGATTTACAAGCTTTTGAACTTGCTGTTAAAGCCTGTCACAAGAATGGGATAACAAGTTTTCATGATGCTGGAATCCCGAAAGAGACTATTGCACTTTATGAGCAAATGAAAACCCAAAATAAGTTGGATGTAAGGATATATGCCATGCTCACAGGATGGGATAAAGACCTGTTAAATGCATGGTATGACAAAGGTATTATGGTTGATCAAGACCATCGTTTTACCATTCGCTCCATTAAGTTGAATTGCGATGGTGCTTTAGGTTCTCGTGGGGCGTGGTTGTTAGAACCCTACACGGATAGACAAGATCATTTTGGTCATGAGACCTTGCCCATGGCGTTTGTAAAGGAAACTTCCATTAAAGGATTGGAACATGGATTTCAAGTATGTTCGCACGCCATTGGGGATAGAGCTAATAGAGAAATATTAGACCGCTATGAGTTGGCTATTAACCAACTTCCTGAAAAAGCTTCGGATCATAGATTCAGAATTGAGCATGCACAGCACTTACATCCTGAAGATATTCCACGTTTCGCTGAATTAAAAGTGATACCAGCTATGCAAGCCGTGCACATGTCGTCAGATAGACCATGGGCTATTGACCGCTTGGGTGAAAAACGAATTAAGGAAGGTGCTTACATGTGGCAATCCTTACTACAGAGTGGTGTACCTATTGTTAATGGCACCGATGTCCCCGTAGAACCCATTAATCCTATTGCCAGTTTTTTTGCCAGTGTGAGTCGTAAAACCTTAAAAGGTACCCCAGAAGGCGGTTATGAGCCTGAACAAAAAATGACACGAGAACAAGCCTTAAAGTCTTACACCTTAGATGCAGCGTTTGGTGCTTTTGAAGAAGACATAAAAGGCTCTATTGAAAAAGGTAAACTGGCAGACTTTACAATTTATGATCAAGATTTAATGACCGTTCCAGAGAATGATATTTTAAACACTAGAATAGCCATGACCATCTTTGATGGCAAAGTTGTTTTTAAACAGAAAGATTAAATCAATTTAGTTTAATCAAAAGAAATTGAAATGGCCAAATCTAGTTTCTATTAGAGGTGTACAAATCCCTATAATTTAAACTAATTTATTTCACCATAACGCTTCTTAAACTTTTATTATTTATTGTATTTTAGCCCCGCAACTATATAATTATGAGACGTCTATCCCTCTCGGTTTTTGTTTTCTCCTTTTGTCTCTGCTTTAGTCAACCAAACGACTTAAATGTATTAGCCAATAGAATAGATGACATCCTAAAGGCTAAGAAAATTGATGGTATGCAAATGAGCATTGTTAATGCAGATTCCGTTCTAATCCTTAAAAATTTTGGTAAGAGACGTGGAGATGATACATTGATAACGGAACAATCGCTATTTCCTGTAGGTTCACTTAGTCAAAGTCTTACAGCGCTTGGTTTAATGCTACTCGTTGAGGAAGGTAAAATTTCTTTGGACGACCACCTCATGTCCGTTGCACCAGAAATTAATTTTAAAAATCCATGGGAAAAAGCGCACCCGTTAAAAATTATTCATCTCTTAGAACACACCACAGGCTGGACTCAAGAATATTTACACGAATTTGGATTAACAATTGATATAGAATCGCCCCTCAACTTTTTAGAGAAAGTCAAGTCTAATAAGATTTGTCGCTATCCACCGGGACAATATTTTGCTAATTCCAACATAGATTATACCACGGCTGGCTATGTGATAGAAAAAATATCGGGCATGTCCTTTGAAGACTTTATGTATTCGAGGGTTTTAGAGCCTCTTGAAATGTCATCGAGCACGTATAATACTTTCGACAGAACTCTTAAAAATGACCTTGCAGCTCAAATTTCTTCCTATCCAAAATACTATGCCCTAACAACTGACCCTGCGGGAGGCCTTATTTCTAATGCTGCAGACATGGCCAAGTATATTAGGCTTCATCTAAATAATGGAAAAAAAGACTCATTACGACTTATTTCCCAACAAAAACTTAAACCTTTGTATACCAGCGTTAGTAGTAACATATCCAAAAACCACACTGATATTGGATATGCGAAAGGTTTTTTTCAATCTAAACGAAAAGGGATATATTATTTGTTTAATGAAGGAACTACGCCCAGTTTTTCATCCTTTTTAGCCATACTTCCAGATAAAAAAATAGGGTTCTTTTTCGCTCTTAACAGTGTAGATAAATCTGCCATTCGGGAAATTTCAAACTTGATACTTGACGCGCTTCTTAACACTTTAAGTGAAAATCAAGTTTCAAATACCTCAGTAACTATAAATGACCGGTATATTGGGTATTACAATAGAATTAATGCGAACTATCCCTTTTTTGATTTCGTCACGTCTATCTTTGATATATCTGCCTTAAAAAAGGATATAAATGGTGAAGTTTATTTTGAGGATGGCTTGTTAGGAAGTAAGTATGCCTTGTATAAAAATAAAAATGGTCTACCCTATTTCAAAGATGCTTACGGTTTACCAAGGTATTTGGCACTACATCGCGATATTGAAAATAACGAAGCTGTCCAAATTTCTAGTTACAGTGGTAAATATCAAAAAGTATCAGCCCTAAAACTTTGGTCACAAATTGTTCTTTTTTTAGTCTGTGTATTTTTAATTATTACATTTCCCATCATTTCAGTTATCAGATCTATATATTATTCTATAAAGAATAAGTCTTACAGAAGGTTCGTTTCGTTTCGTTCAGCAGTTTTCAGCGTTTTATGTTTAGCCGGTGCTGTTGTACTATTTATGCTATTCGTGCCTGAAGAAACTATGACTTTGGATGAGTTTTGGGATAGTGTATTCAAATTATTTAGATTAACCACAGTCTCACTTTTGATTTTTAGCTTAAGCATTTTGTTTGGTTTTGCCGCTTTAATTACCTTTATTTTTAGTCTCGTAGAACGTAAAACGGTAAATTCAAAATTGCTTAAAATATATATGGTTGTGTTAGGTTTGGCTTTTTTTATAACAGGTGCTTATCTCACGTACAACGGCCTTATCGGGCTGACCACCTGGCGCTAACTAATGTATTTAGCCTTGCTACATTCTAATCGTGACGTTACCTAGAGTTCGATTAATCAATAACTAAAATTCAAAATCCCAAGCCATTTAGTAGAAAAATTTATCTTTATGGTTTTAATAAATTCATTATGAATCCATCAGCTAGCGGTTGGATAAAAAAATTACTTAACGAAGTTTCTAAAGCACAGTATGTTAAAACTGAGCCTGCTGAGTTTTATCATAGATTGAAACAAACAGGGTTCATCTATGGTACTAACATCAAGGTTGTTTTTGATATTGTTGAACCCCTTGAATTTACAGAGGAGGAGCGCTGCAAAATAAATTTTCTCATTTCCTTATTTTTCATTTACACCAAGGAGGGCAGCAAAGAAAGCTTCGTAGAAAGTCTTATAGGATATTATAAAGTAATTGGCGAGCAAAAACGATCATTTTTCGATGAGCTATTTGGTGACAAATCATCCTATAGTCTATTGGAAAAAATGATTCATAAGCGCATTCATATTGATGACAATTTTTTGGCAAAAAGCTTCAATTACTTTTTAATTAATGCCCTTTTATTTGTTGATGTACTTGGTTATAAGCGTTATTTAAATCAAAAGGAAAACATTAAAGATTATGTCAACAATCTGGAATCTGGCCTTGAAACCATTGTATTTTCCGTGATTGATGCAAAGGCAGTGAAATCTGAGTATGACACTAATTTAATTCGACTTTTTCAAAGCTCGATACGACATAAGGAATCCTCACTTTCTTGCTATGCCGATGCTATTGACTTTATAAAGGTGCCGCTGGAAAAATTATACGTAATTGATTTGGTCTGCATGGCATCGTGGAGCGATAAAGTTATTGACCAAGATGAGCGTGAGTTCCTAAATCGTTTAAAAATCGATTTAAATTTAGACGAGGCCGTTATTACCCAATCGGTTGATAACATTAATCAATTTTACGATACTCACAAGGAAGATGTGGCCTTTCTAAGTTCTAAAAACTTGGCCCAGAGTTTATATGACAACAGTAGTAAAGTTGTTATAAAATTGATAAAGCGCAATAGCAAACGCCTCATTAAGGAATTAACGGAAAGTAAGGAAGCTATGGGTTTGTTGGCGAAATCTACCCAAAGAAACCTCACGGAAGAAGAGCAAAAAAAAATACAGTCCCAACTCATGGATATTTTTAAGTCGATTCCGAGTTTAGCAATTTTTATGTTGCCGGGAGGTATGCTTCTACTCCCCTTATTTGTTAAGTTTATTCCAAAGTTATTACCGTCGGCATTTGATGAAAATAGGATTGACCCCGATTGATTGGCAACTCTTCAATCACATTGAAAAAGATAAAGCTATATATACTGCATCCTCTATCTAAATTATTCTAGCCAGCCTTTAAAATCCTTAACACGCTCTCTAGCCACAATAACCTCTTGCTCCTTATAATGGTTTAGCTTAATCTGAAGCCGTGAATTGGTGTAACTTATAATATCCTTAATAGCATTGATATTGACGTAAAATTTACGACTGACTCTAAAAAATAGATGTGGTTCTAACTCATCTTCCAGTTGGTCTAAGGTCATATCTAAAAGGTAATCTCGCCCCTCAACAGTATGCGCATAGGTACCTTTATTTTCACTGTAAATACATTCAATATCTTCCACATTGATAAGCTTTATATGTTGTCCTACTTTAACTGAAAAGCGCTTCTTGTACTCCCTTTCAATAGGATTGACCAATAGCTTTTTAATGTCATTAAAATCTAGAGTAACCGCTTGATTATAGCTCTTCTGAGTGGTATATTGATTTACCGCCTTTTTTAAATCATCTTCATCTATTGGCTTCAATAAATAATCAATACTATTAAGCTTAAACGCTTGTAAGGCGTATTCATCGTAAGCCGTTGTAAAAATTACAGCCGATTTAATATCTATAGCTTCAAAAATCTCAAAGGACAATCCGTCACTAAGCTGAATATCTAAAAATATGACATCGGGGTGTGGGTTTTTCTGAAACCATTCTAGAGATTCCTCAACAGAATGCAGCATAGTTTCAGCAGTTATATCTATAGCTTTCAGCATGCGCTGAAGGCGGCGTGCTGAAGGTTTTTCGTCTTCAATGATTATTACGTTCATGCTTTTAAGATTAATTTTTATGGCTAATTAAATACCTTTTTCATGGTTTAAATACTCCTTTAACTTTTGCTCTTCCCAACGTTTACTAAACAATATTCTGCCCTTAAAAGCACGCCAACCGTGAATACCTACAAATAGTGACCAAAGCACCAAGGTGATAATATTAAGGGCTATAATGTTATTTTTATACTCACCTTGAACAATATAAAGATTGTAAAGGATTAGGCAGACCAAAATAATATATCCAAATAAGTGAATATAAAAGAGTTTTAACCGTCTTAGGTGCGTTATTGCAGCATTTTGACGTTCTTGATCTTTCATTGTTGTACTCATATTCTGATTGATTTTTAGTTAACTTTGGCGCCCTTTTTCCAGACGGTATTTACATTTTCTATAGCAGAAATTTCTTCTGTAACATCACCTTCTATTAGTAAGAGATCTGCATTATAACCAACTTTAACATAGCCTGTATTTTCTAAGCTAAATGCTCTTGTAATATTACTTGTTCCAGCCTTTAGCACCTCAATTGGTGATAAACCAGCATCTCGCAGAAGTTGTAATTCCTTATACAAATCCGTACCATAATTGATACTCAAATTTGGTGGGTCTGTACCCGCTAGTATGGGAACGCCTGCTTGATGAAGCTTTTTAACTTCAGCCAATAACTGCTCTTTTTTCATAAATTTTTGAGCTGCTTCTCCCATGCTTTCAAAAGCCTTGAGTGTTGTCAATAGGGTTGGAATTACAAAAAAGGTCTTTTCCTTGCTCAAGCTTTTAAGCTGTTCTTCTTCAATAGGGTTGTCCCACCATATATGTACCAAGCCATCAGCATTATTAGTAAGAACGTCGATGGCGTCTTCTAAACGGCTCACGTGGACTACGGCTATTTTTTTTACTTTATGAGCTTCTTTTATAACAGCTGCAACAGTTTCTGAACTCAGGGTCTTTTTCCAAGGTTCTACAATAATCTTAATATGGTCAACATTAGCCTTCACACGTGCTTCTATAAAAGTCTTAGCATCTTCTGGTCCAGACAATGTAGGTACTGGAAACCCAAATTGCGTACCATGACCTTCTGGTGCAGTAGCCGCATACCCTGCCACATAAAATCTGGCATAATTGGTAGAATCCTTTAACTGGCGCATGCCTAACTGAAAAGGTTCTACACCGTGCATATCCATAACATTTAACACGCCTGCCGTCGCTGCTTGCTGCAAGGATTGTGGCGTCCAAGCATGGACATGGGCATTAGATAACGCAGGCATCAAGGTTTTACCTGAACCATCTATAATGCTATCAGTTCCAATTGTATCGATTGAAGCTCCTATTTCTGAAATTACACCGCTATCAATACGAACTGAAGTCTTCTCAATTATAGCTTCTCCGTCAAAAACTTTGACGTTAGCGATAATGAAATGGTCTTGTGCATAAAGCTGTAATACCAAACATGTAAGGAAAAGAAGGGTTATTTTCTTCATGAAACGAGATTTTTTGATTTTACTTCCAGTTATCTTGCTGTTCTTTATCCATGAACTCTTTAATTTTTCGCTGCTCCCAGTCCTTACCAAAAATAAAGTCTGGCCCAAAAACACCTAGAAAATGAAAGAGCAATCCAATACCCCAAAATAAAGCTGTGGCGTAAGGCCCAAATCCTCCGAAACCTCCATCAGAATTCAAGCCTATTAACAGGATTAAAAAGGTATTCACTACTATATAAACTGCTAGGTGCCAATAAAATCCAATGAGGGAATCTACTTTCTTTTTGGCTCTCATATAAGCCTCCTCTGTTCTAAAATCGGAGGTTTCATCGTTTTCTTTATAAGGTTCTATGCTATACTTTTCCATAATTCTTAACTTTTCTTGTTTAATTCTTTTTCCATATACTCCTCTATTTTGCGGTCTTCCCATGGTCCTGCATATTTAAACACGAGAAAATGAAACAACAAAATAGCACCCCAAACTAACCAAGTACTCAAGTTATCTAATCCAAAAAATTTGGCGGTAAAGGCATCCCAGCTCTCGAAATGATTGTGAACCTTAAACCCGGTAATAATTATGTTTACAACAAAATAGACGATAACATGATTATAAAATCCTTTTTCTCGCTGTACACGGTTTTTTGCTTTGATATATTTTAAATCTCTTTTTGTTCTCATAATTCATAACTTTAATTCCAACGATTTTCATCCTCTTCTCGCATATACTCTTCAATTTTACGCTGTTCCCATCGTGCTCCAAAGGCTCCGTTATCTACAAAAACACGGTAGGCCTGGAATACTAGGCTGAGTCCCCAGCCAATCATTGGAAACCAAAACCACTGAATAGTATGCTGAGAAAATTTATACCATATAAAAATGAGAAATGGTATAACCACAACATAAGACAGTAAACTGTAATAAAACCCTTTGAGTTCTTCGACCTTTTTGCGTGCACGTACGTAATCGTCATTTAATCGTTCTGGGGTTGGTGATGTTCTTCTCATTATTGATACTTGTTTTGTGAGCATTGGTATGCCAACGGCAAAATCCTTATCTCGTTGATTGATGACTACCTTTTTATCTGAGAGTAAATTGTAACGCTGTTTTATATTTTCTAAACCTACACCACTACTCTTTTTCACGATTTGCTTGGGCTGAAGATTATTCATTACTACGAGGTAATTCCCATCTTCATATATTTTAATATGCAAAGGTTTGGTTGAGGTAACCATATTGTGTTTAACCGCATTTTCTAACAATAACTGCAATGATAATGGCACCACCTTACTTTCCGGATTAGAGGATTTTTCTGGTATTTCAAAAATGATACTGTCCTCAAATCGCATTTTTAACAAAGACATATAAGTCCTAGCAAAATTTAACTCCTCATCGACCGTTACCAGTTCCTTATTCTTCTGTTCTAATACATAGCGATAAACCTTGGATAATGAAGTGGTAAACTTCTGTGCGCTGCCTGGATTTTCCTCAATTAGACTGGTTAATACATTAAGGCTATTGAATAAAAAGTGTGGATCTAGTTGGTTTTTTAAAGCATCAAATTTTGCACTTGCCGTACCAGCAATAACCTTCTGCTCTTTAACTTTGGTTTTCTCACGTTCTTTAAAGTAGTAAATAAGGTGGAAAACTATCGAGACAATTATAGTCATTCCGAGAGCCAACAAATAGTATTCTGTACGTTCTGAATTTATAAAACCTTTAATGCTATTTCCTTCTATAATAATTCCTATGAAGGCCCTAACAAAAAAGATAGTAATAATTGTAACAACAACCGAACCTAGAAATCCTATTATGAGCTTATATTTCTTATATCGATTCCATCGAATCTTATCGTAGACGTATGAAAAAAAGTAACTGTTTACAAGTGTTAAGGGGATTGAAAAAATAATGTAATACAATAAGGCTAAAACGAAGTCTTCATCAAGTGCAATTTTAACTCCTGTAAAATAGCGTATAGCTTGATCTACAATCATAATGGCAATACCTACAATAATACCTGAGAAAATGGTTTTAAAAAATCGTTTCATTATAATTATACTCTTATTATCTGTATCATTTACATTCAGCAACAGCCTGCTTGGCACGCTTCTCTCCCCAATTTGGATGAAATTCACTATCGGTTTTAAAATCTTCAAAAAGGGCTAACGTACCCTCCATTTTTTTACAAAACGGAGCCGTATCCTGGCCAAAATATTTGGCGCTGCCCATTTCCCATTCTACTTTACCAAATGCTACTCTCGGATTATCTGGTGCAATCGCTTGTGCCTTTTTGTATAATTCAGTAATTCGTGTAGAATATTTCATGCCATAGGTCATACCATCATAGGCTATCCAGTTAGTAAGTACCTGCGCCTGAATTACCATAAGTTCTGGATTGTTTTCACTTAAACCCATAGCAATATCTATATGCTCTTGTGCTTTATCCAGTTGAGATTTGATTACGGCTTCGTCGGTAACGCCCCAACTTTTTAAACTGTTTATTTGAGCAATGTAATAATGCGGCAGCCAATTATCCTTTTCTGCCTTTGCAATTCGCTCAAATAAGTTTTCGGCTTCATCCGTTTTTCCATTTTCCCAAAGATCAAAGGCTTTGGTCATTCCTTTTTCATAATTGGTCTGCGACCAACCAAAGCCTGACACTAAAATCAAGACGGTGATAAATACATTCTTCATTTTAAAAATTTATTTAAGGGTTATTGTAATTGATTTATTCTCGTTTAGTTCAAATTTTGCGTCCTTCCATTTTGGTGGGCCCATAAATCCAGAAGCATTATTAGAGCAACCATAAGCCTCTTTTGGGATACCTACAAAGTTGGTATCCATTTTACCATTGTCATTTTCATCGTGAAAGATAGACACCGCATAAATGCCCTCAGGTATATCCTTAAATGTGAACTCGCTAGTATTGTTCTCAATATTAGTTTTTGCTCCTTTATAAGTGGTCTCTAAAAAATCTGCTTCAGATTTATACAAAGCAATAAACATTTTACCTTCGTTATTATCTACATCTTCAACTTTAACCGTAATGGAATAGCCACTTTGACTATTACTAAGTATCGGTAATAAGCTAATAACTAGTATTACTATAATCCTTGTTAATACGTTCATACGTCGTTCATTTTGTTTTGCACAAATATTCAATGTTTATAAAGATATTTAAAAGATGGTTTACCGAATTGTGTTTTTTTATGGATGAACTGTAAGTTATATGAAATTTTCATTAAAACAATAAAGCCATTACTGCTAATTATGCACAAACATTGCCTCAAAAAACAAAAGAAAATATAAAATAAACTTGTTAGATTATAAAGGTTAGAGATAACTTCCTTACAAAAAAAGACCATCATATCTGACGGTCTTTTTGTTTATGTGTTTTGAGATGTGTTAACTTAGAACATCTCTCTTCCTGAGAAGTGGAATGCACCTTCAATGGCGGCATTAACATCGCTATCACTACCGTGAACTGCATTTTCACCTATGGAAGCAGCATATAATTTCCTAATGGTACCTTCGGCAGCATCAGCAGGATTGGTGGCACCAATCAAGGTTCTAAAATCTTCAACAGCATTATCCTTTTCTAAAATAGCCGCAACTATAGGACCACGTGTCATATATTCCACCAATTCCGGAAAGAAAGGACGCTCCTTATGAATTGCGTAGAATTCTTCAGCGTCTGCCTTGGTCATTTGAGTAAGCTTCATCGCCACTATTCTAAAGCCCGATGATGTGATTTTTTCTAAAATTGCGCCAATGTGTCCTTTTTCAACAGCATCTGGCTTTAACATTGTAAACGTTCTGTTAGTTGCCATGTATTTTTTTTTAATGTGGTGCAAAAGTAATGTATTTCTTTAATTTATCAAGTTTGCTAAATATTAAAAAATTGTATCTTCGTCACCTATGATTAAAGCACAGATTCCAGAAATAAAAAGACTTCTCTCATCACCAAAGAATATCGTTATTATTCCGCATAAAAATCCCGATGGTGACGCCATGGGATCGTCGCTGGGACTTTATCAATTCTTAGACATTTTTCAACATCATACAAAAGTTATTGCCCCTAATGATTACCCTGACTTTTTAAAATGGCTGCCCAATGAGGAAAAAGTCCTTAAATTCGATATGCAAACAGAGGAGTGCCTTAAATCCATAGAGAAAGCAGATGTTATTTTTACCCTAGATTTTAATGCTCTACAAAGGGCCGGGCATCAGTTAAAAGAGGTATTGGAAAAGTCCAATGCCATTAAATTTATGATAGACCATCACCAGCAACCGGACGATTATGCCCAATATATGTATTCTGATGTACACATGTCCTCTACTTCAGAAATGGTTTATAACCTCATAGAGATGCTTGGTTACACCAATAAAATTGATGCAGTTATTGCGACCTGTCTTTATGCTGGTATAATGACCGATACAGGATCATTTCGTTTTCCATCGACCACAAGCACAACGCATCGCGTCATTGCAGATTTAATTGAAAAAGGAGCTGACAATTCCGAGATACATAATAGTGTATACGACACCAATTCATACGCGCGTTTACAGCTATTAGGAAGAGCGATGCAAAACCTCAAAATTATACCCGAATATAAAACGGCCTATATTTCATTGTCCCAAGACGAATTAAATGCATTTGATTTTAAGAAAGGGGATACCGAAGGCTTTGTTAATTATGCGCTTTCTTTGGAGGGAGTAATTTTTGCTGCAATTTTTATTGAAAACCAGCAAGAAAGTATCATTAAAATCTCCTTTCGAAGCAAAGGTAGCTTCTCTGTTAACGAATTTGCACGTGAGCATTTTAATGGTGGTGGTCATATTAATGCAGCTGGAGGGCGCAGTACAACCGACCTCAAAAGTACAATTGATAAATTTATTAGTATATTACCCCATTATAAAACAGAATTGTCCCAAAAATGAAACACCTAAATCTACTTCTTCTAAGCGTTCTATTATGCGCTAGTTGTAAATCACCCGAGGCACGAATGCCTGAGTCCGTTAGGTCGGGTTCTTTCTTGATGGAATCCGCTGAGCGCAGCAAAAAGCTAAATGCCACTGAACAAAAGCTGATAGAAAATATCATAAAAAATAATCCTGACATTGAGTATATTGCCTCAGAAAGCGGATTCTGGTATTTCTATAACGAGAAAATTGAAAACGAAGCCAATTACCCACAATTTGGTGACACCGTTGACTTTGAATACAATGTCTCAAATCTTGAGGGAACAGAAATATATGGGAACTCCAGCAAAACTTATATCATGGATAAGGAAGAACTGTTCACTGGACTGAGAGAGGGGCTTAAGTTGATGAAACCAAATGAGAGGATAACCTTTATTTTTCCATCACAAAAAGCCTTTGGATATTACGGCGACGATAACAAAATAGGGACCAATATTCCCTTAATTTGTGAAGTAACTTTAAATTCAATAATAAAAAACAATGATTAAGAAAACACTATTATCATTATCTGTGCTTTTAGCATTAGTAAGCAGTTCTTGCCAAGAGCGCTATCCTGATTTAGAAGACGGCCTTTATGCCGAATTTGTAACCAATAAGGATACAATGGTTGCTAAATTGTATTATAAAGAGGCACCCGTAACAGTAGCCAATTTTGTAGCACTAGCAGAGGGCAACCACCCCTTAGTCTCAGAACAATACAAAGGAAAACGCTATTATGATTCCACTACCTTTCACCGGGTTATTGATAATTTCATGATTCAAGGGGGTGACCCAACGGCAACTGGAAGTGGCGATCCAGGTTATAAATTTGAAGATGAATTTGTTGCGCAGTTAAAACATAATAAACCAGGGATTTTATCAATGGCCAACTCGGGTCCAAATACCAATGGCTCACAATTTTTTATCACCGAGAAAGCTACACCATTTTTAGACTCCTACAATCCAGATGGCACCTTAAAAGATTGTGATAAGCCACGTGTAAGTTGCCATGCTGTTTTTGGTGAGTTGGTTAAAGGTATAGAAGTACAAGATTCCATATCCAATGTTGAAGTTGCGCCCGGGAGGAACAAACCTATTGAAGATGTGGTCATTCTACAATTGAATATCATACGAAAGGGTGCTGAAGCTAAAAAATTTGATGCCCCTAAAGTCTTTAATGATGAATTACCAAGACTTAAGGAAATCATTGAAGAACAAAAGGCTGAAGCTGCACGACGAGCTGAAGAAGCCATGAAAGAAGCTAAGATGAAAGCTGAAAAAGCATGCCAAGATTGGTTGGAAAATAATAAAGATCTCGATGGCAAACGAATAGAGTCGCCAACGGGAATGGCAATGATTTTTACCAAAAATGGTAAGGGTGAAAAACCAGACCCATCCCAACGTGTCAATATTGACTGTGCGGGCTATTTTGAAAATGGTGAGCTATTCTGGACCACATGGAAAGATATCGCAAAAAAATATGGTAAATACGACGAGAGACAAGACCAAGGTGGTGGCTATGCTCCTTTCGAAATGCCATATAATGAAACTGCAGGATTAGTTGCTGGATTCAGGGAGGCCATGTTAAATATGAAAATAGGCGATAGAGCTAGAGTCTTTATTCCTTATTACTTAGGGTATGGTGAAGCTGGCAGACCGCCTGTTATCCCCCCAAAAACTAACTTAGTTTTTGATATTGAATTAGTCAGTGTTAAATAAAAAATAGTAAAAGCCGAAACATGAGATTCTCAAGTTTCGGCTTTTTTTTGCTATATATTATCAGTTAGCTTTCGGAATATTCCTTAATATCTCTAAAACAAATCTCCAATATTTTTGTGCGGATGAGATTTGTGCGCGTTCATCAGGTGAATGAGCTCCTTTAATATTCGGACCAAAACTTATCATATCCATATCTGGATAATTCTGTCCTAATATACCACATTCCAAACCTGCATGACAAGCAGCAACATGTGGTTTTTTGCCATTATTTAAGCGTTCATAGATAGGTACCATAACTTTAAGTATAGCCGAATCCATATTTGGAGCCCAACCAGGATAATCCCCAGAAAACTCTACCTCACAGTCCATCAATTCAAAAGCAGAACGCAAGGCATTGGCCAAATCCCATTTTGAACTCTCTACAGAGCTACGTGTTAAACATCCTATTTTAATGTGTCCTTCTTTTACAACAACCCGAGCTATATTATTAGAGGTTTCTACCAAGTCTGGAATATCTGGGCTCATTCTATAAACACCATTGCAAGCGGCATACAACGACCTTATTAAATTTTCTTGTACGTCTGTTGGCATGACCGTTGTTGGAGCATGGGTCTTAGAAAACGTAATATCTAAATCGGGTTCTAAAGACTTATATTCACCCTTTATATTCTTGATACGTTTTTTAATTTCTGCCTCAAAATATATCATTTTAGATTCTAAGATTGACACAGTCGCCTTACTTTCCCTAGGAATAGCATTACGCAGACTACCACCATCAATCTCAGAGATACGCAAGCCATATTTCTCATAACAATCAAAAAGTATGCGATTCATCAATTTGTTTGCATTCCCTAAACCTTCATGGATTTGCATGCCGGAATGACCGCCCTGTAAACCTTTAACTTCAAGAAGATATCCCAAGCTATGTTCTGGTGTCCTTGAGACAGAATAGGTTCTTGTTGCTGTAACATCTACGCCACCTGCACAGCCTACACCTATTTCATCGTCTTCCTCAGTATCTAGATTTAATAAAATCTGTCCCTTCAGGAGTCCGCCTTTCAATCCTTTGGCTCCTGTCATACCCGTTTCCTCATCAATAGTAAACAAGGCCTCTAAATCGGGATGTGCAATGTCCTCACTTTCTAAAATAGCCATAATAGTTGCAACACCTAGACCGTTATCTGCTCCTAGAGTGGTTCCTTTGGCTTTTACCCAATCACCATCAACATACATAACTATACCTTGGGTTTCAAAATCGAAAGTCGTAGCGTTATTTTTTTGATGGACCATATCCAAATGAGATTGCATCACAATAGGCTTTCTATCTTCCATACCCTGAGATGCGGGCTTTCGAATAATAACATTGCCAACTTCATCTTCCATGGTCTCAAGACCTAAATTCTTTCCAAAATCCTTGATAAAGCGTATAACTTTTTCTTCCCGTTTTGAAGGTCTGGGAACTGCATTTAAATCGGCAAATTTATTCCAGAGTGCTTTTGGCTCTAGTGCTCTAATTTCTGAACTCATTTTGTATATAATTTAGGTTAACAAAATTACAAAATACATCCCACTATCCTATATCGTTTCAATCTAGTTTTAGAACAATAGGTCTGCGAGAGACAAAGGGAAAGAGCGCTCTTTTTTAGCCTACATATGCCAGGTTTTTATCTATATTTGGGTCATGCTGAATAACAAAAAAGGTATACTGGCCATTTTCCTTGGAGTTCAAATTCTCTGTATTTCCATACTAAAGCATTTTCCGGAATTTGTAGAGTCATATTACAGCAATGGATTATATGTACTCATCTCCAGATTGATGCGCTTTACCTTTGGTTGGTTAAGTTTCTCGGCTGGTGATATCCTATACACAATAGCTGTAGTTTATTGTTTGAGGTGGTTATTCCTTCAAAGGAAACGCATGTACAAAGACTTTGTTCAGTGGGCTTTAGATGTTCTGTCAGCAGTTTCAATAGCTTATTTCGCCTTTCATGTACTTTGGGCTTTTAACTATTATCGCGCACCTCTTTATAGGTCTTTACAAATTGAGGCTGATTATACCACAGAAGAATTGATTTACTTCACAAAAAAACTCGTCACTAAATCAAATACTATCCATAATAATTTGAGCAAAAGTGATACCTTAAGCGTTAAAATACCCTACACAAAAGATGATATCATTAATAAAGCAACTCATGGCTACGATGCGTTATCTAAAGTCTATCCACAATGGAATTATGAGCCAAGAAGTATAAAGAAATCAATTTATAGCTTACCGTTAACCTATATGGGCTTTTCCGGTTACTTAAATCCTTTCACTAATGAGGCTCAGGTCGATGCTTTAATTCCAACATACAAATTTCCGACAACCACCTGTCATGAGATAGCACACCAACTTGGTTATGCTGCGGAGAATGAAGCCAATTTTATTGGTAGTTTAGCGGCTATCCATAATGAGGATATCTATTTTCAATATGCGGGCTATACCTTTGCCTTGCGTTATTGTCTCAATGAGATTTTTAAAAGAGATAAGGAATCGTATTACCTTATCCTTAAAACGATTAATAAAGGTATTATTAAAAACTACCAGGAGGTTCAGGAATTTTGGTTGAGTTATGAAAACCCCTTAGAACCTTTTTTTAAAACAACTTTTGACAATTTTCTAAAAGTCAACAACCAATCTGATGGGATGAAAAGTTATAGTTATGTCGTTGCCTTGCTGGTTAATTATTACAAGGAACAACCCCTCTAAAACGTTAAAAATTCTTAAGAGGCAACTCTACAAATACTTATATTCCTATCTTTCGTTTCGAATTTTAACTAACTCTTTTTATGATTAAAAATTATATGAAGCTGTGCATTGTTATGTGCAGTTTTACACTTTTTGCTCAGGATTACTTTCCGAGTAATTCTGGTGTTATAGCAAATAACACAAACTACACGGCATTCACGAATGCAACAATTCATGTGTCACCGACTGAGGTGATAGAAGAGGCGACACTTCTTATAAAGGATGGAAAAGTTGTTAGCGTTGGGAAATCATTGGATATTCCCAAGAACACTACTAAAATTAATCTTTCAGGAAAAACTATTTATCCATCCTTTATTGATTTATATACCACCTTTGGTGTTGAAAAACCAAAACGCAGCGGAAATGGTCCACAATACGGGCCAAGCAGAAGTGGGTTTTATTGGAACGACCATGTCATGCCAGAGCAAGACGTAATGGCTAGTTTTGAGTACGATACCAAAACCGCCTCTGAAATGCATAAACTAGGATTTGGTGTCGTTAATACACATATGCCAGACGGCATTGTGCGAGGCACTGGTGCTTTAATTGCACTCAACAACGATGCCGACAACGCCATGCGCGTTGTTGATGGTGAAACCACCCAACATTTTTCATTCACTAAAAGTGTGACATCTCGTCAATCCTACCCTTCCTCAATTATGGGGAGTATGGCCTTATTACGCCAAATGTATAATGATGCCAAATGGTATGAAGCAGGAAATATAGACACTAGAGATTTATCCCTTGAGGCATTAAACGGTAATAAAGAGTTGCTTCAAATTTTTGAAGCTGGCTCCAGAGCAAACCTAATGAGGGCTGATAAAGTTGGGGATGCCTTCAATATTCAATACACCATCTTAGGGGGTGGCGATGAATATGAGCGCATTGATGAAGTCAAAGGGACTAATGCAACTCTAATTTTACCGATAGATTTTCAACTGGCGTATGATGTAGACAATCCTTTCTTGGCAAGTACACTATCATTAAGTGATATGCGTGCTTGGAACCAAGAGCCACACAATCCTAGGTTGTTAGCTGAAAATGACATTACATTCGCCTTAACGACACATGGCTTAAAGTTCAAGAAATCATTTTCCACAAACTTAAGGAAGGCTATTGAAAGTGGTTTGTCTAAACAAAAAGCATTAGAAGCATTAACCACCGTGCCTGCAAGTTTATTAGGAAAGTCTGATGTTTTAGGAACATTAAAAGCGGGAAGCTACGCGAACTTTCTAATCACGGATGGTGATATTTTTGAGAAGAAAACCAAGCTCTTCGAAAATTGGGTGCAAGGCACACCAAATGTCATCGCAGATATGAATGTAAAGGATATTGATGGTGATTACAGCTTTAAATTAGCTGGGGACGAATACAAACTTTCTATAACAAAAAGTATGAGTAAACCTGATGCTAAAATAGAAATGGATTCCATAAGCTTAGGGACCAAAATAAGTTATTCAGAAGACTGGTTAAACCTTACGTTTAAAACAGCAGACAGCGCCAATAAGGAATACATCAGAGTTGTCGCTAACACGGGAAATGGCCAAAGCTTAAATGGTAAAGCCATTATGCCCAATGGCAAGGAGTTGTCCTTCTATGCCAATAAGATTGATGAAAATGAAGAGGGAAAAGCCGAAGACAAAAAGAAAGACGATGACATGGCCAAACCGGAATTCATGAGTCCTATAACCTATCCTAACTTAGCTTTCGGTTTTACGGAAAAGCCAAAACCAGAAAACTTATTATTTAAAAATGCTACAGTTTGGACAAATGAAAACGAGGGTGTTTTAGAAAACACTGACGTGTTAATCAAGGATGGTAAAATTTCAAAAATTGGCAAAGACCTTTCTCAGAAAAATGCTAAAGTCATTGATGCCACTGGTAAGCATATCACCGCTGGTATCATTGATGAGCATTCTCATATTGCCGCAGCTTCAATTAATGAAGGTGGCCAAAACTCCTCTGCGGAGGTAACGATTGAAGATGTTATCGATGATGAAGATATCGATATTTACAGAAACTTAGCCGGTGGGGTAACCTCCATTCAGATTTTACACGGATCTGCAAATCCAATCGGTGGTCGCTCGGCGATAATAAAATTAAAATGGGGGGAATCTGCTGATAATTTAGTCTATGACAATTCTCCCAAGTTTATAAAATTCGCTTTAGGGGAAAATGTAAAACAATCACGCAGTAGATCTAATTCACGCTTCCCTCAATCGAGAATGGGTGTTGAACAAGTGTATATGGATTATTTCAGTAGAGCCAAAGCTTACGACCAATTAAAGAAAAGTGGCAAACCGTATAGAGAAGACGCTGAAATGGAAGTTCTAGCTGAAATTCTTAACAAGGAGCGTTTCATTTCGTGTCATTCGTATGTGCAAAGTGAAATCAATATGCTGATGAAGGTTGCAGAGCAATTCAATTTCAACATTAATACCTTCACACATATTTTGGAAGGCTATAAAGTTGCCGATAAAATGAAAGACCATGGCGTTGGAGGGTCAACATTTAGCGATTGGTGGGCTTACAAGTATGAAGTAAATGATGCTATTCCTTATAACGCAGCCATTATGCACAAAGCTGGAGTAGTCACCGCAATAAACAGTGACGATGCGGAAATGGCAAGACGCCTAAATCAAGAAGCTGCAAAAAGCATAAAATACGGTGGTGTAAGCGAAGAAGACGCCTTAAAGTTTGTAACGCTTAACCCTGCAAAACTCTTACATCTTGATGATCGCGTTGGAAGCCTTAAGGAGGGTAAAGACGCAGACGTAGTGCTATGGTCAGATCACCCATTATCAATTTATGCCATAGCTGAAAAAACCATTATTGAGGGTGTAACCTATTTCGATATAGACCGAGATCGAAAGATGCGAGAAGCCATCAAAAAAGAGAAAAGCGAACTTGTAAACTTAATGCTTCAAGAGAAAAATAAGGGTTTAAAAACACAACCTGTTAAGAAAAAAGAAAAAGTGTTATTGCATTGCGATTCCATGGATTCGCACAACTAAAAACATTAAAAAAAATGAAAAACTCAAATAAAATAAATATCATACTTTTTATGTTGTGTATTACATTAAGCTATGCACAGCAAACGCCTGCACCTGAGCAAACTAAAGATTTTGCCATTATTGGTGCCACGGCTCATATTGGTAATGGTACTGTAATAGAGAACAGTATTATCGTGGTGAGCAATGGTAAAATTTCCACTATTGGGCCAGAAGCTTCTACTCCACTTACGAGACAAGCCATGGATGTTATAGATGCTAAAGGCAAACACGTTTATCCCGGCTTTATAGTGTCTAACGGAACCTTAGGTTTAGTTGAAGTCGACGCTGTAAAAGCCTCTGATGATCTTTCTGAGTTAGGGACTTATAACCCTCATATTAGGAGCATCATTGCGTATAATGCTGAATCTAAAATCGTAGAATCCATGAGACCAAATGGTGTATTGCTTGGACATGTGGTGCCGAGGGGTGGACGCATTTCAGGAACGTCATCCATTGTTCAGTACGATGCTTGGAATTGGGAGGATGCTGCGATTAAAACAGATGATGGTATTCACATTAATTGGCCGAGCACCTTTAGTCGTGGGCGCTGGTGGTTAGGTGAGGATCCTGGCTTAAAGCCTAATAAGAACTATCCAAAGCAGGTGAAGGAATTATCAGATTATTTCACAGAAGCCAAAAGTTACAACCTTGGCCCAAAAAATGAACGTCATTTGCCTTTCGAAGCACTTATAGGTCTTTTTGATGGTTCAAAACGTCTATACCTAAACGCTGATGATGAAAAGAGCATCACGGATGCTGTAAACTTTGCAAAGGCTCAAGGGGTTTCTAATATTACCATAGTTGGTGGCTATCAAGCAGGAAACATTGCAAGCTTTTTAAAACAAAATGATGTTTCTGTGTTTTTAAGACGTGTGCATACTAGACCAGAACTTGAAGATGATGATTATGATTACACATTTAAGCAAGCTAAAAAACTGGTCGACGCTGGTATCCTTGTATCCTTAGAACCTAGTGGGCAAATGGAACGAATGAATTCCCGTAACCTGCCATTTTATGCTGGTACTACCGTAGCGCATGGCTTAACTAAAGAACAGGCCCTGCAGTTGATAACTCAAAATCCTGCAAAAATAATGGGTATTGACAATATGTATGGCACTCTTGAGGTTGGAAAAAGCGCAACGCTTTTTATCAGTGAAGGTGATGCCTTAGACATGCGGACTAATAAACTAACCCATGCCTTTATCGATGGTAGAAATCTAAGTTTAGAAACCCACCAAACGGAACTTTGGAAACGATATTCTGAAAAATACGGGATTGAAAATTAAAATTAAAAAGCGAGCTGAAAAGTTCGCTTTTTTTTATCAAGTATAATCACTAAAGCTTTCAAATTAAACCAGTATTATGCTGTGATATTAAATATTGTATATTACCCGAATTAATACGAAACGTAAATGAAAGCCTTTGTTATCCTTAAAAGAACGGTAGGCAAAATACAACGAGATGGTTTGGTTCGAACGAGCAAAGCTGTGTATTCTAACATTTATGAGCATTATTTTGACTGGAAGTATGGTATTGATACGAAGACTTGGGTGTCACATAAGGACTTAATAGCCGAAAATGACTTAGCCAAACATTCGGGACAGTATCAACCCAATTGTGCCTTAGTTGTTAAAAAAGTTCTCAGAAAACTCCAACTGCCTAAAGACCAGACTTTTATTGATATTGGCTCTGGCAAAGGACGCATAATAATCTTAGCTGCGAAGTACGGGTTTAAAACCATTAAAGGAATTGAACTCTCCTCTAATTTAAGTAGTATAGCTGAATCAAATATTGAAACCTTCATAACTAAAACGGGTAATCCAGCACGTATACAAATTATTAATAAAGATGCCACTAAACACAAATTCGACGTAATGGACAGTGTCATATTCATGTATAATCCTTTTAACGGTATTGTTTTTGAAAAAGTGATTGATAATATTAAGCAGTCCTTGCAAAAATATCCACGTCAAATGACAATAATCTACATGAATCCCACTGAAAGAGAGATGTTGGAATCTAAATTGGAGTTTAGTTCTATTCAAAATTTTACATGGAATGAACACTACACCATATATAAGACTAAATAGAAAAAGCGGCGTTTAGCTCAGACGAACTCTTCCTTTTGAGTAACCAATTCTAATGCTTCAACTCACACAAAATTGCATTACTTTTGTTATCGATGACAAAGACCATAACAAGCTCCAATAATCCCCTAATCAAGCAACTGGTTTCTCTAAAGGAGAAATCTAGGGTAAGAAAAAAAACAGGCCAGTTTTTAGTTGAAGGTAAGCGTGAAGTGTCACTTGCCATAAAAGGGGGCTACCAAATAGAGACCTTATTGTTTTTTCCAGATTTATTCTCTGAAAGTGAAGCTAAAGCCATGGGAAGCTATGGTATTTCTATTATTGAAATTTCAAAAGACGTCTTTCAAAAATTGGCCCATCGCGATACTACAGAAGGAGTAATTGCAGTGGTAAATTCAAAAAGTCATAGTCTTGAAACTCTAATATTAAACTCTAAAAACCCTTTAATCTTAGTCGCTGAAGCTCCAGAAAAACCTGGAAATGTGGGAGCATTATTGCGTACTGCAGATGCTGCAAATGTCGATGCCGTTATCATTGCCAATCCTAAATCCGACTTGTACAATCCAAATATTATTCGTTCTAGCGTTGGTTGTGTATTTACAACCCAGATAGCTATGGCCACCACTTCAGAATCCATTGCATTTTTAAACAAATACAGTTTCAATATTTTTTCTGCAGTTTTGCAAAAATCCCAACCATATCACATCCAAGATTTCACCTTGCCAACAGCTATTGTGGTTGGAGCCGAAGCAACTGGTTTAACTAAAGAATGGCGCGACGCAGCGACACAAAACATTAGTATACCGATGCAAGGGTTTATTGATTCCATGAATGTATCTGTGGCTGCAGGAATTCTTATTTTTGAAGCTAAACGGCAGCGCAACTTTAAGTAAAACTATTCTTTTAAAACTTTTTTATCATTGTTGTATTTTTGAGACTTCGTTTTTAAATGTGGTAAATCAAAATTTTTATGTCGGCATCTGTCTTGTTTTTCATCATAATCGGAATAATTCTTCTTACCTTTATAATAGATAGCATACTTGATGCTTTAAACGCAAAGCATTATAAGGACCCTATACCAAATGCCCTTAACGACGTGTTTGATCCAGAAGAATATGAAAAGTCTCAGGCCTATAAATTAGTAAATTACAAGTTTGGCATATGGTCCTCCCTATTTTCCTTAGTTCTCACTTTAGGGTTTCTTTTTTTGGATGGATTTGAGTATGTAGATAATATTGCACGTAATTATTCTAACAGCCCTATTGTAATTGGTTTGATTTTTTTTGGTATAATTATGTTAGCCAGCGATATTCTATCAACACCATTTTCATATTACAAGACCTTTGTGATTGAAGAACAATTTGGTTTTAACAAGACCTCTAAAAAGACATTCGTATTAGACAAAATCAAGGGACTTTTCATGATGGTTCTTATTGGTGGTGGCCTTATGGCACTTATAATTTGGTTTTATCAGCTTACTGAAAATCAATTTTGGTTATATGCGTGGGGAATTGTAACCATTTTCACAGTGTTTATGAATATGTTTTACGCTAGGCTGATTGTTCCTTTGTTTAATAAACAGACCCCTCTTGAAGAAGGCGATTTGCGAGATAAAATAGCGGCTTATGCAAAATCTGTTGGCTTCAATTTAGATAAAATTTTCATAATAGACGGCTCTAAACGGAGTACCAAGGCCAATGCCTACTTCTCTGGTTTTGGCCGTGAAAAACGTGTGACACTATACGATACATTGGTTAATGATTTAGACGAAGAAGAAATCGTTGCGGTCTTAGCGCATGAAATTGGGCATTATAAAAAGAAACACATCATTTTTAATCTTGTGACCTCCGTTTTACTCACTGGATTGACCTTGTATATTTTGTCCATATTTATTTCCAATCCATTGCTTTCCAATGCGCTTGGTGTAGAGATTCCAAGTTTTCATGTTGGGCTCATTGCTTTTGGTTTACTTTACTCACCTATATCTGAAGTAACAGGTTTAATAATGAATTATGTCTCTCGTGTTTTTGAATACCAAGCAGACGATTACGCTAAAAAAACATACAAGGCTGAACCCTTAATTACATCCTTAAAAAAACTTTCTAAAAATAGTTTGAGTAATTTAACACCTCATAAAGCTTATGTTTTTGTGCATTATTCGCATCCAACATTAGTACAGCGAGTAAAAAACTTAAGAGCTTAACTATTAACTTTTATAGTAATTATTGTGGTTAAACGCATTGCCCATTTACTTTAGTTTTACTACCTTAGATATATGACTCAGGTAGAGATAGAAAAAGAAAATGCCGCCATTGCAAAAGCTTACAAGGAACTTTTAAAGGTAAGCTACCAAACCTTAACCAAGGACGATAAGAAATTGATTCGTCATGCGTTCGAGGTGGCTCTTGATGCTCACAAAGACCAAAGACGAAAGTCTGGAGAGGCCTATATCTTCCATCCAATTGCGGTTGCGAAAATAGTTGCTCAAGAAATTGGTTTGGACGCCACCTCTATCGCCTCTGCCCTGCTTCATGATGTCGTTGAAGACAATCCAAATTACACAATTGCAGATATAGAGCAACTTTTTGGAGACACCGTAGCTAGAATAGTTGATGGTCTTACGAAGATTTCTTCGCTAAAAAAAGATATGGATGTATCCCTTCAAGCTGAGAACTTCCGCAAGATGTTATTAACCTTAAATGAAGATGTCAGGGTCATCATCATTAAAATTGCGGATCGCTTGCACAATATGCAAACCATGGAATCCATGCGAGCCGATAAACAAGTGAAAATTGCTTCAGAAACCCTTTATATCTATGCACCTCTAGCGCACAGAATCGGACTCTATAACATCAAAACGGAACTCGAGGATTTAGGCTTAAAATACACGGAGCCCGAAGTCTATAATGACATTCTCGAAAAAATGAAGGAGAGTAAGGAGGAACAAGACGCCTATATAAAATCCTTCTCAAAGGTTATTGAAGAGTCTTTAAATAAGGAAGGGCTTAATTATGAAATAAAAGGCAGACCTAAATCCATCTTCAGTATTAGAAGAAAGATGGTAAAACAAGGCGTTTCTTTTGATGAGGTTTACGATAAATTCGCAGTAAGAATCATCTATAAGTCTGATTTTGAGAACGAAAAGTTTTTAGCTTGGAAAATATATTCCATCGTCACGGACCATTTCACACCTAATCCCATCCGTCTACGAGATTGGATTTCATCGCCTAAATCAACCGGGTATGAAGCATTACACATTACTGTGGTGGGTCCTAAAAGTCGTTGGGTTGAAGTACAGATAAGGAGTGAACGAATGAACGAAATAGCCGAAAAAGGCTACGCTGCTCATTATAAATACAAAAATGAAAAGGACGAAGACGATAGTCTAGACCTTTGGATTAATCGTTTACAGGAAGCTTTGGAAAACAACGAAGCAGACGCTGTTGATTTTGTAGAGCAGTTTAAACTTAATCTTTATTCTAAGGAGATATTCGTTTTTTCACCGAAAGGGGATCTCAAGTCCCTACCCAAAGGAGCGACTCCCTTAGACTTTGCCTTTAGTATTCATACCGAGGTGGGGATGAAGACTCGAGGAGCCAAGGTAAATGGTAAATTGGTGCCCTTAAGCCATGAGCTTCAAAGTGGTGATCGCATTGAGATATTAACTTCCGAAAATGCCAAACCCAACGCTAACTGGCTAGACTATGCCACAACGGCTAGAGCTAGGAGCAAAATTAAGACCGCCCTAAAAGAAGATACCAAAATCATTGCTGAGGAAGGTAAGGAAATATTGAGAAGAAAGCTCAAACAGTTAAAAATAGCGCTGAATGAAAATTCTGTAAATGAATTAGTGAGTTACTTTAAATTAAGCACCTCTCTTGATTTATTTTATCGGGTTGGGATAGGCACTATAGATAATGCCAAGTTAAAAGCTTTTGCGTCGTCGCGAAGTAATGCCTTTGTTAGCTATATTAAAAACAAAATACGAAAGCCAGAAACACCAAAGGATATTGACCGGGATGAAATTACTTCCAAGTATGATATGTTGGTTTTCGGCAAGGAAGAAGAAAAGCTAAGTTATACCCTTTCCAACTGTTGTAACCCTATTCCAGGTGATAAGGTTTTCGGTTTTTTAACTATTAACGATGGTATTAAAGTCCACAAAAAAAACTGTCCAAATGCCGTGAGTCTGCAATCTAATTACGCCTACAGAATCATACCTGCAAAGTGGATAGATTCGTCCCAGCAGGTTTACACTTCTCAAATCACCTTATCAGGGATTGACAATCTGGGATTGGTGAATGACATAACAAATCTCATTTCACAAAACATGCATGTAAATATGAAAAGTATAAGTTTTTCAAGTGACGACGGGGTGTTTTCAGGGAAAATTACAGTCCAAGTAAAAAACCAGAGCATGCTTAAAAAATTAATGGATAAACTCAAAAAAATTAATGGTATTGATAAGGTTAAGAGAGTTTAAAATTTGTGTAAATTTGCACCACAATTATGAAGGCAATCACAGAAGAAAGTAATCAAGAAATAGTAAAACGTGTTTTTACCCAGTTTCTAGAGGAAAAAGGCCATAGGAAAACGCCTGAGCGCTACGCTATACTTCAGGAAATTTATGATAGTGAAGAACATTTTGATATCGAATCACTGTACATCAAAATGAAAAATAAAAACTATCGTGTGAGCCGTGCAACACTTTACAATACGATAGAACTTTTGTTGGAATGTGCTTTAGTGCGTAAACATCAATTTGGTCAAAGTCAGGCACATTACGAAAAATCCTATTTCGATAAGCAGCACGATCATGTAATTCTTACAGATACTGGAGAGGTCATTGAATTTTGTGATCCACGTATTCAATCTATTAAAAAAACGATAGAGGAGGTTTTTGATATTCAGATAACCAATCATTCACTATACTTATACGGTAAACGTAACAAGAACGACTAACTAATTATATAAAATGGCAGTAGATTTACTACTAGGACTTCAATGGGGTGATGAAGGCAAGGGAAAAATTGTAGATGTTTTCACTTCAAAATATGATATTGTTGCAAGGTTTCAAGGTGGACCTAATGCTGGGCATACACTGGTATTTAATGGCAGAAAGCATGTACTGCATACAATCCCCTCTGGAATTTTCCATAAAAACACAGTAAATCTTGTCGGTAATGGTGTCGTTATAGACCCTGTCATCTTTAAAAAGGAATTAGATAAGTTAGATGAGCAAAATGTGGATTATAAGGCGTCCCTATTGATATCACGTAAGGCCCATATAATATTACCAACACACCGCTTGCTCGATGCGGCTAGTGAAGCTGCAAAGGGAAAGGCTAAAATAGGCTCTACCTTAAAGGGGATTGGTCCTACCTATATGGATAAAACAGGAAGAAACGGCATACGCGTTGGTGATATTGAGCTGGCTAATTGGAAAGATAAATACAGAGCTCTTGCAGACAAGCATGAGGCTATGATTGACTTTTACAATGTGGATATACAGTATGATTTAAAAGAATTAGAAACTGATTTCTTTAATGCGATCGAAACCTTAAAATCACTTAAATTCATAGATTCAGAAGAATATATGCACCAGGCTCAAGCCTCAGGAAAGTCAATTTTGGCTGAGGGAGCTCAAGGATCATTGCTAGATATTGATTTTGGTACCTATCCCTACGTAACCTCTTCAAATACAACCGCTGCAGGTGCTTGTACAGGGCTTGGTATTGCTCCCAGTGCAATCGGAGAAGTTTTCGGAATATTTAAAGCCTATACAACCCGGGTGGGTTCAGGTCCATTTCCAACAGAATTATTTGATGAAGATGGAGAAACCATGGGACGTGTTGGTAATGAGTTTGGCGCAACCACGGGTCGTCCAAGACGTTGCGGATGGTTAGATTTAGTCGCTCTTCGTTATGCCTGTCAAGTAAATGGTGTAACCCAATTGATAATGATGAAAGGTGACGTGCTTTCCGGTTTTAAAACCTTAAAAGTATGCACTGCTTATAAATACAAAGGTGAAACTATAACACATCTGCCCTATAATATCGAGGAAGATAATATTACTCCTATTTACACCGAATTAAAAGGTTGGAAAGCAGATTTAACAGGCATGACAGAAACTACACAATTGCCTTTAGAACTCAATGATTATATTGAATACCTTGAAAAAGAGCTTGATATTCCCATAACCATTGTATCAGTTGGTCCTGATAGAAAGCAGACTATTGTGAGGAAAACAGTATAAACCTCTAAGGCATCTGTTAAAAATATTGTTAACTGATACTAAAGCAGGGCTTTAAATGTTATTTTATAAAAAACTTACCGCGTTGAATCGTTTAAAGTATTGCCTCACGCTTCTTATAATTTCGTTATCACTTTTTGGTTTTAGCCAAAAAAGTGAGGTAATCACTATTAAATATGCGGGAACCGGTTATACAGACCCAAATATTGAAGATGGGGCGAAGGTTTTTTTAAGAGATAAGTCCCAACAGGTTCATTTTATACATAAGGGTGTTGATATGTGGTGCGACAAGGCCATTTATTATGAAGACCAAGATTTTATAGAGGCATTTAGTAATGTCATTGTAAAACAAGGTGATTCTATTAACATGGTTGCCAAATATGTGGAGTATAGCGGAAAAACGCAGTTAGCTTTTGCAAGTGGTAATGTAGTGCTAACAGAACCTCAATCTGTATTAACTACAGATACCTTGTACTTTGATAGAGTTAGGCAACAAGCCTTTTATGAAAGTCGCGGCAAAGTGGTAAGAGACTCATCCGGCACTATTACCAGTCAGGAAGGGCGTTATTACATGAATTCTAGGAAATATCAATTTATTAAGGATGTCGTATTGGTTAACCCACAATACACATTAAACACCAATCGATTAGATTTTTTTACCGATAATGGACACGCTTATTTATTTGGACCGTCTACTATCATTGGCGAAACCAGTAAAGTTTACACGGAACGTGGATTTTATGATACTAATAATGATACTGGGCACTTTCAAAGGAACGCTCGCATAGACTATGATAATAGAACAATAGAAGGTGATAGTTTGTATTTTGACCGTGCCAGGAATTTTGCTTCTGCAACTAATAATATTACGGTTACCGACACTATAAATAATAGTGTTGTAAAAGGACATTATGCTGAGGTCTGGCGTGAAAAAGATTCGGTTTTTATAACCAAAAGGGCTTTGGCTATTACAGTGCAGGAAAAAGACTCTGTTTATATCCACGCAGACACCTTAATGCTTACAGGTAGAGAAGATAATCGTATTACCAGAGCCTATTATAACGTAAGGCTTTATAAAAGTGACTTGGCTGGGAAATCAGATTCTATTCATGTAAACCATAAGACAGGACTTACGCAAATGATAAACCTAGGTCGTTTCGGTCCAACGGATGCCTTTGCTACAGCACGTAAGCCTGTGCTTTGGAATATGGGTAACCAAATGACTGGAGATACGATTCATCTTATTTCCAATGTTAAAACTGAAAAATTGGATTCTCTAAAAGTATTCAATAATGCTTTTCTAGTGAGTGAAGATTCGCTTAGTACTGATGCTTATAACCAGATAAAAGGGCAACGACTTATAGGCTTATTTAAGGATAACGAACTTTATAACGTTGATATAATAAAAAATGCGGAGGTGATTTATTATTCAAGAAATGCAGAAAATCAGCTGGTAGGCATTAATAAGTCAAAATCTGGAAGCATAAATATTCAAATTGAGGACCAAGCTATCCAAGAAATTCGATTAATTAATCAAATTGACGGTGATTTATATCCCGAATCCATGTTTCCTGAAACAGGTAAACACCTTAGAGGATTTGATTGGCGTGGACCAGAAAGACCAAATTCCGTGGAAGATTTGTTTATAGGTGACCCGCCACTAGAACTAACAAAAATAAGTGGTTTAAAGGATTATGTTCCACCAAAAGAATTTATCGGTGACAGTATAAGTAAGCGCATTGAAGAGGCAGGTAAAGGCACGCCCAATAAGCCAAACAAGGCTGCACGTAATTTGCCAAAACCAAAAAAATCAAATAACACTAAAATCCCAAATAACATGGCTTTAAAGCCTGGGAAAATAAAAGTAATCGACGAGAAAAAAATCATTAAAAAAGATTCCTTGAACGAACAACACAAGGATTAGTAAATTAGAGGATGCAGGAAGATTTCTTTAAATATCAGGCACAAACCACACCACATCCCTTAGCTGTAGAAGTGGCATATGCAAAAGGATCTTACATTTACGATAAAAATGGTAAAGCTTATCTCGATTTTGTTGCTGGAGTTTCGGCATGCAGTTTGGGCCACGTCCACCCTAAAGTTGTCGATGCTGTAAAATCACAATTAGACAAATACTTGCATGTTATGGTCTATGGTGAGTATATTCAAAAACCAGCGGTAGAACTTGCTAAACTTCTCGCTAGCCACTTACCCGCTCCTCTTAAATCCACCTATCTGGTAAATTCAGGAACAGAAGCCATCGAAGGTAGTCTCAAATTAGCCAGACGATATACTGGACGATCGGAAATCATTGCAGCAAAAAATGGGTATCATGGTAATACTATGGGTGCCTTGAGCCTAATGGACTATCAGGAGCGTAAACAACCCTTCTTACCGCTTGTTCCTGACATAAGGCATATTACCTTTAACTGCGAATGGTGTTTACGCCAAATTACGGAAAAAACCGCAGCAGTAATTCTTGAGACCATTCAAGGTGGTGCTGGCTTTATAGAACCCCAACTAGATTATCTCAGCAAAGTTGAAAAACGGTGTAAGGCAGTTGGCGCTTTGTTGATTTTAGATGAAATACAACCAGGAATTGGAAGAACGGGTAAACTTTTCGGGTTTGAACATTACAACTGTACACCAGATATAGTTGTTACCGGTAAAGGCTTGGGTGGAGGCTTGCCTATAGGTGCGTTCTCTACGTCTAAAGAAATCATGTCCTATTTAAGCCATAGTCCTAAGCTAGGACATATTACCACTTTTGGTGGCAATCCTGTTATTGCAGCTGCTGCACTGGCTACTCTAAAGGAGATTACGGAATCTAATTTGATGGAACAAGCGTTGCAAAAGGAGCAGCTTATACGACAACATCTTCAACATACACATATAAAGGAAATTAGAGGAAGGGGACTTATGCTAGCCCTAATACTTGATAATCCCGAAATAACAAATCAAGTAATTTTGGCTGCTCAAAACCAAGGATTGATTCTATTTTGGCTTCTTTTTGAGTCAAGGGCTATCCGGATAACACCGCCTTTAACCATTTCTAACGAAGAATTAATTGAGGGTTGTACGATATTATCGTCAATATTAGATTCGCTTTAATATACTCTGATAATTCATAGAGCAATGTGCCTTAGTAAGTTGCACAACTTGTCTTAAGTATCGGTTTAATGTTAATTATTTTGTTAAAAACATTAATCCAAAATACTCATAAACAGCAATGATACCAGTAAATTTATTTCAGTGAACCATATAACTGTTTATGAAATATAGTCACGACGACGAAAATCTCTCACTTACTAGATTTGAATCAATGCTTAAAACAAATGATATTTTGTTTTTTGATTCAAATGAATTTGAAAACATCATCCACCACTATCTCGAAAATGGTAAAATTGCTCTAGCGAAACGCGCCATTAAACTTGGACTAGAACAACACCCCTCATCTATTAACTTACGCCTATTCCAAGTAGAAATATTTGTTATAGAAAACAAATTTGAGGAAGCAGACCATATTTTAGACAAACTAAATGAATTAGAGCCTAATAACGAAGAGATTTATATTCAAAAGGCCAATGTTTTGTCCAAACAAGACCAACATGAACTGGCTATTGAGACCCTACTCATTGCTATTGGTATGTCTGGTACCCCAGATGATGATGCTGACCTCTTTGCCTTAGTAGGTATGGAATATTTATTTCTAGACCAGTTCGATAATGCCATTGTTTATTTTAAAAAGTGTATTGAGGCAGACACCTCCGATTATAGTGCTTTACACAATATTATTTACTGCTATGACTTTTTAAATAAGAATGCGGAAGCCATAGAATACCTCAATAATTTTATTGATACTAATCCGTATTGTGAAGTGGCTTGGCATCAATTAGGTAGACAGTATTTTACAATAAAGGAATATACAAAAGCTAATGCAGCTTTTGATTTCGCTATTATTTCAGACGATACGTTTGTTGGAGCCTATATTGAGAAAGGAAAAGTACTTGAGAAATTAAAACGCTATGAAGAAGCCATAGAAAATTATAAAATAACCTTGGCCTTAGATGAACCGACATCATTCGCTTTGTTACGAATAGGCCACTGTTATGAAAAACTCAGTAAAGACGACCTGGCTGTTCAGTTCTATAAAAAAACGGTTGAAGATGATCCACTTCTAGATAAGGGTTGGATTGCAATTACCAAATTCTATATGAAACGCCTCAACTATCAAAAGGCACTCTTTTACATTAATAGCGCAGTAAACATTGATGGTGATAACGTATTGTACTGGAAGCTTTATGCCATTGTTAATAAGCGGTTGAATTTCCTGGAAGAAGCTGAACACGGTTATAAACGTACCCTTCAGTTGGGTAATTACGAGTTGGATTCATGGCTGAATCGATCCGATATTCTTATTGCCTTGGGAGAATATCATGCTGCAATTTTAAATTTAACCGAAGCCACGGAGTTTTATCCAGAAAATGCAGAAATAGAATATCGTTTGGCGGGCCTATATTTTACAACCCATTTGGCTGAAAAAGGACGCTTTCATCTCAAAAATGCGCTTCACCTTAACAAGGATTACGACTTTATCCTGACGGAATTATTTCCAAACATCAAGCAAAAACCTGTTGTAAAGGCCATTATTTCGGATTCTAAAAACACATCCAACTAAAAAATCCATATTTTAGCATTCCTTATAAAATTTGAAATGCAAAGAGGTTTTTTAGACTATTTAATCATCGCCTTAAAGGGCATTGCCATGGGAGCTGCAGATGTTGTCCCTGGAGTTTCTGGTGGAACAATAGCGTTTATTTCTGGGATTTATGAAGAACTTATTGAAAGCATTGATAAGGTAAATATCGGATTTTTTAAGTTATGGAAACAAGGCGGTTTTAAAGTCGCATGGAAATCCATTAATGGTACTTTTTTGTTGGTGCTATTTTGTGGTATAGCCATAAGCATCCTATCCTTAGCCAAACTTATTAAGTGGTTGCTAAATAACGAACCTGTTTTATTGTGGTCCTTCTTTTTTGGTCTGGTCTTGGCAAGCATACTGTATATTGCCAAACAAATAAAATCTTGGACCGTAGTGATAATCGTTGCCATTATCATAACCTCTGCTCTGTCCTATTTTATTACGCTTGCAGAACCGTTTGCATCACCAGATAGTTATAGCTATTTACTGTTCTGTGGCTTTATAGCCATCATCGCCATGATACTCCCAGGGGTTTCGGGCGCATTTATTCTTCTCATATTAGGCGCTTACCAAACAGCGATTGACACTGTAAATAATTTGGTTGAAGGCCTTACAACCGGAAACCTCGAACTTTTTAAGGATGCTTTTCTCAAATTTTGTCTTTTGGCCATTGGAGCGGTCATAGGACTTAAGGTGTTTTCCAAAGCATTAAACTGGATGTTTAAGCACAAAAAAAATCTTACCCTTGCCATTTTAACTGGGTTTATGATTGGGTCTCTCAATAAAATATGGCCTTGGAAACAAGTTTTAAAAACTCGTATTAATTCAAAAGGAGAAGAAGTTACCCTGCTCGATAAAAGTATTTCACCCTACGCTTTTGAAGGTAATAATCAGCTTCTTCTAGCCTTGGTTTTTGTTGTTATTGGATTTGCCACTATCCTCATTCTCGAAAGTTTAGGAAAGGCTAAAAAAAGGGTTTAATGGAAAGCACTAGAAGTCTTAAAGATCGTGTTTTTTTGGTCATCAAAGGACTGGCTATGGGCGCAGCCAATAAAGTTCCAGGCGTTTCGGGTGGTGTGGTGGCTTTTGTTGCAGGCTTCTATGAGGAATTTATTTATTCACTTCAACGCGTCAACAAAACAGCCTTTAAGTTGCTGGTATCTGGTAGATACAAGAGTTTTTATCGCTATATTAATGGGAAGTTTTTAGGCCTGCTCTTTCTGGGAATGGTAGTGAGTTACTTTAGTGTTTCCAAAATTTTGGATTATCTCATTGAGAACTATCAACTTTATGTCTGGAGCACATTTTTTGGAATGATTCTAGGCTCAATTTACTATATAAACAAAGATTTTAAGGATTGGAATCGAAAAACGATAACAGCCTTAATTCTTGGAACTGTGGTTGGTCTTAGTATTAGCTTTCTAGATCCAGCTACCGAAAATGACAATTTATTATTTGTATTCTTTTGTGGAATGATTAGTGTCTCAGGGATGACCCTTCCAGGATTTTCTGGATCTTTTATCCTAATTTTATTGGGCAATTACGTTCTCCTTCTCGTAGATTCGGTAAATGCCCTTTACGATACAATTTTTGAACTTCTAAGTGGGGATTTTACATTTTTAGAAAATCAGGTTAGACTTCGAATGTTAAAGGTACTTGCTGTTTTTACACTTGGTTCGGTAGCGGGTTTGGTTACCTTTTCACATATTCTCAATTATATTTTACACCACTATAAAAATATAACACTTGCTACTATTGTAGGATTTATAATTGGTTCTCTAGGTGTCGTTTGGCCATGGAAAAAAACCATTTATAAGACCAATATGGATGGTGATTTTGTATTGGATTCTACTGGAAAACAAATTATTGAGAATTACGAACGTTTTTTACCCGAGTTTAACAGCGAAACTTATTTAGCTATTGCTTATATTGTCTTGGGAGTTTTGATAGTATTAGGTCTTGAATGGTATGGACAACGCACAAGAAAAGTTAAAGATTAAATTTGGTTTGGTAGGAAAAAATATTTCCTACTCCTTTTCACGCGCCTATTTCACTGAAAAATTTAAAAGGGAAAATCTACCCTATTCGTATGTTAATTTTGATCTAGAACATATTGAAACCTTAGATGACATCATAAGAAGTACGCCAAACCTAAAGGGTTTAAATGTAACCATACCCTATAAGGAAGACGTGATTCCACTACTTGATGGTCTAAACAAGCGCGCTAAAAAAATTGGAGCTGTTAATACCATTAGAATAACCCGTTACCAAAGACTTATTGGTTACAATACAGATTATTACGGCTTTAAAAAATCGCTAGAGCCACATCTAAAACAAATGCACAATCGCGCATTAATTTTAGGTACCGGAGGTGCTTCTAAAGCTGTTGCCTACGCACTCAAGAAGCTGAAAATTGATTATGACTTTGTTTCAAGAGTTGAAAAAGAAACTGTGAAATTTCTTTATTCTGATTTAACTGAAGAAATCATCTCAAGCTACCCCATTATTATTAATTGTACACCAATAGGCACCTTTCCTAAGGTAAATGAGTGCCCAGACATACCCTATGAGGCTATAACAGAACAGCACATTCTTTATGACCTTATCTACAACCCAGAACAGACAAAATTTTTAAGTTGTGGCGACATTAAAGGCGCCACAACCATCAACGGTCTAGAAATGCTCAAACTACAAGCCGATAAGGCTTGGGAGATATGGAATAAGTCATAAGACAAAGCCAAATCCTTATTTCCTTTGTAGTTATTGGAGTTGTTACTATCTTTAGCGCATACACAAAATTTATTGACAAATGTCTGAGAATGATAACCTGCAAGAAGCAGATGGAAAAAAAGAAACAGTCACAGAGGACAACACTACTACAAAAGAAACAACCTTAAACGTTGAAGAAACCTCTAAAGACCTAGCTCCAACAAAGAAAGTTAACCCATCAGAACCCGAGCATAAACCCAGTGCTACCAAAACTTCAGAAATTAATGAGGATAAAGAACCTACCGATAAAGAAGAACCATCAGATGATAAACATGTAGATGAAATTGAGGCTTCAAATGCTGAAGATGCTGAAGATGAGTCTAATGCTGAAAGACATGATGTTGAGGAAAAGGATTATCATGCGATGTCAATGGACCAACTAGTAAATGAACTTAACCGTTTATTGAAACATCACAAAATTCAAACAATTTCCAAGCATGTCAATCAAATAAAATCTGAATTTAATGCTAAGTTCGAGGAATTGCTTGATGAAAAGAAAGAAGAGTTCATCAATGATGGTGGGAATGAAATAGATTTCTATTATACGAATGACACCAAAAAACTTTTTAATCAGCTCTATAAAGAATACAGGCAAAATATTAAAAGCTATTACCGAGAAAGAGAACAAACACTTAAGCAAAATCTAGAAAACCGCCTGGCGATAATTGAAGAGATTAAAGGTTTGCTCAATGTGGAAGAAAATATAAACACAACTTATAAGCACTTTAAGGAGCTACAAGAAAAGTGGCGTAATTCTGGACCGATTCCTAGAGACAAATACAATAACGCTTGGAACACTTATCACCATCATGTAGAACGGTTTTATGATTTCTTGCATCTTAACAATGACCTGCGCGATTTGGACTTTAAGCATAATTATGAACAAAAGCTTAAAATTATTGAACGTGCCGAAGAATTAGCTGCAGATGACAACATTAACCGTGCTTTTAGAGAACTTCAAGTTTTGCATAAAATGTGGAAAGAAGAGCTCGGCCCCGTGGCCAAAGAGCACAGGGAAGAAATTTGGGAGCGTTTTAGCAATGCCACTAAAAGCATTCATGACAAACGTCAAGCTTACTACAAGGATCTTGACAAAGCTTATGAGAAAAACCTTGAAAAGAAAGAAGAAATTATAGCCCAAATACAAACTATAGCAGAGGACAAAATTAATTCTCACGGTGCTTGGCAGAAAAAAATAAAGGAAATAGAAGCGTTGCGTGAGGCTTTTTTCAATGCTGGCAAGGTACCGCTTAAAGTAAATGAAGCAACATGGGCTAAATTCAAGGACGCTGTAAGGAGTTTCAATCGCGGTAAAAATCAGTTTTATAAAAATTTAAAGAAAAGTCAATATGAAAACCTTCAGAAAAAGAAGGAGCTCATAGATATAGCGGAAGCCAACAAGGATAGTGATGATTTTGAAGTGGTGACACCCTTAATGAAAAAAATACAAAACGATTGGAAAAAGATTGGCCATGTACCACGACGGGATAGTGATAAAATCTGGAAACAATTTAAGAAAGCCTGTAATCACTATTTCGATAGAATACACGCCAAAAAGAAGGAAGAGCACCAACATCTATATGACGCTTTTGACAAAAAAGTAAAACTTCTAGAAGAATTGAAATCCTTAAAACTGGAAGACGATGTTAAATCAAATATTAAAATTTTAAGAGATAAAATAGCGGAATGGAAGTCCATTGGTCATGTACCACAGAACAAAAGGTACATTGATGGTAAGTTTTATAAAGCTATCGATGAAACATTCGATACCCTAAAAATGGATAAATCCAAACTTGAGATGGTGAAGTTTGAAAGTAAGTTAGAAAATCTTGCTACTGATGATAATGATACCAGAAAATTAGATAATGAACAAAATTTCATTCGTAAGAAGATTAGTGAAATAAAGTCTGAAATCAACCAATTAGAAAACAACTTGCAATTCTTTTCCAATGTTGAGTCTGATAATCCATTGGTTAAAGATGTACATAAGAATATAGCTAACCACAAAAAAGAGTTAGACACTTGGAAAGTCAAGTTATCTAAGGTTCGTGATATGTACTAACCAAAATAGACCTAATACAAAACCCATCCGATTTTTAAAACAGATGGGTTTTGCCCTAACTAAACTAAATTAACCTTAATTACAACCGCTTCGCATAACTAAGATTTCCAACTAAGATTATAAAAACGTTATAGCCTTTATAATTTATTTACGGACTTAAAATAGGCTTTGGATGTTTTAAACAGGAATTTTTGAAACATTTAACAGGGTTGTGTCAATATCCATTAAAAATTGAACATAAATCTAGGGATACTACAGAGACTTAGCTTCCTCCCAAAGTATATCCATTTCAGAAAGGGTCATGTCCTGTAAAGACTTGTTTAATAGTTTAGCCTTATTTTCAAGATATTGAAACCTTTTAATGAATTTTTTATTAGTGCGCTCTAAAGCATTTTCGGGATTAACCTTTAAATAACGTGCATAATTAATAAGAGAAAAAAGCACATCACCAAACTCATTTTCAATAGCATCTTGGTTACCACGGGTTAGCTCCTCCTTAAGTTCAGAAAGCTCCTCCTCTACTTTTTCAAAAACCTGCTCGGGCTCTTCCCAATCAAATCCTACACCAGCTACCTTATCTTGTATACGATTCGCCTTTACCATTGCGGGCAGACTTTTTGGGACTCCTTCTAATACACTTTTTTTACCTTCTTTTAGCTTTAATTGTTCCCAATTTCGTTTTACATCCTCTTCATTGTCTACTTTCACATCCCCATAAATATGTGGATGCCGCTCAACTAACTTGTCACATATGGAGTTGCAAACATCAGCGATGTCAAAATTATTACTTTCACTACCTATTTTTGAATAGAATACAATATGCAGCAATACGTCACCCAATTCCCTTTTTACTTCATCTAAATCCTTATCTAAAATAGCATCCCCGAGTTCGTAAACTTCTTCAATAGTGAGATGGCGCAAGGACTCCATAGTTTGTTTTTTATCCCAAGGACATTGCTCCCGCAACTCATCCATAATAATTAACAAGCGCTCAAAGGCCTTTAATTGGGTAGACTTATCCGTCATGCTTATTCTTCTTCAGAGATATCGGCCTCTTCCTCGGTGTCAAAAGTATGGAGAAGATCGTTCTTTTGAAGTAAGTTATACCATTGTACCACCTTTTTTATATCCGATGGGTATACACGGTCTTCATCATAATCTGGCAGGACATTAAAAAAGTACTCCTCTAAAACGTCTTTCCCATCTTTATGACTAATTGAGGTAAGTTGTCCGCCCTCCTTGTCTTTTATTGTTTTAAGAACATCTCGTAGTGGTACCTCTTCGGTTAAGGTATAAATGGCTATCTCACTTAACACGCTAATATTACTATGTGCACCCACAGTAAGGCGTTTTTTATCAATCAAAGACTCTACAACGGCACCTGTTCTTGTTTGAGTCACTATTTTGTATAATCCAGGTTTACCTGAAATGGAAAGTATTTTGTCTAAACCCATAGCTATTTTTTTAGCGCTTTCTGCTCATAATAGGAAAGCGCATTTTATAATCAATTTTTATTTTTCCTTTAGAGATATTGGTCAATTTCCCTTTGATAATTCGTTTTTTAAAAGAAGAAAGCCTGTCTGTGAATAAAATACCTTCAATATGATCGTATTCATGTTGGATGACTCTTGCTATTAATCCATCAAACTCTTCTACGTGGGTAACAAAGTTTTCATCTTGGTATTGCACTTTAATGATTGGCTTTCTGAAAACATCTTCCCTAACATCTGGAATACTCAAACAACCTTCATTAAATGCCCATTCATCGCCATGCTCTTCCAAAATCTTCGCATTGATAAAGGTTCTCTTAAATTTCTTAAGTTCTTCCTGTTCCTCCTCGGTAAAACTGTCGTCTTCCGCAAAAGGCGATGTGTCTACCAAAAATAAACGAATGGGCAAACCTACTTGTGGAGCAGCAAGACCAACACCAAAAGCACCATACATGGTTTCATACATGTTATCAACAAGCTCTTTCAAATTGGGATAATCCTTATCTATTTCTTTGGCCTTTCTCTTTAAAACGGCGTCACCATAGGCTACGATAGGTAAAATCATAATACGTTTATTTACACAGGCAAAAGTACAATACTTATTTAAGATTTTGAAGTCAAATAACTTTGTAAAATAAGAGTAGCGCTAATTTCGTCTACCAAGGCTTTATTTTGTCGTTGTTTTTTCTTTAACCCACTATCTATCATGGTTTGAAAAGCCATTTTTGATGTAAAGCGTTCATCTACCCTTTGAACGGGAATATTTGGGATTGCCTTAGCAAGCTGAACTAAAAATTGTTGAATATGAACTTCACTTTCGGAAGCTGAATTATTCATTTGCTTAGGAAGACCAACCACAAATAAATCCACCTTTTCAAATGAAACATATTTCTTGAGATAAGACAACAAGTGCTTGGTTTCAACGGTAGTTAAACCGGATGCAATAATCTGAAGCTCATCTGTTACTGCCAAGCCGCAGCGCTTAGTCCCATAATCTATAGCCAAAATTCTTCCCATAATGACAAATGTACGATACATTCAATAAAAAACGCTGGGGAATACAAGATGTACTTGAATCTAACCCAACTACAGTTTTAATTTTAGTTTCCTAATTAAAATTAATGACACATCTACTTTTTCGATTGATTACAGCTAAAATAACTCACAAAAATTTCAAAAATTGTTTTCTTGTTGCCTTCACTAGGGCTTATCTTTGAAAAAAATCAAGTTCTCTTTTATGAAACAATTACAAGCAGTTATAGAAAATGCATGGGATGACCGTTCTCTATTATCAAACCCGGTTACTATTGATGCCATACGAAGCGTTATTGATTTAATTGACGATGGTACGTTAAGAGTTGCTGAGCCTACGGACAATGGTTGGCAGGTTAATGAGTGGGTTAAGAAAGCTGTGGTCCTATATTTCCCAATCCAAAAAATGCAGACTTATGAGGTAGGTATTTTTGAATATCATGATAAAATTCCACTTAAGCGTGGCTATGCTGATAAGGGTATAAGGGTTGTACCTCACGCTGTTGCACGTCATGGCGCCTATATATCTAAGGGTGTTATTATGATGCCTAGCTATGTTAATATTGGTGCTTATGTTGACGAAGGCACCATGGTGGATACTTGGGCAACAGTTGGGAGTTGCGCCCAAATTGGCAAGAATGTGCACCTCTCTGGCGGTGTAGGTATCGGTGGTGTATTAGAACCTTTACAGGCAGCTCCTGTAATCATTGAGGATGGTGCTTTTATTGGCAGCCGCTGTATCGTTGTTGAGGGCGTTCGTGTAGAAAAAGAAGCCGTTTTAGGCGCTAATGTCGTTCTTACCATGAGTACCAAAATTATTGATGTTACTGGTGATACTCCTGTTGAAACCAAAGGTGTTGTTCCAGCACGGTCTGTCGTGATACCCGGAAGTTATACCAAGACATTCAAAGCTGGAGAATTTCAAGTGCCATGTGCCTTGATTATAGGAAAACGTAAAGAAAGTACAGATAAGAAAACTTCTTTAAACGATGCTTTGCGCGAATATGATGTTGCCGTGTAAATGAAGGTGCTTATTATACAACAAAAGATGATAGGTGATGTTTTGGCCACGAGCGTTTTGTTTGAAGCTATCAAGCAGAAACATCCTAAGGCTAAATTACATTACGTGCTAAATTCACATACCTATCCTGTTGTTGAACGTAATCCGTTTATAGACAAATTTCATTTTTTTACCCCAGAACACGAAAAAAGTAAATGGAAGCTCTACCAGTTTTCAAAAGAATTACGAAAAGAAAGCTTTGATGTCGTTATTGATGTATATTCTAAAATATCGAGCAACATCATAAGTTTGCTATCTCATGCAAAAACCAAAATATCTATTGATAAAGGTCATAATGCTCTAATCTATACGCATAGATTCAAACACAAAGCCAAGGCATTGACCAATGCGGGATTAGCCATTGAAAACAGATTGCAGTTGCTACAACCTTTAGGCATTGACAGCTCTGTCCTTGTAAGGCCGAAGATATATTTGACCGAAAATGAAAGAAAAGCATCTCGTGATTATTTAGTCAAAAACGGGGTAAATCTAAATAAACCTTTGTTTATGATTGGGGTTTTAGGTAGTAGCCTTATTAAAACCTATCCATTTGACTATATGGCAAAGGTCATTGACACCATAATTAAAATAAACCCAGAAAGTCAAATTCTCTTTAATTATATTCCGAAGCAAGAAACAGAGGCCAAGACCATTTTAGAGCATTGTTCTACTGAAACCCAAAAGCATGTTTATTTTAAGGTTTTTGGGAATAGTCTGCGTGATTTTTTAGCTATTACTTCGCATTGCACTGCTTTAATCGGTAATGAAGGAGGAGCAATAAATATGGCAAAGGCTTTGTTTGTTCCGACATTTACAATTTTCTCACCCTGGATTAAAAAAGAGGCCTGGAATATGTTTGATGATGGCGAAAAACATGTCTCGGTTCACCTTAAAGACTATGATACAGAATCCTATTTAAACATTGATCATCCCAAGGTATTAAAATCTAGAGTCTCAGAATTATATCAAATGTTTAAGCCCTCATTTTTTGAAAAGGATTTAAAGGCATTTTTAAAAAGACTTAGTTAACCTTTTTTATTCCAAAATCTGTCCACTTTATGTTTTCTTTTTTCACCTTGGCTCTAATAGCCAGGTTACGATCTAAAGACTCTTGCGTTTTATAGCCTCGAGCATGGTCTAAATGCAAACAGATGGCCTTATATCTAATTTGTTTGGTCTTTATACCGTTATTAATAAGACGCTCGCCTAACTCTCTATCAGGACCGCCATACTGCATGCGCTCATCATAACCGTTTATGGCTATCAAATCTGCCTTCCACGCTGAAGAATTACAATTATTAAATGTAGCTCCAGTTGGTGTAACTACATCTAAAAACTTAGCCAAACCATCTTTTACGGATAATTTTAATTGGTTTTTACTTCCTAGTTCACCTTTAGACTTCAACCATTTTACATCAAAACAATTGTGGGACCTAATATCGTCTTCTGAAATTGTTTTACTTAAATCCATATTAAGTTTACAATAACCACCCGATAAAAAATAGCCTTTTTCGGCATGCTTGGCATGGGTTTCTACAAAATCTTTTCTTGGGATGCAATCTCCATCTGTAAACAGAATGTATTCATTGCTGGCTTTTACAATAGCCTCGTTAAGAATTTTTTGGCGCCTGTAACCTTTATCTTCATGCCATAAATGCGTGATGTTCACAGGGTAATCTTTTTTGAAGCCATCGATTAATGCCTTTGTTTCATGTGTGGAGCCGTCATCTGCAATGATAATATCAAAGTCCTTATAGGTTTGAACGCTATAACCGTATAAAACTTTCTCTAACCAGTCCGTTTTATTATAGGTTGCGATAATAACGGTTATTTGAGGTAATGCCATACTAGTCTTTGTTTATACCAAATTTGGTATATGTTGTTTTATGTTTCTTTGTCGCCTTTCGTATTTCCAAATTACGACGCTCCGCACTTTCATTTTTGTACGGTCTTTTATGGTGCAAATGTACGCAAATCGTACTATATCGCACCTGCAGAAACCTAATGCCATTGTTCATCATTCGTTCACCAACTTCCCTATCCTCACCTCCATATTGCATACGTTCATCAAAGCCATTGACAGCTAAAATATCAGATTTCCAGCAGGAGGCATTCATTCCATCAAATGTAGCCTTGGTTGGTGTGAACATATTTAAAACCCTTGATTTTAATTTTGACCTAGTCAACTTATTTAGCTTAAAACTCTTAGGTTGTCCGTGCGCTATTAACCAATTTTTATCAAAACATTCTTGACTATCTATGATTGCTTTATTTACCAGAAAGGAAATAGCTTCCGTCAGTTTAAAGTAACCCCCAGATAAGGCATTATTCTTACGCCTACGCCTTAAATGGTTTTCTACGAAGTCATTTCTCGCGATGCAATCCCCATCGGTAAATATCAAGTAATCAGTTCCCGATAAACCTATGGCTTTATTGAGTATTTTCGTTTTTTGAAATCCTTCATCTTTTTGCCAAATGTACTTAACCAACAAGTCTTTAGACTTCTTAAAATTATCTACGACCTCTTTTGTACGTTCATCTGACCCATCGTCTGCAATAATAATTTCAAACGCTTTATTGGTTTGGGTCGAATAACTATGCAACACAAGATCTAACCATTCCGGCTGGTTGTATGTACTGATAATTACAGATGCTTTTAAAGTGGAATGCATAAAGACAAAAATAGTATTTTTACCGTATTAGAATTGAATGATGCTGAAACTATCCGGTGTAATAATTACATATAACGAAGAACGAAACATTGCTGAATGTTTGGCTTCCTTAATTAATGTGGTGGACGAAATTATTGTAGTAGACTCCTACTCTACCGATGGTACAAAAGCTATATGCCAACGATTCGATGCTACATTCATAGAACAAAAGTTTTTAGGCTATATAGAGCAAAAAAACTTTGCCCTATCCCAAGCTAGTTATAACCATATCGTATCCTTAGATGGCGATGAAGCGCTTTCCAATACACTTCAACAATCCATACTTGATTTAAAGAAAAATTGGAGCTACGACGGATACTATTGCAACCGTTTAAATAACTTTTGTGGTCAATGGATCAAGCATTCTGATTGGTACCCTAATAAAAAACTTCGCGTTTTTGACAGAAGAAAAGGCCATTGGCAAGGGCTTAATCCGCATGATTACGTGGCTCTTAATGAAGCAAATACAAAAATTGGTCATTTAAAAGGCGATATACTGCACAAAACCTATCAAAGTTATTCTGAATTCAACAAAAAGACAGAGTATTTTTCTACGATTGCGGCACAAGCGTATTTCGATAATGGAAAAAAAGCATCAGTTTGGAAAATCATCTGGAACCCAACATGGGCATTTTTTAAGTCTTATATCCTAAGACTTGGTTTTTTAGATGGATTTAATGGCTTAGTCATCTGCGTCCAAACGGCCAATATTACTTTTTTAAAGTATATTAAATTACGAGAGTTGTACCGTCAGTCTTAAGATTTTTTCGCCCTCCAAAAAAAATACTTTTTTTTAAAAGCCTCACGTTTGGCAAAACTAGTCATAAACTGATGTGAGTAGAAATACATCTTTTCCTTAATCTCTGCTTCGGATTTTAAGGGATATAACTTGGAGTACTCGTTACTCATAATATCTAGCATGTGATCTCTTGGTGATAAACGTGCAAAGTTCTTCATGCGCTCATTGAAGTCTAAAATTTTAAACTCCATACGATTTAAATCTACCAGAAAGAATTCAAAATCGTCATCATTAACTCGAATTAGCGTATTACCAGGCGAATGGTCTAAAAAATGTATGCCTTTTTCATGCAGCTGAAATGTAAAGCGCGTAAATTCCCTCATGATACTTTCATAATCTGGCAAGTTTCTATTAAGAAGTAAATCGTGAAAGGTTAAATCGTATTGTATTTGTTTGCTGATATAATAGCTCCTTTTAAAGGTAGTGCCAGAAGTATACTCTACATAAGCCACAGGTTGTGGGGTTTTTATGTCTAGCTCACTTAATTTATAGGCGTACTCGAAGGAGCGTTGCGCTTTACTTTTTCTAAAAAAGCGATAAGCAACTTGATTAATGATATTTGGAATTTTAAATGACTTAATATTGAGCTGTTCCCCATTAACTTCCAAAACCTTAATGACATTTCTGTTGCCATCACCAATTAATTTACCTTCGTTTGCAAATCGCTCTAGTATATGCAGCACATCCTCTTTGGCTAATTTAGAGTCTGTATTAATAACTATATTCGCACGCATTTTGAAAAAGTATTTAACGCGGATAAAAGTAGGGCAATTTATCTAGTTTTAATATTTTTACCCAACGGTTTTTCATTTCCGTTTGAGCGCAACGCATGTACAAACACTTTTTAATCACGAGATTTAACCTAAGAAAATCAGACTGGGTAACCAACAAAAACAATGTTGCCGTGTTAACAGATGATTGGCACCGTAACCGATTTCAGTTATTTAATGAGTTCTGTGTGCCAAGTGTAGCATCGCAAACCAATACAAACTTTGAGTGGCTGGTCTTCTTTGATAGCTCTACCAAAGATGAGTTTAGAGCTATTATTAAAGTTATTGAAAAGCAAATCCCAAATCTAAAACCATTCTTTATTGATGGTATGGATGCTTTTTTACCCGCTATTAAAGAGTATATCAGTAATTGTGAAACAGATTATATTATTACCTCTAGAATGGATAATGACGACTGTTTAAGTCGTAACTTCATTGCAAGTGTCCAACAAAAATTCAAAAACCAGGATTTTATGGCGGTAGACTTTATAAATGGTTTTACATTACAGATTCACCCTAAGGTAAGACTAGGGAAAAAACTCCATCAGTACAATCCTTTTCTGTCTTTAATTGAGCGTAATGACAACCCTAATACGATATGGAGCATACCCCATAATCATTGGAAAAAAGAAACAAGTATTCTCCAAATAAAAGACGAATATGTGTGGTGCTCCATTATACATCAAGAAAACAAAGTCAATGAATTTACTGGTTTTGGACAGGTAGACCTAACAACTTTTCTCGATAATTTTCAAATTTCTGAAGCGCAAGTAAGTTTTGTAAATACAAATTTAGAAGTACGCAGTCAATGGAAACTATTAAGTTTCTCTAATTACATCTCATCATATTGGAGCTTTCACTTTAAAAATATTAAAAAAGCACTAGGCTTTTATAAATAAAAATATGACGATTCTTCATCTTTCGAGCAATATTAAATTTGGTGGCAGCGAACAGCAGCTCATCTATTTAGTTGAGGCAACGGAAAAAAAAGGGATCGAAAATTATATATTTTGTTTTGATACGTCTATTCTTCTCGAATATAAAGAAAAAATACGAGGAGAAATTATTGCAGTTCCAAAACGGAAAGCCTACAATCCCTCTTTATTAAAGGCTCTAAAGGAAACTGTGATTGAAAAAAATATAGATATCATACATATCCATAATGGTAAATTTGTTCTTACCTATATGCTCGCCGATTTATTATATAATTTACCGTGTCAATGTATTTTTTCTAAAAAAGACATGAGTACTAGCTCTAGTATGCTCAGTAAAGTTAAATACAACTACAAAGGCATAGCTAAGGTCACCTGCGTCACAGAAGCGATTAAGGAGCGTTTTAAGGACTTATTATATTCAAAAAACCATCATAAACTCATGGTTTTAAGGGATGGTTTAAATCCTACTGAATTACAAGTTCATAAAGAAGTTGATATTTACGAATCCTTTAATATTAGAAAAAACTGCATTATAATTGGGAACGTTGCTAACCACGTTAATGCCAAAGACTTGACTACTTTTGTAAACACTATAGATTATTTAGTAAATACTTTAAACATACAAAACATACATGCCTTACAAATAGGTAGGTTTACAGATTTTACTTCTACATTACAGGGACAAGTTAAAGCGAATAACTTAGAAAAGTTTATAACGTTTACAGGTTTTATCAAAGATGGTTACAAATACACCTCTCAATTTGACGTATTTTTAATGAGTTCTCAAAGTGAAGGGTTGCCATTGAGTATTTTAGAATCATTTTATTATAAGGTACCTGTAGTGTCCACTAATGTTGGTGGTATTCCTGAAGCAATTACACATAATGAAACCGGTTTGCTGTCCGAAGCTAAAGATTTTAAAAATTTAGCGATGAACATTAAACGATTAATGGATGACGACACGCTTAGGTCTAAAATTACGCAAAAGGCCTATGACCTGCTTTTAGAAAATTTTACGTCTGAAGTGATGGCAGACAAAACCATCAAATTATATAAAAGTCTAAATCCAAAAAACCAATAAATCCTCATGGCGGAAACTATTGAAATATCTATTGTGAGTCCAGTTTATAAAGCTGAAAACATTGTTGATGATTTGGTTTTAAGACTTAAGGAGACATTAAAAATACTCAACGTTGTTTATGAAATAATTTTGGTTGATGATAGAAGTCCCGATGGCTCCTGGGAAAAAATGAAGCAACTATCAAAAACCAATCCAGAGGTTAAAAGTATTAGGTTGAGTCGAAATTTCGGACAACATCCGGCAATTATGGCTGGCTTATCTCAAGCAAAAGGCAATTGGATTGTTGTAATGGATTGCGATTTACAAGACCAACCCAAAGAAATCATAAAACTTTATAATAAAGCACAGGAAGGTTTCGATGTTGTTCTTGCAAAACGAACTAAAAGAAAAGATTCGTTTTTAAAAAAGTATACGTCGAAACTTTTTTACATATTTTTCAATTATTTTTCCGGAATTTCTATAGACAACGAAATTGCCAATTTTGGAGTGTACCATAAAAAAGTGATTAAAAACGTCCTTCAAATTGGTGATAAAATTTCATTTTTTCCGCTGTTCGTTAATTGGGTGGGCTACAAACAAACGGCCATCCATGTAGAACATGCTGAGAGAATTGAAGGTAAATCCTCCTACTCCTATTTAACATTGTTTAAACTGGCATTTAATACCATAATATCCTTTTCCGACAGGCCTTTACGTCTCTTTTTAAACTTTGGAATTCTTGTGTCTACGCTTTCATTTCTAGCGGCTATCTATGTTTTTTTTCAAGCTATTTTCAATAAAATTGAAGTCATGGGCTACGCCTCCATATTTATAGGCATTTGCTTTTTTTCAGGTATTATTATTACCATATTAGGAATAACAGGTATTTATTTAGGAAAAGTATTCAATCAGGTAAAAAACAGACCACTTTATATCGTAGATGAGTTACACGACTAAAATATTAAAGTGGGAAAGTGATTTTTTTAATAAAAAGATTGGTGAAATCCACATCGAGGGACTTTTAAAATCACCGATTGCACTTGATAGCGATTACAACTTTGAATTAATTGTAGTAAAACAAGACAAAAAAACAGAGGTAACTATATTAGGTTATACTCAGCGCTATACAGAAGAAAAAATCGTATTTTCAAAACGTATAGAATACTCTGAATCACCTCTCTTATCAAAAGCAATTTTAGATACGGATGACCTACCCATAAAACCCGATTTATTATTTAATTTAGCTTATGAAAGCGGAAAATATAGTCGATTTAAATGTGACGCCTTTTTTAAGGATTCTGAATTTGAACGACTTTACCAGGCTTGGGTTATAAATAGTGTTAACAAGACCTTTGGACACAAGGTATTTTATATAGTCGACAAACAGATGCCCATAGCTTTTGCGACACTAAATTTAAATGATTCTATAGGACAAATCGGTTTAATTGCGGTAGATGAGCAGTATCAGGGTCAAGGCTTAGGGAAACAACTCCTAACGCACATTGAAATGTATTGTGCGTCTCAACATATTCCGACGCTAAATATACCAACCCAAGGACAAAATAAAAATGCAGTAGGCTTTTATAAAAAGCTAGGCTACAACATTATACAACGAGAAATCATTCAACACTTTTGGTTAAAACAAAATTATGATTCCATTTAATAAACCGTTTCTAACTGGAAAAGAAACACAATATATAGAAGATGCCGTAGCAAGTGGTAAACTCTCTGGCAATGGTATTTTCACAAAAAAATGTCATGCTTTTTTTGAATCTAAATTTGGTTTTAAAAAATGTTTACTCACAACGTCTTGTACAGACGCCCTGGAGATGTGCGCTATTTTAGCGAATATTTCAACTGACGATGAAGTAATTATTCCCAGCTATACCTTCGTATCATCTGCCGTCGCCTTTGTAAGACAAGGTGCAAAAATTATATTTGCCGATTCTTATAAGAATAATCCTAACATTGACCCTCAACAGATAGAACAACTCATTACGCCAAAAACAAAAGCGATAGTTATTGTTCATTATGCTGGTATTGCGTGCGATATGGACGCTATTATGGCTATTTCAAAAAAACACAACCTCATTGTTATTGAAGATGCTGCACAGGCCATTGACTCTTACTACAAAGGCAAACCCTTAGGTAGTTTTGGACATTTAGCCGCTTTTTCATTTCACGAAACCAAAAATATCATTTCTGGAGAAGGTGGAATGCTATGTATCAATGATGAAAAACTATTACTGAGATCAGAAATTATTTGGGAAAAAGGTACTAACCGCGCTCAATTCTTTAGGGGCGAAGTCAATAAATATGGATGGATGGATATTGGCTCTTCCTTCCTACCTTCTGAGGTCATTGCGGCCTTTCTTTGGGCACAACTAGAAAATTTAGACGCTATACAAACCAAGCGTAAAGCCATCTGGAATATGTACTACAACACATTAGATAGTTCTAATCTAGAACGTATTAAATTGCCTGTAGTTCCCAATTACGCCTCGCAAAACGGACACTTATTTTATATCGTTTGTAAAAGTATAGAACACAGAAGCCACCTAATTGCATATTTAAAAGGTGAAGGTGTCCATGCTGTTTTTCATTACTTATCATTACATGATAGCCCTTACTATGCTGAAAAACATGACGGAAGAGCTTTGAAAAATTCCGATATGTTTTCAAACAGACTTTTAAGACTTCCTCTATTTTACAACTTGCAACTCACCGAAGCTGAAAACATTGCCAATTTAATTATCAACTATGAGCAAAACAATTAAGCTAAATTATTTATCCATCTTTCTGGGTATTGCTTTAGTTACATCCGCTGTAGTTTTTTTAGTATTTCCTTTTGTTTCGTATGATTCAGGCTATTATTTAAGTATGATGCGAGAAATGCATGCTGGCCAATTGTACTTTAAAGAAATCGCCTCCCCCTATAATCCGATGGCAATTGTTTTAATGGGTTTGTCCTTTTTTTTTAGTACAACTTATAGTTTTGAAATTTCACTTTTCATAAATCTATCGGCCATTGCGTCAAGCAGTTTTGTGCTATATCATATCATGGGGCTTATTAATAAAAATAAAGCCTTGAATCTTTTCTTAAGTTTATCATTTATTGCATTGTGCTTTATATACGATGGTAACCATTTAGTCTTAGAGCCGTTTTCAGTGCTCTTTCAATTAATGGCACTTTATTTTTATCTGAAGTTCAAAACAACACATAACAAGGTTTTAATCTTTATTACGGGATTGTGCATTGCCTGTTCCTTCCTTTCTAAACAGTACGGTCTATTTATTCTTTTACCAGTTGGCCTTGATCTTTTATGGCAACAGAGAGGAAAACAACTTTTCAAAAGTATTTTGTTTTTAACACTAGGGGTTTTATTGCCAATTGCATTAATGTATATCTACTATGTATCTTTTGGAATTGAATTTATTGAGTTTTTAGAGTTTATTTTAGGTCAAGGGGTTAAACTAGATTCTGGCTCTGGTACAGGATTAAATGCTACCTTTAAATTCAGACATTTACTAAACGCTTTTTTATATATTCCCATAGTATTCTTACTCCCTATTCTCCTTTTTAAAACAAAAAAAAACAAAGATTTATTCTTTTATAGCTTATTGGTAATCTGCTCATTAAGTCCATTTTTATTTGGTGCTTACGATCACTATTACCAGTATATATTTGCATATATTCTATTGCTTTTGGTCCATGGCTTAACATATTCGAGCATTGAGGTTCCAAAAACTTTATTTTTGGTTGTCTTGATTTTAGGTGTTGTTAAGATTAGTTTTAAGCTGGTTTCTGAAATGAAGCATCAGATTGAAGACTCCAACATCCAGCAAAATAATAAACGTATTTTAAAGGATATAATACCCCAGAAATCTACTGTTTACCTTAGTGGTGTCTCTCCAGCTTTTTATTTCTTGGGGGACTATAAGTCGATTAATTTAAACCGAATTGGATTTTCTTTTCCGGGTTATTTTTATCCAAAAACAATAGTAAACAACCTAAAGTCGGGCTACTATTTAATTATTACTGACGCCTACCTCGATGATTATAAAAATTATTTTCAGTTGTTCGAAATTGAACACTATTCCTTGGTTGGAGAAGATAATACAACAATACCTATAATGGTATTGAAAAAAAGATAGAATCAGGGTGTTTTAATAAAAACCTAAGACTTTTAACAGAAACAACCCTAAGTCTTTTTAGATAGATCTATAAGCAATCTTTATCTTTGCATTTTATTTAGGATTACAGGAATAATGAATCATAAAATTGCCTTAAAACACAAAGTCTTTACACTTATTGCTGAAGCCGCAGAGGAATTAGATTTAAAATGCTATGTCATTGGTGGGTTTGTGCGTGATTACTTATTAGAACGTGGAGAAGCGAAAGATATTGACATTGTGGCAATTGGAAGTGGCATTGAGTTAGCACAAAAAGTTTCCAAAAACTTACCCAACCAACCCAAGGTTCAAGTTTTTAAGACCTACGGCACCGCAATGTTGCGTTATGAAGATATTGAAATTGAATTTGTTGGTGCGCGAAAAGAAAGTTACAACGAAAACAGTAGAAATCCTGTTGTGGAAGATGGTACACTTGAAGACGATCAAAATCGTCGTGATTTTACAATCAATGCACTAGCCCTAAGTCTTAACAAAGCAAGTTTTGGTGATTTATTAGACCCTTTTAACGGTATTGGGGACCTTGATAACGGCATCATTCGTACACCCTTGAATCCAGATATAACGTATTCTGACGACCCTTTACGAATGTTGCGCGCCATTCGTTTTGCAGCCCAATTAAAGTTTAAAATAGAAAAATCATCACTCGATGCCATTTCAACAAATAAAGACCGTATAAAAATTATTACCAAAGAACGCATTGTTGTTGAGCTCCATAAAATATTGGAAAGTGACAAACCCTCTATTGGTTTTAAATTACTTGAAAAAACCGGACTTTTAGATTTGATTCTACCAGAATTAACCGCACTTAAGGGTATTGACAAAATTGAAGGCCAACGGCATAAGGATAATTTTTACCACACCTTAGAAGTAGTTGATAATATTTCTGAACATACCGATAACCTCTGGCTGCGCTGGGCTGCCCTACTTCACGATATTGGAAAAGCACCAACAAAGAAATTCAATAAAAAGATTGGTTGGACCTTCCATGCGCACGAATTTGTGGGTTCAAAAATGGTTTATAAACTATTTAAACGGCTGCGCATGCCCTTAAATGAAAAAATGAAGTTTGTTCAGAAGATGGTATTGATGAGCTCTAGACCCATTGTTCTAGCTACTGATGTAACTGACGCTGCCGTGCGCCGTTTGATTTTTGATGCAGGTGATAATGTAGAAGACTTAATGACACTTTGTGAAGCAGATATCACCACTAAGAATCCTAAAAAGTTCAAAAAATACCATAACAATTTTAAGATTGTAAGGGATAAAATAGTTGAAGTCGAAGCACGTGACCACATTAGGAATTTTCAGCCGCCAGTTACAGGTGAAGAAATTATGGCAACCTTTGATTTAAAACCTTCACGCGAAATAGGGGTCATAAAAGAGGCCATAAAAGAAGCTATTTTAGAAGGCGAAATTCCTAACGAGCACGACGCTGCCTTTCAATTGATGTTAGAAAAAGGAAAGGAGTTAGGATTACAAACAGCAAATACTAAATGAAAAAAAGATTTCGAAAAACGGCAAAAGTAGCCTTGGTATTGGTGTATTTAGTTATAGCAGCCGGGGCTATTGTACGTATGACAGGCTCTGGAATGGGTTGTCCAGACTGGCCCAAGTGCTTTGGGTATTATATTCCACCAACTGATAAAGCAGATTTACAATTTAAGCCTAACCATTCCTATGAAAAAGGTGTTGTGATAATTGTCAACGAAGCATTGCAGGTCGCTAAAACAGATTTTATCTCGGCAGAAAACCTAAATCTGGAGAATTGGGAACCTTACACCGCGCACGACTATGCCATCTTTAATCCATTACATACCTGGGTAGAATATATAAATAGATTGCTAGGTGCCTTATCGGGATTGCCCATACTCCTATTCACTGTGATGTCTATTTGGCTGTGGAAAGACAGAAAACGCTTTGTAATTTTATCCTTACTGGTGGTCTTTGGAATGGGGTTCCAAGCATGGCTGGGAAAAACTGTTGTAGATTCTAATCTAGCACCATATAAGATTACCACCCACATGGTGATGGCTTTAGTCATTGTTGCCATCATTTTATATCTCATTTTTATATCCAAATCACATTTTAAGAATCAAAAGTTTCATGCATCCTTTAGGAATTTGCTAATGATCGCAACAGTATTAACCCTAGTTCAAATTATATTAGGAACCCAAGTGAGACAATTTGTCGATGTTCAAAATAAATTGAGCGGTTACCTTAACTGGGATTTCGCTGAATTAGCACCTCTGAATTTTTACGTACATCGGAGTTTATCTATTGTAGTACTCGCAATAAATGCTTGGCTATTTTGGCAGAACAGAAAATTACAACTTGGATATCGAAAAATAAATTTAGTTATGCTCTGTATAGGTCTTGAAATTGCAACTGGCATTGCAATGTATTACTTTAATTTTCCGTTTTCTAGCCAACCTATTCATTTACTTATTGCAACGATACTTATCGGAATTCAATTCTATATACTTTTAGAAAGTAGCAGAAGAGCAGAAACTACAGCTGTTTTTGAAACAACTTAAATTGTATCTTTGCCGAAGAATTAGAAAACATGATATTTAGATTTAGAGTCATATTAGATAATGATACAGAAGAGGATGTGTTCCGTGATTTAGAAATACGCGAATCGGACACTATGGAAGACCTACATAACATTATTACCCAGTCATTTGGTTTTGATGGTTTGGAAATGGCCTCGTTTTACATAAGTGATGATGAATGGAACCAAGGAGAAGAAATAGCGATGTTTGACATGAGTGAGGCCGATAATCCGGTAAAGGTTATGAGCAATACCATTATTAAGGATGTAGTTCATGAGGCTTCAACAAAACTAATCTACGTTTACGACTTCCTAAAAATGTGGACCTTTTATGTTGAGCTTGCAGAAATTGTTGAAGAAGCAGAAGGTACGGACTATCCCAATCTCATGTTCGTTCATGGACAAATCCCAGATAACGCACCTGAAAAATCTTTTGAAGCAGACGACTTAGATGACTATGATGAGTTTGAAGATGGTTTGGACATGGATGATTACGATGACTTAGAGTTTGATGAGAATTGGAATTAACAGCTTCAATTTTCTACATTTACCTGATTTTACTAGATTGATGTAACAAAAAAAAGACTAACTCGTCTTACCTATATAATCAATCTAAAACCAATCATCTTGGAGCCAATTCTTACAATCAATAACCTAACTAAAAAGTTTGGTTACCTAACCGCTGTTAAAGATTTAAGTTTTACTATCAACAAAGGCAATGTCTATGGCATCCTCGGACCAAATGGCAGTGGCAAGTCTACAACACTTGGTATTGTCTTAAACGTGGTCAATAAAACCTCTGGTGAATTTCATTGGTTTGATGGCAATACCACAACCCACAACGCCTTAAAGCAGGTTGGTGCAATAATTGAACGTCCCAACTTTTATCCTTACATGACGGCAGAGCAAAATTTAAAATTGGTCTGTAAAATAAAGGGTGTTGAGTACAAAAAGATTACCGAAAAATTAGAAATCGTAGGTCTTTTAGACCGTAAAGACAGTAAATTTAGAACCTATTCGCTCGGTATGAAACAGCGGTTAGCTATTGCCTCTGCCCTACTGAATGATCCAGAAATTCTAATTTTGGATGAACCTACCAACGGATTAGATCCTCAAGGTATTCATCAAATACGTCAAATTATAAAAGATATTGCTAATAATGGAACCACTATTTTATTGGCATCACATTTATTGGATGAGGTGGAAAAAGTATGCACGCACGTTGTGGTTTTGCGTAAAGGTGAAAAATTGTATTCAGGTCGTGTGGACGAGATGATAAGTAGCTATGGCTTTTTTGAGCTAAAGGCGGAAAAACACAACGACCTTCTTGAGGAATTAAAATCTAACCCCAATTTTGGAAAAGTGAAAGTTGAGGGTGACCTTATAACCGCCTTTTTAAATGAACCCATGTCATCACCAGAGTTTAATAAAATGATGTTTGATAAAAATATTATTTTATCCCATCTGGTCAAGCGTAAGGAAAGTTTGGAAGAACAGTTCTTACAATTAACTGACAATTTAGAAATCAATCAAAAAACAGTTTAATCCTATTTATGGGTTAGCACAACCAATCACGTTATGTTACGTCTTATTCAATTAGAACTACAGAAATTATGGCTTAATAAAGTTAGTCGCGCATTAATATTTGTATCCTTTATATTGCCATTTACTGTTTTGGTACTTTCTTCTATAAAAATTAATTTCTTTGGGTTTTTCACTCTAGAACTTGGGGAGCTTGGTATTTTTAACTTTCCCATTATTTGGCATATTACTACATTTTTTGCCTCCTATTTTAAGTTTTTCTTTGCTATTGTTGTAGTGAGTATGATCGGAAACGAATACAGCAATAAAACACTTAAACAAAATCTTATAGACGGCCTGAGTAAGAAAGAATTTATACTTTCTAAATTCTATACTATTGTCTTCTTTTCGCTTTGTGCTACCTTGTTAATTGGTTTGGCAACATTTTTTATTGGACTTTATTATTCCAGCTATACTGAAGCTGCAATAATTTTCAGGGAAGTGGAATTTTTATTGGCCTATTTTGTTAAGCTAGTGGGCTTCTTCAGTCTGTGTTTATTCTTTGGTATGTTAGTAAAGCGCTCTGCTTTTGCGTTAGCCTTTCTGGTAGTATTATATATTGTGGAATGGCTTATTTTTTGGGGTGCCTATGAAGTTTTTGGCAACTCTGATACTGCGTTTAAAGTAAAGAATTTTTTACCTCTTGAATCTATGTACAAACTTATCGATCAGCCTATTCAGCGCATTGTGATGACCAAGTTTCCTGAGAAAACAGAAATTGCTTACGACTATGCTGTTCACTGGTACGAAATCGTCATCGTTTTAGGTTGGTCCGCTCTTTTCATCTTTTTATCTTACCGATTATTAAAAAAGAGAGATTTATAATATCTTTGAAAGTAATTGCTATGTAAATTCTTACATCTCATACATAAATAGTATGTAGTCTTAAATGTGTAAGAACATAGCTCCTTTGGCTGCATATTAAAGATATTATGAAGAATACAGGACTTACCTTTCTACTTTTTATTTTCTCACTAATACTTCAAGGTCAAAACGAAGCTTCGTTTTGGTATTTTGGTCAAAATGCTGGTTTGCGTTTTGATTCCGAAACTGGAGCGGTAACGGCCATAACAGACGGTCAGCTGAACACACTTGAAGGATGCACCACCATCTCTGATGACAATGGAAATCTCCTATTCTACACTGATGGGCAAACGGTTTGGAGTAGAAATCATCAAATAATGCCTAATGGCAATTATTTTGGCAATACTGGTTTACTTGGCGACCCATCTAGTACCTCATCAGGACTAATTGTGCCTAAACCAAACACCCCTAACCAATATTATATTTTCACGGTAGATGAGCCACATCATGAAAATGCGGCTGTTTATCCAAATCAGTTCACTGGAAACTATAGTAGTGGAGGTGGAACTGTACCAGGAGCCGATGATGGCTTCAATAATGGTTTCAACTATTCACTTGTAGACATGACCCTAAATAATGGATTCGGTGACGTGGTCAATTCGGAAAAAAATGTGCCACTTGTTACTTATGACAGTAATGATGATCTTGAGATTAGATATAAATGTTCTGAAAAAATAACCGCCGTTAGAGCAGAGGATTGTTCCTCTTTTTGGGTTATAACGCATTTTGGAGATTCCTTTTATGCCTTTAAAATCGAGGAAACTGGAGTTAATCCAACGCCTGTAATTTCTACGGTTGGACCGTACATTCCCATTGAAGGCTACCGAAGAAATGCCCTAGGATACTTAAAAGCATCTCCAGACGCTTCAAAATTAATTGTTTCCCACTACGGCTTTGCTACGATAGCTGGAGGAGACGCTGGCGGCGGAGTTTATCTCTATGACTTTGATAATGAAACTGGTATAGTTTCAAATAATTTAGAATTATATAGTCCTCAGAATAATAATAGTCCCTATGGTGTTGAGTTTTCTGCTGAAACAAGAAAGGCCTATGCCACTATAGGTTTTGGGATTGGTGGTAATGGCACTAGCCAGGTCCTTCAATGGGATCTCGAAGCTACAGATATACCCAATTCTATACAAGTTATACATACATCTAATCAATTAAGTGCAGGTGCTTTACAACTGGGTATCGATAGAAAAATATACAGAGCTCAGGTTGATTTTGGTAATTTTAGTAGCTCAGGACGCTTCTTGGGTGTAATAAACAATCCTGAGGCCCAGGGCTTAGCCGTTAATTATGATGAACAAGGCATTTTGGTTGATATTAGCGGGTTTGGTCAAAATTTAAGTAGAATTGGCTTGCCGCCATTTATTCAATCGTTATTTAGTTCGCAGATAGACATAATACGAAACGGTGTTAGCACAACCGAACTAAGATTGTGTATAGGAGATAGCTATACCTTAATTGCGGATGATATTCCCGGTGCAGATTATATATGGTCACTTAATGGCAATCCCTTACCGGAAACTGGATTTGAATTATTTGTAGATACTCCAGGTTTTTACGAAGTTTTTATAGAACCGAACAATGGCGAATGCCCTATTGAAGGTAGTGCTGTCGTCGGTGTTTTTGACATCCCTTTGGCCAACTCCGTCTCAGATATTAGCGTTTGTGATGACCTAGGAAATGATGGTGTTTTTACATTTGACTTTAGGGATAAAGATTCCGAAGCACTATTATTACAAGACCCTGATCAATTTAATGTGAAATATTTTGAGAGTATAGAAGATGCCAATAACCTCGAAAATGAAATTGTCTTTCCTTATGAAAATATAACGAATCCACAAACGGTCTTCGTTAGGGTTGATAATGTAGATAACCCCAATTGTTTTGATATCACTAGTTTCCAAATTGAAGTTTTCGACACACCCAACATTGAACAATTAGAACCCATTGAATTTTGCGACAACACTGCTGATATTACAGACGGTATTGCTGAAATAGATCTTGGCCTGATTATCCCTGCAATTAGAGGCTCACAACTCGAAAGTGAAACTACCGTGACATTTCACGCAAGCCAAGACGATGCTGATAATAAGCTCTCGCCCCTACCACTAATTTATTTTAATACTACACCGTTTAATGAAACTATTTTCGTGAGAATTGAAAATATCTCAAATACTAGTTGTTATAGTACTGATAGCTTATCCCTTACGATTAACCCTGCACCAATCGCTAATGATGTCACTATCGTTCAATGCGATGAAGACGGCATTCCAGAGGGGTTTACATTGTTTAATCTAAACGATGCCATACCAGATATCACATCTAATGCTAATGACGTGTCCGTGACCTTTTATTTAAGTCAAAACGATGCAGAAAATAATATTGGTGGATTTAATACGGAGAGCTTTAGCAATTTCTTTAACCCACAAACCCTTGTCGTTAAGGTTACCAATGACTTGACCAACTGCTTCAATTTTAGTGAACTTACTCTCGAGGTGAGCACGACTTCTACAAATAATGCAAGTCTCGAGACTTGTGATGATGACAGTAATGAAGATGGTTTTGCCTCTTTTAATTTAACAAATGCGAGTGCTACTGTATTAGCAGGTGTTCCAGGAAACCTAGATGTAATGTACTACGAAACCTATGAGGATGCCTTATTAGAGAATAACCCTCTTGGACCAACCTTCACCAATACCATTCCCTATAATCAAACAATCTATTCTAGGGTTGAAAACAATAACGCTTGCTTTGGCATTAGCGAGGTAGCTTTAACTGTATTTAAATTACCAAATGTTGAAACAGAGTCGGAAACCTTTTATTGCCTCAACTTTTTTCCTGAACCCACTGTTTTAGATGGTGGCATCATAGATGATTTGCCTAATAATTATCTGTATCAATGGTCAACTGGTGAAACCACTTCTGAAATTGAGGTGAACGAAGTTGGCACGTACACCGTTAGAGTCAGCAATACTAACGGCTGCTTTAAAGAAAGAACTATAACAGTTCTGCCTTCTAATATCGCAACAATTACAGACATAGCTATTGTAGATGCTAATAATAATAATTCCATTTCCATTTATGTGACAGGAGAAGGTAATTATGAATATGCCTTAGATGATATTAATGGCCCTTATCAAGATAGTAATACGTTTGAAAATGTCAGGCCAGGACTCTACACCGTTTACGTGCGTGATAAAAATAATTGTGGACTATCTGAAGATTTGGTTTCCGTAATTGGTTTTCCGAAGTTTTTCACACCTAATAATGACAGTAATAACGACTATTGGCAAGTTATAGGAATAACATCACAAATACAGCCAAACTCGCGCATTCTTATATTTGATAGGCATGGTAAATTATTAAAGGAACTCAACCCCCTTAGCTCCGGCTGGGACGGAACCTACAATGGGGCTAAAATGCCAAGCAGTGATTATTGGTTTAAAGTCACGCTTCAAGATGGTAGAACCTTTACGAGTCATTTCACACTAAAACGGTAACCTTAAAGCCATTTATATTTCACAAACTTAAAGCAGTGAAAAAAATATTTTACATATGTTGCTTTCTTTTGTTTGGCTCGCACATAGCGTTGTCTGCACAGGCCATAACCCTGTTTGAACAATTTAATGGTCAATATGATTACTTAGCCATTGGCAATACCTTAAATCCAGCTGAAAACAACGGCAGCAATTTTTGCGCCCTGTTGGAAAGTTCTACTGCGGAATTGAATCTCAATCCTGACAATGCCTTAGTCAAAGCCTATTTGTATTGGGCTGGTTCAGGACCAGGTGATGCCTCCGTATCCCTAAATGGTAATACTGTAACGGCAGATGACTCTTACACGGTCACCTACAATTCGCCAACGTTTGGCGATATGCTCTATTTTTCCTCGTATGCAGACATTACGGAAATCATAAATACTAATGGTAACGGTCTCTATGAGTTTTCCGATTTAGATATTAACACTGTTTTACTAACCGACATTGGCTACTGTGCCAATAGAACAAATTTTGGAGGTTGGAGTATTTATATTATTTATGAAGATGCCTCACTCCCCTTAAACCAAATAAGCTTGTTTCAAGGGCTTGAAATTATTAATCGAAACGTACAAAACCTTGACATTACTTTATCTAATATTAATGTTTTGGATAACAACAATGCAAAAATTGGTTTTCTTGCTTGGGAAGGTGACAACGCACTCAACTTTGGGGAATCGCTATCCATCAATAATAACATCATTTCAAATCCTCCGCTAAATTTTGCCGATAATGCCTTTAATGGGACCAACACATTTACAAATTCAAATGTCTTCTATAATGCTGATTTAGATGTATACAACATCGAAAATAACATCAATATAGGCGATAATTCGGCCTCAATTCGCCTAACAACTGGTGGATTGGATGAAAATGGTGTCTTTCAAGCAGATTTAATTATTATAAACAACATCATTACAGTTCTCAACAGCAGACTACCAGATGCTACTATCTCTATAGATAGCACAACGGTTTTTTGTGGTGGAGATAACGTTGAACTCGACTATACCGTATTTAACCTCAACAGTACGGAAACACTTCCTGCAAATACACCTATTGCATTTTACGTAGGTGATACATTGGTTGGCCAAAGCCATACCTTAAACCCAATAGATATTGGATCAAGCGAGACCAACAGTATCAGCCTAACAATTCCTGAAGAACTCGGGCCTAATGTAACCGTAGTGGCTAGTGTTGATGATACAGGAGCTATGGTTGGTATTGTGGACGAAACAAATGAAGATAATAATTTGAATGCCGCGGACATCGAACTTTTGGTAATTCCTGATGTCATAATACTTCCCGGTTTAATTGGCTGTAATGAGGGTTTTGGAATTTCAACCTATAATCTATATGACGCACTCATCGATAGTGATCTGTCAGAAGAAAACATTTCATTTTTTCAGTCGCTAGAAGATCTTGAGACTGAAACAAATGCCATTTTGAATATTGAAAACTATGTTAATTCTGAAGTACCGCAGACCATCTACATTAGAAGGGAAAGTGCACCATGCTATGCAATTTTTCAATTTGAGCTACTTTTTGATAATTGCCCACCTACAATACCTCAAGGGTTTTCACCGAATGATGATAACACAAATGATTGGTTCAATATCAGAGGCTTATATGATATTTTTATTGAACACCGATTAAGAATTTACAATCGTTACGGTACTTTGGTATTTGAAGGCAATAACAATAAAGCTTGGTACGGAGAAATCAATCGTGGGGTTACCGGTGTGGGAAATATTGTTCCCGTAGGAACTTATTATTACATATTGGAACTCAATGATTCAGACTATCGACCAATGGTAGGTTGGGTGTACGTAAATTACTAGAAATGTTAAGGTTTTTATCTATTCAACTGATTTATTTGTCAATTTCTAAGGCTTCTCATAACTTCAAACCATTGAGTTTAGGTTAAGAGGTATTTGGTTGTTCTAAACCAATATCTTAGAAATTCAATTTGGGAAAAAGGCCTCCTTGGAGGTCTTTTTATTTATAGAACAACGCTTTATCGTAAATTTGTTAAGTTTTTAAGCATTTCATCGGATTTATTTGTAATTAATCCGCTTTACACTTACTTTTCGCTTCGGGATATGCTAGTAATTAATAATCAGCTAAACCTATCCGTTATATCCCTATAACTTTGTGCCAGCTTATGGACTGTATTAAACTTTCCCTCATAACTCTGTTTTTAGCGTTCTTAGGCATTAGCTATGGTCAACAGGTTGTAATCGACAATTCAATATCTGCCCAAAATTTAATAGAGAATAATTTAATACAAGGATGTATAGAAGTATCTAACATTTCATCTCCAGTTAACGGATCAACAGTTGGTCTAACAAGCTTTGGTTATTTTCAGCGTGGCGCGTCAAATTTTCCTTTTGAGGATGGTATCGTGCTCACCACTGGCAACGTGCTTTCTGCTGGAAATGGGATTAACAACGCCACCTTAAATGAAGGTAATGAGAACTGGGGTTCCGATGCAGATTTAGAAAGCACCTTAGGAATCACTGGTACTTTAAATGCTACATCCATTGAGTTTGACGTCATTTCTATTTCAAATACCATACAATTCAATTATATTTTGGCATCAGAGGAGTATTTTGCAAACTTTCCCTGCGACTATTCTGATGGATTTGCATTTCTAATTCGGGAAGCCGGTACAAATAGCCCCTATGTTAATATAGCTTTGGTTCCAGGTACTTCAATACCAGTAAACACCACTACCGTACATGATGAGATTGTTGGCTTTTGTGAGGCTTCAAATGAGCAATTTTTCGATGGGTATAATTTAGGCGACACCAATTTTAATGGTAGAACAACCGTACTTTCTGCTACGGCAGCTATACAACCCAATGTACAATATCAAATAAAACTAGTCATTGCAGATCAAAACGATCAGAATTATGACTCAGCCGTTTTTATTCAGGGAAGTAGTTTCAATGCGTCCGTAAATTTAGGAGAAGACTTCACCACCTGTGCCCCTGAGGCAGAATTAGATGGCAACATCTATAATCCAAATGCCTCATATACTTGGTATTTAAATAATACCTTAATTGAAGGCGCTATGGGTCCTACTTATAATGCAACACAATCAGGAAACTATAGAGTGGAAATTGAAATACCACTGGCCGGTGGTGTTTGCGTTATTGAAGATGATATAAATTTAGAGTTAAACTCAACACAATCCTCAGTTCTTATTTCTGATTACGAGATTTGCGATGACCTAAGTAATGATGGTATTGAGGTTTTTGATTTATCTATGAAAGATGATGAAATACTATCCTTAGTACCCGCATCAAACTATGTTATCTCTTATCATTATTCGCTAACGGAAGCGGAAAGTGGCATCAATGTCATAAACAATCCGATACAAAACACATCTAACCCGCAAATCATTCATGTGAGAATTGAGGATATAACCAATGGTTGTCTATTATTCTCTACAGTGAATCTCATTGTAAACAATGTGCCTATAATCAATGAGCCTACTCCCTTGGTTGTTTGTGATGATCAAGAAGCTGACGGTTTCACGTCAATTGACCTAACCGTTAAAAATGATGAAATTACGGATAGCCAAAACAATCTCCTGGTTAATTACCATGCTACTGAAAACGATGCTATAGCCGGTGCCAATCCACTGCCAATGCCTTATGTAAACACAAACCCTAATGAAGTGGTCTATGTGAGTGTATTAAATCAACAAACCGGTTGCAGAGGAATAACAACATTGAATATTGAAGTATCGGAAATTCCTACTATTGATCGAAGCAACCATTATATTGATGCTTGCGATAGCGATTATGATGGGTTTGCGCAATTCAACTTAACAGATATAATCCCAGATGTAATAGGGAACCTGACCGGTGTTAGCGTAACATTTCATGAAACGAATGAAGATGCTTTAAATGGAGTTAATGCGATAGCTAATGATACGGATTACAGCAATATTATTGCCAATGAGCAAATTGTATATATCAGGATTGAAAATGATGCAACAGGTTGTGCTTCTGTTACGCCTATTGAAATTCATACCAACATGCTCCTAACCGCCACAAATCTTGATGATGTTTCGATTTGTGATATTGACAATGATCAGGAGGAGGAAATTGATTTTGGGGCAATAGCCTCTCGTATTATGAGGGATATTCCAGATATTACTATTGAGTTTTATGAGACAGAAACTGATCGTGATAATGGAGTCAACGCCATCGACCAAAGTGTGAGTTATAGTTCCCTGAGCAATCCACAAACTATATATCTTAGATTGTCCAGTCCCACATGCACCGATGTAGCCGATATTCAAATTGTTCTTAACCCAATTCAAGAATTCACTTCAGTTGGTACGCTTACAGTTTGCGATGACGACCAAGATGGCCTAACAACCACTGAACTCTCTAATTTTGATAATTTGGTCACTGGTGGAGCTTCAGATTATAGTGTAACCTATTTTTTAACAGAAGCTGATGCTGAAGATAATACCAATGCCCTTCCCAACTTGTACGACAATAGCACAAATCCCTTCACCTTATATCCTAGGGTTGCATCAGACGAAACAGGTTGTGCTGATATTAACTCCTTTATGGTTGAGGTTCTTTTAGCCCCAGAGAGTAGTACTCCCAACACTATAATAATATGCGACGCAGACAGGGACGGCGTAACTGTTATCGATCTGTCAACTTCGGTCTCTGAAGCGTTAAGTCAAACAGAAGACAGAACGGTTTCGTTGCACAATTCCCTATCAGACGCAAATTCAGATGTAAACGCCATATCCAACATTACCAATTATCAAGCTCAAACTGAGACTATATACATCAGAATTGAAAATGATAATACCGGCTGCTACTCCGTTGAGGAGTTGTTAATAATTGTCAATACCCTACCCTATGTAGGAACTGTGAATAATGAAATGAGTGCCTACAACATCTGTGAAAATGAAAGTGATGGTATAGGTGAATTTTTCTTTCTAACTAAAGATGCAGAGGCGCTCAATGGACAAACTGGTAAGAACGTATCTTACTATTTAAGCGAATCTGAGGCCAATACCAAAACAAACCCCATAGATAAGGAAAACGCTTTTGAGAACAGTAGCAATCCCCAAACTATTTATATAAGGGTTGAGAATGACACAGATGAAAGTTGTTTTATGACATCTTCTTTTACTATTGAAGTAGGGACCAATCCTGAATTTAATGAACCTACCAATTGGTTTGTATGTGATGACATGTCTAATGATGGCCAAGAAACCTTTAATCTATCGGCTAAAATTGAAGAAATCCAAGCCGGATTCCCGGATATTCAAAATATCTCGTTTTATGCCAATGAAACGGATGCTGTAAATAGCACCGAACCTTTACCTATAAACTTTACAAATACAGTCAATCCGCAACAAATCTACGTTCAAATTGATAATGGTACTATTTGTAATTCCATTAGCTCATTTGTTTTGAACGTTATTCAGGTCCCTACTGTAAACCCGACCTTACCACTTGAAGTATGCGACGATAATTATGACGCTATCGTTACCGTCAATTTAACCGATGTAGACATTGATATTTTAGACGTAAGACAAGATGATATTGAAATCCAATATTATGAAACCATTGAAGATGCCGAATTAAACCAGAATTCAATTAATGACCCCAATAATTATACTACAAGCAGTATTACCCAAACGGTTTATGTTAAGGTTACCAATACCGTATCTGACTGTTACACCCTGGTACCTATAGACATTATTGTTAATCTTCCACCAATCATTACTGATTTCGTCAACTACAATATTTGTGCTAATGATGATAATTTTTTCGATTTAAATGAGATCAGTGCTTTTGCTGTAACCAATATGGCAGGTATTGTATTTAGTTATTTCTCAAGTGAAACAGATGCGATTTCAAATAACAATGCGCTAAATCTCGATTACACGTATCAAAGTAATTCTGACATCCTGTATTTAAGGGCTCAATTCACAGAAACAGAATGCTTTATTATTTATCAATTTAATTTGATTGTCAATACATTACCGACCGCTAACCAACCTAATGATTTAATAGTTTGTGATGATGATTTCGATGGTCTTTTTCAGTTTGATCTTAACCTGCAAAATGCTACGGTTTTAGGTAACCAAGATGCATCTGGCCTCACCGTATCATATCATAACAGCATGGAAGATGCAGATACTGGCAATTCACCAGTAGATGTGGATTATTTTGCATTCGATGGGGAAATCATATACGTACGATTGGAAAATAATAGCACTGGATGTTATGATACAACCCTATTCAATGTGGTCATTAACCCCTTACCTATTATTGACATCGGAGATCAGGTAATTTGCTTGAATAACCTTCCATTATTGGTTTCGGCCAACACTAACAATGCATCAGACAGCTACCAATGGTCCACAGGTGAAACTTCCCCCGAAATTGTAATAACAACTATCGGAACATATTGGGTCCGTATCACCTCTGAATTTGGCTGTGAAAATATGGAAACTTTTGAGGTTATAGAATCCGAAGCTGCGACGATAGAAGCTACTGAAATCATTGATTTTTCCGACCCAAATAACATAACAGTAACTATTAGCGGAATTGGCAATTACCTGTATCAATTAGATGGAGGCGTACCCCAAGAATCAAATGTATTCAACAATGTTAGTATGGGTTATCATACAGTAACCATTATAGACCTCAATGGTTGTGCCCAGGTTACAAAGGAAGTCTTAGTTGTAGATATCCCAAAATTCATGACACCAAATAACGATGGCTATTTTGATACCTGGCATATTGTCGGTATTGAAACCTTGCCAGGAACAGTAATTCATATATTTGACCGCTATGGTAAACTTGTAAAGGTCATAAGCGCAGACACACCCGGTTGGGATGGCACTTATAACGGCACCAAGCTGCCCTCAAGTGACTATTGGTTTGTCGCAGATATAAAGCGTGGAGATCAATCTTTCCAAATAAAGGGGCACTTTACTATTAAACGGTAAAAAAGCAGCTTGAATTAAGCGCATGTTTATCGTAACTTTGCATGATGCGATTTAAAATTGAGTCAGGCTTTAAACCTACTGGTGATCAACCGGAAGCTATCCAGCAGCTAGCGGATGGTATTTCTTCAAACGAAAAGTACCAAACACTTCTTGGTGTTACCGGTTCAGGTAAAACCTTTACGGTTGCAAATGTCATAGAAAAAGTACAGCGACCAACCTTGGTCTTGGCCCATAATAAAACCTTAGCCGCCCAGCTATACTCGGAATTCAAGCAGTTCTTTCCCGAAAATGCCGTAGAATATTTTGTGTCTTATTACGACTATTATCAACCGGAAGCCTACATTCCTGTTTCAGGAGTGTATATAGAAAAAGACCTGTCGATTAATGAGGAAATAGAGAAAATGCGTTTAAGCACAACGTCATCACTGCTCTCTGGTCGTCGTGATGTTTTAGTGGTTGCTTCTGTATCCTGCCTTTACGGTATTGGAAATCCTGTAGAGTTTCAAAAAAATGTCATTAGTCTGGAGCGTGACCAGGTCATATCAAGGACTGCTTTACTGCATAAACTCGTACAAAGCCTTTATTCTAGAACTGAAGCGGATTTTAAGAATGGTAATTTCAGAATCAAAGGGGACACAGTAGATGTGTTTCCTGGTTATTCAAACAATGCTTTTAGAATACATTTTTTTGGCGATGAAATCGAAGAAATTGAAGCCTTTGATGTTCAGACTAATGAAATATTGGAACGTTACGATCGGCTGAATATATATCCAGCAAATATGTTTGTTACCTCACCTGAGGTTCTTCAAAATGCTATTAAGGATATTCAAGATGATTTAGTAAAGCAACACGACTACTTTAAGGATATTGGAAAACACCTCGAAGCCAAACGCCTTAAGGAACGCACGGAGTTTGACCTAGAAATGATTCGCGAATTGGGTTACTGCTCTGGTATTGAAAACTATTCGCGCTATTTAGACGGCAGATCGCCAGGTACAAGACCATTCTGTTTATTAGATTATTTTCCTGATGATTACTTAATGGTAGTAGATGAGAGCCATGTCACCATTTCCCAAGTCCACGCTATGTATGGTGGTGACCGTAGTCGTAAGGAGAATTTAGTAGAATATGGCTTTAGACTACCTGCCGCCATGGATAATAGGCCCTTAAAGTTTGAAGAGTTTGAGGCCCTGCAAAATCAGGTGATTTATGTCAGTGCAACTCCAGCGGATTATGAAATGGAAAAAACAGGTGGCGTTTATGTTGAGCAGGTCATTCGCCCTACAGGCCTTCTTGATCCAGTTATAGAGGTCAGACCAAGTCTTAATCAAATAGACGACCTTATTGAGGAAATACAAAACAGGGTAGAAAAAGATGAACGCACACTTGTGACTACTCTAACAAAAAGAATGGCAGAGGAATTAGTTAAATATTTGACTCGCATTGCCATCCGTTGCCGCTATATACACAGTGATGTTGATACTTTGGAACGCGTAGAAATTATGCAGGATCTCCGAAAAGGTATTTTTGATGTTCTTGTGGGTGTCAATTTGTTGCGTGAAGGACTAGACCTTCCTGAAGTATCCTTAGTTGCGATTTTAGACGCCGACAAAGAAGGCTTCTTAAGATCGAATAGGTCCTTAACACAGACTGTAGGACGAGCAGCAAGGAACTTAAATGGTAAAGCCATTATGTATGCGGATACGATTACAAAAAGTATGCAACGTACGATTGACGAAACAAATTACAGACGGGAAAAACAAATTGCCTATAACATCGCCAACAACATTACACCAACGGCTCTGAATAAAAGTCTAGATAGTGCATTGGCAAAAAATTCAGTAAGTACATATAAAACCGAGCTAGAGGCTAAAATAGCAGCTGAACCTGAAAGCAAGTATCTCTCAAAAAGTGATTTAGAAAAGAAAATAAGAGAAAAGCGGAAACAAATGGAACAGGCAGCAAAAGCACTTGATTTTATGGAAGCTGCAAGATTTAGGGATGAAATCACAGCCTATCAAGAGCGGTTGGAAACCTTAAAATTAAAGTAAGCGTTAAGTGAAACCGGCAACCCTCATCAGAGAAACTTAGCCTCATCTCACACTTAAAATGGAACAATACTAGTTGTATTGCACCTTAAATATATCGATCAAAAAATCTGGAGGTACAATCTTATTCGGGAAACTGTCCATTAAATCCAACACGCGGTTTATAGATTCATGACTTAAGCCCATACGCAAACCAAAATTATGGATTTTAACTAGCTGCTTAGGGGATATAGTTTGGTCGAGGTTCATCAATAAGACCAGCCTGTGAAATTGAACTATACGCTCACTATGCGTTTTTAAGTGAACATACGTAACAGGATGCTTAAACAAATACTCAAAATCTTCCTTAGAAATTTCTAATTGCTCAGCAATACTCAACAAAAAGTTATACTCAATAGATTTTATATTGTCGTCTATCTGGGCAAATGCAATCATTTCAGATAGTAGGCTTAATTTTTCAGCGCGGTTGATCATTTGTGAGGGTATTTAATATGTAGTAAAGTTAAAACGTTGCATTATTTTATTGTCGTTGATATGGTGTATCTCATCGAAAAACAAATTGTACTTAGTCGGAAAATTTAAACGTTTATCATTCTCAAACACCCCGTATAGTGCACTATTGCGTGTTATCTTTGATTTAATTAAGTCGATATTTTATCAAAACACCCTTATTCAATACGCTGATTACATATAAGTTACATATTTTACGATGGAGCTTCTTAAAAAGCTATGATTAAAAATATTTGGTGTCATCAACTAAAATTTTGTAAGATTCTAGCAAACGCCATTTCCATGACTACATGCGATATAGCTCCTATTCGTTTTATTTATTTATCTTTATTTGGAAGTATGCTGCCGGTGCATTAGAATTCCGGAGCACGAGTAAGGCAGCAACATTCTTAGAATTTTAAATCGATTCTTTTTACTGATGCTTACCTTTGTGCATATTGTAAACGTATTTTGAAATGACCAATAATGATATATTTAAAAAATTAAGAGTAGCCCATAAGTTGAGAGACGACGACATCATAAAGATATTGGAATTGGTGGATTTCAGAGTATCCAAGAGCGAACTCAATGCCTTTTTCAGAAAAGAGGACCATCCAAAATACATGGAATGTGGCGACCAAATACTCAGGAATTTTCTTAATGGATTAATTATCCATTTAAGAGGGCCAATGCCAAAACCTCAAAAAAAGAAGCCTTAATTTGTGAACTTCGTAAAAGCTGACAGTTTGTTTTTCTTTCTAAGCTTAAGCTAATACCTTGCAATATCCTTATTAATAAATAGATGTTTGAAACTTCAAATTCCTTAACACCAAAATTCCAAATTTCCGAAGACACCTTAAAGCGTTTGAATGTAAAATACAAACCTTTAACGGTGAGAGAACGCATCAAGCAATTATACGTGGATTTTGATGTTACGGAGGTGATGCTTACAAGTTCTTTTGCCGCAACATCGGCCTTCTTGCTAAAACTTTTTTCAGACATCAATACGGACCAAGAGGTCTTCTTTATAGACACGGGCTATCATTTTGAAGAGACCCTAGCTTATAAGGAACAACTAACCAAAACCTACGGACTTAAGGTAACCTCTATTAGTGCCCTTAAGGAAGAACACGAATTTACATCTAAGGACGAAACCTGGAAAAAGAATCCCGATTTCTGTTGCTCCATAAATAAGGTAAATCCGCTTGATGCTATTAAAAGTAAATATAAGGTTTGGGTCTCGGGACTCATGAAATGGCAAAGCGATCACAGAGCAACTTTGGACACGTTTGAATTAAGAGGTGATATTTTAAAATTTTATCCGCTATTGGACATCAGTAAAGCGCAGCGCGATAGTTATATCGAAGAACACAATCTTCCTTTTCATCCCCTTGTCGCTAAAGGTTACCATTCTATTGGATGCAAACATTGTACAGTTCCTGGAGAAGATCGCACAGGTAGATGGAACAATAGTCCAAAAACGGAGTGTGGATTACATTTATAAAAAAAGCACCTTGTTAAAGGTGCTTCTAAAAATTTAAAATAAGCTTTCTTAAGATAAAACCTCTTGTACTTTATCTGCCGCCTCTTGGAATTCTGTTGCGCTTAACACATCTAATCCAGAATTATCAATTAAGTCTTTTGCTATATCGGCATTGGTGCCTTGTAAACGCACGATAATTGGTACTGTGATATTACCCATGTTTTTGTAGGCATCAATCACACCTTGCGCCACACGATCGCATCGTACAATACCACCAAAAATATTAATGAGGATGGCTTTCACATTAGGGTCTTTGAGAATAATCTTAAAGGCTGCCTCCACCCTCGCTGCATCGGCCGTACCACCAACATCAAGGAAATTGGCAGGCTCACCACCAGCTTGTTTTATCAAATCCATTGTGGCCATAGCTAATCCAGCACCATTTACCATACAACCCACGTTGCCATCTAGGTCAACATAATTTAAACCTAATGAACCAGCTTCTACCTCAATCGGGTTTTCCTCTCGTAAATCTCTTAGTTGTGCTAAATCCCTATGTCTATATAAAGCATTATCATCTAAAGTTACTTTAGAGTCTACTGCCATAATTTTATCATCACTGGTTTTTAGGACGGGGTTAATTTCAAATAACGAAGCATCAGATTTTACATATGCTGTATAAAGTGCCGTAACAAATTTGGTCATTTCCTTAAACGCTGTACCTGACAAACCAAGATTAAAAGCTACTCGGCGTGCTTGAAAAGGTAAAATGCCTAAGGTAGGATCTATTTCTTCAGTAAAAATTAAGTGTGGTGTTTCTTCAGCAACTTGCTCAATATCCATACCGCCTTCTGTTGAATACATAATCATATTTTTACCCGTACTTCTGTTCAACAATACAGACATATAATATTCTTCGGGTTCATTGTCACCTGGATAATAGACATCTTCGGCAATGAGAACTTGATGCACCTTCTTCCCTTCTTTTGAAGTTTGAGGTGTTACCAGATTCATACCTATAATTTGACCTGCAATATCCTCAACTTCTTGAAGGTTTTTCGCCAGTTTTACACCACCGCCTTTTCCGCGTCCGCCAGCGTGCACCTGCGCTTTAACCACATACCATGCTGTTCCCGTCTCCACCGTCAATTGTTTGGCAGCATCTACTGCTTCTTTAGCATTTTTAGCCACTATTCCGCGCTGTATACGCACACCAAAACTGCTTAATAATTCCTTACCTTGATATTCGTGTAAATTCATTTGTTGTCAGTCATTTTTTGTTGGGCAAAAATAAGCATACTAATTGCGTTTCTCAAATAATTTTTGAGGTGAAATTAAAACCCTTTTCTTTTGAGAATTTGAAAATCTAGTAAAACCATTCTGAAATCCTAAATACTAGTGTTATATAATTAACATAATGTAAATATTTTGAAATAAATGTTAGTGAACATAGATGGGGTGTGATAAAAAAATTAGATTTGAATAAATATTTTGGTTTGGAAACACAACTTTTACAGATAGCAGAAGAATTTGGTAGCCCGGTTTATGTTTATAATTCGGAAAAAATTATCCATCAATACAACCGGCTCACAGAAGCGTTTAATAGTGTAGAAAATCTAAAACTGAATTATGCTGTTAAGGCCTTGTCTAATATTTCAGTTCTAAAACTCTTTAAGACCCTAGGCTCTGGTCTAGACACCGTTTCTATTCAAGAAGTACAATTGGGACTGAGAGCAGGATTTGAGCCGCAAGACATTATTTATACTCCAAATGGGGTGTCATTGGAAGAGATTGAAACGGTCGCATCATTAGGGGTGCAAATCAACATCGATAACTTGTCAATTTTAGAGCAATTTGGAAGTAAGCATCCCAATACCCCTGTATGTATACGCATTAATCCTCATGTTATGGCTGGTGGCAATACCAATATTTCGGTAGGACATATAGACAGCAAATTTGGGATTTCTATTCATCAAATCCCACTTCTGTTGCGTATTGTGGAAAATACGGGTATGACGGTCAATGGGGTACATATGCATACGGGCAGTGATATTCTTGATATTGAAGTGTTTTTGTACGCTAGTGAAATTCTGTTCGAAACCGCTAAAAATTTCAAAAACCTCGAATTCATTGATTTCGGTTCCGGATTCAAGGTCCCTTACAAGCCTGGTGATGTTGAAACTAACATAGAGGAGCTTGGCACAAAACTGTCTAAGCGCTTTAACGACTTTTGTTCTGACTATGGGAGAGACCTAACCCTTTCTTTTGAACCCGGAAAATTTTTAGTGAGTGAGTCCGGTGTGTTTTTAACCAAGGTTAATGTGGTAAAGCAAACTACGTCTACGGTTTTTGCACAAGTAGATTCTGGGTTTAATCATTTAATACGACCCATGCTCTACGGTTCACAACACGAAATCATTAACCTTTCAAATCCTGAAGGGAAAGAGCGTTTTTACTCTGTAGTAGGCTATATCTGTGAAACGGATACCTTTGCCAACAACAGACGTATTACTGAAATCAAGGAAGGTGATATTCTATGCTTCAAAAATGCAGGTGCCTATTGTTTTACTATGGCGAGTAATTACAACTCACGGTATCGCCCTGCTGAAGTTCTTTTTCATAAAGGTAAAGCACATCTTATTAGAAAATCTGAAACGTTCAAGGATATCTTAAATAATCAAATCGAGATTACTATTTAACTTTTCTAAAGTGATTACCCTTTTTGATTTAAATTATTTTTCACATATAGTTGATATGAATATTTTTCTTACTTTTACGATATAATTATCTTCACATCACATAAAGTATAGCAATTAATACTTAATATAATTGCCCCCATTTTTACGAACCTATTCCTATTTGATTAAAGTCATAAGGCTTTAGTTTTTTTGTGTTTGGTAAGCTATTAATTAACCTTTTAAACCAATTACATTATGAAAAAATTATGTTTATCATTGCTTGCCGTTCCTTTTTTTCTCTTAGGACAAGATAATGCCAGCTTCATTGAGAACCTTACACACATTAAAGTTAAAATGGGCCATGAGGCACAATTTGCAGAGGGCGTTAAAATGTACAAAGAATGTTATGCTGAAAACGGAGGAACCGATACCTGGAACTTTTGGAGCCGTTTACAAGGAAAAGGTAGTGTTTACGCGGTAACTAGCAGAATGGAAAATTGGGCAGAAATGGATGAAGGCGCTGATGAGGCCTCAGGCAAGTGCCGTAGCGTGTTCCCTTCTTTCGTTTCCCCTCACATGGAAGAGATATATACTTCCATAATCTCCTACATGCCAGAAATAAGTAATGACAGTTCAGTTGCTATGGATAAAGTATGGGTCACCTATTTCCAAGTAAAAAACAACCAAGAGTTTATGACTGTCATAAAGGCGCTTTCGGCAGAAATTAAAAAAGCCGAAGGAGATGAACGTGGCTACTGGTATAGTTTTGAAGGTGGGTCGAAAGATTCTCCAGACTATTTAGTCGCTTGGCCTTTTGATAAATATGCAGACTTAGATGAAACAAGAGACGGTGTTTGGACCGTATATGAAAAAGCCCACGGCAAAAAGAAAACAGATAATTTGAGAGCTATGTATAGAAGTGCTGTCGAAGATTCTTGGGGCTATATTTATGATAAGAGTGACTCTATGAGTAAAGAAGATTAATAGGTGTAATTTTACATCAGTATATTTAAAAGCGTTGCCTTAGTAACGCTTTTTTTTATATCTTTAACATTCCCCTAAGTCTTTTAATCCCGACCATTAAGGGCTTATGATTAAAACTATCTTCACATTATTAATGGTATGTCTCTCAACATACCTAGGGCTTTCGCAGTCTAACATATTGAGCCCAAAAGAATTACAAAACGTATCTATTGACTCTTCTTTATCTTGGATGCGCCAAAATGCTTATACAGGTACTGACTTAGATAATTTTCACGCCATAGGACTACAAACTCTAAAACGGAGTTTAGATTCGGAATCGCCCCAAACAATAGCGGAAGTTCATGAAGAACTTGCCAATTGGCACGGCTATAATGGCATTTTCCCGTCAGACTCGATAGTATACCACTCTGAAAAAGCTTTAGAATACTATGAAAAGAGTGGCAATAAAAAGAAAATTGCGGATACCTACAGAACCTTATCCATAGATTATCTTAACATACGAGAACTTGAAAAATCCCAAGAGGTTTTATTTAAAGCGATTGGACTTTATGAGGAATTAGATGATGAGAAAGGCCTAGGTAGTGCTTACCGCACACTAGGCGTGTTATATCAAGTGATGGAAGATTTTGAAAAATCCATTGCCTATACCAATAAGGCGATTCCAATTCTAGAAAACGCTGGCGAATATGCCTCAGTAGCAATTGCCCAGTTTAATCTAATCATTGGTTATGGTGAGCTGGGCGAATTTGATAAAGCCTATAAAGCTGCAGATTATTGTTTAGAACTCATAAAAACCAAAGCACCTGAGGAGATATTCGTTCCGGTTAGGGCGTATTCTTACAGAGGTGAGGTCTATGTTAAAGCTAAAGACTATGACAATGCCCTGAAAGACTATATAAAAGCTTGGGAACTTTGCAAGACCCATGTTGGAGAAGAGCGTTGCGCGACTTACAGAACAGAAATAGGTCAGGTCTATCTCATGAAAAACGATTACTCAAATGCCTTAACACACTTAACAGCTGGCGTTGCGGCATACGAGGACAAAGAACAAACTTCTATTATACAACCCTATCTAGACCTTTCAGCAACTTATGCTGGACTTGGCGATTTTGAGAATGCCCTGCTTTATAAAGATAAAGCCCTTAATAACAAGATAGAGGTTCTCGAGGGAAAAGTTGCCAATCTTGAAACGGAAACAATCGTTAAATATGAAACAGGCAAAAAAGATGAAGCACTTGCCAGTCAAGCCTTATTATTGGTTCAAAAAAGCAAGACTCAAAACTTGATAATTGCAGTTACAGCATTATTAGGGCTACTCTTAGTTTCATTGCTCTATTTCTTTAATAAAAATAGAAAAGCCACAAAAATCATTAAAGCTAAAAATGCAGAGAATGAATTGTTGCTCAAAGAAATTCACCATCGTGTAAAGAATAATTTAGAAATGGTGAAAAGCCTCATCGCATTACAATCTGCACAGATTGAAGACTCTGCGACCAAAGACGCCATGATTGCAAGTCAAAATCGCGTACAATCCATGGGTATCATTCACCAAAAGTTGTATCAAGGCGAAAATCTAGGCAGTATAGAAATGAAAGATTATTTTTTGAACCTTAGTGAGGGTATTTTAGACACCTTCAATGCAGAGGACCGCGTTAAGATAGAATGCGCTATGGAGAACTTGGATTTAGATGTTGATACAGCAGTTCCCATTGGCCTCATTGTAAATGAGTTACTGACCAATGCTTTAAAATATGCCTTTCCAGAGAATAATGATGGTGCTATTTCTATTAGTCTAGAAAAAATTAACAGGAGTCATTTAAAATTAAAAGTATCAGATAATGGCGTTGGAAAGATAAAAGGTCTTGCCCCAAAAGGTACTGGTTTTGGTACACAGTTAGTGAAATTATTAACGCAACAGCTCAATGGTAAAATGACAGAATATTCAGAAAGTGGTACTTATATAGAGTTTGACTTTTTAATTGATACAGCAGCCTAATGCCCAACAAAATTAAAATACTAATTGTTGAAGACGAAATGATTATTGCCGCTAATATCTCGCTTCAGCTTACGGAATTGGGTTATGAGGTAGTTGGTATTGTCCCCCGAGGTGAAGACGCCTTGCTTAACATTGAAGAGGATAGACCCGATATCTTACTTTTAGATATTAACTTAAAAGGAAATCTAGATGGCATTGAGACAGCAGAAGCCATGCAAAAGTCACATAATATTCCTGTGATTTATCTTACGGCAAATATTGATGACGCACATTTTAACCGAGCTAAAAAAACACACCCTTATGGTTTTATTTCAAAACCTTTTAAAAAATTAGATTTACAACGTACGATTGAGCTCACTGTTAGCCAAATTACATCCAATGCGTCAAAAAAAACAGGTGTAGAACCTCAAAACAGTGGGTCCTATATTTTAAGTGACAGTATTTTTGTGAGAAACCAGAATTCTATGGTTAAGGTTAACATATCTGATATCCTTTATATCGAGGCCGAAAGAAACTACTGCCGCATCTATTCAAAAAATAAAGAATACCTGTTGGTAATGACACTGAAAGATATAGATGAAAAGTTACCTTCAAGGCACTTTTTGAGAGTTCATCGCTCCTTCATTGTAAATATTTCTCAAATCACCGAAATTTCAAATAGTCATATCGTAATTGTCAAAAAATCAATTCCGATAAGTAAATCCTTAAAGGATGAATTACTAAATCGTCTTCAAACGATATAGTAAAACTCCTACATCAAATTCCTTAGATAATTAAACTTTAGCCTTCGGATAAAGAAAACACCGTTCCGTCCTAAGTCGTTTTCGTTTTCCAATGATTATCATTTACTTGATATATCAATTATAAAATTGAACTTCTTATCATTAACCATTAAAAGCTATTAATTATGAACAATTTTAAAAAAGTATTGCTTTTGGCAGTTGTGTTGCTCCTAGCACCAAAGGCAATGAATGCCCAACAAAAATATCACATCCATGAAGATGTTGTAAAACCATCAATGACTGGGGAATATGAATCCATCTTAGCAGAAGTCAGTGCACTTGTTAAAGCCAATCCTTTAGATGATGTCACTATGCTCGTTATGCGAGGCAACAACAATCATTATTACTTTATACGACCTATAAATAATATGGCAGAATTGGATAAACCGTCACCTGTTGTACAATTGGCGGAAAAGGCTGGTAGAGACAAAGTATGGCCTCTATTTAGTCGTTTGGACAAATGTTATGACGTAGAGAAAGATTACATCCTAACTCTAAATTCCGAACTATCTTATATGCCTACTGGTATAACCCAAACACCTGAAGGGGAAAACTACAGGGAACATTACAAGATATATGTTACTCCAGCCAACAGAGCTGTGGTGAGGGAAAAAATGCAAGCTATCAAAAATCTGTTTTCATCAAAGGGCTCTAAAATGTACTATAGAGTTTATGAAAGTGGTTTTGGTACAGAAGCAGAATATTATATGGTGTCAGTTGCCGCCAAAGATGAATACGATATGGGCGTTAAGGGAAAAGCTAATGATGAGTTATTAGGCGCTGATATTGATAAAACTATGTATGACATGTTTCAAAATGTGTTAAAAATAGAAGAAATTGAAGCTGAAATGCGACCAGAATTTTATATGACACAAAACTAAAAAACCAATACAATGAAAAATATAATTTTATTAGGCCTTATGACCATCCTTTTTGTAGGATGCCAACAGAAAGACACTAGATACACCCAACAGTCCCCAGAGATTGATGTAGTAAAAAAACACATAGACAATTACAATACGATGAATTACGACAAGGACGCGATGGTTTTGGCTGATACCTCTAAGTCTTATTTTAACACTAAGGATAATCCTGTTTTAAATAAGGACATCGTAGCTTATCACAAGGCTAATGATGCCAATTACTCAAAACGCGGCTTTTTAGATAAAGACCAAGAGTTTGAAATGGTGATTACCGACAAAGGCGACACTTGGGTTAACGCTTGGCTAGACTGGCAAGGAACCATTGCTGCTACTGGTAAGGTCGTGGATATGCCCATTCATATGACATTTCAAATCGTAGGGGATAAAATTGTTAAGGAATATGGCTATTGGGACCCAACAGCCATTGTCATGGAAATGCAAGCCCTTGAAGCCCAAAAAGCAATGTCAGTAGATGAGAAAACTGTTAAAGCAGGTATTGATGCCATCGTTAAAGCTTGGAACGCGTATGACAAGCCGGCTATGAAGGCCGCTATGACAAATGATTTTGTGCGTACACAAAATGGTGAAGTGATTATTACAAGCTCAGATGGGTATGGTACCGACCTCATGGATGTATTCTTTGGTGGTTTCCCTGATTTTCATGTGGCTTTAGATAATTACATGGTTTCAGGAAATAAGGCCATAATCAATTGGACATGCACGGGTACCAATACTGGAGCTTTTCAAGGTAAAACAACCAACAAACCAATTACAACTCATGGTATGAGCGTTTGGACCTTTGATGAAAATGGGAAGGCCTCTAGAGAGGACGCCTATTATGATAATTTAACAATCTTTCAGCAGTTAGGCTACATGCCAGAACTGTAGCAAATACAAATAACAGGCATTTTATGTGAAGATAGAAAATCAGTAATGGCACTGCAATACACTTTAAAGAAGTTTTAGTGTTTGAAGTTATTGAGTTTAGTTAATGATAAAGCTGTTACTGATTTGCCTGTTTTATTTTAAAAAAATTCTATGAAATCTATTCCACACAAAACAGAGCGATTGCACGCTCTAGATTCTCTGCGCGCCATCATGATGATGCTTGGTGTTGTTTTACATTCTGTCATAACCTATACTGGTGGAGAACCACAAGGCGCTTGGCTCATCCGAGACCTTAACAACTTTAATCCAGATTTAGGGTGGATTGGCTCTATAATCCATGTATTTAGAATGCCCATATTTATGTTGGTGGCTGGATTTTTCGCTGCCCTGTTATTCTATGAGCGTGGAAAACGGCAAATGTTTAAAAATAGAATGCAGCGCCTCACTTGGCCGTTTGTTGTTTTTGTGATTATTTTATTTGTACCCGTTGTTGGTGGAATGCAATATACCCTTAATGTTTTTGAGGGCAATACAGACGCTTTTGCCATAGCTGCCGAAAGATTCCCAAACCTTGCGAGCTTTATTCCTAATAAAACCATGCACCTTTGGTTTTTGTATTACCTTATAATGTTTTCCGTCGTCTCGTTTTTTCTGGGAAGTCTTTTTAAAACCTTACCAAAAACCTCAGGCACTATTAACAAATACTATTTTGAAATTTTTAAAAGACCGATAGTACGTCTTGTAATATTTACAGCTTTAACGGTACTTATCCTAGTATTTATGGATAGAACTTGGGTGAACACCTCCACAAGTTTTGTGCCCGAATTGGGTACCTTTTTCTTTTACTTTTATTTTTATATGGTAGGTTGGTTACTTTTTAAAGCCAAGTCATTATTGAATACCTTCAAACGATACGATTGGCAATTTACACTTTTAGGTACCGCCATATTTACATGGTACTTTTTTGCAGATACCAGCGGTTTGTCTCTTTATTTAATCATGGTTATAAGATGCTTATGCTGTTGGCTACTCATCTTTGGTATCACCGGTCTATTTATCCGCTTTGGGAGCCATCACTCGGCGAGAATGCGCTATGTTTCAGATTCATCCTATTGGGTCTATTTATTCCATTTGCCTCTAACCATAATCATACCTGCACTAATTGCCGACTGGGACATTGCTGCAGGATTTAAATTCCTAATTGTAACCACGACCACAAGTATCATTTGCTTTGCAACTTATCATTATTTCGTAAGAACGACTTTTATTGGCAAGTTTTTAAATGGCAGAACCTACCCTAGAAAAATTTCAGAGATACGAAAAGCCTATCTTGCACAACAACCGCAGCTGCAATTAGATAAATGAAACTTATCTCGACGACACTATGAATAATCCCACAAAGCGATTTAACTTAAAGTTCAGTCGAAGTTTAACGGGCAGTGCCCTATCCCGTTATTTTTCATTTTCTGCATTATACACAGCCCAGGGTATTCCGGAAGGCATAACGTTTTTTGCTATACCGGCATGGTTAGCCATGAATGACAAATCAGCATTGGACATTGCTGCGTTCGTTGGCATCATAGGTATTCCATGGAGTTTTAAAATACTTATGGCTCCACTTATGGATCGTTTTACTATTTTATCCATGGGACGCAAACGCCCTTGGGTTATTTTTGGTCAACTCGGGCTTATTCTCAGTTTTTTAAGTATTGGCTTAGTTCCAGACCCCCTTAATAACATGTCAGGCTTAATGCTAACAGGGTTCTTTATCAGCTTTTTTGGTGCTTTTCAAGATGTAGCAACAGATGGTATGGCTGTAGATGTCATTCCCATTGATGAACAAGCCAGGGCTAATGGCTTAATGTGGGGCACCAAGATTATTGGTACATCAGTGTCATTAATAGTAGGTACGGCCCTAATCAATAACCTTGGTTTTTCCTTAGCCATTTCGTCTTTAGCCATTGCTGTAGCATTAATTATGCTTGTGCCCATTTATTTCACCGAGCGCCCAGGAGAAAAAATCATGCCTTGGACCAAAGGCGAAGCAAATCACGAATCTAAGGAAAGTCAATTAAGAAGCTGGAAACAGATTTTAAAGAGCCTTTATAGAGTGGTGAGATTGCGTTCTAGTCTTATTTTTTGTGTAGCCGTTTTTATTATCGGAATTATGTACGGACTTGTAGACACTATTCTTCCCATCTTTACAATTCAGGAATTAGGTTGGTCCAACACCTTCTTTTCGGAAGCCTTTTCAATTATAAATATACTAGCTGGATTTTTAGGGATGTTCATTGGTGGCTATATGGTCGATTATTTTGGGAAACTGAAAATGCTTACCCTATACTTAGGACTTATTGCGGGTATAATTGCAATTTTTGCTTTTACAACTAGCTTTTGGAATAGCAATATCTATATATATGGATTTATTCTTCTTTACTACACCTTATATACATTTTTATGTATCGCTGTATTTGCTTCTGGCATGAACCTTTGCTGGAAGACCGTAGCAGCAACACAGTTTACGCTATACATGGCCTTATCTAATATGGGTCGAGCCTCAGGCTCAGCCATAGTGGGTGTTTTAAAAGCTAATTTTAGCTGGGATTACGTGTTCTACATTACCGCATTAATGCCCCTAATTATGGGGATTATAGTCCAGTTCATTAATTTTAGAAATCATCAAGATAAGGTCGACAGCTTTACCGTTTTAGACCACACCTTGGTAACACCTCATGTCATTGAAGATTAATCCCATAACAGAGAATTATTTAAAATACACATGTCCTGGTTGCACTGTAACTGACTTTATTCATAAACTCGTAAAAAAAAGGCAAACTAGAACACTATTAGAAACTTTTGAATAAAATGAAAACTACTCCTCATAAAACAGAACGACTCCACTCCATGGATGCGCTAAGAGCTATAATGATGCTCTTAGGCTTAGTTATTCATTCAGCGATAACTTATGCAGTCACTGATTGGGGGAACGTCTGGTCCTTGAAAGACCCGAACGCAACCCATTGGACCAACGACTATATCGTGGATTTTATCCATGCATTTAGAATGCAGATTTTCTTTTTTGTTGCCGGTTTCTTTGGAGCTATGTTATTTTATGAACGGCAGCCCTTGCGCATGGTAAAGAATCGTGTACAAAGGATTGTTTTTCCATTTTTGGTCTTTGTTTTTTTACTATGGCCATCAATTATTTTTTCTTTTGTCTATACGCGGTTATCTTTCGCAGGAGACCCTCAAGCAATGGAGACAGCTCTATCATTTTTCTCCACATCTGAAGGTTATATCCCGGGAAGTACCTTTCATTTATGGTTCCTTTATTATTTAGCGCTTATTACAGGATTCACAGTATTACTAGCTTTAATCACAAAGCGATTTCGAAAATTCGGATCCAATTTAACGCAAATGTTCAATACGTTGATTAAACAACCGGTTTTAAGAATATTGGTTTTGGCCATTTTCACTGCAATGGTGTATCTATTTATGAATACCTCACAAGTAGCCACTTCTGGTTCCTTTATCCCAGATGTCAATACATTTACATACTATGCCTTCTTTTATATCATAGGTTGGGTTCTATTTAAATCGAAACACCTATTAGATAGGATGATGAAACTGGATTTTATATCTACAGGAATAGGTGTGGCCTTATTTACTGGCTATTTCTTCTGGCATGAAAGTTTTAATTTATGGGGTGCAATTGCTATTAAGTCTGTTATGGTTTGGTGCTTGATATTTGGAGTCACGGGTTTGTTTATCAGGTATGCGAGTAACCACTCACCTATTATGCGTTATATTTCAGATGCCTCGTATTGGGTATATCTTATTCATTTGTCCTTTACTGCAATACTGCCGGTTCTTATTAAAGATTGGGCCTTACCTGCCACAATTAAGTTTTTAATTGTGATGTGCACTACTTTCTTTATTTGCTTTCTAACCTATCATTTATTTGTTAGAAGTTCTGTTATAGGACAATTTTTAAATGGAAGGCGGTATACGAGAAAGTTAAAGGATATAAAACCAAGCACAACCTCAAAAGTTACAATGGCAGTAGATAAATAATCATCGGAAAGCGATTAATCTAATTTCATATGCTTATTTTCCTATCTTTAAAACCTCCCATCTCTTTTAACCCTAACTAAAAGACATATGTCATCAGTCAAATCATCAAGAATTGGGTCGATTGATATTCTGCGAGGTCTTGTCATGGTCATAATGGCTTTAGATCATGTAAGGGATTACTTCCATATTAATGCTTTTGCAGGGAATTATCCAGAGAATATGGAGTCTACAAATATGATTTTGTTTGGTACCAGGTTCATTACACACTTTTGTGCTCCTGTTTTTGTGTTTCTGGCCGGTACATCTGCCTTTTTATACGGACGTAATAAGAATACAGGCCATTTATCCAAATTTTTAATCACAAGAGGTATCTGGCTTATTTTTGTAGAAATTGTCATCAATAACTTCCTTTGGTGGTTCGATGTTAATTATGGTTTCACAAACCTGCAGGTTATCTGGGCTATCGGTTTAAGTATGATTGTTTTAGGCCTGGCTGTTTATCTTCCAAAACGACTTATTCTAATACTTGGACTCATCATTGTTTTTGGGCACAATAGCTTAGATGGCATTACTATGGAAGGACAAAGTTTTGAATCCATATTATGGTCTATGCTTCATCAAGGTGGTGTTTTTAGTTATGGTGATGGGAAAATTGTGTCATTTTCCTATCCTATTCTACCCTGGATTGGGGTTATGCTTTTGGGCTATTGCTTTGGAGAATTGTTCAATCCAGATAAATCCAAAGTTAACAGAGGCAGACTATTACTTGTTATGGGTAGTACTTCAATTGTTTTATTCTTTATCTTAAGAGGTCTGAATTTTTACGCCGATCCATTACCTTGGGAAGTCCAAGAAACTACAGAAAAAACTATAATATCCTTTTTTAATGTCAATAAATATCCGCCTTCTATGGCCTATTTATTAATTACATTAGGTCCTTCTTTTCTGTTTTTAAGGTTTGTGGAAAACTTTAAAAATAAGGCTACGGACTTCCTAACCGTTTTTGGTCGTGTTCCATTCTTCTATTATATCCTTCATATTCTTTTTATTCATTTAGGAGCCATCCTCGGTCTCTTAATCACCGGTAAAGACTGGAAGCTTATGATATTGGATAATGAAACTATGATGACCGGAGCCCTTCAAGGCTACGGCTACCCGTTGGCCATTGTTTATTTAATTTGGATAATTATTGTTTTGCTGTTATACCCTATTTGCAAAAAATACATGGTTTATAAATTGACAAATAAAGATAAATGGTGGCTAAGTTATTTGTAAATTTAAGGGCTATTTCTATTTAGACATTATTTTGAACTCTTTTTACCCTTACCTCTCCAAGCGCTTCAAGACCGTAGTTTTGATTTGTCCATTTCTCATTTTACTAAGTAGCAATCAAAAACCACAAGAGCAGGCTCAAAAGGAAATTCTAAATATTTTATTAATTGTAGCGGATGATTTAGGTTATGCTGATATCGGTGCTTATGGTGGAGACATTGAAACCCCAAACATGGACCGCATAGCCGCAAACGGTATCAAATTTAGTAGATTTCATACTGCACCATACTGTGCTGTCACACGCTCAATGGTATTGACCGGTAACGACAACCATATAGCTGGTATGGGGGCTCAAGATAATGTTACAAAAGTTGAAGGCTATGAGGGCCGCATTACGGATAGAGTTGTAACTGTGCCTCAACTTCTGAAAGATAAAAATTATATGACATTCATGGTGGGTAAATGGCACTTAGGAAAAACCGAAGAGGCCAACCCACATAATAAAGGATTTGACAAATCTTTTGTATTACTTGAAGGTGCGGGAAATCATTACAGTAATATGGGTGTTTTAAAGGATTCTATATCTTCCTACACCGAGAATGGAAAAAAAACAGATTGGCCAGAAGGCAACTATTCTACAGACCTATACACGGACAAACTCATTGGTTATATATCCGAAGCCAAGAAAGCTAATAAACCATTCTTTGGTTTTGCAGCCTATACCTCTCCTCATTGGCCCTTACAGGTAGATCAAAAATATTGGCAAAAATATAAAGGACGTTATGATGGTGGCTACGACTCATTGCGCATTGCACGCCTTCAGAGCTTAAAGAGTAAAGGTATTATTCCTCAAAACATCCAATTACCTGAACTCCATCCCAACATCAAACCTTGGGATAGTTTGTCACAACAAGAAAAAATGGCTGAATCTCGTAAAATGGAGCTATATGCCGGCATGGTAGATAATTTGGATGTTAATATAGGACGCCTTATAAATCATCTCAAAGAGATTGGTGAATATGATAATACTATGATTGTTATCATGTCCGATAACGGCGCTGCTGCTGAGGATTTTTTTAATTCTAGTTTTTTACCTCCAGATGTAAGGAATACTTACGATAATACTTATGTAAATATGGGAAGTGCAAATTCATATGTTTCATATGGTAAGCAATGGGCAGAGGCAGGTTCAGCACCTTTCAAATATTATAAAGGCTATCCCACTGAAGGTGGTATTACAACTCCCATGTTAATATCTGGACCAATGGTAAAGAAAAGAGGTGCTACCATCCATTCACTTTTAACCTTAATGGACTTAGCACCAACTTTTTATGAATTGGTAGGCGTGGATTATCCGAAAACTTTCAATGGTCGTCCCATTAGCAGGTTACGAGGGGCATCCCTGGTCCCCATCATTAATGACGAAGCTAAGACAGTACATTCTGAAGATTACGTATTTGGATTTGAACACCGTGGTAGAGCCATTATCATTAAAGGTGATTGGAAGCTGAGTAATATCGATTTACCGTTTGAAATGGAAAATTTCAAACTGTTTAACCTTAAGAATGATATGGCTGAAGCAAATGACCTAAGCAAAGTTTATCCTTTAGTGTATGATGATTTAATCAAGGAATGGAAAAGATATGAAAAAGAGGTCGGCGTCGTTATTCCAACACCGAGAGATTAAAATAGAACCAGATTACAAACTAAATATTTCATTATGATATCAATTCTAAAAAAAATTAATTCCCAATTACTGCTTGCGAATTTGGCTTTTCTCATTTGCACTTTAGGCTTTTCTCAAGGAACGCGATTATTGCGTCAACCAGATATCAGTGATTCCCACATTGTCTTCACTTACGGTAGTGATGTATGGATTACAGAAATTAATTCTACGGAGGCTAAACGACTTACCAGTACCGCTGCTGTAGAATCAAATCCTTATTTTTCCCCAGACGGTGAATGGATAGCATTCACATCTAACCGCTCTGGCGTAAACCAAGTGTTTTTGGTTTCAAAAAATGGTGGAGAGCCCCAACAATTAACCTGGCATCCCTCAGGAGCAGAAGTTAGAGGGTGGTCACCAGATGGCAAGACAATACTTTTAGCAAGCTCTAGAGATACGGCTCCACGTCCATACAACAGATTATACACGATTGATGTCACTGGTGGCGCTCCAAAACTCTTAACAAGACAATGGAGTCATGATGGGGCATTATCACCAGATGGTAAAAAATTAATAATCGATAAAATGGACCGCTGGGATGTAGAGTGGCGAGCCTACAGAGGTGGTCAAAACACACCCTTGATTATTTTAAACTTGGCAACACAGGAAGAGCAATTACTTCCAAATAATAAAACTACCGATATTCAACCTTTGTGGCTTGAAAATAAAATCTACTTTATCTCAGACAGGGATTTAGTGGCTAATATATGGTCTTATGACACCGAATCCATGAGCCTAAAACAAGTGACCTCGTTTAAAGGCTCTGACGTAAAATGGCTGTCAGCACATAAATCTAAACTTATTTATGAAAGGGATGGCTATTTACACAAATATGATATCGCTTCAGGTACTACTGAACAGCTAACAATTAATGTCGTTGGTGACTTTCCTTGGGCAGAAACAAAATGGGAAAATGTCTCTAATTCTTCAAGATTTGTATCGCTATCACCAAACGGCAAACGCGCTATTATGGAATCTCGAGGGGATATTTTTACAGTACCGACTGAATTCGGGGACTCCAGAAATATTACAGCCAGCTCAGGAACTGCTGACAGAAGACCATTATGGTCTCCTAAAGGCGATAAAATAGCTTGGTTTTCTGATGCAGATAGAAAAGGCTATGCCTTAATGCTGTCTAATCAAGATGGGCTGTCTGAACCAGAGTCTATTTCTATAGGGGAATCTAAGTTAGCATGGAATCCGTCATGGTCACCCGATGGGAAATTTATTGCTTTCGTGGATGATGATGTTAGACTGAGACTGGTTGACTTAGAATCTAAGAAGACGACAACTTTTGATGTGGGGACCAACAACCTCGATCGTGGCAGAATTGAATTGAAGTGGTCACCAGATTCTAAATGGATTGCTTATGAGCGGTCTAGCTCGAACAACTTCAGACAAATTCTTATCTATTCAGTAGAAGCCAAAAAATCTACTCCAATAACAGATACCTTTGCAGACTCCTTCTCTCCTACTTGGGACTTAGGAAAAAAGCAACTCTATTTCCTAGCTAGTACAAATGTTGCACTTGGTTCGGGATGGGCCAATACCAGTGCTATCACCTCTGACGCCTCATATGCAGCCTATGTCATTAATTTAGACGCTAATGACCCTTCGCCTTTTAAACCTAAAAGTGATGAAGAAAAAGTTAAGGAGACTGAAGATGAGGACAAAGAAAAAAGTAAGGACGATGATTCTAAAAAAGAGGATAAAGAAGAGGAAGGCGTAATTATAGATTTTAAGGATATAGGGCGTCGCACCTTAGCACTACCCGTTCCTACGCGGAACTATGTTAGTATAATGGCTGGACCAAAGGGGGCTGTGTTTATTGCTGAATTAATCCCAAATAGTCGTGGAGCAACGCTGCATAAATTTACCCTTAAGGATGAAGAGCTTAAAGAGTTTGCAGATAATGCGAGCTCTGTATACATCACACCAAACGGTGAACATATGCTTGCCAGACTTGGCAGTAATTGGAATGTTGTTGCTACAGGAGGAGCCAATGCAAAAGGAGGAAAACAATTAAAAGTAGACCTACAGATGAAATTAGACCGCTCTGCGGAGTGGGAACAAATATTTGAGGAAGTGTGGCGCTATGAAAAGGATTATTTCTATGATCCTAATATACACGGCAGAGACTGGAATACCGTTTACAAACGTTACAAACCTTTGGTGCCATTTATTAAGCACAGAGCAGACCTAACCTATGTCCTAGACCAAGTAAATGGAGAGTTGTCTGTTGGCCACAGTTTTGTAGGAGGAGGAGACTATCCTGATACTGAGAGGACCCAAGTCGGTTTGTTGGGTGCAGATTTGAACCAAGATAGCGACCGTTGGAAAATTAACCGTATATACACGACAGAAAGCTGGAATCCTGGTCTTAGTGGACCACTGGATGCACCTGGCTTAAAGGTAAAAGAAGGCTATTATATAGTTGGTATCAATGGTAGGGAAATCAAGGCCGATGACAATATTTATAAATACCTTGATGGTACTGCAGGAAAACAAACTATCCTTCATTTAAATGACAAACCAAGTTTTAAAGACCACTGGAAAGAAATCGTCGAGCCTATACGAAATGAGAATTCATTACGTCAACGTACATGGGTAGAAGATAATAGACGCATGGTTGACAAACTATCCAATGGACGATTAGGTTATGTCTGGGTTCCTAATACAGGAGGGCCGGGTTTTGTGTCGTTCAATCGTTATTTCTTTGCACAACAAGATAAAGAAGGTGCTGTAATTGACGAAAGATTCAATGGCGGCGGATTATTAGATGATTATATGGTTGACCTTATGACTAGACAATTGCGCGCAGCTCTCACCAATGAAGTACCTAATGGAAAACCAATGACCTTACCTGCTGGTATTTTAGGACCAAAAGTATTGTTGATTAATGAACTTGCCGGTTCTGGAGGTGACTTCTTCCCTTGGGTTTTTAGGCAACAAAACGCCGGAAAACTAATTGGAATGACTACTTGGGGCGGACTGGTAAAATCTTCAACACACTATGCACTAATTGACGGTGGGAGGGTCACAGCACCTGATAATGCCGTATTTGACCCTATCAACAATGAATGGATTGCTGAAAATAAAGGGGTAGCTCCAGACATTGAGGTAAGACAAGATGCTAAATCATTGAGTAATGGTAAGGATCCCCAATTGGAAAGTGCCGTGGAGGAATTGTTAAAACAGTTGGGTGTAAAAAGAGTTATTAAAACTCCTAAATTCCCGCAACCCGCTAATGGAAATTAAAATTAAGTACTGATTGATTTATAAATGAAAACTATAGTAAGACTTATCGTAATAGCATCACTCGCTTTAGTGTTTTGCGCACCCTTGTCTGGTCAAGAGAAAAAAGATCCTACACGTTGGACACCAGAGGATATCATTAATACAGAATCTGTGGGTTCTGTTGCCTTTTCTCCAGATAATTCAATGGTTGTCTGGACAAAACGAAAAGGCGTAAAAAAGAAGGATAAATTCGTGTCCGATATTTACTTGACACGCCTTGATATTAAAACAGACGATGGGTTTAAGACCATACCACTTACCAACGGTGAGGACAACGACTACAGTCCACTATTTTCTAAAGATGGTGAGTATATCTATTTTCTGTCTTCAAGAGATAAAAGCAAGAAGTTGTGGAAATTAAGTATTTATGGTGGAGAAGCTCAAGAGGTAAAGGAATTTGAGAATGGGATTTCCGGTATTTCTTGGAAAGATGAAAACACACTATTGTTCTCCTCTAACGATGGAAAAACATTATATGAAAAAGAGGCTGAAGATAAAAAGGACGATGTCATTGTGGTTGAAGATTCATTGCACTGGACACCAAGCCACCTTTATGCGTATTCACTTAAAGAGAAAACGATAAATCGAATTACGGATAACCAAAAACCACTCGCTGGATTTGAAGTTTCTAAAGATGGCAAGTGGTTAGTCTATGGTGTGCAACGCAGTAGAAGTTATGCATCAGACGCACAAAAAGAACCCTATCAGTACCTAAAAAATCTTGAGTCTGGTGAGACCCGTCGAATTCTCGCAGACTTTGATTTTCCTGCCTATGGGTTTTCGTTTACCAGTGACCACAAAGGATTTTACTTTTCTTCAGAATACGGCAATAATCCAAAATACAATGGGCCAGGAATTAATAAGCTCTTTTATTTTGATATAGAGTCAATGGAGTCTAAAGAAGTTGATTTAAAATGGGACTTAGGCCATGCCGGTGGATATCAAGTTGTGGGAAATGATGTCATTGTACCACTGGCAAATAAGGCAACAATTAGACTGGCGTACTATAAGAAAAAAGGAAGTGACTGGTTTAAAAAGACCATTGACTTAGGCAATAAAAATGACCATGTTCGGCTATCGCAGGTTTCCGATGATGGTACAAAAGTCGTTTACAACTACTCTACAGCCTCTCGCCTCCCAACCTATCATATAGCCGACTTAAAAGAGCACAAGTTTTCCAATGAAGAAAATCTGGTGAAACTAAATAAAAAATTGGAAAAGAAACCAATTACCAAAAGTGAGGTTATAGTCTGGAAAGGGTATAACAACGAAGAGGTTACCGGTATCCTATATTACCCTGAAAATTATAAAGAAGGTCAACGCTACCCTTTAATGCTTTCTATACACGGCGGCCCTTCTGGTGTGGATTTAGATTTGTGGTCTGAGCGCTGGAGTACCTACCCTAATCTTTTGGCACAACGCGGCATGTTTGTTCTTAAACCTAATTATCATGGTTCTAGCAATCACGGGTTAGCGTTTGTTGAAAGTATTAGAGAGAATTACTATGAACCAGAACTTGAGGACATTATTAAAGGCATTGAAGTGCTGCACAAAGATGGAAAAATAGACAAGGCACAAATGGGTACTATGGGTTGGTCCAATGGAGCGATAATAACAACAATGTTAACCTTAAGATATCCAGACATGTTTAAGGTTGCAGCTCCGGGTGCAGGAGATGTCAACTGGACTTCTGATTATGGTACCTGCGTTTTTGGTGTAAGTTTCGATGAGCATTATTTTGGTGGTGCACCATGGGATGATATGAATGGGAAATCTTATAATGAAAACTATATTTTAAAATCACCCTTATTTGAAATCGAAAAAATCAAAACACCAACCATAATTTTTCATGGCAGTGAGGATAGAGCTGTGCCAAGAGATCAAGGTTGGGAGTATTATCGAGGACTGCAACAAGTCGGTAAAGCTCCTGTTCGCTTTTTATGGTTCCCCGGACAACCGCATGGTTTAGGGAAAATTACGCATCAATTGCGCAAAATGGAAGAAGAGATAACTTGGATTGAAACGTACCTTTTAAATAAACCGTCCACCAACAATGAAGCCTTTAAAAAAGATAGCCCACTTGCTAATCTGTTGGCTCTACAAGAGGTTAAAACCACTAAGGGACTATATGGGGAGTTGCGAAATGGTAAATTGATGCCAGAAACGGTTGCATTAAAAACCGACTCCATTTCTATTGGCCGGTTTGAGGTGACTAATGCTCAATTTAAGACATTTGAGAATTCATTTGAATTCACTATTGGTCATGATAATTATCCTGCAGTAGTATCCAAATCCCAAGCTCTAAACTATATCAAATGGCTATCGCAGCAAACTGGCGAATCCTACAGATTACCAAATACCAAAGAAGCTCAAGCACTGCACAAAACGGCAAGAAAGACCGCTAAAAACGAAAACGTATTTAATGCCTGGGCCGGTTATGATATTGTTAAAAGTGATGCAGCTAAATTAATGGAAAAGGTAACACCCAATTCAAGGACTTTGCTTAAACCTGTAGGAAGCTCAAAAGCCGTTGCTGTTAATGATGCACAGCTTTATGATATAGGTGGTAATGTGGCTGAATATTTTGAAAGTGGTGTTTACGGCTATAGTGCCTATGATTATTTTGATTCCAATGATGAAGCCATGATTGACAGTAAATTTGTTGGTTTTCGCGTTGTCAAGGAATGATTCATAGTCGTTAAATATGCCTTAAACCAATGGTAAACCCATAGTTTTAATTTATATTTAGGTAACTAAATTAATTAATATGTCTGGGTTTGATGTGGTAATGGTTATCGCCATTATCTTATTTGCGCGTTTGGGAATGCGATTGGTTTCACGCTATATTAAATTGAAAAAAGAAAAAAAATCAGAGAAAGAATAATGCACAGTTATGCAGGGTTCGTTTAAACAGGTCTGTAAATCATTTTTGGTGGGTAAAAAAACAAAACTCTTTTTGCCAATAGCAATTCTATTAGGTATTTTTCAATTGTCACAAGCTCAGACTATCGAGACATTAAAACGAATAGAAAACGATTCGGTTTATATAGATTTCATCAATCCCTATCTTGCACCAATAGAAATTAAGTTGTCATCTTTAGACTCAACCAAGACCTTTATAAAAGGTAATTCTTACGGTGTGCTAAAGCATATGGACACCTTAAAAAATGCCTTAATTCTGCCAGTAAATCGTGTTAAGGATACTTCTAAAATCAATTTAAAACGCTTTATTCAATTTAAGGCTAACTTTGGGGACCCCAATAGTAAAATAGACAGGACGTATGAATATTCGCTCCCCTTTCCAAGAGGTAAACGCTATAAGATAATTCAATCCTTTGGCGGTAATTTTTCTCACAATAAACCGCACTCCAAATACGCCATAGATATAGGTACCCAAATTGGTGATACCATTACGGCGATACGCCCTGGCACAGTATTTTTTGTCAAAGAAGATTCCACAGAACATTGCAGGACTCCAAAATGTGTAGATAAAGGGAATAAGGTTTTAATTCTTCACGACGATGGAAGCATAGCAAATTATGTACACCTTGACTTTGACGGCGCATTAGTTGCCGTAGGTGACCGAGTGGAAGATAGTGAACCAATAGCCATTTCTGGTATGACGGGGTTTACAACCATACCGCATCTCCATCTCGTTATTCACCAATCTAGAGGTATCTCAATTCCGTTTAAATTTAAGGGCCAAAACACCAAGAAACTCAAAAAAGGTCGGTTTTATAAAAGGAAACACTGATTACTCTTTTACAGTTCCTGAAAAGTGATTTACCCTCGAAGAAATGGGATTGCCAGAACTTCTCCTATTAATAGCTATTTGACCGCAATGCCATATAGCATCTGAAATTGGACCGTTGATTTGGTTCCAAAAGGGAAATTCCTGTTCACCGAAAATAATCTTGTAATTAGATATATCCTCGCTACCCCTGAGAGTATCAGCGGCAGTTTTTAAATTGATTAATGTTTTTTCACGAAGCTGCTGATAATCTAACGTTTCAGACGTTCTGGAGTTCGGTGCATTCAATGTCGAGTTTATTATAACTTTAGACAAACTATAAATATGTTGAATGGTCTCCTCGGTAGACCTACCTTCCGAATTAGGCCTATACTCTAGGTCTTTTTCAGTAAGTCCATTAGTAGCCCAATAGAATCGAAAGCCTAACCCGTCTATCATTCGAGCAGTAACCGTACCTGCTGTATAAGTCTCAGAATATTCAGGAATTTGATGATAGGGTAATTTATCTGACTGTGCATTCATCAGCATTGGGATAATCATAATTGTTAAAATAGCGCTAAATCTAAACATATTAATAAAGTATTAACTCATAAAAAAAATCAATTTTTTATTTTAAAAAGAAAAATGAAAAAGAAATCAATGTCTTACAGAACACCAGCAGATATGCATGCTGATGGTGTATATTTTAATGAACAACTTTTAACCATTAAAATAGAACAAGAGCGCCGACTAGAAAAATTGAAACAACTCAAGAAAACTAGTCCTTAATATTTGTTGACTCAGGTATTGGGTTAGTACCGTACTTATCCATTAAATAGACTAATGAGGTCATTGTTGCAGCTCCAAGTTCAAGTTCACGCTTATTAACATGTTCAAACGTATCATTGGAGGCGTGATGATGGTCAAAATAACGTTGTGAATCAGGCCGCAGGCCTGCTAAGACAATGTTCTCGTCTTTTAAAGGTCCTATATCAGCCCCACTCCCACCTTTCTCAAAATAATGTATTAAATAGGGTTTAAATAACGGTTTCCATCCTAGAATCTTAGAAAATACTACATCACTACAATCAAAACTGAAACCTCTTGGTGTAAAACCTCCTGCATCGCTTTCTAGGGCAAATACATGTCGCTCATTGTTAGCTTTAGCCTCTTCAGCATATTTTCTACCACCACGAAGGCCGTTTTCTTCATTCATAAAAAGCACAACACGAATACTCCTTTTAGGTTGTACGCCGCTTATTTTCAAAAGTCTTAAGACATCCATCGACTGTACCACACCTGCCCCATCGTCATGAGCACCATCGCCTAAATCCCAAGAGTCTAGGTGACCTCCTACGACAATATACTCATTCGGAAATTCTCTGCCTGTAATTTCTCCAATCACATTATAAGACAAGACATCTTCAAACTGTTGGCAGTTTTGCTTAAAATAAAACTGTAAATTTTTGGACTTTTTCAAATCCTCGCTCAGCCTATTAGCGTCATTCGTACTTATGGCAGCAGAAGGTATACGATCTTTCACCGGTAATTCGCCATAACCCATACTCCCTGTATGGGGATAATCGTCCAGTCTTAAGTTCATAGACCTTACTATAACACCAACGGCACCGTATTTAACCGCCTCCATAGCACCAGCGTAGCGTTGATTAACGCAGCCTCCATAAGCGTTGAATGTGCTGATTAAGTCGGCTTGCATTGGTCTATTGTAAAAAACTATCTTCCCTTCAATATTGGACCTACCTAATTTTTCTAGCTCTTCAAAATTTTGTACTTCTACAACTCCAGCCCGTAAACCATTTTCGTCAGTGGCGACAGACCCACCTAGAGCGCAGATATTAACTCTGTATTTATTGTTTTCTGTCTCATAAAAGGCCTCCTCTTTCGCACCGCGTTCCCATTTAGGCACCATAACGGGCTGAAGCCATACTTTATCCAAACCAAGTTTTTCCAATTCTGCTTTCGTGTATTCTACGGCTTTTTGGGCATTGAGCGAGCCAGAGAGGCGACCTCCAATTTTATTTGACAAATGGTCTAGCCAAGAATAACTGTTGCCGTTCGTTAATGAGGACTTATAAATGGTCTGAATAACCGCTTCATCAGATTGCGCTGAAACCTGTCCAACGCCAAACAACAACATTATACATAGTACTATTGCAGTTCTCATTTTTGTTAGTTTGTTTTTATTCATTTTCTAATTGTTGTTTATACTCTTCAATACGCGCTTTTTGCTCAGGTGGTAATTCTGGATTTTTAATATCGCTATAGGCTTTCAAGGTATCAAACATGATTCGAGCCACAATATATCGGGCTGTTGGCTTATCATCTGCTGGAATGTTAAACCAAGGCGCGTGAGGTTTTGAACTTCTATTTAATACATCCTCATAACAAGCCTGGTAATTATCCCAAAGTTGACGCTCATCAAGATCACCTGGAGAAAATTTCCAGTGTTTCGAAGGTTTATTTAAACGTCGTAAGAGCCTATTTTTCTGTTCTTCCTTTGAGATGTTCAGAAAAAACTTAAAAATAATTGTGCCGTTATCGGCAATATGCTTTTCAAAATTATTGATCTCTTTGAAACGCTTGTCCCAAAAATCATCATTGACATTGGCTACACTAGTGATATCAGGCATGTTTTCGTAAAGCAGGTAACTTGGATGCACACGAGTAACTAGAACATTCTCATAATGGGTACGATTAAAAATCCCAAACTTGCCTCTAGATGGTAATGCCTTGTAATGCCTCCAAAGATAATCGTGCTTTAATTCTAGTGGTGAAGGTTTTTTAAAACTATGAGCCACTATTCCCCTAACGTTAAACTCCTTAAATACTTCACGAATTAAACTGTCTTTACCAGCAGTATCCATTCCTTGAATACACATTAAAACAGCATACTTACCATGCGCATACATAGTATTTTGTATCTCTGCCAAATCCTCACTAATCTTACGCATCTCTTTCTCGATGGTCTTTTTACTAGCTTCAAGGTCATAAGATGTTGGTAAATCTTTGATACTAACTTTCGATGAAATTCTAAAGTCTTGAATTTTAATATCTCGCATAATAGTTTTCTATTTTGATGCAAAGGCTTTAACATCAGCCTCACTTACCTCCTGGCCTCCCAAAATGATTAATCTTTCCACGACATTACGAAGTTCTCGTATATTTCCAGTCCAGTCGTAATTTTGTAACAAGTTAATAGCATTTGAAGAAAACGACTTTTTGGTAGTGCCTTGTTCTTGTGAAATTTTTTCTGTAAAGTACTCTATCAATAAAGGTATGTCTTCGCGTCTATCGTTTAATGAAGGTACCTCAATCAATATCACTGCCAATCTATGAAATAAATCCTCTCGAAATTTACCCTCTTCAATTTCCTTTTTTAAGTTTTTATTGGTTGCTGCGATTACGCGCACGTTAACTTTTATATCCTTATCACTACCTACACGTTGTATTCTGCTTTCCTGCAAAGCTCGTAACACCTTAGCCTGAGCAGAAAGACTCATATCTCCTATTTCGTCTAAAAAAATAGTCCCACCGTTAGCGGCTTCAAATTTACCAGCTCTATCTTTGGCAGCGGAGGTGAAAGCCCCTTTAACATGTCCAAACAGTTCACTCTCTATTAATTCAGAAGGAATTGCCGCACAGTTAACCTCAATCATTGGACCTTTGTTTCGGTCGCTTTTTTGGTGAAGCCAGTGTGCCACCAATTCCTTACCTGTACCATTCGGACCCATTATTAAGACTCGGGCATCAGTTGGGGCCACTTTGTCTATCATGTCTTTTATTTTAGCAATCGCCTCGCTGTCACCTATCATTTCATAGTTCTTGCTTACTTTCTTTTTTAACATCTTATTCTCAACAACCAGTTCCTTTCTATCTAAGGCTATACGAACGGTATTCAACAATCTATTTAGGTCTGGTGGTTTCGAAATATAATCAAAGGCTCCAAGACGCATCGTATTAACGGCTGTATCTAAATCACCATGACCAGAAATCATGACTATTGGAATTTCTGGCTTTAGTTTCTTAACGGCTTCCAATACCTCAACGCCGTCCATTTTTGGCATTTTGATATCGCATAAAATCAAATCATAATCGTCCTTTCTTATTTTTTCAATTCCAACTAAACCATCTTCAGCTTCCTCAACTTGATAGGTATCGTTTTCTTCAGAAAGAATTTTGACCAATACCCTTCTAATGGCTGCTTCATCTTCAATTATTAATATTTTTGGCATCTTATACTTTTAAGTTAATTCGTGTTCTTAATTAGATGGTGTTTAGATGAGCTAAACGATACATATCTTCCTACAATTGCACACTATATGAGAAAAAATAATACATAAGTTAGTTCAAATTTTTTTTATGGTTTCTAGCATAGAAGGCATAAATTTTACTTCTGAAAAATATGCACATCTCTCTGTGGGAAAGGAATCGTAATATTGTTCTCCCTAAATAGCCTGTCTATTTCAAATCGTATGTCACTTTTGGGAAAAAGCGCCTTAAAACTGTCGTTCATTGTAAAAACAAGCCTAAAATTTAATGAACTTTCTCCAAAATCAATAAAAATTACCGTCGGCTCTGGTGTTGGAATTACATCGGGGTGGTTGTTCGCTACCTGTAACAATATTTTCTTTACCAATTGCACATCACTCCCGTAAGCCACACCGACTTCGACAGATTCTCTAGTTATGGTTCCGTTTTGAGTCCAATTATAAAGAGAGTTCGTTAAATACAAATGATTTGGAAGTATTAGTACCTTATTATCAATAGTCACAGCGCGGGTCGTTCTGAGCTTTATCTCCTCAACCTTTCCAATTTTTCCGTCGATTTCAATAATATCACCAACATGTACCGTTTGATCAATCAAAATAAAAATTCCTGAAATTATATCCTGAAATAAGGTTTGAAGCGCCAAACCTACGCCAATTAGCAATGCGGCAGATGCCGCAAATACAGCCGTAACATTAACACCGATAGCATTAAGCGTAATCAATAGAAAAATGAGGTACACAATCCAACGGCCATAGGAGAACACAGTTATAAATTTCTTCTCATCACTTTTAGGCAGATTTCTGGTGACAATTCTTCGAACAATTTTTAATAGAACTGATATTATAATGAGGACGAGTAAGACAAAAAGAATCCCCTTGATACTTATAGAAATATTCTCGGTAAAATTAAAGGTATAGTTGAGTATCTCTTTTAAGCGCTCCATACTAGTATTTTATCCATTTAAACAATTCTTTATACGTTGGCTTCTTACCGTACATTAAAATACCTACACGATAAATTTTTGCGCCAAGCCAAACTGCAAACATAAAAGTACCGATAAGAATTAACAAAGAAAGACCTTGTTGCCACAAAGGAACTCCAAAGGGAATACGCATTAACATTACCACAGGAGAAGTAAAGGGTATAAAAGAAAATATGGTGGAAACGGCACCGTGAGGATCTTCAATTACAGTAAAGAACCCTACATAAACCGCTAAGACCAATGGCATAATTATAGGAAACATAAACTGTTGTGTATCCGTTTCATTGTCTACCGCTGCTCCAATTGCAGCGTATAATGAACTGTACAATAGATAACCTCCAATAAAGAAAAACATAAAAGCAATAATCAAATTAAGCAAAGGCAAGTTACCAATAGCAATAATCAAGCTCTCGGCAACGGCCTGTGCGCCTTGGTTTTGCATTACTTGATCTACCATATCTTGTTGGGGTGTCTTCATTTGAGCCATGTCAATTCCAAAAATGGCCGTCACAACAACCAACAGCACACCTCCAAGTAAAACCCAAATAACAAATTGAGTGACACCGGCCAGAGAAGTCCCTATAATCTTACCCATCATTAATTGCACTGGTTTAACGGATGAAATTATAATCTCTATAATTCGGCTTGTTTTTTCTTCAATAACACTTCTCATAATCATATTTCCATAAATGATTATGAACATAAATAAAAGATATCCAGCTATCCCACCAAAGGCCAATTTAACAATATTGTCCATTTTCGAACTCGTTTCTCCTTCAAAGCTCTCTTGTGAAATATTTATCTGAATCTTAGATGCTTCAATTTGTTGCATGCTAACACCATCTTGTTGTAATTTTATTTCCCGAAGACGCTTTTCAATCTTACGCTCTAGATTGGAAATAATGGTAATGGACGGTGAGTCTTCAGAATAAAACTTTATATGATTTGAGATGTCGTCTAATGAAATGGATTTACCAATGTACAAAAGGCCGTAATCTTCTTTTTCCTTAACCAGTTTCTTAGCAGTATTTAAATCCAATCCTTCAAGATAGCTATAGGTAGTATTTTCAGAGTTTTGAAACGCATCGCTCAAGTATCCAGATTCATCCAGAACAGAAATACTGCGTTCCTTATCCTTATTTAATTGTGATAAATAGGCTACAACAGCTATAAGGCCTATCATTATTAGAGGACTCAGAAAAGTCATAACAATAAATGACCGATTCTTTACCTTGGTTAAATATTCCCGTTTTATGATGAGTGGTAAGTGATTCATTTTTAATTATTGGTTACAGTTTCGATAAATATATCATTTGCCGAAGGCAATACTTCAACAAAATGATGAACCTCTGCCCTTGCCGTTAAAAAGGACAGTAAATCATTAGGCGAGGTAGCTTCATCAATTTTAATATTGAGCTTTATATCATCATGTAAGTTTTTGAATGTGGCTGGAAATACCTGAAAGCTGTTTTCGATTTCATGCAATACCTCCTCGCTTTTATTTGATTGCAACCCCACTTCAAATGTATTGGTTTTATACTGTCGTTTTATATCGTTTAGCTTTCCATCTAGTACTTTGTTAGACTTATGAATAAGCGCGATATGATCACAAAGCTCTTCTACAGACTCCATACGATGGGTAGAAAAAATAACAGTTGCACCTTCTTCTCGTAATTGCAGAATCTCATCTTTAATAAGATTGGCATTTATGGGGTCAAAGCCTGAAAAAGGTTCATCGAAAATCAATAGCTTTGGCCTATGCAATACCGTAACCACAAATTGAATTTTCTGTGCTTGACCTTTACTTAACTCTTGAATTTTTTTGTTCCACCAATCCCCTATATCTAATTTGTCAAACCAATACTTTAATCTGGTTTTGGCCTCAGTTTTAGACATTCCCTTAAGCTGAGCTAAATACAGGGCCTGTTCTCCTACCTTCATAGACTTGTACAATCCACGTTCTTCAGGAAGATAACCAATATCCTTAATATGTTCTGGTCTTAAATCTTGACCGTCTAACAATATCCTGCCCTCATCAGGCATTGTTATTTGATTAATAATTCTTATAAGAGTGGTTTTACCGGCACCATTTGGTCCTAGTAATCCGAAAATACTCCCTTTAGGTACTGCGATAGACACTTGATTTAGTGCTTTAAAGTTTCCGTAACTTTTTGAAACGGAATCAGCAACTAATAAGTCATTCATTTAATTAGAAATTTTTTCTCAGGTTAGTATGTAAAGATATTAAAGTTAAAGAGTAATTAATAAAAAAACTGAAATAATCTAGCACCTTTAAAGCTCAATTTTAGATGCAAAAAGATACATTTTAGGGCCTTTTTATAATTCGTTGTTAGGTCTAAAAGCCCTTAAAAAAACAAAACCCACCCTTATTAAAAAATAAGGATGGGAAAAAATTGCTATGAAAAAGAAAAATTACCGCTAATTAGCATTAGCGATACCTCAAAGATAGTATTTTTTCTTAAACCGAGGCTTTTTAAGAGAACATATCTTTAACCTTTTCGAAAAAAGATTTATCCGAACTTTCGGGTTTTGGCTCAAAATGCTCGTCTTCCCGCATGCTTTCAAAAAAGTCTTTCTGCTTCTTGCTTAAGGTCTTTGGTGTCCAAACATTTACATGGACCAATAAATCTCCCTTGCCATACCCGTTAATACTGGGTATACCTTTTCCTCTAAGCCTTAAAATTTTACCGGACTGTACACCTGGTTCAATTTTTATCCTAACTTTCCCTGTCACCGTGTCAATTTCCTTAGACGTTCCGAGAACGGCGTCTGGTAGGCTCACATATAAATCATAATGAAGGTTATCCCCTTCTCGTTTTAAAGTTGTATGTTCTTCTTCTTGTATGGCTACTAATAAATCTCCAGCAATACCATTACCAGGAGCATCATTTCCCTTGCCTGTAACTTTTAATTGCATACCATCTACAACACCGGCGGGTATTTTCACCGAAACGGTCTCCTCAGCTACTTTGAGACCATTTGCATCTGCGTCAGCAGGCTTTTTGTCTATGGTTTGCCCTGCTCCACCGCACGATTGACATGGTGATGAGGTTTGCATTCTACCTAAAATGGTGTTGGTTATTCTCGTGACCTGACCACTTCCATTACAAGTTCCACAGGTTTTATAGGTAGTACCAGGAGCTTGCACTTTTCGTTTTACCTTGATTTTCTTCTCAACGCCATTAGCAATTTCTTCAATGGTAAGTTTTACGCGTATCCTAAGGTTACTGCCCTTAACGACACGTTGTCGGCCACCGCCACCAAAACCACTAAATCCACCACCGCCAAAGGCCCCACCAAATATATCACCAAATTGGCTGAAGATGTCATCCATATTCATACTGCCTCCGCCAAAACCACCTGCGCCGTCAAACGCCTGATGACCAAACTGATCGTAACGGGCGCGTTTATCTGGATTACTTAAAACCTCATAAGCTTCTGCAGCTTGTTTAAATTTGGCTTCAGCATCCTTGTCATCAGGATTTTTATCAGGATGATATTTTAAGGCCATCTTACGATAGGCCTTTTTAATTTCTGAATCTGACGCACCTTTACTTACGCCTAAAATGTCATAATAATCTTCTTTCATAATTCTGCCCTAAAAATTTGGTGCTTTTGTTTTACTGTCCTATAACCACCTTTGGAAAACGAATAACTTTATCTCCAAGTTTATAGCCGCGCTCTAATACATCTATTATTTTTCCTTTTAATTCTGGTGAAGGTGCAGGAATCTGCGTTACGGCTTCGTGGTCGTCAGCATTAAAGGTATCGCCTTGCTCAACTTCTATTTTAGATAACCCTTTTTGCTCAAGGGTATTGACTAATTTATTATATATTAACGCCACACCCTTTCCCAATTCCTTTGCTTCATTGGCTTCCTCTATATGAGTTAAGGCCCGTTCAAAATCATCAATTATGGGAAGCATAGCCTGCATTACATCTTGGCTCGCCGTTTTAAACAAGTCCATCCGTTCTTTAATTGTACGCTTTTTGTAATTTTCAAATTCTGCAAACAAGCGCATGAACTTGTCTTTCTCTTCTGCAAGCTGTTCCTCTAATTGAACTTCCTTGGTCTTTTCATCTTTCTGTTGTTCAACATTGACTTCTGGTGTTGCGGTTGCGGTATCCTCCATTTGTGGATCTTCAGCTTTATGTTCTTTATCTGTTTTACTCATTTTGAGTTCTTTTTTTAATCGTCATGTTACTATTGGCAAAAGTACTGCCATTATTATTAAAATGTCAAAATGTCATTAACATTTTTTTATAAGTGATACGTCCTTCTATTACCTAACTTTGCCACGAATCAAAAGAAAAACCGTTATGAAAACATCATTTTTAAGAATTTTTGCATTTTCTGCACTAGTAGTATTGACAAATTGTAAGGACACAGCTAAAGAAGCCGTTACTGAAGAGGCTAAAGAAGCTGCTGTTGCTGAGGAAACTGCGGTATCCTATCGCGCAAACACGGACAAGTCGTCCATCGCATGGAAAGGATTTAAACCTACTGGGTCACACAATGGGACCATAAACATAGCTAAGGGCGAGGTTAGAGTTGCCGATGGCGCTATTGAGAGCGGCAATTTTGCTATTGACATGAAGAGTATAGTGGTTCTTGACATCCCAATGGATAATGAAAAAAATGCTGATCTTACTGGACATTTAAAAAGTGCTGACTTTTTTGATGTAGAAGCATATCCTAATGCGATGTTCGAAGTTACTGGTATGAGCACAGAAAATGGACAAACCATGCTTTCCGGCAATTTAACCATGAAAGACGCAACCAATAACATTAGTTTCCCAGTTACCACTAGTATTGATGGAAATACTATGACCTTAACAAGTGAAACCTTTTCTATTGATCGCTCTAAGTGGAACGTTAAATATGGTTCTAAATCATTTTTTGATAATCTTGGGGATAAATTTATAAATGATGATATCGAACTAAAGGTCACTTTAGTAGCAGATATGATTTAAGAAATCAAAAAACAGTAGATTTAAAAAGCACTTACTCATTTGTAAGTGCTTTTTTTATGATTATAATTTAATATTACAGCACACTTGCAAATCGCGAAAATTATTAACTTTACTCAAGCATTTGATAGTTGATATTCATTTTCACAACTAAATCTGTTCTCAACTTGGCTCTTATTTAAATCAAACCAATGAAAATGTTTAAGTCCAAAAAAAGGCTAAAACTATTGTCTATTAGTCTTGCGATTATAATTATTGTTATGATTGTTAGCCCCCTTATTGTTAAAAACTATATAATCAACAATAGTAAAGAGCTCATAGGAAGACAGATTAATCTTGGCTCATTGAAATACAATTATTTTTCGAGCACCGCTAGGATTTATGATTTCAAGATGTTTGAAAAAAATGAAAAAGACATATTTGTTTCGTTCGACACGGCAATTGTAAACCTTGAACCCCTGCGCTTTATTTTCAATGAAAAAAATCTTGAGCAATTTTATGTTAAAGGATTAATCGTCAATACAGTTTTAAAGGACTCTACTTTTAATTTTGATGATTTAATCGCTTTTCATACTGCTGTTGACAGTTCAGAAGTCGTATCTGAAGAAAAAGAAGAGACTTTTAAATACGACCTTTCCAATTTAGAACTAAAAGATGCCAGTTTTTATTTTGACAATAAAAATGTAAATAAGGCCACGGAAATAGAAGACTTTTCATTCTTTATACCAGAGATTTTATGGGACCAAACCCAAAAGAGCAATGCGGATTTAAAATTTAATTTCAAGCCAGGTGGCTATTTTAAGTCTACACTTAATATTAATCCCGTTGATGGTGAATTCGATGCTAAAATAGAAATTAACCAACTCTATCTCAATGCGTTCGATGCCTATGTGAAACAGTATGCCGACATTAACGAATTCAGCGGTGTTTTAAATGGTCAGGTCGAAATAATCGGAAACACAAACAATCCAACAAAAGCTATAGTTTTTGGGACAACAGAGGTCACTGATTTCTCAATGAAGGATAGAAACAATAAGGCCTTTTTAAAAGCAAACAGTGTGAATGCTGAACTAAAAAAAATGGACTATTCAAATAGTTCTTATGAGTTCGGTGCAATCGAATTGACTCAGCCCTATATTTACTTTGAAATGGATTCTATAACCAACAACTTTTTTCAGATTTTTAAACTTGATGACTATTCTGAATCAGAGACTGAGGCGCAAGTTGAAGTGGAAGTAGATGGTTTGTCTGAACCAGAACTATTTTACGCTATTGATAATTTAAAAGTGAATGCCGGACTGATGGATTATAGTGATAACTTGACTGGTAATAGGTTTGACTATCATCTTAATAATATCAGTATCGACTCGGATAGTATCTCCAGCAAATCAGAGTGGATTGATATCTATGCTGACATGCTTTTGAATAATCGAGGCACCTTAAAATCTAAATTAGGTATAAACCCGAATGCATACGACAATCTAAAATTAGACATGGTTATTGAGAATTTTTTACTTTCCGATATTAACATCTATGCCAATTACTATGTTGGACATAGTATACTCGTTGGCGACTTTTACTATTATTCTAAATCTAACATTACCAATGGGGAGATCCTTAGTGAAAATCAACTCTTAGTAAAAAATGTTTCTGTTGAAAATACAAAGGGTGGTCTTTTTTCCTTACCGTTAAAATTTGCCCTTTTTCTTCTTAAGGATAAAAACGGAGACGTTAATCTAAATGTGCCTGTTAGAGGAAATATGAATGACCCCGAAGTCAATATAGGAAAATTAGTTTGGACAACCCTTAAAAACAAAATTACCGGTGCCGCTTCTGACCCTATAAGTTCATTGGCAGGTTTGGTCGGTGTTAATCCTAAGGATTACAAAGAATTGGTATTTGAGTATACAGATACTATACCTACTGAAACGCATTATGAAAAGTTAGACAAGCTTTTAGAAATGGAAACAGAAAAGGAAGGCTTAAAAGTTACACTAGAGCATTTTGTAGACCCGGATCTACAGAAGGAAGCTTTAGCCATTTCAACCTTAGGGCAACAATATGAAACGGAGAGTGGCAAAAACTATCTAGAGGATGAAAAGGGTTTTGAAAAGTATATTAAAAACCTAACACAAGTGGATAGTATGAATATAAGAGATGCTGCCGTAATGCACATAGATGACATAACTTTAAATGAACTTTCCAAAAATTATAATTCTGCTTTGCTCAGAAATATCAATGCCTATTTAAAAAATACAAAACCAGACACCAATATTAAAGCTGTTGCTTCTAAAACCGAAGAACCTGATAATACCGGTTCCCAAAATAGATTTAAGATTAATTTTGACATGCTCACTGTGATGGCAGACGACCCAACTGCTGAGAAACCAAAGAATTAGATTTCCCAAACTTCAATATTATTGCATTGGAAGTAGTCTTAAGTGACCTTTTAACCTAATTAAATTCACTTTTAAATGGTTTTTTAGTTCTCCATTAAAGGAATATCTACATTTAAGACCTAATTTTCATAGAATGAGGTTTACTCTAGTTCTTTTGCTGACCCTAAGTGCTTCCTTTAGTGTAGAAGCTCAGCAATACACGCTAGAAACAACACTAGATAATATGGTAAGTGAAACTTCTGGCCTCATATATATTAATAATACACTTATTACCCACAATGATTCCAGCAATGCCAACGAACTTTATGGTATTGATTTGACCACAGGTAATGTCACAAGAACTGTTACGGTTTCAAATGTAACTAATACGGATTGGGAAGATATAACTTATGATGAAAACTATATTTACATAGGTGATTTTGGAAACTATGATGCCACTAGGACCAATCTCCGTATATTGCGCATCCCAATCGCAGACTATTTTAATAGCACCTCAGTTAGCGCCGAAATAATCAATTTCAATTATTTAGAGCAGACGGATTTTTCCGTGCAAGAATTCAGTACTAATTTTGATGCCGAAGCGCTTATCCATTTCAACAACAAGCTGTATATCTTTACAAAAAATTGGGCTGACCTAAATAGTAATATTTACGAAATACCGAAAACGCCAGGTACATATACTATTTCCCAAATTGACGTCATCCCAAGTGATGGCCTGGTGACAGGCGCTACTCTGGACACGAACCTTAATTCTGTAGTCCTCTGCGGCTATGATTTGAATGGTCCTTTTTTAATTCAACTGAATGATTTGGGTTCTGATCTTTTCTCTAATGCAACCTTTACTAAAACATCGATAAATCCACCCTCTGGTTATTCATTTCAAACAGAAGGTATTACACCACTTAATGGTGTGGAGTACCTAGTTTCTGCTGAAGAAGCTGACTCTTTTCCTCAAGGCCTATATCGTGTTAATTTATCTACTTTAACTAAGGACTCACCTTTCGAGGCTAATACTATCTTAAGTTTTTACCCTAACCCAGCTAAAACAACTATAACGTTGAATAAAAGCAATTGTATAACCAAGATTTATTCGGTTACGGGACAATGTGTCAAAATTTCAGAGGAAACTACCATAGATATTTCCGATTTAGCTGCTGGTGTTTATCTCGTTAAAATAAAAAACGAGGATTTAAATAAAACCCAAATAAAACGGTTAATTGTTGAACACTAAGTTCAATTTAAAATCTTGACCAACAACTCTTTAAGCAAGTCACCTTGAGGTATTGCATTAGCCCCTACACCTTTCCCCTTAACGTCGCATTCTCGTAGCATGGAAATAATTGTACTTACTTTTTTCATAGGGTAATTACGTGCAGCACTGAGATACTCATTTACAAAATAGGGATTAATTCTTAAGGCTGAAGCCACGTTTCTAGGAGACTTATCCTTCATGCCATGTAAGTGCAATAATTGTGAAAAGAAATTAAACAATAAGGCTATGGTCACCACCATTGGATTGTCCTTAGGGTTTTCTGCAAAATACTTAGCGATTTGTTGCGCCTTAACCACATTTCGATCTCCTATGGCCTTGCGCAACTCAAAATTATTGAAATCCTTACTGATTCCAATATTCTCTTCAATATGCTCTGGTGTAATTTGAGTGCCTTCTGGTAGTACTATTTTTAATTTATTGAGCTCGTTCGCAATCTTACTTAAATCTGTCCCTAAAAACTCAACCAACATCTGTGCTGCTTTTGGCGAAATGTTATAATTAGCAGCAGATAGCGTTCGCCTAATCCAATCAGCTACTTGGTTTTCATATAGCTTCTTGCCTTCAAATACAACTCCAGATTTTTGAATGGCTTTATACAACGCCTTACGCTTATCTATTTTCTTGTATTTATAATTTATCACTAAAACGGTAGTTGGCTGAGGATTTGCTGCATAATTAGCCAACTTTTCAATAGTTCTACTCAAGTCTTGGGCCTCCTTTACGATTACCACCTGTCGCTCTGCCATCATTGGATAACGCTTAGCATTACTAATTATATCATCAACACTTACATCGCGTCCGTAGATTACCATTTGGTTAAAACCCTTTTCGGCCTCATCCAAAACAGTTTCTTCAATATAATCTGAAATTTTATCGATATAATACGGCTCTTCCCCCATTAAAAAATAAATGGGTTTGATATCTCCGTTCTTTATTGATAGTGCTAATTGCTTGACTTCGTCCAACCTAGAAAAACTAATACATTTATCCCAAGTCTTAAGTTTAACGGCATAGGAAAATGCTATTTTCTGGAATTTGGGATTTGAAAATTGTGATTTGTGGTATTGTACCTTAAATTTGGTCTGAATCAGTTTTATCGCTTGTGCAAACCCTTAATTTTCCAAAGTTCAACTACCGTTTCAAAAGTACAGAAAATAAAGTTTCTATATTTGATGTCATCCGAAAAAAATTTGTGGTTCTTCAACCTGAAGAATGGGTTCGTCAACACTGCGTGCATTATCTCATGAATGAGAAGACCGTTCCTAAATCTTTAATTAACCTTGAAAAGGAACTCATCATTAACGGCTTAAAGAAACGTTACGATATTATTGTTTACAATAATGATGGTAGCATCCATCTCATTGTAGAGTGCAAAGCTCCGGATATTACAATTGACCAAAAAACCTTTGACCAAATAGCTCGGTATAATTTAGTGTTGGATTCTACTTATTTAATGGTGACCAATGGAATAAATCATTATTATTGCCAAATGGACTACAGTGCAAAACAATATAAATTCCTAGAGGATATTCCAAGCCTCTAAAATTAAAACATGTACAAAACCAAAGATGTAGCGGTTGTTATTTTAAACTGGAACGGTGTGGCGTTATTAGAACAATTTATGCCGTCTGTCATTAAATGTTCAAGTGATGCGACAATCTATGTTATTGATAATGCGTCCACCGATAATTCCATACCATTTTTAAAGACTCATTACCCTCACATAAAGCTTATTGAACTTCAAATCAATGGCGGTTACGCAAAGGGCTACAACGACGGTTTGCAAGCTATTACCGAACCCATCCTCTGTTTATTGAATAATGACGTAGAAGTTACTGATAACTGGCTAACACCAGTGATTGAGGTATTTAGTGGCGATAGTACCACTGTTATTATACAACCAAAATTATTAGATTATAAGGACAAAACCTCCTTCGAGTATGCTGGTGCTGCTGGAGGGTTTATTGATAAATATGGGTATCCATACTGTAGAGGGCGCATTTTCAATACTATAGAGAAGGATAAGGGGCAGTATGACGATCAGAAGAACATTCTCTGGGCCTCAGGCGCTTGTTTCTTTATAAAGAATGAGACTTTTAAGTCATTGGGAGGATTTGATGAGACTTATTTTGCGCATATGGAAGAAATTGATTTGTGTTGGAGAGCATACAATCAAAATTTAACAGTCAAATATGTAGGCACATCGACCGTATATCATTTGGGTGGTGGAACACTGAGCAATACAAGTCCAAAGAAAACCTATCTTAACTTCAGGAATAGCCTCTATACCTTGATAAAAAACACAGATAGTCACGTTCTTGGAAGAACCCTCATTAGAATGCTACTTGATGGTGTTGCTGCGCTTCGTTTTTTGATTAAACTACAACCCAAACATTTTCTAGCTATTCTAAAAGCGCACGGAAGTCTATATATCAATTTGTCTCGGCTTTTAAAACTTCGAAAGGAATTGCCAAAGCGTCCCAATTATTACAGCGTTAACTCCATTGTCTGGTTATATTTTATAAAACGAAAGACTCATTTTTAACTGTTTATAAAACTGTTAAAAAAAGTGTTAATCCATGCCTTTTGAAATTTTCTTTTGTCTAATTTTGAGATGTTATGATTGACAACTTAAACTCTGATTTATTATGAAAAAATTAATGTTACTAAGTGTTTGTTCAATGCTCTTGTTTGCCTCTTGTGTCTCGAAGAAAGAATATTTAGCGCTACAAGAAAAGCAACAAGAAACTCAAGATTTATTGAATAGCGCAACCGTAAAGTTAAACACATGCCTTTCTGATGCTGCCGCAGCAAATGCCCGCGTAGAGACAATGAAAGACCAATTGGCTGATTTACGTAAAGCCAACCAAGATTTAATTGACACCAAAGGAAACTTAACAACGCTAACCCAAAAAGGTGCAGACAATCTTGAAAAGTCTTTAGAAAGTTTAAAGGAAAAGGATTTAAAGATTTCTCGTTTGCAGGACGCCTTAACAAAAAAGGATAGTGTGACATTGGCAATCGTAACTAGTCTTAAGAAAGAAGTAGGCATAGATGACCCAGACATTGAAATCAATGTTGAAAAAGGGGTTGTCTTTATTTCTATTGCAGATAAGTTGCTATTTAAAAGTGGAAGTTATAATGTAACAGAGCGTGCTAAGGAGATTTTAGCTAAAGTAGCTAAGGTTATAAAGAGCAAACCTAATTTTGAAGCGATGGTAGAATCCCACACGGATAATGTACCTTACAGCAAACCACCTTTATTGGACAACTGGGATTTAAGCGTCAAGAGAGCAACCTCTGTCGTAAGAGTCTTAGAAGAACTAGAAGTCAATCCTCAAAAGCTAATTGCCGCTGGTCGCAGTTATCACGTGCCACTAGTTGAAAATGACACTGCTGCTAACAGAGCTAAGAACAGAAGAACTAGAATCATTGTATTACCGAAAATTGATGAGTTCTACGAAATGATTGAAGAAGAAATGAAAAGTTTAACTGCTGGTGAATAACAGCGAGAAGAATTAAACTAAAAGCCCAAGGTAATTCCTTGGGCTTTTTTTATGGCCATATTGTTGACCCAAAGAATCGTTGACCTACCGGTTTGCCCTAAATGTAATTCGGTATAATTGATACACAACCCATTTTTGAAACTTACAATCAACTAAAAAGTTTGAAATCTAACCGATGGCTGCTTTTATGGTCTTATTGCGGTGGATTTTACCGTTCACGGTTTCTACGAACTTATCTACAGCATAGATTGTTTTTGGAACCTCGTAACGTGTAAGCCCTTTTAAATACTTTATTCTATTTCGAATACTATCAATAGAGTCTCTTGGATTCTCTACGATGAGAATGAGTTTTTCACCTAAACCCTCATCATATTCGCTTGCCACGATGAATCGTTCGTCAATAATGGGTTGGAACTTATCTTCAATCTGTTCGGGAAATAACTTAACACCACCTGAATTTATTACATTGTCGAATCGTCCTAGTAGTTGAAAACTGGTTTCTGATTTTAAGTCAACCACATCATTGGTCACCACCTCTTCATCACCCAAATTTGATGCCTTTATCACCAAGCACTTCCTATCATCTTGTCTAAACGTATTGTTAGGAAGGGCATTAAAATATGTATCGCCCTTACCTGCTTTTGACTTTAATTGCCTTACCGCTACATGGGTTATGGTTTCGGTCATGCCATAAGTTTCATAAACCTTGGATTGGCATTGACTGATGCGCTCCTTTAGGGGTTTGGTTACCTTGGCGCCTCCAATAATTATAGTCTTAATATTATGTACGTAGTTAATGGTGTGCTTTAGTTGTAGTGGAATCATGGCACAAAAGTCATAAACCTTCTCGTAATCGAAAATAGGATGCGTACTGGGCTCTACGCAATCCATCTCAAGTCCCAAAATCATGGCACGAACCAACATCATCTTACCAGCTATATAATGGCTTGGCAAACAATCCATAGCTGTATGACCAGGTTCTAATCCAAAAAAGTTTCCTGTCGCTAAAGCAGAGTTTACCATCGCCTGCTTTTTCAGTTTTATCGCCTTCGGTTGACCGGTAGAACCTGATGTATTTACCATTAAGAAATCATCATCGTTTAACCAATCAATTAAAAAATTGCCCGTATGCTTCTCATAGGGTTCGCCTTCTTTTATAAGGCTGTAGGCTACTTCCTTTAAATCTTCATGATCAAAGTGAAGTCCATTAAATTTAAAACGATTATGAATCTTGTCGTAAGTGGGAGTCATCTATTCAATAATTTTATAGTTCTCTTTAGGCGGTTCTTCAACCTTACCAAAAAGATGTGTTTTCCAATTAGACCATTTATAGCGCTTTGCCAAAATGAGTAACATTATAGGATATACAACTAATACAGGTATAAGAATCTCTGAAATTAAACTCATGGATGGTTCGGCAGTACTTCTAAAAATAGCATCTGTTTGCAGCGCTGTCCAGTCTGCCGTAACCAATAAAGACGCCAATAAATTGTTCCCTAGGTGAAAGCCAAGGGCCAATTCCAAGCCCTCATCCATTAAAGTCATGATTCCCAGCAATAAACCCGTACCTATGTAAAAAATCATCATTTTCCAAAAACCTATGGCAGCTACTTCTGGATTAGCGCTATGGGCTATACCAAATAGTATAGAAGTAAGTATTAAAGGAAACCACTTATTCTTAACCATAACGCCGATGTGTTGCATCAAATAACCTCTAAACAAGTATTCCTCTAACCCTATTTGAAATGGAAAAAGAATTATACTAATTAGAAATAAAACAGCAAATTTGGCAGGGTCAAATTGAAACACTAAGTCTGAGGAATCAATACTGTAACCAATGAAAAACGTGACCAAAGTAAATGTAGCCACCATCATAAAGGCAAAAAATATACGGCCAAAATCTACTTTCGCCCTAGTTGTCGTCAAGGATAAAATACTCCGTTGGTGCATAAATTTAACCAATATAAAAAGTAAGGCCAAGAGAAAAGCAAAGGGTATAAGGTTGATTATTAGGGAAATATTTGATGGTATTTGCTTCATTAATTCGTAAGCCTGGTCCAACTCTGAAGGATCTGTAAAGAGATAAAAGACAAAATTGACCAGAAAAATACCACCTACAACACAGGCGGTGATTAAAAACATCCAGAATTCGCGATGTCCTTTGTATGCTAATTGTATATAATTCATTCGTATAAGTTAAAGTTCCAATTCTTCTCTAAATCATATTGCAAAGTACCATTTTTTACCTTTAATGGCGAATCAAAATTATTGGTAAATAATCCACCAGTGCCCAAACCTTGAGGCATGCTGTTATTTAAAGTAAAGGTCCATTGCGCAATGGCATTTAAGCCTATGTTACTCTCTAAAGCACTGGTAATCCACCACTTTGTATGTAAATCTTCAGCTATATCTATCCATTCCTGGCTTCCTGAATACCCACCCACAAGACTTGGTTTTACTATAATGTACTGTGGTTTAATAGTTTGAAGAAGCTGCTCTTTTTCGGCATGACTAAAAACACCTATTAACTCTTCGTCTAAGGCAATGGGCAATGGTGATTGCGCGCAAAGTTGCGCCATAGCTTCAATTTGTCTTGGTTTTATGGGTTGTTCTATGGAATGTAATTGGTAATCTGAAAGGCGTTTTAATTTCATCAGGGCTTCGTCCACTGCAAATGCGCCATTGGCATCTACACGCAATTCTATATCCGACACAGAAAACTCCTTTCTTATGGATTTCAAAATATTTAATTCCGTGTGGAAGTCTAAAGCGCCAATTTTTAGTTTTATGCAATCAAAACCAGATTCAATTTTTTCTTTAATCTGTTGGCGCATAAATTCTTCAGTGCCCATCCAGACTAAACCATTTATTGGAATGTTAGCTAAACCGTTTGTAAAATCAGATGGAAACAAGACATACGGGTTGCTCGCTTCCAGGGATTTTAAGGCCATCTCTAGTCCAAAAAAGATACTTGGCCATTCAGTGAGCTCATTAGACAGTGCCTCCAGGCCGTTATCTATATTTTCGCAGACCCATTTTAATTTAGCCTCGTAATTAGCGCGGTCATCAATAGATAGACCCCTTAAAATACCACACTCGCCAATACCAGTTTTGCCATCTTTTTCAAGAATGATAAACCAGGTTTCCTTAGTGGTCATAACCCCTCTGGATGTTCCACTAGGTCGCTTAAATTTTAGAATAAACTTATGGTAATTGGCTTTCATAACAATACTCAAAAATAAACTATTTTAACCAACAATGGCATCATAAAATTGATGCCATTGTAACTAACCAACCAATCTATTTATGAAGAAACTTACATAAATTTAACTTTACCTGTAGCCATATCATAGACCGCAGCAACAATCTTAATCTTGCCTTCCTGCTCTAAAGCAGCCATTTTAGGTGATGTGATACGAATATCTTCCACAGTCTTTATGGCATTCATCTTTATAACACTATTTGTAAACGCTTCGTTCTTTGAAGATATCTCGCCATTGACCTCAGTCGCAACAACCGAAGGTTTAATTTCATTAAGCAGGTCTTGTAGAGCATTCATCTCCATAGAAGCTGCGTCCGTATTATCAATGGCGTGTTTTACCGCACCACATGCAGTATGACCTAGCACAATAACCAACTTAGAACCCGCTACTGCCGTTGCAAATTCCATAGAGCCGACAATGTCCTTATTCTCGATATTACCTGCTACACGAGCCACAAAAATATCACCTATTCCCAAATCGAAGACGTCTTCTACAGGGACTCTGCTATCTACGCAGGATAAAACAATGGCTTTTGGATACTGACCAATCATAGCCATCCGTCTTTGCTCGGAATGGTCACGCTGGGTAAGATTGTTACTCACAAAGTTTTCATTGCCTTTTTTGAGACGACCTATAATTTCATCAGGACTCATACCTGCCTGCTCCTCTGCTGTGAGTATACTTTTTATTGGTGCTTGAGCCACTTCCATCATGTCATTTGATTCGGTTGTAACCTCTTTTTTTACAGTACCTTCACAGGATACAAATCCAATCGCTAGACCTGCGATACCTAATACTTTAAACCACTTTTTCATATTAAATTATATATTAATTGTTTACTATTTATTTAAAAATTATGATGCATACTTAGTTGCCACTGTCCTTTTCCCCAATTTTCCGTCTTCTGATTCATCCAGCCCAATTGAAATCTGATAGTGGGATTTAAAACATAACCCATGCCTAAATAGGTTCTATTTCTATCAAATAATTCTACAGTTCTATTATCACCTATGTCCATTTGACCATTGATAAATAATTCGTTATATAAGGCGGCATAAATAGCCTTTGGCGTTAGGTCTTTTTTATTCAAGGGCATATTTAAAAATAAATTATAGCGGTAACGTGTTCTGAAGTCTTGATTTTCAACAAAGCGCTGTTCATACCTAAAACGATGTGCTAGGTAAAACCGATTGCCTAACTTCTGAGGTATTAGTGCTTCTTGGTAAATACGATGTTCACCAAACGTGTCGTCACTTTCACCAAATTGCCCAGTAGTGATATTGGCATAGCCAAGTGTAAACATTACACCACTGTCTTTTGGAGTAAATGTTAAACCAGAACGTAACATTAGTTGTTCCATATCACCTATACCCTGCCAATCGCGATATTGAAAATCACCTTGAATCCCAAACTGACTCTCTTTGAATTGATGATTATAGAAATACATATACCACGCGCCTGTTTGCGACTCATCTACTTGAGCATAGCTATTATAAAGACAGGCAAACAAGACTAGAAGTAAAAGCTTTAATTTCATAAGTAATCAATTCAATTGCAAATATAATAGTAATACTTTCATTGTTAAAAATCTTACAAATTATTTAACTAATAATTAACGCATATCAGTATTATAAAAAATCTTATTTTTAGGGAAAAACTGATGCCAGACTTTCCCAACATAATTCTATACGCTATTCCTTTCTTTATTATGGCAATGCTCTTAGAGTTGTATGTAACGACAAAACAGCGCATTAAAACCTATGAGGCAAAGGACGCCTTTTCCTCAATTGCCATGGGTTTAGGCAATGTGATTCTGGGGTTTGGAAGTAAGGCTTTGGTTTTATTGGTGTTCTTTTGGATTTATGATACATACAGGGTTTTTGAGATTCCCATTGCTTGGTGGTCTTTTATACTTCTATTTTTTGCGGATGATTTTTCCTATTATTGGTTTCATCGCATATCACATCGTTGTCGTTTATTCTGGGCATCGCATGTTGTTCACCACTCCTCTGAGCACTATAATTTAAGTACCGCTCTAAGGCAAACGTGGTCGGGTAGCTTTTACACATTTATATTTTGGCTATGGTTACCTTTATTAGGTTTTCATCCAGCTATGATACTTTTGCAAATGTCCATAAGCTTATTGTATCAGTTTTGGATTCATACCGAAGCTATTGATAAAATGCCAAAATGGTTTGAAGCTATTTTCAATACACCTTCGCACCATAGGGTTCACCATGGGAGTAATCCCATTTATTTAGACCGCAACCATGCTGGTATTTTAATTATCTGGGATAAGCTATTTGGCAGTTTCCAACCAGAACTTGAAGATGAAAAAGTAACTTATGGTTTGGTTAAAAACATCAAGACCTATAATCCTGTAAAAATTGCTTTTTTGGAATGGTGGTATCTTTTTAAAGATGCTTTTTTAGGTAAAAAGTCCTTAAAACATCGCCTCTTATATCTTGTGAGACCTCCTGGGTGGAAGCATGACGGTTCAGGAAAGGTATCAGAGGATTTACGTGAGGACTGGTTATCACGGCGCCTAAAATAGCTTTATCTGATTTTTTGTAAAGCGCACTGAGATATCCTTTTGGACATACCTAAACATCCATGCTCTCACCAATATCTAATAAAATAAGTTTTTTTAGTTTCGAATCGAACTTGGCCTTTGCTCTTGGTTTATCTATTTCAATATAGCCGAAGGTATCGTAATGACAGCCTAAAATCTGGTCACAATCGACATAGCGACTTGCTTGAATTGCATCCTCTGGTCCCATGGTAAAATTATCGCCAATAGGTAAAACGGCTAAATCTAAATCAAAACGTTTGCCTATTAAGCGCATATCGTAGTTCAGAGCCGTATCGCCTGCTATATAGATAGTCTTTTCAGATTGTATTACAAATCCTCCTGGATTACCACCATAAGTACCATCGGGAAATGATGATGAGTGAATGGCATTAACATATTTTAATTTTCCAAAATCAAACTCCCAAGACCCACCATGGTTCATGGGGTGTCCCTTAAGTCCTAAATTTTGATAATGAACAACAATTTCATAATTGGAAACAATTACGGCTCCCGTTCGTTTTGCGATGGCTTCTACATCTAAGGTGTGATCTTCATGGGCATGGGTCACCAAAATATAATCCGCCTCAATTTTATCCATATCAATATGGGACGCCTTTTCATTTCCTGAAATAAACGGATCTACCAAAATATTGATATCCTTAATTTGTATACCTAAACAAGAGTGGCCGTAATACGTAATCTTCATTATAACTGATTTTTAGGATTAAATATACCTCTAAAATTAATACAAAATATAGCCAATACCTAACAATAATGAAAAGAGAAATGTTGATAGGGCCAAAACCTTAAGCTGGGCATCAAAATCAGATGCAGAATTTGCCTTTTTAATCTTAATAATATGCATGGTCAACGGAATAAAAGCCAAGAGATATAAAAAATTATAAGGCTCTACGTAATATAAAATTGAAAAAACCAATGTGATGACCATGGCACCGATTATTAAAAAGAAATGATAAGCCTTAGCCCTGCTTAAACCCAGTTTCACCGCCATGGTTATTTTTCCTACTTTTCGGTCTGATTCTATATCACGCATATTGTTTAAGTTTAAAACACCAACACTTAATAAGCCTAAAGCTATAGCTGGCAATACAACAACGTGATTTATCGTGTGCATATACAATAAGTAACTCCCTGCTGTACTGAGCAAACCAAAGAAGATGAATACAAAGATATCGCCCAATGCTCTATAGCCGTATGGTGAATCTCCCATGGTATAATTCAAAGCTGCATAAACCGACAGCCCCCCTAGAAACACAAATAATAATAAAAACAAAAAGTTTGTCGGTCCAAAAGCAGCCCAAATAAGGGCTAGCGTAAGGATAATAATAAGGACAATATTGGTTTTTATGGCCTCAAGCATATCGTCTGGTGTAATCTCACCACTTTGAATGGCTCTTTTTGGGCCAACTCGATCTTCATTATCGGTGCCTTTTACACCATCACCATAATCGTTCGCTAAATTGGATAGTATCTGAAGACTAATAGTAGTTAAAATAGCCAGAACCATGACCCACCAGTTGAACTTGCCATTGTAAATAGCAAAACAAGTGCCTAAAATTATTCCTGAAACAGATAGCGGTAGTGTTCTTAAGCGCATGGCCGAAAGCCAAGGTCTAATATTCTTCATAAAACTTAAGTAGGTTTACGGAATCCATTTTTTATTGAAATTGGGTTTACGTTTTTCAAGGAAAGCGTCACGGCCCTCTTTGGCTTCATCTGTCATATAAGCTAATCGTGTTGCTTCACCTGCAAATACCTGCTGGCCTACCATGCCATCATCAGTAAGGTTCATGGCAAACTTCAACATCTTTATTGATATAGGGGATTTTGCTAATATTTCCTGTGCCCATTCATAGGCTGTCTGTTCTAATTCCGCATGTGGAATTACCGCATTGACCATTCCCATTTCAAAGGCCTCCTGTGCCGAATAATTTCTGCCTAAAAAGAAAATCTCTCTTGCTTTTTTCTGACCAACCATTTTGGCTAGATAAGCGGAGCCATAACCTCCATCAAAACTTGTAACATCAGCATCCGTTTGCTTAAATATAGCGTGCTCTTTACTGGCCAGTGTCAAATCACAAACCACATGTAAACTATGACCACCGCCAACAGCCCAACCGGGAACCACTGCTATAACAGCCTTAGGCATAAATCGTATTAGACGTTGTACCTCAAGGATATTTAGGCGATGATAACCATCATCTCCAACATATCCCTCATGCCCTCTAGCTTTCTGATCTCCACCCGAACAAAAACTCCAGATACCGTCCTTGGTAGATGGCCCCTCCGCACTTAATAAAACCACACCTATATTTACGTCCTCATTAGCATCGTAGAAAGCATCATAGAGTTCAGATGTTGTCTTTGGGCGAAAGGCATTTCTTACATCTGGTCTATTAAAAGCAATGCGCGCAACACCATTACATTTATGGTAGGTGATATCTTCATAGGACTTTGCAACTTTCCATTTGATTTGGCTCATACTTATCAACGATTTAACCGCAAAAATAAGGAATTAATAATAATGCCATAAGGCTATTTTTTGTTTGAATTTATGAGGTACTCGCAATATCTTTGCCCGCTCAATAGTTGATATGACCATAAAAAATTCTAGTATTTTGAATAACACGCACCACCACTACAAAACTAATCTGGGTGATGTGTTTTTCTTTGACCATTATTTTATTGCTGAGTTCAAAGAAGGATTGGATATTGATTACTCCAGTTTCGAAGAAATACATGGACTTATCAAAAAACATTACGGGAATTCACCTTTTGCTTTTATTGCAAATCGGATTAATTCGTATTCAATTGTACTCCCTGATGCTGCAAGGTTTAATACCACCTTTCCCAATTGTAAGGCATATGCTATAATAGCCTATTCAGCAATTACTGAAAAGATTTATCAAATAGAAAACCACTTTTTTCATTTTAATAGGCAAATTTTTAGCAATATCCATGAAGCTATAATTTGGGTTGAAAGCTCATTGCATCCTAAGAAATAAAACACTATTTATTTCAAATAAATACCATCTGCCTTTATCTCTATCTGACGATTCTTATATAAAGAGCCTATTGCCTTTTTAAAACTTTTTTTACTCATTTGAAGCAATTCCTTGATTTGGTCTGGGCTAGATTTATCATGCAAGGGAAGAAACCCACTGTTATCCTCAAGCGCGTTTAAAATCAATTCTGCGGTGGGCTCAATATTACGGTAACCAATTTGATTTAAGGAGATGTCTAATTTGTTATCACTGCGCACTTTTTTTACTATGCCCTTGAGACGATCACCCACTTGGATATCCTTAAAAATATCATCCTTATAAATTAAGCCTAGATGCTTTTTGTTAACAATAACATTCATTCCTATTTCTGACGGGTGAGAGACAATTAAGTCTACTTCTTCAAATTGCGAAACGGTTAAGTCTTTATTATCCAAAAACCTGTTGGTCTTGCTTGAAGCCACTAAGCGCTCTGTTTCTTCGTCTAAATAACAGTGCACCAGATACCAACCTCCCGCCTTCATTTTAAAGGCTTGTTCTTTAAACGGACAAAATAATTCCTTTACCAAACCCCAATCTAGAAAGGCACCGTACTTATTTATTTGATTACATCGTAAAAGAGCAAAACCGTCTTTGGTTATATAAGGTTTGTCTGTTGTAGCCACGGGGCGTTCTTCATTGTCTAAATAGACAAAGACCTTTAGCTTATCTCCAATTTCAAAAGCTTCCGGCACATAGCGGTTTGGTAATAACACTTCGTTCTCTTCGTCATCACCCAAAAACAAGCCTGGCTCCGTGTCTCTTAATATTTCAAGTGTATTATATTCTCCTAATTTAATCATAACACAAAGGTAGATATAAAACCATGAGAATTTAATTATTGCTCTTAAAATAAGTCATCCAAGTGGACCTCAATGGCATAAATGATTAAATAAAAAACGCCAACAATATCAAATTGTGGCGCTCTACGACTTTTAGCAAGATACGATTAGTAAACCGAAGCTTTATTAAAATGCTTTACCAACAAATAATAGACTACAGCTCTGTATTTATTTCTATTGGACTGACCATAGGTGTCTAACACGGAAGAAATTGCTCCATCTAAATCGGCACTCTCTGAAAGGCCTAACTTTTTAATCAAAAAATTGTGCTTTACCGTCGCTAACTCCTTTTCGTCAGAACCAGAAACCGTTGACGAATCTGCGTTGTAAATAGAGGGGCCCAAACCAACGGTCACTTTGGTTAGCAAATCCATATCAGGATTTACACCACATTTATCTTTTAAATCAGCCGCGTATTTAGCGATTAACTCATCTCTTTTACTCATTGTATTAAATTTTTAAGATTAACTTCAATATCAACTAAATATAACTAAAATTTGGCACATTCTAAAGGAAGACGTCTCTTTAAAAAGAAATTTGACCTAATGATTATTTTATAAAATCAAAGTAGTCCAATAATATGCTATCATTATCGCGCGACGGTGTAAACACCTCTAGAAGTCGAGGTTTTTTTGATGTACTAAAAAATGATTTTAATTCATTCTCTAGATTAGTTTTATCAGCCACGCTATAATATTCTATATCAAACATGTGGCACAACTGTTTAGCGTTAAGTGTATGCTTGGTTTCAAAAAATGTATCAAAGTTGTCTGTATTCTTGTGACCTGGTAGAATCCTGAAAATTCCTCCACCTTGGTTATTGACAACAATAATCCTGAAGGTATTAGGTATATAATTATTCCATAAGGCATTACTATCATAGAAAAAACTAAGGTCACCCACAATAAAGGTCGTTCGCTCATTTGTAGCGACCGAAGCACCAATAGCTGTGCTTGTACTGCCGTCAATACCACTAGTACCCCGGTTACAAAACACCTTAATATCCTTTCGAAGCTGAAATAACTGGGTATACCGTATGGCTGAACTATTGCCAACTTGCAGTTGACTTTGTTTTGGGACAGCCTTTAGAATAAGATCGAAAGCGGCAAAGTCTGAAAAAGGAATAGTTTCCAAATACCTTTGATGCTCTTTTCGCCGTTTAGCTCGTACAGTCAACCAATGTCGTTTATAATCACTTTTCGTATGGTGCGAAATCAGCGGCATAAATTTTTCAAAAAATGTGTTTGGTCTTACCCTGAAATGCTCTTCAAGACAAAAAAAAGTATCATTTGCATTATGAGGACCAACATGCCAATGATGTTTTGGTTTGTACTGACGCAAAAAAGCTTTTATTTTTTTTGATACTACCATCCCTCCCAAAGTCAACAATACATCTGGTTGAAGGGCTTTAAACTCTTCGGCTTTAAGTGGTGCAATAATCTTATCAATACCAGGGAAAAAATCTGGGTGATGTAAATTTGACGTCGTTTCGGTAAAGACCAAAACACTATCATCATCAGCGAGCTCCTGTAACCACTTATCTTCTATAGAATTAGGCGCAAGAACACCCACTAAAATCATTTTACGTTTGGCGTGGTGCCAAATATCTATACAAGGCCTAAGTTCAAATTCATCGATATTTTGGTTGCGATTGGGGAGCTTATAGGGCTTAGGCTTAATACTTAAATCTTTAACTGTATCATATAAAGGCTCGTCAAATGGAATATTAATGTGCACTGGGCCCGAATGCAATGCGCTCTGGTTCAATGCTTCATGAATTTCCGATTCGTTATATGCTTGTATATCTTTTTGCAACCCTAAAATACGCTCTAATTTATTCTCAATGGATTTAAAAATGGGAACCTCGTCTTGCTTAGGGTTTTTGGCCTCATCCCGAAGATCTAATTTTAGATTTGCCGAAAAATGAACATGCTCCCCATAAACATTCTTTTGTTTTATGGTTTGCCCATCACCAATATCAACTAAATGTTTCGGTCTATCTGCCGATAAAACAACTAGTGGAATATCACTGTAATAAGCTTCTGATATGGCGGGATAATAATTCAATAACGCGCTTCCAGAGGTACAAACCACAGCAACAGGCTTTTGTGTTTGCTGCGCAATGCCAAGTGCGAAAAAAGCAGCGCAGCGCTCATCGACAATACTAAAGCATTTAAAAAAGTCATCATTGGTAAAGCCTATAGTCAGAGGCGCATTTCTGCTTCCTGGAGAAATCACGACATGTTCAATATTATGCCATTTACATAAGGTTACGACCGTTTGGGCTAAAGGAATCTTAGAATAATCCATCAACAAACAAAAGTAATAAATTAACCCTGTTTTTTATCTTAAGACATTGCTAATTGTCTTTGCCTTATTAGAGGTTTCCTCCCATTCATTTTCTGGAACAGAATCCTCGGTAATGCCTCCACCAACATATACTAAAACTTTATCGTCCTTAATTTGCATACAGCGTAAATTGACGTAGAAATTAGAATTGGTTTTAACAGATGCATAAGCATTATTCTCGACATTACGTCTGTTGGTATTTCTGTTCATTCTTTGTTTTAAATTAAGTTCACCCAAAAAGCCCGTGTAAAACTCGCGCTCATACCCTTCATGACTCAGTATAAAATCCTTGGCTGTTTGTTTGGGAAATCCGCACACGGCGGGAGTTGGATGCAAGGCTTCGATAATCAATTTTAATTTTGATGTTGAATGCAAAACACTTGTTACCCGAGTTTTAAGATGCCATAAATTACCCGCTTTTATAGATTCGGTTTCCGAAATTTTGGTTTGGGCTGAATATAGTGATACCTGCTCGGCTATGTAATCGGTGACAATTTGCTGTTCTTGCAGTTCTTTCGATGTCCAGGTGGGATCACTATTATCTTTGTAAGGCTGAGTTCCAGCTAATGAAATTGCTGTTAATTGACTTCCTTCTACCTTAAATAACAATTCAGGTGTCGCCCCTAACCACAAACCAACCTTGGGATGATACCAGCAATACACCATGGCATTTTTGTAGGTGTTGAATAAGCGTTTAAAGGTTTCAATTGGATTAATCTGATCTGCTGGTCTAGATTCAACTCGAGACAACACCACTTTTTTAAGCGGTCCTTTATTGATAGCTTCAACGGCCTCGGAAACTAGATTCACATGCGCTTGCCTTGAGGTATTATTTGTTGAAAACGTTGTAATAGCCAATGGGTCTACATCAAGTTGATTGACCTCTAAAATTTGATGTTCACATTTATCCTGAGGAAAAACGATTGCTGGGTCATTTAAATCAAATGGAGCGAACACAAAACCACTTTCCTCAAATAAATTAGTTCGGTGTAATGCGGCATCCTTTTGAAGCCAACATTTTATAATTGAATTAATTGGTCTACTGTAAACTACAAAAGGTAGATCATTAGCAAATTGTTTTTCTAAATCTTTAAAAAACGAATTGACTTCAGACATTATCTAGTTAGCTTTTGGCAATGATATCGTTGATAACCTACAAATAGAAATTAAAGTATCAGCTTCATCCGTGATTTTTATATCCAAAAGCTGAGTGGTGCGTCCTTTGTGCAAAAAGGTGGCCTTAGCATACACAAATCCGGATTTTACACTTTTGAGATGATTTGCGGTTATTTCCAATCCACGAACAAAAAATTTATCTGTATCGATAAATATGTGTGACGCAAAACTTCCAACACTTTCTGCCAAAGCAGCGGTTGCACCACCGTGAAGAATACCATCTGGCTGGTGCACTTTGTTGGTGACTGGCATTCTAGCGATTAAATAGTCATCTCCAAAATCAACAATCTCAATATCCAAGGTTTCCATCAAGGTGTTTTTACTAACGGCATTGATCTGGGCCAAAAAATCTTCTTTAGATTTTTGCATAGAAATACAGTATTTTTAAAGTCGATTGCAAAGATACTTAGAATAATGAATTCCACCGAAAAAGAAATAAACTACACTAACCATAACTCCTATTCTACTTTAAACACTTTATCGCAACGGACAAAGACTATCTGGTTTGCCTGTCATGGCATGGGTTATTTAAGTCGTTATTTTTTAAGGTATTTTAAAGGGTTGGATGCTGAAAAGAATTATATCATTGCCCCTCAAGCCCCAAGCAAATACTATATACAGCCCAAGATGTATGTCGGTGCTAATTGGCTCACAAAAGACAATACGGCAACCGGCATGAAAAATATCATAAATTATTTTGATGCTATTTTTAAGGAGGAAAAATTACCCCCAAAAGATAAATCCTTTATCATTTTCGGCTACTCCCAAGGTGTTAGTGTAGCTATGAGATATATGGTAAAGCACAACATCCAGTGCGACCAATTGGTTATTCATTCCGGTGGTATCCCCAAGGAGTTGGTGTCCAAAGATTTTGAGTATTTATCGGAAAATACCAAAGTAAAACTCATCTATGGTACTGAGGATGAATATTTAAATGAAGAACGTATAGCACAGGAAACCGATACGGCTCTAAGATTATTTGGTTCGCGTTTGACCATTCTTCCCTTTACAGGAAAACATGTAGTAAATGTAGATTATATCAACGATTTAGTATAAAACCTTACATTAAAAAGAAAACTATCCGGTTATATGGTAACCGCCATCGACATGACGTATTTCGCCTGTAATTCTCACTTCGGGTCTAAATAAGTGTACGACTTCGTATGCCAAATCTTCTGGACGTGCATTTTGTAGTGGACTCATTTTATTGGCCGTATCCACATCTTTTTGGGTCAAGGTAGCATTACCTGCTTTACTGGAAATATAGGTTGAAAATCGGATGGCATTAGCCCTAATATTTCTAGAGCGACCCAATTCATCTGCCAACTCCACGGTTATGCGCTCTAAGGCAGCCTTCGCTATACTTATGTTTCTGTAAGGGTGAAAGGTCACCTTCTCGGCAGCAATATAACTTAAGGAACAAATGGAGGACCCATCTTGTAATACATTAGATTTAAGTAGATGATGACTCAGTCGGATTAACGAATAAGCCGAGACATTCATGGTGTCACAAAACTCATCTAGGGATACTTGTACCAAAGGTTTTACCTGTTTTCCTCTAATGGTCTTATCCATAGCTATGGCATGTAAAAAGCCATCGAGCTTTACGCCTTGTTCTTCAAATTTAAGAGCTAAGTCTTCAATACTTTTGTCTATTGATACATCCAACACTTCAGTTTGGACATCTTCGCCTAATTCCTGCTTTACGGCGTCTTCAAAATCCTTATAATTGGTATTTAAAAATTGGGCTGCACGCTCAGATAAATCCCCGTGGTGGCTTGTAACCCCTAAACCCGTGCAAATCACCCGACCACCATTAGCTAAGATTTCCTTAGCGACATACATGGCCAAAGAATTTTCATCTGATATACCTGTTATTAAAAATGTTTTGTTTGACAGCATACGTTTTGTGTTCTTACCATTTATATAAAGCTGTTCCCCACGTCCAGCCAGCCCCAACTGCCGCAAACAACAATAAATCTCCGGGTTCCATTGACTCCTGTTTTAAAACTTCATCCAAAACGATGGGAATAGTTCCTCCAGACGTATTGGCATATTTGTCCATATTGGTCTGTACTTTTTCAAAAGGTATACCCACCTGTTTAGCAATTTCTTTTAAAATACCGATACTAGGTTGATGAGGAATCATATATTTAATAGCATCTATGGATACCCTGTTTTTTTCTAGCAATTCAATGATGCTTTTAGGAACTACCTCGGTAGCAGTTTGATATACGGCTTTTCCATTCATTTGAAAATAATGATCTCCGTTTTTTACACTCTCTTCTGATGCTGGCTGTTCAGAACCGCCGGCAGGAATAGAAAAATGGTCTTTTCCTGTACCATCAGCATGCAATATAAATTCAACAAAACCTTTATCTTCTGTTGTTTGAGAAAGAACTATAGCTCCTGCGCCATCCCCAAAAAATACCGCATCTCTACGTTCCCAATCAATGATGTTAGAAAAGGTGTCGGCCCCTATGACCAAAACATTTTTATACATCCCGGTACTTATAAACTGTACGCCTATGGAGGTGGCAAACAACGCGCCTGAGCAAACTGCTGAAATGTCAAAAGCTACTGCATTCTTGGCTCCTAGTTTTTCTTGAACGAAGCAAGCACTTGAGGGGGCCAAACGATCTGGTGTTGCTGTCGCCATGATGATTAAGTCAATATCTAAAACCGATAAGCCTGCATCTTCAATGGCTTTTAAACCCGCTTTAGAGGCCAAATCGCTTGTAGTTTCTCCTTCTACTATGCGCCGTTCCTTAATACCAAGGGTATTGTAGATCCAGGTATCTGATGAACCTACTGATTCAAAAAAGTCATTCTTTAAGATTTTTGGAGGTACATACGAACCTGTACCCTTTATAAATGCATTATACATTCTTTGAATTTTTGTTAAAAATCTTGATTTTATTTCACAAACAAAACCTAATTGATACGAATTTTTAATTTTTTTTCAATTTGACAGCGGAAACCTAAAAATTAGCTGTTTTAAAAAAGACTTTTAACTATTCATCTGTTTTAAAACAAGTGAGCCCTTAATCAAACCTTTCACTAAACATAGATTTTGTTAATTTGTCCTTTTGTTCAAAAAAATCATTCAAAACATACTACAACAGTAAAGCCTCAGCTCAATAGATTAGCCACAATAGCTTTGACAGGAAGAATCGCTTTAGTATGCTCTATGCTGGGACCGGCAACCCAAACGGTTTTATAGGTTGCTTTTTTAGCAGCTTTCTCAGTAGCTCTCATCCCTATTGAAAAACGGACCATCTTAACCCATTTTTTGAGTTTTCGATTTTTATTGAGAAGGTTTTCAATCCAGGTGGCCTTAGTCCCTATCTTTTGAACATAAGGTGTGTTAATTACTGTACACGGTGTTCCTGAGATACGTTCTGTCATTACAATATCACTTGCACCATAATCCACACAGGCCTGTTTATAGTCGTCTGTTACTCCTGCTTCTATTGATGCTATGAAGGGACTACCCACCGAGACGCCTTCGGCACCGTAGCTAAGCATTTTATCGATATCGGCTCTGCAACCTACTCCACCTGCAGAAATCACCGGAATGTTACAGTTATCTATTAATTCCTTAATTAATTCTTGAGGAGAAAGTTGACCTCTATGGCCACCGGCCTCATTATTGACTGCAATAATTGCATCAGCACCTAATTCCTCAACTTTTTTGGCGAATTTTAAATCCGTAACATCACAAAATACTTTAATACCAGCCTTATGAGCTTGATTTATAGTCTCTTCAGGACTTCCTAAAGATGTTATTATAAAATCACAGCCTTCTTCACAAAGGACCTCGAGTTGGCCTTTATATTTTACATTTGATTTGTTTACAATAAGATTAAAACCAAATGATCCACCCTCCACCTTAGCTGACTTTAGTTCAGTGATGGCCGCTCTTAATTCGTCAAGGGTTCTGTAATTTAAGGCTGGTATGCATCCGGCAATACCAGACTTCATAGCTTCCTTAACCATAGCCACATTGGATACCAAAAACATCGGTGCCTGAATAATGGGATATTTTATCTGTAGGAGTTGGGTGAGTTGTGTTTGCATTTTATTTTTTAAGACGGTCAAATATAAACAAATTTGTTATGCGTGCATAATAAAAATCAATTCCTTAACTTATAATATGCACATTTTAAATATGCACCCTCCTCAAACGCAACGGGATGATCTATGTCGTGCTGAGTCTTTAAAATAACATCGAATGCACGTGACTTTAAATTTAAAACATGCTCGTTTAAATCAAAAAACGATTGTGCTATAATTCTCGATGAACACGACGCCAAAATCAAGAGCCCTTTTTTTGCCGTTAGTTGAAGCCCAAGTTCAGCAAGCTGAAGGTACTTCTTTTTTGCCAGTTCTATTTCAGATTTGCGTTTCGCGAAACTTGGAGGATCAATAATAACGACATCAAATTGTTTGCCTTTTATTATGAGGTTCTTCATAACCTCAAAGGCGTCGCCAACTATAGTGTCATGAACGCCTGAAAATGGATTTAACTTCGCGTTTTCCTTTGCCATTTCAAGAGCTTGTTTACTTATATCCACACTGGTCACTTCCTTCGCTCCACCAGCCAAGGCATGCACTGAAAATCCACCAGCATAGGAAAATACGTCTAAAACGGTTTTACCATAACTCATTTCTCCTACACGTCTACGGTTTTCCCGATGGTCTAGAAAATAACCGGTCTTATGACCCAGGATGACATTGGCAGAAAATCTAATCCCATGTTCAACAAATTGAATAACGTTGTTTTCAAGGACACCTCTTATAATTTGTCCATCCTTCAGGTTATGGTTTCTGCTTTTTTGTAAGGAACGGCTTAATCGTATTACAATGGTTTTGGTTTTTGATACTTGGTACAAACTATCTAAAATGGACTCTAGATAGGGTAACCATATTTCTGAATATAGTTTTACAACTAGCACCTTATTGTAAACATCTGCAATTAAACCGGGAAAACCATCGTTCTCCCCGAAGATTAGACGATAGCTATTGGTTTCCGTGGCCAATAGAGGCGCTCTTTTTTTATAAGCCATAAGAATTTTGTTATAAAAAAATTCTTTGTTGAGGGTAACTTTTTGAGTGCCGCTATGAATAAGCTTAATTCTGATAGGAGAGAATTCGTCGTAGAGACCCAATCCTATGAGTTTATTTTTCTGCTTACTAAAAATAATAGCTAAATCTCCTGTTTTAGGAGTGCCACTAACTTGAGAAATACTATTCGAGAATATCCAAGGATGACCACTTCTAACCGATTTTTCACCTGCAGAGGTGAGCTTTACCGCCAATCGTTTTGACATACTCTTTGATGTTTTTTACAGAAACTTCAGAAGGAAGATTAAAATGTTTCTAACTCCAAAAGTTAAATCAAAAATAGGCCAATGCACGTTAGAATTTGTACTTCATAGGCAAAATATCAAAAATTCTATCTTTTATGTTATCTTTATTCTAGAAAAATAGTTAGCCCTAAATAGACCTTTTTTAAATTAAATTTTCTGACACTAAACTAACTTTGATTTTCCTACAATTAAAATTGTTGTCCTACTTATCCTATGAAAAAAGTTATAATATACGGTGCCTCAGGTCATTCCAAAATGATTATTGATATTATTCATAAAACCAAGGCTTACGAAATAGTTGGATTTATGGATTCATACAAAGCGGATGGTAAACGTATTTATGGATATGATATCATAGGGGACTTAGACAATTTAATTGATTTAATTAAAAGTTATGATATCTATGGTGTCATAATAGGAATAGGTGACAACTACACAAGGAAAATGGCCCATGAGGCTATTTCTGAAATTGCCCCGGAACTTAATTTTGTGCCAATTATTCATCCTAGTGCCATAATCGCCGACGATGTTGAAGTAACTCAAGGCACAGTTGTAATGGCTGGTGCAATAATTAATGCTGGTGCCAAAATTGGAAATTTTTGTATTATAAATACAAAGGCCTCATTAGGGCACGACTCTGAGATGTCAGATTACTCAAGCTTAGCTTCTGGGGCTACGGTAGGTGGTAATGTTAGTATTGGAACCTGTTCTGCCATATGCCTTAGTGCATCAATCATAAATAACGTTGCTATTGGAGGCCATACTGTAATTGGGTCTGGTGCCTTAGTCATTAGCTCCATTGGTGATTTTAAGCAAGCTATTGGAGTGCCTATTAACAGCATCAAGGCACGAAAAATAGATTCTAAATACCTTGAAAGACATAACTAAATGGTATTGAACGCAATTCGAAATCGCGCATTTTGGACATTAGATGGCTTAAAAGGAGGTATAATTAAGCGTCATTTAAATGACGTTAGACGTGGTGTTGAAAATCCGAATTCACCCGAATCCAAAAAAGTCAAGAAACGTAATATCAAAGCTCTACTGAAACATGCTTCATCCACGACACCCTTTTACAGGGATTATGAAAAAGTCGACAACCTTGAAGGGTATCCTGTTATTAGGAAAACCGTTGTCCAGGATAATTTTGAAGCATTTAAATCAGAACTTTATAAGGATGCTAAAAATTTTAAGGTCTCAACCAGTGGCTCAACCGGTGTACCATTTTTTCTATTTCAAAATAAGGGAAAGCGACAGAGAAACCATGCCGATGTTATCTATTTTTTTAAACAAGCCGGATTTAACATTGGAAATAGACTTTATGAACTTGAAGTTTGGCGAGCGCATAATAAAAAGAACAACCTAAAGTCTAAGCTCCAAAATGTCGTTCAATTTGATATATCTAGACTTTCTGATGATAGAATCCTAGAGTTTATCAATTTGATTAAAACAGATAGTCAGACTGAGAAAACCTTGCTTGGTTTTGCCTCCTCTTATGAGCGGATAGCACAATATCTGGAAAAGAATGATTTACAACTTGAAAATTTGGGCATCGTCTCCGCTATTGCAAATTCTGAGTACTTAAATCCCTACACCAAGAAAACATTAGGAAAATACCTAAACACTGACATCCTTTCGAGATATTCAAGCGAAGAAATTGGCATTATTGCACAACAAACCCTTGAATCGCCAAATAATTTTGTACTAAACCATTCGAGCTATCATATTGAACTTCTAAATTTTAATTATGACGAACCGGTTAAACCAGGTGAATTTGGTAGAATTGTTGTTACAGATTTATTTAATTACGCCATGCCAATCATTAGGTACGACACGGGCGATATTGCTAAATTAGGCCTAAGTTCAAATGGTGCTATGTCATTTGAACAAATTGAAGGGCGCAAAATGGATTTAATTTACGACTCTTCTGGTAATATAATTTCTTCTTTTGTTGTTTATACAAAATTTTACCAATATTACCATTTATTGAGACAATACCAATTTATCCAACAAGGCGAAAAACACTATGAAGTTAAGCTTAATCTTCAAACGGGAAACACCTTTCAATATGAACAGGCTTTAATAGAAGACATCAAGTCTGATTTTGGTGATGATGCGGAAATTACTATAACCTACGTTGATGAAATTCCGCCGCTGGCGTCAGGCAAGCGCAGAAAAGTTATAAATAATTATAAAACTCATTAATTAGTTTTGATTGAGGTTAACGCAGGCCTTCGTTTAAAATTTTATCGGTAAACTCTCCAAATAAAGGTCCGTTAACAATTTGTAGAACCCTTGTTCCTTGCGTATAGGTATTATATTCTATCAAAACGGGTTTATCCTTGTCGTTTAAAGCAATGTCCCAAGATATAATACGAAAATAAGGCACTTTTTTGTGAAGATCTTTTACCATGGCCGTGACCCTTTCAAAGTTAGGGATTTCCAAATCCTTAAAAATCAATCCAGAATCTGTTCCAAAGCACCTATCACCATGCATGGTAAAACCTACAGGATTAAATTTACCGTACATGTTTAAACCACAGGCTATTCCTCCCGCAGAAAAATTATCAGTATCGCTGCCACTTTTTCCTATTCTAACGACACTGGTAATTATATGAACTTCCTCTGCTCTTAAATAACTCATAACCCTTATTGTATTTAATGAAGAGTCATTTAACATTTTCATAAAACGACTTTGAATTAAAAACTCCTGAACCAAAAAATCTTGTTTATACATCGTTAACAGTTGATCAAGCTTTCTTTCACAGTTTTCAGCACCTAGAGCATCAACAGAAAACGACTTTACCATTTTGCCCTGTCCTGTCCATATACTAGGCTTTATAATCAATCTGTTCTGAGAATTCAATATAAGCTCTATTGCCTTGGATTTGCTAATAATAATACCCTCACTATAATAAAATCCATTAATATTGGATACTATCAATTTAGGTTGTTCAAAACCATTAAATATAGAATACAATAAGTTCTTATCAAGCAATGCCGGCCACTGGCGCATTTGATTCAACTTGTGGGCAATTTGGGATCTAAATATATCTCCAGGAACATATTCTTTTCTAAATTCACCTGTTATTCCTTTATAATATTGATGCCATAATGTATTTCTGAGCATATAGCCTTTAGACATCCAATAAGACTTTGCTATTTTTTTTTCGACTTTGGTTAATTCTGGAATTTTATACTTCATTATGTCATCTTTTACCTCACCTATGGCACGGGCAGCTTTGTTGTAAACAGCTATGCGCTCTCGCCATCTAAAAATTGGCTTGACAAGTCGTTGTTTTAATGATTGGTATAATGACATTAGTTTTAAATCTTTATGAGAAAGAGATTAGTTTATTCCCAAACTTAAAATCTCATCCGTGAATTTACCAAACAAAGGCCCATTCACCACCTGAGAAGGGTTAGTGCTTTGGTTGTAAGTGTTGTATTCTATCAACACGGGTTGATTATTTTCATTTATCCCAATATCCCATGATATCAATCTAAAATAGGGCACCCTCATATGCAGCCTTCTCACCATAGCTTTAACATCCTCATAATTTGGTACTTTACAGTCCTTCAATGATATTCCTGACTCTGTTTTAGAATAAACCTTTCTACCAAGCTTGGTGTAGCCTACAGAATTGAATTCACCCTTGGCGTTGACCCCACAAATAATTCCACCTCCTTCATAATTATCCGTATCACTCCCCTTTTTCCCGATACGCACTATGGTAGACAAAACATGGACCTCCTCATCCCTTAAATAACTCATAATTCTTAGAGTATTCAATGTGGTGGGGTTTAGTTTTTTCATTTCTGGACTTTGACTCATGAACTCCTGAATGACAAAATCTTTCTTATAGGATTTAAATAAGTTCATGATTTCATAAGTCTTATCTGTTGTATTTAAATCTTCTGTTGAAATTACTTTTACCATAACACCGCCTCCTGAATCAATACTGGGTTTTATAATTAATTTCTGTTTAGAGTGAAGAACGCCTTTAATTGCTTCAGATTCAGACACCAAATCACCTTGCCAATAATAAAAGCCATTAATATTTGACAACACCCGCTTTGGCTGCGAGAATTCACTAAATATCGTGTAGGATAAGTTTTTGTCTAATAATGCTGGCCACTGCAGCGTTTGGTTTAGCTTATGACAAATTTTTGACCTAAAAATATCCTCAGGAATATACTCTTTATGAAAGATTCCATTTTTCCCTTTGTAAAACTGGTGCCAATACGTATTTCTAAGATTATAGCCTTTAGATTTGAAATAGGCCTTAGCTTCATCAATTTCGGCCTTGGTCAACTTCCCAATCTCATTAATTTTAATACTCTTCCTAATTTGATGTCTTGCATTGGCCCCTCTATTAAATCTCAATAGCATGTTTCGCCAATTCAACATAGGTTGTACAAGGTTTTGCTTAATGGAGTAATATAGGGACATGGTTTAAATTAATTGTGAAAATTGATTATCATAACCAAGATTTGGATAATTATTGTGAATAATCCTTCAGAATGAAATTAAAAGTCCATTTTTGAAATAAAATAATACTAAGATACAGTTTGATCGGTTTCGAATTGAGCTTTTTCTTAAATCTAATAGTAGATTTATTAAAATACTCGCTAACACTGAGAAATGTATCCACCCCTTCCTTTAGAAGATGCTTGTAACTGTGGTAACGCAAGTAAGGTGCAATATTTTTACCCCTATAATCTTCAAATGTGTACATACTATGGAGATAACTCTCATTAGATTTTAAATCAAAATAACGCTTTCTAAAAACAAAAGGTTTACGCTTAATAAACATATATGCTGCAATCTTTCCCTTATTCTTTAATCCAAGACAGATTTCACCATTATTTAAATCTGCAAATAAGTCCTTGGCTTCAATACCTATAATTGTGTGTTTGATAAAGGCAATCTCATCCTTACCAAAAACAGACAGTTCAAAATCTTTATCGTCTCCTCTAATTTCTGGGGCCCTTAGGGATTCGGTTGCTTCTTTAACCCAATAGTAAGGCATAAAGTCCAATCCGATTTTTGCAAGATTATTTCTAACCCCATGCCAAAAAAGTCCGTGTTTGATGATATTGGATATCCATTGGATACGATATTTAATGCCTGATTTATTTCCTTCCATTGGCCATTAATTGTAAATACGACCGTAACGCCCATTTCCAGGTTCCATCATCATCTGCATCCGAAATTCTGAGGGCGTCATTATGGGTCTATTATTTGCTTTTGCTATAATATGAATACGTTCAAGAAGCTCAGAATTTGTAGCTAACCGCGTTCGTTCCTTATCATACCAAATATTGTCTTCAAGACCAACCCTAACCCCTTTTCCAATAGCTATGGCCAGTGAGTTCATCATTAATTGACCGTTTCCTATACCAGCAATACTTACCATGGCATCTTCCTGTAGATCATTTAACATAACCCCTGTATGTAGCAGATTAGTTTGGGCACAGGCAATATTTCCAAACAATAGATTATAATAAAGAGGGGGCTTGATAATCTTCTTTTTTACTAAGTATTTGCCAAAATTTATCATTCCAACATCAAAGACTTCAAGCTCTGGAACTATACCTTTATCCTTCATCACCTTTGCCAAATTTTCAATCATATCTGGTGCATTCATACTTGCCACCTTATTAAAGTTTAATGAACTTAAGGTAAGACTCCCCATATCAGGTTTTAGATTACCTTTTAAATGAAGTACATCTGAGCGTTTATCTAAGGTATTGAAGTTTCTACCGCTTAGTGACGCACAAATCACTAAATCTGGCGCATAGTTTCGAATTCCTGAAATGATATCCGCATACACTTCTTTCTTATAGGTAGGATGGCCGGTATCCGCATTACGTGCGTGAATATGGACCATAGTTATGCCTATTTCGTAAGCCTTATGAACATCCTCTACAATTTCGTTTACGGTAATGGGTACATGAGGTGTCATATCCTTAGTAGGAATCATCCCAGTAGGCGTGAAATTGATTATTAATTTATTCATTTGATTTTGGGCTTCTTTATTGGTTCATATTAAATTTAAGTCAATTCCAATAAAAGAAACAAACAATTCGTTAATCCGAGTATGATTCTCCTTAATGTGCATAAAATATTCATTTACGGCACTTTACTTGTTCTCATTAAATAAAAAAACCCAACATCTCTGTTGGGTTTTCAAGGTGATTATATGTTAATGGTCACCTTTTATTGTGTCATGTTAAAGGTTACTTCACCTCTTCGAAATCTACATCTTCAACATCACTGCTTTCATCTGTAGGCTCACCATTCTGACTTGCGTCTGGTCCTGGTTGTGCACCACCTTGTTGGGCTTCAGCCTGTGCTTTGTACATTTCTTCACTTGCTACTTTCCAAGCTTCATTAATTTTCTCCAAAGCTGGGTCAATCACAGCAATATCCTTCGTTTCATAAGCTTTTTTCAGCTCTTCAAGTGCATCCTCAATTGGTTTTTTCTTATCATCGGATAATTTTTCACCAAATTCCTTAAGCTGACTTTCCGTTTGAAAAATCATAGCATCGGCACTATTCAATTTATCGGCTGTCTCTTTAGCTTTAGCGTCTGCTTCTGCATTGGCTTCAGCCTCAGCTTTCATTTTTTTGATTTCTTCCTCTGTTAATCCAGAAGATGCTTCAATCCTTATATCCTGAGATTTACCAGTCGCTTTATCTGTGGCAGACACTTTAATAATACCATTGGCATCAATATCAAAGGTTACTTCAATCTGAGGTGTTCCTCGTCTTGCTGGTGGTATTCCGTCTAAGTGGAATCGTCCAATTGTTTTATTATCAGCGGCCATAGGACGCTCACCTTGTAACACGTGTATCTCTACTGATGGCTGATTATCAGCTGCTGTTGAGAATACTTGCGATTTCTTAGTAGGAATAGTTGTATTTGCTTCAATTAATTTGGTCATTACATTACCCATAGTTTCAATACCAAGAGATAGTGGAGTAACGTCTAACAAAAGAACATCTTTTACATCACCTGTTAATACTCCTCCTTGAATTCCTGCACCCAAAGCAACAACTTCATCTGGGTTAACTCCTTTACTTGGTGCTTTTCCAAAGAATTTTTCAACTGCCACTTGTACCGCTGGGATTCTTGTAGAACCACCTACTAATATAATTTCGTCGATATCGCTCTTAGATAACCCCGCCGCTTTCAAAGCAGACTCACAAGGCTCAATAGTACGTTTTACTAAGTCGTCAATTAACTGCTCAAATTTAGAACGCGTTAAGGTACGAACCAAGTGTTTTGGACCACTAGCGGTAGCTGTAACGTACGGTAAATTAATTTCTGTTTGTGCAGAAGAGGATAACTCGATCTTAGCTTTTTCGGCGGCTTCCTTTAGACGCTGTAAAGCCATAGGGTCTTTCCGTAAGTCTAAGTTCTCATCTTTCTTAAATTCTTCTGCCAACCAATCTATTATCCTTTCATCTACATCATCACCACCTAAATGTGTGTCTCCATCTGTAGATAGTACCTCAAACACACCATCGCCTAACTCTAAGATAGACACATCATGTGTACCACCACCAAAGTCAAATACTACGATTTTCTGGTCAGTTGATTTTTTATCCAGGCCATAAGCTAAAGCTGCTGCAGTAGGCTCGTTAATGATTCGCTCTACTTTCAGACCCGCAATTTCACCAGCTTCTTTAGTGGCTTGTCGTTGGGCGTCGTTAAAATAAGCAGGAACGGTTATAACCGCACGTGTAACATCCTGACCCAAATAATCCTCGGCAGTTTTCTTCATTTTTTGCAAAATCATTGCCGAAAGTTCTTGAGGTGTATATAACCTTCCATCAATATCTACTCGTGGAGTATCATTATCACCTTTCACTACCTTATAAGGCACACGTTCCGCCTCTTTCTTCGATTCAGAATATTTATTACCCATAAAACGTTTAATGGAATAAACCGTCTTTTGAGGGTTTGTAACAGCTTGTCTCTTGGCTGGGTCACCAACTTTTATTTCACCACCCTCTACGAAAGCGATAACTGAAGGCGTGGTGCGCTTACCTTCCGCATTAGGTATAACAACAGGTTCATTACCTTCCATTACTGAAACGCAAGAGTTGGTTGTTCCTAAATCAATTCCAATAATCTTACTCATAATATATTGTTTGTTTTAAAAGAATTTCCTCAAAATGGAAATTTATAATTGTTTAAAATTTTCAATTGCTTTATATATGACAATGATTATGCCATGACATAAAATATGACACGATGTCATAATAAAACCCAAAAAAATATTTGATTGTGATTTACTTTGGTACGCGATTTGTACCTTAGAAGAAAATATTAACTATTATGAAAAAAATACCTTACTTAATTATTTTAGCCTTTTCTCTCCTTTTTACTGCATGTGAAGGTGATCCAGGACCTCCGGGACCTCCCGGTTTTGATGGCCAAGATGGTGGTTTCATTGCGGCTAGTGCTTTTGAAATTGTTTTAGATTTTACGCCCGAAAATGATTATTCCTTTATTGAGCCATATGGTTTTGAAGTATTGCCTACGGACGTAACTTTGGTTTATATCTCATGGGAGTTTCTGAATGGTGAAGATATTTGGAGGCTTCTACCACAAACAGATGACACCTTTGAGGATGGCTATTTGACCTACAATTTTGATTTCACTCAAACTGACGTTAGATTCTTTTTAGATGGTACTACAAATTTTGATAACCTACCTCCAGAATATACATTAGGACAAGTTTTTAGGGTAGTTGTAATACCAGCAGATAACGTGGGTCGTACAGACCTTAGTAACCTGGATACTGTGATGGACCTCTATGGTATTGAGGATTTTCCAAGGAGATAGATACATTTATGCAAAAAAAGGCAGCATCCGTAGAACGCTGCCTTTTTTATATGGGTTGAGTCTATTAGGACTTTTTTGAACACTGCTCTACCCGCCTAGTATCTACCAAATAAATAATTTTCCAAGTCTCGTTTTCTTTGATTAATTGAAACGAGTTGACACCGCAATGGCTAAATTTTCCATTATACCAAAATTCATAGGGAGTCCATACACTTGCCATTGAACCATCTACTTTAATATCAAAACCAAGTAATTTTTCTTCAAAAGTCCTGTCTTTTGGAATACTAGCTATTGATTTTGTAAAGTCGTAGAATTTCATTTCAGACAGCATGGATGTATTATTTTCATCTAGAGAAATGGATTGCATGGTAATATTACCTTTTGCCATTCTTTTTAAGGCTACTGTATCTTGTTTATGAAATGCCTCAAAAAAAGTGATAATCGTTTCTTTAACAGCATCCTTTTCAGATTGAGCTGTGCCATTTAAAGAAAAAACAAATGATACAACCATTATTATTTTTGAAAATGTATTCTTCATATTCATTTTGTATTTAAGTAATAAAGTTAAACAAATCTCATTATTTTTACGGACGACTAATCTAAAGTTATATGTCAATAGCAAAAAAAGAATACAAAAGAATTACTGTGAAGACCTTAGTTGACATGAAGTCTAAAGGGGAGAAAATATCCATGCTAACCGCTTATGATTTTACGATGGCCAAAATTGTAGATGGTGCTGGTATCGATGTTATTTTAGTTGGTGACTCAGCTAGCAATGTCATGGCTGGCCACGAGACTACTTTGCCCATAACCTTAGATCAAATGATATATCATGCCTCTTCTGTAGTTAGAGCTATCAATAGATCACTAGTTGTGGTAGATTTGCCTTTTGGAACCTACCAAAGTGACCCTAAGGAAGCACTTCGCTCCGCTATTCGCATAATGAAAGAAAGTGGCGGCCATGCCGTAAAATTAGAAGGCGGCAAAGAAATTAAAGATTCCATAAAGCGCATATTAAATGCTGGAATACCTGTTATGGGCCACTTAGGTTTAACGCCCCAATCGATTTATAAATTTGGTACCTATACGGTTAGAGCAAAAGAAGATCACGAGGCCCACCAGCTCAAAGAAGATGCCTTGATGCTCGAAAAAGCAGGCTGCTTTGCTATAGTTTTAGAAAAAATCCCGGCGAAATTAGCCAGAGAGGTTGCTGAAAGTGTTTCAATTCCGGTTATTGGTATTGGTGCTGGTGATGGTGTTGACGGTCAAGTATTGGTGCTACATGATATGCTTGGCATGACCCACGAATTCAACCCAAGATTTTTACGTCGATATATGAATCTTTATGAAGACATGACCACAGCAATTGCCCAATATGTCAGCGACGTAAAATCTAAGGATTTTCCGAATAATGAAGAACAGTATTAATGTCTAAGACACTGTCTACAAAAGATAACCTTCAAGTTCTTTATGAAGACAACCACATCATCATTGTTAATAAGCGTGCTGGGGACATCGTTCAAGGGGATAAAACCGGTGATACGCCTTTAAGCGAAGTTGTTAAATCGTATATTAAGGATAAGTACAATAAGCCCGGAAATGTGTATCTCGGAGTTGTTCATAGACTGGATAGGCCCACAACGGGAATTGTGCTTTTCTCAAAAACAAGCAAGGCCCTGCCGCGATTGAACAAGTTATTTGCAGAGAAACAAGCCAAGAAAACCTATTGGGCCCTGGTTAAAAATGAACCAAAGCAAGCTTCTGCTAGATTAACCCATTGGTTGAAGAAAAATCCAAAAAACAATAAATCCACCGCATTTTTAACGGAAATAACGGGCTCAAAGAAGGCTATTCTAGAATATAACACCATAAAGAAACTAGATAACTTTTTTCTTTTGGAAATTGATTTAGAAACAGGAAGGCATCACCAAATAAGATGCCAATTAGCTGCAATAGGCTGCCCTATCAAGGGCGATTTAAAGTATGGGTTCGACAGAAGCAATAAAGATGCTAGCATTTCACTTCATGCACGTCGGCTAGAATTTATACACCCAGTAAAAAAAGAATTGTTACGTATAGTTGCACCAGTACCGAATGATTCGCTGTGGAACGCCTGTGAAGAAGCATTATAATTGGAAAGGATACTCAAGAGTTAGCTTAGTTCCCTCTCCTATTTGAGATTCTATGGTAAACTTAGCCTTAATCATTTCGGACCGCTTTTCCATATTAATAAGTCCGGAGCCTTTCTCAACTGTATTAATATCAAATCCCTTTCCGTTTTCAGTAACCTCAACTATTAAGTTTTCAGGATTATAAATAATGGAAGTTCTTAATTCTGAAGCCTCAGCGTACTTAAGCGTGTTAGAATAGAACTCCTGTAATATTCTAAAAAGAATGATTTCGTCCTTTTTGTTTTCAAAATTGACCTTATCACCAATAACACTTAGGCTGGCTTCTAGCTCCCCTATTTTATTGAGACGTTCAATCTCATTGGCTAGGGTTTTGTCGAATCCCAAATTATAAATCACATCACTGTTAAGCGATTTTGATAAAGCCCTTACTTCTGCCAAACTATTTTTTAACGCTTGAGCCGCTTCATTAGCTCTTGGACTCAAGGCTTCGGGTACGTTTTTAACGACGGCATTCATCTGCATTGTAGCATAGGACAGGATTTGACCCACATTGTCATGTAACTCGCGACCCACGTGCTTTAAGGTCTCGTCTTGGATTTCCTGCTGTGTCCTGACCAATTCCTGGTCGAACGCTTTTTGTTGATTCAATTTATCTAACATAAGCTTGTTCTTACGTCTTTGGAATGTTATAAAGAACACCACAAATACAACTAACAAAGCCAAGGTAAAAAATATCACATAAGAAATCAGTGCAATTTCTTCGGTACTAATTTGCCTTTGTAGTAAAGTGAAATTAAAAATGCAAATACATAGCATGAATATAAAAGTATGTTAGATATCATTAAAAAGGTGCTCCTAAAAGCTATAAATTCTGTATTGATAGCCCTGTAATAACCATCGAAAATAAATAATGGGGTTAAACAAATGTTCCAAATCAGTAAGGCCACACTAATATAAAACACATGGGATTTATAAAAAGCCAAAATCTCCTCACTTCCCATCAATTCTCGAAAATAGAGTAAAACAAAAATGAAAATAGCAAAAGTCTGAAGGGCATTATCATAAGGTAACGACATTATGAAAAATTGCCCACTGGTTAAGTAATAAATTATCGCAAATGCCGTACAGACCACGAGTATTATTTTAATAATTTTTTTTGAAGTCTGGTCCTGCAAATTCCTTAGAAAAAATAGCCCGATAAGAATTAGCCCAATCGATGAATAAATATTGTACAACCAAGTATTTCTGCAAAAAACCGAGTTCTTAACGAAAATAAAAAGTGTGTTGTCGTAATTGTTTTGCATAAATAAGGGGTACAGACCAATAGTTTCAACAATTATAGTTAACCATAAAAACCAAACAAACGGTCTTACCTTATACTCTTTTGTTTTTAACCAATAGAGAGAAGCTGCTAGTGCGGCGGCTAATTCAACATAATGGTGAATTAAATAAGATGATTCCATCTATGGCAGAATGCTTGAACGTTCCACCTTTGTCATTGCGGATAATTTTCTCCTGGAGGTATGCCATTACTTCCTCTATTTAAACCATCTCCACCGGGTATATCTGGACTTTGATTTTGAATGGCATTAAGAAAACTGCCTTTGGATATATTTTTGGTCCCAGTGGGAATAAAAAACATGGTGGTTAACCCAGCCTTATCCTTAGCATTTGGGTATGAACCCAAGTATACTCTAAGGCCATCTAATGTGTAGCCCAAATCCTGAGCTTGGTCTTTAGCATACATTATATAATTCTCTATCTCGTCTATACTGTACCATGAAGACCTATTATCACCTCCATCTGCAGATTGCTTGAATAGTGAATCATTGATTATCCGATGTTTAATGTCAAACGCCTTATCTAAAGCCATGGCCTCTGCTGGTTTAATCAATCCTTTAGGAGGAACAATAGCTTGTTCTAATGTTGTTTCTTGTTTTGTACTATAAAAATGCATGAAAACCGCGCCGATGACAATACCTAGAATAAGTAATCCAAAATTTTTCATAATAAGTGGTTCGTGTTAATTAATAGGATATCTAATGTATTGAATTTATTAAAGATATAAAACAATTGCACTACTTATTCCTACATGCTTATTCGCCTAATCTGAATTTTATGTCATTTCCTGAAAACTTTTGACTTAATACGTTTATTGAAGAGTGGGTTAGCTGAAGCACTCTGGGATATCCCCCCGTGGTTTGGCAGTCTCGCATTAAAATAATTAACTTTCCCGAAGGCGTCAACTGTACTGTTCCGGGCAAAACTGGGCCCGTTAAAATAGTGTCTAAATCATTTATTAAAACAGACTCCATTTGGTAGGCCATACGATTATTAAGGCTAGAGACCTTAAAGGATATATTTTCCAATTTTTCCTTAATGTTCGAATTTAACAAACCATATTCCGGTCCTTTAAAAACCTGTAATTCATTAGAGCCAATTACACTTGTCCTATAATTAAGAGCGGCATTTTTAGCCGAAATCTTAAATTCAAAGGGTTTATAGTTTAAGATGTCTCCGGCTTTAACGCGATCCTTATCCGTTACGGGCACATACATGCTTCGGCTTCCCAACACTACTTCGGTTTTAAATCCACCTTTAATGGCCAAATAGGCTCTGAAGCCTGATTCTAGTTTTCCAAAACTTAAGATGTCATTGGGCCTTACTTGAACCATCATATTGTGTTCAATGCGCTTGCCGTTCAGTTTCGGTTGCATTTGTGCTCCTGAAATCACTATGAAAGTTGGCTTTAAAAATTGGAGTTTTGGACCCACCATTGTTATTTCCAAGACCGCCATATCGCTGGTATTCCCCAAAATTACATTTGCAAATTGACTGGAATAACCATCCATAGCGCCAGAAACAGGAACACCAATGTCACGATATTGAAATCGTCCATTATCTTGTATTGTTGTAAAAAAACCAGGCTCTAAAACCTTAAGCATCTTCACTAATGGGTTTTAATTCAAAATTAGCTTTCTGTGATTCTATGGCCAATTGTTCATATTCAATGTTGTCTATAGACCTAAACTTTAGTTTATCTCCCGGTTTAATGAAACAGGGTGTTGATTTCCTTGAATTGAACATCGAAATGGGTGTGCTTCCTATAACGTGCCAACCCCCGGGACTGTCCTGGGGATAAATTCCGGTTTGTTGACCACCAATGGCTACAGACCCCTTTTTTAGAGCCCGACTTGGGGTTGTCTTTCGATTATGGTACAACTGTTTATCCAAACCGCCTAAATATAAAAATCCAGGTAAAAATCCAATGAAATAAACCGTGTAAACCGGTCTTGAATGTAAAGCTATAACATCGGTTGGGGAAAGCTTTTTTTGTTTGGAATAGTCCTCTAAATCCACACCGTATGTTGAGTTATAACACACCGGAATTTCCCAGGTTGAAAAGGTGATAAAATTGATGGCACTTTCTTCATTATAAAGCACTTTTAAGCCTGATATTTCATCATTGAATTTATCTATAGTGTAATTGTAAACAATTAAAATTGAGTTATATGAGGAGATTACTTCAAGTTTTTGTTTATTAAATTTTTTCTGAAGCCTATTTTTGAATTCTAAAATGTCATTTAAGATATTTACATCTATTAATGGTGGCCATTTTATTAAAATGGAATGCTCATTATACCTAAAAAATTTTATGTCGTAAGTCATAATGGTTTATTGAATCCCTATTCCAAATTTTGGTAAATTGTCATTAAGGTATCTTAAAATCTCAATAGCATTTTCAGTGTCTCCATGAACGCATAAGGTAGACGCTTTTATCACCTTTTCCACCCCCTCAATTGTTTTTACCCTATTCTCTTTTACAATGCGGACGACATGCGACAAAACTTGTTCGGTGTTTGTTATTATGGCGTTTTCATTTTGTCGTGAAACAAGACTTAAGTCATTGTTATAGTTCCGATCTGCAAAGGCCTCAAACACAACTTCAATATTTTCAGCCATGGCCTTTGCCGCAATTACAGAATCATAGGGCGCATATAATTTTAAATTGGAGTCAATACTATGTATCACATCAACAATTGTTGAGGCAATACTCTTGTCGTATGCAGCGAGATTATACAATGCGCCATGAGGCTTAATATGATGCAGCTTCGCGTTTTGTGCCTGGGTAATCCTTACCATATCCATAATCTGATTTTTCAAACTTTGAAACAAATCGGAACACGAAATTTCCATTGGCCTTCTCCCAAAATTAGCCTTATCAGGAAATGACGGATGTGCTCCAATTTTAACTTGGTACTCTTTAGCTAGCTTTGTTATGGCAGTCATGGTGGCATTGTCCCCGGCATGACCTCCACAAGCTATGTTGCAGGAGCTTAGGTGAGGTAAAAGCGCCTCTTCATTATTGAGCCCCTCACCAACATCGGCATTAATATCTATTTGAAATTCCGTCATTATACAATATCCAATACGCTTAATATACCTTTAATTCCTAAAACTACAGTCACAATTATTATACCTACACCAAGACTATTTTGAAAAGTAGTATTGACATTCTCCTTTAACACCTTGGAATTATTCATTACCCACAATAAAAATATGGCTATTATCGGTAATAATAGCCCATTAGCAACCTGAGCAAATTTTATTATGGAAATGGCTTTAAATCCTAAACTCGAAGACAACACACCTAAGCCCAAGACGCACATCCAAACCAACCTAAACCGCATAGAGGTTAAGTTTGAGGACCAGCCCAGACAACCGCTTGCCACGTAAGCTGCTGCTAATGGTGCGGTAATAGCACTGGTTATGCCTGCAGCAAAAAGCCCTATGGATAAGAAATACTTAGCATAGGCTCCAAATATTGGCTCCAAACTCAATGCTAAATCAGACGCATTTGAAATATCAGTCATAGGTATTTCTGCCGCCGAAATAATAATGGACATGCTAACAACGCCTCCCAAGACAACCGCAAAAATTGTGTCGCGCCTTGCATACTTAACGTCCTTAACGGAGTTCCATTTTGCTTTGGCCAAAGATGCATGCAGAAATAAATTATAAGGCACCACTGTTGTGCCTATCAATCCTATAACAGCCAGAAGGCTTTTTTTCTCCAGTGTTGGTGTAAACAGGCCTGAAAGTAATTCAGATAGATTTGGTTTGGTAATAACAGCTGTTGATATAAAAGCCACACTCATTAAGGCAACCAAAAACACCAAAAAACGTTCAATGGTCCTATAAGTCCCCGCATAGAGGGCAACAAAAGCTATAAAGCCTATAAGAAGAGCATAGAAATTGAAATTAAAATATAAAAACTCGACTGATTTAAACCCAAAAAGTGTTTCTAATCCGAGCGCACCACCATTTATGTTTCCAGCTTCGTAGGCGGTATTTCCAATAATGATAGCCGATATAATTAAAACCAAGGCTATGATTTTTAAAATAGGATGCGTTATTTGGCTTCGTATAATTTCCGAAAGGCCCAGCTGTGACACTACCCCAAGTCTAGCGGCCATCTCTTGAAGGATAATGGTAGCGAAAATAGATAAGAGCATCGCCCACAATAGCGCATATCCAAAATTAACGCCAGCAATGGTGCAGACTGTTACAGTGCCAGGACCTATAAAAGCAGCGGCGACCAAAGCTCCAGGCCCAATATTTTTAAACAAATTCTTCAATGTAAATCACATGTCGATGGTTAAAATACATAATTTGCATTTGCATACAACTTTAATACACAGAAATATGTATTTTAGGCCTCTAATTACATTAAGAAATGAAATCAATTTTTAAATTTTTAAGTCTTTCCGTGTTACTGTCTATGCTGTTGAATTGCGGTGGTATCAAGGTTGTTGACGCATGGAAATCTCCAGAAGCATCAAAGCACAATTATAAAAACGTGTTGGTTATGGCGCGGTCCTCAAATAAATCAGCCAAAATTGCCTTTGAACGTGAGATTGCCGACAAGCTCATTGCCAGAGGCATAAATGCCACACCAAGCTTCAGTAAATTCGGACCAACAACACCGACGGAGGAAATGACAGAGGAACGAAAAAAAATGATTAGGGAAATCTTAAATAACGAAGGTTTCGACGCCGTCGTTTTAACATCAGTTAAGGATGTTAGAGAACGCACAACCACCTCCAATAACAATTATTATTTTAATGACCCTTGGAATACATTTTACCCACCCTACTACGGTAGTTTTTATGGCTATTATTATCAACCTTATGTATACGGTGTTACTATTGGAAATACTACCCCAACAACTTACACTACAAAAACCTATTATTTGGAAACTGTGGCTTACAGTTTAGGAGCTGACGACAATGACCAATTGATTGCCGTAGTGACAACCACAATTGAGAATCCTAAAGATGCTTATAAAACCGCAGATAAATACACTGAGGAAATTATGAAAGCACTTGATAAGAAATAGACATGGCCTAATTCATGAATGTTGTTGTTTAATTCAAATATTAAGAAGGAATACCGAAAAGGTCTAAGGCCATTTGTACAACTCTATTCTAAAGTTTTAATTTCAATCTTTTTTATAAGTACGGCATTAAATACCAGTGCCCAAGATATTGAACCACGTCGGTGGTCTTCACTACCTTTAAAATCTGATATTATTGGTGCGGGTTACATCTATAGTTTTGGTGATGTTCTGTTCGACCCCATTTTGCAGGCAGAAGATGTTTCCGTGAATGTCAGCACCCTGATTTTATCCTATATAAAACCTTTTAAACTCGGTAAAAAACTCGCTAGGGTTGATTTAACTTTACCTTATAACTTTATGTTGTTTGAAGGGAAATTAAGTGGTAATCCAGCAAGTGTGTACCGCAATGGCTTTGGAGATTCACGTTTAAGATTTTCAATTAATTTTAGCGGCCCACCTCCTGGCAACGCTAGTGAGCTACAAGCCTATTACAAGGCCCATCCTGTATATACAACGTTTGGTGCTTCAGTGGCCATAACATTTCCAACAGGGCAATACTTTAACGAAAAGCTTATTAATATTGGTCAAAACCAAATCATCATTAGGCCACAGATAGGTATGGTACATAATTGGGGGGATTGGTCTTATGAACTTACGGGGTCTGTATTCTTCTTTAGTAATAACAATAATTTTTTTGGAGACACAACGCGGAAACAAGACCCTATTTTTGCATTTCAAACCCATTTGATCAAACGATTTAATCCCAAAATGTGGGCGTCCATAAGCCTAAGTTATGGCATAGGCGGAGAATCAATAGTCAATAATGTTTCAAGTGCAGATTTAAGGACCAATCTCTTATCTGCTGGCTCAGTAGGTTATAAAATTTCTAAATTACAAAGTATAAAGTTGGTATATTTGAATTCGGCCACCTTAAAGGAAATCGGTTCAAATACCCACAGCTTTATTTTTGGTTGGTCACATCTATTTTTATAACTTTCTCAACATTTAAAAAATAAAATTATGAAAAACCGATTTATTCTTGCCCTTCTCTGCTTAACAATAAGTTTTGCAGCTTCAGCCCAAGCCATTGAAATTACGCCATCCTATGGGTATCAATTTGGAACTCGGATAGATTATGTCTTTAGTTCCGTAAGAGCTGAGCCAAGTGGCCAATGGGGTATTGCTGGTGGTATTGAGTTTAGGCCAGGATACGTTGCCAAATTATCCTATGTGAGTATGGGAACGGAATTTACGGGCCGTGATGTAGACTTTACCAACAACAGAAATGTAAGGATATCAGACCTTCAAACAGACTGGTTTTTGCTGGGGATTCAAAAATACTTAAAGGATGGAAAAGTGAAACCGTTTGTTGGTAGTGGATTAGGCATTGCGGTGGTTACACCAAAAAATATAAATAGAAATGAATTTCCCAATCTCAATCTGAGCAGTAATACGTATTTTGCCTTTAATTTTGAGGCAGGGGTTAATATTATGTTTACGGATGCCATTGGCCTTAATCTCCAAGGTAATTTGTATTTCCCTGTAAATTATGGCGGATTCTATGTAGGTACTGGTGGCGCAGGTGTTACGACGGGTTCAACCCAAATCGTAGGTGGCTTTAGTGGCGGGCTGGTGTTTAGAATTGATACTGATTAAAGTATCGCATATCCTTTAAAAAAATAAGAACGTCTTACTTGATAAGGACAACGTAAACCTATTTAAAATTTTAAGTTTAAGACCAATACAAAACGTCCTATGACGCTGTCCAAACCAAAAATAAAAGAATTAGTAGGTTCATATTTTCCTGATCTAGAAACAAAAGAACTTGATATTTTTTTATCGATATGCACTTACGGCTCAAAAAAAAATAAAGAAATTATTTTAAAAAGAGGCCGGTCTGATAATAACTTATTAGTTCTACTAAAAGGATCTGCCCGAGCTTATCAAATTAATAAGGAGGGCAAGGAAATCACAAACCATCTCAGATCCGAAGGCTATATTTTTGGAGAAGCTTTAGTCTTTAGTGAAGACATGCAAAACTTAGATGTTGAAGCCATAGGTGAAGTACATTTTCTCAAATTTGATGTCAATCAACTAGAGGAATTAGCCCTAGAAAATCCAAAACTCATGCAGTTTTACCTTGGCTTTCTTAAAGAAGTCATTCTTACCTTTTCACATCGTATTAATACGTTTGTAGCGATGACGCCAAAAGAGCGCTACATAGACTTAATCAAGTGGAATCCCAAATACTTAAAATCTACATTCGATAAACATATAGCCAGTTTTTTAGGGGTTACGCCATTGACCATACATAGAATTAAAAAATCTAGGAGAAAACCTATCAAATGATATTTTTTTGACTTACGATGTCGATTACATTTGTACCTAACTAAAGTTAGGTCTATTGACTCGGGTTACAAAGAATTAATGTTTACAGTTATCTTGGTATAAATAATATTTTATAACTTTAGATCAGTTATATACTAACTTGTTAAGAGACCATTAATTAATCAATCTATTAATTCTAACTATAAAAACTATGAAAAAAACACTTTTTACTCTTCTATTAGTGGCCTGTTTTGGGTTTTCTAATGCACAAAAAAACAAAAAGCCAAACATCCTGGTGATTTGGGGCGATGACATCGGCACTTGGAACATCAGCCACAACAATAGGGGTATGATGGGTTATATGACACCCAATATTGATCGGGTAGCCAAAGAAGGTGTTGGTTTTACGGACTATTATGCACAACAAAGTTGTACGGCTGGTCGTGCTGCTTTTATCAGCGGGTCTGTTCCTGTACGATCTGGTATGACTAAAGTTGGTATGCCGGGGGCAATGGAAGGCTGGCAAAAAACAGATGTCACTATGGCGACGGTTCTTAAGGGGCAAGGCTATACTACAGGTCAGTTTGGTAAAAACCACCAAGGTGACCGCGATGAGCATTTACCAACCATGCATGGATTTGATGAATTCTTTGGGAATTTATACCATTTAAATGCAGAGGAAGAACCAGAAAATTTTGATTATCCTGGAGATATGGTACTAAAGGATGGTCAAACATTTAGAGAAAAATTTGGCCCTCGTGGGGTTATTCACAGTTGGGCAGATGGTAAGGGTGGACAGCGTATTGAAGATACAGGGCCGCTTGATAAAAAGCGCATGGAAAACATTGATTACGAAACGCTTGAAGCAGCCAAAGAATTTATTAAAAAACAAGTAGAAGACGGTAAGCCATTCTTTACGTGGTGGAATGCCACACGTATGCATTTTAGAACCCATGTTAAAGACGACATGCGTAACCCAGGAAATGATGAGTACACCGATGGTATGATTGAACACGATATGCACGTTGGTCAATTATTAGACTTACTTGACGAATTAGGTATCGCTGATAACACCATAGTCATGTATTCTACAGATAACGGTCCACACTACAACACCTGGCCAGATGCTGGTACAACGCCCTTCCATGGTGAAAAAAATTCGAACTGGGAAGGTGCATACCGCGTGCCTGCCTTTGTACGTTGGCCAGGAAAGTTTCCTGCTGGTGTTACCTTAAATGGTATTGTAGCTCATGAAGATTGGTTACCAACCTTTGCAGCGGCTGCTGGGAATCCAGATATTAAAGAACAATTAAGGAAAGGAACCACTATTAATGGTAGATCGTACAAAAATTATATAGATGGCTACAATCAATTGGATTATCTAATGGGTAAAACCAAAGAATCCCCGAGAGAAGGATTTATATATGTGAATGATGCAGGATCCATTGCTGCCTTGCGTTATGGTGATTGGAAGGCTACATTCTTAGAAAACAGAGCACGTCAATTGCAGATATGGCTAGAGCCTTTTGTTGAATTAAGAGCACCATTATTGACTAATTTACGTCGTGACCCTTTTGAAAAAGCATATAAAGGTTCTAACACCTATTACGATTGGTATATAGACAGAGCGTATATTTTAATAGCCATACAAAGCTATGCGTTTAATTTCCTTTCCACCTTTAAGGATTACCCACCGAGTCAAACGGCTGGTGATTGGAGTCTATCCAAAGTTGAAAAGCAAATAGAAAACATGACTACAAAAAGTAATTAATATATAGCTACTAAAAAGGCAGACTTCGGTCTGCCTTTTTTTTGCTTAAGCCGAGAAAGATGAAAAATATAATTTATATACTGTTTATCGGAATCACTTTTTTTTCATGTAAGGAAGGGAGTGATCAAAATGAAGAGGCTGCAACAACCATTGACGAGATTTCAGATCCTTTATCGTCATGGAATGACGGCGCAACCAAAACTGCGATAATAGATTTTATAGAAAAAGTCACTACACAAGGTCCAGATTTTGTGCCTATTGAAGATCGTATTGCAACTTTCGATAATGATGGAAATCTTTGGGCAGAACAGCCTGCTTACTTCCAATTGTTTTTCGCAATTGACCAAGTTAAAGCCATGGCCAAGGATCACCCAGAATGGAAGGACAAGGAACCCTTTAAATCTGTTATAAATAATGATATGAAAGGACTCATGGCTTCTGGAGAGCATGGGTTATTAGAATTGGTTATGGTAAGCCACTCTGGAATGACTGGTGAGGCCTATAAAAAAGCAGTTTCTAATTGGTTGAAGACTACAAAACATCCACGATTTAATCAGCCTTATAGTGCTTTAATTTATCAACCTATGGTGGAGTTATTGGCATATTTGAGAGCTAACGAATTTAAAACGTTTATTGTTTCAGGAGGTGGTATCGATTTTATGCGTGTGTGGGCTTCTGAGGCCTATGGTATTCCATCAGACCAGATTATAGGTAGCAGTATAAAAGCTAAATTTGACTACACTGATGGCAAAGCCTCAATTATTAAATTACCAGAGATAGATTTTATTGATGACAAAGAAGGTAAGCCAGTGGGTATATATCAACATATTGGTAAAAAACCTATTTTCGCTTCAGGCAACTCCGATGGTGACTTACAGATGTTACAATACACAGATTCCAATACCTATCCAAGTTTTCAGTTATATTTGCATCATACCGATGCAGAGCGTGAATGGGCCTATGATCGTGAATCATCAATAGGCAGATTAGACAAAGGGCTTGACGAAGCGCATGGGAAAGGCTGGACGGTCATAGACATGAAAAATGATTGGAAAACCGTTTTTCCGTTTCAATAAACATTATATGAAGACATATTGTATATTAGTTTTTAGCTTCTTCATATTCTTGTTTTCAACGGATTGCTTTAGTCAAAAGCCAGAAACTGAAACTAAGGCATCCAACAAACACTCTATAGGGGCATTTATTAGTCACACTTATATTAACCAAGGACGCATTGACGGAGAACTCAAAAGATTGTCAGCACCTTCATTGGGTTTAAATTATAATTATATTTTTAATGACAAATGGTCCTTCGGATTGCATAACGATATTATCATTGAGTCTTTTATTGTAGAAAGTGCCAATTCAGAAGAAGAGTTCATAGAACGTGAATTGCCATTTTCTACTATTTTAGTTGGAACCTATAAAATTACAGAATCATTGGGAGTTGCTGCTGGAGCCGGTGTAGAATGGGAAAAAAATGCCAATTTTACCGTAGTACGATTAGGTGTAGAATATGGATTAGAACTCGAAAAAGAAAGTTTGGAAGTCCTTTTTGTGTTTAACTATGATGTTCTGGTAAATGCCTATAACAGTTTTAATTTTGGTATCGGTATCAACAAATTTTTTAGATAGGTTATATATATGAAATTTTTATATGTTATACTTCTTAGTTTAATGATCCTCAATTGCAAAAACGGGACATCATCAAAAACTATTGCATCCGATAAGATAGAGTCTAAAACCGATTGCCATCCAGCTGGAGGACGTTCTCAAATTTTAACCACTATTGATACCATCCAGGCACAAACGGTGGTTACTCAAGACTCAGAAAACACAGTACTACCAGATTCGCCTGATCAAGAAATAGCATATACAAGTCTACCCGATGGAATGGTACTGATACCAGCAGGAGAATTTATGATGGGTGCTATCGGGAACCTTACTTTGCCTCGTGAATACCCTAGACATCTTGTTAAGGTAGATAGTTTTTACATGGATGCTCATGAGGTGACTAATGCAGAGTTCAGGGCATTTGTTGAAGCTACTGGATATGTAACTATTGCTGAACGTCCCATTGATTGGGAAGAATTAAAAAAGCAAGTAGCTCCTGGCACTCCTAAGCCACCTGAAGAATCCCTTAGACCGGGCTCTTTAGTATTCAAAGCTCAACCAAACGTGACGGACTTGTCCAATTATTTTCAATGGTGGGAATGGACCAACTATGCCGATTGGAAACATCCAAGTGGCCCAAACAGTTCAATTATAGGAAAAGATGACCATCCGGTGGCTCATATCGCCTATGAAGATGCCAAAGCCTATGCCAAATGGGCTGGGAAACGCTTACCTACTGAGGCCGAATGGGAATATGCTGCAACGGGAGGTGCAAAGGATGTCATTTATCCTTGGGGAAATAAAGATGTCAACGAAGCACCTTACGAATGTAATTTTTATCAGGGACGATTTCCTTCTACCAATACAGCTGCAGATGGTTATGAAACCACCGCGCCAGTTGGTAGTTTTAGACCTAATGATTTTGGTCTATATGATATGGCTGGAAATGTATGGGAGATAACCGCTGACTGGTTTGACGAAAATTATTACAAGTCTTTGCCACAAAATTCAGTAGTGAATAACCCTAAAGGGTCAAACAAGAGCAGTTACGGTGGCAACCCTTATGCAACACATACCGTAATAAAAGGTGGGTCGTTTTTATGTAATGACAGTTATTGCGCTAGTTATCGTGTTTCGGCTAAGATGCCACTAGAAATGGACTCGGCCATGAACCATGTAGGCTTTAGGTGTGTGGCTGATATTTCGAAATAATATAGAGTGGTTCTAGAAAAATTAATCCTTAACTTTATTGTACATTAATGCCAACCTTATGAAAGCCAAGATTCTTTTTTTTCTTTTAGTAACCTCAAGCCTGGTTTTTAGTCAGGAATTAGAAGACAATCAAAAAACAAGGGCTAATGAAGTGGGGCTCGAAGTTTTGGGTCTTATTGACGGCCAAGCGCTTATAACCTATGAACGTAGTTTTGGCAAACACTGGTCAGGACTCATTGGTGCCGGCCCAATAGCAGAAGAAGGCTTAGTAAATATTTCGGGAATTGATAGAGAGCAGTTAAAGACTGGTGACATCAACTACTCTGGATACAAGGCTCTTATAGAGGGTCGATATTATATCAATGAATTTATCAACCAAAGAGCTATTGGCTTTTATGTAGGTCTTTATGCTAAGTTTTCGGGTTATAACTCAGATTTAGTAGGGACTTATATCGATTCTGAAGGAGGCAATTATAACTTTTTATTTGAAACTGAATTAAATGTTAGATCCTTGGGCCTTATGGTCGGTTATAAACTCCCGTTGAGCAAACGTTTTGCGATTGACTTCCTAATTGCTGGTCCCGGAGCTGGAAACTACAACCTGAGTTTCCAAAATAAATCAGACCCATTACCAGACGAGTTTTTTGAGGACCTTAATGAAGCCCTTGAAAATTTCAATATTTTTGATCTAATTGACGGCGATTTTGATTTTAACCGCAATAAACGAAAAAGTGCCTTCGACACGGTATCGTTTCGCTACGCCGTCAGTTTGAAATTTAATTTTTAAAGTTCTATGCGAATAATTTTCGTGTTTGCTTTTCTTCTAGTTAGCGCATTAGCTTTTTCACAAAATGATACCATAGTAGTTAAAAATGGTAATGTCCTTTATGGTGAAATAAAAAAATTACGCTCTGGGGTTCTAACCATGGAAACACCATACAGTGATAGTGATTTTTCCATAGATTTTAGTGAAGTGACTCAAATTAAAATACAGAAGCGCTGTTTTTTAATATTAAGCGGGGGGCGCAGACGAACAGGGTATGTTAAAAGTAAGTCTGCTAATACATTCACTTTTTCTGACAACAACGGCACGACGGAGGTTTTTGATATTTCGGAACTGATTGTTTTGGATGAAATATCTGATAGGTTTTGGAAACGTATTAGTGGAAATATAGACCTCAGTTATACGCTTACAAAGGCCAACAATGCAAGTCAATTGACAGTTGGTGGTGGTTTAGCTTATCGCGGACCTAAATGGGTGTTTGACGCCAGTATTAACTCATTGGACTCCAATCAAGATAATACTGCTGAAATACAAAGGACGAATATTACAAGCGAAATTCAGCGCATTTTACCCCGAAATTGGTACTTACTTGCTAATGTAAGTTTTTTGTCAAATACAGAGCAGGCACTAGATTCGCGATATGGCATTAGACCTGGTGCTGGTCGTTTTCTAGTATTAAGCAATAAATTATCATGGGGTCTTAATGCCGGCTTAAACTTCAATATTGAAAACTTTAGCGATGCCACTCCAGATAATCAATCTACAGAACTTTTTATTGGATCTCAGTTAAATATGTTCGACTATAAAGATTGGAGCCTTAATACCAATATTAACGTGTTTCCCAGTTTAAGCGAAAGTGGTCGTTGGCGAATTGATTACAGCCTTGATATGAAATGGGATTTACCCTATGATTTTTACGTAAAAACCTCACTACAGTTTAATTATGATAATCAAGCCGCCGCAACAGGCAGTGATTTTGACTATAACCTAACCTCAGGTTTTGGATGGAGTTTTAACTAATTTTTGGTTTAGCCCAATTTCCCTTTTATTTCATAAGTAATAATAAGTATCTTTCTGCTCTCTTAAAACTAAAAGTTGACAGTTTCGACTTAATTATGGAAGCTAAAAATCGAAAAAGAAAGTGGTTAAACACTGTAAAGTTTTTTGCGGCTTATCTGGTTGCGGCATGGACCTTTTTGCAATTTGTGGATTGGATTCTCATTCGCTACAGTATTTCTCCTTATTGGGTTGATATTTTATTATGGTTTTTTATCGGTATAAGTCCCTCGTTACTCATCTATCTGTATCATCAAGAACGGCTAAGCAAGCGGATTATCAAACTTCGTGAGAAAATTTTTATCCCACTCAATATCGTAATACTTGTTATTGGGCTTTATTTAGGTTTTGGCAATTCTGATCTTGGGGCTACCACTCAAGCTATTGAATACACCGACGACGAAGGAAACATACAAAGTAAGACCATCACCAAGGAAGAGTTTAGAATTGGAGTACCCTTATTTACCTTTGAAAACCTTAAGGACAATGATTCTATTGACTGGTGGCGGAATGGGATTAGTAAGCTATTGGCTTATGATTTAGAACAAAACAAAAGTATCAGCCCCTATTATGAAAATATTAGTCAAACCTCTGATAAGATAAGGCAAGCATCTTTATTTCACAGTTTTTACATTGATGGTAATTTTGAAAAAGAAGGTGAGCAAATCAGTATTACTGTCTATAAACGCAAGGCAAATAACGCCAAAGTTTTGAAACAGCAGACCTTTACCGGGACTGATTTTCTGGCAATGATAGATGAAATAAGTTTTTATATAACGGAACAGGCCGGCTTTGTTGAAACCAATACCATACAGTACATTGATCTCCCTGTTAAGGAGTTTATGAGTTATTCTGAAAAAGCCGTCCAAAAATTCATCGAACGGGATTTTGATGGTGCCATAAGCTTAGATAGTACTTTCGCCATGGCCTATCTTGAAAAAGCTAAACAGCTATATCGATGGAACAACGGACAATTGGAAGTCCAAGATGTAACAGATAAGGCCTATGCCTTTAGGAGCAAATTACCCTTACAAAAGCAGTTAGAGGTAAACATTCAGCGAAATCTGGCCTTTAAGGATTTTGATTTGGCGGAACAACAGGTAAAACTGCAATTAGAGGTAGATCCCACAAACGAATTTTATAATGATGTCTTATTTGGTATCTATGGTGAAACAAGGAATATCGACGGCTATTACAAGCAGTCTGAGGCGCTTTTTGATAAAGACCTCAACCCAGCAAATGGCGAAAACCTCATTAATGCAGCTATTCTATCGGGTCGGGATAAGTTTATTATTGATCAACTCAAATCCTACGAGATTATCAATTCTAATATAAAAGCTTTTAAAATTCAGCCACTAATACAACTTGGAGCGTTTGACCAAGCTGAAAGCCTAATTAATGAGATTAAATCACTCCAAAATCCACAGGATAATAGAATAAACGTTTTTGATTCTGCAGTGGCTTATTTAAAAACCAATGGATTTGATAGTCAATTATTAGAGCAATTTGAAGGTCATTATCGTTCTTTCAATAACGAACAGACCATTGAAATGTGGATAGAGAACGACAGAATTATCCGCTATTTGGGACATCAGGAGATGACAGCCTATTCATTGGGTGGCCCGACAACATTAGTCGGTGGATCTGCCATAAATGCTAGCTCTAGTATAGATTTAATTAAAGACATAAAGGGTAAAGCAATTGCTATAAAAACCACTTATTACACATATAATTCAAGCCCGACCTTTCTATTTTTTAAAGAAGATGAGAATATTCGGAAAGCACATGAGGCGTTTAAGAACAATAATACAGAGGCGGCTAAACGCCTTTATGAAATAGCCTATGCCGAAAATCCTAAACACGGCTATCTGAAAAACATCTTAAATCACATCAACTTTATTCAAAATACAGACCCCGAGGAATTAAAGTCGCAACATATAAAACACTCAGGAGATTATGGTCAACGAAAATTCTACATAGAAGGCGGTACGTTTTACTATAAGCGCAAGGGTGAAAATTCTGACTTACCCAGAGTGCAATTATTAGCACTAGATGAAAATCGTTATATGGACCTTACACGATTGGGTACAATAATGACCTTTGTAAACGATTCCTCGGGAAAAATGGCTTCCAAGAGCTATTCTTACATTATGGATGATGATTCTAACTTTAAATGGGAGCACGTCCATAATGATGAAGTCATTAACTATTTTGTTAAAGACAACTAGCCCAACCAGCCCTCACGATCCAAACTTCTGTATTGAATAGCTTCACTGATATGAGTGCCAGACACATCAGCAGCACCTTCCAAATCCGCAATGGTGCGCGATACTTTTAGAATACGATCATAGGCTCTAGCTGATAGGTTTAAACGCTCCATCGCCGACTTTAGCAATTGTAAAGAGGCATCGTCAAGCCGGCAGTATTGACGGATTTGCTTAGTATTCATCTGCGCGTTATAATGCACATTATCGAGTGTTTTGAAACGTTCTGTTTGTAATTCCCGTGCCTTGGTAACGCGCTGCCTAATCGACACTGAAGACTCCCCTTTTCGGTCGTCAGATAATTTTTCAAATGGTACCGGTGTCACTTCAATATGAATATCAATGCGGTCCAATAAAGGCCCTGAAATCTTACTTAAATAACGTTGCATTTCCGCCGGGCTCGAGGTCACGGGCGCGTCAGGATCATTAAAATAACCACTTGGACTTGGATTCATACTCGCCACAAGCATAAATGATGACGGATAAGTGACCGTAAATTTTGCCCTGGAAATGGTAACTTCCCTATCTTCCAAAGGTTGTCGCATCACTTCCAAGACTTCACGTTTAAACTCGGGTAATTCATCCAAAAACAAGACGCCGTTGTGTGATAGTGAAATCTCACCGGGTTGCGGGTAGCTTCCACCGCCAACTAGGGCGACATTTGATATGGTGTGATGTGGACTTCTAAAGGGTCGTTGTGCCATGAGTCCCGCGTGTGCTTTTACACGACCCACAACAGAATGGATCTTGGTAGTTTCAAGGGCTTCATGCAATGTCATGGGAGGCAGAATACTTGGCAAACGTTTAGCAAGCATGGTTTTACCTGAGCCGGGAGGTCCAATAAGGATAATATTATGACCACCTGACGCTGCAATTTCCATACAGCGCTTTATACTCTCTTGGCCTTTAACATCGGCAAAGTCAAACTCAGGAAAGTCTAAATTCTTATAAAACTCCTCCCTGGTATTGATAACGACCTCCTCAATGGGCTCGTCTTTATCAAAATGGTTAATGACTTGTTTGATATTCTCTACGCCATAGACTTTTAAATCATTAACGATAGCGGCTTCCTTTGCATTTTGCACGGGCAAAATAAAACCCTTAAAGCCTTCTTCCCTTGCCTTTACCGCTATGGGTAATGCACCTTTAATGGGCTGGAGACTACCATCTAAGGACAGTTCGCCCATAATAAGATATTCTTCCAAATTCTCAGCTTTAATTTGGTTAGAAGCTGTTAAAATACCAATAGCAAGAGTAAGGTCATAAGCCGAACCTTCTTTGCGTAAATCGGCAGGTGCCATATTAATGGTAATCTTTTTACCCGGAATACGATAACCGTTATTCTGCAATGCTGCTGCAATGCGGTAGTTGCTTTCCTTTATGGCATTATCGGGAAGGCCAACCAGATGATACCCAATTCCGGAATCTACATTAACCTCAACTGTTATGGTTGATGCCTCTACCCCAAACACAGCACTGGCGAATATTTTTTTGAGCATATCCTAAAGTTTAGATAAATATAAAAAATACCTAGAATTTAATTCTGAAACCTTTTATACTTAACCCGAGTTTTTGGAAATAGAGGCACTTGTAGTAACTACACTATAAGTGACGCCAATAACTAGCCTAAAACAAACTCAAGGGCACGCCTCTCATTGTAATACACATTATCCTTATCGATAAAGCCCACATGACCACCATATTTTGGCATCTCCAAATAAAGATTGTCATTTTGTTTGGCCTCTTTTACTGGATAACATCCTGCAGATAAAAAAGAGTCATTCAGGGAATTGATTATTAAGGATGGTATTTTAACATTTGATAAAAACTGACGGCAGCTGGCTTTGTCATAATAATCATAGGCATCCTTAAACCCATGGGCCTTTGCGGTATAGATATGGTCAAAATCAATTAAACTTTTAATTGAATTAAACTCTTTAACTGTTATGCTTTCAGGGAATTGTATTAACTTAGGTTTAAGTTTACTTTTTAAGTGATCTAAAAAGCGAATAGCGTAATGTTTGTTTTTAAAACTTAATAATTCATCACAGGAGCCTTTTAAATCAGCAGGTGTAGAAATGGCAATTACGGCTTTAATTTGTTCTGGAAGGTCTCTGTCTTCACCCACATATTTTAAGGCCATATTGGCACCAAGACTAATACCTTTTATGTAGATTTCATTATAATCATACTTGACGATCAGATGGTTTACCACAGTGTCTAAATCTTCTGTCGCACCAGAATGATAGCTTTTAAAAAGTCTATTAGGCTCACCGCTACAGCCCCTAAAATTTACACCAACAGCATCTATACCATTTTCATTAAACAGTTTTGCTGTGCCTGTTATGTAGGGTCGCTGTGCATGTCCTTCAAGACCATGAAGTAAAATAACAACTTTATCTGTGCTCTGATCGGAATGACTCCAATCCAAATCTAAAAAATCACCGTCTGGTAACTCCATGCGCTCCCTTGTTTGCTCAAGACCTTTAACCTGTCTCGCCAAACCAGAAAACACCGTAGACACAAAACTCTTCTTTGCCCAAAATGGTGGCTTATAATTAGATTCTATTACTGGCATAATTATATTACTGAGTGTAAAAATATACTTTTTATCTACTTGAAATCAACATTAGAAATGGATTTAGCTTATAGTCAATGGAACAAATTTAAAGGCACCTCCATTAAAAAGCCCTTTATCACTGATTTTCAACGAAGGGATAACCAACAACGCCATAAAGGACAGACTCATGTAAGGAGCCGTTAATTTACTTCCCAAGTTCTTTGCCATTTCACTCAGTTCCGCATATTGTTTTCCAATGGTTTCAGCATTTTGATCACTCATGATGCCTGCAACAGGTAAGGATATAATTTTTTGCGCTTCATTAGAGATAGCACAGATGCCACCTTTATGTTCAATAATGAGGTTAACGGCTTTGCAAATGGCTTCATCAGAAACGCCAACAACAATAATATTATGAGAATCATGAGCTACCGAACTCGCAATAGCTCCTTCTTTTAGTCCAAAGTTTTTTATAAATCCCAAAGCCGGTTTTTCATTCGTATACCGATTGACTACGGCTATTTTAAGGATATCTTTGTTCGGATTTGATACTAAATTTCCATCTTCCAAAGTTGCATTTTCAACGATTTCATTGGTGACCAATTCGCCATCTATACATTCTATAACTCGTATTTGTTGGGCCTCAGATTCTAATCTGAAATCTGAAACCTGTTTGACATTTGTGTTGAAATTGTTTAAATGCTCAAATTGAACGTGATTTATTTTTGATAGACCTTTATCATAAACCAACTGACCATCTATATAGGTTTGAAGCGTTTTGAAGTCTTTTAAATCTTCAACAACAATACAATCAGCAGCGTCACCTACCTCAAGCAAGCCTACATCCAAGTTATAATGCTTTACAGGATTGACACAAGCTGCCTGTAATATTTTGAACACATCTATACCCTTAGCCACTGCTCTTGCACATAACTGATCAATGTGTCCTAAAAGCAAATCATCAGGATGCTTGTCGTCACTACAGAACATCATTTTATCGTGGTTCTCGTTTAACAAATCAATTAAAGCTTCAAAATTTTTAGCGGCACTACCCTCCCTAATAAGGACCTTCATTCCTTTTTGAAGTTTCTCTAATCCTTCTTTATAGGTAAAGCATTCATGATCTGTGGAAATGCCCTCAGAAATATATTTAGTTAAATCGGTTCCACCTAAACCTGGTGCATGGCCATCTATCGGTTTATTAAAACGTTTGGCCCATTCAATTTTCTTTAGAACTTCCTTATCCTTATTTATAACACCGGGATAATTCATAAATTCAGCCAAGTATTTTATATCTGGGTTAGACATTAATGATTTAATGTCATCTGAATCTATAATCGCTCCCGACGTTTCAAAACCAGTCGCGGGAACACAAGATGGTGCCCCAAAATTAAATTTAAAGGGTGTTTGTTTGCCGTTTTCAATCATAAACTCTACCCCTTTTATCCCTAACACATTAGCGATTTCGTGAGGGTCTGAAACTGTCGTAACAGTACCATGTTTTACAGCAATTTTTGCAAATTCTGAAGGCACCAACATTGAACTTTCAATATGGATATGCGCGTCTATAAAGCCAGGCAAAATATAGTGGCTTTCTGCACAAGATCTTTCATGGACACTGGAGATTTTACCATTCTCAATGGTAATTTCACCTTTAAAGATTCTACGATTAACAATATCTACGACGTTTCCTTTTAATTTCATGGCCATTAATGAGGCTTACCCCTTAAGCGTTATCTTCAATATATCCTTAGTTTTCGAGGTGATTTTAAATCGCTCGTCGGCACGCTTACCCACTATCCAAATAATTTCATTATCTGAGGTTAAAACCCACGTATTTTCTTTTTCAACAAGTGATGTTTTTTCGTCTTTTAAATATTTGCTGACCTTCTTTTTACCTGTCATTCCCAAAGGCTGAAAAATATCACCTTCTTGCCATGGTCTTAACATCAAAGGGAACTTAAGTCGGTGTTTATCTACATAAATTGTATGCAAATCGGCTTGGAGGTAGCTCTTCGCAGTTTCTAATTTCAGGATCCCTAAAGGCGTTTCGATTGAAGCATCCGATTCGTTAATGATAATAGGCTCATTAGTATAAGTCTGAAGGTCCGTAAGTATTAAATGCGCCCTGTGCTTAATTAAGCGATGGGAATTTGACTTTACATACTTTCCAGACTCAGCATCTAATAGATCCACGACATCATTCCATTCGGTAAACCCAAAGTTTTTGAACATTTCGAAGAGATAGGCCTTTGGATTATTCACTTTTTTAAATTCCGATATCTTGTAGGTAACCCCATGGTCGTCAATATTGACAATGGCTCGTTTTGCGACAGCATTGAGACTTTCTTCAACGATATCTGCAGTATCCTTCAAGTGTTCCAATGTATTTTGAAAACTGTCTAATAGGTTTGGATTAATCTCCTTTAAAATGGGTACAATATCATGACGAAACTTATTGCGTAAATATTTTCGCGTTGCATTACTGCTATCCTCACGCCAGTCTATATTATGGTCTCTGGCATATTCTTGGATTTGAGCCCTCGGAAACGAGAGTAAAGGTCTTACAATATTGTCATTAATTGTTGGAATCCCTGTTAAGCCATTCAATCCTGTGCCTCGGGTGAAGTTAATAAGGAAGGTCTCTAGGTTGTCATCCGCATGATGCGCTGTAAGGATGTAGTCAAACTCTAATTGGCCAGCTAGTTCCTTTAACCAATCATAACGCAATTCACGCGCTGCCATTTGAATAGATCGTCCATTGGATTGGGCATAGGAAAGCGTATCAAAATTTTGGATAAAAACTTCTACATCTAAGTCCTCTGCTAAGTTGATTACAAAATCTTCATCGGTATTACTCTCTTCATCCCTTAAGTTGAAATTACAATGCGCTAAGGCGAAATTCAATTTTAATTCGTGGCATAACCATGCTAAAACCACACTGTCTAAACCCCCAGAAATGGCCAAAAGTAATTTGCCCTGCTTAAGACATCTTAATGGTCCATCAATAGTATCGGAAAAGGATTTTAGCATATGGTAAAGATACAATATTGCACTAGTAAATTAGATGTGCTATTGAGCAAAAAATGACAATTGTCATAGAAAAAGCACTTAGTTCTTAATAGCTTTAAGGAAACAAAAAAAATTAAGGTCATGAGCTCACTAAAAGACATATCCTCAAAATCTTCACAAACTACTTTTGATAAAAAAGTGCTTTCCGCAGTGCAGCATCTGCATCCTTATGTAAAACATAGAATTTATATTGCCGAAACAACCGGGATATTACCTAAAAATATGTACTCCTCCAATGGTATTATTGACGATTGCATCATTGAGCTCTATACCAAAGGTTTCAATATTGATGCAGAGCGTATGGCTGTAAAGTTAGAGCTCTTCCGCCTGATCGATGATTACATGAACAATCTATTTAAAAAAGAAGCATTTCATAAGAATACCATAAGCACGGATTCCATTTTGAAAGACGAATTAGACAGGCTTGGTGAAAATTATACAATAGATGCTGATTTGGACTTAATCCTAAATACGGAACTCAGTGATATTTCATACCACCAAGATGAAGGCAACCACCTCTATTTATATGAAGATAAGGAAACGTCAATTTTGAGGGCCTTTGAGCTAGAAGACCTCTCAGCTACGCAGGCGCCTAAAGTTTTTGGCCGCTTCTATCATTGGTTGCCTATAAATATTTCGAATATTGTTGATTTATACATCTTTGGGAATTTAGATTTTGAAGACATTGCTAAAATTAAAAATATTGAAACATCACGGGTAGAGCTCATTTTTGAAAAGGTTAAAAAGAGCTTTAGAAAACATTTGGAATAGTCTATAGTTTTAAGCCACAAGCTATTAATGCATCGATTAGCAGCATCTAAATTTGAGTGCTGCTAATTGTTTTCTAATACTTCACGCATGGCTCTAGCTTTCACCAAACATTCCTCATATTCTCTTAAGGGCTCACTTTTTGCAGTAATGGCACTCCCCACAGAATACGATATATATCCTTTGCTCCTATTGTACAGTATACTGCGAATTACGACGTTAAAGTCGAAATCACCATCTGGTGTAAAATACCCTACAGAACCTGAATAGAGACCACGTTTGGTCTCTTCTAATTCCTCGATTATTTTCATAGCAGAAATTTTAGGTGCTCCGGTCATGCTCCCCATGGGAAAACTTGTTTTTATAATATCGACGGGATGGGTGTCCTTGCTCACCTGGGAAGTCACCGTAGAAATCATTTGGTGCACTTGGAGAAATGAATGCACCTTACACAATTCCTCTACCTCCACACTTCCCTTTGTCGCAGTATGTGATAAGTCGTTGCGTACCAAATCCACAATCATAATATTTTCGCTGCGTTCTTTTTCATCTTGCTCTAAGTCTAGGGCAAAACGTTCATCTTCTCCTTTATCTTTTGAACGTTTAGCCGTACCCTTAATAGGTTGCGAAATCAATTTTGTTCCACTCTTTTTTAAATACCGCTCTGGTGAGGCAGACAAAAGATACTTGTCTTCCATTTTAAAAAAGGTAGCGAAAGGTGGTTGCGAAATCTTGTTGAGTTTAATAAAGGTTTCAATAGGGTTAAGGTGGGATTCCTCCGCATAAAACTCTTGGCAGAAATTGGCTTCATAAATATCCCCGCGATGGATATGGGCCAGCATATCCCTCACCTTTTCAAAATAGTCATCTTTATGGATTCTCAGTTTTATTTTAATTGGGTTCGTTTCTTCTGACTTTCTCGCTATACTAAAGGAGACTGCGGATTCTATTGCAGTTAAATCTGCCTTAATCTCATCGTCAACCATTTTTAAATACTTCAATTCAACTTTTCCGTTCTTTATTAAAAATAGTTTTTTAGGCTGAAAGAAATACATATCCGGAAAGTTAAGACCATCAAAATTACCTGAGGACAACTCTTCAATATCATTTTTTAAATCGTAAGTTAGATAGCCAAAAATCCAATCTTGAATGGTTGTTTGGTAGTCCTTTAGTTGTTCAAATGCATCAAAGTAATCCGTTCTTATGGATGTAAAGGCATCAACTGCTAAAACAGCCTCATAGTCATTGTATTTTAAATGATGTTGATTAGAGTCTAGCCAAACGACATCATCAAACTGTTCACTCCAGTTCAATAACTGCGCTTTAAATTTTTCGGTATTATTTAAATGGTGATATACGGTCGTCCTCAATAGATGAAATCTTGCTGCAAAGTACTCAAAATTAATTTTGAAATAAAAGCGCTGGCATTAAGCTCCTAAAATTAAATGAGCACTAAAATCCGAAACCTTATCTTTGCGGAAAAGACATTAGTCCTGTGACCTTTCAAGACCTTAATTTAAATACACCATTATATAACGCCATTGAAGACCTGGGTTTTGAAAAACCAACCCCCATACAGGCGCAAGCTTTTAATCTTGTAGCCTCAGGAAAGGATATGGTCGGTATTGCACAAACGGGCACGGGAAAGACCTTTGCTTACATGCTCCCTATATTACGACATCTAAAATATTCTAGACAGGACAATCCAAGGGTTCTAGTTCTTGTACCCACAAGGGAACTGGTGGTGCAGGTTGTCAATGAAATTGAAAAACTATCTAAATACATAAATAACCGTGTTTTGGGCGTTTATGGCGGAACCAATATTAATACGCAAAAACAAGCCGTAGCACAGGGTCAGGATATTATTGTAGCCACTCCTGGACGGCTATATGATTTGGCCGTTAGCCGGGTGCTACAGCTGAAATCCATTCAAAAATTAGTGATTGATGAGGTTGATGTGATGCTAGACTTAGGGTTTAGACACCAACTGATGAACATATTTGATATTTTGCCTGAACGAAGACAGAATATTATGTTTTCAGCCACCATGACCAGTGATGTTGACGCACTAATACAGGACTTTTTCATTAACCCTCAAAAAGTATCAGTGGCCGTGTCTGGAACACCATTGGAAAATATAGAACAATTACGTTATGACGTTCCAAATTTTTACACCAAAGTAAATCTACTGACATATTTACTTGAAGACCATAATAACTTCAACAAGGTTTTAATTTTTGTGGGCTATAAAAAAATAGCCGACCGTTTGTATGACATGCTTGAAGCACGTTTTGGTGGTGACGTTTGTGTCATTCACTCTAACAAAACCCAAAACTACAGATTGCGGAGTATTGAAAATTTTGAAAATGGCATACACCGTATTTTAGTGGCCACAGATGTTATGGCTAGAGGTTTGGATATTGACGACGTGACCCATGTAATCAGTTTTGACACCCCTCAATATCCTGAAAATTATATGCACCGCATTGGACGAACAGGTCGCGCTGAAAAAAAGGGTCAATCCATCCTATTTTCAACTGAGCAGGAACAAACCTTTAGAGCTAAGATTGAAGAATTAATGCAAATGCAAATAAAAACCAATACACTACCAGAAGGTGTAGAGGTTTCAAAGGAACTGGCACCTGAAGAACGGCCTGTAGTTAAAGAACGTCACAACCCAACAAAACGATTAGATGATACTACGGGGCCAGCATTTCATGAGAAAAAAACAAAAAACAAAAAAGAAAATCTTGGTGGTTCCTATAGACGTGATATAACGAAGAAGTACAAAAAACCAAAAACCAAAGGAGATAAAAATTATAATCGACGCAATAAAAAACGGAAATAAAAAACCTCTTCCAATGAAGAGGTTTAATGTTTCAAGTGCGCAGGACCATATTTATCTCAAGATAAAATCTATAACCCTAACCTTATAGTTGATCCTGCAAGTGCACTTGATATCGCATATATTTTATGGTAATAACGTTTGGCCTATACTAGGATTTGTCAAAAATACTGAAATAACTTTAAGAGATTTTACTGTTTCTAAATCAAGTTTAAAAAATATTTTTCTTGCAAGAATGATTGACGTTCAAATCAAAATAACCAACCTGTACTACGGTTATTTTTTTAAATGACTTTCAATGTCATTCAAATGGTGGCTTAAGGCCCTTGCCGAAATCTGAATTTCCCAAATGAGCAAGGCCAAGGATAATATTAATAGCACCAAAGCAATACCGAAAATCCAAATTGCCAATACTTGTTCATTTATATAAATCAGGAACATGGTGAGCACGCATAGCAATAAACTAGAAATACCTAGTATCTGCATATAGCGCGTAAGATTAAGCCTTAATTTTAAATTATTAATCTGACGTCTTAAGGACTCCTCTTGACGTTTTTTATATTTTTCACTCAGGTTTCTTATAACCGCTGCGTAAGCCAAAAAACGATTAGTATAGGCAAGCATGATTAAAGAAATAGCAGAAAACAAAAGTGCAGGTGTTGTTAGGGTAAGTGCTTCCAAAATTTAAGATTTGTTCAAAAATAAAGATCTTGCTTCATTTTCAGAGGTTTAATTCCTTATAAATATACCTTACCCTTTATCGAGGAAATTGGTATTGGATTTGAATTTCATCTGTTTTTAGTTAGACTTTAACTATTTTCAATACCTATTTTCAAAAATCATTTTTATCTTTAAGTAGCCTTAAAGCCATCTACTTATGAATAATTTTCTTTACACTGCCATACCCAACCTAAAGCCGTTTGATTATTCAGAACACTATAAAACGCATTTTATAAACCAGAATTGGGTTCTAGTGAACGGGATTTCTGAAAAAAAATCGGTCTATACCTTCAAAAACGATAACATTCTTGAAATAACGAGACAAGATGATGTCATAAATACTTCTTGGGAAATAGACATGCAAAATGTATTTACCGTAGAAACTGAAGATGGTCTCATTGTCGTAAAAGCCTACTTTAAAGACAATGATATTTTGGTTCTTGATTATCAAAATAAGGACGACTTCGCTTTATTCATAAATACAACAGATTATAATGAAGATGTGAATTCAGTTGACGACATCAACAATTTTCTTAAGGCAAAATACCGCAAAAAAGTCAGTAATGTTATTTATGAACACCAGTTCTATTATATAGAAAAAGCTGAGGAGTTTGGCCCTTTTAAAGTTGAAAAACTAAACGAAAAAGTAAAAAAGGAGGAAATAAGCCCGTATTGCTTTGTGAGGGATATCAACGAAAATGATTACAGCAAACGATTGCGAATAGCTGATTTAATACAAGAACTCTAATTAATCTGGAGCTCTGTACAAGGCGTACTTTTCTAATTCCAGTTCTACGATGGCTTCCCAATTTTCTTGGGTATGCTTTTTGTCGCCGTGCTTTGTTTCCCTGTCATATTTATCTTGACGCTTTTGAAGCTCTTGAAATATTTGGTCAAAAATAACTTTAGCACGTAGCATATCATCGCTTGTTACTTTGGAATCGGCTAACGCCTTTCGCAATTTTCTAGAATAAATTTCAGTAATGTCAAAGTGAATCTGCTCGTGCCTTAAAACATAATCATTTCTACCTTCTGGCAATACCCAACTCGAATTATTATAAAATACACTTTGCACAAAAACCTCACCCTGTTTAAACATACTTATTCCAGATTCATATCCAAATCCTGAATTGGTTAGAGCCAAAGCATTGGGAAAATTTTCTAAGTCTGGCTCACCTTTAAAATCATCCCAAGTTAGCTTTCTATCTGCACGCCATTCAATTTGGGTCTCATAAGACTTAGGTTGATTTACGTTATAGATTGTAGCTTTGAGTCTGTGGCAAGTGCTCCAGCCGTCTGGTAGCTTATGTTCTGTGATTTTTATAAGGTTGGCTCCTTCCGCTCTTGCCAAAGCTTTTAAATTCTTTATATTTTCATAATACGTACAATTAACTGCCAAACCACTATCCTTAGCCTCAAGATTTCCTATAATATCTCCAGAAATAGTTTGATCATCTGTTATATCCAAGACTACAATTAAAGCATTATCATCTAAAGGTGGTAGTGTGGTGGCTATTTTACTTTTCAACTTTGGGGAACAGCTAAAAACGACTAGAGTTATTATAATTCCTATTACTTTTTTCATATGACTAACTAAAAAAAAGCGAACTGTCAGAGTTCGCTTTTTAAATTCAATTTAAAAACTTATACGTGTAATGCTCTATCATCAGTTGCTGCGAGTGCCGCTTCTTTTACAGCCTCTGCAAATGTTGGATGCGCGTGTGAATACCGTGAAATATCCTCGGCTGAAGCCCTAAATTCCATAGCAGTTACAGCCTCTGCAATTAAATCCGCGCAACGTGCACCAATCATGTGCACACCAAGAACCTCGTCGGTTGTCTTGTCTGCCAGGATTTTGACAAACCCATCTATATCGCCACTTGCCCTAGCTCTCCCTAAGGCCCTAAATGGAAATTGACCAACTTTATAGGCTACATTATCAGCTTTCAATTCCTCTTCTGTTTTTCCTACTGCAGCAACTTCAGGCCAAGTGTAAACAACACCGGGAATTAGATTGTAATCAATATGTGGTTTCTGACCAGCCAAAGTCTCAGCGACGAAAACACCTTCTTCTTCAGCTTTATGCGCTAGCATAGCGCCACGAACAACATCGCCAATAGCGTAGATATTTGAAGTTGATGTCTGTAAATGCTCATTAACCTCGATCTGTCCCCTATCATTTATTTTAACACCAGCTGCTTCAGTATTTAATCCTTCCGTATAAGGTCTGCGCCCAACAGATACCAAACAGTAATCCCCTTTAAATTCAACAACTTCACCTTTTTTATTTTCAGCTTTCACAACCACTTCATCACCTTTACGCTCAACAGACTGCACCTTGTGCGACATCATCATATTGCACTTCGCTTTTTTAAAGACTTTATTCAACTCCTTGGACAGACCTGCGTCCATGGTTGGTAAAATACGGTCCATATATTCAATCACGGTAACTTCTGCGCCTAAGCGATAGTAAACTTGTCCCAATTCTAAACCGATAACACCACCGCCAATAATGATCATATGCTTTGGAACTTCCTTAAGCTTAAGGGCTTCCGTAGATGTTATAATTCGTTCTTTATCTAATGTAATGAATGGCAAGTTACTAGGCTTGCTTCCCGTAGCTATAATGATATGCTTTCCCTCGATAGTATCTGTTGACCCATCGTTTTTAGCCACATTGATATGGGTTGCATCTTTAAAAGACCCTAAACCTTCATAAACGTCAATTTTATTCTTGTCCATTAAGTAATTTATACCACCTGTAGTTTGATCTACAACGGCCTGTTTACGGGCAATCATTTTTTCCAAATTCACTTTGATGTCTCCTGGGATTTCAATACCGTGCTCTTCGAAATGCTTTGTTGCCTCTTCATAATGGTGAGACGAACTTAAAAGAGCCTTGCTGGGAATACAACCAACATTTAAGCAGGTACCACCAAGTGTTGCGTATTTTTCAATAATGGCCGTCTTCATTCCCAATTGAGCACAGCGAATTGCTGCGACATAACCACCAGGACCGGAGCCAATAATTACCACATCATATGAATTCATAAAATAATTTTTTTTATCAGGTTAAAAGGACTACAAAAGTACGATTTAGATATAGTTTTTGCATATGAACTGCAAGTAATTTTAATAGACCTAGAAGAAATTTATAGGACTGCCTTAGAAAAATAAAGTGCCTTGTAAAAGTGATAACCACTTTGAAGCAAGACACTTGTATCTAGTTCCCCTTAGAAACTAATTAATAGCACAACAAAAGTCTAAAAATATTCGGTTAAAGGCAATACTCAAATTGAGTAAATTACATTCCGCAACCCATCAAAAAGAGACTATCATTAATTCTATCTCTTAAGGTAAGCTGTTAATAAATGAATTCCCTAAATTAGATTATGATTGAGCTTTAACATACCCACTAACTCGCCTGTAGAAGAAATATTTAGTTTCTTTAGAATATTTCTCCTATGGGTGTCCACGGTATTAGGACTGATACTTAACTTCTCCGCGATTTCCTTACTGGATTTATTCAAAACCAATAAGCGGATGATATCGCGTTCTCGGTTACTAATGCCATCAGTTAATAATTTTTGAGAATAATTATTAAAAAACTTAGTTACATATTCCTTGTTATCGTTTAAAAGTTTGGCCGTAGCACAAACCTGTGTAGGAATTTCATGATGTAATACCGTATAATGAGCCAGTCCTATTATTGGTTTATTGTCCTTATCAAATTCTAAGGGAGTCGTGTTTTGTACAATATTTACGTAGTCGTCATTACCATTCCTTAACCTGTAATTCCAGGTATAGGTCATATTATTTCTATCTTCAACAGCGATAGAACTTAAGGTGTAATTCATCAGGTCATTTAATGCTTTAAGCCACATTTCAATATCCTCAGGGTGCATTCTTGACCAGAAAAAGCGCATTCCTTTTGACTTGAGCTCATGACGGTCAAGACCAAGACAAGCGTGCATGTTCTTACTGATATATTCGAAATTTAAATCTTGGGTATTAGTAATACAAAAGAATGTAGAACTATAGGGTAAATAAACATCTAACTCAATTATTTTCTTTATGTGCTCACTGAGAAAAGGATTATTATAGGATTTAAATATGTCCTCGTATAATACTTCAATTGTTTTAAAATCCATAGGCCTTAAAATAGTTTTCGAAGATATCAAAAATAAAACTGGGCTTAACAACAAGCATCGATACCGCTAAGTTAAAAATTAAGTAAGGTGGTATATTTAACTTCATTAATCACAAACATGCTGTGCGTACTTCCTATATGGTCTATTTTGGTCAATTTAGCCACCATAAATTCCCTGAATTCCTTCATGTCCCTCACTAATACCTTTAAAATATAATCATAATCACCACTCATGTGATAGCACTCCAAAACCTCTTCTAGTCTAGCCACCTCGCGTTCAAATTTCATAACGTAATCCTGTGAGTGCTGCACAAGTTTAACATGGCAAAATGCTATAAAATTTCTATCAATGGCTTCTTTATTAACCAAGGCCACATAGTGGTCTATTACCTTGTGCTTTTCAAGCTTTTTAATCCGCTCATAGACAGCGGTTACAGAGAGCCCCAATTCATTTGATAGTGCCTTAGTGGTTCTTTTACAATCTTGCTGTAATAATTTGAGAAGATCCTTGTCAGTTGTGTCGAGCTGCATAATGTGGTTTTTTCAGTTATTGTAAGAGTCTACCTTATAATTATAGATTAAATTTTTAATAAATGCAATTTTTATAGATGTTTTTTCTAAACATACATAGTTCAATTGATTTTTAAACTAATTATATCGAATTTTGATATAAATCAACAATATATACTCATGACGTTTAAACCCGCAAATCAAATACAAGACTTACAATATTTTGGAGAATTCGGAGGGGTGAATCCATCTATTTCAGACTCATCCACCTATACCTTTTTATCGGCTAAAACTATGTTCGATACCTTTGAAGGTAATGCCGATGGATGTTATTTATACTCTCGCCATTCATCACCGTCAAATTTATATCTCGGTGAGGCCTTAGCGGCAATGGAAGGGACAGAAACAGCTACCGTAACGTCATCAGGAATGGGAGCTATCACAGCAGTATTAATGCAGCTTTGTGGAAACGGCGAACATGTTGTGAGCAGCAGGACAATTTACGGAGGGACCTATGCTTTCTTAAAAAATTTCGCTCCGCGTTTGGGTATCAACACAAGTTTTGTCGATATCACTAAATTAGAGGTTGTTGAAGCTGCCATAACAAAAGACACTCGAGTTTTATACTGCGAATCGGTCAGCAACCCCTTATTGGAAGTTGCCGATATCAGAGGCTTGGCAAAAATAGCCAATAAGTATAGCTTAAAACTCGTTGTCGATAACACCTTTTCTCCTTTATCTATTTCGCCAAAAAAATTAGGAGCAGATATCGTAATCCACAGTCTTACGAAATTCATTAATGGGTCAAGTGATACTGTTGGTGGTGTTATCTGCGGCACACAAGATTTTATAGATGAGTTACGAAACGTCAATGATGGGGCCGCAATGTTACTTGGCTCTACAATGGATAGCTTGCGTTCAGCTTCTATTTTAAAAAATCTTAGAACCTTACATATTAGGATGCAGCAACATAGTAAAAATGCTCTCTTTTTAGCTCAAAAATTTGAAGGTTTAGGATTAAAACCTGTATATCCTGGTTTAGCAGCCCATCCGTCGCACGAGTTGTTTAAAACTATGATGAACGAGGCCTATGGCTTCGGTGGCATGCTAACTATAGATGTTGGCAGTTTAGATAAGGCTAATACATTAATGGAATTAATGCAGGAGCGAAACCTTGGCTATTTAGCGGTAAGCTTAGGGTTTTATAAAACCCTATTCTCTGCCCCAGGAAGTTCTACGTCTTCTGAAATACCTGAAGATGAACAAAAGGAAATGGGGTTAAGTCATGGCTTAATTCGATTTTCAATAGGATTAGACGCCGATATTGAACGAACTTTTGAAATGATGAAGCAATGCATGATGGATTTGAAAATTTTAAAAGCAGAATCAATTGAAGGATAATGGATTGTCACGTGTAGAGTAAACACGGATTATTCGCCTTTTAATCTTTTGAACATTGGTCCAAAAAGGGATTCGATAGTTGGGTCTTCGTTCAGTTTGGGAATGCGGTTCTTAATATCCCATCGACCACTTCTTTTTATGAGGGTGAATGAAAATAAAGTGGATGATGCATCGTCTGGATTCAGTAAAGGATAGCGCAGGTCATCAAAAATATATTCATCTTCTTCATTCGTTGCGGTGATATTGTAATAGTCATTGCTAAACCAAGCCAGTAAAGCTAAGTCCTTGTGCTGCATTGGGAGTAAGCCATGATGTTTTTCTATCCTAGCCCAATTCTTAAAATTTTTCTCCTTATCGAAATGGGAGAAAAACCCGAAATAATAAAATGACCTAGTCTCAGCAACACCATACCATAAAACGTTGTTGAAAATGGTTGGCTGTACCTGGAACCGTTCGTACATAACTTTGTTGTCCTTTAATGACTGTTCAAAGATTGTTTCCACATAATTTTCGTTAAACAGGGTTGCTATCATATATATGGAACTCAGTCCTACACCTATAAAAAGTAAATGTCTCCGACGTTGATGTGTTCGTTTATAGAACATTGCCATTATCAGAGGCACTATAAAAGGCACGGTGTACAAAGGGTCAACTACCGCAATATTGTTAAAGGCAACCTTGTAATTGGAAAAAGGCGCAAAAAGTTGGGTGCCGTATGGCGTAAAACTATCTAAAATGGGATGTGTAAACAACGCCCAAAAAAACAACCCTATCCAATCCTTTAAGACCGTAGTACCCGTCCGTTTTCCTTTATCATATAATTTAAAAACTAGCCAGCCAAAGGCAAAGGCTCCTATAAAAGCGAATAAAAAGGAATGCATAAAACCCCTGTGAAACACTAAAGCATGTATTTCATTTCTGTAAATAAGCCTGCCCACAATGACATCTAAGTCTGGAATTGTACCACCAATGGCTCCAAAAAGCATGGCCTTATTCCCTATTTTCTTTCCGAGTGTTGCTTCACCACAAGCAGCTCCTAATACTATCTGAGTTAATGAATCCATAATTACAGCTGTAAAAATACGCAATTAATGCATTTGCAAATCGCTAGGCAAAATCGTAACATTACAAACCAAAATAAGGGCTATGGAAGACGAAAAGAATATTTCTGAATTTGAAATGGAAGACCAAAAAATAGTTTCGAATACGGAACTAAGTATTTGGGAGGCCTTAATTCCAGTGATTGCTTTAATAGGAATGTTAGCTTATAATATTTATGTCTATGGAGATGATGCTTTAAGTGGAAGTAATCAATTTATCCTTCTTATGGGAGCAACAGTAGCCGCGATTGTTGGATTTTTGAATAAGGTGACGTATAAGCGTATGCTAAGTGAAGTTGCCGAGAATGTGAAATCCACAACAGGTGCCCTTTTGATTTTGCTTATGGTTGGTGCCCTAGCCGGGACTTGGCTTATTAGTGGTATTATACCAACAATGATATATTATGGCCTTCAAATTTTAAATCCTACTATATTTCTGGCTGCATGCGTTATAATTTGTGCCATAATTTCAATTGCCACGGGCAGTAGCTGGACAACTTCAGCGACGGTTGGTATAGCTTTAGTCGGTATTGGGGAAACGTTAGGTATTTCCATTGGCATGACTGCTGGTGCGGTACTTTCTGGGGCTTATTTTGGAGATAAGATGTCTCCGCTCAGTGATACAACCAATCTTGCTCCAGCAATGGCAGGCGGTGAATTATTTAGTCATATCAAATATATGTCACTTACCACCATTCCCACAATAGTAATCACTCTCATTATATTTATTATAATTGGTTTTAGTATAGATACTTCAGGATCCCCGCAAATTTCAGACAAACTCAATGCCATTAAGGGTGCCTTTACTATAAGCCCATGGCTATTTGTTGTTCCTGTTTTGGTCATTGGTATGATCATCAAAAAAACACCGCCTTTAATCGCCTTATTACTTGGCGCATTATTAGGAGGCGTAGCTGCAATCATTGCTCAACCAAATATAGTAGCAACTGTTGCAGGTGCTGAAACCTTAAATTTTCAATCGGCTTACCGAGGTGTAATGAATGCCTTAACTGTAGACACCTCGGTAACAACGACGAGTGAAGAATTGAATGATTTATTTTCGGCTGGTGGTATGAAGGGAATGCTGGGGACAATTTGGCTTATTGTCTGTGCAATGGTTTTTGGTGGTGTTATGGATGCCATTGGCGCACTTTCTAGAATTACGGATGCCTTGCTGAAACGAGCAACATCTATCTTTGGACTCTTTGCTAGTACTGTAGCTAGCTGTTTAGCGCTTAACGTCACAGCATCGGACCAATATTTAGCACTAGTGGTTCCTGGTAAAATGTTTAAAAAAGCTTATGAAGATAGAGGGCTAGCTCCTGAAAATTTAAGTAGAACACTTGAAGACTCCGGTACGGTAACTTCGGTGCTTATACCATGGAATACTTGTGGAGCTTACCACTCAAAGGTTTTATTCGGATATGCTGGAGCTACAGCCTACATTCCATTTGCCTTTTTTAGTATCATAAGTCCATTTATGACCTTAATATTCGCAGCTTTCAAGATTAAGATTAAAATGCTGAGAGACAAGTAATCTATTCCAAAAGGTCTACAATTTCAGAAAAGCTGTTCTCGCGAGCATAATCTAAGGCGGTCTTGCCTTCGCTATCCTTGGCAGAAGAATCGGCTTTATATTCTAATAGTACTTTAACACTTTCAATCTTATTGTACATACAGGAAAAAATCAAAGGCGTTGTGCCTTTGTTATTAGAAAGGTTTACATCAGCTCCGTGATTCAATAAATAACGCGTGAGTTTAGTGTTACCTTTAAAACAGACACCCATTAGGGCAGTATTTCCAGAGGCATCTACAGCGTCTATAGTTGCACGCTTATCAATGAGATATTTTGCAATGTCATCTTGCCCAAAATAGGTAGCGAAAATTAGTGGTGTGAAGCCTCGCGCATCCGTTTTGTTCACTAAATCTGGATTATGCGTTAACTGTAATTTTACATTATCTAAATTCCCCGATTGGATTGTACTAAAAAATAATTCGGTGGCATTCATAACTTTAAATCTAAATATTTAAAAAGGAATGTACTTTACAGCACATTCCTTTTAATTGTTCTAATAGAGTCAAAAATTATTTTCTTAAGTCAAAACGATCAAGGTTCATAACCTTAACCCATGCCTTAACAAAATCCTTGATGAATTTCTCTTCACCATCATTGGCGCCATACACTTCGCAAACGGCTCTTAATTCAGTATTTGAACCAAAAATTAAATCAGCTCGGGTAGCTGTAAATTTAAGTTCACCTGTTCTGCGATCTCTTCCTTCGAAGTAACGCTCATCTCCTTCAGATGGACTCCAAGTATAGGCCATGTCAAGAATGTTCGTGAAAAAATCGTTAGTTAATGTGCCTACTCGGTCAGTAAACACACCATCCTTTGACCCATTGTAATTAGCGCCCAACACTCTTAAACCACCTACCAACACGGTCATTTCTGGAATAGACAATGAAAGGAGATTTGCACGATCTACTAGTAAATCCTCGGCGGCAATTTGTAAATCAGATTTAATATAATTTCTGAATCCGTCTGCTAAAGGTCTTAGATAATTAAAGCTTTCTATATCGGTTTGCTCTTGCGATGCATCACCGCGTCCACCAGAAAAAGGAACTGTAATGTCGTAACCAGCCTTTTTAGCAGCTTCCTCAACACCTACTACACCTCCAAGCACAATTAAATCGGCGATCGAGATTGTTCCTGAAAAATCTTTTTGTATTCCTTCATATACATTTAGAACTTTATCTAGCGCTTTAGGGTTATTCACTTCCCAGCTACGCTGCGGCTCTAATCGTAAGCGACCACCATTGGCACCACCTCTTTTATCAGAATCTCGATATGTAGATGCCGAAGCCCATGCCGTAGATATTAGTTGCGGAATTGAAAGACCTGACACCAATATCATCTTTTTGAGTTTAGAAACATCCGCATCGCTCAAGGTGTAATTTACCTTAGGAATAGGGTCCTGCCATAATAATTCTTCTTTTGGAACTTCCGGGCCGAGATACCGGTCAATTGGGCCCATATCCCTATGTGTTAATTTGTACCACGCTCTGGCAAAAGCGTCCTCAAAAGCTTTGTGGTCTTTGTGGAATTTTTTAGATATTTCCAAATAAGCCGGGTCGGTTTTTAAAGCAATATCTGCTGTGGTCATCATAAGGGTTTGCTTCCCATTTGGATCACCCGCCTTTGGTGCCATTCTCGCATTAGATTCAGCGGTCGGTCTCCATTGGTGAGCGCCAGCAGGGCTCTTAGTAAGTTCCCAATCATAATTTAATAGAACGTCAAAATAATCATGGTCCCATTGGGTTGGGTTGGGTGTCCAAGCTCCCTCTATACCACTTGTAATGGCATCATCTAGAACACCAGTACGATATGAGTTTTTCCACCCTGTACTCATTTCTTCTATGGAAGCTCCATGTGGTTCTGGTCCAACATATTTGTTCGGGTCTGCCGCACCATGTGCTTTTCCAAAGGTGTGACCTCCAGCAACTAATGCCACAGTCTCTTCATCGTTCATAGCCATACGGCCAAATGTCTCTCTTACATTTTTAGCGGAACCTAATGGATCAGGGTTACCATTTGGCCCTTCAGGGTTTACATAAATCCAACCCATCATTACAGCACCCAAGTGCCCTTCTAACTCTCCATCTTCATATCTTTCATCATTTGCACCCCACTCTGTCTCACTTCCCCAATAGACATCTTGTTCTGGTTCCCAAATATCCTCGCGACCAGCAGCAAATCCAAAGGTCTTAAAGCCCATGGATTCTAGAGCACAGTTCCCTGCCAAAATCATTAAATCAGCCCAAGATATTTTTTTGCCATATTTCTTTTTTATTGGCCATAGGAGTAAGTGCGCTTTGTCAAGGTTGCCATTGTCTGGCCAGCTATTAATTGGAGCAAACCTCTGATTAGCACCGCCTGCACCACCTCGGCCATCTCCTACTCTATAGGTTCCTGCGCTGTGCCAAGCCATTCTAATCATAAAACCTCCATAATGACCATAATCCGCTGGCCACCAATCTTGAGAGTCTGTCATGGCGTTGATGACATCTTGCTTCAATTCTTGAAAATCGATACTGTTGAATTCCTTAGCATAATCAAAAGTCTCACCTAGGGGATTTGACTTTGCAGCATGCTGTCTTAAAATATTGAGCTTAAGCTCATTTGGCCACCAATCTCTATTTTTGGTACCTCCACCAGCAGTTATCTTCTGTGTGCCACTCAAAAAAGGGCACTTACTTGCATCGCTACTGTTAATGTTGTGGTTTCCTGTGTTGTCCATATCTTTTTATTCGTTTTATTTTTCGAATCTTAAAATTATGAAATAAAACTGCGATTCCATTTTTTTACACATACTATCTTTTTATTTTTCAATAGACGACATCTATAGCAATCATTTTTAAAATTTAAAAGACAAATACAAAACCTTATTTTGTTTAAGTAAATGACTGAATAAATGAGAATATCAATGGAAATGTTAAACACAAATGTTAAAGACTTGTACAGGATGATTTTCATTATTAACTTTAAAAACAAAAACGCATATGCTATTGAAAAAGACGAATATTGAGGAGAAGCTTAGTCGCTTAAAAAATAAATCTATTACTGAAGACCATATCCTAAATGCTGTTCGTGATATTTTGACAAATGACGACAGCAAGGATGAACGCATTGTCGACACCCTTCAGTCGGGAAAACCGTCAGATCGAAATGATTTCAACTTCGATTTACTGGCAACTGAAAACATCTACCATATAGAGCATATTAAAACAATCTGTATAGATTATCGCTTGCGTTTTTTGGACTCCAAATACTTTAAAGGGCAATTGCCTTATGAAGCTGTTTCAAAAATAAAGCAGTTGGAAAAAGAACACAATACCGAATTAAAGGGTTTTAAAATTATAGCGCCTTCTAAATTGTTTAAATTGGAAAATGCGGATGACCCTTTACTGTTTGCTCCAATAGGCAACGGTTATTATTACTTAGTCCATAAGTGGGGTAATGATTTAAATCCCTTTAGAAAATTACTAATGTGGCCCTACAAAACTTTCACAAATCTTATCATTGCCACATTGTTGGTTAGCCTATTTGCTACGGCACTTTTTCCAGAGGGTATTTTTTCAAATGAGCCAAACTCTTCCCAAGCGGGAATGATTTTCTTTTTTATGTTTAAGTCCATAGCCGCCATGGTCATTTATTATGGCTTTGCTGCAGGCAAGAATTTCAACACAGCAATTTGGGACAGCAAATACTTTAACGCTTAATTTTAGGTCAAATAAAAAACCTCGATAAATCTAAATCGAGGTTTTTTTTTAAAAGACGTTACTGTTCTTCTGGAGTTTTTTCTGAGTTGATTAAATACGGTGTTTTTCCGTCTGTAATAATGACTTTACTATTTGCTGACTTTGCTAATTCCTTGAAAGCTTCGATACTTCTTATTTTGATTATTGCTGGTGTTAAGCCTTCAGATAAAATTTTTTGAGCATCACGAGTGCCTTCAGCCTCTATAATTTTGCGCTGTGCTTCCAGTCTTTCTTGCTGCAAAATAAACTCCATACGCATTGCGTCTTGTTCTGCTTGTAGCTTTTGCTCAATACTAGTGGAGAGACCACTAGGTAATTGAATACTCTTCATCAGTACAGCCTCAATATTAATGCCTTGCTTATTCAAATTTTCATGCATTTTATCTTGAATAGCCAATTCTATATCGGCACGTCTGCCTGAATGCATATCCTTTGCAAAAAACTGAGAACACACATCGGCAGAAGCGGACCTGAAAACACTAGTAATAACACCTGTATAATTAGGACCTATCTTCTCAAGAATTTCTGGAACACGATCTACTTCCAAACGATATAAAATAGAAATTTCAGAAGTAACACTAAGTCCTTCTTTTGTTGGTAGATTAAGGGATAGTTCTAAATTATTGGTTTGAATAGATTCCTTGACCACCTTTGTTGTAAATGGATTATACCATATAGTACCTTGCGTGGTTACCTTATCCTCTAGTTCCCCTAATTTTTGTTTCATACCGGCTTCTCCTGGTCTAATAACAGCACAATTAAAGAGCAATAATATTGCAAGAGGAATTAACATTAATTTTGATTTCATAACAATTGATTTTAAAGAATTTGACGTTATATAAAGATACAAAACGAGGGGTCAATTTTCTTATGTGGAAAAGTTAACGCTATGCTAAATCACTCCTAAAATCCGTTAAAAAAATAAGAACCTAAAAACGTTTAGCCTCACCTAAAAAAGATTGTAAATCTTGAGAATTTTTTGTATCTTCTATTCATAAACTCAATAAAAAAAGGCCATGTCAGAATCAGAATACACTAAAGTTTTTGAGAGTAATTTTATTATGGTTACTAGGGTCAAAGCTGGATTAGAAAATATTGGAATTACACCAATCATTAAGGACCAAGGTGAATCACAGAGGCTTGGTGGCCAAGGCTCCATAAACAATGGTTGGCAAGAGGTTTTTGTAAACAACGATGAACTAGAAAAGGCTATGCAGGTTGTAAATCAGGTCAAGGCCGAAATGGAGGCCTAATAGAGATAATCTGGCATCAAGAATTGTATAGTTTGTTTTTTGGCTTTAACTCTAAACATTAAGCGGTAACCGTGTACATTTTTTCACGTTGCTCTTTTATTTTCTTGTCGTTCATATAGTCATCAAAGGTCATATACCTATCAATAACCCCATTTGGTGTTAGCTCTATGATTCTATTTCCAACGGTTTGTGCGAACTCATGGTCGTGTGTCGTTAACATGACCGTGCCCTTAAAATTCTTTAGAGAATTATTAAAAGCGGTAATACTTTCCAAATCTAAATGATTTGTTGGCTCATCTAGCATTAGAACATTAGCTCTCATCATCATCATCCTACTTAACATACATCGCACCTTTTCACCACCGGATAATACGTTCGCTGTTTTTAAAGCTTCTTCTCCACTAAAAATCATTTTACCTAAAAATCCACGAATATAAACTTCTTCCCGCTCCTCTTCAGTGGTTGCCCATTGCCTTAACCAATCAACCAAAGTTAGCTTGTTATTGAAATATTCACTATTGTCAAGCGGTAAGTAAGACTGTGTCGTGGTAACACCCCATGCATAGGTACCGGAATCGGCCTTTTGTTTTCCATTGATTATTTGATAGAAGGCTGTTGTTGCTCTAGAATCCTTGGCATATACAATCACCTTTTCTCCTTTGTTTAGATTGATATCTATACCTTTAAAAAGCGTTTCTCCATCTAAACTAGCCGAAAGACCTTTAACATTTAATATCTGATCACCAGCTTCGCGCTCACGCTCAAAAATTATGGCTGGATAACGACGACTAGAACGCTTTATATCAGCAATATTCAACTTTTCAATCATCTTCTTTCTGCTGGTTGCCTGTTTAGATTTTGCAACGTTAGCAGAAAATCTACGGATAAATTCCTCAAGTTCCTTTTTCTTCTCTTCCGCTTTTTTATTTTGCTGTGCGTGTTGTCTGGCTGCCAACTGAGATGACTCATACCAAAAGGTATAGTTTCCTGAAAAATGATTAATCTTTCCGAAATCTATATCAGAAATATGTGTGCAGACGGCATCTAAAAAGTGTCTGTCATGAGATACCACAATTACACAGTTTTCATAATTGGCCAAGAAGTTTTCTAACCAAGTAATAGTCTCGTAATCTAGATCATTGGTAGGCTCATCCATGATTAAAACGTCGGGGTTTCCAAATAAGGCCTGCGCTAAAAGCACCCGAACTTTCTGCTTACCATCTAAATCACTCATCAATGAATAATGCAAATCTTCCTTGATACCCAAATTTGACAGCATTGCAGCTGCGTCACTATCAGCATTCCAACCGTTCATTTCTTCAAACTGCACTTGTAGCTCTCCTATCTTTTCTGCATTCTCATCCGTGTAATCAGCATAAAGTGCATCGATTTCAGACTTTAGTTTATAAAGCGGCTTGTTGCCTTTCAGAACCGTTTCCAAAACCGTATCTGAGTCGTATTTGTTATGGTCTTGTTCTAAAACAGACATACGTTTACCAGGTTCTAAATGAACATGACCAGACGTCGGGTCCATCTTACCGGAAAGTATCTTTAGAAATGTCGATTTTCCTGCACCATTAGCTCCAATAATACCGTAACAATTACCTGAGTTGAAACTAGTATTGACCTCATCGAAAAGTACACGTTTTCCAAACTGAACTGATAAATTTGAAACTGATAACATATTTTGCCTTTTAAAATTGCCGCAAAAGTAGAAAAATAAAGCCATTAGACGAAATAAATGAACCGTATAACAAGATTTAACGAGGCATTAACAAGACATGACCCGTCCAACCCATATTTTTGTTGATATCTAACTTATACTTAGGCTTTCATGCTCTCCAGATACGCTGTTCCTGTTTTTCTTTTATTGGCCATTGCTATTGGCTGTAAGTTCAGTAGTAATGACAAGGAATCTTATGCTTACATTGGTGGCGAAATCGTTAACCCTAAAAATACCAGTGTTGCTATTTATGATGCCGATGGAGAACTTTTGGACTCCATTATGTTAGACAACAACAACAGATTCAATTATAAAATTCCCGAGGTTCAAGCAGGTCTCTATACTATTGCCCATGGCGGGGAATATCAGATGCTTATTGTAGAACCAAATGACAGTATCATGTTTAGGCTTAATACCTATGACTTTGATGAATCCTTGGTTTTTACAGGTGAGGGTGCCAAGAAGAACAACTATCTCATTAAAACGTATTTATACATAGATGATGAGGCTAAAAAGTTGGTAAAGAATGCGAAAATGGAACCTGAAGAGTTCGATGCATTTGTTGAAAATCGTCGCCAAAAGCAGTTGAATGAATTTTATAAATTTCTAGAAAATAATAATGAGTCTGATTTTTTTAAGACCATTATTGAATCCTACATTAACTATAGCGCTTTAGCGGATAAGGAAATTTATCCTTTTGCTTATTTTGGTAATAACAAACTTATTCATGTTAAGGATCTACCTGAAAGCTTTTATTCCTACCGAGATACAATAAACTACAACGCTGCTCACCTAAGTAGTTTCTTTGCTTACAACCGATTTTTATTTTCCCATATAGATAACCTAGCCTTAAACGCGTATTACAAAAGCAATGCGTACCACAGTAAGTTTAACAGGCACTCCATGGATTACAACAAATCAAAGTTAGATTTAATAGATAGTATTATAGAAAATGAAATCATAAAAAATCGCTTATTGAAGTACAAGGCTAGAGACTACATCAGCCATAATCACACTCAGGCTGAAGCTGCCGAAATGTTGGATTATTATCTTCAGAAAAGTACAAACCAAAAAGACAAAGAGTACATGATGGAATTGGTCAGTAACCTCGAACTACTAAGGCAAGGAAACCCTTTACCAGACCTAGCTTTAGTAAATTACGACCAAACTGAACACAACCTCAATTCCATAATAACCAAACCAACGATAATTTATTTCTGGTCTTCGCACTCTAAGTCACAGTACAGGAACAGCCACTATAAGGTGAAGCAATTAAAAGAAAAATTTCCTGATATGGATTTCATTTCCATTTATATTAACGACAACGACGATAAATACTGGAAGGACGTCATTAGAAACTATAATTTCCCTACACAAAAAGAATATAAATTCAAGAACTCCAAAAAAGCGCTTAAAACTTTAGCTGTCAACTATTTAAATAAAGCTATTATTGTTGATGAAAACAGTAATATTTTACATCCCAATGCTAATATATTCCATTCTAAATTTGACAAAACGCTTGAGGAACTTACACAAAAAAGCATCTCATTGACTAAATAAGATGCTCTTTCAAAACTTTTAAGTCTACCTGCTTAATTACCCTTTTTATAATCTGCAAGAAACTTTTCAAGACCTATATCGGTTAATGGATGCTTTAGAAGTCCGACGATAGAACTTAATGGTCCAGTCATAACATCCGCACCCAATTTAGCACAATCAATAATATGCATGGTATGACGCACGGAAGCTGCTAGAATCTCTGTTTCAAAAGAATAGTTGTCATAAATATGACGAATCTCAGCAATTAAGTTAAGACCGTCGGTTGAAATATCGTCTAAGCGTCCAATAAAAGGGGATACATAGGTAGCACCCGCTTTTGCCGCTAAAAGAGCTTGACCTGGAGAAAATACTAAAGTAACATTGGTTTTAATACCTTTATCAGAGAAGTACTTACACGCTTTGATTCCGTCTTTTATCATTGGTAATTTTATGACGATTTGATCATGGAGTTCTGCCAAAGCTTCCCCCTCCCTAACCATACCATCAAAATCAGTAGAAATGACCTCAGCAGAAACATCACCATCTACAATATTGCAGATATCAACATAATGTTTCATGATATTATCAACTCCAGTAATACCCTCTTTAGCCATTAAGGAAGGATTGGTAGTAACACCATCTAAAATACCCATATCCTGAGCTTCTTTAATCTGCTCGAGATTGGCTGTATCAATAAAAAATTTCATGAAATGTAAATTTGAATTGTTGTAAGTTTTATTTTGCAAAAATACGACTTCTTAAGGGCTTGACTTTAATTAAGTCGTTAAAACATATTAACAAATAAATGTGAAGCTTTGTTCCGTATTACTCAATAATCAAGGTGTAAGTTTTTGAAGTGTTGTATTCACATAATTCAGAGTCTTCTTCACCAAAGCCATCCCTAAACGGTCCATCAACAAATAGATTCAAGACGATTTGATAGGTCCCCGTTACTTCAGGTGTGCCTTCTATACTTATAGTTCTGTAATTGACAAAAAAATCTAAGCCTTCGGGTAAGGGTTCGGCGAATTCAAAAAAATAGTCGTAATCATTATCTCTTGGTTCATTTTTTATTTCCGCGGAAACATCGACATAATAATAGGTTTCCGTTGAGCCAATTGGAAAAGTTTTATTTTCTAGCTCTGGTCTTCTATCGATTAGACATTCCCAAAAATCATTGCAGCCAAAAAGTAAAATGCACCCTAGCAACGGTAAAAATTTTAGAGTTTTCATTACAGCTTATTTTAGAAATAGCACTTCAAATAGCGTACCAACTTCTATAGATTGTAATGCTTCATGAGTAATTTTTCATAAACCTTGCCTGGGAGACATCGCTTTAGGACAATTGAAAACTTTTGCATAACCTTACCTACCTTATAATGTATTTTAGGACGGTCCGTGTTGATTATTTTATAAATGACATTGGCCATATCCTTTGGGTCACTGCCCTCATCCACATGGTTATTCATGATCTCAAGGTTTTCACCGTATTTCTTCTTGTATGGAGAGGTGTCTAAAAGTGGTGCATGATAACGGCCGGCCGCAATATTCGTTGCAAAATCTCCTGGGGCAACATTGCACATTTCTATGTTAAATGGCTTGAGCTCCATTCTAAACGCTTCAGTGAGAATTTCTAGCGCACCTTTACTTGCGCTATATATACCTCTATACGGGAGTCCCATATATCCGGCAATGGAGGTAATATTTATAATAAGTCCCGAATTTGCCGCACGCATACTCGGCAGAACAGCTTTTATCACACTAATAGGACCAAAAAAATTAGTTTCAAAATTTCGTTTTATTTCTTGGTCTGGAATCTCTTCTATAGGCCCAGTAATGCCTGCACCGGCATTGTTAATGAGCACATCAATTCTAGTTGTACGTTCTAACATTTCAGAAATACAATGCGAAATGGTTTCGGGTTTGGTGACGTCTAAGGTTAAAAGTGGAAATTTTGAATCGGGATATTTATTAGGCTCTCGGCTCGTTCCATAGACCTGAAATCCTTTGTCAACTAAATACTCACCAACAGATTTTCCGATACCGGAAGACCCTCCTGTTATCAAAACTACTTTAGACATAATGTGATTGACATTTTCATGCCGAAAATACAAATTCCTAAACTATTATAGTGTTTAAAAGAGATTAGAAGTTGCACCGGAAAGGTCAATCCAAAAAAAGGTCTTAATAGCGCACTTCCTAGATTTGATTTTATGGCACAAAAAACGGCAAGCTACCTACATCACACCGCTACGACCGCGTACCTTTGCTGCGTTCCCGCCCTGGAGGATTAAGCAGGAGCTGGTTGTGTAGGACTTGCCGGGTGCAAAGATACAATCTTTTAATACTTGGGCAATGCTTTTTACACTGAATTTTATTTAATAACTTCGACAAAAATTTATAAAAAAATTCATGCGGTCAGTCAATCATATAATTCTTATTTTATTAGCGCTTATTAGTTTCACTTGCGGCGATAAAAAATCGCAAGAAAGCTCTCCATTTTCAATTAATACAAGTGAATCGTCGTTTAGGCTAGGTGACACCTTAAAATTAGAAATTAACAACCCTAAGCAATTAAGTATATCTGAAGTCAATTACAAAATAGACGAAAAACCAATTGGTCCAAATGACATTTTAGAAGGGGTCACATTAGGAAACAAAACCATAACAGCCCAAATTAGGTATGGTGATCGTACCGACACCATTTCAAAATCCATAAAAGTTTTCAATAATGTTGTTCCAACAATATACAGCTATGAAGTTGTAAACACATATCCCCATGATATTACGTCTTACACACAAGGTCTAGAATTTTATAAGAATGAGCTTTTTGAGAGCACGGGTCAGTACGAACAGTCTAAACTTAGAAAAATCAATTTTGAAACTGGAGAAGTCTTGAAGAATTTAAATTTGGGCGACAAGTATTTTGGTGAAGGCTTGACTATTCTCAACGATAAAATCTATCAGTTAACATGGCGCGCTAGAACCGGATTTATTTATGATGTCAACACCTTTGAGAAATTAAGCAGTTTCAAATATGGAACAAGTAAGGAAGGTTGGGGAATCTGCAATAATGGAGACGTCTTGTACAAGTCAGATGGTACTGAAAAAATTTGGATCTTAAACCCCGATGACCTTACGGAAAAAGGTCATATCGAAGTTTACACCGAAAAAGGTAAAATCCCTAGTCTTAACGAACTGGAGTGGGTCGATGGCAAAATATTTGCCAATATCTATCAGCGCAATGGCGTGGTAATTATAAATCCTGAAACTGGCGGTGTTGAAGGTGTAATTGATTTTAAACCCCTCAAAAAATTGGTAACACAGCACGACGATTTAGATGTTTTAAACGGGATTGCATACAACCCAGAGCGCCAGACCATTTTTGTGACGGGTAAAAACTGGGATAAGCTCTTCGAGGTCACCATTAAAAAGAAATAATAGGGTTGCAGGTTTTCGAAACATCCATTACGGTACAGACATCTGATTTAGATGACCTTCAACACGTTAACAACGTACGTTATGTGCAATGGGTACAAGATATCGCACAGGCCCATTGGCTCAAGAATGCAACAGACGATATATTAAGTGCATACTTTTGGGTACTTCTCTCCCATCATATAGACTATAAAAATCCAGCGTTTTTAGGAGATACTCTTACCTTGAAAACCTTTGTCTCAAAATCTGAAGGTGTAACTTCCACAAGACATGTAGAGATTCTCAATAGCACAACAGGTCAATTACTTGTTGCTTCAACGACCAAGTGGTGCTTTTTAAGCAAGGAAACCAAAAGACCAACGCGGATCACAGAAGCCGTAAAAACACTTTTTGATTAACAAAACTTTAGGTTAAAGTTATTTTAATCTCCAGGCCAAATCAATTTTAAACGTATTTCTTTAAGGCTGGAAAGAATTAAAAATGCGATATTCTGCGCTAGGCCTTATTTTATTTTTATCTTGTAATTATACGATGTTGTCACAAACATTAATGGGTAAGGTGTATGATGCCACTAGTACCGTTAAGGGTGTAAAGGTTTTTAATAAAACTCAAAATAGCCTTACGGCTACCAATGAAGACGGTGATTTTAGTATTCCGGCTAGGGTTGGTGACACCTTGGCCTTTGAGTCTCTTTTTCATCATCCAAAAGTTGAGATCCTAGAATCATTCCATTTTGAAAAGACAGCTGTTTTTGAACTTAAGACCATAATCAACACCTTAGATGAAGTAGAAATAAAAAGCGAGCCCGAGCAACCTGTTTTTGAGGAGGACACTTATAACATTGAGCTTCAAACTTTGATTCAGGAAGATATTAAGCGAAACCCTGGGCTTTATATGCCCCAAGGTTCGCAATACGGTGTCGATTTTATTTATTTAATTGGGCAGGTTGCCAAATTATTTACAGGCAAGCGCTCAAAGATACCGACCTTTAGGCCCATGACTTACAGGCAACTCGATTCCCTCTTTGAAAACAGTTCGTTTTTTAATAAACGCTTGTTAGATGAATCGCTTCAAATACCTCAAGACAAAAGGCAATTGTTTCTGGATTTCTACGCTGCGAAACAACCGAGTTCAGAATTACTAAAGGATGGTAAAAAAATGGAACTTCTAGAGGATCTGGTGCTTAATAGTCAACTCTTTTTAATGCTTCTAGAGCAATATGGCAAAGAATCCATAAGCAAGGATTAAAACGATCTATAATTGTTAGGGAGAATAATAATTGATAACTTCAAAAGTTATATTTTTAACCTTTATTTATCAAACCACTGTATGAAGCGATTGCTGTCATTTTTAATTTGCTTAATTATTTTAATATTCTGGAGCTCTTGTAGAAAGGATTTTGAATTTTCTCCAAGTACAGGAAATCTAGAATTCCAAAGAGATACTGTTTATCTAGATACCGTTTTTACGAATATAGGCTCTAGCACCTACAACTTAAAGGTGTATAATCGCAGTGATGACGATATCGTCATTCCTACTATTCAACTAGAAAACGGGGTTAATTCTTTCTACAGATTAAATGTAGATGGCGGCACTGGGCTAGAGGGTGCACAAGAAGGCAAATTCTTTGAGAATGTAGAGGTATTGGCTAATGATAGCCTCTTCATCTTTATTGAAACAACCATAGATATTGAAAGTCTTTCCAATTCAGATACACAATTTTTATATACCGACAGAATTCTTTTTGACGCTAGTAACGAGCAGCAAGATGTGGATTTGGTGACTCTGGTAAAAGACGCCGTCTTTATTTATCCTAATAGAAATGAAGATACAGGAATTATTGAGACCCTTGTATTTGATGTTAATGGCGATGGTGAACCGGACGAAACGTCCATACAAGGTCGTTTTTTGGAAGATGATGAGTTGACCTTTACAAACGAAAAGCCCTATGTTATATACGGGTACGCAGGCGTTGGTGCCGGGCAGACGCTTACCATGGAGCCGGGAACGCGCGTTCACTTTCATGCCAATTCTGGTATCATCGTTACCGATAATGGCACTTTAAATATTAATGGAAATTTAAGCACAGACCTTGAGGCTTTAGAGAACGAGGTAATTTTAGAAGGCGACCGACTAGAACCGTTGTTCGCGTCCATACCAGGCCAATGGGGAACTATTTGGTTATTTAATGGTAGCCTTAACAACACCATTAATTATGCTACGATTAAGAACGCTACCATCGGCATCCTTTCAGAAGGTAACCAAGCTGCTGTAAATGACAAATTAACCATTACCAATTCGCAAATTTATAACGCGAGTAGCTTTGGTATTTTAGGTCGGGCAACCTCAATCGCAGGAGAAAATGTAATAATCAATAATTGTGGGCAATCGGCCTTTGCGGGAACCTTTGGCGGTACATATAACTTTACGCACTGTACCATAACTAACTATTGGAATAACAGCTTTAGACAATTTCCTGCCTTACTTTTAAATGATTTTATTTTAGATGCGGACAATACGGTTACAGTAAACCCTCTGCCCACTGAGGCTAATTTTACCAATTGTATTGTTTATGGCAATAACAATCCGGAATTTCTATTGGAAAACCAAGGCAGCGATTTTAACTTTAAATTTACCAATTGTTTATTGCGCTTTGACAACGACAATCTGGAGAACACAGGGAATTACCAATTTGGAAACACCTTGTTTTACGAGGAGAATATCTTTAATCAAAATCCAGGTTTTGAGGGCGCTTTTGACAACCTTATGCGCATTGGAAACAACTCTGCCGCCAATGGTAATGCCCTACCCCTAGTGCCAGCAGGTAACGATATTTTAGGAACGCCAAGAAATACCACCGAGCCCGACATTGGTGCTTATGAAAGTACTTCGCTTAATGACTAGTATAGCTGCATGGTGTACATGGTGATTCACTGAGAACAGTAGATTACAAGTAGTAGGATTTATAATCTGTAACTAAGACCTAAAAATATAACATCAGGAGAAAGTTCTTCAAAACCCAAGGTGTATTTCATATGCAGGTCTAACCTATCGCTTAAATCATAAGCTAAGGTAATATCTGCCCTAACCTTAAATTTATTTGTGAAGAAATCAAAAAAATAATTGAGACTTGGTCCTACGAGAATGTGAAAATTGTATTTAATATCGTATTTCAAATAGATCGGTACATTTAAAAATCTGAAATCACTGATTCCAATATAAAGGACTTCGGGCTGAATATGAAAGCCATCCTCCATCTTAAAATCAGCAAAAACACCACCATAGTAGCCTACATCGACTTGCGCATTTGGGCCAAAATCACCCTCAATCACATCAAAAAAGGTAAGGTTGACACCTCCCTTAACTCCAAAATCAACCTGAGATTGGGCAGAAATACTAACAGTGTATAAACTGAACACAAAAGCAAACAGTACATTTTTCATACTAATCAATGAAACTGGTTATGGCGAGTTTATAACTCTCTAAACCAAACCCAATAATAATACCTTTGGTATGTGGAGAAATATAAGACGTATGCCGAAACGTTTCTCTAGAAAATGTATTGGATATATGTACTTCTACCACAGGTGTGGAAATAGCCTTTACAGCATCGCCAATACCCACAGAGGTATGGGTATAGGCACCTGCGTTTAGAATAATTCCATCATAGCTGAAACCTACATCCTGCAGCTTATCAATAAGTTCGCCCTCTATATTTGATTGAAAATATTCCAGGCTAACTCCATTAAATGTGCTTTGTAATTTTTTAAGATAGGTCTCAAACGATTCGTCTCCATAAACATCGGGCTCACGTTTCCCAAGTAAATTGAGATTAGGGCCATTGATAATAGCAATTGTCTTCATGATATAAATATACTAATTAAAGACCATAAAAAAACCGAGACATGTAGCCTCGGTTCTTAAAAATCATATTTGTTGTTAAATTCTAAAAACACCCCCTAAACCTAAATAAGAAAAGGCATTTGTTTGATTAATATCAGAACCTGGAATGTCGTTGATATTTGAAATCCCTAAATTACCTTGAAGGTCAATCATAATACTAAACGCTTCGGAAATCTCAATTTTATAACCTATTCCATAAGAAATACCTAAGCTAAAAGAACTGACTTCTTCAGCTATATCTACAGATTGCACCTCAGCTGAGGTTAAAAAACTTGGAGTCAGACCAAAGTTAAGATTCCATTTTCTTGTACTTCCAAAATGCCAATTAGCATTGACCGGTACACTGATATAATTTAATTCAACATCTGGACCGTTATTAAACGACGCTCCCATAGCATCGAAAGCCACACCAGAACGTATGCTCCATCTATCATTAAAATAATAGTCTCCCTTGACGCCAAAAGAAACAGAAGTTCGATAATCATAGAAGTCTGCATTATCACCATTAAAAAAGGCTGAAGAATAGGCTATATAAGGCACTAATTCAATGTCTCCTGATTCTCTCATTTGTGCATGAGTTGAGATGGAAGTGAAGGCGGCAATCGCTAAAGCGACAATAAGTAAATTTTGTTTCATTATAGTAAATTTAGTTTTTAATTGAAGGCGAATGTAAGTGTTTTCTTTAATATATATTATTAGAAATATCATTATTTTTTGTACCAGCCATAAAAAAAAACCGAAGCATTTGCTTCGGTTTAATAAGTAATATTGGTTTACCTGTTTTAGAACTTGTAGGTCACTCCAAAATTGATATCTGACAAGTTAAGGTTTAATCCAAAGGTATTAAGAGCTTCTGCTCCGTCGAAATCAGCTTTAGAACTTGAGTAAGATAATGCACCAATTGATGCCCTTAACGCAAAATTACTAGAGACAAAGTAGTTAATTCCTGGAGCTACAGCAATAGCGAACGTATTAATCTTTACATCTTCAAACCCATCTTCTTTGTCTGTTGTATTGACATACGATAATCCAGCTCCAATAACAAATGAGAATCTGTTAGATGGCGTAAAAAAGTAGTTTGCGCCCAAAGCAGCTCCAAAATCTGAAATTGTTCTTTCGAATTCGCCTTGTTCAATCTTGTTAGAACCAACAATTAATCCAAATTCAGCAGCTATGTTCTCTGTAATAAAATAGCCTACCGAAGGTGAAAAGTTCAAGTTATTCTGCTTAGAATCATCTTGAGAAGAAGAAGTAAATCCCACAGTACCACTTACAAAGACATCACCTTTTGAGAATCCTGCTGCAGCTTCCTCCTGAGCATTAATAGTCGCTAAAGCAAATACTGCACAAATAGTTAAAAATAAATTTTTCATAATAGATTAAGTTTTGTTTAAAATTAATTTGGTCGGCAAATCTATACATTCAAATTATATCTCACAAGAAAATACTTATAAAATATTACTTTTTATCTATAATATATACATTTCATCGTTATAAATGCTCATTTGAAAAACTCATTGTATGCTAAATTCACCTGAATACATCTCTTTTTAATGATAATCACTTAATTCTAATTTAAAAACCAATCCTACATGACAATTGCCAAAAGTGCGTAAGTTAATTTTCAAGTTAAGTTCTAACCACATAAAAAAAACCGAAGCCTTGGCTTCGGTTTAATTTAAATTTGGTAGTAGTTTTAGCACTTTTACATCACTTCATTAATAATTAATACCATATGATATGTAAAAAATACAACTATCCAATTCCTGTTAAAACACGTCGAGCTTCTTTGGTCAGAGCTTATAACGGTTCTTTGCTATTTAGAATTCGAATAAAACACCTACATTTATGTTACCCCATGTCGCAGCATCGGAAATATTTTCGTAAGATGCATTTAACTCTATTGTATCTGCAATATCAACCCCAACGACCGGTCTAAAATAAAAACCACCATCAAGGAAATCAGATACTCCAAAGGCATAACCTAAATCCGCACCACCCGAAACAATACCAAATAGTTTTAGACGTGCTGCAGCTGCAACAGGAATAAATTGCGCATCATCGAATTGAACGGTTTGACCCAAAATATCTTCTTCTTTTCCAAAAAAGTTTCTAAATCCAGCTGTTGCTCCGATTTCAATAAAGGAATCGATATCTGTAAAATAATAGTAAGCATCTACCCCAAGTACAAATGACGAGATGTCAGCAGCATCTGCGGCAGGCAATCCTAACGTTGCTCCCACTTTAAATGTCTGTGCTTGCAATGCAAATGTGCTAATCATTGCAACAGTTAATAGTAATGCAATTCTTTTCATAATGTTTAAGTTTTAAAATTGATACATACAAATAAAATACATTTTTTCCAATTATTAAGAATTTCCAATCTACTTATTAACAATTTAGTAAACATTTATACATATATTGCTGAATATAAATTATTTATATAAATAGTTATTAACATTTATTAAGGTAAATGCACAAAAAATGACACCAGATATACGAAAAACCTGTTTAATATCATTAAAAAGCACCTGTGTTATAAGGTAAAAGAATATCCAATCATTACCACAGACATCCTTTTCTGTTTGCAAATAACCTCCTTTTCTACTTGGTCTGTTTCAATTCTAAAGTGTTTTTATTTATTTTTAAAAAATGAAATGGAATCAGGCGCTATCGGACTATCAGTATTATTTAAAAATTGAACGTGGATTTTCCAAAAACTCTATTGAAAACTACAGTTTTGATATTAAGAAACTCACCAGCTATATTGATGAGAATGCCATTAAAGCCTCACCCACAACTATAGAGAGCGAGGTATTAAAAGCCTTTATCTATAATGTCTCAAAATCCTTAAATCCGCGATCCCAAGCCAGGTTGATATCCGGTCTTAGGAACTTTTTTGATTACCTCATCTTTGAAAATTACAGATCCACAAATCCTCTAGATTTAATTGAGTCTCCAAAAATTGGTAGGAAACTGCCAGACACGCTTTCCACAAAAGACATAGACCTTATGATTTCAACGATTGATTTGAGTTATTCCTACAATGGCGTGAATCTAGGTGAACGTAACAGAGCCATTATAGAGACCTTATACAGTTGTGGCCTGCGCGTCAGTGAATTAATTGATTTAAAACTCTCTGACTTATTTTTTGAAGAGGGCTTTGTAAAGATTACCGGAAAAGGGAATAAACAGCGTTTTGTGCCTATTGGAAAATCAACACAGAAATACATTAATATTTGGATAGACATAAGACGTCACATCCCAATAGACCAAAACTCGAGGGATATTGTCTTTTTGAATTATAAGGGGCGGCAAATGACCAGGGCCATGGTATTTACCATCATTAAACAATTAGTTGAAAAATCAGGACTTAAAAAAAATGTATCACCCCATACGTTTAGGCATTCCTTTGCTACACATCTTTTAGAGAATGGTGCCGATTTAAGGTCTATACAAATGATGCTAGGACACGAAAGTATAACCACCACGGAAATCTATATGCACGTTGACCGTTCGCATCTTAGTGAGGTGTTAAACAAATACCACCCTAGAAAGTAGAAAAGGATAACCGATTGCTCAATTACCCTTTTCATTTATTTGAATTAGTAGTTTCCTATTTTGCAATATTTACGGCCCTTGTCTCCCGTATGACCGTAACTTTAACTTGACCTGGGTAGGTCATATCCGTCTGGATTTTTTGGGAAATCTCAAAGGACAGACCTGCGGCCTTTTCATCCGATACCTTTTCGCTTTCTACAATGACACGGAGCTCACGTCCTGCCTGAATGGCGTAGGCCTTTTTTACACCTGTAAAACCAAATGCTACATCTTCCAAATCCTTTAATCGTTGAATGTAAGAATCGAGTACTTGCCGCCTTGCGCCTGGCCTAGCACCTGAAATAGCATCACAGACCTGAATGATTGGAGAAAGCAAGGTAGTCATTTCAATTTCATCATGGTGAGCACCAATGGCATTACACACCTCCGGTTTTTCGCCATACTTTTCTGCCCACTGCATACCTAAAATTGCGTGTGGGGTTTCTATATCAGCCTCTGATGATGGCACCTTACCAATATCATGTAACAATCCTGCGCGCTTGGCCATTTTTGGATTTAAGCCTAATTCAGCAGCCATAACGCCGCATAACTTCGCCACCTCCCTAGAGTGTTGTAATAGGTTTTGCCCGTAAGATGAACGGTACTTCATACGACCGACCATCTTAATCAATTCTGGATGTAATCCATGAATCCCTAAATCGATTACCGTCCGCTTACCCACTTCTATGATTTCTTGTTCTATCTGTTTCTCAGTCTTACGCACCACTTCCTCAATTCTAGCCGGGTGGATTCTTCCGTCCGTAACCAGTTTATGAAGGGATAAGCGCGCGATTTCCCGACGTACAGAATCAAAACAAGATAAGATAATGGCCTCAGGGGTATCATCTACAATAATTTCAACTCCGGTCGCTGCTTCAATAGCCCGTATATTGCGTCCTTCTCTACCTATGATTCTACCCTTTACATCATCAGATTCAATGTTAAAGACAGATACACAGTTGTCTATAGCTTCTTCTGTGCCAATGCGTTGAATGGTGTTAATTACTATTTTCTTAGCTTCTTGCTGTGCAGTAAGTTTGGCCTCCTCAACCCTGTCTTGGACATAAGCCATGGCATCTGTTTTTGCTTCTTGTTTTAAGGACTCCACCAACTGTTCTTTGGCCTCCTCTGCAGACAGTTGTGAAATGACCTCTAGCTGTTTTATCTGACTTTTATGGGTTTTCTCAACCTCTTCGCGTTTCTTATCTAAAAACTCCAGTCTGAAATCATAATCCTTGATTTTATCCTCTAATTCCTTATTTGATTTCTTGGCTTTTGACAACTCGCTTGAAATTTGGGACTCCTTATCGCGAATACGCTTTTCTGCTTCTGCCATTTTTTTGTCTCTAGACAGAATCACCTTTTCATGTTCTGACTTTAACTCAATGAACTTTTCCTTAGCTTGAAGGATCTTATCTTTCTTAAGGGCTTCGGCGTCAGCCGCGGCTTGCTTTAAGATAGACTTAGACTCGTTCTGGGCGTCGTTGATTAATTTAGACGCTTTGCCCTTTTCAAGGGATTTTGCTATGACATAGCCTAAAACAATACCAAGAATGAGACCTCCAACTATATATAGAATTGTGTTTATATCCATTTTGTTTATTTAGTTTATATATAAAAAAAGCCTACATCAGTTCTGAATTCTGTATAAACTCCTTAAAAACAAGTTTAGGGCTAACAAACTGATCAAAAATCTGTCCAAGATACCGAAACAAGTTCGGCACTAACAGCACGATTTTACAATTTAAACTCACCCTTTTTAAAGAATTAACGTTGAGTTTATCAAAAAATATAACTAATGTAGGCAGTAACCTTTTTGTATTTTAAAGAACGTACGAGTTAGATATGGTTGGATAAAAGGTCGTTCAACAATACTAATTTTTCTTGAACTTCCTCATTCACATACTCCTTATCTATTGATTTTTGCTCTACTTGAGCAGCAAACTGAAGTGCACACATAGCAAGTACATCTTGCTTGTCCCTTACAGAATAGTTCTGCTCAAATTGACCAATCATAGCTTCTATTTTCTTAGCAGCCTTTCTCAAACCTTCTTCTTGTTTGGGGTTAATCGTCAATGGATAAACCCTATTAGCAATTGAAAGTTTAATTTTTAATTGGTCTGACATCTCATTTTAAATCTGACTTATTATTCCGATAACTGACTTATACAATGGTCAATATCTCTAATAAGTGCATTTATTTTAAGCTTAGTTTCCCGTTTATTTTCGTCACTACCAAGCATTGAGTTTGCAATTTTGAGTGTCTCGTATTTTTCAGCCCAGGATGCTAATTCATCTTGCTGCTCGAGTATCTTTTGCTGATGCTTTTCAAGTTGTTCCGAAAGCTTGTCATTAGTTTGCTTTAAAACCTCCTGTTTATGAAGAACTTTACTGATTTTGTTCTCAATAGCGTCAACAATTTCTTCGATTTTACTCATTAAAGCAATTCAATACCATTGAAACAAAGTTAACATACCTATTGATAAATAACAATTCTTTTACAATTATTTTTTATGTAAACAACAAGGTTAAAACTTAGACGTTAGAAAAATATTCCCTATCCTACATTTGTAAATGATTTTCAAATTAATATTTTAGCCCTAACAGTCTATCGTATGACAAAGTTTCTTCTGCTTTTTTTAATATCGGTATCCGTATATGCCCAAACTGAATACCCCCAGGATTATTTTAGAAGTCCACTGGATATTCCTATTGTGCTTTCTGGTACCTTCGGGGAATTGCGTTCTTCGCATTTTCATTCGGGTCTCGATATAAAAACGAAACAACAGGAGGGGCTTAGGGTTTATGCTGCGGGAGAAGGCTATGTGAGTCGGATTAAAATTTCCCATTTCGGTTATGGAAAAGCACTATACATTACCCATCCAAATGGTTATACCACGGTTTATGGACATCTTCAAAAACTGTCCGAACGGTTAGAGCGCTATATTAAGAATTGTCAATACGACAAAGAGAGTTTTGAGGTTGAAGTTTTCCCTACTCCCGATGAGTTGCCCATTGAAAAAAGCGAAATTGTGGCATATTCGGGAAATACAGGAGGCTCTGGTGGTCCACATCTTCATTTTGAGGTTAGGGATAATGCAGAACGCCCATTAAACCCAATGCTTTTCGGCATAACGGCAAAAGATTCAAAAGCCCCTCTTGTCCTTGGTGTTTATGCTTATCCTAAAGACGACAAGGCCGTAATCAATGGAAAAAATGAGCGTGTCCCCTTGCGCTTAATTCCTAAAGCAGATGGAAGCTATAGTGTTGAAAATATCACTGCCTATGGTCGTATTGGCTTTGGAATAGTGAGCTATGACAGGCAAGATTATGCACCTAATAAAAACGGCGTGAGTAATATTCAAACATTCTTTAACGGTATTAAAAGCTTGGAGATAGATTTTAAGCGCTTCAGCTTTGATGAATCTAAACACATTAAGCGGCTTATTGATTACGAATATTTCAAAACCAAAAGATCGAGGATTCAAAAATTGTTCGTTGAGTCCAACAACCCCTTAAGTCTCTATAAAGACGATTATGATAAGGGCTATGTTAAAATTGAGGACAGTACCTCCTCGGTTTACAGAATACGTATTCGAGATTTTGAAAACAACGAATCCTGGGTTAACATTCCCATAACGGGAAGCTATCAAACAGTTCAAGATAAACGCTCTTCAGAGACTGGCAACAGAGCACTGGTTTATTCAAACGAAAACACCACCCTTTCTGATAAGGATATTTCTGTCAGTTTTAATAAAAATACGGTCTATGAGGACACCTTTATAGACTTTAGGGTAAATTCCGACACCCTATTCCTTGGCGAGGATACCATACCCCTACAAAAGAACTTTTATATAAATTACGACATAAGCAACTATAAAGCTGAAGATCAGGATAAATTGTTTATTGCCAGACTTTACGGCAACTATAAAAAACCCTATTACGTGTATACCAAGAGGAAAGGAAATATCCTTAGCGCTGGAAGTAATGTCCTAGGGACCTATGCTCTAGCTACAGATACTGAACCCCCAACCATAACTCCCATAAATTTTACTGACAAGAAATGGCTTAGTAAATATCGATACCTTAAAGTTAAAATTGACGATGACCTTTCGGGAATTAGCAAATACAGAGCAACTGTAAATGGCCAATGGATTTTAATGGAATACGACTACAAAACAAAAACCTTGGTGCACGACTTTAATGATAATATTGTTAAAAGCACCAAAAATGAATTAAAGATAATTGTTACGGATAATGTAGGAAATAGTTCTACATTTGAAGCAACATTTTTTAGAAAATAAAACCAAAGTATTTGAAACGCAATTACCTTCTCGTACTGCTAACATCGTTGTTTTCTTTTCTTTCAGTGGCACAATCTGCGGTGATTAGAGGTGTTATTTTAGACGAGGCCAGCAATCCTATAAATGCTGTGAATATCAAGGCAAATACAGGTGAAGGGACTGCCTCAAATGAAAATGGCTTTTACGAGCTTAGAATCGCATCTGATATTGAAGTGACTATTGTATTCTCGCATGTAAGCTATAAAAAGCTTCAAGTAAAGTTCAATCTAAAAAATGGTCAAGAATTAGAATTCAACCCCGTTTTAAAAACTAATGTAGAGCAAATTGCTACTGTAGTTATAAACACGAATACAAGACAATCGGTTGATGGGGTTACTTCGATTTCACCTGAAATGATTCGTACCATCAAAGGGGCACAACCTGGTGTTGAAAATATTTTAAAGACCTTACCGGGTGTGAATATTTCAAATGAATTAAGTACCCAGTATTCTGTACGTGGCGGTAATTTTGACGAGAATTTGGTCTATGTTAATGAAATTGAAGTTTACAGACCATTTTTAATTCGTTCAGGAAATCAAGAAGGTCTAAGTTTTGTTAATACGGATATGGTTCAGAACGTTGATTTCTCGGCCGGAGGCTTCCAAGCAAAATACGGCGATAAATTATCTTCCGTACTTGATATTACCTACAGAACACCGGTAGCTTTTGGTATTAGAACCGACCTCAGTCTTTTGGGTGGGAGTATCACGGGTGAAGGTATCTCCAAGGACGGTAAATTTTCTGGCTTGGCCAGCGTCAGGTATAGAGACAATAGTTTAATTTTAAACAATCTTGAAACCCAAGGCAATGTAGAGCCTGTATTTGCAGATGTGCAAACCTACCTTACCTATCGCTTTAGCGATAAATTTCATTTAAATTTCTTAGGGAATATCTCCTTAAACCAGTACAATTTCGAACCAGAAAACCGACAAACCAATTTTGGCACATTACAAGATCCGGTAGCCTTGTTGGTTGTTTACGATGGTCGTGAACAAGATGAATACCAGACGTATTTTGGTGCATTTAAGGCCAATTATTTTGCCAATGAAAAATTAACCTTAAAACTTATTGGTTCTGCCTACCATACCTTGGAGCAGGAATACTTTGACATACTCGCACAATATCGCCTTGGAGAAGTCAACACTAACATAGGAGACGAGAACTTGGGAGATGTTGAGTTCAGTGAGGGTATTGGCTCCCAACTTACCCACGCCCGTAACGACTTGGATGCCTTTATTGTAAATATTGAGCATAGAGGCGATTATGATATAGATAACGAAAGTAACCTTGAGTGGTCCGTGAAATATACCCATGAAGACATCAGGGACCGCGTTGTAGAATGGGAAGTCATTGACTCTGCAGGCTTTTCAATAAGGCCGCCAAGTTTAAGTCAACCCAACCCACAGCCTTATGAACCCTTTTCTGGACCATTAACGGCCTTTGAGAATATAAGGGCGTTAAATAAGGTGAAAATTGACCGTTTACAAGCCTTTGGACAATACAGTAAGCGCACCACGTGGGGTAATAATGACGTGTTTTATAATATTGGTGTCCGTGCCCATAATTGGACAGTCAGTGGAGAGGGCATAGAGAGTACCACCCAAACGGTTTTTAGTCCAAGGGCACAATTCTCAATAAAGCCCAACTGGGAAAAGGACATGTTGTTTCGGGTAGCTGGAGGTATGTACTACCAGCCACCATTTTACAGGGAACTCAGAGACTCTTCCGGAATAGTTCAACCCAACGTGAAAGCACAAAAATCCTTTCACATCGTTTTGGGCAACGAGTACAGCTTTAATATTTGGGACAGACCTTTTAAACTGGTTACGGAAGCGTATTATAAAGGTCTAACGGATGTTAATCCTTACACTTTAGAAAATGTAAGGATTAGATATCGCGCCAGAAATAATGCAACGGCCTATGCTTATGGCTTGGATATGCGCATCAATGGTGAATTTGTACCAGGAACTGAATCTTGGTTTAGCTTTGGGTATTTAAAAACTGAAGAAAACATAGATAATCGAGGTTTCATTTCAAGACCTACGGATCAGCGCTTAAAGTTTGGTATACTGTTTCAAGATTATGTGCCTAACATGCCAGATTTAAAAATGTACCTCAATTTAGTCTATAACACAGGTGTTCCTGGCGGTTCCCCAAGCTATGCCGATCCTTATGATTTTCAAATTCGGTTGCGAGATTACAGGCGCGCAGATTTAGGAATTTCTTACGTGCTCGTGACTCCAGAAAAAAGCTATAATGCCAAATGGAAGCAGCCCTTTAAACAACTCTCAATAGGTTTCGAAATCTATAACATGTTCAATAACCAAAACTCAATTACCAATACTTGGGTAAGGGACGTATACAGCAAACGTCAATTTGCCATACCCAATTTTTTAACCCCTAGGGTTTTTAATGTGAGGTTATCTGCAAGACTTTAGTTCTACATATAATAAAACTAATTGTTTACCTTAAGTGCTTGAAGTTAACTCCAATTCCATCTCTATTAAATCAATCCCTTCAGCAATTCTTAAAAAATAACTTCAGGACGGCTTAATTGGAGTGGAATTAAAATCCTATACACTTAATGTAGAAATCGGGTATCACTGAGACAAAACACATCTTCGTCAGGACTTAACAAAGTCCTCTAACACGTCAAGGACATAATCGAGCTCTTCCCTAGTGTTAAATACACTAAATGAAAAACGTACGGATGGTTTCTTTAAAGCGTCTTCATCTAAAATAGCAGTTAATACATGAGACTGCTGACTACTGCCACTCTGGCAAGCACTGCCTTTAGAACAGGCAATACCCTTCAAATCGAGTTGAAACTGCAACATTGGTGCTTTTTCTGGTGCAATGGGCAAACATACATTGACCAAGGTATAAGTGCTATTGGTTTGGTCAACACAACTGCCATTAAAACTAGAATTTGGAATGCGCGCCTTTAATTGGGATATGAAGTAGTGCTTTAACTCAGAAATATAGGCTTTTTCAGTTTCTAGATTTTTGTATGCTATTTTTAGGGCCTCGTCCATACCCGCAATATTGTGCAAAGATTCTGTTCCCGCTCTATAACCGCGTTCTTGTTCTCCACCAAAAATAAGAGGTTTCAAACCTGAGCTTTTTCTTATATAACAAAAGCCCACCCCTTTTGGACCATGAAACTTATGAGCGCTGGCGGCAAAAAAATCTATCGGTATTTTTGAAAGGTCCACTTCAAAATGACCTACTGACTGTACCATATCCGTGTGGAATAGTGCTTTGTTCGTTGCGCATAAGTCTGCCACGCTGGATAAATCAAGAACGTTTCCAATTTCATTGTTGATATGCATCAAACTTACTAAGGCTTTATCTGACGCTTCCAATAGCAGCTTCAAATGGTCAAGGTCAACCATGCCACAATGATCTAATTTCAAATAATGTAAATTAACACCGTATTCTTTCTCGAGCTGCTCAGCTGTATGCAGAACGGCGTGATGTTCAATTTTAGAGGTAATGATATCAGTTACACCCAAATCTCTCACGGCACTTCGTAAGGCTAAATTATCTGCTTCAGTCCCGCCAGACGTAAAAATTATTTCGGCTGCCGAAACGTTAAAATAGCTCGCAATATTCTTACGGCATTGTTCTAAAATAGCTTTTGAGGAACGACCAAAACTATGCGTTGAAGACGCATTGCCAAAATTATCACGGAGTACTGCAGTCATGCGCTCTATGACTTCAGGTCGCAACGCCGTAGTTGCAGCATTATCTAAATAAACTTGATTCATGCTACAAAAATATTGTAAATAAAATTATTTAGATAATGCCACGTTATTAATTTACAAATCGGTTATTTTTGTTCAAAACTTCTTTATGATGCGCCGTTTTTTAATTGTGTTCGTCCTATTCGGACTGTTTGGCTGTGACGATGGTGATATTATTACTTTTGAACTGGATTTTGACGGTGATTTAAGTCGCTGCGAAAATAATCTGGAGTCCTACTTAATCTTCGATGTTAAAGATGATCCTAGTGAAACCTTATCCTTAATTATAAATAGAAGTGCCGAAAATGAAGCATTGTTCAGAGAACCTACGCCAGAAGGCGAACCTGCTGAACTAGTCATTAATGGCAGCAATATAAGGTTCTTATTTAGAACCTATAACCGCACCCCTACTGATGCTGAAATGTGCGGGGTCATTTCTCCGGGAGATTTAATTATCTTGGAAGACTACGAAGCAACCACAGGTAGGGTTTTTGTTGAAGTCACTGTCGAGGATGATGACAATGATGGCATACCATCAATATTTGAAGGACGTGGTGAGCCTGATGCCAACGGTAATTATCCCAATGCCCAAAATTCAGATGATGATATTTATCCTGATTACCTGGATGCGGATGATGATAATGACAATATACCAACAGAGTTTGAAATAATTACTAGTGACGGCGACTTTGACCCGGCGGTTAACTTTATAAATACCGATGAGGCCTTAGAAAATCAGTTAGGTCAAGAAAATATTCCTAACCATTTAGATCCAGATGACGATGGTGACTCAGTTCCTACACGTCTAGAAGACATGACTGACCAAAGAGACCCTCGAGACTTAATGAATCGTGTTATAGATGAAAATGGTGAAAACGTCTTCCGCTATTTGTACTTTGAGGCTATGGATAGCTTTCCGGATTTTGGATTGAGGGATGACTATTTTTATACAAGGTCAGTTGACATGCGCTTTACCATTACAGAAATAGACTTAGATGTTCTTAGACAGGATGTTTTAGATTTTGGAACCTTTAGATATGACTTCGATATAGATCAGGAAATCGACTAAGCTTCTACATTCTGAAAAATCCTTACCTCGGTAGCACCTAAGCCATAGGTCTTATAGTCAGCATCGTAGTGCTCTACATTATTGTAACGGCCAAAAAGTGTCTCTAGCTCCTGTCGAAGTACCCCCTCGCCCACACCATGTATAAACACAACTTTCGGAATACGCTGTCTTATCGCAAACTCTAATTGCCCCCTAGCGGTGTCGAGCTGTAGGTTCAACATATCAAAATTTGTCATTCCTCTTGTAGAATCGGTCAAATGATGAATATGTAAATCCACCACGAATTTTGGCGCCTGGCGTTCTTTGGGGTTTACCTTGGGAATTGACCTTCGTTTTTTATCTTCTTTTTCCCGTTTTACGGATTCTAAATCAGTATTATAGATGGCCGTCTCAATATCTGCTTTAGATTGCTTTAACATCAATTCGGTAGCTTCAAACTGAAATTCAAAACCGTCCTCATCTTCAATAAAGACATTTTTCCCATCGATTTTGGTCACTGTACCTGATATGGCATCATCAATGGCCTCGACTGTATCACCTATTTGTATCTTCATCGCTATCCTCAGATTTAATGAAAGACGTTTCCTCTTCCTTATCGTATTTACTCGGTATATTTCTAGACATCCTATATATACCAAGCATTAAAAGTACTATACCTCCTATTAATAAATAAGTGTTTTGCCGTTCTTCAGCTTGGGCATAAATAGCTATGGCACCGCCAATTACGATAAAAATAAAATTGATTGTTCTAGAAAACGTCATTAGAATTGTCTTTTTTGTTAATACAAAAGTACGGTATAGAATAATTATAGGTATTCTAGCCCATCATTATTAGCAAATTATTATTTTAGCTTTATGTCTAGCATTCTAAAAAGTCTTGAAGACTACATGATTCCGTGCCTAAACAAAAAACTGTTTGGGTTTGAATGCATGGGCTGTGGACTACAGCGTTCAGTGCTATTGGTACTAAAAGGTGAATTTGCTGAGGCCTTTTTAATGTATCCTGCTATCTACACGCTAATAGCACTTGTGGCATTCATTCTAATAAACAGCTTTAAGAATTTGAAGAACGGTTTTAAAATAATTACTATTTTGGCTGTAACCAACGTAATAATCATTATTGCTAGCTATCTTATTAAACTTTATCTTAAATAACATACTTTATGGAACAACAAAAACTAAACCCAACAACCGTTTATATACTTGCCATAATTGGCCTTTTATGTTGCTGCTTTGGTGGTCTCGGTGTCTTTTTAGCTGGCCCAGCCTTCTTGGTAGCTCAAAGCAATCTTAAAAAAGTTGCTGAAAATCCAGAAAGCTACGACCAAGGTAGTGTTAGAGCTATGAGTACAGCAAAAACCGTGGCTTTGGTTATATTAATCATCAATGGTCTGTTTTTGGTCTATAACATATATGACTTAGCTTCCGGTGGTTGGGAAGAAAGACAACGTATTATGGAGGAATTAATGAAAGGTTTTGAAGAGGGTGCTAAAGCACAAGGAGAATAAGGACTATAAAAAAGCGATTTTCTTTATTGAAAATCGCTTTTTTCTATACTCTATTTTTTAACTAAAACTATCCTTCAAATTCCTGCAAGGTTTTAGTAATTATGGAAACACATTCCAATAATTGATCTTCTGTCATTACCAAAGGTGGGGCAAAACGAATAATATTACCATGCGTTGGTTTCGCCAATAGCCCATTATCTCTCAATTTTAAGCAAATATTCCAAGCGGTATCGCTATCCTCATCATCATTGATTACTATGGCATTGAGTAAACCCTTACCCCTAACTAGTTGTACAATACCACTTGTTTTGATGTATTTATTCATTTCAGCACGGAAGAGCTTGCCTAAATAATCGGCATTTTCAGCTAGCTTTTCATCCTTCACCACTTCCAGGGCCGCAATAGCTACCGCAGCGGCAATGGGATTACCACCAAAAGTACTTCCGTGATTTCCAGGCTGAATAACATTCATAATCTCATTATTTGCCATCACTGCAGATACTGGATATAACCCACCACTAAGCGCTTTTCCTAAAACCAAAACATCTGGTTTTACATCAGGCGTACCAGAACAATCCTTATTCTCACAAGAGCAATTGCCACAGGAGGCCAATAGGCGTCCGGTGCGGGCAATACCCGTCTGTACTTCATCAGCAATGAACAATACATTATATTTTTCGCACAAGGCCTTGGCCTCACGCAAGTAGTTTTCACTTGGTACATAAACACCGGCCTCACCTTGTATGGGCTCAACTAAAAAGCCCGCTACGTTAGGGTTGGTACTTAATACAGTCTCCAACTCCTCAAGGTTATCGTATTCTATTTTGATAAATCCACCCGTATAAGGCCCAAAGTTTTTACGTGCTACAGGATCATTTGAAAATGATACTATTGTCGTTGTACGTCCGTGAAAATTGTTTTTACAAACAACTATTTCTGCTTTGTTTAAATCTATGCCCTTAACCTCATAGGCCCATTTCCTGCATAGTTTAATTGCAGTTTCTACCGCCTCTGCCCCAGAATTCATGGGTAACATTTTATCAAACTTAAAATATTCAGTGGCATATTTTTCATAGCGCCCTAGCATATCATTATAAAATGCGCGTGACGTTAACGTAAGACGCTGTGCCTGTTCGGTCATAGCATTTACTATTTTAGGATGACAATGCCCCTGGTTTAAAGAAGAGTATGCCGAAAGAAAATCGTAATATTTTTTTCCTTCAACGTCCCAAACAAAAACTCCTTCTCCTTTACTGAGCACCACCGGTAATGGATGATAATTTTGGGCTCCGTATTTATTTTCTAGTGCCATCGCCTCTTGCGATGAAATGTGGTCTAAAACAGCCATTTTCATAAGATTTTAAAGTGAATAAAAAGCTATTTCTTATCTACCTTTATCCTTCCGAAGTCTCGAAAATTCAGCGTGGGAAAGAAATCATCCCTGAGAGCACGCAAATTAATAATTCTTTAGATAATACCATCTTGTTTTAAGGAACAATTCACATCTCAGTTCTAACAAATGCGATTATCTTTGCAATCTAATTTCTATATAATGCCGAAACGCGAACGAAATAAATTTGTTAAACGAGGACAAGTCCTTGATATCTTAATCGAGGACTATGCCTTTGGAGGAAAAGGTATTGGACGCATTAGAAATGAGAAAGGAGAGTTTGTGATTTTTGTACCCAACACACTTCCAGGCCAATTCGTCAAAGCACAAGTGAAAAAGTCGAGCAAATCCTACGCTGAATGTAAACTCTTAGAGGTTTTAGAACCTTCAGAAGATGAAGTGGAAATGCCATTTCAAACTATACCTGGTGCACCATATATTAACCTACCTATAGATAAACAGCACGAGTATAAAATCAAAAGTACCTTTGAACTATTTAAGCGTATAGGAAAAGTTACAGATATAGCCTCTAAATTCGATGAATTAGTGAGCTCACCAAATACCTTCCATTACCGAAATAAAATGGAATATGGTTTTTCTGCCATTGGTTATGACCATGAAAAAAAAACTGATGTCGATGAGTTTACCCTAGGGTTTAAAAAACGTGGTACATGGTGGTGTGGTGATAATCTTAATAAGGATTCAGGTTTGTTTGATGCCGAAGTAGAAAATCAACTTAGGGAAATTAGAAAATACTGTGAAGCTACTGAACTACAACCGTGGCACGCACCTAAAAAAGAAGGATTTTTTAGGTATCTTGTAGTTCGGAAATCCTATGAAACCAATAAACTACTCTTTAATCTTGTAACTACCTCCCACGACCTTCCTCAATTCAACCTAAATAATTTCGCAGATTTTCTTGTACAATTATTTGGCAATCGCGTCGCAGGATTATTACATACCATCAATGACGAAATTGGGGATAGAACCATCGCCACTACTGGCAGTATACAGTTAGTGTATGGAGAAGACAAAATTGTAGAAGAGCTTTTAGGACTGAATTTTGAAATAAGTATGAAGAGCTTTTTTCAAACCAACCCAAAATGTGCTGAAAAACTCTACGCGAAAGTTATTGACTATGCTTTAGAGCAGAAAGATGCTGTTGATAATTCCGTGGTGCTCGATTTATTCTGTGGCACCGGAACCATTGGGCAAATATTAGCAAGTAAAGCTCAAAATACACAAATCGTTGGTGTAGATATAGTAGCTTCTGCAATTGAAGATGCTAAAGAAAATGCAAAGCGTAACGATATTAAGGGACTTAAGTTTTATGCTGCAGATGTCGGTAAATTTTTAAACGAGCATCCTAAATATACCAATAAATTAGGGACTATCATTTTAGACCCTGCAAGGGCTGGTATTTCTCCTAAAACCCTTAAAAAAATAATAAATCTCAACGCAAAACGTTTGGTTTATGTATCTTGTAATCCTGCTACCCAAGCACGCGACACTGAGCAATTGATTCAGGCCGGATATCATTTAAAAAAAATAAGCCTGGTAGATCAGTTTCCGCACACAGCACATATTGAAACCGTAGTTTTGTTTGACAAAAAATAAATGAAAAAGTTAAATGTTATTATACTTTTTATCATCACTGCTCTTTTAGGATGTGAACGCGATGATATTTGTGCTGAAGGGACACCCACCACACCACGCTTGATTATTGAGTTCTATGATTTTTCAAATCCAGAGCAACTTAAAAACGTTGTAAGATTGACGGCCTATGGGGAAGGATTGGTCCTTGATGAAAATGGGAATCCCACGCAGCCAGAAACAGCCTCTGATGCTACTTTAGTTTTTAATAGTAATAGTAACAACTTGGCTCTACCGCTTCTTGTAGAAAATGAAGGTACCATTGTTACAACTACCTATATTCTCGAAAACGAGACCAACTTGCGTTTAGACAACAATCCAGATACCGAGTCTAATATAGATATCATTGAAATTTCCTATATACCAAGGTTTGATTATGTATCCAGAGCTTGCGGCTATAAAAGTATATTTCAGGATTTGGATATTAATCTCATTTCAGATGACGCAAATTGGATTACGGATATAGATGTTATAGAATCTACCATTGACAACGAAAACACAGTACATGTCCAGATTTTTCATTAATACCATAGTCTTTACACTTCTGTTTTCAGTAGTATCCTTTGCACAAGGAGATAAAGAAACCATTAAGGACACACTTGTTTTTAAGCAGAAATATGGTCTTCGTTTAGGTGTTGACATAAGCAAACTCGCACGAACTTTTTTTGAAGATGACTATACTGGAATTGAGATTATGGGAGATTACAGATTAACAAAACGCCTCTATTTAGCCGGTGAGTTAGGCAATGAAGAACGCAAAGTTGAAAATGAAGTATTGAGCAATACCACTCAAGGAAGCTATTTTAAAGGTGGTATTGACATGAATTTTTACCAAAACTGGTTAGATATGGAAAATATGATCTATGGCGGATTTCGTATCGGTGCGAGTACCTTTAGTCAAACACTAAATAATTATAATATCTACGACGTCAACAATCAGTACTGGAATCAACAATTCACAGTGGAATCGCCTCAAGAATTCGATGGCCTTACGGCCCTTTGGGCAGAGTTAATAGTTGGCTTAAAAGCAGAGTTATTCAATAATTTCTTTGCTGGAATTAACGTACAATTAAAATTCTTAGTTTCTGAGACCTCTCCAGAGAATTTTGAAAATCTTTATATCCCGGGCTTTAACAGAACCTATGATAGTGGTCGATTTGGTTCTGGTTTTGGGTTTAATTTATCTTACCTCATTCCAATATTTAAAAAGGATAAGATTATAGTTCAAGAAGTTGAATCGGATAATTAATCCTATTACATTTTCACTCTTTAAAAGCGTTTTTCAAGTTGATTGTATTAAAATAATTACCTATCTTTTCTATGATAAAATCATATTTATGGAAAAGGATACCATTGCCGATTTAATTGACCAGAAGTACAATGCCCTTATAGAGTGGATAGAAAATCATCCTGATGAGTTATGGACTCAAGGACCTGAGGGTAAATGGACAACGGGCCAACATGTGCTGCATTTACTGCAAAGTATTACACCACTTAACAATGCCTTAAGTCTTCCAAAGTTTTTTGTGCGGTATAAATTTGGAAAAGCCAATAGGCCCGTTCGTGACTATGATGCCATAATAAAAAGATATAAAGAACGCTTAGCAGAGTCGCAAGGAAAGACCTTTAAAGGGTCTCAGAATATGAAAGTCCCTAACCTGACAGACAAACATTACTTGATCAACCGTATTCAAACGGAAAGTAAGAAGCTTCAATACAAAACCAAGAAAATCTCAAATGAGAACTTAGACACTTTAGTGTTGCCACATCCTTTAATGGGTAAAATGCCGGTTAGAGAAATTATTATGTGGTCTGCTTACCATGTAGAGCATCATTTGGAGACCTTGAAAAACAACTACTAAAAAGTGTCATTTCTTTTTATTCTATTTCTATTGCTAGCTGACCAATTTATCAGAAGAAATCAATGCTCTAGACAGCATTCGATTTGACAACTTCCATTAATTCATTTTAGATATGCCAAAACATTAGCCTCTATCCTGCCTTGTATATCAGACACATCTGCTTTAACAAAGGTTTCTCCGGTTATATTTTCATAGAGCTCTATGTAACGTTCACTTACGGTTTCGATATAGGAATCACTCATAAAAGGTACGGATTGCCCCTCTAATCCCTGAAAGCCGTTAGCAATAAGCCATTGTCTTACAAACTCTTTAGACAGTTGCTTTTGTGCTTCACCTTTGGTTTGGCGTTCTTCGTAGCCATCGGCATAAAAATAACGCGATGAATCTGGTGTGTGTATTTCATCAATTAAGACAATTTGTCCATCTTTTGTTTTACCGAACTCATATTTGGTATCAACTAGAATCAGGCCACGCTTTGCAGCAATCTCGGTCCCGCGTTGAAATAATTTTCGTGTATAATCCTCAAGCACCACATAGTCTTCCTTAGAGACAATACCTCTTTTGAGTATATCTTCCCTTGAAATATCTTCATCGTGATTACCATGTTCTGCTTTTGTAGCAGGCGTAATGATTGGTTGAGGAAACTTATCATTTTCATTCATGCCATCTGGCATTGTCACACCACATAATTCGCGTTTGCCTGCCTTGTATTCTCTTGCGGCATGACCAGACATATAGCCACGTATGACCATTTCAACCTTAAATGGCTCACATAAATGACCAACCGCCACATTAGGATCTGGTGTAGCCACTAACCAATTAGGTACTAAATCCTCAGTTGCTTTCATCATTTTAGTAGCAATCTGATTAAGAATTTGACCTTTGTAAGGAATCCCTTTTGGCATCACTACATCAAAAGCACTAAGTCTATCCGTAGCTACCATAACCAAGAGTTCGTCATTAATATTATAAACTTCCCTTACCTTTCCCTTGTAAACACTTTTCTGATTGGGAAAATTAAAATTGGTATCAATAATCGTATTGCTCATTTTATTATCATCTAAGGTATTACGGGTCTTGGATTAATCCCTGTTTTCTATGCTCTTATAAGCTGCAATGACTTTCTTTACGAGTTTATGTCTTATAACGTCCTTATCATCTAAATAGATCATCCCTATGCCTTCTATGTTCTTAAGCACGAGCAGCGCCTCCTTTAATCCAGATATGGTTCGGCGCGGCAAATCGACCTGACCTGGATCACCGGTTAATAAAAATTTAGCATTCTTTCCCATACGGGTTAAAAACATTTTCATTTGGGAATGTGTTGTATTCTGCCCTTCATCTAAAATAACAAATGCATTATCAAGGGTTCTACCACGCATAAAGGCCAATGGGGCAATTTGAATAACCCCTTTCTCTATATAGCTATCTAATTTTTCATGTGGTATCATATCCCTGAGTGCATCATATAAAGGTTGCATGTAAGGATCGAGCTTTTCCTTTAAGTCGCCGGGTAGGAACCCTAAGTTTTCTCCTGCCTCAACCGCTGGGCGCGTTAAAATGATGCGTTTTACCTCTTTATTTTTCAATGCCTGGACGGCAAGAGCTACTCCTGTATAGGTTTTACCGGTACCAGCAGGTCCAATGGCAAAAACCATGTCGTTCTTACGGATGCTCTCTACCAATTTACGCTGATTCACCGTCTGGGCTTTAATGAGCTTACCGCCTACACCATGGACAATAACATCACCGCTGGTTGCAGAAGTCGTGTAATCATCACTACTTTGACTCGTCAGTACGCGTTCTATTACATTTTCATCCAATTTGTTGTACTTGCCGAAGTGCTGCATAAGCATCATCATTCTTCGGTCAAATTCCTCTAACAGGTCCTCATCACCATAGGCTTTAATCTTATTGCCTCTGGCTACAATTTTAAGTTTAGGAAAGTACTTTTTAAGGAGTTCGATATTCGCATTTTGGGCACCGAAGAATTCTTTGGGAGTTATTTCTTCAAGTTCAAGGATAAGTTCGTTCAAAAGCCTGTTTGATTTAGTGTGTTAATCTGTTTTCTTTTCTTAGTTTTGTGTGTACCAAATCTAACAATTTTACAAGGACAGTTCTAGAAAAAATTATCAACAATTAATACATGGCAATAATCACTTTAACGACTGATTTTGGAGAGAAAGACCATTTCGCTGGAGCCATTAAAGGTGCTATTTATAGCGAACTTTCCGATGTTAGGATTGTTGACATATCACATTCTATTTCACCCTTTAATATTTCAGAAGCTGCCTACATCATTTTAAACGCCTACAGCAGTTTTCCAAAAGGAACCATACATATTATTGGAATCGATTCTGAGCTAAACCCTGAAAACAAGCACATTGCGGTAAAATTAGACGATCATTACTTTATATGTGCTAACAACGGTATAATGAGTATGATAACTACCGAAATCACTGCGGAAAAAATTGTTGAGATTAATATTCATGATAAAATAGAAACCAGTTTTCCTGTTTTAGATGTTTTTGTTAAAGTAGCCTGCCATATTGCTAGAGGAGGCACTCTTGAAATTATTGGTAAAGTTATTAACACTATAAAACCAATAAAAAACTTGACCCCTTTTGTGAATGACGAGAGAAATCAAATCATTGGTACGGTGATTTATATTGATAACTATGGCAATGTGGTGACCAATATTAAACGTAAGTTTTTTGAAACCATCCAAAAAACAAGGAAGTATGAGATTTCAGCACGAAGTCATAAATTCAATAAAATACTGAATAAGTACAGTGACGTTGTAAATTTCGATATTGAGGAATCCAAACGCAACGATGAAGGCAAGGGATTAGTGGTGTTTAATTCCTCGGGTTATCTAGAAATTGCCGTTTATAAAAGCAATTGCGATACTGTGGGAAGTGCTTCAACTCTTATGGGCTTAAAGACTATGGATACGGTTACAGTTAATTTTTTGCCCATCCACAGTCCCGTGAAAACCTTAACTAATCAAGTTTAGCAACATAAAATAAAAATGGTAAGGCCTTAGGGTATCATCAGATTTGTTTAAAATATTTCGGTTACAAAAGAACAGCATGTTAGTACGAATTGTAAAAATGAGCTTTAAAAGGTCTAAGGTTGAGGAATTCAAAGAGAATTTCAATCAAAATAAACAAGCTATCAGGGATTTTAAAGGCTGTGATTATTTGGAATTATATCGCGACAGGGACCATTCCAATGTGTTCTTTACCTATAGCTATTGGCAGTCTGAAACTGATTTAAATACTTATAGAAATTCAGAATTATTTAAGCAGGTTTGGTCCAAAACAAAGGTTTTATTTGATGCTAAACCACAGGCTTGGAGTCTTGATAGACTCTACAGTTTAAAATAAAATACATGATTGCAATTTTAAAAAAAGAAATAAGTACGTTTTTCGCTTCACCTATTGCCTATTTGGTCATTGGGCTATTCTTACTTTTAAATGGCCTTTTTCTGTGGGTCTTCAAAGGTAATTTTAATGTTTTTGATAACGGTATTGTTAGTCTGTCATCATTCTTTTTATTAGCTCCTTGGATACTTATCTTTCTCATTCCAGCGGTGACCATGCGTAGTTTTAGTGACGAAAAAAAACAAGGTACCTTAGAGCTTTTAGTAACAAAACCCATTACGCATTTTCAAATTGTGCTCGGTAAATATTTTGGCGCTCTTTCTTTGATAGTCATAGCCCTTATACCAACAATACTATATGTTTATACAGTTTCTCAATTGGGCAACTCAGGACAAGCCCTAGATTTGGGGAGTACTATCGGTTCGTATTTTGGTTTATTGTTTTTAGTAGCAGCGTATACGGCTATCGGAATTTTTTCTTCGGCCCTTTCTGACAATCAAATTGTAGCGTTTATTATTTCCGTCTTTATTTGTTTCTTTTTATACTTTGGTTTTGAAGGCTTATCAAATTATGACGTCTTTGGAGATCTTGTGTACATGGAGAATTTGGGCATGTCTGCCCACTATAAAAGTATGAGTCGAGGGGTTATAGATACTAGGGATTTAATTTATTTTCTAAGTGTAACGTTTGCGTTTTTATTTTTTACCAAACTTAAGATACAAAAACACTAATAATGGTAATAACACCTCTTTTAGTCATTTTTATGCTAGTCGTTTTTATACTCCTGTTTTTGTTTTTGAACACAGTGGATAAGCGCAAGTGGTTAACCTTTCTCATTAGCTTGGTTCTTACACCAATAGCCTATTTTTATCTGTTTTACCCATTTATCAATATCGTCGCCAATTATCATCATCAAAAATATTTCAATAGTGAGGCCTGGACAGAAAATCCTGCATTGCGTTACGAGATGATCGACCAAACCATCTCATCGGACACCTTAATTGGGATGCCAAAAAATAAAATAGAAACCCTATTAGGACCTTATGAATGGCTTTCATGGGATGAGGCTAAAAAAGCACATAATGAAAATAAATGGAATTACGGTTTGGGAATAGAGCCTGGAGCATTCACAAACAAAAGAGAATGCGTTGAAATTACCTTTAAGGATGATAAGGTGGTCGCCCTAAACCAATACGAGGAGAAAATAAGCTACGAAAATGAAGAAAAATAAATCTGTTATCTATGTTATTGCTCTTATCGTTGTGCTTATAGCTATTAATGCTATATCAACCAGTGTCTTTAAGCGTTTCGATTTAACTAAAGATAAGCGCTATACCCTTTCAGATGTATCAAAAGAACTAGTCTCAGACTTAGAAGCCCCTTTAATCATAGATGTATTTTTAGACGGTGAGTTTCCATCAGAATTTAGGCTGCTTCAGACCGAAACCAAACAGCTTATTGAGGAGTTTCAACTTCAAAGCGATAAGATTTTTGTTAACTACATTAATCCTATTGCAGACGAGGAAACACGCGATCGGAATATAAAAGAACTAACAAAATCGGGTCTTGAACCCTATATCAATACAGATAACAGTACGGGTAAAGTCACCCAAGAAATTATTTTCCCATGGGCCTTTGCGAGTTATGAGGACAAAACCATTAAAATTCCACTGTTAAAACGCAATATTACCAAAGGTCTACAGGAGCAAATCGATAACTCTGTTGAGGCCTTGGAATATGCCTTTTCAGATGGATTTAGCAAACTTACCAAAGCCAAAACCAAAACCATTGCTATTCTAAAAGGAAACGGAGAGTTAGATGATCCCTACATCGCAGATTTTCTAAAAACCGTTAAACCCTATTATAATATAGCCCCTTTTACCTTAGACAGTGTTGCGACAGATGCAATTAAAACGTTGAACAAACTAAAGCAATATGATCTTATTGTTGTTGCTAAACCTAGCGAGCCCTTTTCTGAAAATGAAAAATTGGTTCTAGACCAATATATAATGGCTGGCGGCAAAAGTCTATGGCTAACAGAATCTGTTGTAATGGATAAAGACAGTCTTTATAACGTTAGTGGATCTGCCATTTCTCTATTAAAGGATTTAAACCTTAATGATTTTTTCTTTAAATATGGCGTGCGCATCAATCCAAGCCTAGTAAAGGATTTGTTTTCCGCACCAATCATGTTAGCTATTGGTGAAGGAAGCCAAGCCCAATTACAGCCGATTCAATGGCAATATTCCCCATTGGCCGCCTCTAACCCATCACATCCCATTACCAAAAATCTCGGTTTGGTAAAATTCGATTTTACCAGTCCGATTGATACCCTAAAAAACGGTATCCACAAAACGATTTTACTTCAAAGCTCGCCGCAATCTAAACTCCAAGGTGCACCAGCAACTATTGCTTTGTCGGACGTGACCAAAGGACCGGATAAAACCACGTACAATCTAGGTCCTCAAAATTTAGCAGTACTTCTAGAAGGTGAATTTACTTCAGTTTATGATAAACGTATTTTACCCTTCAAATTTTCCGAGTTTAAATCTAAAGGGCAACCTACTAAAATGGTGGTGATTTCTGATGGTGATGTCATTAAAAACGAGGTCATTAAAAATAGACCACAGGAATTGGGATTCGACAAGGTTACAGGCGAAGCCTTTGGAAATAAGGAATTTCTTTTAAATACCGTGAATTACCTTTTGGATGATACCGGACTTATAAACATAAGGGCCAAAGAAATTGAGATAGGCTATCTAAATTTGGAAAAAGTCAAGGAAAACAGAATGAAATGGCAACTGGTAAACATCGCTCTGCCATTGTTAATTCTTGGACTGTTTGGATTTGTGTTCAATTACATCAGGAAACGAAAATACACTTAGAATTTGTTAATAAGTTTGTTTTATAAAACCCTAGTATTGGGATATATTTGTAAGACCAATTAACCTAATATTTTACTGACATTTTAGTATGAAATTCATAGTTTCGAGCACGTATTTATTAAAACAACTTCAAGTGTTGGGAGGTGTTATAAACAATAGCAACACCCTGCCTATTTTGGATAATTTTTTATTTGAATTGAACCATTCAAAACTGACTATTTCAGCAAGTGATCTGGAAACTACCATGTCGTCCACTATGGAGGTAGAAAGTGATTCTGAAGGAAGTATTGCACTTCCAGCGCGTTTAGTGTTAGACACCTTAAAAACCTTTCCAGAACAACCCTTAACTTTTGTTGTTGAAGACAATAACACTGTTGAAATAAGTTCTAACCATGGTAAATATGCTTTGGCCTATGCGGATGGTAACGAATTTCCAAATCCGGTTTCGGTTGAAGATGCTAGTACCACAACCATAATGGGAGATGTATTAGCAACAGCTATTAGCAAGACCATTTTTGCGGCAGGCAACGATGATTTACGACCAGTTATGAGTGGTGTGTTCTTCCAATTTTCGCAAGATAATTTAACCTTTGTGGCTACAGATGCCCATAAATTGGTAAAATATACAAGAGAGGATGTCAGTGCTTCGGAATCAGCCGAATTTATAATGCCAAAAAAACCATTGAATCTACTGAAAGGTATATTGGCAGGTAGTGACGATGATGTTCTTGTAGAATACAATGAGTCCAATGCTAAATTCACATTTCATGACTCTGTATTGATATGTCGTTTAATTGATGGCAAATATCCTAATTACGAAGCTGTTATCCCTAAGGAAAACCCAAATAAATTAGTCATAGATAGAACACAATTCTTAAATTCCGTAAGGCGCGTCAGCATCTTTTCTAATAAAACAACACATCAAATTCGACTAAAAATTGCAGGGGCAGAACTTAATATTTCTGCGGAAGATATAGATTACAGCAACAAAGCCGAGGAGCGCTTGTCTTGTGATTATCAAGGCGACGACATGCAGATTGGGTTTAATTCGCGTTTTCTAACCGAAATGATAAATAATCTCAACTCCGATAATGTTCAGTTAGAAATGAGCCTGCCAAACAGAGCCGGTATTTTAACACCAATAGATGGATTAGATGAAGGTGAGCATGTTACCATGCTCGTCATGCCGGTGATGCTGAACAACTAGTCTTAAAAATATACGATTATAAAAAAGGCTCGCTAAAAATAGCGAGCCTTTTGTCTTTACCTCTTGTAATACTGACATGTTTCAGTATATAAATAAACTAACTAACAAAATTAAGAGATAATGGATAGCTAGGTAATTCGCCATTACTAGCCTTTATACCATTTACTATTGGCATAACAAAAGCAAGAATACCTATAAGAATTAAGGTTAATATACCCAACCCAAAAACAAAAATTAGGGGGATACTAATAATTGAATACACTATAATGCTCAATTGAAAATTCAAAATAGATTTTCCATGGGCATCCATACCCTCAACATTGTCCTTTTGCGTCGCCCATATTACTAAGGGCACAATAAGTCCGCCAAAACCTGTAAGATAGGTTAGTAATTGTGCCAAGTGAGTAATGACTATCAATTGATTGTCTCTTCTTTTAAAAGTGTGATAATTAGATTCCATTGTCGTAATATCTTTACATATATAGGACGTTGAAAATAAAAAAACGTTACAAAAAAAAGAGCACAAATCTAGTGCTCCTATAAAATGAATCGATTGCGATTAGTTCTCCTCTTTTTCCTTTTTGCCTTTTCCGCTGAGCATGAAGTTTACTAAAACCCCAATTAGAATAACGCAAACCAGAGCAAAAACAGAAATCATTATAACACCATTGCTCCAGTCGTACATCAAGGCTATTAATACATTAATCATATTGTAATAGTTTAATTTACACTAACAAAATTACCTTAATTAAAAAAAAAGAAATATGATAAATGTCATTTCCAAAACTTTTATTTCGTGACAACATTGATAGATGTCTCATTGAATTAATTCTTCAAAAAAATCAAAATGCGTGAAGGTCAATTATTCTAAAAAAAATAGTGTAATTAGATAATTCTTTAGTCAAGTTCGTTGCCCTTACACCTTGACATTATTCCCATTTTCACTATCTTTCTGAAACAAACCTAAAAGCAACCTTATCTATGAATAAAAGAATCACCTTAGTCGCTATTGTGATTTGTTTTTTCAATTTACAACTCTTAAGCGCTTATCAAATTGTACCAACTCCTAAGGCAGATACCACTGCAATAGATTCAAATAAGAGTTCTGTCGATATTCTTGGCCGATCAAATCCAAAAGGCACAGTAGAAGGTTTTCTAAAAGCTTTGGCGCAAGAAAACTTTATTAATGCCGCTCAATACTTAGATTTTTCAGAGACCAATATAGGTGTTATTGATTCTTCGTCTATTCCTACGGTTAAAAATATAGAAGTGGTACTCAATAAATTTGGCAATATGCTTCCCGTGAGTATCATTAACAATACGCCAAGTGGTGATTTAAACGATGGTTTAGATCCTAATTTTGAGAGCATTGGAAGTATAAAAATCAATGATAAAACCTTATCGGTTTTACTAGAACGAAGCACCAAGAGTAAGGATAACCCCATATGGCTTTTTTCTGCCGAAACCACGAAACAACTGGTTACCTTTATTAATTCTTCAGCTTTTTCAAATCTGCAAAGTCCTATTCCAGAAAGTTTTCTTGAAGGTAAATGGAAAGGTGCACCATTATTTGACTGGATAGCCATACTTGTTCTTGCCTTTGCTTCATATATGTTGGCATGGCTTATAACCATCCTTATCAAACTCTTTGTTCGTGCTGTCTGGTCTGGCTCTAAAGAAAGTAAATACAGTAAATTTCTGCGCGCTTTATTAATTCCATTGCGCTTGGTTATCGCTGTTGCTATTTTGGTAAATACGACACAATTTCTTGGACTTTCAATTGTGGTAAGGCAAACTTTTAGTTATGTCAATATTATTGCTATGTGGACAGCCTTATTCATTTTTATTTGGCTATTAATTGACACGTTTTCTGCCATAGGGGAAGAGCGCCTCCGCGAGCGAAATATATTCAGTGGTTTGTCTGCTGTATCTTTTTTAAAGAACAGTGCCAAGTTTACACTGATATTAATTGCAATTCTAATCATTTTTGAAACGCTTGGCTTTAATGTGACGGCTGGTATTGCAGCCTTGGGTGTAGGTGGTATTGCTTTAGCTCTAGGTGCACAAAAAACGGTAGAAAATATCGTAGGTGGCCTATCCGTAATTTTTGATCAGCCCGTTGCCGTTGGCGATTTCTGTAAATTTGGTGATACAGTTGGTACGGTAGAAAAAATTGGAATGCGCTCAACTAGGATAAGAACCTTAGGACGCACTTTAGTTACCATTCCGAATGCTGAATTCTCCTCCCAGCTTATAGAAAATTACGCCAAGCGCGATATGTTCTTATTCCTTACTACACTGGGTCTACGCTATGAGACGTCCTCGGACCAAATGCGCTATATTCTAGTGGAACTACGAAAGATACTTTATGCACATCCTAAGGTTGACCCAGAGCCGGCACGTGTGCGCTTTTTAGGCTATGGCAGCGATTCCCTTAAGGTAGAAATCTTCGCTTATGTTCGCGCTGTAGATTGGAACGACTATCTGGGCGTTCAGGAAGATATAAATCTAAGAATCGCTAAGGTTATAGAAGATAGCGGCAGTGGTTTTGCTTTTCCTTCCCAAACAGTCTATATTTCCCAAGATCCGGGCTTGTCTGAAACCAAAAAAGCAGAAGCTGAAGCTAAGGTTAAGGAATGGATGGAAAACAACGAACTTCAAATACCTAGTTTTGATAGTAAGACCATTGAGTCCTTAAAGAACACCTTAACTTATCCCCCAAATTCAGAAAAAAGTTAAGATTTGGTAATTGACTTATTCTTGTTGTTTCGGAAATGCCGTAATTTCAAAAGCAGCTGAAGCAACTTCCATACGACCTTGGGAATTTAGTACGGCCAACAGCACTTTTTCGTAAATTTTATCTTTGGTAGTTCCTCTCATTTTGTAATCCACTACATAACGCAAGGTAAAGGTAATCCAATTTTCATCGAATTTCATTAACACAAAGGGGTCTACCCTGGCATCTTCAACCATATACTTTTCGGTCATTTTGAGCCAGTAATGCTTGGCCTCCTGTGCAAATTCCCCTTGAATATCAAATAAAATCTCCAAGAATTTTTCCTTGGCATATTCAAAATCTCCATTGGTTTTTATAGGTACTTGAATCTCGTCCCATAGAAATGGGAAATCACCAGAATAGTTGTGCACTGGAGCCTTAAAAATAAAACTGTTAGCCACTTTAGTGATTCTACCATTATAACGATCACCATCAATCCAATCACCAGTTTCCATTAAGGATGTTCTAAGAAGACCTACATCAATGACATCACCTTTTATCCCTCCAAGTAAGACCCTATCACCAACTTTGAAGAAATTGGAAGAATGCAAGACTAGATAGCCTGCAAAACTTGCTATGACCTCCTGAAATGCAAAAGCAACACCTGCACCAGCAACACCTAAGACCACGCTTAATGCAGACAGCTGATTACTGAAGACCACAAGAGCTACGGTAATGGCTGCGATATACCCTAAGATATTTACGAATTTCCTGGCTCTGTACCTTGAGCTGGCATCTGGTATATGCCTTGGAATAATTCGCTTTACAATGAATGAAATAAAGGCAATAATAACGATGGCTATCAGCAAGGATATAATACTCTTACCTAAATTACTTTTTAAGAATTCAAAAATATGATTCATTTTTATATGGCCTTTTTTAGGTTATTCTTAATCTGTCTTTAAAAAAGCTAGGACTTCATTCCCATCTTTATCAGTAAAAATCAAAAGCTGATTGTCAAATTCATAACTATTAATTTTTGACAGCGCTTCATTATAGCGTTGTGGCACATCCATATCTGGACACATTTTTCGGGTTGACCCAATGCCACCTAAGGTGATAATCTCCTCATTTAGCTCTAATATAGTACCAAAATAGTTATTACAACCGTCTGTACCAAATACCTTCATGTCACCCACATTAACCTCTAATTTTGGCACTTCCACCATTCTGTTAATGGGATTACCCTCTATTCTTACGGCAGCCCAAATATCATTTATTCTAGTAGTGTTTTTAGACTTGTCCATCCTTTTAAATACGAGTTCCTTATTTCTATCCTTACTGTATAAATGAAGTTTATCATCTTTAATTTTATATGCTGCTGTTTCCCTTAAAGCAGCCAAGTACTTATCTTCAAGAGCTTGGTGCTCACACAAACGCAAGGTGCTTAGAAGCTCTCCAAAACTTAATGTTTCAATACCCAATTGCGTAATAGAACCCTTATAGGAATTACAGCCTCCATTACCGTAAATTGTTTTATCCGAAATATGGATTGACAGTGCAGGGACAACACTGTCTTGCGGAATAAGTTCATTATCAATAGACTGAACATACCACTCTCCAATTAAATGTCCTCTATTGTCTGGTTTTTGTTCTAATACTTTCACAAGCTTATAGTTTAAACTTGAAGCATCTGCGGGTAATGGGTCTTCTTTTTGGGTTACCAAAACTTCAATCTTTTGGAGGACCCCTTTTTTAAATTCGAAACCTTCAATTTCACTGTAGAAGTTTTCCCAATTGTCATCATTTGCTTTAGTTTCCTTGCAAATCATCACGCACTCTGATTTACCGGCACCATTGTCACACGAGGATTTAATGCCACTGACCCAGAACACTTCAGTAGAGGATTTGTTGTTTGCACAAGAAAATACGACCAAACATAGTAACCAACCAATTACTAATTTCATTTAGATTGCGATTTAGATTTTTGTTTTCCAATAAGATACCCGATATAAAACGGCAACCCCAGGACTACTATGAATAAAAGTATGAAATAAAGAATTAAACTACCTAAGGTATCACCGATACTGTCAAAGGCGGTTTTTATACCTTCATCTACCAACGTATCCGCTTTTTCAGTTAAGGCTACACGTTCGCGCTTTATTATCGAATCTAAGGCTATACGTTCCCGTGATAACATACTGTCCACCGACGTTAAATCTTCCGATAAACTCTCCATGGCCAAACCTATCTCGTAATTAAGGCCACTGAACAATGGACTAATGTTGTTTCTAAACTCCATAATGGCGGCTTTAATGGTCTCTGGTGAATCTTCTGCAACCACTATGAGGCGTTCAAATTGACGATCAATTTCAGCCATTTTGGCTTCAAAATCCATGGAGTCTATACCCCTTTTCTTTAGGAGCATTTCTGCTTTCCAATTAAGTCGCTTACCAGAAGCATCAGAATAATATCCAAATCGGTTGGTGGCATCCGCCACGACTTCGGAGAGGGTTCCAACGGTTTGTACGGCCGTACTATCCGGTATCTCCTTAAATTTTAAATAGGACTCCCTAATCGATTTATGTTTAAACTCCTGTTGCAGTAAAAGTGGTGTGTTGTTGGCATAGTCCTCCACGAAGGCCTTAATCTTTTGGAAATCATTTTTAGGTAGAACACTAGCCGCTATGCGTTCGATACCGTCTATATTCTGATCAACGGCATCTAATGCGATGGTTTTATAAGAGCCAAAAACAGGCTCTAATTTGGGATTTTGAAGGGATTGCTTGACTTCTAAAAAGTAAGACCATGTATCCATAAGTGCAATTCTAGGCTCGGTTTGAAAACTCAATTTTCCTAGTTCCTCAGAGGTTTGAATTTTCCAATACAAGGTATTGATTTGGATATCCTTGTTGTCAACAGCCAATTTGGCTATACTATCAGCGGCGAGTTCTACCCTATCCATGGCAGTCTGGGCATAGTTCTGGGTGAGTAGTCTTGTGTTTAGCTCACGAGTGCCTAGTGGTTTTTGCTCGCTTTCTATTTTTACAAGGGAGCATGATGAAAGAAGGGTAATAACAGTAACAGTGATAAGAGTTCTAACACTGAGTATTGGATTTTGTAATGTGGGATGTGATTTCACTTAAAATTAAATTCTACAATCTAAAAAGCACGAATTTAAAATTTCAACTTCGTTAATTGGCATTGTATTTTTTTTCCTCTTACTGCAGGTGTATTTGGCTCATCTGCACATTCACACAGTTTGGTTGTACCATAATCATTAGCTCGTTCATTAGCATCTGATCTTGCCCAGACAGTAACCAAAGCACTTTCTTCTGGATTACTTTCACAATCTCCATCTACTTCAAATGCATGTATAGTATTTTCGTGAAAATACACCAACGGCTCCCGATCGTAGGCCGAACTTGCCCACATCGCGTGCTCATTGGGAGCGCCAGCATCGAATTGAATAACACGTTCGTTTGACGATTCAGAAACCGTAATAACATGCTCATTATTATCCCTAACAGCAAAGGTTTTGAACTGATTTACACAAGCTGGCTGGCGCATGGTATAATACAATTCCGAAATAGCGTGGTTGTGATACGGATATAAGGTATTAACTGATTGTACCACCATACCTACCTCTGCACCAACTTTTACGCCATTAATTTCGTCTATTCGCAGTAAGCCCCAATGACCAAGTATTTCGGCATAGGCATAACCGCCTCTTACATTGTCGAAATTTCGTTTGTTACGTTCGCTCTCCTCGGCGTACATTGGAAACCAACCAACAGAAGCCCATAAGTTTGGTAACGATCTAGCGCTGACATCATATGGAAAATTTGGTGGTGTTTTTACGTCATCGCTTGTTACCATTTTAAAGAAATTATCGGTAAAGGATTTTCCATAGGCCTTAACTTCTGGGTCCGTGACCTTGGTATCAAAAAACTGTTTAAAAGTGGTGCGCTTCAACCATTGGGCCACCTCAGACCTTGCTTCGAGTTCACCTCCAGGACTATAAATCCAATCTACATCTTCACGGGCTGCAAAACATTTTTTCGCCTCGTCTGGATTTGCAAGTATTTGATAAATATGCTTTACCAATAATTGCATGTCACGGCGGTCCATGACACACATTTTCTTAAAGCCATCTACCGTTTCATAGGTGGCTTCATCAGAATTAATACATTTACTTCCTTCTGGGGCAGTAGTTAAGGCCACAGCATAGGCTTCTAAATATTTTAGGGATTCTTCCCAGAGTATATCGATATACTTCTGTTCCTGCTTACTATACTTTACCTTTTTCTCTAGACATTTACATTCTACATCTTTTAAATCTTCTGGATTTATAAAGTCAGGGATGTCTTGTGCGTAACTTACGTTAATTAAAACAGCTGTTGTTAACGTAATGAGGGATTTAATTGTATTGCTTATCATTTTACTTAGTTTTTATTCTTAAAAATACCATTGGATTGAAAAATTATATCTAAACTCCCAATCATTGGGATTAATTGAACCGGAACCTAAACCACTATTGGCTTGTGAATCATTAAACCACCACGCATTTTGTGCGGCCATAAAATCAAACCATAAATAAAACGGACCAGCCTGTAAAACTGCCCCAGGATTAAATAATTTTGAATCATTAAAACTCGACTCATCTTTCCAAACATGGCTGTATTCTATATAGGCATTAAACTTATCAAACAACCACCAATCTATATCCCATAAGCGCCTTACACCACCTACAAAGGTTGTAGCCTTAGCTGCTACCAAGCGCTGATCTGAGAAGAATCCCATTAATACCGTATTGTCATCGACACCATCAGGATTATTAGGATTGAATTCATAACGTGTGCCTTGCGCATAGAAGTTCCAGTTGTTATAATAGCCCACATAATGGAGTGCTGCAGCCCAGCGGTCGCCATCATCTTCTACTAACTGATTTTTAATTTCACCTAATTCACCAGACAATCCGAACTCTGTTGAATTATTGGAGCCCTCATTTTCAAATTTATACGCTAAACGAACATTTATTTGGTTTCGCTCAAAATTTTGTTGGTCACCACTAGTAATTAAATCGGGAGCCCATCGATTTGTGGCAGTGGGATCATTGTACTCTTCGTTACGGTAGTAAGCTAACTGAAAGTCAAAGCCATTACGATTATAGATATAGTGCAGCCCTGCATCATGATCGGCCTCTAGACCTAAGTAATAATTTAAAGAATACCAAAAGCTAGATGATATAGAAGGCATAGCACCAAAGGGACTTTGAGTAATTCCATAACGAATTTCATGGTGGTCATCTATTTCTAAACCAAACCACATATGATGGAGTGCAAACTGGTAGCTCCACCACCTGGCCTGTGCTGAAAACGTTAATTTTGATTCGTTATTAAGACCGTGCTCGCCTGTTACCGATAATCTAAATTGATCGAAATAAAATCCACGTTGATTGGCATTATTATCTTGTTGCCAATCTTGAAATGCAGATCGCATCCATAAGGCACCACCTAAGGTGAAATGTGTTTCAGGACCAATATTTACATCAATTCCTTGTCCTGGAATCGTGTCTTTTGGATTGAGAATATTTTCTTCTTGGCTGAACGTTACCTGGATGCAAAGAAACATGAAGAAAAGTCTGAAAAATGGTTTTAAGCCCATAGGATTAATCGGTTTTGGCGGTTATTTTAAATTGTCTTGGATATAATTTTGCATGTAATTTTTACTTATACAGGCTTTATTGAAATTTTGAAACAGGGCTACAAACTTTGGTCAAAAAACTATAGAACACATAATTAGTGCTATCTTTAGTCACTAGAATCATAAAGTCTTATGATAGGCTTTAAAATCGTCTAAAACACATAGTGCTTTTGCACCAATCAATCAAAACATATCACTTGAATATTCCAATGAACGCCCTGGATAAAAAAAATAGAACGGCAATATGTATCTATTTTTTTTTGTTCGTTATACTCGTAAAAATAAAAAAAAGTTTTTTTTATTTTGTCAGTTATAGGTATTTATTTTATAATTAGGTTAAATGCATTATTCTTATGTACACTAAAGGGGAGTTGACTAAGCAAAATATCGTTAAGGCTGTCAATCAATTGTTTAATGAAAAGGAAATGCTTCCTTCTTGGGATGATTTGGCATCTGAGCTCAAAATTAACAGGAGTAGGATTACTAATTATTTTCCAAAAAAAGAATTACTGATTCTTGCCATTTACTTAGAGTTTGAAGAAAATTTAAAAATGCTTATTGAAAAGCAAGGATACACTGAACAAATCGAGAATTTTAGTGCTCTGAAAGAATATTACTCTGATATTATGGATTTACTGTTTGATTACAGATTTGCTATATCATATGTTTTGGTAAATCCAAATAATGATGAAGACCTTAATAATCACATCAGTACTACTTATAAAAATAACAAGTTAAGACTATATCAAAGAGTTGAACATCTTGTTAATGCAGGATTGGTCAGCAAAAAACTATTAGATGAGAATCAATTTAAACCTTTTGCCTTTCAGCATACCAATATACTAACCACTTGGATTATTAGCTACAGACTCTATGATAGGCACCTTGAATTCTCTGAGATTAAACCTATATATTTAAAAGGAGTTCTCTTATGCTACTTTCCCTTTCTATCTGAAAAAGGTAAAAAAGAAATAGGCAGCCTTTAAAGTCCTTTTGCCGTTTAATCTTTTTTTACAATTACTCCGTTTAAGCAAGATGTTGCAACTTAAGCCACGTAGTCAATTAGTTGTAATTAGCATAAATACCCATTAGGACTACAAACCATCCAAATCCCTTTTCATATTTAATAGGCAGTTCTGGAAACCAATTAAACCTCAAAATCAAAAAGGCCACAAATGTTGGGTTTTGACAAATTTTATTTCATGCAAGGTTTAAAATACACAAGGTATTTTTAGCGTGTTGCCTAGATATTCAATAACGTAGAACGAGTTAAAAAACCTTTTATAGAAAAAAAATGATTTCAGTTGAAATTTTAACTAGCTTCACATCCAATAATGCGCTCTAATCAACGACTGAATGAAGACTGTAATGTTATTAGGAGGCACCAAAGGTGTCGGATTTGAAATTTTAAAATCTTGTGTTAGCAAGGGGTATGCAGTTGCTTTTTGTGGTCGGAATAAAGCAGAAGGACAACAGATCTTAAAATCACTTGGTGCTGAAGACAGACTATACTTTCATGAACTAGATTTAAATTCTAACACAGGACTAAAGGATTACTATGACGGTACCATTGAAAAATTCAAATCTATTGATTCTCTAATTGTATATGCGGGTATAACACCTTTCTCTCCGATTCTAGACATAGATGAAGAAACTTATGACAGCGTCTTCAATGTTAATTTAAAAGCACCTTTTTTTCTTTTAAAATATGTATTAAAATCAATGATTGAGCAGAACTCTGGTTCAATTGTATTTTTTGGATCAGCGCATATGGAATGTGGTGAACAAGACAGGACTGCATATGCTTTAACCAAAGGTGCCTTAAATCAATTATCAACTCATATTGCGAGGCATTATTCAAAATATGGCATCCGTTCGAATTACTTGATTATGGGCTGGACAAATACGGAAGGTGAGATTACATTAAGACAAGAAGCGGGAGTTTCAGAGGAAGCCCTAAAATCTCAAATTGAAGAAAGTATTCCTATGGGTAGAATGTTAAATCCTACAGATCCAGTACCTATGGTAATGCATTTGATATCGGATGACTCCTTGATGACTACAGGTTCCATTATTCGAGTTACAGGCGGTCAATACATTTAATTTATATGGAGCCAAAACTTATCTTTTATTCCAATTCTCAATTACTAGAAGGACCAAGATTTGACTTAGAGCATAACCTTCTCTATTTTGTTTCAATACTCGATTACTTGGTGTATTGCTACAATCCAGAAACTCAAGAAATACTGAGTATTAACTTAAAATCACCTGCAAGTTGCGTATTTATACTTGATTTCAAAATTATTTTAGTGGCCACTAAAAACGGATTCTACGAGGTTAATTTTAATACCTTAAGTAGCAAACAAAAGTTTCAGATTGACATTCCCGAAAATGTGAGATATAATGATGGCATAGAAGACCCTAAAGGTCGAATCATTATTGGTACCATGGGCTTCCCTGAGGTGAAGGAAAACGTTGGCAAGGTATTCTCATATCATCAAGGTAGCTATAAGACTCTTATTGACCATACGACCATTTCCAATGGATTGGCCTTCTCACTAGACCAGAAATTCCTTTATTTTATAGATACCCCAACAAAAAAAGTAGCTCGATATTTTTATGATATAGACACTGGTGTTGCTAAATTTGATACCTATGTCATTGAATTTAAAGCAGAAGGTGCCCCAGACGGTATGTGCATGGATAACAAAGGCATGTTGTGGATTGCGGAATGGAATGGTGGATGTGTTTCAAATTGGAATCCTATAAATGGCCATAAAATTCAGGAACGTAAACTGCCCTGTCCTAACGTAACTTCTTGCTGTTTTGATAAATATGGAAATCTATATGTTACAACAGCCAAGTCCGAATCTGAAACTGATGCATATGGTGGCGGTTTATTTTATATTGAATTAACTAACAATTGAATCTATGGGTGCCGTTAAAATAAGTGTGATTGTTCCTATTTACAGGATAGAAAACTACTTGCCAAAGTGTATTGATAGTGTTTTACAACAATCCTTTTTAGACTTTGAATTGATTTTGGTAGATGATGGCAGTCCAGATAATTGTCCTAAGATTTGTGATGACTATGCAAAGAAAGATTCAAGAATAAAAGTAATACACAAGCAAAACGGAGGGCTTTTAAGTGCTAGGAAAGCTGGTTTAAAAAAAGCTCAGGGCAAATACATTTCTTTTGTTGACGGTGATGATTGGGTAGATAAATTTTATTTGGACACTCTTTTTAAACTAGCAGAAGCCAATGATTCTGATTTGGTCATAACAGGGCATTTCAGGGAGTTTGATGGTAAAATTGAAACTATAAAGCCAAAAACAGCTGGCATTTATAACGAGAAAGACCTCAAAACATCCATAATTCCAAATGCCATATACAACGGTGAGTTTTGCGCCCATGGCATATCAACCTATGTATGGAATAAGCTTTTTAAAAGAGCATTGCTGTTTTCTATACTAATGGATGTGCCCAACGACATTGTTATGGGAGAGGATGCAGCCATAACGTATTCCTATCTAGCTATTTCAAAAAGTCTTGTGGTTAGTAAAATACCACTTTACTATTATAGACAGCGTCACGATTCTATTGTCAAGTCTGTTGAAAATCCTAAAATGGAATATTACAGATTAGGCTTACTGATGCATTTTTTAAAGGTAAAAATGAGTCATGTACTAGATGACCAAGTCTTAAATAGCCAGTTAAAGTGTTATTTATACTCACAAATTTTGGTGCGATCCGGCGGGTTAATTTTAGATAGTGCAGGAGACGTTTTCTTTAATCCATTTCTAAAGGTGAAACGCAATTCAAAAGTTGTCGTATATAGCTCTGGCTCTTTCGGTCAACATATTTTATCAACCAATGTCAAAGCTAACTTTTTTAAAGTCATCAAATGGATAGACGTAGATTATCACGATTTAAATATTGGTGGCAACTCGGTATTACCCATTAGTTCTATCACAAATACCGAATTTGATTTTTTAATAATAGCCACAATAAATCCATCGACCCACAACTCTATTAAGCAAGAATTGGGATTAATGGGAATTGATGACACTAAAATTGTAAAAATTGATACCGATAAGAAGCGCATCGATGAACTTTTAAAAGCTTTAGGGTTTAAAGAAAACTTTTTATTTAAGGACAATTAAATTTAAACAAATCATCCATAATTAGGGTTAAAGAGAAAGGATGTTAACCTTTTTATGGAATTATAAGAAACTAATAACTAGTTCAAAATCATGTTGAAAAAACTTATTATTCTTGGTGGCAATCCAGAAACCGCAGTTTTAGTTGATACGGCAAAAGCAATGGGGGTTTATACCATTGTTATTGACATGAGTCCAGATTCGCCCGCAAAACGTCACGCAGACAAAAGTTACGACTTGGATGTTTTTAAGGTGGACGAGGTCGTGAAAATTGCCTTAGACAATAAGGTCGATGGCGTCTTGGTTGGGGTTGCCGATATCCTAGTAAAACCCTATAAGGATATCTGCGACCGACTCAACCTACCTTGCTATGCTACTGAAAAAGCTGTTGAAGCCTTTTGTAGTAAAGACGGATTTAAACGATATTGCATCAAACATCACATTCAGGATATACCAGGTATTTATATAGACGATATTTCTAAGGCCACTGATTCAGAAAATATTAAATTACCTGTAATGATAAAACCTGTTGATAATGGCGGAGGAGTTGGCATGAAGATTTGCAGGGACGAAAGCGACCTTGAGGACTCCATTAAAACAGCTTTGAAATTTTCAAAAAAAGGTGTGGTTTTGGTTGAACGTTATATGGATTGCGATGATATGGCCGCCTATTACACCTTTAGAAATGGTGTTCCCTATCTCTCAGCAATATCGGATAGATTCACAACTAAAAAGCAAGGTGATTCCAGTCCTGTTTGTATAGGGGCGATTTTCCCATCTAAATATACAGATGCTTTTGTTAAAACGGTACACCCTCAATTGTGTAACTTGTTTAAAGATCTAGAAGTTAAAAATGGCGTTCTTAATATTCAGTTTTTTGTTGAAAACGGCGAATTCTATGCCTATGATCCAGGATTCCGCTTACAAGGTGAAGCTCCACATATACCAATAGCACATATCAATGGGTTTGACCATAGGAAAATGCTGGTCAATTTTGCGTTGACCGGGGTTTTTGGATCAGACGATTTTGCCGATAAAAACGACTACATGTTCAAGGGAAATATTGCCTGCACCATATGGGTTCTTTTGAAAGACGGCCAAATCGATGTTGTTGAAGGCTTAAAAGAGATAAAGTCGGATGAGAATGTAATTTTTGTTTTGGACAGGTTTAAAGCTGGCGATGTTGTTGAGCCTAAAATGTTAGGCACTGAAAAACAAGTATTTTCAAGAATTTATGTCGTAGGTAATACTGTAGCAACAATAAACAACAAAATCATTCAGTTCAAATCCCTATTAAAAGTTAAGGACACTAATAATGAGGATATGATTCTTGAGTGGTTAAAGCCTTTTGACACTAACAATTACAGTAATTAAAAGCCTTAGGAGGTGAATTCTACTTTCTTTGGATAGGGGGTTTAAATTAACCCATTTAAGAATTTATCATCCAATCTAAGACCAAACAAGACCTTTCGTCGTTGCTCTGTTTTCATTGGAAATCCCATTTGATGAGATTTTTTTAGTAGAAGTAATTGTATTTGACAAGTTACTTCCCGATACAAAAATTAGCGAAAATATTACCCAATAAATCATCCGTCGTAATCTCACCTGTAATTTCACCAAAGTGATACAAGGCTTGGCGAATATCTATGGCCAGTAAATCTCCAGACAACCCAGTTTCCAAACCTTCCTTGACTTTTTGGATTTCCTCAAATGCCTTTAAAAGGGCGTCGTAGTGTCGTGTATTGGTAACAATTGTGTCGTTATTTCTTAAAGCTCCCGTATTAATTAAGCCTAATAATGCATTGGTTAGTTGCTCTACCCCAAATCCCGTTTTAGCAGATAAAAGCAAAACATCCGCAATGGTGTTATTAATTTCCGCCAGTTGGATATCCTCCAGCGTATCAATCTTATTGGCTATAACCAACAAAGGTTTTTGAGGGTATTTATTTCTAATCTTCTCTATTTCAATTCTTACATCTTCAAGATTGCCTATATTCTTCTGCGCATCAAAGAGGTATATAGTGACTTGCGATTGTTCTATTTTCTCAAACGTCTTTTTAATCCCAATACTTTCAACCACATCTTGCGTTTCCCGTATGCCCGCCGTATCAATAAATCGAAATCCAATACCTCCTATCGAGATTTCATCTTCAATAGTATCTCTAGTGGTACCAGCGATTTCAGAAACGATGGCTCTGTCTTCATTTAGTAAAGCATTTAAAAGCGTTGATTTACCGACATTTGGCTCTCCTACTATAGCCACAGGAATACCATTTTTAATCACATTACCCACAGCAAAAGAATCAATCAATCGTTTTAAGACAAATGCGATACGCTCAATTAACTGTTTAAATTGTGTTCTATCGGCAAACTCAACGTCTTCTTCAGCAAAATCCAGCTCCAGCTCAATCAAAGAGGCAAAATTCATCAGCTCTTCCCTGAGTTGCGCAATTTCAGAAGAAAAACCACCACGCATTTGCTGCATTGCGATTTGATGTGCCGCTTCGTTATCACTAGAAATTAAATCGGCAACAGCTTCAGCTTGGCTCAAATCAAGTTTTCCATTTAAAAAAGCCCTTAAGGTAAACTCTCCAGCCGTGGCCATGCGACAACCTGCTCTTAAGAACAGTTGAATAATTTCTTGTTGAATATATAACGAACCATGACATGAGATTTCAACAACATCTTCCCCGGTATAAGAATTGGGATTTTTAAAGACCGAAACCAAAACCTCATCAAGCACTCTGGTACCATTTATAATATGTCCCAAATGAATAGTATGTGTAGCCTGCTTTCTTAAATCCTTTTGAGATACCGATTTGAAATGTTTGGATACTAAAGAAATTGAAGACTCGCCTGAAAGTCTTATCACAGCTATTGCCCCACTACCTGATGGTGTAGCAAGTGCAATTATAGTGTCTGTATGTGTCATAGTTAAAGGCGTTTTTGCAAAGGTATTGTAAAAAACATCATTGCTATTAATTTTAGATTTAAGATTTAATTTACATCTTTAAGGAATCTAGTTAAATTCTAGTCTTTATATTTGTAAGTCAGAATTACATATCATGAAAAGAGTACATTATTTTTTTATTATTTCCATCCTTTTTTTGGGATGCAAAAAAGAAGTTAGGACAGATTATAGTATTAAAGGAAATGCTAAAGATGTTTACAACGGAATCCGTGTATATTTAAATGATACTGATATTCGCGGAAGAATTGTACCTATTGACACAGCCATTGTCATCAACGAAACTTTTGTTTTTGAGGGTAAAGTCAAAAACCCAGGTATACTTTACCTAACTGCAAACAGTATAAATGGAAGACTTCCTGTATTTATGGAAAATAGTGAAATTTCAATTGACATTAATAAGGAAAATTTAAACAAATCTATCATTACTGGTTCTAAATCCCATGACATGTTTTCTGGATACCTCAAAGATGTACAAATTCTTCAGAAGGATTTGTTAATGCTCAACAATCTATACAGGAAAGCCCAATTAAATAAGGATACGCTCCAGATGGAAAAAAAATCACAAGAATTAGAAACAAAAAGAAAAGAGCTTAAAGAACTTCCTTACAATTTTATGAAGAATCATCCCAAGAGCTTCGTTAGCCTAGATTTATTCCAAGGCGAACTGAAAATGAAAGATATTGACTTCGAACGACTCTCCTCTATATTTGATCAATTTAGTCCAGAATTAAAGTCATCAACAAAAGCAATGGCTATAGCATCAGAACTTGATAAGCTAAAAATGGACTATGAGGCCAATAAAAATCTACAAATAGGTGCAAAAGCACCAGCATTTAGTGGTCCAAACCCTAATGGTGAAATGATTTCCCTTAAAGAAGTGGTAGACAAAGCTAAAGTTACGGTAATCGACTTCTGGGCGGCGTGGTGTGGTCCTTGCAGAAAAGAAAATCCAAATGTCGTTAGAATCTACAATAAATATCACGAGCAAGGTTTAGAAATAATTGGCGTATCCTTAGATGGACAATCACGTCAAAAAGATCCTAAAGCCAAATGGTTAGAGGCCATAGCACAGGATAATTTAACATGGAACCACATCTCTAATCTCAAGTATTTTAATGATCCCATTGCCCAACTTTACAATATAAACGCAATTCCTGCGACATACATTTTAGATGAATCAGGTAAAATTGTAGCCAAAAACCTCAGAGGTCCAGCCCTTGAAATAAAAATTAAGGAACTTATTGAAAACTAGGATAACACCTGCCTACAGGGTAAGTTATTTCAATGCAATTTGCCAGTTTTATAAAGAACGAATAAGATTACTATGGGCACTGCCAATAAGGCTACATGGCTTAGGTCTGTCTTGAATAGACTTGGTAGCAGAAGCAAGGTCACTACATAACCGCCAACTGCCCCTCCGAAGTGTGCATCATGACCGATGTTTCCTATTCTATTTTTCATACCATAAATGGAATATAACAAATAGCCTATTCCAAAAACATAGCCTGGAATAGGAATTGGAATAAAAAACATGTACAGGTTCATCTCAGGATTTAAGAGTATAGCAGCATAAAGAACTCCTGTAACTGCACCACTGGCACCAACAGCACTATACCAAAATTCGTCTTTGTGAAAATATAAGGATAGTAGGTTACCAAATATTAAACTAGCGATATAAATTATAACAAAGCTCAATGTACCTAGCTGAGCGATAACCGTATGGGCAAAAAAATAAAGAGTTAGCATATTAAATAGTAAATGCGTAGTATCGACGTGCAAAAATCCAGAACTGAACATTCTGATTTGATCACCTCGCCTTATTTGGCCAACATTAAATTTATAACGCTCAAAAAATATTCTATTATCAAAACCCCTTAAGGATGCCATGACATTGGCAGCAATGATAATACCGGTAACTAAATCTAAATTGTACATAAAAACGGTCTATTGCCCCAAATATAATATATTTGCGCTTCAGATATAATATCGTCTAATGCAACTGCTCGCCTATATAATCATATACCCCTTGCTCTGGCTAGTTTCTATTCTACCATTCAAGTTATTATACGCTTTATCTGATGTTCTATATGTTTTTATTTATAAGATTTTTGGCTACAGAAAATCCACGGTAAAAGAAAACTTAAGACTCGTTTTTCCTGAAAAATCGGAAAAGGAATATTCTGAAATTATGGATAAATTCTATCATCATCTATGTGATATGGTAGTCGAATCCATTAAGTCCATGTCTATTTCAGAAGCCGAATTGAAAAAGCGTTACACATTTACCAATATAGAACTCATCAATGATTTAGAGAAACGAAAGCGCAGTATCATTTTAATGTGCGGCCACTACGGCAGTTGGGAATGGATTTTTATTCTTCAGACTTACATTAAATACAAGGGCTACGCTATCTATAAACGCTTACGGAACAAATATTTTGATCGCTTAGCTAAGCGCATTCGTGCAAAACACAATACCTACCTCATCACTACAAAAGAAACCTTTGAGGTCCTTAACACCTGTAAAAAGAAAGGCGAATTGACTATAAACGGCTTCGTATCAGACCAGTCACCTAAAGCTACAAAGGCACTTCACTGGAATGAATTTATGGGCATTAAAGTACCAATGTACACAGGTGCAGAGACCCTAGCTAAAAAATTAGATATGGCTGTTGTATTTTTTCGTGTAAAGCGAATTAAACGCGGCTATTATGAAACTACCTTTGAGACCATTACTGAGCATCCCAAGGACTTTAAGGATTATGAGATTACTGACTTATTCTTCAAATTAGTTGAGAGACAAATATTGGAGGCTCCTCAATATTACCTTTGGACCCACAAACGCTGGAAACACAGGGATAAGGTTCCGAAAGAATTTCAGTCTTAAATCTCGAACCAGGAATCTATGTCAATGGAAGGTGTCGCATTATTTAATCGCGACTTGTGTATAAATTCATTAGAATTTCTTGAGTATTCATAATCCTTAGCCCATTCTTTATGATGTTTGGCTAAACTAATAATACTACTACATACAAATTCTATCTCTTCATTCGTGGTTGTTGGGTGAATGGACATTCGTATCCAACCGGGCTTGCGCACCAAATCCCCAATAGAGATTTCATCGGTTAATTCATGAGAAGTTTCATAATCCACATGTAACAAATAATGACCGTAAGTCCCAGCGCAGCTACAACCGCCTCTTGTCTGAATACCAAACTTATCATTGAGTAATTTTACCCCAAGATTGTAATGTAAATCATCAATATAAAAGGAAATAACACCCAATCGATTTTTGTGCTGTCCTGCAAGAATATTAATATTTGAAATAGGCGCTAAACGCTTAAAAATTATATCTACCAGTTGGTGCTCACGTTCTAAAATTTTGCTCACACCCATCTGCTCTTTTAACTTAATAGCCAACGCTGTTTTTATGGTTTGAAGAAAACCAGGTGTACCGCCATCTTCCCTATCCTCTATATTGTCAATATACTTATGTTCGCCCCAGGGATTGGTCCAACTAACGGTTCCTCCACCAGGACAGTCGGGCACCATATTTTTATATAACTTTTTGCTAAAAACCAACACTCCAGATGACCCCGGACCACCTAAGAATTTATGTGGTGAAAAAAATATGGCATCTAGACTGGCATTCTCGTCCTTTGGGTGCATGTCAATATCTACATAGGGTGCTGAGCAGGCAAAATCCACAAAACAAACACCACCGTGTTTATGCATTAATTTTGCCACCTCATAGTATGGATTTTGAATTCCTGTAACGTTAGAGCCTGCAATAACAGATGCTATCTTTATAGTATAATCCTTATATTCTCTGAGTAATTTTTCCAAATTCGATAAACTGAACAAGCCATCCTTTCCCGGAGGAATAACCTCTACCTTCGCCATAGTCTCCAACCAAGAGGTGTGGTTAGAGTGATGTTCCATATGGGATACAAAAACCACTGGGCGCATCTCGTCTGGAATTGTGGTTAGTTCCTTTAAGTTTTCAGGAATCTTTAACCCTAATATACGCTGGAATTTATTGACCACGCCGGTCATTCCATTTCCTGATACGATAAGTACGTCATCTTCATTAGAATTGACATGCTGTTTTATAATTTCCTTAGCTTTGTGATAGGCTCTGGTCATAGCCGTACCGGAAACTGTGGTTTCCGTGTGTGTATTAGCCACAAAAGGTCCAAATTCCCTTAATAATTTATGTTCAATGGGTCTGTACAATCGACCTGAAGCCGTCCAATCCGTATAAATGATTTTCTGCTCACCGTATGGAGATACAAAGGTTTGGTCCTGACCAACGATATGTGTTCTGAACCTATTGAAATACTGTTCTAAATCTGAACCTTGTTTAGTTACTATTTGTGGTCTCAAGGACATGATTTCGTTTGATTTTATATACTAAGATACTAAATATTGGCAATTGCCTTTATCTCTTCAATAATACGATCAGCCAACGCATCAGCAGCATTCTGTGACTGAGCTTCCGTATAAATTCTAATAATAGGTTCTGTATTGCTTTTTCGTAAGTGTACCCAGGAATCGGCAAAATCAATTTTAACACCATCTATGGTCGTTAACTTTTCATTGCTATATTTAGATTTCATAGCATCCAAAATGGCATCAACATCAAGCTCAGGGGTTAACTGAATTTTCTTTTTGCTCATGTAATACAGTGGATACGTCGCTTTTAATTCACTTACAGTCATTTTCTTTTCTGCCAATAAACTTAAAAACAAAGCCACTCCAACCAAGGCATCACGACCATAATGCAATTCCGGATAAATAATACCGCCATTCCCTTCACCACCAATAATGGCCTTGTTCTTTTTCATCAATTCAACCACATTTACCTCGCCCACAGCGCTGGCCTCATAAGTACCACCATATTTTTCGGTAACATCCCTAAGCGCTCTCGTAGAACTCATATTACTAACCGTATTGCCTGGAGTTTTACTTAAGACATAATCTGCACAAGCCACTAAGGTATATTCCTCACCAAACATTTCACCCTTTTCATCCATAAATGCCAAGCGATCGACATCTGGATCAACAACTATCCCTAAGTCTGCACCTTCTTTTATCACGGCTTCCGACAAATCCGTTAAATGTTCTTTGAGCGGTTCCGGATTATGGGGAAAATGTCCATTAGGTTCACAATACAACTTAATAGGATGGACACCCAAACGCTCCAACAACAAAGGAATAGCTATACCTCCTGTTGAATTAACACCATCGACAACCACTTTAAGATTGGCATCTTCTATTGCTTTTTTATTTACCAACGGCAAATCCAGCACTTCATCAATATGTAAATCGATATAGGCTTCATTTTTGGTGATACGGCCTAAAGCATCCACATCAGAAAATATCATATTACCGGACGTCGCTATTTCCAGTATTTTTTGTCCTTCTACCCCATTTAGGAACTCACCTTTGGCATTTAAAAGTTTTAAGGCGTTCCATTGTTTTGGGTTATGGCTAGCAGTTAATATAATGCCGCCGTCAGCATGTTCCATTGGAACAGCAACCTCTACTGTTGGTGTAGTAGATAAACCTACATCTATTACATGAATACCTAAACCAACCAGGGTATTCATTACCAGGTTTTGAATCATTTCTCCAGAAATACGTGCATCCCGGCCCACAACAACACGATAATGTTCTTTGTGGCGCTGCTGCTTAATCCACGTGCCATAAGCCGAGGCAAACTTAACAGCGTCTATAGGTGTAAGGTTTTCCTCTACTTTGCCTCCAATGGTTCCTCTTATTCCAGAAATTGATTTGATTAAAGTCATGTCAATAGGTTTTTAGCAAATATAACCATCTCGCCCTTTTTTGTTAGTATGAATTTGTAAATTCGGACCATGAATTTTCTGGCACATATTTTTCTTTCTGGAGACAATGAACTATTAACCATAGGTAATTTTGTAGCTGACGGGATTAGAGGTAAGAACTACAAAACCTATCCACAAGAAATGCAAGCAGGCATTTTGCTGCACCGCTTTATTGACACCTTTACAGACGCCCATCCCGTTTTTAGACAAAGTACCAAGCGTCTTCATGAACCATATGGGCACTACAGTGGTGTCATTGTAGATATTTTTTACGATCACTTTTTAGCAAAAAATTGGAAAAGATATTCCACGGTTGAATTAAGTATTTACGTAGAAAACTTTTATAACAGTTTAAATAAACACCTAGAATTATTGCCGCCAAAATTTCAACATCTTACACCTGTAATGATTCGAGGGAATTGGTTGTTAGGATATGCCACCATTAAAGGTATCCAGTCTGTTTTAAATGGTATGAACAGGCGAACTAAATACATGTCTAAAATGGATAAGGCTACTGCAGAACTCAAAGAGCATTATGATAAATTTGAAAGTGAATTCCTGACATTTTTTGACGATTTAATAAGGGTGAGCTCTGACAAAAGGCTTCAACTAGAAATAGAACATAATATAGCATGAAAAAACTCCTGTTTCTCCTCTTGGTAATAAGTTTTACCCAAAGCTGTAAAAAAGAACCTCAATCAAAATTATTAGGCTCTAACCCTAGGGGTCTTATCACTGAAACGGCAATGGTCGTAAGCGCACGAGAGGAAGCCTCTAAAATAGGTGTGGAGATTTTGAAAAAGGGCGGTAATGCCTTTGATGCCATGATGGCAACAGAAATGGCCTTAGCCGTTGTTTACCCATATGCTGGTAATCTTGGTGGTGGCGGTTTCTTGGTCTATCGATTAGCCGACGGCACTAAAGGTGCCTTAGATTACAGAGAAAAAGCACCAATGGCAGCTATAAAGAATATGTATCTCGATGAAGAAGGTAATATTATTAAAGGAAAAAGTACTTTAGGTAGTATGGCTATTGGAGTACCCGGTACTGTAGCCGGTGTTTTTAAAGCCCAAGAACGCTTCGGCAAGTTAGATGTAAAGTCTATCCTAAAACCTGTAATTGAATTGGCTAGAAACGGCTTTAAGGTTACAGAAATGCAGTCAGAACGCTTTGCCAAGAATGATAGTATTTTTAAGGTGATAAATGGCAAGGAAATACTTTTTAATAAACGCTTAACACAAGGCGATAGCGTCTTTAATGTTGCACTTGCCGCAACCTTAAAGCGCCTGGCAGAAAATGGCAAAGATGAGTTCTATAAGGGCCAAACAGCCAAAACATTAGTTGAATTCATTCAAGCTCATGGAGGCATCATCACCTTAGAGGATATGGCAAATTATGAATCTAAGTGGCGCGATCCAATTAGTTTTCAATATGATGATTTAACCATAACCTCCATGTCACCACCCTCTTCAGGCGGTATTGTACTTCAACAAATCATGAAAATGATTGAAGCCTTCAGTTTAGAAGATTACGGCCATAATTCACTCAAAGCCGTACAGGTTTTAGTTGAGGCTGAAAAGAGGGCATACGCCGACCGAAGTTATTATCTGGGTGATCCAGACTTTGTAGATATTCCCACTAAAGCCCTAACTAGCGATGTGTATTTAGAAAATAGAATGGCTGACTTCTCATTTGAAGCTGCTACGCCAGCAGATTCCATTGCGCACGGTAAAATTCTCGGTGATGAAAGTGATGAAACCACCCACTACTCTATCGTCGACCAATTTGGTAATGCTATCGCCGTGACAACCACCTTAAATGGCGGTTACGGTTCAAAATTATATGCTTCTGAATTGGGATTTTTTCTCAATAATGAAATGGATGATTTTAGCTCTAAGCCAGGTTCTCCTAATTCTTACGGCCTTATTGGTGCCCAAGCCAATAGCATAGCGCCTCAAAAGCGCATGCTCAGTTCCATGACACCTACCATAGTAGAAAAAGATGATGAGTTTTTTATGACACTTGGAACACCCGGAGGATCTACAATTATTACGTCGGTCTTACAGACTATTCTTAATGTCCATGAGTTTAAGCTTACCATGCAAGAGGCTGTTAATGCACCGCGATTCCATCATCAATGGCGACCGGATGAAATTAGGATGGAAACGCATGCTTTTGATCAAACCTTAATTGAGCAATTAAAGAGCAAGGGTTATAAGCTTAATTTTGAGCGTACACCTGTCATTGGTAGGGTAGATGGTATTTTAAGGCTTGAAGATGGCCGCCTAGAGGGTGGTGCAGACAAAAGAGGCGACGATACTGCCGTTGGATTTTAAGGTTTTAACAACTTTTTAGAGCATCTCAATCGTCTAAATTGTATCTTTAAACCTACCCATTCAGTTGTCTTAACCTTATTCTAAAACTAATCGAAAATGAAATATGTAATTACTTCTCTGATGCTTCTAATGACCTTAGTTGGTTATACTCAAGGCACACAATTACTCAGACAACCAACTATGCACGGCAATGATGTGGTCTTTGTTTATGCCAATGATCTATGGAAGGTTTCATCCAATGGTGGGGCTGCGGCAAGACTTACAAGTGACGAAGGCTATGAGTCTAGCCCGCATTTCTCCCCCAATGGAGATTATATCGCCTTTACAGCACAATATGATGGAAATACCGATGTTTTTGTGATTCCATCTCAAGGTGGTGAGCCTAAACGCCTCACCTATCATCCAAGTGGTGATTTTGTGCAAGGTTGGACTCCGGATGGAAAAGTTCTATTTAATTCGAGTAGAAACGGCCAACCAACCATGACCAGCAAATTTTTCACCATAGGTCTGAATGGCGGTTTACCCGAACCACTAGATATACCACGTGCTGCTTATGGAGAAATTTCCGAGGACGGAAAGCATATCGCTTACACACCTATTACAGGTTGGGATGCCGAATGGCGTAATTACCGAGGTGGTCAGGCTATGCCAATATGGGTCGTAAATTTAAAAACCAAGGAATTAATCCGAACCTCACAACCCACTAAGGAACGTCATCTTGATCCTGTTTGGTTAAATGGAATCGTCTATTTCATGTCAGAACGCGATTATACCATGAATATCTGGTCCTTTAACCCTGCGACCAAGGAAGAAAAGCAAATTACCTTTCATAAGAAATTTGATGTAAAAAGCCTTGACGCCAGTGAAGATAAAATCATCTATGAACAAGGTGGATATCTTCGTATTTATAATCCGAATAATGGTGAAACCAAACAGTTAACTATTGACGTTAACGCCGATCTTAATTTCTACCGCACAAAGTGGGATAACGTGTCCGCAAGAAATTTATCTAATCCTAATCTATCGCCTCAAGGTAAACGTGCTATTTTTGAATATCGCGGTGAAATTTTTACAGCTCCCAAGGAGAACGGAACTTGGATGAACCTCACCAACTCTCCCGGTGTGGCAGATCGTAATCCTATTTGGTCACCAAAAGGTGATAAGGTCGCTTGGTTTTCTGATAAAAGTGGGGAATACCAATTGATACTAGCGAATCAAGACGGTTCCAATACGGAAGCTATTACACTACCGAATCCAACATTTTATTTTCAACCTGATTGGTCACCAGACGGTAAATACATCGCTTACACTGACACGCACTACAATATTTGGATCGTAGATTTAGATACGAAAAAGACAAAAGTTGTTGATACAGACCGATATGCACATCCAAATCGTGCTATGAATCCGATCTGGTCCCCAGATAGCAAATGGATTGCCTATTCCAAACAACAGGATAGTCATTTTAAAGCCATTTTTGCATACAACATTGACTCAGGCAAAATAGTACAACTTACAGATCCCTTAGCTGATGCTATAACCCCTGTTTGGGATGCCTCGGGTAAATATCTTTATACATTAGCCAGCACCAATTATGGACTTCAATCGGGCTGGTTGGATATGAGCTCGTATGATCCCGGTTCAAGGATAGAAAGAGGCTTATATGCCATCATTCTAAGTGCAGACGGTCAAGCACCTAACCTCCCTCAAAATGAAATGGCTAAGGTTGAATCTAAAGACAGCGATGATAATGGTGATAATACTGACACGAAAAAAGATAAAGACACCTCCAAAGAAATTACGGTAACTATTGATGAAACAGGAATTATGGACCGGGCTGTTGCACTTCAATTACCACCTAGAAATTACGTGGCCTTATTAAAAGGTCCTAAAAATAAAGTCTTTATTGCTGAATCCATCCCCAATGAGCGCGGTTTAAAAGTACATTCCTATGACGTAGAAAAGGAAAAAGCAACAGATTTCGCCACTGGTGTGTCTGGAATGGTAGCCTCTGAAGACAGAAAATCTATTTTGCTTTCCCAAAATGGAAATTGGGTCCTTACCGATACTAGTACCCCACCAAAACCCGGAAAAGACAACCTTAAGATTGACTTTAAAATAAAGCTAGACCCAAAAGCGGAGGCACATCAAATATTTAAGGAGGGATGGCGCTATATGCGCGATTTCCTTTACGTAGATAATGTACACGGTGCCCCATGGGACGATATCTATGAATGGTATTCACCTTGGGTTGACCATGTTAGGCATCGCACAGATTTAAACTATGTCGTAGACATTATGAGTGGTGAGGTAGCTATTGGTCATTCCTACGTGAGTGGTGGAGATTTTCCAAATTTAGACAATGTACCGGTTGGTCTTTTAGGTTGTGATTTTGATGTTTCAAAAAATAGTTATAGAATTTCCAAGATTTACAATGGCGAGCGTTGGAATCCAAATATTGATGCACCATTGGCAAAACCAGGAATTAATGTCAATGTAGGAGATTATCTTTTAGCCATTAATGGAATTACCCTAAATGCCGATGTAAATCCTTACAAGCTCCTAGAACAGACTGCCGGACGTGAGATTTCAATAACAGTAAATTCTAAACCATCCATGGATGGCGCCAGAACAATAACCGTAAAACCTGTATCCAGCGAACGTGGACTTAGAACTATAGATTGGATTGAAGGCAATAGACGAAAGGTTGATAAACTATCAAATGGAAAATTGGCCTATGTCTATGTACCCAATACTGGTAACGGTGGATTCTCTGCCTTTAACCGTTATTACTTTTCCCAACAAGATAAAAAGGGAGCTATAATAGACGAGCGGAATAATGGCGGCGGATCAGCTGCCGACTACATGATTGATATCATGTCTCGCGAACTATTTGGTTATTTCAATAGTAAGGCCAATGACAACCGTCCTTGGACCACGCCTATGGCTGGTATATGGGGTCCAAAAGTGATGATAATCAATGAACGTGCCGGGTCTGGTGGTGACCTCTTACCCTACATGTTTAAAAAGAAAGCTATTGGTCCTCTCGTTGGCACAAGAACTTGGGGAGGTCTTGTAGGAACTTGGGATACGCCTCGTTTTATCGATGGCGGTAGAATGGTAGCTCCACGAGGAGGTTTCTTTGATGTTAATGGCGAATGGGCTGTTGAAGGCGAAGGTGTGGCCCCTGACATTGAAGTGATTCAACACCCAAAGGAAACGTCTAAGGGCAATGATCCGCAGTTAGAACGTGCGGTAGAAGAAGCTATGAAATTATTAAAGGTCAATGAATTTAAATTGAAGCCAGAACCGGCTCCACCAATTCGGTGGAAACGTCCTGAAGGCTACAAAAGTGACAATTAGAACATGCCTAACTTTGATTGTATTGTTCTAACCGATAACAGATACCTGAAAGATTCTAGTGACGCCTATAAACATAATGTCTTTTATGAAGACCAACTTTTAGTTCAAGCATTGAAGTCACTAGGCCTAGCCGTTGACCGCCTGGCTTGGGACCACCCGAGTTTCGATTGGTCAACAACACAATGTATCGTTTTTAGGACCACTTGGGATTATTTTGACCGTTTCGATGTGTTTTCGAAATGGTTAAACCAAGTTTCAAAAGTTACGCAGCTTATAAATTCAGAAGCATTAATCCGTTGGAACCTCGATAAACTTTATTTGCAAGATTTAGCTGAAAAAGGTATTCCTATACCAGAGACCAAGTATATAAAACAGGGGGCCTTGATTTCACTGAGAAGGCTGCATGAACAATTAGGATGGACAGAAACCGTGCTTAAACCTTGTATATCTGGAGCGGGTCGGCATACCTATTTACTGAATTCAGAAACTATTGAAGACCATGAGGCTATTTTTGAAACGCTTCTTACAAACGAATCCATGATGCTGCAGCCTTTTCAACATAATATAGTTAGCCAAGGCGAGATTTCCATGATGGTATTTAATGGGTTGTTTAGCCATGCTGTCTTAAAGAAAGCCAAACCAGGCGATTTTAGAGTTCAGGATGATTTTGGAGGCACTGTTCACGATTATAGCCCAAGTTCACAGGAAATTGAATTTGCAGAAAATGCGGCAAAAGCATGTCCGGAATTACCCATTTATGCTCGAGTCGATATATTTTACGATAATAATGATTTATTAGCTGTATCTGAATTAGAACTTATTGAACCCGAATTGTGGTTTAGAAATTTTCCTAATGCTGCTATGGTATTGGCTAAAATCATAAAAGAAAAACTAAATGCAATACGCTCATAAAATTTGAAATACCGTGGCAAAATCAATACCATTCAAACGCATCTTAAAAATTATTGTAGGACTGATTATCTTCCTTACCCTGCCCTCACTTCTCTTTTTCGGATTTCTATATTTTAAATACAATGAAGATTTACCTGAAGGACAACAAGGTCCTAAGGCCAATGCATTAGCACAAACAATGTTAGAGGCTTTAAACAACGACGCTTACCTAAATACAGATTACTTAGAGTGGACGTTTAAAGGGCAACACAGTTATAAATGGTATAAAACGGATGGAAAATGTGAGGTGACTTGGAAAAATTTTAAAGTGCTCCTTGATTTAAAAAACAAAGATAATTCACAGGTCTTTGTGGCTGAGCAAGAGTATAATGGTATTGAAAAGCAAGGTTATATAGAACAAGCAATCAACTACTTCAATAACGATTCCTTTTGGTTGGTCGCCCCTTACAAAGTCTTTGACCCAGGTACAGTACGGAAGTTGGTCACCACAGAAAACGGTAAGAACGCTTTATTAATAACTTATGCCTCAGGCGGAACAACACCTGGTGATTCCTATCTTTGGCATTTGGACGATAATGGCAAGCCTAAAAGTTTTCAAATGTGGGTAAAAATCATACCCATTGGTGGTTTGGAAGCCTCTTGGGAGCAATGGATTACCACCGAAAGCGGCGCAGCTTTACCCACATTTCATAAATTATTCTTTCTGGGGATAGAATTACAAGATATAAAGGGCTTGAGCCTAAGCCAATAGCTACTTCAGAATTCGAACTATATTAAAACCTTCGGAAAGTACATAAGGGTAAAAACAAAAGACCTTACACACCTACGCACTGTAATATTTCTTTCGTAACCAAAACGAAACCCTAACTAATAAAATCAAGGCAGGGACCTCTACCAAAGGACCAACAACCCCTGCAAATGCTTGTCCTGAGTTCAGACCAAACACGGCTATCGCCACCGCAATTGCTAATTCAAAATTATTTCCTGCTGCTGTAAAAGCTACTGATGCTGTCTTATCGTAAGATGCTCCAATGGATTTGGAAACAAAAAAACCGATAATGAACATGAGGGTAAAATAAATAAGTAAAGGCAAAGCAATAATTACTACATCTAACGGAATTTCAACGATGAGTTCCCCTTTGAGTGAAAACATAATTATAATTGTAAATAGCAGTGCAATTAAAGTCATTGGCGAAATAGTTGGAATAAATTTCTTGGTGTACCACGCTTCCCCTTTTAGTTTTACCAAAATAAGTCTACTCAATAGACCAAGTACAAACGGAATGCCTAAATAAATAGCGACACTCTCTGCTATGGTTCCTATTGAAATATCTACAATAGCACCCTCAAATCCAAAATAGGGAGGTAAAACGGTTATAAAAATCCAAGCATAAAAACTATATGCAAACACTTGAAAAATACTATTTAAGGCTACCAAGCCGGCCCCATATTCGCTGCTACCTTCAGCCAGGTCATTCCAAACCAAAACCATAGCGATGCAGCGCGCCAGACCTATTAATATAAGTCCAACCATATATTCAGGGTAATCGCGTAAAAACGTGATAGCCAACACAAACATTAAAACAGGGCCAATAATCCAATTTAGAACAAGGGAGATTGTTAAAATTTTTGTATTTCTGAAAACTTTGGGTAACAGTGCATAATTCACCTTTGCTAAAGGTGGATACATCATCACTATTAGACCTACAGCGATTGGAATATTAGTAGTACCACTACTTAATGAGTTTATGATGTTTGGAAACGTTGGGATAAAATACCCTAATCCAACGCCAAAAGCCATTGCCACAAATATCCACAACGTAAGATTTCGATCTAGAAAACTCAATTTTTTTGTTGCCATGTTTCAAGAATTGATTTGTGAGAAAACATACTTCAGTTCAATTGCAATCTGCAGGCTCCGCTCCTCGTATTTTTCTGTTTGTTGTGGTGTATTGTCAAAAACTTTTGGATCTTCAAACGTCATAGGGATTCGGATTTCTGCCCCTGGAACAAATGGACAAGCCTCATTGGCTGAATCGCAAGTCATAATGGCCGCAAATCCAGACTTTGGATTAAAATCATTATCCAATTTTTTAGAAAACGCAATAATAGGATGTTCATTATTCGCATATTTAATTGCGTAGATAGGATTATTCTCTTCTGATAATTTTTGGACTTGAAATCCAGAATTCCTCAACGTTTCTGCAATCATAGGAAAAAGTGCGGTAGCTTCGGTGCCCCCCGAATAGCACATCACATTTTCAACATTAAAATAATGAGCTAGCGTTTGTGCCCACACTTGCGACAAATGACTTCTACGTGAATTGTGCGTACAGATAAAATTTAGGCGGACCTCTTTATCAGCAGAGACTTTTGCCTGAATAAAATCAATTAGTGGTTGTAAAATCGTCTTGCGTTCATCTGAAATAATAAGTAGGTCCAATTTTGAAATTGAATCTTCTAGTTTGGAAAATAGGGTTGACGTCATTCTAAAGGAAGTTCTATGATTTTTAGCAGCAATTTCCATCTGGTGAACAACAAGGTTCTTCGGTCAAGTCTACTAATTTTAATTTTGGTTTCTGAACTGGAATACCACATTTGTCTTTTGCTAAACAATCCGTTTGCCTTGTAGTAAGCAAGAAATTTTCTTCGTCAAAATCAAGACCAAATTTTTGAATGGTCTCCCCCTGATACTCTACTTCAATTTCTAAATCTTCTAGTTTCAAGATATTTTCTGAAAGTTCTATGATTTGAACTAGCTTTTCAGGATGCAGCCTATGATCGTAATCATCGGTGTTCCAAAGTTGAAAGTTCGCAACCTCTTCATTTCTTTCAGTGCCACCACAGTCTATAAAATGCTTGGTGATTTTGCCAACCTCCGTGACATGAAAATGATTGGGTACCAATGTACCATTAGGTAATTTAAATCTAATGATCTCTAATTGGTTTAGCTTATTTTTAAATTCTGATAATTTCACGATTGTATATTTTTTTTCAGTTACACGCTTAAAAAATTTAATTTTTCAACAGCATTCTTGATTATTACTAAGGTCCTGATTGAGAAATTCAGACATAACAGTTTTCATGGCGGTCCAATTTTCTTTATGAATGCAATAGCAAACACTCGTACCCTCAACATTTCCCTTAATTAACCCTAAATGTTTTAGCTCCTTTAAATGCTGGGAGATTGTGGGCTGAGCCAACCCTATTTCATTGACTAAGTCACCGCAAATACAGGCATTTATCTTAAACAGGTGCTGTAAAATTGAAACTCGCGCAGGATGCCCAAAAACTTTAGCAAACAGCGCTATTTTATTTTGTTGATCTGTAAATATTTCCGTTTTAGCTAATCCCATAATATTACTTTATTTGTATATTGCAATATTACGATAAATATTGTTATACTTGTTGTTTTTCATTAATAAATTAAAACTTTCTAATTCATAAACTAAATCCACTTGACACTGTACTTATACAATCATTGGTACTAAATCAACTTTAAATGCAAGCAGTTAGAAGTACCGTAATGTCTTTATTAAATCTTCTGGAATTAACAGAGATCTGTAGCAGGTCATTGCAAAGAACGGTCATTGAACTTGCAACTCATTACAATTTAAATTCTGTCATGGATTCATTAGTGTCAAAAATATGAGGATAATGTTCTTTAATATTTCTCTTCATAAATTCTAATGGCACATCCTCAAAATGTCCATAATCTTCAAGGTATTCCATAAAAAGACTGCCCTCTTCATTGAATTGCTGTAAAAAGGAATTGTTTTCCCCATCAAATTCCAGAGGCGCTACATTAAACTTCTGGCACAGTGTTTTATTAAATGCTGGGGACATCTTGAGCCATTTTCCATTTAAGTAAACACTGACCATTCCATGGGGTGTTAATTCATTTGAACCAAACTTTTCAATCAAGCGTTCTACGGCAAGGTGATTTTTTACTTTGCCCAAATGTATTCTAGAGGGTAATTGCATAGCCCTAAAACAGGCCACTAATAGTATAGATTTCTCAACACAATTTCCTGTTGGTCTTGTGGCTATATTGCTAGCTTTGTAATTTTCTTTTGAAAGATGTATATGGTAGGGGTCATATTTCCATTGGTCTCGTACCTTGGTATACAGCCCTATAGCTTTCTCCTTTTGAGTTGTAGAATCATTTTTAAATTCTAAAATCAACCTTTGAATGGTTGGGTGGTCATAATCTAAATAATATGATGATTCTAAATATTTCATTCTATATGAAAGCTTTTTGTTTGCGGATTTGGCTTTATTCTGTACGTTTAATTCACTAACACTATTGAGTTACCAGTCCATTTCATTCCATTAAACACCGAAATATAATTAAAATTTACCTATTGCCTTGAGGGCTATTGCCTATGCCATTATTTTATTTATAGACATTATCAACACCCATATCAGTTCTATTCTTTTTGCTTCCTTCACTGCGTTATATCGCAACAAACCTTCACATCAATTTAACATCTAAAATTGTACCTTTGCACCTTTGCTTATTCTACTCAAGCATAAGTAGAAAAACATAAGAAATCATTTAATTTCTGCCTTATAATTGCTATGACAACAACCAACGACGCTATTGAAGTAAAAGGAGCGCGAGTTCACAATCTAAAGAACATCGATGTAAGTATACCTCGGGACAAACTTGTGGTTATTACGGGCCTTTCAGGTAGCGGGAAATCATCCTTGGCTTTTGATACTATTTACGCCGAAGGACAGCGTCGTTACATAGAAACTTTTTCAGCCTATGCGCGTCAATTTTTGGGCAGTCTTGAACGACCAGATGTGGATAAAATAGATGGTCTTTCTCCCGTTATAGCGATTGAGCAAAAAACTACCAGCAAATCACCGCGTTCTACAGTAGGGACCATCACAGAGATTTATGATTTTCTTCGACTATTATTTGCCCGTGCTTCCGACGCTTACAGCTATGAAACAGGTGAAAAAATGGTCAGCTACAGCGATGAGCAAATCAAAGACCTAATTTTAGAGTCTTACAAAGGCAAACGCATCAATATTTTATCACCAGTCATAAGGTCGCGTAAAGGTCATTACCGCGAGCTCTTCGAGCAAATCGCCAAACAAGGTTTCGTAAAAGTAAGAACAGATGGGGAAATCGTTGACCTTGAAAAAGGCATGAAACTAGATCGCTACAAAACCCACGACATAGAAATTGTTATTGATCGTCTTAAAATAGATGCCACCCAAGACAATGAAAAGCGCTTAATGGAATCTATTAATACAGCCATGTATCATGGAGATAATGTATTAATGGTCATTGATCAAGACACTAATGAATCTCGATTTTTCAGTCGTAATCTCATGTGTCCTTCCTCTGGCATCTCTTACCCAAACCCAGAGCCTAATAATTTCTCCTTTAATTCACCTAAGGGTGCCTGTCCAAACTGTAACGGTATTGGAGAATTGTATGTGGTCAATGAAAATAAGTTGGTCCCGGATGAATCCTTATCTATTAAAAATGGGGCTCTAGCACCTCATGGGCCACAAAAGAAAAGCTGGATTTTTAAACAATTTGATACCATTGCGCAGCGTTTTGATTTTTCTTTGAGCGACCCATGGAAAGATATTCCACAAGAAGCCAAAGACATGATTCTTTTTGGTGGCAAAGACAAGTTCACCGTAGAAAGCAAATTATTAGGAGTTACCAGAGATTACAATATTGATTTTGAAGGTGTGGCTAACTTTATCGAGAGCCAATATAAATCCAATTCAACGTCATTAGTGAGATGGGCTAAGGAGTATATGGATAAGGTAGAATGCGGTACTTGCGCAGGGTCTAGGTTGAGAAAAGAGTCACTTTATTTTAAAATTGACGGAAAAAGCATTGCCGATTTGGTGAAAATGGACATCCAAGAGCTCGCTAAATGGCTTGAAGGTTTAAATGAACGTCTAACCAACAAACAGGTACAAATTGCTTCTGAAATCTTAAAGGAAATAAAAAGTAGAGTTCAATTTTTATTAGACGTTGGACTCACCTATCTGTCCCTTAACCGCAGCTCAAAATCCTTATCTGGTGGAGAAGCGCAACGCATTAGGTTGGCTACACAAATTGGATCACAATTGGTTGGCGTGCTATATATCCTTGATGAACCTAGTATTGGATTACATCAACGCGATAATGAAAAATTAATTAACTCCTTAGAATCACTGCGCGATGTTGGAAATTCAGTTATTGTAGTTGAGCACGATAAAGACATGATTATACGCGCAGATTATGTCATTGACATAGGACCCCACGCGGGAAAACACGGTGGGGAAATTATAAGCGAAGGAACACCTAAACAATTATTGAGTCATCATACTACAACCGCTGAGTACCTCAACGGTGAGAAACAAATTGAAATTCCAGAAAATCGCAGAAAAGGGAATGGCAAAAAGCTGTTTTTAAAAGGTTGTACCGGGAATAACTTAAAGGCAGTGGATGTTGAGTTTCCTTTGGGTAAAATGATTGGTGTGACAGGAGTTTCGGGCAGTGGGAAATCCACATTAATCAATGAAACCCTCTACCCTATCTTAAATGCTCATTTTTTTAATGCTGTGAAAAAACCCATGCCGTACAAAAGCATCAAGGGCTTAGAGTATATAGATAAAGTAATCGACATCAACCAATCACCTATCGGAAGAACACCTAGAAGTAATCCTGCCACCTACACTGGTGTTTTTAGTGAAATACGCAGTCTGTATTCTAAAATTCCTGAAGCCATGATTCGCGGTTATAAACCAGGCCGATTTAGCTTTAATGTGGCCGGAGGCCGTTGTGAAACCTGTCAAGGCGGTGGCGTAAGGGTGATAGAGATGAATTTCTTACCCGACGTTTATGTAGAGTGCGAAACCTGTCAAGGAAAACGTTTCAATAGAGAAACGCTTGAAATTCGCTATAAAGGGAAGTCTATCAGTGATGTCCTGGCTATGACCATAGAGGAGGCGGTGAGTTTCTTTGAACATATACCTAAAATATACAGGAAATTAAAGACCATAGAAGATGTAGGCTTGGGGTACATTACGTTAGGGCAACAGAGCACAACCCTTTCAGGTGGAGAGGCACAACGTATTAAGCTGGCCACGGAACTTAGCAAGAGAGACACTGGTAATACCTTTTATATATTAGATGAGCCCACTACTGGTTTACATTTTGAAGATATCAATGTGCTTATGAAAGTGCTAAATAAACTGGCGGACAAAGGGAATACCGTGCTTATCATTGAACATAATCTCGATGTTATTAAAATGGTAGATTACATAATTGATATTGGTTATGAAGGCGGAAAAGCTGGTGGAGAGGTTGTAGCCACAGGTGCTCCAGAACAACTCATCAAGGATAATAAGAGTTATACCGCTAAATTTTTGAGAAAAGAATTAAATTAGCTAGCTAGTGCGCTTGTAATGGGTATTGAGCTTAATTAAGCTTATTAAACAAAAGAAAAAAACAGGCAACAATTGATTACTGATATATGAGAAAAGAACATAAGCATAAAGGTTGGAATGAAATAAAAACCAACGATTCTTGGGCCATTTTTAAAATTATGGGCGAATTTGTTGGTGGATATGAAAAGCTTAGTAAAATTGGACCATGTGTCTCTGTTTTCGGTTCGGCAAGAACCAAACCAGACCACAAATACTATCAATTGGCTGTTGATATCGCCGAGAAAATTGTAGAACAGGGCTATGGCATTATTACGGGAGGTGGGCCTGGTATTATGGAAGCCGGAAATAAGGGAGCTCATATTGCAGGAGGAACATCTGTAGGTTTAAATATCGATTTACCCTTTGAGCAACATGACAATCCCTATATAGATTCCGATAAGAGTTTAGATTTTGATTATTTCTTTGTACGCAAGGTAATGTTCGTAAAGTACTCCCAAGGTTTTGTAGTTATGCCTGGTGGTTTTGGAACACTTGACGAATTGTTTGAAGCCATGACCTTAATACAAACCCATAAAATTGAAACCTTTCCTATTATTTTGGTTGGAACGGAATTCTGGGGCGGTTTAGTAGACTGGATTAAAAATACCCTTATCACACAAGGAAATATCAGCCCAAAGGATCTCGACCTTTTCCATGTTGTGGACTCGGCAGATGAAGTTATAGACATCTTAAACAGTTTCTACAAGGAATACAGGCTCAGCCCTAATTTTTAAAGAAAACCAACCAGTTTAAGCCATGACCAAAAGAATCATTGGATGCCTACTACTTATGTCATTAGCAACCTTAGAACTGTCTTCGCAAGAAACATTTAAGGTTATGTTTTATAATTTGCTAAACTATCCTATAGAAGACGCTGTACCCAACAGGGAAGACGATTTAGAATTTATACTGGCAGATTATCAACCCGATTTGTTTTTAGTTTGCGAACTAAATACTATTACCGGCGCAAATAACGTTTTAAACATTGCAAGAACAGCCATAAATCAAAACATGGAAATGGCTACTTATGTTTCTAATACATCTGATGATTCTACAGGTGACCAAAACGACTTACAGAATTTGTTATATTACGATAGTACCAAATTTAGTATCGAAGAAGAAATTATTGTCCCAACGGATTTAAGAGACTTTAATGTCTATAAGTTAAAAGTAAATTCGGTTGAGCAAAACACCAACCCCATTGAGTTTTATGTCGTTGTTTGCCACTTAAAAGCTTCAAGCGGCGCCGACAACGAATTAAGACGCTTTAATATGGTTGCGGAATTAGATAATTATCTCAACAGTTTACCTGCCGATTCCAATATTGTACTTGGTGGCGACCTAAATCTTTATACGGCTTCGGAACCAGCCTTTCAAGAATTGCTGGACGCCACTAACCATATTACCTTTGCAGATCCGGCAAACCGTGTAGGCAGTTGGTCCAATAACCCCAGCTTTGTAGATGTATTTACACAGTCCACAAGAACACAAAGTGGCCTTGGTGGTACCAGTGGTGGATTTGATGATCGTTTCGATTTTATACTGACCTCTGAAAACATGTTAAGTACAACAAGCATTACTTATGTACCAGACTCCTACCAAGTCTACGGTAACAACGAGCTTTCGGCTTGTTACAACAGTGCCATAAATTCAACAGAGTGTGGATTAGCAGATTCAGAATTTTCATTTGCTATTAGAGACGCCTTACACAATTTTAGTGACCACTTGCCTGTAACCGTATCCTTGCAAACGGATGCAAGCTTGTCAACGATAGCTTCTCAAGAAATTTCTGCGCCACTAATGGTAAAGCAGACTGTTATTAATACAACCTTGACAATATACAATTCAGATTATACCCTTTCCAATAAAACGGTGGTCATATATAATAGTCTGGGTCAGGTTGTACAAACCCTAACACTTAATTCAAACCCGGAACAGAACCTAGACCTAAGTCAATTACAAATGGGTATGTATTATATAAAAGTTAAAGATTACGCCATAAATCCTGTAAAATTCATAATCTCTAATTGATAAAACACACATTCATAGTAGTTATTTGTTTATTCATCTATCCCAAATTATTTTCGCAAAATAAAATGGAAATTGATGCGATTGTGCATGTTGATTCCAAAACCATAGATATAACACAATCCATCATTTATTACAATAAAACAAAGGATACGCTTTCCGAGATTTATTTAAATGACTGGAACAATAGTTATTCTACTAAATCTACGCCATTGGCCAAAAGATTCGAGGAAGAGTTTAGTACTAAATTTCACTTGGCTAAAAATGACCTGCGCGGTTATACGGCTATCACCTCTATTGTAAATAAGGAGAATATCGACCTGGGCTTTTCAAGGCCTGAAGAACATCCGGATATTTTAAAAATAGAATTAAAAAACCCTCTTCTACCCGGTGAGGCGTACAATATAAAGTTGAGTTATAAATTGCTTATCCCAGATGCCACCTTTACCGATTATGGCTATACAAAAAATAAAGATTTTAATTTGAAGTATTGGTACATAACGCCAACGGTCTATGATGGCAAATGGCAATATTACAGCAATAAAAATTTGGATGACTTATTTGTTCCTGATTCAGAAATTTTTCTGCGTATTAAGTATCCTATTAATTATAAGGTGACTTCAGAACTCGATGTGATAGCGATGAGTCCAGATAATTTAAGTAAGACTGAAACTACAACGTTTTATGGAAAAAACAGGGTATGTACGTTTTTATCAATAAATAAGTTCCCACGCTACAGCTATATACAAACAGATGATTTTATACTTATTTCCAACATTAACGAAAAAGGTCTCCCTGCAGAAGAAAAGGCGCTTTTAACAGATAGGATAACGCGATACCTATCGAGTATTCTAGGCGATTATCCACACAAACGACTTTTAGTTACCAATATTGATTACAATAAAAATCCACTTTATGGACTGAACCAACTCCCCGACTTTTTAAGGCCTTTTCCAGATAACTTTCAGTATGAACTGAAGCTGTTGAAAACGTCCCTTAAAAAATATATTGACAATATTTTATTTCTAAATCCAAGGAAGGAACATTGGATAAGTGAAGGACTTCAAATTTATTTTCTCATGAAATATGTAGAGGAGTATTATCCAAACATGAAGCTGTTCGGTTCTCTCTCTAATATATGGGGGTTAAGGGCATTTCACGGGGCAGATCTTGATTTTAATTTTCAATACTTTCTCTATTCCATGGAGGTTGCCAGAAAAAACAGAGATCAAGCTCTATCAATATCAAAGGATTCACTGATAAAATTTAATGCCAATATCGCGGGGAAATATAAAGCTGGTATAGGATTAAACTATTTAGATGATTTTACAGACGATACCGCCTTATCGGAAGTCATTCTAGAATTTTTACAAAAATATAAGTTGAAGGACGTATCTACAGCGGATTTTGAAAATTTTGTCAAATCCAAAACCACTAAAGATATTGATTGGTTTTTTGAAGATTATGTAAAAACTCGAAAAAAAATTGATTTTAAAATTAAATCTGTTGAAACCACTGAAGATTCTATAAGGGTCACCATAAAAAATAAGCGGAAGAATACCATGCCTATATCATTATTTAATTTAAGCAATGATTCTGTCATAGGCAAAATGTGGGTTGAGGATATTAAAGGCACTAAAACGGTTACACTGCCCAAAGACAGTACGGATAAATTTGTACTTGACTATTATAACATCATCCCTGAATTCAATCAACGAGACAACTACAGAACAGTAAAAGGTTCCTTTTTGAATAATAAACCATTTCAATTTAGAATTTTTAAGGATATTGAAGACCCCGACTACAATCAGGTGTTCCTCATGCCCTTGGTTGAATTCAACAACATTTATGATGGTTTAACCCTAGGAACAAAGGTTTATAACAAGACCATCTTAAGGAAACGTCTTAATTACCGGTTTTCACCGCAATATGCCACGAAATCACGAGCCTTGACTGGATCAGCGTCGGTATTTTATACCCATAACCTTGAAAATCAAAACCTATTTGATATCACCTACGGAATTTCTGCTGGTTACCAATCCTTTGCCCAAGATGCATTTTTTACCAGGTTGAGACCATCCATATCCTTTACGTTTAGGGACGATAAAGACTTTAGAAAAGACAGAATAGACCAGATTTCAGCCCGCTATGTGAGTATATCACGAGAGCTTGGAGAAGATGCCATTGTAGAAATTGATGAGCCAGATTACGGTGTTTTTAATTTAAGATATGTGCGCTCAAAACCAGGTATTATTAATTTCTCCCGTTTTGCCACTGATTTTCAAGTAGCTGATAAATTCAGTAAACTGTCGCTAAATTATGAATTCAGGACACTGACTAAAACCAATCGCAATTTTAACCTCAGACTTTTTGCAGGGGTCTTTCTAGAAAACAATAACGATCCCAATTCAGATTATTTTAGTTTCGCCTTAGACCGACCAACCGATTATTTATTCGATTTAAATTATTTAGGTCGTTCTGAAGATGCTGGTCTGTTTAGCCAACAAATTATAATCGCGGAAGGTGGGTTTAAATCGCAATTGGAGACTCCTTTTGCTAATCAATGGATAGCTACAGCAAACTTTAGTACCTCTATTTGGCGTTACATTCAAGCTTATGGTGATATAGGATTTGTAAAAAATAAATTTGCCTCGGCCACATTGGTTTATGATTCTGGAATACGATTAAATTTAGTAGAAGATTATTTTGAAATTTATTTTCCAATTTATTCCAACTTAGGCTGGGAGATTTCACAACCCAATTACGACCAGCGCATTCGCTTTATGTTTACGGTGGACCCTCAGGTCCTTTTGGGTCTATTTAGACGAAAATGGTATTAGCATATTCGTATCAAAACCCTAATAATTGATTATTTTTTGAATAATTCCTTGTTCTGAGATATTTTTTTTGTGATATATTCAATTTTATAACAATGTTGCCTATTGCGAAAAATTTGAGAATTTCGTACTTTCGCAAAGCTGAAAAAGAGCCATTATGAAGACAAACCCTGACATAAAAACTGAAATCACATTCCAAGACTTTAAATCTGAAGTTATCAATGACTATAAACTTGCCGTAACGAGTCGTGAATGTAGTTTGCTCGGTAGACGAGAGGTATTGACCGGTAAGGCCAAATTCGGGATTTTTGGTGACGGAAAGGAAATTCCCCAAATTGCTTGGGCCAAGGCTTTTCAAAATGGAGATTTTAGAAGTGGTTATTATCGCGACCAAACCTTTATGATGGCTATAGGAGAGCTTTCTATAGAGCAATTCTTCGCGGGCTTATATGCCAATACCGACCTAGAACAAGAGCCTATGTCTGCTGGTCGGCAAATGGGTGGACATTTTGCTACCCATAGCCTCGATGACAAAGGCAATTGGAAAGACCTCACCGCTCAAAAAAACTCAAGTGCAGATATTTCTCCTACTGCTGGACAAATGCCGCGCTTATTAGGATTGGCACAAGCCTCTAAAATTTACAGAAATGTCAAGGGTATCGATACCACTGGGTTTTCCAAAAATGGAGATGAAGTGGCTTGGGGAACCATTGGAAACGCTAGTACCAGTGAAGGCCTCTTTTTTGAGACTATCAATGCCGCAGGAGTTCTTCAAGTACCAATGGTGATTAGTATTTGGGATGATGAGTATGGTATCTCGGTTCATGCAAGACATCAAACAACCAAAGAAAATATCTCAGAGATTCTCAAAGGTTTCCAACGTGATGAAAACGGTAAGGGTTATGAAATATTTAGGGTCAACGGATGGAACTATCCAGAACTAATTGACGTTTATCAGCGCGCTTCACAATTGGCCAGAAAAGAGCATGTTCCAGTAATGATTCATGTCATGGAACTAACTCAGCCTCAAGGACACTCAACATCCGGGTCACATGAGCGCTACAAAGACAAGGATCGATTAGCTTGGGAGGCCGAATATGATTGTAATGCTCAGATGCGCGCTTGGATAATTGATAATAATATCGCTTCAGAAGAGGAACTAAAAACTCTTGAAAAAGACATCAAAAAAGAAGTTAGAGATGGTAAAAAAGCCGCATGGTCTGCTTTTATCAATCCAATAATAAAGGAACGCGATGAAGCCATTAACATATTAGATAAACTTATAAGCACAAGTCCAAACGGCGTTTTTATAACTAAACTTCGCAATGATTTGGCGGCTATCGATGAGCCCTTGCGCAAGGATATCTTATCTCACACACGCCAAGCTTTACGTTATGTGGTATCTGAATCATCAACTGAGAAATCAGAATTCCAAGATTGGATCAATGGGTACATAAATCGAATGCAACCAAAATACAGCTCGCATTTACATAGTGTTTCACATCAAAAAGCCATTAACCAAACTGAAGTCTTACCAACTTATGACGCGGATGCCAAAGAGGTTGATGGACGTATTGTATTACGAGATAATTTTGAGGCCCTCTTCAATGCATACCCTGAGACTTTGGTTTTTGGTGAAGACACAGGTCATATAGGAGATGTTAATCAAGGGCTAGAAGGTTTACAGGAAAAATTTGGTGAACTACGCGTGGCAGATACGGGCATCAGGGAAGCGACGATTCTCGGTCAGGGTATCGGAATGGCTATGCGAGGTCTAAGGCCAATTGCTGAAATCCAATATTTGGACTATATCCTGTATGCTATTCAGATTATGAGTGACGACCTTGCTACTGTGCAATACAGGACAAAAGGGCGACAAAAAGCTCCGGTGATTGTAAGAACACGTGGTCATCGATTAGAAGGTATTTGGCATTCGGGGTCGCAGATGGGTGGAATTTTAAATTTGATAAGAGGTATACATGTGCTTGTCCCTAGAAATATGACCAAAGCAGCGGGGTTCTACAATACACTTTTAGAAAGTGATGAACCAGCGCTAATTGTGGAATGTCTCAATGGTTATCGATTAAAGGAAAAACGTCCTAATAATATAGGGGAATTTAAGACCCCAATAGGTGTAGTAGAAACGCTCAAGGAAGGTGAAGATATTACTCTGGTGTCCTATGGTTCTACCTTACGTTTGGTTGAACAGGCCGCTAAGGAATTAATGCAACTTGGTATAGATGCTGAAATTATTGATGTGCAATCCCTTTTACCTTTTGACTTAAATCACGATATCGTAAAAAGTGTAGCCAAAACCAACCGACTTATGGTCATTGATGAAGATGTGAAAGGTGGCGCTTCCGCTTTTATTTTAGATCAAGTATTGAATGTACAGAATGCATACGAATTCCTGGATAGCGCACCTAGAACCTTAGCTGCCAAAGCTCATAGACCTGCTTATGGAACGGATGGTGATTATTTTACAAAACCATCAACCGAAGATATTTTTGAGGCGGTTTATGCCGTTATGCACGAAGCTAACCCTAAAGACTTTCCTAAACTACGATAAGTCTTTGCGAAATAAATAGTACTGACCTCTTTGCCATGCGAAGAGGTTATTTTATTTTGTAGCATGATATATGTCATAAACTTTAGCTACTGTAAATTTTAACTTTGATAGTTAAGCTCATCTATTTCTATATGTTAACACGAGATATACTTTCCTCCTTTAAGAAAAAATCAGATTTACTGAATTACCTTCAACAACATCAAGAGGACAATCCAACCATTAAATCGGCCCTAGACAAATATGCCTATGAGCAAGAGTTATTGCCTTTACAGGCTGAGCTCGTAGATTTTCAGCGATGGGTACAGAAAGAAAACAGAAAAATAGCTATCATTTTTGAAGGTCGTGATGCTTCTGGCAAGGGTGGGACCATCAAACGATTTAAAGAGCATTTAAATCCAAGGGCTATGCGTGTCGTGGCCTTAAACAAACCAACTGAAATTGAAAAGAACCAGTGGTATTTTAACCGCTATATAAAGGAATTGCCCAACGCTGGAGAAATTGTTTTCTTTGATAGAAGCTGGTACAACAGGGCCGTTGTGGAGCCTGTTATGGGCTTCTGCACACCCCAACAGTATAATCGTTTTATTATCCAAGTGCCGGAATTTGAAAATATGCTTTATGAATCAGGCACTACCATTATTAAATTTTGGTTCTCTGTGTCAAAAGATGAGCAGAAAAGACGGTTTGAAAAACGCCTCAACAATGCACTTAAAAAGTGGAAGTTCAGTCCGGTTGACCAGAAGGGCCAAGAATTATGGGATGACTTTACCAAGTATAAGAACCAAATGTTTTCAAGGACACACAACACCTTTAGCCCATGGGTTGTCATAAAGGCGAATGACAAAAAACAAGCGCGTTTAGAGAGCATCAAATATGTCTTAAGCCTCTTTGAGTATGACAATAAGGGCAGTAACTGCAAGACGATTCTTCCAGACCCAAATATTGTGCAGCGCTATTTTAGAAACACCATACAACTCGACCGCTAATGACCGACAAATTAAATCTCACAGAAAAGGATATCGATATCATTAACTCCAAAAAAGGATTGGAAGCACTGTTGCGACTGAGTCGCTTGGACTACAATAAAGGCATTAAAAATGTAAAATATGAGAAACGCTTGGAAAAGCTCCAGGAAGAGATGCTCATTCTACAACAATGGGTAGCCAACAATAATAAAAAAGTAATCATACTATTTGAAGGCCGTGATGCAGCGGGCAAGGGTGGTGCTATCCGTAGAATCATTCAACATCTCCCGCCGAGAGCAATCCGCGTCGTAGCCTTGCCCAAACCAAATGAAACCGAATTAGGCCAATGGTATTTTCAGCGCTACATAAATCGATTACCCAATAATGGTGAAATTGTATTTTTTGACCGTAGTTGGTATAACAGGGCTATTGTAGAACCCGTAAACAATTTTTGCACCCAACAGCAATACAAAACTTTTATGGGCCAAGTCAATGAATTTGAAAAGATGATACAAGACTCCGGAATCATCTTATTAAAACTCTACTTTTCAATTACCAAAAACGAACAAGAGCGACGTTTCAAGGATATTGTAACCTCGCCAATTAAAAAATGGAAATATAGCGATGTAGATAGAAAGGCCTTAACCCTTTGGGATGAGTACACCGTTTATAAAGAAGCCATGTTTCAGCAAACCCAGAAGGCTGCACCTTGGAAAATTATTAAAGCCAATAGAAAAACGAATGCCCGGATAAGAGCTTTTGAATATATCTTAAACCAAATTCCATACGAGAATAAGGATGTATCACAGATTAAGCATAAACCCTTTAAAAGCATTGTCGAAGACGACTAAAACAACGCCTTATGTGAAAATAAAAAGTTCTTGACTAAATACATATCTAAAAAGACCGTCTTAAGATGTTTACTAGTGTTTTTCAATTAACCCTGTTATCACTAAACCTAAGGATGGTATTACATCATGGGTTTTATGAATCCTTAGCGTGGTATGGATGATTTTTTATGATTAACTTGTAGGGCATCTAAATACTTAACCACATGGATTCTAAAAACGAGCACTTAATAATGCGTGATTGGCTTGCTATAGAACGTACTAAACTCGCTAACGAACGCACATTCCTTGCCTATTTCAGAACTTTCTTGGTCATTTTAGGAACCGGAATAACCATCATAAAACTAGATCTCTTTAGAGAGTTAAAGTCATTTGGGATTATCCTTATTGTATCGTCCATTTTCATTTTATGTATTGGTGTTTTTAGATTGTTTAGGGTAAAAAGAACCATTCGAAAACACTACAAAGAGTAGCACCGCAATTGTCATGGTTTAAGATTAATAGTGTTTGACATGAGCAGAATAATGTTTGTCGAAAATTGTTGTATTGATGAGAAGATATTTTGAGTTTAGCCTAAACTTTTAAAATCGGATATTATGAAACCAAAACATGTATTAGTAGCTTTAGCCTTAGTCTTATTTAGTTCTTGTATTGTAAAATCCATAAACCCCTTTTACTTAAAGGAAAAGGTAAAGTTTAATCCCAAACTTGTTGGCAGTTGGTCTAGCTCTAAAACAAGCACCTGGGAAATCGTTTCCTTTAAAACAGCCTACGAGGCAGAAAACAACGATAAAGCCCAACTCTCCAAGGAGGAACGCGATGCTTTTGAGCGTTATAAGGAAGCCTATATCATTGAATATACAAGTTCCAATAAGGAAGCGTCTTTTATTGCCATGCCATTTTTAGTGGGAGAACATTTATTCCTTGATTTTACGCCATTTGAGTACGAGAGCGAAGATTTAAATAGCCTGGCCGCACAACACCTCTTAAAGACCCATTCCGTAACTTATGTAGATTTTCAAGACGATGGTTCCATTAAACTTAAATGGCTTGACGAATCGGTTGTGAAAGAGCTTATTAAAAGCAATAAAATGCGTATTAAGCATGAGGAAACTGGAATAGATGATGATTTCGTCTTAACTGCAAGCAGTGATGAACTATACCGTTTTTTAGAAAAGTTTATGGCGTCTGACATTGAGAATAAATGGGATAAGGATGTCATTAAAACCTTGAAACCAAATAATGCGTAGTCTCAGCTTAAATACACTTATGCATAAATCAAATATCCATAGACCACTGGTTTTTCACAGTGTGCTATGGATATTGGCCTTTGTGGTTTTAATATTTGTCTTTACCAAGGGAAAACGCCCTGTGCGCATCGATTACCTCTATACCATCTCATTTTTGATATTAATATCAATTCCTGTCTGCCTAAATTTTTACGTTTTGATGCCTAGGTTTTTAAAGCAGGAAAGATATCTCAACTATGTTATTGCCTTTATTTTAAATGCCTCAATTTTCGGCTATATCATATTTCGGTTTTTCCAACCGCTTATAGATAGTTTGTTCCCCTCCTATTTCTTTATTTCTTATTTAACCCATAATAACCTGATAATTGTTGTCACTATTTTCTTAGTGAGTTCGACATTGATGAAATTAGCAGAAGACTGGTTTTATTTCAATGCCAGTGAGAATAAAAGTTTAAAATTTAAAAATCAACAAATCGAAACCCAACTATTTGCATTGCGGTCTCAGATAAATCCCCATTTCCTGTTCAATTCCCTTAATGTTATATATGCACTCGCTTTAGATAAGAAATCAAGCATTACCAATGCAATTGTTGAGCTTTCTGATATTTTGAGGTATGTCATTTATGATAGTGATACGGAACGTGTTCAGTTAAAGGATGAAATACTCCTTTTAAAGAACTTTATAGCCTTTCAAAATTACCGTTTAGAAACACCACATAAAACCGAATTGAACATAGATGTGGAAAATGAAACGTTTGAAATTTATCCTATGCTACTGCTTCCGTTATTGGAGAATAGCTATAAGCACGGTACCATTTCAGGCACTGACACTGCACCCATAAAGATTAAACTACAACAGAAGGGCACAAAATTTCTATTTCATATATCAAATCCTATATTACACACCCAAAACCAACTAAAAAACAAACACAGCGGTATAGGGTTGGAAAACTTAAGAAACAACTTAAAATTGGTTTACCCCAATAGGCATACCTTTGAAATTGAGACCAATGACGACATATTTAAGGTTAAATTAGAACTTCAAACGGATGTCGAATAAAAATATAACATGTCTTATTGTCGATGACGAAAAGTCATCACAGCGTGTTTTACAACACTTCATCTCAGAGACTGAGGTCTTGGAACTAAAGGCTATTTGCAACAATGCGGCAGAGGCATTCAAATATTTACAACTCCATGATTCTATAGATCTTCTTTTTTTGGATATCAATATGCCGAGGCAGTCAGGACTGGATTTCTATAAATCCCTAAAACAACCGCCAAAAGTTATTTTTACAACAGCCTACCCCCAATTTGCAATAGAAGGTTTTGAAGTCAATGCTGTCGACTATTTACTTAAACCCATAGCCTATGACCGGTTTTTAACTGCCATAAATAAAGTATTGGAATTAAACAGCCCTAACAATTCCCATGACGATTTTGTAGTTCTTAAAGAAAACAAAGCCCTGCACAAGATATTTTACAAAGACATTCAATATGTGGAAGCTTTTGGTGATTATGTTAAGGTACACACCGAACCTAAAACCATAGTGACCCATAGCACCTTTTCTAGTTTCATTGATAATCTACCCCATTACTTTTTGCGTGTGCATAAATCATTTTCAATTAACCTTAACCGTATGAACTATTTGAGCGGAAATCAAATTAGCGTTGACGAACATATGATTCCAATTGGCCAGACCTACAAAAAAGCTGTTTTAAAAGCCTTAAATTTGTAATATGAAGATTGCATCTATTGTTACTATTAGAAAGGAACTCCGTCATTTAAACAAGGAAGAACTTTTAGAACTATGCCTGCGTTTAGGGCGCTTTAAAAAAGAAAATAAGGCACTACTCACCTACTTACTCTTTGAAGCCCATGATGAAGATGGGTACATTGAGAGCGTAAAGACAACTTTAGACGAGCTATTTGAAGGGATAAACACAGATAGCTATTTCTACATGAAGAAAACCATACGAAAGATATTAAGGCAGATAAGAACCTACAGTAAATATTCCAATAAGAAAACTACAGAAGTTGAGCTACTCCTGTATTTCTGTGAGCGTTTAAATGAGCTTAACCCCTCTATCCATCGCAACAGAACACTAAGCAATCTATACCTGCGACAAATTGAGAGTTTGAAGAAAAAAATTGCGGTATTGCACGAGGATTTGCAATTCGATTATAACATGCAATTAAATGACCTGTCTAAGATTTAGCATTATTTCTATATTTACCCCCAAATTATATTAGTCTTTAAGCCTCAATGAACAAAGGATACCTTTCAAATGTATTGCGACGTGTTAAGCTCTTTTATCTTGCGGACTGGATTCGTTTTTACCTAAAAAAAATTCTAAATTACCCTAAGAATTCTAGATTTAAACGAAACTATCCAGAGGTTGTCCTTCCTCCAGATTATTTAATGTATGAGTCCTTTCAGTTAGATTATGATAAGTATTTTAATGGGGGTTATAAAAATGCTAAATGGATTGTAGGCTACTTAAAAAAATACATCACGCTGCAAGATTTGAACATTTTGGATTGGGGCTGTGGACCCGGCAGGGTTATTAGGCATATGCCGAAAATAATAAATAATGGTTGTAGATTTTACGGTACGGACTATAATGAGAAATCCATTAATTGGTGTAAAAGTCATTTAACTAAAATTGATTTCAACAAAAATTCATTAAAGGCCCAACTGCCATACGAAAATAACGTCATGGATATTATTTATGGTATTTCTATTTTCACCCATCTATCTGATGAGATGCACCATGATTGGTTTAAAGAACTTCATCGCATATTAAAACCCGGGGGAATCATGTTCCTAACTACACATGGAGATAACTTTAAGGTTAAACTAGATAAGGCAGAATTAAAGCAATACAATCAGGGACAAGTCGTAGTGCGAGGTGAGGTAAAGGAGGGTCATCGCACCTATTGTGCTTTCCAACCAAAAACCTTTATGCACAATCTTTTTGCCAATGTTGACATTTTAGAACATGACGAGTTAATATCAGAGTCTAAAAATTGGGTACCACAGGATGTTTGGATTATAAGAAAGCCTTCTTTGTTGAAATGATAATTGTCATAGTTATTCTAAGGCATTATCCCGAAATTTAGTGACATTATAAATTTTAAAGTCATGAGAGTTTCTGCCATTAGTTCAGCTTTAATATTGCTTCTCCTTTTCAACTGTGCTTCAACAAGTGAGGTTATTTATGATTATAACCTCAATGTTGATTTTAACCAATTCGATACTTATGTACTCTGTATGGACGATTTTTTTATAGAACACACCAACCATCCAAAGCTTGATACTGAGCTTACAAGACAAATGATTGGCGATGCCGTTGCTGTTGAAATGGAAAAAAAGAACCATCGCACAAATGTTTTTGAACCACAACTTCAAGCAGGATTTAGAATTTTAATTAGTGAGGAAACCGCCCAATTCAAAAACTGTGAACATTCGGAGGATTTGGAGTATTGGGAAAATTGCACCATTCACCAAGAAACCTATGAGGAAGAAACCCTTGTTGTATATGTTGCCGATTTCAACACCAATAAAGTCCTATGGCATGCCTCTATACTTTGTGACCTCAAGAAGCCAAAAAACAAATTAAGACCCTATATAAACGGTTTGGTTAAAGACCTGTTTGCAACCTACCCCAAGACCGAGGTAGCGCCACACCCAGATGAGGACAAAGTATTTTAAACAGATTCGTTTTTTGCCTTTCGGCTGCCTTCGTACATTTCGTATTTTACAAAACGTGCTTCTAACTTGGCATTGAACACCTTTATTTTTCGTGAGGGCCTCAGACCAATATGTTTCAATGCATCTAGATTAGACGTCACCAACCATGCATTGGTATTCGGGTAGCCGTGTTTAAGTGTACTGCCAATATTCCCGTAAAACTCCTCAATATTTAAATTTTCCAAGCGTTCACCATAGGGCGGATTAAATACCATATGTAGTTTATCTGACCCTGCTTTTTGGGTCTTGAAGAAATCCTCGTGCTTAATGGTTATAAATTCCTGTAGATGTGCATTCTTTATGTTTTCTTGTGCTTTGCGCACCGCAGAAGGTGATTTATCGTAGCCCAAAATCCTATGGTGAAAATCGCGGGTTTTCTTTAATAGTGATTCTTCAATAGTTTCAAATAATTCTACGTCCCAGTCGTTCCAGCGCTCAAAAGCAAACTCCTTGCGCATTAAGCTTGGTGGAATATTACAGGCAATCATAGCGGCCTCGGCCAAAATAGTTCCACTGCCGCACATAGGGTCCATAAAATCACATTGACCGTCCCAACCGCTCATCATGATAAGTCCTGCAGCTAAGACCTCATTGATAGGAGCTATATTTGTAGCCGTCTTATAACCGCGTTTATGCAAAGACTCTCCCGAAGTATCTAAAGAAATAGTACATCGTTGACGATCTATATGTACATTGATTTTTAAATCAGGAAATCTCAAATCTACATTAGGCCGCTCACCGCTTTGATCCCTAAAACGGTCAACAATGGCATCCTTCGCCTTTAGCGCTGTGTATTTAGAGTGTGTAAAAACACTGTTATGTACGGTTGCATCAACAGCTAATGATCCTGAGGACTTTAAGTAATCTTCCCACGGTATGGACTTTACATTATTATAGAGATCATCTTCACGTACTACCCTAAAGGATTTTATGGGTTTCAGGATTTTTATCGCTGTCCTTATACCAAGATTGGCCTTGTACATAAAACCTTTATCTCCCACAAAACTAACGTTTCGTATCCCTTTTTCTACATCCATTGCACCTAGTTGAGTGAGTTCATTTGCTAAAATATCCTCAAACCCAAATAAGGTTTTGGCCACCATTTTGAAATTATTGTCCATTTTTAACGTCTAACAGGTTGCAAAAATACAGTATTTTTACACGACACATTTACAATATGGCTAAATCAATGACGAAATGGTATGCTTCCTGGTTTAATACGCCTTACTACCATATTTTGTATAAGGATAGAGATTATTCGGAAGCACAGCGTTTTATGGACAATCTGGTCAACTATCTCAATGTCCCTGATGGTGGGAGCATTTTGGATTTGGCCTGTGGTAAAGGTCGGCATTCCATTTATCTCAATCAGTTGGGATATAAGGTCACTGGCATAGATTTATCCGAACAGAGTATAGCACATGCCAAGCAATTTGAGAACAACACCCTGTCCTTTGAGGTTCATGACATGACCCAAGCTTATCCCGAAACATTTGATGCGGTATTTAACTTATTTACAAGTTTTGGATATTTTGAAGATGAACGGAGTAATTTAGAAACTATTATCGCTATTAAGCAGGAATTAAACAGCCATGGTTTTGGGGTAATTGATTTTATGAACGTAAATTATGTCACTAAACACCTCATCAGTGCAGATATCAAAACTGTTGACGGCATCAATTTTCACCAAAAAAGACGAGTTGAGGACGGTTATATCATTAAAGACATAGCATTTACTGTAAATAACGAAAGGTACGAATTTCAAGAACGTGTAAAAGCGCTTACCCTAAACGATTTTAATGCCCTTTTTGATGAAGCAGGCGTTCACCTTTTAGATATTTTTGGTGATTACCAATTAAATAGATTCCACCCAGAGGATTCTGAACGTTTGATTATGATATTTAAATAAATTGATGGCATGAATAAGTATCTTTTTCCTGTTTATGCGATTATTATTGGTGTGGCTATTGCGCTTTTAACTAAAAAGCAGAAGACTATTGGCACCAAACTTCTACTCTCTTTTAGTGGTGCCTTCCTTCTAGCCTTAACCTTATTTGACCTGTTACCAGAGGTCTATGACCATCTCAATGCTAAGCAAACGGGCCTTTTTATTATGATGGGTATTTTATTGCAAATTGTATTAGAACTCTTTTCCAAGGGTGCCGAGCACGGGCATGTACACATTCATAAAACAAATAATAGATTTCCCTGGATGCTCTTCATTAGCCTTTGTATTCACAGTTTACTGGAAGGTTTTCCAATCCATCAACACAATGACATGGTTTACGGTGTGTTAATCCATAAAATACCCATTGCCGCCCTTCTAACGGTATTTTTATTAGAATCGCCTTATACCACCTTGCAGCGCGTTTCCTTTATGGTTGTATTTGGCGCCATGACTCCTTTAGGCACCTATATTTCAAACAATATAAATGCTGTAAATAATTATGTCCCCATAATAAATGCAATAGTCATTGGTATTTTTTTACATATTTCAACAACTATATTGTTTGAAACCGGTGAAGGCCATAAATTTAATTTATCTAAGCTAATCGCTATTGGCTTGGGTATATTAATTGCCTATTTTATTTAAATGTTTAGTAAGGAAGAATCTCGACAACTACGCCACGAATTCTGGACCAGTTTTGGTAAATCATTTCCAAAAAAATGGGTGTTATACAATACCAAGACAAAAGGCCTAAGTTTTAAATTTCATTTTGATACGACATCGGCTTTGGTTGCACTAGATCTTGAGGATGATTTGGAGAACCGCATTAATTACTGGGAAAAGCTCTTAGCCCTAAAAACTATTTTAACCCGTGACTACTTACCAGAAGTAATTTACAAGGAAGAATACCTTCTAGCCAATGGCAAAGAAATTTCTCGAATTTATGTTCCACTTAAGGCTAAGGTCTCCATCCATAATAAAAACGCATGGCGTGATGTTATGGTCTTTTTTAATACTCATATGAGTCTATTTGAGGCCTTTTTTGAAGATTATCGAGAGGTTATTAAAGACTAACTTTCAGGCATAAAGGTCTGTATAAAAAAACAATCCACTGACATAAGGTATAGATTAATACTGTTTCACTTTTGTCTCATAGATACTCTTAACAATTTGTTTTTGTTATATTTATGACAAGGACCACTAGAAAATATTACAAGCACATAAGTACACCATTAAAAAGAATTTGAGCATGTCAAAATTTAAAAATAATAACGTCAAACAGTCAATAAAAGACCTAATAGTAACAGCGATATACACCCTTGTGTTTCACGGAGTAATAATGGCTCAATCGTCGCAATCCAATACTATTATTTTTGAAAATGTGAATATTTTTGACGGTAAGACAAGCAAGCTCATTCCCAATCAAAATGTATTGGTGGAGGGGAACAGAATTCTTGCTATATCATCCACTGCGTTTAAAAATAAAGCAGCTGCAAGGGTAATTAAAGGTGAAGGAAAGACATTGATGCCTGGCTTAATAGATGTTCATGTGCATATGGTATTCGGAGCGCTCACAACGGAAGAACTAACTTCACCGACTTTAAATAAAGAGACTATTATGGAAAAAACCGCTTTGCAGGCAGAAAAAATGCTGCTTCGCGGTTTTACGGCAGTTCGCGATATGGGCGGTCCATCATTTGCGCTCAAGACAGCCATAGACAAAGGTGTCGTTAAAGGGCCACGCATATGGCCGTCCGGGGCAATGATCAGTCAAACATCGGGCCACGGCGATTTACGCATGCCCGATGAGAAGTCCAGACGCTTTTTTGGTAAACCGTCACGCGCTGAACTCCTTGGTGCCAGTTTTATAGCAGATGGCCGGGATGAAGTATTGACGGCTGCTCGAGAAAACCTTCGGTTTGGTGCAAGCCAAATTAAATTGATGGCTGGTGGCGGCACTTCATCTGCTTACGACCCTGTAGATGTTACCCAGTATACCTTTGATGAAATGAAAGCAGGCGTTGATGCGGCTGAAGATTGGGGTACTTACGTCGCGGTACATGCCTATACATCAAGGGCCATTAAAAGAGCTGTAGAAGCGGGCGTAAAATGTGTAGAACATGGACAATTGCTAGATAAAGCCACATTGAGACTAATAAAACGAAAAGGTGTTTGGCTGAGTTCCCAAAACCTTATAGAAGACACGCCTGGTATGGATTCCCTGAGAAGGGCTAAACGCAAACCTGTAATTGAGGGCCAGCAAAAATTATGGCCCATGGCAAAAGAAATGAAAGTGAAGTTGGCTTGGGGTACGGATTTTCTTTTTGAGCCCTGGCTCAACGAAGAACAAAATGCCTATATGCTTAAGCTCAAAAAATGGTTTACCCCTTATGAAATTTTAAAAATGGTGACTCACGACAATGCTCAACTGCTTGCGCTATCAGGTCTCAGAAGTCCATATAAAGGTACATTAGGTGTTGTAGAGGAAAATGCCCTGGCCGATTTAATTTTAGTAGATGGAAATCCCCTTGAAAACATTGAACTTATCGCGCAGCCCGCTGAAAGGTTTTTAGTAATCATGAAAGATGGGGAGATCATAAAGAACATCCTTCCTTAAATAGTACGAATTGTTTTAAACCAGGCAATTTATCTAAGTTAACTAAAGATGAAAATTAACAAAGCCTTAAATGGACCCTCGCTAAAATAATTCTATCTTTTAGCAAAAAATGATGGAACAACTTAAGATTATTCTTTTTGCACTACTGTTGGCCATTCCTTCCTATTCCTGTCTTGGTCAGAACCCCACTGAAACTAATCGCTATACCTATAAAAATGGCGACCCAAATGGTATTGGAAAATGGTATCTGGGAAGGGAAATAGCTTATGTAATGGGGTATCAAGGAATAAGTTGGTTGGAACGACCCGAGCGCGAGCAGGAGGAAAAGGTCTCGAGCCTAATAAAAAATATGGACATTCAGTCCAATGATGTTATTGCCGATATAGGTGCTGGATCTGGGTTCCATGTCTTTAAAATGGCACCATTAGCCCATAATGGTAAAATTTATGCCGTTGATATTCAGCCTCAAATGTTAGAGGCCATTAGAACTAATCCTTTATATAACAAAAACAACAATATTGAAACTATTTTAGGTACTGAAAAAAGTGTCAATCTTCCTGAAAACTCCATAGATAAAATATTGATGGTAGACGTCTATCACGAATTTAATTTTCCTTATGAAATGATAATGTCAATGAAAAAGGCCTTAAAAATTGACGGTAAATTATTTCTCATTGAATACCGTGGCGAGGATGGGTCAATTCCTATTAAAAAAATTCATAAAATGACCGAAAGCCAGGCTGTAAAAGAGATGAAAGCCGCTGGCTTTAATCTAGAAAGTAATAAAGACAACCTTCCTTGGCAACATTGTATGGTATTTATAAAAAAAGAATAGCGTTCTGTGCGCCAAACAGGATGAAGTCATAATTCCATCCTATAGCCCTTGAATTAATGAGGTCTTTAAAATAAAAAACGAATCCCTTCCACTTTTTTCGGTTATTAACTCCAAGCCATATAAGGACTTGTGACCAAATTACCTTTAATTGGGAACGCTAGAATCACAATCAATACCTTATCCAAAAGATGTGTTAAATAGTAAGGTAAAACGTAGTGCTTGTAGTATTTTAGTGATACTAAAGCATTTGAAATGGGTAATAAACTAACCGTAAGTAATCGTATAAAAATAGGTTTTGCCTTCGCTATCGTTTTTTTACTCGTATTGGCCACCAATAGATTAGACAAAAGACGTTTTGATAGAATGAATGAATCACTGACTTCAGTATACGAAGACAGATTGGTTGCAAAGGGTTATCTATACCAGCTTAGCTCTGTTTTCCATAAACAAGAAAAAGCACTTCTAAGTGAGACACAAAATGTTGAAGATGTTATGGCGCAAAGTAAGATTGATCAACTAATTTCAGATTACAGCGCAACCAAATTGACCAATGAGGAAAAATCGGTATTTAAGAAGTTTCAACAGGACTATGAGGATTTAAGAGTCTTGAAGAATACGAGTTCAGATATAGATTCAGCCAGCAACAAATCAAAGATTAAAATTCATCTCAACCGTATCCAAAAGGATTTAGACAATCTCGCTAAAATTCAAGTATCCGAAGGCGAAAGCCTAACAAAATTCGCTCAAAACTCCTTTGACACATCAGACACCATGTCCAAAATAGAAATTGCTGTTATTTTACTAATCGGTATTGTAGTGCAGTTTATCATCTTTAAAAGATGATTTAAATTATGTGAAAAAAAATCATGAAGAAATGGCAAATAGCACCACCAAGCACAAAGAGATGCCAGATGACATGATTGTATGGAATTTTCTGTACCGCATAGAAAATAATGCCCACCGTGTAAAATAAGCCTCCTGCAAATAACCACAGTATACCATTTGGGCCGACAGTATCCGAAAGATTAGAGAAATCGAACACAATCAGCCAGCCCATTACAAGGTAAAGCAGGGTTGAGAATACCTCAAAGCGTCCCGTAAAAAACAATTTCAGAATCACACCAAAGCCTGCAATCCCCCAAACCACCCAAAACAGCGTCCAACCTAAGCTATCGGTAAGCGAAATTAACAATACAGGCGTATAGGTGCCTGCAATGAGGAAGTAGATACTTACGTGATCAACAATTCTAAAATAGTGTTTCCGTTTTTCATCCCTTGTGGAATGATACAGTGTAGACGCAAGAAAAAGCACAATTAAGGATAACCCATATACACTAACGCTAAAAAGACCAAAAGGTATAGAAGCGTCTACATAGACAATCAATAAAATGAGCGCTGTAACACCCAACATAGCACCTATGCCGTGAGAAATGGCATTAAGTCTCTCTTCAATTATTGTTTGCTCATGCATTAGCCACCGTATTTTTTTTTGGGTTTAGACCATTTATTAACACAAGAATAGAAATCAATATCAAATGCTGGATTCTGCCGTTCTAAAATCTGATTCTGAAAGGCACGTTGTAAAATATCCTCAATTAAGTAATCCTCTAATTCATCCAAGGGCGCAAATTCACGTTTTAAAGAAATATCGAACAAACTGGCGGTATTATTATACCAAAACGCACGCCAACCACTACGTAATTCCTTAATGAGGTCAAATGTTGTTTTTCCGGTTTGTCTGTGAATCAATTTAACAAGAATCTGACCTTCTGTTTTAGTCAGCTTTTTCAATTCTGCAGAAAACTCATCCTCTATATACCTTTGAATAACCTTGGCGTATTTACGTTTGTCCCTTTTGCGTTTCAATGTTGAAAGGCGTTCGTTGAGCGCTTCCAGCCGCTCAGCAGCCAATTTGGCATAAGGGTACACCTTAAGGGTTTTCCGTTTCAAGATAAGATATCTAATTCGTGCATCGCGATTATCAAAACTTAAGTTAGGTAACAATAAGACTTCATCTAAATCAATTACTGTTCTTGGTATAGAATCACCTTCTATAATAATATATTCAATCTGGGTAGAATCTCGCTCCTTTGGGTTTACCTGTGCAGAAACGATTATTGAGGAGAAACCTATTACAAAAATGACTAAATTCTTCATGAATTCCCTTGCTACCAAAAACGTGCCAAAACCCAACGATAATGCCATATTCAAAATTAAGAATTAATAGCACCTTTAACCTTAAATTCATATTAATATTATTATTTTTAAGAAAAAATTTTAGCACATGGCAAAAAAGCAATTATTAACAAAAAAGTCAATGGACTTTTTAGAAAAATATTTAAACAACGCTTCACCAACGGGTTATGAATGGAACGGACAAAAGATTTGGATGGACTACCTCAAACCATACGTAGATGACTTTATTACAGATACTTACGGAAGTGCCGTAGCGATTATCAATCCAAAAGCCAAATACAAGGTTGTTATAGAAGGCCATGCTGATGAAATTTCTTGGTATGTGAATTACATTTCGGACAATGGCTTAATATACGTCATACGAAATGGCGGCAGTGATCACCAAATTGCACCAAGTAAAGTGGTAAATATCCATACTAAAAAAGGTATTGTCAAAGGCGTTTTTGGATGGCCTGCCATACATACACGGGACCGTTCAAAAGAAGAGGCACCAAAACCAGAAAATATCTGCATAGATATTGGCGCTAAAGACAAAAAAGAAGTAGAGAAAATGGGCGTTCATGTAGGTTGCGTTATCACTTATCCCGATGAATTCCACGTTCTCAATGGCAATAAGTTTGTGTGCCGTGCTTTAGATAATCGAATGGGAGGGTTCATGATTGCAGAAGTAGCTCGTTTATTGCACGAAAACAAAAAGAAACTCCCTTTTGGCTTATACATCACCAATTCCGTTCAAGAAGAAATAGGTCTTCGTGGTGCCGAAATGATCACACAAACCATCAAACCCAATGTGGCTATCGTTACGGATGTTACACATGACACAACAACACCCATGATCGATCAGAAAAAACAAGGTTATGCCGAAATTGGTAAGGGTCCAGTGGTAGCTTATGCACCTGCCGTTCAACAAAAATTACGTGACCTCATAACTGATACGGCAGAAGACAAAAAGATTCCTTTTCAGCGTGCTGCCTTATCTAGAGCCACAGGCACAGATACCGATGCATTTGCATACAGTAATGGAGGTGTAGCATCTGCACTTATTTCGTTGCCCTTGCGCTATATGCATACCACAGTTGAAATGGTTCACAAAGAAGATGTTGAAAATGTCATTCGCTTAATTTATGAGACACTTTTAAAAATAAAAGAAGGCGAGACGTTTAGCTATTTTAAATAATGTTTACTTATTCAGGCACCGAGGTGTTCGAAGTGCCTGAATATTTCCTATCCATAATGGACGATTACATTGATATCGTAACGCAAGACGGCAAAACGACAGGTCTGATTGGGTTAAAATCCGAAGCACATGCAAAGGGTTGGTACCATAATACCATCCATCTTTGGCTTTACACTCTAGACGGAAAAATCCTATTGCAACAGCGCTCCCATAAAAAGTCAATTTTCCCCTTACTCTGGGATGTCTCCGTGGCAGGCCATATTGATGCCGGCGAAGCTATTATTGAGGCAGCGTTGAGAGAAACCCATGAAGAAATCGGACTGCGCTTGGCGGCAGGTGATTTAAAAAAAATAGGTGTCAGACTTCACGAATCTCAATATAATGGCGGCAAAATAAAGGACTACGAGTTTCATCAGGTGTTTATAGCCCAATTACATTATAGTTTAGATGAATTGATTCCTCAGCCTGAAGAAGTTGAGGCCCTAAAATTAGTTGACATTACAGAGTTTAATAAACTGCTCGAACATAGTGAAACCAACAATCATTTTGTAGCTAGCAATCGAGAGTATTATCTTTTTGTAATACAGGCTATTAAAGAGCATCTCGACGCTTAAGTCTGTTAGTGCATAAGGCATAGTGCCATAGACAGATCCAAATCCTAGAATATTCCTATTTTAAATCTTTGTAAAGTTTTCGCAAACATGATTTATTTCATATTTTAGAGAGCTACTTATCCATAATTTAGCCTAAGTTTAATAAATCATCTTACATGTATAAAGCAAAAGTCAATGCTTCCCATAACTTCGATGTTACGGAAGAAGCATCCAAAGATCTTGATGCGGTTAAAACATCAAAAAATGAGTATCACATCCTTCAAAACAATAGCTCATTTAAAGCTCAGGTTTTAAAATCGGACTTCAACAAAAAGCACTACACCATAAACGTAAACAACAACAGTTATAATGTTGGAATCATGGATAAACTAGATGAGCAAATCGCTTCATTAGGTTTTGAAATGGGAGCTTCCAAAAAGGTGAACAATATTAAGGCACCTATGCCGGGTTTGATTCTTGAAATCAATATTAAGGAAGGTCAAGAGGTTAAGACTGACGAAGTTTTACTTATTCTCGAAGCCATGAAAATGGAAAATGTTATCAATTCCCCACGGGATGGCGTGGTTAAATCCCTAAAGGTAAAAAAAGGTGATACCGTTGATAAAAATACACTTTTAATCGAATTCGAATAAAATGAAAAAAATACTAGTCGCCAATAGAGGCGAAATTGCTATCCGTGTAATGCGTACGGCAAGAAAGATGGGAATTAAAACCGTAGCCGTTTATTCTGAAGCAGATAGAAATGCACCACATGTAAAATTTGCCGATCAAGCTGTTTGTATTGGTCCGCCACCATCAAGTGAATCTTATTTAAGAGGTGACAAAATTATAAAAGTAGCTAAATCCCTGAACGTTGATGGTATACATCCTGGCTACGGGTTCCTCAGTGAAAATGCAAATTTTGCAGAAAACTGCGAAAAAAACGATATCATTTTTATAGGTCCACGATCTAAAGCTATCAGGATGATGGGTGACAAACTCGCAGCAAAAGATGCCGTAAAGCACTATAATATTCCTATGGTTCCAGGAGTGGATCGCGCTGTAACAGATCCTATGGAAGCCGTGGAAATTGCTAAGTCAATTGGATTTCCCATCCTTATAAAAGCTGCAGCTGGTGGTGGAGGCAAAGGAATGCGCATCGTAGAAAAAGAGAAGGATGTTGTAGATCAAATGAAACGGGCTATTAGTGAGGCTACCTCTGCGTTTGGTGATGGTTCTGTTTTTGTTGAAAAATATGTAAGCTCACCACGCCATATAGAAATACAGGTAATGGCAGATAGTCACGGAAATATATTGCACTTCTTTGAGCGTGAATGTTCTATACAGCGCCGTCATCAAAAAGTAGTTGAAGAGGCGCCATCTGCAATTCTGACGCCTGAATTACGGGAGGAAATGGGCAAGGCCGCAATTAATGTTGCACGTTCTTGTGATTATCTCGGCGCAGGAACCGTAGAGTTCTTAATGGATGCTGACCATAATTTTTATTTCTTGGAAATGAATACACGTCTTCAGGTAGAACACCCTGTTTCAGAATGGATTTCTGGTGTAGATTTGGTTGAGCTTCAAATTAATGTGGCAAGAGGTGAAGCGCTTCAAATTAAACAGGAAGACCTCAAAATACAAGGACATGCCCTTGAACTGCGTGTTTATGCTGAAGATCCTATGAATGATTTTTTACCAAGCGTGGGAAATCTAGAGGTTTATCGATTACCACAAGGTGATAATATCCGTGTTGATAATGGATTTGAGGAAGGTATGGACATACCCATTTATTATGATCCGATGTTATCGAAATTGATTACCTACGGAAAAAACCGAAATGAGGCCATTCAACGCATGATTGAAGCTATTGACAATTATCACATCAAAGGTGTTGAAACGACCCTGCCTTTTGGACGTTTCGTCTGTGAGCACGATGCTTTTAGAAGTGGCAACTTCGACACACACTTCGTTAAGAACTACTACTCACCCAGCCTATTGGAAGCAAAACATGCAGAAGAGGCAGAAATTGCAGCAAAACTGGCATTGAAGCTATTTTTAAAAGATCAAAAACTATTAAGACTACCTAACTAAGACATTATGGACCAAAAGATAAAAAGCCTTAACGATAAATTAGCCCTAGCGAAAATCGGCGGTGGCCAGGCTAGAATAGACAAGCAGCACCAGAAAAAGAAACTGACCGCAAGGGAACGGGTTCTTTATCTCTTAGACCAAGGCTCCTTTGAGGAAATAGGTGCTTTAGTGACCCACCGAACTAAAGACTTCGGTATGGAAAGTCAAAAGTTCTATGGGGATGGTGTGATTACTGGCTATGGTACTGTTGATGGACGCTTAGTATATGTGTTTGCACAAGATTTTACAGTTTTTGGTGGATCACTATCTGAAACCCATGCTGAAAAAATTTGTAAGATTATGGATATGGCCGTTAATGTAGGGGCACCTGTAATCGGCTTAAACGATTCCGGTGGTGCACGTATTCAAGAGGGTGTTCGCTCCTTGGGTGGCTATGCAGATATATTCTATCGAAATGTGCAAGCCTCAGGTGTCATCCCTCAAATTTCGGCCATTATGGGACCTTGTGCTGGTGGTGCCGTGTACTCGCCAGCTATGACTGATTTTACAATTATGGTGCAAGACACGAGTTATATGTTTGTTACTGGACCTAACGTAGTTAAAACGGTCACCAACGAGGAGGTTACCAGTGAAGAACTTGGTGGCGCTAGTGTTCATTCCATGAAATCTGGTGTCGCCCATAAAACGTCTGCTAATGATGTTGAATGCCTTGAAGATGTCAAAAAACTATTAAGTTATCTGCCTCAAAGCAATAGGGAGAAACCTTTAGACATAGCATATGATCTTCAAGATGAAGTGCGAGAAGGCCTGACTGCTATTGTTCCAGAGAATCCCAACAAGCCATATGACATGCATGAGGTCATCAATGGTATTATTGATGCCGATTCGTTCTACGAAATCCATAAAGACTATGCGGAAAATATTATTGTAGGTTTTGCGCGCTTGGGAGGCAAATCCATCGGGATTATTGCTAATCAACCCATGTTCTTAGCGGGAGTTCTAGGTGTAAAAAGTTCAAAAAAAGCAGCACGATTTGTTCGGTTCTGTGATGCCTTTAACATTCCAATGTTAGTACTTGAAGATGTCCCAGGCTTCTTGCCAGGCACAGATCAAGAATGGAATGGTATTATTGTACATGGTGCAAAATTATTATATGCCTTTAGTGAAGCTACCGTACCAAGGATAACCGTTATTACAAGAAAAGCCTATGGAGGTGCTTATGATGTAATGAACTCCAAACACATTGGTGCAGATATGAATTTTGCTTGGCCATCTGCAGAAATTGCCGTTATGGGAGCAAAAGGTGCTGCAGAGATTATTTTTAAACGCGAAATTCAATCCTCTGATGACCCCGAGGCAAAATGGAAAGAAAAGGAGGCAGAATATGCCAAACTTTTCGCCAATCCGTACAGTGCCGCTGAACGCGGTTTTATAGATGAGGTTATTTTACCTAAAAATACCCGCCGCAAATTAATTAAAGCCTTTAAGACCCTTGAGAACAAAGAAGTGAACAAACCCAAACGTAAACACGGCAATATTCCCTTATAAATAGGTGTAGGCCAAACCTGGATATGTCACTGGTTCTGTAATCGTATTAGTATTTGAATCAACCTGAGGTTTATACAAATCGTTATTGATGGTGTAAGCCTCAAGTTGCTTTGCGTCATAGTCTTCCTGAAGTATGGATTTGATATCCCCTTCCGTTAATTCAGTATCCAACCATTCTGTTTCTGAAGCTTCATTTAAAATTACGGGCTGTCGCTTTTTTACATTGTGAATACGCTCAAAATAAGGATTGGCTTTTTTAGTAAGAATGGTAAATGTGATGTGTTCTCCAATAATCGTATAAATTCCGGCTAGTGAAAATGCAGAATCGTCCTTTTTATGGATGAAAACAGGGTACTTTTTCTTTTCCACCGTATGTGGTTCAAAAAAGCCTGTTACCGGAATAATACAACGCATTGTAAATACACTATGCTTATAAATAAAATGATTAAAGAGTTTTTCGCTTTGCGCATTTAAACCGGAACCATATCGTACACTTTCCTTATAATACGGCCTTATGTCCTCAGCCTTTTTGTTCGGCGGTACAATACCCCAAATCCCAGGCGCCAAGACGGATGGCTTTTGTTGCGGTATAAGGAGCATATTGGGATGGACAAAGCCATTTAAATGGTGTGAAGGCTCATTGAATAAAGGACCGTAGGATGGATTGCTCAAAGTCACCTTATATCGGAGCTCTAAATCCTTAACGGTTTTTGTTTGTCTAGTTTGGTAACACATAGAAAGACATCAGTCTTATAAAACTATGAATTTTTTAAACAATAATAACTCAGGCCTATATTTTTGCTTGAAATGTGTATAAATCGTAATAGCGCCCTTTCAAGGCCAATAAATCATCATGCGTACCGCGTTCCACAATACGCCCGGATTCTATTACCAAAATCTGATTGGCTTTTTTTATCGTACTCAGACGGTGGGCAATAACAATCGTGGTTCTATTATTGGTCAATTGGGATAAACTTTTCTGAATAAGTCCTTCACTTTCTGTATCTAAATTAGACGTTGCCTCATCTAAAATAATAATTTTGGGGTCTGCCAAAATCGCCCTAGCTATAGCTATACGCTGACGTTGTCCTCCAGATAATTTTACACCACGTTCGCCAATTAAGGTGTTTAAGCCATCATCAAAACGGTCAGTAAATTCATCGACATAAGCAGCTTTTACAGCATTTTGAAGCTGTTCTTCAGTAGCATTTGGCCTTGGAAACATAATATTCTCGCGTATGGTGCCTTCAAACAAAAACTCGTCTTGTAATACAACGCCTAAATGCTGTCTAAAACTATTGAGTTTTACCTTGGATAAATCGTAACCGTCAATGGTAATCACTCCAGACTCAGGATTTAAGAATGTGGCCGACAAACCAGCAATGGTCGATTTACCAGATCCAGAACTGCCAACCAAAGCCGTAACTGAACCTGATGGTGCTTCAAAATCTATATTGTACAATACGGATTTCCCTTCTTCATAAGCAAAAGACACATCCTTAAATTTTATATCGCCATGTATTCCCTCTAATTGAATTGTTCTATCGGCCTGCTCATCTTCAGCAGCTAAATTCATGAGCTCTTCTGTTCGGTCCAAACCTGCTAAAGCCTCCGTAAGTTGGCTTCCTATATTACTCATTTGGACAATGGGTGCAATCATGAATCCAAGAATCAAGGTAAAAAATAAAAACTCTCCAGTAGTCATGCTATCACTTATCATGTAATATCCACCAATACCCATTATACCAGTGGTTGCCACACCGATTAAAAATGTAGAAGAGCTCGTCATTAAAGCAGTGGCCGTTAAACTCTTTTTTACATTTTCATACAAACGTGCCACCCCTTTTTCGAAAGTTTTATTTTCTTGTTCTTCAGCGTTAAAGGCTTTTATAACACGCACACCTGCAAGCGTTTCGGTTAATCGACCCGTAACCTCAGCATTGATCTTTCCACGATTTCTGAAAACAGGACGTATGAACTTAAACGCTTTTAAAGCCACCAATCCAAAAATAGAGAGTGGCACAAACACAAAAAGTGTCATCCAAGCATTCAATTTTATCAAAATAATCAAGGATACAATGGCCGTGAAGGAGCCTCCTACAAGCTGTACCAAGCCAGTACCAATTAAATTCCTCACACCTTCAACATCACTCATAATTCGAGACACCAAAGCGCCTGATTTCGTATTGTCAAAAAAACGAATGGGAAGAGAAAGCACCTTCTTTTGCACCTGAGCCCGTAATTCTGAAATTAAATATTGCGCTTGGACACTCAAAATACGTGTTAATAGAAATGAGGTGACTGATTGCACTAAAATGGCTGCCAGAACTATTCCGATAAGTGTATACAGGGCGTCAAAATCCTTATTAGGTACCACATCGTCTAACAGTACTTTACTTTGCCATGGCAAAATAAGGCCTGATAAACTCCGAATAACAATAAGCACTAACCCTATAAAAACGAGGTTGCGTCTTGGCCAAATAATAGTCTTAAAGGCTGTTGCCATTGTGACTTTGGGTTTATTCGATTTGGATGATTTGGGGTTATTCTTTAAATGCTTCATGGCATCTGGTTTTATAATATTAATTAAAATATCACCCTGTGTTCAAGTTGATTTCTGGAATTTTACACATGGATTTTGGTCAAATAAAGACAAGGCCTTAATGTAAACGCCGGTACTTAAAGACTGCAAAAGTAGGTTTAAATACGTATTGTACCTTAATAAATGTCCTTTCCTTCAAATATTACTCGATAATTGACTTACTTTTGCGCCATGAAAAATCGATCTCAAGCAGAATTTGTGGTATTAATGGCAGCTCTAATGTCTATTGTGGCACTTTCTATTGATGCGGTTTTACCAGCCCTACCGAATATTGGTGAATACCTCAATTTAACTGACCCCAATGACAATCAGAAAATAATCACCATGATATTTTTAGGTCTAGGTATTGGTCAACTCATCTTTGGACCATTGTCTGATAGTTTTGGACGGAAGCCGATTGTCTATATGGGATTCACCGTATTTATCGTTGCATCCATTATTTGCATTACAACAAGAAGTTTCGAAATGATGATTTTCGGAAGGATTCTTCAAGGTATAGGTTTAGCCTCACCGCGTACCATGTGTATTGCCATGGTTCGGGATACTTACAGTGGTAATTATATGGCAAAAATATTATCTATCGTTGTGATGATTTTTATTTTGGTGCCTGTAATTGCGCCAACCCTAGGCCAGGTATTAATGGTTTATTTCGATTGGAGATCTATTTTCTTATTTACCCTACTATTTGGAATACTAGTTATGTTTTGGTTCTGGTTGCGCCAACCAGAAACATTAAAACCAAAATATAAGATACCCTACCGCTTGACTATTTTTAAAACGGGGACCTTAGAATTCTTTAAGATAAGATCTGCAGTGATCTACACCATTTTATCCGGTCTTTTTACAGGTTCATTTATGGTCTATTTAAGTACCTCTCAACAAATTTTTGAAAACCAATACGGCTTGGCCGAGGAATTCCCTTTGATTTTTGCAAGTTTGGCAGTTTCAGTAGGCTTAGCGACATTCATGAACAGCCAGCTAGTTATAAAATATGGAATGCGACGGATTGTTCACACAGCCATGATTAGTTTTATAGGTATATCGTTGTTGTTCTTACTTTTTTTCAGTAGAAGCTCAAACCCAAGTATTGAAATCTTAGTTGGCTTTTTTGCCCTGCAATTTTTTACTATCGGATTTTTATTTGGAAATTTAAGGGCTTTAGCTATGGAGCCTATGGGTCATATTGCTGGCGTAGGATCCGCTTTAAATGGTTTTATTTCAACGGTTATGGCTGTACCAATCGCCAACTTTATTGGAGGTTTTGTTGTAGATTCCGTGACACCATTATTTATTGGGTTCTCGGTATGTGGCGTTCTGTCTTTATTGCTGTTTTATAGCAATAGCAGTACTGTAATAAAAATATTAAGAGGTACTTAAAAAATCTCCAGACTTCCTTTTCCTTCCCTTACAACCACTGGATCGCCTTCAGATAAGTCAATAATGGTAGAACCCTCGTTTCCTCCATAACCTCCATCAATAACAATATCCACCAAGTTATCCCATTTTTCCAAAATAAGTTCAGGATCTGTGGTATACTCTATTATGTCATCCTCGTCTCTTATTGAAGTAGATACCAAAGGATTGCCCAAGGCACTCACGATGGCTAAGGTGATGTTATTGTCTGGAACACGAATCCCAACGGTTTTCCGCTTTTTAAACGAACTAGGTAAATTTTTTGAACCCGGTAAGATGAATGTGTAAGGTCCAGGTAGCGCACGTTTTAAAATCTTAAACGTTGCCGTATCAATTTGCTTCACATAATCACTTAAATTACTAAGATCCTCGCAGATGAATGAGAAGTTGGACTTCTCTAGCTTAACACCTTTTATTTGAGCAATCCGCTCAAGAGCCTTAAGCTTAGTAATATCGCAGCCCAACCCATAAACCGTATCTGTTGGGTAAATAACCAACCCTCCCCTTTTTAGTACATCAACCACTTTTTGTATGGCCTTTGGGTTAGGATTTTCGGGATATATTTTAATGAAATCTGCCATAATTTAAAAGTATGAAATTAAATGATAATTTATTTCTGCATACTATTAAATTCTTAAAAAATAACAACATCCACTATATATTGTTGATGGTGTGTGGATTACAGACCCTAACAATTTTATCGTGGAGTACGACGATAAGGGTCATATCAATTCAGTGTGTATGGTTAAATAAAGGGCTGACTAACCCACAATTTCTAATTTGGCAAATCTCAAAAGCAGTTTTTTTAAGTCGCCATTTTCAAATCTTATCTCTGCTTTTAAGTCTCCTCCAGCACCTTCAATCTTCATTACCTCTCCTCTTCCAAAACGCTGATGATTCACAATATTCCCAACGGTAAGCTTACTATCAAATAAATTGGCACTGGTATTAGTCGTTTTAGACACTGGCTTTAATTTTTTTGGTGCATTTATCTTAAAGTTTTCAGGTTTTGATTTTGCGTCCTTCTTTTCAACTTTTCTAGATTTCGGTTTGGCAAAACGCACCTTATTGGGCTCGATATCTCCAAAAATGGAAGCATCAAGCATAGGGTTAAACCGTTGCTCCTGAAGCGGGGTAATAATATCTAAATAGTCTTCATCTATTTCCTCTATAAACCGGCTTGGTTCAGCGTCTATGAGCTTACCCCAACGATAGCGCGATAAGGTATAAGTCAAATAGGCCTGCTTTTCCGCTCTGGTGAGAGCAACGTAGAATAATCGTCGTTCTTCTTCCAATTCGCTTCGAGTATTCATACTCATAGCGCTTGGGAATAAATCCTCTTCCATGCCTACTATAAACACATGAGGAAACTCTAAGCCCTTCGCTAGATGTATGGTCATTAAAGCCACATGGTTAGGGTCGCCCTTATCGGCATCCAAATCTGTTGCTAGTGCTACATCCTCGAGAAACTCTGCCAATGCACCTCTTGTATCTGCTACTTCCTTCTGTCCTTCAACGAAATCTTTAATACCGTTGAGTAACTCCTCAATGTTTTCCATCTTAGCGATGCCTTCAGGTGTACCATCCTTATTGAATTCTCGTATTAGACCGGTAACCTTAACCACGTGTTCAGAAAGCTCAAAGGCATTGGCATTGGTGTTCATCACCTGGAAGCTTTCAATCATTGTTACAAAGTCCTTCAGTTTGTTGCGGGTGCCAGAGTTTATTTTCACGTCTAGTTCATCAATGCGCTTGATGACATCAAAAATTGGAATATCATAGGCATTAGCAGCCACAATAAGACGATCTAAAGTCGTTTGCCCAATACCTCTAGAAGGAAAATTAATAACCCGCTTTAGTGCTTCCTCATCAGCAGGGTTGAGAATTAACCTCAAATAAGAAAGTACGTCCTTTATTTCTTTTCGCTGGTAAAAAGATAATCCACCATAGATGCGATATGGAATATCACGCTTACGCAAAGCATCCTCTATGGCCCGTGACTGAGCATTGGTTCTGTAAAGTACCGCAAAATCCTTGTTTTGTAATTGATTTTGCATTTTAGATTCAAAAATAGTACTGGCTACATAACGTCCTTCATCACCATCCGTCATCAAACGGTTAACTTTTATTTTAGCGCCTTCGTCATTGGCCGTCCAGACAATCTTATCTAGTTTATTCTGGTTCTTATCGATAACTGAATTAGCAGCGTTCACAATATTCTTGGTAGACCTATAGTTTTGCTCTAATCTAAATTCCTTCACATCATCATAGTCACGCTGAAAATTAAGAATATTACTAATATTAGCCCCTCGGAAAGCATAGATACTCTGGGCATCATCACCAACAACACATATATTTTGAAATCTGTCCGCTAAAGCTCGTACAATAAGATATTGCGAATGATTGGTATCTTGGTACTCATCAACTAATATATACCGAAATCTATCTTGGTATTTGGCTAAAACATCTGGAAACCGTGTCAAAAGCTCATTTGTTTTTAGCAATAAATCATCAAAGTCCATTGCCCCGGCCTTAAAGCACCGCTCGACATAATGCTTATAAATATCTCCCATTCTAGGACGTCTGGCCGCTGCATCGGCTTCCATAAGTTCTGGGTTATTAAAATAGGCCTTAACCGTAATTAAACTGTTTTTATAGGAGGAAATTCTTGACCGTATCTGTTTGTATTTATAAATATCCTTGTCTAATCCTAATTCCTTAATGATAGAGGAAATTAGGCGGTCCGAATCTTGTGTGTCGTAAATGGTGAAGTTACTTGGATAGCCCAAACGGTCTCCTTCAATTCTTAATATCTTGGCAAATACGGAATGGAACGTGCCCATCCATAAGTTTTTAGCCTCCGAATCACCAACGATACGGGCTATTCGTCCCTTCATCTCACGAGCAGCCTTATTGGTAAAAGTCAAGGCCAAAATATTAAAGGGGTCAACCCCTTGACTCATAAGGTAAGCGATACGAAAGGTTAGCACGCGTGTCTTCCCTGAACCGGCGCCGGCAATAACAATCATAGGACCATCTTTTTGCAAAGTTGGCGCTAACTGGGCATCGTTAAGTTGACTTAAATACTGTTGCAAAAACTATCTTTTTCAAACCGTGAAAATACGTATTGTATAGGCGAATTCCATAGTTAAAGCATACAAATTATAAACAATATATCAAAAGCATATTATTGTATAAATTTGAATATATTAGTGAAAATTTTTACAAAATGAAACAACTCTTAATCTTAACTTTAGTACTGCCGTTTTTTTGTTTTTCTCAAACTGCGGTTGACAAAGACATTGAGCAAATTGAAGAAAAATTAATCGAATGGCGCCATTATTTTCATCAGAATCCCGAATTGTCGAACCGGGAATATAAAACCGCTGAGAAAATTGCCGAACACTTGGAAAACCTTGGACTAGAAGTTCAGACAGGTATCGCAAAAACTGGAGTTGTAGGAATTTTAAAAGGTGGGCAACCCGGAAAAGTCATCGCTTTACGCGCAGATATTGATGCCTTGCCTGTCACCGAACGCAATGACTTACCATTCAAATCTGAAGTTAGAACCACGTTTCTAAATACTGAAACCGGTGTGATGCATGCTTGTGGACACGACACCCACATTGCTATTTTAATGGCCACAGCGGAAGTGCTTACAAAACATAAGGACAAATTGAATGGCACGGTTAAATTTATTTTTCAGCCTGCAGAAGAAGGACCGCCTCCAGGCGAAGAAGGTGGTGCCAAACTTATGGTAAAAGAAGGTGTTTTGGACAATCCAAAAGTTGACGCCATATTTGGTTTACATATCAATTCAGGAACTCCTGTAGGGACTATAACGTATAAAACCGGTGGCATCATGGCTTCAGTTGAGCGCTTTGTTGTTAACGTTAAAGGTAAACAAACCCATGGCTCACAACCTTGGTCAGGTGTAGATCCTATCTTAATTTCAGCTAAGATTATTGATGGTTTTCAAACCATCATTAGCCGGGAAGCTAAATTAACTGACGCTGCCGCAGTAATAACTGTCGGAAAAATAACAGCGGGTACTCGTTTCAACATTATTCCAGAATCAGCCGAACTCATTGGCACCGTTAGAACACTGGATCCAAAAATGCGCACCCTCATCATAGAGCGTATGTCGCAAATGGCAAAATCTATAGCTGAAGCCTATGGAGGCGAAGCTGAAATTGTATTTCAAAACAATGCTGCCATTACCTATAACGATGCTGACTTAACAGCTCAGATTTTACCCTCTTTGCAAAAGGTGGCGGGTGAAGCCAATGTTAAACTGGTTAACGCTACTACGGGTGGGGAAGACTTTTCATTTTTTCAAGAGGTTGTTCCGGGTGTTTACTTTTTCTTAGGGGGGATGACACCAGGTACCGAAGAACCGTATCCTCACCATACACCGGATTTTAGAATTGATGATAGCGGGATGTTATTAGGAGTAAAGGCTTTTACACAACTTACTTTTGACTATCTTAACATTTGACGTACAATAACATTTTAAATGTCATGGCTGCGACGTCTCGGTGGCCAACTAAATTTAAATATTGTAAAAAAATTAATTAATCCCATGGAAATAGATAAAATTATAGATTTTCTTTTAAGCTTATTACCGGCAGCCATTGTTGGAGCCGTCGCCTATTACTTCTTTAAGCAGCATATGGAAAATGAAGCTGGTAGACGTCGGTATTTGATACAAAAAGACAGACAAAAAGAATCTTTCCCCATAAGGCTTCAGGCGTATGAACGCATGGCGCTTTTCTTAGAGCGCATCTCCCCTTCTAAATTACTTACAAGAGTACATCCAACATCTTCTAATAAAGAGGATTATGAAAACTTACTTATAGCAAATATTGAACAAGAATTTGAACATAATTTATCGCAGCAAATTTATGTAAGCGATGATTGCTGGACCATTATTATAGCTGCTAAAAATGCAACCATCCAGCTGATTCGCAAATCCAATATGAACGAAAAAACAGATACTGCCAACAAACTGCGCGAAGTGATTTTGACAGAACTCATGGAAAAATCTGCTCCTAGCAACGCAGCGTTGTCATTTATAAAAAAAGAAGTTGGGGAAATGTGGTAACATCCCTTGGTGGATTATAACAACCCAAAGATTACAAAAGCGTTTGGTTTTGGCTTTGAATACTTTCAAGCGAGACCTGTTTAGCGTGTTTTTTTTCGGCGTAATCATGGCCTTGCTTCCACCATTTCTCCATCAGCCGCTTACTGAAGATCAAGGAATTCTCCGTTAGGGTCGTTGGAGTGTAATACAAATTCAGCTTCACATTATTGTTTAATGATGCCAGTTTGCCGATTACGATGTCACTCCGCTCCACTTGATTGAGAAGATGCCCAAACAAATTAAGCATTAAGGAAAACGGGTTACGGCCCAAAACCTTTTGTTTTTCAAGGTTTTCAGCTTCCAAAACAATAGCATCGACCTCTGTGGCTCCTCGTAAAATAGCTTCCCTAATGGGAATTACGCAGCCCAAACCACCATCCGCATACTCATAGCCATTTCTGGTAGCCAAGGACATAAAAGGAATGTAATTGCAGGATATCCAAATCCAATCACAAAACTCCTCGTACGTACAGTCGTTTATAGATTTATACTCAACACGATTCATGGAAAGGTTAGAGACCGTCACAACTACATCGTGCTTTTGTTCCTTGATTTGCCGATATTCCTCTAAAGTGAAATTACGCTTTATGTTGCGCTTAAGGGCCTTACTTTCCCCAAAGGTTCGCTTGCGTTTTATAAACTGCCATAGGGAATTGACAAAATCAATAGAAACGTACTCCCTATCCCCTTTTTTTCGCTGAACAAAGGGACTCACACTAAATATATCATGCTGCTGTACATTAGTGAAGATATCGTAAAGCTTGGGAATATTATTTACTGCTAGATGCGGCACCAACAAACTCCCTGTAGAGGTTCCTAGGAACATGTCGTATTGCCGCTTTTCTCTCTCCATAAGATATTGCGCAACACCGCCCGCAAAGGCACCTTTACTACCACCACCAGAAATTACTAATGCTCTCATTAATTTTTAACCTCTTGTAATTGTTCAGTCATTTCCTTAGCAAACTTAACCAATTGCCAATTATGATGAGACTTTGCAAGCTCTAAATTGGACAAACAGGTCTCGTTACAAGACGAAATCATTTTCAAATACCGAAATGCGTTCATGCGTAATGCGGCATTATATTCAGATTCTGTGTAACCTACTAGCTCTTGGTATAGCTGCTGTTTATTGTCGGCTTCGTAAAAGGGCGTGCTTAAATTCAAGACAATCCAAAGCAAGCGTACGTTCATGTCGCTAAAACCATAAACCCCACGTGTTGAAGCTAAATACTTAGGCCGGTCCTCTGGAAAATTTACCCAAAGATTATAAAGCGCACTCTCAATAGTTAGATATGACGAATCCCTAAGAAGTGTTTCATAGTTAGCTTTCAACGCTTTGGGAATCTGCTTCACGTACTGCGCTATGGCCTGTCTTACCCTGAGCCCATGTTTAAAGGTATCTTCGGTCACTAATTCGGGCGCCTGTGAAATAACCCTAATTTTAGCGTCGTCGGAAGCATAATACTTGATATACTCAGCACATTTTCCCGATTTTGCACTACAATCAATCATCATATAGTCTTTAACATAGTCTGATTGCCGTTGTAACAAGGCGATGGCATCGTCAAAAGGAAATGCCTCAGCAACTATCCATTTTTGTTTAAACCCGCTTAAATTGCGTCCATAAAGTCGCTCCACTTCGGTTATAAAATCGGAGGTTTGCACATTTTTGAACTGATGTTTTTCTAAATACGACCTAACCGCCCTTTTAAAAACAGCGTCTCCAACCAGACTCCGTAAAGCATGCAACACCCAGGCCCCACGTTGGTAAAAGGTTAAACTACTCGATTTTGGATTAAGAAGTGAGGTGCCGTCTCCAGAGAAATCCTGGCGCCCCAGTTCCACCGCCGCTTCAAATAATTTAAAGTAAAAATAATCTGCACCAAAAATATCGCGCTCGGCCAATAAGGCATAATAGGTAGCAAAGCCCTCTTGTAACCAATGATGCTCACCCGATTTGGCCGTAACCAAATCGCCAAACCACTGGTGGGCCAATTCGTGTGCATTGACGTTGACGTAATTCTTATCGTTGAAGCCAATAGAATCCACGACGAAGGCATCCGAAAAAATGGTAAGGCTGGTATTTTCCATGCCAGCGTATAAGAAATCATGCACTGGAACTTGTTTATAGTTTTGCCATGGATAAGCAAATCCTATTTCTCCTTCTAAAAAATCAAACATGCGTTTGCTATAACGATACGTTGGTTCCACTTTTAAAGAATCTTCGGGATAGTAATAGTATTCTAATGGAACACCACTTGACGAGGTTTCTGTTTTCTTGTTATAATTCCCTATAACCAAGGCCAACAGATAGCTAGACATGGGTTTTTGCATCGCATAGACACCAGAATTTACGTTTCCATCTTGTAGCCCTTGCAATCGCTTTCCATTGGATATAATCTCGTAACCTGATGTAAAGGCAGTACCTATTTTAAATATGACCTTTTCATTGACATCGTCAAAACTAGGCAACCAATGGCTGGTGTATTTGCCCTGCCCTTGGGTCCATATGTTCCAATCTTCCTTGCGCTTTAAAAAATAAAGGGCTTGCTTTGGATAACAATCATAATTGAAAGTAATTCTATAAGTACTATCCTTTTTAAAAGGTGTATAAATCCAAAGGCGATTGCCATCGTTGGTGTAGCTTGCCTTTTTGTCATTAACGGAAATACCGCCTGGAAAGGTCATGTTCTTGGCGTCTATAAAAACGGAATCAATAGACTGCAGCGCTGTCATCTCGTAGGCAACCAAACCTGACACCTTCGTCGAATCTGGGTTTAAAACAAGTACGGCATTGGCTTCAATGAAATCCACATATTTGGTCTGTTGGGTAAAACCCAAGAGGCCCAAAAAACAAGTAAACAGAATCACAATACATTTCATACCCTAAAACTAAACAAGTATAAGGCCAAAATGCAAACATCTTATATAACTTTTATGGAAATGACTTAATTTCGCTTTATGAGTGTCAATTTGCAAACTCCTATAGACTACCTCAAGGGTGTTGGCCCAAATAGAGCAGATTTATTGCGCTCAGAATTGGGTATCCATACCTATCAAGACCTCATCAACCTATTCCCAAACCGCTATATTGATCGCACCAAGTATTACCACATCAACGAATTACAACGAAATAACGCCGAAGTACAGGTTGTTGGTGTAATTACAGGGTTTAGGGAGGTCGCCCAAAAGCGCGGTAAACGTTTGGTAGCCGACTTTAAGGATGACACCGGCATGATGGAGCTCGTTTGGTTTAGGGGCCAGAAATGGATTCGGGAAAGTCTTAAAACCAATCAGCCCTATGTGGTATTTGGCAAGGCCAACTGGTTTAATGGTAAATTCAGCATGCCACATCCCGAAATCGAATTACAGACGGAGCACGAGACCAATTTACGCTCTGCCATGCAAGCCATTTATCCCTCTACCGAAAAACTGTCCAATAAAGGAATTACCAATCGTGTGGTCTCTAAAATAATGCAGCAATTATTTCTTGAAACCAAAGGCCAATTTTCGGAAACCTTGCCACAAACAATGCGCAGCGAATTAAAATTACTATCAAAATCCCAGGCGCTGTTTAACATTCATTTTCCGAAGTCACCAGACCTATTGGCAAGGGCCCAATTTCGATTAAAATTTGAGGAATTTTTCTATATTCAATTACAATTGATTCTCAAAAACCTTATCCATAAATCTAAAATCAAGGGCTTTAAATTTTCAAAAGTTGGCGACTACTTTAACACCTTTTATAAAGACCATTTACCCTTTGAATTAACTGATGCCCAGAAACGTGTTTTAAAGGAAATTAGATCTGATTTGGGGAGCAATGCTCAAATGAATCGGTTATTGCAAGGCGATGTCGGCTCCGGAAAGACCATAGTAGCCTTTATGTCAATGCTCATGGGGCTTGACAACGGTTTTCAATGTTGCTTAATGGCGCCGACTGAAATTTTGTCAGTCCAGCACTATAATGGATTATACGAACTATGTAAACCGCTTAAAATCAGTATTTCATTACTCACAGGCTCAAGTACCACTTTAGAACGTAGACATATTCATGAAACTCTTGAAAATGGCGATTTACAGCTTCTAATCGGTACCCACGCCCTACTTGAAGATAAGGTGAAATTTAAGAATTTAGGCCTTGCCATTATCGATGAACAACATCGTTTTGGAGTAGCTCAAAGAAGCAAGTTATGGCATAAGGGTTCATCTCAATCTTCCCAAAATGAAACAGACCCTAATGAGGTTGGCGGGGCCATTGTCCCTCCACACATTTTAGTAATGACAGCCACTCCCATTCCAAGAACCTTGGCCATGTCGGTTTATGGTGATTTGGACATTTCCGTTATCGATGAATTACCTGCGGGGCGACAACCCATCAAAACGGTGCATCGTTATGATAACAATCGGTTAAAGGTGTTTCGCTTTATGAAGGATGAAATTGCCAAGGGCCGACAGATCTATGTCGTCTACCCCTTGATTCAGGAAAGTGAAAAAATGGATTACAAAGATCTTATGGACGGTTACGATAGCATATCGCGCGAATTCCCCATGCCAGACTATCAAATCTCCATCGTACATGGCAAAATGAAATCTGCCGATAAAGACTATGAAATGCAGCGCTTTGCCAAAGGGGAAACTAACATTATGGTAGCCACAACCGTTATTGAAGTTGGTGTTAATGTGCCCAACGCCTCAGTGATGGTAATAGAAAGCGCTGAGCGTTTCGGCTTATCGCAATTACATCAATTACGAGGTCGCGTTGGTCGTGGTGCGGAACAAAGCTATTGCATACTCATGACCGGACATAAGTTGAGTAACGACAGTAAAACGCGACTAGAAACCATGGTAGGCACTAACGATGGTTTTGAAATTGCCGAGGTAGATCTTAGATTGCGCGGACCAGGAGATATCATGGGCACACAGCAAAGTGGTGTTTTAAATTTACGCATTGCCGACGTGATTAAAGACAAGGATATTTTAGCCCAAGCCCGCTATTACGCTAAACAGGTGCTCAATTTAGATCCAAGCCTGGGCTTACCAGAACATAAAATGATTCTAAACACCTATAGACAAATGAGCAAGTATCGCAATATTTGGAATTATATCAGTTAAACCTCATCTACAATGTTTAAAGACCGACGGCTAATTATTGCTACAAAACATCATAAGGAACACGTTATAGCACCGCTTTTAGAACAAGAACTTGGGGTGAAATGTTTTATTGACGAGACTTTTGACACCGATACACTCGGGACGTTTTCTGGTGAGGTGCAACGGGAGCAAGACCCTTTAAGTACGGCACGACTCAAGTGCCTAAAAGCCATGGAATGTAACAATTGCGATTTAGGTGTGGCGAGCGAAGGTTCTTTTGGCCCTCACCCTTCCCTATTCTTCGCTAGTGCGGATGATGAGTTTCTCATTTTTATTGATAAGAAAAACGACCTTGAAATTGTGGTTAGGGAACTAAGTACAGAGACCAATTTCAACGGTAAGGCTATATCAAGTGAAAACGAACTCATGGCATTCGCTGACTTGATTAAGTTTCCGTCGCACGCCCTTATTCTAAAACCATCAAAGGAAAATATAGAGGATATGGTTAAAGGGATAACCGATTTTCAGGATTTAAAAACAGCTTTTCAAGATATCATCGAAAAGCACGGTGAAATCTACGCCGAAACAGATATGCGTGCCATGTTCAACCCTAGTCGAATGGCAGTTATTGAAGCTGCAGCAAAAAAGCTTGTAGCTAAAATTAAGTCGTCATGTCCAAAATGTAAAACACCAGGATTTGGTGTTACGGACACAAAAACAGGTTTGCCCTGTGATTTATGCGGCATGCCCACAGCATCAATTAAGGCTTTGGTATACCAGTGTAAAAAATGTGCCTATACCCTAGAAAAAGCACCACCACATGGAAAAACCACAGAGGATCCGACCTATTGTGATTTCTGTAACCCCTAATGTGATAACTCATATTACTGCAAAACACTTATATTCGTTTCCTATAAGTTTTAACCATGCTCAACAAACTAGGCCAAAAATTTACGGACGGTTTTATCAAATACATGCCAAGTGCTTATGTGTTTGCCTTACTGCTCACAATTTTAATGGCCGTACTCGCCCTTATTTTTACGGAGAGCACCCCTTTAACCATTTTAGAAGGTTGGTACGATGGCTTCTGGAGCCTGCTTTCCTTTGGTATGCAAATAGTGCTTATTATAATAACCGCATACTGCATCGCACAATCCGCCTTATTGGAAAAGGGCATAGACAAACTCTCTAAGCTAGTACAATCGCCAAGCCAGGTCTATATCATCGTTGTAATTGCAGGTGGTCTTTTTTCTATGGTCAGTTTTGGCATGATTGTAATGACCGCTATTCTGGCTAGGGAATTAGCGAGTCGTGTGAAAGGAATCAACTATCCGTTTTTGATTGCTTGTGTATATTTTTCTGGAGGTTCTTGGGTCTGTGGCTTGTCGAGCTCCATTCCCTTATTGTTGAATACTGAGAATAATTTTTTGATTGAAAGTGGCGTCCTTGAGAGCACCATATCTACAGGGTACAGCTTAGGGTCCTTGCTCAATTTATTTATATTCTTGATGTATATACTAATTGGCCCGCTCATAATACTATTGGTTGCCCCAAAACAATTTAAGGGTAAAGAGTTAAAGGATTTACTGGATACAGGAGCAGGAAGCGAGCAAACTATTAAAGCCGAAGCCCAATCGTACCAACTACCATTTAGAGCCGTATCTGACCTCTTAAATAATGCGGGTTGGTTACAAATCGCTGTGGGACTTCTTGGCGTCATTTACATTGTGCACCACTTCATAACCAAAGGGTTTGACCTTAATTTTAATATTATCATTTTTATATTCTTGGTATTGGGCATGCTACTGCATGTAACGCCCCTGAGATTTAGCATCGCCATGAAACGCGCATCGAGCAATATTTCGGGCATCTTATTTCAATACCCTTTTTATGCAGGAATAATGGGTATTATGTTGGCTTCGGGTTTAGGTGCTGAAATCAGCAAACTATTGGTATCTATTGCTACTACGGATTCCTATCCGTTTATTTCATTTATTACTGGCGCCGTTGTCAATTTTGCCATACCTTCTGCAGGTGGTGAATTTGCCGTGGTTGGTCCTAGCATCATTAAAATGGTGGAAGTCTTAGGCGCGGGTTTGTCTCAGACGGAAGTTACAGCCATGACCGCAAGGGCCTCGATGTCCATTGCCTATGGTGAAAGCTTGAGCAACTTATTACAACCCTTTTTCCTTTTGATGGTATTTCCTGTAATGGGTAAAGGCATAAAAATACAAGCACGCGATGTAGTTGGGTACCTCTTTATCCCCTTTGTGGTGTTCTTTATTATTGAGGCCATATTGTTAACCTACGTACCACTGTAATGTTGATAATTTTCAACAGCTTAGCCGATGGCAAAGGTAATTTTTCGCTCAAAAATAACGTATTTCACCTGACGTAAAACATGAGTCATTGAAATAGTCTCATATTATAAGTTGGATGTAATTTAAAACTAGTTGTGAATCACAGCAAAATATCAACCAGCTTTTGAGGTTGTTTTTAAAAATGCTTTAAATCAGTCTTTTTTGAATATTACTAGAGTAAATAATAAAAAGTAACTGCATCCGACAATGCCTAAATGAAAATGAGCTACGTCACACTTTTTTCAACCCACATTTTAGCCGTCCAAGGTAATCACTCCTCTAACAACTGCTCCACAAAGCCTTCAAACTCCGCTTTAAATTCCAGATACTTGTCGCCTGTGGCTGGTCCGTTAAAGCCGGTATGGATTTTACGCACCTTACCTTGCTTGTCTATAAAAATACTGGTAGGATAGGACAGCACATGGTTTAGCATCGGCAGTTTTTTTTGGGCTTCGTCCTTATCCGTGCCACCGTACTGGGCCAATAAAATCGGATACTCTATCTGCAATTTATTTTGTAAGCGCGCTATACGGTCAAAGGCCTTAGCTTTAGTTTTGGCGTATTCAAATGCAAGGGCCACCATTTCAAAATCCTTATCTTTATTAGCCCTGTAAAACTCAGTGTAATACTTACTTTCGTCCAAGCAGTTTGGACACCAAGTTCCCATAATCTGCACCACCACTACCTTGTCCTTAAAGCGCTCGTCACTTAAAGACAACATTTGTCCTTCGGCATTTGGGAAGCTAAACGCAAAGGTATCGTAGCCTTCCTTTAAATAAGTTAGCGTATCGGTATTGGGTAGCTCAAAGTCAGCATTTCGCTTGGCTGTAAAGGGCTCCTTAAAATGGTTCCCCGAGTAAAACATACCTTCCAAAGTAGAATCTTTCACCTGAGCAACAAATAAAAAGGCATGCGAACCATCAAAGGCAGATAATTTTAAGCTATCACCATCCATGACACCTTCTAAAAACCGATAATCGCCAGTGGTGGTTCTAAAGGTACCCGTTACCTTTCCGTTGTCTTGCTTAAAAATACCTTTGGCGACATAAGTATCTTCCGCTATTCCTGGACTAAACACGGTTTCCCAAACGCCAGACACGTCTTGTTTTGGTTCTGCATTAGCTTTAAAACGCTCTTCTTGGTTAAACTCCGCTTCAAAGTCCACTACAAGATCACGACTTTCTTTTATAAACTGCCCTTTAAGGTTATCGCCTTCAAACACGGCTGCAAAATAACCTTCAAATACAGGTGTGGTAATAAGCACCGAATCGTTACGGTAGGTAATTTCGTCGACCTCAATCACTTCCTCCGCATTATAAATCTTAAGCCGCTTCGGGGCTTCCACTTTAAAAATAAAGGGCAGCTCATAGCCATCCTGAGTGTGAAGCGAAGCCCTGTAGATTCCAGACTTTAATTGGTGTTCTGTAGTGCTCTCTTGGCACTTGGTGAGCATTATAAAGGCGAGAAGGGCTAATAATCTAGTCATATACATCATAATTCAAAGGTCGAAATAACAACAAATCCCTTACATAAAAAAGCTATTTTCAAATTTCGTGGCATCTTGGGAATTGCTATCTTTGGGCACTTAAAATAGGTTTAGGGTCATGAAGATTTCATACAACTGGTTGAAGCAGTTTATAAAGATAAATTGGGATGCTGAGAAAACAGGTAAACTACTCACTGATTTAGGTTTAGAAATAGAAGGTATAGAACGGTTTGAATCCGTTCAGGGAAGTCTTGAAGGTATCGTTGTTGGAGAAGTACTGACCTGTATACAACACCCTAATGCCGATCGTTTAAAACTAACCACCGTCAACATTGGCGAAGATGCCCCTTTACAGATTGTTTGTGGTGCACCTAATGTGGCGGTTGGCCAAAAAGTTCCAGTGGCTACCATCGGTACAACTTTATATACCCCAGAGGGTGAAGCCTGGACCATCAAAAAAGGAAAGATTCGTGGCGAAGAGAGTCACGGTATGATATGTGCCGAGGATGAGCTTGGCCTTGGGGAGTCTCATGATGGCATTATGGTGTTAGATCCTAAAATTAAAGTGGGTACACTCGCCTCAGTCATTTTTAATGTTGAGACTGACGAGGTCTTTGAAATTGGACTCACCCCAAACCGTGCCGACGCCATGAGCCATTACGGTGTGGCAAGAGATCTCAAAGCCGGACTGTTACAACAAGAAATTCCTTTAGAGTTAATAACGCCTTCGGTGAGCTCTTACCATGTAGATGCGAGGTCTTTAAAGATCGATGTTGATGTGCAGGACAACGCGAAGTGTCCCCGTTATTGTGGTGTTACCATTTCTGGCGTTAAAGTAGAGGCCTCACCTACTTGGTTACAAAACCGATTAAGAGCTATTGGCCTTTCACCTATTAATAACATCGTTGACATTACCAACTACGTGCTTCATGAACTAGGTCAACCCCTTCATGCCTTTGATGCACATAAAATCAAAGGGAATAAGGTGGTTGTAAGAACCTGTGATACAGACACTCCCTTTACCACTTTAGATGGGGTGAAACGCAAATTACACAAGGATGATTTAATGATTTGTGATGCCGAAAAGCCCATGTGTATTGCAGGGGTTTTTGGTGGGATAGACTCCGGTGTAACAGAAAGCACCTCTAATATTTTCTTGGAGAGCGCTTACTTCAACCCTATTAACATCCGCAAAACAGCAAAGCGTCATGGCTTGAACACAGATGCTTCCTTTAGGTTTGAGCGTGGCATAGACCCCAATATTACTGAATACGCCTTAAAACGCGCAGCCCTTATGATTACTGATATTGCCGGAGGTGAAATTACCAGTGATATCACGGATACCTATCCAAAAAAAATCAAGGATTTTGAAGTGAGATTGAGCTTTGAAAATGCCGCTAAACTCATAGGTGAGGAAATTCCACCAGAAACCATAAAAAGTATATTGGCCTCTTTGGAAATTAAAGTAAACAATGTCACTGAAGCCGGACTGGGACTTACGGTACCCGCCTATCGAAATGATGTGCAGCGCGAAGCGGACATTATTGAAGAAATACTAAGGGTTTATGGCTACAACAATGTAGGCACTACAGAAAAATTAAATGCCTCTATATCCAATTCAACACGTTTTGAGGATTTTAAGCTTCAAAATGTCATTGGAAATCAATTAGCCGCCCAAGGCTTTTTTGAGATTATGGCAAACTCCTTAACGACGCCAGATTATGCGACATTAACTGAGCAACTTAAATCAGAATATCATGTTGAAATGCTCAACCCCTTGAGCAACGATCTTGGGGTGATGCGCCAATCTATGCTATTTTCTGGCCTAGAGGCTGTTGCGCATAACATCAACAGAAGACGAAGCGATTTAAAGTTGTTTGAGTTTGGCAAGACCTACCATCAATTTAACAAGGAACGCGAAGAACATAAGCATCTCTCCCTGTTCGTTACTGGAAATAAATCCGAAGAACGCTGGACGACTAACACACAAACTAGTGACTTCTTCTTTTTAAAGGGAAGCATCGAAGCTATACTTGAACGACTCGGTTTAGACCAATTAAAAACAGCACCTGTCAAGGCAGATATCTTTAGTGAGGGTCTCAGTTTTTCAATGGGCAAGACCCATCTGGTCGATTTTGGTTTAGTCAGGAAATCTATCTTAAAACATTTCGGTATCTCACAACCTGTTTTGTACGGAGATTTTAATTGGGACAACGTCCTTAATTTGGTTAAGCATAAGAGCATTACATTTAAAGCCATATCAAAATATCCAGAAGTGCGCCGAGACTTCGCTCTTTTATTAGATAAGAATGTGCGCTTTGAGGACATCTACAGTATCGCTAAGCAAACTGAAAGGCAGTTGCTTAAAAATGTGAACTTATTCGATGTCTATGAGGGTAAGAACCTACCTGAAGGTAAAAAGAGTTATGCGGTGAGTTTTACGCTTCAAGATGAAAACAAAACATTGACCGATAAGCAAATAGATAAAATTATGTCTAAACTGCAATCCAATTTTCAATCTCAATTGGGTGCTGAATTGCGTTAGATGCTCTATAATAAATCAATCTATTTTGAGACTCTACACCAGAGGCTGGTTTTACATACAAAACATTATCATTTTCTTTACAGTAAAGGATATAATAATCCTTAATTTTAACCAAATTAATTAAAACAACATAAGATATGGCACATATAACATTGGGCGGAACACCTGTAGAAACCGTAGGAACATTACCAAAAATAGGATCAAAAGCTCCAGATTTTAAGCTTACAGCAATTGACTTAAGCACTAAGACCATGGCTGATTTCGCTGGTCATAATTTAATATTGAATATCTTTCCAAGCGTCAATACAGGAGTTTGCGCAACTTCAGTAAGAAAATTTAATGAGAAAGCCTCTAAACTCGATAATACCAAGGTACTTTGCATCTCTAGAGACTTACCTTTTGCACAAGATCAATTCTGCGCAGCAGAAGGTTTAGAAAATGTAGTAATGTTGTCTGACTTTAAAACAGGGAAATTTGGTGACACCTACGGCGTAACCTTTTCTTCCGGAGGATTTGAAGGCTTACATTCCAGAAGTATCGTGGTACTAAACGATAAAGGTGAAGTCATCTATACCGAACAGGTTGGCGAAACCGGTGACGAGCCAGATTACGGGGCTGCTCTTGCAAGTTTAGAGTAATACTTAATGCAGAAGAAAGAATCTTTTATTAGCAATAGGCTTAAAAGCGTTGGCTATGCTTTTAATGGTATGTTTATATTAATACAAACGGAAGCGAGCATTAAGATACAGCTTGTTATTGCTGTCTTTATAACCATGGCTGGTTTTTATTTTAATATTTCCACAACGGAATGGATGATACAAATTGGAATGATTGGCTTAGTCATGAGTATTGAGGGTATCAATACGGCTATTGAATATTTATCCGACTTTGTACATCCGGAGAATGACCAAAAAATAGGACTCATAAAAGATGTAGCTGCTGGAGCTGTTTTTATAGCCTCTATTGTCGCGGTAATTGTGGCTGGAATTATTTACTTACCAAAGATGCTTTAAATACCAAACCGTTAGGATTACCGTTACATATTTGTATTTTTGTTTAACGCGAATTTAGTACCAGAAATTGGTTTAAATTTTCGCTACAAAATGGGAGCTGTATATTACATGTTGCAGTCAGTATATTAGAGCATGGCTAAAAGAAGTACCAAGAAAAAATCTTCGACTAAAACTAAATCGAAAGTCCAGCGTAAAAAGTGGTCTTTTAAGCTATCAAACCAGCAGAAGCTTGTTTTTGGTAGCTTATTGATTATTCTAGGCATTCTTATGTTTATCTCGTTCCTATCCTTCATTTATACCGGAAAGGAAGACCAAAGTGTACTGAGCAACTTCCCAGAACGCTCGAGCGCTTATAATAACTGGGCCAGTCAATTAGGTGCCTGGTTAAGTGAGTTTTTCATCACTAAGGGGTTTGGAATTCCGTCCTTTATATTTGCCGGGCTGGTTTTCCTTTCAGGTGTCTATATAACGCTGAACCTTAAAAAGTCAAAACTCAGAAAACATTGGGTTTGGGGTACTTTAATGGTTATATGGTTATCCATATTACTGGGCTTTTTTACCCATAAATATGATATTCTGGGTGGGACCATAGGTTATGAAATGAACCATTTCTTTCAAGATTATATTGGAAAAATTGGCACTGCCCTTCTTTTATTATTTGGTCTTATCGTCTATTTAGCCATTCGTTTTAAACTAACGGGTGAGACCTTCGTAAACTTATTTAAAAGATTTAAACGGAACGTTAAACAAGATTTTGACCCTTCCGGTCAGTCCAGTGAAAGTGCGTCCGTGGTAGTAGATAATAGTTTTACGGATGAAGCAGACGCCATAAAGTCTGCCTTTGAAATTCCAATAGACCACAAGGCACCGACCATATCAAAGCACTCAGATCCTAAGCAAAACACAACACCGTCTAAGGATAAAACAAAACAAGAGTCCCATATCACTACAACTGAGTCGCCAGAACTACAGGTTGAGATAAAACCCACTGAAAACGAGGAATTCTCTGAAACGGATGCACTAGCTAATAAATTGGTTGAGGACTTTGGACAGTTCGACCCCACCTTGGAGTTGAGTAATTATCAGTTTCCGCCTTTGGACTTACTGAAAAAATACGATAACGAAGGTATTTCAATCGATCAGGAAGAGTTAGAGGAAAACAAAAATAAAATTGTTGATACCCTCAACAACTATAAAATAGGCATTAGCAGTATCAAGGCCACCATTGGACCCACGGTAACCCTTTACGAAATAGTGCCGGACGCTGGTATCAGGATTTCAAAAATAAAGAACCTAGAGGACGATATTGCGCTATCCCTCGCCGCTTTAGGTATCCGGATTATCGCGCCAATCCCTGGTAAAGGCACTATTGGAATTGAAGTGCCTAACAAAAAAGCCACTATTGTTTCCATGCGGTCGGTGATTGCCTCCCAAAAATTTCAAAATTCCAAAATGCAATTGCCAATTGCCTTTGGTAAAACCATAAGTAATGAGACTTTTGTGGTAGATTTGGCTAAAATGCCACACTTGCTCATGGCCGGTGCTACAGGTCAAGGTAAGTCTGTAGGACTTAATGCCGTACTGACCTCATTATTATATAAAAAACATCCCGCCGAAGTTAAATTTGTACTGGTAGACCCCAAAAAAGTAGAGCTCACCTTATTCAATAAAATTGAACGTCACTATTTGGCCAAACTACCGGATAGCGAGGACGCCATCATTACAGATAACACCAAGGTTATCAATACCTTAAATTCACTCTGTATTGAAATGGACAATCGCTATGAAATGCTCAAAAACGCATTTTGTAGAAATATCGCAGAGTATAATGCTAAGTTCAAAGCCCGCAAACTAAATCCCAATGATGGGCACGCCTTTTTACCTTACATTGTTTTGGTGGTCGATGAGTTTGCCGATTTAATAATGACAGCCGGTAAGGAGGTGGAAACACCAATAGCCAGACTTGCGCAGTTGGCTAGAGCCATAGGCATTCATTTAATTATTGCAACACAGCGCCCTTCAGTTAATGTTATTACAGGAATTATTAAAGCCAACTTCCCTGCTAGGATTGCCTTTAGGGTTACCAGTAAAATTGATTCACGTACTATTTTAGATGGGTCTGGCGCCGATCAACTTATTGGTCGTGGTGATATGCTATACACACAGGGTAACGACTTAATTCGCCTGCAGTGCGCTTTCGTGGATACTCCCGAAGTGGAACGCATCACTGAATTTATTGGATCGCAAAAAGCCTATCCAGAAGCCCATGTGCTGCCTGAATATGTAGGCGAAGAAGGTGGCACAAATCTTGATGTTGATATTGAGGATAGAGATAAGTTATTTAAGGACGCTGCAGAAGTCATAGTAACAGCACAACAAGGATCAGCCTCCTTATTGCAGCGCAAATTAAAACTAGGCTACAATAGAGCTGGACGTATTATAGATCAGTTGGAAGCTGCAGGCATTGTGGGCCCTTTTGAAGGTAGTAAGGCGAGACAGGTCTTGGTTCCTGATTTAGTCGCTCTAGAACAATTATTGGAAAACGAACAAAACTAACATAACAGATAGCGTTAAAATGAAAAAAGTACTTTTAATAGTGATTTTAACCCTGGGCTTCATAGGGTTTTCTCAAAGTGATGCCGAAGCCAAAACATTACTTAATGAAGTAAGCGCCAAAATCAAAGGGTATAAAAACATAAGTCTCGATTTTAAATATGAACTGAACAATCTCAGTGAAAATATTAATCAAGAGACACGAGGAGATGTGGTTATTGAAGGTGAAAAATATAAACTAAATATCTTGGGTGTAACCAGAATATTTGATGGAAAAACGTTGTACACCATAAGTCCAGAAGACGAGGAAGTGACCATATCATCTGAAAACACTGAAGATGAGGGTACTATAACTCCGAGTAAAATGCTGTCCTTTTATGAAGACGGCTACACCTATAAAATGGATATAATCCAAAACGTCAAAGGCAGAAAGATTCAGTATGTAAAATTGAATCCGATGGATACCAATTCAGAGATTAAACATGTATTGCTAGGAATAGATGCTACAACTAAACATATCTACAATTTAATAGAAGTTGGTAAAAACGGCACAAAAACCACGCTTACCGTTAATTCTTTTAAAACTGATGAACCTATCTCAAAAACCTTATTTACATTTGATGAAAGCAAGTACAGTGATTATTTTATCAATAAAATCGATTAGGGCCTAACACACATATCGTGAAAATATTAGATAGGTACATTCTTATCACCTTCGTCAAGACCTTTTTCAGTGTCTTCGTTATATTCATGTTCATCTTTGTATTACAAGGTGTTTGGCTTTATATTGCTGAATTGGCAGGTAAGGATTTAGATGTCTCGGTTACCGCTAAGTTCATTATTTACTACATGCCCAAGTTAATTCCTTTGGTCGTGCCCTTAACCGTTCTCTTATCCTCCATAATGGTATTTGGAAACTTTGCTGAAAACTATGAGTTCGCCGCGATGAAATCTACCGGCATCTCCCTACAGCGTGCCATGCGAAGTCTTATTGTATTTATCCTAGCCTTAGGTGTTGCCTGTTTCTTCTTTGCTAACAATGTTATTCCTTGGGGGGAATATAATTTCTATAACCTAAGGCGTAATATTGCCAAAAAGAAACCAGCCTTAGCCATCGCTGAGGATCAGTTCAATGAAATTGGAAACATTAATATTAAGGTCGATGAAAAAACCGGTGATCGCGGTCAATTTTTAGAAGGTATTGTCATCCATGAAAAATCATCTGTAAGACGAGGAAATTACAAGGTCATTATTGCTGAAAAAGGTGAACTGAAGACCAGTCCAACTTCGAACGTCCTGCAGTTAGAACTTATCAACGGCAATTACTATGAGGAAATCATAGGTAAGGATAGAAAAAAGGATTTATACAAACCACATGCCAAAAGTAATTTTGAGACTTATACCTTAAACGTGGATTTGGAGATATTGAATTCTGATGATTTAGAAGACAAAAAATTTACCGATAGGTACAATATGTTAAACGTTAATCAGTTACGGTACACCATAGATAGCTTGGAAACGAGTGAGGTCAGTAGTTTAAAGGGGTTTTCTAAAACCTTGTACAACAGAAGTACCTTTGATGCTTTAGATGACAATCTAAATACGATTGAAAAGGACACCACGGTTAAAAAAGATACAACAGATATAATGGATAGTGCGGCTGACAAGATTCCTATCCTCGATAATTTTGGGACGAACGATAAGGCCAAAATCTTGAATCTTGCCCTAAATTCTTCAAACAGCACCTTACAGATTATTGATTCTAACCAGCGTAATTTTGAAACAAAGGCCATTTGGCTAAACAAGCATGTGATTGTTCTTCACGATAAATTTGTCCTTGCCTTTGCATGTGTGATCTTATTTTTTGTTGGCGCTCCACTCGGTGCTTTAATTAGAAAGGGAGGCCTTGGGCTACCAATGGTTATAGCTATTGTTCTCTTCCTAACCTACCATTTCTTCGGTATTTTTGCTAAAAATAGTGCGGAAAAAGGCAGTTTTAGTCCAATTATTGGTTCTTGGTTAGCTACTGCGGTGATGTTTCCATTGAGTATTTACCTCACCCATCGTGCTACCAATGACAGAGGCGTATTTCAATTTGATGCTCTTATTGTGCCGCTCAAACGCATTTTCAGCCCAAAAAATAAATTACAGCTATCTGAAAGTGAAACCAAAAGTTTTAATTACTATAAGAAATATTCCATACAAGAACTGGTTCAAGTTATTAAAGGGCAAGGCCAATACGATTTAGATAAAAAACCTAAAGAAATTGCCCTACATAACCTCTTGCATAGAAATATAAGTTTAGAGAATTTACGCAAAGAGGGACTCACTATACCAGATATGCTCCTTAAGGCGAAAACCTTATACAAAGATTATAAGGATTATTCAAAGACCAGCTTGGTCAGTTATAGCAGCGGTATTATATTACTTGTTTTTCATTTTATCTTTAAGAATAATAAGCTACCTGAAATAGCTAACGCTTCCTTAAATCTCAGTATTATAGCCTTTGTTTTCTTCGGTATTTATGTCATTGTTGATGCTGTTGTCTATTCAAGATTTTACAAGGTTGTTAATTTAAAGGGCAAGAGCACAAATCCTTTAGTCTTAGTACTTACACTTCCCCTATATCCTTTAAAATATCTAGTGCTTAGGAATAAGATTGATCAGGATTTCTACTACAGTTGTTCTCAAAATATAAAATAGGCTATCTTTGCAGTAATAAAAAATGAGCTATGACAAGCAATACCGTGAATTCTAAAATACAGCTGAATACTATTGAAGAAGCCATAGAAGACATCAGGAATGGTAAGGTCATTATTGTAGTTGATGATGAGAACCGTGAAAATGAAGGCGATTTTTTAGCTGCAGCGGAAATGGTTACGCCAGAGATGATAAATTTTATGGCAACACATGGTAGAGGGCTCATTTGTGCACCATTAACAGAACACCGCTGTGAGGAACTCGACCTGAATATGATGGTTAGAAATAACACCGACCCTATGGAGACGGCATTTACAGTCTCTGTTGACTTAAGGGGGAATGGCGTTAGCACAGGTATTTCTGCAAGCGATAGGGCAAAAACAGTTCAAGCATTGGTCAATAAAGAGACTAAGGCTTTTGAATTGGCACGACCAGGGCATATTTTTCCGTTGGTTGCTAAAGAAGGTGGCGTATTGCGACGTACGGGCCATACTGAAGCTGCCATAGATTTCGCGCGACTCGCTGGCTTTGAGCCCGCTGGAGTTATCGTAGAGATAATGAATGCAGATGGTACTATGGCAAGGCTGCCACAACTTGTTGAAGTCGCAAGGAAATTCAATTTAAAAATCGTGTCTATAGAAGACCTTGTTGCCTATCGTATGGAATTTGATTCCTTAATTGATAAACAAGAGGATTTCAACATTGAAACACGCTTTGGGAAATTTAGATTGAGGGCTTATTTACAGACTACAAATAATCAAATCCATATTGCACTTACCAAAGGCACATGGACTTCTGACGAACCTGTACTTACAAGGGTAAATGCTACTTTGGTTAATAACGATATCCTTGGGACCTTGACCAACAATGTAGACCAGAAATTAGATGACATGTTTAACGTCATTAATAAGGAAGGTAAAGGCGCCATTATTTTTATTAACCAACAAGCAGAATCCATGAATTTATTGGTTCGACTTAAAATCTTAAAAGAGGCCCAGATTGAAGGCGAATTAGTCAAAGCACCAAGAATAGGAATGGATGCCAAGGACTTTGGTATTGGTGCCCAGATACTCCACGATTTAAAAATCAGTAAGCTCAAATTAATTTCTAACAGTCTTCAAACCAAACGCGTTGGTATGATTGGTTATGGCCTGGAAATTGTCGATTATATCAATTACTAATTGATTACGATTTTCTTCGTTGCAACCTGTTGTTCCGCTCTTATTTTTAGGTAATAAATACCTTTGTCAAAATCGCCGACCCCAACTTGATGCACATTGCCATCTCGTTCTAAAATGACTTGACCAAGATTGTTGTACAGTGCTACACCATCAATAACTTTATTGGTTTTAATATTAAATAAATCATTGGTCGGATTAGGATAGATGTTAAATTGAGATTCAAAAACATCATCTAAACCTAGACCGGAATTTTGGTAAACTCTAACATAGTCGATAACCATACTACTCTGTGTAAAATTTGGGTCAATCATACCGGCTGTACCGCCCATGGCAATATTGAGCAGTATATATTGGTCTAAATCAAACGGCCACGTGGCATCGTTTTTAACTGAAGGGTTATAGGTATAATACCCTACACCATCAATTAAAAAAGTGATTTGGTCAGGTGACCAGTTTAGGGAATACACATGAAAATTATTGGCCACATCTGCTAAAGGTTGAGTAGCTGAATTTACCGTGGCCCCAAAACTTGATGGGGTATGTACTGCAGCACTCACTTCATTTAACGAATGTAAACCGTGCTCCATAATATCTATTTCTCCACAAGCAGGCCAAGGCGTTGTACCGAAACCTTGATTTTCCCAGTAAGCACCGTCCTCACTAATATTTTTACCTAAAGTCCATATAGCGGGCCACGTACCATCACCAAAAGGTAATCTTGCTCTCACATCTACCCTGCCATACGTAAAGGCAAATTTAGAATTTAATCTAGCTGAGGTATATTGTTTAGTTTCCCCTTGATCTGTAAAACTTTCCTTAATTGCAACAATATTTAAAAATCCATTATTTACAAATGAATTTTCTATACGATTGGTATAATGCTGCTCTTCCTGATTGAACCAAGCACCACCAGCGGGTAACTGCGTCTGATGGAACCAATTATCTGGATTGACCGCCCCATCGGTTTCAAACTCATCAGCCCAGACCAAATCTGTATATATGACGTCTAATTCGTTAGGATCTACCGCTTCAGATCCACCGGCAATGTCATCAATGTAATAGGTCCCTGAGGCTACAACCCCAGGATCAATAAAAATGGTCAGCCTCGAATAATTTCCTGTTGCAGAAACTGTATTATTTGTACCACTTATGGTGGCATTGGCAAAGTCGAAGATTAAATCGTTAGCCCAACCCGTACCAGAAGTGCTCACTAAAACCTCGACATCTGGACCTGTACCATTTTCAAGTTTTAGAAGAATGTCATGCGGACTTGCATCTGTCTGATAAAAGGACAGCGTCAATTCCTGAATATCACTAACACTTACTGGTTGAGACAAATCGATGAAAAAACCTTCCCATAAAGTGCCATTATTAGAAAATTGACCTACCTCATTTGAGCTATCCGTGGGATCTAAAGCAGTTGAGAAAGAACTACCTCCAAAAGGGATAAATGTATCGTTAGAGTCTGAAAAATCTAATGGCATTTCCTGTGCTGAAACAGTGCCTAAACAAAAAATAAAGAGTATAACCTTAGTGTAAAGTTCTTTCATATAAAGCAATTTTTACACAAAATAAGCATAGAAAAAGATATTACCTAATTTCTAGGCTAAATAATACTAAACCACAACGTTACGGAAAGCTATAGGTATTTTTTAATGCAATGCACCATTTTAGTTGCACGGTCTCTCACCTCGCTGTCAGTCCATGACAATTTGATTAGACACGACAAGTTTCGGGCAATGACATCGTCAGACTGCAGAAAGGTTTTGGTTTTTAAGTAGCTCAGCCCTTCTTTGACGTCTTTAGAAATTGGAAATAAGGATTTTAGTTCTTTAAGATGCTCCCATTTACGGATATAATGCCAACTATTATCGTAGTAATGGAAACATGCATCAATTCCATTTAACTTAAACTCATCTGATACCTTGCGTGCAATATCAAGATTGGGTAGAAAGAAATTTAGAAAGGCATAACTCTCCTCACCGCCTTCAGGAACCCTCCTAAAGGTAACTTCTGGAATTTCGGCTAAAGCCTCCCTTAAAATGAAATAATTCTTTTTTTGAATAGCAATAAATTCTGGCAAACGCTTAACCTGTGCTAATCCAACAGCGGCGTTCAATTCTGAGATTCTAAAATTATATCCTAAAAACGGATGCGACTCTGCTCCCCTATCCTTACCTACATGATCATGTCCGTGATCGCTGTAGTGATCCGCATTTAAGTAGTAATTCTTATTATTTGTAATTACGGCTCCTCCCTCACCACAGGTAATGGTTTTTACAAAATCAAATGAGAAACAACCTACATCAGCAATACTGCCTAATGCCTGTCCTTTGTAGGTACCACCTATAGCCTGACAGGCATCTTCTACAAAAATTAAGTTATGTGTATCGCAAATGGCCTTTAACTCATCCATATGACCCATACTACCGCACATTTGCACTACCATAACCGCCTTAGTTTTTGAAGAAATAGCTGCTTCAACGGCTTTAGGGTCAAGTGTCAGGGTTTCATCTATATCCACTAAAACAGGTATGGCACCAAGCATCATAATCGCTTCAAAACTCGCCACAAATGTAAACGTTGGCATAATTACCTCATCACCCGCACCAACACCGGCTGAGGCTAATGCTACTGAAACGGCAGCAGTACCGCTAGACACCAATTGTACATGATTAACATTGAAGGTTTTTGCCAATTCAGACTCAAGTGATTTTGCTTTCCAGTGCCCTTTGCGCATCCCATCAAAACCATAACGCATTAAGACGCCATTATCTAAGACATCGTTTACTTCGTTTCGTTCTAAGTCACTAAAAAGTTCAAATCCTGGCATAAAAAATCAACTAAAATGTATCAATAGGGTTACGAGCAAATATAAGGCTTTAGGTGTTTTCTTGAATAAAAGCACCTACAATTCTACAATCGTTTTAGACAATGGTTGCCTTACTTTTTTGAACTTTGCAAACTGGTCATCTTCTGCTCTATATCCTACAGGTAATAACAGCACGGATTTTAATCCCAATTTGTCCAAGCCTAAAACAGTATCTAAGCGTTCTGGAATAAAACCCTCCATAGGGCAACTGTCTATGCCTTCAACAGCGCAAACGGTCATTAAATTTCCTAAAGCAATATACGCTTGTCTTGTGGCCCAATCTGTTTTTTTAGATTCCGGCATACTAGTAATTGTAGATTTTAATTGTTTCTTAAACGGTTCTAAAACAGGCTCTGGTGTATGTCTAATAGACTTTACCGTTTCAAAATGGGTTTCCACATCATCTTCATTGATATCGGACTGAATACACAACACCAACAAATGGGATGCATCAACCACCTGTTTTTGCCCATAAGCCACCTCAACCAGGTTTTGGCGTGTCTCCCTATCACTAATAATAACCATTTTCAAGGTCTGAAGACCATAAGACAAGGCCGTAAGGTTAAAGGCTTCCTTTAAAACAGAAAGTTCCGAAGAACCAAGGTTTTTAGAGGTGTCGAATTTTTTAGTAGCATACCGCCACTGCAGGTGTTCAATAATAGACATAGCTTCTTTTTTTTACAAAAGTAAAGAATATTATAGTTAAAAATTACCAAAACCAATAGCATATGCGGGGACAAGGCCTAGAGTCAAAAAATCATATATAAAAAAATGTATTTGATTCACCAAGGCAAAGGATAGAACTATTATCCTTTTTTGGAAAACCAAATACATTTGTAATTTAATTCCCGAATAAACTTCTCTTAATATTAAGACTCAGTTTCTGCAGCCATTTCTTTTTGAAATGCTTTTAAACTTTTATCCAAAGCGGTTTTTAGCTGCTTTATTTCGCGTTCTAACGCATCTTCCTTTTGTTCAGTAGATCGATTTAACGCTTCTATTTTTTCCTGTAATTTTTCTCTTTGCTTGTCTAATTCAGCCTTCTTATTCTTGAACTTTTCTTGAAGCTCGTCATTTAGCTCATTATATGCATTGCTGACATTTTGCATCTCTTCATCAATTTCCTCATTCAAATTACGCCATTGTTCTGCTGCATAATCTTTTGAAACATCTACAACTTCCCTTACTTCTTCCTTCACGTCTTCAGCGGTGGTCTTTTTCTCCTTGTCGGACGACCCACAAGAAGCGACTAGAAGTAAAATAATTACCATTGAAAATAAGGTTTTAATTTTATTAAATCCCTCTTTAAACGAGTCAGAGGCCGATGAAAAGGCTTGTTTTACCTCAACCCATTTCTCGTCGGATGCATTTTCTAAATCCTTATATTTTTTCTCGAGGTCTACCCTTTTTGCTTTTAAATCTGTCAAAGACTCTTCATATTTTGATTTTACGTCGTCCTTAAGAGATGCTTGTTTAGCTTTTAATTCGTTAATTTTCGCAGATACCTCATCTATCATTTGGCTCGCTTTTGCTTTATACTCTTTCTTGTTCATTATATAAAATTTTAATTATTATTCCTTCTTGTAAAGCTTTATAGATTTCGCTCCCATTGCACTGTGTGATCATGCCTAGCCCGAGAATGATTTTAATACGTAAACCGATTTCGTTGCATTTACTACTTATAAATCTATAGAACAGGTTTATTTTGAATGGCAGCCATCCTCGTGGGTTGTGAAACTAAATACTATTTAGGTCTCACACAATGATGCTGATCAGTTTCTATTTTATTGATACTGATTTATATCATTCCTTTTTAGCGAAGGCATCCTTACTTTTATAAAACTAATTTTCAACATAAACTATCTAAAAAAATTCAAAAATGAATGATTTGAGGTACAGACCGAAAAATAACTTCATTCAAACGGCCAATTGGCAAGAGCTATTCACTCTTACAGAACATTGGAAATCTGATTTATTGTTTTATAAAGACGATTTAAGATTTCTTCATAAGCTTATTGACAACTATTTTATGTATGTCTCAAAAAAAGAAAATATTGACTCGGTCCTAGACATTGAAGTCAACTTGCTTAAAGTCGACAAGCAATGTGCATCATTATTAAAAAATACAAACGAACATTTACATTACATTACAGAGTTTATAGATAACCCTTTTGCAGGCCATTCCGCTCAATTTAGGACCGACCACGAAAATCTTGAAGAAGCGTTTACCGAATTTGTAAAAGATTTTAGAAAAAATAGAAAAGACGTGTTTGGAATTACAGAACATATTATAAATGTTGAAGAATTGGTGCGTCGACTTAATATTATTTCAACATAGTTGATAAAAGGACATGATTTTAAATCTCTAACCTTATAAGCAATGAAAGATCTACATAAATTACTCAAAGACATCACGCAACTTACCACCTATATTGAGAGCAATTATCCTGAGCTTTATCGTTTACTGGACGAAAATACGATGACCTTGCCCGTAGCCCAACACCCTCATGTCGATAAAGTTGTAATGCGAGAGTATTTGGAAAGTTTAGAGCAATTACTTAAACATCATTTAGAGACACATAGTAATAAATAATAGGTGAATTTTTAAAAGTTATTATGGGTGAAATAGCCACATCAAACAGTCAAATCACATTGTTCTATAACGCAAAATCTGATAGAGCAAAACAAACACTAGCTTATGCAAAAGCAGAGGGATTGCCTATTCATGAGATAGACATCTTAAAGACAGAACTTACCGGAACCCAAATCGTGGAACTCGCTGAAAGGTTGCATTTAAAGGTGAAAGATCTTGTCAACCAAAACCACCCGTCTTACCAATCACGCTTTGAACATCATGATTTTTCTACAAACGATTGGATAAAAATGATTCAAAACAATCCAGAAATTATGAAACAACCTATAGCTTTACGCGGAGAAATTACTATTTTGGTTGAAACACCAACAGATATTATTAAAATATAGATTCGCACTAAGCCTATGGCAAAAAAAGTAACCAACAAAGGCATTTACATAGCCACAACTGAACCTAACAGTGGAAAGTCCATTGTCTCTTTAGGATTGATGCAATTGCTCTTGGGCAAGGCAGCTAAATTGGGTTATTTCAGACCTATCATTGACGATTTCGGTCATGGTGGAATAGATAATCACATCAATACCATTATAACGTACTTTAACTTAGACCTTAAATTTGAAGAGGCTTATGCTTTTAAACGAAGCGATGTTATTAAGAAGAAAAATGAGGACAAGGACGATGAAATCATTAGCAAGATTATAGAAAAATACAAAGCTGTTGAAGAGCGCTTTGATTTTGTTTTGGTAGAGGGTACGAGTTTTTCAGGTGAAGGCTCTATTATAGAGTTTGACATTAATGTTCAAATTGCTAAAAACTTAGGTATCCCAGCCATAGTTTTAGCTAGTGGTCTAGGTAAAACCTTAGAAGAGCTTATAGGTAATTTGCAAATTGCCTTTGACGCATTCAAAGATAAAGGCGTTCAAGTATTGTCGGTGATTGCAAATAAAGTTGACGCAAAAAACCAAGCCTCAATAGTTTCTGAATTAGAAACATACTTTCCAACAGGTGTTATTGTAAATGCAATTCCTTTAGATCCTATTTTGTCGAATCCGTCCATTAAGGAAATAGTCGATGTCTTAGATGCCAAAATTCTTTTTGGCGCCTCTTATATAAATAACCAAGCTGGGTATTTTAGTGTTGGCGCTATGCAGCTTCATAACTACTTAATGCATATTAAAGAGCATGGTCTGGTCATTACACCTGGAGATAGAGCTGATATTATTCTAGGTGCCCTGCAAGCCCATATTTCAGATAATTACCCCTCCTTATCCGGTATCGTACTTACAGGAGGGCTCATACCTGAGGACTCCATCATTAAACTTATTGAAGGGCTCTCTGATATTGTCCCAATAATTTCCGTAAAAGGCGGCACTTTCTCGGTCGCTAATGCTATCGGAACCATTAAATCACAAATTTATGCCGAGAACACACAAAAGATAATGACATCTATTACAAATTTTGAAAAGTATGTAAAGGTGGATGAACTTGAAGAACGCCTTATCACTTTCAAAACGGATAGAATTACGCCTAGAATGTTTCAGTATAATTTATTGAAAAACGCAAAATCAAACAAAAAGCATATTGTTCTTCCTGAAGGATTAGATGAACGCATCCTTAAGGCTACAAAACAGCTGATTGATTTAGGTGCCGTAGAAATTACCTTACTTGGAGATAAAGCACAAATAGAGGAGAAAATAGGGGCACTCGATATTGCTTTGGATGTCACTAAGATTAACATCATCAATCCTATTGAATCTATTCTTTTTGAAGATTATGCCAAAACACTTTACGAGCTTCGAAAACATAAAAATGTCAACCTGGCCATGGCTAAGGATTTAATGGCAGATGTATCCTATTTTGGAACCATGATGGTCTATAAGGGTGATGCAGATGGCATGGTATCTGGAGCCATACACACGACGCAGCACACCATCCGTCCAGCACTTCAGTTTATCAAGACCAAACCTGAAGCCTCTATAGTATCATCCGTGTTTTTTATGTGTTTAGAAGATCGTGTTTCTGTGTATGGCGACTGTGCTATAAACCCAAATCCTACAGCGGAGCAGCTTGCCGAGATTGCTATTTCATCGGCCGCTACTAGTTTAGCTTTTGGGATTAATCCAAAAATTGCAATGCTGTCCTATTCCTCAGGTACTTCAGGGGTAGGAAAAGATGTGGAACGCGTCAGGACCGCAACAGAATTAGTTAAAACGAAAAGACCCGATTTAACCGTGGAAGGACCCATTCAATATGATGCGGCCGTAGATAATAAAGTAGGTAAGGCAAAGCTTCCAAATTCCCAAGTGGCAGGACAAGCTAATGTCTTTATTTTTCCGGACCTCAATACAGGAAACAATACCTATAAAGCCGTACAGCGAGAAACCAAGGCCTTAGCCATTGGTCCGATAATCCAAGGTTTAAATAAACCGGTTAATGATTTAAGTCGCGGCTGTAACATAGACGATATTTTTAACACAGTCATTGTAACTGCTATTCAGGCCCAAAGTATTTAAACAGTATAGACATATGAATATATTAATCATAAATTCTGGAAGCTCTTCTATAAAGTTTCAATTGATAGAGATGCCTTCAGAAACATTAGTATGCAGTGGTGTGATAGATCGCATCGGTTATGCCGATGCCACTTTAAACTACAAAACTAATAGCCTTAATATTGATTATACAGAATCTATAAAAACACACAAAGAAGGCTTACAGCGCATCGTTGCCTTATTAGTGGACCCAGAGAAAGGCGTTATTCATGATGCAGGAGACGTTAAGGTCATAGGCCATCGTGTGGTACACGGTGGAAATTCATTTTCCAATACCACTTTAGTGACTACTGAGGTAAAGCATGAGATTAAAAAATATAGCACCTTGGCACCACTCCACAACCCTAATAATCTTGAAGGTATTTTAGTATCTGAAGCGCTTTTTCCCTTAGCCAAACAAGTCGCTGTATTTGACACTGCTTTTCATCAGTCCATACCAGAAAAAGCCAAAAAGTATGCTATCCCGAATAGGCTTTATAAAGAAAATGGTATACAGGTGTATGGTTTTCACGGCACAAGTCATAAATATGTATCGGAAAAAGCCATGTCGTACTTACAATTGAAAACCTCAAAAATCATAACCATCCATTTGGGTAATGGTTGCAGTATGACTGCAATTGTCAATGGTAAAAGCATAGATCACAGTTTAGGCTTTGCGCCTTCTAACGGACTAGTTATGGGGTCTCGAAGCGGTGATATAGACCATTCTATTATTTTTTATCTCGTGAATAATCTCGGGTATACATTGAATGACGTCAACAATTTACTCACAAAGGAAAGCGGCATGTTAGGGCTTACAGGGTATAGTGATTTGAGGGATATTGAAGCTAGGGCTGCCAAAAAGGACTCCGATTGCACACTAGCATTAATCATGAATGCCTATCGCATCAAAAAGTATATTGGCGCATATGCTGCCGCCATGAACGGATTAGATGCTATAGTATTTACCGCGGGTATTGGTGAAAACTCAAGCTTGATACGAAAACTGGTATGTGCCGATATGGAGTACTTTGGTATACTATTGGACGACACGAAAAACAACATAAAATCCAAGGTTTTACGAGAAATTCATACGACTTCATCAAAAGTAAAACTATTAGTCATTCCAACCAATGAAGAACTAGAGATTGCAAAGCAGGCTTTCAGTCTGGCTAAGGCGTCGTTATAGATTTTTATACTAATGAATGAGAGTTCGCAAAAAATACGCTTCTATTGGAACATGTCGTCACCTTAAAACGAACCTTATAAGCCATAATTTATTCAAAGGGTGATTTCTATTTCAACTAAACTGCAATAATATTGGTCTTTCTCTTGGCATTCTATTTTTAAGTTACAACCAAAGCTGATGAATAAGAGGCTGTAAATGATATAGGTCATTTTAAGAATTACTGTTTTGAAATACTTTTGGGAAACTAATTAATTAAAGATTCAAGTCATGATTAAGGACTATTCAAAAAACTACAATGACCTCTCAAAACTCATGAACGAACTGGGCACTAAAATCCCTTCTACCATGAAGAGCTTTGAAGAACTGCATAAAGCAAGTATTTCCCAAGGCGCACTATCTGTAAAGACCAAAGAACTCATTGCCCTAGGTATTGCCATTACGGTGAGATGTGATGGCTGTATTGCTTTTCACGTACACGACGCTTTGGAATCAGGAGCATCTTCCCAAGAAATTTTAGAAACCATTGGGGTTGCAGTTCTGATGGGTGGAGGCCCTGCCGTCGTTTATGGCTGTGAGGCTATGGAAGCCTTAGAACAGTTTGTCGTATTAGAAAAAGATTGATAAACATTTACAAAAAAAGTCGTTTAAGCCTCGCCCTTTAAAACTTTTAAATAAGCGGCGATTTGTCCTCTGTGGTAGGTTTCGTGCTCCAAAACCTTACGCATTATAAACCACCAGAATGTCATTTTGTTTCCGTTTTCATCGGTCACTTCTTGATTCATTTTCTCAGGACTGAAATTGCTAATAAGGGCATGTCGCTTTTGTTGATATACTTGTAGTTGAGCAAGCATTGCCTCATAATCTGCAAGCGTAACGAAGTGATGTGGGTCGTCTGTCCCAAACTTCCATTGAAATAGTGTTTCTTCAGAGGCTGCGAGGTTAAATAATAAATCATCTACATGAATGAGGTGTTTCACAATATGAGCAAAGCTCATAGCTGTATTATTCAATCGCCAATTAATAAATGTGCTCGGTACCTCTTCCAATCGTTTTAGCGTAGTCTTTCTTATTGCTGAAGAAAAATTAGCCAAATCGTTACCACCATTCTTATTTAAATGCATTCTGATTATTTATTTAAAACGTTACACAATTCTACGAAATTATTCTATTTTAATATTATCCCTAGATTCCAATAGACCAGGGTGAAAACGTTTCAAGAAAAGATTTCTAGTAGAGTCCATCTGCTGTAACATTTTTTCAATAGACATAGGGTTTTGTTTCCATTGGTCAAAAAAGTAGTCTTTCTTAAAAAAATTATCCTTTAAAAGCGTGTCGACTTCTGGAAAATAAGAGAAGTCCTCATTCCAATTAAGAGGTGTATTCTTTCCAAAGTAGCCCTTAAAAGAGTCCATTATACTGTCTAAATTTACCTGAATCGAATCTCCTTTAGTATTTGAGTAGCTCCAAGTGTAAGTGGAATCATACTTTATAAGATTCCCAAACTCATCAACTTCTTTCTGCACATCCCAGGATTCTATTGGTTTAACAATTGTAGTATCCTGTTTAACACTTTCTGGTTGCTCGCTTTCTTTTTTTTCATTATTGCAACTAGTCATAGCCAATGCGACTAGTAAAATCATTATTTTTTTCATGACTCAATATATTTTAATCTCATTATTATTTTTAAAAACATCTCCTTAATATTTAATTCCTTCTACCACTTGTGCTCCTCGTATTAGAGCGATTTCGGGTAGTATAATTTTCACTGTGATAACTACCTATGTCGTCACCACGATAGGTTTTTATTCTTACAAATCTGCTTCTGTTTAAATTGAGCGTATTAAAACGTGGTGGCAATGTCTTTACCCGTACCCAAACATTATTTTCCAAATAAATGTAAGTTCTATGCGAAAGGTCATAATAAATCATATAATCTGGGAAATATACATACCGCAGCACTTCTACCCTATTGGGGTAAAACCAAGGTGGCAATGGTTGTTCCGGCTTGGATGAAATAACAATTGGTCCACAGCTTTGCAATGTTAATCCACCAGTCAGCATGAGTAGTACTAATAAATAACTTCTACTCTTCATAACACTACTATTTATACCAGCAAAGCAATAAAAAGTGAAAAACAAGGGAAATGACCTAGGTCATTTTAGAGCTTATAATTTAAAAAATAGCCTAATTTAGAATAACAAATAGTTGTTTTCTATTGTGAAAAGATGGTTACCCTAAACAGTAATGCAATAATTACAGATTTAGAGGAAAACCTTGTCATGTATAATTGAAATCTTCTTTTTGAGGATTAAAAGATGTCACAACTTATCGTTTTAGGAAGGTATCATAAAATCTAGCAATTTCATCTTATTAAAGCTTCTCAAAAATGACTGAGGTCATTTAACATATGCTAATAAAGTGCAATATTTAACGGTGAGATAAACTTTTAAAAAAACAACATCATGACAACTGAGGTATTATTTAATTCCAATATGCATTTTGAGCATAGACAATGGAATCGCGAACTCGCCTTCTGGCAAGACGAGTTAAAATCTTTCAATAACAGATTGAGTGAACTTGTAAACCATTATACAAGCAAAGAGGTACTTGAGCAGTTAGAACACTACCAAAACGAATTCACACTTCACGGTAACGTAATTGAAGATTTGCTTGAAGCTATAGAACAACACGAAATTCGCATTGCTGCGCAAAGCAAAACGGGTTTGGATGAACTGGACACCCAAATGTCAAAAAAACATATGGAGTTTAGAAATCGTATGGAAACACAAAGAGATATTTACGCCAAACTCAAAAAAGATTTTTTTAGGTTTCTTGAGACGTATATGTAGATCTAATGTCTGAACGTAAAAATAGAACACCATGAAAACTGATGCACAAATAAAACAGGATGTCATTGATCAATTAAAATGGCAAAATGACGTAGACGAAACCCAAATAGGGGTCACTGTTAAGGACGGGCTTGTAACCCTTTCGGGCCTTGTTTTTTCCTATCCTATAAAACTTGCGGTTGAGGATGCCGTAAAAAAAGTGGCAGGGGTAAAAGCCATAGCTGAAGATATTAAAGTGGGTTACCTCTCTGAACAAAACAAAACTGATACAGAAATTGCAAATTCCGCGGTAAACGCCATAGAATGGAATGCCTCTGTACCAAATGACAGGCTGCTTGTTGAAGTGGAAAACGGATGGATTACACTTTCTGGAACCCTAGAGTACGCCTACCAAAGGGATGCGGCCAAACGAACTGTAGAATATTTAACAGGTGTAAAGGGAGTCACAAATAATATTACACTAAAACAAGTCATTGACCCTAAAGATGTTCAAGAACAAATAAAGAATGCTTTTGAACGTTCTGCGCTTATTGATGCTCAAGGCATTAGCATAGAAACAAGCGATCATGCTGTAAAATTAAAAGGCAGGGTACGCTCTATTATAGAAAAAGAGGAAGCTCAAAAGGCAGCTTTTAATGCACCAGGAGTGTATGCCGTACAAAATGAACTAAAAGTAGTATCCTGAAAATGAATATCGTTTCATGGAATGTCAACGGCATAAGGGCAATAGTAAAAAAAGATTTTTATGAGACTATAAAGACTTTGAATCCAAATATCTTATGCCTGCAAGAGACCAAAGCCCAGAATGACGAGACCAAAAAAGTATTGGCTTCATTAGATGATTATTGTCAATATTACAATGCGGCAGATAAAAAAGGCTATTCCGGAACAGCAGTATTAAGTAAAACAAAACCAGAATCCTTAACAAATGATATGGGCATTATAGAACACGATGCCGAGGGACGCATTCAATGTGCCGAATATGAAAATTTCTATTTGGTAAATGTTTACGTTCCAAATTCTGGCCAGCAGTTAGATCGTTTGGAGTACAGAAAACAATGGGATGCCGATTTTCTCATGTATTTAAAAAAACTAGAGAAGACCAAACCTGTAATTGTCTGTGGTGATTTTAATGTAGCGCACCATGCCATAGATCTGAAAAATGATAAATCCAATTACAACAAAACAGCTGGTTATACTCAAACAGAAATTGATGGTATGGATAACTTCATAAGTGCAGGCTTTGTGGACGCCTATAGATATTTACATCCTAATACCATTGCATACACCTATTGGAGTTACCGCTTTAAAGCGCGAGAACGAAATACAGGCTGGAGAATCGATTATTTTTTAGTGAGTAGGTCCTTAATGGAAAACGTAAAATCTGCAGAAATACTATCCCAATATTATGGCTCAGACCACTGCCCTATTGAGCTTGAGATTGACCTTTGATTTGATTCTTTTTATTAGGTTTTTTCAAATCGTCCTGTTTTTTTAGTCAGTTCAATTCTATAGACCACCCCTTTCATAGACTCAATAGTGCTTTGGTGAGAATCGGACATAGAATGACTAATAGTGGTTTCACCGGTCATCAACGGCATGACTTTATCCATTAGGATGTTCATGGCGTTCTTGCGTTCATATGGCGTTTTTAATTCTTCGAATGTTCCCCAGGCAATAACGCTTCGCCAATTACTCATATTATCTATGACATCGACTTCAAAGCATATAATTGGGTTTTTCCTCATCATGTCTATTTTCATTCCGTCTTTCGTGTGGCCATAAACATGAGTACCGTCGTAAGCATAGGTGACTGGTACCACGTAGGTTATGTCCTCTGCATGACATCCTATACGACCAATAATTGAACTGTGTAAAATATGCTCAATCTGTTTAGAATTTAATTCGCCTAACATAATGCTGCTCGTTTTTTAAGTTACATAGGTATTCTACAAAGTAAATTGATAGAAACAAGTAGTGAAATGACCACAATCAGTTTAAGTTACAAGAGTTCACAATATATTTAAGCCACAATTTTATAATATGAAACAACACGACAAAGAAGCCCGATTTCTTGTAGGAAAACGAAGTCGAATTATGGAGTTCTTAAGTGTACTTTCCATTGCATCTGAATTTATACACGGATTTAGAAAATTACATTTTGTGAATCCATGCATTACTGTTTTTGGCTCAGCAAGGTTTCAAGAAGACAATATCTATTATAAGCAAGCTAGAGCATTTGGGCAATTAATAGCAGAGAAAGGTTTCACGGTTATGACAGGAGGAGGACCAGGTATTATGGAAGCGGCCAATCGAGGTGCAAAAGATGTCTCTGGCCAATCCGTTGGATGTAATATACAATTACAAAAAGAACAACATCCTAATCCATATCTGGATTTCCATTTAACCATGAATCATTTTTATGTCAGGAAAGTATTGTTATTGAAATATTCTTATGCCTTTGTTGTCTTTCCTGGCGGATTTGGTACTATGGATGAACTTTTTGAAACACTCACTTTGTTGCAAACCAAAAAAATATTCAATTTTCCCGTCATTCTGTTTGGTGAATCGTATTGGTCTAAATTATTAGAGCAAACACAAGTGATGCAAAAGTTTAGAACAATTTCTGAAAATGATTTGAAGCTTTTTTTTGTGACGGATTCTGTAACTGAAGGGATGAATTGTATCAACTCGGAATTAGAAAACAATTATAGCACGCTTATAAGTAATAAAGCATCTAAAAGTAGGTGGTGGTATGGTGAACACTAAAATATAGCTGACCCTTAATGGATCCTTTCCAAATACTTGAGTAATAAATCTACTTGAAATTGGCCAACAATTGGTAAATCTGCATCAGCATTCATAAGTACCAATCCATAAGCTAAATGGGAAAGTTTACAGTCTTGAATGATACAGTGGTCTAAGTTACTGTACACGGGCATGAAGTGCTTCATTGTCTCCAATCCCGAAGCGTTAGCTATTTTCATAGCAGCTGCAACGGCCTGAGTGATTTTATCTGGTGATAATCCTTTATCTAACAAATCGCTCGCTAGATGTGTCATATTTAGACTGTAATAAAAATCCAAAAAAACACTAATAGCGTCAGGTTCCTTATATTGCTTTGTATATATTATTAAATCCATGGAATATATTTTATCACCAAATTAGAGTTGCTATATAAAACACTGATGCGTTATAAAATAGTGCTTCAATCAACTGTCTTTATTAAAGGTTTTTTGCATAGTCAAAAACGATTCTTTTAAATACTTTAAAATCATGTTTAAACGTATCCATTCTCTCAAGTAAAATACGATGTCTTTCCCTATACTCAGCATCAGATAATCCATATTCCCCTTGTTCTATCCGAGCCAAAAGCTTCTCATGCTCAACAATGCTATCTTCTAAATCCTCAAACAAATCAACATGAATTTTATCAAGATTCTTAAGCATATTTTCATAGTCTGGATTACTTTTTTTTGAAACTTCTTTTTTCTTTAATAAATTATTGAAAAACTTTACTTCATCTTTCCAAAACGCAATGGTATCTAACCATTCTTTACTTTCAAAGTGCAAAATATCTAATCCAGCACCTAACAAAATTTGGGCTTTTGGATTGGAAGTTGTGGTTTTCATAATGTCTAGTTTTTATTTCGTATTACTGCTATTCATATACCTATTAAAAAAACTTACTTGCAAGGCCCTTCTTGCGTCTTTAAGCAAACTTTGAACCTCACTAATTGAGCTATTTCTTATTTCGGCAATATCATCCAAACTCAGATGCTGTTGTGTGGAGAGCTCAAACACAATGCGCATGGGTAGTGGCAAATTATGAAGTACCATTTGTATGTGACGATCAATAGCCTCTTCTGTTATCTCTTCATCCAATTTTTCAGTTAATTCCTCTTCGTTATCCTCTATAAACACATGGTTTAACGTATAATCATTGTGGTTGTATGATCGATCATCAAGGTCCTCAATCATTACAAAATCTCCATCTGCATCTTTAGTAAATTTTTCTTCCATAGCATCCCACTCTGGCCTTGAATAAGAATCAATAATCTTAAAGAAAAAATCATCAAATTCTTCCTCAACAATAGTATCCTCCAATAATTCGTTGGTTTTTTTAAATAGCCATAAGTAAAATTGCTTTTCATCTTTAATTTCGTCTACATGGTCATAGATTTCAATAAAAAGCTGATCTATAAAATCATCCGCCCTGTACTTGCCCTGAGAAAAATGACCTTTTTTTATAGCTGTACTCAATCGACCGTTAATATACTTTTTGATTGCTGGCACTATTTTAAGTACGTGTTGATTGAAAGCCATTTTATCAGCTTTCTTTTTTGACGATACCAGATCTGAAAATGTATGATCGACAATGACTTTAAATTCATTTTTCTGTGAATATGAAACCGTACTTTTCATTTTTTTTGTTTTAATCTGAATGATAAAGGTCAAACTATATCAGAACTTAAAAAATGACGTAGGTCATTCTATGTGTTAATTGAGTCCCACACTTAGGATTAAAATAATGTTAAAATTTAGTTAGCTGATATATATCATTCCCAGTGACTTACGATTAAAATACATTCATGGTACTATTAATTGTTTAATTAAAAATTTTAGAATCATGAAAACAGATGCAAGCATTAAAAAAGATGTTTTAGATGAATTAGCTTGGGAAAAAACTGTAGATGAAACAGAGATTGGAGTTGAAGTAGAAAATGGGGTTGTAACACTCTCAGGTACTGTAGATAATTACTATAAAAAAATGGCAGCAGAAAAAGCAGCGAAGCGCGTATATGGCGTTAAAGCCGTAGCTGAAGATATTGTAGTTAAATTTGGAGATTCCTATAAAAAGACAGATAAGGAAATAGCAAAAGCAGTGGTCAATGCATTAGAATGGAATATTTCTGTTCCAAAGGATCAAATCATGGTAAAAGTTGAAGACGGTTGGGTCTACTTAACTGGACAAGTAAATTGGGATTTTCAAAGGGACGCTGCTAAAAAAGCCATTGAAAATATTTTAGGCGTAAAATACGTATCCAATAATATAACCTTAAAACAAGAGGTTAAAACTGGAGACATTAAAAACAAGATTGTTAAAGCATTTGAGCGCTCAGCAGATCTTGAAGCCAAAAATATTAAAGTGGACGTTGATGGACATACCGTAACCTTGAAAGGCACAGTGCATTCTCTTGCCGAAAAAGAAGAAGCTAGAGAAGCTGCTTACAAAGCACCCGGAGTGTATCATGTGAAAAATGAACTAAAAATAGAATACTACCCTGAATATGCTTAGGTAAAGGTTAACTAGTATTTTATTTAGTTTGTTTAAAATGTCCTACTTATCTCATACATAGTTAGGACATTTTTTCATCTCTATCGCAGGTTTTAAATACTATTGAATTTGGGAAGGCATAATTACAAAATCTTAAAAAATGAATTTATCACTCAATAAATCCAGACAAACACACAAAGACAAAATACTGTTTCCTGTTTCGGGCATTACCAAACAAAATGTACTTGAGTATTACTATACTATTTCGGACTATATACTTCCTTACTTAAAAGATCGTCCATTAACCATGCAACGATTTCCAAATGGGATTGACAAAGAAGGTTTTTTTCAAAAGCATATCCCAGATTATTTTCCAGATTGGATTCCGACAGTAAAGGTAAAAAAACAAGGGGGTTCGGTAAATCATGTATTATGTAACTCTAAAGACGTATTGAGTTACCTCGTAAGTCAATATGCATTAACGTTTCACGTAACGTTGAGTAGAATAGATAAAATAGAATATCCGGATAAACTCATTTTTGACCTAGACCCACCAAAAGACGATTTTAAACTCGCCATAAAAGCGGCTAAAGCAGTACGCAATCTTTTAGAAAACGAACTCGAACTAAAAGCCTTTTTGATGACCACGGGTTCTAGAGGACTGCATATTGCGGTGCCCTTAAAAGCAGATGAATCCTTTGATACTATGCATGAATTTTCAAGGTTAGTTTCCCATTATATTTGTAGTAATAGCCCAAATGAATTTACCACCGCTGTTAGAAAGGATAAGCGTAAAGGACGGCTTTTTATTGATTATATAAGAAACTCATATGGGCAAACCAGTGTTGCACCCTTCTCCATTCGTGCTATAGAAAACGCTCCAGTAGCAACCCTTTTAAGCTGGGATGAATTGGATAATAGGGCACTAACCGCTCAAACATATACTATTGACAACATTGTTGACCGGTTAGAAAAAAAGACTAATCCTTGGGAGGATTTTGAGCAAAATGCCAAAAGTACAGATAGTGCAATGCACAAAATAAAGAAGATGACATAATAAAAAAGGATTCCAAAAACGTAAATCAGAAATCTGATTACTTTTAAGGAATCCTCAACCTAACTAATCCGTAATACCAAAACATACCTTTGTAGTTACCCTGTATTGGGTCACCTCATTGTTGTTAACCGTTGCTTGCATGTCTTTCACATAAACAGACTTGATATTTTTTACTGTTTTAGAGGCTTCTGCGACAACATTTTTAACGGCGTCATCAAAGCTAATTGTAGAGTTACCTAATACTTCTATCACTTTTAATACTGACATAATCCTTTGATTTTATGATTAATATAATTCGAAAATAGTGATTACATAAACCCTATAAAATGATCTTCCTCAGTCTTTAAAGTTTAAATCCACACCATACTGACCTATATCATTTTAGAACGTCCAACATCGCAGTATTTTTAAATTGACATAAATCAAAAGCAATCAAAAGATGGAATCGCGTATTAAAAAATTTAGTGAGATTGGCATAAATGATGTGGATATTGTAGGAGGGAAAAATGCCTCTTTAGGAGAAATGTATAACCAATTAACTTCAAAAGGCGTAAGCATTCCCAATGGTTTTGCAACAACATCAGCTGCTTTTTGGGAGTTTCTGAAAGAAAACAACATTCAAACAGCGTTAGAAGACCTTTTGAAAGACCTGAATAGAGAAACATATGCAAATCTTGAACATATAGGAAAACAGGCTAGGACGCTTATTTTAAATGGAAAGTTGTCTCCTACATTTTCTAAAGAAATCACAGAAGCTTATACCCATTTATTTAGCGAGGATTTGAAAGAAGTTGCTGTGCGAAGTAGTGCCACCGCAGAGGACTTACCAGATGCTAGTTTTGCTGGACAGCATGAAACCTACTTGAATATTAAAGGAGCAACAGCAGTGCTAGAAGCGGTAAAAAAGTGCTTTGCGTCCTTATACACCAATCGCGCCATAAAATATAGAGAAGACAAAGGATTTAAACACAGCACTATTGCATTATCCGTAGGTGTTCAGCGGATGGTGCGTTCAGATAAAGGTTGTTCTGGTATCGGATTTACAATAGAACCAGAATCTGGTTTTGACAATGTCATTGTACTTTCGGGCATCTGGGGTTTAGGCGAAAATATAGTACAAGGCACTGTCAATCCTGATGAATTTTATGTTTTTAAACCAAGTTTGGCTAAAAAAAAGCACCCTATAATTCAAAAGGTCTTAGGAGATAAAAAACTAACCATGGTATATTCTGAAACACAGCAGGGAAAAATTACAACTACAAATATAGAAACGCCAATAGAGAAACAAGAACAATTTGTCTTGTCCGACAAGGACGTTATTTCTTTGGCAAAATGGGCTTTGCTTATAGAAGACCATTATCAAAAACCAATGGATATTGAATGGGCAAAAGATGGAATTACCGACGAATTGTTTATTACACAAGCACGTCCTGAAACGGTACATCAAACCATAAATAAAAATATTCATATCGCCTATACACTTCTAAAAAAAGGAGTACTATTAACGCAAGGAAATGCCGTTGGCTCAAAAATAGTTATCGGAAACGCACAACTTTTAAAATCACCCAAAGAAGCTGAAGCATTATCATCAGATACTATTATTGTAACAGACACCATAACCCCAGATTGGGATCCGCTTTTAAAACAAGTTAAAGGCATTGTTACCAATAAAGGAGGAAGAACAAGCCATGCTGCTATTGTAGCTCGCGAGCTGGGCGTAGCGGCAATTGTAGGATGTGGTGATGCCACCAAATCCATAAAAAATGGCGACACAATTACCTTGTCTTGTGCGCAAGGGAAAACGGGCTATATCTATCAAGGGGAATGTGCTTTTAAAGAAGAACAAATAGACTTTTCAAATATAAAAATGCCTAAAACCGAGGTGAAACTAATTCTTGCAGATCCAGAAAATGCCTTTCAGCTATCTCGTTATCCAAATAATGGTGTAGGTCTATTACGGATGGAATTTATCATTACCCATTATGTCAAAATACATCCCATGGCATTAGTGCAATTCGATAAGATAAAAGATAGTGCTGTAAGGAAAACCATTCAAGACATCACAAAATCCTATCCCGAAAAGAAAGATTATTTTGTGGATAAACTATCACAAGGTATTGCAACCATAGCTGCGGCTTTTTACCCAAAAGAAGTTATTGTACGGTTAAGTGACTTTAAAACCAACGAATATGCCAATCTTATGGGAGGGAAAGATTTTGAACCTCATGAAGAAAACCCCATGTTAGGTTTTAGAGGGGCATCACGATATTACAATGATTTATATAAAGCGGGTTTTGCCTTAGAGTGCAAAGCCATAAAAAAGGTCCATGGCGACATGGGTTTGACTAATTTAAAAGTGATGATTCCATTTTGCAGAACTATTGAGGAAGGCAAAAAAGTATTAGCCGTTATGTCAGAAAATGGTTTGAAACGTGGAGTCCATGGTTTAGAAGTTTACACCATGGTAGAAATTCCAAGTAATGTCATATTAGCCGAACAATTTGCTAAAATTTTTGATGGTTTTTCGATTGGATCGAACGATTTAACACAACTTACCTTAGGCATTGATAGAGATTCGGAATTAATGATGGACCTGTTTGATGAAAACAATGAAGCTCCGAAACAGATGATTAAAATGGCGATACAATTGGCTAAAAAAACCCGTACAAAAATAGGCTTGTGCGGACAAGCACCCAGCGACTCTCCTGAGTTTGCGTCTTTTTTGGTAAAAGAAGGTATTGATAGTATTTCATTTAATCCAGATGCACTATTACAAGGCATCGAAAACATTAATAAAGCAGAAAAGCAAAATGAAAATATAGGTTTTTTAATTGATTCCGGCTATTTATAAGAGTAATTAGTCGTTACCACCTAGAGAAACTAGGTGTAATTATTTTGAGTGACTAATACTCTTAAAAAAACACCTTAACTGATCGTCGTCATTTCCTGCTGTGATAACCTACATTACATTAGTAGTATAATTATGATATGGTTCTTTGAAATTCAAAAAGTAAAGGTTCTCGCTGTATAGGTACAGGAGAATCGAAGGTGTCAAGATATTCTTAACAGCTTTTAGGCTATGATGTTGACTTTGTAAAAAGTGTATATGATACAAAAGGTTTTAAAGAATAGTTTGCACCACTAATCTGGGACGGTAAAATGTCCCAGATTATCTTTAAAGAATAAAAACATTGGCTTATATCTGCTTTTAGCAAGTATAGCCTATATGAAGTGATTAGTCTATTACCAAAATTTGATTTGTTTACTTCTCTAGCAATGGATTGCTTTAAACAATTTAAAGCGTTAAATATTAATCGCTTCATAAGAAACGAGAAGTGTTAACTTCTCGTTTCTGTTTTTTAGGACGTTAACCAACAAAAGAGGCACCATAATCATTTTGAATTTTGGGGTACATAAGCTCAACCCCATTAAGAATATAAGTATGAGAACAACTGTACACATACAAAACTTAATCTGTGATACTTGTGTAAAAACCATACGTAACGTACTCACTGGATTAGATCGTATAAGCGATGTTGATGTCGATTTCAAAAAAGAAACGGTAAGCTTTAATTTTTTTACAAACCATGATTTTGAACACGCTAAACACGTACTGGAAATGATGGGTTATCCCATACTTGGCCCTGACGAGGTTTTACGAGATTTACCTAATACTTAAAAACCTATTTCACATAACAATTTTAAACTAATTAAAAATGGAAACACTACAAGAGAGAGAAGAAGTAACAACAATGCCAAGAATAGGCGATAAAGCGCCGAAATTTAAAGCAGAAACTACTCAAGGAGTTATTAATTTCCCGGATGATTATGCGGGGCAGTGGGTTATTTTATTTAGTCACCCTGCAGATTTCACACCCGTTTGTACCTCAGAATTTATAACGTTTGCACACCTTGAAAGTAAGTTTGATAAAGCTAATTGTAAGCTTGTCGGTTTATCTATCGATGGTCTGTACAGCCATATTGCTTGGCTGAGAACCATAAAGGATAAGATTGAATTTAATGGTATGAAGAATATTGAAGTTAAATTTCCTTTAATCGAAGATATTACCATGAAGGTGGCTAAAACATATGGGATGATTCAACCTGGGGAAAGCAAAACACAAGCCGTGCGGGCTGTATTCTTTATAGACCCTAAAGGCATCGTCAGAGCTATTATTTATTATCCATTGAGCTTAGGTCGAAATTTCGATGAGATTTACCGAGCACTTATTGCCATGCAAACGGCAGATAAGTTTTCTGTAGCGACGCCTGCAGACTGGTATCCTGGTGACGATGTAATTATTTCTCCGGCTGGATCTTGCGGTGTAGCAGAAGAACGTATGACATCCACAGATGAATTAACTTGTAAGGATTGGTTTTTCTGCACCAAAAAACTGGATAAAGACACCATCCTAGATGCCATTCTTAAAAAAGAAACCATAAAAATGTAAATTACCAATGACTCGATTATTCAAAACCATAGTTTATTTGTCACTTGGTGTTGTTGTACTTTCCTGTAATAATTCAGAAAAGAACAAAACCAAATCTACAGTCGATAAACCTAGCGAACAACTATATTCATACAGTGTAGATACAACAGGTATTTCTGTGTTATGGACAGCCTATAAGTTTACAGATAAAGTAGGGGTTCCTGGCACTTTTGATAGGATTAGTTTTAATAATACAGAGGCATCAGGGTCCATCGAAAACCTTTTAAACAAGGCGCAATTATCCATACAAACAGCCTCTGTAAATTCTAAAAATGCCATACGAGATCCTAAGATCAATACCTTCTTTTTTAAACCCTTCAATACCCCTGAAATAAAAGGGACCATTTTAGATGCCAAAGAAGGCGAGGGTATGGTAAAACTTTACATGAATCGTACGACTCACGAAACGCCGTTTACCTATTCCATCGAGAATGACACGATAAAGGTCATTGCGCATCTCGATTTGGGCTATTGGAACGGCGAAGAGGGCATCACAAGTTTAAACACAGAATGTTACGATCTTCATAAAGGAGCTGATGGCATATCAAAGCTTTGGCCCGATGTGGATGTTGTTATCAAATTACCTGTACGTAAAACACCTGTAATGGAATAATATCATGAACTACAGGTCACTAGATATTCCAATAGAAGAGGTTACCCTCAAAGGACGTTTGCGACTAGCTAAACAGCAAAAAGGGCTTGTGGTTTTTTCCCATGGTAGCGGAAGTAGTAGAATGAGCAGCCGAAACAACTATGTAGCTGATTTGCTTCTAGACGAAGGCTTTTCATCATTATTATTCGATTTATTGACTGAAACGGAAGACACCGTCTATGAGAATAGGTTTAATATTGATTTACTTACCCAAAGATTGGTGCTAGTGACTAAATGGATATACAAACAAGACATTACGAAGAACGTACCCTTAGGATTCTTTGGTGCAAGTACTGGTGCTGCCTCTGCTTTAAAGGCAGCACCATTTTTAGGCACTAAAATAAAAGCTATAGTTTCTAGAGGTGGCAGACCTGATTTAGCTGCACCTATTCTAGACCAAATAAATTGCCCTACCCTTTTAATTGTCGGTGGTAATGATGGCGATGTTATAACATTAAACCAGAAGGCTTACGATCTACTAAGAAGTATCAAAAAAATAGAAATTATTGAAGGTGCCACCCATTTGTTTTCAGAATCTGGGAAATTGGAAATTGTCGCCGAATTAACCTGCGCTTGGTTTACTAAATATTTAAAAAACTAGAGCAATGATGTTTAAAGATAGAATTGAAGCTGCTATGTTGTTAGCAGATGAACTAGAAAGTTATAGGGGTAAAAACGCTATAATTTTAGCCATACCAAGAGGAGGTGTTCCTATGGGCTATATTATAGCCAAACGACTTCATCTACCCTTAGAAGTAGTGCTTTCTAAAAAAATAGGACACCCACTACATAAAGAATTTGCCATTGGTGCCGTAACCTTAAAAAGTCAGGTTTTAAGTAATGCTGCGGCAGACGTATCACCTAGATATCTTGATGAAGAAACCAAAAAAATAAGAGCCCTACTTACCAAACGCTACAGAGATTATTACGGTGATAAACCACCGCTTCAGCTTAAAGATAAAATTTTAATTATTGTGGATGATGGTATTGCTACAGGCAACACTATTATATCTACCATAGAAATGTTACACGCAGAGCATCCTGAAAAAATTGTAGTCGCCATCCCTGTATCTTCTCAAGATGCGCTACAAAAATTAAAAAACAGTCCTTTTATTGATGACGTTGTTTGTCTATCAACACCTATTAATTTTAGGGCTGTTGGTCAATTTTATAGAAACTTTGACCAAGTTGATGATGCAGAGGTTAAAACCTTACTGAAGGAGGTATCAGCAAATACTAACTAAAATTTCATCCGGACTACAAACTTTGCTTAATTTTTAAAAGCCATTGAACCTCTTGAATTCTTAGATGAGAGCCCTAAATCTTAATACCATACTAGGTATCTAATAATCCGAATGGATGCAAATCTAGTAATTTAGCAGTTGCTGTTTGGGTTGCAATTGGTGTCACAGCTTTCGTTTTATTAAACCAAATGTACTCGTCAAATTGCGATGGTAACACGGTTTTAAAGTAATGACTCATCCGTTCCGTTTCTGGTCTATAGACTACCCCAATAGCACGCTCTAAGCGTGGTGTACTTAAAAATTCCCTTAATTTTTTTTCTGAATGGTTTTCACGTAATGGCAAGGTGAAATTAGAGACATTTGTTCTATGGCAAAGATTTTCGTAACTGTTTTCTAAAGACTCCTTTACAGTCATCACTTCCATAGGCTCACCCCAATTATTGGACGCGGCAACCGTTCCTGTATGTGTTCCAAAACCAATATGATACGATTTATCACCAAAATGTTCCTTGCATAAATGCCCAATATTTATTTCACCTCTAGCATACATTTCAGTGGCCAAAGCATTACCAATATGAGAGTTATGAGCCCAAACAATCGCTTTAGAATCTTCTCCAAAATATGATAATAAAGACTTTAGGGTATAAAACATGTGAAAATCACGTAAGTTCCAGGATTCTGCACTGCCGTAGTACATAGCTTTGTAATACCGTTCCGCATCAACCACCACTGAGGCGTTTTGATAAGCATAAAAATACGCTTTAGAATGGTCGAGTTTATTTTTGTTTTTCAACAAATCAAACAACATTTTTAATATCTCGGCCTCGCAACTCTTCAATTTATCAGTAGTTACAAGTTTTCCATACAGTGCAGGACTAGACATAAATGGCATAATACATGAATAACGTAATTTTGCAAGTGTTGCCAAGTCTGGGTTAACCTCTTCTAGATATTTAATAACCAAATCAATAGAATTCTCTAATCCGTATAAATCGAGACCGTAAAATCCAATACTATTATCATGCTTGCTATTATATTTTTTAAGCCACTCTACAAAATGGAGTACATCTTTGTTTTTCCACATCCATTCTGGGAACCGTGCAAAGGGCATCCAATCTTGTGATTTGTAATCATGTCTAACGTAATTATTTATTTGCTCGGCATCTGACCAATCGGCTTCAGCGCAAATAAAATTAAATCCTTTTCGTTCTATTAGCGCTTTTGTAATTTCCTGTCTTGCCGCATAAAATTCTGAAGTTCCATGAGAGGCTTCCCCTAACAAAACGACTCGGGCGTCTCCTATTCTATTTAATAAACCATCTATTGGGAATTTTTTAATGGTTTTAAAGGGAATTGAACTCATCCCGATTTCATCTATAATGTCATTTTCCGGAAAGGTTTCAGTCCCTATGTCAGGAATTAGGGTGGGCTTCGGAATAAAATAATTATCCCGTAGTGCTTTTGTTATAAATTCAGTTTCAGAAACCCGTTCAACGATTTCTAGCATCACATGGGCCCAATCCGGACCCACTGGTGCCAATAACTTAGCCCCAATTTTTAATTGTTTTTTCAGAGCATCTGGAATGTCTTCAAATTCTGAAGCGCTTAAAATAGCATTAAATGGTCCTTTAGCTTTCCATCCTTCTTCAAGTTTTCCTGTTTTTATGTGCACATTAGTAACATCTATGGCTTTTAAGACGTCTAAGGCCCAATTTGCATACGTTTGAGTCGTTTCAACAGCGTAAACGTTTTGATAAATTTTGGATAGAGCAGCTAAAATATAAACAGAATCGACACCAATAATAAGGATACTTTCTTCTTCTTTTACCTCCAATTCCTCTAGCATGCGGGCTAAGACAAGAACTCTTGGCTCTGCCCTCTCAGTTGATTTTTTAAGAGCCACATTTTCATAGAAATATGGAGGTAAGGTTTCTGATAAAAAGAAGGCTTTAGGAATATTTTGAAAAGCTTCTAGAAGTAATTTATTACTTATGCCCCTATCCTTCAATTGTTCTATAATACCGATATCTTTCATTTTTAATCTATTTAACTAGCTACTTAAAATTATTACCAATGAATTGATTATGAAATGACGCATATCATTTAAATTTAATTTTGCTTTTTTGAATTTGCTACAGTATCAGCAGAGACAGACTAGAATGTGCCTCCTAACCGCTTTATAATCTGAGAAAGCGCCAATGAACCTAAAGCGAAAATAACCACCCAACCTATTTGTTCTAATGTTAGTTTGGTTAAGAAAAGTGCCTCTGAAATAGGTGATATATAATACGCGCTAACGGTAATAATTAAAGATAATGCAATTGCAGACCATACCCACGGATTTTTGATTACCTCATTATTAAAAAATGAAACCTTACTTTCTGCCATATTAAAGACGTTAAACAATTGCGCCAACACTAAAGTATAAAACGCCATATTATTTATAATCACTGATGATAATTGTAATGAAAAATAGGCGTAGGCTGTAATACCGACAACAGCAACTGTAATGGAAAGGCCGTAAATAATAGTTGATGCCCATCGTTTCCTGCCCATAATCGGTTCATTTGCTTTACGGGGCGGGCGTTTCATTATATCCACTTCACCTTTACCCATACCTAAGGCTAATGCAGGAAAAATATCTGTGACTAGATTTAAAAATAAAATTTGCAACGGTAGCAATGGCGCAGGTAAATTAAGTAATGCCGCTAACCCCACAGAAACGACTTCTGCCAAATTACAGGATAGAAGATACACCACAAACTGCCTGATATGGTCGAAAACAGCACGCCCTTGACTTATTGCCAATTCCATAGTCGTGAATTTATCATTTTTAAGAATAATATCAGCAGCCTCACGCGCAGCTTGCGTTCCTCTAATTCCCATGGCGATACCAATATCTGCTTTCCGTAAGGCCGGTATATCATTTATGCCATCCCCAAACATACCCACAACATTTTCATTCTCCTGATAAAAGGTTACAAGTTTTAATTTCTGTTCTGGTGTCACTCTTGCAAAAACCGAAGCATCCAGAAGATTCTTATGTGCTGTGGGACTTGCTTGGCCTTCAAATTGTAATTCATTTCCATGTATAATACAATTTGAAGCTGCATTCTTCGGCAACAAACCTATTTCCTCTGCGATTTTTTTTGCAGTTCCGGGATGATCTCCTGTCATCATAACCACCTTAATCCCTGCTTCTTTATAAACGTTTATCGTTGATTTGACATCTTCCCTCGCAGGATCTAAAAACCCGATAACTCCTATAAAGGTTAAATGTGATAATAAATCATCCTTTTTTGGTTCTGTTTCCTGATGTTTATAGGCAAAAGCCAAGACCCTTAGTCCTTGAGACGCCATATCACTAACATGCGATAGCCATTCTCTTTTGTTTTTAAATTCTTGTGGTTTCTCATCATTTAATATAGTATCACAATAATTTACAATGCTCTCAAATGCACCCTTTGCATAAACGGTAAAACCATCATCGTTTTTATTTAACGTTGCCATTAATTTACTGGATGTATTAAATGGGATTTCAGTTTTTTCAGGATTATTTTCTTTGATTTTATTTAGATCAAAGTGTAATTTTTCAGCAAATTGCACGAGGGCTATTTCAATACTATCACCTTTTAATTGTTCAGTATTTAATACAACATTATTACATAAAATACTCGTCATCATAAGAGCACAAAAAGCCTGGGAATGTTTAACATCATCTAACTGAGTAGGACTATTATTTTGTATTTCCTTTAAAATCTCATCTTCAAAAACCAATGTATGCACTTGCATTTTATCTTCGGTAAGCGTTCCTGTTTTATCAGTACAAATGATATTTGTTGCTCCAAGAGTTTCAACGCCTTCCATTTTTTTTATGATGACTTGGCGCTTGGATAGTTTTAGCATGCCTCTTGCCAGGGCAATGGTGGCTACAACGGGAAGACCTTCTGGTATTGCTGCAACTGCCAGTGCAACAGCTGTTTCTATAATCAAAAGCATATCCAGACCTCTTAAATATCCTGTAAAAACAATGAGGATTCCAAAAATTAAAGTGAGCCAAATAAGCCATTTACTCAATGCATTTAACTTTTTTTCTAATGGTGTTCGTTGCTCTTCAACGTCGCCACCCATTTTCTGAATCTTACCGAGTTCAGTATTTGTACCAGTAGCAACGACAATTGCCTTTGCAGAACCTTGCTCTACAGTAGTTCCTTTAAATACCATATTTTTCCTATCGGATAAAACGGTGTTTACAGGAAGCGAATTCACACGCTTCTCTACAGCTCTACTTTCCCCTGTCAACGATGCTTCTTTAACCATTAAGTTTTCTGCGGTAATGAGACGTGCATCGGCTGAAACTACATCTCCGGCTTCTATTAGAAGGACATCCCCCGGCACCAATAGGGATGCCTTTATGGTTTTAATCTTTCCGTCACGTAAAACCGTGCTCTCAATAAATCCCATTTTACGAAGGGCTTCGAGAGAACGAATACCTTGTAATTCCATTATAAAACCAATAGTAATGGTAATTAAGATAACTGTGATTATAGCTATCGTTTCAGGTAAATCCTCATTAAAAAGAAATGTAAGACCTGCCGCTATGGCCAGAATAAAAATAATTGGGTCTTTAAATTGATCGAAAAGAATTTTCCATCTACTTTTTGTTTGATTGGCAGCAATCTCATTTTTTCCATACGTTTTAAGACGTAGTTTTATTTCCCTTTCATTTAGACCGCAATCAATATTGCTGTTCAGGGTATCAGCAACAGTACTAATAGAAAGTGAAAAGGGATCTAACATAATTGGTGGTAATTGACCTATAAACTGTAATTAACGACGTGCAAACATTTTATAACTTTATGATTGAATCCATAAATTTAATTTTTGGAAATAGGATAAATCTATTGAAAAGAGGACTATCGTGAAATGATATTCATCATATCAGACAAGTGGATATATAAAGAAAAAAAGCCCATAACTTTAGTTATAGGCTTCTCAGCGGAGAAAGAGGGATTCGAACCCCCGGAGGTGTGACCCTCAACAGTTTTCAAGACTGCCGCATTCGACCACTCTGCCATTTCTCCTTTAGCGGATGCAAATATAAAATCCTTTTTCTTGCAGGCAAAGGAATTTTTGTTGTTTTTTAAACGAACAAACTTTTAAAATTCTAGTATCATTCTACAAAGGATTGTAATTTAGGCACAAAAAATGTAGTAGTCTTATTTGGCGGAATTTAAGTTCATTCCTTTGACTGGTTTTGCTTAATAATAAGAGCTTACGAGGCAGGTCTCTGACCTTAGACGGAAATTAAAATACAAATTATGAAAAAGACATTAATCGTTTTTGGTTTAACCTCAGGTATAATAGCACTAGTATTAGCCGTAACAAAATTTTCAAAATTTGCCATTATTCCAATAGTCGTGGCATTTGCCACAGGATTGATTATCCTATTTATTTCAAAAAAACAACATATCAAAACGAAATCTATACAATACATTTTTTTAATGGTTATCATTGCCTTAGGTTTTACTATTTATAAAAGTATATTTTCAACAACGGCAATAAAAACAGATGAGCCACCCATAAATACAACCAAGGCTGACATCAAAAACGAAAAGAAATTAGAGCCTAAAGAGGATACCAAAGATTAGTAATTTTGTGGGAAAATATTTCATTAATTCTCTTATTTTTGCGTAAATCAATTACTTAGATGAAAGTACTTTTTGCATCCGTCTTAATACTTGTAGGTTCTTGCTCTACAATAAGGCATAGTAAAAAAATAGAAAATCTTAAGGAAAGTATTTCATATCACGACACTTCTGATGTTAAAATTTATCTTAACACCATTAGTCCCGAGGAATTAAAAGAGCATGTCGAAGAGGTATCTTCAGATAAATATATGGGCCGCATGACCGGAACGGAAGGTCACAATGCCGTGTGCGACTACATTAGAAACTATTACAAGTCGCTTGGTATTAGTGCGCCCCAGTCCAACCCAGACTATTATCAAAAAGTACCGTCTTCAGTTTTTCCTAAGGAATATGACTTAAAAGACTCGCAAAATATTATCGCTTATATTGAAGGTTCAGAGTTCCCTAATGAATATATTTATATTTCGGCCCACTCGGATCATGAGGGTGTTGTTAATGGCGAAATCTACAATGGTGCTGATGATAACGGGTCAGGGACTGCCGCGGTTCTTGAAATGGCGGAAGCCTTTAAGCTTGCTAAAAAGCAAGGTAATGGACCAAAACGTAGCATTGTATTTCTTCATGTTACTGCAGAAGAGATTGGCCTACACGGTTCACGTTACTATTCAAATAATCCTGTTTTTCCTTTAGAAAGTACCATTTCTTTCCTCAATATAGATATGATAGGACGTGTTGACAATGCGCATGTTAACAACGAAAATTATATTTATCTTATTGGTTCTAACCGCTTGAGTACCGAATTGGATTTTATTGCCCAAGAAGCGAATCGCACTTTCACCAACCTTGAGTTAGACTATAACTTCAATAAGAAAAATGACGTCAACCGTTACTATTATCGCTCCGACCACTACAACTTCGCCCAAAAGGATATTCCTGTTATTTTCTTTTTTAATGGTGAACATAAAGACTACAGCAAACCCACAGATACTGCCGACAAAATAAACTATCCCTTACTTACAAAACGAACACATTTTATTTTTGCAACGGCATGGTATTTAGCAAATTCAGAGCAACCACTGACGAAGGAAGTCCTTTAAAGTTAAATTTTGTTAAAAGGAATTTGCATTAAAGAATTACCCTCAACTAATTCATTATTTTTACCCTCAGCTGTTTGGGTATACTTTCAGCTTTGTTAAAAAAACTTTAATGTCAATGAAAAATTTAGCGTTTCTAATAGCAATTTCCGGTATCTTAATGAGCTGTGGAAGTTCATCTAATCAGATGACTACTACGGACAATAATTATAAAACCCAAGTAACCGCTAATCCGGTGGATTATGCTTCAACTATTACTGCAGATGAATTAAAAACGATGCTCTACACCTACGCTTCAGACGAGTTTGAAGGTCGCGATACAGGAGAAAAGGGTCAAAAATTAGCCGTAGAATATTTAAAGCAGCAATATCTTGATATGGATGTTCCTACCCCTCTAGGTGGTTCGGATTATTTTCAAGAAGTTCCTCTGGAACGCCAACAATCAGCTGAAGTAGATATCACTGTTAATGGAATGTCATTCAAAAATTTTGATGATATAATTGTTTTGGATATATCAGAAAGTGAAAGCCTTACACTTTCAGAAATTGTCTATGTCGGTTATGGTATTGATGCCGATAATTACTCAGATTATGAAGGTGTAGACGTGAAGGGAAAATTTGTTCTAGCAAAAGCAGGGGAGCCTAAAGATGAGAATGGCAATTATGTAACGTCTGGTACTTCTGAAGATACGAAATGGTCTGGAGGAAGACAATCCTTATCAAGTAAGCGCGATGCTGCAAAAGATAATGGTGCTAAGGGTCTCATTTATATGGATGACATAATGTTTAGCAGATATGCACCGTATTATAAAAGGCAGGCGGAATCTGGAAGATCGGGACGTATTTCATTGATTAGCACTGAAGCAAGCATGATAAGACTTATGGTCAGCGAGAATCTCGGTAAGGCTCTACATAGTCGTATAACAGAATCCGATAAACCAGAAACCATTGCTACCAATATTAATCTTAACCTTGAAAAAACGTCGGAAGCAGTATCTTCAGAAAATGTCGTGGCCTATCTAAAGGGTACTGAAAAACCAGATGAGGTTATCGTCATTTCTGCACATTTAGATCATGTGGGCATAGAAAACGGAACAGTTTACAACGGGGCAGACGACGACGGTTCGGGAACAATTGCTATTCTAGAAATTGCCGAAGCCTTCAAAGAGGCAGAAAAAAATGGACATGGTCCTAAACGAACCGTGGTTTTTCTTCATGTAACGGGCGAAGAACGCGGTCTTTTGGGTTCACGTCACTATACAGATAATAGTCCTATTTTTCCATTAGAAAACACCGTTGCCAACTTAAATATTGATATGATTGGCCGAACGGACCCTGAGCGCGAGGATGGAAATCGAAACTATATTTACCTAATTGGAAGTGATAAATTGAGTACAGAGCTCCATAACATATCCGAAGAGGTCAATACCAAGTTCTGTAATGTTGAGTTAGATTATACCTATAATGATGAAAACGATCCTAATCGATTTTACTACCGATCAGACCACTACAATTTTGCAAAAAACAATATTCCGGTAATTTTTTATTTTAACGGTACACATGCTGACTATCATAAGCCTACGGACACTCCGGACAAGATTGAATACGATTTACTCGAAAATAGAGCTAAATTGGTCTTCCATACCGCTTGGGAACTGGCTAATAGAGACAACAGAATAGTTGTTGATAAGGCGGTCCCATAAAAAATAATACAGGTCACAAAAAAAGCCTTTCATTTCTGAAAGGCTTTTTTCATGGGTGGAAGATGGGGCTCGAACCCACGACCCTTGGTACCACAAACCAATGCTCTAACCAACTGAGCTACAACCACCATTTTAATTAGGACTGCAAATGTAAATTATTTACAATTTTCTACAAAACCTTTTAATAGTTATTTCAAATCAAATAATGAGGATACGGCCACATAGCGTTCTGCCGTAAAACCTTCACCATAGGCAACACCAATAAGCCTTCCTAAATTACGGGCCCTGTATTCGATACTATCTGTAAAATTTTTACTGGATATAGGTGTTTCAGGCTCCTCGCTATTGGGATCGTAAAACTGTGTTTTGTATGCCATAACGGCTTCTATCTTTTTCTCCAAAAATCCCGTCACGTCGACAACCACATCTGGCTTTAAATCTTTCCACTGTATATAATGATATACCGCTTTGGGACGCCATGGATCTTGCCATCCATCTACGTCTTCATGTTTTGTGTCAATTTTTAAAAGACCACTTAAAAAACAAGAATCACTTACCAACTGACTGGCCCTTCCATGATCTATATGTCTGTCTTCAATGGCGTTACAAATCACAATTTCAGGGCGGTACAACCGTATCATTTTTATTATTTCTAGCTGATGGGCTTTGTCATTGACAAAGAATCCATCGGCAAACTCCATATTGGTTCTTACAGCTACATTTAAAATACTAGCAGCATTATCGGATTCCATATCCCTAGTTTCTGCTGTACCACGAGTACCCAATTCACCCCGGGTCAAATCTATTATCCCCACTTTTTTTCCAAAATGAACCTCTTTTGCAAGTGTTGCTCCGCAGCCTAATTCAACATCATCTGGGTGCGCTCCTATGGCTAAAATATCTAATTTCATAATTTTTGTTCAATTGAGATTTGCAAAAATATTAAAAAGGCAACAGATTATAGCAGACTTTTAATTTCGCAATCGGTTTCGAAAAAATAATTCGTTATAATATAAGGTATTTCTTGAGTAAAATTGAAAAATCCATAATTCCGTGAAAGCATGACATTCGTCATAAGAATTAGCCTACTGCCTGAGTAATTTTATTCCATCATTAAAAAACAAATCTATGGGCTTAATGCTGGCTATTCTCTCAATCACGATTCTACTCTTTATATGGGGAAAATTCACGCCAGACATAATAGCCCTCTTATCTATGTTGAGCTTATTTCTATTTGGAATATTAGACTTAAGTGAAACCTTGAGCGGTTTTAGCAATCCAACAGTCATAATGATTGCAGCTCTATTTATCATAGGGGAAGGTCTTTCTCAAACAGGGTGGACCGCTCTTGCTGGTCAGAAATTCATGAGCTTAGCAAAAAAAAGCACCACACGGCTCTTACTAATAACAACTTTAGGTTCTGGACTGTTGTCTGGTGTGGTGAGCAATACAGGAACAGTAGCAACTTTAATGCCCGTTACCATCTCCTCTGCTTGGAGTATGGGTACACTGCCATCAAAACTCCTTATGCCAGTAGCCTTTGGATCTAATACCGGTGGCTTACTGACTTTGACCGGTACCCCACCCAATATCATTGTCAACAATACCATGTTAGAGAGTGGGTTAGAAGGGTTTTCATTCTTTGAGTTTGCACTTATAGGCTTACCACTTCTTTTGATTACACTGGTCTATTTCAAATATATTGGGTTTAGATTACTACCAAGTAACAAAACCAACAACAAACCCATTGATATCAGTACAACCCTTCACAAGTGGATAGAAGCCTATAAAGTTGATGACGACTACTACAGACTAAGAGTACGGTCAGTATCCCCTCTTTTAAACACTAAACTTGGTGATTGGAATTTTGAAGATGACTTCCATGTCTCTATTTTAAGAATAAAACGAAGACACCCTAACCGTCTTAAAGGAAATGAGCCTTTTATTGAATTTCCAAATAACGATACACCGTTTATGTATCACGATATTCTTACGGTTAAAGGTGATACAGAGGCTATAAATACCCTAATGATACGTTTTCGCCTTGGGTTGTTGCCACTTGAGCCCATAGCTGATGAGCTTAGAAATAACCTAATCAACCAAGAAGTTGGAATGACTGAAATTATCGTCACGCCTAAATCCGTTTTGGTTGGTCGTAAGGTTAGAATCGGTAGATTTTTTAAACGATTTGGTGTTCAACTCATGGCAGCTTCTAGAAATAATACCCCAATAATGGATCGCGAAATAACGGTAAAAGCTGGTGATGCGTTTCTTATCAGGGGCGTATGGAGCGACATAGAACAACTTAAAGACCATCATGAAAACCTTGTGATTATCGGTAGCCCGGAAGGCATGTCTAAAACGGTTACAAATCTTACGGCTAAATCATACATTGCTTTATTTGCGCTCATTTTAATGATTGTACTATTGGTGTTTGATGTTGTACCAGGAGCAATTGCCGCCCTTTTATCAGCAGGTGTTATTTTAATAACCGGTTGTGTACCCATCGCTAAGGCTTACAAAGGCATTAGCTGGATAAGTGTGGTCATGATAGCAGCCATGATACCCATGGGACTGGCCCTTCAAAAAACAGGTACAGCGCAACTTATAGCCAATGGTCTTGTCAATGGCTTAGGTAATTTTCACCCTATTATGCTATTAGGAGGTGTATTCTTGTTAACCACGACTTTTAGCCAGGTTATTAATAATTCAGCAACCGCTGTTCTAATGGCGCCTATAGTGATCATTGCAGCGAATACGCTTAACATATCCGCTGCACCATTTATGATTGCCGTAGCGATTAGCGCATCCACAGCATTTTTAACACCTGTAGGAACAACTACAAACGCTATGGTAATGACTGCAGGAGGCTATAAATTTATGGACTACCTCAAGGTAGGTACGCCATTACTTATACTGTTTTTTATAACAACATTACTATTAGTGCCTGTAATTTGGCCATTTTAAACTACAACTAAAAATTATTAACTTATGGAAACATTTTTAAAAAAACCGAATATGAAAACAAAAGACCTGACGAAGTACGGCCTAAAAGATACCAACGCCCATTGGAACTTATCGCCTGAAGAATTACAAGCCATAACCATTGAAAAAGGTATGGGTAAAGAAACCGCTAATGGTACTTTAGCTATAAATACTGGAAAATTCACTGGACGTTCTCCTCAAGATCGTTTTTTAGTAAAAGATGATTATACGAAAGATCGCGTTTGGTGGGGTAAAACAAATAAAGGTATTTCTCCTGAAAACTTTGATTATCTGCAAGGCGAAATCGAAAAATACCTTAGCGGTAAAGAAATTTTTGTTCGTGATGGTTTTGTTTGTGCTGATCCAAAATATAGAATGGGTGTCAGAACAGTAACAGAGTTACCCTGGTCTAATATGTTTGTTTATAATATGTTCTTAAGACCTTCGGAAGAAGAGCTAGAGAATTTTGAAGAAGAATGGCTTGTACTTTGTGCTCCGGGTTATGAATGCCCAGACCCTAAAACATATGGTCTACGACAAGGTAACTTCTCCATCTTGAATTTTACAAAAAAAATTGCTCTTGTTGGTGGTTCAGCATATACAGGGGAGATAAAAAAAGGCATTTTCTCTGCGCTCAATATGATTTTACCTGTTGACAAGAATGTATTGCCTATGCACTGCTCCGCTAACGTTGGCGAAGAAGGAGATACAGCGATTTTCTTTGGTCTTTCTGGGACAGGTAAAACAACCTTATCCGCCGATCCTAACAGAAAACTAATCGGAGATGACGAGCACGGTTGGACATCTGAAAATCGAATTTTTAATTTTGAAGGTGGTTGTTATGCCAAAGTTATTGATTTAACGGAAGAAAAAGAACCAGATATTTACAGAGCGATTAGACCGGGAGCTATTCTCGAAAATGTTGTTTTTAAAGACATCGGTGAAGTGGACTATTTTGATAGTAGCATTACTCAAAACACAAGGGTGAGCTATCCGATTTACCACATAGACAATATCCAAAAGCCGTCTTACGCTGATAATCCCAAGAATATATTTTTCTTAACCTGTGATGCCTTTGGTGTATTACCTCCCGTTTCTAAACTAACTCCTGGGCAGGCAGCTTACCACTTCATATCTGGCTATACGGCTAAGGTTGCAGGTACCGAAGCTGGCATAACGGAGCCCGTACCGTCTTTCTCTGCTTGTTTTGGAGAGCCCTTCATGCCGTTGCATCCGACCGTCTATGCAGAGATGTTAAGCAAAAAAATGCAAGAAGCAGGTGTTAACGTATGGTTGGTAAATACCGGTTGGAGCGGTGGCCCTTATGGTGTAGGCTCCCGCATTAAACTTAAATACACAAGAGCGATGATTACCGCTATCCTTAAAGGAGAATTAGACAATGTTGACTTTGAGCAACATCCCATATTTGGATTACATATGCCTAAGTACTGTCCTAATGTCCCTACGGAAATGTTAGACCCAATGAATACTTGGTTGCAAAAAGGCGCCTACATTAGCAAGGCCATTCAGCTGGCACATTCATTCCACTTGAATTTCGAAAAATTTGCTAGTGAAGCCTCTGACCAGATTATAGAAGGTGGACCGTTAATTGATGAACACCATCATTTGAATGACCATGTTTAATAATGTCTAAATTGTAAAGAGCCCAGAAATGGGCTCTTTTTTTTCTTTTTTTAGTTGTAATACAAACCGCAAACACCTCTTTGCTGTTTACCTTAAACTTGTTGCATAGGGCTAACATTTAAAACGGATGCAAGAAACCAAAAGCCTAAGTCAACGCGGCTATAGCTTGATTAATATCTTCCTTTAAATCCTTAAGGTCTTCAATACCTACTGACAATCGAATTAGTTGGTCACTTATACCAATAGTATCTCTTTCTTCTTGGGTTAGCAATGAATGAGAGGTCAAGTGCGGTGAAATAACATTACTTTCTACACCCGCTAAACTCATGGAAGATTTAATTAAGTTTAGTTCCTTTTGAAAGGCATAGGAATCTAATTTCTCGTGCAGTTCAAAGGACAGCATGGCACCGAAACCTTTCATTTGGGATTTCGCCAATTTGTACTCGGGGTGCGATTTAAGACCGGGATAGTACACTTTTGAAATTTTGGGATGCTTGTGCAGCCATTTGGCTAATTTCATAGCATTTTTGGTTTGAGCTTTCACTCTTAAACCTAAGGTTTTCATACTGCGTTCTAGCATCCATACGGTCATATCACTTAAGTTACCACCAAGATTTTTAGCCACATTCCAAATTTTATCAATATGCTCAGCAGAACTGGCTACCGCACCTGCGCTTATGTCACTGTGACCACCAAAATATTTTGTTGCCGAATGCATTACCAGATCTATACCCAGGTCTATTGGATTCTGATTTATAGGTGAAGCAAAGGTGTTGTCTATAGATGTAAGAATTCCATTCGATTTCCCAAGGTCTGCAATAGATTTTATATCGGTAATTGTCATAAGAGGATTAGAAGGACTCTCAATATGAATGAGTTTTGTATTTGGTTGTATGGCCTTCTTAAAATCTTGAACCTCATACCCCTTAGTAAACGTAAACTCTATTCCGTACTTAGGAAGTTCTTCTTTTATAAAATTTACTGTGCCACCATAAAGTGTATTTTGTACTACCAAATGGTCCCCTTTTTGCAAGAATGCCAAAAACATAGTGCTTATGGCCGCCATACCAGAACCAAAGATAATAGCTGACTCCGTATGCTCCAAAGCTGCTATTTTACGTGAAAGGTATTCTTGGTTGGGCGTATTGAAATACCTAGGATAACGTTTTACGTCAACATCTAAAAATTCATATGATGTACTTAAAAACATAGGAGAGACAGCTCCCTTAAATTGCTTATCCTCAATTTCTCCTATATGTGTGCAAATGGTATTCTCTCCTAATTTTTTCATGTTCTAAAAATATTGAATTTCGACTAAACAGGTTCACTGCGCATTCATTTTTTATTGAGATAATACATCACTATAACATGAGGAATCGTTATTGCCGCCAAAAAAGCAAAAAATAGAGTGATAAATCGAATTTCAAGCCGTGAGGAGATATAAAAAATCACCGCCAAACCAATCACAGAAATAATCCAGTTCACCAAAGAGGATTTGAAATACTTGATAAGGCTTGAAGCATCCAATCGTCCGTATAATGCTTTGGTTTGATCCCTAAGTGAAGGCAAGGAATGCCATATGATAAAATAAATAGCAAAAGCCCAAAGTAGGGATGCCATCTTAAATAGTAAGGCAAAAAGAGCGATTAAAAAAAACTCTTGGAAGTAATCTAACCCATCTTTAAAATTCTTTAAGTTTATGAAAACCAATACACAAGTAGCTATTAACCCGAGAATCAAAAAATAAAGGAAATAAAACGCATCAAGGGTAATTCCTGTTAGTTCAGCTATAATAGATGATGTTTCAGTGTAATTTAAATAGAACAACAGTCCAAAAATTAAGATACCATAGCTTAAGTAAAGTAAGTTGCCCGTTACTCCGGCTTGATGTAGTTGATTGTAAAAATGCTGCTCTCCAAAATGGTAACAACTAAACAAAATAAAAATCAATAACGCCAAAAATGGAAATTGAAAGAAGGCAATAGACATAACGATAATAATGGCGATATAACTAATCAGATATTTATTTTTTGACATTCCCCGACTTTTGGTGATAAAACTAATAAGAGACACATCATTAGCCCCATGAACAATTCCCACCGTAAGGATAAAAAAATAGGCCAAATATTCCTCATATGCCGATTCAATTTGAATGGTCAACCAAAGCAAAAATACTGTTGAAACTAAATTAAAAGCTGAGAATTTCATAATACGAACATACGAAATTTCTTATCTGTGAAATTTTTTTGTGAAAATTTTAAACATTTTGTGTTTAACAATTCTTATTTTTGATTAAACAAACTAAAATTTATAATTATGAATTTACTAACTAGCTTTTACGCTGAGGTGGGCAAAATGGCCACCGATGATTACGTTGGCTTTACATTTTTTGTAGGATGTATGGCAATGATGGCCGCTTCGGCATTTTTCTTTTTATCAATGAATACCTTTGATAAAAAGTGGAGAACTTCCATTTTGGTGTCAGGTCTTATTACTTTTATTGCTGCAGTGCACTATTGGTACATGAGAGATTATTGGGCTACGTACATGGAGTCCCCAACATTTTTCAGATATGTAGATTGGGTATTGACCGTACCGTTAATGTGTGTTGAGTTTTATCTTATCCTAAGAGTTGCAGGTGCTAAAAAATCCTTGATGTGGAAATTGATTTTCCTTTCTGTGGTAATGCTTGTAACAGGTTATTTTGGAGAAGCTGTATATACTACTGGAACTGGTCCAGCATTATGGGGCTTTATCTCTGGGGTCGCTTATTTTGCTATTGTGTACATCATATGGTTTGGGGAAGCCAAGAAATTGGCAGAACAAGCCGGTGGTGCTGTATTAGCCGCTCACAAAACATTGTGTTGGTTCGTACTTGTTGGATGGGCAATCTATCCATTAGGGTATATGGCCGGAACAGAAGGATGGTATTCTTTTGTGGGTGAGCTAGGACTTAATATGGATGTTATCTATAATATTGGTGACGCTATCAACAAAATAGGATTCGGACTTGTTGTTTACGGTTTAGCCGTTGCAGCTACATCTACCTCTGAAGCTTAATCAGAGTTAGTTAGAGTATAATATATAAGCCTCCCTTTCGGGAGGCTTTTTTCGTTAAATAAGTGGTTTTGACCTTTAAATGAAGAGTCTCAATCCATTATTAAAATAAATAATTAGATAAAGATAAAATGAATAACAAGGTCCACAATACGGTCCTGATCCAATTTTTTGAAACCAACTTATCGCAAACTCTTTCTTGAGGCTGTGCTTTATCTATGCCCTGGTGCAAGGGTACAAAGATTAAAAATGTGAGCAGCCATAATATCACTATAATCAATATGCTGAGTATACTGTACCAATTCTGTATTTGCCACACATAAATGACAGCTAGAATAAGCTGACTGAACATTAAAGGCAACACGATGTAGGTGACCCGTACGGTGTAATTCTTATGCCACTCAAAAAGATTTTTAGGCGTATAATAGTTAAAGCTTGGATATATGACCAATTGAACAGCCCAAATCAATATCAAGAACCCTGTATCTGTGAGTAAGCGTGCTAAATCTAAAGTCATACTACTTCGTTTTTCTTATGGCCCACGCCCAGAGCATGAGTAATGGATGAATTACCAATAATCTTAACCACGCAATCCAAGGTTCTACGCAGAAGGCGTTTTCTACACAGGACCCCACTTCAATAAAATAGATGTGCGATGGAATAAACAAGATTAATAAAAGAATAATTCCCCTTGCGGCCAATGCCCTTGTTTTTGGAACGGCAACACCAATGGACAAAAGTATTTCAAAAAAACCACTGCTATAATTAATTGCCTCCGGAAACGGTAAGTAATCAGGAATTAAACCTAAATAAAAGTCAGGGTTTATAAAATGGTTAGCCCCCGCAAAAATATAAAACCCGATAAGTAGTAAACGTAAAATTTTAATCATGTTAAACGCCATTTGTAGTCACAATGTACTCTTCTCAAAATTAAAAAGAAAGGTATCCACCATATAAAATCATTGGTTATTAAGGTATATATAAACTCAAATGGGACCTCACCCTTAAGGTAATTAAAGATAAAACCAAGTGGACCAAATATCTTTCCCAAAAAACCTACAGCCACTATAGGCCAATGTCTCATTGGGTCATAAGAGGCCCACCAATAGCCAAGCCCATAAACGCCAATCACCATGCCCATGCCCTGCCATACCATCGTATGGTTAAGTGGAGACATACCAACTAGATTAAAAAAATGATTTGGAAATAGAACAACCCAAGCACCCCAGAGAATATTATAAATCGCAGCTACTTTAAGCGTAAGTTTCATTTTCTTTTTGATACAAAGATAAGGCTTTGTTTAAGTAGTTTTTTCAAGCCATATGCCCAATTCACTGAAAAATATTAAACCTTAATGTACACAACTTTTTAGATCATTCACAAATACTATTTTAGCTTAGCCTAATCAATTATTTAAAACGTAGTTTCACTTATAAAGTTAGCACCAACTCATAGAAAATATGACTTCGGTAAAGGGAATACGAGAGACTAAAGTTATTACTATCCTTTGCGTAATCCTTAAAAGCTTTATACTCATAACGACTCTTTTCATTTGAGGACAGAAGCCTTCAACGAGAAAATTATTAAATGGTAGAAAATAATAATCTAATTCATTTTATTTTCCTTAATTGCTCTTCCAAATTTATTGTTATGGTAATTCTAGGTTTAAATTATTATTTTCATGATTCAACAGCCTGTATTGTTAAGGATGGGAAGTTAATAGCCGCTATTGAAGAAGAGCGACTTAATAGAGACAAGCATACGCAAGCATTTCCCGAAAGAGCTATCAAGAGATGTTTAGCCATTTCTAGGTTGGATTATGATGATATTGATCATATCGCCGTCTCCATCAAGCCTCAAACGCATTGGTTTAAAAAAGTGGTATTCGTTTTAAAGCATTTGAAACTTTTTATGCCCTTTTTTGGTCATCATGTCGTCAATGCATATGCCAAACAAAGACGTTTTAAGATTTGGTACAATAAAACTTTTAATGGGAAGCACAAACCTCAAATTCATTTTATAGAACACCATTTAACCCATGTGGCAGGTTCTTTTTTTGTTTCACCCTATAAAAAGGCGGCCTTATTAGGTATTGATGGCTCTGGTGAATGGGCATCAACTTGGGTAGGTTATGGCGAAGGCAATAAAGTTGACAAAATCAGTGAGAGTTTCTTTCCAGATTCACTGGGCTCTTTTTACGAAACCGTAACACAGTTTTGTGGCTTTAAGCCCAATTATGACGAAGGCAAGACCATGGGATTAGCACCTATGGGTGACCCCAGTGTTTTTGAAAAAGAAGTTGACAAAATGGTTGCGGTTAATTCTAAAGGTCAAATCAAGGTAGACCTATCCTATTTTAATTATCAATATTTAATCAAGGAGTTATACTCAAAAAAGTTTTTAGAGATTTTTGGTAGTCCAAGAGCACAAGATGGCGAATTTGAGGCCAATCACCTCAATGTCGCCGCCGCATTCCAAAAAGTCTTAGAAAACAAGGTATTGGAAATTTGTAATCTTTTGCACAAAACAACCAAAGCCGACTACTTGGTAATTTCAGGTGGTGTATCTCTAAATAGTGTTATGAATGGCAGAATTGTAAGAGAGACGCCCTTCAAAGATGTTTATGTGATGCCTGCTGCAGGTGATAATGGCACCGCACTTGGTGCTGCGTTCTATTTGTACAATGGCATTCTTAAGCAACCGAGAACATTTGTTCACGACAATCCATACGTAGGTACCTCCTATAAAAACGAAGAGATAAAGGCAGCTATTGATGGTGCCAAATTAAAAGCTACACATTTTGAGAATATTACGGAAAAAGCGGCCTCACTTTTAGCCGAAGGAAAAATTATAGGCTGGTTTCAGGGTTCTATGGAGATTGGGCCTAGAGCCTTAGGGAACCGAAGCATCTTAGCGAATCCAGCTTTCCCGGACATGAAAGATAAAATTAATGCTGAGGTAAAACATAGAGAAGCTTACAGACCCTTTGCGCCATCTGCTTTGGTAGAATCCTATAAAGACTATTTTGATTTAACCGTAGAAGCGCCTTTTATGCTTAAAGTTTGTAATGTCTACAAAGAAAAACAGGATGTTATCCCAGCTGTTACGCATGTGGATGGCACAGCGAGATTGCAAACGGTAAACAAAACTACAAACCCTCTCTATCATAAACTCATTGAAACTCTGGGGCAAAAAACAGGCGTACCTGTAGTGTTAAATACGAGCTTTAATATCCAAGGTGAACCAGTTGTAGAATCGCCAAAAGACGCATTGCGTTGCTTCTACTCTACTGGCTTAGACGCTTTAGTTATTGGAAACTATGTTTTGGAAAAGTGACGAAGCAGTAGACATTTAAGTGCTATACCATTATAACAATCTAGTCATTTCTACTCGCCTTGTTGTATGCACGAATCATTAGAATGGCCCAAATAGCGACCAGAGCGATAACAATTACAGAAAACCAAAAAACGATATCATTTGCCACCATGATCTACAAGCTTTAAGTAAATCATCACGCCAAGTAATGTCGGTGCCCAAAGGCCAACAAATATTCCATGATATTGATCACCGGTTAAAAATAAGTACTCTGCAACAAGAATTATAATCGCGCACAAAATCAACATCAGTAGGTTACCCGTTCCTAATTTTTTGAAATATTCCATTGTTATTCTTTAGTTACGGTTTCAAGTTACTAAAAATAGTCTGTAGATATTTAAAATCTTGTAGGAAAATTTTATGTCTATTTGTAATGCAACTTATACTTTCTATACGCTAAAGCAGCCAAAATGGCTATTGCAGCCAGATAAATAGCAATGAACTGAAAGCTTATTATTTGGTCACCACTCGCATATGCGTGTAATCCGGATAGGTAAAAATTAACCCCAAAGTAGGTCATTAATATACTACAGAAGGCTAAGACCGCCATAAGATTAAATAGCCATCTTCCACGTAAACCTGGAATCAATCGCATGTGAATAACAAAAGCATAAATCATGATACTTATAAGCGCCCAAGTTTCTTTTGGGTCCCAGCCCCAGTAACGTCCCCAACTCTCATTGGCCCACATACCCCCTAAGAAGTTTCCAATGGTTAACATTACCAAGCCAACTGTTAAGGCCATTTCATTTATAACGGTGAGTTCCTTGAGGTTAAGCTTCATCTTTTCCTTATTCTTGGTAGTAGTAAACAGCATTAGAAGTAAGGCCACAATTCCCAAAACCCAGCCCAATGTAAAAGGCCCATAACTCGCAACAATAACCGCAACGTGTATCATCAACCAGTAGCCCTGAAGAACGGGTTCTAGATTGGCAATGGCCGGATCCATCCAATTCCAATGTGCAACCATCAAAATAATTGAAGTCACAAAGGCCGTTGCCGCAATGGTTAAATCACTTTTTCGTCCAAACAAGAGACCGAACAACATGGTTGCCCAGGCGACATAAATCATAGATTCATAAGCATCACTCCAAGGTGCATGGCCTGAAAGATACCATCTCACAACAAGACCCGTAGTATGTAACAAGAACAAACCAAGAATAATAACTTTAAAAACCTTGACACTAATATTGATGCCCTTACTGTTAGATTTAAAAATCTGAACAATCAATAGGATAAATAGCAAGGTACCAGCATACATATACCAGCTGAAGAGCTTCTTAAAAATATCATATTTATTATAAAGAATTTCTGTTTTAACCTTATCGTCAGATAGCATGACCTCCGCACCTAATTTTTTTTGGGTCTTTTTAAAATCCTCTAATAATTTATTCGCATTTGTAAAATCCCCCGTCTGCTTTGCATTATTTAAAGTCATTAAATAAAAGCTAAATCCCTTGTTCACGAAATTGCCATAGAGGGAATCCTTTATAACATCCTTGTAGCCTTCCTTTCGGTATTCAAAAGCAGAAATCCATTTATTGTTTTCGTCTTCTGGAACTGGAAATATCTTAACAGAACGTCCTTCTATAGCATCGGACAGTAAACTAAGCCTACCATAAGTTTCTTTCACCTCTTTTTGAAATCCATTCGGCACTTGCGCCTTAAAGGATTCTTCTATGTAAGGTCCTAGCTTATTGCGCCCTTGAGGCGTAAAGAAATCCAATAAGCTTACATACTTCTGATCGTAATCTACACCAATTATAGTTCTTATGGAGTCCGCCTTTCTAGGCTTGAGGTAAATAATGGGCACATTGTACCACAGCATGGGGGATTCTTGAATGGATAGAAATATCTGAGTCGCATTGAATTCACCATAGACATCACTTTTACTTATTTTTCTGAGCATCTCAGAAGCATAGGTATGCATTGGCATCATACGGCCACTGTAGTCTTGAATGACCAATTCTGCAAACTTGTCAGCATGGGCTTTTGGTGTAATGTTCTCTCGTAAAATAGAATCAATCTGCTCTCTTAAAGGCTTTTGCGGAGCTGTGTGGTCGTGCCCGTCATTTTCAGAATGCTCTTGACCAAATGCCGCTAAACTTAAAAACAAGGCTAATACAGTAGCTATCTTAGCTTTCTTAACCTTAAGCTTATTGAGCATTTTGCGCAAATCATCAAAGCGTGTGTGTTTGGCAAAGAGAATAGCCATTAAACCAAAATAAAGTAATAGGTAACCTGCATAAGTGACTAATGTCCCCCATTTATCATGATTGACAGAAAGTACGGTACCTTTTTCATCGGGATCAAAACTCGCCTGAAAAAAGCGATAGCCTTTATGATCCAAGATATGGTTCATGTAGATATGATAGTCAAAATCACCTGCCTCCTCATCCAATACCGTTATCTTACTTTCATATGAAGAATACGCATTTTCGGTTCCAGGATATTTCTCAGCTATGAAATCATTTAATTTTATTTTAAAAGGTAGCTGCTCTACCCTAGACCCATACTGTAATGCTATCTCCAAACCGCCAACCTCAATTTCCTCAAAACCATTATAGGAACCCTTACCACCTAGTAGGTTCACCTTTTTGGTTTGGCCATTTGCAGTTACATCTAAAACAATACCGTCTTCGTCACTTTTTAAGATGACAGGCTTCTTCAAAATATCAAAAGTTCCTTTAACAACAGGTTTAGGAAATACCAATTGCATGTTTCCTATCACATAGCGAGATCGCAATCTCAGTGGCTGTAGACTATCTTTAACAACCTTGCCAGTGGCTCCAGTAGCCATGGTCATGTACTCCCCTTCAAATGGAGACTTAATGAAAATCCCTTCATCCGTAGTGGTGATATTTATAGCACCCTCTTGAAATTTATTGAGAGAAATGAGAACATTGTGAAGATTAGAGATTTCACCATCCTTTAAAAAATGATTATGTGGACGCCCATCACCTGCTTCTACGATTTTAAGATAAGATTCTCCTGTTTCATTGGGCACAATGTCCTTTTCTGCTCCCTTTACAAACTTTTCAAGTTTAAAATTAACTTCCGTATTATCGTAAGTGATGGTCTCATCAAATTCGTTATCCAGGCGGGGCGAAAAATCCACTTCTCGCTGAAAATTGTAACGCTGAAGCACACCATCTTTTTTGTAATCCCCAACCACATAGGCTGTAATGTAGGTTTTCTGCGATAAAAATTGACTTTCAGTAGCGCCTTCCCTAATAGACATTATACCTTCATAACCTATGTATCGTGTAATAAAGGCACCTACCAAGATTAGGATAAAGGCAAGGTGCAATGTTAGGGTGGCCCATTTTTCCTTACGCAGTAAACGAAATCTAAAAATATTACCTACAAAATTGATAACAAAAAATACCATAATAGCTTCAAACCACCAGGCATTGTATATCAATTGTCTTGTGTAAGGCGTTGGAGACGTTTCCATGTTTCTGTCCAGTATAGTTCCTGCTGCCATAGCAACAGCGAAAACGATAAATAAGACAGCAGTTAGTTTAGTTGAAAATAGGAAATTCGCGATTTTCTTTTGCATAGCAGATTGCTTATTTTAAGCTCGTGCAAAGATAAGGCTTTTTGTCTATTTGAATAAATGTTTTACACCTTCAAAAGGTGTTAAATTTCTTGAAAATAGAGGGTCTACTTTGAAATATTAGCTTTTAGCAATTTGTTCTGTTCTTCCATCAATTTTTTTAAGTCTGATAGCAATTCAATATCCTTGGGTGTTACAACACTGCTTTCTTCAACATCTTGGGCCTTAGTTCTTAGTCTATTCATAAATTTAACCACCATAAACACTGTAATCCCTATGATAATAAAATCGAGAAATACCTCGGCCAATTGACCATAGGCAATAGCAACTTCAGAAGTAGTTATTTTACCAGAGGCATCTGCAACAGCATCGCGCAAAACAAGTTTTTTTTCAGCGAAATTCACCCCTTCAGAAAGAAGGGAGATTGGCGGTAATAAGACCTGTTTGGCCAAGACGTCAACAACGCTATTGAAAGCGGCTCCCAGAATGATACCGACAGCCATATCTATCATATTGCCCTTCACTGCAAATTCCTTAAATTCCTTAATTAGTTTCATTTTTCGTTTGGTTTTGGTTATTAAAAGCACAAAGTTACAAACTTGAATAGCCTCCTACATTTTCATTGTATAAAAATGCATCTAATTCTGTGGCACCGTAAAAAACTTAGTATTTTTACACCATGATTTCAGTAGTTTTACTCGGTGCAGGAAATGTTGCTTCACATCTTTACAGAGCGTTTAAGGAGAGTGCCAATATTGATGTGCTTCAATGGTATAGCCGTTCCATCGACAAAATTTCGTCGTATGCCAACGACACCCATATCACAGACCATCTAAATGATTTAAAGCAAGCAGATATCTATCTGTTAGCTGTTAGCGATGATGCCATCTCAAAACTATCGGAAAAGCTGCCCTTCGACAATCGGCTTGTAGCGCATTGTTCAGGAAGCGCTTCCATACACGACTTGGATAAAAAACACCAGCGTGCCGTATTTTATCCATTACAGAGCTTTTCCAAGGATGCTGACTTAACCTTTAGTGAAATACCCATCTGTATTGAGGTTCTAGAAAAACCTAACTTAAAAATACTTCAGGAACTAGCCTCATCTTTGCACTGCAAAACATACAAAATCAATACTGAACAACGACAAACCTTGCATCTGTCTGCAGTTTTTGTAAATAATTTCGTGAACCAACTCTATAGAGTAGCTCATGAAATAAGCGATGCTAAAAGCATAAATTTTGATATATTGAAGCCGTTAATATTAGAAACAGCACGAAAAGTTCAATATATGTCACCTTATATGGCACAAACCGGACCTGCAAAACGAAATGACAAGAAAACGATTAAGCGTCACCTAAAGCTATTGGAAAACGAACAACACAAGGCAATTTACGAATTGTTAACTGCTTCAATAAAAAAGACACATGGACAACGATAAAAGTTATAAAGAATATCTTGCGGATATCACTACATTTATATTTGATGTCGATGGTGTTTTAACGGATGGCAGCATAACCGTAACCACGAAAGGGGAAATGCTTCGCACAATGAGTATCAAAGATGGTTTTGCCTTAAAGACAGCAGTAGATAGTGGCTTTCACGTATGTGTCATTTCTGGCGGATCCAATGAAGGGGTAAGATTACGGCTCAAGGGCTTAGGACTCACTGATATTTATCTTGGTGTACATAATAAAATAGAACAACTCAACGCCTATCTCGACCTCCATTCAATTAAACCTGAAAATGTTTTGTTTATGGGTGACGATATTCCTGATTTCATAGCCATGAAGGCTGTTGGTTTACCCTGTTGCCCACAAGATGCAGCACCAGAAATTAAGGCTATCTCAAAATATGTATCACATAAAAACGGTGGTAAAGGTGCGGCAAGAGATGTCATTGAACAGGTTTTAAAAGTTCAAAATAAGTGGAACGGTAATTTTGACGCTCAATACGACTGAGGCTATGGGACGAAGAGGCAGAAGACATAGTACTGGTTTTGGGTATATAGGATTTGGCAATGACCAAAAGACCTTTAATCAAAAAACCAGTACCCCTTTTTCTGTTTATAAGGAAAAGCTAGACCTTGAAGCGCATCTGCACTATAAAATGGAATTCCTGCACAAGGATTTAACCAAAGCCGAAAAAGAAAAAATAAAAGAAAAAATACGCAAGCAAGAACGTCAACTTTTTATTAGAACAGCCATTATCAGCCTTGTTGTTTTTGCAGGTGTAGCCTATACAGCCTATTACCTTATCAATCAAATTATATCCCGTTAATTTTAGCATGATTCATTTTCTCAATTTAATCCGATGGAAAAATCTGGCACTCATCGCCTTGGTCCAAATACTTGTTAAATATGCCTTGCTACTACCCTTTTTTGAAAGTCATGGTGTGGTTACAACGCTTAGTCCTTTAGCTTTTTTTCTTTTGGTTTTCGCTACGGTTTGTATCGCAGCGGCTGGGTATATTATTAATGACATTTATGATATTGAGGCCGATAAGGTCAACAAACCTCACAAGGTTATTATCAATAGATACATTTCGGAAAAAAAAGCGACATATGTCTTTATTGGCTTAAACATCATAGGCGTTGGTTTAGGGTTTTATCTGTCTAATGGCATAGGCCAATCCGGTTTTTTTGTGATCTTCTTTATTGCCTCAGCTTTGCTTTACTTGTACTCGTCTTACTTAAAGCAATTGCCCATAGTTGGAAATATAACAGTATCACTCATGGTGGCCTTAAGCATACTGCTGGTTGGGGTTTTTGAATTGTTACCAACAATCAACCCAAGTAACAGGGCGGTTCAAATCACCTTTTTCAAAATTATTTTAGACTATGCCGTCTTTGCATTTAGTATTAATCTCATAAGGGAGTTGGTTAAGGATATGGAAGATATTAAAGGTGATTATAAAGTCGGTTTACAAACCTTGCCCATTGTTTTAGGAAGGAATCGGGCTAATAAAATTATATTTACACTCTCCTTAATTCCTATTTTAGCCGTCATATATTATGTCATTACCTATTTATTCAAGCAGGTTGAAGTCGTTGGTTATTTTCTTCTTCTGGTCATTGGCCCTTTAATCTATATCAGTATTAAATTATTTAGTGTAGAGGAAAAACCCGAATATTCACATATCAGTGTAATGTTAAAACTCGTTATGTTAACTGGAATGCTATCCATGTTATTGTATCCATATATCCTCAAATAATTTTTATGCTCCATAATAGACTTAAAGCTTATAATCTCATCCTGGCCTCCGCATCACCGCGACGACATGAGTTCCTTAGATCTATGTTATTGGATTTTGAAATAAAAGTACCGGACGTAGAAGAAGTGTACCCAGAACATCTCAGTAAAGAGGCCATCACGGATTATCTGGCAAGGTTAAAAGCTGCATCTCTAAAAAACGCTCTTGGTCCAAAGGATATCCTAATTACTTCTGATACTATTGTGTGGCATAAGGACCGTGCGATTGAAAAACCAAAAAACGACCTGGATGCCTTTAACATGATCAAAACCCTTAGTGGTGATACACATGAGGTAATTACCTCTATATGTATTACCACCATAAAAACTCAAATTACCAAGAATACGATCACCAAGGTAACTTTTAGGAATTTAGAGGATGAAGAAATCAAATTCTATGTTGATAAATACCAACCCTTAGATAAGGCCGGAGCCTATGGCATACAAGAATGGATTGGCGCCGTAGGAATTACCAAAATAGAAGGGTCTTACAACAACGTAGTGGGCCTACCGACTCACTTACTTTATGAAACGTTAAATGCCATTGCATAAGGAGGTTAACATTGTAACTTTGTTTTAAAATCTCTGCTATGACTCTAAACACGTGCCATAAACTTTTCGTTGTTGCAATTACTTTTTTAACATTAAACTCTTGTATTGATAAAACATCCAATTCGAATGATGTTGCATTGAAATTAGAGGAAAATACAAAAATAGACCGACCAAAACCAACGCTTTCAAATGCGTTTAAGGACTATTGGTATGCTGGTGAGGCTGAGATAACCTCATACAAATTGGAACAAGCAAGATATGGTGAAATGAGGGACGGTACTGCCGTTTTGGTTTTTGTCACTGAAGATTTTCTGCCAAAGGCTCAAGTAAAAGCAGATACGTACAGTGATACTAATATTCCCGTATTAAAATTAAATGCAACCAAGAACTTCAATACCGGAATCTACCCGTATTCGATCATGCAAAGTACATTTTATCCTGTGGCTAATAGCGGTCATGCCATTAAGGCCTCTGCCTCAATACAGGAATGGTGCGGGTTAACCTATGCCCAACTCAATAACAGGGATAAATTTGAAATCACTTTACACTCCTACTTCCAAGGTGAGGCCGATACCTCTTATGAGATAGAAAAAACATGGACCGAAAATGAATTGTGGGCTAAACTCAGAATTGACCCTAAAAGTTTACCAACTGGGACTCTACAAATAGTACCTTCCCTAGAATTTACAAGATTAAGGCACAAACCCATAAAAGCGTATGAGGCCTTTGCTACACTTGAAAACTCTAGCTATACCGTGACCTATCCAGATTTAGACAGAACCCTAAAAATAAATTTTAATACTGATTTCCCTTATGATATTTTGGGTTGGGAAGAGACAACGGTTAGCGGCTACGGCGCAAATTCGAAAACACTTACAACGAAAGCCACCAAATTAGAGAGCATCAAATCTGCCTATTGGACCAAAAATAGCAATGCGAATGAAGGCTTAAGAGAAATGCTAAAATTGGAATAAAATTGTAACATTCTAGGTATATTTGTTTAGACTTAATTGGCTTAACATGGTACAATATTTTCAAACCTATTTAACCGAGATTATCTCATCGGTCATACTACTTATCGTTTTACTTGTCATTAGGAAAATCATTGTCCTTACGGTAAAAAAAATAGGTAAAAAAAGCGGCACCTCTGAAGCACGTGCCATACTAATCGGCCGCTACATCACTGTAACCTTAGTGGCCTTAGCATTGCTTGTGGAATCTTTCATTCTAGGTGTTGACGCCAGTGATATTGCGCTTTTGTTTTCCTCGGTCTTTGCTGTAATCGGTATTGGTTTGTTCGCTATTTGGTCTATTCTTAGTAACATTACCTCGGGCGTCATTATGTTTTTTTCCTTTCCTTACAAAGTGGGAGACAAGATTCGTATTCATGACAAGGATTATCCGATTGAAGCGGTTATAGAGGATATACGCGCTTTTCAGCTTCATCTTAGAGAGGATGGTGGGGACCTTGTGACCTATCCTAATAATTTAATATTGCAAAAAGCCGTAACACTAATTCAAAAAGATGCTTTAGATGACAATAGCATTTTGTAATTTTAAATGCTATGGGTAAAAAACGTACATCGCATTACAAAAAGAAAATCGGACAAGTTCCGGGAACATTAATTTATACCGGGAAAAAATCAACCAATAAACTGGTAATTGAGTGTTTTGACTATACCAAAGACACGCTTGAAGAAACCGTCTTACTGAACATTGAGGAAGCAGCACCATTTAAGGATACTGATTCCGTAACGTGGATAAACATTAACGGCTTAAATTACATTCAAGAAATTGAACAGATTGGTCAGCAATATAGTCTTCATCCACTAGTCTTGGAAGATATCGTTAACACGGGTCAGCGCCCAAAAATTGACGAGTATGAAGATTACATTTTCGTTGTACTTAAAATGCTGTATTACGACGATAAAGAAAATATCGTAATAGAACAGGTTAGCTTAGTATTAGGTAAAAATTATGTGTTGTCCTTTCAAGAAGCGGAAGGCGACGTCTTCAACACCATTAGGGAACGTTTACGTTATTCTAAAGGTCGTATCCGTACGCTTAAATCGGATTATTTGCTCTACGCGCTCATTGACGCGGTAGTAGACCATTACTTTATTATTATCGAAACCCTTGGAAATAAAATTGAGGATTTAGAATTAGAGCTATTTACCGGTGCTACTAGAGAAGATGTAAGCATGGAAGTACAAAAGCTTAAACATGAAATCCTAAAAGTACGTCGTGCCATTTTTCCATTACGGGAAATTATCAACAGAATCGAAAAAGGCGACCACACCTTGATATATCAGCGTACGATCACCTACTATAGGGATATCTACGACCACCTTATCCAAGTGTCAGAAAACATTGATATCTACCGTGAAATGATTTGGGGTTTAATGGATATGTACATGACCAGTATTAGCAACCGGATGAACGAGGTTATGAAAGTCCTTACGATCATCGCTACAATTTTCATTCCCTTGACCTTTATTGCTGGTATATACGGTATGAATTTTGAACATATGCCTGAACTTCATTATAGATATAGTTACTTTATCCTGTGGGGTATTATGATCGTATTGTTTTTAGGTATGCTCATTTACTTTAAACGGAAAAAATGGTTGTAAGATTAAAAAGACCTTACATAAATTGATTTGCTCAAGAAAAAGAGCAATCTATTGGAGAGGTAATAATTGTTCTAGAGCCTTGGAAGTATAAAGTTGGAGTCCTGAACCACTGCATTACATTTCATAATTCAACGTTAAATAAAATTAAAAAGCCCAACTCGCCTAGCTATCTTTTATATATTTGAAAGGTAACAAACCGACACGCATGTATCAACTAAGACTAGGCCTGCTTATTTTTCTATGCAGTATATTGTCTGTTGGGGCCCAACAACCCAAAAAGCTTAATTCTTCAGAAATATATGAAGCTGTACAAAAACTGAATGTATTGGCTTCTGTTTTATATGTGGCCGCGCATCCCGATGATGAAAATACGCGGCTCATTTCGTACATGTCCAATGAAGTCAAAGCCCGGACAGCCTATTTATCGCTGACTCGCGGTGATGGTGGCCAAAACCTTATTGGACCGGAAATTAGGGAATTGCTAGGTGTTATTAGAACACAAGAACTACTTGCGGCAAGACGCATTGACGGCGGTGAACAACGATTTACTAGGGCCAATGATTTTGGATACTCCAAACATCCTGATGAAACACTATCAATTTGGGATAAGGATGAGGTTTTAGCAGATGTCGTTTGGGCCATAAGACAATTTAAGCCCGATATTATCATCAATCGCTTTGACCATCGTACACCAGGTCGAACACATGGCCATCATACCAGCTCCGCCATGTTAAGTGTAGAAGCCTTTGATTTGGCCAATAATCCAAACAAGTACCCATCTCAACTCAATTTAACGGAAACTTGGCAACCTAAACGTTTATTTTTTAATACCTCCTGGTGGTTTTACGGTAGTAGGGAAAAGTTTGAGGAAGCTGATAAGGGCAATTTAATTAATTTTGACATCGGAGTGTATTATCCTACAAAGGGTCTATCAAATAATGAAGTTGCTGCTCTAGCCAGCAGCCAGCACTTGTGCCAAGGTTTCGGTCGTTTGTCACAACGCGGTAGTCAAGAGGAATTTATTGAATTTTTAAAAGGTGACCCTTTAGCTGACAACTACAATCCCTTTTCAGGCATTGACATTTCATGGACTAGAGTTAAGGGCGGAAAGGCAATTGGTGCAATTTTAAAAGGTGTTGAAGCCAATTTTAATTTTATAGATCCCGCTAGTCATATACCAGAATTGGTTAAAGCCTATAGGTTACTTCAAAGCATAGAGGATAAGCACTGGAAAACGATAAAGTCGCAAGAGTTATTAAGGATTATTGAAGCTTGTGCAGGGCTTTATTTGGAAGCATCGGCAAGCACACCAACAACCTCACCATCGTCAAATATTGACCTCAGTATCGAAGTCTTAAACCGAAGCCAGAAAGATATACGTTTGGCATCATACAGGTTTTCAACCTTTGATGACGGCATTTCAAAAAATATAATTTTAACGGAAAACCAACGATTCAACTTTGAAGATCAATTAAGTATACCTCAAAACATGGACTACACTGCTCCGTATTGGGTAAATAAAAAAAGTAGTCTGGGCATGTATTATGTCGATAAACAGGAATGGATTGGATTACCCGAGACACCGCGAGCACTTTACGTCGATTTCAATCTATTGGTTGAAGGCACACCCATAACCATCACCAAAGCGGTTATTCATCGGTTTTCCAAACCTGATAAAGGTGAGCTTTACAGGCCATTTGAAATTATTCCACCCGCTACAGCAAGTATAGATGGTAATGTTATAATTTTTGAAGATTCCAAACCTAAAGATATAACTGTAACGGTTAAAGCCGGTAAAAATAATCTTCAAGGCATGGTGTCCCTAGCCCATCCTAATGATTGGGAGGTACATCCAGAAATTCAACCTATAACTATTACAAACAAGGACGATATCCAAAAGGTTGTGTTTACCTTAATTCCGCCTAACACACAGAGCGAGGGTAAAATATCCCCGATGGTTAATGTAGACGGCACCTATTACACTGACGAACGGATTGAAATTGATTATGAACATATTCCCTTTCAAACTGTTCTCATCCCAAGTGAAAGCAAGGTTGTAAGACTCAATATTGAAAAGCGCGGTGATAATATCGGTTATATTGAAGGTGCTGGCGATGTTATTCCAGAGAGCTTAAGACAAATTGGCTATAATGTCACCATTATTAAGCCAGACGCTATTTCTGCCGATTACCTTTCTAAATTTGATGCTGTAGTAGTTGGGATTCGTGCCTACAATATTTTAGACGAATTAAGGTTCAAGCAACGGTTTCTTTTAGATTACGTCAAAGAAGGCGGCAACCTCATTATCCAATACAACACAAGTCGAGGTATTAAAACAAACGAATTAGCACCTTATGAGCTGAATCTTTCAAGAGATAGGGTCACCGATGAAAATGCTAAGGTCACTATACTAAACCCGGAGCATCCCATTTTAAATTGGCCAAATAAAATCACTGAAGAAGATTTTGAGGGATGGGTTCAAGAGCGCGGCTTATATTTTCCTGATAGCTGGGCTGCTGAATTCACACCGCTCTTGGCCATGAAGGATAAAGGCGAATCTACCAAGGAAGGTAGTTTGCTTATCGCCAGTTATGGTAAAGGTAATTACATCTATACAGGCCTGAGCTTTTTTAGGGAATTTCCCGCCGGAGTCTCTGGGGCTTATCGCCTTTTTGCCAATCTGCTGTCAGCAGGCAAATACATTCCTCAATGATTAAAAAACTAATCCTTTAAATTGATTATTATGCACAACGACCAAGACCAAGAACCAAAACAAAAATGGGATAAGATGTATACTATTGTGCTCGTAGCAAATGCACTGTATATTGTTTTGTTTTACTTCATAACGGCCTCATTCGCTTAAAATGTTTCAAACCTTAAATTGGATTGACTGGACTGTATTAGCGGCAACCTTACTTTTTATTGTCGGTTACGGTACATGGAAAACCAGGGGAAGGAAAAGCGCTCAAGATTATATTAAAGGCGGAAATACGTCCCAATGGTGGACTATTGGCCTATCTGTTATGGCCACCCAGGCCAGTGCCATTACTTTTTTATCTACAACAGGGCAAGCCTTCTCAGATGGTATGGGCTTTGTACAGTTTTACTTTGGCTTACCTATAGCCATGATTATTATATGCCTGGTATTTATTCCAATCTACCACCGACTGAAGGTATACACCGCCTACGAATTTCTGGAAAATCGATTCGATTTAAAAACAAGAAGTCTAACAGCTGCGCTATTTCTAATCCAACGGGGATTAGCGGCTGGTATCACCATTTTCGCCCCAGCTATTATTCTTTCCGTAGTTCTTGGTTGGAATATTATAACCCTAAATATTATCATTGGGGTTTTGGTGATCATTTACACGGTTTCTGGTGGCACCAAAGCCGTTACGGTAACTCAAAAACAGCAAATGTTTGTGATCTTCGCAGGGATGCTAGCCGCGCTATTTGTTGTTGTCGACCTAATTCCTAAAGAGGTAAGTTTTGTAGATGCCATTGATATTGCAGGTGCCACAGGCAGAATGCAGGTTCTCGATTTTTCGTTTGATTTGGATAATCGGTATACCGTTTGGTCGGGCCTTATCGGTGGCACCTTCCTAGCCTTATCCTACTTTGGTACAGACCAAAGCCAGGTGCAGCGCTATCTATCGGGAAAATCGATTAAGGAAATGCAAATGGGACTTTTATTTAACGGTTTACTGAAAGTACCCATGCAATTTTTTATCCTTTTGGTAGGTGTTATGGTATTTGTCTTTTACCAATTTAACAATGCCCCTCTAAATTTTATTGATGCATCAACCCAAACGGTTTTGGCCTCAGATTATGCTGCCGAATACAAAGCACTTCAAAAAAAACAGACTATTCTTTACAACAAAAAACAAGCGACTAGCCTTGTTTTGGCCAAACAAAAAAATGAAAGTCTTATCATGCAATTGGCTCAACTGGACAGCCTAGACAAAAACTACCGCCTAAAAGCCAAGTTTCTTATAAAGAAAGCCATTGATTCAGAATACGCCCAAAACTACGAAAGACTCGAAACAAGTCTAAGGGATTTAAACCCCAATTCCGAAGCCTATAATAATACCAAAACAGAGATTGATGAATTGTATAAGTATGCGGCTAAGGACACGCAAACCAATGACAGGGACTATATGTTCATTACCTTTATACTAAACTACTTACCAACTGGGCTTATCGGATTATTGTTGGCCGTAATATTATCTGCAGCTATGTCCTCTACGGCCTCAGAAATAAATGCTTTGGCCACCATCACCTCTATGGATTTGTACGGCAGGAACCAAAAGGAAGATAAAAGTGAAGACCATATGGTTAAGGTAACGAAGTGGTTTACATTAGCATGGGGAATTATTGCGATTATAATTGCATGTTTTGCCAATTTAGCGGAAAACCTTATTCAGCTTGTAAATATTATCGGTTCAATTTTCTACGGGAACGTTTTAGGTATTTTTCTGCTGGCCTTTTTCTTTAAGCCTATTAAGGGTAATGCCGTCTTCTTATCTGCATTAATAACTCAAGTTATTGTGGTTGTTGGTTGGTGGCTTGATTGGATGCCCTATTTATGGCTCAACCTATTTGGCTGTACTTTGGTTATTGCAATAGCTCATGTGCTTCAGCCTATGTTTTCCAAATCGTATTAATCTTGAGTGCTAAAACTATCAATTGGGGTATTATAGGTGCTGGACGAATTGCCGCTAAGTTCGCTGAAGACCTCAATAGTGTTTCTAATTGCCAACTGCTGGCTATTGCCTCAAGAGATTTGGAAAAGGCCAAACAATTTGCGCTTACACACAAGGCACAAAAAGCTTACGGCTCTTACGAAGCCTTAGTAGATGATAGCGGAATTGATGCAATTTATATCGCCACACCACACAGCTTTCATAAACCGCATAGTTTACTGGCCTTAGCCCAACACAAGGCGGTGCTCTGTGAAAAACCATTTGCTATGAACCTGGAGGAGGTTGACGCTATGATTGAGGGTTCAAAAGCCAACAACACCTTATTGATGGAAGCGATGTGGACCATGTTCCTACCTCATTTTCAATATGTCCTAAATCTTGTAAAAAATGGCCATTTTGGAAAAGTCCTTAAACTTGAAGCCGACTTTGGGTTTAATCCAGAATATGACGAAACGTCCAGAGTATTTAAAAAATCACTTGGGGGAGGCAGTCTTTTGGATATTGGTATTTATCCTGTCTTTGCGGCCCTTTCAACCCTTGGAGTTCCAAAATCCATAACCGCAGAGGCTACGTATTTCCCTAATGGTACTGATGCTACCTGCACCATGGAATTCAATTACGATGATGCACAGGCTATTCTTAAAAGTACCTTTTTAGAAGAGACAAAAACTGAGGCAATTTTCCATTGTGAGCGTGGCCTAATTAAGATGAATGGACGCTTCCACCAACCGACTACCGTAACTCTAATATCAGGTAATGGGGATTATAAAACCAAGGATTTTAACTGTACGCGATTCGGTTACAACTACGAAATTGAACATTTCAATACCTTATTGCGACAAGGCAAAACGGAAAGTCCCATTATGCCCTTTGAAACCAGTAGGCAACTCATCCATATATTAGATAAGGTCAGAGCCAAAATAGGACTGGATTATACCTAAAAAAACACGACTCTTGAGGAGTCGTGTTTTTTAAACAATATATTAAAGCATAAGGGAGTTTACATGGCCCCCCATTCCTTTAGGGACTCTGTATTCATTTTTATGTAGTCCGCATTACCTGCAGCTTTAGCACCCTCAAGAGATTGTTTGGCTATTTCTATGGCCTTTTTCTTGTCTCCCATTTTAGCATAAATCAAGGACTGTTGTCTCAACTGCCAAAATCCTGGTTTTTCAATCATGGACATAGCCTTGTTCATCCACTCCTCTGCCTTTTTTAAATCCTTCCCTTCTGTAGAGTAATATACAGCAGCATTATAATAATCTGCAGCAGCCGGACCCGCCATGGTTTTCTCGATTGACGCAGAAACGATGTCATCTGTTGGCACCTCAAGATTTACTGCAGCATAAGTATTTTCCCAGATAAATCCAAGATCGGCCGAATTACTCGTTAAGTTTCCAAACATGATGGTAAAGGTCTCAACGTTCATAGGCATCTCCGCCGTTTCAACCGTTGTTTTTGCAGCTACTTTCGCGTCATCCCATTTTGCAGGAGTTCCCCAATTGTTGGTATCTGAATAAAATACTACATCCCATGAAGTCGCATTTGGTGTCGCAAATATAGCGTAAGAGCCTGCCTTTAGTGTTTGGCCATCAATTGTGACATCATCACTGAAAGAAATCATGGTATTTTTGTTTGCACCTAGGCGCCATAATTTACCATAAGGGACCAAATCCCCAAAAATAGTTCTGCCTTTCATACTTGGCCGAGAATATTCCAAGGTAACGTCAGTTAAACCAACTTTTTGTTCTACCTTACTAAACGGACTTGGTTGAGGCGTTTCAATTTGTGCATTTACAGAGAATATAAGCGTCAATGCAAATGCAAACAGTATTAGTTTTTTCATTTTAAGCGTGTTTAAGTTGTTAGTTTCAATGCGTTAAAATTACAACTTCGAGGGACCGAAATCTGTTAATAAATCCTTAAAATGATAAAGGTCCAACTTAGAACAGCGTCCTCTAAAATGCACGAAGACAATTAAATGTTCAGCTTGGTTTCACTTAATTAACAGGAATCTGAAGCCCAACTTAGCGACATCTCATATAGTCTTGTTAAATTTTGTTTAACCTTATATCAAAATGATTAAACATTATTATCTTTACAGTATAAAATCAATCCAATGGCAAAGAAAAAATCAATCTCACAATCAGACCTTATAGGATTCTACATGGATTACGTGCTAATGCACGATCATAAACCAAAATCCGTATATGCTTTTGCAAAGGACAACAATTTTGACGAATCGAAATTCTATGAGTTTTTTGGTTCTTTCGACGTATTAGAACAATCTATTTTTAAGGTCTTTTTTGACAACACACATACGGCGCTAGATAAGAGTGAAGAATATCAGTCGTTCGATGCACGCAATAAATTACTCAGCTTTTACTATACGTTTTTTGAAAATCTTACGGCGAACAGAAGTTATGTGGTACATGCCTTAGACAGTCACAAGAATTCGATGAAATCATTAAAACTACTCTCGCATCTTAAGAAGAGTTTTACCAACTATATAGAACAATTGGGTATCAAAACCATTGACCTAAACCAAGAGCAACTTACAAAAATTCAAAACAGAAGTCTAAAGGAATCCGCATGGTTTCAATTATTAGTTACCATGAAATTTTGGCTAGACGACACCTCCCCTTCTTTTGAAAAGACAGATATATTTATAGAAAAATCAGTTCAGGCTAGTTTTGATTTAATTGACGTAACACCGCTAAAAAGCATAGTGGACTTTGGCAAATTTTTGTTCAAGGAAAAAGTGCAAATGACTTAGATGAAAAGCATAGACAGTATACCTATTACTAAAATATCACGAGCGAGCAAGCTCGTATCCACTGGTGCCAAGGTTGGTGTAAACTACCTTAAGTATTACGGTGATAAAATGGTTAATTCCAAGGATGATGCCAAGGAACGCCTTAATCAAAACAATGCTGAGGATATTTACGACAGCTTAAAGCAATTAAAAGGTAGTGCACTCAAGGTTGCTCAAATGCTTAGTATGGAGAAAAGTATTCTGCCGCAGGCTTATGTAGAGAAATTTTCACTCTCTCAATTCTCGGTGCCACCGTTATCACCACCACTAGTCATAAAAACATTTAAAAAATATTTTGGGAAAAATCCCGAAGACCTTTTTGATACTTTCAATGCAACCTCAGTAAACGCTGCCAGTATTGGTCAGGTCCACCTTGCAAGTAAAGATGGGAAAAAATTTGCTGTGAAAATTCAATACCCTGGGGTTGCAGAAAGTATTGCATCAGATTTGGCCTTGGTAAAGCCCATTGCCATTAAGATGTTTAATATTAAAGGAAAGGATTCCGATAAATATTTCAAGGAAGTTGAAAACAAATTGACCGAAGAAACAAATTACATCCTTGAAGTAGAACAAAGTAAAGCGGTTGTAGAGGCTTGCAAACACATCCCAAATTTAAAATTTCCTCAGTATTACGAGGAATTATCCTCGGAACGTATTATTACCATGGACTACATGAAAGGGGAACATCTTTCAGAATTTGTAGCGCATAATACCGATCAGGATAGGTCTAATACTTTGGGGCAAGCGCTTTGGGATTTCTACATGTTCCAAATACATAAATTAAAAAAGGTTCATGCCGATCCACATCCTGGAAATTTTTTAATATCGGAAGATGGTGAGTTAATCGCTTTGGATTTCGGCTGTATGAAAGCCATTCCTGAAGAGTTCTACGTCCCCTATTTCGAATTGGCTAAGAAGGAAAGTCTTGAAAATCCAGAATTTTTTACCAAAAAATTATACGAGTTGGAGATTTTAAGACCAGACGATTCTAAAGAGGAAATAGCTTTTTTCAGCACTATGTTCCACGATTTGTTGAGTTTGTTTACCCAGCCCTTTCACCATGATACCTTTGATTTTTCAGATCCAGCATTTTTCAATCAAGTGTCAGAAATGGGTCAACGCTACTCTAAAAGTACAGAGCTTCGCAATATGAACGGTAATAGAGGATCAAAGCATTTTATATATATCAATAGAACCTTCTTTGGGCTTTACAATCTCATGTTCGATTTGAAAGCTGAGAATGTTAAAATCAACAATTTTATAAACCTATAAATGGCAGAATTTAGTCGTAAGGATATTGACCAGATGCATCACTTGTACCGCATCAACTTAATAAACAGTTGTAGTGGCTACAAATCGGCAAACCTTATTGGGACTAAGTGTTCTGACGGTATAAGTAATGTTGCTGTTTTTAGTTCTATCACGCATTTGGGCTCAAATCCAGGTCTCCTTGGCTTCTTTTTAAGACCAACGACGGTAATTAGAAATACCTATGACAATATAAAGGCTACGGGACAATACACCATAAATCATATCCATAATAATATACTGGAAGACGCGCACCACACCTCAGCTAAATACGATAAGGGCATTTCAGAGTTTAATGTCACACAACTTGAGGAGGAATACAAAGAGGGTTGTAGTGCACCCTTTGTTAAGGATTGTCCTGTACAAATGGCTATGTCCTACGTGGAAGAATATCCCATAAAAGCGAATAATACTATTTTGCTCATTGGCAGAATAGAAAAACTATTTGTTCCAGATAGTTTATTGGAGAAAGATGGCTTTATCAATCTGTCCAAAGGGCAAGTCGCTACAATTAACGGACTTGATGGCTATGCCGTTCCGGAGTTAAAAGCAAGACTAGAATACCAACGGCCAAAGCCTCAATTTATAAAGGATAATGGCTAATGAAAATCTTAATCACAGGAACTACTGGCTATATAGCCAAGCGACTAGCCCTTCAGCTACTCGAAGAGGAGCATGAGCTCGTATGCTGCGTCCGAGATATGGAGCGTATTCCTGATGAAATAGAAGATCATCCCTCCTGCACATTCATTAAGGTTGATTTTTTAAAGCCCGAACAGGCTGTAATTCCTGAGGATATTGAAGCGGCCTACTATTTAATCCATTCCATGTCCACAGATTCAGATGATTTTGAACGTTTGGAAAAGGAGTGTGCCCAAAACTTTAAAACACTTATTGAACCTACTCGATGCGAACAGGTCATTTACCTGAGTGGTATTGTTAACGATGATTCATTATCCAAGCACCTCAAGTCGAGATTACAGGTAGAGGAAACCTTAAAGTCCGATAGCTATGCCTTAACCACCTTTAGAGCTGGGATTATTGTGGGCAGTGGCAGCGCATCATTTGAGATTATCCGGGACATTGTAGAAAAGCTGCCGGTTATGGTAACACCAAAATGGTTGAATACCAAAACACAACCTATTGGTATTAGAGATGTACTGAGTTATTTATCTGGGGCTCTCGGCAAAAAAGAACTTTACCATAAGGCGTATGATATTTATGGTCCTGAGATATTAACCTATAAAGAATTACTGCTTCAATTTGCCGAAGTTCGTGGGCTAAAGCGACGAATATACACCTTACCCGTTTTAACCCCGAAACTATCATCGTATTGGCTATACTTTGTGACGTCTACCTCGTTTCAATTGGCTCAAGCTTTGGTGGACAGCATGAAGGTAGAGGTTATCGGTAAACCTAGCGATATCAATGACTATATAGACGTAAACCCAATGTCTTACAAGGCGGCAGTAGAACTCGCTTTCCAACGTATTCAACAAAAATCGGTGGTTTCCAGTTGGAAGGACGCTGTGAGTAGCGGTGTATTTAAGGACCAGCTCTCAAAGCACATAGAATTACCACAGTACGGCTGTTTTAAGGATGTTCGCTTCCGCGAAATCAAAGACGAAGCCTACACCTTAAACCGCATATGGAGTATTGGGGGAAGAAACGGTTGGTATAGCTTTAATAAGCTATGGAAAATAAGGGGCTATATCGACAAATTGTTTGGAGGTGTGGGTCTAAGACGTGGCAGAACGCACGACTCCTATTTAGAGGCGGGCGACCCCTTAGATTTTTGGCGGGTCTTATTTGCTGATAAGGAGGAAAAGCGCCTATTGCTCTTTGCGGAAATGAAACTTCCCGGTGAAGCTTGGCTCGAGTTTAAGATTGTGAAAAACAGGCTCTACCAACGGGCTGTATTTAGGCCTAAAGGTGTTTGGGGGCGACTGTATTGGTATATGGTACTGCCTTTTCATGCCTTTGTATTTAAAGGAATGATCAATGCCTTGATAGAGCCCCAATGAGAGGTGTTAAAAAAGGGAACTTACCCACAAAGATATGTCCCGTTTGTGGGCGGCCCTTCACATGGCGCAAAAAATGGTCAAAAGATTGGGACAACGTAATCTATTGTAGTGAACGATGCAGAAGACAGAAAACAACATAAATTTAGTATGGTTTAGAAACGACTTGCGCCTGCGAGACAATGCCGTACTTCATAAGGCTTGCGACTCCAGCGCCAGGGTAATTGGACTTTATTGTATAGATCCAAGACATTTTGAACCGACGGCCTACGGATTTAAAAAAACCGAAAGATACCGCGCTAAGTTTTTACTCGAAACCTTAAGGAACTTAAAAGCACAACTTCTGGAACTAAATATTGACCTCTTCATATACCTCGATAGACCAGAGACTACGGTTCCTAAAATTTGCCAACAGTACCAAGTGACAGACCTTTTCTTGCAGAAGGAATGGACCCAAGAGGAAGTAGATATGGAAAACCAGGTGAAGTCGACTTTAAATTCCAAGGTCAACTGGCATGCACTATACAATCAGTTACTTTATCACCCGGACGATATCAATTTCGACATATCAAAAACACCACAGGTCTTTACGGTATTCCGAAAGAAACTTGAGAAGTACGTCCCTATTCGAAAGGAAGTTATATGCTCAAAACGACCAGAATCTAACCGTATTGATCCGGTTACAAGTATGCCGTTGTTACAGGATTTAGGCTTTGAGGATTTTGAACAGCCTCCACATTCAGCCTTTCCATTTAAAGGCGGAGAGACCGAAGGCTTAAAACGTTTGAACGATTACTTCTTCCAAACCAAGAAATTAGGCTACTATAAAAAAACACGAAATGGCCTGGTTGGGGTGGACTACAGTTCCAAGTTTTCACCATGGCTTGCTAACGGTAGTCTCTCTCCCAGAACCATCTACTGGAAGGTAAAGGAATTTGAACAGGAACACTACAAAAACCAATCCACTTATTGGCTGATTTTTGAACTGATATGGCGCGACTATTTCAAATATGTATCCATGAAGCATGGCAATCAGATATTTAAGTTAGAAGGTATTTTACGAAAGGATTACGAGTGGTCACAAGATAAAAATCAAATCGATAATTGGATAAATGGTGAAACCCATTCGGATTTTGTAAATGCCAACATGATTGAATTAAAGGAAACCGGTTGGATGAGCAATCGCGGACGGCAAAACGTGGCCTCCTATTTTGCCAAAGAACTGGAGCTCGATTGGCGCATTGGCGCTGCTTATTTTGAGTCACTATTGATTGATTATGACGTGCATAGCAATTACGGCAACTGGATGTATGTCGCTGGTGTAGGCAATGACCCAAGAGATCGAAAATTTAATGTAAAACTGCAGGCCGAACGTTATGACAGTAATGGAAAGTATAGAGCCTTGTGGTTACAACCAAGTTTGTTTTAAGTATGGACCAGCATCATGTACATATAATATTTCCACATCAATTGTTCAAGACCTCGGCAGCTCTTGATGCGGTAGAGGTCATATATCTTGTTGAGGAGTTTTTGTTCTTTAAACATTATAAATTTCACAAACAAAAAATCGCATTCCATCGGGCTTCCATGAAGGCCTATGCTCAATATCTAGACTCGAGGCAAAAAAAAGTAACTTATGTAGAAGCTACCGATGACCGAAGTGACATTCGATCCCTGTTGGCACACTTGACCAAGGAAGGTGTTGAAACCGTTCACATCACAGATCCCACTGATAATTGGTTGGAAAAGCGGATTAAGGCGTCATCAAAAAATGTAAAGGTAGAGTGGTACGACAACCCTTTATTTATAAATACCAAGGCGGATTTAAATGACTTTTTTAAACCTTCTAAAAAGAAATTTTTTCAGACCTCCTTTTATAAGTCGGAACGAAAGCGCAGAAACCTACTGATGGTTTCTGGCGAGCCTGAGGGTGGTCAATGGACTTACGATACGGAGAACCGAAAGAAATATCCAAAGGATAAAACGCCCCCTAGCCTTCAGTTTCCAGATAAAAGCGAATACCACAAGGAAGCTGAAACTTATGTAAATGAACATTTTGATTCCCATTACGGTGAGTTAAGCGATTTTGTGCTCTATCCCATTGATTTTTCATCTGCTGAAGCCTGGTTACAAGGCTTCCTTGAACAGCGCTTTCATGAGTTTGGCGCCTATGAAGATGCTATCGTTAAGGAAGAGCATTTTTTAAATCACAGTTTATTGTCTCCATTGATAAATGTCGGACTCCTTAGTCCTTCTGATGTGATAGACAAGGCGATTGCCTATGCTGAGGAACATAAGGTTCCTATTAATTCCACCGAAGGCTTTGTTCGTCAAATATTAGGTTGGCGTGAGTTTATCAGAGGGGTTTATGAGGTTAAAGGCACCGAAGAGCGCACCAAGAATTTTTGGCAGTTTTCCAGAAAAATCCCGAAGTCCTTTTATACAGGCACGACGGGTATACAACCTGTTGATGATGTCATTACTAAAGTTATAAAGACCGGCTATGCACATCATATAGAACGCTTGATGGTATTGGGCAACTTTATGGTGCTCTGCGAATTTGACCCGGATGAGGTCTACAAATGGTTTATGGAACTTTTTATTGATGCTTACGACTGGGTAATGGTTCCCAATGTTTACGGTATGAGTCTATATGCTGACGGTGGTCTTATGTCTACCAAACCCTACATTAGCAGTAGTAACTATATCATGAAGATGAGCAACTATGCCAAAGGGGATTGGCAAGATACTTGGGATGGCTTATTCTGGTCCTTTATGGATAAGCACAGCGACTTTTTTTCAAGTAATCCCAGATTAGGTATGCTCCTGGGCAACCTTAATCGAATGAACCAAGACACCAAGGAGACGCATTTTAAAAATGCAGCACAATTTTTGAAGGCCCTAGATAATGAATAAGAAAGAACCTATTAATGTCGTTTGGTTGAAACGCGACCTACGTTTGGAGGATAACGAAGCTATAAGCAATGCGCTATCCGCAGAAAAGCCTGTGCTCTTGCTTTATGTTTTTGAGCATATGCTATTAAATGACAAGCATTACAGTGCGCGGCATTTCAATTTTATAAAGGAATCCATCAAAGACCTAAATACCCAGTTAGCACGCTTTAGCACTAAGGTATTAACAGTAACCAGCGACATTACCAACGCCTTTAACCAAATTCAGGAGTTTTATAAAATCGATACGGTGTTTTCGCATGTGGAAACGGGGATTTTATTAACCTATAATCGCGATAAGGAATTTACAAGGTATTGCCGCAATAATTTCATTAAATGGGTTGAGAACAAAAATAATGGCGTTGAACGTGGATTGGTTAACAGAGATCATTGGTTTGAAAGCTGGGATGATTATATGAATGCCGATTTAGAGACCTTTAATCCTGAACCCCACCAATTCCTGGATTTTAACGCTATTGCAGATTTAGAGAAGGTACTGTCGATAACGGACCTCGACACTCCGGAAGAATCAGAATTTCAAAAAGGTGGAAGCACTACAGCTTGGGCGTATGCTAATTCATTTTTTGAGCAACGTCACAGTGACTATATGTTCAACATTTCAAAACCTGAAGCTTCACGTACCAGCTGTAGTAGGCTCTCACCGTATATTTCTTGGGGTAACCTGTCTATACGTCAAGTGTTTCAAAAAGCTAAAGAGGTTAAGGAAAAAACCAAGGATAAAAGGCATATCACTGCGTTTATGTCACGATTGCGATGGCAGGCCCATTTCATCCAAAAGTTTGAAATGGAGCATACCATGGAGCAAGAAAGTGTCAACAAAGGCTATCATAAACTAAAAAAACAAATCTCTGAACGCTATCAAAAAGCCTGGCGTGAAGGACAAACTGGATTTCCCTTGGTAGACGCCAGTATGCGCTGTTTAATTGAAACGGGTTATGTCAATTTTAGGATGCGGGCCATGCTAGTATCTTTCTTCACTCATATTCTATGGCAACCCTGGCAAGACGCGTCGACCCATTTATCCCAACAATTCTTGGATTTTGAGCCAGGAATCCATTTTCCGCAATTACAGATGCAGGCAGGAGAAACTGGAATCAATAATATAAGAATATACAATCCGGTAGCCAATAGTTTAAAGCACGACCCAGATGCCGTTTTTATAAGAAAATGGGTGCCCGAACTTGCCAAACTCGATACGCCATTTGTACATGAGCCCTATATCATGACAGAGATGGAACAAGCCTTCTACAACTTTAAACGTGGAGAAGACTATCCCGAACCAATTGTAGACATAAAGGACAATTGGAAACGTGCCAGCGATATTTTATGGAATATGAAAAACGACCCGGAGGTCGTCCGTGAAAGTTTTCGCATATTAAAACGACATACTCTAAGCGACAGAAGCCGAATGCTTAAAACAGACTGATTGAAGGTCAAAATAGATGTAAATTCTTACATTCATAATTCTCTGTTAATTTTTGTTCAACTTTTACATCAAAAGGTTAAACATTTGTAACTTTACATCAGTATGATACTTAACACGACCCATTTTAATAAAGACCACAAGCAAATCATTGAAGATTTGGTAGGGCCTGCTTTCTCTTTGGTACAGAAGTTGAAGATGAAGGGTGTGGGCTCTAAGCGTATGATTGTGGATGAGGTAAGTCCTAATATGCAGTCTATGATGAATGTGGTCTCGGACCTCAATTATGCCAATATTGAGCTTAGGCCAAAAGGCATATTGATAATGATTACGAAAGGGCACAAAAGCTTTACCTGGATCATACCTTTTTACCAATTGGTAATCTATAAGGTGAATGGATCGAGTATTCATGCCCAAGGACGTTTTATCCATTTTAAGGATAATACCACGTTCAGGGAGAATAAGCGCTTTTTTGACAAGCTCTTGGATGCGAAAGTAAAGTACGATATGACCTATGCAATGCCGACTGACTTATGACATTAACGCCAAGAGACATAGACCGAATCATTGAAATGGCCTGGGAAGACCGCACACCGTTTGATGCGATTACCTTTCAATTTGGTTTGAAAGAGCAAGACATCATAGAATTGATGCGGCGCGAAATGAAACCCAGCAGTTTTAGAATGTGGCGGGCTCGCGTTCAAGGCAGAGCTACAAAACACAGTAAAAAAAGAACCTTTGACGAGGGTAGATTTAAATGCTCCCGTCAAAGAACAATTTCAAATAACTCTATATCAAAACGATAAACCGTGCTTTGATTTAAGTTTGGAGTACTTAAAGACAGCACATTAAAAAGATTCTATGAAAACAGAAACACTTACAAAAAAGAATGGTCACAAATTAAACGGATTCTCCATTGATGATATCGGTGATGACCATTTATTTACAGGCCTAGACACACCTATGAAGCCAAATGCTTTTGAGATGTCGAATGAGGAGAAAAAAGAACGCATCTCTATATTATTTTCAGAAATAATGGACGTGTTGGGGCTTGATTTAACGGATGACTCCTTAAAAGGAACACCAGATCGGGTAGCCAAAATGTATATAGAGGAAATATTCTCAGGCCTAGACCCTAAGAATAAACCCAAGGTAGCCCTGTTTGATAATAAGTACCAATACAATCAAATGTTGGTAGAGAAGGATATCACCTTTTATTCTAATTGCGAACATCATTTTGTTCCAATAATAGGGAAGGCACATGTGGCGTATATCTCTTCAGGAAAGGTCATTGGACTATCTAAACTTAACCGTATAGTACAGTACTATGCCAAACGGCCACAAGTGCAAGAGCGCTTAACAGAGCAGATTGCCAATGAACTTAAAACCATTTTAGGTACTGAGGACGTTGCCGTGATTATAGATGCCAAACACCTCTGTGTATCTTCACGAGGCATTAAAGATGATACTTCTGCTACAGTGACAACGCATTACAGCGGTGCCTTTAATACTCCAGAAAAAATCAATGAACTTCAAAACTATATAAACAATTAAGCTATGGATATTATAGAAAAAGCAGTTGAATTTGAAAACAGGAAGCTCTCATTTAAAACAACCAGCGATAGAATAGTCGCTGCACGAGAGGCTAAGGACTTAATTCTTGGTGTCAACGAAATTTACAAAAAGAAAAAGGATGCCAAGCTTATGGACTTAATGAAACGTCTAACCGTCATTAAACAGAAAATAGAAAAACGGTTAAAAGGAAGACCTTTAACCGCCGCATAAAACACTATATGAAAAAGATAATAATTATTGGGGGAAGTAAAGGTATAGGCAACGCTATTGTCAAAACCTTACTTCCTTCACATAAGGTGATAAACATAAGTAGAACTAAGCCTGATGAAGCCCATGAAAACTTGACGCACTACACTTGTGATGTCCTTCAGGGCGACCTCCCGGATATTGATGAAGCCGATGGTTTGGTTTACTGCCCAGGAAGCATTAACTTAAAGCCCATAAACCGTCTAAGTACCGAAGATTTTAAGAATGATTTTGAAATTAATGTTCTTGGAGCCGTTACGGCGATTCAGAAGTACTTGCCAGCGCTTAAAAATGGCACTAACCCATCTGTGGTGTTATTTAGTACCGTTGCGTCTAAATTAGGCATGCCGTTTCACGCGTCCGTAGCTGCATCAAAATCGGCTGTGGAAGGTTTAACCAAATCCTTAGGTGCCGAGCTTGCGCCAACTGTTCGTGTCAATGCTATTGCACCCACCGTAACCGATACGGACTTAGCGTCTAAATTGTTACGCAATGATAGAATGATAGAAAACATGAAAGAGCGTCACCCGCTTAAAAAATATTTACAACCCGAGGAAGTTGCGGAGATGGCCAACTTTTTACTATCAGACAAAGCCGCGTCGCTTTCAGGTCAAATATTTGAGATGGATTGTGGTATTGTAAGCTTTAAAATATAATCTATGAATCCACTTAAGGCCTTTGTGGGCACTATTACAACAACAGACAAGGATGTAACACAAGATGCCCAGCAGCCTATCTACGATATTGCAATTAATAGCTTACAAGGTAAGCCTATCGATTTATCGGAATTTAAAGGAAAGAAAATACTGTTTGTGAATGTGGCCTCAAAATGCGGTTTTACACCGCAATATCGCGAGCTACAGCAACTGCATGACACCTATAAGGATACCCTAGTGGTCATTGGTGTACCCTGTAATCAATTTGGAAAGCAGGAACCAGGCAGTTCTGAGGACATCGAGGAATTCTGTGAGGTCAATTACGGTGTTACCTTCCTTATCACGGAAAAGGTAGATGTTAAAGGGGCACAGCAGCATCCATTGTACAAATGGTTAACGACAAAAGCCATCAACGGCAAGCAAAATTCTTCCGTGAAGTGGAATTTTCAAAAATATTTGGTGGATGAACAGGGTCAATTTGTAGACTACTTCTACTCTATCACCAAACCGATGAATTCACGTATTACCTCACATCTTAAATAAGAAATTATGTTCGGACTTTTTAAAAAGACCTCAGAATTAGATAAATTGCAAAAGCAATATGAAAAACTAATGGCTGATTGGCATAAACTTTCTACGACTAACAGGGCTGAGAGCGATAAAAAATATGCCGAAGCCCAAAAGGTTTTGGAGCGCATCGAAGCCTTAAAAGGGTAGTACTTGAAAAAGACATATTACGCCATACTGTTCCTCGTCATTAACTTTGGCGGATTGGCCTTGGGAGGCTGGTTTATGGACGGTGGCCCAACCTCAGAATGGTATAGCAATTTAAATAAAGCCCCATGGACACCACCAGGTTGGGTCTTTGGAGCAGCTTGGACATTCATCATGATTTGTTTTTCATGGTATCTGGCAGAATTGTTTGCCAATAGGGCGTCTAAGTTTTTGTGGTGGCTATATGCCTTGCAGGTGGTACTTAATGTCAGTTGGAACTGGATATTCTTTAATCAGCATCAAGTGACCTATGCCCTTTTAGCTATAGCCCTACTGACCTTAGTCATCTTCTATTATTTTATAACCTTTAGGAACGACCGTTTAAAATACGCCAAATACCTCCTACTACCCTATTTGATTTGGTTGTGCATAGCGACCTCATTAAATGGCTATGTGGTATTTAATAACTAAACATAACCTAAGAATCTGTGAAACTTTACACCTTACATAAAACCCAACGCTTACCCATTGACATGGCAACGGCTTGGGATTTCTTGAGCAATCCTAAAAACCTGTCAAAATTAACACCGCCAGAAATGCAGATGACAATAATTTCTGGGGCAGACAGACCGATGTATGCAGGTCAAGTATTACAGTATAGCGTAACCCCCTTGCCTGGCTTTAAGACCAAATGGGTGAGCGAGATTACACAGTACGACGAGGGTAAGTATTTTGTGGATGTGCAGCTCTACGGGCCCTACGCTTTTTGGCACCACAAGCATTTTATCCACAAAATTGATGGTGGTGTGGAAATGGAAGATATTATAGATTACAAGGTCCCTTTTGGAATCCTAGGCCAATGGGTGCACCCTTTTTTAGTAAAGCCTAAGCTAGACGCTATTTTCCAGTTTAGAAAAGAACAGATGGAAGCTATTTTTGGCAACTATTAACTCAAACTTTATTAACGAATTAAACAATGGTTTCATCATGAATGACCCTATTAGTATATTTTGGTTTAGACGCGATTTAAGATTGGACGATAATGTTGGACTTTACAAGGCCTTAAAAGCCGAGCGCCCTGTGATGCCCATCTTTATCTTTGATTCTGAAATTTTAGATAAATTGCCCAAAGACGATGCTCGGGTCAGCTTTATCCATGATACCTTACAAGCCATGAGGCAAACCCTTCAAGACCAGTATGGCAGTAGCTTAGCGATATTCCATGGTAAGCCTATAGACATCTTTAAAACCCTTGTTAAAGATTACGATATAGCTGCGGTCTATACCAACCGTGATTACGAGCCCTATGCCAGAACACGTGATAGCGAAATTGAGGCACTTCTAACCGAACATGCTATAGCATTCCATACGTTTAAGGACCAAGTTATTTTTGAAAAGGATGAGGTCGTTAAGAAAGATGGCGACCCTTACGTGGTATACACGCCGTATATGCGCACCTGGAAGGACACCTTCAAAACAATAGACTTTACTATTTACAATACTGAAGACGCTCTCGATAATCTCGTGGCCCATTCGCGCTTGCCTAACCTAAGCCTGTCAGATATTGGTTTTGAAAGATCTTCCCAGAAGATCCATCCCTACGATGTGTCCCCAACGCTCATCAAGGAATACGAAGACACCCGGAATTTTCCTGCCCAGGAAGCGACCTCACGTTTGGGACCGCACTTGCGCTTTGGAACAGTGAGCGTTCGCAAGATGATGCAAAAAGCCATGGCCGAGGAGAACGAGACCTTTTGGCAAGAATTGATATGGCGCGAATTTTTTATGCAAATCCTGTGGCATTTCCCAAAGACCAAGGACAAGTCCTTTAAGTCTAAATACGACCGTATTGAGTGGCGAAATGACGAAGACGATTTTAAAAAATGGTGCGAGGGAAAAACAGGCTATCCCTTGGTTGATGCCGGTATGCGGCAACTGAATGAGACCGGTTTTATGCACAACCGTGTGCGTATGTTAGTGGGTAGTTTTTTGTGCAAACACCTCTTAATTGACTGGCGATGGGGTGAATCTTATTTTGCTGAGAAACTACACGATTACGAGATGGCGAGCAATGTGGGCAACTGGCAATGGGTTGCAGGATCTGGCGTAGACGCGGCACCTTACTTTAGGATTTTTAATCCAACGACACAAATCGACAAGTTCGATAAAAATAGAGCCTATATAAAAAAATGGGTTCCAGAATTTGATACGGAGCAGTACCCGGAAAAAATGGTAGATCATAAAGTGGCAAGGGAACGCTGCCTAGAAACCTATAAGACAGCCTTAAATCAATAAATTATAAATTTTTAATGCGCAGCACAATAAAAACAAATCCCTGACGTTACAAAATGTAAGACAGCGATGTCTTCAAAGAAATAACCATTTCAATAAACAATTAAAAAAGCCTTGATTAGTCTCAAGGCTTTTTAGTTGCTTCTATTTTAAATTCTACTAAAACTAGTTGGTATCCAAACGCTGAATCCTAGCACCAATAGACCGTAAGCGCTGCTCTATATTCTCGTAGCCGCGATCAATTTGTTCTATATTATGTATGGTCGATGTACCTTTGGCAGACAATGCCGCTATTAATAAAGAGATACCTGCCCTTATATCTGGAGAGGTCATGGTGGTGGCCTTTAACTGTGATTTAAAGTTGTGCCCTATGACTGTTGCCCTATGCGGATCGCACAAAATGATCTTGGCGCCCATATCAATTAGCTTATCCACAAAAAACAAGCGGCTCTCAAACATCTTTTGATGTATCAATACCTCCCCTTTGGCCTGTGTGGCAATCACCAGGACAATACTTAAAAGGTCTGGTGTAAAACCGGGCCATGGTGCATCCGCTACCGTAAGTATGGAGCCATCAATAAACTTTTGGATTTGATAACCATCCGTATGTGCGGGAATATGAATATCGTCTCCCTGCTGTTCAACGGTAATCCCTAATTTTCTAAATACATTGGGTATTTGCCCTAGGTCATCCCAACTCACACCTTTAATGGTCAGCTCACTTTTTGTCATGGCAGCAAGACCAATCCAGCTACCAATTTCAATCATATCCGGCAACATGGTATGCTCGGTACCTTTTAAGCTATCCACCCCTTCAATGACGAGCATATTAGACCCTATTCCTGAAATCTTCGCGCCCATGCGGTTAAGCATCTTACACAATTGTTGCAGGTAAGGCTCACATGCAGCGTTATATATGGTTGTGGTACCTTCGGCCAAAACAGCTGCCATCACCACATTTGCAGTTCCGGTTACCGAGGCTTCGTCCAGAAGCATATAGGTACCTTTTAATTTTTCGGCCTCTACACCGTAGAAGTGGTCCTCTCTATTGTACCTAAAACTGGCTCCGAGATTAATAAAACCTTCAAAATGAGTATCTAAACGGCGACGCCCAATTTTATCGCCTCCAGGTTTTGGTATATAACCTCTACCAAAGCGAGCCAACAATGGCCCCACGATCATAATGGAACCTCTTAAGCTGCCTCCCTCGATCTTAAATTGTTCGGATTCTAAATAGTTCAGGTTGATATTATCGGCCTTAAAGCTATACGAATTAGGACCTAATTGGTCTACCTTTACCCCAAGATTAGACAGTAAGTTTATAAGCTTGTTGACATCTACAATATCAGGAATGTTGTGTATTGTAACGGTTTCTGGTGTGAGCAGTACAGCACATAGAATCTGCAATGCTTCATTTTTGGCGCCTTGAGGCTTGATAGAACCTTGAAGCCTGTGGCCACCTTCGATTTTAAATGTTCCCATACGTTTTAATAACGTTTTCTATTGCTGGAATATTTCTTTTTAGTTTTTTTTGAGCCACTTTTATGTCCGCTGTACTTGGACTTAGTGCGCATAAGGCTTGTTGCATCGGTAAGGTCTTCCTCGCTGTTCTTAAGGTTGATTTTCCCGTTGGACAATTCATATAAATGTTTGAAGATGACCTCGTCCTCAACGGTATCCTTATTCCAATTGAGGTAGCATTTTTTCATGTGGTTAGCAATGGTATAGACCAAAGCTTCTTTCATGTCACCTTCTTCCCAAGTACAGGCCACATCTATCATGGTCTTGATATTGTTGCCGTAAAAGCGGTATTTGGGATGGTTTTGTGGGTACCTTAAAGGGTCAGGTCTTGAGCTCAGTTCTTCCTTGGAGGGTTTTGGATATGGTGAATCTGCATCCAATTCAAAATCGGCCATAATAAAAAGCTGATCCCATAACTTGTGCTGAAAATCCGGTACGTCCCTAAGATGGGGCTGCAAATTTCCCATAACGGAAATAATGGCCTTTGCTAATTTATTGCGTTCTTCTTTTGTTTCGCGAGATTTGGCATAGTTAATCATCTTTTGAAGATGACGGCCATATTCTGGTATAATTAAATGTTCCCGCTCTGTGTTGTATTCTAAATCGTCAATCAAAATGGTAAATTGTGTAGTGTGTTATTGTTAACCCGTAGCGTTTAGGTCTGTCGCAAAGTACAAAAAAATACGGAGCTTCCCCGAACTTTTAAAGAGAAATTACACCTTCTATCTTTGCGGCCACTTCCTTATATTTTACGATAACAGCATCTGGGTTTTTCATACGCACGTTCACAGAGACACTGGTGTACTTGCCGTTCTTTGATAATCTCGTGGTTATCACGGCACCCTGATGGTTAAATAAGGATTTTAGCTCATCTATCTTGGCCTCTTCGGTAATGACGATAAATTTATAAAGATATTCGGTAGGCCAAAGTGCAGTATCCTGCAGTTGCCCTTTTAACTTTATATAGAATTCTTCTGTTTTACGGTTTTCGTCCATGCTAAAATTTTTCAATTGCAAAGATACAGCTATCTTCGCATTTTTCAGTGTTATTATTTGTTACCCACATTACTTCAAAAATACTGCCAGTTTGAATTCTAAGAAAGTCGTGATCACCGGAGGGCCCGGCACAGGAAAATCATCCATCATAAACCACCTAAAAAACCTAGGCTTTACTTGCTATGACGAGATCGCTCGGGATATTACCTTAGAAGCGCGACAAAATGGCATTGATCAACTTTTTTTATCTGAACCACTTCTATTTAGTCAAAAATTACTAGACGGTCGAGCCGAACAATTCCACAAGGCCCATAACGAAGGACAGCCCGCCGTATTTTTAGACCGCGGCATTCCGGATATTGTAGCCTATATGGAATATTCCGGCGACTCCTACCCGCATCACTTTGTAGAAGCCTGTAAAACCCATAGATACGACAAGGTTTTTATTTTGGCTCCATGGCGTGATATTTTTGTTAGCGACAGTGAGCGCTATGAAAATTTTGAAGAAGCCTCTGCCATACACGACCAGCTCGTCAAGACCTATACCCGTTTTGGCTACGATTTAATCGATGTTCCTTTTGAATCCATTGAAAAAAGAACTAACTTCTTGTTAGATACGCTAAATTTAAAATGATGCACCCCATTGAGGTTTTAGAACGGTATTGGAACCACAGGTCTTTCAGACCACTTCAGGAGGAGATTATAGAAGCGGTATTGGCCAATGAGGATACTTTCGCCCTATTGCCCACAGGCGGTGGCAAATCCATATGCTTTCAAATTCCAGCCTTAATAAGAGATGGGATATGTATTGTGGTGTCGCCCTTAATTGCCTTGATGAAGGACCAAGTAAACAGTCTTAAAACAAAAGGCATCAAGGCCATAGCCCTTACCTCTGGCATCTCTTATGCCGACTTGGATACCCTACTGGACAATTGTATTTACGGCAACTATAAGTTTCTCTATTTATCGCCCGAACGGCTTCAGCAGACCCTAGTACAAGAGCGCATCCAACGTATGAACGTCAACCTCATTGCTGTGGATGAGGCCCACTGCATCAGCCAATGGGGCAATGATTTTAGACCGGCCTATAAGCACATTAAAACCCTTAGGGAACTGCAACCACAGGTCAATTGCATTGCATTGACCGCCACGGCCAAACCTCATGTGGTCGCTGATATCATTGAGAATCTAGATTTTATAGATCCCAAAATCTTCAAGGCCTCCTTTGAAAGGCCCAACATTGCCTATCACGTGGTTCATACCGATGATAAGCTCTTTCAATTACAGCATATTTTAAAAATCCACGAGGGGCCTTCCATTATCTATGTGAGAAACCGCAGGGCCACGACGGACATCCATAACTACCTAAAGGCGCAAGGATTTAGCTCTACTTTCTATCACGGAGGCATAACCAACAAGGAAAAGCAACAACGCTTGGTGCAATGGATGAACGAACAACAACAAATCATGGTGGCCACTACGGCCTTTGGCATGGGCATCGACAAGGCCAATGTCAAGACTGTGATTCACTTTAATTTACCTGAAAGCCTAGAGAGTTATTATCAAGAGGCCGGTAGAGCCGGAAGAGATGGTGAAGCGGCCTATGCCTATATCTTAAAACAGAAGATCGATGAAGATCATCTTAAGTCACAGTTCCTAAATAGCTTACCTGATGTGAGCGACGTAAAATTGGTATACAATAAGTTGTGTAATTATTTCCAGGTCTCCTATGGTGAAGGCGAAAACAGTTCCCACCAACTCGATTTCAGAAAATTCTGTAACACCTATAAGCTCAGCGCCAGTAACACCTACAATGCCCTGTTGGTATTGGATAGAAACGGTATTATAGCGTTGGTGCAGCACTTTAACTTTAGGACCAAGATACAGTTCATTACCTCAAATACGACCTTATTCAGCTATCTGGAAAAGCATATGGAACTCAACACCGTGGTCAAGGTACTATTGCGCACCTACGGTGGTATTTTTGATTATGATACCAAGGTAGACCTTAACTTGGTGGTAACGAAGTGTAATCTTCCTGAAAAAACGGTTATCGAACAGTTACAGCGCTTAGAGAAAGATGGTATCATTAGCCTTGAAATGGCCCATACCGATTCTGAAATCACCTTTTTAAAACCGCGGGAAGACGATATTACCATTAATCCTATTGCCAAAATAATTGAACAACAAAACCAACTGAAGCAGCGCCAGATTGAAGCGGTCATCAGCTATGTCAATAATGATAGCGTATGCAAGAGCCTCTATCTGTTGGACTATTTTGGGGAAACCGGTCATGAGGCTTGTGGTATATGTTCGGTATGCCAATCCAAACAGCCTAAAACACACCGCACGGACCTTGATGGACTTAAAGCTGCTATTTTAGAGACACTTCAGACCGAAGCCTTATCTTCGCGTCAGTTACTCGATACCATGCACTGTTCGGAGCAAGCCTTGATCCACGGCCTTAATGAACTCTTGGAACTAAAAAAAATAACCTTAACCGCTAAAAACACCTACACCCTATTATGACAACCAAAAGAGACCTGAGAATCGTGTTTATGGGTACGCCAGATTTTGCTGTGGCTACCTTAAAGGCCTTGTTAGATCACAACTATAACGTGGTTGGTGTTATCACGGCACCAGACCGCCCTGCCGGAAGGGGACAAAAACTAAAAGCCTCGGCCGTTAAAGCCTTTGCTTTGGAGCACAACTTAACCGTATTGCAGCCCACCAATCTGAAATCCGAAACCTTTATAGAGCAACTCAAGGCCCTAGAAGCAAATTTACAAATTGTGGTGGCCTTTAGGATGTTGCCCAAAGTGGTTTGGCAAATGCCAGACTACGGCACCTTTAACCTCCATGCCTCCTTGCTCCCACAGTATAGAGGCGCGGCACCTATCCACTGGGCCATTATCAATGGTGAGACCGAAACTGGGGTCACTACCTTCTTTATTGATGATAAAATCGATACAGGCGCCATTATCTTAAGCGAGCGAACTGCGATAGACGAAGACACTACGGTTGGTGAACTTCACGATAAACTGATGGCCCTTGGCAGTGCACTGGTCATTAAAACGGTGCAACAGATCGAGGCCAATGCGGTAGCACCCCAAGTACAAGCCCAAACGGGCCCCTTAAAAACCGCTTACAAACTCAACCGCGATAATTGTAAGATCGACTGGACGGCACCCTTGGACACGATCTACAATAAAATAAGAGGCTTAAATCCATTTCCAGCTGCCTCGTGCTATTTGGCCAACGATGACCGGGAACAGCTCACGGTTAAGATCTATGGTATTAGCAAAGAGCGCGATACCCACCACCTAGAACCTGGACAGTTGATTGCCGCCAAAGACAGCCTAAAAGTAGCCTGCGAGGGTGGCTTTATTGAAATCCTAGAGCTACAACTTCCCGGAAAGCGAAAAATGGATGTTAAATCGCTTTTAAATGGGTATACATTTTCAAAAAAGGCCAAACTATTGTAAACCCTTGTAACCAGTGGTATAGAAAAAAATCCGACAAATGACATTCCTTTATTAACAAATGGCTTGACTTATCAACAAAAACGCCGATTTCCCTTGCTATTCCTTGCGTAGCTTAATTTTACTAATAAATTTGTATACGGTTTTAACAAATACTATTATAAAACCTAATTTTTAACAATTTAAATTAAAACTTTATGAACAAAACAGATTTAATCAATGGTATGGCAGAGAATGCTGGAATTACTAAGGCAGCTGCAAAAAAAGCATTAGATTCTATGTTAATTGACATTGAAGGCGCTTTACAAAAAGGAAACAGAGTTTCTTTAGTAGGTTTTGGTTCTTGGTCAGTATCTAGAAGAGCTGCAAGAGAAGGAAGAAACCCACAAACTGGAAAGACTATCAAGATTAAAGCAAAAAATGTAGTTAAGTTTAAGGCAGGTTCTGACTTAAGCAATGCTGTTAACTAAAAGCAATTTCCTTTTAAAATATAAAGCCTGCTCTATCGAGCAGGTTTTTTTTGTGCTAAGTTTAAACCGTTTACCTTGTTTATTTAATAAAAATAGTATAGATTTAAACGTCTTAAAACAAGGTTATACCTATGAGCAGACCGGAAAAAGGCAGTCTTTTGATTGCAGAACCGTCCATAATTGGTGATTTATCTTTTAATCGCGCGGTTATTCTTTTGGCCGATCATAACGCCCTAGGTTCTGTTGGTTTTATCTTAAACAAACCACTAGATTACAAACTCCAGGACCTCGTTGAAGGTACCGATGCCGATTTTACCGTCTATAACGGTGGCCCGGTGGAACAGGATAATCTCTACTTTATACATAAGTCGCCCGATTTAATTCCCAACAGTATAGAAATATCCAATGGGATATTTTGGGGTGGTGATTTTAGTGTGGTTTTAGAACTCATCAATACCGAGCGTATCTCAAAAACCGACATCCGCTTCTTTCTGGGTTATGCGGGCTGGGCGGAAGAGCAGCTGGACAATGAATTGCAATCCAATGCCTGGTTGGTTACCGAAAATGTGTACGCTAACGACATCATCGCAAAATCCTGCAGTACGTTTTGGCGGGACAAAATGTTGGAACTCGGTGGAGATTACAGCATATGGTCTAACGCTCCCGAAAATCCAAGCTACAATTAAGTCAAGCGCAATTGCGTATTTAACTTCATCAGCACCTTTTTGGCAAAGGCGTTACCGTAGTCCTTTTTACGATACTTGGTTATGGGCACAATGCCCTTTATGACATTGGTGATAAAGAGCTCATCGGCTTTTTGGAGTTCAAAGGGACTAATGGAGGCCTCTTCCACATACAGGTTGACATCCTTAGACAGCACCTCAAGGATTTGTTTGCGCATCACGCCTTTTAGGCAGCCATCCTCCAACGGTGGTGTTTTAATACGGTCGCCCTTCACCAAAAAGAGATTGCCGTTAAGGGCCTCGATAACACTTTTGTTGGTATTGAGTACGAGGCAATTGGCCAGGTCGTTTTCCTCGGCGTAGATACTACCCATCACTTGAAGCGCTTTGTTGTTGGACTTTAAGCCAGACAGCAAGCCGGGCGCCATATAATAATCCTTATAGAGATCCACCACATAGTCTTGCTCTTCTGCAATGGTATAAAACGGATTATCGTGCGGCTCCACAACAATGTTGAACTGGACCTCAGCGTCAGCAGAAGGCAAGTACTTACCGCCCACGCCTCTATCTACATTAAGTCGTACCCTGGCACTGGACTTTAGGAGGTCATTGGCGTCTAGGGTTTTTAAAATTTCGGCTTCTAGAAATTCCATGGTGAAGCTCATAGGAATATCCATACGCATGATCCGCATGGACGCCATCAATCTAAAATAATGATCTTCCCAAAAGAAAATCTTACCATTAACGACCTTGAGGGTTTCAAAAAGGGCATCGCCATACTTGTAGCCCCTATTTTCTATAGCTAAGGTAACATCGGTTTCTGGAAGTAAAGCGCCGTTGACATTAATCATAAAAAAAATCTCGTTTTATTTAGATAAAAACGAGACAAATATAGTTTAGAATAGTTGGTCTTTTGTTAAGCCGAACCTAAAACTTGCTTTAGGCTAGAGATTTGGTTATCCCATAACATTTTGGCTTCTTCAATTTCATCTTCCTCAGAAAAATCCGTAATCATCAAAGACACATCCTTTGTAATCTCATCCACTTGGATACGCATTTCGAAAAAATAGGAATACCCATCCTCCTCATCAACCAGCCAACGAAACTTAATGCGCTCACCACTTTTCTTGCTGAGCAGTTTTGCTTTTTCCTCGGAGCCGTCCCAGATAAAGGTAAAGAGTTCGCCGCGGGAATTGACATTATCTGCAAACCACTCGGAAAGCCCTGATGGTGTAGAGAGATACTGGTATAATAATGATGGCGAAGCGTGAATCACAAACTCCATTTCAAATTTTTCTTTGTCGTCCATATAAGCTTTGTATTATGTGCTCAATATATACAATTATGGTACAATTCAAAACTATCTGAGAAAAATATTTTTTTAGATTCATCTGTTTGCAGTCGATGATTTTGTTTATATATTTGCAGCCGCAATAATGGCGAGGTAGCTCAGTTGGTTAGAGCGTCGGATTCATAACCCGGAGGTCTCGAGTTCAATTCTCGATCTCGCTACAACAGCAAGAGTCCAGCACGAACGTGCTGGATTTTTTTATACCACAAACTTGAGCTTGCTCAAAGTGAAGTGGGGTAAAAAAGTACCAGTGGCACCGAAGGTGACATGGACTTTTGCTGTTGTACAGCCTCCCCCTAAAGAATCAGCGCCAGCTAATTCTCCAAATAGCTTCTTAACCTTGGTACAAAAAAAAGTACCAGTGGCACCGAAGGTGACATGGACTTTTGCAGTTGTACAGCCTCCCCCTAAAGAATCAGCGCCAGCTAATTCTCCAAACATCTTCTAAACCTCAGTGTGAAATAATACCAGTGGCACCGCAGGTGACACGGACTTTTGCTGTTGTGAGGCATCCCCCTAAGGAATCAGCGCTAGCTAATTCTCAAAACATCTTCTTAACCTCAGTGAAAAAATATACCAGTGGCACCGCAGGTGACACGGACTTTTGCTGTTGTGAGGCCTCCCCCTAAAGAATCAGCGCTAGCTAATTCTCCAAACGACTTCCAACCTTTGGTTAAAAAAATACCAACGGCACCGCAGGTGACATGGACTTTTGCTGTTGTAAGGCCTCCCCCTAAAGAATCAGCGCTAGCTAATTCTCAAAACATCTTCTTAACCTTGGTACAAAAATATACCAGTGGCACCGCAGGTGACATGGACTTTTGCTGTTGTACAGCCTCCCCCAAAAGAATCAGCGCTAGCTAATTCTCTAAACATCTTCTAAACCTTGGTACAAAAAAATACCAGTGGCACCGCAGGTGACATGGACTTTTGCTGTTGTACAGCCTCCCCCTAAAGAATCAGCGCTAGCTAATTCTCAAAATAGCTTCTAAACCTTGGTGCAAAAAAAAGTACCTGTGGCACCGCAGGTGACATGGACTTTTGCTGTTGTACAGCCTCCCCCTAAAGAATCAGCGCTAGCTAATTCTCTGAACTTTTTAAACCTAAAAACAGAAAAACTGACCGTCCTCATTGCGCGTTGCTGCCGTCCTAATTACCTTTAATTCTATAAATCCTGTAGCCTAGTGCTACACTTAGGTAAAACCCATGACAAGGTCACAACACATACTACATTGGTCACCGCGTGTACTCTGTATACTGGCCATTTTATTTATAAGTCTCTTTGCCTTGGACGCCTTTTCACCTGAACTCCCACTCTGGGAACAAATCACAGGATTTTTAATCCACCTTATACCGTCCTATATTTTAATTGGCTTACTCATTTTGGCTTGGAAAAAGGAATTAATTGGCGGTCTGCTTTTTATGATTATAGGTCTTGTGTTCACGCCTATTATTTACAACCATAATTATGCTATGAACCATTCCATGGCCCTTAGCCTTTGGATTGTGGCGGGCATTACCATCCCCTTTGTGTTGGTGGGCCTTTTGTTTATCCTCAGTTATTTTAAGAAAAAACGACAAGCTCATTCTTAGGATTGGCCATTAGCTGTTAGCTGTTGGCTGTTGGCTCTTGGGTCTTGACTCTTGGTTCTTGGCTCTTGGCTCTTGACTCTTGGTTCTTGACTCTTGGTTCTTGCTTCTTGACTCTTGGTTCTTGACTCTTGGTTCTTGGCCCTTGGCTCTAGGTTCTTGATTCTTGGTTCTTGAATCTTGGCTCTTGGCTCTTGACTCTTGGTTCTTGACTCTTGGTTCTTGCTTCTTGACTCTTGGTTCTTGACTCTTGGTTCTTGGCTCTTGGTTCTTGATTCTTGGTTCTTGAATCTTGGCTCTTAGCTCTTGGCCCTTAGCTGTTGGGTATGGTACTTAATGCGGGACAAAAGTCACATATCTTTTTAATTTGTACTATTTTACGTATTTTTGGTACATATTAAAATTATAAGAGATAAAATGTCCCAAATCAATACACTTTCAAAACTTCCACCAAAAAGGGAAAAAGTAGAAACCATTGAGATTCTGCGCCAGTTGAGTAAATCTTCAAATTCATTAGGTGAACTCAAAGGAATTGCTAAAACTATTCCCAATCAAGAAATGTTGGTTAATGCAGTTGTTCTACAAGAAGCTAAAGATAGTTCAGAAATAGAAAATATTATTACCACTCAAGATGAACTATATAAAGCGTTAGCTACAAACACTAAACAACCAACTCAAGTTAAAGAAGTTATAAATTATAGAAGAGCTATTTTTTCTGGTTTCGAGCTCATAAAAAAACAAGGATTTTTAAAGTTAAAAGATATTGAAACAATTCAAAAAACAATTATTGAAAATAATGCTGGAATTCGCTCAACGGCTGGAACTGTATTAAAAAACGATAAAACTGGAGAAATTGTCTATACACCACCACAAGAAAAAGACGAGATCTTGGATTTGTTAGGTAATTTCTTAGAACATTATAACCTTAAACAGAACGATTTAAACCCACTAATTAATTTAGCTATTTTACACTATCAGTTTGAAAGTATTCACCCTTTTTATGATGGCAACGGAAGAGCTGGAAGAATTCTAAACATTCTATACCTAATTATAAACGAACTTCTAGATATTCCTATTCTATATTTAAGTTCATATATAAATCAAAACAAAGCAGAGTATTATCGTTTACTTAATACCGTCAATAATAAAGATGAATGGTCTGAGTATATAATTTATATGTTAAAAGCAGTTGAAGTAACATCAACCAGAACTATTGAAAAAATAAACTCAATAAAAATATTATTAGATGAAACGATACTATTTGCACAAGAAAAAGAACCAAAAATTTATAGAAAAGAATTGATCGAATTACTCTTTGAGCAACCTTATTCTAAAATAGAGTTTGTTGTTGAAAAGTTAAATGTAGAGAGGAAAGCAGCTTCTCGATATTTAAAAAAAATGGAAAAAATAGGTATATTAAAATCTCAAAAAATAGGAAGAGAAATTGTGTATGTAAATACAAAATTAATTGAAATATTAAAAAAGCACTAAGTACAACACCGTATAAAATTAATTGCTAGGCCAGCTTACTTACAAAAATTTGCTAACGCACAGTTCCCACTGCCCGCTCGTGTCTCTTGGGTCTTGGCCCTTAGCTCTTGGCTCTTGGCCCTTAGCTCTTGGCTCTTGGCTCTTGACTCTTGGTTCTTGACTCTTGGGTCTTGCTTCTTGGTTCCTGGTTCTTGGGTCTTGGCCCGTCAAACTTGAACAATCAAGAATACCAGCTTTGTACTCCGCCCATAAACCTAATCAACCCATGGCTTGCCTGCATCACCGCATCACCGCATCACCGATTTACCGTCGTTTCCCCTTGCCCGCTGTTTCCTTAATCCGCACATAAATCAGTTTCATACGGCCTCTAGCGTCTTCACGGCGCTCAATCTCAAAGTTAGGAATGGAATTAATCAAAGGCGTTAATTTCTGAAAGCCATAATTTCGCGAATCAAAATTGGGTTGTTTCTTTTGCAGTAAACTGCCCACATCGCCCAAAAAGGCCCAGCCATCCTCATCGGCAATATCTTCAATGGTAGAGGCGATAAACCGAATCTCTTTTTGCGTGATCTTATCGTAGACGTTCTTCGTCGTTTTTTCAGTGGTTGTGGTATCTGATGCGCCTTGGGCCACCTGATGCTTTAAAATCTCTATATAGATAAATTTATCGCAGGCCACGATAAAGGGATTTGGGGTTTTCTTTTCGCCAATGCCATAGACCAGCATACCCGCTTCGCGTAGTCGGGTGGCCAAACGTGTAAAATCGCTATCGCTAGAGACCAGGCAAAAGCCATCCACTTTTTCGGAATAGAGGATATCCATAGCATCGATGATCATGGCAGAATCCGTGGCGTTCTTTCCCGTGGTATAGCCATATTGCTGTATGGGCGTAATGGCATTTTCCAAGAGCATGTGTTTCCATTTGGACAGATGTGGCTTGGTCCAATCGCCATAAATACGCTTGATGGTAGGGTTGCCGTATTTGGCAATTTCTTCCATCATTTCCTTAACGTAGGCCGAAGGGATGTTATCCCCATCTATAAGTACTGCTAATTTTATATCCATTGTATGGTATAGTCTGTGTTGATTTTTTGTAAAGGTAGTGAAAAAGTAAGGGGACTAAACGTGAGGCGTGAATGGTGATTGGTGATGCGGTGATGCGGTGATGCGGTGAGGCGGTGATGTGGTGATGTGTGAGGCGTGAGGCGTGTTTGGTGATGAGTGGTTGGTAGTTCACTTTTAACTTTCTACAAACGGTATTGTATATGAAAAGTAGTGGATTTTAGCACGTAATTTTCGGCTTGTGTTTTGGCCTTAGCGAATTGCAAATGTGTATGGCTTTAGGCATTGGCATTAATTATTGCCCTACCAATCGCTTCTGCATACTTGGGTGGAACAGCATTTCCTATCATTCGTGCAGTTTTTGCAATACTCATTGTTTTAAAAATATAGTCCTTCGGGAAAGATTGTAAAGTAGCACCTTCTCTTATTGACAGGGCTCTATCTTCTTCTGGATGTACAAACCGACCGTTTGAAATACTGAAAAATTTTGTAGTTATGGTTGGCGAAGGCTTGTTCCACCACAAGCGACCAAAAGTATCTTTAAATGAATCATCTCTACCAACAAAACAATCTAATTGCAATTCCGGATCATTTGAAAAACCAAATCTGTTCCCACCATTCTTGGCTACTTTTTTTAGACGTTTTTTATTTGTGTCGCTTATGTTTGGTACACTATGATAAAAAGTTGTTAAGTCTTTGTGTCCAGCTTCAATTTTTGGAAATCCGTTTTCTTCTCCCAATACATCTTTTACCGTAAGCTTTTCCCCTTCTATTTCGATAGGTTGAATTTCCTGTTTTGATAGACGCGTAGCTATTAAGGTAAATCGCTTTCTATTTTGTGGAACACCGAAGTTATTTACGTTATGTACTTTAAAATGAGGATTTGAATAACCATTTGTTTTTAGCCATTCTATAAATTCATTCAACCCACTTTCTTCTTTCTTTCTCAATACTCCAGGAACATTTTCTACTACAACATATCCAGGTCTAAAATATTTGACAAAGCGAGAAAATTCAACTAAAAGATTTTTGGATTTGGCCGATTTTGTTTTATCGGTATTTATGATACTCCAAAATTGGCAAGGACTGCAACCGATAAGTACGAGTTTGTCATCATTTTTTTTGAGAGAAAGATTCTTTTCTAGTTCTTTTTCTTTTAGTTCAAAAACATCAGCATGAATAAATTTTGCATCTTTTATATTTGATTCGTATGTTTCTTTACAGCTTTCATCAAAATCAATTCCAGCGATAACTTTTATGCCAGCTTGTTGCATTCCGAAGCTCATACCGCCTCCAGAACAAAAAAAATCTACTGCTTTTATCGTACGATTTTGCATTAAATATTTTAAAAGATATTTGACCACAAAATAACGAATTTCCGTGAATTTTATTTGCTTTTAATAATGATTTATATGTTGTTTATATACACTACATATAAAATATATAGTTTTTTTATTTGTAATAAAGCTAAATGTACCCTATATTTACCTTTTAAAATATATATGATGGCTTCAAAACGCAGAGATAGATTTGAAAAAGTAGCATCTAACAGGGTTCAAAAAGTTATAGATTACCTAAACTTACTCGGTAATTGTGCCAATAAAAACAATTACGAATACACTCAAAAAGATGTAGAGTTAATGTTTAAAGAAATCAATCGGACTTTAAAAGAAACGAGAATTTTGTACGATAAAGAACTTAACAAAAGCAATAAAGGAGGATTTTCTTTTTAATATTATCATAATGGAAAAACGATGTAAATGGCATTTTAAAGCAGAAGGTGGTCGAGATGTTGGGCCAAACGATCCAGTTGACGAGAAATTCAAAGGCCAACCTTACTATTCAATTGTTAGGGAAGCCATTCAAAATTCTTTAGATGCTGTTAATGATGAAAACAAACCTGTAAAGGTTAATTTTTCGTTCTTCGATTTAAACAGAAATGACTATCCCAATCTTTTTGATATAGAGAAAAATATAGAACAATGTAAGTCTTATTATCACGATAATGACAACGCCGAAAGGCTGTTCAAAGATATGTTGTACTACCTCAATGGTGACGTTGACGGAAAAAAAAGGCTAAATCTGTCTTGCTTGAAAATTTCAGATTATAATACGATTGGAATGAGGTATGATGAAAATAATACAAAATCTCCTTTTTATGCTTTTTTGCGTGCTGGTGGTGTAAGTGCAAAAAGTCAAGGTTCAGGAGGGTCATTTGGATTTGGTAAAGGAGCTTATTACACACTTTCTCCCATAAAAACCATTATTGTTTCTACACTAACTAACTCTAATGATTTCTTTTTCGAAGGCTCAACTATTTTGACAACTCACAAAAATAGTGATAATGATAAGTTGACTGCATACGGATATTATGACAATAATAATGGTGAACCTGTTCAGTTAGAAGACAATATTCCAGAATTTTTTAAAAGAACAGAAGCGGGAACAGACGTAAACATTATTGGTTTATGGGACGAACCAAAACGAAAAAGACTAATGATTAAATCTGTTCTAAATAATTTTTGGTTAGCAATTCACGACAATAAATTAATCGTTCAAGTAGATGATGTTACAATAGCTAAAGATAATTTAGAGCAAATTATCGATGAATACTTTTCTTCTGATGGTTTTGAAAGCGGTAACGCAAACGAAATCGAAAGTTGGAATCCAAAGTCATACCTAAAGGCCGTAAAATATGCAAAATCCACGGACCAGTTTCATCTATTTGAAGAAGAATTAAAATCAGTCGGTACTGTAAGACTGTACGTTTATTTAGAAAAGGGTTTGCCAAATCGAACTTCTTACTTCAGAAAGCCGAAAATGGTAGTTTATAAACAAACGCGAAGAAAGATAAATGGTTATTCAGCTGTATTTATTTGCGATAATGACAGAGGAAATGAAATTCTTCGCTTAATGGAAAACCCTGCTCATAACGAATGGAAAAAGGAAAATCATCCCAAAAATGAAGGAAAAATCCATAAAACGGCACGGAAAGCTGAGATTGAAATTAGCGATTTTATTATTAGGTCGCTTGAATCATTGTCCAAAATTAAGACTGGAAAAAAATTGGCATTTCAAGGATTGGAAGAATATTTATCTATTCCCGAAGATTTATTGGAAAAGGAAGAAGAATTTGATTTTGAGGGTGATTTAACCAATAGTGTTTCTGGAGAAATGAGTAATGAAGTTACCGATGATGAAACAGGACTGCAAACAACCGATAATCAACCAGTTCAAATCCAACCTACTATTACCAAAAAACAACAAGTTCAGGAAGAAGATGATGTTATACCAGACAAGGATGGAGAATTGGATATAACTACTGGAGGCGGAGGTGGAGGAGATGGTCCACCACATCCAATACCACCTGGTCCTATTGATGAAATTGAAAAAGGAAAGATTAAAGAAGAACCAACGGAAAGTAAAGTCCTGATTAAAGTAGGGTTTAAAGTCGCCTCACAAGTTGAAAACGGATATGTGTTTCATCATATGATTATAAATTCTGAAAATGATATTGAAAACGCAGAGTTGGAAATGCTTGTAGGGTCAGATAATGACAGAGATGATAGTCTTGAAATTTTGTCAACAGATAATGGAAATATTTCTAATAATAAATTGAAAAATGTAACTCTGAATTCAGGAAGAAACCTTATAACTGTGCGTTTTGCAGATAATTTAAAACACACCGTAAAAATGAAAGCGTATGAAATTCAATGATATAAGTTTTCCACATCCAGTTTTGGGGTTAGGAGATGCGATTTTGGGAACTGCAGATTTGGGCAATCCAGAAATAAATTCAATGCAAGATGATTATGAAATAAAAATTCACTGCAAGCACGATAATGCAGACCTAAAAACCTTACTAATTGAAGATAAAGCAGAATTTTTGTTTGAAGTTACCTGCACGAACACGCTTTTCCGGAAATTGTTTGTGAGCAACAAAGGTAAAATAGAGTTTGAAATACCTAAAAAAGAGGTTAAAGGTAAAGTGGAATTTATCTGTCTTTTGGTAACTAAAGAAAATATATTCGATTATTCCAATACAGAAGCTCATCCAGATTATAATGGATATATTTTTGATTTAGACAAAGGAGATGTTTTGGCTTATTTTGGGAAATTTTCGTTTAATGCAGACATTAAATACGAGAAGCTCAAAGCGGTTTCCTCTTTTATGGAAATTGTAGAAAATGAGGATTTGAAATTCACAAATGTTGATTTAAAGAAAAATAAAATTGAAATACAGCTTCCAACAGATTCATACAATATTTATAGAAGTGATTTCATCTCCCAAGAAGTAAAATTTGTTCCAGTTTTTCACTCCTCAATAGTGTTGAATGCACTTTTGACCGCTTTGTATAATCTTGATGAGCATAAAGATTATTTGTGGGCAAAAGTGATAGCCTATCGTTTGAAAGAAGAAAAGCAATTTAAGTTGTTGGATATTGCCGAGAAAGAAAATATTCCCGAGATAGCCCAAAGGCTTTTGGGAAATCCCTTTAAACGCCTATTAGAAGGTTTGAATGTAATTATTGAATCCGAAAACGAAGTATGATATGGGAAAACAACTGATTTTTAAAGACAAATATGTTCAAAAACTGAAAAATGACCTTGATTCGGGTAGTACATTAGAATTTTATAAAGGGAATGAATTTGTCTATGACAAAAAGCAAGTTTTGATGTTGCCAAATATAGAAGTAACTCCAGATTTGGTAAGTCAATTAGATGTAAATGACGATTTCAAAACTGCAATTTCAATATATCAAGCCTTAAAAAAATTAGAGCCAATTCAAGCATCAGACAGACGATTATGGGTTTATTTGGCTCACGCAGACTTATATCCATACATGGTTAAGCGCTGGGCTGATGTTTATGAAGGAAAATCATCAAACCCCAAGAAATACATAGCCGACCATTGGTTTTTGGATTCCTCTGCTCAAAGTAGCCTTTTAAGACACGCTTTAGCTGGATTATGGTGGTCGGTATATTTATCGGTTGACGATTGCAAGGAAGATGAGTATGAGCTAACAAGAATTTTGTTTCGTCAGTTAGATTTTCCAACCCGTACTTTGGGGACATATAAACTCGGTCGCCACAAAGAAGCGGTTCTTGGTATTTTGGAATTTATTCAAGAGAACGAAGATTTATTTAAAAGTAAATTCGAGGCCAAAACCCGTTTTGTGACAAAGCATCTTAATGTTATAGGTGGAGTTAAACCGATTTCATATTACGACCGTTATTTTTTCAAATCCGAGTTGGAAAAAGTTTCGAATTCAATTTCTTCAATATAGTTTCATTTCTATCGAGCGTTGAAAAGAAACACCTCTTTTGGTTTTTTCAGCGTTGGCTTTGCGTGTCGGCAAAAACCAAATGCGCTGTTTGTGCGGTTGGCTTTTCAGCTTGCAGAGAACGTGTTTGTGTATGATTTCGTTGCGTGTTTAAGCAATAAATTTAGCAAATAAAAACCGAATAGAAAGTCCGAGAGGACTTTCGTAAGTAGGCGATAACTAGCAATGAATTATACACGGTGTTGTACACAGTTATTCTTCAACTTTTACAGAGGAAACAATAGTATCTTTTTCTTTAATTCCTTTTTTTCCAGACTTTTTTGTTTCTAATACTTCTATTGTTACTTGATATGTGTCTTGAAGATTTAAAAAATGAACACCATCTTTTAATTGTTTAGAAAATTTTCCGGAATAAATATCTCCATCAAAACTTTCAAACTTGAAACTAGAATAGATAGAATCTAGAGCTTTGTATACACCTTTGGTCTTTATTTCCTTAACATTTTCGAATTCCAATGAATTGAGATTACCTAATATGTTGTTTGCTTTTGTTGAATTAAATGTGTCAATAAGTACAGTTTCATTGATTGGATTTGCATATTGAACATTAATCGCAATATCGTCTTCTTTGATTTCTTTTAAGAACGAGTTGTATGAATTTAACATATCTTCATTCAAAGTAGTTTTGAATTCACGTAGTGTTTCTAAGTCTTTACTAGCATCAAAAAGTTGAAAAAGTGTTTGAGTTATTTTTTCAGAACTAGTTTGATTATCAAATAATTCAGTCTGCTTTGTGATAGGTCTGAGGAAGATACTAAAAGATGCAGCTTTTGCATAAACAAATTCTAATTCGCCCATCTCTTTAATACTTTTCAATTCTCCTTTCTTACGCCTAGGTCTTTCTTCAATTGGAATTTTAGCTTTTGTGTCGTAAATATTAAGAGCTGTTGCTTTATTTAAATCTGTATAATTAGTTAATGCTTTTCCTAATATCGAGCTATATATTTTGCCATAACCAACCTTTCTATTTGTTGATTTGATATGAATATTTATTAATTCTTCGCTCGATTTTTTTGCTTCTTCCAGAATATCAAAAACTTTGGTTTCTATTTGAGCTGAAGTTAAATCAAGTTCGAAGTTTTCAATTATTAATTCAAGATTTCTGGAATCGTCTTCTTCAAATTTTAAACCTGAATGTGGTAAATAGTCATAAGGCAAATTATTTGGTGAGCAAACCTGACAATTTCGTATTACATTTTCATTGTCTTTGTCTAAAACGAATACAATTGAATTTAATGGATTGTTCAATAAATTATAATGAGTGCTTTCTCCAATAATGTATGAATTTAGAGAAGTTGAATTAATTTGATAAACTAACCACCTATTGAACTCTTCGTTAGAGTCAACCCAATCAAATATAAATGGATTGTTATTTATGTCTTTATAAACACTCATTAGTGAACCATCAAAATACATTAAGTCACCTACTTTTTCGAGTTCGAAAGGTAGAGTTTCAATTTTGAATCCTTTTATATGTCTTAAATCTTGGTTCAACTATTTAATTGTTTTACGATGGTAAATTTAGGTTTTAAATCACAACTTTCATCTTCGTGAAAAGTAAAATGTCCTCTTTTGTCAGATTCACTAGCAATTCCCTCATTTTTTTCAATTGTTCCCTCTGCAATTGCATTTCCTAAAGTTTTAGCCAACAGAGGTTTTCTTTTCAAAAAACTAGTCAATCGATTTTCAGCCTTTTTTAAATCATTGAATAAAGACAAACCGTAACCTTTACATTTATCATCACAGTCATCAAAATCATCAATTCTATTTGGGTCAATTTTCAAAACTGGGATAAAATTATATGGATGTTCAATATCAGAATGAACCCAACGATAAGCCACTTTCTCTTCTTCAACATAATTTTCAGATGGTGGACAATCACAATCCAAATTAGAAATGTCTTCAGCGTATTTATGTCTATTCATTAGATATCGTTTCTTTTAATTGTGTACAACTTGTTATATGAGTATAAATTTAATTGTTATACCATCTATGTTTTTGGGATAATATTAGTTTTTTGTACTTTTTTTCGAGATAATTATCAGAACAAAAATACCTAAGCATTCTTTATGCGTCATAACAAATAATCCTATGGAAACATACAGGTGTTTATTAAATTACAATAAAGGAGTCAACGAGAATTATTGCTTAGGGACTTTAAAGATAAAAAAAGCCTTACAATTTCCAAGTCGTTATTCTGCTAACTTGTGTCTTCTACATTTAATTTTGTTATTGCTTAAAAACACACCCAAGCTTTAGCCCAACTTTAACATATAATGACATCTATACCTTATACTTTTGTAATAAAACCAACCGCTTATGCTACGCAATGTATTAGGAACCGCATTAGAGCCTTGTTGTCTAGACCCCATGACGGGGTATTTTAGGGATGGGCTATGCCGCACCATGGCTCAAGATACGGGTACCCATGTGGTCTGTGCCGTAATGACGGATGCCTTCCTCAACTTTACCCGCTTAAAAGGTAACGACCTTAGCACCCCACGGCCCGAATGGCAATTTCCTGGACTAAAGGCGGGCGATAAATGGTGTTTGTGCATCAGCCGCTGGTTAGAGGCTGAAGCCTCTGGCTGTGCCCCAAGACTTATTTTGGAGGCCACCCACGAAAAAGCCTTGGAATTTACCGAGCTAGCCTTGCTACAATCTTATGCAGTACAATAAGGCGGCTGTAAGCTCTGGTAAGAGACACCTAAGAGATTTACAACAGGATATAACATAAAAAATCCAGCACGTTGGTGCTGGATTTTTTTTCGTCATTTATCAAAAAAACCTGTGACACTTAAGCCACTGTTTAGTCTTTCGCTTTTTTAGTAAAGGTATAATTAACGCCTGCCATAAACATGGAGGTGGTCATTTCATAAGATACCGATGTTCCGGGAATTTCACCAAGCGGATTATCTGGTGTAATCTGTGACGGGTCGAGTAAGCGTCCTTCAGTGGCATTGCCACTTTCACCGTAATGATAGACGGCATCAAGTCTCCAGTTAGGATTAATTTCATAACTGAATCCGAACTGATAGGCGTGTTTTATAATGGCTGTTGCTGGTGCAGAGAAAAATGCCAAGTCGTCATCAATAGGATTTGAACTATAAGTATAGCCTACACGCAATGGTAATCTATCGATACCCTTAAATTGAAGACCTGCCGATACAACGGACATATTTTTCCAACCAAAGCCTTTTACCGCGCCTGTGGGGAAGCCGTTATCGCCAATTTCCCAGCCGCTGGCTTCAAAACCCTCGGTATCCTCGTAATACACGCGTCTAAAATCTAGAGCGATATCAAAGTTTTCCATAGAGTAACCCAGACCTATAGAGGCAATGGCGGGATAATCCATGGTGAACTCCACATTTGGTGCAGCGGTGCCGTCCAAGTAGGTATTGTCAAAATCAAAGGCACTAAAGGATTGTACGGTTTTATAGGAGGCGCCTAATTTTAGCCCTGATCCTGAATCGTAAAAGAGTCCGAATTGTGCACCAAAGCCTATGGCTGAGGCCCTATCGGCTTTAGGATACCCACGACCTGAACCACCCATAGACTCTGGAAAGTCTGGTGATGCTAAAGGATTGGGCTCTAATTCCAAAGCGGCATAATTAATATTGGGCTGGATACCCAAGGAGAACTTATCTGAAATTTCATAAGCCCAGGTACCTGCCACCTGTAACAACATGTAGTCTGATTCTATACGACCAAAGCCCCGTAGGCCTTGTGGCCAGTTAATCGGATTCGAATTATTGGGATTCCAATCCGGATTGGGATTACCTTCTAAATCGCTAGGTAAATTGGTTTCCTGTGGAAAGGTTACCCCAAAGCCACTAATACCAAAGGCCGATACCCCGAAGGTGTGCTTGCTGTCTGCATTGCCCCATAGCATGGCCAAAGCTGGCATGTAGGAGACCCCTCTATCATCCTTAGTAGTACCAAACACCGGAGGTGAGGCGGGCGAACCCGGACCGAAGTCGCCTTCTTGAAATAGAAGCCCTGCTGGTAAGCTAGAACTTATCTCGGGTGATGAATAGAACAAGCCCAAATCAAATTTGATAATCTTGTCGTCAAAGGCCGAAATGGCCGCTGGATTCCAGTGCAGTGCACCAGAAATATCCAAAGGCTGCCCCGTGGCGGCCCCTCCCATAGACATATTAAAGGACCCAACCCCTTGCATAATATGACCGGTTTGGGCATATAGGCCTATTGAAAAAAGTAGAATAAGTGATCTAAGAAATGTTGTTTTCATAATTAGAATGTTTTAAAAACACATTGCAAAAAACTGGCGTTTTAACGGTTGGTTCGTTGCAAATAGCCTGTTGATTAATACGTTATCAAACACAAAGTTAGGTGAAGCATAAGGGCTGAATTATGATAAATATCAGTATTGGGACCCTGGATATAAAATAATTAAAGACCTCTGAAACACCCAGTAAAAACAATGGTTTCAAGAGGTAACCTTATGTAACATATGTTACACACATACATGACAAATATCATGTCTCATAGTCTGAGTTACAATTAACTTTGTTCTAATAAAACGTTAGGTCTAAACCGACACCACCAAAACACAAACACGATGAAACACTTAGTTATATTAGGCGCAGGAACCGCTGGAACGATGATGGCCAACCATTTGGTATCCAAACTGCCTAAAGCCGAATGGAAGATTACCATTGTAGATCAGTACAAAATCCATTATTACCAACCTGGATTTTTATTTCTCCCCTTTGATATATACACTGAGGACCAGGTGAAAAAAGAAGGGAAAAAGTTTATCCCTAAAGGGGTCAATTACATTCAGAAAAAGATAGAGCGCATTAGCCCTGAGGCCAATACCGTGACCTTAGACGCGGACGAAACGCTCAATTATGATATTTTAATCGTAGCCACCGGCTCCAAAATAGCCCCAGAGGAAATTGAGGGTATGGCCGGACCGGAATGGCACAAAAGCATTTTTGATTTTTACACCTATGAAGGCGCCAAGGCCCTACGCGATAAACTACGCGACTGGAAAGGTGGAAAACTGGTAGTGCATATTACCGAGATGCCCATTAAATGTCCGGTTGCCCCGTTGGAATTTTCCTTTTTAGCCGACTCTTACTTTAAGCACAAAGGCATGCGCGATAAGGTAGATATTACCTATGTGACGCCATTGGACGGTGCCTTTACCACTCCAAAAGCCGCCCAAGCCCTACACCATTTATTAGAGGAAAAGGGCATAAAGGAAGTCACTAATTTTAATATAGAACACGTAGATTACGACAACCATAAAATCATAGATTACGCAGAAACCGAAGTAGACTATGATCTGCTAGTCACCGTGCCTACCAATATGGGGGATGAGGTTATAGCGCGTTCTGGCATGGGAGACGACCTCAACTATGTGCCCACCCATAAAGCCACACTGCAGTCCAAGGACTACGAGAATGTTTTTGTGATTGGAGACGCTACCAACGTACCCACTTCCAAAGCGGGATCCGTGGCCCATTTTGAAGCCGAGATCCTTACGGAAAATATACTGCGCTATGTGGCCGGCAAACCTTTGGATGCCGAATTTGACGGGCATGCCAACTGTTTTATTGAAACCGGTGGCGGCAAGGCCTTACTCATAGACTTTAACTACGACCAAGAACCTGTTGAGGGTAGTTTTCCTTTCCCAGGTATTGGCCCATTACGTCTCTTAAAGGAAAATAGAATGAACCATATGGGAAAACTGGCCTTTAGATGGGTCTATTGGAATATGCTGCTCAAGGGAATCCCTATTCCTTTTGTATCATCTGCCATGTCTGAAAAAGGGAAAAAAATTGAAGCAATCGTTTAATTTATAAAAATTATATAATCATGAAAAAAGTAATCGCCAATAAAGAAATCGATGTTAATGAAGAAGGGTATTTAGAAGACGTCTCGCAATGGACCAAAGAGGTCGGTACTGAACTCGCCAAGGAACAAGGTATTGACATGACCGACAAACACTGGGAGGTTATTGATTACCTACAGGACAAGTACAAAAACGATGAAGCCTTGTCCATAAGGGGCATCAAAAAAAGTGGAGTTATCAACATTAAGGAGTTTTACGACCTGTTCCCTGGAGGACCGTTGAAAAAATCGACCTTAATAGCCGGTATCCCAAAACCAAAAAGCTGTATATAAATCAACTTTATTCATTAATCCAATAAAAATACTATTATGAGTACTAAAGTTAAAAAAATGCTCTTCATCCTTTCCAAGGGTACCATTGAAAACGCCTACGCTGCTTTTGTGATGGCCAACGGTGCACGGATGGAAGGTATAGAGTCCGAAATATTCTTTACGTTTTTTGGCCTAGAGGCCATACAAAAGAAAAAACTGGAGCATCTGCACGTGGCTACCGTGGGTAACCCGGCAATGAATATCCCCACCATGCTTGGTGGTTTGCCCGGTGTTGAGGCCTTGGCCACGAAGATGATGAAAAAAGAAATGGAAAAACTGGATATGCCGCCTATAGGAGAATTTTTAGAAATCCTTTCCGATAGCGGCTGTAAACTATGGGGCTGTAAATTAGCCATCGATATGTTCCATCTTACTGAAGACGACCTTATCGATGAGTTGGATGGTATTTTGACCATCGGCGATTTCTATGCACGTGCCGATCAAGACGGTACTCAGCTCCTGTTTATTTAAAGGATTTTAATTTCAAATTAAAAGGGTTTAGAATACCACTATGGTTTCTAAACCCTTTTTTTCTGCTATGGCCATCTGAGAATCAGATAGTATTATCCGCATCTACCGCATTGGCCCTCTCCTATCGACACCCTTGGTTACACGGGTACTTCCCGTTCTAGTTCACCAAAGTTTCACTTTCAATAGGTGGATGCATACCAACAGGTTCGATTAAATTGAGCTCTTCAAGCGCTATCACCACCAGATTGACATAGCTGCTTACCGTCTTATCGATTTCCCGTGGATCGGTAATATCGATATAGCCTTTCCAAATAAGTTCCCTGTCCTTGGTTGGACAAATACAGTACATGGAGGTTTCAGCATGATAAATGGTGTATTCATCATAGTAATCTGGATTGTAATACATGTCTTGATAGCGCAGGAAATCTTCCTTAAACCGCACATAGGTTTCATCAAAGCCCTCATAATTGGTTTTATAGGCCACCTTATCCTCAATGCCAATGACTTTGGAAAACAAAATAGTATCGAAGCTTTGATCAGTGAGGTCGGCCTCTAGTTGGTTAAGGGCCTCCTCGGTTAAAGTTTTGGAGCCAGAACTTAGGTTGGCCATATCCGTGGCCCGTGCCGCCATAATGCCCCGTTCCTCGAGTGCCGTTTTTAATTGGTCCTCAAACTGAAGCCTTGCCGCAGCATTGGAAGATAAGCCCACTACCAGCACCTTAGCCGGACTGTAGGTTTCAATATCTGGATTCTTCCAATAATCGACCAGTTGCGTTTCCGAACAACTCCAAGCCATTACCATTAATAGTATGAGTGCTATATATCTCATGATTTATGTTAAAAGTCGTTTTTGCTTTCCTTCCTTCATCACCGTTGAAACCAATTTAAATATATCGGTTTTTGCGGTTTGGTAGCGTTTCTTGAACTCGCCTATGAGCTCTATAAGATTTCTGTGTTCCTTTCTATAATTGGCCTCTTCCTCTAATTGGTCCTTGCCATCCACCATTATGGACAAATTGCGCTCGTGTGTTTTCACGGCTTTTGTCAAGGTCTTGGTTTGCTTCACCATCACAGAAAGCCTATCGATTATAGCCTTACTTTCCTCGAAGTGCTTTTTATCGATCAACTCCAGGGTATGGGATTTGATCAAGTCTTCCAAGAAGATCTGTTCTTCAGCGAAGAACTTCAATTCGGATAACCATAATTTAGAGGCATCGTGCATTTCTTCAGCACTTAACCATTCGGTATGCCTTGCCTTGGTATGTATTGTTTTCATGATTGTGCGTATTAAAAAAAGCAGAGTGTAAAACACCTAAAGATACACTCTGCCTTGGATTTTGATTTCTAGATAACCTCTATAACTTTTTTAGGTGTTTCCTTTACAGGTTCTTTTTTAAGAAGGTCTAATTTAAGTATACCATCCTTGTAGGTAGCTTTGATATCAGCCTTGTTATCTACAGTCTCTGGTAATCTTAATGAACGTTCAAAAGTGCTGTAGCTAAATTCCCTACGCATAAAATCTTTATCCTCTTCTTTCTTTTCGGTTTCCTTTTTAGCAGATACATTAAGTATGTGATCATCTAAAGTAACCTTGAAATCAGATTTTTTAAATCCAGGCGCTGCGAATTCAACTTCAAACTCATCGTCTAATTCCTTAACATTCATTGCGGGCATCAAAGAATCTTCTTCCAAGAAGCCATCGTTAAAGAAGAAATCATCAGAACTAAAGAAATCCTTTAGTGGGGTATTATTCCAAGGGAATAAACGGTTTCGGTTGTTAAATTTAATAAGTGACATATCAATTAGTTTTAAAGTGTTAAACAAAATTTCTAACCTAAATGTAATGCTCTTATAGATTTCCTAAAATGATATAAATCAGTTTGCTACTAAATAACAAGTCGCTCCGTACTATTTATTTTCGGTACCGTTACCCTCCACTTTAAGGTGGTTTCAAGTTTTACCCTAAAGGCGTTGAGGGCGCAGGCCTCACCGTGTATTAAATAGACCTGTTCGGGGATGTTCTTAATACCACTCACCCACTCCAAGAGCTCCTCTTGATCGGCATGGACCGATAGACTCTCTATATGTTCAATTCTCGCCTTTACCGGATAATATTTGCCGAAAAACTTCAGTTCGTGTGCGCCGTCCAAAAGTTGTCGGCCACGGGTACCCTCGGCTTGATAACCCGCTAGCAGTACGGTAGTACTGGGCTCATCAATGAACTGTTGCAAATAGGTTAGCACCCTTCCGCCCGTAACCATACCACTACCGGCAATCACCACCTTAGGCCGTTTATTATCAATGGTCTCCCAAGTTTCCTTGTAGGAGCTCACGATGTTAACGTGTTGGCACATGGCGTTGTATTCCGCATCTGAAAGTTTATGCCAATTGGGAAAGCGCTTAAATACCTGGAGTACATTATGCCCCATGGGACTATCGATATAAATAGGAATATTGGGAATCTTATGCGACTGATAGAGTTTCCAAAGCACATACATCAGGGTCTGCAGGCGCTCCACCGCAAAACTTGGGATAATAAGGTTGCCCTTTTTTTGAAGGGTATCCATAATTAAATTGACAAAAATAGTGTCTAGATCCTCTTCTGGGTGCCTGCGATCGCCATAGGTACTTTCTATAAAAAGATAATCGGCCCACTCGGGCTTTTTTGGATTGTCTAGCAGATAGTCATTGTTTCTACCCACATCCCCAGAGAATACAAAGCGTTTACCATTGATATCTAACTCAATAAAGGTAGCGCCGATGATATGGCCATTATACTGGAATCGCACCGAAACGTGCTCTGATAAGGGCAACCACTCATCGACCTGTGCCACTTTGAAATAGCTCAGGGTATTTTCGGCCTCTTTAACCGTGTAAAATGGTAGGGCCGGCTGGTGTTTGGTATAGTGTTCCTTATTGGCCCGTTCAGCGTCTTCCTCATGTATTTTGGCACTGTCCTTAAGAATGATTTCTGCGATAGCCAGAGTGGGTGCCGTACCCATGATCTTTCCTTTGAAGCCCTGTTTTACCAATCGCGGTAAATAGCCCACGTGGTCTAAATGGCCATGAGTGAGCAAGACCATATCTATGGCTGCCACATCAACGGGTAAATCCTCCCAATTCAATAGCCGCAATTCCTTAAGGCCCTGAAACATACCACAGTCTACCATAAGGTTAATCTCAGAGGTTTCCAATACAAACTTGGAGCCCGTTACGGTACCCGCACCTCCTAAAAAATGTAATGTTACTATTGGTTTCATAATTCCGTATTACGCATTACAGAGGTTTTGGATCTCATTGAGTATCTTTTCTTTTCTTGTGTCCGAAACTCCGAGATGATCTAAATAAAAGGCATCACCTATCAATTGCCTGCACAGGACCACATTACGACTGAGCAAGAACTGCTTTTCCCGGTTGGTCAGCAACGTAGAGACGGTAATGGGGTATAGTCCCAACTGGTCTATGCGGTCTCGCAGGCTTTCCCCTTTTGGGTAATCCCAGCTTAAGAGATACAAGCCGCAGCAACGACCATATTGAATGGCATCCTCGGTAAACCGGGTATTGGTTACCACCCAACCTTGGGTAAGTACCGTATGGTTATTTCTATTGGCCACCCAATACGCCTCCACATCCTTAAAACGCGATTGGATATACAGAGGCACCTTAACATCGCATTTTAAGCCTTGTTCCCTGTGAAACTTGCATTCTACTATTGTGGTCTCCTTACCTTTATGGGCGATGACATCAATTTCGTGAGAGACGCACTTACCCTGAAGTATTTCCCCAACCGCAGCGGTATAGCCGGAGTAGCTCAATACCTCTTTGATAAACCGCTCAAAAGGAAAACCTGTTGGGCCGAGCTCATAAATGGCTTTTTTTAATTTATACCTAGAGGCGAGCGAGCTCTTTTTCTTTTTAAGAAGCGCAAAAGCCCTGTTGTATATTTCATTGGTGGAAATACCTTGATAGAGTTCGTCGCGTACCGTATCGATGATAGAGTCAATCGTTTCCTTGCTGGCGCCACTTCTCTTCAGGGAGGACCGCAGTTTACTCAATGAAAACTTGACCCTCTTACCACTTGATTTGATAACCTCTATAGATTTATGTGTCATAATTAACGTCTTAGGTAACGTACGGTTTTGAAATCTGGCTGCCTATTTAAATTAGCCCAAATGCTATGCTACTAGCGCTTACGAGCTGTACAATTCCCTAGCCTTAGCCTTAAGTTGGTTTTCGGTTAGTTTATCTGACTTTAGCACCTCGGTGAGCTTAGCACTTAAATCGGGTTGCTGCTCTTCTAAATAGCTGGCAAAGTGCTGCCCCATTTCTGCTGTTCCTATTATCGTAAAGCGCTTAGTATCCTCAAGATGGGAAGTCAGCGTATCAAAAAATTGTTTGGTCTGTTGCTTTTGACGCTCCAACACCTTTCTATCCTTTATAATTTCCGTGGCGCCTCCAGGTTTTTCCAAATCCTCAATTGCAGGGGTCTCTGGCGTAGATGGTATAGACTCCATATCTACCGTATCATTTAAAACCGTTAAGACCTGCGCCTTTTCCTTATCTATCCAAATGAGTTTATTTTTCATGATGTTTATGTTTTAATTAGTTTTATCGTGTAGTACCAATATGGGTACCTTAGCATCGTGACCTATCTCCTTAACCAATGCCTGATTTAAGATGCTTCCAAAAAAGAGGTGCTTTTTATTGATAAAGGCCAACATATCGCTCTCCCTGCTTTCTACAAAGCACTTGATTGCTGTGGGTACGTGCATGCGACTCATCAACCTAAAATTAAACTTAACCGTACCCAAATAGTCTTGCAATAAGGCTTTATTCCTTAACTGGTCCTCACTTAACTCACCTTCATCAATATGAACGACCTGAATGGTGGCATGGGTGATTTTTGCAATGTCAATGAGGTACTTCAGTTCCTTCATTTTAAAAGGAATCTTGTAATCCGTAGGAAAAACAATTTCCTTAGGGATGCTGTGTTTGGCTTTTTCTGGCACGACCAGTACAGGGCAATGGCGCACTTTTTCCATAACATTTACAGCGGTACTTCCATAAGTCATGGAAATGGAGGCCGTTTCGCCCTTGGTGCCCATAATGATCATCTCGATATCCTTTTTATCCACAAGGGTTTTAATGCCCTCAACAGGGCTGTTGAACATGGAAATGGTCTCAAATTTATGGATGGCTTTAGTGTCCTGATTGAGCACCAGCATATCCATCATTTGCGCCAAACCTGTTTCTGAGTGGGCTTTTGCCTTTTCGTAAAGCTCTGTTCCGGGCATCATATTCATTAGGCTCTGCATTAAATCATTAGTCGCGGAGAAAGCGTTGAAGAGATAGAACTGGCATGGTTCTGATCCAAAAAGCTCTAGGGCATAATTAATAGCATGCCATGAATTCTTGGAAAAATCTGTGGGTAATAATATCTTACGTTTCATCACTGTTGATTTTGGATAGGTCTTAAATTTACATTGGTCTTAGGCCTGTAACAATGATATCGATCAACTTAAACCGATATCACCAAAAATGGCACTATGGGCTTAAACCCTATTTTATTGATTACTGGCTCATGCGTTATGCGCGCTATACAGCTGTGTTTGGTATGGACCATACAAAGCATGTCAATTTCTAGGTCCTCCACAAATTCCTTGATCTCCCTTTCCTTGGTACTGTAATCTGGCATCCAATGAAAACTGTACTCAAAACCTTCGAAATGATTTATTAAGCAATCGAAATGGTGTTCTTGTTTTGGACTCAATTTCTCTTCCTCGTGGATGTGCAAAATCCTGATTTTGGAGTTGTGCAAGGCCGCCATAACTTTTAATGGCTGCAACTCCTCTTCGCTAAAGTTTCGATTAAAATCGGTTGGAAAGGCTATTTGTCTTGGGGTGACATAATCATACTCATCGGGCACGACAAGAATGGCGCCTTTATTCATTCTCTTTATGGTCTTAACCGTATTGCTGCCAAAGAAAAACTCCTTGGCGCCCGTGGCTCCTTTGGTGCCCATCACTACCAAATCGATATGGTTTTTCTCCATCTCTACCTCAATAGCATCATAGAGGTCTAGTGTACTTATAATGGTTATAAATTCATGACCGGTATTGGTCTCTGAGGTTTCTATCTGGTTTTTCAATTCGTAAAGTTCCTTTCTGGCATTATCCTCCATAGCCCTTAACACCTTAGTTGCAGATGTGGACATGGTGGATGCCTTTAAGGCTATTGAATTCAAAATGTAAAAGGTACATTCCTCATTTTTAAAAAGTTTAATGGCATAAGCAATGGCACTCCAGGCGTTATCTGAAAAATCCGTTGGTAATAATATCTGGCGTTTCATAAGTCCTGTTTTTATAATTGTGATGGGATAACCAAAAATGGTATGTTAAGATGGAACCCTATTTGATTTAGGGTAGACTTGAAAAATAGATTTTCAAAAAACGAGTGCTTATTGTTTAGCATCACCAACAAATTAACCCTGGCCTTTAATTGAAATTCATCAATGGCATCGGTTAAATTCTCATGGCGCATGTCGTGAAATAAATGGGCGACGCTACCAAAATAAATTTCTAGGAGATCTCTGTTTTTTTTCTGGGTGTCCGTTAACTCATAACCAAAGGAGACATGCATCACATTGATTCTACTGTTGTAGGCTTTTGCTATATCTAAAAGGGGTTTGATATGACTTTCCGTAAAGGTGACCTCATAATCTGAAGGGAATAGGATTTCAAGAGGTCGTTCAAACTCAAAATCATCTGGAATGGCCAAAATAGGACACTTTACATGTTTAAATACTTGGACCGTATTAGACCCAAATAGGACTTCCTTGGCGCCTGTGGCTCCTTTAGTGCCCATAATGACATAGTCGAACTGCTTCTTTTCCGTAAGTTCCTTAATTTCAGTAATCAAGGTACTAAATATGCAATGGCCCTCGAATTGGTGTTTGCTATTGGGGAATTCGGTATCTATTCTGTCCAATAGCGCCTTCATTTTACCTTCGGCCACATCCCTAATGGCATCACCCAAACCATTTTGAGCCGGACCAATAAGCACAAATTCTACCTGATAAATAATTGGTGTATAGGTGTGCAGGATGGTAAAGCTACAGTCCTCATCCTTAAGTAACTGTAAGGCATATTTTATGGCATTCCAGGAATTGTCTGAAAAATCGGTGGGTAATAAGATCTTTTTCATCGTTATGGTCATTTAAACGGTTCTTCTGATATTTTGTAAGGCCAAAAACGGAATATCGGTATGCAGGCATATATCGTCTACCTTAGACCGAAATAGCATATCCTCTAAAAAGGATTGGCTAGTATTGACCATGATCAATAAATCGATTTTATGGTCTGCCGCATAGGCGGTTATGGCTTTTGAAACCTTCTTACTTTGAATGGTCTTGAAATTAAGGTCTAGTTGGTCTAGTTCGTCCTTTATGAACTCTTGATTATCCTTTTGACGTTTGGATAATTTGGCCACCTTTGAAATATAGAGTACCTCTACCACTGATTTAAAGGGTGATAGCATATCAGCTACTAACTCCATTTCTCGTTTTTTATAAGGGATTAAAAAGTTGGTTGGGAAAAGGACGTGTTTCGGTTGTTTATAGCCGTAATATTCTGGAATAACCAATACGGGGCAAGACACATATTTTAATACCTGAAGCGTGTTGCTTCCAAAAGCGTAGCTCTTATTGGCACTTTCTCCTTTTGTACCCATCACGATCAAGTCTATGTTCTTACCTATAACCAATTTATCAACCTCATCTAGAAGCGCATTATAGGCCGATACGAGATGAAATTTAAATTTTGGGTTTGGTGCAATGGTCTTCACTTCATTGAGTAGCAAGTCTAACTTTAGCTGTGAGCGATTTTTAGCAATTTCGAGAACCTCTTCAAAGAGTTCCTCCTCGAGTAAATCGTGATTGTTATAGACCTCATCTTGGTAAGCGTGCAGCAAATAGAATTCAGCCTTGTCGTTTTTAAAACATTCTAAGGCATAGCGAACAGCATTCATGGCGTTTTCGGAAAAATCGGTAGGTATGAGTATACGTTTCATGTTGGATACATTTTTTAACGTATTAAAATTATGGCATTGCGGGAAGGGCTACAATGATTTATATCAGCGATATGGGGTGTTAGAACAGGTGCAAAACTTAGCCTAAGTACCAAAAGCAGAAACAGGAAGCCTAAACTTCCTGTTTCCTGGGACATTTAATTTTATAATACTGTTTTCGTAGCAGTTTAAAGACATCTTTCCATCTTAAGAAAAACTGAAAGTACTTACAACACTATCATAGCTTCAAATGCCCTAATTATGTTTATTAAAAGCCCCCTTTTAATAAGCACTAATTTAGTGTATAAAGGCAACCTATAAAATGATATAAATCAGTTTTTACCATTTTTTTATAGATTCCTTATAAACATAGGAAAACCAGATAACAATCTGGTTTTCCCATTGATTAATAGCACATAAATAAAATTAAGGAATCCTCTACCTTAATGGATTGTAAATGTATTAAACCAACACCGCTGTAAAAATGATATTGGTCAGTTTTCCCTAATAGGGAATAATTTGATATACCATGTTCAATAAGAACAGACCCACCAAAAAAAGCAGGGTGTACATCACTTGAACAAATTTTACATTGGTCACCTTTAGCCAATCGACGGTCCACTTGGGAAAAATAAACAATGCCAAGCCTATAAACAGTGAGAACCACCCTATAAGCGTAATGATAATCTTATAATTAAGCTCCCAGATATTGTGCAAAATAATATTGGTAAGACCGATAATTATAGCAATAAAGGAAATTAGGATTAAAAATTTCTCATCTTTTAAATCTTCAAAAATCTGTTTTATCCGTTTGGGATTTAAGCTGAGAATCAAAAAGAAAATTATTAGATACCAACCCCAAAATTTTGCAAAAAATAACGATAGTTCCATAGTTGATGATTAAGTGGTTTCATGTAATACTAAAAAAGGTATATCTGTGTGATAGGTAATGTTTTCTACCCTAGAGTTAAATACGATTTGCTGAAAGTAATTGAGGTTCTTAGCGACCATGGCGATCATGCCCACGCCCCTACTTTCGGTGAAGCATTGAACAGCATCTTCTAAACGCTTATTGCTGAGAAAATAAAAATCATAGTCATAGCCACTGAAAAAATCCTCCAAGAGCTCCTTATTCTTTTTTTGTTCTAAACTTAAGCTTTCATTTTTACTTTGGACATGCAAAAAGCTCAGTTTGGAATTGTTGTTTTCCATAACTTCCAATACTGGTTTAAGCATACTGAAATTGTTGAACGACGAAAAATCTGTTGGAAAGGCGAGCTCATCAATAATTTGGAATTTGGCATTTTCGGGCACTACCAAGGTGGTGCATTTTACCTTAACCACCACATCACCTGCGTTACTGCCAATGATGATTTGCTTGAGGCCCGAGGCCCCTTTGGTGCCCATGATAATTAAATCAATATTTTTATCGAGGACTTGACTCCTGATGGAATCGATAAAAAAGCCATAGTCCACTATAGTATAGAACCTGTGGTTTACATTATGTGATACCTTGGAAATACGTTTTAAAAGTTTTAAAAGTTTAGTCTTGGCTGGTTTAATATAAACCTCTTCTATGACGCTGTCAGCACCTACATAAGCCGGATCGCTCAAAATAGTATGATTAACCGTATTTACATGAAGTAAATAAAATACTGCTGGTGTATCCTTTAAAAATTGGAGTGCGTATATGATGGCGTTCCATGAATTCTCGGAAAAATCAGTGGGAAGCAAAACACTTTTCATAATTCATTAGTTTAACGAATCTAAAAGTATAAGCCTAAAATTAACTCTACAATGACGAGAATCATTAATCGTTTTTTCTACTGTATTTCCTTGAGACGCTCTAAATCCATGACCACAATATTTCTACCTTCTGTTTTTATGATGCCCTCTTTTTTAAAATTGGTAAGGGTTCTTATAAAAGTCTCTGTGGCTACGCCGGCCACACTTGCTAAATCGTGCCTGGATATTTTTATGGGGTCTTCTGGTTTTCGGTTTATTTTTTCGGCAAATTGTATAATGGTGTCTGCGGTTTTTTTATTTACCGAACTATAAGCCATTTGCAAGAGTTGTTCCTTGATGTTTGACAGATCATCCGTCAAAAGGTCTAGCAGTTCTATGGCGACCTTATGGTTGTCACTGAGAATTTGCGACAATTGAAGTATGGAAACACCTCTTAATTCGGTCTTCTTAATGGCAGTGGCCGTTTCTCTGTGGGGTAGGTTATGTGTAAAGGAGGTATAACCGAACAAATCATCTTCCTTAAACAAGCCTGTCACTAATTCCTTGCCGTATTCATCTAGCTTATGGGATTTAACCGCGCCTTGGGTAATTAAATAGATGTAATTGGAGTGATCCCCTTCATGGTAAATGATGTCATTTTTCTTGTACTTAAATATCTCACCATAGTCATCAAAGAAATTCTTTAAGTCATTTAAGGACCGTAATTCATCCTCTTCCTCTATGGACGCATGACCTAAATTACGGCGATCTTCCAAGATAGCGGCTTTGGCCAGTCTACTCTTAATGGCACTTACCAGTTCGTCTTCAGTAAAGGGCTTGGTGATGTAATCATCTGCACCCATATTCATACCCTTTCTAATATCCTGATGTTCTGTTTTTGCTGAAAGGAAAATAAATGGAATGTATTTTGTCTGTTTGTTTTTAGACAGATTATCCAGCACCTCGTAGCCGTCCATTTTGGGCATCATGATATCGCAGACGATAATGTCTGGGTGGATTGACTTGGCTAGTGTTAGGCCTTCCTTTCCGTCTGATGCCGTTACGACATCATATTTCAAAAGCTCTAAGAGTTCCGCTATATTTTCCTTTAATACCTTATCGTCTTCTATAATCAATACTTTAGTCATGTTTGGTCGTGGGTATTTTAAGTGTTACAATGGTGCCTTTATGCTCTTCGCTGGCTATGGTGATAGTACCGCCTAAATTCTCAATATGGGTCTGGGCGATATTTAGCCCTATGCCTGTCCCTTGTATATTGAGCGTATTCTCGGCCCTGAAGTAGCGCGAAAACACATTATTAATATCCTTCTCCGGTATCCCAATGCCTTGGTCCTCCACCTCGATAACCGTAAATGTATCATCCTGTGATACCCTGATATCGATTTTTGAATGTTCTGCTGAATATTTAATGGCATTCTGAACAATATTAGTGAGGGCTAACTCCATAATACGCTCATCCTGAAACATATTCATCTCATTGATATTTGAGGGGTAATTGATGTTCTGTCCTTCCTTTAGGGACATGTTGGCATTATAGACCACTTCATTGATGACCTTGCTCAATTTAAATTCATTGAACTTATAATAGATGGTGCCAGACTCCAGACGCTCAATGGACAGGAAGTCATTTAAAATGGTATTCAAGTACTGCACCTTATCCCTTATAATGGCCAGGTGCCGATTTCTTCGGTCCTGTTCTTCCGTACGCTTGTATTTTTCAAGCAGCATAACGGAAGTTGAGATTCCGCTCAATGGGGTCTTAAATTCGTGAGAGACCAGGGACAGGAATTTAGTCTTTAACTCATTGAGCTCCTTTTCCTTGCTCAAGGCCATTTGTAGCTGTTCGGTTCGCTCTTCCACCTTTTTCTCTAGTTTTGTGGTATATTCCTTTTGCTCAGAAATATCCACTATTATAGCCACAAAAACAGGTCTTTCATTCAAATGGGAGAGTTGTAAATGCACATTTACCGGGTAGGTTGACCCGTCCTTTCGCTTATGGGTGGTCTCAAATTCCAGACGCTCTTCCACTTTATGGATAAGGGGTTCTGTGAAACGCGTCCTAAACTGTTTTTCGTTTTTCACCACCTTTAAGTCCAGGGGTGTCATTGTTTTTAGTTCGCTCAGGGTATAACCGATATTTTTCAAGGCCCCTCTGTTGGCGTTAATAAATTTTAAGGTATTTGCGTCGAACACATAAATCTCGTTGAGGGATTCATTAAAGATGGTTGCCAAATGGCTGCGCTCCTCTTCTGCCCTAACGCGCTCCGTAACGTCATTTTGAATACCTATAAAATTAGTAATTGTACCTCTTTCGTTTCTAATCGGAGTCACATACAGATCGTTCCAGAATAAGGTACCGTCCTTTTTATAATTACGTAAGGTCACCAAGCAATTCTCACCTTGCTTTATTGCTTCCCTTAGTTTATCCAATCCCTTTTGATCTCTATCCTCACCCTGCAAAAAGCGACAGTTCTTATTTAAAACTTCTTCTTTTGAATAGCCCGTGAGCTCTAAGAATGCGCTATTGTAATAAATGATGGGGTTATCTGGCCTTAGCGCATCGGTGATTAATATACCATTACTCGCGGATTCTAAAGCTTTACTCCGCAACATAAGGTCGAGCTCACTTTCCTTTTGCTTAGAGACATCCTTAATTAAGGCCATGACATAGATCTTATCATAGATCTTAAACGGATTCAGGGCCACTTCAATGGGAATAATTTCCCCGGATTTCTTGAGACCATAAACATCAGTGGTTTTACCCATTTTGCGCTGTTGATATTCCTCAATGAAATTTTCAACATATTCCTGATGCTTTTCATGGTAATTGGAAGGCATGAGTATCGTTAAGGGCTTGCCTTTAATCTCTTCCTTGTCGTATTCAAACACACCTTCCGCAACCTTGTTGATTTCCATGATGCGCTGTTTTTCATCGACAATTATAACGGCTTCAGAAACCGTCTCTAAAAGAATATTGAATATTTCCTGGTCTTGTCTCAGCATGCATCGAGGTGTCTAGAAATTCTGTATTAAAGATACGAAATTAGTGCCTATTAAATGATGAATCTGATCATTATCATTCTTTAATAGTAATGGTTTAAATACCTTGTAAGCCATTACTATAGCCCCTATTTTTATTTGGTGTTATGACCGTTGCCTTATTACAACATATCAGTTATTTGTTCTATGCCATTGCCAAGGCAGATAACACCTTGTCAATGGATGAGTACCGCAGTTTGACGGAAATTTTGAAAAGGCACTGGACGTCCTTGGATGAGGAACAGATTGAAGTGATTACAACACAATTTAATGCATTACAAAAAGCCAATAGATCTCCTGAATCTTGTTTTGATGCATTTATAGCCTACGTGCACCAACACCCCGAGGAGTTTACCAAAGCGCTGAGGACCTTGCTATTGCGCAGCGCCAATAAGATAGCCTATGCCTTTGCCAAAATGAGCAAAAATGAATTACATTATATAGCAAAATTGAGTTTAGAATTTAAAAAAATAAACACATGAAATCTAGTTTTAGTACTATCATCAATTCCGACACACCCGTTTTGGTAGATTTTTTTGCCGATTGGTGTGGCCCCTGCAAAATGCTCGCACCGGTTTTAAAGGCCGTTAAGGAAGAACTTGGCGAACGCGTTAAGATAGTTAAAATTGACGTAGACAAAAATCAGTTGCTGGCCTCAAAATATCAAGTTAGAGGTGTGCCCACGATGATTTTATTTAAAAACGGTAAGCAAGTTTGGCGCCAGTCTGGGGTCTTACAAAAAGCAGACCTTATAAAGGTCATTGAAAATTCCAATTAAGGTGGGGATGCAACAGTGACCAATGTCATTGTTTTACTACACTATTGGGTTTAGTTTTAGAGGATAATTTTTAAAGCGTTTTTACCATGAGACATTTGATTCTTTTTTTTACGGCTATAATTATGTTTCCCCTATTTATGTACCCTCAAGATATAAGTGGGATTGACTATATTTCGCCATTTCATGAAGGTTTAGCAGCGATTAAAAAGGGAAATGAATGGGCGTTCATTACTACTAATGGGGAGCTTGTTATCGACTATAGAAGTGATGTCGTCGTCTCTTCAATGGATGATATGGCCTATCCTGTTTTTAATTCCGAACGTTGTTTGATCGTTGAAGAGAAAAAGGGTATATCATACTTTGGGTACATTGATACAAGCGGTAAAACCGTTATTGAGCCACAGTTTTTAAATGCGACCAATTTTAATAATGGATTAGCCATTATCCTTAAACTCTATAAAGATGTTATTGGACAAAACGATGTTCTGGATAAACGCATGATTGACTATAATTATATGGAGTTAACCATAAACCCCAATGGAGACATCGTCCATTATTTATCTAAAAAACCAACTCATATTACATTATCCAAGAATTTTTTGCCCAGACCACCGGAAATTAGATCTAAGTTTTTAAACAAACAGGTCATTGCTATCAAGGACAAAAACAACACCTATTCCATTAAAAAAATTTAAATGTTTAGATGGATACGATTATGGCCTCTGCCCTTGCTTGTATTGGTTGTTTACTCCTGTGCTAAAACCAAGGAGCAAACTACAGTACAACGGCGCTCTATTACCGAATCTATTTATGCCTCTGTCATCGTTCAACCCGATAGTATTTATGAGGTCTACGCCATTGTTTCGGGTATCATAGACAACATCCCTGTTGAGGAGGGCGACCTTATTGTAAAGGACCAACCCATCATTCAGATTACGAATAACACACCAAAACTCAACACCCAAAACGCTAAACTGGCCTATGACCTTGCCTATCAAAATTACCGGGGCAGCTCCGCTATCTTAAAAGGTATCGCCGATGAAATCGATGCTGCAGAGCTTCGGTATCGAAACGACTCCATCAATTTTTTTAGACAAGCTAGCCTTTGGAAACAGAATATTGGCTCCAAAGCGCAATACGACAGTAAAAAACTGGCCTATCAATTATCGCTCAATTCCTTAAACCTCCTAAGAGATAAATTAAAACGTACAGAAAATGAGCTTAAAACGGCATTAGAACAAGCACAGAACAACTATAAATCCTCACTCATAGCAACCAAGGATTTTACCATTAAGAGTACTATGTCCGGTAAACTATATGCCTTATACAAAGAGCCTGGTGAATTGGTTACCACCATGGAGCCATTGGCGTCCATTGGTAGTGCCACCCATTTTGTTATTGAATTATTAGTGGACGAAGTGGATATTGTTAATGTCTCTTTGGGGCAAAACGTATTGGTAACCCTAGAGGCTTATCAAGATCAGGTCTTTGAAGCTAAAATCTCAAAAATATTTCCAAAGAAGGATGAAAGAAACCAGACCTTTTTGGTAGAAGCCCTTTTTAACGTGCCACCGCCAAAACTGTATCCCGGACTTTCTGGAGAAGCCAACATTATCATTGACCAACACAAGGACGTGCTCACTATTCCGAAGGCTTATATCGTTGATGATACTAAGGTATTGACCGATGTTGGACTCAAAACCATAGAGATTGGTTTAGAGAGTATGGAATACGTGGAGATACGGTCTGGCCTGGCGGAAAATACTGTAATTTATAAAGCGCAATAGTGACGAACTGGGGTCTTATATTAAGCATTGCCAAAACCCATTTGCTCACCAAGGTAAAGCAAACGAGTGTGGCCGCCCTTGGCGTCACCTTTGGTATTGGTGCTTATATTACCTTGGTGTGTTTTATGACCGGTTTAAACACCATGCTAGATGACCTCATCTTAAACCAAACACCCCATATTCATATCTACAATGAAATAAAACCGTCAAAACAACAACCTGTTAGCTTATATGACAAACTTGAAAACAGTATAAACAGCGTTCATTCCATTAAACCCAGGCTCACGCAAAAGAAAATCCACAATGCCTTACCCATTATAGATTACTTGAGCAGCAACAGGCATGTAAAAGCGGTTCTGCCTCAGATAAAAACCCAAATTTTTTACATTGCCGGTTCTATTGAACTTGGCGGAAACCTAACAGGTATTCGGCCGATTGAAGAGGCCAACTATTTTAATTTAAAAGATTACATTGTCGAAGGCTCTGCCGATGCCCTAGAGCAGACGGACAACAGTATTCTACTCGGTGCTGGGATAGCCGAAAAGATGTCCTTAAAGGTTGGAGACCGCGTTCAGGTAAGTCCACTTGAAGGTGGATTTTTTCCGCTAAAGATTGTAGGGATCTATCAAAGTGGTATTGCCGAAATTGATGCCATCCAGAGTTTTACCAATATCAATACAATTCAACGTATTCTGGGAAAAGCCAACAACTACATCACCGATATCAACGTGAAGTTATACGATATAGAATTGGCCAGACCCATGGCGCAAGACATAGAAGACCAATTTAATTTAAGAGCTATTGACATCAAAACCGCCAATGCACAATTTGAAACAGGAACCACCATTAGAAATCTCATCACTTATGCTGTTTCCATCACCTTACTTATTGTAGCTGGCTTTGGAATCTACAACATATTAAATATGCTCATTTACGAAAAAATGAACGATATCGCTATACTCAAGGCCATAGGATTCTCTGGGCGTGATGTACAATTTATTTTTATGAGTCAGGCTATAATTATAGGTTTTGTAGGCGGGGTTTTAGGGCTACTCATTGGTTACGGCCTAACGCGATTAATCGATACCATTCCCTTTGAAACAGAAGCCTTGCCAACCATTGAAACCTATCCTATAAATCAAAATCCCATATTTTTTGTGATAGGATTTACATTTGCCATGCTTTCAACCTTCTTAGCAGGCTATTTGCCTTCCAAAAAGGCACAAAAAATAGACCCTGTTAAAATCATTAGAGGACAATAATGGAACCTATACTAGAAGCTAGACATATTAACAAATCCTTTAAAAAGCCCGTATTATTTCATGTACTGAAGGACATTAGTTTTAAAATACACAAAGGTGAATTTACCTCCATCATGGGTAAGTCTGGCTGTGGCAAATCCACATTGCTCTATATTCTGTCTACGATGGATACGGACTATGAGGGTGAATTATATCTAAATAACCAACTGATTACAGGGGCTGAAAGAAACGAGCTCTCCCAAATAAGAAACAAACATATCGGTTTTGTGTTTCAGTTCCATTACCTGCTTCCTGAGTTTTCAGTTTTAGAAAATGTGATGCTTCCGGCAAAAAAACTTGCCGAAAAATCACCTGAAGAGATTACCCACAACGCTATTGAAAAGCTAAAGGTTTTAAACATAGAGCATTTGGCCAAAAAGCGCGCTTCTCAAATTTCTGGCGGTGAAAAGCAACGCGTTGCCATAGCTCGGGCACTCATAAATAGTCCGTCGATTATTATGGGCGATGAACCCACTGGAAATCTCGATAGTCACAATGCGGACAATGTCTTTACTATTTTTAGGGAACTCAGTGACTTAGAACACTTATCGCTTTTGGTAGTGACCCATGATGAGGACTTTGCCAAAAAAACGGACCGGATCATCACCATGGAAGATGGACGCATCATTACATAGCATCAGTTATCCATTAGAATAGCTTGTGCACGCGTAAGTATTAGCCATGGGCTGTTTTGAAATTAATTTCCCTGATTATGACGGTTGTCATAGTACTACTATTTTTGAACTATTAATTTCGTAATAACATAAAAAATACCATAATTGTGAGAACCCTTATAATATTAGTAGCGCTTTCATTCAGTGTAGTGGGATGTAAAGACCATAAAAATCCATATGAGTCCATTCAGGCAGCCAAGGGCACAGAAGCGCAGACGCATCCTGGCAAAACATTGATGGAAACCAATTGTTATGTGTGCCATAGCCCTACGGCGAGCCATGATAACCGCATTGGACCTCCGATGATAGCGGTGAAAAAACATTATATAAATGACTCTACAACCAAGGACGCCTTTATTAAAGCTATGCAAGCATGGGTTAAAAACCCGAACGAAGCAGACGCTAAGATGCCTGGCGCCGTAAGACGTTTTGGTGTTATGCCAAAAGCATACTACCCAGAGGAAACCATTGAAAAGATTGCCGACTACATTTATGATTATGATATTGATCAACCCGAGTGGTTTGAAAGTCATTACAACGAGATGCGTGGCAAGAAAAAGGGAATGGGTCGCGGAAACGGTAAGGGCAAACAGAATGGAAAAAAGAAGGGCAAACAGACGGTGAGCAATCTATCGCATGCAGACCTTGGGTTACAATATGCCTTGGGCACCAAAGCTGTTTTAGGGAAGAACCTTATGACAAAACTACAAAAGGAAGGCACTGCCGCAGCCCTAGAGTTCTGTAACGAAAACGCGTATCACCTTACGGACAGTATGGCAACCGAATATAAGGCCTCGATTAAGAGAGTCACGGATAAGCCTAGAAATCAAAATAATATGGCCAATGCTGAGGAGATGAGGTATATCAACAACTTTAAACAGGTTATTGCAAATAAAGAAGAACCCCAACCCATTTCAGAAACAAAAGATGGTGTGGTGCACGTGTATTACCCTATCGTTACGAATACCATGTGCCTGCAATGTCATGGAAAGCCCAAGACCAATATAGCAGCCCGTGATTATAAGATCATAAAGCAATTATATCCAAAGGATTTGGCCGTAGGATATTCTGAAAATGAAGTGAGAGGCATTTGGCACGTAACCTTTACTGAAAGAAACGAATAATATACCATAAGGTAAAACAGATGTTTCTATAACAAAAAAAGAGCGCTAGTGGAGCGCTCTCTTTTTTTATGTCAGCTATTACAATTGATATTGTAAAAATACCGCAAAATTTCTACCAGGGTCTGTTATTGGTGTTCTGCCAAAGTCAGCTTGGTTAACAAATGAGAAATTAAGATGATTATTATAAGCTTCGTCAAACACGTTAAGTGCCGCAAACCCTACATTTATGTTTTTTACTGGGGTTATCCCAAATCTTATATCTAGTGTTTGGTAGGCATCCGTATTGATTTCTCCAAAACTTGGTGCAATTTCAACTGCTTCCGAGACTAAGTTTAACACGGCATTGGCCCAAAACTTAGACTTTTCAAAGCCAAAAGACAACCTAGAGGTTAAAGGCGGTGTTAAGGGCAAGGACTCATTTAAATCGCGATTTTCAGTGTAAACATAGGCTAGTTCAGTTTTAAGGTAAAAATCATCTAAAAAATCGACTTGTGCCATAAGTTCAAATCCGGTTTTAAAAGCCTCATCCAAATTCCTAAATACTTTAGGATTCTGTGGTTGGAGCATGGGCATAAACTTTCTGGTTTTAGTTTCATCAATGATACCCACTATATAATTTTCAAATAGCGAATAGTAAAAAGATGCTTCATACCTAAAGCTATTAAAACCCTTGGTTAACGGTGCTTTCCCGATAAAACCTATTTCAAACTGATTATTAACCTCAGCCTTTAGGTCAGGGTTACCGATATATTCAAATGGATCCTGACCAACATTGAAGTGATTAATAAAGCGCTCTATCATATTTGCCGACCTTACGCCTCTACCGTAAGCGGCCTGCACCATAAATTGATCTGAGATTTCCTTTTTCACAGAAATCGTTCCACTAACATTGTGCTCTGTGCGCTTTTTTAAGTCATACAAATCAGCAAAATCATCTTCAGGATTTTTTATGTCCGAAACGACATTATCGTACCTTAATCCAAAAGTGAGGTTAGTGGATGTGTTTAGTAGATAGATTGCTTCCGTAAAAAGACCCAAATCGGTGATGTAAGAATCTTGCCAGACCTTATCTGTAAATTCCATAGGCATCGGCAAGGGGGTTCCATTCATTAGTTTAACCAATCTTGTTCTACTGCCATCTCTAGCAACGTGCATGGCATCTACGCCTGAAAAAAAGGTAAGCCCATCAATTGACTTCCACTCCACTTCAAACTTGCCACCAAGGGTTGTTGCATCTACAGCAGCTAGAGCTTCGGTCATCATAAAAGATGGTCGATTGGCATTGGTCATTAAATGGTCTACATAACTGTAATACATTTTCCCGGTGAGGGTGTTAATTGTACTATTTACATCAGATTTTTTATAATCTAGGGAAGCGATAGAACTATTGTCGTATTCGGTGTCCATAGGTAGGCCTGCATGTAAAACGTCCCTGCCAAAAGATTGTCGCCATTGCATCTGCAGTCTTTCATTATCTGAAAAATTATATCCTGCCTTAAATCCGTAATCCAAACTTCTAAAAGACGAAGGAATCTCAATGCCGTCACCATCTTTATAGTTCCCAAAATCCCGCTGCCCAAACGTAGCTAAGACGTCATACTTCTCTTCCGTTTGACCTAATTGAACGAGGTTTACGATATTTCCACCATTACTTTCATAACCTGAAGCTACCTTAACATTGAGACCTTGGTCTGAAAGATTTGGTTTTTGGGTAACCAAGTTAACGATACCGCCAAAAGTAGGACCATATCGGACCGTGTAAGGACCTTTAATGATTTCAATTTTTGATATTTCCTCTGGTATAATATGTGTGGTAATAGGATCCATTCGGTTAGGACAAGCGTGCATGGCCTTGGTTCCACCATCGTACTGAACGTTAAGTTGTTCGTATTGTGCGGCCCTAAAACTTGGGTCTATGGCATAATTTCCTCGTTTAATAAGGCTAAAACCATTCAAGTCACTAAACAGGTCTGCCACATTTTTAGGCTGAACAACCTTTTTAGCGTACTTATTAAATACTACTGAAAATACAGGGTCTCGCTTTATTTTGCCACTTAATATAACCTCATTGAGAGCTATTAATTTTTGTTTTGAGCTGTCTTTTTGGGCTAAAGGTTGTTCCTGCCCAAAAGAAGCTAGTGTAAATAGCATGCCAAAAAGCACACCATAAAATAGTTTCATTTTTATAGGGTTTAATTTTTAGAAATAAGACTGTTGGTTGTAGATGAACTACAACGTACTATAACTCATCTTAACCCATGGCGGACGAAAACAATCAATGACTATGTGGTAAGCGTACAGATTTTGATAGGGCACTGATTTTTGGTCTTTTGTGGCGCACAGTATTCCATTCTCAGAGACTCTTATTGGTGAATGTTGATATAAAATAAGGTCTCTAAATTCAATAATGCTCTCTGGCGTTTTTTGCTTTTTGTTCTGAGACTCAGCTACTTTTTTTAATTGGCATTTGCCATTACATTGAAGCTCTGGCTTATCTTTATTTTCGCATAAGCGTTCAATGAAACCAATAGTATCTAGCTCATAATAGGAAAAGGTTAAGGTGGCCCAAAAACTGTTGACTAGAATTAGAAACACGAAACTTATCGAAAATATATAGGATGCGACCTTCACAATTCAATTATGCGATTATACTTCACCAACCATACTTACGTATCAAATATAGTAAAAAAACCTGAACTCATTTTACTTGGAAGTGGCTTTTTAAAATAGAAATCAAAAGTCCAAAGAATTAATCTTTTTTGAGGTAACAATGGTTACATATATGGGTCATAATTGCGTGTATCTTTGTTAACCTAATTTAAATAACTATACATGATGAATACGAATGAAAACCATGTGGAAGACACACATTTTGCAATGCCAAGAATTGGAGATAAAGCACCAGAGTTTAAAGCCGTAACAACCCAAGGTGATATTAATTTTCCTTCAGACTATAAGGGTGAATGGGTCATTTTATTTAGTCACCCAGCGGATTTCACCCCTGTATGTACCTCTGAGTTTATGACATTTGCCCATCTTGAAGAAAAGTTTGCTCAGGCCAATTGCAAACTAGTTGGTCTGTCAGTTGATGGGCTATACAGCCATATCGCTTGGTTAAGAACCATAAAAGATAAAATTAAGTTTAATGGGATGGACAACGTAGAAGTTAAGTTTCCATTAATAGAGGATATCACCATGAACGTCGCCAAGAAATACGGGATGATTCAACCAGGTGAGCACAAAACCCAAGCGGTGCGGGCTGTCTTTTTTATAGATCCTGAAAGTACCGTTAGAGCCATTATCTATTATCCTTTGAGCTTAGGCAGAAACTTCGACGAAATATACAGAGCTCTAATAGCTATGCAAACATCGGATAAATTCAATGTAGCGACACCGGCCGATTGGAACCCCGGTGATGATGTTATTATTTCACCCGCAGGATCTTGTGGTGTTGCAGAAGAACGAATGAGCAGTAGCGATGAGCTAGAATGTGAAGATTGGTTTTTCTGTACTAAAAAGTTAGATAGAGATTTAGTTTTAAACGAAATTCTTAAAAAGTAAATTTTAAAAGATTAATAATTTGTACGTGCATTATTAGTAAATATTAATTTTTATTCAGTGCTTATACTAATATTTGATACGCTATAAAAAAGCAGATTATTTGTTTATAGTAATCTATTTAAAATTAATGTTAAAACGTCGGTCTAAAACTTAAATTTGGACCGATTTTTTTATTTTAAAATACATAAAAAAAGAAAAGCTATGAATATTATACAATTTGAAGACAAGCCATTAGCGCATTATTCTTATGCGATAATTAGTCAAGATAAAATGGTTTTAGTAGATCCTTCAAGAGATCCAAAACGATATTATAAATTGGCTGAAAAGAACAACGCAAAAATAGTTGCTGTATTTGAAACGCATCCACACGCTGATTTTGTGAGTAGTCATTTGCAAATTCATAAAGAAACGGGAGCTACTATTTATGTGAGTAAAATGGTAGGCGCCAATTATCCACATAAAACGTTTGATGATGGAGATACGTTTAATTTAGGAGACGTAATGTTTTTTGCAATAAACACACCAGGACATTCACCAGATAGTATCACAATTATTGCAAAACGCAAAGAAGACTATGCTATGTTCTCTGGTGACACTTTATTTATTGGTGATGTAGGTCGTCCGGATTTAAGAGAAAAAGCAGGTAATATGAAAGCTAAACGCGAAGCACTTGCAAAAAGCATGTATCAAACTATGCAAACTAAATTTAATGGTTTACCAGACCATACAGTTGTATATCCTGCTCATGGTGCAGGCTCACTTTGCGGAAAAAATATGAGTACTGATGCTTCTAGTACTTTAGGAAGAGAACGTAAGGAAAACTGGGCATTCAAGAATTTATCTGAAGACGAATTTGTAAATCATATCTTAGCAGATCAACCCTTTATTCCTTCATACTTTGGTTTTAATGTAGATATCAATAAATCTGGTGCAGATAATTTTGAACGTAGTATTGCACAACCAGAATTTCATTTAAAAGCGCAAGGCGTTCAAGAAAAAGATGTTTTAATTGTTGATGTTAGAAGTGCTGAGCAATATAAACAAAATCATATTAAAGGAAGTATCAATATTATGGCAAAAACCGAAGATGATAAGCTTGAAACATGGCTAGGTTCCATTGTTGTACCTGAAGAAAAATTCTATGTGGTTTTAAATTCAGTTGAAGATAAAGTTGACGTTTTGCATCGTATTGCAAAAATTGGATACGAAAAACAAGTAATAGGCCTGTTAACCTTAGATGATTCAACATTTGAAACTTCCGAAACGTTGAATTTAGAAGACTTCAAAAAGCATCCAGATCATTACACCATTGTGGATATAAGAAATAAAAGTGAAGTTGTGGAAGAGAAGTTTTTTGAGAATGCGATTTACCATCCATTAGATGAGCTACGAGATACAGCTAATGAAATCCCAAAAAATAAACCCATCGTTGTACATTGTGCCGGTGGTTATCGAAGTTCGGCAGGAACTAGTATTCTTCAAAAAGCATTAGAAGGAGTAAAGGTTTACGACTTAAGTGATGCTATAATACATTTTAAGAATTAATTGTTTTGAAGTCGAAAAAAGATTTTATATATGTAGGCATTCAAGTAGTACTTTTTGTAGCCTATATTATTCCTGTCAATATAACCAAAATAAATATTCCCGAATGGTTATGCTATTCGGGATTGCTTATTTTAGCTTTAGGTATTTTTTTAGGAATAGTAGCTTTGTTACAACTCAACACAAAATTGTCACCATTTCCAACTCCAGTTTCAAACGGTAAGCTGATTACAACAGGAGCTTATAACATATCTAGGCACCCTATTTATACCGCTATAATTCTTTCAGGTTTGGGTTATGCTTTATATCAAACATCTTGCTACAAAGTGTTGGTTACATTAGGGTTGATGATTCTATTTTATTTTAAATCTAAGTATGAAGAACAATTACTTTTTGAAAAATATTTGGAATATTCAGATTATAAAAAGAAAACGCGACGGTTTATTTAGGATTATAAATCAAATTCACTAGAGCTCTAGAATCAATTTTTAATGCCAAAGAAAATTCAAATTCACAAGATCAGCACACTTACAGGCATTGCCTTGGTCGTGGCCAATATGATAGGAACAGGTGTGTTTACAAGTTTAGGGTTCCAGTTAAAAGACCTTCAGAATCCGACTATTATTTTAATTCTTTGGGTTTTGGGTGGACTTATTGCCTTATCAGGCGCATTCAGTTATGCTGAAATCGGAACACATATCCAACGTTCGGGAGGCGAATATGCTTTCTTAACAAAGTTGTTTCATCCACTTGTTGGTTATTTATCGGGTTGGATTTCCATTACTGTTGGTTTTGCAGCACCTATTGCATTATCTGCAATGGCGTTTGTGGCTTATTTTCCCTATTTTAATTTGAATCCTAAATGGACAAGCATTATTCTAATTGCCATTATTACACTCATTCATACTAAAAATTTAGCTTTAAGCTCCAAATTTCAGAATATCAGCACCTTGTTTAAAATCGGGATTATTGTGATACTAATTTTTATTGGTATTTGGTTAGAGCCATCATTTGATAACACAGGGTTTTTATCGAGTTCTGATTATTCCAATTTAATTTCACCAGCATTTGCAGTGGCATTGATTTATGTGAGTTATTCCTATTCCGGTTGGAATGCCGCAGCCTATATTACCGAAGAATTCAAAAACCCCAAAAAAGCCTTGCCCATAGCCTTAATTGGCGGCACCTTAATCGTAACGGTACTTTATGCATTATTACAATATGTGTTTTTAAAACATGTGCCAATTCCTGAGTTAAAAGATCAATTGAATGTGGGTACCATTGCCTTGAACAAAATGATTGGAGACGATTACGGACGCTTATTCGGCTTGGCCATTTCTCTATTATTGGTTTCCGGTATAAGCGCCATGGTTTGGGTAGGCTCTAGGGTAACGTCTAGCATTGCGAAAGATCATCGCTTTTGGAATTACTTTAAGGCTAAAAAAAATAACATTCCACAAAGCGCGCTATGGCTGCAATTTGGCATAAGTGCCTTATTGATTTTAACAGGAACTTTTGAACAAATATTAATCTATTGTGGTATTTTATTAACCATATCTTCTATGGCGACCGTTACAGGTGTTTTTAAATTACGCTACCAACAGAAAAAAGAACAAACCGATAGATTTAGAAGCCCATTATTTCCACTTTTTCAACTGATATTTATTCTCTTATCCTTATGGATGATTATCTATGCGTTTATCAATAGTCCGTTTGAAGTCGTCGTGGGTTTTGGTAATATTCTTATAGGATTTATAACCTATTGGTGGAGCAATAAATTGAAGTTTAACCACTTAAAACTAAAATAAAAATACATTAAAAATTAACACATATTAAAACACGTATTTAACAATGAAAACAGCAAAACATCTTTTCCTTGCAGCGACTTTGGTACTAGCATTTTCAGCTTGTAAAGAAAATAACGAAAAAAATGGTAAGCACGACGCTAGCCACGAAACAAAAGAAGCTTCAGAACAGCATGGCGGTCATCATGGAAAACATCACAAATCGGACACAACAAAAACCGCAAATGATTATATGAACCAATCAAATACCGAAGATTTAATAAAACGGTTTGAATCTCCAGAACGTGATGCCTACCAAAAGCCAGAAAAAGTACTGAAATATCTTGGTGATTTAAAAGGAAAGAAAATAATGGATATTGGAGCTGGTTCAGGTTATTTTTCAATGAAATTAGCAGAAAAAGGAGCGCAAGTTATTGCTGCTGATGTTAGTGATGAATTTCAAGCAGTATTGAAAAAGCGTATTGAGGACAATAATCTTGAAAATATCGAACTTCGGAAAATTCCTTACGACAGTCCAAATTTGGCGGATAATGAAGTCGATATGGTATTGATTGTAAATACCTACCATCATATTGAAAACCGGGCTGATTATTTTTCAAGAGTCAAAAAAGGAATCAAACCAGAGGGAGAATTAGTCGTTATAGATTACTTCAAAAAAGACATTCCTGTAGGTCCACCAGCGCATCATAAAATTGATTTGGAGACGGTAAAAAGTGAATTGAAAAAAGCAGGATACACAGAATTAGATGTCAATGTTGATTTGTTGCAATATCAATTTATTGTGAGAGCGAAGTAAATGATGACAGACTTTTGGAACGCGCGTTATTTTGCTGAAGGATTTATTCATATAATGGCACCTAACGACTTTTATTGGTGGCGTGACATTGGTTACATTTTACGATTAAAATAGTATTTATCTTTATTCAAAAAAAATAAACTATGGATACCGAAATCTTAGCCAGAATCCAATTTGCCTTTACCATAGCCTTTCACTACATATATCCACCCTTAAGCATCGGTATAGGTTTAATTATGGTCATTACTGAGGGGTTATATTTAAAGACAGGACATAAACAATATGAAGTCTTAACCCGTTTTTGGTTAAAAATATTCGCCATAACCTTTGGAATCGGAGTTGCCACAGGAATAATCATGGAGTTCGAATTCGGCACCAATTGGGCGGTCTATTCCAAGTACGTAGGTGATATTTTTGGCAGTGCATTAGCAGCAGAAGGATTATTTGCTTTTGGTTTAGAGAGCACGTTTTTAGGCGTCCTCATTTTTGGATGGAATCGCGTATCACCAAAGGTTCATTTTATTTCTACCCTTGGTGTGTTTTTGGGTTCAATGTTTTCGGCTGTTTGGATTGTTGTCGCCAATAGTTGGCAGCAAACACCTGCAGGCTATCATATCGTTGGGGAAGGATTAAACGCTAGAGCTGAGGTCACCGATTTTTGGGCCATGGTTCTTAATCCATCAAGTGTAGATAGGATTATACATACTTGGCAAGGTGCCTTTTTAGCGGGCGCTTTTTTAGTGCTAAGCGTGCATGCCTATTATCTTATTAAAGGCAGATATATTGAGATTTCTAAAAAAGCATTTAAGATTGCCTTAGTGGTAGCCACTATTTTTTCTTTAGGTCAATTAGTGTCAGGTCATAGTTCTGCGGATGGCGTAGCCGAAAATCAACCGGCAAAATTAGCAGCTATGGAAGGGCATTACGACGAGTCGGCACCTGCAGATTTATATCTATTTGGCTGGGTAGATAACGACACCCAAGATGTTACTGGTATTGCCTTGCCAGGTGGGTTATCTTTTTTGGTACATCAAGATTTTGATGCACCCATCACTGGTTTAAACGCATTTCCAAAAGAGGATCAACCAGGCCAAGTGAATGCGGTTTTTCAGTTTTATCATATCATGATTTCCATAGGTATGTTTTTAATTGCCTTGACCTTATATGCTAGTTTTTTGTGGTGGCGAGGTAAACTATTTGATAAAAAATGGTTGTTGACAATTTTTGCTTTTTCGGTCATTTTACCTCAAATAGCGAATCAAGTTGGTTGGTTTGCAGCTGAAATGGGCAGGCAGCCTTGGATAGTTTATGGCCATTTAAGAACAAGTCAAGGATTTTCGCAAGAAGTATCCTCAAATCAAATTGTATTTTCATTAGTTCTGTTTGCTGTAGTCTATTCTATTTTATTTCTCTTGTTTTTATATTCCTTGAATAAGAAGATAAAACATGGCCCATACGATGAAGCGGAAAATGCATTAGAAATTATTTAAAAAGACATCCATGGAAACATTTTTAGGTATAGATTATCCAACGTTATGGTACTTGGTAGTAGGTTTATTGTTTTCAGGCTATGCCATATTAGAAGGTTTTGATTACGGGGCTGGTGCTTGGCATCTATTTTTTAGAAAAGACCTCAGCAGAAGAATAGCCATTAATGCTATTGGGCCAATATGGGACGCTAACCAAGTATGGCTCATCATTGGAGGTGGTGCGTTATTTGCTGGATTTCCAGTGATGTATGCCACTATGTTGTCTGCTATGTATATTCCTTTTATGCTGTTCTTAATGCTTTTGGTCTTACGGTCTTCAGCCATAAAATTCAGAAGTTCAGAAGAAATGCTGTGGTGGCGTAAAACATGGGATATTATCTATTTTTTGTCTAATGTTTTAATAGCCTTTTTACTAGGTGTTGTTTTAGGGAATATCCTTCAAGGTTTTGAGCTTGAAGAAAACTTCAGATATAAAGGTGGCATTTTCTTTACATTTCTTAATCCTTATGCGCTTATAGTTGGTTTCACAACCCTTTCTATTTTCATGACTCAAGGCGCTATTTTCTTATTGCTAAAAACCGAAGGCCGTTTGCATACAAGACTTACATTTTTATTAAAAAAAGGGATGATTTTTTTCATTATCAGTTTTGCATTAACATCCCTATATACTTTAATATTTCTTCCGGGTGTAACAGATAAGTTTAAAGAAAATCCGATATTTTTCATTCTGCCAATAATCGCTTTTTTGGCGGTAGCGAATGTGCCACGATTGGTCTCAAAGAAGAAATACGCTAATGCTTTGGTTTTTTCATCGTTAACCATGGCCTTTCTATTAATGTTGGTGGCATTTCAGCTATACCCCGTTTTATTACCCTCTACGATTGACCCAAAATACAGTGTAACCATTTATAATGCTGCATCATCTCAGAAATCCCTAGGCATTATGCTCACAATTGTTGTCATAGGCACACCATTATTGGCAGGTTACTTTATTTTCTTATACAAAACATTTTATGGAAAAGTAAAATTAGACGATACCAGTTATTAAGGTATGGGCAATAACTGTTTTGCGAAAAGAGCATCATATATGGTGCTCTTTTTTATGTAACAAATGTGACATTCATAAAACGGAGGTTGTCTTAACTTTGATACTATAAACGTTTCTACGTTATAATTATAAATTAAGTTTAGAAGAGCAAACTAAGCGTAGTTTGGTTGATTTTTTTGGTTAGTAGAAAAAAGCACTCAGTTTAATTGGGTGCTTTTTTTATGTAACACCTGTTACATATGTCTTTTTATATGAGGTATAATGATCAAGGTCATTTTATAAGCTATACCATAACAATACATTTATAACAGTATTAACTTAAATGTAAGAAAATGAAAAAGGCAGTTTTAATAATAGTATTTGTTGTTCTGGGAACAACCGCTATGATTGCGCAAGACAAAAATCAAGATAGAGTCCAAGACCAAGATCGCTTAATGCTAGTAGATGGCAGTGTTCTTCAAATAAGGGACCGTGATCAGGTACGCTTAAGAGATAGGGTTACCTTAAATGATGGTACGGTAGTAAATCCTGATGGAACTTACCAAAGTAGAGATCGTAAGCAATTAAAGCTTCGAAATGGTGAATGTTTGGATATGGATGGCGTAAAGTACCGTAATGAATATCAGTACAGATCTAAAGTGCAACAGGAAAATAAAGGTCTATCAAAAGAGCAAGCACAGAAAAGAAACCAAAACAGAGTCCATTATATGATGGTTGATGGTGAACTATTACAAATTAGAAATCAGTTTCAAAACAGACTACAAGAAAATCTCAAACTTGGCAATGGAACTACTGTAAATCCTGATGGTACCTTGCAAACAAGAGATCGCAAACAATTACGATTAAAAGATGGTGAATGTCTTAATATGGGAGGCGACATGTTTAAAAACAGCTATCAACATCGTAAAATGAATATGAACAAAATGGGCATGAAGCCAAAGGCTCAAAAAAAACCTAAAGCTCAAAAGAAAATAAATAAAAAAGGATGATTTATGTCCATGTAAAAAAGGGTTTTTAAAAAAATTAAAAGCCCTTTTTTGTTTTCAAACTTAATATAATGAAGATTCTAAATTATAAATCGACATTAGGCATACTGGCCATTTTATTTTGTAATCTCATTCACAGTCAAACGACTTATGTCAACGAACAAACTGGCAAAATCAATGATTCGTCTTATGTTTACTTTAGTTTTAATTATATAAGTGATGCCGTATTTATGGGTCGAAAAGATTCTATTGCGGCACCCTATATTTACCCAACGTTTCTGTACCACCATAAATCTGGGTTTTATGCCAGTAGCTCCTTGTCTTATCTTACAAAAGCCAATGAAGGTCGAGTGGATTTGTTTTTGTTAACTGTGGGTTTCGATTTTAACATCAGAAAATTGGATGGCGATATTTCCGTTACCGCCTATTTTTTCAACGAGGACAGTTACAATGTGATTTCTGAAGTTGGGTCTGATATAACGGCACGTTTAGAATATGATTTTGACATCATTACCTTGGGATTATCTGCTAGCTCTTTTTTTAATACTGATAGCAGTACCGATTTCTTTTTATCCTCAGAGGTAAGACATGATTTTATGACCACCAATGACAAGTTTCAATTTTCACCTACTATCGGAATTTACTTCGGAACACAAAATTTTTACGAGCAGTACTTTGTGAATAATCGATTTGGCAATGGTAGAGGCCAAAGTTCTGGGCAAGGGCAAACCCCTTTAGACACTCTACAATCCTCGTCTGTTGTACTCAACGAAAGTGATCAATTCAATCTTATGTCCGTAGAGTTTAGTTTACCTATTTGGTACACCTATAAATCATATTATGTGGTTATTATCCCGACTTTTGTAATTCCTCAAAATGAAGCTGTACTTCGTGTTGATGATGCCTTAGTAAAAGAAGATTTGGATAATTCGTTCTATTTTATTGCAGGTATATATTATAGGTTTTAAAAGCTAAGGTTATGTAAGGACGTATTTAATATGATTTTTCAGTCAACGGTACATATAAGCACTCATTATTTAGGGTGCTTTTTTTGTGGTTTTATAAGTTCCAATATGATGAATGTCATTGTAGCATTTCTGGTTGGTAAATACTTTTGCTTGTCATTAGAATAGTAGTGAATACCGTGAAAAAGTCCGAAAAAGCCATGCGCAAATCCGTTTTTAATTTTACCGTAAACACACTTATGGCCTTTTGCATGTCTGCGCTTATTGGTATTGGGTTTTTAATCAAATACACGTTGATTCCGGGACAAGAACGCTGGGCCATTTATGGTGGTCCTACAGAACTATTTTGGCTTGGTATGGACAGACATCAATGGGGCATGTTACATCTCATTTTGGGGTTTGTGCTGTTGGGGTTGTTAGTGCTGCATATTCTGGTACACTGGAAGGTCATCACCGCTGTTTATAACAAAATAATTAAAGAACCACTGATCAAAAAAGCCCTGGTGGTGGTTTTTATAATCCTTTGCACGGTTATGATCATATTCTCATTTTTTATAAAACCAAACATTGAACCTATTAAAAAAGGAAGCGGACGGCAAGTAACATTAGTTACTAACATTCCTATAACCGCGATGTAATTTTGACTCAAATTAATTAAAAATGATAAAAGCTCTATATAAAATCAGTTTAACCGTTTTTGGTCTTCTTTCTGCCGTGCAGGCTCAAGACCTCAAGGAAGTTTCTCGAGCAGAGGTTTTAGACCAAGCCTTAGAACAGAACCAAAGTATAAAGATATCCATTGAAGCATTTAACGAAGCTAAAGGTGATTATAAGCAGTCTAATGCTGTTTTCCTGCCTAATATTTCGGTGTCTCATACCGGTTTTGCCACCACAAATCCCTTAATGGCATTTGGGTCTAAGCTCAACCAAGAAATTTTAACTCAGGCCGACTTTAATCCTGATCTTTTAAATAACCCAGACCAGACGCAAAACTTTGCCACCATCTTTGAGTTTCAACAACCCTTGATCAACATGGATGGCTTCCACCAGCGCAAAGCAGCCAAGAATAAAATGGAGGCCATGGCGCTTCAAACTGAGCGCGTTAAGGATTATTTAGCCTTCGAGGTAGATAAGGCCTATATGCAATTACAATTAGCTTATAAGGGTGTAGAGGTTTTAGAAAAAGCACTACAAGCGGCAGAAGCCAATTACCAATTGGCTGATAACAGTTTTAAACAAGGCTTGCTGCAGCGAGCGGACCTACTCCAAGTGGAAGTTAGGGTATCAGAGGTTAAAAACCAATTGAGGAGCGCAAGGAGCAATGTGAAAAACGCCTCAAATTATCTGTCTTTCTTAATGCATGATGAGACTGGAGCCATCCTAAAACCTGTAGATCATCTTCAACCTAACGTTTCTTACATGCAAGAGGATGCCATGGTACCTGAGGAACGCGCAGATATTAAAGCAATGGCTTTGGCAACTGAAGCTCAAAAATCCATGTACAAGTCTGAGAAGACCACTTTTCTGCCCACTTTAAATGCCTTTGGTAGTTATCAAATGTTTGATAATAATCTATTTCAATTCGGTGCTAATGGTTACATCATAGGGGCAGAACTAAAATGGGATATCCTTAAAGGCACCAGTCGTTTTGGCAAGTCACAAAAATCGCGTGCTACCTATGAGAAATCAAAACTGGAATACGAACAATACGTCTCTAAAAGTAAGCTTGAACTGAACCAGACCAACCGCTTGTTAAGCGATGCTGAACATAAATTAGAACTCACCGCATTGGCCCTAAGGCAATCTGAAGAAGCGTTACGGATTCGTACAAACCGCTTTAAGGAAGGCTTGGAAAAAACAACAGACGTATTAATGGCAGAAACACAGTATGCTCAAAAACAACTGGAATACTTTCAAACCGTATATGACTATAATAGTACTAAAGCCTATTTAAATTATCTAACAACTTTATAACATGAACACAAAACACATATATAAAATCATCGCACTTAGCGTCATCCTATCACTTGTAAGCTGTAAGGAGGATGACAAGAAAATAACCCTCAATGATGCCACACCCATCACTGTGAGCGTTGAAACCGTGACATCAAATAGTGACAATAGCGCATTAACGGTTAGTGGAAGCATTGAAGCCACTAACAACGCCACTTTGAGTACACGTCTTATGGGTTATGTAGACCGCATCTATGTTGATGTCGGTGATGTGGTTACCAAAGGGCAATTATTACTATCCATTAATAGTAGTGATTTAAAAGCCAAAAGCGCACAGGTCACCGCTAGTATCACTGAAGCTAATGCCGCATTTCAAAATGCAGAAAAAGATTACCAAAGGTTCAAGAATTTATTTGAAGAAAACAGTGCTTCCCAAAAGGAACTTGATGATATAACTGCTAGGTATAATATGGCTAAGGCCAGACTTGAAGCAGCTAAGCAAATGAAAAATGAGGTGGATGCTCAGTTTGCCTATACCAATATCAGGGCACCGTTTAAGGGTATCGTCGCGGCCAAGTATATTGAAGCCGGGACTTTGGCAAACCCAGGCATGCCTTTACTATCTGTAGAATCTCCAGATAATTTTGATGTGATGGTTAGGGTTCCTGAACATGTAATCTCAAAGGTTAAACCCAATATGGACGTTCGCATCAATGTGTCGTCTATCAATGCACGTTTTAATGGAAAAGTAAAAGAGGTAAGTGCCTCATCCACCTTATCCGGAGGTCAATACCTCGTTAAAATAACACTTAAAGAACCCACTAAAAATATTCGATCAGGCATGTTTGCATCTGTTGAATTTCCAACTATAGAAGGCGACATCGCTTCTGCATCGCAAAGCATTTTTATTCCAACAAAAGCATTAGTTCATAAAGGTCAACTGACAGGCTTATATACAGTGAGCCAACAAAATACAGCCATCTTGAGATGGATAAGAATTGGCCGGTCCATGGGAGAGAACACGGAAGTCTTATCGGGCTTAACGGCAGGTGAGACTATTATTACCTCATCACAAGGGAAACTATACAACGGTGCCAAACTCAATATTAAGTAAGGTCACACAAAAACATTTAGAAAAATGAAAGAAGGTTTAGCAGGAAAAATCGCCAAAGGCTTCATAAGCTCTAAGCTCACTGTGCTCTTGATGATTGTTTTTATGGTTATTGGAGTTTATAGTTCATTTCTTATTCCACGCGAAGAAGAACCACAAATTGATGTGCCCATGGCCGATATTTTTGTGGGCTATCCTGGCGCCAGTCCCACGGAAGTAGAATCGCGCGTCATAAAACCCTTAGAAAAACTCCTTTCCAATATCAAAGGAGTCGAGTATGTGTATTCCACATCCATGCAAGAGCAAGGTATGGTGATTGTACAATTTTACGTTGGAGAAGATATAGAACGCTCTTTGGTGAAGCTATACAATGAAATCAATAAGCACATGGACCAAATGCCAGATGGTGTTACGCTTCCGCTTGTGAAATCAAGAGCTATTGATGATGTGCCCATGCTAGGGTTAACCCTATGGAGCGAGACGTACAATGATTTCCAATTAAAACAAATCGCCCAAGAAGTAACCGATGAAATTGAGGAGGTAAACGATGTAGCCCAAACCCACAAAATTGGAGGAAGAAACAGGGAATTACGCATTGTATTGGACAAAAATAAATTGGCAAGTAGCGGATTAGATGTTTTGTCGGTTGCTGAAATGATAAAAGCCAATAATCAGCAACTCAATTCGGGGAGCTTTGACAGAAATGATACCGAGTTTTTAGTTAAAACAGGTGAGTTCCTAAAAACAAAACAAGATGTGGAACACTTGGTGGTAGGTGTTTTTCAAAATCAACCTATCTATTTGAACCAAATAGCAACTATAGTTGATGGACCAGAAATTCCACAGAACTATGTGAGCCTCGGATTTGGTGGTGCTAGCGACAAAATCTTAAACTACAAGTCCGAATACCCTGCGGTAACCATATCGATTGCCAAGCGCAAGGGTGCCGATGCCATGAAAATTGCAGATGTCATCATCAATAAGGTAGAACAGTTAAGAACGACCTTAATTCCTGATGATGTACATGTAGAAATTACGCGAAATTACGGTGAAACCGCTTCGCAAAAAGTATCTGAACTTCTGCTTCACCTTATTGGAGCGATAATTGCAGTAACCATTGTCGTAATGCTCGCCATGGGATGGCGTGGTGGTTTGGTGGTGTTCTTATCTGTACCTATCACGTTTGCCTTGACCTTGTTGAGCTACTATTTGTTGGATTACACCCTAAACCGAATCACCCTATTTGCCTTGGTCTTTGTTACAGGAATTGTGGTAGATGACTCGATCATTATTGCTGAAAACATGCACCGGCATTTTAAAATGAAACGCTTGCCCTTTAGGCAAGCTGCATTATACGCAATCAATGAAGTTGGTAACCCAACCATTCTAGCTACTTTTACGGTTATAGCCTCAGTATTACCTATGGCTTTTGTATCGGGATTGATGGGACCTTATATGAGTCCGATGCCCATTGGCGCTTCCATTGCCATGATATTATCCCTTTTTGTAGCCTTGACCATAACCCCCTATTTAGGCTTTATTTTCCTAAGGGAAAAGAACAGCAGCTCAGAAGCCCTTGAAGACGATGAAACCGCAGGGATTTCAGATTCCTTTATTTACAAAGTATATTCAAAATTTGAGACCCCATTAATTGAAAATAGAACCAAACGTTGGCTCTTCCTAGGTATCACCTTTATCTTGTTGATAGGCTCTATTGGGTTGTTTTTTACAAAATCAGTAGCGGTCAAAATGCTACCCTTTGATAACAAAAACGAATTCCAGGTGGTTATTGACATGCCAGAAGGGACCACTCTAGAGCGTACTTCATTAGTCGCAAAAGAAATAGGGCAATATCTGGCCACACAACCCGAAGTGGTCAATTATCAAAGTTACGTAGGTACCTCTGCCCCTATTACCTTTAACGGTTTGGTTAGACATTACGATTTACGCGGTGGCAGTAATGTGGCCGATATCCAAGTTAACTTAACGGATAAGCACGACAGAAGTGCTCAAAGTCATGATATTGCTAAGTTATTGCGTCCAGACATTCAAACTATCGCTTCAAAATATGATGCTAATGTAAAAATTGTTGAAGTGCCTCCAGGACCACCGGTACTGTCTACCATTGTGGCCGAAATTTACGGACCTGAGTATAATGAGCAAATACGAATTGCAGATTCGGTTAAAACCATCTTACACCATACCGATGATGTTGTGGATATAGATTGGATGGTAGAAGCCGACCAAAAAGAGTTCAATTTCATCATCAATAAAGAAAAAGCGATGCTTTATGGAATTGCACCACAGCAAATTGCCTACCTCATGAATATGGCCCTTTCCAATAGAGCCATTACCCATCTATATGATGAAAATGCCTCTAATCAAGTGGGGCTTGTTTTGGCCTTGGATGAAAAGGAGAAATCAACCATTCAAGATATTGCAGCCCTTAAAGTAAAATCAAGTCAGGGACATCTCGTGCCAATTTTGGATTTAGTAACTATTTCAGAAAATATAAAACCTAAAAGTATTTATAGAAAAAACCAAAAGCGCGTAGTCTATGTCCTTGCTGATATGGCAGGCGAATTGGAAAGTCCTGTGTATGCCATTCTAGGAATGACCGATAAGCTACAAGGTATTGATTTGCCAAAAGGCTATAAGATGAACGAGCTTTACATCAATCAACCTGAATTTGAAGATGACTTTACCGTAAAATGGGATGGTGAGTGGCAAATTACCTTAGAGGTCTTTAGGGATTTGGGAATTGCTTTTTTAGGCGTAATTATCATTATCTATATTCTCATTGTCGGATGGTTCCAAAACTTTAAGGCGCCTATAGTTATGATGGTGGCTATTCCGCTATCCTTGGTTGGTATAATTTTAGGCCACTGGTTAATGGGTGCCTTTTTTACAGCAACCTCCTTTATCGGTATGATTGCCCTAGCAGGTATCATGGTTAGAAATTCAGTGCTGCTCATTGATTTCGTGAACTTAAGACTGGAAGATGGTATTCCTTTGAAACAAGCCGTTATAGAGGCTGGTGCTGTTAGAACAACGCCGATATTGCTTACTGCAGGCACTGTAGTGATTGGCGCTTTTGTGATATTATTCGACCCTATATTTCAAGGGTTGGCTATTTCACTAATGGGCGGAACCATAGTGTCAACATTCCTAACCTTATTGGTTGTCCCATTAGTGTATTATATGATAGAACGTAAAAATTACAAGTAAATGAAATTAGTTATTGTTACCGTTGTAGATGATTACATCAAAGAAGTTTCAAAACTTTTTAAAAAAGCAGGTATAGCGACATTTAGCCAGCTAGATATTGCAGGCTACAAGTCAAGAAAGGCAAACGATTCAATGTCTGGATGGTTTGCCACCAGAGACGGTGGTGCTAATTCAGAGATGTTTTTCTCCTTTGCAGAGGAGACGCACATCGCTGCATTATTTCAAGAGATCAAAGTATTCAATTCAAATTTGGAAAGCAACAACCCTGTTAGAGCGGTTGTTGTCCCCATAGAACAATTCATTTAATTAAAATCGAAACACGATGAAAAACAGAATCGTACGCGGTGTAGCAGGCACATTTATCCTAATTAGCATAATTCTGGCTATTTCCGTAAATATTAATTGGTTGTGGTTCACCGCATTTGTGGGTGCTAACCTATTGCAATCCTCATTGACGAAATGGTGTCTTATGGACACTATATTGGAAAAAGTATTTGGGGTTAAGGATTGATTTTACCAGAGGACTGATACTAATCATTTCATAATGCTATTTGTAAGATTACATTTATCCAAATAGTTGCGTTATGCTAACCTTTAGAAACTATAACATTGCCGATTGGTTCTCATTCTACAGGATTGCAGCTGCCCCTTTTTTGCTGCTGCTCATTTGGCTAGACGCAAGAGTGCTGTTCAGTTGGTTTTTACTTGTGAGCTATTCTACAGATGCTATTGATGGGTTTTTGGCCCGAAAGCTTAAAATTACCAGTCCGCGAGGCTCGCAACTCGACTCTTTCGGAGACCAATTTACCTTAATTGTTGGTATTGTTGGCCTTTATTACTTTGAGACGGAATTTATAAAATCCTATTTGGCCGTCATTGGCATTGCCTTTGTACCTTACCTTATACAGATGTTTATTGCCTATTTTAAATACGGTAAGGCCACGGCATTTCATACCTATTTAGCGAAGGGCTCCGCAGTGGTGCAATCTGTTTTTATTTTACATGCCCTTTTTTTTGCACCAAATACAAACCTATTTTATTTTATGATTGCCCTAGGCATACTTGAAACCATTGAGGAAATTATACTGATCTTTATGTATGACTATTGGGTATCTGATGTCAAGGGCATTTACATGGCCTTGAGCGACAAACGGGCCACAAGACCTCATAAGTTTAAGAAATTTGAGGGCAAGAAAAAAAATGAGGATATTGAATGAATTGGCCGTGAACTGAGAAGCTGGTCAAATACCATTTTCTAATATTACTCGCTTATACGGGGTTTAATTTACGAACCACTCAAATCCGTTAATTCGTTTTCGGTTTCCTTACCAGAATCCCAGCAATCTAAATTGTAAATAGTGGTCTCTGCAATATTGGTGAGGGCCTCATTTGTGAGGTAAGCGTGGTGTCCGGTGATAAGCACATTTGGCATGGCATTTAATTTAATGAATAAATTATCATCCGGCACGTTTTGGGAGCGATCTTTAAAAAAAATAGCTTTTTCATTTTCATAGACATCCATACCTAGGGCCCCAATCTTTCCCGACCTTAGAGCTGCAATGACATCACTCGTTTCTATGATGGAGCCTCTTGCCGTATTAATAAGAATAACACCATCTTTCATTTCGGAAATCACATCCTTATTGATCAATTGATGGGTATCGCTATTTAAAGGAATATGTAAGGAAATAATATCTGATTTTTGACACAGTTCAAGGAGTGGGACATAGTCTATTTGAAATTGCTCTTTTAACTGGGCATCTTCCTTGATATCGTAACCTAACACCTTACAACCAAAACCGTGCATAATTTTCGTCATGACACTACCGATCTTACCTGTACCGACAATACCCACCGTTTTATGATTGAGATCCATCCCCACCAAATTATCCAGGTTAAAATTATAATGACTTACCCTGTAATTAGATTCGATCAGCTTTCTATTTAAAGCCAACAAAAGAGCTGCTGCGTGCTCGGCAATAGCGAATGGGGAATATGCTGGTACATTGGCCACTCTAATATTCACTCTTGAAGCGGCCCTGAGGTTAACATTATCATGACCCACAGATCTTAAGGTAATGTACTTGACGCCAAAATCCTTTAGTTTTTCTACAGTTATAAAACAAGCTTCATCAGCAGAAAAGATAGATACAGCGTCAAAGCCAACGGCCTTTTCAGCAGTTTGAGATGATAAGGCTTCTTCAATAAAGGTGAGCTTATGCTTTCCACTATTGGCTTTTTTTAAATAGGGTATTTCAAACCCTTTTGCACTGTAAATAAGGACTTTCATGATAGCCGCGATTAATTAGAACACAGCTAAATCTAAGAATAAGATGGCACATAGTAAATGATATTAATCAGAATGAAGGATAATAAATACTAGGTCTTCACAGCTTAAAAATCAAGAAGCATTGAACACTTGAAGTAGAAGCCTTATTTTTTAAATCCTCTATGTTTTCTATGTCCTTGGTTTAGGGTTTGTCCATACTTCAATTACATATAAATTCATGGTTCGTGTGGGCTATTGTTTTTTAAAGGCGGAACTTCTGTGTAACTTTGCAGAGAATACTTTGCTAGATATTTAGAATGAAAAAGAAAAAGAAACCAGACCAGGTGGTCTACAATACGGAAACCGAACGCTACGACGCATCGCTGAAGCCTTATGCTACGGATGTATCAGCTCCGGTGATTACTACAACTGATACCTTAGCTTGGAAAAACAGAAATATCAACAAGGTTAACAAGCATATTCAAGCCAAATACAATGAGCTTAAATCGGCTTATGATGAAATGATGGCGCAATACGAATACAACAATCTGGTTTATAGCGCTCATTTTAATTTTGAACCGGTTGTTGGCCATACCTATCACTTGTATAAAAGAGCTAACGATTCTACATTTTTATCCATCATAGCACCTGAAGAATGTGATTTTAACCATATAGGGAGCTTTTATTTAAGTGCTGACGGCATTTGGCATAAAACCGATTGAATTGAAGCCTAACACGGTGATACCTCAAAGTCATTATCCGAGGCTATAAATGCCCTATGATTTTACCACATATTTGAAATAACAACTTACACTTAATTTACATTTTATCGTATTTTTTTGCATTTCATAGATATTTTTATATATTTGAACGATATTTAGTCCCAAACTAAATTTAACCGCTTATGAAATGTCTTACCCTCCATCTGAAGGGATTGGTATTTATGTGCATTATCCTCAGTGTTGCAGCCATAACGGCTCAAACCTCTGCAGATAGGTCCGTTTATTTTGATGGTACCGAAGGTTTTATAGACATGGGTGACCACCTCGATTTAAATTCAGTTGGCTTTACACTCTCAGTATGGGTAAAAACAGAGGCCTCTGGTTCAGGTATTACTTCTATTTTATCCAAGCGCGATGTAGCTTTTCAACGCGGTTATGACCTGAGATTACTAGCGGACAATCGCATTCAAATTATTTGGAAAAATGGTTCTTCTGAGGTCTTAATATCACGGTCTAAACTTCCTGACAACGAGTGGCACCATATTGCGGTGGTCTATAACGGAACCCTTGTATCGATTTATGTTGATGGAATTCTCGATACCTCCGACACCAAAACACCGCCTATACCAACAACGGAGTCCTTTATTATTGGTGCCGCGGGAACTGATGCCCCCTTTCAACATTTTAAAGGTCATTTAGATGAAGTGCGCCTGTGGAGAAAAGCATTATCCTATAAGCAGTTAAGGTTTATGATGAACCAAGAAATCATCAATAGCAACGGTCAGGTTAGGGGCACCGAATTACCAATGCCACTTAGCAAGAATGATATTGAATCCTTGCTGTGGTCAGATTTGGTAGGCTATTTCCCCATGTCTGTTGATTCCAACAATAATCTAGAGGACGTTTCCGGAAACGGCAATCTGGGCACTATATATTTAGCCACTTTAGACGATCAAAGTGCACCTCTACCTTATAAAACTTTTCAAGATGGTGATTGGGACAGTCCCAACACATGGGTAAATGGCACTATGCAATATATCCCAGGAGCAGTCTCCATTGTCGATGCTAATAAAACCATAGATTGGACTATAGTAAGGACATCCCATGCCGTCAATATGGACAACGCTTCCTTGCCATCGAGCACATTGGGCAACAGAACGATTCTAGCACTTTACGTTGATGCCAATGAACTTAGGGTTAATGGTGACAATGATGCTGGGACAGGAAACGGTCTTACCGTATCGCATTATTTGCGCTTAACAGGTAAACTAAACCTAGAAGGCGAATCGCAGCTTGTACAAGAATTACACAGTGATTTAGATGTAGAATCCAGCGGCCAGCTTGAAAAAGATCAACAGGGCACTGCCGATACGTTTACGTACAATTATTGGTCATCTCCAGTTGGCGCAATAGATATTGATAAAAATAATTACAGTTATTCGGTCCGGGATGTGATGTATGACGGAGCGAATCCTGTCAATTTTTCATCTACAGGCTACAATGGGGCCGCTACAGATCCTATCCGCATCGCCGATTATTGGATATGGAAATATGCCAATCAACCCAATAACAGCTATTCATCTTGGCAACATGTTAGACGCACCGGAACCATATTCGCCGGTGAAGGTTTTACGATGAAAGGACCTGGGACAGGACCTATTTTCAGCAAACAAAATTATGTCTTCCGTGGCAAGCCTAATAATGGACCTATTAGCCTAAATATACATGCACAAAACGATTATTTAATTGGGAACCCCTACCCTTCGGCTATTGATGCCAACCAGTTTATCCTAGATAATATTGGGCCTAGTAATGATGCTTCAGGTCAAAACCCCTTAATTGATGGTACCCTCTACTTCTGGAAACATTGGGGAGGCGGGTCTCACGTTCTAGCGGACTATGAAGGCGGCTATGCCACTTATAATTTCTCTGGTGCCGTTGCAGAAGCATCCTATGGCACAAATGACCCCAATATTGCTACGGGAGGACGACCTACCCAACGTCCCGGTAGGTATATCCCTGTTGGACAAGGCTTTTTTGTTGTCGGAAAAAGTACAGGAGAAATCAATTTTAACAACGGTCAGCGTGTTTTTGTCACCGAAGGCAATTCGTCATCTGTATTTATGAGAAACGATTTTGCCAATTCTACCCAGGCTTTTTTAGATGACTACGAGGGCGATGACCGTATGAAATTTAGAATAGGCTTTAACTCTGTAAATACCATTCACCGTCAGCTACTCTTGACTATTGATGAAAACGCGACGCCAAATATTGATTTGGCCTACGACGCTAAAATGAAAGACGTTCAAATGGATGATATGTTTTGGTTGATTAATGATGAAACCTATGTCATTCAAGCCAGTAACGAGGTCAATGAAGACAGTATCTATGACTTAGGCGTTAGAACAGACACCGATGGTATCAACACCATAGGTATTGATGCCTTGGAGAATATAGACGACGATTTGGATATCTATTTGTACGATGCAGAACTCGATATCTATCATGATTTAAGAGCCGAGAGTTATTCTATTTTTCTCAATGCAGGGGAATATTTAAACCGATTTAAAATCACCTTTTCAAATGCTGATTCCTCATTGGGTCTTGAGGATAACAGGGTAAACCATGTGGATATCTTATTTTCAAATGACATTGAACAACTCGTCCTAGTAAACCCTAAAGGTATTGACATTGAATCCATAGAACTCTTTAATATCATGGGTCAATCCATATTGACCATAGACTCTATTATCACGAGTTCCTACAACACCTACAGTGTCGGTGATTTAAGTATGGGTGCCTATATCATAAAACTCAAAACCCCAAATAGAGAAATAACCAAGAAGATTATAATTAATTAGAGTTAGTTTTTTAGTTAGTGTTTAAAAGGTCCCAGTCTCCATGTTGCTGGGGCTTTTTATATTAATGCCGCTAGCAAAGCATCAAAATTTAGGGTTAGCTGCTCACCGGTACTCATGGTTTTCAAGGTAAATTGTTTGGCCTGCAATTCCTTTTCACCAACTAGGACCACATAGGGTATATTACGTCTATTGGCATAGGTCATTTGTTTTTTCATCTTTGCGGAGTCCGGATAAAGTTCTGCAACCACTCCGTGTTGTCTCAACTTGGTTATTGCCGACAAACAGGCGCTAGCTTCGGTTTCCCCGAAATTGATAAATAAAACCTTTGTAGACTCAGTTATGGCCTCAGGGAATAAACCCAGTGCTTCGAGAACCAAATAGATACGATCTAGCCCAAAACTTATACCCACACCACTGACATTCGTTAAACCAAATATCCCAGTAAGATCATCATAACGACCACCGCCTCCTATAGAACCCATGTCTACACCATCTGGCGCAGCTACCTCAAAAATGGCTCCCGTATAATAGTTGAGACCTCTAGCCAAGGTAACACTTAATTCCAGATGGGCTGTTTTAAGGCCTAGATTTGATATCATTTCGTTTATGAATTCCAATTCCTCAATGCCCTTAATGCCTATTGCAGAGCTGCTTAAAATAGATTTTAAGGTTTTTATTTGAGACCCAAAATCCCCTTTTAAGTCGAACAGGGGTTGAAGTTTAGAAATACCTTCCTCTGAAATAGCCTTTGATCGCATTTCTTCCTTGACCTTAGCTTCGCCTATTTTATCAAGTTTATCTAAAGCTACCGTAAAGTCTATGAGCTTATCTTGCGCACCGATAACCTCAGCGATGCCAGAAAGAATTTTGCGATTATTTATTTTTATGGTGACCCCCTTAAGTTGTAATTCGGTGAAAACAGCGTCATAGAGTTGAATGAACTCCACTTCCTGAAATAGTGAGGTAGAGCCCACCACGTCGGCATCGCATTGGTAAAATTCCCTGAAACGTCCTTTCTGTGGGCGATCTGCGCGCCAAACAGGTTGGATTTGATAGCGCTTAAAGGGAAATTCTATATCATTTTGATGTTGCACCACGTAGCGCGCAAAAGGAACGGTAAGATCGTAGCGAAGTGCTTTTTCTGAAATTTTTGGTGTTATAAGCGTTTCAGATTTCGACTGGTAATCGGCATCGTCCACTTTATTCAGATATGCTCCTGAGTTGAGGATCTTAAAAATAAGACGGTCACCCTCATCGCCATACTTCCCCATCAAGGTATCAGAATTTTCAAAACTGGGGGTTTCAATTGGCTGGAATCCAAAAAGCTTAAATTGACGCTTTATGGTTTCAACAATATAAGAGCGTTTAGCGACTTCTTCTGCATTAAAATCTCTGGTGCCTTTAGGAATTGTTGGTTTTTGTGCCATAATAACCGCCTCTATATCTAAGAATCTCTTTATTTTAAATTAATCTATAATCTGGTTGCACTGAGAAATACCACTAAAACTTGTGCGCTATTCTCAATAGTTCCAATATAACCAGGAATTGCAAAAATATCATAAAATATAGAGTCAAAACAAAGTTATTTCGTTTTTATAGTAACTTTATACCCGTTGCACAGTCATATAGATAAAACGCTCAAATCTTTCTTAATTATAGGATATGTTTTCATTATTTCGCGAGAATGTTAAGATTGCCATCACTTCGATAAGGAGTCAATTGCTCAGGACCATTTTGACCGTGATTATAATTGCTATCGGCATTATGGCCTTAGTTGGTATCTTAAGTGGTATTGCAGCCTTAGAAAATACCATTTCCGGCAATTTTTCATCCATGGGTGCCAATACATTTCGCATTCAGCGTTATGAATTCTCCATTATGCAACAAAGTAGCAGGCGACAACGCAAAAAAATAAATCCAGAAATTACCTATACGGAGGCTCAAGAATTTATTGACCGTTACAACTACCCCTTTACAATGGTTTCATTAGGCTTTCCTGCCGGTAGAGGCGATACAGAAGTAAAGTACGAAAACAGAAAAACCGAACCAGAGGTTGGTGTTCTTGGCTGTAATGAATATTTCTTGGAAACAGAAGGTCGCGATATTGAACTAGGTCGAGGACTCAATGTTTTTGATATTCAAAACAACAATGCTGTGTGCGTCATAGGTAGTGATCTTAAAAAAGCCCTATTTCCAGATGAGTATCCTATAAACAGAACGGTAAGTATACGAGGTGCGAAACTCAAGGTGATTGGGGTCGTTGAAGAACAAAGTTCAGCCTTTGGGAGTAATCAAAATATGATTTTATACCTACCCATTCAAAAAGCACGAACTATTTATACTGAATCCAGTTCTGATTACCGTATAGGCATAAAAGTAGCAAAAAAAGATATGCTAGAGGGCGCGCAGGACGATGCTATGGTAACCTTTAGAAATGTAAGACGATTAAAGCCTTTAGAAGAGAACAATTTTGGCATCACCCGAAGTGACGACCTTATAAACCGTATCTCTTCAATTTCCGGTTATCTCTACGTCGCTGCATGGATTATAAGTATCATTACCATTTTTGGCTCAACCATTGCCTTGATGAATATTATGCTCGTGTCTGTCACGGAACGCACCCGAGAAATAGGCGTGCGAAAAGCTATGGGCGCCAAACGCAAGACCATTGCCTTCCAGTTCTTTATAGAAACCATGATTATAGGACAACTAGGCGGCCTTTTAGGCATAATTTTGGGGGTGGCCATTGGCTGGGGCATATCAAAAGCCTTTGACCTGAGCTTTTCCACGCCATGGTTAGCCATGATTTGGGCTACAAGCATCGCTTTTGTGGTGGCCTTGATATCTGGTGTCTATCCGGCTAATAAAGCGGCGAAATTAGATCCCATAGAGGCCTTAAGACACGAATAAGGCTAAATGACTTTAGCTTATTAAGGATTCAAAATAGTTAAACAACTGTCCTTTAGTGATATTAGCGCCTTGTTGTATTAATTTGAATAGGTCTTGATGCCTATCTTCCGAATACGCTTTTTTGGAAGTGAAAAATTCTACATCGTCTGACAGTAAGTTCTCCCGAAGCCACTGAAACCCCTCTTTGCTTGTAAAGTCCACCTTATCGTGCTTTAGCTTAAGGGCAATCAAAAGCATATGGTTTTTTTTGCATTTGAATAGGTGAATGTGCTGTGGTGAAATGTGCTCGAGATATTCTACTTTATCAAGGACGCCATACCACACCAAATCACTAAATACGTCTAGCTCTTGCTCTGCGACTTCAGGCTTATTTTGTTTAATAGCCTTCCATTCATCGGCTGTTATGGATTGTGTAGCCAAAAAATTAATAAATTCTTGATGTAATTCTTCAAACTGCTCCTTTGTTAATCTCTCAAATTTCATTTTTCAATCGTATTATAAATAGCATTATAGGCTTCTATTGGCCGATCCGTTGCTAGGATGTCAATACCTTTATTGACCCAAGACAGATATAGCTGATCACCACGAGCTTGGGCGTGCTTGTCCAAGTTACCTAAAGTTCCAAGGATACACAATACACCTTCATTGTGAATTGATTTGTAATGCTCAGTGGGCGATAATCGAGTACCTGTAAATGCCACCATATTCTGAGTTGGTATTCTGGATCCTAACAACCGATTAAACTCCTCTTCATTTCTGGCAGAAACCGATAGCATTAATTCTGGCGCCAGTTCATGGGCAGATTTAGCTTGTTCTAAATCATAGGTGATTAAAATGCAGGTACTTTGAGCGTGCAATCCTTGGATAGCTTTTATAACTGAATGCTGACTCACACCGCGTTTTACGTCTACAGTTAATATGACATTATTAGCCATGCTCCATTTAACAACATCTGAAAATAGAGGTACTTTAAAATCAGTTACCGTACCATAATCATCCACTAAATTATATCTAGATAATTCTTTATAGGTCAACTTTCTTAATAACCCATCCCCCGTTGTCGTTCTATTAATGGCGTTATCATGCATCAATACTAATTTTCCATCTTTAGTCTGTGCCACATCAATTTCAAAAATAGCGTTTATTTTATCGTTGACATACATCATGGTTTCAAGGCAATTTTCGGGATATCCAAAAATACCCTTACCCCCTCTGTGCGCACTTATAGCAGGTATATTTTCAGCATTGGTATAGGAGAAGTTATTAAGATAAACCGCCGTTTTAGATTTTCTACACGAAACGGCAAATCCTAGAAACAGAACTGCTAACAGAACAATGGATTGGACTCTTAAACTTTTCATTTCGCGATTCAAATATTATTCTTCTCCATGCCTCACCTCATTAAATGGAAGGTTTTTATTCTTTCTAAAGTCAAAACTTCCATAGAAAAATAAACGTAACGTATGATTTAAATTATATACGTTACCTGCCGCCAATTGTTGGTACACCATCATGTAGCCACAATCTACTTTCCAATTATTATTGATTTTATGCTTTATCCCAATTGTGAATCTATTTTGATTAAAGGTATTAAAGACCACTTCTTTACCGAAATTTAAATGAATTTCATTGGCCACTATGAGTTCCGTGGAACCGCCTTGTTTAAATGGAAAGCCTGCACTTACAAGAAACCTAAATCTATTCACAAAAAAATCATTGTTTAGTGACTGTCCATCTTGTACATTGTTGAAAAATCGCTGTTCCATACGTATTCTAAACAAAGCATTCATCTTCTCGTAACGTTTGGAGATACTCAATTGTTGGTAAATTCTATTTTCATTTTGATAAGCATCCCAATCTCCAGTGGTAGTTAACCATAGATGCGCATAGCCTCCTGCTAATCTTACATTAGAATTTAAGTAATACTGCCCACCTACTCGAAGAAAATAAAAATTTGGATCAGCCATAAAATTAGTACGCCTAACATGAATATCGTTTAATATGGCCCAACGATCCGCAACCCTGAATACATTATTTGTAGATATCCAAAATTGGGCATTCTCGTTAACCACTTTATCTGGTATTTCCTGTGTATATGATACCATGTGCACCAACACAATAACCAAAGTCGTTATACTAAGAATACTAATTTTCAACGGTAATGTTTTAAGGATATAAATTTAGAAAGACAAGATGGAGGATACCAATAACTTCAAAGTAATTAATAAAAAAAAACCACCTTGATCAGGTGGTTTTTCTACTAGTATATACTAGATTATTTGTCTGCTATTACCTCGAAAGTCAAATCTACAGTAACAGAGCGGTGTAACCTGATTGCAGCCTCGTATTGACCTAAACGCTTAATATTACCTCCACCAATAGAAATAAATTTCTTGTCCACCTCATGTCCTTCATTTCGCAATGCGTTTGCAAGGTCCATAGTGGTTATAGAACCAAATAATTTATCTCCAGCAGTAGCACCAGTACCAGCCTTAGCTGTGATTTTTATATCTAAAACCTTAATTGCTTCAGCTGTTTTTTCTGCATTTTCAATAATTGACTTTTCCTTGTGGGCTCTTTGCTTTAAGGTTTCAGCTAACACCTTCTTTGCAGATGGGGTTGCCATGACCGCTTGGCCTTGAGGAATTAAAAAGTTTCTACCATAACCGTTCTTTACAGATACAATATCGTCTTTAAATCCTAAATTCTCAACGTCTTGTTTTAATATAAGTTCCATTGTTATGATATTTTATTTTAATAAATCAGCAACATATGGCATAAGGGCTAAATGTCTAGCTCTCTTAACGGCCACAGATACTTTTCTTTGATACTTTAAGGACGTTCCTGTTAAACGTCTTGGAAGTAGTTTGCCTTGCTCGTTTACAAAACCTAACAACCAATCTGCATCTTTATAATCTACATACTTGATTCCAGATTTTTTGAAACGACAATATTTCTTAGCCTTGGTTGTCTCTATATTTAACGGTGTAAGATATCTTATCTCTCCGTCTTTTTTTCCTTTTGCTTGTTGTTCTATTGATGACATAATTACGCTTTTGCTTTTGCTTTAACTTTCAGTTTTTCTCGTCTTCTCTCAGCCCAAGCAATAGCATGCTTGTCTAGTTTTACAGTTAAATAACGCATAAAACGCTCATCGCGTCTAAACTCTAACTCTAAAGGTTCAATAACTTCACCAGCAACCTGGTACTCAAATAAGTGGTAAAAACCACTTTTTTTGTTTTGGATTGGGTACGCCAACTTTTTCAAGCCCCAATCTTCCTTGGCGATCATCTTAGCTCCTTTAGAAACGAGAAAATCCTCATATTTCTTAACTGTCTCCTTTATCTGGTCTTCAGATAAAACGGGATTTAAGATGAAAACAGTTTCATAATGATTCATAATGTGTACTATTGTTTAATGTTAAAACGGCTGCAAAAATACATATTAAATATATTTCTGGCAATGTTTTGATATGTAAAGTTTTATACAGGTTATTCACTAAATATTTTGTTAAATTTTACAGTTGGTCGGTAAAATTTGTTTTTTAACCGAAAATATTGTACTATTGTCGATATCTTAACCTAATAAATATGTAATGTTATGACTTTAAACTGTGTAGTTGTTGATGATTCTGCGATTCAGCGCCTCTCTATAGTAAAGTTAATTGAGAATCATTCTTCACTTAACCTTATTGCGGAGTACAGCAGTGCATTAGAGACAAAAAACGGCCTCAATACCCATAAGGTTGATCTTATCTTTTTAGATATAGAAATGCCTGTTTTAAATGGGTTTGAACTCCTAGATGTCCTCAACAACAAACCCCAAATTATTTTTGTTACCGGTAAAACCGAATACGCCTTTAAAGCATTTAACTACGATGCTACGGACTACCTCCAAAAACCAATCACAAAGGAACGTTTCAATACCGCTGTCGAAAAAGCTATTGAACAGCACAAATTGAAACTAGATTTTAACGAAACTGATGGCGAGCACATCTTCGTTAAAAGTAACCTTAAAAAACGTAAAGTTTACATTAAGGATATAAAATGGATTGAGGCTTTGGGCGATTACGTCAAGGTCGTAACAGAAGAAAACAGCCTGGTTGTATTATCAACGATGAAGGCGTTTGAAAAGGAATTACCTGAAGGTAAGTTTTTAAGGATTCACAAATCATATATTGTGAATTTAGATAAAATAGATCGCTTTAACAGTAAAAATGTTGAAGTTGGTGCTTATGAGATTCCACTAAGTCGAAATAAAAAGACACAATTGGTGGATGCCTTAAATAATATGTAAAATCCCCAAACTTTATATATCTCGGCAGAATTATACCAACTCACAAAAATTTAGGTATCCCGTTCCTCTAACGGGATACTTTTTTAATAATTATCTACGTTGATAATTACCCGAACAGCCCTAAAATCCTTTACAGCATTGAAGCTGCTGTCTATTTTAGCGATGGCCTCTTTTGTTTTTCCCAAGGACTGACCTGGTGGAATCTTTACCAAAATATTTTTAATAAAACGATTTCTAATTCTTGAAACCGGGGGAAACTCCGGCCCTAGAACATGGGTCTTAAACACTTGGCGCAAGGATTTAGCAAACCAATCCGAGGCCATATTCACCCTATTGTAGTCCTTATGTTTTAGCGTAATCCTAATCAACCTAAAGATAGGAGGATATCTATAGTTATAGCGCTCGTTTAGTTGCTCCATATACATCTCCTTATAGGCATTGGTAGAAACTTGTTGCAGTATTTTGTGGTGTGGATTATAGGTTTGAATCAGTACTTTACCTCTAATATCCGTTCTACCTGCCCTACCCGACACTTGCGACATCAATTGGTAACTCCTTTCGTGGGCTCTAAAATCAGGAAAATTGAGAAGGTTATCCGCATTCATGATACCAACTAATTTTACAAATCTAAAGTCCAATCCTTTAGTTAACATTTGGGTACCCACCAAAATATCAATGTCTCGTTGTTCAAATTTTGAAATGAGCCTTTCAAAACCAAATTTACCGCGTGTGGTATCCAAATCCATCCGTGCTACATTTGCATCTGGGAAAAGCACCTTAGCTTCCGATTCAATCTGTTCCGTACCAAAACCTTTGGTATCCATAGTAGCGTTACCACAAGCCTGGCAATTCTTTATCATTACCGTGTTATAGCCACAATAATGACATCGGAGTTGGTCCCTATATTGGTGATAGGTAAGGCTGACATCGCAATTTGGGCACTGTGGTGAAGTACCGCAGGTAAGGCACTCCACTATGGGCGAAAAGCCTCTTCTATTTTGAAATAAGATAATCTGAAAGCCATCATCCAAGGCCTCTTGCATTTCCTCTATCAATCGGTCACTAAAATGACCCTTCATACGTTTGCGCTTGTATTTATCCGCTAGGTCAATAAGCTCAATATCTGGAAGCAACACATTGTTATAGCGAATATTCAATTCAACAAGTCCATATTTGCCTTCACTCGCATTAAAATAAGACTCTAAACTCGGCGTAGCCGACCCCAAAAGCGTCTTGGCTTTGTGGTAATTGGCTAAGACTATGGCAGCATCTCTGGCGTGATAGCGCGGTGCGGGATCAAATTGTTTGTACGACTGCTCATGTTCCTCATCAACAATAATTAGACCGAGGTTAGAGAATGGCAAAAGCAGGGCCGATCGGGCACCGATTACAATCTGGGCCTTATCAGCCTTTTCGAGTAAATTTCTCCACACCTCTACCCGTTCATTCCCAGAGTATCGCGAATGAAACACAGCCACTTTTTCTCCAAAATAAGCTTGCAATCGTTGAACCAATTGGGTGGTCAAGGCAATTTCAGGCAATAAATAGAGTGTTTGCTTGCCTAATGCCAATTGCGCTTCAATAAGCTTAACATAAATTTCCGTTTTGCCAGAGGAGGTTACACCGTGCAATAGAGTGACCGATTTTTCTAAGAAACAATCTTCAATAGCTTTTAAAGCCTGTTTTTGTTCCGTACTTAATTCTAGACGCAACGCCTCTTTTCCTTCATATTGGGTCCGGTCGGTCTGGATGTAATACTCATCTAACACCTCCTTATCTATCAAGGCCTTTACAATAGCCGTTGACGCTCCACTTCGCTCTACCAGCTCTGACACTTTTATTGGTTTATGTAACGCGGTCTCTATGGCGAACAATGTCATAATAACATCACGCTGTTTTGGGGCGCGATTTAAGTCTGCCAAAAGTTCTTGTAACTGATTTTCCGACCTGTACTCCTCTCGTAATTTTACATAGCGCACTAATTTAGGCTGATATTTTTCATAGAGCTCCTCTTGCAATTGGAGCACACCTTTTTCAACCAGGCTATTAATAACGGGCAATACCCGTTTTCTATCTAAAATGGAAATTACGTCTTCAATCTTTAAGGACGATTGGTATTGTAGGGCATCATAAATGAGAAACTCATCATCCTTTAAGCTGGTATCCGCAATATCAATACCTTCATTTTTACTAAGCACGGTCTCACTTTCCAAGATGAAGGCATTTGGCATAGCAGCGCGCAATACCTCGCCAAGACTGCACATGTAATACTCGGCAATCCACTCCCAATGTTTCAGTTGTTTTTCCGTAACAATGGGTTTTTCATCCAAGATTTGATGAATGGTCTTAGGCTCATAGGCTGTTGGGGCCTTATTATGCACTTTATAGGCGAGTGCCGTATAAATCTTGCTTTTCCCAAAGGGTACTGCCACACGTATACCGGTGGTTATAAAATCTGCTTCAGCCTCGGTTATATGATAGGTAAAGGCCTTTTGTAGCGGTATAGGCAATATGACATCGAGGTAGTGCGTCACTCTTTAACCCGTTTCCAATATTGGGTCTTGTAGAAAAACGCTATGTAGCCCCTCACCTGCAAGGTGTTTGGGTCTTCATCGATTTTTAAGCGGCAGTTGTAGACCTTGCCATTGCTTGGGTTTAATATATTACCGTCGTTATACACGTCATCATCTTTTTTAAGCCCATCAATAATCTGCAAGCCCACAATAGGCTTTCCTTTGTTTTCACCCTCACATTTATCACATACGGGATTTTTCTTTTTAGGGTTTAAAACCTCAACAATTTTACCGTAAATCTTACCATCAGATTCATAAATCTCAACAATGGACTTTTCTTCTCCGGTTTCGTCATCGATGGTTTTCCATTTGCCCGTAATATCCTGTGCCCTTAGCAAGGATGTGGCCAACATAAATATAAGAGTATAGCTAAACTTTGTCATCACTTAAATTTGATTTTTTAACTGCCTTAGCGTGGCGTTTAATTCATAACCCAGCAATAAGATATTGGAGTTTAACCAAAGATACAATAACAAAATCAGCAATGCACCAATGGATCCATAGAGCTCATTATACTGTGAAAAATTGTCAATATACACTCCAAATAAATAAGAGGTTAATATAATTAATAAGGTGGTGAGGAGTGCTCCCACTGAAAAAAAACGGGTTTGCCTTCCCTCCTTGGTCCCAAAGTAGTACAAGGTGGCTGTTGCCAAATAGACCATTAAAACAAAAAACATGTACTTGGCAATGAGAATCCAAATGTAATCAGAATTAATCTCCAGGACGTCTCCTGTTATACCTTCGTAGACCGGTTGGATAATATAAATTTGAAAATACCCAAATACGGCAACGGTCAGCAACACCAAAATAGCGAGAATCAATGCCACCCCAAGAGCGTATAAATATTGTTGAAATACATTTCTGCTGAGCTGCTCATGGTAGGAATATTCAAAACCCGAAAACACCGCATTAACACCGTTTGCCATAAGTATCATGGACAATACGAATACCGATGAAATCAAACCTGCCTCTCCGCCTTTACTTATGTTTTCAAAAATATTTGAGAAGAAAAAATCCGAGGTCTGTGGTGGTAAAAACGAATTTAAAAACTCTAAAAATTCCTTTTCAAAACCTTCAATAGGTATATGAGGCATAAGAATGATCACAAACAACAAAAACGGAAAAATAGCCGTAAAAAAGCTAAAGGCTATGGCACTAGCGCGCGTAGTTAAGGCACCTTTTACAATTCCCATAACATACAATTCAAGCAAATCGTAAATGGACAAGCCTTCAAACCCTGGTAATCGGATGCGCTTAAAGAAACGCACCACCAAATTGAGGATGGGGATTTTATCTAATTTATCTTCTATGGGTTTTGACATCTATACGGCTTTCAGACTTAAATCCATATTATACACCGAATGCGTTAAGGCACCGGATGAAATATAATCCACGCCACATTCAGCATACTTGCGCAGCGTATGCTCGTTTATACCTCCTGAAGATTCGGTTAAACATTGGTCACCTATGAGCTCTACAGCCTTTCTCGTTTGTTCGTAATTAAAATTATCTATCAAAATACGATACACGCCACCACAGTTCAAAATTTCCTGAATCTCATTAAGATCGCGCGCTTCAACAATAATTTTTAGATCTCTATTTGTATCCTTCAAATACTGCTTTGTTTTTTCAATGGCCTTGGTTACTCCACCTGCAAAATCGATGTGATTATCCTTTAACATGATCATATCATAGAGGGCAAATCTATGATTCTCGCCGCCACCAATCTTCACCGCCCATTTTTCCAGAGCTCTAATACCTGGTGTGGTTTTTCTAGTATCCAATATTTTAGTACCCGTTCCCTCCAGTAAATCCACAAATTTTTTGGTCTTGGTAGCAATAGCGCTCATACGTTGCATGGCATTTAACACCAAACGTTCCGATTTGAGTATAGACTGCGACGCTCCTTCAACGTAAAATACGACATCGCCATGTTTTACTGCGCTCCCCTCTTCAATTAAAGTTTCAACCTTCAGAGTGGGGTCCACATGCGCAAATACCTGCTTTGCAAATTCTACACCTGCTATAATACCCTTATCCTTGACCAAAAGTTTAGCTCTTCCTTGGGCCGAAGCTGGGATGCAGGCCAAGGAGCTATGATCACCATCACCAACGTCCTCACGTATGGCATTGGCAATAATTAATTCTATTTCATGATTGAATTGCTCCTGGGAAATCATAGATTGGATATTTAAGGTAAAAATAGGAATTGAAGGATAAATATTTGAAAATCCAAGTGTCAATTTCTAAAAAAACATAACTTTGAAATTATGACGATTAAACTCCTCGCCATAGGCAAAACCGACAATACTAACCTTCAAACGCTTATAGAAGATTATGAAAAGCGCTTGGGCCATTATATTAAATTTGAATTTGAGGTTTTACCAGACATAAAAAAGGCCAAACACCTTTCTGAAGCACAACAAAAGGAGAAGGAAGGCGAGCTTATTCTTTCAAAGGTACAAAACCCAGAGGTGCTTGTGCTTTTAGATGAACGTGGTAAAGCATTGACCTCTGTTGCTTTTGCCAATGACTTACAGAAGTATATGAATTCAGGAATTAAATCGTTGGTGTTTGTTATTGGCGGCCCATACGGCTTTTCGGATGCGATTTACCAAAGAGCCAATGGAAAACTAAGCCTTTCTAAAATGACATTTTCCCACCAGATGGTACGATTGTTCTTTGTAGAACAGTTATACAGGGGGTTTACTATTTTAAGAAATGAACCCTATCATCACGGATGAAAAACAGTAAACCCTCTGGTATAAAACGTCGGAACGTTTTTTATGTATGTTAGTGTGTTTTATAAGTCTGCTTGCGCTTTTTTAATTGTCTTGTTAAATCGTTAATGGTTTCCGTTACCGCAAGTTCATAGGTGCGCTCATTGGACGTCGCAAAGATCCGTGGGCCCGGTAAACTCAACTCTATATTACAAATTTTACCTGCATCGTGCTTATTGTCATCATGCTTAATGTACACTTGCGCAGAAATGATAAATTCAAATTTATTTGCCAATTTTTCTAGTCGTTCTGTTGTAAAAGCTGATAAGGCTTCACTAACGTCCGTATTGACATACTGAAAATTTACCGTCATAGTCTATCTTATTTTTAATTACTAATTTCTACCTCTAATATACGCCTTTCATTAAATCTTATAACTGATAATTATCATAAATATATTCTAAAACTATAGGTTTAAAATCATTTCAAAAACCACATCCGTCTATTCACATCTAAACGAGCAGCTTACAACCAACCCTAAATAACTAAGTTTTATCCTGTTTTATGAGCCATACTAACTTTGTTACGGAGTAGTAGCTTAGCTGTTATATTTCATTTTGAGGCCAATTCCATGGGGTTTAGAAGACTCTATTAAAAATAGGTTCATTTAAAATCCTTGGGTTTTGGCACGATTTCTGAAAAAAACTTATTTTGCAACCCTAAAACCTACGCTTATGATACGTCGATTACTTCTTGCCCTATTAACAATTTCCATTTTGTCTTGCAGTACAAGACGCCAAGTGGAAAAAGCTCTTAACTCCGGAAACTACAATCAGGCTATAGCCAATGCCGTTGATAAATTAAGAACCAATAAGGATGCTAGGCGCAAGGCAGATATCATTGTGCTCCTAAAAGATGCTTACGATAAGGCCAATGCCAGGGACATTGATGCCATTTCAGGGTTAAAGGCATCAAACAATCCTGAATATTACAAAAGAATCTACGAAACCTACGTGGCCCTTGATTTGCGACAAGAAAGTATTAAACCCTTACTCCCGCTTTACGTGGATGAAAAGGAGGTGCGGTTTAAGTTTAAAAATTACGACCACAATATCATAGTCGCCAAGGAAAACGTTTCCGATTTTTTATATGAAAAAGCCATTGCATTGTTGGAGTTAGACGATAAAGTGGCCATAAGGGAAGCCCATTCAGATTTAAGCTATATCGAGCGAGTCAATCCTAACTATGAACAAACACGAGCACTTATGGCAGAAGCCCATGAGCGCGGTATAGCCCATGTTATAGTGACTATTGAAAATAATACCGAACAGGTTATACCGAGACGTCTTGAAGATGCTTTGCTCGATTTTAATACCTATGGCTTAGATCAGTTTTGGACGGCTTATCATTCCGAAATTTCCCCTCAAGACTCGTTTGACTATGCCATGCAATTGCAATTGCAACAAATCAACCTATCGCCAGAACAAGTGAAGGAACGCGAAATCCTCAGGGAAAGACGCGTAAAGGACGGTTGGGAGTACCAACTAGACCGCAACGGTAATGTGATGAAAGACAGTTTAGGCAACGACATTAAAATCGATAAGTTTATCGAAGCGCGTGCTAGGGTATTTGAAGTACAGCAATTTAAATCGTCACAAATTTTAGGGCAGGTAGTGTTTTTAGATGTTAATAACAATGCCCTTATAAAACAATTTCCTATTGAAAGTGGATTCATTTTTGAAAATATCTATGCCACCTTTAGGGGCGATGACAGGGCCTTAAATGATGAGGATGTTGTTTTAACCCAAGGGGGACCTGTGCCCTTTCCACCCAATGAGCAAATGATTTTTGACTCTGGAGAAGACTTGAAGCAACAGCTAAAATCTATTATCCTACAAGTTCGTTTATAGATACTAGTATTGATGCAACTCGTTTTCGCCACCAACAACAAGAACAAAATCAAGGAAGTACAGAACTTACTGCCAGCGCATATACAACTGTTGAGTCTTGCTGATATCGATTGCCATGAGGATATACCCGAAACGCAATTGACCATTGCGGGTAATGCCAAACAGAAAGCCGATTACATCAAGACGAATTACGGCTATGACTGCTTTGCGGATGATACGGGTTTGGAAGTAGAAGCCCTAGACGGTGCTCCTGGAGTTTATTCCGCCCGATACGCCGGTCCCGGCCGCGACGCCAATGCCAATATGGATAAACTATTGCACGCGCTTAAGGACAAAAGTTCTAGGGCAGCCCAGTTTAAGACGGTAGTGGCCCTGCACCTCGATGGAGTGCACCAAACATTCACTGGTATTTGCAAAGGACAGATTACTTTAGAAAAGCAGGGTGACAAAGGCTTCGGTTATGACCCCATTTTCAAACCCGATGGATACATGCAAACTTTTGCTGAAATGGATTTAACCTTAAAGAATACTATTGGGCATCGCGGGAAAGCCGTAAAACAACTGATTCAATTTTTGCAGCAGACTAAAGACTAAAACCGTTTGGATTATTGAGGTAGTTTCAAATCCTTTTTCATCTGCTTAAATCTAGGGTCCTCTAGAATTTCCTTAGGATAAGCATAATCTAAGGTGAATTGATAAAAACCCGTCGTTTCTTCATCTATAGCTATCTGATGCCAACGTAAACTTTCTTCAAAATTCTCGTTTACAGCGTAAACGAAGGCCATGGCCATGGGGTCCTTATAATTGGTGCTGTTGTACTTATCAAAATAGCGTTTCGTCGCTGAGGCCACTAAGTCGTCATAATTGCACTGATTTAAAATAAATATTAAACAGGACTCGAGAAGCTCACTGCCCCTATCCCCTACCATTTCACGGGCTTTTTCCTCATCCTTATAGGCGGCTTCGCAATTGTTCTGATACACGTGTGCATAACCGCGTTTTATGTAGCCCCATATCCAGTTGGGATGTATTTCCAAGGCGTCACCAAAAGCCTTTTCCGCTTCTGCAAAGTTACCAGCAAGCAGATTGGCCCAACCTAAATTATGCAAGCTTGAAATAGAGATTGGATCAAGGACTACTGCCCTATGGGCCATCTCCAAAGCTTCCTCATAGCGTTTAAAGGTGGTGAGAAAGAACGTATAGCGTATCAATGCGGTGGCATTATTTTCATCGAGACGGATGGCTTTTTTATACGCTGCTTCAGCTGCTTCCCAGTCCCTTTCCAAATAAAATTTTATGGACCCATCCACCGTATGGGCCTCCGCATAATTTGGGTCTAAGCTCAAAGCGGTTTGCACGGCTAAGCGGGCCTCGTTAAATATTTCTGACCGCGTGTCGGTCGCAAACATGGCCTGTACCTGTTGCTCATTGGCGATAGCCACATAAGCCGCTACAAATTTAGGGTCTAGTTTAATGGCTTCCCTAAAGTGATCCAAGGCCGATTCAACTTCTTCCCTCGTAGATCCGTAGCTTAAAGCTCTGCCTTTCATATAATGTGCCTGTGCCTCTGGATTATCGCTCCAAGCTTTAGATGTGACATCTGCTTTCTTAAATTTTTCAGGAAGTGTACTAATGAGGGAGTTTACCATATTTTCTTCTACCTCGAGAATATCCTCACTGTTGTAGGCCACCTTTTCACCCCAAATCTGGGAATTGTTTTCGGTATCTATCAACTGGCAATTCACTACAAGGGAGCCATTGAAACGCTCAATCTGCCCAGTGAGCATAAGGTTGGCTTTTAAATGCTCCAAGACTCCTTGAGCACTTCGCAACTTTGCATCCAAGATAAAAGAGGAGGCTCTGGAGACCAATTGCAGCTTTGTATTCTGGGCCAAACGGTTGATAAGGTTTTCAGGGATACCTTCCGCAAGGTAGTCTAGGGTAGCATCCCCGGCAATCCCTTCAAAGGGTAATACCGCCAAACGGTAGGCCTTTTCTTGGTTTATGGAATTCAACACCAAATCCGTAGTCGGCGTCTTACTGTTAATATAAAAGGCCATAACCAAGGTAAAGACGGTAATTATACCATAAGACAAACCTTCCTTCCTGGTATAGTTTTGATGACCCACCTCACCGTGCAGCCAATTCCAAATTAAAGCCACAAAAAAGCCACCGCATAATAGAATCAAGGTGAAGGTTAAGGCTTTGGGATTGAGGCCATACTTGGAAATAAAGAAATCAACCGCTTGAAGAATAACAAATGATGCTGCAGGATAGGCCACTATGGTCTTCCATACCCTTCGCTTCTTTAACTTTTCAAAAAATGTATCCTCCATAGGTCGCCTGAATATGATTAGCTTACAATAACCGGCTTAAAGATACTAATATTGCGCATAAACTACACGCAGCTGCGAAAACCTGAATTGAGCATATCGGTTTATTATTAAAAAGAGTTGATTTCTGAAATACAATCAAATCATAAACGCTAAACAATTTAACCTCATTAGGACGTTATTAGGCGAATAAAATGGAGAAAATGCAGTGATTATATGTAGTTTTAAGCGGTTAGAATAACGGATAGATCCGTTTTTAAATGCTAAGCTAGACGTATGCAGCTTTTGAAGACTATTTTTAAGGCCTTATCTACCTTCTGGAAAACGGAGGTGTGGGAACTCAGTGGCTTGGAATTCCAAAGTAAGACCACTTGCACGGTCATCTATGCAGGCCGTGATGTTCATAAAAATTACATCGCCAATCTTATTTACAGTGGTGAACATTCCGAAACGCTTTTGGGCACCTACAACTTTTGGGCATTACGACGTTTGATACACAGAACCAAAGTGCAGTACGACCTGGTCTTCATAGAAGGTCAAAACCTTCAGCAATGGTGGTACCAGAGTGCTAGCGATTTTTTCATTCCCTTGTGGCTTGGTGCTAAGGCAGCCATACCCCTAAAAGTCACTAACCGCTCCACCAAGGATGATACCCGGCGCATGCGCAAGTATAACCTAGACTACCGCCTGGCCAATACCGTTGCGGAATACGATCATTTTTATCATCAGATGTATTTGTCTAGTATGGCACAACGGCACGAGGATCGTGCTATAATTATGGCCTATGATAAAATGATGGCAGAAATCACCACTAACGGTGCACAATTGCTATTGGTAGCCTTGGAAGAGCAGGCTATTGCGGGCACTATCATTCTCAAGCATGGCAGCACACCAACCCTGTGGTCTACAGGCATCCTAAATGCAGACCCCGACTATTGGAAAACGGGCGTGGCCTCGGCAAGCTATGTTTTCTGTGCCCAGTACTTGGCAGAACAAGGCTACAAGGAAATGGACATGGGCTTGTCCCGTGCGTTTCTCTCTGATGGCGTTTTGCAGTACAAAAAGAAATGGAATGCCAGATTTACGGCAGTGGGCCGAAGTGGGTTTATTTTTAAGATAAATAGCCTTAGGGAAGCGAGTAAAGGGTTTTTGCAAAGACATCCCTTCGTCCATAGTAGGCAGGATGCTATTTACGGGGTTGTGTGTTTTGAGTCTGATTCCGAAACAGAAGAGACGTTGGCCAAAAAGGGTTCCAGATACGATTTAAGCGGCTTCAATGCCTGTCGTTTTTTTAAATTTGGAGAGGGCAGCAACCGACTTGAAGAAGTCAATTTCTAGAAAAATAAGAAAGGCTTAGCTTGAGGTGTGTCTTCGTAGATTATGAAGTGATTAATTGAGGTTTTAGATGCGCTAACAAAATCCTAAAAAAACAGGTCAAAACTTCTGTTATCCCTACATATTAAACGATAAACACATATATTTGTTCTGATATAACACGTTGTGTGTAATTTGAGAAAAACGAAATGACAACATTGAAAATCGATGGTAAAAAACTAACTGATTGGAATTCTTTTCACTCTGAATTTAAATCCGAACTGAATTTTCCAGATTATTACTGAGAAAATATGGATGCTTGGATTGACTGTGTTGATGAATTGACTGAAAAGCTAACATTGTTGCAAATTGAGAATGGAAAGTTTCTAAAAGAAAATAAACCTAAATTATTAAATGCTATTTTAGAGTGTGGAGCTTTTGTCAATTATAGAAAAATAGAGCAAGGAGAAAAACCGAATTTAATAATTGCAGTAGATTAAAAAATGATTGTTCCTGATATAGAAATTGTAACAATATTAGTCATAATATTTTTCGGAGTTCCAATAATTTGGAATGCTCGAAAAAACGGACTTTGGAAATCCTTCAACTTTATCGGACTGATAAAAACAATTAATAAAACCTTAATAATTCAAGGAGTAATCGGACTAATTTTAATACTTCTGACTTGGTTATGGAATTCAGCGGACTTTAAATTTGACAGTTTTGTTGCAGGAAAAACTTACACATATTTAATAATCGGAATTTTTATGTATTTACCAGCATTGGGAATTCTGAATTTAATAAAACTCGGAATCAAGAAAAACCTTGAAAAACAATAAGCGGAATAAAAAAACTACACACAACACCGTGTATAATTAATGGCTGGTTCGAGCTTACTTACGAAATCCTCTCGGATTTTCTATTCGGTTTTTATTTGCTAAATTAAGTGCGTGGAACACGCCACTAATCATACACAAATCCGTTGGCATTCATTATGAAAAACTGCTGAGAACTAAATGACATTAAGAAAAGGAAAAACAAAATCGACTCTTGAAAGCTCAATTGAATCAGCTCTTTTGGCAGTGGAAATTTATAATAAACCAAGAACACCATTTAGAGTTGAGGGTTTTATTACTCAAATGATAATGGCTTGGACTCGACTCTTTCACGCCCATTTTAATAACACAATTGGAAGTAAATATTATTACAAAAATTCTAATGGCAGATATCAAACTATTGATGGAGAAAAAAAATCTTGGGAATTAAAAACGTGTATAACAAAACACGGAGGAATCCCAGCTTCCGTAAAATCAAATTTGACTTTCTTTATTAAACTAAGAAATAAAATCGAACATCGCCATATTGACAGAGACGAAGTTGGAATAATGATATTTGGAGAATGTCAATCTTTACTTTATAACTATGAAAATACTTTGATAGAGTTTTTTGGCGAGGAATATGCTTTAAACGAAAGCTTATCTTTTTCTATTCAGTTTTCCAGACTTAGGAAAAAATCACAACTTAAAGCGAGCAAAAAATTATTATCAAAAGAGATTAAAGAACTGAAAAACTTTATTGAAACTTACAGAAACTCATTAACGGATGAAATTTTTAATACTCAAGAATATAGTATTAAGCTTATTCAAGTGCCAAAAATTTCAAATACTAATCGCAATGACTTAGCAGTAGAATTTGTCAATTGGAATTCAATATCTGAGGCAGACCGTGAAAATTATGAAAAAGTAACAGCAATCATAAAGGACAAGGTCATCAAAAAAGAAGCAATTAATCCCGGAAGAAGAAAACCAAGTGATGTAATTACAAAAGTGAATTCAGAAATAGATTTTACAATTTACCATTACGACCATAAGTGTCTATATTGTTGTTTTAGAATAAGACCAGGAAGTGCTAATAATATTGATGACCCATTTGATACTAATGCAAATTATTGTCACTATGACGAAGTTCACGATGACTACGTTTATCAAGATGCTTGGGCTGAATTAATTATAAGAGGAATAAACGAAGGAACTTTGACAAAAGATATTTGGAAAGCGAAATTTAGAGCTAAAGAAAGTTTTGATATTGCTGAATTTGAAGAGAATGGATAAAATAACGAAATGCCAACAATGTGTATAAGCAATAGCGGGTTTGGTGCTAAATTGAAATGAAATGAATATTAATAAAGGTAAGTGCTTAACCGAAAAGTTAGTGGGTTTTAATCCGCTACTGCTCATACACTAGCCCGTTGGGACGGATTTAAAGCCTGCGGCTTCTACCAAGTCGCTACATTGCTGCGCAATTCCCGCCCCTTGGACATCCGTCCCAACGCCCTGCTAAACCAAATTGCAACATCGGTTGGGA
>NZ_NGJN01000019.1 GCF_002266855.1 Winogradskyella aurantia | reverse complement strand
TATACGTATTCCAAGGTCAATTCCTAATTATTTAGATACTTTTTTAAGCTGCAAATTCTTGCATTGACACATACGGTGTCCCTCTTTTAACCACTGCAAATGCTCTTGATAAGATCTTGTTCCTAACATTGTTAAGTGCTACCATTTTCGGTTTACCTTCTGCAACTTTTTTCCTGTAATAGTATTTTAACTCTTTATCACATTGTATGGCACTTACACTGGCAAGCGTTAAGAGTGTTTTCATCTTTCTATCCCCTATGTGATGTATTCTGTTCTTGCGCCTTATACTTGTTCCCGAACTGTGCTCAAAAGGTGCTACGCCACAATAACTTGAAAACTGTCGCCAACCCTTAAAACGTTTGAAGTTATTGGTATGGTACAAAAGTTCACAGGATAGAACCAGACCAACTCCTTTTAAGGAATTTAAAAGTTCATAGTTCCTCTTCAAAGATTCTTCCTGTGCAATTAAAAGCTTAATACGTGCTTCAAGAGCTTCAATTTGCCTTGTAAGATAATGAACCGTCTTTTTAATTATCTTACAACAGGTATCGGTGGATGGGCTATTGAGCAATGACTGCATTTCCTTAAGACCACTCATCTTTCCAGTGCGATCCCTTACGAGCTGCTCCCTAAAAGACAACAATCTTCCAAGCTCTTGAATGTTTTGCCCTTTTGGAGTACTCAAAACCAGTTCTTCCTTATGCAGCCATGCATATCTCGCAATCATTGCAGCGTCCAAACGATCTGTTTTGCCTCTTACTATTCCAGTAGATCTCTTAATGGCCAAAGGATTTTCCTCTACATAATCGATACTAAACTCTGAAAGGTAAATACCCAAATTCGTTGAGTAATGACCTGTATCTTCAAAACAAATAAAACAACTTTGTACTTCTAAATACTTATCTATCCAAAGCAAAAGGGCCTTAAACCCCTTCGGAGTATTTGAAAATACACGGTGCAACGACCTTCTATGCATATGCGCATCAATGGTCAATTTAGATACGTCAATACCTAT
>NZ_NGJN01000018.1 GCF_002266855.1 Winogradskyella aurantia | reverse complement strand
CGCGGTCAGAAAGGGGGGACACGCGCCCAGCCGCGGGAAGAAGAGAGCGAGGAGGCGGGCGGGAAAGAGACGGCACCCGGCGGCACGGGAGGACGAGCCGGCGAACCGTCTCAGGGGGTCCCCGAGAGGCCGGCGGGAGGGGAGGGCGGCGGGGGTGGAGGATCTTACTCACACGCAACCCCCGGGACGCACAGCCCACAGACGCCGGGTCCCCCCCAGGGAAGCCGGGACGCAACGGGTCAGCGAGGCCCTCTCCCTCCCCGAACTCGCAACACCCGGGGGTGACTCGCATCGGCGCACGGACGCCGCGGCGTCCCGCGGGCCGGCGCCGGAGCGGGTACCGCCCGGGTGAAGGAGAAGCGGAGACGAAGAAGAGCCACGGGGGCCACGGGCCCCGACCGCCCCTAGCGGCCGCGTGCGGCGCGAAGGCGCCCACCGAGGGAGGGAGGGACGGACGGACGCGGGACGCCAAACCCTCCCTCGCAACGCCACCGGGGATACCACCTCTCTCCGTTCTCGCCCTCGCTCTCCCTCCACACAAGCCGGAGGGTGCGCGGCGCCGGGCGACCGCGCCAACCCCGCGAGCGGTCGACCCCGCCTCCCCCAGCGCAAGACCCAAACACACACAGACAACCACCGCAGGGCGACCGACCGGCCCTCGTCGACCGCCACCCCGACAACCCCGCGGCCGCAGGGGACCGACCACCACCTCGGCGCACGCACACCCTCAACCGCCAACCTCGACCAGAGCAGATGCGGACGCGCCCACCCCCGGGCGCCACGGGGGCGCGGTGGGTTCCCACGGGGCACGGGACCGAGAAAGACTGGTGAGGCAGCGGTCCGGGAGGCGCCGACGCGAGGCCAGGACCGGGGTGCACGGGCGAGGGCGGGAACGGCGGAGCGGGAAGAAGCCGCGAGCGCGGATGCGCGGGGGAGACCAGGCTCACGCGACGCGGGGCGCGCGCGCCACACCGACAACCGCCCACACGTCTGAACTTCGGGAGACGGAGGGCCCGACCCGGGTTGGGGGGTTGGCCCTGCGAGCAAACTCCCAGCCGCGCAGCACCCACCGCAGCGGGTGACGCGATTGATCGTCAAGCGACGCTCAGACAGGCGTAGCCCCGGGAGGAACCCGGGGCCGCAAGTG
>NZ_NGJN01000017.1 GCF_002266855.1 Winogradskyella aurantia | reverse complement strand
TAAGAAAATAGCGATATCACGAACTAAATTGCCTTTAGGAATTGTTGGGTCGGGTTTTTGGTGTTTTCAAAGTTGGGGCCTAAGGCTTTGAGTCCCAACCGATGTTGCAATTTGGTTTAACAGGGCGTTGGGACGGATGTCCAAGGGGCGGGAATTGCGCAGCAATGTAGCGACTTGGTAGAAGCCGCAGGCTTTAAATCCGTCCCAACGTGTTTGGCTATGGTTTCGTTGCGTGGTTTAAGCACTAAATTTAGCAAATAAAAACCGAACAGAAAATCCGAAAGGATTTTCGTAAGTAGACTTGAAGTAGCAATAAATTATATACGGTGTTAGGCAACGTTTTTTATTTTCGGATTAGTTCATTAATATCTTTTTCAATTTGGTCTGAAAATCCATGATACTCTTTTTGAATTATTCCATTTTTGTCAATTAAAAAATATCTTGGCCAACTATTCACACTAAATGTTTTATTGAGTTCATTATTTCCAATTAAATTTAAAAATGTTGTTTCTTTTTTCTCAACTAATTTTCTTGCATTTTCTATATCTTGAGAAACAATTCCAATTACTGTTAAGTCATTTTCATAATTATTCTTTATCTTTTCTACATCAGGAAATGATTTTATACACCAACCACACCAAACTTCCCAAAAGTCAATTAAAGTTAATTTTTCATTCTTAATTTTAATTGTCTCCTTTTCGTTAAATAAATTAATTAGTGAAATTTCAGGCAATGACTTTTTTAAAAGTGGATTTGGTTTACTTTGTTTCTCTTTTATGAGTTCCAACTGATTTAAATCCTGAATATATTCGTTAATTTCTAAATTTTTAAAAATGAAAACTGTTGATTGTTTACTTCCAAAATCTGGCTGCAAAGAAGTCGTGACTTTTTTTGGTAAGAAAGTATTTTTATCTAATTCTAATGTTTTTGTCTTTTCAGTTATTTTATTCTTTAAATCATCTTCAAATTTATATTCTATTATGAAGCTGTTTTCTGTTTCTGAAACCTGAACGTTTTTATAATCAGTCTCTAATTTAAAAAAGTCTTTATAAACCATTTGCCCACCTGGACTTCCTAAAAAATGCAAACCTCCTTTTTCTTGTCTAAAATTATTTTTTTCATTTGATATTTGAAATCCAATTCCGTCTTTGTAAATGGACGATTTATTAATGTCATTTCTTATTCCATAAAATGAAAATCCAAAAATTGTATCAGAAGGTTTTTTCTCAAGAATAGCAAAACCTTTATTGTCCCAAACGTTTCCGTCTGAAAATGTCATTATATTCTCAACATTATATTGAACTCTATCAATTTTTTCAACACTCTCATTGAATTTTTCTGATAAAAACTCAATATTAATTTCCTGTTGCTTTTTGCAATTTATAAATAAAATAGATGTTAGAAATATTATCGAAATTCTCTTCATATTGTTTTATGTTCAAATGTTGCCTAACGCCCTGCTAAACGCAGTGACGTTCTGGGTTAAAAATTTATGGTGACTGAAAGTTACATATAAATTTTAAAGACAAGCAGAACGTTATCAAATCGTGCTTGCGAGATTCATGAGT
>NZ_NGJN01000016.1 GCF_002266855.1 Winogradskyella aurantia | reverse complement strand
GTTAAATCAAGCTCAAAGGCTGTACCACAGGTAGCATCTGTGTTTCCACTGCCGTTCTGGGTGTCCACAGGAGTTCCTGTTCCAGGAAAGGTTTGGGAAAACCCAAACATTCCCACTAAAGTGAATAAAATAAAAAAAGTAATTTTTTTCATACGAATAATTTTAATTAATAGCATCTTAAAATTATGTTAATAATTTAGAACACAGTTATATCAAGCAAACGGATCGATTAAGCGCAAAAATTTACGCTCAACTAATAAATAGTATTAGCTTATTCTCACATTTTCAATACTTAAGACTAAAATTCGATACAATAATCTAATAAAAAAAGCCACCTCGAAAGGTGGCTTTTATTTTAATGTTTAGAATACATTTACTGTTTTACGACTCGTATAGTTTGAGTAGTATCAGCAATTGTCACTTTTACGAAATACGTTCCAGTTTGCATGTTAGTCATATCTAACTCACTGCTCAACGCATTTGGTTGCACACGCATCACTTGCTGACCTAACATATTAAACATGACGACATCGTCAATGTTATTTAGCGCAGCACTTAATGTTAATGTGTTTTCAACTGGATTTGGATAATACGTAAACGACGTAGGACTGTCTAAATCTGGACCATCACTAAGTGAAAAATCTAGCGTTAGATTACCTGTTCCTGTCGCTCCACTAAATCCACTTACCGCGATATAGTATGTCCCAGCAGCTAATCCCGTTAATGTAAGCTCACTTGTAAAACCGCCGCATCCAGTTCCATCATCATTTCCTCCTTCACAAACCAAAGCGCCACAAGTTCCACTGTAGACATTGATTTTTGTATCAAAACTAGCATCATCACAGGTAGAAACAGTTAAATCTCCAGCACCGGTAGCTGTATATTCAAACCATACATTTGGGCCACCTGGTAATGTTCCACAATTGGCGGTAGGCCCAGTTGCCGTAGCGGTAGATGTGTCAAAAGCAGTAGTTGATGGCGCCGAAACCACAGTGGCATTCGCACAATCATCATTAGCTGGAGGAGGTGGAGCAACTTCAGTCGTAAAACTCCATTCTGGACATCCTGTAGCAAGAGACGCTCCGTTTTGAGGAACCACTTGCCAGAAATAAGTTGTACTGAAATCAATACCAGTAATGTCAATAGTGGTATCAATTCCCCCTACAGGTCCTAAATCATTTAAGGCTCCTGAGGTGTCTCCAAAAAATATGACATAATCCGTTGGCGCAGGACCCGAAGAAGGCGCTGTCCAAGTTAGTGTAACCAATCCGCCAGTAACAACAACATCTACTGCCCCATCGGCAGGTGATATAGGTGTTTCTGCACAATTTGGTGCAGTAGGAAAAGTATATTCTTCTAAACAAAAAGCAACATCGGAGACCGATCCATCAAAATCATAAATTTGAATCACTAAATCTTGACCAATAGTCCATCCACTTAGAATAACATCAGTAGCAAAAGTATTCGCACAGTCAATTTCTGTTAAGGTATTAGCGTCCCATACCACAATACCTGGGTTTCCAGGTGCTGCAGAACTGAATGTTAAGCCGTCTGTAGTTGCTGTCCACGAAAAGAATTGATCTAAACCACTATCACTACAACCCCCTTGAGCTCCACTGTCAGTTGTAAAATCTGTTGAAAATGGAAGGGTAAACGTTGGTGATGCACAACCCGTTCCTTCTGGTGAAGGTGTTATTGGTATGGCACCTGCTGGAAAATCATTTGGAGGTGGAACATTTTGTGTCCAAGCGAAAGGACCTGTCCAACCACTCACGCCATTAGCGCCACCGCAATCTGCTCTAACGTAGTATTCATAATCATTTCCTTCTGTTAAACCCATTGCCATGTATGGATTAGAGACACCTGAATCTGTTGGTGTTCCTGTGGCAGAACCGCCTCCGGTAATATCTACAACTTCAACGTCCCACAAGGTTTCAGTGCCTCCGGCAGTCCAAGATAATTCAGCTGTTGTTGCCGTGAGTACCGTTCCTGTTGGTGCTGTTGGAGCCAAACAAGATGGTGCTGGCGCAAATGTTATTGCCCAACTATTAAAAGTACCGGTATCCCCATTCGCACTATCACAGAAATTTAGCGTCCAAGTACCATCGGCGTCAACACCATTAAATGTTGATAACGGCTCTTCTGGTCGAAATTGACCCGTAAACGGCGCTGTACCGTCTACTATCGATGTA
>NZ_NGJN01000015.1 GCF_002266855.1 Winogradskyella aurantia | reverse complement strand
TAAGAAAATAGCGATATCACGAACTAAATTGCCTTTAGGAATTGTTGGGTCGGGTTTTTGGTGTTTTCAAAGTTGGGGCCTAAGGCTTTGAGTCCCAACCGATGTTGCAATTTGGTTTAGCAGGGCGTTGGGATGGATGTCCAAGGGGCGGGAATTGCGCAGCAATGTAGCGACTTGGTAGAAGCCGCAGGCTTTAAATCCGTCCCAACGGTCTCGGCTATGATTAATTGCGTGGGTTAGCACTTAACTTTGCAAGTACGCACAAAACTGAAAATCCGCGAGGATTTTCAGAAGTAGGCGAGAACAAGCAATTACTTATAGCCATTGTTGTACACCGTTTTTATTGTTTTATATATTGTTTTGTTTTAAAGAAAGTCATCGTGTCGTTAAATGCCTTTTCCGTTTGAAAATCAATCAGCCACATATTTACTTTCAGTTCGTTTAATAGTTCGTATTCCAATTTTACAAACCCATATTTCTCTGAAAAATAGCTTATCAGTTTTGTTGTTCCAATTTCTGATTTAGCAGAACTCTCGATAACAAAACAGTCAATTTCGCCAATTTCAGTTTTGATAGTTTTCTTTTCGGTTATTTTATAATTATAGGTTAGAAGCAATTGACCTTCCCATTTTCCCCACATTTCATTTCCCCAACCTTGTCCGATTTTCATTTGGTCAGTCCATTCCGAACCTATTTTTATAGGCTTTTTAATAAATGGAAAAGGCGCTGTTTCTAAAGAATTGAAAAATCCTTTTCTTATTGGGTGAATCCAAACATTATTTTCGTTTTCAACTGCTCCAGTCGATGATAATGATGCGTAAATTGGTTCCTGTAAATATGAAATTTGAGTTTGATTTCCATTGGTTCTTTCAGAATCAGAAACAGGCTGAACGATTAAGTGTATTTTGTCAACACCAATACTGTCAGATTTAGTTGGCACAAGCTCAAATTCAGAACTTGCAAACATTCCTGTGTTTGTTTTTAACTTACATTTTTGTACGTCTTGTATAATTTCATAGTCATAAACGAAAACATTTCCTGTTTTATAGATTTCATTATTTGAGTCAATATTTTCATTCTCGATTACTACAGAATCGTATTGTTGAGAGAATCCGATTTGGAATAGAATCAGAAATAAAGAGGTCAATTTTAAGTTCATAAATTTCGTTTTGGTAAATGGTGTACAACACAAGGGTTAAACGTAGTTCTGGTACGAGAATGAAAAGATAATAAATTCTAAAACAATAATTAGAGAAGAGGACTTCCTTATACTCTCTAATTATTGGTCATCAATTAGCCTCGCGAGGCGAGGTGTATATTGTAGAATTTATTAGATTGGGAATTCGAGGGCCAGGGCCAAATTACTTTTAACCGACGATGTCGCACGTTTTGGCTCGAAGCCCGCTAAAGGCGATATACTATTGATGCGCTGTTAGTGTAATTTGGTTTAACCCTTGTGATGATAACACATTTACTTTAAGATGCTTTGTCTGCGAAGCAACGCAGATTAAAGTTCGCCTTTGGCGAATGTGTTATCATCGGTTTTGTGTATGATTAGTGGCCTGTTTTAGCACCTAAATTAGCAAATACAAACCGAATATACACGAACGAAGTGAACTGTGCGTAGCAAAAATCCGCGAGACACGAGCACGCAGTGCGAACTGTGCGTAGCAAATTTTCGAAAGTAAGCGAGAACTAGCCATTAATTATACACGGTGTTGTGCTTTCGTTATTTTTCTAAAAGATTTGGTCATTGGTTTAATTCGGCGTTTGAAGTTTCAATTATATCTTTCATTATGACTCTTAGAGATTGAAATTGACCTCTTACAGATAAAGTAAGGAAATAGAAATTATCTGCTCTATTTTCAAATTCAGGATTTTTCAAAAGGTCGGGATCATTTTTGGCAATCGTTGATTTTTGAAGATGTTTGGTTTTTTCGGTTAAGGCATCTAAATTTCTAACAGAGCCATTTTTAGTTATGAATTCTATATATTCTCCTCCATATTCTCCGTATGCCTCATTTGATAATTTCATTTGGTCAAATTCTCTTTCCCATTTAAAAAGTAAAGTTTTTAAGTTGTTATTATTGAGTTTAGATAAAGCTCCAGAATTCTTTAATTCCACCAATACAAAAGAGCTAGGTGACCAATTGGGAGTTACAAATGATTTATTCAAGAGCTGATCAAATTCACTTTCGGTCAAGTTACTGTCCTGAGTTCTCATGACTGTAAGTAATTGATCTAATCCTTCAATAACATTGTTAAAATTACTGATGCTGGAATCTAATTCAATTAAATTCTCGCTAAACTCTTTATTTAAATTCTCTAGAATAACCTGGTTTTCTTGTTTTATAATTCGTTCTTGGTTCCAGTTATTGATGCTTAGCGCAATCAAAATTCCAATAACGACAAGAACAATTTCTCCAATAGCATATTTCAAATATTTTCCAGTTTTGTTTTCCATTAGTAAGTTTTGCCTAATATTTCTAAAGAATTTTATCATTGGTTAGCGGTTTCTGATAATGAAGCACAACACAAGGGTTAAACGTAGTTCTGGTACGAGAATGAAAAGATAATAAATTCTAAAACAATAATTAGAGAAGAGGACTTCCTTATACTCTCTAATTATTGGTCATCAATTAGCCTCG
>NZ_NGJN01000014.1 GCF_002266855.1 Winogradskyella aurantia | reverse complement strand
GTTTCAAGGTAAAATGGGCCCTAAATTCCTTTCGCGCTCCCGTGAGCGGCTCGTTGTAGGTCAGGGTGAACCAGTAATCGCTGCTCGGCATCATGCTCCCGTTGAAGGTTCCGTCCCAGCCCGATCCCATCGGACTGAGCTGCTTCAAAAGCTTGCCGTAGCGGTCAAATATATAAATTTTTGCGCTTGATTGGCCATCTATCCCCACAATGTTCCACGTATCGTTGTTCCCGTCGCCGTTCGGCGTGAAGAACCTCGGGTAGTCCAGCACCACCACCTCGCCACTGGCCTGTCCGCAGCCCAGAACGTCCCTGGCCGTCACCACGTGGAGCCCCGGGGAAACGCCCACGAAGGTACCGCTCTCCTGCCATGGACCGCCGTCAAGGCTGTACTCGTACGTACCCGTGCCCGTGGCCTCGGCCCGGACCACGTTGCTCCCCGAAAAGGCCTCGCTGACAAGTTCCACAACGATCGTCGGAGGTCCGCTCTCCACCACCACCGTAACGCCCGCGCTCGTACAGCCCGTCAGAACGTCGGTCACCGTAACCCCATAGCTGCCGCCCTGTAAAGGCATCAGGCTCGGACCGGTCTCCCCCGCCAGTACATCGCCCTGGTAGGTCCACTCGAAGGTGTAGCCCGCAGCCGACAGGCCCGTGTCCACCAACGGAGGGCCGATGGCCTCGCTGCCGTCCGCGCCCACGCACAGCGTATAGCTCTCCTCGAGGACGAACCCCGGCAAGGGGTCCACCTGCAGGGTCAACGGTGCCACGTCGAAGCATATCGAGCCGTCCTGGCCCGTACCGTCAGGTACATCGTTGTCCACCCGCGCATAGATCACCTGGGGGTTGGCCACGTTCTCGTAAAGGCCCGGTAGCGGGCTCACGCCCAATAGCGCGTCCTCTTCCGTGGCATAGTAGCTCACCGTATAGCCCGCCGGGTCCTGGCCGTCCAGTACCTCCGCGTCAAGGACGCCCAGGTCGAACTGTACGCTGTCGTCCGTCGGGTCACCGTCGAGCTCCATCTCGTCGTCGCAGAGCCCGTAGGTTATCGGTACCGTGTCCGGATTGGCTCGGGCCGCTTCCTGTACCTCGACGTTGAAGCGCTGCGCCGCTATGGAGCAGCCCGTCGCGTTGTCCGTTATCGCCACGTATATCTCCTGGGGGTTCACCGTGTTAGTGTACGGGCTCAAGAGGGCGTTGGACAACGACTCCGCATCGGCCAGCGTCGCGTGGTAGCTCACCGTGTAGGCCGCAGGGTCCTGGCCGCCCAGTACCTCCGCGTCCTTCGAGGAAAGGTCGAAGCCCGCGAAACCGTCAGTGTTCAGTTCGCACTGTACGAAGTCCGTGACAGCGACCACCTCCGGCAAGGGGTACACCCGTATGTCGAAGTCCACCAGCGCGTAACAGCCCGTCGCGTCGCTGGTCACCCTGACGTATATCGTCTGGGCGGGGAGCCCTGCGTTCGTATGGGCCGTTGGGTCCGCTATAGCGTTAGTGCCCGAACCGGCATCGCCCGCCGTCTCGTGGTAGGTCACCGTGACCCCCGTCTCGCCGTTGAGCAGCAAGAGCTCGTTCTGCGTCAGGTCGAACTGCTCGACCCCGTCGCCCGTGTTCACCTGGTCGCAGAGCTCAAGGTCCGGCAACTGCTCGCTCGGTGTCGGTGTGGGGTTGGGCAGCACACGTATGGTAAGGGTCACCCTGTCCGTACAGCCCGTACCGGTATCCGTGACCACCGCGTAAAGGGTCTGCGGGTTCGCCGGTAGGCCGCCCACCGACGTGTTCGTATATGCCGTGGGGTCACCTATGGCCCCCGTCTGCGACTGCGCGGCCGCCAGGGTCTCGTAATAGGTCACCGACCAGCTGCCGTTCCCGCCCGTGATCTCCGGGTCCTTCACCGTAAGGTCGAATACCGTGAGCTCGTCCCCGGGAACCTCCCCGAGGTCGTCGCAGAGCTCGAGGGGCAACGGCTGTTGCGCCACAGGCAAGGGGTTAACCAAAAGCTCCAGGGACGTCAGCTTGTAACAGCCGCCGGCAGTGGCCGTGTCCTCCACGCGTATCCAGACCGTCTGACCACCGGGCACCGTATTGACATAGGAAAAGGGATTGGCTATCGCAGGGGCCGACGCATCCGCGTCCGCTTCCGTAACGTAATAGCTCAGAACGTAGCGTGCCGGGTCCAGGCCGTTGAGCACCTCGGACGTGACCACCGTAAGGTCGAAGGCCAAAAGCCCGTCAGGCGTCGCGTCGTCGCAGGCCTCCAAGGGCCCGGGGGCCGCTATCTGCGGCGTGGGCTCCACTATCAGCTCGAGCGACACCACCACGGCACAGTCCGTCGCTATGTTCGGGTTCTCAACCCGCGCGTAGAGCGTCTGGACGTCCTCCGTGATGTTGGCGTAGGACGTGGCCGGCACTATGGCGTCCACGCCGTTCTCCGCGTTGGCCTGGGTCTCGTGGTAGCTGACCTCCAGCGCCGCGTCGCCACCGGTTATCTCAGCGTCAGCAGCCGTGAGGTCGAAGACCCCGAAGCCGTCGCTGTCCGGGTCGCAGTACAGCAAGGGCTGCGGCGCAAAGGCCACAGGGGCCTGCTGAACTATAAGCTCAAGGACCGTCGTGTCGTAACAGCCGGTCACCACGTCCTCTACCCTGACGTAGACCAACTGGTTGTTGACCGTATTGGTATAGGGAACCGGCAGCGCGTTCTGGCCGAGGTCCGCGTCACCAGGGGTCGCGTGGTAGCTCACCGAATAGTCCGGGTCGCCCCCAGTTACCTCAGCGTCCTTAAGGC
>NZ_NGJN01000013.1 GCF_002266855.1 Winogradskyella aurantia | reverse complement strand
GCGAGGCTAATTGATGACCAATAATTAGAGAGTATAAGGAAGTCCTCTTCTCTAATTATTGTTTTAGAATTTATTATCTTTTCATTCTCGTACCAGAACTACGTTTAACCCTTGTGTTGGCACCAATTATGACTGAACAAGAATTAATATCATTAAAAGAAAGAGGGTGGACTGAATTTCAAAGCGGTTCATCTGATAATGAGTTGATTTCGATTGCCTCAAAAATTGGAAAAGTTTTAAATCATCCAAATGGACAAAGCGTTTTTACCCTAAAGCCAAAAGCTAAAAATGAACAAGGAGTAGGTACTTTTAGTGATAAATACGGATTTGGTAACTTTCCATTTCATACCGACACAGCATTTTTAAAAAAACCAGCTAGATTTATCTTAATGCACTCAAGTGAACCGAGCGATTGTAGTACTACCATAATATTTAAAAAAGATTTTTGGAATTTGCTTGATGAAAAAGACAAATCAAATGCAGAAAGATCTGTATATCTTGTAAAAACACATAAAGAAAGGTTTTATACTTCTTTCGTTTTTAGAGAAAATAACGTTGAAGGCATTAAATACGACCCAGCGTGTATGCATCCCTTTAATGCATCAGCAAAAGAATTTGACCAGACTTTTCGGGAAATTCTGAAAGTTGTTAAACCCAAAAATGTGCAATGGAATGGAAATAAAACAGTTCTAATTGATAATTGGAAAAGTTTACACGGCAGAAGTTCTGCAAAAAATGACACGAAAAGAGAATTAAAAAGAATTTATATCAATTAGTATGAGTTGGGAAAGAGAACCTTTGTTTACTAAAGCGAAATTATATTTTGAAAAAGCATATGACGAGGATAAAGAAGAACCTTATTTTGGACTTTGGTGTGCTATGGGTTTAGAACTACTAGCTCGTTCTGCTGTCTCTTCTATAAGTCCAACATTATTGGCTGAACCAGATAGGGAACATCAAAATTTACTTCACGCATTGGGACTTGGTTCAGCTAAATCTCAAAGAAAATCTATTGCGACAATTAATGTTTTGTCTTTGTGTCAAACCTTAATTACCGATTTTACAGATGCTAATTTTAAAATTGCCTCTGCAATAATTAATCGTAGAAACGAAGAAGTTCATACAGGAGCTGCTGCATTTGACGAATACCCTACGCAACAATGGATTGCAGGATTTTATAAATGCTGTCAAATTCTTTGTGATTTTCAGGGAGAGTCTTTAAACTCACTTTTTGGGGATGACATCCAAAAAGAAGCTGATTTAATTCTGGCAGAGGTGGAAGAAAGCGTGATTGGAAAAACAAAAAGTTTAATTGCTGCCCATAGCAAAGTTTTTGATGGAAAAGATGCTGAAAAGAAAGAGGAATTGAAAGAAGCTGCCCAGAAAAATGGCGATAGATTATCCTATCGTGGTTATCATAGAGTTGAATGTCCTTCTTGTAAATGTACAGCTACTGTATTTGGAGAACCATATGGCAAACAAAATGTAGAAAATAACGAAGACGAAATAATTGTTCGTCAATCTATTTTACCTACAAAGTTTCAATGCATTGCTTGCGAACTCAAGTTATCTGGTTACAGTTCATTAAAAGCAGCAAATATCGGAAATCACTATACTCGAAGAAATACGTATAGTCCAGAAGATTATTATGATATGATTAATCCCGATGATGAAGATATGATAACCGAACGCTATAATGAAATAAATCCGCCAGATGATTGGGGATGGAGTAATGAATAACTGGTGCCAACATTGTATATAAAAAATAGCGCAAGTCTTTGCTAACACTAAGGTTTGGGTATTTTTGGAAAGTCGCCAAATTTTTAAATTTGACGATTTCCAATAAAAAAATAAATTGTAAAATTTAAAAATTAGGCTTGTGTTTCATCCGAAAAGTAATCGCTTATTTTCAGCGCTACTTTTCATATACGGAGCCGTTGTGGTGCATTATGACTAACCTTTAACCAATGATAAAATTCTTTAGAAATATTAGACAAAACTTGCTTTCAGAGGGGAAAACTGGAAAGTACCTGAAATATGCTGTCGGAGAAATAATATTGGTTGTTATTGGAATTCTTATTGCAATTTGGATTAACGGAACATATAATGATTACATTGACAGACAAGTAGAAACAACAATTTTAAAAAAACTAATTGCTGATATAGAAGCGGATTATGAACATATAGTGGAAATTGAAGATTACTATTCAAGACATTTAAAAAATTTAAAAGGAGCCAAATATGCTTTTTTTAAAAACAATAACGACTCAATAATTAAATACATTAAAAAAGGTTATGCTGGTGCACAACTTCAAGATATCAATCCGCGATCATCTACATATGACGAAATGATAAATTCGGGGAAACTGTATAACCTTTCGAATGAGAATTTGACTGATTTGTGTATAGATTATTACGAAATGCTTGAGGAAAACACCTATGAGATCAGACAAAGTAGAGTTGAATACAGAAATATCAACTACAGTTCTGAAATGAACGAATATTGGCTACTTTACTTGGATATAAGAGAAAGTGACAAAAATGTCGAGGAATTAATTAAATCATTTGTAGCTGATAAAAACTCAACTGCATATAAAACTATGAAACAGTCGACTGGCTATGGAGAAATGCTGATCAGTGAACTATTTAAATATTTGACCGAAATTAAAGAAGCTAATCTGAATTTACAAGAGGAATTAAAAAAAGAAGTTGATTCTAAAAAATAACGACACCACAACAACGGCTATAATTCATTGCTATAATCGAACTTCGAGAAAAAATTATACTTTTAAAAATTGTTTATTTGCTGCGGTTGAAAATCTATTGATTTTCTGCCCGCAACGAAATCATAGCCGAAACCGTTATGTGCAATATGACCAAAACGATGAAAAATACTATCTTTTTAATACTGTTCCTAATCTCAAGTATTGGATTTTCACAAAATATATTTAAAAAAGAAATTCAACTTCGAAAATCGAATAAGATTAAGGAAACATCCTTTTACATTAAATATCCTAAAGGAAAAAAATACCTGAAAAAAATTGAACAATATGACAGGAACGGACTTTTGGTTGAATTGAAAAAGTTTGACCAAAATGGGAATATTTCAGAGCGACTGACTTTTGAATATCCAAATGACCAAACCAGAATTTTGACTGAATACGACAAGAACGATAATTTAATAACTTCCTACAATCAAAAATTCGATTCGAGTAACATTTTAGAACCGAATAAAAGAAAAAGCGATAGTAAGAAGTTTAAATACAAATACGATAAAGAGGGAAATCTAACAGAAGTATGGCGATTGGACTTAAAAGAACCTTTAATTCAAACAGAAAGTTTTTACAATGAGCAGAATAGACTTATAAAACAACGCCTACTTATTTTTGAAATGTTTCCTAAAAAATATTATTATCTGACAACTGAGTACAAACTTGATGAAGATGGCAATATCTTGGAAATTAAGTCCATCAAAAACGGAAAGAAGAAAAATACTGAAACAAGAGAGCATAAAAAATACAGCACATAACAACGGCTATAGTTCATTACGGCTGAAATTCCTAATCGGAATTTCAAGCCTTTTTGCTAAATTTATGGTTACGGCGGAATGATACTCGCGTACCATTCCGTAACGAAACCATAGCCAAGACCGTTACCTGCAAGCTAAAAATCGAGAATACGAGAAAAATTTAAGAATGAAACCGAATCCAAAGCTAAAAAAATTTATTGGGCCATATGACAAGCGAATTCAAAGCCTGACAATGGAATTGCGGAATTTCATAACGGAATTGGTTCCTGAATCGAACGAATTGATTTGGGACAATTATAATGCAGTAGCAATGGCTTACTCGAAATCGGAAAAGCTAAAAGATGCCTTTTGTCATATTGCAGTTTATTCTGGACACGTAAATTTCGGATTTAATCGTGGAGCGGAATTATCAAAAACAAGTATCAAACTGAACGGAAAAGGAAAATTAATTCGGCACATTTCGGTAAAGGACTTCCAATTTTTACCAAAACAGGAAATAAAAAATATGATTTGGGAAGCAGTTGGAATTTCTGAAAAGTTGAATAATGAATTGACCGAAAAAAATTCTCAACCGAAAAGTATAATAATGTCAATATCTGAAAAGAAAATAAGACCAATAAAAAAAGCCAGCAGGTAACAATGGCTATAATTCATTGTGGTTTTGTGCCACACCAAAATAAAAGTATAAATCAAACGGTTGGATTTCGGCGGAATAACCCTGCGGATGATTCCACAACGAAATCATAGCCGAGACCGTTGGCAACAAGCTGAAAAATGAACATAAAATCAACATTAATTATAATTTTAACGATTTGTACTATACAAATATCTTTCAGTCAGAATGAATTGAAAATAGCAAGATCTGAAAATGATAGACTGATTAAAGTCTTGAATAATTCTGAGCTAATTGGAGAGAATAGAGAAAATTATTTGTCTGTAAAAATATTTACAATCGACAACGGAACTGGAAGCGCAGGATTTGAGAGTTCTGAAGTTTCTCATAATTTATTAATTGCGGTTTCCGAATTTGATGAAGAACCAAATCAAAGCCTTTTCGAAATCGGACCTTTTTATAATCCAAAGTTTGTAAAATGGACTAATGAAAAAGAATACGAAAAAGAATTTGAAATCGAATATGGAATTTATAGTAACCGAAAAACTATAAAACTGAAAATAAATATTAACGAACTGAAAATGGCAAAATAAAGCCAGTTGCCAACACCGTATATAAAAAATAGCGGTTTAAGTGCCTAATAGAAAATGAATTATATAAATTTAGGGTCAGTAATAATCCGAAAAGTAAGTGCTTAAAATCCGCTACTTTTCATATACGTATTCCAAGGTCAATTCCTAATTATTTAGATACTTTTTTAAGCTGCAAATTCTTGCATTGACACATACGGTGTCCCTCTTTTAACCACTGCAAATGCTCTTGATAAGATCTTG
>NZ_NGJN01000011.1 GCF_002266855.1 Winogradskyella aurantia | reverse complement strand
CAAGATCTTATCAAGAGCATTTGCAGTGGTTAAAAGAGGGACACCGTATGTGTCAATGCAAGAATTTGCAGCTTAAAAAAGTATCTAAATAATTAGGAATTGACCTTGGAATACGTATAACCGTCAGTTACGGGTTAATTTAGCGTTTATTTTCGGTTAAGAACTGGCGTTAGCAATTCCGAGTGGATTCGGACGTAGTCGAATCCGCCGTAATTGCGGTTATACATTGTTGTGTACAGTTTTTATTTTTTCAATTCCTAAATGTTTGTGTTCAATTAATTTTTCAGCCGTTTCATTGTCGCAAGCAATTGCAGTTTTGCAATCGTCATAAAGTGTGGTAAGACACCATTTTTTGTTTTTCTCAAGTATAAATTCAGGTGACAGATTGGAAAAACTTGAGGCAACAATTTGAATCGTCTCCATTCTTGTCAAATAAAAAGAAGGTAAATTGTCGTTCTCAACATTTCCTCTTATTTTTCTCAAAATGTCATAATGAGAATACACTTCTGTTTGAAGAGTAGAGTCAAAAACCTTTAATAAATGAATTATGTCTTTAAAATACATTCCAGAACCTTCTTCACTTCCCCACAAATATTTTGGTCTAGTGTCTTTATTTCGGACTTGGTGCATAACGTATTCAGAATAGTCTTTGAAATTTTCTCCATCTTTAAAAAATTCGGTTTTAAATTGTTCAAAGGTCAGAACTCGTTTGTTTTTCGGTCTTCCTAGTTCGTCGCGAGTAGGTTTCAATCCGTTTTGAATGTCCAAATCAATCAGAATTGGATGATGATAAATAAAGTAATTGTCAAAATCTTCAGAAAACCAGTTTTCGATTTCTTTCGGATAATGACTTCCTCCACCTTTATTTTTTACCCAAAATCTTGGTACTTTAAAATCTATCATCTGGTTTTTGTCAAATTGTACACAACGGTCTAGTGTATGATTTCGTTGCGTGTTTAAGTAACTAAATTAGTAAACTAAAACGAACCAGAGGAAATTCCGAAGGAATTTCCAAGTAGGCAAGAACTAGCAATGAATTATACACGGTGTTGTAGCCAGTTTTTATTCTTTTATTATTTCAACTTTTGGTTTTTTGATTTTTATCTCAGAAATGTCTTTAATTTTATCAATAGTTTCATTTCCATTTTCATCTATTGTTTTTTTTATAAAATTTCCATTTCTATCCTTTTCGATAATCTCTTTTGAACCATTCTTAAAAGTTGTTTCTTTTCTTTTTAAACTACCATCATTTTCAAAAGAGACTGATTCTGAAGTTGGTAAAGAGTTGTTGAATTTCTCAAGCTCTTCAATAGTTTTGAAGTTTAAAGTGTTTTCTGGTTTAAGGGTTTCATCAAAATTCCAATTATCACCCAATAATGAGGTCAATTCTAGTGCAATTCGAGTTTTTTTAATGTCATATTCTTTGTTTTTAGTTTTTGAGAATATTCCTTCAATTTGCTCTTTCGTTAGTTTTTCTTTCGTTTTATCAAATGTAATTTTTAAACTATCATTTTCTTTCAATAAAGTTTTGACAAACTCGGTTGGAATATATTTGACACTATCAAGCACTTTTTGTTGAGAAAAAGAAAAGTTCGAAAATCCTAAAGAAAGAATTATGATAAAAATTATTTTGTTCATTCGTACTTTGTTTTAATTGGCTACAACGGTTTGTGTATGGCTCGTTGCGGAAAATCAGCTATGATTTTCCGCCGTAACCGAATGATAGCATATTGCAATGAATTACGATTAAGAATTCAGCCGCAATGAGATATACACTTTGTTGTGCAACGTTATTAATTTTCTAATTCTATTGTGTAATTCTGAATTTCGGCTAATTCTCCATTGTCATTTATAGCCTTAACATTTAAACTTCCTCCATCAAAGTCGGAATTGAATTTGATGGTAGCAATGCTTTTTAACATTCCATCATCAATGCTATTTTCAATGCTTTGAATTTCGATATTTCCAGAATTAATTGTCCATTGTATTTCAGTGAAATTCGCTGTAGCTTTGCTAGCATAGGTTATAGTTTCATTAATTAATACAGATGTTGCTCCGTCTAAACAGATTCCAGTAAAATTAGGGTCAGAATTTAACGAACAATCTGTTACGCTTTTTGGATTTATCTGAATTTCAGATTCATCACTATTACAAGAAATTGCTCCCAATATCGTAATTAAGGTCAAAATGTTCAGTACTTTTTTCATCATAATGTTTTTAAATTAGTATTATTATTTCAGTTCAAAATGTGCTTCTAATGTTGCACAACGTGTTTGTATATGGTTTGTTGCGTGCTTTAAGCACCTAATTTAGCAAATAAAAACCGAATAGAAAATCCGCGAGGATTTTCGTAAGTAGGCTATAACTAGCAATAAATTATATACGGTGTTAGGCGGTCGTATTATTTTTTTATACTTAAAGAGTTAATACTGTGGATTTTTAGCCTACCTTTCAGACTAGGATTAAACATTTGTCTTGATTTCTGAATAACTATTCCTGAATTGCACAATACGGCATCAGTATCCATCCTATAAGGATAATATTATCCAAATTCACAAAAACAAATAATCATGAAAATTGCAAAAGACGACATTGAAGTAAAAATGGAGATTCCTGGAGCTGTTATACGTCAGAAAACTGATTTTGGAGACGCTACTGGATTAGGTAAAATTAGTGGAGAGTATTTCAGTCTCTCTGCTGGAGTTGATACAACACCATTGTTTATGGGGCTTGAAGGAAATTTGTGTCAATGTCCTCATTGGGGATTTCTTTTGAGCGGACAACTTACTACTACCGACTCTAAAGGCATCGAAGAAATTGTAAATGGGAAGGATCTGTTTTACTGGCCCCCTGGACACAATGTAAAAGTCAATGCAGATGCGGAGATTGTTATGTTTAGTCCTCAACATGAGCACACCCATGTAATCAATCATATGATTGAGATGACCAAAAGTTAAGCGAAACCAAAAACTCATTTAAAGAAGTCTTCTCAATTTTATATCATTTTACAGGATTAAAATTTTGTTTATCAGTGGTGTTTAGTTTCCCGTATCACTTTTTAAGTTAGAAACTCAATATTATGCCAAGTAAACTATTATATGATGGAATCAGGATAAGTGTATGAAATAATTCCGTCTGGATAAGTCAATAACAAATAAGGCTTTTTGTGGTTTAACTTCTATGACGCCTAACGGTTCGGTGTATGGTTAGTTGCGTGGTTAAGCAACTAATTTAGCAAATAAATCACAGATAGAAAGTCCGCGAGGACTTTCGTAAACAGGCTCTAACTAGCAATGAATTATACACATTGTTGTGCTTTCGTTATTTATGATTTTCTACAATTTTATTTATTTCTATAGATAATTGTTGACCAATAGATAGCAATTTTTTGTATTTATTGAAAAGACCTTCTACTAACGAGCCTCGTAAATTAGCACCTTGTATACTCGGGTGATTTATTATTGCTTTAATCTTGTCTTGATTGGATAAAAAATATTCTTCAGCATCTGGTTTTCTTAAGATATTAATAATTTTTGTAAACACTTGTTCTTCAAATCCTAAAACCTCCATATTTTCTATAAAGTCGTTAAGACTCTTCTCTTGTCTTTTTATAATATTGTAAACTAGGTAATAATCGTTGATAAGATTTTCAATTTTAGAGCCTTGTATCATTCCCAAATAACCAGAATTTTTTAATGCTTCAAATCCACTTGGATTAATCTCTAAATATTGATCGTAAAATACATTGTAATCATCATCTATAACTAACAAAAAATCTTTTAAAAGAATTTTATCTTGCTTAGATAACTGAACAATTTTCTGAGAATAAACTTTCACAGAATCCCTGAAAGAGATAATTGCTTCAATTTGTTTTTTGTCACTCGCAATATTATTTTTTATGCTGCTTAAGTAACCACGTAATGTTTGGGTTTCTTTACGATGTGTATTTGCATTATTAATCTGTAACGCAATCAAAATTCCAATAACCACAAGAACAATCTCTCCAACTGCATAAAAAAGATATTTACTGAATTTATTTTCAGATAGTAATCTTTGTCTAATTTTTCTAAAGAATTTTATCATTGGTTATCAGTTGATTATAATGAAGCACAACGGTATCGGCTATGAGTAGTTGCGTGGGTTAGCACGAAACTTTGCAAGTACACACTAAATTGAAAATCCTAGAAAATTTTCAAAAATAGGCGAGAACAAGCAATTACTTATAGCCATTGTTGTACATAGTGCTTTTTAATAATATTCAATTTCGTATTCAAACTGTTCCTCATTTTGGAAAATATAATCTAGTGATTTTTTGTCCGCTAACTTTTGCAATTTACTGTAGTTAAAAGTTAGTATTGTGTCTCCATAAGTGCCTTTGGTTTGATATGTATATGCTTTTTTTGAGTAATCATAAAGTTCAATTACTGGTTTTTTCTCACGACTGTTGTAACTCACACGCTTTATTTTCCGGTTCTTTTTGTCAAAGAAAATAGTGTCTATTAAAACCAAAGCCTTTTCGTAATTCGGTTCTTCAACTGGCATAAATTCCCAAGAGTGAGTTTTGGATGTTTTTACTCGTTTTTGCTTTTTCGTTTGCTTTATAAAACGAATTAATGAGTCAGACTCATATTTTGTCTGCTTTTCAATTCCGCTGTCTTTGTCAAATTCAAATGTCGAGAACGAACGAAGAACACAAGTGTCTTTGGCAACAAAATCTTCACAAAAGTATTCGGAAATCCGTTGTCCATTTTTATATTCAAACTTTCGAATTTTGTTTCTGAACGTTTTTAATCTCGAATCATATCTGCCATAATTAACTTCTCTGATTAAGTTTCCAGATTTGTCGAATTCGGTCAGTCTGTTTTTGGTTAAGCTATCTCCAACTTTTTTAAATTCGGTTATAGACTTAATGTTTTGAGAATAACTCAAAATTGAAGTTAGAAATATCGATATGAAAATGGCGTTTTTCAGCATTATGTACAACGGTCTAGTATAACCGTCAGTTACGGGTTAATATGCGTTAATTTTCGTTTTGGCACAGATGTTAGCAATTCCGAGTGGATTCGGACGTAGTCGAATCCGCCGTAATTGCGGTTATACATTGTTGGCAACAGTTATTTAATTCGCGAAAATGTTATTTCAGTCGTTTCCAAAAATCCGCCGTCTTTTGCCAATCGAGATTCAATTTTTATCTTTTTGCGCTTAATTGGTTTTATTTTCATCATTAGTTCGTCATCTCGATAAATTGAAATAATTGATGTTTTTTTATCAAAATCCCATCTGCATTTTTTGAAATCAAATCCAGTAGCGGAATTATTTACTCTAAATCGGTAATTCATTTTTCGACCACGTTTAAAGTCCAATTCCACAAAGTATCCGTGTCCAAGATATTGCAATTCATACTCTTTATATTTTATATATTCATCATCTAACGCTTTGTTTGAGTATTTAATGAATTTCAGCGTATCACTTTTCATAAAAGCACCATTTTCATTATTCACAAACCAATCCGTTTTCACAAAGTCAGATTTTGAAAATTCTTGTCCGTAAACAGAGACGGAAAATATAATTGCTATTATGTATGTAATTTGTTTCACTTTAATTGTTGCCAACGGTCTCTGCTATGCGTAGTGCGGGATTTCAAGGCACTTCACTTTCCGTTTACCAAGAAGTTTATTTAATGTAATTACTTTCATAACAGCACTTTCCCCCGAATTACGTATAGCCATTGTTGGCATTAGTTATTTTTTATGATCAATAAATGCTATTCAAATACAATCTCATCTATATAAATGTTATGGCTCATACCTTGTCCGCTCGTAAAAATTACAAACCCCGAACGTATACTTGTTAAATCAAGTCTTTTTGTATTAATCGTATACTCTTCCCATTCGTCAGTAAGGTTTAATTCAACAAGTTTTTTGCTGGAATCATAAAAGGGTTTATCCCCTTCTTTAATCAGTCCGAATCCTATTTCTACATTTAGGTTGTCATAGCTTGCTTTGGCCCAAAAACTAAACGTCTCGGCTCCGCTTATATCATAACCGCCTAAAATATCACCCCAATCATTTGCAGGGTCAACAAATCCAAGACCATACCATTCATTTTTACCTTTGAATTCTATTTTTATCGCTGTTTCTCCCGATTTTACAGTCGATGTGTTGTTTAAATCTACACTAACGGTTTTATAATCTCCCATATACGCTGATAAAACGTAGGGCAAGTTTTTATTGTCTCTATAAACGTAAAATGGCAATTCTGCTTTGGGAACTAAAAATTTCCGTTTTGCAGCTCTTTCATCAATAACTGAAATAGACGTTGTAGCTATACCTACATTATTGAAGGTGTCGTTCACCATAGCATATACTTTTATCCCACCATTTACCTGTGGAAGTTGTATTTCAAATCCATCGGAAAAGTTACCACGAAAATTAAGAGGCACTAGTTGGTCACGCCTTTTCCTGCTACCCGTTCTTTGGTTGTAATAAAAATTTACTGTTAACTCTTCTCCTTCTACATCTGTAGCATCCAGGTTTACGGCAACCCATGTTCCACTTTTTACGTCATTTTTCGATAATTGAAACAATTCGATGGAAGGGACGTTATTTTCAGGCTTTTTTCCAGTATAAGCCTCACGAATTGCCCAATATTGCGGACGAGTCATGCCTTTAAAATGAGTCAATAACCAAGGCGCCACATGTCTATTATCACTGGCGTATTGAAATATATAAACGCCTAAAGAATTGGGTTTTGGCTTAATCCATTCGTTATAGCCTGTAATGATTACATCATATTTTTCTTTATCGGTCGGCTCAGGTTTTACTCCATTCCGGTCTGCCTCAATCTCCCATTCCCCTCTGACTCCAAATTCGGTTATGACATGGGGTTTTGTTACTCTTTTTTTTGATAATTCTTCCGGCAAAATATCAGCTCCCTTTCCATATGTATTAATTCCATAAATATCGATAGATGGAACGTATTTTTGCCACCAGTCTATTCCAAAAGTCCAGGCCTCAACCGATGTTACCGGATGATTTTTATCTATTTCTTTGATTTTAGAACAGATTTTTTCTAGTAATTTTGAATAGGCAATTTTTTCTTCATCGGTTGCCGTATTTAAATATACTTCGTTACCAACACCCCATGTCAGTATTGCAGGATGGTCTTTGAATTTTTTTACGATTTCAATAGCATCTTTATACATGACCTTTTTGCCGGCTTCATCATTACTATAGTCGAAGCTATCGTCAGCTTCCATACCTGCTCGGCCATGTCGCATCCAAATGCCCAGCATGACTTTTATTCCATGTGAATGTGCTGCATCCAACATTCTTTTAGTATTGACGCCGGTTCCCCAGGTTCTAATCGTATTAACACCTAAATAATTAAGTTCCTGGAAGTATTTCTCGTAGTTATTTACATCATTATCATAACCAAACGTAACTCCCTTTACTTCAAATGGCTTTGCATCTACTATAAAAGTCCATTTACCATTAATATTTTCAACGGTTGTTTGTGCGTTGCTATTCTCACTAATAACTATTGAAAAAGTTAAAAAGAGAATCACTTTAAGTTTGAGGATAGTCATAGAGTAGTCACTTTTTAATTAATGCCAACGGCCTTCTTTACTTTACAACAACATAATTACAGTTGTTTACATTTACTAAGAAACAAGAGGAGAACTAAAACGGTCTTTGGAATCGCAGTTCCTTTATACGTATCAGTCCTCTTGTCTCTCT
>NZ_NGJN01000010.1 GCF_002266855.1 Winogradskyella aurantia | reverse complement strand
GTTAAATCAAGCTCAAAGGCTGTACCACAGGTAGCATCTGTGTTTCCACTGCCGTTCTGGGTGTCCACAGGAGTTCCTGTTCCAGGAAAGGTTTGGGAAAACCCAAACATTCCCACTAATGTTAATAAAATAAAAAGAGTAATTTTTTTCATATAAATGAAGATTTTAAGTTAGTTATTCCTTAAAAATATGTTAATTCATTAGAAAATCAATAGCAGAGAGCAGGTTATCGATTAAATACAAATATGGACGATGAACTAAAAGGCTGAAAAATGAAAAACCACTGCCTTAACAGTGGTTTTGTATATATTTTATCTTTTATCTTACCTCTATGATGTAAACTTATCCATTACAGCATCACTGACACCCATATTACTAAAACCGCCATCATTATAAAGGTTTTGTAATGTAACTCGCTTAGTTAAATCACTAAACAACGTTACAGTGTAGTTTGCGCAATCTAAAGCGGTGGCATTACCCAATGGTGACATTTTCTCTGCATAAGCGATAAATCCGTCAAACCCCTTTACACCACTACCCGCTGTAGTAGGTGTCGGTGATTGGGAAATGGTATTAACCCTTACGTTTTTGTCCCTTCCGAAAAAATAACCAAAGCTACGTGCAATACTTTCTAAGTATGCTTTATTATCCGCCATGTCATTATAATCCGGAAAAACTCGCTGCGCAGCCATATAGGTTAAGGCCACAATACTACCCCACTCATTCATGGCATCTGCCTTATAAAGTGTCTGCATCACCTTGTGAAAGGACATGGCTGATACGTCGGTCCCTTTTTGAGTCCAGTCGTACTTTTGATCAGTATAGGCCCTACCTTTTCTAACATTGATGGACATACCTATGGAATGGAGTACAAAGTCAATTTTCCCGCCCAAAATTTCCATGGATTTCTCTACAAGATTCTGTAAATCTTCTTCAGAGGTTGCGTCTGCAGGAATAATTTGCGAACCAGTTTTGTCGGCCAAGGCATTAATTTGCCCCATTCGCATTGCTACTGGTGCATTTGTCAGTACAAATTCTCCGCCTTCTTCATGAACACGTTCTGCTGTTTTCCAGGCAATTGAATTTTCATCTAAAGCTCCAAAAATGATTCCCTTTTTTCCTTTAAGTAAGTTATATGACATGTTGCTATAAGTTAGTATTAATTAGTTTTGAAATTCAAATATAAAGATATTGAAAGAACAATAGTCTTAATCATTATATGTTTGATTTAAGTCTTATCAATTTAGTAATTGTCTGGCATGTGCCAAGGCAGATTCTGAAACGTCAAGTCCACCCAGCATCTGCGCTATTTCAACGATGCGCTCGTCTTCATTTAAACGCTGTAGCTTCGTATGGGTTGCATTGTTTTTATCTTGCTTAAATACTTTAAAATGTGCATCACCCTTAGCCGCAATTTGTGGCAAATGGGTTATGGTAAGTACCTGCATGTACTTGCTCATCTGTTTCATAATTGAACCCATTTTATTAGAAATTTCTCCAGAAACACCTGTATCAATTTCATCAAAAACGATAGTGGGCAGTTGTATATATTCAGCTAAAATAGATTTAATGGCCAACATAATTCTTGAAAGCTCTCCTCCGGAAGCTGCCTTTTTTAACTCATTGAAACGTGATCCTTTATTGGCCATGAACAAAAAATTAAGATTATCAGTACCGTTGGGTCCAAAACGTTCTTTTTGAGTAAGTTCAATCTTAAATTTGGCATTAGGCATACCTAAATCCTTTAAAATGGACTCTAATTTATTACTCAATGTCGGGATTACCTTTTTGCGGTTATTTGATATCCCGTCACACAACTCCTCCAAGTATGATTGTTTGATTGCCAGGTCCTTTTCTTTTTGCGCTATCTCATCATCTAGGTTTTCCGTAGTGTTGATTTTAGTATTTAATTCAGCTTTAAGTTCTATCAAGGACTTTATATCTAGAACCGCATGTTTTTGCATTAAATTATTTATAATTTGTAGTTGGCTATTAATGCGATCTAGTTCCTCTGGCTCTGTCATGAGGTTGTCTTCTAAAGAATCCAATTCTAAATTGAGATCATCTAGTTCTATATTAACACTTTCAATACGCTCCTTTAGCTTTTCATAGGGTTTACCGTAACCTCCTATTTTAGACAATTCCCGCTTTACAGTTTGAAGTTGTGCTATTACACCTAAATCATCTACATTGAGTATTTCTTTGATCGTTTGGAGCTTCTCTCCTATTTCCTCTACATTGTTAAGCGCCTCAAACCGAGCTTCGAGCTCATCGAGGTCAAGAGTTTCTAAGTTGATTTCATTAAGCTCATTGAGCAGAAAAAGATTATAATCATACTCCTTAAGCATCTCAGATTTGGACGCTTTCAACTCGTCTAATGCTTTTTCAAGAGTTTTGAAATCTCCCAGCCCTGTGATATATTCGGTTAACAAGGCTTTATTATTGGCCAGAGCATCAATAACTTGAAATTGAAAATGGTCTTGCGTTAATTGTTGCGTTTGATGTTGTGCATGGACATCGATAAGATTTTCACTTAACTGTACTAAATTATCTAAGATAGTCGGCGTATCATTTATAAACGCCCTGGATTTTCCGGACGGTAAAATTTCCCTTCGGACTATAGTTTGTACATCATAATCCAAATCTAATTCACCAAACACGTTTTTTAAGTCGTAATTGGCTAAATCAAAAGTAGCCTCAATTACACACTTCTTATCTTTATTTTTAACTTGGGAAAGATCGGCGCGTTTACCTAGTACAAGAGCCAGGCCTCCAAGAAGAATAGACTTACCTGCCCCTGTTTCGCCTGTTATTATAGTTAACCCGTTATTAAATTGAACGTTCAATTCATCAATTAGGGCATAATTCTTAATGTATAATGATGATAACAACGGCTTTTAATTTAGAATAATAAAATTAATACATTAAGACTAAAAACATGGCCTTAAACGAAAATTAATAGGTTATGTTTCGCCATTTTTGAGAATGCATAGGTGCAATCTTATTTAAGGTGTTAAGGGTTTCTGCCACGTTAATTGTTGGCCCTCCAGACAAGATATCCATAATTTCATCTGCTTTTGCATCAAAAAATACGCGCATTAGAAATGAATTAGGCCTAACACTGTGTATTTTAAGTAGATTATTTAAAACATTTGATATTTGCAATTTTGCTTCTTTTGGGTCTTCACTCATAATATCAAGACCTTTTCGGTGATAGTTATACATGGATTCCCTAATCCCTTCAAAAGTTGGAGACATTAAATTGTCAATTAATGCAAAACGCGATTGCTGGCCATCTTCTAATTTCCATCCCTGCCCATTTAATTGCTGAGAATAATTGGCTATTATCATGGCTTGTTTAAAGTAATCCGAACCACCATTTAATGCAAATGAATCGGCATCCATTCCCAAAATCATATACACATGAAATGCCAATACAGAAATAAGGTTAGATTCGAATTGATTTGCATTATAAACCAAATTCTGAAATTCTAAATATTGAAAATTGAAGGTTTTATCATTATAATTATAAATGGGTGTACTGTAGGTGGAATTATAGACCGGTCTTGATGAAGACACCTGCAGTGTAGCAGAAAATGAGTCATTGTTATATTGAAGCACATTAATCACCATACTGCAATTGATACGTTCTTGCTGACCAAAGGATTTCTCGGTCCAAGTAGTGTTGTTGACAAATTCATTTAACTGACGCTCTAGGGTTCTAAAAACAACGTTATTATCGTTTCCAGTTTGTTGCGCAATTACCGAAACCGTGCAATTGAGCTCTTGTGCTTTCGTAATGGCTATGGAGATAAGACAAATAAAAAATAAGAGTTTACGCATGAAATTGTTTTAATATTTGCTTCATTAAATCCTGGGCGACCTCAGCCTTGGATTTTAAGTCATTCTCAATTATTGTCCCTAACGATGTGATAAATGTAACTTTATTAGTGGAACCTCCAAAACCTGCACCTTCATCTTGCAATGAATTGAGAACTATTAAATCAAGGTTTTTTGTTTTGAGCTTTTTCAAAGCGTTATCCAACTCATTATGGGTTTCTAGGGCAAATCCAACTAAAAATTGATCGGATTTAACAGCACCTAAGGATTTTAAAATATCCTTGGTCCGTGTCAACTCAATAGTAAACGTTTCCTCATTCTTTTTTATTTTGCGATTGGCTACTGTTTTTGGTCTGTAATCTGCCACTGCCGCTGAAAGTATAGCAATATCTGAAGTTTTGAAGTATTTATGTACTTCAGTATACATCTCTTCAGCACTTACTATCGGAATTAGTTTAACTAAACTGTGGTTTATAGTTTGATTTGTTGGACCTGTAATTAATGTTACCTCTGCACCAAGGCTAGCGGCGGCTTTAGCGATTTCAAAGCCCATCTTCCCACTTGAATGATTACCAATAAACCGTACAGGATCGATAGCCTCATAAGTCGGACCAGCCGTAATTAAAATCTGCTTGCCGTTTAAGGGCAAACCCATAAGAATATCTTTTTCAACAAAGGATATGATATCTTCGGGTTCAGCCATGCGTCCTTCCCCAACTAATCCACTAGCCAACTCTCCTACTCCTGCAGGTATAATTTTGTTACCAAAAGAGCTCAACTTCTCTAAGGAAGTTTTTGTAGATTGGTGCTTGTACATATCCAAATCCATCGCAGGTGCTACGTATACTGGGCATTTAGCGGAAAGATAAGTAGCCAGAAGGATATTATCGCATATGCCGTTGGTCATTTTTGCCAGTGTATTTGCAGTCGCTGGAGCAATGACAAAATAGTCTGCCCATAGCCCTAATTCAACATGATTATTCCAAACCTCATTGTCGTCTTCTTCGTCTACAAAGGATGAATAGACCGTATTTTTAGATAAGGTCGAAAGAGTAAGCGGTGTAATAAAGTCTTTTGAAGCAGGCGTCATAACGACTTTAACGTTTGCACCTGCTTTTATGAATAAACGGACAAGATTTGCCGATTTATAGGCGGCAATACCTGCGGTTATGCCTAATAAAATGTTTTTGTCTTTAAGAATAGACATTGAAGATTATTCCTGAGTATCCTCAGTATTTCTATGATAAATTTTATCATCTAACCACTCCTTGACAGCAAGAGCATGTGGCTTAGGAAGCTTCTCATAGAACTTAGATACCTCAATTTGTTCCTTATTTTCGAAAATCTCCTCTAAACTGTCGTTATATGTTGCAAATTCATCAAGTTTATCAATTAGCTCACGTCTTATATCCGTATTGATTTGCTCCGCGCGCTTGGCAATTACAGAAATTGCTTCATAAATGTTGTCTGTCGGTGCATCTATTTCATTTCTGTTATAAGTTACAGTGGTAACGGGTGCATCAGTTTTCTTTAAATCCATCATTATAATAGTTAACTTTTAGTTGTCAATGTGTTTAATTCTTGTTGTAATTCCTCCCTCATCCTTTCAGAATCGACTAAAAATTCTGTATTTGGATAGGCAGTAATAAGATTGTTATAATACCCTAAAGCATCTTTTATACGCTGTTCCTTTAAGGAATCAATACTTAATATTGCTAAATTATAGGCAGCATCGAACCTGTAAAAAAGGGCTTTTTCCTTTAGAGAGGTTCCTGGGAATTCTAATAAAAAATTATTAAATGATTTAATTGAAGCCTTGTAGTCCCTTATTAAATCGTATTGTTTGGCTATTTCAAACGACTTCCGTTCTAATTTAAAATCTAATTCCTTTACCAAGCTATTAGCCTCTGCCAAATATTGGGAATTAGGATAAGAATTAAGAAATAGCTGTAATTTCTCGATGGCCTCAATAGTTTCCTTTTGTTCCTTGGAATAAACAGGCGAATTATAATAGTGGCCTTTAGCGGATAGAAATGCGGCTTCTTCAGCTTTTTCGCTATTTGGGTAAATATCAACAAAATTATCAAAATGATAACTCGCTATGTAATAATCCCCTAGTTCATAGGAACACTTGGCATGCATGAACGTCAATTTTTCCGCTTGAGGTTTTCCTCGGTATTTAGGGAGAATTTGCTCAAATAATCTAAACGCTTTGTTGTATTTACCTGCATCAAAAAGTTCAGTACCGAGATTGAACTTTGCTGCAGCATCCTCAGATTTTAAAGTCTTTTGAAAATCACTACATGAGAGCAACAAACAACTGACAACTAGTATGTAAAATACGTGCTTCATATTTTTTAAACAGGATGCAAAAGTACACATTATAAACGGATTATAAAAACAAAAATTGTATTCCAAACCACAACCTTTTTACACTTTAAAATCTCTTTTTAATTTTTAGTTTAACGTTTACCCAATTCCTCCAAGGCCTTAACCATATCCTTTTTAAGATGATCCGTCGCTTGAACCAAAGGCAACCTAACATGCGCATTACAAATATCTAAGGCCTCAAGAGTTGCTTTAATTCCGGCAGGGTTATTTTCCTTAAAAATCAATTTAATTATGGGCATCAGACTAAAATGAATGTTGTAAGCTTCTTTCGCCTTTCCGGCTATGCCCAACCTAATCATTTCAGAGAACTCTTTTGGCAGCGCCTGACCAATGACAGAAATGACCCCAGAGCCACCAGCCAAAGCAATACCCAAAGCTAAATCATCATCACCAGAGATAATATGAAAATCTTCAGGTTTGTGCCTTAAAAGTTCTAAGTATTGTTGCACATTATTACCCGCTTCCTTAACCGCAATGATATTGCCGAATTCTGTTGCAAGCCTTAAGGTCGTTTCTGGCAGCATATTAGACGCCGTACGGCCAGGGACATTATATAAAATAATGGGTTTTGTCGTTGCCAGTGCTATGGTCTTAAAATGTTGATAAATGCCCTCCTGGGTGGGTTTGCTGTAATATGGAGATACTGATAGAATGGCGTCTATGGATGATAAATCCGTTGATTCTATTTCCTTTATGACCGCCGCCGTATTACTACCACCAATGCCCAATACCAATGGTAATCTACCGTTGTTTTTTTTTGTTATAAATGCTATGAGTTGCTTTTTCTCTTCAGAAGTAATGGTAACGCTTTCGCCGGTCGTACCGCTTATCACCAAGTATTCCGTACCATTTACAATGTTATACTCAACAAGCTTCCCCAACGCATCGAAATCGATGCTTAAATCCTCCTTAAACGGTGTTATCAAGGCAACACCTGTCCCTACAAATTTGGTCATTATAATTTATTTAAAATCGTTAGATATTTTTTAAATTCACTTTTAAAAGTTTTCATATCCTTTGGCTCAACGTCTAAAATTAAATCAAATAAACGTTCATCCCTTGTAGATAAACCCACTTTTAAATTCGCGTTTGACATGGCCGTTATTAGGTTTAAATACAAGATATCTTCTTTATAGTAACTGATCAATACGTCGTAGTCTTCCTTAACAAAGGAATCTAAATCCGAATGATGTATTTTACCTTTCCAGCCAAAGTCTTTAGGGCTAAAATAGCTTTCCCATTTACTACTCTGCATCTTATCATCGAGCGTAAATGCCACAATCTTGTGCTTTGGCGAATTTAAACCCAATTGCTTAAAATATGCTCTAAAAGATTCAAAATCAATATACTCACTAGCGTTTAAGAGAACGGCAACAGTCTTTACCTTATTTGGATTAACACCAGACCTCCGCATTGACAACAATTTGTTGACATATTTTTGATTTGATTTTTCTTTAAATACCTTTAAAAACATCTATATTTAGACTTTGTGCAAATTTAACAAAAGCACACGCAATATATCGTAAATATGTAACGACTTATTTTATGGCATTGAAGCAGCTTAGTTTAATTCTGTTGGCAGGTTTAATTCTGTCTTGTAATAATGGTCATCATGTAACTAAAATTGAAGGTAAGCGTATAGAGGTTAATCCTGAAATACCTGCAGATAGCACTATTGAAGCTTTTATTAAACCATACCACGACCACTTAAACAAAGATTTAGATAGTATCATTTCTTATGCACCTATGACCTATGCAAAAACTGATGGTGAATTAAATACAGCAATTGGTAATTTAATGGCAGATGCCGTTTATAGCCAATGCAATCCTATATTTAAAAAACGTACCGGTAAAGATATCGATTTTGTATTACTCAATTATGGTGGAATTCGCTCCGTGATACCCCAAGGCAACATCACCACCAGAACAGCTTATGAAATTATGCCTTTTGAGAATGCGGTTGTTGTTACAGAATTAAAAGGAGCTCAAGTTCAAGACCTGTTGAGGTATCTTTCCATAGCCAAACGCGCACATCCGATTTCCCAACAATTACAGCTTACCTTGAATGAAAGGTATGAGGTGATATCAGCTACTTTGAACGGAAATGCCATCGTTCTTGATAAATCCTATTTTGTGGCAACAAACGACTATCTCTTCAATGGCGGGGATAAAATGAGTTTTTTTCAACAGAACGAGGGCGTTTATCCTTTAAATTATAAAGTAAGGAATGTTTTAATAGATTATTTCAAAAAAACAGATACCCTTACATCCAAAAAAGATAATCGCTTTATAAGAGTAGCACCTTAAAAATGAATAGAAGACGATTTATACAGCAAACGACCGCAACAGCCGCATTAGCAGGCATAAGCGGATTTGGCCTTCAGGCCTTTAGTTCATCAACAGCAAAAAAAATTACAATTCTACATACCAATGATGTGCATAGCCATATAGACCCTTTTGGCCCCAATGACGGCAGGAATGCCAACAAGGGTGGTGTGGCAAGACGGGCAACTTTGGTTGAACAAATCAGAAAAGAAAATCCAAATACATTGCTATTTGATGCAGGCGATATATTTCAAGGTACGCCTTATTTTAACTATTATGGTGGGGAGTTGGAATTTAAGCTGATGAGCATGTTAAAATATGATGGCGCTACAATTGGCAATCACGATTTTGACAACGGCATAGATGGTCTGTACGGACAATTACCACATGCTAAATTTGACTTCATCTCTGCCAATTACGATTTTTCAAATACGGTATTAGATACGCATGTAAGGCCCTATAAAATATTTTTTGTAGATGGTATTAAAATAGGTGTATTCGGCTTAGGGATAAAGCTTGAAGGCTTAGTTGATAAAAAGCTTTATAAGGAAACCGTTTATTTGGATCCTATTGAAACCGCACAGGAAATGACTACCATACTTAAAACGGATAAATCCTGTGATTTGGTGATTTGTTTATCCCATCTTGGTTATCATTATAAAAACGCTCCAAATAGAGTAAGTGATTTAATTTTAGCGAAAGCCACTAAACACATAGATCTTATTATTGGAGGCCATACGCATACCTTTTTGCCTAAGCCTACCATCGAAAAGAATTCGGAAAACAACAATGTTATGGTGAATCAGGTTGGCGCCTATGGTCTCTACTTAGGGAGGATTGACTTTTATTTTAGCCCCGGAAGAGATGTCTCCTCAGAAGGCGCAACCATACTTGTTTAGGTTTACAATTCAATATGGTCATCTAGATAGGAAGGTTCTGGTCCAGAAAACTCCTTTTGTGATTGGAGGTAGAAAAATGAAAAAGCGACCACAAGAAGGAAGGAGTAGATGTAACCAAGACTGATTTCATCTAGAATATAGAAATAAGCTAATTGAATGATTTCTGAAAAAACTATACACATGGAGGCCACTAAAAAATACATGGATTTGTTGTCATTTCTATACATATAATTAATTAAGGCTACCGAAAGCAATGCCATTATTACACCATTGTAAATAAGCTCGAGAGAATACTGGTAGAAAGACAAGACGTCCTCGGCTGTAGCTGTAACCATAATTACGCAAAAAACATCCAAGACGAGCAGTATTAAAATAGATACAGAGAGTTCGGAAAAAACATGACGCAAATCCAAGTCTTTTAAAATTTTTATTATTAGAAAAATATAGGAGAGGATGTAAAGTATATTGGTGCCATAGTAAGGATAATCTACTTCACCATCTTGTAGATAAGGCAAATAATAAGCTAAACAATTGAATGCATGGGCTAAAGTAAAGGTTGCCAAAAACCAAAAGAAGAATTTTGATTTGCGTTCAGTTGTCCTGTAGTAAAATAAGCTCAATAACAATAATAACAATGCACTGATAGCAGCACCTTCAACCTCAAACCCTCCACCTTGAAGAATTATAAAGACACCACCAAGTAGCACAAACAGAACTTTTATTACTTTATTCACAAGTTTTAATTAATCCCTTAATTGAAACAAATATAAAATTATTTTACAATTTTACGATAAATGATTCCTTTTTATCGATAAAATGTAATTTAAATGTAAGATTTTATTTCAATAAATTTAAAAATTCTTGTTCTGAAAGTATAGGAATATTTAATTGTTCTGCCTTTGCGCGTTTACTAGGTCCCATTTTATCACCAGCCACGAGATAACTTGTTTTAGATGAAATAGAGGAAGACACCTTACCTCCATTATCCTCAATGCGTTTTTTGAGCTCATTTCGTGAAATACTCTCAAATACTCCAGAGACCACAAAGGTCATACCTTTAAGTTTCTCGGTTTGATTGGCTAACTTTTCAGCAGAAATTTCCAATTGAACACCAAATGATTTTAACCGTTCAATAATATTTTTATGCTCATCAGATTGGAAAAACTCAATGACACTTTCTGCTATGCGATCACCTATTTCATCAACTGAAATTAGATCATTCATCTGAGCCTGCATTAATGCATCTATTGATTTATAATGTTTAGCTAGTTTTTTAGCGACGGTTTCTCCCACGTAACGTATGCCAAGAGCAAAAAGAACACGTTCAAAAGGAATTTGCTTAGAAGCTTCTATTCCCTTAATTAAATTTTCAGCACTTTTTTCTGCCATACGCTCTAAGGGGATGACTTGTTCTTTCTCCAATTCGTACAAGTCTGCATAATTAGAAATTAGGCCTTCTTTGACCAATAAAGCCACGGTTTCACCTCCCAAGCCTTCAATATCCATAGCTTTTCTCGATATATAATGCTGAATCCGTCCGATGACTTGTGGAGGGCACCCTTGATCATTTGGACAATAATGCTTTGCTTCACCCTCAAGACGCACCAGTTCGGTACCACATTCAGGACAATGGGTTATGTATATTGTTGGTGTGGAATCTGTTGGTCGTTTACTTAAATCTACTCCAATAATCTTAGGAATAATTTCACCGCCTTTTTCTACAAAAACCTCATCCCCTTCTCGTATATCTAACTTTTCAATTTGATCTGCATTATGAAGCGAAGCCCTCTTAACAATAGTTCCAGCCAATTGAACGGGTTCTAGATTGGCCACTGGAGTAATGGCACCTGTTCTACCAACTTGGTATGTAATCTCATTTAATCGTGTGGAAACTTGCTCAGCCTTAAATTTATATGCCATTGCCCATCGTGGTGCTTTCGCCGTATAGCCCAGCTCCTCTTGTTGATAAAAATCATTGACCTTAACCACAACACCATCAATTTCATATGGCAGGTCATATCGGTGCTTATCCCAATAGTTGACGTAATCTAAAACCGCTTCGATGGAATTCACAAGCTTGGCCTCATTAGGAACTTTAAAACCCCATTTCCTGGCTTTCTCTAGCCCTTCATATTGAGTTGTAATATTCAAATTATTTCCTTTAATACTATACAGCAAACACTCTAAAGGGCGCCTGGCGACTTCTGCACTATCCTGTAATTTAAGGCTTCCTGAGGCCGTATTACGCGGATTCCTATAGGGCTCTTCATCATTTTCAATTCGCTCTTCATTCATTTTTAAAAACCCATCAATGGGCAAAACAATTTCACCTCTAATATCAAAACGTTCAGGATAATCATCCTTAAGCTGCAAGGGTACCGTTCTAATAGTCTTTACATTGGCTGTGACATCATCACCTTGCACACCATCGCCCCTAGTCACAGCTCGAATTAACTTTCCGTTTTCATAAGTCAAACTCATGGACGCACCATCATATTTCAACTCACATGTGTATTGCACATCCCCATCAACCAATTTTTTAATTCGGGTTTCCCAGTCTAATAAGTCTTCTTTTGAATACGAGTTTTCCAAGGAATACATTCTAAAATCGTGTACTACCGTATCGAAGTTTTTAGTGATGGTTCCTCCAACCCGTTGTGATGGGGAATTGGCATCAAAAAATTCAGGGTACTTCTTCTCTAGTGCTTGAAGCTCCTTGAGTTTCATGTCGAACTCATAATCGCTTATGGTAGGATTATCGAGTATGTAATACCTATAGTTATGTTGGCGCAATTCGTCCCTGAGGGCATTTATTTTTTGTTCAATATCCATTTATAACCCTTTTTTATCTAGCCACTTAGGTGCTGGCAGTGGCTCATAATTATTCATTTTATCCAATAAACCCATAATTTCAGTATCAACCACAATAGCCTCGACATTCTCTGATTTTACAAAGCCCTTTTCTTCCATTATTTGAAATTGAGCAAGCAAGGCGTCATAATAGCCTTTGATATTTAAGATACCTATGGGTTTAGTGTGAAGGCCCAGCTGCCCCCATGTTGTAATTTCAAAAAATTCATCCATGGTTCCAAAGCCCCCTGGGATAATAATAAATCCATCACTTTTCTCATACATCTGTATTTTCCTATCATGCATATTTTGAGTTACTATAAGTTCAGATAGTTTTAGATGGACCATTTCCTTAGATTTTAAAAAGCTAGGAATGATTCCAATAACCTTGCCATCAGCATCCAAACACCCTTGGGCGACCTTTCCCATGATTCCAATTTCTGAAGCCCCATAAATTAAGGAAATAGACCTTTTAGCTAAAACCGACCCTAGTTCATAAGCCTTATCAATAATTTCTTGGTCGTTCCCTTCGCTACTACCACAAAATACCGCTATAGATTTCATATTAAATTTTTTCTGCCGTTAACATTCGATCGTTGCCATTTAAATCCTTTCGAAGAGTTATTTGGCTAAAATTTTCTTTATGCAGTAACTGCTTTGTTTCTGCACCAAGATACTGGTTAATTTCAAAAAATAATTGACCGCCCTTTTTAAGTTTTTGGGTAGCAAAGTCTGTTATTTTCCTGTAAAACAATAGGGGGTCGTCATTCTCAACAAACAAAGCTAAACCTGGTTCATTCTCTAACACATTTGGCTTCATAGACGCCTTTTCCAGGTGCCTCACATATGGTGGATTTGACACCAAAATATCAAGGTCAGAATTCGCGTAATTCAAATTCCAAGAATCTTCGTCCAAGATATTAGCATTGATAAATTCTACAGCTGCATTATTGCGTTTGGCATTCTCTTTAGCTACGACTAAAGCGTCCTTTGAAACATCCAAGGCATAAACGTTTGCATAGGGAATATTTTTTGCCAAACTTATTGCTATACATCCTGAACCAGTTCCAATATCCAAAATATTAAGTCTTTTCCGGTCCGATTTTAAAGTTTTACCATGCGCAATAACCAGAGCAACCAACTCCTCAGTTTCTTGTCTCGGTATAAGGACATGCTCATCAACCATAAATTTCAATCCAAAAAACTCTGCTTGACCCAGAATATACTGAATGGGTCGATGTTTTTTTAATTGTATAAGAACATCAGTAATTACTTTAGTGTCTTCTGTTTTTATCAGCTGGTCGGGAGCCATGGCCAGCTTAAAACGATTTAGACCTAAGTAATGCTCCATGGTTATGCAGAAAAAACTATCCACCTCATCCTTACCATAGATCTGGTCTAATTCGTTATGAAACTCATATCTTAAATCCAATACTTTCAAGCTTACAAGTCTTTAATCATCCAAACCGTACAGGAATAATGGCCTGTATTTCCCAATGGGCCATCAATTGCCTTAAATCCAAATTTACGATAGAGCTTTCGTGCATCGTCCATGTAAGGCATGGTTTCAAGATAACATTGATCAAAGCCAGCATCTTTGGCGAATTGAAGGCATGTTGCCATCATCTTTGAACCTAAGCCTCTGCCTCTAGCCTTTGACTTAAAATACATCTTCTGTAACTCACAAATGTTTCCCTCAAAGTTAGCCAAAGGCGCAATACCGGCACCACCCAAAATATCAGCCCCTTCTTGCAAAACAAAATACTGATGCCGGTCTTCATCGTAGGTAGAGGTCATACAATCCAAAGCCTCATCTTCATAAGCTGTACCTACCTTTGGCACTCCCATTTCTATAAGAACAGTCCGAATCGCCCTAGCAATCTTGGTATCATCCTCGGGTCTTATTTTCCGAATAACAATAGTATCTTTACGCACTAATAATTCAATTTTTTTTAGCCTTTTTCTTCGGCATGAAGATAAAGATAATTAGATTGTGTTGAGGATGAGAACCCTTGTGTTTTTTGAGTTTTTTTACACGAGTTTTCAACTAAAACCATAAGATAAAACTAAAAATTGACCGACCACAGTTTATACATAAAACGTTGCTTGCAAATTGCTAAAAATGGACTTGGCACCACGAGGCCTAACCCTATGGTTGGTGCTGTGTTGGTTCATAATGACACTATTATTGGCGAAGGCTTTACAAGTCCTTATGGTAAAGATCACGCTGAAGTGAATGCCATAAATTCAGTTAAAGACAAAGACCTTATAAAGAAGTCCACACTTTATGTAACATTAGAACCTTGTAGCCACTGCGGAAAAACACCACCATGTAGTGATTTAATCATTGAGCATAAAATACCAGAGATTGTTATCGGCTGTATTGATGATAATCCTGAGGTAGCTGGTAAAGGTATTAAACGACTGCAATCAGCCGGTTGCAAAGTGATAGTAGGTGTTTTGGAAGAGGAATGCAGAAGGCACCATAAACGATTTTTTACCTTTCACAATAAAAAACGACCATACATTATACTGAAATGGGCCCAAACCAAAGATGGCTATATAGCACCAATATCGAAATCCGAACAGAGCCCCGTTTGGATAACCAATTCGTATTCTCGTCAATTGGTTCATAAATGGCGCACCGAAGAACAGGCTATTCTTGTTGGTTTTAAAACGGTCATAGAGGATAACCCGAGCTTAACAGCTAGGGATTGGGAAGGTCTAAATCCAATAAGGGTTGTTATTGACAAAGACTTAAGCCTATCGCCTAATTTTAAGGTTTTTGATAAAAACGCAGATACCATCGTAATTAGTAATGACAATCTCAATATCAAGGAACCTTTAGCTGGGCAAATATCAAAAATTCTTTATAAGAGAAACATTAACTCTATTATAATTGAAGGTGGTACTAAAACCCTACAAGCCTTTATTGACGAAAACTTATGGGATGAAGCTAGGATATTCGTTGGAAACATAGAATTTCAAAATGGTACAAAAGCACCACGGCTCCAAGGGAAATCGGTTTCTAAAACCAATATCCTTTTAGATACCCTTAAACATGTTGTAAATGATTAAGACGATTATTTTTGATTTTGGAGATGTATTTATCAATCTAGATAAGAAAGGTGCAATGGCTAATGCACTTAATCTTTTTGGTATAGAAGAATTTGATCAAGACATGATTGCTACAAATATTAAATTTGAAGTGGGTAGCATCAGTAATTTTGAGTTTATCAGTTTTTACAAGAATAAATTTCCTTTTTTAAACGAAGCAGAAATAATAGATGCATGGAACTTCATCTTGAAAGATTTTCCAATGTACCGATTTGAGTTTTTAAAAACATTAAGAAAAGAACAGAAACACAGACTCATATTGCTGAGTAATACCAATACATTACATATTGATTGGGTAAAGGCCAACGTGCCTTTTTATGAAAGTTTTAAAAATTCTTTTGATGCCTTTTATCTTTCTCAAGAAATTCACCTAAGAAAACCTGATACAGATACTTTTGATTTTGTGCTAACCGAAAACAAAATCAACCCTAATGAATGCTTATTCATAGACGATACAAAAGAGAATACGGATGCTGCAGAATCCATGGGGCTAAACGTCTGGAATATTGACGAGACAAAGGAAGACGTTGTGGACGTGTTTACCATTAAAAAAGAGCTGTTTTGATTTATCTTCTTCTGAGTGTATTATCCTCAACGGCTATTTTTGTTTTATTCAAGCTATTGAGCACCTATAAAGCAGATACGCTTCAGGCTATTGTTGTTAACTATATTACAGCCAGTTTTTGTGGCTTTTTGTCATACAAAGGCGCTATTGAGTATACTAGCATTATTAATTCTTCCTGGATCGAGGCTGCTGCGATACTTGGCTTTATGTTTATTTCTATGTTCTATGTCATGGCTTTAACAGCACAAATAAATGGACTTTCAGTAGCTTCAGTAGCTAGTAAAATGAGTGTTGTTATTCCCATTGTATTTGGTATAGTGGTCTTTAAGGAAGCGTTAGGATTTTATAAAATTATGGGCATTGTGCTTGCCCTTATTGCCGTCTATTTAACTTCTGTGAAAGAAAAAGACGATGCGATTTTAACCAAATCGCTCTATCTACCCATAATCGTATTTTTTGGCTCAGGAATTATTGATACGTCGATTAATTATTTTGCCCCTGACGATAAAATACCTTTATTTTCTGCAATTATTTTTTCGATAGCTGGTGTGGTTGGTATAACCTTTCTCAGCTTCAGGTCTATGAGGGCTAAAAAGAAATTTACCTTAAGGGCTATTTCATTTGGCATGGCGCTCGGACTCGTTAATTATGCATCTATCTTTTTTCTTTTAAAAGCTTTGCGGGTTGGTCGTTATGATACCTCAACAATTTTCACCGTCAATAATGTTGCTATTGTAGCGGCTTCAACGTTAGCTGGTCTTTGGGTGTTTAGAGAAAAAATTTCCTTGAAAAACTATGCCGGAATTGTAATTGCTGCTGTTTCAATTATATTGGTTACATTGATTTAATGACATCAGAAGATTCATATAATACAATAAACAAAGCTTCAAAACCAGTCCTTTTCAAGGACAAAAACAGTAAGTTTTACGCTTATGCCTTTCCTGTTATTAATGAAGACCAAGTGAAACAAAAATTAGAAAACTTAAAAAAAGAACATCCTTCCGCCGGGCATTATTGCTATGCTTATCAAATCGGAACTGAAAATAGCCAATATAGAACCAATGATGATGGCGAACCCAAAAATTCAGCAGGGATGCCAATCTACGGTCAAATACAGTCATATAATGTCACTAATATCCTCATTGTTGTGGTGAGATACTTCGGCGGCACAAAACTAGGCGTTAGTGGACTGATAAATGCGTACCGTACAGCAGCTCAAATGGCCTTGGAATCTATTAGAATAATAGAAAAAACCATTGATAAAAAGTATAGCTTAAAATTTAGTTATAATGACATGGGTAAAGTGAGACAATTATTAAAAGAAAATCAAGTGAAAATCCTCTCGCAAACTCTAGAATTAAATTGTCTGTTTGAAATATCTGTCAGAAAAAGCGACAGTTTAAAGGTTTTTGAAATTTTTCAGCAATTCTATGGTGTTGAGATCAGTGAATTATAACGAATAATTTTGCAGTTTGTCTAAAAGATATTTTGGGCATCGTGTAGGACGATTGCGCTGAACATCTATAAATGCCAATTTTGTATAACCTGTAGCTAATAGCACTCCTTTTTCGGTGAACAATTCATAATCAAATTCTATGGATGCTGAGGGCATTTTTTTTAGGGTAGTTTTTACTTTAAGCACATCATCATAACGTGCTGAATTTTTGTAATTTATAGAAAGGGAAATGACAGGTAACATAATACCCTCCGTCTCCATACTACTATAACTTAGACCAAACTCGCGTAACCATTCCGTTCTTCCAACCTCAAAATAAATGGCGTAATTGGCATGATATACAACGCCCATCTGGTCTGTTTCCCCATACCTGACCCTTATTTTTGTTTCATTAATTGACATTTGTTTGCGAGTTTTTAAATAAAAATTTGTACTTTTCGATAGTTTTAAACATGAGGAATTATTTCTAATAATTCAACAAAAATTCATTTTTTTATTAAGAATTTTGTTCACATATTTGTCCTGTTAAAAACTACTAGAGAATCCTAATTCTCTTTTTTTTTGCTAATCTAACTAACAATAAAAATTTAACTTAACGAATGGAGATAACAGCGCAATCTGTATGGAATAATTGTCTCGCTTTTATTAAAGATAACATACAACCACAAGCCTATAAAACATGGTTTGAGCCCATAAAAGCTGTTAAACTTTCTGGAAATGCGTTAAGTATTCAAGTGCCGAGTAAGTTTTTCTACGAGTGGCTTGAAGAGCACTACGTTAAAATTTTAAAAGTAGCCTTAACAAAGGAATTAGGAGAAGATGCCAAGTTGGTCTATGTGATTAAAATGGAAAACACCTACGGCAACAAACAACCGTTTACTGAAAAAATACCGAGTTCAAATCGTTCGGCCGTAAAATCCCAAGATGTAGATGTTCCTTTTGACAATAAAAGCCCTGAACTTAAAAATCCATTTGTTATTCCAGGGATTCGGAATGTAAAAATTGAGTCGCAACTGAATCCTAGTTATAATTTTGAAAATTTTTTAGAAGGTGACTCTAATAGATTGGCACGAAATGCAGGTATTGCAGTGGCTAACAAACCTGGAGGAACCTCGTTTAATCCCTTATTGATTTTTGGAGGTGTGGGACTTGGTAAAACACATCTGGCTCATGCCATTGGAGTAGATATTAAGGATAAATATCCGGAAAAGACTGTCCTGTATATTTCGGCAGAAAAATTCACTCAGCAGTATATCGATTCTGTAAAGAAGAACAATAGAAATGATTTTATTCATTTTTACCAGATAATTGACGTCCTCATTATTGACGATGTTCAATTTTTATCTGGGAAAACAGGCACGCAAGACGTGTTCTTTCATATTTTCAATCATCTGCACCAAAATGGAAAACAAGTTGTCTTAACAAGTGATAAGGCACCTGTTGACATGCAAGATATTGAGCAACGCTTACTATCCCGATTTAAATGGGGACTCTCTGCCGAACTTCAGACACCAGATTTTGAAACCCGGGTTTCTATACTTAGAAACAAACTCTACCGAGATGGTGTGGAAATGCCAGAAGACATTGTAGAATACGTTGCCAAACATATTAAAAGCAATGTACGAGAGCTCGAGGGTGCCATTATCTCCCTCATTGCACAATCCTCATTCAACAAAAAAGAAATCACGATTAACCTTGCTAAGGATATTGTAGAGAAATTTGTGAGGAACACAAAACGTGAAGTCTCAATAGATTACATACAAAAAGTTGTCTCAGATTATTTTCAAATGGATGTAAGCACCTTACAATCCAAAACACGTAAACGCCATATTGTTCAGGCGAGACAATTGGCAATGTTCTTCGCAAAAAAATACACTAAGGCCTCTCTTGCGAGTATAGGCTCCCAAATTGGGCAAAGAGACCATGCCACTGTCCTCCACGCTTGTAAAACAGTAGACAACTTGTCCTCAACGGACAAGCAGTTTCGAAAATACGTTGAGGATTTATCCAAAAAATTATCTCTATAAAGCTTATATTTTATGACACGTATATTAATGGTGTGTTTAGGTAATATTTGCCGTTCGCCATTAGCTCATGGTATCCTAGAATCTAAGCTTAATAGTAATGACTTCTACATAGACTCTGCCGGTACAGGTGCTTATCATGTTGGTGAGCAACCCGACCAACGCTCTATCCAAGTAGCTCTTGAAAATGGTATCGACATAAGCCATCAAAGCGCTAGACAATTTAAAAAATTGGATTTCAATGCTTTTGATATCATTTATGTGATGGATAGTTCTAATTATTCCAATGTTGTAAGTCTTGCCAGCACAAGTAATGACACTAAAAAAGTGAAATTATTTTTGGATGAGAACCCAAACATTTCAAACAAAAACGTACCCGACCCGTATTATGGTGAAGCAGAAGATTTTGAATTGGTCTTTAACATGATTAACGAAACCTGTGATATAATTGCAGAAAATCTGCAAAAGTAGAGTTGCAGGATATTTTCATCGACTTTAGCTATCTTTGATTTATGGACCACAAAGGCAACTTATATCTAATACCAACAAGATTGGGAGACAACCCACCATTAGAAGTGCTGCCTATATCCATAAAAAAAGCGATAGAAAATATAGATTATTACATTGTTGAGAATGAAAAGACAGCTAGACGCTTTATAAAACGGATATCGCCCAACAAATCACAATCCAATTTAAAAATTAATGTCCTAAATAAATATACCACGGAAGCTGAACGAAATACATATTTAAACGTTTGCCTAGAGGGTATTTCAGTGGGGCTGCTTTCTGAAGCGGGTTGTCCCGCTATTGCTGATCCCGGTTCTGATATTGTAGGGTTAGCGCATCAAATGAATATTCGAGTTGTACCCTTGGTGGGTCCCTCTTCTATATTATTAGCACTCATGGCTTCTGGAATGAATGGACAAGGATTTTCATTCAATGGTTATTTACCTATTGATATAAAAGAACGTAAATCTAAATTAAAGCAATTAGAGCGCTTGTCCTTTGAAGATAAGCAAGCGCAGATTTTTATTGAAACGCCCTACCGCAATATGAAGATGCTACAGGATATAATGAGCACCTTGCAACCGAGCACAAGGCTTTGTGTAGCTTGTGACATTACACTACCAACTGAGTTTATAAAAACTAAGTCTGTAAAAGACTGGAAAAACAGCAAGGAAGACCTTCATAAAAGGCCTGCTATTTTTATAATCCAAAAAGATTAAAGTACGGCTTTCGCTTTCTTTTTTGGTTTGATGCTTGAGGTGTCGTAACCAGCAAATTTCTTCATGTAATACTTTACCGTAGACCCATAGGCGTCAGAGAAATTATTGCCGCCATAACTCCTCAAGAACTTTTTTACGCTCCCAGGTCCAGCAAGATGAGCCGCCGCTAGTATACCTGACTCCGTAATCTTAACACCAGAAATGGTCTTGCCTTGAAAACGCTTAATGTCCTTTCTAAGAATCCATTTGTTACGTTCAGCATTCGCTATAAAAGCTTTTTCTTGCAATTCAGGATTATTAAGGAAGAAATTAGGATTGTATATCCCTAATAATTTTAGTGTTTCTGCACCAAATTGGTATTTCCCCAAGTAGCCTAGGGTATTCACCGTAAAATAGTCGCCTCGGGACTCTTTAAAACCTAGCGCTTCTTTAAAACCGTCAAAAGATTTCCCTAAATGAGGCGTGTAATCATCCTCGTTAGGTAGATCTAAATCAGGGACCATTGCTAAATCTGCAGAAATATTATAGTCCAATTCTAATCCCGCTGTTGAATATTGTTCCGGATTTAAGGTTGAATCTGGATACAAGGCTAATGCCAGTACAAAACAGATTGAAAAAGTAAAAATAAAATTCTTAACGCTACTAATTTTCATAAGAGCTAATTTTAGCAGTAAAACGCTTCCCCAAGCAGCTTTACTAAAATCGCCTGCAAAAATACGAAATATTCTACTTTTATTCGATTCTGCCGATTAAGTGCAAAAAATACCTGCTAAAAGTATAGGATGTACCCTTTTAACTGTCCTTGACTATTCAACTCAAGAGTTGGAAAGGGTACCTTAATTACATTTAAAACATCAAATATGGTCTTAAGGAGATGTGATTTTGTTTTAATTCTGCTCAAATCTATGTCTAAACTTAAATAATATTGACTAATTCGCTGCTGGTTTTCAAATGAAGGATCGTTAGGATTACCTGTAAGCATGCCATCTGCACCATATCCAAATGCTAGATTTAACCAATCTGGAATAAAATCAAGCTTTAAAAATGAGTTAATATTAGCACTGAGCCAGTAGGTCTGCCCGTTATAATCCTTCAAAAACTCTTCGGCAAGGCCATCTCCCAGTACATTAGGTCTAACTTGAGCAAAATCCGTTCTGTGAAATGAATATTTTAATAGTAGGCGCTGGTCTCGCCACAACAACTCTTGACCCACATACAAACCTGTCCCCATTGCATTTGCTGCCATATCTGCCCAAGAAAAACCCCATTCATCCGAAAATCCATCCATAATTTCAACAGCCGTTAAAAATCCTAGTCCTAAGGTTGAACCATAAATAAGTTGATCTTTTCTCCCCACTCCTGCCCAATTTAGGGCATTTGCTCCTAGCCTTCCTAACTGGTATGATGAAAATACATGTCCAAATTTATCCATTTGACGCCACTCTCTGCTGTCGTTAACAGTTTTGAAACTTGATTTAGTGTAATCGGCGTACCACAACTGGTTTAATCCTAACAAAGTAAGTGTCGCTAAAGATACCTCTGAAATTACAACAGCATTTCTGCGAGAGGTATTTAAGGTGTCGCTTGGTTTTAAAAAACGATTAATACCTGACTGGGAATAAGTTACACTGAGAAACAAAAAGGCTAATAGTACAAAAAACCTCTTTCTCACGTTCTATCTATTAATACCTTGTTTAGACAGGTAGACCTGATACTCTCGTGCGTTTCTATTATGCTGACCCAAAGTTTGGGCAAATTTATGGTACCCAGGGCGTTCGGCATCAGCCGCAAAATATAAGTAGTTGTGCTTCTCTGCATTTAGCACCGCATCAATGGCCGACAAATCAGGCATAGCGATAGGCCCGGGTGGTAAGCCTCCATACATATAGGTATTATATGGAGAGTCTATGTCCTTGTGTTCATTTAGAACCCTCCTTATAACCGTATTTTGATATTTTGGCAATTTATAAGCTGCAAATTTTAAGGTAGGATCGGCCTGTAGTGGCATTCCTATTCTTAACCTGTTTAAATAAACTCCCGCGACTCGCGGTTGTTCTTCTTTTTGCTTAGACTCTTCATATACAATCGAGGCCAATATTATAACCTCATTAGGTTTTAGATTCAAATTTTCAGCCTTGGACTTTCGCTCTGAGGTCCAAAAATTTTTATATTCTTTCAACATCCTTGACCTAAATTGAACGGCTGATGTATTCCAAAAAAACTCGTAACTATTAGGCAGATACATTCCTAGCGCCGTTTCAGGACTAAAACCATTCTTCTGTAAGAATGTCGTGTCTTTCATAGCCTTCAATAAAGAGATACTATCAGCCTCAATTTGTGCGCTAATCCTACCCGCTAAATCTTCAAGACTATTTTGATTATTAAATGATACTCTTAAGGGAAGATTTTTACTTCTAATGGAATTAATAATGTCATTATTGTTCATTCCGTTGCTTATTACGAAACGACCTGCTTTTATATTGGTTGTGTATTTTTTCTGTTTGGCCAGAGCATCAAAAGAGCCTAAATTCTTTAATAAAGGCTTGAGTTGCTCCCTAACCTCTGAATAACTGGCATCAGTAGGTACATAGATATAGGCTTCCTTGTTGTTAAATGCTGTATTGGGTTGAAACATGGCGTGATAGATATAGTAAGCTACAATACCGAATACCAATAAGCCAATCAAGGCAACCGCCCAAAGTATTTTCTTTATATACATTTATTATTTGTTAATGCGTTGTAGTAAATATTCATCATTAAATGCTTTACCATCAAACCTCCAATCTTTTTTCAAACCTACTTTTTCAAATCCTTGACCCTCAAAAAGTTTCAGACTTAAATCGTTTTCAACGCCAATATTAGCATAGACTTGATGCAAATGCAAGTGTTCAAAACAATAATTCACCAATAATTTCAACGCTTCCTTTCCATGTCCTTGTTTACGGCTACTATCGTCCTTAATAAGGATACCTATACCAGCTCTCTTATTCTTAGGGTTGAAATCAAAAATATCTATAAGACCTATAGTCTTGCCCTCATACGTGCAAATAACGAGGCGTAATTGTTTGGCAGCGTAAATATCGTCCTTGGCATTTTCAAGATATTGTTTTATTAAAAATCGAGAATAGGGCGTTTGGGTTTCACTAATCTCCCATAACTCCGTATTGTTTTCTACCTCGAAAACAAATTCTAAATCTTCGGGTTCTAAGGCTCTAAGATAAATATGCTCGCCTTTTAAGCTTACCATTCTATTTCCCCTTTAAATATTTGCTCTGCCGGACCAATAAGCCAAATATTTCGATAACCATCCTGGGTTGACTCGAAGGTCACTTTTAAGTCTCCTCCTGGCGTGTTCAAATGAATTGTACTCGACTTAGCCTTTCCACTTTTGTGCATGGCTAAAGCCACAGCTGTAACCCCTGTACCACAGGATAAGGTTTCATTTTCTACCCCACGTTCATATGTCCTTACGGCGAATACTTTGCTTGACATTTGTTTAACAAAATTAACATTAGTGCCTTCCTTACCGTATGGTTGTCCATATCGTATCTCTGCACCTTCATCCTTTATATTTAAATCCTTTAGATTTTCAACCATTTTTATGTGATGGGGCGAACCCGTGTCTAAAAACATATGTGTAGCATGCTCTTCAATTTTGTCAACATCCTGCATTTGTAAATACACGAGCCCGTCTATTATTTTAGACTTGTGAATACCATCTATTGCCATAAAAGTGGATTCGTCTTCTATAAGGCCAAGAAAATGTGCAAAGGCAGTTATGCATCGTCCTCCATTGCCGCACATACTGCTTTCATTTCCGTCTGAATTAAAGTAAACCATTTTAAAATCTGAAAAATCGTCATTTTCCAATAAAATAAACCCGTCTGCTCCTATGCCAAAACGTCTGTCACAAATCTCGGCAATACGTTTGGTATTGTTTTTGTTTATTTTATTACGACGATTATCAACGATAATAAAATCGTTACCGGTACCTTGATACTTATAAAAATCCATTGTCATATTATTGGAGCAAATATAGGTATTTACGCATTAAATAGACCTTTTAAGACAAGGTTAAAGTCGGCGTTAAATAGTCGTTAAAATTAAAAATGAATCTAATAAATCAATAATTTTAAACGTTAAACAATAAATCTAAATCTTAAAAATATGAAGAAGATTTTAACCTTAGTATGTGTTTCGATATTGGGCGGTCTGTTAACTTTAGGTGGATATAAACTCTTCATCGAGGAAGAATCAACCCCTACCATAGTTGAAACCTCTCCTGATTTTCCGGTATTTGTTCCAACAAACAATACTGCCACACTAAATAGCGCGACTAGTTTTGCCCCTAATTTTGTTGAGGCTGCTGAAAAATCAATAGATGCCGTAGTTCACGTTAAGAATACGGCTATTGTCTCGGCGCCAATGACGATGTATGATTTGTTTTCTGGCAGAAATTCACAACGCGCACAAGTTGGTACGGGTAGTGGCGTAATTATTTCCCCGACCGGGTATATCGTAACCAATTACCACGTTATAAAAAATGCCACTGAAATTAGTATAACACTCAACAATAATAAAGTATTCATGGCAGATTTGATTGGTGCCGATGAAACTACAGATATTGCTTTATTAAAAATTGAAACTGATGAAGAATTGCCCTTTTTGGCTTTTGGAGACTCAGATAGTGCTAAAATCGGAGAATGGGTATTAGCTGTTGGTAACCCCTTCAATTTAAACTCTACGGTAACTGCAGGCATTATAAGTGCAAAATCACGCGATTTATCTGGACAAAACATTCAATCCTTTATTCAAACAGATGCAGCTGTTAACCCTGGAAATTCTGGTGGTGCCTTAGTAAATATCAACGGTGATTTAGTTGGTATTAATACGGCCATTTCGTCTAGAACCGGATCATATATAGGCTATTCCTTCGCTGTACCGAGTAATATAGCCAGAAAAATTGTTAATGATATCATGGAATATGGTAATGTCCAAAATGGCATTCTAGGTGTTGTAGGCGGCGCCTTAAACAGTAAAGCTGCAGAGTCACTTGGAACTGATGTTACAGAAGGTTTTTATGTAAGTGAAGTGCAAGAAAATACGGGTGCTGAAAAAGCAGGTATACGCTCTGGCGATATCATCAAGAAAATTGATAATGTGGAAATCAATAAATTTTCGGACTTATCTGGTTACTTAAAAACCAAAGGACCTAATGATATTGTAAATGTCACTTTAATCAGAGATGGCAATACTGAAGTAATACCCGTAACCCTTTTAAAACCATCTATAACTATATTGCAACCCATAGGATTTGTAAAGAATGCTTCAAAGAAGGAGCTAGAGAAATTCAACGCTGACTACGGCGTAAAAATTTCAGAATTTGATGAGACTTATAAAATGGAATGGTACCAGAGCGGTATTGAAGAGGGCAGTATTGTCACTAGAATCAATGGTAAAAAATTATATTCAATCGACGATGTACAGACTGCAATAAAAACAAGGAAATTCAATGAGCCTTTACAAATAGAAGTTATCAATAAAGAAGGCGAAAGATTAGTTTTCAATTTTAGATAAAAAACCTGTTTAAAGAGATAAAAAACACCCTTCAAAGGTCTATTCTTTGAAGGGTGTTTATTTTCGACCAAATGTTCTACGAAAACGTTTGAAATAGATTATTTTTGCCGCAAATTATTAAACCAATATACTAAAACAATGGGTTTTAACGATACTTACGAAAAGGAGTTAGCTTTTCAGGCAGATCGTCGCAGGGCAACGGTCGAATTTATAAAAATTGTAAGCGATTTATGGTACGACAAGTCTATAGAGCTTGTTATTTTTAGAAATCAATTGATTGATCGAAATGTCAGTGAAATTCTAAACTTGCATGAGTATGCCGGGGAATTTGTTCAAAAACCAATTTCTATTTTCGATTCTGTTGAAATTGCACAAGCCATTAATGACCTACACCTGCCCCCGTCAAAACTCGATATTGGAAAGTTAACCTATGAATACCATCTTGAAGACCAAAAGTACAATAACGCAAGAGCATTCGTTGCGGCAAAACTAGGGGAATCAAAAGAAAATAAAGCCATTGAACCAAAAGATGTGATACTCTACGGTTTTGGAAGAATAGGAAGATTGGTGGCGCGCGAACTTATGACCCGAACAGGCTCAGGTAGCCAACTTCGTTTAAGAGCCATTGTGACCAGAGGTGATATTAATAAGACTGTTCTAGAAAAAAGAGCTTCTCTTTTACGAAATGATTCCGTACACGGCGACTTCTCTGGTATGGTAAATATTGATGTCGATAATTCGGCCTTAATAATTAACGGTACCACCGTAAAAATGATTTCTGCCAACGCACCAGAAGATATTGATTATACAAAATATGGCATAAGCAATGCTTTGGTAATTGATAATACAGGTGCTTTTAGGGATAAGGAAGCTTTAGGAAGACATTTAAAATCAAAAGGTGTCGACAAGGTATTGCTCACTGCACCTGGAAAAGGGGTTCCTAATATCGTACATGGTGTAAACCAATTAGAATATAATCCTGATAAGGTAAAGATTTTTTCGGCAGCGTCTTGTACTACAAATGCTATCACTCCGGTCTTAAAGGCTATTGAAGATTCTTTTGGCATTAAATCTGGTCATCTCGAAACCATTCATGCTTACACCAACGATCAAAATTTAGTTGATAATTTCCACAAAAAATACCGGAGAGGTCGAGCAGCTGCATTAAATATGGTGATTACGGAAACAGGAGCCGGTCAAGCCGTTAGCAAAGCACTACCCTCTCTTGAAGGTAAATTAACTTCAAATGCTATTCGAGTACCAGTACCAAACGGATCCCTGGCAATTCTCAATTTAGAACTCGAAAGCAAAACCAGTTTAGATAGCCTAAACACCATTATGAAAAAATATGCGCTAGAAGGAGATTTGGTTGAACAGATTAAATACGAAATGAGTGATGAATTGGTTTCAACCGATATTGTGGGAAGTTCGGCGCCATCCATTTACGACAGCAAAGCAACCATTGTAAGACCAGATGGAAAAAATGTTATTCTATATATTTGGTACGATAATGAATACGGGTACAGCCACCAGGTCATTCGTTTAGCCAAGTATATTTCTAAAGTAAGACGATATACTTATTATTAGAAAAATCTAAATTTTATTATTGCTCGTATATAAAATAGCCTCCTAAATTAGCGAGGCTATTTGTTTAAAAATTTAGAAAAAATTGCTCATAAAATTACTATCTTGGCAATCATTAAATGCTAACCCTCAAAAAATTACAAGGTCGATGAAATTTATACTGAAGGCTCTATTAGTGGTCCTAGTCCTAACGAATTACCAATATCTTCAATCACAAGCAAATCAAGATTCAAAGGAAAAATTATCACTTAATAGTGGCACTATTGACAATCAATTTGAATATGTTATTCAGAAATCGAATCGGTATCAAGAATTTAAAGTAGTTAAAACTACTTGGCTATATGCTCTAAAGGCCCACACCCTAGATTCTTTAAGTGCTATCAGAAAAGATTTAGCGGATACACAGAATATCGTAAATACCCAATCTAAGGAGATTCAAGATTTAAAGACGAATTTGGCCCAAACACAAACCACATTAGCGACAACCGAGGAAGAGAAAAATAATATGGCCTTATTCGGTGTTCAAATGGGGAAAGCAAAATACAATGTCTTAATGTGGACTATTGTTGCCATTTTGCTTGGCTTATTGCTCTTCTTTGTCTACAAGTTTAAAAATAGCAACGCCCTTACAAGAGAAGCCAAGCTCAAATTGGACGAGGTTGAATCAGAGTTTGAAGATCACCGTCGTACTGCCTTGGAGCGCGAACAAAAAGTAAGACGACAACTGCAGGACGAAATCAATAAAAACAAAACAAAAGGTTAATCAATAAATGACCTATAAAAATGTTCTAAATTCCGTAATTTTATAATTGCGGTTTTTTTATGAAGTTTAAATATATCTACATTCTATTGGCCATTTTAGGGCTTGTGCTTACCTGGTACTATAATATCCAGTTTTACTTGTCGGTTCAAGACACGTCTATTTGGAATTTCATTGACCAGACCAATACCACTTTTCCTGCAAAGTCGATTTCAGCCGATATTTCTGTCGTTGCAATTACTTTTTTAATTTGGATGACCTATGAATCCTTAAAACTTAAGATAAAATATTGGTGGGTAGTAATCCCTTTAACCTTTCTAATCGCCATCGCCTTCAGTTTCCCATTATTTTTATACATGAGGGCCAATCGTTTAGAAGTGATAAATCAGCAAAAGCAATAGAGTACAAGCAATTTCCATACTAAGGGATAGTGGTTTAAGTTTAGCGAATTGAATTATCTTTGCAACCAACAAACCTTACCATGCGCATAGACATTATAACCGTATTACCGGAACTTTTAAAAAGTCCGTTTGAAGCTTCCATTTTAAAACGTGCTATTGAAGCCCAATTAGTCGAGGTCCATTTTCATAATTTAAGAGATTATGCAACAGATAATTACAAATCGGTTGACGACTACCAATTTGGTGGAGGAGCAGGTATGGTAATGCTAATAGAGCCTATTGATAAATGTATTTCAAAACTTAAGGGAGAACGACATTATGATGAGGTAATTTATATGACACCAGATGGTGAACAATTAAACCAAGGGATAACCAATCAGATATCATTAAATGAGAATATTATAATTCTCTGTGGCCACTATAAAGGTGTGGATCAACGCGTACGCGACATGTTTGTTACCAAGGAAATATCCATAGGCGATTACGTATTGTCTGGCGGTGAATTGGCTGCCGCTGTTCTATGCGATGCCGTAATTCGTTTAATTCCCGGTGTACTTGGCAATGAAACATCAGCCCTAACAGATTCCTTTCAAGATAATTTGTTGGCACCACCTATTTACACTAGACCGCGCATATATAAGGGTATCACAGTACCTGAAATTTTATTTAGTGGCAATTTCCCTGAAATTGAAAAATGGAGAGAAGATCAAGCCTATAAGAGAACGCAAGAACGGCGACCGGATTTACTTAAAGATTAAGTTCTTTATACGGAGTTTATCAGGACATAAAAATATCAATAAATCGTTGCGCATTTTTAATTAATATCTATCTTTGCACCCTCTTTTAGATTAACCTCTGGCGAAAATCGTGAATGTTGGTTTAGAACAATCATTAAAAACTAAATTATGAATTCTTTAGTAAAATTTGTACAAGACGAATTTGTAACAAGAAAAGACTTACCAGAGTTTAGTGCTGGAGATACCATTACGGTCTATTATGAAATTAAGGAAGGAAGTAAAACACGGACTCAGTTCTTTAAAGGTGTCGTTTTGCAGCGTAAAGGTTCTGGAACAACAGAAACATTTACAATCCGTAAAATGTCTGGTACCATTGGTGTTGAGCGCATATTCCCGGTAAACTTGCCTGCCTTACAGAAAATTGAAGTAAACAAACGTGGTAAAGTGCGCAGAGCACGAATATTTTACTTCAGAGGACTTACTGGTAAAAAAGCTAGAATTAAAGAAGTTAGGAGATAACTCTCCACGAACACTTATAAAAAAGCCCTCTGTACAGAGGGCTTTTTTAGTTGTTAACTTTTGTTAATAACCTTGGTTTATAAAATGTGGATATCTAAATCGTTAAAAAATTTGGATTCGTAAAACAAAAATGTACTTTAGTAAAGGATTTAACAACAAACAGTGTTTGGTTTTAAGAATTATCTTGAACTAGTGTTAAATCTTAGTAAAGTAACGTTCTTTATTTATTGAGGTTGTTTTTTGAGTTCAGTGAGCGACTTGTGTAGGCAAGTAGGTATAGTTGGACATGAAGCATAATTCATTTGCCTTGTTTTGCAGGGTTTGTGATGTCATGTGAAAAGCCTTGAAAAAGTAGCAGAATCGAAAGTGACTGTGAAAAGGATAGGCAATACCTAAGATGGTATCAATCGTGTAAGCGGCGGTTACTAGACGAGGTATCAAGAAAAACACACCTTAAGAGACGGACAGTATCAGGTCAATACATTTTGATGGATATTTCCGTTTCAAAATTGGAGCAGAAACGCTTGAACTTAATAAGATAGTGTGTAATAGCACTGGTCTAGTTAGTGAAAACTAACGAGTCATGTAAGTACTGTTTCAATAGAAGCCATGTCAACGCAGTCTAACTGCTGTGATATGGCTTTTTTTTTCAATTTTTTTGAAACTGAAACCATAAATATCGGTTCTATTTCCAATAAGATTAAACTTACGTTAAAAGGGCTTCACTAAAAATTTAGGTTTTTTACTTTAGTAAAAAATTGTTAGATGAAATTATCCTTTGCTGGACTTTTTATTTTCACCTTCCTGCTGAACACAATTATAGAGGCTCAAGAACGATTTACCTTGAGTGGAACTATAACGGACAATCAAAGTAACGAAACCCTTATTGGTGTTAATATTGTTGCACCAGCAGCGCAAGCTGGGACCGTGACCAATGAATATGGTTTTTTCTCTTTAACTCTTCCGGAAGGCACTTATGAGATTCAAATTAGCTACTTGGGCTTCAAAACCATTACAGAAACTATTTTATTGAATCAAGATATCAGCAAAAACTATAAGCTAATTGAGTCGGCTGAAAGTTTAGATGAAGTTGTTATTAAGGAAGACGTTGAACGATTAAATATCAAAAAACCTCAAATGAGTGTCAATGCCCTTTCTATTAAAACCATAAAAAATATGCCGGTGGTTTTAGGCGAAGTCGATGTAATAAAATCAATTATCCTACTTCCTGGAGTCACTAATGCTGGTGAAGGATCGTCAGGATTTAATGTAAGAGGTGGTGCAGCAGACCAAAACCTAATCCTATTAGATGAGGCTCTTATTTTTAATTCATCTCATTTATTTGGTTTTTTCTCTGTGTTTAACCCCGATGCTATAAAGGATTTAAAATTATATAAGGGTGGTATTCCAGCAAAATATGGTGGACGCGTATCATCAGTACTGGATATTTACCAAAAAGAAGGAAACAGTAACCAATTTAAAATGAGTGGTGGTATAGGATTGGTGTCAAGCAGATTGTTGGTTGAAGGTCCTATTAAAAAAGAGAAGGGATCATTCTTGTTTGGTGGTCGCAGTAGTTATGCGCATCTTTTCCTTCCATTGTTCGATCTAGACAATGTGGCCTACTTTTATGATTTAAATACCAAACTAAGTTATAAACTCAATGACAGAAATAATATTTACCTCTCTGGCTATTTTGGAAGAGACGTGTTCAATATTCAAGATAGTTTTGAGAATACATATGGAAATACTGTCGTCAATTTTAGATGGAATCACCTGTTTTCCGATAAGCTTTTCTCCAATTTATCCTTAATCTATTCAGATTATTATTACGGTTTAGACTTAAACTTTGTTGGGTTTGAATGGGAATCTGGCATTCGAAATTTCAATGTAAAGTATGATTTCAAACACTACATAAGTAATAACTTTAAGCTTGAATACGGTTTAAATAGTATTTACTATAAGTTCAATCCCGGAGATATTAAACCTAACAACGCGGATTCAGGCATTAATCCGTTTAAATTAATAGATAAATACGCGTTCGAAAATGCCATTTATATTGATGCCGAACATCAATTGAGCAATCGATTTTCAATCAGTTACGGTACACGGCTAAGCACTTTCCATAGATTGGGACAAGATGAACAAAACGTATATGAAAATAATAATCCAGTAATTTTTAATGAAGAATTAGGCGTTTATGAGAAGGCAGAACCAATTGGTACAGAACGTTTTAACAGAAATGACGTTATAGAGTCATTTACCAATATAGAACCAAGACTATCAATGGCCTATCAGTTAAACGATAAATCATCTGTAAAGGCAAGTTATAATAGGATGTCCCAATATTTGCACTTGCTATCTAACACCAACTCCCCAACACCTCTTGATGTCTGGGCGCCAAGTGGAGAGTTCATTCAACCGCAGTTATTAGACCAAGTAGCTTTGGGATATTTCAGAAACTTTAAAGACAACACGTATTCTTTAGAAGTTGAGGCCTTTTATAAGACCATTCAAAACCGTATTGATTATATAGACGGCGCAGATTTAATAGCAAATAACGCTATTGAACAAGTGATTTTAAATGGAGAAGCTAGAGCCTACGGGTTGGAATTTCTTTTGAGAAAAAATGAAGGACGATTAAAAGGTTGGCTCTCCTATACCTTATCTCGATCAGAACAAAGAACGCCAGGCAGAACAGCTATAGAAACAGGAATTAATAATGGCCAATGGTACGCTACGCCCTTTGACAAGACACACGATATATCATTGACAACTAGTTATGAAATCAATAAAAAGTGGTCCTTAAATTCAAATTTCATTTTTCAAACCGGTCTAGCTGCTACCTTTCCCAATGGACAATATGAATATAATGGCATAGTAGTTCCCAGTTTTGAATCAAGAAACTCTAGCAGGCTTCCGGCTTATCACCGTTTAGACTTTTCATTAAATTACAATCCAAATCCGGAAAGTACCAAACCATTTAAGGGAGAATGGGTATTTGGAATTTATAATATCTATAATCGAAAAAACGCTGTAAATATCCAGTTTAGAGAAAACAGAACGACTGGTACTAATGAAGCTTTGAGGTTGGCAATATTCGGCATAGTACCATCAGTATCCTATAATTTTAAATTTTAAGAAATGAAGAAGGTCCTAATTTTTATTTTTGCTTTTAGCTTCTTCTATAGTTGTGAAGATGTCATTGATATTGACTTAAATGAAGCTGAGCCTCGTTTAGTTATAGAAGCCTCCATCAATTGGTTCAAAAACACCGCAGGAAACGAGCAAGCCATACGACTAAGTCTGTCGGCGCCCTTCTTCGATGAGACAGTGCCTCCAGCAAATGACGCAATCGTTCAGATTGTTGACTCAAATAATAACGTTTTTGATTTTGTTGAGGATGGTAATACAGGCATTTACAAGAATAATACATTTGTCCCGGTTATTGATGAGACCTATGTGTTGACAATTAATTATGAAGAAGAGATTTATACCGCAACTGAAACTTTAAAATCAGTTGTACCAATCGATTTTGTAGAACAAAACAACGATGGTGGATTTTCCGGTGAGGATATTGAACTCAAAGCGTTTTATACTGATCCCGCAAATATTGAAAATTATTACTTCTTTGAATTTATTAGTGATATAGCTGTTGTTCCTACCCTAGAAGTTTACGAAGATAGATTCACGGATGGCAATCAAATATTTGGGTTTTATACTGAGGAAGATTTAGAAGCAGGAGATGTTGTTACTATAAGAAATTATGGTGTCTCGAGTCGCTTTTATGATTTTATGTTTATCCTACTCCAGCAAGGAAGTGACGAAGGCGGTGGACCATTTGAGACCCAGCCAGCTACAGTTAGAGGTAATTGTGTAAACCAAACCAATCCGGATAATTTCCCTTTTGGATATTTTCGTCTTTCAGAAGTAGATGAGGTAATTTATACTGTAGAATAAGAAAGGCCATTGCTTGTCAAAATAAGGGTCTTCTAGTGAAAGATTTTATTACTACATTTAACTATGGATTTTATTAAGACTACAGAACAGGATTCAAATTATGATAATCTCGATAACATGACGGTTAAGGAGATTATTACCAATATCAATAATGAAGATAAAACCGTTCCTTTAGCTGTAGAAAAAGTTCTTCCAGAAATAGAAGCCTTGACTAACGCGGTCATCAGTAAACTAAAAAATGGAGGTCGATTATTCTACATGGGTGCAGGAACTAGTGGAAGGCTCGGAATTCTTGATGCTTCTGAATGCCCACCTACATTTGGTGTTTCTCATGATTTAGTTATAGGACTCATCGCTGGTGGAGATAAGGCCATAAGAAGAGCTGTTGAAAATGCAGAAGATTCCAAAACACAAGGTTGGAGCGATTTAAAACAATACAATATATCTTCTAAGGATGTGGTAATTGGCATAGCTGCCTCAGGTACAACGCCTTATGTCATTAATGCCTTAATCGCATGCAACGAAAAAAACATACTTACGGGGTGTATTACTTGTAATGCCAAAAGTCCTCTAGCCCATACAGCAAAGATACCTGTTGTTGTCGTTGTTGGACCTGAGTTTTTAACAGGTAGCTCACGTATGAAAGCAGGCACAGCTCAAAAATTAGTTCTCAATATGATAACCACAACCACAATGATTCACTTAGGACGTGTTAAGGGAAATAAAATGGTTGATATGCAATTAAGTAATAATAAACTTGTTGAAAGAGGAGTGAAAATGGTAATGGAAGAACTAAAGGTTTCAGAGAGCGAAGCGTCAAGGCTATTAGATGAACATAAAAGTGTAAGAGAAAGCATTAAATATGGAAGAAGACCATAAAACTGATAAAGACATTTTGATAAAAGGACTGAAACGTTTAGGTATTTGCTTGTTATTAATGTTTACTGGTCCTACTTTACTGCATCTTGCCTTAGACAATAGTGACAAACCACTTTATATACCTTTACTTATTCTAGCTCTTATTTTATGCGCTATGGCCATCTTATTTTTATTTCTTGGGATAAATACCATAATGAAAAGTATGTTTAAAAAGAATTAATTGAGCTATTAGAATTAGCATTAATTATTTTACTTTCCTAAATGTATGATTCGATAACAAAAAAAGGGCCCCTGCTTTATCAGCAAGGGCCCTTATCAAAGAAAGGCGGCGACCTACTCTCCCACGAGTGCAGTACCATCGGCGCTAACGGGCTTAACTACTCTGTTCGGAATGGTAA
>NZ_NGJN01000001.1 GCF_002266855.1 Winogradskyella aurantia | reverse complement strand
GACCGTATTGGTATAGGGAACCGGCAGCGCGTTCTGGCCGAGGTCCGCGTCACCAGGGGTCGCGTGGTAGCTCACCGAATAGTCCGGGTCGCCCCCAGTTACCTCAGCGTCCTTAAGGCCCAAGTCCATCAAAGTGATCCCGTCTGGGACCCCGTCGTCGCAGACCTCTAAGGGCGTGGGGGCAACGACATTGGGCAATCGATTGACCACAAGCTCAAAGGGAACGTTCGAGGTACACCCGGTAGTGGTGTCTGTCAGGACAGCAACGACCGTTTGCGGATTGGTAATATTGTTGTAGAGGCCTAATATCTTATTCGTATCGGCATTAGCATCCGCTACACTCGGATAAAAATCTATAGCCACACCGGTCTGTCCATCTATGATATCGGCCTCACGTAAGGTGAGGTCAAAGGCCTCAGTCTCATCGCCCGGATTATTGATGTCACAAAGCACAATTGGAGATACAGAGTTTATCACTGGTTTTGGATTTACGACCAATTGAAGAGAGGTCGTATCGAAACAACCAGAGATTGTATCCTCAACTCTAATGAAAATTTCTTGGTTAAATGGAACGGAGTTCGTAAAATTAGATGGTAAGGCTGCTGTACCAGAAATAGCATCAGTCAAACTCTCATGGTAACTCACTGTGACATCCGATTGCGCACCAATAACCTCGTTATTCTTGGTCAACAAATCGAATACTGAAATACCATCATTATTTTCCCCGCATATTTCAAATGCTGTGACCGAATTAGCTATGGGATTTGATAAAACCTCCAAATCTAAGGTTGTTACATTGTAGCAATCTTCGTTAGAAACCGTTTCAAGGCGAACAAAAATCGTCTGGTTAACAGCATTAATATTTGTATATATATCTGGTAAAGGTAACACGTCATTTTGAGCATCGCCTAAGGTTAGATGGAAACTCACATTTACATCAGCAGGGTCGTTAGACCCAATAACTTCATCCTCCCTTTCGAGCAAATTAAATTGTGTGAAACCGTCAGCCTGAGCATCGTCACAGACCTGGAGCGGTGTAATATTATTATTTATATTTATTTGACTAAACAGTAGTTGAAAGCTTGTAACATCAAAGCAAAACTGTGAATTATCTGCAATTCGAACCCATATGGTCTGAGGGCTTGAGGTGTTGGTGTAATTGATTGGCAGAGGATTGAAGTTATTAATAGCATCATCCTCAGTTAAATGGTAAGAAATAATAAAATCCCCCGGATCTTGAGATCCCAAAACATTACTGTCATTCTCAGATAAATCGAATTGTGCGGTGCCATCTGTATCACAAATCACAATATCTTGGGCATTATTAGCCGTTGGACTTGAACGAAACTCGACAAAAATCGAATCACTAGTTTGACAAACACCAGTAAAGACAATATCTACACTATAAGTTCCTGTCTCATTCACCTCTAGAATTGAATCTGTTTCTGCAGGAATTTCAGTTCCATTAAAGAACCAAGTATGATTAGCTCCGGTAATACCGGTGTCTAATATTATTGTATCTCCATCACATTCCGCTGTTCCTGCGGCAATGGTTACATCTTCGCCAAGGTCGCCCCCCAAGTCAAAACTACCAGCTCTAAGAAATACACCTGAATCGAAATTAGAGTCACCATCATCAGCAATCACTAATTTAATGGTATAGGTCTCTCCTGGAATTACTGCTGATTGGGCCGTAAATACAGCGGTTCTTCCATCAAAAGAAATTGGAGGTCCGCCAGGCATAGTGTATTCGCCAAAATACTGTGGATTCGCAGCACCACAAACCCCATTGTCAGGATGAATATTGGTAACCAAAATTGGTGTATTAGTACCTGGAAGTACAGCTAAATTGGTAGTATTTCCATTTGAGTCTGTCAACAAAAACGCGAAGGCATCTGAGAATTGACATTCAAAGCCTCCCATATCATACTCTTCTGAAGCCATTATAAAATCAAAACTGATATTGTCGGCTAAGGGTACAAAATCGAATTGTATGAATGATGCATTATTGGATTGTATACCCGTTGCCAATTCAAGGTCTAGATCGCCTGGCCATATAAAACCATCACCATCACCTAAAAAAACATTAGGACCTCCAGCTCTACTGGCATCACCACTAGTTAACAAAATACCATCCTCAAATGGGAAATCTACCCCATTACTTACAAAGTATCCAATACCATTAGGTTGGGTAGGGCTAAAATTAATACCCGTTGAAGCTATAATATTAGAGACGGATGCGCATTCACTATTTATAAGAATGTCCTGTATCAATTCTTCCGGTGTAAACTCATTTTGCGTAACAATTACGTTGGGCCCGAGCACAAAAACTTCAATGGTGTCCGTACTTGAGCAACCCGAGGGATTATCGTCAGTAACTGTCAATGTAACAGTATACGTTCCTTGCATATCAAATGTATTAGCCACATCTTGTCCTACCGCTGTATTTGAATCTCCAAAGTCCCAATTATAAGTGGCGTTTGAATCATCCTCAGAAAACACTGCATTTCCTTGGAAATTAATCGTTTCACCTGGCAAAATGCTAATGACGCCCGATGCATTAGCCATTGGTACTGAATTTTCGATTGCAGCATCAATTACTTGACAAGGTCTACCACAACCTATTTCGGCCTCCCATCCAGAGCCATTACCAGCATTATTCGAAGAAAAAACAAATGTGAGACAACCAGAGGTGTTTGTTGGTGAGGCCTGCAAAGTTCCAGGATTAAACATTCCGGAAAATGTTCCTAATACTGGTGCCGCATCGGAATCACCGTCATAAACGGTAAGGATATCTATATTAAATTGGGTGTTGAAACTTAAAAAGTTTACAACTGTGAACTCATTGGCATTTAATGGACAAATCGTTGTTGTTAAATTCTCATCATCATCATAATTTCCAAATTCACCTCCTGAATCGAAAAATTTGGAGGGTTCGCATCTATTAAACGTGCCATCTTGCATTGACAGATCTTGAGACTGAACTGCAACGGCTATTATGAGAAATAATAAACTAAATATTGATTTCATGCTAAGCATTTTCTAACAACTCAAATAAATACTAGCAAGAAAATATTTATTTAAAGCAATTTTTATTAGGAGGCCTAAAGTAAGTAAATTCAAGAGAAAAAACTTCAAAAATCAGACACAAAACATATTATATAGATTAAGGTTTAATGTTGTTATTTCATATTTTTGCAAATAAAATTGAACTATGACAAAAATATCAATTGTTCCAACTTCAAGTGAAGCAATTTTAAAATTTGAAGCCGATAGATTTCTTACAAATCACAATAGCTTTGAATTCAATAATATAGATGAGGCCAAACACTCTCCATTGGCACAGCAATTATTTTATCTTCCATTTGTAAAAAAGGTATATATCGCTTCAAACTTTGTAGCTATTGAGCGTTACAACATCGTAGAATGGCCTGATGTACAAAATGAGGTCGCTGAGCAAATTGAAAATTACCTATCCCAAGGCGGAATCATAGTTGATGAGGAGGCAAGCAAACCAAAAGCCGCAGTGACGGTATATGCTGAGAGCACACCAAACCCAGCGGTATTAAAATTTGTTTGTAATAAGGTGATTGTCCCTAATCCATATGAATTTACCTCTATTGAAGATGCTAAGCTCTCTCCTTTTGCGATGGGTCTATTTGAGTTTTCATTTGTGAAGAATGTTTATATGGAGAAAAACTTTATCTCCATAACCAAATATGACATTATTGAATGGGAGGATATCACCCTTCAACTGCGTGAATTTATAAAATCTTATGTTGAACAAGGAAAAACGATTTTACACAATGATGCCCCAAAAAAATTAAATAAAACAGAAATAGCTATTGAAAAAAAGTTTGAGGCCTTAGACGATATCTCTAAATCCATAGTTAATATACTAGAAGAATATATCAAACCCGCTGTAGAAAGTGATGGTGGCAATATTGAATTTAAATCTTACAACCTTGAAACAAAAAAGGTAGAAGTATTATTGCAAGGAGCTTGTAGTGGTTGTCCGTCTTCTACATTTACCTTAAAAAATGGCATAGAAAATATGCTAAAGGAAATGTTAAATGACAATGCTATTACTGTAAATGCAATTAATGGTTAAACTAGTGACTTTCTAAAAAATACTCGAACTAATTCATTGTAAACAAACGGCTTACGTAAAAATATACTGGCAAATTATTAAGTAATTCAAGTGGTGAAAAACTCCATAAAAAGCTAAAATAAGAGTCATAAAGAGGAAAGCAGAAGAAGGTCACATAAACGAAACCAAAGTACACTATCCAAAAAAAGAATATTGCAGCGAGAAGAGTTTAGAAGTATCCTAAAGTTCACTTATTAGGCTCGAGATACGGAACATTTTATTACTTTTATAACGTTTTATTTTAAAAATAACAAACCAACATGGAAACACAACAATGGATTGACAAAGGTTTTGACTTAATCACGAATTTTGGCCCCAAACTTATAGGCGCCATATTAATATGGCTTATTGGTAATTGGGTAATCAAAGCTCTAATAAAGGGTATTAGACGTGCCATGGAAAAGAGCAATTATGATGAGAGTTTAAAAAAATTCCTTTTAAACCTTATTAATTGGGTTTTTAAAATTGTTCTGATCATCGTTGTGCTAGGTGCAGTAGGTGTTGAGACCACTTCATTTGCCGCAATTTTAGCTGCCGCTGGTTTAGCAATCGGACTGGCTTTACAAGGCTCTCTAAGTAATTTTGCCGGAGGGGTGCTTATCATGATTTTTAAACCCTTTAAAATTGGAGACCTCATAGAGGCGCAAGGAGAAATTGGTGTTGTTAAGCAAATAGAAATTTTCACAACTAAGCTGACCGGTCTGTCCAATAAAGAAATCATCATTCCTAATGGTGCGATATCCAACGGAAATATTGTTAATTATTCTACAGAAGGAACGCGCCGTGTAGACTTGGTTATTGGGGTTAGCTACGATGCAGATATTAAGCAGACCAAAGAGGTATTAATGAACGTTTTAACATCACATCCTAAAGTTTTAACGGAACCTGTCCCAACCGTGAATGTGTTGGAATTAGCAGATAGTTCTGTAAATTTTGCGGTTAGGCCATGGTCTAAAGTTGAAGATTACTGGGAGGTATATTTTGATATTACCCAAAATACTAAACTTGAATTGGATAAAGCCGGAATTGAAATTCCTTATCCGCACAGGGTTCAAGTACAAAAAAAGGGTTAAGACTTCTTTTTTAGGGCGATAAAATCCTTTAAATAATACGGCTCAAAATAAGCGACATCTTCGGTGTCGCTTTTTTTATACTTGAGATAAGACAATAAAGCCATTTCATTTGCCGAAGGTAGTTTACCATTGATAAATATAGCATTAGGATGTTGTATAAGCGCTTTTGTTTTTTCTACACCACTACCTATAAAATAGATGCTTTGATTGTCTAAAAATGCCTTGAAACTTTCTTCATTTAAAATTTGTGCTTGTATTTCCCGTTGAAGAACATACTTCGCATTGTAGATTGCAGAATATACTTCCATACGCCTCGCATCTAACATGGGAACAATTAAACCACTATCTATTTGAAGCTGCCTTGACAATATTTCTAAGGTATCAATAGCTATTAAAGGTTTATTCAAGGCATAACAGAGGCCTTTAGCCGATGAAACACCTATACGCAATCCCGTGTAAGACCCTGGCCCCTTACTTACCGCTATGGCATCGATACTGCTAGGATTTGTCTTTGTTGATTTAAAAACCTCGTCAATAAAGAGATGCAATAACTCAGCATGGGAAAAGCCTAGACTCATATCCTCCTTTAAAAACAAAGTCTCTCCATTTTTTGACAGAGAGACCGAGCAATTAGTTGTAGCCGTTTCAATATTGAGAATTAAGGCCATATTTGTTTCTTATGCTTAAGAGGGGATTATTTATTCTGAATCAACTTCTTTCTTTTTTTCTTCCACCAAATCTCCTGGTTTTAAACTTTTAGATACTAAATTATAAGGTCCTATGATTATTTCATCGCCTTCACTTAGGCCAGAAATGACTTCAATATTAGTATCATCTTGAATACCCGTTTCAACCACGGCTAATTTAGCTTTTCCATTATCATTAATAAAAACACACTCGAATTTTTCGTCGTTGTTAGTGGTGGTCATTTCAGTTTGATTAGTACTCTTACCGTAAGATTTTTTTACTGAACTGGTATCCGTCTTAATAACAATGGCGCTAATAGGTACGGCAACCGCTTTTTCACTAATATTGGTTATAATATCTACTGTTGCTGTCATACCTGGCCTAAAGGGGGAGTAACTTTCAGGTTTCCCCTTAACTAAATCAGCGTACGACTCCTTTAAAATTCTAATCTTAACCTTAAAGTTGGTTACTTGGTCTGCTGTTAAGGTTCCTTCTGCAGAATTTGCAATTTCCGTAACGATTCCCTTAAATTCTTTCTTGAAGTAAGCATCCACCTCAACCAAGGTAGAATCACCAATTTGTACCTTAACAATATCATTTTCGTTAACATCAACCTCTACCTCCATATTATCAAGATTAGCAACCCTTAATATTTCTGTTCCGGCAAATTGACGTGTTGCAACCACACGTTCACCCAATTCAGCAGTTAACAAAGAGACAGTCCCATCCATGGGTGAGTAGATAGTTGTTCTTGATAAATTATCTCGAGCCTCGTTAACTGTTGCTGCTGCACTTTCAACACTATAATACGCGGAATTTTTACCAGCTAATGCCGTTTCATATGCAGCAATTGCCCTATCCCAATCCGCTTTTGATATAACGCCTTTCTCATAAAGTCCCTTACTGCGATTGTAATCTGCTGTTGCTTGTTTTAGTGTAGCTTTAGCCTGTTCTAATCCTGCCGTAACATTTCTATAGGTAGCTTGAGCTCTCTCTAATGCCGATTGTGTTAAATCTGGATTTACTTTAACCAAGAGGTCACCTTTTTTTACCGGATCTCCTTCCTTGAAAGGTAATTCCAGTATTTCGCCTGATACCTCACTTGAAATTGAAACTTCAATTTCAGGATATATTTTTCCAGTAGCTGATACTGTTTCAACAATTTTGGTAAGCTCAATTTTTTGGGTTATTACTTCTTTGTAATTTCCTTTTTTCCCGAACCATCCTAATTTTGAACCAGCTACAAGGCCAATTAAAAATAAAACAACAATCCCAATAATGATTTTTACCGACTTACTCATTTTTAAAACTTTAATTCTGTGGCAGGAATGCCAAAAAATAGCTCCAGCACTTTCAACCTGAAAATATAATCGTATTTAGCTCTATTTTGATTTATTCTTGAATTGTCATATCTTAATTTAGCTTGACTAAAATCGAAGGCATTGGTTAAGCCCTCATCGTATCTTGCCTTTGCATATTCATAAGCTAGCTCTTGAGATTCTACAGCTTTATTTGCCGCCTCATAAGACTTTAATGCGCCTTTAGCATCGACATAAGCTTGATAAACGGTGGACTCCAAATCTAGTTCTGCTTGTTCCAACAAATATTTGGACCGCTCAACATCCACTTTACTTCGTTTTACACTGGCCTTGGTATTAAATCCGTTAAGAAAAGGAATATTTAATGAAAACCCATATGCTATACCATCATTGGTATATAACTGATCTATAAATTTCTCTGGGCCTATCTCTACCGTAGTAGTGTTTGGAAACTCACTTACAACTGCTTCACCTGTCCCTTCTACCGTACCTATTTGACGTGTAACAGAAGGATTGTCGGGATCAATGCGTTGTTCAAAAGAAACGTTATCGGTATACCTTGTGTCATAACCAAAAAACGCTGATAAGGTTGGTAGATTTGCTCCTTTCGCAATCTGTAAATCTTTTTTAGCTAGTTCTAAATTTTGCTCTGCTATTTTAATTTCTGATCTATTTTCTTTCGCACTTTCCAGAATGTCATCTATGGAGGTGTCTCCTAAAGTATCTACGATACCATAGCCTTCTTCTTCTATATCAAAATTCTCGTAATCCTTAATCAACAATATTTGAGCAAGACTGATAAGTGAAATTGTAACTTGGTTTTCTGCATTTACTATGCCTTGCTGTTCACTGGCATCCGTTGCTTTGATTTCGAGTAGGTCCCCATCTGGCAAAACTCCAGCATCTACCAATTCTTTGGTCTGGGCAATCTGTTCTTTTGTGACACTGTTTTGAGATTTTAAAACTTCCAAATTGGCCTTATTAAGTATAACCTGCAAATAGCCGTTCGCCACGAACAAGGATATATCGTCTTTCATTTTATTTAAGCGATATTGATTAGCCAATTTTGAAATATCCGCCCGTTGCATCCTTCTAAAGTTTCTTAAACCATCAAAAATAGTATACCCAATATTTATTCTCCCGGTTGATGATAAGAATGTCGTTGTTTGTGCATTATTGGTCACTGGGTTAAAACTCAAACCTGTATTTTCATTTACTCCTATAGATGCATTTAAACTTGGAACAAAATTACCTAAAGCGCTTAATTTCTCAATTTCAGCAACTTCTAAATCCAGTTCACTTTGCTTAATAGATATGTTATTATCCAATGCATGCTTTAAGCATTCTTCGAGTGTCCATTTTTTATTTTGTGCCTGTGCGTAAATCCCAAAAAGAATTAGCCCAACTAAAATCAATTTTTTCATGGTGCTTATTTGTCTAACTTAATTAATAAGTGTTACAATAAAATTTAATTAATTACGCCCTGCAAATGAGCCTGGCCCTTTAATTTGATTCCAAACCTTTATGTCATCAGATTCTGTAATCCCCTTTTTCACTTCAACGTATATGCCATTGCTGATACCTAACTCTACGTCTCGTCTTTCAAACTCTTGATCGCCAACAGCAACTTCCACAAAAGGCTTATTAGTTTTTCTATCATATTGTACCAAGGCCTCTCTAATAGCCAATGCATCTTCAACCCTATCTAAAATAATTGAGGCGTTGGCGCTTAAACCTGCTCTGATAAATGTAGATTCTAAATTTTTAATAGATCCCTTAATGGCAAATTGAATAGCGCCATTCTCAGCAATACCCTTAGGAGCGATGTAATCTAGTATAGCATCAAACTTAATGTTCTCAATAGCACCTACGGTAATTAATAAGGGTAGTCCTTCTTTGATTTTACCGACCTCACTCTCATCGACCTTCCCTTCAAATATCATTTTCTTGATATCTGCTAGTGACGCAATGGATGTACCTTCGTTAAAATTGTTAGCTTCAATGACCTGATTTCCTTCCTTAATTGGAACATCGAGAACCATACCTGCTACGGTTGCTCTAACCTGAGTTTGCGCTATATTTCCTAATCCGGATGTTGTACCTGTCTTAATGATGTCATAATTCTGTCGTGCTTGCTGGAGGTCTATTCTAGCGCGCTCTACTTGTTGCTTAGCCTGTAGATAACTATTATTGACTTGGTCAAAGTCATTTGCCGAAATGACCCCTTTCTCAAACAATGCCTTCTGCCTGTCGTAAATAGACTTTTGCGTTTTGAAATTTATTTCGGCGGTTTCAAATGCTGTTCTATTTGATGCAATATTGTTCTTGGCGCTAGTCAATGAGGATACATTGGGAATAACTCTAATTTTTGCAATTAAATCACCGCGCTCGACAAATTCACCGGCTTCAATAAAAACCTCTTCCACAACCCCAGAAATATTGGGCTTAATAAGTATCTCCTCTTTTGGGACAATACTTCCAGTGGCCATAGTCTGAACCACTATGGTCTGTTTTGAAGGCGTTTCAGTTTGATAAACCACAGGGTCTTCCTGATTTTTTTGCCATAAGTAAATCAATGCAGTTGCAAAAGCTCCTACAATGACAATAAGTAAAATTACAGTTGATGTACGTTTCATTATTTTAAAATTGATTAAATCTTATTATTATCATGCCTTTATTCCGTTCTCAAAGCATCTACGGGTTTCATTTTTGTAGCATTATTTGCAGGAATAAGACCTGCTAACAATCCTGAAACCACTAAGATTGTCAGTGCTATTACAATAACTTGCATCCCAACACTTGGATTGGCAAAATTATCTACTGGTCCATTTTTATCTAAGGTATAATTCATTATCCAAATGATGCCCCCTGCAAAAGCAACTCCTGTCATTCCTGATATAATAGTTAGAATAAGACTCTCTTGAAGAATTTGTAACTTAATATTCCATGGCGTAGCACCTAAGGCTCTTCGCACTCCTATCTCCTGGGTGCGCTCCTTGACGACGATGAGCATGATGTTACTTATACCAATTACTCCTGAAAGTAATATCAAAGCGCCAACAAAATAGCCAACAAGGGTCAATATATTAAACAAGCCCTCTATACGTTCATAACTTTCAGACGTATCACGATCACCAAAGGCTCTGTCGTCATTGGGGTGTATGGTATGCCTTGCTTTTAAGGTACTGAAAATAGCTTCTTTTAAGTCAGTAATACGATATTCATCATGAGCAGTAATAACCATCCAATCCACTTGATTACCGAAGTTGAAAGATTTATTGAATGCCGTAAATGGTATCATAATAGTATTGGCTTCCTCCTCCTCGTCACCTTGCGAATTCGGGTTTTTAAATACCCCAGTTACCATAAAATTAACACCATTAATTTCGATATAAGACCCTAACACCTCCTCATTCTTATCATAAAGGGATTTTACCACATCTATACCTATAACGCAGACCTTTCTACTGTCATTTATGTCTGAGTAATTTATAAAACGTCCTTGTACGATATCTGTGGGTTTTTGATAAATATAATCAGGGTAATGTGCTTCAATTTGGAAAGCCCCTATCTTTGTTCCCCGAATCACATTATTAGCGCCTCGGTATCCCCCTAGTCTATTACTAGGAGAGATGTACTTCACCTGAGGGAATTCTGATTTGATGGCCTCTATATCGTCAAGCTGGTATTCGAATCGCCTACCTTTAGGCATTCCTTTATAAGGTATAGAAGACCTTTGGGTCCAAGTAAACAGCGTGTTTGCCGCATAACCCCTGAAACTGACTTTGGTACCGTTTTTTAAACCATTAGTGAGTGCTAGTAATAAAACAAGAATGGTAACGCCCCAAAACACTCCGAATGCTGTTAGTAGTGTCCTAAATTTATTGGCAGTAAGTGCCTCCAATATTTCTTCCCAACGATCTTTATTGAACATCTTATTCGTCTCTTAATGCCACAATGGGCTTGATTTTGGCTGCCCGGTACGCAGGAACAAATCCGGCAAGCGCACCTGCTACCACAAGAATAATAACCGTATATAAGGCTGTATTAAAATCTACCTGTGGATACTTTATAAAGTCATTCTCAATAGTTGGTCCTACAATCTCTAATAGTCCCAGACCAACAATCAAACCAAATAATCCAGAAAACATGGTTACAAAAATAGCCTCCTGAAGAATCATGGAAACAATAGAAAAGGGTTCTGCACCCAAGGCCTTTCTAATACCAATCTCTTTTGTTCTCTCCTTAACAATAATAATCATAATATTACCTACACCTACAACACCAGCTACGATTGTACCCAAACCTACAAACCAAAATACCAGACTCAATATTTGGCTCAATCCGTAGATTTTTTTGGCCCGCTCCAAGGTGTTTCCTATGCGAACGGCAGACCTGTCCTCAGGTGAGACCATATATTTTTGTTTAATTTGGGCTTCTATGCTTTCCGTTAGTGCATTTGAAACTTCAAGTGTCTTATTAAAACTGCCCAGCATTGGTACCGTAAAGGACATACCTCTAATATTATCAGACCCATTAAATGCGATTTGCGCTGAAGATATAGGCACGTAAACATTATCTTCTTCCCTTGCCCCACCAGGATCAGAATATACCCCAACGATAGTGAAATTAATTCCGAAAACAGAAACCACCTCCCCTATGGGGTTTTGGTTTTTGAACATTTCACTTTTCACCTTTGTCCCAATCACTATGATTTTTCGAGCTTCTTCTATATCTGATTGGTTGATAAAGCGTCCCTCAACAATATTAGACGCTTCGATAAATTGAAAATCCGGATGTACGCCTCGTACACTGAAATTTCCAACCTCGTTTTTGTATACCACTTGACTTCCCCAGATGGAATAATTCGCTGAACGGTATTCAAGATAATTATCATAATCCTGATTTACATCTGCGAAATCTTCATTCTTTAGCTGAATATAACGGTTCGGGTTTAGCCCCTTATAGCTCTTGGTCGTTCTACCCGTTCTGATGGATATTTCATTCTTTGCGTCATCAGAGAATTGTTCTTCAACACCATTTTGAATACCTGAGCTAAAGCCTAGAAGTATAATTAAAATAAAGATACCCGAAGCCACAGAAATGCCCGTTAAGATTGTTCTTAATTTATTTTTTCTTAAGGTTTCAAATATTTCCTGCCAACGTTCTATCTCAAACATATTGCTTAGCTCTTACTTGTTCAACTGGGCTATCATCTATAATGACACCATCTTTAAGATTAACAATTCGTTTAGTCATCTGGGCAATATCTTGCTCGTGTGTTACAATTAAGATTGTTTTTCCTTCATCATTAATGCCTTGAATTAAATCCATCACTTCATGTGACGTTACAGAGTCCAATGCTCCCGTAGGCTCATCTGCAAGCAATACCTTTGGATCACTTGCTAATGCTCTTGCCACTGCGACCCTTTGCTTTTGACCACCGGAAAGCTCATTGGGTAAATGATGCGACCATGGCGCTAAACCAACTTTTTCTAAATAATATTCTGCCTTTTCTACACGCTCCTTACGTTTAAGGCCCTGATAATATAAAGGCATCGCTACATTGTCCAAAGCAGTCTTATAATTGATAAGATTAAAAGATTGAAATATGAATCCTAAGAACTTATTTCTATACCTGGCGGCAATTTTTTCATTAAGATTCTTAATAGGCACGCCATCTAAAACATAGCTGCCCTCGTCGGCCTCATCAAGCATTCCGAGAATATTGAGCAGAGTAGATTTACCAGAACCCGATGACCCCATAATAGAGACTAGTTCTCCTTCCTTAACGCTAAAATTAATACCTTTTAACACGTGCAAGGAATTACTTCCCATACGATACGACTTGTGTAAATCCTTTATTTCAATCATTTCCTTTAAGATTGGACTGCAATTTTAACAAATTCCAGCTCCAATCTATGCCAACAAACTGTTAAGAGTTTCATTAGGCCCAATTCTCTTTGTAGCCCATGAACAGTGTCTTAACAGAGTTTTAACACTTAAGGTTTTCGTGATTTACTATATGTCCTGTAGATAAAATAACCTATGGTTCCGACAATAATGTAAGGGATGGCCATTAAGAACATGATACCATCATTAATCCCCTCAGCTGTTGACTGCCCTTCTTCACTTTCTAATACAGCTCTGCACATAGCACATTGGGCATTTGTCTGCATAAAGGCTAGAAGAGAAACTAACAGAAAAAGAATTTTTTGCTTCATTGATTAAACATAATAGGGCGATATCATAAAATACACAATAACGCCTGTTATTGCAACATATAGCCACATTGGGAATGTAATTTTTGCTATTTTTTTATGACGCTCAAAATTATTGGTTATCGCTCTAACATAAGTGATTAGCACAAAAGGAATTATCACTATTGAGAGCAAAATATGTGTTATTAAGATAAAATAATAGATATATTTAATTACTCCCTCACCTCCGAATTTTGTAGAATCACTTGTCATGTGATACGCCACATACATTACCAAAAAAGCAACTGAAAGCGCAATGGCAAACTTCATTAAATTTTCATGAAGCTTGCGATTTTTATTCTTAATTGCAACTACAGCAAGGATTAGCACAATGGCCGTAATGCCATTTGTTGTAGCGTAAATTGGCGGTAGGAAAGTCAAAGGTTCTACATCAAAACCGAGACGCCTAAGGTTTACACCGAATAAGGCAGCTACGGTTAAAGGTATTAATACGGACAGTACTACTATCCATTTATTATACTTACGCTCTTTTTCTATATCTACTCTACCCATTTTTACTCTTTCAATAATTTTGCGATATCTTCCTTTAGAATCGATATTTCTTGTGGTATACCTTCTTCACTCACTCCCTGGGATTCTGGCACTAAACCATTATAAAAAATCAACGGGTTACCAAAATCATCACTTCGCGAACGAATGTAGCCTTGTTTGTCAATTAATGCAAAGTTACCTGAGTGTTCAAAACCACCTTCAACCGTCTCATCCTTGGCTGTATACAAATTAAATCCTTCATTAGCCAACTTATAAATTGCTTCTTCATTCCCTGTGAGCAAATGCCAATTTGGATTTGTTATACCATAGTTGTTTGCATAGGCCTTTAACACTTCTGGTGTGTCAATATCTGGGGTAATGGTAAACGACGCAACTCCAAAATCCTCAAAATCTTTAAACTCGTTTTGGATTTCAACGAGATTACGGTTCATGATGGGGCAAATAGTAGGACAAGTTGTAAAGAAAAACTCCACAACATACACCTTCCCCAAATAATCTTTGTCAGTAATGGTTCTTCCGTCTTGGTTAGTAAAACTAAACTCTGGCACTTTTCTATTTTCACCGTTAAATGGAATATACGCTAAATCTGACGTGCTATCGTCATTGGTAGTCAACTCAGAACTGCGACTTTCATTATCTCGTGTAATGTCACCTTCACTAACCCTATCTATAATTTTTGGAATAAATATGATTCCAAAAACTAAAATAATAAAGGCCATTCCTGCATAGGAATAATTTGTTTTTTTACTCATTGCTCTGCTTTAAATCTTGAGCTCTTCGTGTATTAGAATCATCAAATTTACCTTTACGCCTCTGACGATACTCCGTAAAAAGCACACGCATATCATCGCTCATTTTATTTTTTACATCTGCCACCTCAATAGTGTTATAGGAATACACGCTATATTTGGGCTTATTGGCTTCGATCTCCTTTTTTTCACGGCCATCTAACCGCCCTCGTTGGTTTAAATCCTTATCAATTATAAAAACATGGTCCGTTGATAGATCTTCCCTTAATTCAACATTTGCTTGCAAGGAATTAAACAACGCTTTTATCTCTTTCTCCTCTCCAAAGACATAATGCCAAAATCTAAGGTCTTCGTAGGTATTGACCTCGCTTTTGAGCTGGACTACTTCTTCTTGAGAACCTTCTGGTACTACTATTATAATTTGAAACTTCTTAAACCCCTTAAATTTATCATAGACCAACTCCTTTAAGTTGGAGGCCGCAATCGCGTTTTTTAATGGAGCTCTTCCCAAAAACCCTAAAACTGTAATATGCTCTTTTAGTTTCAATGAATCTTGCTCTAGACCCTTAAATTTTTGGATATCCGAAACGTTATTATGAACCACGTTAAGAGGTTCATAGTTGTGTTTTGCTGGGTAAAGCATTAATAAAAACGCCACTGGTAAGAAAAATAATATCCCCAGAACAATATTGCGTTTTGTATTATTAGCCTTCATTATGAAACTCTTATTTAGCCTGTTAACTCTTTAGTGCAAAAATAAAAAAGGCGGTTTACATAAACCACCTTTTTAATATCCTTTAACGTATTATAATTTTTCTAAAAGTCTCGTTTTATCAGTGAGTCATCTGCGTTGTAGACTCCAAATACATATCCACCTTCTTGCAATAAAATGAATATTAAATAACAAATTAGGAAGACAGCTGTCCATACTACCATTTTTCTTAAACTTCCTTTTTCATCACGCATGTGCATAAAGTCCCATGTGATGTAGTACGCCTTCACAATTGTTAATAGAATGAATATCAAGTTTAAGGTTTTCATGTAAATAATTGGCGAAAACAGGATATTACCTAAAGTAGCAAAGAAACCGCCTTCAAAAGGTGATAATAAAGGTGACATTAACACATGTGGTTTGTAAATCCCCAATATAACCTCTATTGCTGTTACAAATGTTAAGAACACCAAAACACCCCAAATCTTTTGCTGATTAGATTTGAACTTCCAAAGTCCCCTGAATATCTCTAATTTATGCGTATGTGCCATATCGTAAGTTAAATTTCTTTTTAAACTAAATAGAAGAATGTGAAAACAAATACCCAAACTAAGTCAACAAAGTGCCAATAAAGACCAACTTTTTCAACCATTTCGTAGCTACCTCTTCGTTCATAGGTTCCGAGAATCACATTAAAGAAAATAATGATATTAATCACCACTCCAGAAAATACGTGAAATCCGTGAAATCCTGTTATAAAAAAGAAAAAGTCCGCAAATAAAGACGTTCCGTATTCATTCACTCTGAGATTAGCCCCTTTAACCACCAATTGGCCGTTATCCTTCAATTGCTTAAGTGATTCTTCCCTAGATAATACCGTTTTTTCACCTTCCTCATTTATGAGCTGGGTTCTAACAAGAATATTAGGGTTAGACGCTAAGCCATTATAAATTTCATCAACTGAATATTCTGGAAGAGACGCACCGTCAACAAACCATAAACCATTTTTTCTTTCATGCTCAACACGTGTTCCAGTGACTGGGACTGCGAAATCATCAATAGAAATTCGCTTAAATTTCTCTTCCCCATTTTCAGTGACATACTCACCAAATTGCAAAATGTTGCCTCCTTTTGTTTGAACTGCACCATAATCACCGCTGATAAATGTGGCCCATTCCCATGCTTGGGAACCGACAAATATTGCTCCACCGATAATCGTTAAAAACATATAAAGGGTTACCTTGGATTTGTTCATGTGATGACCAGCATCTACTGCTAACACCATGGTTACCGAAGACATAATAAGAATAAAAGTCATGAACGCCACATAAATCATGGGCAACTCTTGACCATGTAAAAACGGAACGTGGGTAAATACCTCATCCGCAATTGGCCACTCTTTTATAAACTTAAATCTTGAAAAACCATAAGCGGCTAAGAAACCCGAAAATGTCAATGCATCAGAAACAATGAAGAACCACATCATCAGCTTCCCATAACTTGCACCTAGAGGTCTATTGCCTCCGCCCCAAGTTTTTCCTTCCGTGCCAGTACTAGCTACTGTAGAATCCATACAATTTATTTAGAATTTTAACGATTGGACAAAAATAATCAAATTATATATCTAAAAAAATATAAAAACAAAAACAGGACAAGCCACAGTATGTCGACGAAGTGCCAAAACATTGCAGCCAAGTCAAAGCCTAGCATTTTAGAGGCTGTGTATTTCTGTCTAAAATGATTATAAATAACGACAATTAAACAGATAAGCCCTACAATAACGTGAGCTATATGCAAAATAGCAATTACGTAAATGAAAGACATGGTTATATTACTAGTGGGCCCTGTGAAGTTATAACCTGCTTCAATAATCTGTCCAAAACCCTGAAATTGAAAATAGATAAATGCAAATCCCAATAGTATAGTTAAAACTAAACCTATTGTTGTTAGTTGATTATTGCTTTTGGATAGGGCACGTTTGGCAATAATAAGGGTTAAACTACTAATTACTATAACAATAAGGCTTATGTAAAATGCACTTGGCAATTCAAATTCATTAAGCCAATCCTCACGTTTTCTACTTACTATAAACGCACTTAAAAGGCCAGCAAAAGACATTAGCAAGGATCCAATACCGAACCATACCATCATTTTCTTAGATCTTGCCCTTTTTTCTTCAGGTGTTCCTTGTGTTAAATCCATTTATCTTAAAAATTTATCTAAAACGTATATTATCTGCAGCATAGTAATGTAAAATACGCTGGAAAGCATTAATTGTTTTGCGGCTTTTGCCGTTCGCTCCCTAAATAACCTAAAAGCGTAAACCAGCATGATCATTCCTAATAAAAAAACCAATACTGCACCAACAATAGACAATTTCAAATCTCCTGTAAATCCAAATACTGGAATTATAGAGGCTAAAATCGTCCAGATACTGTACATTATAATTTGAACTGCGGTACCTTTATCTGGCTTACCCGTAGGCAGCATAAAGAACCCTCCTTTTTTATAATCCTCATACAAAAACCAACCTATGGCCCAAAAGTGCGGAAATTGCCAAAAAAACTGGATAGCGAATAACGTCCCAGGCTCAATTCCAAAATCGTTACGAGCAGCCACCCATCCCATCATAAACGGTATAGCGCCAGGTAGTGCTCCGATAAATACAGACAGAGCTGTTTTTGTTTTAAGTGGCGTATAAACACTTGTATAGATAAAAATGGAGATGGCGCCCCACATCGCCGTTTTAGGATTGATAATATAAAGCGTTATTAATCCTAAAATAGTAAAGGAGGTGGCAATAACGAACGCCGTATTAACAGTCATGCGCCCAGCCGGAATCGGCCTATTCTTCGTCCTATCCATTAAAGCATCTAAATCCCTCTCAATGATTTGATTATAGGCGTTGGAAGCACCAACCATGAAATAGCCACCGAAAGCTAGGAGTATTAGTGTTGTAACACTAATGGTTTCAGCACCTAAAAGATAACCCGCAATAGAGGAAAAAACCACACTCAGGGACAAACCCATCTTTGTGATTTCCTTAAAATCTGTAATTACAGAAGTTATTGGTGCTGACGTTTTTATGCTACTCAATTTGTTTTTCTTTGCTCAATTCTTAGCGAGTGCAAAGATAACTTGAAAAATAATTATCACCAACGTAATCCTGGAGTTTTAGTTTAACTTAACAACCTTACGTCCTATTATGATTGTTACAGATTAAAAAACTGTTAAGCCCGGTTAATTCAAAGTCTTAATAACGCTCCATTTGGTCTCTGTTTCCTTTTCATTAATTCTTATTGCTCAACAACATCTAATGAGCTATGCATTCTAAAAATCGTTGTACCAATTAAATAAATCGGTTCGCAAACCTATACTAAACCATAACGTATTGGAGGCTGTCGTAGATGGTGTTATAGCCTCAGGATTAAAATCTCGATAAATAATATTTGTAAATAGTTTAAGGTTGGTCTCAGGATTGAGTATATATCCAGCTTGTATCTCAGTCATGAAGCTATTGGTCTTGTTTCCTTGGCCAATGGTGATGTCTACATCGCCTATTCTGTCATTCTCACTAGTATAAATATCACCACCATAGGCAAAATCATCTTCAGGTGTATTAAAGTCGAATCCACGCTGGCCAAAAATAAATTTGGCATCGGCAAACCAACGCTTATAATAGTAGCGCCCAATAAGTACTAATTCTCTAAAATTAGCTCCCCAAAGGTGCGCCATGGGCTGATTAAAATGCGCATAATTTAGAATAATAGTGTTATGGGAATACGTGTAAGGCCGTACTTGATTATATTCGGCTTGCAGGAGTAAATTGTCTACCTTAAAGGCGTTAAAATATTTTCCTCCCAGTTGAAAACCAAATTTATTCTTCCAACTTTTATTTCCAGCCGTGACATCACTTGAAGAAAATTCATCTAGAATGAATTGTCCATACAGATTCACCTTATTATTCCATTTGTATTTAGAACTTAAACCCAAAATAGCGTTACCTGCACCTTGACCAGTTTGAAATTCGATTGCTCTAAAGAAAATAATGGGATTCAAATAATTTACATCAAACCCGCGGCCATTGGTGTCTGCCCACATAACGGACTCAAATAGACCAATATTTAATCTTTTGGAAACATTCCAGCTTAAGTAATGGTTCGCCATATATTTAGGTAAAAAGGCATCATCTACAACCACTTCAGGCCTTACATCGCGCAACCACATCCATGTACTGGTATATTTTATCTTCCAAAAATTCGTGTTTAGCTTTAGAAATGGGTAGGGACTGGCAACATCACTTTGAAATAAGGAGCGATAGCCATCCCCAATAAAATTCTTCCCGTGCCCAAACTGGATATTTAGGAAGTTAGCGGGAGTGTAAGACAAATAAGCTTCTGCAACAGGGTAATCGTAAGAATCTGACTTAAAACGTTTAGCTATACCCCTTCCAGGAATAATAGCCGGATCAGGACCAAAGGCTTTTAAGCTCTCCGCGTAACGGTTAAAGTAATCGGCGAATCTTCCCTGACTTTCGTAAATAGATGTAGAGAGCGTCAGTTTTTTTCCTAAACCCGCTTGAATAAAAATACCTCTTGTATTATTCCAAGTAGAGTTAAAATCTGCTTCAGCATCATGTCCTACTTGAAGGTCCAAAATGGGATCAATTGTAAACCAGTATTCTTTACCTTGCACGGCGACCAAATGCTCATTATATATTTTTTTTCCGACCCAGGACTCCACATCGCGCGCAAGGCTTTCCTTTTCGGCTTTTATATCATAGTATTTTTTGACATCGCTATACACAAAAGGTTTAGCCGCAGTGTGGCTATTTGTGCCAATAGCATTCATCTCGTCATCAAAACGCGCATAGAATGAATGCGTAAATGGAATATTTAGTTCACTTGAATACTCTAAGCCTTCATACTTTTTTACAGCCTTATTCACCTCATCAAATTCTTTAGACAGAACCGCATTAAGGCTATCCTTTTCTCCTGATGGTGTACGTCCAACACCTGCACCTGACAGCTCCGTTTTTGTTGAACGTTTAATTAACGGAATAGCAATGCTTATACTATATTGAACAAATGTAGGTTTACCATTGTAGGTTGCTGGCTCAATTTGAGGTAGTAAACCAAAGACGCGTTTGCTTTCCTCTTTTAATTCATTGTAAACGGCGTCAACATATAAAATATTAAATTCTCCTTTTTTATCTACTTCGAATAATACCTCTACACTACCACTATAGGTTTCGTCATTTACAATTTGAGGCACTTTAAAATTTTCAAAAATGAACGTGTTCAATGTATAGTTAAAACACGATTTTATGCTTTCAAAAACTTCTGATTTACATTCACTGAACAATGGCGGTTTTTCATAGGTAGAAAGGGTTTGGGCATTGGTGAAAAATGGAAATAACATTGCCAATAAAAGCAAACTTCGCTTCATATACCTCTTAAATTTTATGGAGGAAAGATACTTATTTTTTTAGTACACCTAAAGGAAAAAACCGTTATTGGGGTTATAACGGTTTATTCAATTATTTTAATTCAGAATCAATTGGTAACGTAAAATGTTATGGGTAGACTATATATTACGCCAACCGGTTTATCTTGTTGGTAGCCTGGCTTCATTTTAGGAATTTTACCGATAACACGCAATGCCTCTTCCTCTAGAGCTGGGTGCGGAGCTCTTATCTTAACATCCGTAACGTTACCATGCTTGTCAATGGTAAATTGTGTCTGGATTTTTTGTTTTCCAGTAATTCCGTACTCAGAACCTATATTGGGATTAAATTTTTTGTTGACCAATTTCCCTATTTCTTTTGATAGACATTTTTTTCGCTGATCATTTGTATCGTACTTTTCGCAACCGGGAAAAACAGGTACAAGCTCTACGGCAACAACCGGAACAACTATGTCAGACTCGTCTGGGTTATCTTCATCTGGAAGACTGCTAGGGTCTATCGGTTGAACATTTGATTCTGATTCATCTGGGGTTAAGATATTGGATTCAATCAATGTTTTGGTATGCTCCACCTCCACTAACTTATCTATCAATTTTGTACTGCGCTCAATTTTTTGTTTTTCCTTTTTTTGAGACGCTTTTTCCACATTGTAAATAGGCGCAATATCAATTATAGCAACATCCCCTGGTTCGCTGGTTTCTGGAATAATTTTAGTTTTCTCAAATTGCATTTCAAACAATCCATAAGTCGCCAACAAACAAAGTATCAAACCTATTTGAAAATAGAGACTTGAGTTTTTTTGTAAATTTACATCATGCTTGTGTGTTTTCTTTACCTGGGTAGTGCTCTGACCAGCACTACCTAATTTCTTTTTAGACGTTTTCATAATATCTATTTAAAATGTTAATATTATGACAAGGACACAAGAAACATACCAAAGCAAAAATCCCGTCCAATTTATATTGAATGGGATTTTAATTATTTAAAAGTTACCTTGTTTATTAATCTTGTACTTGGAAAACAATTGGCAATGAATAAGGAACAATTACAGCCTTACCCCTTTGCTTACCTGGTTTCATTTTAGGCAGAAGACTAATAACCCTTTTTGCCTCTTTTTCTAAACCTGGATGAGGGCCTCTAGCTCCTACCCCGGTAATATTTCCGTTTTTATCTATTTTAAACGAAACAAAAATACGCTTTTTCCCAGGAGGTAAACCTAGATCACTCGCCAAGTCTACATTAAATTTTTTATTAACAAATTTGGCGACTTGCTCAGACATACATTTCTTTTTGGCGGCATTCCCTTTCTCCTTTTCACAACCCGGAAAGATAGGAACATTTTCAATTACTGAGAATGGCACCTCGATATCCTCTTCCACTTCTTCCACTGCTACATCCTCAACTTCAACAATTTCTGCCTCCATTTCAGTTTCAGTAGACTCAATTACCGTTTCTTCCACTTCTTCCTCATCCTCAACCACTTCAATAACTTCTGGCGCCGCTGGTGGTGGTGGCGGTGGCGGTGGCGGTGTTATTATTTGTTCTGTTATTGGCACTTCCTCCTCCAACTCATCGTCTAGGTTAAGGGAATCTAATGCAATATCACTTTTATCGTATGTTTTGTAATTAATCGATAAATATGTAACTGCGAGCATTAATGCTAAACCTACTGCGAAATATATTGAGCTATTGCGGCTTACATCGGACTTCGGATTCTTTTTAGGTTCCATAATTTTGTGTTATTTCTAGCTGCGCTAATTTAATTAATAAAAAATAAAAAAAGCAAGGCTTTAAAGATATTTAACTTAAAGACATTTAATATTCTAGCAATAAATGTGCCAAGAGCAACGCCCAAACAATTAGAGAGTAAATCTATAATATCATATGTTCTATTAGCATTAATTTGATGTTGAACAAGCTCTAGAAATACACCAAATAACAAAAGCGCAATGAAAATAATGGCAGTGATTTCCTTAGACTTAAACGCCCTTGCATAAGACATCCATAAAAAGGCAAGTACTACGTATGCCAATAAATGATATATCTTATCATCCAAAGAGGAACCCAAACTGGGGATATCTTCTAAATCAATTAAAGTAACCAATACTAGTGCCGCTGTATAAATCATTGACGCTAGCAGTAGTAGTTTTTTAAGCACTTACGAGAGCTTTGTAATCCTCGGCAGAGAGTAAGTTGTCTAATTCAGCTTCATCACTAAATTTCAGCTTAATCATCCATCCATCACCATAAGGATCTTGGTTTACTTTTTCAGGTTCATCCTCCAAACTCTCATTGAATTCAATAATCTCACCCGATAGGGGCAAAAATAAATCTGAAACTGTTTTCACGGCTTCAACTGTTCCAAAAACTTCTTCCACTTGCAATGTTTCATCTAAGGTATCAACCTCAACATACACTATGTCTCCTAATTCACCCTGAGCAAAATCAGTGATTCCAACTATGGCTACATCACCTTCAATTTTTACCCATTCGTGGTCTTTGGTGTATTTTAATTCTGATGGTATATTCATCTTTTAAGTTGTAAAATATTAACAAAGCAAAAGTAATTTTTTAATTGCTCGAATTCAAAATTAATTACCAAAATTATACCGTAAGGTAATACCAGAACGCAGTGATGTTTGTGGAAAGGAGGTTGATATTGCGAAATCTGAGAAGGTATAGTCGAAATAGAAAATAGCTGTTAGGTTTTTACTAAAGGCATAATCTGCGGTAAACTTTGCATTCCAGATTGTTTGGCCGGCAGTAACTTGATTATTTTCTATATCTAAATATCTAATAATGGTTTTGTTATCCCTCACGGATATATCTGCACGCATATTCAAATCACTTTTAATAATTTGCTTTGCACCGGCTAATTTAGAACGAATCCGTAAATCCTTAACTCTATAGCCTAAGCCAAGTGTATATTCCTCGCCTTGTATTTCGGTTAATAAATTGTTATCAAAACTCAAGGAGAGAAGTCTATCGGTTTTAACTTCTGCCAATACTTTCAATGAATTTTTAAGTTCAAATTCCAAACGGATAAGCGGGCTAAACTGTTCTTCTAAATTAATATTGCTAAAAAGTGTTGCATTCTTAAAATTACCCGCCTGATCTAAAACCTCGTCTGGCTGGTTCTCATAGGGTTGGCCAGTGTTTAAAAGGTCTTCATCTAAATCTAGGTTATTTCTAAACTGGTTGATTGTATACCTAGACCGATAACCGTGTTGCACAGAAAAACGCCTAAAGGTTTTTTTGAACCAGGGGATACGCATTAAACCCGTATACTTAATTTGCCAATTTGGTATGGGCACGTCTCTAAATGCGCTAGTGCTTATGCTCTCTGCATCACTGCCTTGATAAGCTGCCAAGAATGCCGGTAATAATACCCTTTGGCTATTTTTCCCAAATCCAAGTGGATAGCCCTCAGCATCTGTGGCAAAGTTGTTGGTGCCATAAAACGCTCTTGCCAACCTATTGGCAATTATTAAACGGTTTGATCTAAAATCGTCAAAGGCGACAGATTGAGTTTCATCACTCCTGCTGAATGCCGTTCTAATTAAAGCTGTAGATATATTGAAATTGCCAAAAGAATTAGTAATTAGATCTTCGTATTCATCACTTAAATTGTCACCATTATTATCTAATCCTCTAAAATTTTGATTCAAGTTTTCGGCAAAGGTCCGGTTACCTATAAGATCAATCTTTAGGTCTCGCATGGGTTCTAAATTCATGGAATAATCCAATGTCTTATTAGTAACCTCGGTATACTGTTGATTAAACTCCGGAAAGACAGTAAGCCAGCCATTGCGAGCAACAATATCCCTAATGTCACTTTGACTTCCAAAAGTATAACCTAACGTAGGCCTTAATGTCCCTATAAAGCCAGGGGTTGGTAAGTAGCCCGGTAGAAATGTACCATTGTTTTCTGTGTAATTAAATTGAATACGTTTTACCATGGTGACGATATCTACAAGTGTATTGTAAGCTTTATTCCCTGTACTTAATTTGTTAGGGTCCTTGTTTTCGTCTGCAGCACCTTCTGCAGATGCCTTTTTATTTGCATTCGTCGTGGTTGTTCTTCTACTCCTCATCCTTGGGTTACCCTTTTTTACGAACCCAATGTACCTGTAAAAGGTTTCCATATTCAGGGTAGTATTGATATTGTGCGTGTTGGAATTTTGGATGGTATGACCGAGATTAAAAGTTCCCAAATCCGTTACCAAATTTTCATTTAAATCAGACCCCTTCTGCCATTGAAACGCACCGTTATAAACATATGTAGTTCTTAAAAATGCTAATGCTGGAATCTTATAAAGGGGGAGTTCGTAATTTACCTGTAGCTGTTGTGTTTGGAAATTAGGATCTCCAAGATCAAAAAAGCCATCCCAAACATCAAGCTCTGGGTCTTGCCGACCATTGATTCTATCATCTATAAAATAGTTTCTTACGATATTGGTATTGGCAGCGGTAAAATTTAAACTTAGGGCATCTGTTAAGTTGTAATTTATTACGTATTGAAAATCGAAGGTGTAATTTCGCCTAAACAGTTCTTCAATACCGATATTAGCTCCGCCCAGTTCAACTTCTCTAAATTTTTGTTTACTAAATTGTCTATTAATGTCTGTATTCACCGAAAAACTAGAAGGAAGTAGATTAAAATTAAAGTCTTTCAGTATTTTCCAATAGTCACCCGTAAATAGGGAGTCGTTCTTTTTGAACGGTTCTATTTTAGCAGGTTCAAAGGCGTAGTTGTAATTGACGCCCGCTCTAATATTTTGATCCAAGGCCCCTTCTATTTCAAAATCGCGATGCTCTACCTGATTGTAGGAATAATTAAACGTCAAATTCTCAACATCATAAACTCTTCTTTTTGAATCGCCCGTCTTTTGTTTTCTTACGCCGATAAAATTTATACTTTTCCGTTTAGTATAACTTTCTGACTGTCGTCGTATACGCTCCTCTTCTTCTTGACTTTCTGCGGCATCCAATCTTGATTCCAATGTTAAATCATTATAAAACTGGTCAAATTGAGGTGTTACCAGTTCCTCGCTTTGCGCATAATTAAATGGAATCTGAACACCCCATTTTTTTGGAAGCAACTGCCCCAACTGAATATTGGTCACAAAATCGTATTGCTGTATATCTTCCCTACTTCGTTGGTTTGGGTTTTGCTCTATACCTCCAAAGCCTGTAGTACTGCGTCGGCCTGTTGCACTAACATCTGCAAAATCCGCAATATTGGAATCCACACTAACCACAGCAGCCCAACCTCCTTCGTTGTCTAAGTCAGACATCCGTAATTCATTGAACCAAACCTCTCCGCAAGCAGTTGGATTATTGATGGAACTACCAGAGTTTTTGACTCCAACCATCAATACACGGATATTTCCAAAGTTGGGATTGCCTTGTATGGCAACTCTTTGCTGTTTTGGGCTACTAAGTATATCGTTAAATGGTACGTTACCCGTTGCAAGTGGCGTTTCATTAAGTTGACCATCTACTACATTATAATATGTCGGAACATCATTACCTAAAGTACCTGCGGAAATACCTAACGCTTTTATTTTTTGTAAGAATTCCAAGGGTATATCGATTTCATTGAGTTCTGGCCAAACACGCCTCTCTAAACTCCCGTCCGCAAAATCTGTTGGTAATAACGGAACCTCTATTTGATAAAAATTTTGATTGAAGTCATTCCCCATTCTAATAAAACCAACCAACTCTCCTGGATCTAATGGTGCTCCATCTAGGCCCTCCGCATGCAAAAACATTCTCAAGCGCTTATACTGGCGCATGTCTAAATTTATATTCTTAAAAACACCTCTTGAGTCTGTTGGTTCTAAATCACAAGCTTGAAGAACGAGGGATTGCTCATTTTGTCTAATAATATTATTGTTATTGTTAAGTTCTTCCCGTCTTACACCAGGGGGAATCACATAATTGCCATCATTTTCCTGAACCCCTATAATAGCCACGTTGAAATCTGCATCTGGACTGTTATTATTGGGGTCATTATCAAGGTCTAGGGTATAACGTCTCCAATCACTACGCACTAAATCCAAGCTAGCAAAGCGCAAAACCGTACTTTCCGTGAAGTCTCTCAATACTAAACGCGCAAACCTTACTGATCTAATATCTGTAATGCCACCAATTCTTCTAGTCTCTTCATTTATCGGTATTCTATATTGATACCATGTCACATCCCTTTCATCTCCATTTGGGAGTGTGACTTGAGCAACTTTAATATCATTGATTTGAGGATTATTAATATTTAAACTTGTTTGATCGATGTCAATTTCATATTCAAAGTAGCTATCAATAGTATTCATGGTATTATCACGGTTGATGTCTTCAACATCGGGCTGTGTTGTCGATCCTCTATTCGTGTCGGTGAATATATCTGGTGTATTACCCTCTAAACCATTATACCTTTTATACCGCTCAAAAATATTACCATCGGTATTGAGATAATAGGTATAATTATCCTTGGCAGGATCTTCACCAAATTGGGTTCCAAATGCCGCCAGTTCTTCTGTGTCATCATAACCATCAAGACCCACATCTTGATTAGCCCGTTCCTCACCTGTGGTTGCGAAGGTGTAAATTAAAGATTGGCTTTGAGGCACAACACCACCAAAATCCGTAGGTGTTAATCCGCTTATATCCCCATCCTCTGGTAATCCGTTTTCAAATTGTTTTTTACCGTCCCTGAGCACATCTTCAGAAATGTTACCGAGGTTGACCAATAGCTTTCCTCCTGGATTGGAAGGATTATCCAAGAATGGGTCTTGTAACCAAAACTCTATATATTCCACATTGGCTTGTTCAAAATCGGTTGAGGTTATCTGTCTTGAAATTCCTGCCCAGCTTTCATTGGGGTTTAAATTGTCAGAAGTAGCTAATGGATCAAAATTGTAAGGTCCCCGTTCCGATGGATAGTAGACCAAATCCAAGGTATTAATTACTGATGTTTGGCCTTGCACTATGTCTACCTGTGGAAATATTTCTTCGATAAAAACACGTCGAGTATATAAATTTGATACATCATCATCAGTGATGCCATCTGGACGTTGATTACTATAAAAAATTGGGTCTATAGTATACCAGTTCAAAAACGCTCTACCATAACCACTCTCAGGACCATTGATACTGCTTCCTCTTACACCTGGTAATTCAGATGGTCTACTTGATAAAAACCAAGATAAAGGACTCAATAGGTCTATGGCGCCTTGCGTACCCTCGAAGTCATCGATATAGGCTGTAGCTTCACCATTGAAATCCGTTCCTTTTGGCGCACCTGGCAATAAATAGGCAAACTCACCCCTAAGAGATACATTCGATGGCACATCTGTATCCACATTTGGTAGTTTATTGGCAAGCCGGGTCAAAAAAGGAACTTCTGTAGAATAATTTCCATTAAACCCAAAGATGGTATTGTTTATAGGTTCGGTATCAAAATTGGCTTTTTGTGTTATGGGCCTCTCATTAAGATTTAATAAGGTTGCACCTAAAACAAAATTTTCATTGAACTGATGCTCAACATTAATACCCGTAAAACGCCTTGTCTGTTGCCCAAAAACAGCATTGTTCTCCACAGATACATTTATTGGTGTATTCGATGCTTTTAAAGCCTCGTCGAGAATCTCCACACGACCTAACTGATAATTTACAGTGTAATCTATACCTTCAACAAGCAATCTACCACCAGCAGTAACGCGGACCGAGCCACGTGGTACATTAAAAGCTCCTATAGGAATACCACCATCACCGCCGCTACTTTTAAACCGCCCCTTTATTTGGAACTTATCTTTTTGAGATTCTTCTAGAGCTTGAGTCTTAGTGGACTTATACAACAAATCATAAACATACTTTTCTTGATTTGGATTGTCGTATATATCTTGATCGTAGTCACCTGGGTTATTCTCATCATCCAAGACGTCAAATAAATATTTTCCAAAAGGTTGTGTTTTGGTAAAGATTATTTTTCCATTTTGAACTAAAACCGTACGCCCTGGAACAAAATCAAAAAAACCATCACCGCGTTCCTGCGGGTCGTTATTAAAATTCAACCTATCTAAATGGAACAACCGTATTAATGGTGTCTCTTGAATCTGTGAATCGTCATTAGGGTTATTAGGTGTGTTATTGTCGTATATTGGGAAGGACGTTCCCTCTACTGGCGTGATATAGTTTAAAGCTGAAGCTTCTGTATAAAAAATATTAAGTCTAAAATCCTCTTGGCTCAATTGAAAGGCTCCGGTATCATAAATATTCTTCATCATCAAATTCCAAATAGGCTGATCAACGGCAGTTACCGCACTTTTCAACATCTTTAAAACCAAACTTTGATTATTGATTACCTGGTTGCCATTATTTCCTTCACCTACTTGTGTAGCATCAACACCGTCATTTGCAAATTCACCTACTTGATAGACTTGACCTCCCACTGTAAATTGATAGGCCACCGCCAGTACTTCGTCATTGAGTAACCTTTGATTCAGAGAAATATAACCTAAATCCGTACTTAAAAAATAATCTTGTCCTTCAATAAGCTTTCTTGCACCTTCCATTTTACCATAATCAAAACCTTCATTTGCAGTGACTGAAATTCCGGCTTCAACATTTGTAATATCACGGATATTGTCGTTTAAAATTGAGGTTGAACCAATTGTTGTCGGATCTAAATCATTATTGCCGTTATCTGGGAATGCATTGGGTCCTACATTGAAAAAATTTGCAGGAAACCCAGGTATTAAATTACCTGCATCATCAAAAGGAAGGCTAACCTTATCAGGTGTAGGATCTGATTCTCCTAAATCCTGAAACGCTACTATGTTTCTTATATTTTCGGTCTGATTATTTCTGTTGGTCACCCAAACCTCTACTCTAGTGATTTGCAATCCCTGGTTGTCTATAAATGGATATTGCAGTAGTGCCTTATCATAATTATCCTCAAAATATTGGGCTAAAAAAAAGTGACGGTTTTCATCATAGTCTCTAGCAAAGAATTCAAACTCTTCAAGTGTTCCTCCACCTTGAGCGACTACTGATCGAGACTGGGATTGCTGTTCTGAAAAAACAGCTGTTACCCTGGTTTTTCCAAATTGTAACTCGGTCTTCACACCGAATAGGCTCTGGGCACCAGTAATCAACGAGCTATTCAGTGGCATGTTCACATTACCTACTTCAATCTTTCTTACAATATCATCTTCTGTTGGTGTGTATTCAAGCTTTACTAGATTCTGAAAATCGAATGTGGACTCTGTATCGTAATTAGCAGTTACCTGTAAGCGTGTACCCACTTTACCTAATAAACTCAAGCTTATTCTTTGATCAAAATCAAATGTAAAGTTGGTTCGGTTTCTGGGCGAAAATGCCGGATTATCTTGTCTAGAAAATAAAACTCCCAAATCTACTTCCACGGAACCTTGTGGGATAACATTGATTGTATTGCCGCCAAAAATAGTTTCAAAAAGACCTGAGTTAACATAAAATTCAGGTAGCAAATTTTTCTGGTCTTCATCTGTGCCATCCTTTTGACCGGCCACAGCATCTGCCATTCTTTTGTAATACTCCTTGAGTTTTTCCTCAAGGACAAGTTTTCTAAACTCCTCTGGTGTTAAAATTAGTGGGAAATTAACATTAAAGTTACCTATTTTCTCAGTATAAATATAACGGTCTAAAATAGGATCATAAGTGTATTTTGATACGATACTATTAGGGTTGGGCATTTGAAGCTTACCGAAAGCAAAGGTGGTTTTGGTAGAATCTTGGGCTTCTCCTTCATTTTCTTGCGCACCCCCACCCAAGCCACATAGCATGATAAGAACTATAAGGCAATAAAAACTATGTGATTTGTTGTGATTATAGTTAGTATGATTCAATCGCATTACAAGTTTTTTAGAGCTTCCTTTATAATTTGCTCTACTAGTGCATCTGGTTGGGTTTTTAAAATTCTATCTATAACTTTTTCTGATTGTTTTTTGTTAAATCCTAAAACTTCTAATGCAGATAACGCTTCATCCTTATGCGTATTGTTCGGTATAAGAGAAAGTTCGTCCATGCCATAAACTTTTAACACTTTATCCTTCAAATCAATGATAACACGTTGCGCAGTTTTTGCTCCAATACCTTTAACGCTCTGAATTAAAGCCACGTCTTCACTAGCTATACCCTCCTTAACCTGGTCTGGAGTTAATGAAGATAACATTGTTCTTGCTGTATTAGCTCCGATACCACTTACGGAAATTAATAATTTAAAGATTTCCCGCTCTACTTTTGAAGAAAATCCGTACAAACTGTGGGCGTCTTCACGCACCTGCAAATAGGTATATAACTTGATATTTTCCCCGTCGGGAATTTGAGAAAATGTGTGCAGTGATATATTTATGAAATAACCTACGCCGTTGCAGTCTATAACAATATCAGTAGGGTTTTTTTCAACTAATCTACCCTCTAAGTGTGTAATCATATAATTTTTGCTATCAACTTAGATTAAACCAAGAAAAACGAACGCCTATCTTGAAAATCCTTAAATACTTAAAGATTGAAGTTAGCATTTTAGTTAGTTCTAAGGTTAAAGACCCAAATGTAATAAAATAATTTACATTTCAAGTCCCTAAATAGCAGATAGACTTTACGCTTTTTGCTGCCGTTTTTCGCGCTCTTGGGCATCGATAACTGCAACCGCTACCATGTTTACCATCTCATCTACACTCGCATCTAATTGCAAAATATGTACTGGTTTATTCATGCCAATCATAATAGGACCTATTGACTCTGCTTTATTGAGCTCTTTAAGCAACTTATACGTAATATTTGCTGCATCCAAATTTGGAAAGATCAAGGTGTTCACTTTCCGCCCTGCTAACTTTGAAAAAGGAAATTTATCTTGGAGCATTCCTGGATTGAGTGCGAAATCCGTTTGCACCTCACCATCTACTACCATTTCTGGATAGGTCTCGTGTAAAATTTTCACGGCTCTGTTTGCCTTCTTGGCATTTGGGTGGTCCGAAGAGCCAAAATTAGAATAGGAGGTCATGGCAATAACCGGGTCAACACCAAACAACTTACAAACCCTTGAAGTCATATAAGCAATGCGCGCCAAATCTTCCGCCGTTGGATTGATGTTAATTGCCGTATCACTTAAAAATAATGGACCCCGTTGCGTCATCATTACGTTGGTTGTTGCTACGCGGGTTACACCTTTAGCCATACCTATGAGCTGTAACATAGGCTTTACCACACTTGGATAACTGCGAGAATACCCTGTGATGAGGGCATCTGCATCTCCTTCGTTCACCATCATAGCCGCAAAATAATTACGCTCTCGCATTATTTTTCTTGCTGAATACTGGGTAACACCATCTCGTTGGTGTTTTTCCCAATAGGCATCTGCATATCTGTTTTTTCGTTCCGTTTGCTCATCTGCCTTAGGATCAATAATTTGAATTTCGGCATCAAAATCAATCTCATTCATTAAATCACGAATCACCTCTTGCCTTCCCAAAAGAATAGGAATAGCCACACCCTCATCGTAAGCGATTTGAGCAGCTTTCAGGACACTAAGTTGATCTGCCTCTGCAAAAACCACACGTTTAGGATTCGTTCTAGCTCTGTTTAAAAGTAACCTGACCAACTTGTTATCAGAACCTAAACGGTCTAACAGGTTATTTTTGTACCGGTCCCAATCTTCAATAGGCTCTTTTGCCACGCCACTTTCCATAGCAGCTTTAGCAACTGCTGGTGGAATTTCTGCAATTAACCTTGGATCGAAGGGTTTAGGAATAATATAGTCTCGCCCAAAGGAAAGACGGGTTTCACCGTATGCAATATTAACTTGTTCTGGAACTGGTTCCTTTGCTAAATTTGATAGGGCCCTAACCGCCGCCATTTTCATTTCTTCATTTATTTTTGTAGCCCTAACATCTAAGGCTCCTCTGAAAATAAATGGAAAGCCAAGTACATTATTTACTTGGTTTGGATGATCACTTCGTCCAGTGGCCATAATGATATCATCTCTCGTTTCTATGGCCAACCTATAATTTATTTCAGGATCTGGGTTGGCCATAGCAAAAACAATTGGGTCTTTTGCCATTGACCTTAGCATCTCGGGAGTTACGATATTTGCCATTGACAATCCGATAAAAACGTCTGCATTAACCATAGCTTCATCTAGAGTATCAATTGCCCTGTGTGTGGCAAATTCTGCCTTTTGAGACGTAAGATCAGGTCTATTGCTTCTAATAACCCCTTTACTGTCCAACATGACAATATTTTCAGGTTTAGCTCCAAAAGCCTGATATAATCTGGTACAGGAAATAGCTGCGGCACCAGCACCACTTACCACAATTCTAACGTCTGCAATCTTCTTTTCTGCCAACTCTAAGGCATTTAACAAGGCTGCCGCCGAAATGATTGCAGTTCCGTGTTGATCGTCGTGCATAACAGGTATATCTAACTCCTCTTTTAAGCGCCGTTCAATTTCAAAGGCTTCAGGTGCCTTAATATCTTCAAGGTTTATCCCTCCAAAAGTTGGTGCAATGTTTTTAACTGTTTCTATAAAAGCATCTACATCCTCGGTATCGACCTCAATATCAAATACATCTATATCTGCAAAAATTTTAAACAATAAGCCTTTCCCTTCCATTACTGGTTTAGACGCTTCCGGACCAATGTTTCCTAAACCTAAAACCGCTGTTCCGTTAGAGATAACAGCCACCAGATTTCCTTTAGCTGTATATTTATAAACATTATTAATATCCTTCTCAATTTCTAAACAGGGTTCAGCAACACCAGGAGAATAGGCCAAGGATAAATCGCGTTGGGATGCGTACTTTTTAGAGGGTATGACCTTTATTTTACCAGGAGTGGGCTTAGCGTGGTACACCAACGCCTCTAAACGTTTACTTTCTTTGCTCATGGACCTAAATGGATTAAGTTGTAAAGATAAGGAATGTGCGATTTTATTTTTAAGATTTAAGAAATCTTATATTTCGCTCTAGACCTGAAAACTTGGTGCGCTTTACTGCGGAATTTTTAAAGACCTTTCTAAATGTGTCTTCCGTAATTTCTTCCCAGTCTTTTTTAGTCATTTCCAATAACTCCGGATGTGGATTAAACAAGGGTTCGTTATGCGGTTTTGAAAATCGATTCCAGGGGCATACATCCTGGCAAACATCACAGCCAAACATCCAATCATCAAATTGGCCTTTAAATTCTGTTGGAATATTGTCCTTAAGTTCTATTGTAAAGTACGAAATACATTTACTACCGTCTACGACATAGGGTTCGGTAATCGCTTCTGTTGGACAAGCATCTATACAGGCCGTACACGTACCACAGTGGTCAGTAACAGGTGTATCATAGTCCAAGTCCAAATCGATAATCAATTCTGCAATAAAATAGAAAGAACCGACTTGCTGGGTCAGTAAATTAGAGTGTTTACCAATCCAGCCCAAACCAGACTTTGCCGCCCAGGCTTTATCTAAAACCGGTGCCGAATCCACAAAGGCTCTTCCATGCACGTCTCCAATTTCGTCTTTAATAACCTGTAATAGTGATTTTAATTTGTCTTTAATTACAAAATGATAATCCGTTCCATACGCATATTTAGAAATCTTATATGAGTTTTCATTTTGTAATTCTGAAGGATAGTAATTCAATAATAAAGAGACCACACTTTTAGAACCTTCCACCAATAATGTAGGGTCTAATCGCTTATCAAAATGATTTTCCATATAGCGCATTTCGCCATGCCTATTCTTATTGAGCCATGCTTCAAGCCTTGGTGCTTCTTCTTCCAGAAATTCAGCCTTGCTTATACCGCAGGATAAAAAGCCCAAACGTTTGGCTTCTGCTTTTATTAGTTGGCTGTATTTGGATTTGTTTTCAATCACCGTTTTTCAAATTTTAAAAAAGCATTTTTTGGCTTCAGGGTAATGAGCGGTGTTATGTCGATGTCATCAAATTTAGGATATATCTTGTATCTAGAAACCAGCTCCCTTACAGCAATAATCATCTCAAACATAGCAAAATTATTCCCAATACATTTTCGTGGTCCGGCACCAAAAGGAAAGTACTGTGATGAAAATTTTCTAGAACCTTCTGAAAAACGTTTTGGATTAAAGGTATTGGGTTCCTCCCATAAATCAGGATGCCTATGGATTTCAATCACAGACAATAATAAGTTAGACCCTGGTTTAAAGGTCATCCCATTAAATTTATCTTCCGCAATGTTTAAGCGGTCTATAAAATAGGCTGGCGGATACAAACGCATAGCTTCTTCAATAACCTGGGTGCAGACCGTTGAAGCCATTACCCGCGTCATAAGGTCCTCGGATTGTGTATTCACCACTAGAATTTCTTGGCAAATCTTTTCTTGCCATTCTGGATGCAAGGCCAAAAGTTGAAAGGTAAAGGTCAACGCGTTTGAGGTGGTCTCGTGACCAGCCGTAAATAAAATTAGAATTTCATCAATAAGCTGTGCTTCTTCCATAGCACCCCCATCTTCATAGCGGGCTTCTAGAAGCATGTCTAGTAAGTCGTTTTGCTTACTTCCTGAAGTACGTCTCTCATTAACAATCCGGCTTAAAATTTGCCTAGCCTCGGCCGTTAATTTAAGATGTTTTTCTATTTTACCACTAAGGGAGAACCACCACCCCAAATAAGGCTGTCGAAGTTCTTTCACTAGCATTTTTTGTGCGGCCTCGGTGATGTATTGCAGTCTGTCAATATCATTTTGATTTGCTGCACTACTGAATAATGATTTGACAACGGTTTGAAATGCCAAGTCATTTAGAATTGGAAAAATATCTATGGTTTTGTTAGCTACAACTTTTTTGTACTCCGTAAGAATGGCAACTTCTATAGATGCTAACAAACCTTTAAGCTGCTTTTTATGAAATGCAGGCTGAATAAGCTTTCGCTGTCTGCGCCAATGAGCACCTTCGGCTGTCAATAAGCCCTTACCCACGTACTTGGCTAAGTCTTTGGTCTGAATTTTGGATTTAGTATAATTCTTGTGATTTTTTTGAAGAACGTATTCCGCAAAAGCAGCATCCCTACAAAAATAAACCTTAGTATTGACTCCTAACTTTAAACTGAAAATATCACCCTTTTCCATAAAATTCTTATGGTGAAAAGGCAGGGGATTTTTTACAATATCTAAGGCATGCCTTAAAAAACTGCTTAAAGGTACTTCAGGGATATATCGCTCCTCCATTTTGATTGCTAGAACAAACCACCTTGTGTTGGTCCCTTTATTTTTCCTAAATGTTTATAGGCCTGTTCCGTAACTTCACGGCCACGAGGTGTACGCATAATAAAACCTTGCTGAATTAAAAAGGGTTCATAAACTTCTTCAATAGTCTCTGAACTTTCACTCACAGCCGTTGCCAAAGTTGTTATACCCACAGGGCCACCTTTAAACTTCTCTATAATTGTGGAAAGGATTTTATTGTCCATTTCATCTAAGCCGTGGGCGTCTACGTTTAGGGCCTCCAAGGCAAACTTCGCTATTTTGATATCAATATTTCCGTTCCCCTTTATTTGGGCAAAATCCCTAACCCGTCTCAATAAGGCATTTGCAATTCGGGGTGTTCCTCGGCTTCGACCTGCAATTTCAATAGCAGCTTCCATAGTAATAGGCACCTTTAAAATGGTTGCACTCCGCTGTACGATGCTTGTGAGTAAATCCGTTTTATAATATTGAAGTCGGCTACTGATACCAAAACGGGCTCGCATAGGTGCGGTTAACAATCCTGAGCGTGTTGTGGCCCCTACTAATGTAAAGGGATTTAAATTGATTTGGACCGTTCTGGCATTGGGTCCAGACTCTATCATGATATCAATTTTATAGTCTTCCATGGCCGAGTACAGATACTCCTCTACAATTGGACTCAACCGATGAATCTCATCAATAAACAGCACATCGCGATCTTCTAAATTGGTAAGCAATCCGGCCAAGTCGCCTGGCTTGTCCAAAACAGGCCCTGAGGTCACTTTAATGCCAACGTCGAGCTCATTGGCCAAAATATGGGCCAAGGTAGTTTTACCCAATCCGGGAGGCCCATGAAACAAGGTGTGGTCTAAGGCTTCATCACGAAGGTTTGCTGCTTTTACAAAAATGAGTAGGTTTTCCAATACCTGATCTTGCCCTGTAAAATCGTCAAAGCTTAAGGGTCTTAACTTCTTTTCTAAATCGCGCTCTTCTGAACTATAATTATCATTGGATGGGTCAAGATTTTCGTTCATATGTTTTTCGTGATTAAAGCTTTGAATTTATTTTTTTAGAACTTAATGCAGCCCTATGCTTACATTCAAGGTAACAGTAGACAATAACTAAAGCTTTAAAACAAATATAAAGAAAAAGCCTCTCTAAACTAGAAAGGCTTTTTTATAATTTAACTGATTTATCAATGCTAATGATTGAGTTCTTCCTCACCCTCTTTCATTGGCACGTTTTGGGGCACAAAGTCTTCATCATGACCTGGTTTACTGTAGTCATAAGACCATCTGTAAACATGAGGAATTGCTCCTGGCCAATTTCCATGCATGTGCTTAACAGGTGCCGTCCATTCCAATGTATTGGAACGCCATGGATTCTGCTCTGCTTTCTTACCGTAGAAAATACTACTAAAGAAATTATATAAGAACACCAACTGCACTATACCCGCAACTAAGGCGAACATGGTTATAACCGCTTGTGCATTAGTGGTATCATCAAACAATGGGAAGTTGGAATTAGTATAATAGCGTCTTGGAAGTCCTGCCATCCCTATAAAATGCATTGGGAAGAATACCCCATAGGCGCATATTGCAGTTACCCAGAAATGTAAGTATCCAAGATTTTTATTCATCATACGTCCAAACATTCTTGGGAACCAATGATAGATACCGGCAAACACCCCATATAATGCTGAGATACCCATTACTAAATGGAAGTGTGCTACAACGAAATAGGTATCGTGCACATTAATATCTAAGGCACTATCACCAAGTATAATCCCTGTTAATCCACCCGTGATGAATGTAGAGACTAATCCAATAGAAAATAGCATAGCCGGATTCATTTGCAGATTACCCTTCCATAAGGTCGTAATATAGTTGAATGCCTTAACCGCGGAAGGAATTGCAATTAATAGGGTTGTAAAGGTAAATACAGACCCTAAGAATGGATTCATTCCTGAAATAAACATATGGTGACCCCAAACTATTGTGGATAAAAACGCAATTGCTAATATAGAAGCAACCATGGCACGATATCCAAAAATAGGCTTACGCGAATTGGTAGCAATAATTTCAGAAGTTATACCTAAAGCTGGCAGTAATACGATATAGACCTCAGGATGACCTAAGAACCAGAATAAGTGTTCAAATAATACTGGAGATCCACCTTGGTAATGTAATACTTCACCTTGAATAAATATATCCGACAAGAAGAACGATGTACCGAAGCTTCGGTCCATTATTAATAACAATGCTGCTGATAACAATACTGGGAACGAGATAACACCAATAATAGCTGTTACGAAGAAGGCCCAGATGGTTAAAGGCAATCTTGTCATTGACATTCCCTTTGTACGTAAGTTTATAACTGTCACAATATAATTTAGTGAGCCCAACAGTGAAGATGCAATGAATATAGCCATGGACACTAACCAAAGTGTCATACCCATACCCGATCCACCTTGCGCCATCGGTAATGCCGATAAGGGTGGATAAATGGTCCAACCCGCTGCTGCCGGTCCTGCTTCAACAAAGAATGACAGTATCATGATGACACATGATACAAAAAACAACCAATACGACACCATATTAAGGAAACCTGAAGCCATATCCCGTGCTCCAATTTGTAATGGAATTAATAAATTACTAAAGGTTCCACTTAGTCCTGCCGTTAACACAAAGAATACCATTATTGTTCCGTGAATGGTAACTAATGCCAAATAAATATCGGCATCCATGACACCTCCCGGAGCCCATTTTCCTAATAAAGTTTCAAATATTACATTTGGTTGTTCTGGCCATGCTATCTGCATACGTATCATTAGAGACATTAAAATCCCAATAATACCCATAATAAGTACCCCCGTAATAAGGTACTGCTTGGCAATCATTTTGTGGTCTTGACTAAAGATATACTTGGTTACAAATGTCTCTTTGTGATGATGTACATCGTGCTCGTCGTGACCGTGTGTTTCTGCTACTGCTGACATAATCTTTTAATCTTTTTCTTTAAAACAATTTTTTTTTATTCTATCAATGAATTAGCAAATTTAGTTTGCTCTTTCATCCAAGCGTCGAACTCTTCTTGAGTTTCGACAATGATTTTCATTTGCATATTGTAATGCGATTTTCCACAAATCTTATTACAAAGCAAAAGGTAGTCGAATTCATATAATAAATCCTGACCAGCTTCTTCAATTTCTACTTTTCTTTCTTGTCTAAGTTCGTTAATATTTTTGACTTTTTCAACTATATCAGGATTCTGTCTCATTTCTTCGGTTGTGACCGTGGGTGTAAATGAGAATTGAGTTACCATACCAGGAACACAGTTCATCTGAGCTCTAAAGTGTGGCATGTAGGCAGAGTGCAATACATCCTGAGAGCGCATCTTAAATAAAACCGGCCTTCCTTTTGGTAAGTGTAACTCTGTTACTATAATATCATCTTGAGCATTTGGGTCGTTCTCATCTACACCTAAAATGTTAGCTCTATCGATATCAATTAATCTCACATTAGCTTTACCTAGAACATTATCTTCTCCCGAATATCTGGCTTTCCAGTTAAATTGCTGTGCGTATAATTCAATGACCATTGGATCTTCCTCTTCATCAATCCCCATAATATCATTCCAAGTAAATAATCCGTAAATGATTAAACCTGCCAATACTATAACCGGAATTATGGTCCAAATAAACTCTAGCGTATTATTATCTGCATAAAACAATGCTTTTTTACCCTTTTCTCCTTTGTATTTAAAGGCAAAATAATGAAGTAAGAATTGCGTTACGATTTGAACGATAAATATGACTACCATAGAGATAATCATTAAATTATCAATACCTGACCCATGATCTGAGGCTGAATTGGATACTAATGGTAAATCACCAAGATACATAAAGCTTGCGATGGTAATGGCATAGATGAATACCAAAAAGCCCATCATTAAATATCCATTGACCCTGTTATCCTTATCATCGGCTATTTGATTATTTGATGCTCCTACTTGAGCTAAATCAAAAATCTTCACCATTTGCCACATGGCAACAGCTACAAAAAGTACAATTATAAATGTTAATAAAGCAGTCATTATTGTTTCAGTTCGTTTATAAAATTTTTAGTAGTGGAAATATTTACTTTCCTTCATCAATGGGTTTCCTTTAGCCAATAACGGCGCTTTTCCTAAGGCCGTAAAGACGATCAATAAAAATAAGCCACCAAATAATAGGATAGACCCAATCTCAGGAATACCTATATACCATCTATCAACTACAGTTGCTGGCATAATCATATTAAACACATCTAGATAGTGACCACAAAGAATCACAATTCCGGCCATTACTACAAACCATGGAATGCGTTTATAATCGCTATTCATTAGGAGTAATAATGGAAATACAAAGTTCATTACAACCATTCCAAAAAATGGAAGTTTGTAATATTCAATTCTGGTAATATAATAAGTTACCTCTTCTGGTATATTAGAGTACCAGATTAACATAAATTGCGAAAACCACAAATACGTCCAGAAGATACTAATACCAAACATAAACTTAGCCAAATCGTGAATATGGCTATCATTTACAAATTCTAATAAACCTTTAGATTTTAAGTAAATGGTTATCATAGCTATAACAGTTATACCACTTACAAACATACTGGCAAACACATACCATCCAAATAAGGTACTAAACCAATGTGGATCAACACTCATTACCCATAGCCAGGAGACTATAGACTCGGTTACAATGTAAAATACTAAAAATCCTGCAGACCATCTAAATGCTTTCTTAAAATAGGAATTGTTGTCTGAGCTATCCTGAGCCAATGAAAACTTACGGACTAAATAGCGATAGGCACTCCATCCAAAAATAAAGAACAAGCTTAAGCCTATAAATACCCCTTTATTTAAAAAACCTGATTTTCCTTGTATTAATTTGTCGTGGGCCACAACTTCTGGGTCCATCCAAACAAATAAATGCTTATCTGCGAACAGCGCTATAGCCAATACGATTAAAGCACCAGGCAAAACATAAGCCGTAATGGCTTCCATAACCCTAAATAACACTGGTGACCATCCTGCCTGTGCCGCGTATTGTATGGCGTAAAAAGCCAATACACCTAAGGCAATCATAAAGAAAAAGAAAGCAGCCACATATAAGGCAGCATAAGGCCTGTTGTGTATTTGATGAAGTACATGCTCTTCATGGCTCATCTCATGGCCTTCGGCATGAGCTTCCTCTGCCTGACCAGCATTGGCATGAGTCATGGTATCATGACTTGCCTCTTCGGAATGACCAGCAGTACCGTGTGCCTCACCAGCATGTTCACCACCATGGCCATCCTCATTTGCCAAAAGTACTTTTACATCCTCTACTGTCTTGTATTGATGTGACTCGTAGAAGCCGTATGCAACACCTAACAGTCCAAGAACCACACAAATGATAGCACCTATTTTTAATCGATTTGAAATTTTATATTCCATTTATATAATCTTTATCTAAATCTTACTTTTCTAACTCTGCTTTTAGTTTTTCAACATAAGCAACAACCTGCCAACGCTCTTCCTCGTTTAATTGGTTGGCGTATGAGCCCATGGTATTTTTACCATAATAAATAACATGATAAATACTCCCTGTTGTAATCGCTCTTCCAGCATCAGCATAACTAGGTACACCTAAAATTTTCTCGCGTTTAACCAATGTACCTTGGCCAGCACCTTTATTGCCGTGACAAATACCACAGTACACCTCGTATAAAACCTTTCCTCTATCATAATCAATTTGAGTAGAGTCTAAACTGCTGGTTAAATTGGCTTTCGCCATTTCATAACCTTCATTTGTGTCTTTATAATCGTAAGGCATGAAATCGCCTCTAGGAATAGTTCCTTCTGCTGGTAATTGAGCTTCAACCCCGTTCGCAAAAGCATCGGACTCCTGATAGGCCTCATAACTTATTGGTTCGTACATATTAGGCATATATTGATAGTTCCGGCTAGTGTTCTTCTGACAGGAGAATAAAGCTAGTGCCAAAACTATTACCATACTGTATGTAAATAATGTCTTCATATTAATGTGCATCTTCGTCTTTATCAACAATTTTAATCTCAACAGCTCCAGTATCCTTTAACAAGGCCGCTAATGATTCCTCATTATCGTGAACCGGAATTTCCATCAGGAAGTGGTCATCAGTAGTTCGAGGATCGGGATTCTCTGCTTTTTTAAAAGGCCACATTCTACTTCTTAAGTAAAATGTAATTACCATTAGGTGAGCAGCAAAGAACACTGTAAGCTCAAACATTATAGGAACAAAAGCTGGCATGTTTTCCAAGTAACTAAAGCTTGGCTTACCTCCAATATCTTGTGGCCAATCTTCAATCATAATGAAATTCATCATAACGATTGCAACTGTTAAACCTACACATCCATACATAAATGATGTTATAGCAATACGCGTTGGAGCTAATCCCATTGCCTTATCTAGTCCATGGACAGGAAAAGGTGTGTAAATTTCTTCAATATGATGCTTTTCTGCCTTCACCTTTTTAACGGCTGACATCAATACATCATCATCTGTATAAATAGCATGAATTACTTTTGAAGCTTCCATAGACTACATTAGTTATTTAATAATTTTTTTGCCTGTCCTGCCCAATCATCACGCTCCGCTCTTCCAGGGAATGAATCAGTAATCGAGTCTAACAAGTCATACTCTTTCTTAGTCATCTTACTAACTTGAAGGTAGGTATATATACCTATGCTGTTCAAGACCTCCTCCAATTTAGGACCGATACCACTAATAACCTTTAAATCGTCTGCCGTTTCTTTATCAGCATCAAACTTGCCAATACCCTCAAATAAGGTATTTAATTTTTCTTCATTATCGCCTGGTAATGCCTCAGCTCTAGAAGTTGTAGAGGTAAATTCTATGGGTTTAGACGTTCTTTTGTCCGCACCCGTTCCTACTAAACTTTCACCACTTTCCCTAAGCCTTTTATAACGCTCACCAGATGACTTTAAAATGGTTTTTACTTCAGCTTGCGCTATTACAGGAAATGTACGCGCATACAATAAAAACAATACGAAGAAGAAACCTATAGTACCAATAAAAATTCCTATATCTACGAATGTTGGTGAGAACATTGTCCAAGACGATGGTAAATAATCTCTATGTAACGAGGTAACGATAATTACAAAGCGCTCAAACCACATACCAATGTTTACGACAATAGATATAAAGAAGGAGAACATAATACTTGTTCTCAATCTCTTGAACCACATAAATTGTGGTGAAAACACGTTACAAGTCATCATTGACCAATAGGCCCACCAATAAGGTCCTGTTGCTCTGTTTAAGAATGCGTATTGTTCGTACTCAACACCAGAATACCAAGCGATAAATAGCTCCGTAATGTATGCCACACCAACAATAGAACCTGTGAGCATTATTACAATGTTCATTAGTTCTATATGTTGTACGGTAATATAATCCTCAAGGCTACATACTTTTCTCATTATGATAAGAAGTGTATTCACCATTGCAAATCCTGAAAAAATAGCTCCTGCCACAAAGTAAGGTGGGAAAATTGTAGTGTGCCAACCCGGAATTACAGACGTGGCGAAATCAAAGGATACGATGGTGTGTACAGAGAGTACTAATGGTGTTGCCAAACCGGCCAAAACCAAGGATACTTCCTCAAAACGTTGCCAATCTTTAGCCCTACCTGACCATCCAAAACTTATTAGTGAATAGATCTTCTTTTGAAAAGGCTTAACGGCTCTATCCCTAATCATAGCAAAGTCTGGTAACAACCCTGTCCACCAAAATACTAAGGATACGGATAAATATGTTGAAATGGCAAATACATCCCATAGCAAAGGTGAGTTGAAGTTTACCCAAAGAGAACCAAATTGATTTGGTATTGGTAATACCCAATAGGCTAACCACGGACGGCCCATATGAATGATAGGAAACAAACCTGCCTGAATTACAGAGAAAATGGTCATTGCCTCTGCCGAACGGTTAATTGCCATTCTCCATTTTTGCCGGAATAATAAAAGTACTGCAGAAATTAATGTTCCTGCGTGACCAATACCTACCCACCAAACGAAGTTAGTGATATCCCAAGCCCAGTTGACGGTTTTGTTTAAACCCCAAACACCAATACCTGTGGATATGGTATAAATAATACAACCTATTCCCCAAAGGAAGGCCACCAAAGAAATACTGAAAACAATCCACCAAGCTCTGTTGGCTTTACCTTCAACTGGCCTAGCCACATCGACAGTAACATCGTGATAAGATTTTTCTCCGGTTACTAGAGGTCTTCTAATAGGTGCTTCGTAATGAGACGCCATAATTATATAATTGATTCTTTAATTTAATTTATGCTTCAGCTGTATTTCTCACCTTTGTTTGGTAAACCACATTTGGTTTCGTCCCTACATGTTCTAGCAAGTGATACGCTCTATTATCTTCTTTTAGTTCAGCGATTTTGCTGTCCTTATCGTTAATATCTCCAAATACCATAGCACCGTTTCCACAAGCTGCTGAACAAGCGGTTTGGAACTCGCCGTCCTCTACTGGACGACCTGCTCTTTTAGCGTCTAAAATGGTTTTTTGTGTCTTCTGGATACAGAATGAGCACTTTTCCATGACACCACGAGAACGTACGGTCACGTCTGGATTCAATACCATACGGCCTAAATCATCATTCATGAAATAATCAAACTCATCATTCTTATTGTACAGGAACCAGTTGAAACGTCTAACTTTATAAGGACAGTTATTCGCACAATAACGTGTACCCACACAACGGTTGTAAGCCATATGATTTTGACCTTGACGGCTATGAACAGTGGCAGCAACTGGACAAACCGTTTCACAAGGAGCGTGATTACAATGCTGACACATGACTGGCTGGAAAGCAACCTGTGGGTTGTCGGCAGGACTCTCCATTTCTCCAAATTCACTTAACGAACTACTTAAACCGGAAATATTGTCCTTCTTCTGGTTGTCCCCTTCAAAAGAATCTTCTGAAGAATAATATCTATCTATTCGTAACCAGTGCATATCCCTACTGCGTCGCATTTCAGTTTTACCCACTACAGGTACATTGTTTTCGGCGTGACATGCAATAACACATGCGCCACAACCTGTACAAGCATTTAAATCAATGGATAAATTGAAATGATGCCCAATAGAACGATCAAAAGAATCCCAGATATCAACATCGGGTGATGTTACCGGCGTTTCTATATGATCCTTGGACACTTTAGGAATAGCATTCCAATACGATTTGTCTTTTGTGTTGAATATCTCCAGGGATGTTTCCTTAATTATATCACCTCGGCCCATTAAGGTATTGTGCAATTGAACGCATGCAAACTCATGCATCCCTGACGCTTTTTCAATTTTAACTTCTTGAACCGGATTAAAGTTATGATATAATGGGTAGGCATTTAAACCTGTCTGCATCTCTGCTTTTAGGCCAGCACTCCTTCCATAACCCAATGCCATACCAACAGTACCTTTAGCCTGACCTGGTTGTATGATAACAGGCACATTTGATACGGTTACACCATTAACTGTGACATTGACATAGCTACCATTTAAACCTCCATTTGCCACATTTTCGTTAATTAAGCCCATTGCATCAGCATCGACCTTAGAAACCGTAATGTAATTATCCCATGAGGTTCTTGTTATTGGGTCCGGAAATTCCTGAAGCCAAGGATTGTTGGCCTGTTGACCATCACCCATACCAATTTTTGGATAGAGGGTTAATTCCATTCCACTAGCTTTAGCTGAAGCTGCTAGGGCTCTAGCAGCATTACCAGTAACAGCCTCATTGGCAATACCAGTTGCTACCCCATCCAATTCATCTAATACATCAATAGCATTATTAGCCTTTACAAAAACGCCTGCCTGAACAGCTTCGTTAAACGAACTTCCTTCAAGAATATCCTCTGTCCAAATAAGCTTTATATAATCGCGATAAGTGGGTTGTGTGTTTACGGTCCATCCCATTAACACCTCCTGAAATTGTTTTGTATCAAAAAGAGGACGAATCGTTGGCTGCATTAAGCTGTAATGACCGTCCTTCATTTCAACATCCCCCCAAGACTCTAAGTAATGAGGTGTGGCTGCTATATACTGGCAATTTAAAGCTGTTTCATCTTCCTTCATACTGAATGAAATGGATAATTCTGTCTTCTTTAAACCGTCTGCAAAATCTTTTGAGTTTGGTAGAGTGTACATTGGATTGACACCTGACATTATTAAAGCGGCAATTTTGCCAGACTTCATGTCTTCTACCAATTGCATCACAGCCTTATCATTGCCGTGTCTTGTTTTAATAGTTGTTTTAGTATCAAACGCTTTACTCTTCAGATATTCATTTATCTCTAAAACAACTGTTTGAGCGTTTATATCTTGAATTCCAGTAACGACAACCGCATTACTGCCAGCCTTACTAATTTCTGAAGCCGCAGCTCTTACCGCCTTATCCAAGGACTCAGGTAAATTAGATCCTCCAACGGAGTTTCCTGTAACGTAACTGTATAATTTAGCAAGCGCCAATTTTTGTTCACTTGGCGTCATAGGCACACGCTTGTCTGCGTTAGCACCAGTTAAACTCATGTTTGACTCAAACTGAATATGTCGAGACATCTTACCATTTTGAGGAATACGGTTCTTGGCGTAACTAGACTCAAAACCTCCTCCGTGCCAGTCCGCTAAAAAATCCGCACCGACCGATACTATGGTCATCGCTTTTGAAAAATCATAATTAGCCAGAGCTCTCCTTCCGTATTTTGTCTGAAAAGCATCTAATGCAGTAGATTCTGAAATGGCGTCATAGGTAACATGACGCACGTTGGTGAACACTTCCTTAAAGTCATCAATCAAATTTCTAGTTGAAGGACTGGCATAAGTCTGTGTTAATATAGCAATCTCCTTTCCTTGAGCTTTGAGTTCATCTAATTTGGCTGAGGTTTCAGACATAAAGCTATCCCAACTAATTGCCGAACCACCTTTCATAGGGGATTTTACCCTTAAGTTATCATAAAGCCCCAAAATTGAAGCATTTACTCTTGCATTGGCCATACCGTTGGTAGTGGCGTCTGTGTTGTTTTCAATTTTAATTGGCCGACCTTCACGGGTCTTAACCAAAACACTTGCAAAATCGTACCCATCGGCAACAGTTGTTGCGTAATAATTGGCAACCCCTGGAATAATTTCCTTAGGCTGTACCACGTAAGGAATAGACTTAATTACAGGGCCTTCACAAGCAGCTAAAGACGCAGCAGCTGTGCTAAATCCTACATATTTTAAGAAATCTCGACGAGATGTTGATGACGACTCTAACGAAGACTTATCTCCCAAAAACTCATCGGTAGGGATTTCTTCTACAAACTCATTCTGTTGAAGCGTCTCAACTATAGAACTGTTTTCGTTCAGTTCTTCAACACTTTTCCAGTATTTCTTGTTTGATGACATATATCTATGAATTACTTCTAATTAATACTTAATAGTGGCACTTACCACATTCTAGTCCACCCATCTGTGCTGCAGTCAATTGGTCTACACCATACTTCTTAGATAATTCCTCATGAATTTTCGTATAGTAACCGTTATCCTGAACGTTAACATTGGTCTCCCTGTGACAATTAATACACCAGCCCATTGTTAATGGCGCATGCTGATACATAATTTCCATTTCCTCAACAGGACCATGACAGGTCTGACATTCTACACCCGCAACAGAAACATGTTGTGCGTGGTTGAAATATACTAAGTCAGGTAAGTTATGAATACGCACCCATTTCACCGGACTTGTGTTTCCTGTGTAGGATTGCGTAGATTCATCCCAACCTACAGCTTTGTATAATTTTTGAATTTCTGCATTGTAATCCACACCATACTCATTAATTCCTTCTTGCTGTGTCACCTCTGCCACCTCTCCAATAGCCTTGTGACAGTTCATACAGATGTTTAGAGATGGTATACCAGAATGCTTACTGACCCTAGCTGAAGAATGACAATACTTACAATCGATAGCATTTTCTCCAGCATGTATTCTGTGGGAATAATGTATTGGCTGCACTGGCTCGTAGCCTTGGTCAATACCTACTTGCATTAAGTAGCCGTAAACAAAGTAAGCACTCGCAAGTAAAAAGAAAACCGAAGTTACTAAAACCAAAAATTGGTTTTGTGCAAAAGCTTTCCATAATGGGATTCGTTTTTCACTCTCTTCTACAACAGGGATTCCTTTTGCTTCAGCAAAGCGATTTAAGGTACGCTTTACAATAATTAACGCCATTGCCAATAAGGCAAACAAAACTGCGAGAGCCCCTAAAATAATTTCATTTGATATTCCTGGTTCCTGAACGACTACTTGTTGCCCTGCTGCCGTATCTACAGGAGCAGGTGGTGGCGCTGCCGTATAGGCTAAAATATCTGAAATGTCTTGGTCACTTAATTGTGGAAAGGCATTCATTGCAACCTTATCCCATTCATTATAAACCTTAACCGCATAAGGGTCGCCAGATTTAATCAGGGAAGAACTGTTACGAATCCATTTATTAATCCACTCTCTATCGAGTCCTTCTTCATCATATAATCTCTGCTCTACATTGGCTAAGGCCGGGCCAGTCATTGGCTTATTTAACTTATGACAGGCGGCGCAATTAGCGTTGAATAAAGATTTACCATTTGCTGGGTCCCCCTCTTGAGCATTCAGTGAGAGCGAAAACGTAAATAATAAAATAAAACCGAAACTAAGAATGTTAGAGGTTAAATTACGGTAGATAACGTGATTCATATTTTATGTTGAATTATCTTCTGAATTTTGGTACGATTTTTCGAAAAATGATATATATCATGTTTCAAAAAACTCATGCAAAAGTAAGATATAAAGTCGATTTTAGGAATGTTGGTCAAGTGTTAATATCTAATTTATAATAATTCTAAATAAACTAAATAATCCCATAAAACGATGACTCTTCAAGCCTTTTACAGCTAGGTCGTGTATTGTTAAAATTTATTAAGATCATGTAATATGTTGAACCTAATATGCGTTTCAATGATTAAATTTACCTTTGTCATTAAATTAATTTAAGATGTCAACAAAATTTATTTCAATTATCCTTTTCTTTATTCTTTTGAGCTCAAGCCCTTCAATTTTGGCTCAGCAAGGAATTGTTACTATTGACCAAGACCGGGACATTGATAAATTATTAGAGTTCAAAAAAGACACACGGACTTTAAGGATATACAAAATTCAAGTCTATCAAAGTGTTGACCCAGACAAAGCCCAAGAAGAAAAAAGTAATTTTCTAGATATTTATGACGAGTGGCCGGTTGACATCGAATGGAACACTCCAAATTATAAGGTTTGGGTTGGTAATTTTGCCACGCGTCTCGAGGCTGACCGAGCCTTACTAAAGATTAAAAAAAATTACATGAATGCTATTATCTTTCAGCCAAAGTTAGATTTGAAATAAGCAATGCCTAAAACTAAAAAGAGCGACTTACCGTCGCTCTTTTTTTATCATTTAAAATTAAACTTACTTTAATTTCTTTTTGACCTCCACTTCTTGGAATGCCTCGATAATATCACCCTCCTTAATGTCGTTGTAATTCTTTACTTGCATACCGCAGTCGTATCCTTTGGACACTTCTTTCACGTCATCTTTAAAACGTTTCAATGAGGCCAATTCCCCTGTAAAGATAACCACACCATCGCGAATTAGTCTAACACCAGAATTTCGGTAAATTTTACCATTAGTAACCATACAACCTGCAATAGTTCCAATTTTAGAAATTTTGAACGTTTCTCTAATCTCAGCTGTACCAGTGACCTCTTCTTTTACTTCAGGAGACAACATACCTTCCATAGCGTCCTTAAGATCATTAATGGCATCATAAATAATCGAATAGGTTCTTATATCAATTTCTTCCTTATCTGCAATGGCTCTTGCATTACCTACAGGCCTTACATTAAATCCAACAATAATCGCATCTGAAGCTGAGGCCAATAACACATCACTTTCTGTGATGGCACCAACACCTTTATGAATTATATTTACCTGAATCTCTTCGGTTGATAGCTTCTGGAAAGAATCTGTTAAGGCTTCAACCGAACCATCTACATCACCTTTGAGAATAATATTTAATTCCTGGAAATCGCCTAGGGCAATACGCCTACCAATTTCATCTAGTGTGATATGACGCTGGGTTCTAACAGATTGTTCACGTTGCAATTGGGTACGCTTGGTAGCAATTTGTTTTGCTTCGCGTTCATCTTCAAACACGTTGAATTTATCTCCTGCCTGCGGTGCACCGTCTAAACCTAATATAGATACCGGTGTAGATGGACCTGCTTCCTTGATTTCATTACCTCGCTCATCGTGCATGGCTTTGACTTTACCACTATTCTTACCGGCCAACACATAATCACCAACCTTAAGGGTTCCTGCTTGTACCAAAATTGTTGATACATAACCTCTACCCTTATCCAAATAAGCTTCAACAACAGTACCACTCGCGGGTTTATCTGGATTAGCCTTTAACTCTAATAATTCTGCTTCAAGCAAAACTTTCTCTAACAGTTCTTTTACACCTGTACCAAATTTTGCTGAAATATCATGAGACTGTATTTTCCCGCCCCAATCTTCAACTAGAAGATTCATATTTGCCAAACCTTCTTTAACTTTTTCTGGATTAGCGTCTGGCTTATCTATTTTGTTTATAGCGAAAACAATAGGTACTCCTGCTGCTTGAGCATGGGAGATAGCCTCTTTGGTTTGAGGCATTATAGCATCGTCCGCAGCCACCACAATTATGGCAATATCGGTAACTTGTGCACCTCTAGCACGCATTGCCGTAAAAGCCTCGTGACCAGGAGTATCTAAAAACGCTATTTTTTGTCCATTGGACAATTCTACGCCGTAGGCCCCGATATGCTGGGTAATTCCACCGGATTCTCCTGCGATAACATTCTCTTCTCTTATATAATCCAATAAGGAGGTTTTACCATGGTCAACGTGACCCATCACTGTAACAATAGGTGCACGAGGCACTAAATCTTTAGGGTCGTCCTGAACCTCTTCAATAGATTCTTCTAAATCACTAGTTACAAACTCAACTTCATAACCAAATTCTTCGGCCACGATAGATAAGGTCTCTGCATCCAATCTTTGATTCATGGTTACCATCATTCCTAAGGACATACACGCAGAAATAACCTCTGTAACACCCACATCCATCATCGTTGCAACTTCACTAACCGTTACAAACTCAGTTACCTTAAGAACTTTACTTTCAGCAGCTTCTGCCTGTAGTTCCTTTTCTGACTGTTCTCTGTGCTGGTCCCTTTTTTCTCTACGATACTTGGCTCCTTTACCTTTGCTTGACTTCCCTTGAAGTTTTTCTAACGTTTCACGAATTTGTTTTTGTACATCTTCTTCGCTAGGCTCTTCCTTGACACCTTTAGACCTAGCGCTTCCTCTGCCTCTTTGTTGTCTATTGTCATAATTGGGTTTGCCCGAATCACCCCCTGCTTTACTAATACGGCGTCTTTTACGCTTATTTGTACTAGTGTCTTTTTTAGGTTTATCCTCCTTCTTTTTCTTAGGCTTTTCAAATTTCGTTAAATCTATTTTTTCTCCTGTAGAGGTAGGACCTGAAAGTTTTTGGTACTTTGTTTTTAAAGTTTCCTCCGCTGGCTCTGCAGTTTCTTCCTCCTTCTTTTCCTCGACCTTTTTAGGTTTCTTTTTAGCTTCTGCCTTTTTAGGTTTTTTGGATTTCTCTTCTTTAGTTTCCTTTTTATCAGCAATTTCCTTTGGTTCCTCTGCTACCTTTGGCGCAGCTTTCTTTGGTTTATCCAAATCAATCTTACCAACCGTTTTTGGCCCACTCAGGTCTGCTTTGGCCTTAACCACAGATTCTTTTACAGCTTCCTTACTTTGTTTTTCTTCAATTTCGCGTTCGCGCTGTTCGCGTAGCTCCTCCTTCTCCTTGAGTTTAGCTTCGCTAACTTCCTGGGCTTTTTCACGCTTAGTTGCATCCGTTTGGAATTCATCAGCGAGCGTATCATAAACCTCTTGCGAAATTTTTGTATTGGGGCTTTTCTCAATTTCAATGCCTTTGGATTCTAAAAAATCCACTGCACGATCTAATGAGATATTCAACTCCCTTAATACTTTATTAATTCTAATTTGAGCCATAAATTGCTTGTAATATAACTTAAAATTTTAATATCAGTTCAACTTCAAAAACCCTTGGTGCTGAACTGTTTTTTAATCTTCAAATTCTTCTTTGAGAATCTTTAAGACTTCAATTATTGTTTCTTCTTCTAAATCGGTACGTTTTACGAGGTCCTCAACATCTAATTCTATGATACTCTTAGCGGTGTCCAGTCCTACCTTACTGAACTCATCTATTATCCAGCTATCAATTTCATCACTGAATTCAGATAATTCCACATCCTCTTCGGCACCTTCCCTAAAAACATCTATTTCATAACCTGTTAATTGTCCTGCCAACCTAATGTTATGACCTCCTCTACCAATAGCTTTAGATACTTCCTCTGGTTTTAACACCACCTCTGCACGTTTGTTTTCCTCATCTAATTTTAACGAAGTAACCCTAGCTGGACTAAGTGCTCTTGTTACAAAAAGTTGAATATTATTGGTGTAATTTATTACATCAATATTTTCATTACCCAATTCGCGTACAATACCGTGAATCCTCGAGCCTTTCATTCCGACACAAGCACCTACGGGGTCAATTCTATCGTCATAAGAGTCTACTGCAACTTTCGCCTTTTCACCAGGAATACGGACTACTCTTTTTACAGTAATTAACCCATCAAACACTTCAGGAATTTCTTGCTCAAATAATTTTTCCAAGAATACAGGTGATGTTCTTGACATGATAATTGAAGGTTTACTACCCTTTAATTCCACGCTTTCAATTATTCCACGCACATTCTCGCCTTTTCTAAAGAAATCTGACGGTATTTGCTTGTCCTTAGGCAATATGATTTCGTTTCCGTCATCGTCTAATAAAATAATTGCCCTATGACGAATATGATGAACTTCCGCAGTGTATATTTCGCCTTCTAATTCCTTAAATTGTTTGTATATATTGGTATTATCGTGTTCGTGAATTTTAGAAATTAAGTTTTGTCTCAATGCTAAAATGGAGCGTCTTCCTAAATCAATCAACTTCACTTCTTCTGCAACATCCTCACCTACTTCAAAATCAGGTTCTATTTTTTGCGCCTCAGACAACTCTATCTCTTGGTTAGGATCCTCTACTTCACCATCTGCAACAACCACACGATTTCTCCAAATTTCAAGGTCACCTTTGTCTGGATTTATAATGATATCAAAATTATCGTCATCTCCATATTTCTTCTTCAATGCATTACGCAAGACATCTTCGAGAATCGCCATCAGCGTAACTCTATCTATTAATTTATCATCCTTAAATTCCGAAAATGATTCAATTAACGCTACATTTTCCATAATTGTTTTTGAATTAAAATTTTATTTTAACTTTTGCTTCCTTAATTTGATCAAAAGCAACTTCTGCTTCTTTCATTACGGTTATTTTACCCTTTCCAACTGGTTTAGGTTCCCTTGTTTTCCACTTCAACACTATACCATCATCATTCACAGTATCCAGCATGCCTTCATAGTTTTTGTCATCTTGGGTTTTTACCTCAAGACTTCTTCCTATATGCTTATGATACTGTCGCGGAAACTGCAGTGGAGCCGTTGCTCCTGCCGATAGGACCTCAATAGAAAAATCATATTCATCTCTATCTATGTTATGCTCTATAGCCCTGCTTATGAACATACAGTCCTCCACCAATACACCGCTATCGCCATCAATAACTATGGAGATAGCATTATCTGCAGAAAGATTAAAGTCTATAAGAAATAAATCCTCTCTTTCCTTCAGCGCCTTTTGCAATAAATCCTCTACAATTTCCCTGATCATTTGTTGATATAAAAAGAGAGGACTCTATGTCCTCTCGCCTATTCATTTTCGTAAATAACGTTGCAAATATACAACTTAATAATAATTCTCACAAGCCAAGAAGAAGTAGATTTATTTTCTTAAATTTATGTGACTAACCTTAAACCAACACAAATGTATCGAATCCTCGTTCCTACAGATTTTTCAGAACAGGCTGAAAATGCCCTAAAGGTTGCCGCCATGCTTGCCAAAAAGTTTGAGGCTGAAATATACCTTTTGCATATGCTTGAAATCCCCATGCAACAAATAGATCCTATCAACGCCCATAGCGATGTTCCTGAGGCTTTGTTTTTTATGCAGTTGGCACATAGGAAGTTTGAGGACTTAATGGATCAAGATTTTTTAGAGGGTATTCAAGTACACGAAACAGTAAAAGCTGATATAAGCTTCAATGAAATTAAGGAAGCTTGCAATGAATTTGAAATTGACTTAATCGTTATGGGGTCTCATGGCGCTTCTGGAATCATGGAGGTATTTGTGGGTTCTAATGCTGAAAAAGTAGTGCGGACTTCGGATGTGCCTGTGCTTGTGATTAAAAACGAGCATCATTCGTTTAATATCAAAAACTTTGTATTTGCATCAGATTTCAAAAACGACAATAGAAAAACCTATGAACAAGCCGTAAAGTTTGCCAAAGCTTTTGATGCTAAAATACATTTACTGATGGTGAACACTGCTAATAAATTTATAACCACCTATGAAGCCAACGCCCGCATTAATGATTTTATTTCGGGCCAATCTTTTGATAATTATACTATAACCGTGCATAATGACATTACCATTGAACAAGGTATTTTAAACTTTTCAAAGGATATAGATGCTGACTTAATTGGTATAAGCACTCATGGAAGGCAAGGTATAGCCCATTTTTTAAACGGAAGCATTAGCGAAGACTTAGTGAATCACGCAAAGCGACCTGTCATAACTTTCAAGATTTAACAGTCGAAACCTCACAAATAAGCTTATTTCACAACCAATCCGATTTTTTAAACCTCCTAGTACCTGAGTCAGGTCTACTGAATATAAGCTGTCCGCTCTCTCTTTCCAGACAAAAAAAGAAAATCCTGAACGTGTAATGTTCAGGATTTAAACTTCGTTGGCCCACTAGGGCTCGAACCTAGACTCTTCTGGACCAAAACCAGACGTGTTGCCAGTTACACCATGGGCCAATCTCTCAAATTGAGGCTGCAAATTTAAAACAAAGTTTCGCTTGGGCAAAAAAAAACAAAAAAATAATTGTTTTTACTTAACGTTAACTTAAAACACTAGGCGATACTATAATAATTAGTAAATTCGTCGGCATCATAAAGACTGGTTAATATGGGAGATTTTAACTTCAAAAAGTGGAATACTATTTTAGCATGGGCTGTTTTTGCCATTGCGTTTGTTGTTTACGCAATGACCATTGAACCTACCGTTAGTTTCTGGGACGCGGGAGAATATATATTAACCTCTTCTAAGTTACAAGTCGGCCATCCTCCTGGCGCTCCATTGTTTCAAATGATGGGTGCTTTTTTCTCCATGTTTGCTCTAGAGCCCTCACAAATTGGTATGCTCCTTAATATGATGAGTGCTGTTTCTAGTGCTTTTACTATTCTTTTTATGTTTTGGACCATAAGTATGCTACTTGTAACGTTGGTAAAGTATGACAAAGATTCAAAGCCAGCTAAGGGACAAGCAATTCTAGGTAGTGCTTTTGTTGGTAGCTTGGCATTTACATTTACTGATTCCTTTTGGTTTAATGCCGTAGAGACTGAGGTTTATGCCATGGCCACATTAATTATGGTCATTCTCTTTTATGTAGGTTTAAGATGGGAACGAGATATGGATAAGCCAAGAGGGAACCGTTGGCTCATTCTAATGGCCTTTATTATTGGTCTTTCCTTTGGTGTCCATTTTATGGGACTTCTTACTATTCCAGCCATTGGCCTAATCTATTATTTTAAAAATTACAAGACCCTAACCGTTAAGAATTTTATTATTGCCAATTTGGCTTCGGCTGCGGTCTTACTTTTTATATTTAAACTATTGTTACCTTCCACGTTAAAACTCTTTGGGTATTTAGAGGTGTTTTTTGTTAATTCGGTTGGACTCCCGTTTAATTCCGGAACCATCATTACAGGGTTCCTAGTCATTGGCCTATTTTATCTAGGCTTGAAATATACGCGTCAGAAAGGCCTTCAACATGCCAATACCTTAGTATTATGCTTGATGTTTATTTTTATAGGATTTTCATCATGGCTTATGTTACCTATTAGAGCTAATGCTAATGTAATCATAAACGAAAACAATCCATCTGACGCTCGGGAACTATTGGCCTATTACAACCTCGAGCAATATCCGGAAACTCATTTATTCTACGGTCCTCAGTTTACAGAAATCTATTCTGGTGCAGATAAGGACGAACCCTTTGTTGATGATAAGAAAAATTATGAGAAGGATGAGGAATTAGGCAAATACGTCATTATTAACGACTGGGAAAAAAGTAAGCAGAACTACAACCATGAACACGCTTCTATTTTGCCACGCATGTGGAGTAGTGAACACGCACAAAATTATATGATGTTCTCGGGCTTGATCAATTTTAAAGTAAATCCCAACCTACAAAGCCAAGCGTACAACGAAGCTTTGAGTTATGGATTATCAGAAGAACAAGCCGGACAATATGCGATGCAAGAAAAACGGCGCTTTGACCAGATTGTAGCTGATTTTAGAATGCGTGTGGCCAATGGCGAAATTGATTATGAAGGTTATGACCAATTTTTAAGACGTTACGGACAACAATATTTAACGGTTGAAAAACCGTCATTTACAGACAATATAGCCTATATGATTCAATACCAGTTCGGTTATATGTATTGGCGCTATTTTATGTGGAATTTTACAGGAAGGCAGAACGATGTGCAAGGAAAGTTTGACGACTTTAACGGAAATTGGATTTCAGGCATTAAGTTCATTGACGAGATGCATCTCGGCATGACTCAAGATAATTTACCTTCTGATGTTGAGGACAATAAAGCGCGCAATACATATTATTTCCTACCCTTGCTCTTAGGCTTGGTAGGGTTCTTATTTTTATTTAATAAAGATAAGAAACGGTTTTGGGTGATGCTGGTTTTCTTTTTAATGACCGGACTTGCCATACAATTTTACACCAATATAAGGCCTTTTGAACCTAGAGAACGTGATTATTCGGTTGTTGGTTCCTTTTATGTCTTTGCCATATGGATTGGTTTTGGTGTTTATGCTATTTACGATTTACTGAAAACAACTGTGAAATCGAAATTAACTGCGCCTGTCATTTCACTGTTATGTGCGGTAATTGTACCTGGAGTCTTAGCCGCTAACAATTGGGATGACCATGATCGCTCGGGAAAATATACGGCCAATGCCATGGCAAGAAAATACCTCGAATCATGTGCGCCAAATGCTATTTTGTTTACTATCGGAGACAATGATTCTTTCCCCTTATGGTACCTGCAAGAGATTGAGGGGGTAAGAACAGATGTAAGAGTAGTAAATACTAGTCTTTTCCAAACCGATTGGTATATAGACCAAATGAAGCGCAAGGCGTATGAAAGTGAACCAATACCATCACAATTGACGCATAACCAATATCGTGGTAGTAATAGAGACGTGATTATCTACCGAGAAATTAGTGAGAAAATTGCTAATGATACTTTGAGTATTAAGGAATTTATGGATTTTGTGGGCAGTGAAGAACCTACTACAAAATTAAAGTTCATTATAGAAAAACGCGGAGAAGACCCAAGAGTTTATCCCAAACATCTGCTGAATTCCAATTACTTCCCAACACGTAACATTAGTATTCCTGTAAATAAGGAAGTTGTCTTAAAAAATGGCATTGTCAAACCGAAAGACGCAGATAAAATCGAGGACGAACTATTTACACAAATAGCCGGAAACTATATTTATAAGAATCGACTTCTAATGCTTGATATTATTGCCAATAATAATTGGGAACGACCTATCTATTTTACAGGTGGCGCATTTAGCGATGAGGATTATATCTGGCTTAAAGATTACCTACAGTTAGATGGCATGTGTTACAAGTTAGTGCCCATAAAAACCCCTGTAGATAGGGCTAATCCTTATGATATGGGCCGTGTAGATGCTGACTTAATGTACGATCTAGTTTCTAAATGGTACTGGGGTGGCAGTGGTGAAAATATCTACCATGATATTGAAACTAGACGCAACGGTATAACATATAGAGGAAACCTTGCTCGTTTGATAGAGCAACTCATAAATGAAGACAAATTGAACAAGGCTGAAGAAATAGCGGATTTAGCTATGGAGAAAATGCCTGTTGATAAATTTGGGTACTATTCTTTGTTAGAACCTTACATTAGTGCCTATTACGAAATAGGAAATAAAGAAAAAGGTAGAGCTTTATTTAAAGATGTTTCAGAGAAATATCAGGAAAATTTAATGTTCTTGAGTGGTCAAAACCTTAAAACCCAAGAGCGACTGATTGAAGAAATTTATACAGATATTCAACGCTATAGAGCCCTGGTTGATGTTTTGGTTATTTATGATGATAAAGACTTTGCGCTAGAGGAAACTAAAAAGTTCAATAGTTATTTGAAATTATTTGACCCCCTAATGGGTCCAGTTGAAGAGGAACCGCCGTTTGACGAAGATATAGACATTAATTCGTTACTAAATGACAGCTCTAATGCCATTTCACCTGAAGAAGAATAAAACACATGAGTATTATTCCAGCCAAAACACCGGAATTCGTTAAGTCAGTCTTTCCTAATTTTGTGTGGAATATTTCAACTGAAAAGAAGGAACTTTATTTAACCTTTGATGATGGTCCCACACCAGATATAACCGAATGGGTACTGAACGCATTAGATGCCTATAATGCTAAGGCTACATTCTTCTGTATTGGTAATAATATTGAAAAATATCCTCAAATATTTAAACGGATTGTTGCCCAGGGTCATAAAGTTGGAAATCATACGTATAATCACTTAAAGGGTTGGAAATGCAAGACACAGGTCTATGTTGAGGATATTGTTAAAGCTGAAACGGTTATGCAACAAGCCTACTCCAACGAATCGACGGAAACTCATTCAAAGTTCAAACTTTTCCGCCCTCCATATGGAAAGTTTAAAGCCAATCAAGCCAAAGCAACTCAGAAATTAGGTTACAAAATAATTCTTTGGGACATACTATCTTTTGACTGGGACCAAAACGTAAGTGAAGACCAATGCTCTAGAAATGTCATTGCCTCAGCAAAAAAAGGAAGTATTGTGGTATTCCACGATAGTTTAAAAGCATCAAGAAATTTAAAATTTGCGCTACCAAAGGTGCTGGAACACTTTTCTAAAGAAAACTATGTGTTTAAAGCATTAGAACTTTAATGACTACACATATTCTTGAATAATACCGATTAAGGTATTTGCATCTTGTTCGCCGCTATGACGCCATTTCATCTCACCGTTTTTATAAATTATCAGTGTAGGAAGACCTTTAACCCTTAAGGCCTCAGCGAGCTCTTTATTTTTATCTACATCAATTTTTATAACTTTTGCCTTATCTCCCAAAGCTGCGGCCACATCTCTAAGTACTGGATGCATTGCAATGGATTGCTCATTCCATTCTGTGTAGAAGTCGAGAAGTACAGGAATTTCTACATCAATTAATTCCCCGAATTTTGACATACTAATTAGTTTTTAATCCAATACTGTTTTACAAACCTAGTTAAAATTTCAATACCAAAAATGTAGCAAGTTCATTATGAGGTTCATAAAAATAAACAATTGTTAGTAATTATGCATTTTTTACGCCTTTCTTCAACTCTATAACCGTTATTTCTGGCCAAATACCTACACGTCCGGGAAAGGCTAAATAGCCGAAGCCTCTGTTGACATTAATATACTGGCCCAACTGCTCATAAATACCCGCCCAATGCTTATAGCGCCATTTTACTGGACTCCATTTAAAAACCCCCGGAATTTCTATCCCAAACTGCATGCCATGGGTATGACCGCTTAAGGTTAAATGATAGTGATACTCGTCATTAATAACTTCCGCATCCCAGTGGCTAGGATCGTGGCTCAATAAGACTTTAAAATCGTTTTTATCAACACCAAAAGCCGCTTGTTTCAAATCACCTGCCTTTTTAAAACCACCTTTACCCCAGTTTTCAACTCCAATTATGGCAATGCGCTCTCCCTTCTTTTCTAAAAAACGATTATCATTCAACAATAAATCGAAACCTATTTCCTTTTGAAGTTCCTTGAGCCGCTCTAAATTTTGTTTTTTCTCATCATCTGAATCCCAACGTACATAATCGCCGTAGTCATGATTACCCAAAACAGAAAACATGCCATCTGTTGCCTTCAATTTTTTAAAAATTGACACATAAGGCTCTAGTTCGGTAGCTTTGTTGTTAACCATATCACCTGTAAATAATATCACATCACTTTCTTGCTTATTTATCAAGTCTATAGCATATTCTACCTTTTTAACGTTATCAAAACTACCTGAGTGAATGTCACTTATCTGCGTTAATCGGTAACCATTAAAAGCATCGGGTAAATCTTCGAAGTGGAGAGTATACTTAAGTACCTTGAAATTGTACTTGCCCTTATACATCCCGTAAAGAATAGACGCAAATGGAACAGCTGCTATTCCCAAGGCTAGCTGACTTATAAATTTGCGTCGTGATGGTAAGTGCTTAACACCATTGTCGCTTCCGCTATCTTGCATAAAATAACTGTAAACTCCTTGTGGTACTCTAAAAATATCTTCGGTAAACATCACGGCGATAAGGACCAGTTTTGGAACAATCATTGCGATAAGAAATCCAACAGCTAAGGAATTGCTTTGAGAAAAGCCATTACTTCTATTAAAGCCATAAAATTGGTATACGAAATTTCCAATTATGGCCAAGGTGAACATCCAATATAACAGATACCACCAATTGCTTTTTGTAACAGCTCGAAGCGCTTGGAACGCATAATAATCTGCAACCCCTACGATAATGATAAAAAGTAACCAGCGCATTCAATACCTATTTAAAATCAAATGTACAAAGTAGACCACTGACTTATCTTATGAAATTGTTAAAGCTTTTTATTTCTAGATCATCTAAAAATTGTGCATTATCCAACCTATTATCCTCTGTTTTAAAATAAATCCACTTTTGTTCTTCTGGCAACAAATCAAAGAAGTTGTCATGAAACCAACCCTTATATTTAGTGCTTAAAAAAACATCTTTTTGCAGTGTTTTAGATGTTAACATTACTTTAAAACCGTCTGGCATTTTTAAAAACTTCGTTTTTACATTGGCTTGTTTGAGTTTTAAGTCTTTTGGTTTTACGAAGAAGAATAATTCTTTTTTTAAATTGAAACCCAAATTAAGTACAATTTCGTCTTTTGGGAATGAAATAGCACTTAATGGTATTTTATATTTAACCTCGCTTGAGCCAGGCATCACTTGAATTTCTACCGACTCTTTCCATAGTATTTTTCCATTAAAATCCTCTACAGACATCCAAAGTTTGCCGCGTTCTTCTTCTAGTTTATCATTAACAATACATACGTTCAGCGTGTCGTTTTGAATTGTTGACGACAGCAAAATATCATCGTAACTACGTTTTAATTTATATTGCAGTGCTTTCCAATGTCCGAAATAATCGATGCTACTCCAAGAGACTGCAGGCCAACAATCGTTGAGTTGCCAAATTAAAGTTCCCATATTATAGGGCTTGGCGCGTCTTTGTGCTTTAATTCCTTTGGTGATTCCGTAGGCTTGCAATAATTGACTCATATATACATAATCTTCTGCTTCTGTTGGAACGGGAAAATCTCGTTTCATATAAGTTTCAATAAGTTCAAAGCCTCTAAGGTGTTTTTGATGATTTTTAAAACCTTCCGAAGAAATATCAACACTATCGTTTTGGGTAATATACTTTATCACCTCATAACCTGGAAATGACTGAAACCCAAACTCACTCATAAAACGCGGAATACTGTATTCCAAATGCTCAAAAGGATAGGCATCGTGCCAAACCCACCAGTCGTGAGCATCACCTTCGGTTATATATTTGGGATTTCCACGCCCATATTTTGGCGAGCTTTCCCAATAATCTATATCTGTAAATTGGGCAACTGTATTTGGTAAAATAGAGTCGAAAACTTTTAAATAGTTGTTCCAAATCTCTTCCTTCTCTTTTTCGCTTCTTCCGTCCTGCCAACCCCAGCGATGCCAGCCTTCAGAGTTTTCATTATTACCACACCACAACGCTATTGAGGCATGATTTCTAAGGCGTTTCACATTGTCAATGGCTTCTTGTTTTACATTTTCTAAAAAGGCTTTATCACCGGGATACATAGCACAGGCAAACATAAAATCTTGCCAAACCAAAATACCTTTTTCATCACACAAGTCATAGAATATTTCATTTTCATAAATGCCTCCTCCCCACACCCGGAGCATATTCATATTAGCATAAACGGCGTCATTTACTAATCTTTCATAATCCGAATCATTGACTTTGTTTTGCAAACTGTGTTGTGGAATATAATTGGCCCCTTTTGCATAAACCGGTATATTATTAACCTTAAAATAGAAGCTTTCCCCAATACTATCTTTTTCAGTGAACAGTTCAATAGTTCGGAGGCCTTTTTTGACAGAAATACTGTCTAAAATTTTTCTATTGTCTTTTATAACGAGCTTAATGTCGTACAAATAAGGTTCCCCTAGATTGTGCGGCCACCAGCGTTTTGGATTTTTAATTTGAAAAGGAATTGACATTGGGCTGTATTGCGAACTCTCTTCAGAAACAGCAACGAGAGTATCATTAACCCGCACCTCGAACCGATAGCCATCCGTTTTAGCATTTGAGAAATCTACCTGAAGCATCAGCTGGGCAATTGAATCATTTAACTCCATTTGATGGACATAGGCATCTTGAATCTTTGCATCATTCCAAGCTATGAGCTTAACTGGTCGCCAAATACCACTTGTGTTTAATTTTGGCCCCCAATCCCATCCGTATTGAAATTGGGCCTTTCGAGTAAAAACCCTATTCCCTTCGGGTAACTCATAAGGTAACTTTTCCTTTTCCGCTTCTTCGTATTTTGACGTATGCTCAAACACCAATCGAAGTTCGTTTTCTAAAGACAAAAGTGATTTTACATTAACATGCCATGCTCTAAATGCATTATTAGCCTTTAGTATTAAACTATCATTTAAATAAACCGAAGCATAGGTATCTAAACCTTCAAAATTAAGCTGGAAGTTTTGTTTTTTAAGTGTTTCTTCATCCAAGGCAAAGGATGTTTTGTATTCCCAATCCGCGTCAGACACCCATTGCACATCCTTTTCGTTGTTTCCTATAAAAGGGTCTTCAATAATTTGATGATCTAACAAATCTGAATGCACATTGCCAGGCACGGTTGCCGATTGCCAAACCGAATCTGTAACTTTTTTGAACTGCCAATTATTATGCAAGGCTATAATTTCTGGCAAATCGTGTTTAGGTTGGCAACTAAAAGATACAAGGATGACTAACAGAAGACTATAGCGCATTTAAAATAGCTTTAATTTTTTGGGGGTCAGAATAGGTTAATGTCATCGAAAATAATGAATTTTGCTCTTCAAGTTGCGACGACGCTGAGGCGTGAATTTCCTGTAAACGGGCTTCTTTGAATTTTGATGCATTCTCTGGTGAAACGCCAGCTCCTGCCAAAATAATAATTCTTTCTCCTGCCATTTCATTTAATTCTTTCAACAGAGCTAATCCGAGTTCGGCTGAAGACGCCTGGCCAGACGTTAAAACCCGCTTAATCCCGAAATCTATTAATTGTTCTAAAGCTTCTTTCGGATTGGTAACCTCATCAAACGCACGATGAAAGGTGAACTCCAATGGCTTTGATAGTTCAACCAACTCCTTTGTTCTCTCTAAATCAATAGTTTTGTCTGAATTTAACACCCCAGCAACAATGCCTTTACATCCTAATTTCTTACAGAGCTGAATATCATTTTTCATAATTTCAAACTCGGCATCTGAATATACAAAATCACCGCTTCTAGGTCTAATCAAGACAAAAACAGGTATTTCTAAATTCTCAACAACTTGCTTTAATAAGCCATAAGATGGCGTTAAGCCACCAACGGACAACTCTTGACATAATTCGATGCGATGTGCACCTGCGTCTTGGGCATTTTTAGCGGATTGGTATGAGTTGGCGCAGATTTCTAGTTTCATAATATTTCACACAAAAGCGGGAGTCTATTAATTGGTTATTATAATATTTATTAATTTCTTCTTTACACCCGCTTAAAGTCCCCTCAAGGGGATATTTGTAAATTTTAACCCTCGGGGTTGTCCCCTTCAGAAAGTTGTTATTCAAGGCTTAGATCAATTCACAATAATCTCATCAATAAAGGTCCACGCCTCATTTCCAGCACCCTGCTTGCCTTCAGCAATAGTACCGAAATTAGGAACTTTGATAGTTATCGTTTTGGCTCTAATGTCTTTAAAATTAGCTTTAAAATTAACAATTAAGTTTTCTGGACTTAACTCATATGTTTTAAAGTCTTTATCATTATCAAAGGCAATTTCAAGGGTCCTTGGTGCATAAATCCACTGTCCATTACCATTATAAAATCTAGTTTCAATGGAGGTAATTTCAACTTCCGCACCTAAGTCAATTGTAATCTCAATATCCTCACCCCAAAACCCTAACCACTCTTTGTCTCCAAACCGTGTATCGCTTCCGCTAATGCCGTTGATTAGTCCTTCTGCACCACTACCCAAAAAGGCTTTATGTGGTTCTTTATCAATGGCAATTTCAGCACCAACTGCTTTATGTAGATTTATACGTTCAGAAAAAACAGAGCCTAATCGTTCATTATTTTCAAAAACTGCTGCTTTTATGTTTACGCTTTTATTCAGTGGAATAGGCTTACTGTAAGTCTCCGATTTAAATGTTGGTTCAGTGCCATCCATAGTGTATAAAATGGCTTTTCCTTTTGTTACTGTTTCTAACGTGTAGCTTAATTGTTCATTTTCATTTTGTAATTGGCCACTAAGCTCGTACAGATGATTTGCGTAATTGATGCTTAAAGCCTCTAAACGTTCATGAAAATGCTCAAGTCTATTCACAAAATCAGGATAATTCTTATTACTCGGAGAAGACCATACCACCTCACTCATCGCAAATATTCTAGGGAATACCATATATTCTACGTGGTCTTCTGTTGGAATATATTCGGTCCAAACATTACCTTGAGCGCCCAACACATATTGGGATTCTTCTTCAGTTAACTCTTCAGGAATTGGATTAAAGGCATAAACCTTTTCAAGAGGTAAGAAACCTCCTATCGCTGTCGGCTCATCTTCATTTTTTGATTGGTAATAATCAAAATAGCAATGTGATGTTGGTGTCATAACTACATTGTGACCAGATTTTGCAGCCTGAACTGCTCCGCTAGTACCACGCCAAGACATTACTGTGGCATTAGGTGCCAGCCCCCCTTCCAAAATTTCATCCCAACCAATAATTTGCCGACCCTTAGAATTCAAATATTTTTCCATTCTAGTAATGAAATAATTCTGCAATTCGTGCTCGTCCTTTAAACCTTCTTCTTTAATCCGCTTTTGGCAGTTAGGACATTCTTTCCATCGGGTTTTTGGTGCCTCATCACCTCCAATATGAATATATTCACTCGGAAAAAGTTCTAAAACCTCATCTAATACATCTTCAAGAAAGGTAAAGGTTTCTTCTTTAGTGCAGTAAATATCTTCAAAAATACCCCATTTTGTAGCAACCTCAACTTGTTCCTCCTTACAACCTAACTCGGGGTAAGCAGCTATAGCTGCTTGACTATGACCTGGCATTTCAATTTCGGGGATTACAGTAACAAAGCGTTCTTGCGCATAGGCTACAATATCTTTGACTTCCTCCTGTGTGTAATAACCACCATAGCGCTTAGAATCAAATTGCTGGGGTTGGTCACTGTAATGTCCTTTTAAGGTCTCGTTTCTATAAGCGGCCACCTCTTGTAGCTTCGGGTATTTTTTAATCTCAATACGCCAACCTTGGTCTTCTGTTAAATGCCAATGAAAGGTGTTCATTTTTAACATGGCCAAGGCATCAATATACTTTTTAATAAAGGCAACAGGATACATATGCCTACCAACGTCTAGATGCATACCTCTGTAAGAAAACCGTGGCGCATCTGCAATGGTGATTGCTGGAATTTCCACTTTACTTTTTTCAAAATTTCCAATCTCGAAAGCTACAGGAAGCATCTGGCGGAAAGACTGAACAGCATAAAAAGCGCCTTTGTCGGTTTTGGCTTTTATTTCAATGGTCTCAGGCGAGACCTTAAGGGTATAGCCTTCATCACTTGTAATAGTTTCATCAATACTAAACCGTATGTCGTTACCTTTTTTGAGCTTAATGGATTTGCTCTGCTCAATAAATGATTTTAAGAATTCTCCAGATATTTTTAACTCTTCGGGATAATTAAGGCCTGTAGTACTACTTAATTCAAAAAAACCTTGACCCATGGTCTGGTTTAAAGGTTTTGGAGTAATTTGAACTTCAATATTCTGAATTTTGTTTTGTTCACAGCTTGACAAAAACAGAAGAAAAAGGGCTAGACTAAAGACTTTCTTGATTTGCATTTTACTATATTAGATGCATTAAAATTAGCAATCTTTTTGATGAACTTTAGGCAAACCTCCATTTTAGTTGTAATTCTTCTTTTTTTTAATTGTCAAAATCCAAGTTCAATTTCTGAAGCTCAAAAAGACCAACCACTTATTACCTATGTAAACCCGTTTATTGGTACTGGTGGTCACGGCCATACCTATCCGGGTGCAACCATGCCTTTTGGGATGATGCAATTAAGTCCGGATACACGATTAGAGGGTTGGGATGGCTGCTCGGGTTACCATTATACTGACAGTTATATTTATGGGTTTTCTCATACCCACCTTAGTGGAACAGGCATCAGTGACTATGGAGATATCCTTTTAATGCCAACAAATGAACCGGTTTTTAATAATGGTGCGGATGGCAAAAAAGGCTATCGCGCTCATTTCTCTCATGATAACGAAATAGCAGAACCCGGTTACTACAAAGTACATTTAGATTCTTCAAATATTGATGTTGAATTGACAGTTGCTCAACGTAGTGGAATTCATAAATACGAGTTTCCCTCGGCAGAAAATCAATATGTGATTTTAGATTTAGAGCATCGTGATAAGGTTTTAGATGCTAAAATCGATAAGGTTTCTGATACAGAAATAGTGGGTTACAGACATTCTGAAGCCTGGGCAAAAGACCAACGTTTATTTTATGTGATTAAAACATCACATCCATTTAAAGATGTTGTGCAATCAACACCTTTGACAGGAACTTTTGGAGGTAGACGAACAGCCTTACATTTTACTAATCCTAATAATGAACCCATTTATTTTAAGATTGGAATTTCTGCTGTTGATGTTGATGGTGCTCGCAAAAACTTAGAAACCGAAGTTTTAAAAAAAGATTTTGAAACCGTTAAAAAAGAAGCTCAAGAAGCTTGGGAATCACAGCTTGAAAAAATAGTTGTTGAAAGCGAGGATACCGATAAAAAAACAAATTTTTACACAGCTCTGTATCATACCATGTTGGCCCCACAATTGTATCAGGATGTGGATGGACGTTATAGAGGCATGGATTTAGAAATTCATAAAACTACAGATTTTGATTACTATTCTGTATTCTCACTTTGGGACACCTACAGAGCGGCACATCCCTTATATACCATTATTGAACAAGACCGAACCAATGATTTCATCAATACCTTTTTGGCGAAATACGACGAAGGTGGCATCATGCCTATGTGGGATTTAGCCGGCAATTATACCGATTGTATGATTGGCTATCACGCAGTGCCCGTAGTTGCAGATGCCTACTTAAAAGGCATTAGAGATTACGATGCAGAAAAGGCCTTTGAAGCGATGAAACATTCAGCAACACGAGATAAATTTGGTCTTGAGGCTTACAAAACGTATGGATTTATTCCTGTAGACGAAGAAAGTGAATCGGTCTCTAAAACATTAGAATACGCTTATGACGATTGGACCATTGCGCAAATGGCAGAGGCCATGGGGAAAACCGAAGATTATAAAACCTACATCCAACGTGCACAGTATTACAAAAATGTGTTTGATCCCGAAACCCAATTTATGAGAGGACGTTTTCGCAACACCTGGTTTGCACCCTTCGATCCATACGAGGTGAATTTTAATTACACTGAGGCAAACGCCTGGCAGTACAGTTTTTATGTGCCCCAAGATGTTTCAGGATTTATAAATCTGTTAGGTGGGAAAAAACAATTAGAACAAAAATTAGATGAGTTATTTACAGCCAAAACAGAAACTTCTGGCAGAGAGCAATCTGATATTACAGGTTTAATTGGGCAATATGCCCATGGTAACGAGCCAAGTCATCATATGGCGTATCTCTATAACTTTGTGAACAAGCCGCATAAAACTCAAGAGAAAGTCCATCAAATATTAACTGAGCTCTATACTAATGACCCAGATGGTATTTCGGGTAACGAAGACTGTGGGCAAATGAGTGCCTGGTATGTAATGAGCTCCATGGGCTTTTATTCGGTTACACCAGGGAGTAATCAGTACATTATTGGCACACCACTATTCGATAAAGCCACCATTAATCTTGAAAATGAAAAAGAATTTACCATAGTTGCCAATAATCTCAGCGATACCAATATCTATGTAGAAAACGTAAAACTTAATGGTAAGAAATTAGATGTTAGCTATTTAAGTCATGATGCTATTATAAATGGAGGTACACTGGAATTTACAATGACCGATAATCCTGCGATTTGGGGAAGTCGCGAAGGTCAGGAACCAAAGACCGAAATTACGGAGCATATCATTTTACCATCACCATTTATTGCAGAAGGTGATATTACCTTCAGAGGTTCTACCGAAATTGTATTAAGCACCTCTGAAAAAGATGCTATAATTTATTATGCTATAAATGAAGGAGAATTTAAAGTTTACGACAAACCATTCACAATTTCTGAAGACACAAGAGTAAAACTATATTCTGAAAAAGGACACTTAAAAAGTCCCGTTTTATCAACCCCATTTTTTAAGATAGACCCTAATTTAAGTATTACTCTAGAAAGTGATTACGCCAATCAATACTCCGCTGGAGGCAATGATGCCCTAATTGACGGTATACGAAGCACAAAAAACTATAGAACCGGCAGCTGGCAAGGTTATCACAATACCGATTTAATTGCTACTGTTGATTTAGGAACTGAAAGAGTTATTTACAACCTAGAAGTCAGCTTTCTTCAAGACCAAGGCGCATGGATATTTTTGCCTACAGAAGTAGATATTCTAACATCAACCGATGGAATAAATTTTACAAAAAATATGACTTGGGAATTTGATGCGGCTACTAAGGACGATAATATCAAAATTGAAAAAGTAAAGCTTTCCAAATTAGGCAACAAAAGGTATGTAAAAATTATTGCAAAAAAACTAGGGATTCTCCCAAAGTGGCACTTGGGGCATCCACTGGATGGAAGGAGCTGGATTTTTGCAGATGAAATTTCAATTAAATAAACTAACAACTATCCATTTAATGACCAATCAAAACAACAAATCGGCTTTAGCAACTTTAGTGACCGTTTTCTTTTTCTGGGGGTTTATCGCTGCATCTAATGGTGTTTTCATTCCCTTTTGCAAAACCTACTTTAATATTGATCAATTTCAATCTCAATTAGTTGATTTCGCCTTTTATGGTGCCTACTATATTGGCGCTCTTCTTTTGTTCGTATTATCTGGCTCCATTAAAAAAGATATTATGAATAATTGGGGCTATAAGAATGGAATTATATATGGCCTATTACTCTCGGCTATCGGTGCATTCGTGATGTATCCTGCGACCGCAGGTGCTGAGCAAGGTCAAACAAGTGTATTCTATTTTGTACTTATTGCTTATTTTATAGTGGCCTTGGGTTTCTCATTACAACAAACAGCGGCAAACCCATTTGCCATTGCTTTAGGAGATCCTAAAACAGGATCGCATCGCTTAAACTTAGCTGGGGGTATTAACTCTTTTGGCACCACCATCGGACCTATTGTGGTTAGCTTGGTTATTTTTGGATCTGCGTCATGGAGTACAGATGAACTTGCCACCATGATAAGTAATAATGAAATTACCTTGGTCACAGTTCAGAGCTTATACTTAGGCGTAGGGGCTTTATTTTTAGTGGCAGCAGCCTTATTTTATTTTTCAAGAAAACTACCTGAACTCAAATCAGATACTGCCTTTGAGCCTGCTAACAAAGCACGTAACTTGTTAATTATTCTAACACTTATCATTGTTGGATGCTTCGGCTATATCTTTAGTACATATGCTGGAGAAGCTGTAGCCACAGAAAGCGTAGAAAAAACGAGATTGGTTGTTTTATTCGTTGCACTTTTCGCGGTAATTGCCGCTGTATTTATTGCCAATACTAGCGCTACAAAAAAACCAGGAGGTTGGGGCGCTATGAAATATCCACAACTCGTTTTAGGTATGCTTGCTATATTCACCTATGTAGGTGTTGAAGTAACCATTGGAAGTAATTTAGGTGAATTATTGAAGCAATCTGTTGCTGATACCGGACTAAATGCACTAGGCCTACCAATACTTAATGATTCGCAATTAGGCTTATATATTTCATTGTATTGGGGAGGATTAATGATTGGACGCTGGGTTGGCGCCATAACCGTTTTTAATCCAAGTGAAGGTTTAAAAAAGATTTTGTTAATTATTGTACCATACATTGCTTTTGCGGTAATACTATCCGTAAACTGGATAGCCGGCAACGAATTTTCAAGTAATGAAATTATTTTTTTCGCTCTCTGTATAGCCGTCCAAATTTTTGGATTTTATTTGGCTAAAGACAATCCTGTTACAACATTAAAAATATTCAGCTTTCTCGGTGTTCTAGGTATGCTCATTGGTTTATTTTCATCAGGGAATGTCGCCTTATTCGCGTTCCTTTCTGGTGGTTTATTCTGTTCAATAATGTGGCCTTGTATATTTACATTGAGTATTGCTGGTCTAGGTAAATATACCTCACAAGGGTCGGCATTTTTAATTATGATGATTTTAGGTGGTGCTATAATTCCACCTGTTCAAGGCAAATTAGCAGATGTATTTAGCATACAATCATCATATTGGATTGCTGTTGCCTGTTTTGTTTACTTATTATTTTATGCCTTTAGAACTAAAACAGTACTCGATAAGCAAGGCGTAACCTATTAAAACATATCCCATGAAAAGACGACAATTTATTAAACATACTTCATTAACCGGTGTTGGGTTAGCTGTTGGAAGTTCGATATTAGGTTGTGATGACACTAACTCAAAAAAAATCACTGAAGACCATAAAAGTGTTATAACAGATTTAAAAAGTTTACCATTAGTCATTGCAACTTGGGGTGTGAAAGATGCCACATCTAAGGCTATGGAAGTTCTACAAGCTGGAGGAAATGCCCTGGATGCTGTAGAACAAGGCTGCCGCATAGAAGAAGCTAATGAAAAAGGGCAATCTGTTGGCAAGGGTGGTTTACCAGACCGGGATGGTAATGTTACTCTTGATGCTTGTATTATGGACAAACATGGTAATTGTGGCGCTGTCGTATATCTTAAGAATATAACTCATGCCGTTTCTGTGGCTAGAAAGGTGATGGAAGATACACCACATGTGATGCTTGCTGGAGAAGGCGCTTTGCAATTTGCCATCTCACAGGGGTTTGAACCCGAAGAATTGTTGACTGAAGCTTCAAAAAGTGCCTGGGAAAAATGGAAAGTTGAAGCCAAATATAAACCCATCATTAATATTGAAAATCATGATACCATAGGTATGTTGGCCATTGACAAAAATGGTGATATTTCCGGTGCATGCACAACTAGTGGACTGGCCTATAAAATGGCGGGGCGTGTTGGTGATTCACCAATTATTGGTTCTGGCTTATTTGTAGATAATGAAATTGGTGCCGCAGTTGCGACAGGTCTAGGTGAAGAAGTGGTGAAAACGGTTGGGAGCTTCTTAGTCGTTGAATTGATGCGCCAGGGCAAATCGCCACAAGAAGCTTGTGAAGAGGCTATCCACAGAATTGTGAAGAAACCTAATAGTAATTACAAAGATTTTCAAGTGGGTTATATCGCTGTAAATAAAAAAGGTGAGACAGGAAGTTACTCTATACATCAATGGTTTAGCATGACTAAATTTCAAGATGGCGTTAATGAACAAATCCAATCGGATTTTTATAATAAAACTGACCACTCCTAAAAAAAGGCCTCTAACATTCCATTTAAAACCATTTTATGGTCAGTTGTGCAAATTTTTCCTTTAAACTACTGTATGGCGGAAATAGAAATTCAGTAACTCCAAATGTATGTTGCTTCACCACCGCTCGCTCATTAGAAAAAGCTCTAAACCCATAAAACCCGTGACTCTTGCCAATTCCACTATTATTTATACCTCCAAAAGGTAAATTATGATTGGCATAGTGAACGACATTGTTATTAATACATGTACCACCAGCTCTTGTGTTTTGAATAACTGCTTTTATATTTGCCTTGGTCTTACTGTAAATGTAAAGTGCCAATGGTCTTTCTTTGGAATTTATATAGGCTATAGCGTCTTTAAGGTTATGGTAGGTGACAATTGGCAGTATGGGACCAAAAATTTCCTCATTTAGCAAACTAGCCTCTTCTTTTAAACCTGATACAATGGTTGGTGCTATAAATTTATCTTTAGCCTCCGTGTCGCCGCCTATTTCAATTTTTGCGCCAAGATTTACCGCATTTTCTATGTGGCCCTTTAAGCGATTAAAATGTTTATCCGTTACAATTCTACCATAGGAACTAGAGGTTTGAGGCTCATCGTGAAAGTAAGTTTTAATCCATTTTTTACAAGCATTAATAAGTTGAGATTCAATTTTGGCGTCTACCAAAACATAATCTGGTGACACACAAATTTGCCCACAGTTCATATATTTACCCCAGACAATTTTTTTTGCAGCAGCATCTATATTAGCAGAGTCATCCACCACAGTTGGCGACTTACCGCCTAATTCAAGGGTTACAGAAGACAGATGTTTGGCAGCGGCGGTCATAACAATCTTACCCACTTGAGGTGAGCCTGTAAAGAAAATATGGTTAAATGGTAATTTTAGCAATTCTGTAGAGACCTCAACTTCGCCTTGTATCAGTGCAACCTCTTCTTCTAAAAAAAGATCTTCAATAATTTTAGCCATTAATGCCGACGAATTTGGCGTCATCTCAGAGGGCTTAATGATGGCTGTATTACCAGCTGCAATGGCAGAGATTAAAGGCCCAAAGGTTAAGTTAAAGGGAAAGTTCCATGGTGAAATTATTAAACATACCCCTTTTGGTTCAAAAATATAGTAGGAACTAGAGCCCAATAATGAAATTGGTGTCTTTACTTTTTGCTTTCGCATCCATTGACGCAAATGTTTTTTTACATATTTAATGTCTCCCAGAATTTGGTAAATTTCTGATAATTCAGCTTCTATTTTCGGCTTGGCTAAATCCTTATATAAAGCTTCGTGAATAGCTTCCCTGTAAGTATATTCCAAAGCTCGCTGAAGCTTATCTAACTTTCTAATTCTTTCTTTGTATGTGGATTGCGCTACTCTAAATTGATTTTGTTTTTGCTTAGAAAACAAGTCGAAATAGGTATTATCTTTATAATCTGTCATGTATTATACGGAATTTAAGGGACTAAAAATATATGTTATAACGTCTTTACTTTTTTAGAGGTAACTTTCGTCTGCCCGATATAAAATCTTGTGCTCCAAGGGTTATTTTATTGTAATGTATCAATTGCCAGTCCATTATTTGCATTTGGTCGAAATTATTAACGAATTAATTCATCTTATCCATTTATCATCATTTTTCATCTAGAATATTAAGGCAATTCAATATTTCATGTTACTTTAGTACCAATTAATCCATTAATTCCTCAAATCATGAAACAGGGTCTAATCCTCCTATTTTTCTTGATATTTTTTTCAACAACTTTTGCTCAGAACGGGTCGGTTGTTAATAGCAGTGCCGAAAAGGACAAAATATTCGGTACTGAAAAACCTCAAGTTAAGAAAACTACTATTTCTTCTGAACTTAAAGCTAAGGTTTTAAAAATTAACCGCAAGAAAAGTAACGAAATTATAAGTGTTAAAGCGTATAGAAAAAGCCTACAAATAAAGGTTAAAACTGTAAAGCTTTGTTAAGATAATGACAGATTACAACCACTAGTATTTTTTGGCTAGGTCTGTTAAGTTTAAATAAATGTGCTATTAAAGCCGAAACCATTGTTTCGGCTTTTTTTATGTGAATTTTAATTCTCCCTTCGATTCTTTTTCTTTCAATTCCTTGACCAAATCGAGGGCATCGGGCACAACATCACTACTTAAAATAATCAAGGAACCTTTCTTAGCATGTTTCACGGCATATGTAATTGCCTCACGTTCAGACGGAATTATGGTCGTCTTTTTATTAGGGTCATGCATTTTAATCCCATCATCTAGCATTTTTATAAGTTCTTCCTCAGTCTTACCTCTTAGACGTTTATCTTGTCTAATGATTATCTCATCAAACATTTCAGAAGCAATTTTGCCCATTTCATTATTATCCTCTACGCGCCTATCACCAATACCCGCAATAATACCAACCTTAACGGTCGCCTCCAACTCATCCGTAAATTTCTTTAAAGCACGCATGCCTGCCGGGTTATGGGCATAGTCTAATAAGATTTTAAAGTTTTCAAACTCAAAAAGATTCAACCGCCCAGGAGTTTGAGCTGCTGAAGGGATAAAGGTCTCTAAAGCGGCCTTTATATCTTCATTACTTATACCTTGCACATGGGCAGCCAATACCGCCGCCAATACATTTTGAATCATAAATTTTGCTTTCCCACCATAAGTTAGTGGAATATTCTCAGCCTGCATTAATCGCATTTTCCATTCGCCACGGCAAATCGTTACATAACCGTTTTCATAAACTGCAGTAATACCGTGTAAGCGTTGAAGCGCCTTTATCCTCGGATTATTCTCATCCATTGAGAATAAAGCCACATTAGATTGAACAGATCGTCTCATATCATAAACCAAATCATCATCTGCATTCAATATGGTATAACCGTCGGGTAAAACGGTTTCTGGAATTACACCTTTTACTTTCGCCAACTGCTCTATGGTATGTATACCCTTTAAACCGAGATGGTCTGCGGCAACATTTGTAACGATTCCCACATCGCATTTCTTAAAGCCTAAACCCGCACGTAAAAGTCCACCACGGGCACATTCCAAAACTGCAAAGTTCACCGTAGGATCTTTCAAAACAAACTCCGCACTTGCCGGACCAGTGCAATCACCTGTCATTAATAATCTGTTCTGAATATAAACTCCATCACTGGTTGTATATCCTACGCGATATCCACTCATTTTTGCAATATGTGCAATTAATCTTGATGTCGTTGTCTTACCGTTAGTTCCCGTAAGGGCTATGATAGGAATACGCCCCGTATCACCTTTTATAGGAAATAACTTGTCAATTACAGGAGCAGCGACATTTCGCGGGAGACCAGTTGTAGGGGCCAAATGCATTCTAAAACCAGGACCAGCATTAACTTCTAAAACGGCTCCGCCTGTTTCGGATAGTGGTTTTGTAATATCTGTGGTTATAACGTCAATACCACAAATATCCAAATCAATAATTTTAGATATTCGCTCTGCCATAGAAATATTTGCGGGATGCACGATATCTGTTACATCCTCAGCGGTGCCACCAGTACTTAGATTTGCAGTATCCTTTAGTATTAATGTCTCCCCGTCTGCAAGTATGGAATCAAGGGTATAGCCTGCATCCTTAATGATGGTTTTAGTTAATTCGTTAACGGATATCTGGGTTAAAACATTTTCATGACCATACCCACGTCTAGGATCTTTATTGACCTTATCAATTAATTGTTGTACTGTTGATTTTCCATCACCGATGACATGAGCAGGAGTGCGTTTCGCAGCTGCCACCAATTTATTGTTTATTACAAGAAGTCTATAATCCTCCCCTGTTATATATTTTTCAACTATAATAGAGCCGCTACGTGAACTTTCTTTAGCCTGTCTAAATGCCTCTAAAGCGTCTTCATAATTATTTATGTTTACGGTAATTCCTCTTCCATGATTACCGTCGATTGGTTTAATTACTAAGGGATATCCAACATATCGACAAGCGTCCTCCAAGCTGCGCTCACGTTTAATAATATCGCCTCTTGGCACCTCAACCTCAGCTTGTTCCAAAAGATATTTGGTGTCTTCCTTATCGCAAGCCAATTCAACACCAATACTACTTGTTTCACTTGTTACGGTTGCTTGTATCCGCTTTTGATTTGCGCCATAGCCCAATTGACAGAGTGAATATTTATTTAATCGTATCCATGGAATACCTCTAGCTTCCGCTTCAGCAACGATAGAACCTGTACTTGGCCCTAAACGATCGGCTTCACGCAATTCACGCATTTCCTGAATATCAGCAGACAAATCATAATCGTCTCCTGAAATAAGTGCTTCACATATTTTAACCGATGCCTTTGCCGCATAACGACCAACGGACTCTTCCATATAAGCAAACACGACGTTGTATACCCCTTTTTCACCATAGCCCCTTGTTCTTCCAAAGCCAACATCCATTCCTGCTAAGGTTTGTATCTCTAAAGCTATATGCTCTATTATATGACCCATCCATGTGCCTTCCTCCACTCTTTGAAAAAAACCTCCTGGTTCTCCTACAGAACAGCGGTGCTCGTACATGCCAGGGAACATGGCTTTTAATCGTTGATAAAATCCATCAACTTTATTAGAAGGCTTTTCCTCCATGTCCTGAAGATCTAAAACCATTACTATTAACTTATGCCTCCTTATGGACCAATAGTTTGGACCTCTCATAGCATTTATACTTCGTATCTCCATAGCAGTTGATTATTTGTTAGTGAAAGATGTTAAATATAGTATTTTCAACAGGAAAATTAATTTATTTTTACCGAATATTTTACACTTGTTGTTATGAATGAAATTAAGGGAACCCTAATACCAATAGGCGGTAACGAGGATAAGGGCATTGAAAAGGAAGAAATGTACACACTTGAATTCGTTGAGGAAGGCATACTTGCCCATGTGGTTAAGGAAGCCGGCGGCAAAGATGCAAATATCGTTGTAATCCCTACCGCGTCGAGCATTCCTATTGAGGTTGGAGATAATTATTTAAAGGCATTCTCAAAACTTGGGTGCAAGAATATTGACGTTTTAGATATTCGTTCTAAAGAAGATTCGGAGACAGAACATGCCCTAATGCTCATACGCAATGCCAATTGCGTCATGTTTTCTGGAGGTGATCAGTCTAAAATTACAGATAAAATCGGAGGTACTAGTATTCATAAAATCTTAGTAGATCGCTACAAAAATGAAACGGGTTTTGTTATTGCTGGGACGAGTGCGGGAGCAATGGCTATGGCCAATGAAATGATTTCTGGCGGCAGTGCGTCAGAATCTTTTATAAAAGGTGCTGTCAATATGTATAATGGCTTAGGTTTATTGCCTGATGCCATAATAGATACCCATTTTATAAGACGTGGTCGTTTTGGGAGGCAATCGGAAGCGGTTGCTAAATTTCCTCATCTCATAGGTTTTGGTTTGGCGGAAGATACCGGTATGATCATAAAAAATGGAAATGATTGTACGGTAATTGGTTCGGGTATGGTTATTATTTTTGACGGAAGCACCTTAACGCATAACAATGAAAAAATTCTTGAGGAAGGAACACCAATGACAATGACCAATTTAACGATTCACGTCCTTTCCAACAGTGACCAATATGATATTAAAAAACGTGAAGTTAAGGTCTTACCGATTGAAGCACCCTTTATCTAATCCTTGTAAATACCTATTTTTTGATTCCCGTTTGAAGATTTGAATGCGCGGTACATACCTTCTGTATTGAATGGCATTGCTATATTGCCTTTAGCGTCAACAGCTATTAATCCGCCATCTCCATTAATCTCTAAAATCCGCTTGTAGATAACCTCATCTGCAGCGTCTTTCAGGCTCAATCCCTTATGCTCAATCAGTGTAGCTACATCATAAGCCACAACTCCCCTGATAAAGAATTCACCACTTCCAGTGCAGGATACGGCACAGGTCTTATTGTTGGCATAGTTTCCAGCACCTATCATAGGTGAATCCCCTATACGTCCCCATTTCTTGTTCGTCATACCACCTGTAGACGTTGCTGCCGCAACATTCCCTTCCTTGTCACAAGCCACGGCTCCAACAGTACCAAACTTGCCGTCTTTTTTTACACTATGATCAAGCTGAAAATTATCACTGTCCTTTATTCCAAGCCATTGTTTATATCTAACCTCGTCGTAGAAGTATGTTTCGTCTTTTAATTGATAACCTAATTCTTTAGCAAATTCCATCGCTCCATTTCCCGCCAAAAAAACGTGATAGCTCTTGTCCATAACATCTCGAGCAAGCGATACAGGGTTTTTAATTCCTGTAACCAAAGACACCGCACCCGCATTTAAGGTTTTGCCATCCATTATCGCCGCATCCATCTCGTGAGTGCCTTGCGCTGTAAAAACAGAGCCTTTTCCGGCATTAAAGAGTGGTGAATCCTCCAAACGCTTTACTGAAACCTCCACGGCATCCAGTGAACTTCCCCCTTCCGAAAGGATTTTATAACCAGCATCTAAAGCAACTTTAAGTGCTTGGGTATACTCTTCTTCTAATTCTGGAGTCATCAGGCCTTTGATAAGGGTTCCGGCTCCACCATGGACAGCCATAGAAAATGTGCGCATATGAATTTTTTAAGCCCCTGAAAATACAAATTACATTTAAAATAACCCTTAAGTTTTTGTAGTTTTATACACTTCAAAATCAATTCCATGTCAGATCAAAAACGCCTTTTCCTAGTTGACGCCTACGCTCTTATTTTTCGTGGGTACTATGCTTTTATAAAAAATCCTAGAATAAATTCAAAAGGTGAGGATACCTCAGCTATTATGGGCTTTATGAATTCCCTTTTAGATGTTATAAAACGTGAGCGTCCAGACCATTTGGCAGTTTGCTTTGATAAAGGCGGAAGTGTAGATCGTGTTGAGATGTTTGAAGCCTATAAAGCTAATAGAGACGAAACACCGGAAGGGATACGAACGGCCATTCCTTATATTCATGATATACTCAAAGCCATGCACATTCCTATCATGGTAAAAGAAGGCTATGAAGCAGATGACGTCATAGGCACCTTATCTAGACAAGCAGAAAAAGAAGGGTACAAAGTTTTTATGGTTACACCTGATAAGGATTTTGCACAACTGGTAACTGACAATATTTTTATGTATCGACCAGTTTTTGGTGGTGGCTACGAAACTTGGGGCATCCCTGAAGTTCAAAAGAAATTTGAAGTAGCAACCCCCGAACAGGTTATTGATTTTTTAGGCATGATGGGTGATGCTTCAGATAATATTCCTGGTCTTCCAGGTGTTGGTGAAAAAACAGCAAAAAAATTCATCAAACAGTTTGGCAGTATGGAAGGTCTTCTAGAAAATACACATGAGCTTAAAGGAAAAATGAAGGAAAAAGTAGAGGCCAATGCAGAGTTAGGAAAATTATCAAAGGAACTGGCAAAAATTATGCTCGATGTTCCAGTAACCTTTGATGCCAAGGATTTTGAATTAGACCACCCAGACATAGACAAGGTTAAGGAAATTTTTCAAGAATTAGAATTTAGACGCTTAACTGATAATTTCCTGAAAACATTTGCAGAAGAACCTGCGGAAGCAAAGACTGAAAGTTCTGAAAAGGCTACTGCTCCTAACGTAACTCCAAAAGAACAAAAATCAGCTGGGGCAGGTCAATTTTCACTTTTTGGAGGTGATACAGACGGGGAAGTTGAAAGCGATTCTGAATTTAAACGTAGAACTATAGAGTCAACAGCGCACTTCTATCAAAGTGTGGCTCCAGGTATGGCTACCAAATTGTTTGTGAAAAACTTGTTGAATCAATCCTCAGTCTGTTTTGATACGGAAACAACAGGACTTAATCCATTAACTGCAGAATTGGTGGGCATTGCATTTGCTTGGGAAATTGGCAAAGGATTTTATGTGCCGTTTCCCGAAAATAAAGATGAGGCTCAAGAATTGATAGAAGTTTTAAGGCCTTTTTTTGAAAATGACAGTATTGAGAAAATTGGTCAAAACTTAAAATACGATATAAAGGTACTTGCCAAGTATAATATTGAGGTAAAAGGAAAATTGTTTGACACCATGCTGGCACATTACCTGATTAATCCAGATATGCGACATAATATGGATGTCCTCGCCGAAACTTACCTCAACTATACACCTATTTCAATAACCGAGTTAATTGGTAAAAAAGGGAAAAACCAATTATCCATGCGTGAGGTACCCTTGGAAAAACAAACTGAATATGGGGTTGAGGATGCAGATATTACCTTGCAGTTAAAAGAACATTTTCAAAACGAATTGACCGAAGCCAATACACAGAAATTATTTGATGATATTGAAATACCTTTAGTTCGTGTCTTGGCCGCTATGGAGCTGGAAGGTATTAATCTAGATAAAGCCTTTTTGAATTCCCTATCTAGTGACCTTAATAATGACATTGCGACCCTAGAAAAAAAGATTTATGAAGCCGCAGGAGAAGAATTTAATATTGCCTCTCCAAAGCAATTGGGTATTGTGCTATTTGAAAAACTGAAATTAGTGGACAAGCCCAAAAAAACAAAAACAGGTCAATATTCTACGGCAGAAGATGTACTCAGTTATTTGGCAAAGGACCACGATATCATTCAAAATATATTGGATTATAGAGGCCTTGCCAAGCTAAAAAGTACTTATGTAGATGCCTTACCTGAACAAGTGGAACCCAGCACGGGTCGGGTGCATACGGATTATATGCAAACTGTTGCTGCAACGGGTCGTTTGAGTAGTAACAATCCTAACTTACAGAATATCCCAATCCGCACAGAACGGGGCAGACAAGTGCGTAAAGCGTTTATTCCGAGAAATGAAGATTTTATACTCTTAGCTGCGGATTACTCCCAAATAGAACTTCGAATAATTGCAGCCTTAAGCGAAGAGGAAACAATGATTGAAGCATTTAACCATGGCGAAGATATTCATGCTTCAACAGCTTCAAAAGTGTTCAACGTCCCTCTTTCTGAAGTAACACGTGAACAGCGGGCAAATGCAAAAACCGTAAATTTTGGAATTATCTATGGTGTTTCAGCTTTTGGCCTGAGCAATCAAACTGATCTTTCCAGAGGGGAAGCCAAGGAATTAATTGACACCTATTACGAGACGTATCCTAAGTTAAAAGCCTACATGAATAAGCAGGTAGATTTTGCCAGAGATCACGGCTATGTGCAAACTGTTTTAGGCCGCCGACGCTATTTAAAAGATATTAATTCTCGCAATGCCGTTGTGCGGGGAGCTGCCGAGCGTAACGCTGTTAATGCTCCAATACAAGGTAGTGCTGCTGATATTATTAAAATAGCGATGATCAATATATACAGTAAACTTGAGGTGGGTAATTATAAATCAAAGATGCTTTTACAAGTCCATGATGAATTAGTGTTTGACATTTATAAACCTGAACTCGAAGAAATGAAATCCTTAATCAAAACCGAAATGGAAGGCGCATACAAGCTTGCCGTTCCGCTCGATGTCGATTTAGGTATTGGTGATAATTGGTTAGAAGCACATTAAACATGACTTTTTTGAAGTAATTTTACAGTCTTTATGGACATATGAGTATTATTTCAAAAGACATATCAAAAGCCATAGCTCTTTTAAATTCGGAAGAATTAGTTGCTATACCCACAGAAACTGTCTATGGTTTAGCAGGAAATATCTTCAGTAAAAAGGCCATTGAAAGCATTTTTGAAACTAAGAAACGTCCTTTTTTTAATCCTCTAATTGTCCATATTCCATCTATTGATTTTTTGCCTGATATTGCGGCATCTGTTCCTGAAAAAGCAAAACTTCTTGCAGAAGCATTTTGGCCAGGCCCCATCACTTTGGTACTAAAAAAGAATTCTAGTATTCCTGACCTCATAACGGCAGGAAAAGATACAGTCGCTGTCCGGGTACCAAATCATCCCATGACATTAGAGCTTTTAAAAAAGCTGTCCTTTCCTCTTGCGGCGCCAAGTGCAAATCCTTTTAGCAGTATTAGCCCTACAACAGCAAAGCATGTAGAGCAGTACTTCAAGGATTCTATTAAAATGGTATTAGATGGCGGCCCGTGTAAAAGTGGTATTGAATCTACAATCATAGGATTTGAGAATGATGAACCGGTCATCTATCGCTTAGGTTCTACGCCTATCGAGGCTATTGAGACTGTTGTTGGTCCCATTACAATTAAAAATAAAAAAGAAATTAACCCCGATGCTCCAGGAATGCTAGAGCGGCACTACGCGCCTAAAACTAAAACCGTTTTATCCACTAACCTACCTGACTCTATCAATAGATATAAAGATAAACGGGTTGGATTGATTGTTTTCAATTCAGCAATTGAAGATCCGCATATTACTTCCCAAATCGTGTTATCCAAAACCAGCGATATGGCTGAAGCGGCGTCAACTATTTACGATGCTTTGCACAAGCTTGACAAACAAAATCTAGATATTATTATTGCTGAGGTGCTTCCAGATTATGGCTTAGGTAAATCTATAAATGATAGATTATTGAGAGCAACGAAAGCTTGAGGCATCCCTTTGCAATATTCACTTGAAATTTCTAATTCATTTGACGCCGAGTAAACTATCACATTCAAAAAATAGTATTATTTTTAGTTAATATTTAGGTCCCCTTCTTAAAAATGAGGCTTAGCTTTACAATTATCTATTCCTCTTAAGTACATAAGTTATTTTCGAAAAAACAATAACACCTTTAAATAGAAAAAATCTAAATCATGAAAACTAAAACATTCAAAACGGTCCTTTCAGCATTTTTACTACTTCTATCAATGATTTCACTACAGGCGCAATCGGCAACCGAGGAGGTCGATTTACTTCAATCCTTATATGGAATGGAGAAAAAATCATTGATATCAGAATTTCTTGGAAATTCTGTAAATGATAGTTTTTGGCAAGTCTATGACACTTATGAAATGGAGCGAAAAGCCCTTGGAAAAGAGCGTATTGACCTTCTTAGCAATTATGTCGAAAATTATTCGGAATTACAAGGAGACAAAGCGGATGAACTTATAAACAAAGCAGAGCGTCTAAACAAAAAACAAAATAGCCTTATATCTAAATATACTAAAAAGGTTAGAAAAGTTGCTGGGTCGGAAGTAGCTGCACAATTTTATCAAGTTGAACACTATTTGCTGAGTGCTGTGCGTGCAGAGATTTTTGAAAACATACCTTTTATTGGTACTCTAAAAATAGACTAATATATCCGACACACAACCTATGAGCTTTATAAAAAAAACACTGTTGAATGGCTTTTTTCTATTAATCCCTATTTCCATAGTTGGCTTTCTTTTATACAAGATAATTATGGTTTTGAGATTGATTGCGCATCCCATCAGCAAGCATTATTCCTTTAAGTTTTTCGGAATGGATGTATTAACTGATTTTATCATTGCTATCCTATTTTTAATCGTTTGTTTTATTGTTGGTTTATTAGCAAATCGGAAACGTGTTAGACATTTTAGCAAATACTTAGAAGATACTATATTATCAAAAATTCCTGGATACATTTTCTTTAAGGGAATAACGGACGGCATTGCAACTTCCAAAAAGTCTCCAGAAAATTTTAAACCTGTATTGGTTGAATTTGATGATAATGCGCAAATGGGATTTAAAATTGAGTCCTTAAAAACAGGGGAAGATGTTATTTATTTTCCCGGTTCACCAGTACCTTGGTCTGGTTCAATCATGTATGTAGATTCAAAACGTGTTCGATTGTTGGACACCTCCGTATCAGAGGCTTTAAAACACTTACAACGTTTAGGGAAGAATTCAGATAAATTGGTGGTTTCTAAATAATATGGATTCTTGTAAAAAATCATTTAGATTGCATTGATAATTATTAGGCTTCAAACCTAACGGATTAGCATAAATCCAATTCCCTTAAAAGACTTAAAATTTAAATTTAAAAGCCCCTGGAGTCAATTTAATATCCATGAAATTTATAAAGTTTTTAATAGTTGCTTTTTCACTTTATTCTTGGGGTCAACAAGGTAATTATAAGTATAATAACTTTGGTAACCGTTCTATTTTACTTTCTGGAAATGTAACTGGGAGTGTGTCCGATATTGGTTTGGTATATTACAATCCTGCGCGGTTAACTGAATTAGAAAATACAGGTTTTGCGTTTAATGCTAAAGCCTATGAGTTAAATGTCTTAAAACTAACTGCAGCCTTTGATGAGCAAAGACAGTTAGACGACAAGTCTTTTGGTGGGGTACCTTCTATGGCAGGAGGAACTTTTACCCTTTTTGGCGAACGCTTTGGATATTCCTTTATTTCTCGCCGTAGAGGTAATCTGAATTTAAGCATATCGAGCCGAGAAATTACGGATAATATTCTAACATCCTTCCCAGATGTCGAAAACTATAACCTCAAAGCCTCAATTGAGAGTAATGTAAAGGAAGATTGGTATGGCCTAACTTGGGCTCATAAGGTCAACAGTAATCTAAGTTTAGGTATTTCTGGATTTGCTACTTCATATCGTTACAGTGGTGGTCGAAGTATAAGTCAAACCATTCAATACAACCAAGATAATGTGGCTTATTTTCTTAACCGAATAGGTTTTGAGCAAAAATCTTATGGTCTCGAAATAAAAATCGGTGCCAATTACAAAATTAATTCTATAGATATTGGACTAAATATTAATGTTCCATACATAGAAATTTTTGAAGAAGGAAGTTATAACTATAACGAAGTAATAGCTGGGGTAAGTACTGGATCTGATGTATTCTACGACTATGCTTTTAACGATCTCAATGCCAAAAGAAAGGAACCATTTGGAATCTCAATAGGGGCCGGTATTCCTGTGAAAAAAAGCCGAATACATCTCAACATAGATTATGTTGCAGGTTTATCTAAATATTCCAGAATTGATGTTCCTGAAATTGACATTGGTGAGCCTGAGCTAACAACCGTATTATTCAATGAGCAACGAAGTAATGTATTTAATTTTGGTGTTGGAGGCGAAATCTATATGAGTGAGAAATTAAAATCGTATTTTGGGTTTTCAACAGATTTTAATGCCTTTAAAACTAATGCTACGGCATTTGACATTTCAACATCAGAAGCAGCTGACGATGCTATTGGCGCCGATTTTTATCACTTAAGCGGAGGTATAGACTGGGCGATGTCATGGGCAAATATAATATTGGGAGTTACATACGCTTCTGGCTCCTCAAGATTTCAAAATCCTTTTGAACAGGATATTGGAAGTTTAGAGCCAAACAATAGCCAAGAATCCAATCTTAAAAATCAGCGTTACCAATTAATTATCGGTTTAGAAATTCCCATTTTAGATAACACTTTTAAGAAGCTTAAGGAAAAAGTAGAATAAATTAATTCTCCTTTGTAAATAATTTATGGATTTGTCTAATTAAGCCCTCTGTACTCTGGAGTGAAGGTTTATTTTTATTCTTGAATGTATTTTAAACAAAAAAATAAGTAAATTTAAACCTCTCAAAATTAAGTCATTCAATGAAAAACATTTTTATTCTTCTCTTAAGTTTTACCACTGTTTCTGGTTTTAGTCAAAATGAATCAAAAATCGATACAGTCGCTGTTGATTTGTTAGACAAAATGAGTTCTGTTATTGGAGAACTCACCTCCGTCACATTTAACTTGGAAACATCAACTGATGTTCTCAATGATCTATTTGAGAACGAAAGGCAATTTGGAACTCATCAAGTTCATATGGTTGGTCCAGATAAGATGGCTGTGCATAGTCGTGGCGATAAAGGAAACAGAGCCATATGGTATAACGGCGAGCTAGTGACGTATTACTCTTTTGATGAAAACAACTATGTAACCGTAGAGGCTCCGGACAATATTATAACAATGATTGATTCCATGAATGCTAAATTTGGAATGAAGTTTCCTGCAGCGGATTTATTTTATCCTTCGCTTACGGATGATGTTTTAAACTACTTTGACAATCTCAAATACTTAGGGATGAAAGTGGTTGATGGTGAAGAATGTTTTCATGTTATGTCAAGTAATGCTGACACGACCTTTCAATTATGGATTAGTAATACAGCCCTATTTTTACCAAAACGCTACCTATTTATCGATAAGAAAAATGGGTATCAGCAATATCAAGGTACCTTTACCAATTGGAATATTAATATAGATTTACCCGAAAGTATGTTTAATTTTTCGCCACCAGCAAATGCGAAACTCATTAGTATTCTTGCTAAATCTTAATTCAAAAAAACACATCTCACATGATTATTTCTAAACACATAAAATTAACTATAGTTTTCTTTTTTGGATTAGTACTTATGGTTCTGCCCGAGCAATTAGAAGCACAACGCATGCGGCATAGCACTGGCGGATCAAGAAATGTCAGCAGACCGCCAAGCAGAAACGTGAGTAGACCAACATCTCGTCCTAAGCCAGCGGCTAGACCAACCAGCAGGCCATCTACATCTAGACCTACTACTGCAAAACGACCTATAAATGGAGGAACGAATAGAGCAACAACTCGAGATGTAAATAGACCTTCTTCAACGAATAGAACGACTAATCGAAAGACCTCTAATGTCACCAACCGCACAACAAATCGAAGTGGAACTGCTAAAATAGGTAATACTAATCGTGTTGGAAATAACAATATTAATATTGATAGAAGTAGGAATGTCAACATTAATCGAAGAAATACAGTAGTGAGACCTAGTTACAGACCCTACAGAAGACCACCATACAGATATGGAGGCTATCACTACTATTGCCATAGGCCATATTATTACCATCCTTATACACCTTATTATTGGGGTCCTTATTATCGTCCGTGGGGTTACTTTGTAACTTCTTTGGCCACTACTGCCATTATCGTAAGTATTGTAAATGATAGCAGCGATAAAAAAGAGGAAAACAAAGAAGAGTACCACTATGAAAATGGCACCTATTACATGAAAACCGAGGATGGTTTTGTTGCTGTGCAGGCCCCAGTCGGTGCTCAAGTTCCAGAGATTCCAAAAGAAGCAGAAAAAGTAAAAGTATCCGACAAGGATGAAAATTACTATTATGGTGGGGCATTTTACGCTCAGAATGAAGAGGGTTACATTGTAGTACCAGCTACGGCCGGTACCATTGTGCCTAATTTACCTGAGGGTGGTGAAGAAGTAAAAATAGGTGATCAAACCTATGTTCAATTTGGCGAAACCTATTATCAGCCCATTCAAGTGGATGGAAAAGATATGTATGAAATCGTAGAAGTTAAACCTGTGGAAGAATAATATTGGTAAATGTTTGAAATTTTATTGGTAATTACGCTGCAAGATTATTTTACTGTAGTCATGCTTTAATTCCATATAATTCATGGATTCAACAGCCGCTACTAAGATTTCCAATAAATGAGTACGACCTGCCTCAGATTTGAATAGATTAATTACAAATTAAGGAACACGAGCCAATATGCTGTTCAATAAATATCATTGAGGGTACCGTTAAATTTAGTATCTTGAAATAACTTTTAACAAAGGTGATTTAATTCTCAAAATTATGGACAATATACTAGTAACCATAGACTTTAATGGCAACGAACAGCTACTCATTCATATGGCCAATAAGTTCGCTAGCAAGTTCAATTCAAAAGTTTGGTTATTACACGTGGCTGCGCCAGATCCTGACTTTGTGGGTTACGACGTAGGCCCGCAATATATAAGGGATTTCCGAGCATCAGAATTACGAGAAGAACATAAAACCCTTGAAAGCTACGCAGAAAAATTTAAGGAAAACAACATTGATGCCGAAGGCTTGCTCATTCAAGGCGCAACCTTAGAGATGATTCTAGAAGAGGCAGATAAACTCGATATTGACATGATTGTTATAGGTTATGAAGAGCACAATTTTCTTTACGAGGCTATGGTTGGTAGTGTTTCAAGTAAACTCATAAAGAAATCCAAAATTCCAGTCCTTGTTGTTCCGATTGATTGATTTATAAATTTAATAGGTCCCAACAGCTGTCCTTAATTTCTCTCACCCCTTTTTTAATTAAAAAATTCAGTTAAAAAGACCTCATAGCAGATATCTGATTTTCAGGCTAAAAATATCTTAATCTTCATTTGGTAATCCCGTAGTTTATCGTAAATTTGCAAACTCTTTTTTGAAGAGAATTGTTTAATCAATTGCGTTAGAAACGCGATTAAAAATCAAATTAGTGTGGACACATTAAGCTACAAAACAGTTTCTGCTAACAAAGCTACCGTTACCAAGGAGTGGGTTTTAGTAGACGCTGATGGTCAAAACTTAGGTCGCTTAGCTTCACGAGTAGCAATACTTTTAAGAGGTAAGCATAAGCCTAACTTTACGCCACACGTTGATTGCGGTGATAACGTTATCGTTATTAATGCAGAAAAAATCAACTTAACGGGTAACAAATGGACGGATAAAAGTTACATCCGCCATACGGGTTATCCAGGTGGTCAAAGAAGCCTGACTGCTACTGAACTTTTTGATAAAAATCCAACAAGATTAGTAGAGAAGTCAGTTAAAGGAATGTTGCCCAAGAACAAACTTGGTGCGCAACTTTTCCGAAACTTAACTGTTGTTGCTGGTGCTGAGCACAAACACGAAGCTCAAAAACCAAAAGCAATTAAATTAAACGACATTAACTAATGGAAGTAATTCACAAAATTGGCCGTAGAAAGACGGCCGTTGCCCGTGTATACGTTGCCAAAGGAAAAGGTAACATTACGGTGAACAAAAAAGGCATGGCAGATTACTTTACTACTGGAACATTACAGTATAAAGTAAATCAACCTTTGGTCATGACTAACAATGATGGCAACTTTGATATTACTGTTAACGTATATGGAGGTGGTATCACCGGCCAGGCAGAAGCCGTACGTTTGGCATTATCTCGTGCTATGTGCGAGTTAGATGCTGAAAACAGAGCGATATTGAAGCCAGAAGGTCTATTAACAAGAGATCCAAGAATGGTAGAGCGTAAGAAATTCGGTCAGAAGAAAGCGCGTAAGAAATTCCAGTTCTCTAAACGTTAATATCCAACAATTCAGAATTCAGAATCTGTTTACTCAGATTCTGAATTTTATTTATTGAAAACGCTGAATAGTTCAGCACAACTTAAACCCAGTTTTTGTTGTCCATGATGAAACCATCAGGATTTAGTTTAGCATCTAAATGATTAAGGCAAGCGCAAGCAACCACTCAATCATTGCTAATTCAACAGAACGTAAACTATTACAAAATGGAAAAAGTAGAAGTAAAAGATTTACTTGAAGCAGGTGTACACTTCGGTCACCTAACACGTAAGTGGGATCCAAACATGGCCCCTTACATTTATATGGAACGTAACGGTATCCATATCATCAACCTTTACAAAACAGCAGCTAAAATTGAAGAAACCTGTGCAGCACTAAGTAAAATTGCAGCATCTGGTAAAAAAATCCTTTTCGTAGCAACTAAAAAACAAGCTAAGGACATTGTTGCTGAAAAAGCTGGTGCTGTGAACCAGCCCTACATTACAGAGCGCTGGCCAGGCGGGATGCTAACCAACTTTGTGACTATTAGAAAGGCCGTTAAGAAAATGGCTTCTATTGATAGAATGAAAAAGGATGGTACATTCAATTCCCTATCCAAAAAAGAACGTCTACAGGTAGATCGTCAACGCGCAAAATTAGAGAAGAACTTAGGTTCTATCTCAGATATGACACGTCTTCCAGGAGCATTATTTGTTGTAGACATAAAGCGTGAGCACATTGCCATCAAGGAAGCTCAAAAATTAAACATCCCTATTTTTGCAATGGTAGATACTAACTCTGATCCACGTCAGGTCGATTATCTTATCCCGTCTAATGACGATGCTTCAAAATCAATTAATAAGATTTTATCTATCGTAGCCTCGGCAATAGAAGATGGTCTTAATGAAAGAAAAGCAGAACGCACAGAAAAGGATGGCAAATCTAAAAAATCCGAATCTAAACCAGAAGCAAAGTCAACAGCTAGAAAGCGAAAGGCTGTAGTTGCTGACCAGGAAGAAGAATAAAAAATATTTTTAAACTCTAAATAGAGTCGTTTAATTTGGTCTCTTAGTAAACATCATTATTCGACTTTTTTAAATTAGAAAAACATGGAAAATACTGTAAAAGTTACAGCAGCAGAGGTAAACAAACTAAGAAAAGCTACTGGTGCTGGTATGATGGATTGTAAAAAAGCATTGGTTGAAGCAGCTGGTGACTTTGATAAAGCCATCGAAATATTACGTAAAAAAGGTCAAAAGGTAGCGGCCAAAAGAGCTGACAGAGAATCTACTGAAGGCGCCGCAATATCTAAAGTTAATGATGCTGCAACAGTTGGTGTATCCATTGTGTTGGGTTGTGAAACTGACTTTGTTGGTAAGAACGATAGTTTTGTTGATTTAGCTCACGAGTTAGCTGATTTAGCCTTAACCGTAAATTCAAAAGACGAACTATTAGCAGCAGATTTTAACGGTATGTCCGTTGCTGACAAACTTATAGAACAAACAGGAGTCATTGGTGAAAAATTAGATATTAATGCTTTTGAAAAAATCGAAGCACCTTTTGTTGGGTCTTATATTCACGCTGGCAACAAAATTGCTACTTTAGTTGGCCTTTCTGCAAATGTTGAAGGCGCAGATGTCATTGCTAAAGATGTAGCGATGCAGGTTGCTGCCATGAATCCAATAGCTTTAGATGAAAAAGGTGTAGATGCTGAAACGATTGAAAAAGAAATTGAAATCGCTAAAGATCAATTACGCCAAGAAGGTAAGCCAGAAGCCATGTTAGATAATATCGCTAAAGGTAAATTAAACCGTTTCTTTAAAGATAACACTTTAGTAAACCAAGCTTTTATTAAAGATAGTAAAATCAGTGTTGCTGATTATGTAAAAACTATTGGAGATGTCGAGGTTACAACCTTTAAGCGCGTTGCTTTGGGATAAACAAACCTGAATAACTATATAAAGCCTTCATTTTGTGAAGGCTTTTTTTTGGTGTTTTTTTCACTTTTACAGCTCCTTATAATTGTGTAGCTTTGTTCAACTTTCAAAACATGTTTAAAGTGAGCTGCGGTAATATAGTGTTTCCATAACAGTTTATGACTCCGAACTATACTTTATAGCATTAAAAAGCAATAGATACTATCTGATGAAATATAAAAGAATACTGCTTAAGTTATCTGGTGAAGCTCTAATGGGAAAGCGCCAATATGGAATAGATCCTGAGCGCTTAGCCGAATATGCTCAAGACATTAAAGCTATAACAGATAAAGGCGTTGAAGTTGCCATCGTTATTGGTGGCGGTAATATCTTTAGAGGCGTTGCAGGTGCTAGCAATGGTATGGACCGTGTTCAGGGAGACCATATGGGTATGTTGGCCACAGTTATTAATGGCTTGGCCTTGCAAAGTGCTCTTGAGGATGCCGGAATACCAACTCGCCTTCAATCAGCCATTAAAATTAACGAAGTAGCAGAACCCTTTATAAGACGTAAAGCGATGCGGCATTTAGAAAAAGGGCGCGTTGTTATATTTGGGGGAGGCACAGGGAATCCTTATTTTACGACAGATTCAGCTGCCGTACTTCGTGCCATTGAAATTGAGGCTGATGTAATTTTAAAAGGAACTCGTGTTGATGGTATCTATAATACAGATCCAGAAAAGGACACTACAGCGATAAAGTTTGATGATATTACCTTCGAAGACGTCCTGCGTAGAGGATTAAAGGTTATGGATACCACTGCGTTTACACTAAGTCAAGAAAATAAATTGCCTATAATAGTGTTTGACATGAACAAAAAAGGAAACTTACTCAAAGTGGTTTCAGGTGAAAATATTGGCACCAAAGTAAAAATATAAAACACTTTTGGACTAAATTTTGATATTAGCGAATTAAAATTTTTTAACGATGAACGAAGAAATTAAATTTATTCTCGACACAGCTCAAGAAGCAATGGATGCAGCAATAAAGCATCTTGAAAAACAACTGGTTAATATTCGTGCCGGTAAGGCCAGTCCAGCCATGCTGGGCAGTGTCATGGTCGATTACTATGGTTCTCAAACCCCTCTTAATCAAGTAGCAAATGTCAATACGCCTGATGGACGTACCATTTCCGTACAACCCTGGGAAAAAAGTATGCTACAAGAAATAGAGCGTGGTATAATGCTTGCCAATCTCGGGTTTAACCCAATGAACAATGGAGAGACCATCATTATCAACGTACCTCCCTTAACAGAGGAACGACGAAAAGATTTGGCCAAACAAGCTAAAGCAGAAACCGAAGATGCAAAAATTGGTGTTAGAAGTGCACGAAAAGAGGCGATGAATGACATAAAAAAAGCAGATGTATCTGAAGATTTGCAAGCCAATGCCGAAATTGATATACAAGAATTGACGGATAAATACGTTAAACGCATAGATGACATATTGGATGTCAAGGAAAAGGAGATAATGACAGTTTAATTAAAATTAAGCATAGGACATCTTATGTACGGCTAGTCTTTTAATACTACTACAAAATAAATGCTTAAACATCTGCTTGTTGTTATTTTAATGGTACTTGTAACAAGCAGTTTGGCTCAAGAGCCGCCTGTTGTAAAAAGTAAAAATCCTGAACGCGTTGCACAAGACTCCATAAAAAAGGCTGAATTTTTTAAAACCCTTGGAAATGGCTACTTTCCTATTGGTTTTTTTGATTTGGATTTGCGTTATCTGATAAAATTCAACCAATATGAAGGATTTAGAACAGGATTGGGAGGAGTTACCAATGAACGTTTTTCTGAACGATACCGCATCGAGGGTTATGGTGTCTATGGATTTAAGGATAAGCGTTATAAATTCAGTATTGGAGGAGGTTTCAGAATCAATAAAACGTCGAATACCTGGATAAACCTATCGTATACGGACGATTTACAAGAAACAGGTAGTTCAAGTTTCTTAACAGATAAACGTTTCTTCACTTTTTTTGAACCACGTCTTTTAAACATAGATTTATTTCATCGACACATTACCAAATCCATTAGTCTAGAACATAAGATCTCTCATCATCTATTGTCAGAAACACAATTAACAAGCAATAAAATCAATCCCACTTATGATTATAATTTTGTGTTAGACGACAGAAGTTTCAATACGTTTGATTTAAGTATGGCCAGGGTTAGTTTACAGTGGAGTCCCTTTAGCAACTATGACTTAATTAATGACAGGGTCGTCGAAACCAAAGACGGCTTCCCAAAATTCACTTTACAATTCACTCAAAGCTTTAAGAACGTTCTGGGAAGTAATTTTAATTTTTCAAAAGTTGATTTTAGAGCCATACAGCAATTCATTCATAAGAATCAAGATGTCACTAAGATAACACTCGTTGGTGGTTTGGCTATGGGCGAAACCCCTCTAACCCATTTATACCATGCCTATCCAAATAATATTACTAAAGAAACGATATTACAGCGATTTTCAGTCGCTGGTTTCAACAGTTTTGAAACCATGTATTTTAATGAGTTTTTTAGTGACAGGTTTTCTACACTTCAACTGAAACATTTTTTCAGGCCATTTAAAGTATCAGAGTGGTTTAAGCCTCAATTAGTTTTAATTTCGAGATTTGCAGTTGGTAATATGGACAATATTGAAAGGCATCAAGGTGTTACTTTTAACACATTGGAAAAGATATATTCTGAAGCTGGTTTAGAAATCAATAAGCTCCTATTCGGTTTTGGTCTCAGTTTTGCCTATCGGTATGGCGCCTATTACTTGCCAAATTTTGAAGATAATATTGCCTTTAAATTTACGTTTAATATTTCCCTTTAACTTTATTATATTCATGTTAATTCAATGGCAAATCCCCGCGTTTTTTCTACCTTTGCGGCTCATTTGCAAAATGCATGTTTAAACTTTTTACCACTGGTTTTTGGGAGGCTGTTGCGCGTTTAATTCTACGTAACAAAATCTTCATTTTAATTGCCATTATTTTAGCTACGGTATTCTTTAGTATGCAGTGGAAACACATGCGCTTTACATATACCGAAGCAAACCTATTACCAGATGAACACGAGGTAAACCTGACCTACGACGAATTTTTAAAGATTTTTGGCGAAGAAGGCAATCTCATAGTGCTTGGCGTTAAGGACTCTAGTCTATTTTCAGTTGAATTATTCAATGCTTGGAATAATCTCGCCCAATCATTTAAAGACTTTGAAGAAATTGAAACTGTATTATCCATTAAGGACTTACAGAAACTTGTTAAGAATACCGAGAAAGAACAATTTGAATTAGAACCCTTTGTAAAGGATTCTATCACCAGCGTAGCGCAAATAGAAGAACTTCAAAAAGAGTTGTTCAATAAATATCCTTTTTACGATAATTTTCTCTTCAATGCCAAAACCAAAACCATAAGGACCGCTCTATATCTCAAAAAGGATATTGTAAACACATCGGTGAGAAAGGATTTTATAATTAATGACCTACAAGAAAAAATACAACGTTTTGAAGAAGAGACCGGTCTAGATGTCCGTGTTTCAGGTATGCCTTATATAAGAACATTAAATTCCCAGAATATTGTCGATGAAATAGGGCTTTTTATTGGTGCAGCCCTATTCATTACGTCATTAATTTTCTTCCTGTTTTTTAGATCATTTAGAGCCACATTTATTTCCTTGATTGTAGTCTGTGTTGGAGTCATGTGGACCTTTGGTATTATAGGTCTACTCAATTATGAAATAACTGTTCTAACCGCCTTAATTCCACCTTTAATCATTGTCATTGGTATACCCAATTGTATTTTCCTGATTAATAAATATCAACATGAAGTAAAATCTCACGGCAACAAGGTTAAATCCTTACAACGGGTAATAACAAAAATTGGTAATGCTACCTTAATGACCAATGTTACCACTGCTTCAGGTTTTGGAACTTTTATTCTTACGGAAAGCCAATTACTAAAAGAGTTTGGTATTGTCGCCTCATTGAGCATTCTGGCCATTTTTATTTTATGTCTTCTTATTATTCCCATCATTTACACATTCCTACCCTATCCAAAGGACCGGCATTTAGAACATCTTAACAAGCGCTGGATTGGTGGTTTTGTCGATTGGATGGAACGTATGGTTAAGCATAAAAAAATAACCATTTACGTAACTGCCCTTGTTCTCATAATTGTGAGCATGATAGGCATGAACCAAATACGAATCTCCGGAAGCCTCATTGAAGACATGCCTAAAAACAAGCAATTCTTTAAGGATATCCGTTTTTTTGAAAAGGAGTTTAATGGTATCATGCCTTTAGAGATTATGGTAAATACCAAACGCCCAAAAGGGGTAATGAAATTAAGTACCTTAAAGCGTATAAACGAGCTAGAGGAGTTGATTGTTGAAACACCTGAACTCTCTAAGCCCATCTCTGTAGTAAGCTTGGTAAAATATAGCAAACAAGCCTATTATAACGGCAACCCAAAATACTACCAACTACCTACCAGCCAAGAGAACAGCTTTATTTTATCCTACGCCAAGAACTCTAATTCTAATGTAGACCTGCTGAAAAATTTTGTAGATAGTACAGGGCAATACGCGCGTATCACAACCTTTATGAAAGACATTGGTACAGATAAAATGGAGCGTATTGAGGAAAATCTTCAAAATAAAATTGATAAGGTGTTCCCCAAAGAGCGTTATGACGTTACAATGACCGGGAAGGCCTTGGTTTTTCAAAAGGGTACTAAATATCTAGTGCGTAATCTTATCATTTCCTTGTCACTTGCCATTTTTTTAATATCGTTATTTATGGCCTACCTTTTTAGGTCATTTAGAATGATTATTGTTTCATTGATTCCCAATTTATTACCTCTTTTGGTCACGGCAGGCTTAATGGGCTACTTAGGCGTACCTATAAAACCTTCGACCATTTTAGTATTCAGTATAGCCTTTGGAATTTCTGTTGATGACACTATACATTTCTTAGCAAAGTATCGACAAGAGTTACAAGCTAATCATTGGAAAATCCGAAAATCCGTGTATGCGGCTTTAAGAGAAACAGGTGTCAGTATGTTTTATACCTCTATCGTATTGTTTTTTGGGTTCTCCGTCTTTACCATTTCAAGTTTTGGAGGTACCGTTGCCCTAGGGGCTCTGGTTTCCATAACCTTACTCTTTGCCATGCTTTCTAATTTACTCTTACTACCATCATTATTATTGTCATTAGAACGTAATATTGCAAATAAGGAAGTATTGAGAAAACCAACCATAGATATCATTCCATCTGAAGACGACGATGACAATGACGATAAATAAGAGAATTAACAATAAGGCTTATTTTAGCATTTTAAAATAAATAGTAATGGCAACACAAACCATAGCAAAATTATTAGCACAAGGAACAACCTTGCAAGAGATTTCAGTTAAAGGCTGGGTAAGAACCTTCAGGGCAAATAGATTTATAGCACTTAATGATGGATCTACTATAAACAACTTACAGTGCGTGGTTGATTTTGAGAATTTTGACGAAGCCCTTTTAAAGCGTATTACAACTGGTGCGGCAATTCATGTTACAGGGGAATTGGTGGAAAGTCAGGGCAAAGGACAATCTGTTGAAATACAAGTTAAAGCATTAGAAATTTTAGGAGATTCTGACCCTGAAACTTATCCCATACAACCTAAAAAACACACCTTCGAATTCTTAAGGGAAAATGCACATTTACGCACAAGAACTAATACGTTTAGTGCTGTAATGCGTATGTGCTCTTCCTTATCATTTGCGGTTCATAAGTATTTCAATGATAACGGGTTTTACAATATGCATACACCAATCATTACTGGCAGTGATGCAGAAGGCGCAGGCGATATGTTTCGCGTTACCATATTAGACCCTAAAAATCCACCATTAACAGAAGAGGGTGAGGTAAATTACAAGGAAGATTTTTTTGGTAAAGAAGCTAACCTTACCGTTTCAGGTCAATTAGAAGCCGAAACTTACGCCATGTCTTTGGGTAAGGTCTATACCTTTGGACCAACATTTAGAGCAGAAAACTCAAATACATCGCGTCACTTGGCAGAATTCTGGATGATTGAACCAGAAGTAGCCTTTATGGATTTGGATGGCAATATGGATTTAGCAGAGGATTTTCTAAAGTCAGTTCTTAGCTATGTTTTAGAACATAATAGGGAAGATTTAGAATTTTTAGATAAGCGTTTGCAAGAACACGACAAGACATTGCCACAAGCTGAGCGAAGCCCAATGCACTTAATAGATAAGATTAAGTTTGTAGTTGATAACAATTTTAAACGTGTAAGCTATACAGAAGCCATAGATATTCTCAGAAATTCAAAACCAAATAAAAAGAAAAAATTCAATTATATAATTGAAGAATGGGGAGCAGATCTTCAATCAGAACACGAACGATTCTTAGTTGAAAAGCATTTTAAATGTCCCGTAATCCTATTTGATTACCCCGCAAATATTAAAGCGTTTTATATGCGCTTAAATGAGGATGGAAAAACAGTTAGGGCTATGGATATTCTATTCCCAGGAATCGGTGAGATGGTTGGTGGGTCTCAACGTGAGGAACGGTTAGAGGTACTAAAGCAAAAAATGGCTGCATTGAACATTCCTGAAGAAGAGCTGTGGTGGTACCTAGATTTAAGAAAATATGGTACTGCTGTGCATTCAGGATTTGGTTTAGGTTTTGAGCGCCTTGTTATGTTTGCTACTGGAATGGGTAATATCAGGGATGTTATTCCCTATCCCAGAACACCTCAAAATGCAGAATTTTAAAATACCAATAAACCTGTTTGTTTTAGATGCAAACAGGTTTTTTTAGTATTTTTATAGTTATTCAGTAACACGTTCATGGCCCTAAAACAGTTTTTACAACTTAAACTTTCCCAAAAGTTATCGCCTCAACAAATTCAGTTGATGAAGTTGATTCAGCTACCTACACAGGCCTTTGAACAGCGCTTAAAACAAGAACTTGAGGAAAACCCTGCATTAGATACGGGAAAAGAGGCAGACGCCAACGAGGACGTCTATGATGAATTTGACAATACTGATGAAGAGTTACAGGACAGTGAAACCATTGATGCCGAGGATATAAATGTTGATGAATATTTAAGTGACGATGAAATTCCAGAATATAGAACCCAGGCCAATAACTACAGCGCTGACGATGAGGAAAAGTCCATACCCTACGCAGCTGGAACAACCTTTACACAATACCTAAGCAACCAGTTAAATACATTTAGACTATCCGATCAAGAGAAGGAAATTGCTAACTTTTTAGTGGGTAGTGTAGATGAAAGTGGATATATACGACGCTCTTTAGCCGATATAACGGATGATTTGGCTTTTACACAAAATGTCTACACTACAGAAGAGGAGGTTGAAAAAGTCCTTAAAATAGTTCAGCAACTCGACCCGCCAGGCGTAGCTGCAAAAAATCTTCAAGAGTGCTTAAGTATACAATTGCATAGGAAAGAACAAAATCAGAATATAGAACTAGCAACGGCCATAATAGATAAAGGCTTTGAACAATTCACAAAAAAGCATTATGATAAATTGATGCAAAAATTTCATGTGAACAAAGATCAGCTAAAAAAAGCGATTGAGGAGATTGAGCGACTAAATCCCAAACCCGGTGGCTCTTATGCTGGTAATAACAAAATTGTAGAACACATTGTTCCTGACTTTGCCATAAAAATCGTTGATGGTGAACTAGAACTAACCCTAAATGGTAGAAATGCGCCAGAACTCCATGTCTCAAGCGAGTACAATAATATGCTGAAAGCCTATAAAGACAGTAAGCAAAAGTCTAAAGCTCAAAAAGATGCGGTTATGTTCATAAAGCAAAAGCTCGATGCGGCGAAATGGTTCATTGAGGCCGTAAGACAGCGTCAACAAACACTTTATGTGACGATGAGTGCTATTATGAATTATCAAAAAGAGTATTTCCTAACTGGCGATGAACGAAATCTTAGACCTATGATTTTAAAGGATATCGCAGAAGAAATAGATATGGATGTCTCTACAATTTCTAGGGTTGCTAACAGTAAGTATGTTGATACACCATATGGCACCAAGCTTATTAAGGAGTTTTTCTCAGAATCGATGACCAATGACCAAGGCGAGGAAGTCTCCACACGGGAAATAAAGAAAATACTTGAGACCGTAATTGAAGGAGAAGACAAGAAAAAACCTCTCACAGATGAGGGCCTTTCCAAAATACTCAAGGAGAAAGGTTATCCAATTGCCAGAAGAACCGTTGCTAAATACAGAGAACAATTGGATATTCCTGTCGCACGGTTAAGGAAAAAAATCTAATAGGTCTTTTAATGAAAGATTTCATTTTAAAAAGCATATCCTTTGTATTCCATCCCTTAATAATGCCCCTTTTAGGAGTATTGTTTTATTTTTCAAAAACACCTAGGTTTATACCTGACCCTGTCATGAAAGCTAAGGTTTTTTCTATAGTTATTCTCACCATTATTCTTCCAGTATTGCTGTTTTTCTTGTTAAAAACAATCAATAAGGTCGATACTATTTATTTGAAAAGTACTCGAGAACGTCTTATTCCGTTGCTTATTAACTGCATCATAATTATCTTGATTCTACTTAGGGTTTTACCTCCAAATGAAATTCTAGAACTGTACTATTTCTTTTTGGGAATATTATGCTCTACGCTAGCGTGTTTTATATTAGCTGTTTTTAAGATAAAAGCAAGTATCCATATGATTGCAGCATCGGGCTTTTTCATGTTTGCTGTGGCCTTAGGCGTTCATTACAAAATCAATATTAATGGTACGATTGCACTCATGATGATTATATTAGGCGCCATTGCCACTTCTCGTCTTCATTTAAATGCACACACCAATCAAGAATTAGTTATAGGGATGTTCACGGGATTTTTCCCTCAATTTATCTTTCTGAATTATTGGTTATAGTATATAGAACACTAGACCGATATTTAAGGTTGCCAAATCAATAGATTCATTATTCAATCTTGACTGATTGTTAAATAAGGTATTAAGTCCATAATACAAATGGATATTCCATGTATTTAAACCCGCACTCAACGTTAATCCATATTGTAATCTATTGAATACATCAATATTTTTTAACTTCTGTTCACCTAAATCACTTTTTAGTGTCGTTGAATTATAGAACATATAACCAAATTTAAACCCCGTATATATCCGCCAAAAACTGTATGTGGTCGGTGTTGAAGTGCGCCATCTAAATTCAATTGGTACCTCAACAAGATATGTTGAGAATCTATTTTGGGTTACGTTTCTTTCTTCACTATTAAATACAGCAAAGTTTATGTCATTATTAGATCTAAAAATAGAGAGATTTTGGTTGTATGAGTTTAGGGAAAGGCCAATACCAAGACCTATTGCTAGATTTCGCCTTGGGTTGATGGGCATATCCCTAATAAATCCAAAATGAAATCCTGGAGAGAAACCATTCTGAGCTATTTCGGGTGATTTAAAGTTTAAGACATTGTACGTTATAGATATAAAAAACTGGTCTTCGCGATAATTCTTGTATAATTCCAAAGTGTCCTGATCTACTTTAGTCTGTGCAGATCCAGTGGTACAAAAAATAAGCAATAAAATAAGCTGCAGGTTTTTCATTCAATAAAACTACGAAATCTTTAAACGTCTGAAAATAAAAAACGTCCTGACTTAGCAGGACGTTTCTTTTCACTATAAATTAAGTATTCTATTGTTCTGCCTTTGCATTTGTAATATACATTACCTTTAAGGTATTGGCTTTACGTAATTCTTGTTTGATATCAGATACAAGACCTGCATGCGTATTTTTATCTACTTTAAGACCCACAACAATCTTGCTTTGTAGTTCTTCATTCATATCAGCCTGTGCTTGCAAAACTGCTGGTCTTATGTCCTCGATACCGACAAATGCATCATTTATCTGAATACGAGGCTCATCGCCGAACTGTTTAAACTGACTACTTGGTTTACCCGCATAAATAAAGGTTGTTCTATCTTTTTTTAGCTTTTCCACTTGGTCTGCGCTAGGTAAAATATTTTCTATCATTAAAGAACTATCTCTCATCACCGTTGCAACCATAAAAAAGAAAAGTAACATAAATACAATATCTGGCAAAGATGCTGTAGAAATAGCAGGTAAATCGCCTTGTTTCTTATTTTTAAATTTAGACATAATAGTTACTTTTAGTTTTTATCAGGTTCAGCCTCAGATAACTTCATAGGAAACAATTTTTTTATTGTTTCTATTTGGTCATTGAGTTTTTCATCCTTTTTGAACTGATTTTTTTCTTTCTCATCTAACATAGATTGGAAGGACCTGTTATATAGACGTTGTGCTTCCCGTTCTCTAAGAAAATTATAAGCTGCTACGAGTTCATTTTGTACCTCAATATATTTGTCATAAGACGTCTCCCGGTCATGTTTCATAGAAATAATGGCCTTATCAGGATGGTCTGACGAACTTGGCGAGCGTTTCCCCCTGCAGTAATCACAACGTTCTCCTTCCGCATTAGTATCACCGCCGTTATCTAAGAATTCAATGGCCGCTTTTCTCAAATTCTTAAGCTCCATTTGTTCATCCTCAACAAGTAACTGATTATTTCTATTAATCAGAACAGTAAATAGGTTCTTTTGCTTAATTATTGGAGGCTCCACTTCAGAGTCATCAATAGGTGGCAAACTTCTTAAGATACCCTTATCTTTTTCGATAGTAGTCGTAACCAAGAAAAAGATGAGTAACAAGAAGGCAATATCAGCCATTGATCCTGCATTTACCTCTGGTGCTGCTCTTTTTGCCATAGAAAATTATTTACTGATTACTTTTTTAACTCCCGAGAAAATCATTGCTACAGCAGCAACAATTATCAAAATGTAAAATGCTGTTAAGCCAGCTCCTACCATTTGTGATTGTCCTTCAGTAGCAAATCCATCTTGTAATTTGTACTTCATGGTATCTCCACTAGATACTACATAAGACAAAATAAGGACTACCGCGAAAGCTCCTACTCCTATCAACGTATTTTTTAAGCCTGCAGTATTCGTAAAGAGATTTTTGACAACAAAAACCACTACAAATAAGATTACAAGACCTAAAATTATATACGAAACGATGGCAATTGGATCTACAATACTGGTATCTCCTGCCAAAGCTGCCGCTTTAATCTCATCGTCCCCTTCGGCTATAATTCTTCCCAAGAAGATAATGCCAAGGATACTGAGAATAGCCGCAACTATTTTTAATATTTTATGTAACATAATTTATAAGGTCTTTTTAATTATTTCTTGTGTCTTACCAATAAATCCATCAATGTGATAGATGCATCTTCCATGTCATTCACTATACTATCAATCTTAGCAATAATATAGTTGTAGAAAATTTGCAGTATAATCGCCACAATCAGACCAAATACAGTTGTTAAAAGTGCTACTTTAATACCACCTGCTACTAAAGAAGGTTGCATATCACCAGCGGCTTCAATTTTGTCAAAGGCCTGAATCATACCTATTACCGTACCCATGAAACCAAGCATCGGTGCTAAAGCGATGAACAATGAAATCCAAGACACATTCTTTTCTAATTGTCCCATTTGTACTCCACCATAGGCTACAACAGCTTTTTCAGCAGCATCGATATCCTCATCTGCTCTGTCTAATCCCTGATAAAAAATTGAAGCTACAGGACCTTTTGTGTTTCTACAAACCTCCTTAGCTGCCTCTATACCTCCTGACGCTAGAGCATCTTCAACATTTTGAGTTAGTTTTTTTGTATTTGTAGTTGAAAGATTTAAAAAGATAATTCTCTCGATAGCTATAGCTAAACCAAGAATTAAACATAACAATACGATACCCATAAACCCTGGGCCACCCTCAATAAAACGCTTTTTTAATTCTTGATGGAACGTCAAGTCTTCTGCTGACGCATCATCTTGAGTCACACTTGTTACAGTTGCTGCTGCACTTGCCAATGTCGTTGCATTAGCATTCACAGTTCCGATAGCCATTAAACAAGTTATGGCAAGGATAGAAAATAGTCTTTTCATTGTTCTAATCTTAATTTTATTAGTTAAAGGGTTAAAGATAAAAAAAATATATATGTAACCTAAAATAAAAGCAGAGAGGAAGGGATTCGAACCCTCGATACCCTTTTGGAGTATACACACTTTCCAGGCGTGCGCCTTCGACCACTCGGCCACCTCTCTGTAATGTTTGTTTTAAAATTACAGTGTGGCAAATAACGAAAAAAACTTTAAACACTAAAATTTACATCGTTAATTTTAGGTCATTTCACCACGTAATGACTTTTCAAAGTAATACTTGAATTCGTCTTGGTTTACTTTATAGCCCAATAGATACATAAGCTTTGTTACTGCTGCCTCTGTAGTCATATCCTTTCCTGAGATAACACCAATAGCTTTAAGTTCCGAACTTGTTTCATATTGACCCATATTAACACTTCCAGCAGTGCATTGGGTTACGTTGATAATATATAACCCTTTAGCTATGGCCTTTTTTAGAATATCGATAAACCACGGTTCGTTTGTAGCATTCCCAGAGCCATAGGTTTCAAGGATTAAGCCTTTTAACTGGTTTTGTTTAAAAATGCCCTCTAAAATTAATCTAGACATCCCTGGGAATAGTTTTAAAATAACAATATTAGTATCCATAGCCGTACGAACAATCAGCTTATCCTGAAAGTCCTCGCGACGCAAATACTCCTTATTAACTTTTAAATGAACCCCTGATTCAGCCAAAGTAGGATAATTAGGAGATGAAAACGCTTCAAAATGTTCGGCATTAATTTTAGTGGTTCTATTACCCCTATATAATTTGTATTCAAAATAAAGACCTACTTCCCTAATTACAGGTTTACCATTATCCTGTAAAGATGCCATTTGTATAGATGTTATCAGGTTTTCCTTTGCGTCAGTTCTCAAGTCACCTATAGGTAATTGAGAGCCTGTGAAAATTACAGGTTTTTCCAAATTTTCAAGCATAAAGCTCAAAGCCGAGGCTGAATAACTCATCGTGTCACTACCGTGTAAAACCACAAATCCATCATATACCTTGTAGTTGAACTCGATAATAAATGCTATTTCAGCCCAATATTTTGGATTCATATTAGATGAATCAATTGGGTTTTCAAAGGACACTGTTGCTATTTCACATTCCAATAACCGTAATTCTGGGATGCGCTGAAGAATGCTATCAAAATCAAAGGGTCTCAAGGTTCCTGTGTCCGCATCCCTCATCATCCCAATGGTACCACCTGTATAAATAAGTAAAATTTTTGGTGTTTGCATGTCTTTAAATTCCAAAAATCTGTTTTGAATTGGCCGTAGTGATACTTGCGATATCTTCTTCACTCAGCTCATACAACTCAGATAGTTTTTTTAAAACTTGAACTATGTAGCCACTCTCGTTGCGCTTACCCCTATATGGCTTTGGTGCTAAATAAGGCGCATCTGTCTCCAAGACAATATGCTCTAAATCTATTTGATTTATATATTGGTCTATTTTTCCATTTTTAAACGTAACCACCCCACCAATACCTAATTTCATATTATAGGATATGGCACGCTGGGCTTGTTCTAAATCTCCTGTAAAACAATGAAAGATTCCAAATAAATCGTCGGACTGTTCCGTTTCAAGAACTTCAAATATCTCATCAAACGCTTCCCTACAATGAATAACGATGGGTAATTTATAGGTTTTCGCCAAGTTAATCTGAAAGCGAAAAGCCTCCTTCTGGATTTCTAAGGTTGATTTATCCCAATACAAGTCTATCCCTATTTCGCCAACTGCATAAAACTTATGTTTTTTAAGCATGTCTTCAACATGCGTCAATTCGGACTTAAAATTCTCTTTAACATGTGTTGGGTGCAATCCCATCATTAAGAAGATGTGCTTAGGAAAGTCCTTTTCTAGCTGAAGCATCGCCGCGGTGTAGTTTGAATCAATAGCAGGTACAAAAAACCGTTCTACACCAGCATTGATAGCGCGATGTATCATATCATCCCTATCCTCATCAAAGGCCTCACTATATAAGTGGGTGTGCGTATCCGTTAGTATCATGATGCAAAAGTAATTGATTAGAATGTTATATTTACCTAAAATATGGAAATGGAAACATTAAAGACCTTCCTTTTAAATAAAGGCTATTCTAAAATAAAATTAAAGCTAACCGCTACCAATCATTTTGAAATTAAAGCTGACATTAATGGTGTGAAGGGGCGTTTTATCTTAGATACGGGAGCCTCCGGAAGTTGCGTTGGATTTGAGGCCATTGAACGCTTTAACCTAAAGGTAAAGGATTCTGAAATTAAGGCAGTAGGCGCTGGAGCGTCTAATATGATGACCAAAATTTCAAAATCGAATAATCTTAAAATAGGACGTTGGAAAAAGAAGCGTGTAGCACTAATTTTATTCAATCTAACGCATGTTAATGAAGGTCTTATAAATCACAATGCTGAACCCGTTGATGGTATTATTGGTGCTGATATTTTAAAGAAAGGCAAAGCCATTATCGATTATGAAAAGAAATATCTCTATCTAAAACTTGACAACCTTTCTTAAATTAAATACATTAAGATTACTAAAGTTGATAACGAGATGAAGCCTACTATCATCATTGCAGATGACCATCCCTTGGTTTTAAAAGGATTAAATGATTTTTTGATACAAAAAAAATTTAATGTTTTGGCAAGTGCCAAAAATGGCAAAGAAGCCTTAGCATTAATTAAAGCCCATGTTCCGGATATTGCTATTTTAGATATAAAAATGCCTTTTCACTCTGGTCTAGAAATTGCTGAATATTGTCAAAAGGAAAAATTAACAACCAAAATTGTCCTTATTACTTTTGAAAAGGACGAAACTACTTATGAAAAGGCAAAATCCCTAAACATCTATGGGTATATCCTAAAGGAATTTGCGCTTGACGAAATAGAAAATTGTATCTCATCTGTCATTGCTGAAAAACCCTATTTCAGCCCAGAACTTTTAACTTATATTGAGGTAAATGAGGCTGCCGAAAAACTTAAGGCCTTAACAAAGACTGAGACAAAAATTCTAAAGCTTATAAGTGAGAATAAAACAGCCACTGAAATTGCCGAAGACCAATTCATATCTATCCGAACAGTAGAAAAACACAAGAGTAACATAAGATCTAAACTAGCATTAGACTCTAAATCAGCAAGTTTATATCTTTTTGCCCAAAAAAATTCCAAAATCTTGAAAAATACGTAGTTCTACGTATATAAAAGCACAAAATATTTAAGAACTTTACATTGTTGTTAATTTAGGGTTAACGACGAGCTATTAATTAGTTCTTAGGGGATTATTGAGCCTTGGGCAACTGTCCAAGGCTTTTTTTATTAAAAAATACGTAGTTCTACGTATTGCATCGTACTAGAATAATTAGGAATTTTACAAAGCTATTAATCAATCGCCCCAAATTCAATTATAAAGTCCTGAATGTAATTTGATTCAGGACTTTTAAAAAAGTTAATTCCAAATACAATGAAAGAACCAAATTCAAAAACCGATAAACTTTTAGTGATTCTGCTAGTTGTGGTGTCAATAATGGTCGTATCCGTAAATGTAGCAGTCATTTACATTAGTTAATTTTAGTTAGTTGGCCCAAGGTATTGGGACAAAAAAAGCGTAATTATGTTTAATTACGCTTTTTTTATAACTTGATTTTAAGTTTTAGACTATAACTCTAAAGCTTTTTTAACATCATTATTCATTAAGAGCTCCACGGGGTTTTCCAATGCCTCTTTTACGGCCACTAAGAACCCAACGGACTCTTTGCCATCTATAATTCGGTGGTCGTAGGATAAAGCGACGTACATAATAGGACGTATTTCTACCTTTCCATCTATGGCCACTGGTCGTTCCACAATATTGTGCATTCCTAAAATACCGCTTTGAGGTGGATTAATAATCGGAGTAGATAACATACTGCCAAACACACCGCCGTTGGATATTGTGAAGGTACCACCTGTCATTTCATCAACGGTAATCTGCCCATCCCTAGCTCGTATTGCCAAACGTTTTACCTCAGCTTCTACCCCTCTAAATGTTAGGTTTTCAGCATTTCTGATTACTGGAACCATTAAGCCTTTGGGTCCCGACACTGCAATACTAATATCACAAAAATCATACGTAATCATTTCCTTACCATCAATCATGGAGTTAACCGCTGGAAACTCCCGCAATGCTCTTACCACAGCAAGGGTAAAGAAACTCATAAACCCAAGACCAACGCCGTGCTTTTCCTTAAAGGTTTCCTTATACTCCTTGCGCAAAGCGAAAATTGGTGACATGTCTACCTCATTGAACGTGGTTAACATAGCTGTCTCGTTCTTTGCAGATACCAAGCGTTCCGCGACTTTACGACGCAGCATGGATAGTTTAGAACGCGTTTCGCCTCTCGATCCTCCAGTAGGAGTTCCCATAGAAGGTACTGCATCCATTGCGTCTGCTTTAGTTATACGCCCATCTTTGCCTGTACCGGAAATTGAACTTGGCTGAACACCTTTTTCATCTAAAATTTTCTTGGCTGCAGGGCTTGGCGTACCAGTAGCATACGTATTAGTCTCAGAAGTAGCTGATTTAGATTCTTCCTTTTTAGTTGATTTTTGGCTGCTATCTGAGTCTTTTGACGCTTTATCTTCCTTTGTAGAGGTATCTCCTTCTGGTTTTGATGCACTGGTGTCTATTAAACAAACTATTTCACCAACAGCTACAGCATCCCCTTCTTCAGCCTTAAGTGTTATAGTTCCACTTGCCTCAGCAGGTAATTCTAAGGTCGCCTTATCACTATCAACCTCAGCAATAGCTTGGTCTTTCTCTACATAATCACCGTCTTCAACTAACCACTCCGCTATTTCGACCTCTGTTATGGATTCGCCTGGTGAAGGCACTTTCATTTCTAAAATCATTGGCTCTATTTTATTAAAATCTTAATTCTGTATACTATTCATTATATTTTTTTTGATTATCCTTTGTTTGGTCAAATACATAATCAATAACCTCCTGGTGTCTCGCTTTAGAACGCACTGAGCTTCCTGCGGCAGGCGCACCATAAGGTCTTCTGGTCGCTGCACGCCAATGTCTTGATTCATTTAAATGCATCAGTAGGTGGCTGTAAGCGCCCATATTTCTTGGTTCTTCTTGCGCCCATACAATATCCTTGGCATTCTTATACTTTGACATCAGACTTCTTATAGCCTTAGCGGGCAATGGAAATAGTTGCTCAACCCGAACCAAAGCCACGTCATCACGACTTAATTTCTCTCTTGCATCAAGTAAATCATAATAGAATTTTCCGGTTACAAAAACCAAAGTCTTCACTTTTTTGATATCCACACTAGCGTCATCAATAAGCATTTGGAAACTTCCATTAGCAAATTCCTCTACTGTTGAGATTACCTTTGGGTGACGAAGCAAGCTTTTTGGCGTGAATACGATTAAAGGTTTGCGGTAATTGGCTTTCATTTGTCGTCTCAACAAATGGAACATATTGGCTGGGGTCGTACAATCGGCCACAAACATATTATCCTTGGCGCATAGTTGCAAGTAGCGTTCCATACGGCCTGAAGAATGCTCGGCACCCTGCCCTTCATAACCATGAGGTAATAATAGAACCAAACCGTTTTGGGTTTTCCACTTATCCTCACCAGATGATATATACTGATCAATCATTATTTGGGCTCCATTACTGAAATCTCCAAATTGCGCTTCCCAAATTGTTAATGTATTTGGACTTGCCATAGCATATCCGTAATCAAAACCAACCACGCCATATTCAGATAATAAGGAATTGTAAATATTAAATTCCCCTTGCTCTTTAGATAAGGTTTTAAGTAATATGATTTCTTCCTCACTATTTTCAACTTTTACCACTGCATGCCTGTGAGAGAAGGTTCCACGCTCTACATCCTGGCCAGAAATCCTAACGTTATAACCTTCCAAAAGCAAAGTACCATATGCCAAATGCTCAGCCATGGCCCAGTCTAAACGATTTTCGTCAAACATGGTCTGGCGAGATTCTACAAGACGTTGAATTTTTCTTATAAACTTTTTATCCGATGGTAATTTTGAAATCACGGCTGTTACATCACTGAGAGTCTTTTTTGGCACCGTGGTGTCGACATCTTCCATCATCACAACCTCTGTAACACGTGTAAACCCTTTCCATTCCTCCTGCATAAATGCAGTAATTTCAGTCTTATCTTCTTTACGTGAATCTTCTAAATTCACCTCAAGTTTTTCTTTGTATGAAGACTCAATATGAGTCACATAGCCTTCATCAATAACTCCTTCTGCAATTAATCGCTCAGCGTAAATATCCCTTGGGTTTTTATGCTTGGCAATTGCCTTATACAACAGCGGTTGTGTAAATTTCGGCTCATCACCCTCGTTATGTCCATACTTTCTGTAACCAAGTAAATCAATAAAAACATCGCGCTTAAATTGCATTCTGAAGTCTAGAGCAAAAAGTGCGGCGTGCACAACAGCTTCAGCATCGTCTGCATTAACGTGAAGTACTGGCGACAAGGTCACCTTACCAACATCTGTACAATAGGTGCTAGAACGCCCGTCTAAATAATTAGTGGTAAAGCCTATCTGGTTATTAACTACAATATGAATAGTCCCATTGGTTTTATAGCCTTCTAGTTTGGCCATCTGTACCACCTCGTATACAATGCCTTGACCTGCTATGGCGGCATCACCATGAACCACAATAGGTAATACCTGGGATGGGTCTTCTATTTCTTTTTTATCTTGTTTGGCCCTTGTAATACCCTGTACAACAGCACCAACCGTTTCTAGATGCGATGGGTTAGGCGCAATATTTAAATTAATTCTTTTGTTGTTGTAAGTCTCACGATTACTGGTCCAGCCGAGATGGTATTTTACATCGCCATCAAAAACTTCTTCCTCGTAGTCCTTACCGTCAAACTCACTAAAAATATCCTTGGCTGATTTTCCAAAAATATTGGTTAAGGTACTTAATCGACCTCTGTGGGCCATTCCCATTACGAACTCTTTCACTCCTTGGTCTGCCGCTTTTTCAATAATGGCATCTACCGCAGGTATTAACGATTCGTTACCTTCAAGTGAAAATCGTTTTTGACCCACATATTTAGTATGCAAGAATGACTCAAACGCAACGGCTTCGTTTAGTTTTTTAAGAATATATTTCTTCTCGTCTAAGGTAAATTTGGTGTGGTTATCATTGACATTCAGTTTGTTTTGGATCCATTCAATCTCTTCGGGCTTTCTAATGTACATGTACTCTACACCAATAGAATCACAATAAATACGCTCAAGATGATCAATTATAGTTTGCAAGGATGTCGTTCCCAGGCCCAGTATTTCTCCAGCGGAAAAAACCGTTTGCAAATCTGATTGAGATAATCCAAAATTTTCAATTTCCAGCGTTGGAGCATATTTTCTTCTGGCTCTTACTGGATTCGTTTTGGTAAATAAATGTCCTCGGGTCCTATACCCATCGATAAGTTTAACAACTTGGAATTCCTTCTGAAGGTGTTCTGGTATTTGAGCAGAAACCCCTTCAACAATCTCTCCACTTAGTCCATAACTTTCCGAACCAAAATCATACCCTTGAAAAAAGGCGCGCCAACTAGGTTCTACGGAATCAGGATTTTTAAGGTATTGGTCGTACAAATCGGCAAAGTATGCCGTATGTGCTGCGTTGAGAAAGGAATATTTATCCATTATGTTTTATGAGACGTTGTCGTTTCAGTAAAATTTTTTCAAAAATACAACTTTTGACAAATTTTATATAGGGTTTTGCTATATTTATGACATTGCAACGTAGGGACTTGAATATGAAAAATTATATTAAAAAATTAGGTGTAAAATCCGCATTAATAGGTACACTGTATTTTATTTTTATCAGTATGAGCTATGCTCAACAGCTGCCAGAAACACAGGCTAATTTTTGGCAAAACGTGCGGTTTGGCGGAGGTCTTGGTTTAAGTTTTGGTAATGGTTTTTTTGCAGGCAATATTGCGCCTATTGGAATGTATCAGATTAATGAGTATGTGTCTACTGGAGTTGGACTGAACTTTGCTTATACCAGTGAACGTGATTTTTATGAAAGTTTTGTTCTAGGTGGTAGTGTTCTTGGTTTTTTCAATCCCATTCGAGAAATACAATTTTCTACTGAGTTTCAGCAATCGTATGTTAGTCGTAATTTTGATGAAAGAACCCTGTTAAGGGACGACAAGTATTGGGTGCCCGCCCTGTTTTTAGGCCTTGGCTATACGACTAACAATATAACTTTTGGTATACAATATGATGTTCTTTACGATCGTAATAGAAGTATTTATAACGATGCGTGGTTTCCATTTGTAAGGGTATTATTCTAGGAGTACTGGTGTTTATACCAGACCTTTTGCCATTCTCTTTTAAGAATTAAAAAAGTAACCTCTTTTGACAGTTGAAACGTGTCGTTGCCTTCTAACTTTCTCACCTCATTCTCAGAGACATCTACGATATACAACACATTGAGATAATCAGAAAATTTTTCATTAATCAGCTTAAAGATTATTTCTTGCAGTAATAGTTTTAGAGATTCTGGCAAAACATCTCTGTCAAATCTGACATCAATATTGGCATAGATTAAATCTTTGTTGAGTTGATCGATTAATTTTCCGTATAGTTGCTTACTTACGGCAACTTTAACCAAATCGTCAAAGGATTGCGGTAGTGTCATTACACGTTTCTTGTCATTAGGCCCATTCCAAAATGCTTCAATTGTGCTTTCTCATCTTCTGGAAGTTGTAATTGGTTCAAAATGGTGAAGGCCTTATTTGTGTAAGCCTCGACAGCGTCTTGGGTAGCTTTTTTGGCACCTGTAACAGCAAATAATTGCTTAACAGCTTCTATTTTTTCTACAGTGTCAGCAGGATGGGATTCAAACCAATCTAAAATTGATTTTTTATCTTTCTCATCTGCAAATTCAATAGCCTTTAAATACAAATAGGTTTTTTTGTTTTCAATGATATCACCACCGACCTGTTTACCAAAGGTCGCTGGATCTCCGAAGGCATCCAAATAATCATCTTGTAACTGAAAAGCAATGCCCAAATAACGGCCAAAATCGAAAATAGCATTTTGGTCCTCTTTATTAGCGCCAGCTACTATAGCTCCCATTTGCATAGCGGCTCCCACTAAAACGGCGGTTTTGTATTCTATCATTTTAAGATATTCTGGAACAGTTACATCATTACGACTCTCAAAATCAATATCGTACTGCTGCCCTTCACAGACCTCAATAGCCGTTTTACTAAAAAGACTCACCAAATCCTGAAATTGATTACCTTGATAGACCTCCAACAATTGATAGGCCATTATGAGCATGGCGTCTCCTGATAGAATTCCTGTATTTAAATCCCACTTTTCATGGACTGTCTTCTTCCCTCTGCGTAAAGGGGCATCGTCCATTATATCATCGTGAATCAACGTGAAATTATGAAATACCTCTACACATAGTGCTGCATTTACTGCATTTTTCGGGTTCCCCCCAAAAATATCACAGGTCATCAATGCAAGAATTGGTCGCAGGCGTTTACCTCCCAATTTTAAAATATAGTCTATGGGATCGTATAAATTTTTAGGCTCTTTTACCCAGGTATATTCCTGTATCTGCTCTAGCAAGTAATTCCTGTACGATTCAATATTCTGCATTTAGCAAAAATAAAAGATTACCACCATTTTAAGGTAATGTTAATCATGTTAAATAATTATTAAAACTTTGGAAACTTTTTTTGTTTTTAAAGTTTCCTATGTTACTTTTGCGCTCTGTATGAAAGAACAAATAATATATAAATCGTCGGAATTATTCCTTACTATAGGGTTTAAGAGTGTTACCATGGACGACATTGCCAATGCCATGGGCATATCCAAAAAGACCATTTATATACATTTCCCTAACAAAACCAAATTGGTTGAAGCTGTAACATTTCACTTATTTGACACCATTTGTAATGGTATAGATGACATTTGCGCCAATGCACCCAACCCCATTGAGGAATTATATTCCATTAAAATGTTCGTGATGCATCATCTTAAAAACGAAAAGGCATCTCCTCAATATCAGCTTAAAAAGTACTACCCGGCGATTCACAATGAATTAAAACGAAAACAATTTGAAAAAATGCACGCCTCCGTAGAAGAAAGTCTTAAGCATGGCGTAGATACTGGTGTGTTTAGAGATACTATAGATGTGAATTTTATATCAAGAATGTACTTCACGGGCATGACAGGAATTAAAGATATTATGTTTTTTCCGCCAGAACAGTTTCAAATGGAGTATCTCATGGAGAGCTATCTTGAATACCACTTAAGAGCAATCGTAACGGACAAAGGAATGAGCATATTGAATAATTTCATCAATAAAAACATTGTAACACCTCATGAATAAAACAATCTTAACCTTTCTAGCTATTCTGTTTAGCGGTTTCATTGGGGCGCAAGAGTCTGCGATTACCTTCAGTCTAGATGAAGCTATTGCCTATGCATTAGAACACAATAGAAACGTCAAAAACGCTAACAGAAATGTGAGTGCTGCGGAAGAACAAAAATGGGAAACTATAGCAACTGGTCTGCCACAGATTGACGGAAACATCAATTATCAAAATTTCCTTAAGCAACAAGTACAGGTTATACCGGGAAGTTTTACAGGTGGTGACCCAGACGAGTTGATTCCCGTAATTTTCGGTACAGAGCAAAATGCTAGCGCCTCCGCAACACTAAATCAGCTCATTTTTGATGGTTCCTATATCGTCGGTCTGCAATCGACCAAAGTGTTTTTAGAAATTTCAAAAAACAACTTAGAGAAAACAGAACTAGAGGTTCGCCAAAATGTTATTAATGCCTACGGCAATGTCCTTCTTGCCGAAGAAAGTGAATTGATTTTAAAAAAGAACAAAGATGTACTTCAAAAAAATCTAGAAGAAACATCTAAAATTTATGAGAATGGTTTGGAAGAAGAGGAGAGTGTGGAGCAACTTCAAATTACACTTTCAGGTATAGAAAGCCGACTCAAAAATGCAACACGACTAAAAGATATTGCCTATCAAATGTTCAATATCTCTATTGGTATAGATATAAACACCAAGACTATACTTACAGATACACTTGAAAATCTGACCTTGTCTAATATTTCACTCGATCTTCTTGGCGTAGAAGACAATGTACAAGCCAATATTGATTTTAAGATTGCTCAAAATGATATGAAATCCAAAGAATTGATGGTAAAGCTTGAAAAAAGCAAAGCACTTCCGCAATTATCAGGGTTTTTAAATGCAGGTTACTTGGCGTTTAATAATGATTTTAAATTCCTAAACACCGATCAGGAGTGGTTTGGTTTTGCCTCATTTGGCCTAAATGTAAATATTCCAATATTCAGTTCTTTAGGCAGAACTGCGAAAACGCAGCGGGCTAAAATAGAATTGGAAATCACGGAAGAGAACCTTACTGAACTAGAGCAACAACTAAGATTACAAATTTCTAGAGCTAAAAGTGACTATCAATTTTCAATTGAAGACTACGAGGTTAAAAAGCAAAACTTGAGACTTGCTGAACGTATTGAGAAAAAGAATGAAATCAAATTTTTTGAAGGTATCGGGTCTAGTTTTGAATTAAGGCAAGCCCAAACACAACTCTATACTGCCCAATCAGAATATTTACAATCTATGCTCAATGTAATTACCAATAAAACACAACTAGAAACAGTTTTAAACCGACCAAACTATTAAGTCTACCACCATGAAATATTCACCCATGTTAAAAATAAATTTATTTAGCCTAATTTTATCGGTCTTGCTGCTGTCTTCTTGCGGAGACGGCAAACAAATTGACAGCTCAAAAATCGCATTTGACAATGTGCTAAAATCTAAAAATCTAGACTCTATAAGGGCAAAAAAGGATGAGCTTAATGCAAAACAGCAAGAAATCACATCCCAGCTTAAAGCGATTAATGCGCGCATAACCACATTAGATGAAAACAGTAATCTACCACTTATCTCAACGTTGACTTCTAAATTTGAACCTTTCATACATTATATTGAATTACAAGGAAATGTTACGACAAAAAGTTTGGTTACGTTACGAGCGGAGTTCAATGGACTGTTGTCACAAGTCTACGTAAAAAAAGGCGATAAGGTCATTAAGGGCCAAATCTTAGCGAAGATTGATGATGGTGGTCTTGCACAGCAAATTGCACAGATGGAAATACAGCGCGATTTAGCTAAAACTACCTATGACCGCCAAAAACGGCTTTGGGACCAGAATATTGGAAGTGAAATTCAATATCTTCAAGCCAAATCTAGCTACGAAGCTCAGAACGAGGCTATAAACCAAATGAATCAGCAATTGGCAAAAACCCGTGTTACAGCGCCATTTTCTGGAACTATAGATGAAATATTTACAGAACAAGGTAATTTAGTTACCGCGGGTGTAGCTTTGATGCGTCTTATTAATTTAGATGACATGTACATAGAAACAGAGGTGCCTGAACGTTATATAACTGGGGTTACAAAAGGAAAGGTTGTTGAAATTGAATTTCCTGTTATCGGCAAATCCATGAAATCTAGAATTAGAGAGGCTGGTAATTTTATTAATCCGTCAAACAGAACGTATAAAATAGAAGTTGACGTCACAGAGACTAACGAAAACATTAAACCCAATCTTACAGCGCGACTAAGAATAAATGACTACTCTAACCCTGAGGCTATTTTAATTCCACAGAACATCATTTCAGAGGATGCGGAAGGGGCTCAATATGTCTATACTCTTAAAGATGTTGCCAATAATATCGGTACTGTTCAACGGGTGGATATTACAACCGGCCAAACTCAAGGAAATATTATAGAAGTTGAATCTGGCTTAACCGAAAACATGCAACTTATTAAAGAAGGCGCACGAAGTGTTAAGGATGGTCAGCGTGTACGTATAGATACTATTGAATAAAAACATTCACTCATGGCCAAAAAGAAAAAGAATATAGATAAGGAATTTAAGTTATCCTCTTGGGCAATTTCCAACAAAACTACCATGTACGTCTTAATGATGCTCATACTGGTTTTGGGCGTTACCGCTTACTTTAATATGCCAAGAGAAGACTTCCCTGAAATCAAAGAAACTAAAATATATGTAAGTTCCATATATCCAGGAAATACCGCTGAGGATATTGAAAAATTGATTACCGATCCTTTAGAGGATAAATTAAAAACGGTGACCAATTTGGTTGAAATTACCTCAACATCACAAGAAGATTATTCACTTATTGTTATAGAATTTGATGACGACATGGATGTTGAAGTCGCTAAGCAATTAGTTAAAGATGAAATCGATACTGAAATTGCAGGGGAAGATTGGCCAACGTTTAATGGCGCCAAAGTAGATCCCAATGTGTTCGACTTAAGTATGTCTGAAGAAATTCCCATTCTCAACATTAACATTTCTGGTGATTACCCCACTCAAAAATTAAAGGATTTTGCGGAATATCTAGAAGACGATATTGAAGATTTACTCGAGATTAAACAAGCGGATATTCGAGGTGCTCAAGAAAAAGAAGTCGAGGTTGCTGTAGACGTCTATAAAATGAATGCCACAAAAGTAAGTTTTGATGACATTATAAATGCTATTAATCGCGGTAATGTAACTACTTCTGCCGGTAATTTAATTGCAAGTGGCCAAAGGCGTACTATACGTATTTTAGGAGAAATTGAGCAGCCCTCAGACCTCTATAATTTTGTAGTAAAATCTGAAAACGATGAATCTATTTATCTTAAGGATATAGCTACGGTAAGTTTTAAGGAGAAAGACAAAACCACGTTTGCCAGAAAAGATGGCAAAAAGGTTGTTATGCTCGATGTAAAAAAACGTGCCGGTAAAAACATGGTGGCTGCCGCAGAAAAAGTAAAGCAGATTGTAGAAGATGCGAAAGCAAATTATTTTCCGGAAAACCTTGAAGTTACCATTACTAACGATTTGTCGGATAAAACTATAAGTCAGGTCGATGATTTAGTCAATAATATAATCTTCGGCATCATCCTAGTTGTAACTGTGTTGATGTTCTTCTTAGGGTTTAAAAATGCCCTTTTTGTCGGATTTGCCATTCCTATGTCTATGTTCATGTCCTTAATGATTTTAAGTGCTATGGGCTATACGTTGAATACCATGATTTTGTTTGGTCTAATTATGGGCTTAGGAATGCTGGTAGATAATGGTATTGTGGTTGTAGAAAACGTATATCGCCTTATGGACGAAGAAGGTCTTTCTCGTGTTGAAGCCGCTAAAAAAGGCATTGGGGAAATTGCCTTTCCCATTATTATTTCAACGATTACTACCGTAGCTGCCTTTGTGCCTTTAGGCCTTTGGCCTGGTTTATTTGGGCAATTTATGATTTATTTCCCGGTTACCTTGTCCGTTGTACTAGGCTCTTCATTATTCGTGGCTATATTTTTTAACTCAGTACTGGTTTCTCAGCTTATGTCTATCGAAGACAAAGAGATGCCCTTAAAACGTATTATCACGATATCTTCAATTGTAGGTGGTTTAGGATTGATTATACTGCTCATTGGTGGACCCTATGGCGGTTTAGGCGGAGTGATGCTTTTTACAGCGATTTTACTTTGGGTATATCGTCTCTTTTTAAGAAAAGCTGCTAGTTATTTTCAAAGAACCACGCTAGTTTGGTTAGAAAGGGCATATGAAAGTACCCTTAAAGGCGCTTTGAAAGGGTGGCGACCTATTGCTATTTCGGTAGGAACTGTTTTTCTGTTGTTTGTTGCCTTTGGTGGATTTGGTGCCTCAGTAGCTAGTCAGAGAACACAAATTGAATTTTTTCCAGATAACAAGCCCAATCAGATTATTGTTTATATAGAATATCCCGAAGGTACAGCTATTGATAAAACCAATCAGATAACTAAAGAAATTGAACAACGCGTCTACAGCATTCTCAACGAAGACACCTATATGGACAACGGCTACAACTATATGGTTGAAGCTGCGGTTTCCCAAGTTGGTGAAGGTGCTGGAAATCCCCAAACCGATGGCGGCTCTCAGGCCGAAATGCCACATCGAGCTAAGATTACGGCAACCATGCGACAATACAAATACCGTCGTGGACAGGACAGTGAGCTATTGCGTCAAAAAGTACAGGAAGCTTTGACGGGGGTATATCCAGGCGTGTTAATTTCTGTTGAAAAAGATGCTGCGGGACCTCCTGCTGGCGCGCCTATAAATATAGAGTTGGAAGGCGATGATTATGATGAATTGATTGCCACGGCAGAACAAATGCGTCGTTTTATTAACTCACGAAATGTCGCTGGTGTTGATGAATTAAAAATTGATGTGAATAAGGGTAAACCAGCTATGCGCGTTATAGTAGACCGTGAAAAAGCAGGGGAGCTTGGCGTTAGCGTCGGCCAAGTAGGCATGCAGCTAAGAAATGCATTATTTGGCTCAAAAGCAGGGATATATAAAGAAGATGGCGATGACTATGATATCTATGTACGCTTTAACGAAAGTATCAGATACAATAAAAATGCCTTGTTCAACCAAAACATCACCTTTAGGGATATGGCATCTGGCCAGATTAAAACCATCCCCGTTTCTGCTTTGGCTAAACAAAACAACAGTTCTGGCTTTAGTGCTATTAAACATAAAGACACTAAACGTGTTGTAACTGTATATTCGGCCTTAGCCCCAGGGTTTGTTGATGCCGCTGCAGTGGTTGAACAAATCAAAACAGAGATGAAAGATTTTGATAATTTACCACAAGACATTAAAATAGATTATACCGGACAAATCGAAGAGCAGAATAAACAACAAGCTTTTTTAATGGGAGCTTTCTTTAAAGGGTTAGGTCTAATTTTCTTTATCCTTATTTTCCAATTTAATTCGGTGTCAAAACCAGCCATCATAATGATAGCTATATTTTTAAGCTTAATCGGCGTTTTTGGTGGTATTGTCATCACTGGCGCCTCATTTGTAATTATGATGACCATGATGGGAATTATTTCCCTTGCAGGAATTGTTGTTAATAATGGGGTGGTACTTTTAGATTATGCACAGCTGTTAATTGACAGAAGAAAGAATAAGCTAAATCTTGACGATGATGACTTTTTACCCGCGAAAGACCTTTACGAATGTGTAGTAAAAGCGGGGAAGGCTCGTTTAAGACCAGTTCTATTAACAGCCATAACAACTATTTTAGGTCTCATTCCTTTAGCTATTGGACTAAACATCAATTTCTTCACCTTCTTTAGTGAGTTTGATGCCAATATCTATTTTGGGGGAGATAATGTCATTTTCTGGGGGCCCTTGGCTTGGACCGTCATTTATGGGCTCTTGGTTGCCACGTTCTTAACCTTAGTGGTTGTTCCTATATTATTTTTCCTTTCAATAAAATTTAAAATGAGGTTAAAACGAAAACTGAGCTCTGAGAAGATTGATACAGAACCTGTATTCCAGGAACTGGAAGAGGAGCCCACTTTGGTGCTAAATGCTAAAGTTGATTAAGATCATTAAGCCTCACCAATTGTTGAGGCTTTTTTTATTGTTAATGGCTTAAGTTGCTTAAATTTGCAACCTTAATATTTTGAAATGTATAGAAGTCACACTTGTGGCGAGTTAACAGCCGCACATATTAATACTGAAGTCACTTTAGCTGGATGGGTTCAAGGTGTACGGGACAAGGGATTTATGATTTATATTGACCTTAGGGACCGTTATGGTATTACCCAATTATACTTTGATGAAGAGCACTCGGCGAAAGACTTAATGAAAAAAGCACAAAAACTAGGTCGCGAATTCGTTGTTCAAATAACTGGTAAAGTGATTGAGCGTGCTTCAAAAAACCCTAATATTTCAACCGGTGCCATAGAAGTATTGGTTTCAGAATTAAATATTTTGAATACGGCACTTCTTCCACCATTTACAATAGAAGATAAGACTGATGGTGGTGATGATTTACGTATGAAATACCGATACTTGGATATAAGACGTAATCCTGTAAAAGACAACTTAATATTTAGACATAACGTTACACAATCTGTAAGGAACTACCTTTCCAACAATGGCTTTATTGAGGTTGAAACTCCTTATTTAATAAAGTCTACGCCTGAAGGTGCTCGCGATTTCGTCGTGCCATCCCGAATGAACGAAGGACAGTTTTACGCCTTACCACAATCCCCTCAAACCTTTAAGCAATTGCTTATGGTTGGTGGAATGGACAAATACTTTCAGATAGTCAGATGCTTCAGGGATGAAGATCTCCGTGCCGACAGACAACCAGAATTTACGCAGATTGATTGTGAGATGGCTTTTGTGGAGCAAGAGGATGTCCTGGATACCTTTGAAGGATTAACCCGTCATTTATTAAAGGAAATCAATGGTGTAGACTTAGATAGTTTTCCAAGAATAACCTATGATGACGCCATGCGCCTTTACGGTAATGACAAGCCAGATATAAGATTCGGCATGCAGTTTGGTGAACTCAATAACGTTACACAGCATAAAGATTTTAATGTTTTTAATTCAGCTGAATTAGTAGTTGGCATTGCGGTGCCTGGAGGAAATACCTATACCCGAAAGGATATTGACAAACTCATTGATTGGGTAAAACGCCCCCAAGTAGGAGCGCAAGGCATGGTCTATTGCCGTTGTAATGACGACGGTACCTTTAAGTCTTCAGTAGACAAATTCTACGACCAAGATGATCTCTCAAAATGGGCCGATATTACAGGTGCAAAATCTGGTGATTTAATCTGTGTATTGTCAGGTGAAGTGAACAAGGTAAGGTCCCAACTAAGTGCCTTAAGAATGGAACTCGCAGAGCGATTAGGTTTGCGAAAGCCTAATGAATTTGCGCCTCTTTGGGTGGTTGATTTCCCGTTGTTAGAATGGGATGAGGAAACCGAACGTTATCATGCCATGCACCATCCTTTTACGTCGCCAAAGCCTGGACAGTTGGAATTATTAGACACCAAGCCAGGTGAGGTAAAAGCCAATGCCTATGATTTAGTCTTAAATGGTAACGAAATTGGAGGTGGCTCGATTCGTATCCATGACAAAGCAACCCAAGCAATAATGTTGAAACACTTAGGATTCTCCGATGATGAAGCTAGGGCTCAATTTGGATTTTTAATGGATGCCTTTGAGTACGGTGCGCCACCTCATGGTGGAATTGCTTTCGGTCTAGATAGACTTGTCTCTATATTGGGAGGTCAAGAAACCATAAGAGATTTTATCGCCTTTCCGAAAAATAATTCGGGCAGAGATGTTATGATAAATGCTCCTGCACCAATTGATGACGAACAATTAGAGGAATTGAGTTTAAAACTCAATTTGAAATCATAAAAAATTAAATCCTGCACCTTGCAGGTTTTTTTTATTAGCTTTAGGTTATGCCAAAATCAAATCTCTTTAAACGCATCTTAATCTGGAGGTATAAATATATTTCTGAAAAGAACTTTTTATTTCTCCTAAGTTTAGTTATCGGTTTGTTGGCAGGTCTGGTTTCGGTTTTCATTAAAAATATCACTTTTGCCATTGAGGCTATTCTTGAAAAAGGAATTATTCTTTCTCAAAACAGCATATATTTTATTTTACCCATAGTAGGCTTGTTTTTGGTTTATCTATTTGTAAAATACATTGCTAAAAGACCTAGTGGTCATGCTATTCCGTCCATATTATATTCTCTATCCAAGCGCAATGGTATTATTAACAGGCACAATATATATTATCCCATTATAACGGCACCATTGACGGTAGGCTTTGGAGGTTCTGTTGGATTATTAGGACCAGCCATTGCTTCAGCCTCTGCCATAAGTTCAACTTTGGGGACATTGCTTCATACCGATCGTAAAACAAGAAGTCTATTGATTGGGTGTGCATCGGCCGGTGCTATCGCTTCGATTTTTAAATCCCCAATTGCGGCAATAATTTTTGCTATAGAAGTATTTAGCTTAGACCTAACCTTTGCCTCTTTATTGCCATTATTGATTGCCTCAGTATCTTCTGTGATTACATCTTATTTTTTTCTAGGTGACAGCGTACTCTTTGATTTTAATGTCAGCGAAAAGTTTGCCATAAAGGATACGCTCTTTTATTTGGTTTTAGGAGTTGGTACAGGTATCGCTTCGATATATTTTTCAAAAATATATTTTGGTATAACCGCCTTATTCAATAAACTGAAATCACCACGCCATAAACTCATTATAGGTGGATTGGCTATAGGCGTGATGCTCTTTTTTATTCCACCTCTTTATGGTGAAGGTTTTGGCTTCATCAATGATCTTATGTTAGGCAATGATCTTAAAGCTATAGGAAGTACTCCTTTCGACGCACATTTGGATAATATCTGGGTTGTTATTGGTCTTCTTTTTGGTATAACAATTTTTAAGGCCATAGCAATGACCACAACATTTGCTGCTGGCGGAACGGGTGGCATCATTATCCCAACACTTGTTATGGGCAGTGCTCTAGGCAATGTTGTAGCCAAGGTAATCAACCACTGTGGTCTTGGATTTTCTGTGTCTGAAGCCAATTTTACATTAATAGGAATGGCTGGTCTTATAGCAGGTGTGCTTCACGCCCCTTTAACCGCTATTTTCCTTATTGCCGAAATTACGGGAGGTTATGAGTTATTTGTTCCATTGATGATAACGGCATCCATGTCATTTATTATTAATAAAAACGGAATGGACCATACGATCTACACTAAAGAACTTTTAGAAAAGGGGGCGCTTTTAACTCAAGATAAGGATAAAAGTGTATTAACCTTGATGAATATCGATTCGGTCATAGAACAGAACTTTATTCAATTGCAACCTGAAATGACCCTTGGGGAAATGCTACTGAAAGGAGTTGCAAAATCCAATCGGAATCTATTTCCAGTAACCACTAAAAAAGGAAACTTTGTCGGTATTATCCTATTAGACGACATAAGAACAGTAATGTTCGATCAGTCACTTTACAATTCCACCACCGTTGAAACCTTTATGCACAAACCCCCAGAATATATACATTATGAAAGCGATTCCATGGAAATCGTTATGAAAAAGTTTCAAGATTCCGGTGCTTGGAATCTACCTGTAATTAAGGCGAATAAGTATTATGGTTTTATTTCTAAATCTAAATTATTAACCGCATATAGGCGCGAATTGATTAATTTTACATCATGAAAATACTCAAATCAATAACAGTTATTGCTCTTTTTGCCTCCCTGACATGTATTTTTTGTGGTTATATGCTCGAGGTCTCACATTCACAAAAACTTATTGGGTTTGGTGTATCAGGGTTATTTTTAGTTGTTTTTCCACTCTTTTCCTATTACAGGTGGAAGGATAAAGACTTTAAGGATTACATGCTAACCAAGGAAAATCTAGATAAAATGAGAGAAACACAGAAAGAAAAGAATATGTAGACTGCTATGGCGTGCTGACTTACTGAGAATTTCAAATCTACACAACGCATCGCCCTAATCAAACACTTAATTTTCAGTATTTTAAAATATTACGTTTAATTAACGTTTATCATTTAATAATTTCTACCTTTGTATTTTAATTTTTATTTTATTTTACAATGACTGGAACAGTTAAATTTTTTAATGATTCAAAAGGATTTGGATTCATTACCAACGAAGAAACAGGAAAAGACATCTTCGTTCACGTATCAAACCTAAATGGTTTAGAACTTCGTGAAGGCGATAATGTCGAGTACACAGAAGAAGAAGGAAGAAAAGGAATGGTTGCTGCAAACGTAAGCATTCTTTAAGTTATACTTTATTACGGTTTCAACGCCCAGCCTTTGGTTGGGCGTTTTTTTTTGTCTTAATTTTGAATCCTAGTTTAGGTTACGTTTTTCTATAAAGAACCGTTTTAAAAGTTCTGCTGCCTCGTCAGCTAAAACCCCACTAACCACCTTTGTTTTAGGATGCAATTTGGTTCCCATACGTTTAAAACCACGCTGCTCGTCGGAAGCCGCATAAACTAACCGCGATAATTGACTCCAATAAAGCGCACCTGCACACATTTGGCATGGTTCTAAGGTAACATAGAGGGTGCAATTGTTAAGATATTTTCCTCCGAGAAAATTAGAAGCAGAAGTTATAGCCTGCATTTCAGCATGAGCTGTTACGTCATTTAACAATTCCGTAAGATTATGCGTTCTTGCTATTATTCTATCCCTAACAACAATGACAGCTCCCACAGGAATTTCGCCTTGTTCAAAGGCTGCTTCAGCTTCCTGAAGCGCCTTTTTCATGAAGTATGTGTCATCGTAAGGTGTAATCATATGAACACAAGCATCTAGTTCTTGATTATCTTTTCGTTATACTCTACCGTATCGCCCTTAATATTTAAGATATATAATCCAGGCCTCAAGCTTGATGTATTGATTGAAATTGTGTTAAATAATTCACCCTGGCTTCTGTACACTATCCTACCATTTATATCTATTAAGGTTATAAACACCTCACCAAAATTGTCATTTGACGTTATCTGTAATTCTGTTTTAGTTGGGTTAGGATATACACGTAAAGACCCGTTTGTAAATTCCTCGGCACTTAGGCTTGAACAATTAGCTAATGACGGGTCATCAGATGGCGGTAAAGAAAAATCTTCTACTTGATCAGCCCTGTCCAAAGATGAGCCTTGTACTGCATTAAACCCTAGACCTCTTGCTGCAAAAACTTCCCAAATCATACATTGATCTACACCTCCGGTTGTGGCTAAATCTGCTGCTAATAAAGCATCCCTACCATCAATAAACCCAGGCTGACATGGCTGTAGTTTTAAACCATCAATTACCAATTGCATGATACGGTTGTTACCTCCTGTACCATTATAAAGGTCTGGGTCAAAACCATATTTATCAATATAAGCCCAAGTTAGATCCCATAGAGCGGTCGCCCAAACAAAACCTATACCGTGCGGTTGGGATAAGAAATTTGAATCTTCGTAAGTCGCCGGGTTGACTCCAAAATCAGTGCTATAACGTGCAGGTCTTATACCTTGACCCGTTGTTGGTTGGCTTATGGCAAAAGTACCGACACCTCTTCCATTTTCTGGTACATCTGATGAAGTCATAGTCATAACCAAGCCAAACCAATCAGACCATCCTTCTCCCATTTGTTCATCATTATTCAAACAATTAACTGCACTTGGTCCACCTGTTAGTCTGTTAGAAATACCGTGACCATATTCATGTGCAATAATAACATTATCAAAATTACTATCCACGAAGCTAGAGGTGTCTGGTCCGAAAATTTCAATGTTTAGATTTTCTCCATTTTGCAAAGCTAAAATTATTGACTCCCCTAAAGTTTGACTTACCATAATCGATGGAATAGTTACAGAATTACCAACTGCACCCGCTCCCATTACAATTGGAGAGTCAGGTACATTATTTACAACTATTGCGCCTATAGCTCCTGCATTTTCGGCAGCCAATACCTTAAACCCAAATTCGCATGAACCACGTCTTATAATTGCAATACGATTATTTAAAGATGAAGGGTTATTCAGTTCGTTACAAAAATCTAGCTCATCACCATCAGTGTCTGTTACCAATTGTAAAGCTCCGCTGATTGAACTTGAGGATGACAGCTCCTCCCCAAAAGCAGCAGCGACCCCACTGTAGGTACCCGCTAAACTACCGTTAATAATGTTTAGCTGGCTTGCAGCACCCCCTGCAGTAGACCAAAGAAACATTTGCATCCTAGGATTTAATCCATCCGGTGGTGTTCCAAAATTAGCATTATTCAAACCGCTACCATCCTGTCCATCGGCTACAACAAAATCATTCCCGAAGCCAAAACCGGTATAATTTGTAGCTTGGAAATTTCCTGACCGTTCATTAAAACCATAGTTAAACCAAATATCATGCATCATATTATTCATGTAGAATAAATTAGTGATAGCTGCCTCTTGATAATCAATGGGTGATAAACTAAAATCTAATGAAAAATCAAAATTTAAGGCTTCGCCCCCATCGGGAGAAAAACCGATTGTACCAGTTTCGTTGAGTCCATCCGTATCCTCCTTAGCTAAAACATTATTACCTCTTGTAATTGTGAATTCAGCCCCAACGTTGCCATCAGTATCATGCCACCCGAAAGGGGATGCCACTGGATTTGCAGGATTGTTTACGATTTGCCTATTACCGTGATTAGGGCTTTCAACAGGTATAGGAAACACGTTATATGAAGATCCATCAACCATCAATGAAGACTGGTAATTAACCTCTTTAAAAAAATCAAAAGAAGCTCTACCGTCTTGGCTATGTGCTAGGTGCTCCTCAACTTTTTCAAATTTACAGGTTAAAATCATATCATCGAATTCTATAATCTCACCGGTAATAGCATCAACTCTTATGCTCCACCAATTAGAATTATCAAACTTGTAAATTTTTAGGTCCCATGCTAACTTAAGTTCATTACCTACACTGACATAAACAAGTTCTACTGGTATATTTTGGGAAGAGATGCCAGAATTTGTAAACGTATAATGATAGCCACTAGCCTCTATTAAATCTAAGCCTTGGATTACTCCTAACTCAAATTCTACAGCTGCCTTTAGAATAGCCCCCTGTGGCGTGTATATTGGTGAGGTCGCATTAACCTTATCGTTAAGGTTATTTTTAAATCTATTCCCATAATAAAAGACCTTTCCCTCTTTTATAGCAACAGATGAAATAGCATTGTAAATTCTCTTACCTTGATAAGCTTGGTTTAGGTAAACGTGAGTAAGTCCGGTACTTTCGGAATCATATTGGTTATTTACATATAAATCGGATATGTCCCCATCTTCAAAATTGTACCTTATCTTGCTGTCATTTAGGTAATTAGTCAGCAAGTTGTTGTACTCACTGTTCTGCAGCGTTATTTGCGCATTTATAGAAAGCGTTAGGGCAAATACAATTAATGATGTGATTACATAGCGTAGTTTCTGTTTCATAGCAAAGGATTTGTAGGCTAATTTTACTTAATTAAACTTTAGCTTTTTTTGTAAAAGTAGTGAATCATTGATTATTTTTAAAAAACCATAAAGACAATTTGAATATACTGCAGTAGTTTTCATCAATCATTATCTATTTCCAAATACTGAAGATACCGTGACCCATTATTCAATATTTGTATGCCCTAAGTTCAGAGTTATCTCGTATTTTTAGGACGTGAAAAACGGATTACTAAGTCATATAAATTCGCCTCAAGATTTGAGGAATTTAAAGCATGACGACCTTATTGAACTTGCTAAGGAGCTAAGACACTTTATTATTGATGTCGTCGCTACAAAAGAAGGGCATCTTGGAGCAAGTTTAGGTGTTGTAGAATTGACTATTGCCTTGCATTATGTCTTTAACACTCCAAAAGATTTATTAGTCTGGGATGTTGGTCACCAAGCTTATGGCCATAAAATACTCACTGGCCGAAGAGATGTTTTTTCAACCAATCGGCAACTCGGTGGAATAAGTGGGTTTCCTAAACGAGATGAAAGTGAATATGATACCTTTGGTGTAGGACATTCATCGACATCTATTTCAGCAGCCTTGGGCATGGCCATTGTTTCAAAACTTAAGGGAGACATAAAACATCATATTGCAGTCATTGGAGATGCCTCCATTGCAAGTGGGATGGCATTTGAAGGTATGAATCATGCTGGTGTGGCCAATGCTAATTTACTTGTTATTTTAAACGATAATGCTATAGGTATTGACCCTAGCGTAGGCGCTTTAAAGCAATACCTTACCAATGTAAAAAACGGTACTCAAAAAAGAGAAAATATATTTGAAGCACTTAATTTTAATTATTCAGGACCAATTGACGGACACGATTTGCCCAAGTTAATTTCTGAATTAAAGCGCTTAAAGTCTGTAGATGGCCCCAAACTCCTACATGTTATTACAACTAAAGGAAAGGGTTTAAAATCGGCTGAGGATAATCAAGTTACCTATCACGCCCCAGGAAAATTTAATGCAGCAACAGGTGAATTAGCTCCAAAAAACAATCAAGATTTACCACCAAAATATCAAGATGTTTTTGGTGAAACCATTGTAGAGTTAGCCCTTCAAAATGAACGTATAATTGGTATAACACCTGCTATGCCAACAGGTAGCTCATTAAAGTACATGATGGAAACCATACCCGATAGAGCATTTGATGTTGGCATTGCGGAGCAGCATGCCGTTACCCTTGCTGCCGGTATGGCAACCCAGGGATTCATTCCGTTTTGTAATATCTATTCTACATTTCTTCAGCGAGCCTATGATCAGGTTATCCATGATGTAGCACTGCAAAACCTCCCTGTCATTTTTTGTCTTGATAGAGCAGGATTGGTGGGACAAGATGGTGCGACCCATCACGGGGTATTTGATTTAGCTTATCTAAACTGCATTCCTAATTTGGTCATATTTGCGCCAAAAGATGCTATAGCATTGAGAAATATGATGTACACAGCACAGTTAGGTATAGATTTTCCATTGGCCATTAGGTATCCTAGAGGCAGAGGACATGTATTTAACTGGAAGGAACCCTTTTCCACCATTAAAATCGGCAAAGGCCAGTGCTTAAAAGACGGGCGACGTATTGCCGTTATATCCATAGGTACAATAGGTAATACGGTGAGCGATGCTATTGCTTTGTCTGACTTAAAAGATGATATTGGCCATTACGATATCCAATTTCTAAAACCCTTGGATGAGGAACTATTGCATACGCTTTTTAGTAAATACGAAGTCATAATGACTATTGAAGATGGCACGGTCATGGGTGGATTGGGAAGCAGTATCTTAAATTTCGCAAATAAAAATAACTACCAAAAACATATTGCTGTTCATGGTATTAAAGATGAATTCATCGGACAGGGCACCATCGATGAGCTTAAAAAACTTCTAGATTTAGACGCTATCTCAATACAAACGAGGATTGAAGAACTAATCTTCTTCCTCGATCACCGCTAAATCGGTCTGATCTTTTTGATCATCTACCTGCGAGGTTATGACTTCTGTCTTTTCATTCTTCTGACTCGAAATATCGTCAATCATCAATAGACAGGCTAAAACAACAAAAAAGATAACCATTCCTCCTAGTATATTATTTCTCATAAGTAGGTAATTTTGAGGCTTAATATGTTTCTAAAGTAAAGTAATATCTCGATTAAAACCAAAATTATTCGATGAAATACATCTAGAATATGGCTCCTCTGAGTTTTTGATGCAACAATTTGGCGTTAGTGTCGGACAATTTCGAAACAAATAAACAAATATTTATGAGATTATTATATAGTGAATCTTGATTCAGTTTAACAGTCTCTGGAAGATGTTTGCGCATTAATTTGTCATAGCTAGACAATTCATTGTCGAAGGTATTATATGCCAAACTACAAAACACCTTCAGCAAATTGTTTAAGATTTCATAACCAGCAATTTCCTTATTTACGACCTCTTTGGAGTTGTAAATATTCTTGACACTTATAGAAATGATATCGGCAATCTGAGCTTTATACTGACTCACATCTAGCAAAGCCGTGCCAAAAGCACCATTTAATATATCTTCTTCATGTGTCATAAATATTTGGGCCGCCTCATCGATTAGCGTTCCTATGGCCAAAGCCCTCAAATAACTAATACGATCTTCCTTGGTCTTTAACGCATTGTAATTACTTGTTTTGATGCGGCCCCTTACCAAGTTTATGAGGTACTCCAAGGCATAATCTTCCTCTATAAGTCCTAGATTAATACCATCTTCAAAATCAATTATTGTATAGCAAATATCATCTGCAGCTTCTACTAAATACGTCAAAGGATGTCTTTGAAAACTAAGATCAGAGGCGCTTCTAGCTGTTAGCCCTAATTCTTTTGCGATATCTTGGAACATCTCTTTTTCGGACTGAAAAAACCCATATTTTTTGTCTGCAATATGCTTAGTCGGTTTTTTAGGAAGAGATTCCTTAGGGTATTTCATAAAGGCGCCAAGGGTTGCATAACTTAAGCGTAAGCCTCCAATCCGGCCGTCTCTGCTTTCAGTTAAAATTTTAAAGCCGTTGGCATTACCTTCAAAATCGCATAAATCCTGATACTGTTTTTCCGTTAGTTGGGGTCTAAAGTTTGCGCCTTCGCCAACTTTAAAATAAGAGCCAATAGCCTTTTCTCCCGAATGCCCAAATGGTGGATTCCCTATATCATGTGCTAAAGCAGCGGCTGCTACGATAGCACCAAAATCGTTCATGGTATACCCATGTACACTACTTAGGTGTGGATGTTTTTGCAATAAAAGCTGCCCAACCTTTCTACCCAAGGACCTTCCTACAACGCTTACTTCCAAACTATGGGTTAACCGTGTATGTACAAAATCTGTTTTAGATAAGGGAACGACTTGGGTCTTATCCTGAAGGCTTCTAAACTCTGATGAAAAAATGATACGATCATAATCGACTTCAAAACCCAAACGCGTCTCATCTTGTTCTTTTCTCAGTCGTTTATGCCTATCTCCAAAGCGTTTTAGTGACAATAATTGCTCCCAATTCATACTAAAAATATTAGACCGTGCAAGATAGATAAAATGGTATACAATACCTTATAAAAATGAATGCCCATAGTACAGCTCCAATGTTATCTTATTGTTTCCTTAATATCACGTCATTTTAATATTGCGCTAACATTCCACTAACCTTTTCATCACAAATGTTTAATTCATGATTAACCTTAGAACAGGTTAATCACAGTTACTTTGCAACATTAATTTAATAAATAAATGAAACGCATAATCCTATTAATTTTTTGTTTTTCAAGTATATTATGTTCTGCACAACAAACAGGTTCTATAGTTGGCCTTTTAACAGATAAAGAATTTAATAACGAACCGCTTCCTTTTGTCAATATATTAATAAAAGGAACAACTACAGGAACAACATCCGATGTTGACGGTCTGTATGAATTCAACGAATTAAGTCCAGGAGTCTATACTCTAGTTTTTAGTTTTGTAGGCTACGAAACCCTTGAAATCAAAGCTGAAGTGGTGGCTGGTAAGGTTACTACAGTAAATGTTCCAATGGGAGCGAGCTCGGCAAGTCTTGATGAAATTGTAATTACAACATCTACGCGAAAAGAAAGTGAAGCTGCGCTTTTACTTGATCAAAAAAAGGCTGTTGAGATAAAGGAAAGTATTGGAGCTATTGAACTCGCTAAATTAGGTGTTAGTGATGCTTCAGCAGCAACAGCAAAAATATCTGGGGTTTCCAAATCAGAAGGTTCAGGTCAAATTTACGTGAGAGGTTTGGGAGATAGATATCTTACTACAACAGTGAATGGTCTTCCTATACCATCAGACAACATAGACAAAAAGAATATAAATCTTGAGCTTTTTCCTACAAGATTTATTAGTAGTGTATCTATTAGTAAAACTTTTTCACCATACAACTCCACCGATCAGTCGTCTGGTAATATAAACATAACTTCGAAAAACATCACCTCTCGCAAAGACTTTGGTATAAGTCTGTCAAGCGGTCTCAATACAAATGCGGTGTTTGTAACGGATAATTTTGCAGCAACAGCTCTAAATGATGATTTGAGCTTTGGCATATTCTCCAGACCTTACAATAACAGTAATTTAGTTAATGGTTTGACTGACCAAGGCTGGAATACTGTCGGTATAGAAAATCCCGTAAACTATTCATTTGGATTTAATGCTGGTGGTTTTTTAGATGAAGAAGGAAAGTTTAGACTTTCGTTCGCTGGAGGCCAAAGTGTGGACAACGAATACCGTGAAGGTTTATTCAGATTTTTCGATAGAGGAATTACCGGAAGTTTATTACCGATTACAGGTGGTGCTAGGGATTTTGTGCCTGATGGCGATAACAGATATTGGCAAAGAACAGTCAATACTAATGCCCTTCTTGTTGGACAATATAGAATAAACCAAAATAACGAGCTTAAGTTCAATGCTTTTGGTATTAATAAGGTATTAGAAGAAGTCTATGAAGGTGGCCGGGGTGGCGAGGCTATCTTTTTTGATGAATTAACGCCAAATTCCATAGCTGGTAATCAATTTGTTAGGGATCAAAACATCAAGAACACGTTTTTGTCTACCATACAATTAATCGGTGATCATAAATTGGGTACTAAAAATGAATTAGATTGGGCTTTAGGGTATAATCGCTTGGCGGCAGATGAGCCCAACCGTATTAGAAATGAATTGAATTTTAGAAACGTTGATGGTGTACCTCAAGACGAAAGACCAATAGAATTAGGTAATACAGGGGGGTTTCAGCAAAGAAAAAGCTCTCAAGAAATTTTAGACCAAGAATTTAACGGTAGGATAAAAGATGACTTCAGCTTAAAAGTTGATGAAGATGAGAATGATATTTATAAGTTAAGTTTTGGTGGTGACGGAAGATATAAACAAAGAGACTTCAGATCTACTTTTGTAGGATTTGAAGAAGGCGGACCTATTGGGTCGTTTAATCCGGTATCAATTGATGATTTAAGTTCTGCTTTCACCCAGCAAAATGTTGACAATGGAAATTTGTTAATCAACGTTCAACCAGATGATTTTTACGATGCCGAATTAACATCTTATGCGGGATTCGTTGATTTTGTAGGTGTATTTGGCAATTTAACTGCGGAGGTAGGTTTAAGATATCAAAGCGATAGGATTTTTGTTGATTACGATGTAAATAATGCACCTGGTGGACGTGAGGGTGAAACAGAATTGACATACAACAACATCTATCCTTCATTAAATTTAAAATACGATCTCAACGATAAAATGGCGTTAAGGCTTTCCGGTAGTTTAAGCCAAACACTTCCCGAGTTTAAAGAGATTGCTCCTTTTGAATACGTATCTCCTGAAGGTTTAATTGAAGCGGGTAATAGACTTATTGAACGTTCGACCAATACTAATATAGATTTAAAATATGAATTCTTTCCTTCTAATGATGAGCTCATTTCTGTAACCGCTTATTACAAGAATATAGATAACGCGATAAACAGATCGCTTCGTGTGGGCGGTGGTGACGTATTTTCTTTTTATAATACTGGTGACGCTCGCATATTTGGAATTGAATTGGAAGGGAAAGTTTTTTTAATCAAAAAGCGTGACTCGTTACCAAATCTTAAACTTTCTGGAAATGTGTCTTACATAGACCATAAGCAGGATTTAAAAGATGCTTCTGAAGGTTTAAACGTTAATGGTTCGCCACGAACATTTCAATATGGCGGTAATGACGAAATAGGACTTGAAGGAGCATCAGACTGGACTACAAATTTAGCATTGACCTTAGATACAGGTAATAAATATCCTTTTGAGTTCACTCTAGCAGGTAATTACGCATCCGATCGCATTTACGCAATTGGCTCTCCAATATTTCAAGGTGAAGATCCAAATAGTCCAGGGAACAATCTGGAAGACTTCAATTTTAACGGTGAAATTATCGAAAAGGGGTTTGTCGTTCTTGATTTCATAGTTAATAAAAGCATTAATAAACATATCAGTTTAGGTTTGAGAGGAAGGAACCTATTGAATCCAGAAATCGAACGATATCAAAATGTAGCATCTGATTTTGGTAACTCTTCTGCGACCCAAGAGGAGACTGTACTATCCTATAAAAGAGGAGTAAATATTAGTTTAAACTTATCCTATAAATTTTAATCAATGTTGAACATATTATCTAAATTTTAAACAATGAAAACAATTAACATCAATTTTATTTTTACAATGATTCTGTCATTAGCTATATTATCGTGTAACAACGATGATGATGGAGGAGGAGGACCACCAAGTCAAGGTCTGGATGGAATTATAACAGCAGACTTGACACTCGATCCTAATATTACTTACAACCTCTCTGGAGATGTAAGAGTGGCAGATGGAGTAACTTTAACCATTCCAGCAGGAACAGAAATAGTATCTGCAGTTGGAACTGGAAACTATCTGGCTGTTCTACAAGGGGGAATGATAGACATCCAAGGAACGCCTTCTAATCCAGTGGTCATGAGATCTTCAAGTGGCAACGCCGGATCATGGGGTGGACTTTTATTATGTGGTAATGCCCCAACAACTGCTGGAACAAACGTCACAGCAGAAGTAGGTGGTTTGGTTTACGGAGGAACAAATGCAAGTGATGACTCTGGTAGCATAAACTACTTAATCATAAGAGATGCTGGTGCACAAATCAATGCCGATTCTCAGTACAACGGTTTATCATTATATGCAGTTGGCTCTGGAACTTCAATCACTAACGTAGCTATCATTAATGGTGCTGATGACGGAGTTGAGTTCTTTGGAGGTACTGTTAATGCAAGTAATATCTATTTAGAAAATAACGAAGACGATGCAGTAGATTGGACAGAAGGCTGGAATGGTACTTTATCTGACACCTATGTGGTTAATACAATTCAAGGATTTTCTACTGCCATTGAAGCTGATGGTACAGCAAGTAACCCTACAATTGAAAACTTTACCGCCATTTCTTCTACTGGTGGTTTAGCTATTCAGATGAAAGCAGCTTCTACCGCTACAATCAACGGATTTACTGCAACAGGTTTTGATCTTCTTTTTGAATTTGCAGGAACTTCTACAGCTGCAGAATTGTTAATAGACGGTGCCGCTGCAGATACTGCAGAGGATGCAGTTTATGCAAGTTCGCCAACTAATGCGAGTGATTTCGCATGGGCAACTGATGCCTTTGACAGCAATCAATTACCTGGGAATATCACTGCCGATGTTACTTTAAATCCTTCTGTGGAATACACAATCAGTGGACCTGTATTAGTAAATTCAGGAGTTACATTAACAATTCCTGCTGGAACTCAAATCGTTTCTGAATCTGGAACTGCAAATTACTTAGCTGTTTTACAAGGAGGTTCTATAGAAATTGAAGGTACTATTGACAATCCAGTAGAAATGCGTTCTGTTGATGGAAATCCATGGGGTGGTTTACTTGTATGTGGTAACGCTTCTACAACGGCAGGAACAAATGTAACTGCTGAAGTTGGTGGTCTGGTTTACGGTGGTAACAATGACACTGAATCTTCTGGTAGCATAGATTACCTTATTTTAAGAAATACTGGTGCTCAAATCAACGCGGATTCTCAATTTAATGGATTATCACTTTATGCAGTTGGATCGGGAACTTCGATTAGTAACGTTGCTGTAATTTCTGGTGCTGACGACGGTATCGAATTTTTTGGTGGAACTGTAAGTGTAACTAATTTCTACGCTGAAAACATAGAAGACGATGCCATTGATTGGACTGAAGGTTGGAATGGTACTATGAATACGGCTTATATTGTTAACACTATTCAAGGGTTCTCAACCGCTATCGAAGCAGATGGTACTGCTAGTAACCCAACGTTGAATAACCTAACTGCTATTTCTTCTACAGGTGGTTTAGCAATCCAAATGAAAGCCGCGTCTACCGCTACAATAAATGGATTCACGGCAACTGGTTTTGATCTTTTATTCGAGTTTGCTGGGACTTCTACTCCTGCTGAACTAGTAATAGATGGTGCAGCTGCAGATACAGCAAACGATGCAGTTTATTCGTCATCTCCAACAAATGCAAGTAACTTTGCTTGGGCAACTGGCGATCTTGTATCAGATCAATTGCCAGCTAACATCACTTCAAATTTAACTTTGGATCCTAGCGTTATATACACAATCAGCGGTCCTGTATTAGTAAACTCTGGTGCAACCTTAACAATACCTGCTGGAACAGAGATCGTTTCTGCTTCAGGAACTGCAAACTATTTAGCTGTATTACAAGGTGGTTCTATTGACATTCAAGGTTCGATGATGAATCCAGTAGAGATGCGCTCTGATGATGGTAACCCATGGGGTGGTCTTTTAATCTGTGGAAATTCTACAACAACAGCCGGTGAAAATGTGACCGCTGAAGTTGGTGGATTAGTTTATGGAGGAAATAGTCCTACTGAATCTTCAGGTAACATCGACTACCTAATCCTAAGAAATACTGGAGCTCAAATCAACGCTGATTCTCAGTTTAACGGTTTATCGCTTTACGCTGTAGGTTCTGGGACAACAATAGACAACGTTGCCGTCATCGACGGTGCTGATGACGGTATAGAATTCTTTGGTGGAACTGTTAGTGTTACTAATTTCTACGCTGAGAATATTGAAGACGATTCAGTAGACTGGACTGAAGGCTGGAATGGAACATTAGCGAATACTTTTGTTAAGCAAACGATTACTGGTTTCTCCACTTCTATTGAAGCGGATGGTACAGCCAGTAACCCAACATTAACAAACTTTACTGCAATTTCGTCAACAGGTGGATTAGCAATTCAAATGAAAGCGGCGTCTACTGCCACAATCAACGGTTTGACGCTTACTGGGTATGCACTTCAGTTTGAGTTTGCTGGAACTTCAACTGCCGCAGAATTAGTAATAGATGGAGCAGCTGCCAATGAAGCCACAACCTACGATTCTTCTACCACTTTAGAAGCTGACTTTGGTTGGATTGATAACTAAAAGCATCTAAAAGAGTTTAGGCTTATTTATAAAAAACCCGCTTGGAAATCCAAGCGGGTTTTTTTATTTCAACCAAATTAATCAGAGTGACATCATTTAATTTCAATTAGAAGCTATTATTGTTTTACTATTGGTCCACTCATTAACAGAGGCAATTTGATTATTACTATAGTCCACCTCTTTTAAAGTATCCTTAGTCCAATAAAACCACTTGCCTACTTTCTTTCCATTATCATACTTGGCGGAAACCAGTTTATTCCCTTGTTGGCAATAGGTAAACCATTCTCCATGTAATTTGCCTTCCTTCGTATAATAACCGGTTTGACTTATTGTACCATTATCATGGTAATACACCACTTCTATTAAATCCTTGTCAGTATTTAGACTTAGGTCTCTTTCTTTCTGAGCATATACAAATCCTACACACAGCATAACGATTATAACAACTGCTTTTTTCATGTTCATCTGGGCTTTAATTAATAATTACATTACAAACATAACATATATTTTACTTTTAAACAACATTTAGGTAACATTAATTTAACATTGAGAACGTTATATACTGACTTTCAGTATATTACTATTTATAACCATAATAATATCTTGGTATATTGGCTAAGCGACTCTAAAAATAAATTATAAGAACTTTTTTCATTTCAACATAACCAAAGAACATAACATTCCGATAACATAACGTTCAAATTAAAAGAAGAAATTTGCAATTACTTTTAGCTTCGCTCTCATATGGAGAATCTTTATATCTACATGCTTGGTGCATTGGCTTTTTTAGCCGTTGCAGATTTGGTTGTTGGTGTTAGCAACGATGCTGTTAACTTTTTAAATTCAGCTATCGGCTCTAAGGCCGTTCCATTTAAAACTATTATGATTGTGGCTAGCCTAGGAGTTGCTGTTGGCGCACTGACTTCTAGTGGTATGATGGAGGTAGCACGAAAAGGCATCTTTAATCCTGGGGAGTTTATGTTCAACGAGATCATGATTATTTTCATGGCCGTTATGCTTACGGATATTCTTCTCCTTGACTTTTTTAATACGCTTGGCCTTCCAACCTCTACTACCGTATCTATTGTCTTTGAATTGTTAGGGGCCTCGGTTGCAATGGCAGCCATAAAAATTTACATGGATGAAGGCCAGAATATTACGGATTTAACCAATTATATTAACAATTCTAAGGCTATTGAAATTATTTTAGGCATCCTTTTGTCTGTGGTAGTAGCATTTACCATTGGAGCTATTGTTCAATATGTTTCAAGATTATTATTGTCGTTTAAGTTTCAAGACAAACCGATTTGGTATGGCTCTATTTTCAGTGGCTTTGCAATAACGTCGATAATGTACTTTATCATCATTAAAGGATTGAAAAATGCAACATTTATCGACGATTCTATATTATCCTTTCTAAATGATCACCCCATTTATTTCATCGAAGTCAGTTTCGTCATTTTTGCGTTAATTTCTTTTTTAGCTGTTAAACTTTTGAATGCTAAAATTTATACCATTATCATAGTTGTTGGTACCTTTGCACTTGCCGTAGCCTTTGCTGGTAACGATTTAGTGAACTTTATCGGCGTTCCTATCGCTGCTTACAACTCTTATGAGGTGTGGTCTAACAGTGGTGTAGAAGCATCAAACTTTGTAATGACCGCTCTAGGTGAGCCCGTTCAAACAGAACCTATCTTGCTTCTGATTGCCGGATTAGTTATGGTTTTGACTTTGTGGTTTTCCAGCAAAGCAAGAGCTGTTGTAAAAACCTCCGTTGATTTAGCGCGACAGGATGACGGTAAAGAACGTTTTGAGCCCAATTTTCTATCTAGAAATATTGTGAGATTATCCATTGGGTTGTCTGCTAGTCTGAATACCATTTTGCCAAGTGCCTATAAAGACTGGGCCAACCGACAGTTCACACAACCTCAGTTGATAGTAAAGCCCCAAGACGCGCCCGCCTTTGATTTAGTTAGAGCCGCGGTAAACTTAATGGTGGCGAGCGTTCTGATTTCAATTGCTACATCAATGAAATTACCTCTTTCCACTACATATGTTACCTTTATGGTCACCATGGGAACCTCCTTAGCAGATCGGGCTTGGGGTACTGAAAGTGCCGTGTACAGGGTAGCTGGAGTACTCAATGTTATTGGTGGGTGGTTCTTTACAGCCTTCAGCGCATTTACAGCCGCTCTAGTAATGGCCTATATACTCTTTTACGGTGAGGCCTATGCCTTGTTTGGTCTGTTTGCTTTTGCCTTGGTCATGATTTCTAAAAACTACTTGACACATCGAAAAAATAACAAGGTCTTAAAGGAGGAGGATAAATTAGAAAAAGCAGAAAGCAGTTCTACACAAGGTGTGATTCATGAAAGTGCTTCTAATATTGCTAACGTTGTAAAGCGCGGTAACAGAATTTATTCTAATGCCATTAATGGTTTGGCCACGCAAAACCTTTCTGTCCTAAAAAAGAATAAAAAACAAGTCGAAAAACTTTCAGCTGAGGTAGATGACCTTAGAGATAATATTTTCTACTTCATAAAAAACCTTGATGAGCCCAGTTTATCTGCAAGTAATTTTTATCTCGACATTCTGAATTACCTTCAGGATATGGCACAATCTCTCGAATACATTTCCAAGGTCAGTCTCAAGTATGTAAACAATAACCATAAAAAGCTAAAATTTAGTCAAATTAAGGAGCTCAAGGACCTTGACCAACACCTAGAAACACTGTTCATTGCAACACAATCTGCCTTTGAATCCCGTTCATTTGAAGAAATAGGTGCAATTCTACAAGACAAATCAGAAATATTTAATTTGGTTAGGAATAAAATAGCCATGCAGGTTGAGCGCACAAGAAATGAGGATTCAAGTCCTAAAAACACAACGCTTTATTTTAGCCTACTATTAGAAACCAAAGACCTTTTGAAAGCTACCATGAATTTACTCGAAGAATACTTCAGTGCTCATGATAGCACGGTTGAACCTGCCAAGGTCATTACCGACAATACCAAAAAGAAATCCTAGTATCCTTAGGATATCGACAAATTGTGCAACCAATAGTTCATTGTTTGGTTAGAGTTAATATTGGCCATTGATACAGCATTTGCGGTAGTTACATTTGGCAAAGGCAATAAATCGTAAAACGTTCTACTTTCGCACTGAAATCATCTTCAGTCCCTAATACATTATTATGCTGCAGGGAGTACACCTTACATTATCTGGAATTATAACCTCAGGCAATACAACTCAAAAACTTAAACGAATTTATTTGTAATTCAACGTCTAAAACTTAGCTTTCACCGTATATGTTAGTGAACCGATTAATTAAACTGAAAAAAAATCATGAAAAAAATTTCAATTCTTTTATTGACAGCCATTATTTTTAGTTCTTGTGTGTCTAAGAAAAAATATATGGCCTTAGAACAAGAAAATGGTGAAATTAAAAGCCAACTAACCAAAACCCAAGTAGAAAAGGAAGAGCTAGAAAACAAATTTGCTGTTATTGAAGCCAGAGTTAATGAGTATAACTCAAAAATTCAATCCCTAAATGAAGATGTTGAAGGCCTTACCATAGAAAACCAAGCTAAATTTGAAGTCAATGAAGACGGCACTGTCATTTCTGGAGCTAGTAAGGAAAAGATGATGGCCACACTACAAAACGTTGACCAAGAAAAATTGGCAAATGCCAAGACCTTAAAAGATTCTATGAACCTAGCTGTTCAATATAACTTGAGCAAAGCTATGGACACTAGTGATTTAGATGAGGATGAGGATATGGTTGTTGATATTAACGAAACCGTTGTGATGATTTCCATAGCAGATGATATGCTATTTAATACTGCTAGTTATAGAGTAGGTAATAAAGCCGATAAAATCTTAAAGAAACTAGCCGATGTTATCAATTCTGAGCCAAGTTTAGATGTTATGGTAGAAGGACATACTGATTCTAGAAGTATCAATACGGAGAAAATACAAGATAACTGGGATTTGAGTGTCTTGCGTGCTACGTCTGTAGTTAGGAAACTGCAAAACCAATTCAATGTTGCCCCAGAGCAATTAATTGCTTCTGGACGCAGTAGTTACCAACCTTTAGTTGAGAACGACTCTAGAGCAAACCGTGCTAAAAACCGTAGAACGCGAATTATTTTAATGCCAAATATTGACAAGTTTTTCGCTTTAATGGAAGAAAAATAATTCAGTAAGCTATCTTAACAAGATAAAAAAAGCATCCTCCCGTAAATTCGGAATTGGATGCTTTTTTATTTTAATTCTATCCTAGCCGTTAGACGTTAATAAATATATTGGTAGATTGTTGAAAATCAATTAGCAACATACAGTAATAAATATATTTTATTATCTAAACATGCGTATATCGGGGGAATCACAATACTAAGTATAGTCTTGGTTTTTAAATTAGTCTAATATGACGTGTAATACCGATTCTTTAGCCCACGAAGCCAAGGCATAAACTATACGTTCTGAGTCTCTAGTAAGGTGTCTTTTTTACCGTATAACAATTCCGCAACTTCAATCAGTTTTTTATTGATTTCATTTACATTCGTGTTATCGTTAAATAAAGAAGATGCCATTTCAGCATTGATTAAATCCTTTCTGATTAATCGATCTATAGACTTATTGCTATATCTAATGTTTTCTTTAGCTTCCTTTTTTAGTTGGGCCAACTTTTTAGCATAGATTTCAGAATCTTCCGCCTTTCTGAATAAGTATATAATACGTAGTACTTTCGTAACTTTCTTTCTAAATCCATCATATTCCTGTACTACGTACTTATTATCTTGGTTTAGGGACAAGTTGATATTCTTGTTTAACTCCTTGGCGTGGTTTATAATTTCAATCATTCTGCGATTGGCAATTTTAATATCTAAAATGGTATTTATTTGCCTCGCATTAAGCTTTAAATCCTTTTCAGCCGTAGTGGCATATTTTATAATTTCACCGTAGATGTGTTTTACTTTTTTATAATACATCTCTTCAATATTTATATTGAAGCCTCGATGTGATTTTTTAACAATATCCTTAATTTTTTCATCAGACTTTATATCCATTCTATGAATATTTAAGGCATGCGCCACAATTTCAAAGATGGCATTTTTATATAAGTATTTTGATTCATTCATCAATGCGGAAATAACAGAACCAGGAAACTTTAATACCGCTGCATTAAGGTATTTTGGCTCATCGATATCCTTATCTTTTTGCTCTTTAAAGAACTTGAGCAAAATACGCTCAATGGTTTTAATTAACGGAATCATTATAATGACGCCTAAGACATTGAAAATGGTATGAAACACCGCCAATTTTAAGGTGTAGTTAGTCGCTGCAATATCCACCAATTCAGATATTCGATCAACCAAATTCGCTAGAGGATAGATTAGAGCCAAGGCCACAATCCCTGTGATTATATTGAAGATAAAATGGGCTCCTGCTAGTCGTCTTCCAGCAACGTTAGAGCCCAAAGAACCTAAAACCGCAGTTATCGTTGTGCCAACATTTGCCCCAATGGCGAGGGCTAAGGCATTTTCGTATTCTATTTGGCCCGCAGATAAAGCCGTTAAGATAAGCGCTAGTGTCGCACTGCTAGATTGTAATATTGTAGTGATGATTATACCTAAACCCGTATAAATAATTACACCTAAAAATCCCGAAACCGCGTATTGGGATAAGTCTATATAGGTTTTGAAGACGTCAAAACCTTCCTTCATATAGTGTATACCGAGGAAGAAAAATCCTAGTCCAGCTAGTACATTTCCTAAACCTTTAAGAGATAATTTTTTTTGAAGGGAAAAAATAATTCCAAAAATTAGCATGGGCATTGCCAGTGCTGCTATTTTTATTTTTAAGCCAAAGGCTGCAACCAACCACGTTGTAGCCGTAGTACCAATATTGGCTCCAAAAACTAAACCGATACCTCCAGACAATGAGATGAGTCCTGCGCTTATAAAAGAAATCGCTATAACAGTCACCAATGAACTAGACTGAATAATAGCTGTCACGAAGGCTCCTGCTGTGATACTTTTATATAATTTATTCGTTGTCTTTTTTAAGATCTTTTGAAGCGGTCCCTTTGTAAATGACTTAAAGCCTTCTTCAAGTAAAACCATACCAAATAGTAAAATAGCGATTCCTGCAGCTATGGTCTTAAAGTTGGGATAGGCATAAAGTGACGCCGCTAGCGCCCCTAATAACCCTATAAAGACTGACTTTTTAATCATGGTTAATACTAATGGCCATTTTGTTTGTGTTGCTTCAACGTTAAGTTAATGTAAACTTATTATAAACACAAAACGATTGCCAAAAAATTACCCCCATTTAAAACATGTAACCGAACCCCTGCTTATTATAAGCAAAAAAGCATCTCTGAAAAGAGATGCTTTTTACCACTTTAAGCAATTTTGTTAATAGCAATTTCTTATGATCCACACATTAAGCAATCATCCCCTTCCGCCTCTTTAGCTTGTGCGATTAAGGCTTTCATTTCTTCAGCCGTTAAGGGCTCAACGTCTGTTGTTTTTTCTACAAATTTTGCGGCTGTTTTGGCTGCTTTTTGTTTTTGTTTTGCCACCACGGTTTCCTGTGAAATTTCAACAGCTTCAGCAACAGGTTCTTCTTTTTTCTTGTTGGTCAAGGTAAACTTAATGGCATCTACCGCACTCTTTGTGCGTAAGTAATACATTCCGGTCTTTAAGCCACTCTTCCAAGCATAAAAGTGCATGGATGTCAATTTCGCCATCGTGGCGCCTTCCATAAACAAGTTAAGCGACTGTGACTGATCAATAAAATAACCTCGTTGACGCGACATGTCTATTATGTCTTTCATACTTAACTCCCAAACGGTTTTATAAAGTTCTTTGATATCATCTGGAATAACATCTATCCCTTGAATTGATCCATTAGCTCTCATGATATCTTGCTTCACGCCATCATCCCACAAGCCCAATTCTACCAAATCCTCTAATAAGTGTTTATTCACCACAATAAATTCACCAGACAATACACGACGTGTGTATATGTTTGACGTATAAGGTTCAAAACATTCGTTATTTCCTAAGATTTGAGACGTACTTGCTGTAGGCATTGGTGCAACCAACAAGGAATTACGCACACCGTGTTTTAAAACTTGCTTGCGTAATTTTCCCCAATCCCAGCGTCCGCTTAATTCTTCATCTTTAATATTCCAAAGATTGTGCTGAAATTCTCCTTTACTTATTGGAGAGCCTTCATAAGTCTGGTACGCACCATCTATTTTGGCCTCTTCCATGGAAGCTGTGACAGCCGCGTAATACAAAGTTTCAAAAATATCTTGATTTAATGTCTTGGCTTCGTCACTTGTAAAAGGCATACGCAATTTAATGAACGTATCCGCTAAGCCTTGCACACCCAAACCGATTGGTCTATGGCGGAAGTTTGAATTTTCAGCCTCTTTTACCGGGTAATAATTTCTATCGATAACGCGGTTGAGATTCTTCGTAACCCGCTTAGTAATCTTAAAAAGCTCCTTATGGTCAAACTCCCCATTTTTAATAAACATAGGTAAAGCGATAGACGCTAAATTACATACCGCCACCTCATCTGGAGAGGTATATTCTAAAATCTCGGTACACAAATTAGACGACTTAATTGTCCCTAGGTTTTGTTGATTGGATTTGCGGTTAGCAGCATCCTTGTACAGCATGTAAGGTGTTCCTGTTTCTATTTGGGATTCTAGAATTTTTTCCCATAATTCTCTGGCCTTTATAGTTTTACGGCCCTTGCCTTCTGCCTCATATTTGGTGTATAGCTCTTCAAACGCTTCACTATGCGTATCTGCTAAACCAGGGCATTCATTAGGACACATTAAGGTCCACTCTCCATCTTCCTGTACGCGTTTCATAAACAAATCAGAAATCCACATCGCGTAGAACAAATCGCGCGCGCGCATCTCTTCCTTACCATGATTTTTCTTTAAATCAAGAAAATCAAAAATATCGGCATGCCATGTTTCTAAATAAATGGCAAAACTGCCTTTACGCTTTCCACCACCTTGATCTACATATCGTGCTGTATCGTTGAACACACGAAGCATGGGTACAATTCCGTTTGAGGTGCCGTTTGTACCTGAGATATAACTTCCCGTTGCCCTGATGTTGTGGATAGACAAACCTATACCACCAGCAGATTGTGAAATCTTAGCCGTTTGTTTTAAGGTGTCGTAAATTCCATCGATGCTATCATCCTTCATGGTTAACAAAAAGCAGGAAGACATCTGTGGTTTTGGCGTTCCTGAGTTAAACAGTGTTGGTGTGGCATGAGTAAAGTACTTTTTTGACATTAACTCATACGTTTCCAAAACTGAATCCAAATCATCTAAGTGAATACCAACAGAGACACGCATTAACATATGTTGTGGACGCTCAGCAATTTTGCCATTTAGTTTCAATAAGTAGGAGCGTTCTAGAGTTTTAAACCCAAAATAATCATACCCGAAGTCACGATTATAAATAATGGCAGAATCTAATTTATCTTTATTTTCTGAAATGATTTTGTAAACCTCATCAGACAGTAGTGGTGCTTTTTTTCCGGTTCTTGGATTAACGTATGTGTATAAATCCTCCATGACTTCACTGAAGGATTTTTTGGTGTTTTTATGTAAGTTAGAAACCGAAATACGCGCTGCTAATTTTGCATAATCTGGATGGCTAGTAGTCATGGTTGCAGCAATCTCTGCAGCCAAATTATCAAGCTCACTTGTTGTTACGCCATCGTACAAGCCTTCAATGACTCGCATAGCAACCTTTACTGGATCAACTAATTCGTTTAATCCGTAACACAATTTTCTCACTCTAGCAGTGATTTTGTCGAACATCATCGGTTCTTTCCGGCCGTCTCTTTTAATTACATACATACGTTATTTAATTTATTTGCCCTCTGAATACACCAATTCAGCTAGCGGTTAGTTAGTTTTAGCAAGGTCCACCACACAAACATGGACAGACACCCACCTAGGTTAGATTAATTAATTTATTAGAACTCTGCCCCAATGTTAGATTGAGACAGAATAGGCATTGAATTTTTTGGCCTTTTGGAAAGACCTAACCCAATTAAAAGTCAGCGTCGAAAGTAAATTTATCTTTCTCCTCCTCCTTGTTTAGCACTCCTGCTTTTTGATATTCTGAAACGCGTTTCTCAAAGAAATTAGTTTTTCCTTGTAGCGAAATCATATCCATAAAATCAAAAGGATTTGCTGTATTGTAAACTTTGTCGCATTCCAACTCACTTAGTAATCTATCGGTGACAAACTCCAAGTATTGAGACATCAATTTAGCATTCATCCCTATTAAGCTTACGGGTAAAGACTCTGTTATAAATTCACGCTCAATATCTAAAGCGTCAATAATAATCTCCTTAATACGTTCTTTCGGAACCTTATTTACCAAATGCTTATTATGTAAATGCACCGCAAAATCGCAATGAACGCCCTCATCTCTTGAGATTAACTCATTAGAAAAGGTAAGGCCTGGCATTAAACCTCTTTTCTTTAACCAGAAAATAGAACAAAATGCACCTGAGAAAAAGATACCCTCAACAGCAGCGAAGGCAATTAGACGCTCTGCAAAACTTGGTGATTCAATCCATTTTAATGCCCAATCGGCTTTTTTCTTAATAGCTGGAAAATTTTCTAGGGCGTTGAATAATTTGTCTTTTTCAACCTCATCCTTAACATAGGTGTCAATGAGTAAAGAATAGGTTTCACTGTGGATGTTCTCCATCATTATTTGAAAACCATAAAAGAATTTAGCTTCACTGTACTGTACTTCATTAACGAAGTTCTCTGCTAGATTCTCATTTACGATTCCATCACTTGCGGCAAAAAAGGCTAAAATATGTTTAATGAAGTAGCGTTCGTCGTCATTTAATTTTGAAGACCAATCCGATAAATCTTGATGTAAATCTATTTCTTCCGCGGTCCAAAAACTCGCTTCTGATTTTTTATACCATTCCCAGAGGTCATGGTGTTGAATTGGAAAGATTACAAAACGATCCTTGTTTTCTGCTAAAATTGGCTCTACTGCTTGCGACATTTTCTTTTACTTTTTTATGACTATTAAACATTGATTTTTTGGAGCGATTTGGGACTGACAAAGATTTAAAAATGTAAAGGATAATGAAAGACAATCTTATAAACATTGTCAACAAGTTTTTAACAAAGCCAAAACAAGGACACCCATGAGGTCTTTAAAAAATATTTGTTTTAACTAACTGATATTCTGTGTTTTATGTAATTTTAGGGAGAATTATTTTTGTAGGAATACCACTATTAAATTTACCAAGACCTAGCGTTTTTATAGGTGCTTTGGGAAGCCCCAAACCTATGGCCTAAACCAACTGTGAATTGATGGTGAACATAATAAGGCAAGAAAATTTTTTTTATCCAAAAATTATTTGTTCAAGTACTGTTTTGCCACCTGTTCTAATTGTTTATACCAATCTTCACCAAATTTCCTAATGAGGGCGTCCTTTACAAATCTATAAATTGGCACTTGCAGTTCCTTGCCTAGGGAGCACGCGTCATCACAAACCTCCCACTTATCATAATTAATGGCCGAAAACTCAGAATAATCCTTAACTCTAATGGGATACAAATGACAAGACACTGGTTTTCTAAAGGCAATCTTACCGTCATTATAAGCCTTTTCTATACCGCACAAGGCCATATTGTTTTCCATTATAACATAGGCACAATCTGCCCCATCAATCAATGGCGTTTCCAATTCGCCAAAATCAGAAGTGACATGCGTTCCTTGGTCCTCAATGGCTGAAATCCCTTCCTTTCTGAGATATGGTTTTACTTTTGGGTAGATGTCTTCAAGTATTTTTATCTCATCGCTATCCAAGGGGGCACCTGCATCGCCCTCAACGCAGCAAGCGCCTTTGCATGCCGACAAATTACAAACAAAATCCTTCTGGATTATGTCTTCCGAAACCAGGGTTTTACCAAGTTGAAACATATCGCAAAAATAGTTAAAGTTTACAGTTATTTAATATTGAATATCTGCAATTAAATCGCACCTTTGCGGCAAATTTTAAAAAGGCTTGCAATGCAACTGAATTTTAAGGAAATATTTACAGCGTTCATGGTGCTGTTTGCAGTAATAGATATTGTTGGCAACATTCCGATTATTATAGATTTGCGAAAGAAAGTAGGTCATATTCAAAGTGAAAAAGCTTCAATTATAGCCGGTCTTATCATGATTATGTTCCTGTTTTTGGGGAAAAGCATCCTCAGCCTTATTGGTGTTGATGTTAATTCCTTTGCTGTGGCAGGTGCCTTCGTTATTTTTTTTATAGCTATTGAAATGGTTTTGGGCATAACCTTGTACAAAGATGACGACCACAACGCCATTACTGCATCCGTGTTTCCCTTGGCTTTTCCACTTATTGCTGGACCTGGAAGTTTAACTACCCTACTCTCCTTGCGTGCTGAATTTGCCATTGAAAACATAATAGTGGCTGTAATTAGTAATGTGGTGGTTATTTACATCGTACTAAAAACCTCAGCCAAAATTGAGCGTGTTATTGGTGCAAATGGCATTAAGATTATTAGGAAAGTATTCGGAGTGATCTTATTGGCTATTGCAGTTAAATTATTCGCACATAATATTAAGGCCTTATTCCTTTAATGGAATCTATTTCATAAAGCCGTTTACAACCTTTATCTTTGCAAAAGAAAGTGCGATGGATTCTACATGTTGAATACCCACAGAGCTTAATTAGTAACCTTGAATTGATATACCATGAAAATAGCCACTCTTATTTTAAACATTTTAGCTGTAATCTTAATTATATTCAATGCCACAAAACTTGACTTCAATGCCCTTTTAACGGGGGAAAGTTTCTCGGCTGTTCTATCTATTATCGCTGGTCTATGTGCCATTATCTTATTGCAAACCCTAAGACTATCTAAAAAGATTGAGGCTCTTCAAAAGAAGCGTAAATGAATTTTGATGCTTTGATCATAGGTGGTGGTGCGGCAGGTATGTCTTGTGCGCTTGTTTTGGGTTCTGCCCTAGATAAGGCCTATGCATACAATAAAAAAATAGGTCTGATAGCCCATCAAAAATCATCACACTTACAGAATGCCCTATTCAATAATGTTCTAGGTCTTGAGCCCGGTACCTTAGGTAAAGATTTATTGGAAAAGGGAAAACAGCAGCTTAAGGACTTATATCCTAAGGTTTCACAAATTGAAAAAGAGAAGGTTAAATCAATCTTGCCAGCTACCGAAGGTTACATTGTTGAAACCAACAAGCAGCAATACCAAACAAAAGTTGTCGTTATTGCCGTTGGGTATACCAACCTTATGACGATTAAAGGACTAGATGCATTCATTGAGGCCCATCCAAGGGCAGCGGAAGAAAAGAATAGGATTTGGTTAAAAAACCACGATCACAAAATAAAGGAAGGCTTATATGTTGCAGGTACGCTAGCAGGGTGGCGAAGTCAGTTTGCCATAGCCTGTGGCAGTGGCGCTCAAGTGGCAACGGATATTCTCACTATGTGGAATAACGGCAAGCACACCAAGGTACACGATAAAGTTATTGCCTAAAATTAGGGTATTCAGTACTTAGCAGAATAACCTCCTCGACCATAATATCCTCTTTATTGATGATTTCTTCAAAAGCATTTTCATCAAATAGCTGACGGCCAAGAGTAGCTTTAATCAATCGACGTATTTCATCATAATAAGCCACAAAACTAAAACTTGTGCCTTCGCGAGTATTCACAAAATCTTGAAAACTCACCACAATATCGTCGCTTACCTTAAAGTTATTAATAAAATCATACTTCGATAAATCGGAATACTGGTCTCTATCCTTATCCAATAGTTCAAAAACAAAGTATCCGAAATGGCCTCTGCGCCTGAGGAAATTCATGGTTTCATTTTCAAAAGCCCTATCCACAGGTACAAAAACATCTGGGATTATGCCTCCGCCACCATACACCACTTTTCCTTTAGGTGTTGTGAACTTTAAAGAATCCTCGACCTCAATGTTATCTTCGTCTGCTAACTCTCCTGTACGTAAGCGTTTGAAATAATCATTGTAATACGATTCGTTATCTCCATTGGTATAAGGCCGTTGTATTGAACGACCCGTAGGTGTGTAATATCGAGACACGGTAAGCCGCACAGCACTGCCATCGCCTAATGCCATTTCTCGCTGTACCAAACCTTTCCCATAGGACCGCCTACCTACAATGATACCTTTATCGTTGTCTTGAAGTGCACCAGCAATAACTTCACTTGCCGAAGCTGAATTTTCATTGATTAGGATATAAAGCTCTCCGTCCTCAAAATCTCCTCTTTTAGTGGCATAAGTTCGCTCTTCATTGCCATTCTTGTCACGTGTAAATAAAATTAACTTATCATCTTCAAGAAACTCATCGGCTATTTGTTCTGCTATCCCCAAGAAACCGCCGGGATTGTCTCTTAAATCCAGGGCTAATTTAGTGGCGCCTTGGTCTTTAAGCTCATCGAGTGCTTCCTTAAATTCCTTAAAGGTAGATTCGGCAAATCTATTCATCTTAATATAACCTAGTTCATCGGTCAACATATAAGATGCTATTATACTTTTTATAGGGATATCCTCGCGGCGCACATCAAACTCTAACAACTGGTCCTCACCCTTTCTATAGACCGTGAGTTTTACACTGGTATTCTTATCACCTTTGAGCTTTTGCCCGATAAGGTCGTTGGTAATGGTGCGCCCAAAAAGGGTGTCCCCATCTGCCATGAGAATACGGTCTCCACTCATTATTCCAGCACGCTCACTTGGACCACCAGCCGTTGGTTTAATTACCGCAATGGTGTCTTTGTATGGATAAAAGTTGATCCCAATACCTACAAAATCACCTTTCATGTTTTCGCTAATGCGTTGCAAATCTTCTTTGGGAATATAGGTAGAATGCGGATCGAGATTGTCTAAAATACCGTTTACGGTGACATCTACTATACTATCTGTATTTACCTCATCAACGTATTCATAGTCTATATAATCAATAAGCCTATTGAGTTTATCCTTTTTGCTGTTAGTTGTAAAAAGACGGTCTGAAGTATCTGTAAAATTTAGTTTACCTCCAATGAAAACACCAGCAGCTATGGCGACTCCAATAATTAAGGGAATGTATTTATTTTTTGTGGTCATTAGGCATTAAGGTCTTTGATTTGGTCTAAGGTTATGCCTGCTTTCTTTAAAAACTGCAAGCCAGAGTCATCCTTATAACCATGATGATAAACCACGCGCACTATACCGGCTTGGTGAATCAACTTACTACACTCCTTGCAGGGTGATAGGGTTATGTATAAGGTTGCACCTCTACAAGATTGGGTCGAGGAGGCCACCTTTAAAATAGCATTGGCCTCTGCATGAAGCACGTACCACTTGGTGTAGCCTTCGTCATCTTCACAATAATTTTCAAATCCAGTAGGTGTGCCATTATAGCCATCGGAAATAATCATCCTGTCCTTTACGATTAGAGCACCAACCTGCTTGCGTTTGCAATGGGATAATTTACCCCATTCATTGGCAATTCTCAAATAGGCCTTGTCATATCGTAATTGTTTCTTTTCTGGCATTAAAAATTTATTTGTAGAAACGTATTCCCTTATTAACGAAGATAAAAGGATAGTATTTTATAGACAACGTACTTGAAGTTAAAGTTTTACCAAACTTTAGAACTTAGTTTAACAGTTCACTCCCAAAAATCATAGGAATAACCAAACCAATAACTATAGAGGAGACTACCATTATCCAATCCCTACGCGAAAATCTAAATAGGGTTTGAAACAATAAACCTAAAAACAATACCACAAAAACAATAATAACTTGAGCAATTTCAATACCTAGAGCAAATTCAACAAGTAACTCTATTTTGTTTGACGACTCACCTGCAAACATTCTAAACTCTCGTGCAAAGCCCAAGCCGTGGATTAGTCCAAAAAATAATGACGCAAAAAACAAGGGGCCTGCAGACTTACCCTTATCCTTTTTACCCGCTGTAAAAACGTTGTAAATGGCAGTAATTATAATTGTTATAGGGATTAAAAACTCAACTAGGTTGGCATTAACCTTAACTATACCATATGCTGCTAGCACTAAAGAAAATGTGTGCCCTAGAGTGAACATTGAAACTAAAATAAGGATCCGTTTCCAGTCCTTGAACAAATAAGGCACAGCCAATACCATTAAAAAGAGCACGTGGTCATAACCGTTTAAATCAAGCACGTGATTAATGCCATAGGACACATTAAACCAAAAATCGTTAAGCATAGTCTATTATTTGGGTTGATTTCAAAAGTACAATTTTTATTAATCTCTTCGAAAAAGCATGGCGCATTTATAACTCTAAAATAATATGGGTCCACCTTAATTGATTTAATTTGGACAGAAGTTCCTTTAAAGAAAAAAGCCAACCATATTACTATGGCTAGCTTCCAATTAATCCAATAATTTAAATCTTAAAATTACTGTCACCTTATTCAAGTATAAAGGCCTTTTCCATTAGTTCTTTTCAAAGGTCAGTAAATCAATATCTCCATTACCTCCACTGACATCCCTCAGTTCAATTTTAGTCGATGAGGCTGAAACGATATCCCAATCGTCATTCAAATCTTCAAAATCATTGGTATCGGGCACTGGAAAGAAAATATTAAAGTCAATATCATCATCGTCACTACTACTGTCATCATCACTATCATCGTCATCTGTTACAGACCAAGTCCCGTTTTGGGTATTAGATCCGTTCGTAGCCACTAGGGTGCCATTGGAATTAAATGTAAAATCATATCCTGCGAAATCTGAAGTTTCATCCTGACCTGAGTCATTGAAATTTGTGATTCGCCATGTGCCTGACTCTACGTCGTTTTCAATCTGTGCTATCTGTTGCAGGTTGTTGCTTGGGCTGTTGCCGTCATCGTCACTTGAACAGGAAGATAATATTAGCATAAAGCTTAATGCTAACAAAGCGCTGTAAAAAGGTCCTTTTCTCATAATTATAGTTTTCTAAGTTTTAGTTGCAGTTATCATTTTTAAACTCCAGTTCGTCATCATCTCCAATTTCAAAGCTCACTTCCCTTTCATTATCATCGTCATCATCGTCACTCTCTACTTCAATTTCTTGTAAATTCCAAGTGTCATTGATGTCATCAAATCCAGGAATATCAAAAATTACAGTAATGTTGTTACCTGTTCCACTAATAGACCATGTGCCATCGACGGTCTCGTCATCCCAGGTAACTGTTAGCGTATTGTCGTCAAAGAAATTAAATAGGTACCCGCTATAATTGTCTTCCAAATCCTCATCGTTACGCTCTAAGTCGTCTATATACCAATCAGCACATGATGTTAAAACAGATTCTAATTGATTTGGTGTACAATCATCACAGTCATCATCATTATAATCGTAGTCGTCGTCTTCATCACAGTCATCGTCATAATTATCTATAGCTTCCTCAAGCTCATTAAAGTTGTTAATGACAATCTCACTGCCGTCAGAAATTACAATGCTTATAGGGAATTCGAAACCTACAAGGTCATCTTCATCTATGTCGTCAAGAAACTCATAAAGCTCACTATCGCTTGTAAAAGTTACAGTTGCTAAAACCTCATTGTTAGTATTAAATACCGAGGCTGTAATAGGATATACAAAATCTATACATTCTATGTCATCATCATCTTCATCTTCACCATTACAATCATCAGCATAATCTTCTAACTCGTCTAGACTATTAATTTCAATTTCAGTATAGTCTGAAAGGATAATGGTTATAGGAAATTCTATCTCTACAGTATCATCGTCATCATCAAACTCATCAAATATATCTTCAATATCGTCATAATCGCCAATATCTGTAATAGTAATTACAACACTATTGATAGTGACTGTAACAGGAAGCTGAATCGTAAAGCAATTGGCGTTGTAAACGATATTGTCTACTGAGCCGTCATTCATGGCCACGTTTTGCATTTGCATAGCCAAGGCCGAACTGGCCGGTAATGTCGTTTCTTGAGGTGGGTCAATACTTAAATCGTCTTCGGTTCTACAAGAGGCCACTAATAGCAATGCCATTAAGCCTAAGAAAAAGTGGTGTTTTTTAAATTGAATTTTCATAATTAATTGAGTTTAAATAAATTGTTTTGTTTCTCCGTTTATTATATAACAACTATAGTTATCATTCTCCTGAAATATTTTCAACTTTTTTTAGCCTAATCTCTAAACGCCTTAAGTCTTGAGTAGTTTTCTTCAATTGTCTGTAACGTGTTTCTGCGATAGAATGTTTAAGCGTAATGACTTTATCGTTTGGGTTTTGGACCCTTAATAATCTCAGCTGAAGCACCTTATTTTTGTAAACGAAAAATTCGTTTTCCTTTAATTGAACGATACGGCTCACAAGTAAATTTGTATATTGTTTTTCAAAGTTTCTCAACATGGCATTAAGCTCGTTATTAGTTTATTACCTCCCAACCTGGCATTGCCAAAACGCACAAGCTACTCTCGTAATGAAATATTTTTCTTAGGCTCCTGGTCTTGCCACTTACAGCATGTAACCCTACGACTTCTCTTCAGAGGATATTATAATATTTTATTGAAGGTTTTTTAATTGTCTTTTTATATAAAACAATCCAATTATGAAATCTCCCGATTATACCATGAAAAAATATTATTTTTAGCTCCAAACCATCTTTTGTGAAAGAGAGTATATCTGAAAATATTTGTGACGAAAGCGTTTTTAATCGCATATACAACACCTTAGGCCATGATCTTCATAACTTCATTTATTACAAATACGGTTCACAAGTAAACGCCGACGATAAGGCACAGGAGGCATTTATAAAGTTATGGAATAACTGCACCAAGGTACAACTCGATAAAGCCAAGTCTTTTTTGTTTACGGTAGCCAATAATTTAGCCTTAAACGAAATTAAGCATCAAAAAGTAGTGCTAAAGTACCAAAAGAGCAAACCCGTAAAGCACAGCTACGAAACCCCCGAATTTATTTTAGAAAAAGAGCAGTTTGCAGAACGCTACCAAAAGGTTCTAGAATCCCTCTCCGAAGAACAGCGCGTAGCATTTCTGCTCAGTAAAGTGGAAGGTAAAACCCATAAAGAAATTGCCCAAATGCTAGACATAACCCAGAAAGTGGTAGAATATAGGATTTACAGTGCTTTTAAGGTTTTAAAGGAAAAGCTTGAAGCATTTAAATTAAAATAATTCAGGAGAAATGACAATGAAGTTGTTATACTATTAAATACGCACCCAATGAATAAGGACGAGTTACTAAAAAAATGGCTTAAAAATGAGCTATCCGCATCTGAGAAACAGGACTTTGAAAAGTTGGACGATGCTGACTTTAATGCCTATATCGTTGACTTTGCCAAACAATTTAAAGCATCTCATCATTCTGAATTATCAGATTTTGAAACCTTTAAGCAAGGCTATTATGAAACACAAAAACCTATTAAATCCTTAGCTTGGTTTTCACCTCTACTAAAAATTGCAAGTATTGTCGTGGTGGCTTTTGGTATTATTTATTTTACATTTTTAAACGATAGTGAAACCACTCTAAGAACATTGGCAAATGAAACCAACGAGGTCATACTACCTGATAATTCCAAGGTAAGTCTTAATGAGCTTTCCCAATTAGTGTATGACACTAACCATTGGGATAAAAAACGACTGCTACAACTCAACGGAGAAGCTTTCTTTGATGTTGAAAAAGGTAAGACCTTTGAAGTTAAAACCACTAACGGTGTGGTACGTGTTTTAGGAACTGAATTTAATGTAATCTCTAGGGATAGTCTGTTTAAAGTATCTTGTTATGAAGGTCTTGTGCAGGTAGGCTATAAAAATGACACCATTAAGTTGCCGGCAGGTAGCGAATTTACCTTAGTGGCTGATAATGCCCTAACGTCTAAGCTCATAATTACAGAACCACATTGGCTTAATCATATGAGCGTTTTTGAAAATGCCAACCTGAGTGATGTACTATCAGAACTAGAACGTCAATACAATATTAAAGTCAATAACCTAACCCAAAACACCATAAAGTTCACAGGTGCTTTTGAGCTCAATAATTTAGAAAATGCCCTTAAACAGATAACTCAACCCCTTAATTTAACCTACTCTATTCAAACTAATAACGAGGTTATCATAAGGAATGCCCAAGATTAATTTTCTCATACCTGTTTTTATTAGTTTACTTGCCTGCTATACGTTACAGGGACAAGACACCACACAAAAAGTGCCTATTACAGAAGTTTTAAATAAAATTTCTGAAATTCATGCCGTTACTTTTAACTATGAAAGTAGCCTTCTTGAAGGTTTAAAGGTTTTTCCACCACAGGAAAAGCTGAAACTTTCAGATAAATTAAAGCATCTTGAAAGACAAACTAATTTAACTTTCAATCCTATAAGCGACATGGTGATTGCCGTATCCAAAGCCATACGTCTCTGTGGATATATTGAAAATGGACGCACCGCGGAACCGCTTGAAGGCGCAACGATACAAAGCAATTCACAATATACCGTTAGCGATGAAAATGGCTATTTTGAGATACCCCTTTCATCTTTAGAAGATAAAATAATTATAAGGCATATTGGATTTAAAACCATTGAACGCCAGGCTAGGTTCTTTAACCTAGAGAGATGCGATAGCATAAAACTACTAGAGCAACAAGAGATGATAACGCCAATATTAATCGATGCCTATTTGGTTAGAGGTATAGACAAAAAACAAGATTGGAGCACATCTATAGATTATAAAAGATTTAGTCTTTTGCCGGGTTTGATCGAATCTGATGTCCTTCAAACCGTACAAGCTTTGCCCAGCATATTAAGCGTTGATGAAACGGTTTCAAATTTAAACATTAGAGGTGGTTCACACGATCAAAATCTTATTCTTTGGGACGACATTAAAATGTATCAGACAGGTCAATTCTTCGGGCTAATTTCAAGTTTTAACCCTCATATGACCCAGACTGCTAGCGTGCTCAACAACGGGACCGATGTTGCGTTTACCGATGGTGTTTCTGGCACGATCCATATGCAAACCGACCATAACCTAAATTCAAAATTTAAAGGTACTTTTGGATTGAATTTTCTAAATGCTGAACTTTTTACTGATATCCCCATCGGTCAAAAATCATCGTTACAGATTGCCTCCAGGAAATCTATAGATGATTTTATTAGAACACCGACCTATGAAGTGTATTTTGATCGGGTAACCCAAGCCACTGAGGCCGAAAATAATATTTCGGAGGTGACTAACTCCAATCAGGATTTTAATTTCTTTGACACCTCACTGCGTTGGTTGTACAAGCCTTCAGAAAACGATGTCATTAGACTCAACTTTATATTAACAAACAGTGATTTGAGCTTTAATGAAACAGCAAGTATTGAGGATGCCCTGCAAACCAAGGAAAGTAGTGTGTCCCAAAATAGTATTGCAGCGGGATTACACTACAAACGGAAATGGAATGACGCACTTGCCACCAACTTGGTTATTTACAATAGCGAGTATAAGTTACAGGCTATAAATGCTAATGTTTTGGAAGGACAACTCTTTTTGCAAGAAAACGTTGTTTCAGAAACGAGTATTAAGCTAGAAAATATCTACAGAAAAAACCTTTGGCAATTAAAACTTGGCTACAGTTTTACAGAAACCGAAGTCATTAATCTAAACGATGTTGACTTACCTAGATTTGTAAGACGCGATGAAGAAATTTTAAGAGAACATGGGGCTTTTGGTCAAGCTTGGTATACCAGTTCAAATAAGGATTTTTCGGTTAGAGGAGGTATGCGGGTTAACTATCTTACCAAATTTGATAAATTAATTATTGAACCCAGAGTGAGTGTCCGAAAAGCCATAGGGGACCATATTCAAATTGAGGCTTTGGGGGAATTTAAGCATCAAAACACGTCACAAATCGTTAACTTCCAAAACGATTTTCTAGGAATCGAGAAAAGGCGATGGCAACTCACAGATAATGACAGCATACCCATAATACAAAGTAAACAAGCATCAGTTGGCATAATGTACAAAAATGGGGGGTGGCTTTTTGATGCTAAAGCGTACTACAAAAATGTAAATGGCATAACCACGCAAAGCCAAGAGTTTACAACAAAGTATGAATTCGAAAAGGAAAAAGGCCAGTATGACGCTTACGGTTTTGAGCTGCTATGCCGAAAAAAGTTCAAACACTTTAATAGTTGGTTGAGCTATTCATACATCAACAACACCTATACCTTTGAAGCATTGGAAGAGCTAGAATTTCCAAGTAATTTTGACATCACCCACTCCATTACCTTAGGAAGTACCTACAGTAATAAGTCTTGGAATATATCGGCAGGTATCAACTATAGAACCGGCAAACCGACTTCCATACCATTAGCGGGCAATGAAATTGAAAATAACTCGGTAAATTTTGATAGTGCAAACAATAGGCGGTTACCTTATTATTTGAGACTAGATGCCTCGGCAATTTACAAGTTCAGAATAAGTGACGCCTTCCGCTCAGAAATTGGTGCTTCGGTATGGAACATAACCAACAGGGAAAACACCATCAGCAATTATTTTAGGGTTGGAGAGAATGACACTGTAAATGGATTTTCTAGATTTTCGTTAGGACTCACCACCAATGCGGTTATCCGAATTTATTTTTAAAACTAAGAGTCCTGTAAAATCTTTAACATAAAAAACGAGCTCCTCATAGGGAGCTCGTTTCTTATTAGAATACTTTAAGATATGTTTGTACTCAAGGTGGGAATCGAACCCACACTCCCGAAAGAACTGGATTTTGAATCCAGCGCGTCTACCAATTCCGCCACTTGAGCAATTTTCGGATAGCAAAAATATAAAATATTTTCCGCGGAGCAATCAAAAATACTACCTTTTATCTTTTTGCGAGTTAATTATTTTTCTACTTTTGACCTTTACTTTTTAAGAGTCATCAACCCAGTAAAACACAAATAAAAATGCCACACGAACCAGCTGAAGCTAAGATTTTTACATGTACTCAAAGCCGATACTTAGCAGAGGAAATTGCTGCCGCTTACGGCGTAAAATTAGGAAATGTTATTACATCTACATACAGTGATGGGGAGTTTCAACCTTCTTATGAAGAATCTATTAGAGGCACGCGCATTTTTATTATCGGGTCGACGCATCCTGGCCCAAAAAACTTAATGGAAATGTTGTTGATGATTGATGCCGCTAAACGCGCTTCAGCACGTCATATCACTGCTGTGATGCCTTATTTTGGATGGGCCAGACAAGATAGAAAGGATAAGCCACGAGTGCCCATTGCGGCAAAATTAGTGGCAAAGATGTTAGAATCTGCAGGGGCCACACGAATTATTACCATGGATTTGCACGCCGATCAGATCCAAGGGTTTTTTGAAAAACCGGTTGACCATTTATTTGCCTCAACCATATTTCTTCCCTATTTAAAAAGTTTAAATCTAGACAATTTAACCATTGCCTCCCCTGATATGGGCGGTTCTAAACGTGCGTATACTTATTCAAAAGCTCTTCAAAGCGATGTTGTTATCTGTTACAAACAACGCGCAAAGGCCAATGTCATATCGCATATGGAATTAATTGGTGATGTTACGGGCAAGAATGTTGTTTTGGTTGACGATATGGTAGATACGGCAGGAACCCTAACAAAAGCAGCGGACCTAATGATGGAGCGCGGGGCAAAAAGTGTTCGAGCCATTTGTACGCATCCGATTCTCTCTGGAAATGCCTATGAAAAATTAGAGAACTCTAAACTAGAAGAGCTGATTGTGACTAATTCTATTCCATTGACCAAAGAGAGCACTAAACTTAAGGTTTTAAGCTGTGCAAATTTATTTGCCGAGGTGATGTATAACGTTCATCACAATAAATCCATAAGCAGTAAATTCATACTGTAGGCGTAACTTGAGCTAAAAATTGGCGTCTGTGAATTAAACCTGCGCTTGCCCCCATAAAAAACAAAGGCAAAACACTAGGTATTTCATATTATATTTATAAATTTGCAGCCCTCAAAATGAGGAATTTAATTATTTATAAATAAAACATTTCAAATGAAATCAATTACAATCAATGGATCTCAAAGAGAAAGCGTGGGCAAAAAGTCAACAAAAGCCTTACGTAATGCTGGTCAGGTTCCTTGCGTATTATACGGAGGAGATAAGCCATTACATTTCTCTGCACCTGAATTGGCTTTTTCAAAACTTGTATACACCGCAAATGCGCATACAGTTGTAATTGGCCTAGATAATGGTGAAACGTACAATGCCGTAATGCAAGACATACAGTTTCATCCAGTAACGGATAGAATTCTTCATATAGATTTTTATGAAATCCATGAGGATAAAGAAATCACTATGGAAATTCCTGTAAAAACAGTAGGTGTTTCCAAAGGTGTTTTAAATGGTGGTAACTTAAGAATGCCTTATCGTAAACTTAGAGTTAAAGCCATACCTTCTAAATTACCAGATTTTATTGAAGTAGATATTACACCGCTTAAAATTGGTACCAAGCTCTATATCAATGAAATTGAAAGTGATGATTACAAGTTTATGCACCCAGATAATATTGTGGTGTGTCAAGTAAGACGAAGCAGACTGGCTATCGTCGATGTTGAAGACGAGGAAGAAGGTGAAGAATCTGAAGAGACTGCAGAAGGAGCAACTGAAGCTACTGCAGAAGCTCCAGCAGATAATGCTCAAGAATAAATAACGGATTCGTTAGACGAAATTTTAAAAAAGCATTCTATTCCAGAATGCTTTTTTTAGTTTTACAAAAATGAATTCATGTTAAAGCAACTTAAACAATGGTTAGGTCTATCTAAACCACTTCAGACCTCAGCAGAAGATGTTATGAAAAAGTTCTTATTAGTTGGGTTAGGAAATATTGGTAATGAATATACTGATACACGACATAATGTTGGCTTCAATATCCTAGACCATTTCATAAAGGATTATGAATCTACATTTGAAACCTTAAAACTTGGCGATATCGCCAAAGTGAAATTAAAAGGACGAACACTTATTCTTTTAAAACCTAACACGTATATGAACCTGAGCGGTAAAGCCGTAAAGTATTGGATGGATAAGGAAAAAATTCCTATGGACCATCTTTTGGTTTTAACAGATGACCTTAATTTACCTTTTGGTACTATACGATTAAAAACCAAAGGCAGTGATGGCGGCCACAATGGATTAAAAGACATACAGGATAAATTGCAGACGACGAATTACAATAGGTTTAGATTTGGTATCAGTGATAATTACAGCAAAGGACGACAAGTGGATTATGTACTTGGAAAATGGTCAGACGAAGAATTATCGAAATTAGACGAGCGTCTACAGGTCTCTTCAGAAGCCATAAAATCCTTTGTGCTTTCTGGAATGAAAGAAACAATGAACCAATTTAATGGCAAATAAAAAAAGAGGTTATTTCACCTCTTTTTTTATTGTCATTATTTAGTCATTAATCAACTATTATCTTCCTAATGGACTCACTCGTGCCATCTTTGATTTTCACTAAATAGATGCCAGAAGCTACATTCTGAAGATTTACCTCATAATTGTTATCAGAAGATGGATTAACAGATTGCATATAGATCTGCCTTCCATTAATATCATAGACCTGAATACTTAAGTTATCTGTCTGTGGATTAAACAGTGATACAGTGAAGATCCCATTGTTCGGATTTGGATAAATACTAAAACCAGTATTAAAAGACACTATTTCAGTGGACAGTGTCCCTAGTACACAGAGCTCTAATGTAAAGTCATCAATAGAACCACCATCTTGACCGGCGTCATCCGTAACACTCAGTGTCCAAATACCAGCTGAAAACTCACCGTATAAAGTTGATAAATCACCTTCAGGAACAAAAGACCCAGTAAATGGTGCAGACCCTGTGGTTATAGGGCTTGTAGCCTCTTGATCAAAAACAGTATCGATGTAATCATTAGCACTTCCTCCATTATCCGTACTTAATTCTACTACAGTGCCAGAGGGGCTTGTTAGGAAAATATCAAGATCATCTGTAAAAGTATGTGGAATAGTAATGCCTACATTAACATCCGTGATTTCAAAATCAAACGCGACATCTATGGTAGACGTGTAAGTAATACCTCCTGTAGTCGAAATTGCAATGGGTGTATCTGTTGCAGTTAAGCTATCACATTCTATATCACAAACGTCTCCAATACCATTGTTGTTAGAGTCGGCCTGATCGGCATTTGGTGTATTCGGACAGTTGTCATTCGCGTTAGGTACGCCGTCACCATCAATATCATCATCGCAAACATCACCAATACTATCATTGTCTAAATCCGATTGGTCCGTATTTGCAATAGCAGGACAGTTATCCGAACTGTCTGGAATACCGTCATTGTCTGTATCGGTTTGAGGAACGCCACAAATCTCTATAGACCAACTGTCGACGGTCCCAACATCAAAACCAGCATTGTCAGAAACGTTTAGTTCCCAATTACCTCCTGAAAAAGTACCATACAATATACTCAAATCACCATCTGGAATAAAAGCTCCTGAGAAAGGCGGTGCTCCAGCTCCAATTGCCTCCGTCGCTTCTTGATCAAACACTGTATTTGTATAGTTGGCACCACTACCTCCATTTCTATTCGACAAGACAACCTCAGTTCCGTTTGGTGCAATTAAAGTCAAGATCAAATCTCCGTCATAAGTGTGGGTGATATTCACTGAAACGTTAATATCTGTAATCAAAGATGTAGTAGGTACACTGATAAAAGAACTGACGCCTTGTGAGTTGTTATCTGGTATACCCAAGGGAGTATCCATAGCGCTAAAAATATTACAAGAGATATTTGCCGTTGTAAAATTTCCTTGCGAATAAGGTCCAATTCCACAATCATTTACGCTTCTTACCCTCCAAAAATAATCCGTTACTGTATTTAACGTCGATGCGGTAAAACTAGGGTTGTCCACTACAGTTCCGACAACAATATTTGCAAATGCAGGATCTGTAGCTATATCAATCTCGTAAGAAACTGCATTAGAATCCGGAGACCAAGAGAATTCTGCTGAATCCGCAGGTACATCTGTGGCTCCATTGAATGGTGTAAGTAAATTCAATATTGCAAAATTGTCATTGTAGGTGTTAAAATTAACATCAACAGAATTAGTAATTGAACCAGAAGTTCCTACGAATGTTAAAGGGTAATTGCCTACTGCCAAACTACCAATACCAGAAACCGTAACCGTTACGTTGGTGCCATCTGCACTAGCGGAAGCCGGATTGAATGTAGCTGAGGCTCCTGCAGGAAGTCCTGTGGCACTAAATGTTGTGACACCGGTAAATCCTAAAAAAGTATTGTACGTAAAATTAAAGACAGCATCAGCTGGTGAACACACATCCACAGAATTTTCAGCTAACCCTAATACAAATTCTGATTCTTGAATCGAGAAATTTGCACTATTAATAGCATAGAAAATATTATCATTACCTTCTACTTTAACTCTTGCCGTTGTAACATCGCCTCCACCAGTTACCGGAACTGTTATGTTTTCTGAACCATCATTAGGTACGTCTGAAGCTAAGGTAAATGGATACGAAAACCCACCATCTACAGAGAGTAAAATATTTACTGTTGGTGTGTTCACAGCACCCCCATCTGTACCAGCCACATCCCATGTGATGGTTTGGTTAGAACCAACATCCCAGGTTTCATTAGTTGTTTGAGAGGTCACTACAAAGGGTCCCGAAGACCCATCTACTGTGACGGTCATCGTATCATAACTGCTTTGCGGTGTCTGCCCCACCCCATTAGCTTCACTACGATCTCTTACGGTTAGAGCAAAATTTAATGTTCTCCCAACGTTTGATACGGTTTCCCAGCTTGAGTTATCTATAGTTTCAACAGGGTTTGATTCTGTCAATTGTCCGCTAATAACGCGCTCTACAAAAGGCATAAATCGGTTAGGGGAGGTATTTGGCGGTCTAGATCGCCATACCGCACCCGATGTTTTATCAGGTCCAAAATTAGAGGATGTGGTGACTCCATTGTCGATCTGTTCCCAAGTATAGGTTAGTGCATCCCCACCATCAGGATCTGTTGCGGCACCTTTTAATACAAAGGCTGTTCCTGCAGGAATGGTATAATCTAATCCAGCATCTGCGACAGGTGGATTATTCGCAATAGCCGTACCCACCCAACATGTCCTGTTCTGTAGGTTATTTAAGATTTGTAAAATACTGTAATAATGAAAATAAGGATCGGAATGATCTTGCACGTCGTTAGGGCCGGTAATACCAGCATAACCCATTATAGTCGTTCCACTTCCTGGCTCAGCGTTAACACCTGTACCTTCACTTCCAAACGAAAATGTATGGTTAGCACCCATTTGATGACCTATTTCGTGAGGCACATAATCGATATCAAAAAAATCAGACATGTAAGGTCCGCCGTCATTGTCTAAAAAAGAGTGAGATGAAAATCCGCTTCCTTTTTGCCCGTCAACGCAAACACAGCCAATACAACCGGCATTACCATTATTGCCCCCAAAATTAAATAGGTGACCAATATCATAATTGGCTTCACCAACATTATTCGTTAAGGTGGTTTGCAACTGCGAATTGAAACTGCCAGTGTATGGATCCGTAGCTGCACTAGGATAAATAATATTTGTGCCACTAACCAAGGTAAAGGTAACCGCCATATCGACCTCGAAAACTTCGTTATTTCTATTTAAAGTGGAAACTACTTGGGCTAAAGCATCTTGCTGCGCATTACCGTTAGCATTATTGCCATCATCCCAAAAATTGGTGTACTCTCCTGTTGTGGAAATTGCAATTCTAAAGGTTCTTAAAACCTGATCATTAGCATCTCTGTTCATATGTGCTTCACGATTCATTGGAAAGAATTCAGCATCTGTTAAACATTCAAAATCTTTAGTACTCGTCAATCTTGCGTCTCTAGAATAAAGCACATAATTGGAGGTATTCCCCTTAGTAATAGGTGCAATAAATTCCATTGGACCGTCAGCAGAGGTGACCATAGTCTGCAAACCTTGTGGTGTAATACTGAATCTTGCTCGAGTGCCAGGTTCACTAGAGCTAAACCCAACATAAGTTTTAATATTTGGAAACTCCAAGGAAAGTTCTTCAGATAACACCGGTGCCTCAAAGACCATAAATTCTTGAGTATCCCCTTTTAAGCTTGGTAGTGAGATACGTACTGATGAATTTGTGGTAACGTTGCGAAGTGGTGCGTTGGCGAGTTGTGCCTTTAGCGCACTCAAATCTAATCGAAACGTTTCGTAAAATTTTTCGTTTAAGGAGCTAATATTTAAACCAAGATTCTCATTTGATTTGTCTGTTTTCTGCCAATACCCTTGTTGGGCACCTAGAGAAAATACAGTTAAAATCATGGTTAATGCTAAAACAAAATGTAGTTTTGTCTTCATGGATTAAGTTTTAAAATTTGCGGAAAGTAATCTAAAAATTTTTCATGAAAACTCCATATTTTTATTAAACATTTAATAAAATTCTTGTAATTGACCGCTAAATCTGAAAAAGTTACAACAATAGGCACATTTGATGGTGTTCATATTGGACATCAGAAAATAGTTCAACAAGTCAATAATCTAGCTGAAAAAAACGGTTTTGAATCAACCGTTTTAACTCTATTTCCACATCCCAGAATGGTACTTTTTGGCGATGAATCCATAAAGCTTTTAAACACGATAGATGAACGGGTTGAAATCCTTAGATCCTTCGGTATTAAAAATGTTGTGGTTAAAGAATTTACCAAGGAATTTGCCAATCTGTCCGCACAAGATTATGTAAAACGTATTTTGGTTGATGAACTTAATTCTAAAATCATTGTTATTGGCTATGATCATCATTTTGGCAAAAACCGCAGTGCGAATATTCATGATTTGAAACAACATGGTAAAGCGTATGGTTTTAAGGTTGAGGAAATTTCAGCACAGGACATAGACCATGTAACGGTAAGCTCCACCAAAATTAGAAAAGCCTTAGAAAAGGGTTCAGTAGACATAGCCAATGCTTATTTAGGCTACAATTTTTTTATTACGGGAGTTGTGGTAAAGGGCAAGGAAATAGGAAGGACCATAGACTTTCCAACGGCAAATATTAACATTAAGGAATCCTATAAAATAATTCCAGGTGACGGGGTCTACGTTGTGCAATCCATTATTGATGATGATAAAGTACACGGCATGATGAATATTGGTACCAATCCTACGGTAAATGGAAAGTCCCGTTCCCTAGAAGTCCATTTTTTCGATTTTAATAAAGATATTTACAATCTTAAGTTGCGTATTAGCTTTTTAAAGCGCTTGCGAAATGAAAAAAAGTTTGAGGATTTGGATGCTCTGAAAAAACAACTGGAAGTGGATATGGCAGAGGCTAGAGCCGTTATTTCGAAATTAGATGAATAGGTTTCTATTTAAACATATAGACAATTCAGGTCTTGTTGTATTTAGAATGGTATTTGGCCTTCTGTGTTTTTTAGAATCGGTTGGAGCCATAATAACAGGCTGGGTAAGGCGGGTCATGGTAGAACCAGAATTTACTTTTTCTTTCATTGGGTTTGAATGGCTACAGCCGCTACCAGGCAATTGGATGTATGTGTATTATCTTGTCATGGGTGTATTTGGGCTGCTTATCATGGTTGGTTACAAATACCGTTTCAGTATGTTGATGTTCGGTATTATGTGGACCGCCACATACCTTATGCAAAAATCCTCCTACAACAATCATTATTATCTTCTTTTTATTCTCAGTTTTGCCATGGTATTTATGCCTGCGCATCACTACGCCTCTATAGATGCCAAGTTGAATCCGCAGCTCAAGAAAATTTCAATGCCCAGTTGGTGCAAATGGTTCTTTGTCATTCAACTTTTTATTTTATACACCTATGCCTCCATTGCCAAAATTTACCCGGATTGGCTGGACACCTCAGTCGTTGCCTTATTAATGAAAAACAAAGCACACTTTCCCATAATAGGTGAGGTTTTACAAACCCAGGGCCTTCATTATTTCATAGCCTATGGTGGGATATTATTTGACGGCTTAATTATTCCCCTATTACTTTTTAGGCCAACTCGAACCGTGGCATTTTTTGGTTCTATCTTCTTCCATATCTTTAATTCAGTCGTTTTCCATATTGGTATATTTCCATTTTTGTCCTTAGCTTTTTGTCTATTCTTTTTTGATCCTAAAACCATCAAAAATCTATTCTTGAAAAAGAAGCCTTATTACAATTCTGGGGAAATCATAATACCGAGGGACTCTAGGGTTTTAACCGGTATTTTAATCATTTATTTTTTGGTTCAAGTGGCTTTGCCACTAAGGCATCATTTTTTTAAGGATGACGTGCTCTGGACTGAAGAAGGTCATCGCTTGGCCTGGCGAATGATGCTAAGGGCAAAAAATGGTACTGCGAGTTTTACGGTGGTTGATAAGGCCACTAATAAGATAATTCCCATAAATCTCGATGATTATCTAAGTAGAAAACAAAAACACAACTTAAGCACAAAACCAGACTTTATCTGGCAGTTTGCACAACGCCTAAAAAAGGTCTATGAAGAAAAAGGGCAATCCGTGAAGGTTTTTGCTAGAGTTTATACCAGTGTAAACGGGAAACCCTTAAAACAGCTTATAGACCCAGAAGTGGATTTAGCTGCTGAACATTGGATGCATTTTAAACACCACCAATGGATTCTACCTTCAAAATAGAACTCTTTTTATTTTTATCTGCTTAAATTCTTTTTACTTTTGTTGGCTGTTTTCCTTCTGCTATTTGGCGGAATATCAAAATCATAGACATGTTACAAGTTGCATTTATTAGAGAGCACAAAGAAGATGTTATTGCACGTCTGGCCAAACGCAATATTGATGCTAGCCCAATGATTAATGAGGCTATTGCCTTAGATGAATCAAGACGAAGTCTTCAAACTGAGTTGGATTCAACAAAAGCAGAGGCCAACACCTTATCCAAGGAAATAGGTAATTTGTTTAAGTCTGGTGAGGTAGAAAAAGCCAATAAAATAAAGGAAAGGACATCCAAATTGAAAGAGTTGAGCAAGAATATTGAGCAACAACTCAATGATAAAATGGAAGCACTGAACCAAGTGCTTTACCAAATCCCCAACGTTCCCAACACTGTTGTTCCAGCCGGAAATACAGATGAAGACAACGAGGAGACATTTAGAGCTGGTGATATCCCAATATTATTTGAGGGTGCACTACCACATTGGGAACTTGCTAAAAAGTACGACATCATTGATTTTGAATTGGGAAATAAAATCACCGGTGCTGGTTTTCCTGTTTACAAAGGCAAAGGCGCTAAGTTACAACGCGCCTTAATCACCTATTTTTTAGATAAAAATACAGAGGTGGGCTATACAGAATACCAAGTACCTCATCTAGTGAATGAAGCTTCCGGATTTGGAACTGGACAATTGCCCGATAAGGAAGGGCAAATGTACCATGTTACCGCAGACAACTTGTATCTTATTCCAACAGCAGAAGTACCTGCCACCAATATTTTTAGGGATACTATTTTAAATGAAAGTGATTTGCCAATACACCTAACGAGTTATACCCCTTGCTTTAGACGTGAAGCTGGTAGTTATGGCGCCCATGTTCGGGGGTTGAATCGTTTACACCAATTTGATAAAGTTGAAATACTTCGAATTGAGCATCCCGATAACTCCTACAAAGCTCTAGATAGTATGGTGAACCATGTTAAAGGGATTCTAGACGAACTCAAATTACCATATAGAATATTGAGATTATGTGGTGGCGATTTAGGATTTACCTCAGCGCTGACCTATGACTTCGAAGTCTTTTCAACGGCACAAGACCGCTGGCTTGAGGTTTCCTCTGTTTCTAACTTTGAAACCTTTCAAGCTAATCGCCTAAAACTGCGTTTTAAAAGCAATGAAGGCAAGAACGAATTGTGCCATACCTTAAATGGAAGCTCCCTAGCCTTACCCAGGGTATTTGCGGGCATTTTAGAAAATTACCAAACAGAGAATGGCATCAAGGTTCCAGAAGTACTAGTTCCGTACACAGGTTTCGATATGATTTCTTAAGAAGTCATTAGGCAAATTACCACCCTTATTTGTTAAAAAATAAAGCATTTTATCGAATTTATTAGCATTTCTTCGTTTTTATTGGATATTTTTTTCAAGTTAGTAGTCCCGAAAAAGAACTGACCTATTATGAAGAATTTAAAACGTATCGCTTTACTCCTTGCACTAGTTGTAATGGTAAGTAAGGTTTTGTTTTAACCATCATTTTGGTAATAGCAAAATAAAACAATACCTGAACAGAATAACTGAATCATATTTGTAACGAATAATGATTAATAGCACATTTATTTTGTTGGTCAAAATGCCTAAACACATGTTTAGGCATTTTTTATAATAACATTTGCAATAACTAGATTTACCATTTGTTATATTTACAAAAATTGCCCTATGCAAAAGCTTGCATTTGCCTTAGTCTTCATACTTTCATTTTGTTCTGGAATTGCTCAGAACAGTGAAGTTCTTGCCGATAGTTACTACAAGCGCGGGGAGTTTAAAAAGGCATTGATTATTTATCAAAACCTTCTAAAAGAGAAACCTTACAATTCCGATTATATATATAAAGTTGTAGATACCCACCAACAATTAGAACAGTATGACGAGGCCGAAGACCTCTTGGTTCAACGGCTATCGACAACGCGTAGACCAACACTACTGGTTGAGTTAGGCTATAACTATCAATTAAAAGACAGCCTTAAAATAGCTGATAGTATATACAAGGAAGCTATTGCCTTTATTGATGAGAGACCTATTTATATTTACAGCATTGCTAAAAAATTTGAAGACCATTCTCTTCTAGAGCAAGCTATACAAGTTTATGATAAAGGTAAAATCCTAACACCGGATAAGAATTATAGTATTCAGCTCGCAAGAATATATGGTGACCAAGGCCGTATTGAAAAAATGTTTGCCAGTTACATAGATTATATTGCCTACAGACCAAATTACCTGAATAATATAAAACGGGTCATCAGTGATTTTATATCTGAAAACAGAGAGAGTGAAAACAACACGTATTTAAGGCGCTTATTGCTCAAAAAAATTCAGGAGGACCCAAGTTCCTATTGGTACGAGATGCTGAGCTGGCTTTATGTGCAAGAGAAAGCTTATCTTAAATCATTTGTTCAAGAAAAGGCGCTTTACAAGAGAAATCCTGAAAGTTTAGACCGTATTATTGAGTTGGCCCTCACTGCACTTAATGACAGTGATGATGATACCGCTAAAGACATCTTCAATTATATTTTAGAAACCACCCAAGATTTAAGTACCGCATTAACTGCACACCAATACATTCTGGAAATTGAAACCAAGCAGGCCGACGCTAAAGGCTTAGACCGCATTGATGAGAAATACAATGCGTTATTTAATGGGTTTGGGAAATCAGAAAACACTTTAGCGCTACAGTTAGCCTATGGTGAATTTTTGGCCTTTTATAAAAAAGATACTGAACAAGCAAACACCTTTCTCAAGGAAAGTTTAAATCTCAATATTTCAGACTTTCAAAAAGCCACGGTTAAACTTTTATTGGCAGATATCTTAGTTGTACAAGAACGCTTTAATGAAGCACTGATATTCTATTCCCAAATTCAAGCCAATCTAAAAAACAGCACTATTGCACAGGAGGCACGCTATAAAGTGGCTAAAACTAGTTATTACAAAGGGGATTTTGATTGGGCAGAATCGCAATTAAAGATTTTGAAATCCTCAACTTCCCAATTAATTGCCAATGACGCCTTGGACTTAAAACTATTGATTTCGGACAATAAATTTGAGGATAGCACCCAAACCGCCCTTAAATATTTTGCTAAAGCCGATCTCTACGCCTTTCAAAATAAAACCGATCAGGCCATTGCCTTACTCGATAAAATCTTGCAGGAACACAAAGGTGAGAGTATAACAGATCAGGCCTTATATCAACAAGCCAAACTTTTTGAAAAAAAGAAACAGTTCAACAAAGCAGAGAACAATTATCTTCAAATTATAAAAGACTATCCAGAGGATATTTTGGCAGACGACGCACATTTCCATTTGGCTGAGCTTTATAATTTACAGCTCGCAAAACCTGAGGAGGCCAAAGCCCTATATGAGAAAATTATTTTTGAATTTGAGGATAGCATTTATTTCATTGAAGCGCGTAAAAAATACAGAATGCTGCGCGGAGATTCTATAAATTAGAGTTTAGCCCAGACTTTTCAAGATACATATACTACCTTTGGTATTGTGATTTGAATAATTGAAAACACCTCATGATTATTTACAATGTAACCGTTAATATTGATGACTCCGTTCACAGCGAATGGTTAGCCTGGATTAAGGAGCACATTCCTCTTGTTCTTGCTACTGGCAAATTTAAAGACGCCAAGTTAACCAAGGTATTGGTTGAGGAAGAAATGGGAGGTACAACGTATTCCATTCAGTACCGTGCGCATAGCCGAAAAGCATTGGATGATTATTACAATGATGATGCTGAACGTCTCAGAAAAGAAGGTTTACAACGTTTTGCAGATAAAATGCTAGCCTTTAGAACAGAATTAGAAGTCCTTGACGAATATACCGCAGAATTTAAACAATAACCAAAACAAGGTCGCTTGAGCTTAGAACCGACCATTATAAAAAATCCATTAGTCAATAGTGTCCCATAACCATCAAGTCAAAGCTAAAAAACATTTAGGACAGCATTTTTTAAAAGATGAAACCATCGCAAAAAAAATAGCGGACACCCTGAGCCTTAACGGCTATAAGGATGTATTGGAAATTGGGCCGGGCATGGGTGTTTTAACCCAGTTTCTTATTCAAAAAAATGTGGTCACCCACGTTATTGAAATTGACGCTGAATCCGTAGCATATCTAAAAGACAACTACCTTAACCTAAGCGACAGAATCTATGAAAGAGATTTTCTCAAATTTGACTTAAATCTCATATTTAAGAACAGGCCTTTCGCTATTATCGGGAATTTTCCTTATAATATTTCGTCTCAAATCGTTTTTAAAACCTTGGAAATGCGCCAACAGATACCCGAATTTGCCGGCATGTTCCAAAAGGAGGTGGCGCAACGTATCTGCTCTAAAGAGGGTTCTAAAGTATACGGTATTCTTTCTGTTTTAACACAAGCATTTTACGATGCGGAGTACTTATTTACGGTACCTCCATCTGTGTTCAATCCTCCTCCAAAAGTAGATTCAGGTGTGTTAGTTCTTAAACGAAAAAATGAGTATAAACTACCGTGTCACGAAGACTTATTTTTTAGGGTTGTAAAGACGGGCTTTCAGCAACGACGCAAAACACTTCGCAACAGTTTAAAAACCTTCAATCTTTCCGATAATTTAAAAGCAAATGCTATCTTTGGGCAACGTCCAGAGCAGTTAAGCGTTTCAGACTTTATTGAACTGACGACTTTAATCGAAAAAGACCAAAAAAAATAGCATTCTGTTTAGAGTGTTAGAGCAGAAATCAAAAGAATGTAATCATTCAGGTGGAGGAAATTCAAGACAACATACAATTTCAACTCACAGATGAGCTCATTGAAAAGGTTGAGCATCTCGTTGCCGCGCAAAACGACAAGGAGCTTAAAAACCTATTGAATGAATTTCATTATGCTGATATTGCAGAAATTCTTGACGAACTAGATTTAGACAACGCTGTTTACTTGATAAAACTGCTCGATTCTGAAACGACATCCGATATTTTAACCGAGCTGGACGAAGACACTAGGGAAAAAGTACTAGGGAATTTATCAGCAAAGGAAATCGCTGAAGAAATTGAGGAGTTGGATACGGATGATGCTGCTGATATTATTGCCGAATTATCAGCCGAGCGGCAGAAAGCTGTCATATCGGAAATTGAAGATGAGGAGCACAAGGCCGAAATTACCGAACTTTTGGCCTACCCTGAAGATACGGCTGGTGGACTAATGGCGAAGGAATTGGTTAAAGTTTATGAAACTTGGACCGTAGCTGGATGTTTGCGCAGAATCAGAGGCCAAGCAAAGGAGGTAACACGTGTCCATTCCATTTATGTTGTAAATAAAGAGGAAAAACTTATTGGACGACTGTCTCTTAAGGACCTAATTGTGGCTAAGAGTGAACAAAAAATTGCTGAAATTGCCAAAGAAAATGTAGATTGGGTTAATGTTCACGACGATGTTGAAGACGTCGCTAGAATTATGGCCAAGTATGATTTAGAAGCCATTCCTGTGGTGGATAATGACCAAACCTTATTGGGAAGGATTACCATTGATGATATTGTTGATGTCTTAAAGGAAGAAGCCGAGAAAGACTACCAATTAGCTGCAGGTCTTACCCAAGGTGTTGAGGCAGATGACAGCATCCTCGATTTAACCCGTGCAAGACTACCATGGTTGTTTTTAGGTCTTTTAGGTGGTGTGGGTGCTTTTATTATCATGGAAGGTTTTCAAGAGGCCTTTAACCAGTATAAAATGTTGTTTTTCTTTACACCGCTTATAGCTGCCATGGCGGGAAATGTTGGAGTGCAATCTAGTGCTATTATAGTTCAAGGTTTAGCTAACGATGACCTTAAGGGTAGTATTAATAGTCGTTTAATCAAAGAAATGTTATTAGCCGCACTTAACGGCGTGATTTTAGCTATATTTCTATTTCTTTTTGTATGGATCTACAATAATGAAATAGACAAGGCCCTCGCCATTTCAATTTCCTTGGTCGCAGTTATAATAATTGCAGGACTGATTGGAACCTTCGTGCCGTTATTCTTAGACAAAAGAGGCATTGACCCTGCTATAGCCACTGGCCCATTCATTACTACAAGTAACGATATTCTAGGTATTCTTCTCTATTTTTGGATTGCTAAATTAATCCTTGGTATTTAAGCTATTTACGCATTTATTCTTACAATGTTAGGTTCAAGCAAACCGATTGTTCAATATTTGACCTGAGATGTTGAATTTATTTTAGACATCCCTTATCTTGAACCAAATATTAAAGCCTTGAGCTCAAGATTAATAATTTATCAATGAAAATACTCCATCTCGATAGCAATCATTCCCTACTTTTAGATGAGCTCAATAATTTAGGCTATACTAATGATGAGGATTACACCTCATCAAAAGCAGAGGTTGAAGCAAAGATTTCGCAATATGATGGTATTATCATTAGAAGCAGGTTTTCTGTTGACAAACACTTTTTAGATGCTGCAAAAAATTTAAAATTCATAGGTAGGGTCGGCGCAGGATTGGAAAACATCGATGTGCCATATGCAGAACAAAAAGGAATATTTTTGATCTCTGCACCTGAAGGAAACCGCAATGCCGTTGGTGAACATACACTAGGAATGCTATTGTCCTTACTGAACAAAATGAACAAGGCCGATATGGAGGTTAAACATGGCAAATGGTTGCGCGAAGAGAATCGAGGTGTTGAGCTCGACGGACAAACCATTGGACTTATCGGCTACGGTAATATGGGCAAAGCCTTCGCCAAAAAACTAGCTGGGTTTGATGTCGAGGTACTTTGTTATGATATTAAGGATGATGTTGGAGATATTAACGCTAAACAAGTACCACTTAAAACTCTCCAAGACAATGCTGATGTCATAAGTTTGCACACACCCCAAACACCTTTAACCCTTAATATGATAAATGCGGATTTCATCAGCCGTGTTAAAAAATCCTTTTGGCTTATTAACACAGCGCGAGGGAAAAGTGTAGTTACAAGGGATTTGGCCAATGCTTTGAAATCTGGAAAAATTTTGGGTGCTGGATTAGATGTCCTTGAATATGAAAAAAGCTCGTTTGAAGACCTCTTTTCTTCTGGAGAAATCCCTGAGGCTTTTCAATACCTTGTTAAAGCACCTAATGTCCTTCTTACACCACATGTAGCTGGCTGGACCGTAGAAAGTAAAATTAAGCTTGCACAAACTATTGTAAACAAAATCAAGGCAAAATTTTCCTAAATTTATGGAATGAAGAAAACCATTCTTGCTTTTTCATTACTTATCCTAGCACTTTTACTGCTGTTTCAATTTAGCAAATACAGTATTGTTACTGGCAATGCTGAAATTGAAATTATCTTTGCTGTAATTGCTATTGTCTTTTTCGTAGTTGGATATGTTATTCACAAAAAAAGCCTTACCCAAAAGCATATGGGACAAGGGGACATTGATAACGATAAAATAAAGGCTTTAGATATAAGTGACAGGGAATACGAAGTATTACAACTCATCCACGAAGGGCTTTCTAATAAAGAGATTGGAGAAAAACTTTTTTTGTCGGAAAGTACAATCAAAACCCACGTATCTAGTCTTTTGGTGAAACTCAATGCCAAAAGAAGAACCCAAGCTATTCAAATTGCAAAATCACAACATATTATTTAAATTAATTACATTTAGACTAAAGTACCAAAGCTTTGGTACTTTAGTATGATAGCAAAAATGGCTCCTGCATTTACATTTGCATCAAACAATTAAATACATCTAATATGAAATCAACAGTATTAAAATTTGGTGGATATGGGCTACTTACTGGGGTCGTTATTTTTGGTTTAGCACTCACTTTAGGCAGTGGATTAAGTTATACCACACAGGAAATTATTGGATACGGTGCAATGATTGCGTCTTTATCCTTTGTATTTTTTGGTATCAAACATTACCGGGACAAGATAAATGACGGTAAAATTACTTTTGGAAAAGCACTGCTTATTGGTTTATTAATATCAGCATTCGTTGGTATTGGCATTGGCCTTGTAGATTATCTTTACACAACAGTTTTAAATCCTGACTTTGCTGACGATTACCTTGAAAGAACTTTAGAAATTTATGAGTCCCAATACACTGGAGACGAGTTAGTGTCCAAAAAAGCTGAACTTACCCAGCAAATGAAGGACTATGGGGGCTCGGGATTTATGGCTACTTTGATGTTTGTAACTGTTGTACTAATTGGACTTATCGTCTCCATTATTTCAGCGCTTATTTTACAGCGTAAACACTAAATAGATTTATATGACATATGACGCTACTTCTCCCGAAGATTATATCAATCAAGTGCCCGAAGAACGGCAAAATGCCTTAAGAAAACTGAGATCAGTTATTAACAATAATCTGCCCAAAGGATTCGAAGAAGGTATCATATATAAAATGATAGGCTACTACGTACCACATGCTGTATACCCAAATGGTTACCACTGCGACCCCAAAATACCGTTGCCCTTTATGAGTTTTGCTTCACAAAAAAACTCAATTAATTTATACCATAGCGGTATTTATGCAAATCAGGACTTATACGATTGGTTTGTCGACGAATACCCTAAATATAGCAGTAGAAAATTAGATATGGGGAAAAGCTGCATTAGATTTAAGAACCCGGATGACATTCCATACCAACTCATTGGTGAACTAACTAAAAAAATAAGTTGTAAAGATTGGATTACCACTTATGAATCAACTCTAAAGAGATAGAAAAATAAATTAAAATCCATAAAATGAAAAATCGAGTTACAGGGATTGGTGGCGTCTTCTTTAAGACTAAAGATCCAAAGGCCTCAAGAGATTGGTATAAAAAACACTTAGGCTTTAATACGGATGACTATGGCTCAACCTTCTGGTGGAAGGATAAAGACGGTAATGATTGCACAACACAATGGAGCCCTTTTAAAGAGGATACAAGTTATTTTAAACCCTCATCAAAAGATTTCATGTTTAATTACAGGGTTGAAAACTTAGAAAGACTATTAGATGTATTAAACAAGGAAGGTGTAACAATTGTTGGTGAAATGGAGACTTATGATTATGGAAAGTTTGCTTGGATACTAGATAATGAAAATAATAAGATAGAATTGTGGGAGCCTATAGATGCAGCTTTTAAATAAATTGAATTATTTTTTTAGTAATTTTAAGCTAGACTATTAATCATTAAAACCAATAACCATGTCAGACGAGAATAAAGATTTAGGCGATGACCTTAACGATATGTTAGGTGATGCCAAAAAAGGTGCTAAAAAAGCAGCTGATAAGGCTAGCGAAAAAGCAGAGGAATTTAGTAAAGAGGCTAAAAAACTTGGGCATGAAGCCAAAGAAAAAGCTTCAGAATTTGCGGATGAAGCTAAAGAAACCGCAAAGGAATTTACTGAAGGCGCAAAGGAGGCGTTTGGGCAAAACTCAGGGGATAACAAAAAACTTTTAGCAGGTATTTTAGGTATTCTTTTTGGAAGTCTAGGTGTCCATAAATTTATTTTGGGTTACAATAAGGAAGGTGGGATTTTATTAGGAGTAACTTTGATAGGGTATATACTTGCCTGTGTAGGTATTGGTATCTTTATAGTATGGATTACCGCTGTAATTGGCCTTATTGAAGGAATCATTTATTTGACTAAATCTGATGAGGATTTTTACAACACCTATCAAGTTGGTAAAAAACCCTGGTTTTAAAACAAAACAATTCATTATAAAACCCAGGGATTGATTTCTGGGTTTTTTTATTCTTTGGTTATTCCGTAATCAGAGGGTAAGGTATCTCCAAGTCGCTGACCGCCCATGGCACCAATGAAGTAAACCCCTAATATAGGCGCGTAATTTCCATATTCATCAACAAAAAATTCTTCGACACTTAGCTTAATTTCAGATTGAGCCTCCTTATTGAATAGTATGTTAACACGGTCTTTTAAGCTAACCTTTTTAAAGTCTGATTCGTCAAGGTTTTCTACGCTAAAATAAGCCCATTCATTGACTGCAAAACCGCCAAAAAAAATGGAATAGCCTTCTTCCTTGAGGTTTTTATTAAATAGTGAACGCATAAAATGCTGAACTGAGCCTCGGTATGCTTTCTGTCTATTCTTTAAAACCTTCTTTTTTTTCGACTTTTCTAAATCCTTGTAGAATGCTGTTCCTTGATAGGAGACTGAATTTGGAACAAAGTTCTGGGTTTCAAGATTTACGATGCGATATTGTACTTCGAAGTCTATTATATCATAGGACACCTCATATTGCAACGCCCTGTTTTTTACTTTTAACGGTACCCTCGAGCTTGCATATAAGGCTTTATATCTTTGGTTATACCTAAGAGTTAAATCATTTTCATTCAAAATTTTGCACGATCTGCCAAAACTAGACCGTCCAAGAAATTCTTTTCTAAACAACCGCAATTTTTGTCGCCTAGAAAGGCCATCATCATATTCCAGATAAACTTCATCCAATAGATTACTGGCCTCTTCTAATTCAATAAAAATAGTATCCCTGTTGCGATAATCTGCTATTAGGACTTTCTCATAACCCAAAAATGAAATAACTAGAGTAGACTGAACTGCATCTGAGTACGTAATGACAAAGTCACCATTTTCATCGGTAGTGGTTCCAATGGTTGTATTGTCAAAGTAAACTGAAACCGTTTCAATGGGGTCTTGGGTCACTTTATCAATCACCCTACCTGTGAGTGTTTGAGATAGCGATAAAAGTGGTAAGCTAAAAATTAGGAGGCATAGTTTATTTATCATGGTTATCCATGAATTTGCGCTCCAACTCCGTTTGAAATTCCTCCATAACCGGTTTTACCGTGCTTTCTGGAAGATCGGCAATTTTAATGTACATTAAGCCATCAACAGAGTTATTAAATAGGGGGTCCACATTAAAAGCGACTAATTTGGCGTTTTGTTTTATATATTTCTTTAAAAGAACTGGTAAACGCAATGCGCCCGGCTCAACTTCGTCAATAATCTTATCGAATTTATTTAAATCAGCTTCGGTTGAGTCAAATACGAAATCCTTATCTGCATCTTTCAACTTCACTTTAAATTCCTTCTTAGGATGCACATATTGTGCGACATAGGGATCGTAATAATGCGACTTCATAAATTCAATCATCAAACTTTTTGAAAAATTTGAAAACTGGTTGCTAATACTCACGCCCCCAATTAAGTACTTATGTTCCGGATATCTCAGAGTGGTGTGTACAATACCCTTCCACAATAAGAATAGTGGCATAGGTTTCTGCTGATATTCACTCACAATAAATGCGCGACCCATCTCTATGGATTGGCTCATCATTTTATAGAGTTCTGGCTCAAACCGAAATAGATCCTGTAAATAAAACCCATCAATACCATAACGCTCAAAAATCTCTGACCCTAACCCCATTCGGTAAGCACCGGCAATAACATTTTTGTCACTATCCCATAAAAACATATGACGATAATAAGTGTCAAATTTATCTAAATCGATAGCTTCATTGGTGCCTTCACCAACTTCTCTAAATGTAATTTCCCTTAATCGCCCAATCTCTCGAAGAATATTCGGAATGTCTCCTGGCGATGCTAAAAATACCTCATAGTTTTTGCTCACCAGAAGTCTAGAATCTATTAGCCTCAGCCTTTCAACTTCATCTTTCATGAGGTTGGCATCAACAGGTGTAACTATATTCTTAGGGAGCTTTGGTGCTTTTAAGGTAGATTGAAGATTGTCTAAAATTTTAGGCTTATCCTCAAAGGTATTGGACAGCATATACGTTTTCCGTCTTAAAAATTCTGAAAACTCGGAAAGGCTTTCTTGCTCGTTTTGATCTTTGACAGAAATTGGTTTTCCAACCCTAACCTTAATAACGCGTCGCTTTTGCGTTAATAATTCTGAAGGTAATTTTGCCGTTCTTAACGTATCGCTTATTTTTGAAAGGCGATAAAATAATCTACTGTTTTTAGCGTGAAAATAAATAGGCACCACGGGTACCTCTGCCTTTTTTATCAACTTCATTGCAGATTCCTCCCAAGGTTTGTCAACTACGAGTTTACCATCACGGTAGGTAGAGACCTCTCCCGCAGGAAACACACCTAGAGGGTGCCCTTCCTTTAAATGGAGAAGGGCATTTTTAAATCCAACTATGCTGCTCTTAACATCCTTTCGATCTTCAAAAGGATTTACTGGCATAATGTACGGTTTTAAGGGCTCAATACGATGCAATAAAAAGTTAGCGATGATTTTAAAATCACTGCGTTGCTCCAGCATCAATTTCAACAATAAAACACCATCAATACCGCCTAAAGGATGATTAGAAATTGTAATATACGGACCTTCTTTCGGCAAGCGCTTTAAATCTTCCTCTGGTATTTCAAACTTAATTTGAAATTCATCTAGAATACCGTCCAAGAATTCTAAATCACTAAGGTGCTTATTACGCTTATAGATTTTGTTAAGGGTAGATATTTTCAACACCTTCATTAATATCCATCCGACAAACGTACCCAAAAAGCCATACTTATCAACCTTAATAGCTTTTGCGACTTCCTTTGCCGTAACCAGACCTAACTCAGATGTTTTCCCCATAAAACAAATGTAACAACAATTTATTTAGTAACTATTTGTACCGTTTCCCGTGTGAGCTGCTTTAAGAGTACGGTTTTATCTTTCTCGAGCTCCTTTATTACAGTTTCATTATAATGCCTGATAGTATAAAGACTCACATTCTCATAACTGGTTACATTGAATTTAGCTTTTAAATGCTGCAGTAATTTCTCTAGGTTATCATATAAGTTATCAATACAGACTGAAAAACTAATTGCAGAATTTTGTATAACGTCAACCTTCATTTTATACAAATGTAATAGACTAAAGATATCACTGATATTTTCTTCAACAATATAGGAGAAATCTAGTGAAGATAAGGAAATCAACGTTTGATTTTTCTTGACAATAAAACACGGTATCTCAGGGTCTAAAGAACGCCCTTTACTCACACAAGTGCCTTTGTCCTGAGGATTAAGGAATGATTTTACGTACAAGGGGATTTCCTTTCGTTGCATGGGCTGTAGGGTTTTTGGGTGAATTACCGTAGCCCCATAAAAAGCCAATTCAATTGCCTCCCTGTAAGATATTTGATGTATTAATTGGGCATTTTCAAAGTAACGCGGATCTGCATTGAGAACACCTGGTACGTCTTTCCAAATGGTAACGCTATCAGCGTTTAAGCAATACGCAAATATAGCAGCAGTGTAATCACTCCCCTCTCTACCTAAAGTGGTTGTGAAATTATTGGCATCACTACCCAAAAACCCTTGAGTTAGATTCAGCTTGGATGTGTTAAAGCCAGTAGTGATTTTTTCTTGGGTCAATTCCCAATTAACACTAGCCCGTCTGTAATAATTATCCGTCTTTATAAATTCCCTTACATCTATCCATTGATTACTTAACCCTATCTCATTTAAATAGTAACTAACTATGGTGGTAGAAATGAGCTCGCCAAAACCAATAGTTTGATCATAAACATAATTATAGTCAGGTGACTTATTACTTTTTAAAAATCTGTTTAATTCATCAAAATAAGACTTTACAGCTCCATATACTTGATGCTGTTCATTTTCAAATAAATCCATTAGGATTTCATTGTGATACTTTATGACATCATGAATAGAGCTCTGTAGTTCCGGTTTATTTTCAAAATAATTTTTAATGACCCGTTCCATGGCATTAGTGGTTTTACCCATTGCAGATACCACCACTAAGGTATTATCATAACCTGTAGTTTTAAGAACAGTTGCTAAATTTTTGACTCCTTCAGCATCCTTTACGGAAGCTCCTCCAAATTTAAAAACACGCATTATAAATTGCTTAAATACTTATCAATTCCCTTTTCGTCTAGTTGTACAACATCCCAATCTCTCATGACTTTTGCCCCTTTTTTTTCGTAAAACGCAATGGCTGATTCGTTCCAGTCCAAAACCTCCCAACTAATGCGTTTAACCCCTCTTGACTTACCAAATTTTACTACAGTATCCAAAAGTACAGTACCTAAGCCATTTCCTCTATACGCTTCGCTAACCACTAAATCCTCTAAATGCAAAACTTCTCCCTTCCATGTTGAATATCTAGGATAAACTAAGGCCATTCCCTCGATATGTTGATTGACTTCTACTACAAAGCACGTAAACTTTGGCGTATTACCAAAACCATCCTCTATAAGGTTGGCAAGGGATATCTCTACAGCATCGGGTTCTTTCTCAAATTGTGCCAACTCCTTAATGAGTTGCAATACTTGAGCCATGTCATCTTTGGTAGCTATTCTAGGTAGGGTCATCTGGTTTTAATAAGTTCAAATATAATCGAAATGTAGGTTTTCATAACAATTTATTTAGCTAACGAAAACGTTATAGTTTGGCAAAAAATACGATATTTGTGCCACTAACCATTTCTATGCTTCATGTCTCAACGCAATCAGACCCTTGGTGAATTTATCATTGAAAACCAAGCCTCCTTTAAATATACCTCTGGAGAACTTTCTAGACTTATCAACTCCATTCGTTTAGCCGCTAAAGTTGTAAATCACGAAGTAAATAAAGCTGGTTTAGTTGACATTATTGGTGCTGCTGGCGATACTAACATACAAGGTGAAGACCAACAAAAGTTAGATGTTTATGCCAATAATAAGTTTATTCAAACCATGACCAATAGAAACATCGTATGTGGTATTGCCAGTGAAGAAGAAGATGATTTTATTGCCATTAACAGCCAAGATGAAAATCATCAAAATAAATATGTTGTACTAATAGATCCTTTAGATGGATCTTCTAATATTGACGTAAACGTTTCTGTCGGCACTATTTTTTCTGTATATAGACGTGTGACTCCTGTGGGTACGCCTGTTCAGCTTGAAGATTTTTTGCAAAAGGGCAATCAACAAGTCGCTGCAGGGTATGTTATCTATGGTACATCCACCATGCTCGTCTATACCACAGGTCACGGTGTTAATGGTTTTACATTAAACCCTGCTATTGGTTCATTCTACTTATCTCATCCAGATATGAAGTTCCCTGAATCTGGACGCATTTATTCCGTGAATGAAGGGAATTATATTCACTTTCCTCAAGGTATAAAAGACTATATCAAATATTGTCAAATGGAAGAGGGTGATCGTCCCTATACGAGTAGGTATATTGGCTCTCTAGTTTCTGACTTTCATAGAAATATGATAAAAGGCGGTATTTACATGTACCCAAAAAGCTCTAAAAACGAAAACGGGAAATTGCGCTTGCTTTACGAGTGTAATCCTATGGCATTTTTGGCAGAACAGGCTAACGGAAAGGCTAGTGATGGGTTGACGCGTATTTTGGATATTGAACCCACTGAACTGCATGAACGTGTTCCATTTATTTGTGGGAGTAAAAATATGGTAGATAAAGTAGAGGAGTTTATGCGAAACTCGTAAAAAAAGCGAATTGTATTTGGTAAAAATGTACCTACACAATTCGCCATTTAATTATTAAAGAACCTACTATTGGTTCATTTTCTTCATCCGCTCTGTAAATTCTTCAAGATTCACCTCATAATGGACTAAAGTTAAGGCCTTGTCAGCTATATACTTAACATTATCTGGTGTAAACCCTAAACCAATACAGAGCTTTTCTAATAGGTTTAACTGGTTTGGACCTTCAATATGGTCTGCCCATACCATACGAGCCAAATCGTATAAACGCTCTAATCGCTTATCATAGGAATGTGGCGCATTAACAGGGTGGCTGTTATAATCCTTTAGAATCTTTTTATAATCGTGTTCGTTTATATCCAATCTTGAGGCCAAACGATCCAAAAATGCTTTTTCTGCTTCGTTGATTATTCCGTCACTCATGGCAACCCTAACGATAGCGGCAAAATGGTCTTCATTTCGCTTCCTAAATCCACTATCGAATAAATCTGAAATTGACATATATATAGTTTTATTTATGCTCTTTTTTTAAGGTGCACAAACCTACAAAATATTTAGATTTATAGACCTAAAAAAAAACGTAAAAAGTCAGGTGAACTCTCAATTAGTCTGGGTTAAAATTACACATTAATAACATCAACCCTGGTTAAAAATATAAAAGCCATAACCATTCAAATACTTTATATTTGCATTTCAAATTAAGGAACTTGAGTAAATCATTTATTACCCAATCCTATGCACAGGCTTTGCAATCTCAAAATCTGCAAGAGTCTATTGCCCAATCCCAGAAAAAATTACATCTAAAAGGTCTTGTTGGCTCCTCTTTGTCCATAGTGCTTTCTCAAGTATTTAAAACTTCTGAAGCCCCTTTTTTAGTAGTGTTTGAAGATAAGGAAGAAGCGGCGTATTACCTCAACGACTTAGAACAATTAATTAATGACAAAGATGTCTTATTCTACCCTGGTAGCTATCGCAGGCCATATCAAATAGAAGAAACCAATAATGCTAACGTTTTGTTAAGGGCCGAGGTGTTAAACCGTATTAACTCGCGAAAAAAGCCAGCAATTATTGTAACCTATCCTGACGCTCTTTTTGAAAAGGTTGTGACCAAAAAAGAGCTAGAAAAGAACACTTTAAAAATTGCCGTTGGCAATAATTTAAGTATTGATTTTGTTAACGAGGTGTTGTTTGAATATAAATTTAAACGCGTTGATTTTGTGACTGAACCTGGAGATTTTTCAGTAAGGGGCGGTATAGTTGATGTGTTTTCATTTTCGCATGATTTGCCCTACCGTATTGAGTTTTTTGGTGATGAGGTAGATAGTATCAGAACCTTTGATGTAGAGACGCAACTCTCTACCGAGAATATCAAAAAAGTTAGTATTATCCCTAACGTGGCCAATAAGCTTATCGCAGAACAGCGCGAGAGTTTTTTGAACTATATATCTCCAAAAACAGTCGTTTTTATAAAGAATGTTCCCCTGTTATTTTCAAGGATTGATGATTTTTATAAAAAAGCTGAGGATGCTTTTCAATCCTTAACCAGCGAGGTCAAGCATGCTGTTCCCAGTGAATTATTCTGTAATTCAGAACTTCTTAAAAGACAGCTTATAAATTATAGTATTATTGAGTTTGGCTCTAACTCAATTTTTGGCAGTTCGACCATTGAATTTAAAACCAAACCTCAGCCTGCCTTTAATAAACATTTCAATTTATTAATCGAAGACCTTAACGAGAATCATAGACAAGGTGTTACCAATTATATCTCTTGTGTTAGCGAGCAACAGGCTAAGCGATTTCACGATATTTTTGAAGACGCAGAACAAGAGGTACATTACAAAACCATTGTGCTTTCCCTGTACCAAGGTTTTATTGACGAAGAACAACGTATTGCTATATACACCGACCATCAAATATTTGACCGGTATCATAAGTTTCATCTGAAAAATGGCTATGCCAAAAAACAGGCCATTACACTAAAGGAGTTGACCAATCTAGAAATCGGAGACTACGTAACTCACATAGATCATGGGATTGGTAAGTTTGGAGGGCTTCAAAAAATTGATGTCCAAGGCAAACAACAAGAAGCTATAAAATTAGTTTACAGCGAACGTGACGTCCTGTATTTAAGCATCCACTCCTTGCACAAGATTACCAAGTTTAATGGTAAAGATGGTAAACCCCCTAAAATCTATAAATTAGGTAGTAAAGCCTGGAAAAATTTAAAGCAAAAAACCAAATCGCGTGTTAAGGAGATTGCTTTTAATCTCATAAAGCTCTATGCCAAACGGAAGCTTAAAAAGGGTTATCAATATGCTCCAGACAGTCATATGCAACTCGAGCTAGAAGCTTCCTTCGTATATGAAGATACCCCAGACCAAATATCCTCTACTGCAGATATAAAAAGGGATATGGAAAGTGAGCGACCCATGGATCGTCTGGTTTGTGGCGATGTAGGTTTCGGAAAAACAGAAGTTGCAATAAGAGCTGCTTTTAAGGCCGTTGATAATGGCAAACAAGTTGCTGTTTTGGTGCCAACTACCATTTTGGCATATCAGCATTTTAGAACCTTTACCGAACGTCTAAGGGATTTCCCCGTCACCGTAGATTATATCAATAGATTTAGAACCGCAAAGGAAAAGCGTTTAACCCTTGAGGGTTTGCAAAATGGGCGTATTGATATTGTAATTGGCACACATCAACTTGCTAATAAAAACGTAAAGTTTATGGACTTAGGATTACTTATTGTTGACGAAGAGCAAAAATTTGGTGTTGCCGTAAAGGACAAACTAAAAACCTTAAAGGAAAACATCGACGTGTTGACCTTAACAGCCACTCCAATTCCAAGGACTTTACAGTTCAGTTTAATGGCGGCGCGTGATTTATCGGTTATTACAACGCCACCACCCAACAGGTATCCCATAGAAAGCCATGTTATTAGACTCAACGAGGAAACCATAAGGGATGCTATCAGTTACGAAATTCAACGTGGGGGACAAGTGTTTTTCATTCATAATAGAATAGAAAACATCAAGGAGGTTGCTGGTATGATCCAACGGTTGGTCCCCGATGCAAAAATTGGAATTGGCCACGGCCAACTTGATGGAAAAAAACTAGAAGATCTTATGTTGGCCTTTATGAATGGCCAATTTGATGTTCTAGTAAGTACAACTATAGTTGAAAGCGGCTTAGATGTACCTAATGCCAACACGATTTTCATCAATAACGCCAATAATTTTGGGCTTAGTGATTTGCACCAAATGCGCGGACGTGTTGGACGCAGCAATAAAAAAGCCTTTTGTTATTTTATTACACCAGAATATTCCGCCATGACCGCCGACGCACGGAAACGAATTACAGCTTTAGAACAATTCACGGAATTAGGAAGCGGCTTTAATATTGCCATGAAAGACCTTGAAATTCGCGGAGCTGGGGACCTCTTGGGTGGCGAACAAAGTGGTTTTATCAATGACATTGGTTTTGATACCTACCAAAAAATCTTAAATGAGGCTATTGAAGAGTTAAAAGAAACTGAGTTTGCCGATTTGTACAAGGACGATGGTAAACCTAAGCAATATGTTAAAGACATTACTATTGACACAGATTTTGAGTTGCTGTTTCCAGATGATTACGTTAATAGTATTACCGAACGCCTTAATCTATATACAAAGCTCAATGAAATAAAATCAGAAGCTGAATTACAACAATTTGAGTCCGAAGTTATAGATCGTTTTGGGGAATTACCAATTCCAGTTATAGATTTGTTTAATAGTGTGCGCTTAAAGTGGATTGCCACTGATATGGGTATTGAAAAACTCATTATGAAGCACGGTAAATTGATTGGTTACTTTATAAAGGACCAACAAAGTAAATTCTACCAAAGTGATGCATTTACCAAAGTTTTGCAATTTGTTCAACTAAACCCTGGCCGATGTAAAATGAAAGAAAAGCAAACGCGAAATGGTCTTAGATTATTACTTACATTTGATAAGGTTAAAAGTGTAGATGAAGCCTTAAAATTGCTTCGGCCCATTTTGGCTTAATTCTTGGACAGGATTCCACATATCAAACTCTAATACAAATGAAAAAATTAATCCTAGTTTTTTTTCTTCCTACAATTTTGGTCGCACAACGTGTACAAGGAACCTTTACCCCAGCAACAGATTATACTTACGCCTTTTTATATAGTGCAACGCCAGATGGTGCTAATTATGTAGACAGAGGACAATTAGATCGTGATGGTAATTTTGAAATAGCATTAGATTCCTCCCTCGCTCCTGGGATATACAAGATAGTTTATGCCATTCCACCAGAGGAGAATAATTTTGATTTCATTTACGACGGTAAGGAATCGGTTGCTTTCAAATTTAATTACGATACAGGTGTTGAGTTTACTGAGTCGGAAGAAAACAAACTTTGGGATTCTTACCTAAAAAGTATGGAAATGGTTAACCAAACCATTAGTAATTATTATTCCAAAGGTGAGACAGACGAAGAAGGTTTTAAGTCGATATTTAAGGTAATGGCAGACACTCAAAACGCTTACGAAGAATCCTCAAAAGGCATGTTAGTTTCTGCCTTTATAAAAGCCAATAGACCGTACTTGCCTAAAAAGTACGAAGATATTAGCACCTACTCCAACAACTTAAAAGAGCACTATCTTTCTGAAATTGACTTTAGCAACTATTTTTTACAGTGTTCATCCTTCATTGTAGATCGTGTTGTAGCCTATGTTTTTGACATCAACCTAGACCCAACGAATGATACGTATAAAGCTCACGTCGATGACGTTGTAACAGCGATTGGTAAAGACGCCGAGGACATTAAAGCAACTCTCTTATACACCCTTTGGCAACGTTTTGTAAATACTGATAATCATGAGCTTGCCAACTATATTACAGATAAGTATCTTTTAGAATTAGCCAACCTAATCGACAACAAGGTTATGGCACAAATGATAACGTCCTATAAAAATACCTCTATAGGTACAAAAGCGCCAGATATTGAGTTTAACCCGGAAACCACCTATGGCACTGAGGTTAGCAGTCTTAATTTTTTGGACAGTTCTGAATATTACCTGTTGATTTTCTGGAGCAGTGAATGCGGTCACTGTTTAAAAGAATTACCTGAGGTAAGCCAATTAATAAAGGATAAATCAAACATCAGAGTTGTGGCCTTCGGTCTAGAGAACGATGTTCGCGGATGGACCGATGCAATTGAAGCATATCCAGATTTTGTCCATACAGTGGGTTTAGAAAAATGGGATAATCCGATTGTACAAACCTATGGTATAACGGCCACACCTACATATTTCTTGCTTGATAAAAATAAATTCATACTAGAAAAGCCGTATGACTATGCCGAGCTTGTTAAAGCCATTAATAATCTATAACTTCCACGTTTGTAATGAAATAATTGGTTTCACCTTGCCATGGCATAGATTTGTAACGCTCTTTATAACTAAGCTTAACGCGTTTACCTTCGGCCCTTTCTAATTCCTTAATGATACCTTCGTCTAAAACTGAGAATTGCCATAGATTTCCTTCTAGGCCATCATTTGGATTGCCCATTCGTAAACCACCCATATTTAGCTCTCCCTCATTCGTTTTAAAGAAAACCCCTTTTTCACTAATCTTAATTAATTGCCCAGCACGTGTCCCTTCGGAATATGTCCAAGAGCATATCCATAAGGTGAGTGCGCAAAGCACAATTACCCCAAGGAGCACTTTTAGGAGAAAGGATTTAAATCTAGATTTCCAGGTGCGTGTATTATCTTTCATAACCCCATTTGGTTTTTATAGAATATAAAGATAAAGAAAACGCCCAGCAAAGCAAGCGCTTAAACTGAGCGTTTTGAAACTAAATAACCAACCAAAATTTATCTTCGTGTATTATGTCTAGGATTGTTAACCTTAGGTGATTTTTGCTTACGCTTCTTAGGTTTAACATCCTCATTGGTAACTTTACCTTGCGAATCAGAATTCCTGTAATACGGAATATACCCTCTTCCAACAAATTCATATATCGTACCAGACGACGCATGGAGCAATTCTATTGTCCCATCATTAATAACGCTAAGTTCAAAGAATTCATTGTCAAAGAAATCATAATCTAATGTTAATGTTTTTAGGTATAGGTTTCCAGCAACATCGCTTACTCCATAAATACCTGTATAGTCCCAGAAAATAGCATTTGGGTTATTTATATTAACGTCTTGTGAGCTTCTAAAGGTTGCATCGTTTCCACCAGCTAAAAACTGTAAATAGTTTTCATTGTCAAACTCGTTAAGAGCTCCAAACTCACTAGTATACACTTTTTCCCATGCTTCATATTCTTGGAGAAAATAGTGAATGTTATCATAGAATATAAAATCATAGTCAAAGGTAGTTCGTTGGTAACCTCTTAAAAAGTAAGATGTATCCGTAAAAGGATTATACAACTCTATGGTGTTACCATTGATCTGGTATACATCAAAACTATCATAACCATCAATGACGTGATAGGTGTCTAGAATCATATCAAAGGTATCGTAGGTTCCTATCTCAACGCCAAAGCCATTACCTTGACTTCCAAAACCAACCAAATTATTGTTAGCATACATACGACCATTATCAAAGCTCACAGTAAATGCAATTTGTAAAAATGGCGTTTCACCAAAACCTTGAGTTTGATTAATGTCCACATACCACAATTGATAAGAGCCCAATAATTGATTAAGTGAGATTCCAGGATTGGTATTGGTTATTATAACTTCTTCTCTATAACAAGACGTTAATAGTATAGTGCTTAAAATCATTCCTAAAAAAAGTTTCATCGTCTTCATAACTCAAGGGTTTTAAGGTTTCTGTTTTAAGAAGTTCAAAACCTGTGCCAAATTTTAAATCACTATGGCGTGCAGAAGGGTTAAAAACCTTTATTTTATGTATTTTTGATACGCTTAATATAATTAGAGATATGATTGATTCTCCTAAATATGCTGTGTTTGGAGCAGGTAGTTGGGCTACGGCTATTGTAAAAATGCTCTGTGAAAACTTGGATGAAGTGGGTTGGTATATGCGTAGTGTGTATACGAAAGAACATATTTTAAAAGAACAGCACAATCCTAATTATTTAAGTTCAGTAGAGTTTCATTTAGACCAATTAAAGCTTAGTAACGATATTAATGAAATAGCAAGTTGGGCAGATGTGCTTATTATTGTCATTCCATCGGCATTTGTGCATTCTGAATTAGAAAAATTAAACGTTGATATTAGCAAAAAAATCATTGTTTCCGCTGTAAAAGGTATTATGCCAGAAAGTGGTAAACTAGTTGGTGAACATTTCCACGACATTTACAATGTCCCTTTCGAAAATATTGCTGTCATAGCAGGGCCGTGCCATGCCGAAGAGGTTGCCTTAGAGCGTTTGTCTTATTTAACCATTTCTTGCGCTGATGCCAAGAAAGCACAAGCTATTGCCAACGCCTTATCTAGTGATTATATAAAAACTAAAATCAGTGATGATATTATAGGTACAGAATATGCCGTAATGTTAAAAAATATTTACGCTATTGCAGCAGGTATTGCCCATGGACTAGGTTATGGCGATAACTTTCAAAGTGTTTTAATGAGCAATGCCATAAGAGAAATGAAGCGTTTTATCAAAAAAATGCACAAAATGAAACGCAATATTAACAATTCAGCTTATTTAGGGGATTTATTGGTAACAGGTTACTCTACCTTTTCACGAAACCGCATGTTTGGAAATATGATTGGTAAAGGCTACACCGTAAAATCAGCCCAAATGGAAATGAATATGGTGGCAGAAGGCTATTATGCTACAAAAAGTGCGCATGAGTTAAATAAAAAGAATAAGAAAAAAACAAGACTCCCTATAGTTAATGCGGTTTATGAAATTCTTTATGAGAATAAAAATCCTAAAAAGGTTTTCAAAAAGTTGGTTGAGCAACTAGACTAACTTTTTTTGAGGGGCATTGCTATTTTACAAGTACACCTTTTAGTGTCATTAAAGGCAAAGGTTGCAGGGCTTTGGTGTTAATAGTATTTTTCCTGAATACGTATGTTTTTTCAAACATAGTATTGCCTTCGAAATAAGTAACCTTAAATTCGTTATTCAGCGCTAATACTTTTTCCTGTAAATACTCAATCTTGGCATAACTTCTAGCTGGCAATAATTTGAGACTATGCCGCATCGGTGGTGTCACCTTTTTGTCAGAATACCCTTTAGAAACTATAAGTACTGTGTCCTTATCTATATCACTATTATTAATGATATAGGCATTCCAATCTAGGGTGTTGTATTCAGGATGCTTTTCTTGAACCACAGCGAGATAAACCTCTTTAACCTCTGGGATTTTAATATCCTTTTTCAAACGTTTAAAATGCGGATTTAAACTGCTCCAAAAAGCGCACATCGTTCTCACTCAACAAACGGATATCACTGATTTGGTGCAACAGAAGGGCTATGCGATCAATACCCATTCCAAATGCGAAACCAGAATATTCCTTAGAATCAATACCGCAATTTTCAAGTACATTAGGATCTACCATGCCACAACCCATAATCTCTAACCAACCCGTGCCCTTGGTCATTTTGTAATCGGTCTCTGTTTCTAATCCCCAATACACATCGACCTCGGCACTAGGTTCTGTAAAGGGAAAGTACGACGGACGCAATCTAATCTTAGATTTCCCAAACATCTCTGTCGTAAAATACTGTAGTGTTTGTTTTAAATCTGCAAAGCTCACATCCTTATCTATATATAGCCCTTCTACCTGATGAAAGAAACAATGTGATCGGGCTGAAATCGCTTCATTACGGTACACACGGCCCGGTGAAATAGTTCTAATCGGTGGTTTATTGTTTTCCATATAGCGCACTTGCACCGAACTGGTATGCGTACGCAACAAGATATCTGGATTGGTTTGAATGAAGAAGGTATCCTGCATATCTCGTGCTGGATGGTATTCGGGTAAATTTAATGCTGTAAAGTTGTGCCAGTCATCTTCAATTTCTGGACCCTCACTTACGTTAAATCCAATACGTGAAAAAATATCTATAATTTGATTTTTAACAATAGAAATAGGATGTCTAGCCCCTAAACTTATAGGCTCCCCTGGACGTGACAAATCCCCGTAAATACCTTTGTCATCTTCTTGATTTTCTAAAGCTTCCTTAAGGGTATTGACTTTATCTTCTGCTATTTTTTTTAGCTGGTTTATAGTTTGCCCAAATTCCTTCTTCTGGTCATTAGCGACATTCTTAAATTCAGCAAAATATTGCTTAAGTAAGCCCTTAGATCCTAAATACTTAATTCGAAACGCTTCAACTTCTTCCTTGGATTCGGCTGAAAAGGCTTCCGCTTCCGCTATGAGTTCTTTTAACTTATCTATCATTCCTTATGGTGCTGAACTGATTTCTTTATAAAAAATTGAGCACAAATTTAAAAATTCTTATTCGATATACTCGGTTTCCACAAAATAGTTCACTATTGCTTCCTTCATCAATACACTTTGTTCTCCCGCCTTAAGGAAGGGCAATTGAGCTTTTACCTTGTAATGCGGCCAACCGTCTTCATCCACAAAATCAAATTCGTAAAATCCATATGGCTCAAGAAGTTTGCAAATAGCAATATGCATTAAATCTAACTTCTGATCTTTTTTAAACTTCTGATGCACTTGCCCTAGCTCCTGAACTCCAATTAAATAAATAATAGAATCCAAATCTAAACGGTCGCCATCAGCAAACTGATTAGATAGTTTTTCAACTATCATTTCCCAGCGCTCCTTCAATTGTATGTCCCTTGCCATAATTTTTATCTCTCAAATAGCGTTATCTTAACAGCAAATTTAAACTATATTTCTCCTTTAGAACGAATTTCATCTTGACCAAACCATACATTTCCAAATTTATTTTTAAATGTCGGCAAACAATTCCGCTACATATAAAAATGAGTTTCTTTTGTTAAACTGTTATTACTATGAATATTATTGATATAGTTTTAGGAGCACTTTTACTTTTCGGGCTAATTAGAGGGCTTATGAAGGGTCTTTTTGTTGAGGTGGCATCCTTGCTTGCGCTTGTCTTAGGTATTTTTGGAGCCATCCATTTTAGTCATTTTGCTGCTAGCTTTTTAGAGGGTCGTTTAGATTGGAGTGATGATACCATAAACATGGCGGCTTTTGCCATTACCTTTGTGATTATTGTATTAGCTATTAGCTTGGCTGGAAAGGCCTTAACTAAATTAGCGGATTTTGCTGCCTTGGGGATGCTCAATAAACTTCTTGGTGGTGTTTTTGGTGCGCTTAAAATTGGACTTATACTGAGTGTGCTTCTCATTATTTTTAACAAACTCAACGACGCATTACCTTTTGTGGAAAAGAAACATGTTGAAGAGAGTGTACTTTTTGAACCTGTCAAATCACTTGCTCCAGTTATTTTTCCCGAGTTAGTAAAAAGTGAGAAGGAGATAGATGATTTAGAAACGAGTTAATCTAAATCTAATGTAAATATGTCGTCTAAATGAGCGGCACTATCCATAGACACCTTTAGGTCTTTTATGACGCCGTCATCTAACCCATAAACCCATCCGTGTATTTGCAATCCTGTATTGTCTTTCCAGGATTGTTGTACTATAGAGGTTTTTGCCAAGTCATAAACTTGAGCAATAACATTGAGTTCTACAAGCCGATCAAATCGCTTTTGATAGTCCTCAATATTTTTAAGTTCAGTTTTATGTTCGTTATAAACCTCTTTTATATTTCTAATCCATTTATTAATAAGTCCTAATGATTTATTTTGCATCGCAGCCTCAACCCCTCCACAGCCATAATGCCCACAAACAATAATATGTTTTACCTTAAGATTATTAACCGCATAATCCAGAACGCTGAGCATGTTCATGTCCGTATGAACCACCATATTTGCAATATTTCTGTGCACAAAGAGTTCACCTGGATGTGCCCCAGTAATTTGATTAGCGGGAACTCTACTATCGGCACATCCTATCCATAGCACTGGTGGACGCTGACCTCTTGCTAATTTTTCAAAATAGTGCTCGTCCTTATCCTTCATTGCTTTTACCCAATTCTTATTATTGGTCAATAACTGCTTGTAATACTTGTTCATGAGTTCTGAATTTTTAGAATTGGTCTTTCACATTTTTGTTAATCCATGCTATACATTCTTCAAATGTCTTGAAGATTCGATCTTCGCCGATAAAATCAGGAATTATATCAATACGTTCCATCATATATCGCGGTTGCTTCAAGAGGTTCACAAAAAGCACTTCTATATTTCGCTCTTTTAAATTAAGCAGCATATCCTCCATAGCGTAAAGTCCAGACTGGTCCATATATTGCATTCGACCTAAACGCATAATCACGATCATTGCGGTATCAGGAATTTGAACGGTTAATGCTGAAAAATCGCTGGTCGACCCAAAAAATAGGGGTCCGTTGATATGTTTTATAAAGACTTCTTCCTTAAATTTTTCAGGAAAATTCAGTTCATCTACCCACATCGTTTCCTTAATAGATTTTACACTGCTTCGTTGGCCGGTCATATTTCCTATCTTCTTCATAAACATAAGGGAGGCTATGACTAAACCTATACCAACAGCGTAAATAAGATCCCAAAATGTGGAGAGACCGAGTACAATTAACATTATTATTACCTCTGTACTTAACTTTATGGGGCCTAGCTCCAAATCCTTCGGTAAGCTTGGGATTGCTTTTAAGCCCTTATAATCCATGACATCAACACCCACCATTACTAAAATTCCAGCTAAAACTGCGGCAGGTATTTTTGAGGCTACAGGTGCGAGCGCCAACATTATGATTAACAGCACCAAACCAGCAATCATACCTGAAAGTTTGGTTCTTCCGCCAGCCTTAATATTAACTACAGTTCGTATTGTTGCTCCTGCCCCAGGTATACCACCAAATATTGCAGCGATACTATTTCCTATACCCTGACCTACTAGTTCCCGATTTGGTTTATGCTTGGTCTTCGTCATATTATCAGCAACAACACTGGTCAATAAGGAATCTATTGCTCCTAAAATAGATAGGGTTAGGGCCGTAAAAATATAAGGTGAGATAGATCCTAAATCAAGATTTGTGAAGACATCGAGATGAGGCATTGGTATACCTGAAGGAATTTCTTCAATAGTTCTGTAATCTAAATCAAAAACCACTGCAATTGTAGAGATTACAATTAAGGCCACTAAGGAACTTGGAAGCTTGGTAGTTATTTTTTTAAAACCAAAAACAATAATGATAGTGCTTAAGGACAAAATTAATTCTAGCCAATTTATATTTTTAAATGCTCTAGGAAATACCTTTAAAGCGCCTATGGTTCCTGAAGCATTTTTTGCAGCTAAGGATTTTGACTCTTTTAAAATGGCCTCTGGAGTTATTTCATCAGCACGTTTTATCGTTTCTTCAAAATTATCAATGACCAATATCCCTTCTCCCGCTTCCTCTCTTAAAATATTTTCTAAAATTATTTCTTCCGCCTGAGGTTTAAACCGCTCTACGAATTCATGGTCTTCTTTAGGATAGTATCCAATTGCTGGTAAAATCTGAGTAATAATAATGATAAGGCCAATAGCCGTCATAAAACCAGAGACTACTGGATAAGGAATATATCTAATGTATTCGCCAAGTCTTAAAACTCCTAATAGTACTTGAATAAGACCAGCTAACAAAAACACAAGTAAAATTGAAGGCAATGCTTTTTGAACGTCTCCTTCATTTGCGGCAACAATGCTTGCTATCACAACCATGCTTACAGCTGTCATAGGTGCTGTTGGTCCTGAGATTTGAGTATTAGTTCCTCCAAATAATGCCGCAAAAAAACTAATAAAAATCGCACCATAAAGTCCTGCACTTGGTCCCAAACCTGAAGATACCCCAAAAGCTAAAGCTAAAGGTAGCGCCACAATACCCGCTGTTATACCACCAAAGGCATCACCCCTGATGTTACTGAAAAGTTCTTTCATAGGAATTGCTTAGATTCTTAAAATATAATGACTTTTTCTGAGTATATGGACAACTTAACTTATTGAATGAAAAAAATCACTTCAATATTTTAATGTCTGTTGAAGGAATCCACCCTGTAGATTTATCTGCCAATTGAATTTTGTACCAATCATCATAGGGTTCCAAAACCTGAACTTTAGTTCCTTCGTGGAGCCTGAAGACTTCTTCACTCGTTTTATTGGGATCAGTTTTTACTCGGCTTTCCTGCGCGAAAACTATTGCAGGATTATCATTTCTCTCTATGCGTTGCTTTTGAAATGCCATAGTCAGAGAAAACAACGCTAATGCCATTCCTATGACACTCACTATAAATGCTATGCGTTTTCGCGTTGTGGCATAAGCAAAATGATAGAGCAAAAAGAGACCCACAAAAATAAAGACACCAACAATGGCAATTTTTGCCCAAGTATCGGCCGATGCCGTGTTTACAATATTCTTTACTATTCTCGAAAATCCTACATCTGGCACCTTGTCAATTGCATCAATAGTCATGTTTTGGGCAAAAGCCAGGTTATTCTTTATGTCTTTATCGTTTGGGTCTAATAACAAGGCCTTTTCATAATAATAAATACTTGGAGCTATATTATTTAATTTATAATGGGCATTACCTAAATTAAAATAAAGCTCTGCAGAGTGAACGTCTGTGTCTAAAATAGATTCATAAATATCTATAGCCTCAGCATATTTGGCATCATTATATAAGGCATTTGCCTGTTCAAAACGTTCATTATTCTGAGACGTTCCCAACAGACTTAAACTACAAAACAATAGTAATCTTAATAGCTGCATATTATCTCAATTGTTTATCTATTAATGATATCGTTTTAGCTGCCTTATCGTAATCATTTTGCATGGTCACCTGTGTAATCGGTGTATACCTTGCCAATTCACAACTCTCTAAAATTGACAGAAACTGGTTCACAACATCAGCTTCCACTTGTCTATCTGTGAGTAATTTTTTGATTTTATCCTTATTAAAGTCACTGGTTTCAATACTTAACTTGGCCTTAAGGTAATTATGTAGGGCTTTTTCTAAGGCAATATAAAAGGCTTCCTTTTGGCCCAAATCTTTCTTGGCCTTACTCAAGTACTTCCTGGCTAATCGGTCCGCCTTCCTTTGACGGGTACCTTGCACGTCTGCATCACGTAAATCCTTACGCCTTCTGATGAATATGGCTAAAGGAATAAATAAAAATGGCACTAAAAACAAGCCCCAAAACAAATTGGATTTGAAAAAGGACTTACCCCTCATTGCAGTCCAATTACTAGATGTTTTTATAAAAGCAAAGGCATTTGTGTTTGGTTTTACCGTTTGCTTTGTATTTGCGCTTGAAGACTCATTGGCCGCATTCAAGGCGGCCGTCGGTCCTTCTAAAACGTCTATAATTATTTCATCTGAGGAAATACGCTTATAGGTTTCCGTTGCTAAATCAAAATAAGAGAAGGAAATTAGTGGAATGGGATACTTGCCTTTGTATTGAGGGACGATGGTATAAGTATCGGAGATACTTCCTTGCATTCCCGCTAGATTCGTCCTAACATTTTCCTTGTGTTCAGGTTCGTAAACTTCAAGCGAGCTTGGTGCGGTTAATTTTGGCAATTCAAATAATTTAAGGTTTCCTTTACCAGACACCTCAATTGTAGCCTGTAAGGACTCTGTGGCGTTTAATTGATTTTTTGAAGTTGAAACGTTTAAGGAGAAATTTCCTACAGCTCCTTTGAAATCTGATGGTTTACCAGTCTCAGGAAGTGGTTTTACATCAATGGTTAGGCTACCAGCAGTAACCGTTTTTGGCACTTTGGTCATTAATGCCCTACCAAATATATCCGTTCTATTGGTAGGCACCTCTACGGTAATATCCAATACCAAGGGTTCTAGCTTTAACTTACCTGTTTTCTGTGGATACAGAACTGTTTTTCTGAGTACCACGTAGCGGTAATCTTCACCTTTATATTTTCCGTTCTGAATATTTAGTCCTTTAATTTCAATGTTCTGACTCCAAAAGTCATTATATCGTGGATTGTCCTTTTCGCGCCAATTACTGACTCCCGTTTCGGGTGACACATATAATTTATACACCACCGTTATGGCCTCGTTTAAATAGGGATTGGATTTAGAGACTTCTGCGACCAAGTGAATATTATCTGAAGCAATATCTGAAGCATCGGGTGGTCCATTTGGTTTATCTACAGCTGCCGTTACGGTGATGGTTACCGGAAAGGTCTTGTACGTTTCACCATCTATTTCAATGATGGCTTGCTTTATGGTGAATGAGCCACGTTTTTTAGGAGCTAAAAAATAGCTATAGGTTTTTTTGTACGAGCGCTGGCCATTGTACCAAGAATTACTGACCGATGTATTAGGACCTCCAACAACGTCAAACCCCTCAAAATTTGGTGGCACAAAATTGTCGCCATCCTTGTTCATCTCAAAATCTATCCGCAGTCGTTCATTGACACCAAGTTTCTTTTTACTGACTTTAGCTTCAAATTGAACTTGTGCTGAAACTAGGCTTGTTGCCAGTAGGATAAATAATATGGATATATATTTAATCATTCTCATTTACCTACAATTTTGGACCAAGAAACTCTACAATTGAAAGCGCAATAAATTAAGCATTGGTTTTCCTTATTCATCATTGGTTTTACCAATCTTTTTCTGTTTTTACTTTTGCCCCTTTTTGCTTTTCGGCATTCATTTTGGCTTGCACTTTTTGTTCTTGGTTCTGCATGGCCTCCAGTATATTTTTTATCTGCTGGGGAGACATTTGGCCTGGCTTAGGCTTTGGCTTTTTGTTTTTATCATCTTTATCATCATCACCCTTGCCCTGGTCTTTATTGTCATCTTTAGGTTTACCGTCTTCATCTTCTTCTTGGTCACCTTTCTTTTTATCCTGATCACCTTCATCTTTTTGATCTTGATTCTCCTTATTGTCGTCCTGTTTCTTTTGGTCTTCTTGTTTGTCTTGCTCTTGGTCCTTATTCTTATCTTCCTTGTTGTCTTCGCCACCACCATCTTGCTTTTGTTGCTCTGCACATTCTTTGGCTAAGGCAAAATTGTATCGTGTTTGCTCATCACTAGGGTCACTTCTAAGCGCATTTTTATAAGCTTCAACAGCTTCTTTGCATTTTTCATTTTTCATCAAGAAATTGCCGATATTGTGAAATGCCCTGTGCTTTTCTTCTTTAGTTTTAGCATTTTTAGCCGCCTCTTGCCCTCTAAATAATGCTTCATCTATATTTCCCTTCTCGTAATATGTATGAGCCAGATTATACGCACCAACCGCTTTATTAGGCGCTTCTGAAATAGCTTTTCTATATGCCATTTCTGCTTCAATATAATTGTCCTCTTGAAGCAGTTCGTTGGCTTTGTATACAAAAGCATCTGCCTTCTTTGTGGCTTCTTGTTTCTCTTTAGCACCATCTTGGGCAAAACATGGAAGTCCAACCAATAATCCTAAGAAAACTATAAAATACCTCATTCTTTCCTGTTTACAATTAAAATTAGCAAACCCTTTGATTTATTTGCGTTAAAGAATATTTAAATGTTAAAGATATACTGCTGTCATTAAATATTAGCTTCATTAAAGAGGTTTAATTTTTTTAACCACTCTGTTTTGCGTTCGAGTAAAAATATATCTATAAACAAAAACAGTATTGCAAGTCCTAGAAACCATTGAAATTGATCTTTAAAATCTGCTATCTGTTTAGACTCAAACTCTTTTTTGTCCATCTTTTCCAAAATGTCCTTTATGGTATCAACTACTTCGCTGGTATTTCTGCCATTAATGTAGGTGCCGTTGGCTTCATTTGCGATTTGCTTTAATGTAGATTCATCTAGCTTGGTGATAACGGTTTCACCCCTATTATCTTTCTTATAATTGAGAATTACCCCGTTTCTTTTTATTGGTATTGGTCCTCCTTTGGTATCGCCCACACCAATCGTAAATATTCTTATCCCTTCGTCACTAGCCTCTTCTGCAATTTCAATGGCATCGCCTTCATGATCTTCACCATCGGATATTATAATTAAGATTCTATTGGTTTGTTCTTCATCATCGTAATAGGTCATGGCTAGCTGAATGGCCTCATGAATAGCTGTCCCTTGTGATGACAACATATCTGTGTTCATGTTTTGTAAAAACATTTTCGCCGAAGCATAGTCCGTTGTAATGGGCAATTGTGGAAAGGCCTTACCTGCATAGGCAATAATACCAACCCGATCACTAGCCAAGTTGTTAATAATTTGTGTAACAAGCTGTTTGGACTTTTCTAAGCGGTTGGGCGCAATGTCTTCTGCCAGCATACTTTTAGATACATCAACAGCAAATACAATATCTACACCTTGACTGCGCACCGTTTCTAATTTCGTTCCAATCTTTGGGTTGACAAGAGCTAAGGATAAGCAGCCAAAAGCTGCACAAAGCACCAAAACTTTGAGCAAACCTTTAAATAAAGACTGATTAGGACTCAGTTTTTCCAATAATCGCCGTTCTGCGAATTTTTTTTGCGCAGATTGTCTCCAAACCTGTAAAAACACAAATAGGAGCATGATTATAGGAATAATCAATAAAGTCCAAAACCATATTTTTTCATCTATTCTAAACAAAACTTCTAAATATTGTATGTCTTAAAAGCAGTTCCAATAGTAATAACAATCCTGCTAAAATTGCTAGTGGTCTATACTTTTCTTCATAATTATAATACTTCCGCTCTTCAATCTCTGTCTTTTCTAGCTTATTAATTTCTTCGTATATCTCCGCTAGCTTTTTATTATTTGTAGCCCTAAAATAGCGCCCTCCTGTTGCTTCGGCAATCTCTTTCAACAGGTCCTCATCAATTTCTACTTGCTGCCTACCATATCTAAATGAGCCATTTGGATTAATGGCAACTGGCGATAAAGCCATCCCATTTGTGCCCAATCCGATGGTGTAGGTTTTTATGCCGTATTCTACGGCGAGTTCACTGGCTATTTTAGGATCAATAAAACCAGAATTATTGACTCCATCAGTTAAGAGGATTATAACTTTACTTTTTGCCCTACTATCTTTTAAACGATTTACAGATGTGGCTAATCCCATACCAATGGCCGTACCTCCCTCAATAATAGTATTATATTTTATATCTCGCAAAGACCTTAATACCAAAGTTTTATCACTGGTTATAGGTGTTTTTGTATAAGCTTCGCCTGCATATTCAACTAAACCAATTCGGTCATTCGGACGTCCGTTTATAAAATCTGCTGCAACCTCCTTAAGTGCCTCCAATCGATTCGGTACAAGGTCCTTAGCCAACATACTAGCAGACACATCAATAGCCATTACAATATCAATACCCCTTGTGGTTTTTGTTCTTGTAGAAACATCTACTGTCCGTGGCCTTGCAATAGCAATAATTAATAGGGTCAGAGCTAATAAACGTAAAATGAACAACACATGTCTCAATTTGGGCCAAATTGAGCGCGTTAGCTTAAACCCCCTTAAACTTGATATTTTTAATTCTGCCGTCTGTTTGTTATGTTTAATAATGTACCAAACTATAGCTATTGGCAACAATAGCAGAAGCCAAAAAAATTCTTTATTTAAAAATTCTATATTCTCCAACATTATACGTCGTCTTCTTTAGGCAATTCTTCTGGTACTAGTTCTATAGAATCTGTAATTCGCTTAACTATATCTTCAGCATAATTGTCGCTTTCCCGCCACCGCAGTACTATTTGTTGTCTTACGTTTTCTGCCCTAAAGACAAGATTCATATATTTTGCTCGTATTGTTTTGTTTTCAGTAATGACGAGATTCATTGTTCCATAGGTTTTTATACCTGATGCTCCATTAGGCGTTTTAAACTCTTCACGTTTCACTGTAATGTCTGTTGCACCATTAGCTTCTAATTTCTTTAAAAAATTCTCTGAGGCACTTATCAAATCTTTTGCCTTGTCCTCATCTGACATTTGCTGAGGCTGTCCTTGCTGCGTGCTTATATTAAAGGTTGTTGTACTTACTTGAATATCTATTCCTGCTTCTTTTGACAAAAATCTAAATACAGCTGTCTTTGGTTGATTCTGTTCTTCTTTGGAATCCCCAACTTCCTCTCGTTTTAAAACTTCTGGAGTCTCAATCCATATTGGAGGGAAACCATAAGCACTTTCTACCCAATCCCCTACTAATAATTCCTTACTCTCATCTCCTAAAATGGTATCATTTACATAAGTAAAACCATATTTAAGACTAAAGCCTACATAGGTAGCTACAAGAAGAGCTATACTGATTGCTGCAGTTAAAATAATTTTCTGACGTTTCTGTTTTTTCTCTCGGTTTTCCTTGTATTGTTCGTCTAAAAGTTTTTCCTCTTCCGACGGTTCGGGCAAGCAGGTTTTTATATTGTCAATCTCTTTTTCTACGGTTTTTTTATCAATTTCTGCAAGTGCTGTGTCTGGTTTGGATTTTGCGAATTTTACCAAATCTGCACGTTTTAATATACTTTCAATATTGACGATTGTTTCTGTTTTAAAAGGAAATTGATTACCATCCTTAAATAATTTTAAACGCGAAATCAACTCGTCTGTAGTACTTTCTAAGGAACGATCGTAAACTTTATCATCGAGATACTTTCTAATTATGAAGGTAAGCTCTGAATAATAGGTTTTTATTTCTGAACGCCTCAAGTAGTTATGTTCCTCTAGTTTGTGAAGAGCCAGCTTTGCGCGATCATATGGCGGCAACAATGCAATTTCCTCTTCCTCAGTTAATGGTTTTTTTCGCCAAATAAACCAATAAATCAAAAATGCTACCAAGCCAACAAAACCTAAAATTAATAAAAGCCATTTCCACCAATTCCCGCTAGATTTTTGGACTTCCATGATAGGTTTTATATCATATAATTTCTGTTTTGTAGTATCAACTTCAATATAGTTAACAGCTACTTTGACTGAGTCCGTAAAAAAGGACCTATCACCTATAAGCACTTTTTGTCTTGGTATGGTGTATCGCCCTGAATCGAATTGTGTTAATTTGTAAATTCTAGACAACAGATACTGTGATTCTTTCCTTACCGTATCGATATCAGTTGCTTCAACGGCTTCAAGAGGCAGGAACGTTTGTCCTTCGGGAAATACCACTATTGCCACAGAATCAGTCTCGACATTTATTTTATAACTAATTTGCTCACCGATTTTAATGGTTGTGGTATCGATTTGTGTTGTAACTTGAGCAGAGGACACCCATGAACACAGAAAAAAGAGCACCGCCGTGCAGATGGTTAACTTTTCATGTAAAACCGAAATAAATTTCAATTCGAAAATTGTATTTGGCGCTTTGGTATTCATTTTTCCTTTATCCCCTGCGTTTAAAATAACCCAATAATTTTTTTACATAACTTTCATCAACTCTGCAGTCTATGGTCCCTGAACCCGATTTGGTAAAGCTGTCTTTAAAGTAGTCCACCTTCTCTAGATAGAACTTAGCATAGTCTAAGCGTACTCTTTTAGCAGCGGTATTGACAAGCATGAGTTCTCCCGTTTCCTCATCCTCCATTTGCACCAATCCTAAATTGGGAATGCTTTCCTCGTATCTGTCGTAAACCCTAATTCCTGTAATATCATGCTTTCCAGCAGCTATTTTCAAATTTTGCTTGTAATCGTCTGCTATAAAATCTGACAAGACAAATACAATAGCCTTTTTCTTCATAACATTCGATAAAAACTTGAACGCTTCTGAGACATTGGTGTCCTTACTTTTAGGCTGAAATTCTAAAAGCTCCCGAATAATCCTGAGAACGTGTGAACGACCTTTTTTAGGTGGAATATAGAGCTCAATATCTCCTGAAAATAAAATCAATCCTATTTTGTCGTTGTTTTGGGTGGCAGAAAATGCCAAAGTCGCAGCAATTTCAGTAACGATTACCTCCTTAAATTGATTTTTAGTTCCAAAAAACTTACTCCCCGAAACATCAACCATGAGCATCATGGTTAACTCACGCTCCTCCTCAAAGACCTTAACGAAAGGTTCGTTATATCTCGCTGTAACGTTCCAATCAATATTCCTAACATCATCACCAAATTGGTACTGACGAACTTCAGAAAACGTCATTCCCCTTCCTTTAAAGGTAGAATGGTATTCCCCTCCAAAAATATGATCAGACAATCGGCGTGTCTTAATCTCTATCTTTCGTACTTTCTTTAGAAGTTCCTTAGTATCCATTAATTAATTTTCGATTGAAGATTGGTGATTTACGATTACTCTGAATCGCCATACGTAATTCTTAAATCCAAAAATCTTATGGCACTTCGATTTCGTTTACAATCTTATTGATGATGTCTTCTGAAGTAACATTTTCAGCTTCGGCCTCATAGGTGATGCCTATTCTATGTCTAAGCACATCGTGAACTACAGCTCTGACATCTTCGGGTATTACATAACCTCGTCTTTTTATAAATGCATAACATTTAGCTGCAGTAGCTAAATTGATACTTCCACGAGGCGACGCTCCAAAGCTGATTAACGGTTTCAAGTCATCTAACCTATACTTTTCTGGATAACGAGTGGCAAACACAATGTCTAAAATGTATCTCTCAATTTTTTCATCCATGTACACCTCTCTAACGGCTTCTTGTGCCGTTAATATTTGTTTTACGGAAACGACAGGATTGATTTTATCGTAACTACCTTTTAGGTTGGCTCTTACAATAAGCTGCTCCTCTTCTAATTTGGGATAATCAATGACTGTTTTTAGCATAAAACGGTCTACCTGGGCTTCAGGTAACGGATAGGTTCCTTCTTGTTCCACCGGGTTTTGGGTTGCCATAACCAAGAATGGTTTTTCTAAAATGAACGTTTCGTCACCAATGGTTACTTGCTTTTCTTGCATGGCCTCTAGTAGTGCTGACTGCACCTTAGCTGGGGCTCTGTTAATCTCATCAGCCAAAACAAAATTTGCAAAAATCGGTCCCTTTTTTATAGAGAAATCATTCTCTTTCATATTGTAAATTAAGGTTCCAATAACATCTGCAGGCAGAAGGTCTGGCGTAAATTGAATTCTACTAAAACTCGCATCAACAGCTTTAGCTAAACTGTTTATAGCCAAGGTTTTTGCTAAACCTGGGACACCTTCTAGAAGAATGTGGCCTTGTCCGAGCAGACCAATTAATAGCCGCTCTACCATATGCTTTTGACCAACTATGACCTTGTTCATTTCGAAAGTCAGCAAATCTACAAAAGCACTTTCTTTTTCTATTTTTTCGTTAATCGATTTTATATCAACTGTACTCGCATCTTCCATCATTATAAAGTTTTATGGCAGTGTAATTTAGACTATAACTATTAAACCTGCAAAGTGTCAAAATATTTTTGGAGTTGCTGTTAACAATTGGTTAAAAAAAAAGTGCATTATTTTGAGAAATAATGCACCCTATGAAGAGATTGATACTGGCCTTATTCAAACGTTATTACATCTAGGATAGTAGTATTACCTACCGTAACTTCAACATCAGTTAATACCACTGGTTCAAATAATGAACTTTCTTCAGGTGTTATGGTTACAGTATAAATACCTGCGGGTAAGCCTATAACTTCGTAATTACCAAGATCATCCGTAAACGTTGAGGCGGTGGTGCTTTCATTACTAACCTCAATTTCAACCGCTAAGTCAGACGGGATAACACTGCCTTCTATACTGCCCGAATTGACTTCCAAATTGGCTCTTAGAACAGGCTTTAAAATGATATTTCCTGAATTACCTGCAACAACTATAGATTCATCCACATCGAAATCTAAGATAAAACTGTAGTTGAAACCAGCTTCAATGGGCTGATTGACCATGACCTTAAGTCCGGACTGCTGTGCACTAGGTGTAGTTAGTGGGCGAGCTTCTATTTCCCCGTCCAAAACAATGGAATTTGACGACCCAAGCACCAATCGGATTTGTTTGATTAAGCCTGGTTCTATGTTCTCATTTTCAACTAAAGGTAGATTTATCCCACCTGTTAATTCCAATAAGTCATAAATTCCAGGTTCAATGATACCTATAGAGACCCAACCTCCTTCATCATCATTTTCTGGATCGTCCGTGGTATTTCCGTATTTAATCATTACATCCGTAATTTCTACAAAGACATTTTCATAATCTCCTGGATTATCAACCAATCTTACCGAAAGCTGTGCTGGTTCTTGACTATTTGAACTGTCAGAATCATTACAGGCCACAAGCGACAAAATTATTAAAACGGATAAAAGTTGTCTTAAAAGGTTCATAGTGTTGAAATTTTATAATGAATACATATATAGATATACGAACTAAATTGGTTGATAGACTTTACTGAAAAAGAAAAGGAGTAATACAAAGGCATTACCCCATCAACTCCATTAATTTAGGATTAAAGTAATTAATATGAAAGGTGTCTTATTTCAGTATAAATTTTAGGACTTAATACCATTAGGTTTTCTAACTCAGAGAAATACACAGATTGGTCCGTATCAAAATCTATGGTAATATCATATTCTTGATTCGGAAGCAAATTCAGTTCCAAAAAATTTGTTGCCGTGGCCTTCCCCAAATTCTCAGTATCTAAATCTATGAGAAGTCCGTTGGAGTCTATAAAGTTTTGATCACCAAGCACTAAACGTATTTCATAGATAGGTATCGAGGGTATATTTTCATTATGTACAAGCAGCACATCTGAATCTGCGTTCAAATCGCTCATATTTACGACACCTTCATTTATAGTGTTCAAACTTACCCAGGCGTTGTTTAGGCTAGCCTCTTGCTTTACCCGAAACTGGATGTCTTCAATTTCGATATACACGTCGTTTTCTAAGTTCATAGAACTCTTTAAGCTAATAGAAACAACGGATGTACCACAATCGTTCTCCAATTCGTCACTTGAACAACTAAAGAGAAATAAGAGTATAACACAGGATGTGAAAATAGGTTTTAAAACTTTTGAAAGAATCATGATTTTGGGGCTTTTAATAATTACACGACAATAATAATTTATTACTGATGTTTTAAGTATTTTTATACACCAATGGCAAAAAAAACCGCATAAACTGAAAATAAAGTGAAATATTCTCGATTAATAGCAGGAACAATGTCGTGGGGAAGTTGGGGCAAAAACCTGTCTAAAAAAGACATGGCTGAACTCATTAGATACTGTACTGCAAATAACATTACTACTTTTGATCATGCAGACATTTACGGCAGCTACACCACAGAATCTCAATTTGGAGCTGCTTTATCTCACTCTGGCATAGAGCGGGAATCCATACAATTGATTTCAAAATGTGGCATTCAACATCTAAGTGAGAATCGAAATAACAAGGTAAAATATTATGATTACAGCAAGGATTATATCATTTGGTCCGTTGAAGAATCCCTAAAAAATCTTAGGACTGGTTATTTGGATTTACTCTTGTTGCATAGACCTAGCCCACTAATGAATCCGGAGGAAATTGCCGAGGCCATAACCATTCTTAAAAAGCAAGGGAAAATAAGGGAATTCGGGGTATCTAATTTTACACCATCTCAAATGGACTTAATAGGTTTACGTATGGATATTGATGTCAACCAAATTGAATTTTCGCTCACAAATCACGTAGCCATGCATGACGGAACGCTGGATTATATAAAGACCAATGGCATAAAGCCCATGGCCTGGTCACCCTTGGGTTCTGTTTTTAAAACAGATAACGAGCAGACCCGACGTATACATAGACAATTAGGTGATTTAATAGATAAGTATAACGCCACTGAAGACCAGTTGCTATTAGCTTGGATTATGAAACACCCTTCCCAAATTCATCCAGTAGTAGGTACAACAAACAAAACACGATTAAAACAAGCTATGGCGGCTTCTAAAATAAATCTAGAATTAGAGGATTGGTTTTTAATTTTGGTAGCCTGTCAAGGCCATAAAGTACCCTAAATTTAAACTTATGAGAAAAACAGCATTAATTACAGGTGCAACCAGTGGTATTGGACAAGCAACCGCACACGAATTTGCCAAACACGGTATAAAATTGATTTTATGCGGCCGTCGCCAGCAGCGATTGGACAGTCTTGAAAAAGCACTTTCTCGGGATACTGATGTTTATACCTTGAATTTTGATGTTAGCGATAGATCCAAAACCTTGGAGGCCCTTGAATCTTTACCTAAGGAATTTCAGGATATAGATATTCTAATCAATAATGCTGGTAATGCCCATGGTCTAGACCCCATTCAGACCGGCAGCTTAGACGATTGGGATGCCATGATGGATATCAATGTAAAAGGCCTACTTTACGTGAGTAAGGCCATAATCCCCAAAATGATTCAGCGGCATACTGGCCATATCATTAATATTGGATCTTCTGCTGGGAAAGAAGTCTACCCTAAAGGCAATGTCTATTGCGCAAGCAAGCATGCTGTTTTAGCTATAACCGAAGGCATGCGAATCGATTTAAATCCTTATGGTATTAAGGTAAGTGCTATTAATCCTGGCTTAGTGGAAACCGAGTTTTCCAAGGTGCGTTTTAAGGGTGGCAAGGAGGCCGATTCAGTTTACCAGGGTTATAAAGCCTTGCAGGCCGAAGATATCGCTGACATAATCTACTTTACCATTACAAGACCTGAGCACGTTAATTTAGCAGATATATTAGTCTTTCCGACAGCACAGGCTAACTCAACGACCATAAACAAGTCAAACAAAAACCTATAAATTTTTAAGATCCTAATCGCAACCTTGTTTTGATAAACAAACGCCTGCTTATAAAAAACTTATTGGCTCACAATGATGAGAATAGTTTTTATGACAAAAAACGCAAAATAGATATTGGTTATAAAGAAGGCAAGGCGAAATTTCTAAAGCACATTTGTGCTCTATCCAATAGCAACCCAAAAAATAATTCCTATATCGTTATAGGTGTTCAAGATGAAGACAATAAAATAATCGGTGTTGATTTTTTTGATGATAGCAAAATCCAAAATTTAATCAATGCCTATCTCACTCATCCGCCTATCGTGCAATACGAGAATATTCCTTTTCCACATCTGCCAGATGATAAAGTTGTGGGGTTGGTCACCATAAGACCTAATAACAAAATAACCTCACTCAGAAAAAATATTTGGAAATATTATGGCGGTTCAGTGTTCTTTAGAGATGGTAGCATGAGTATGCCCAAGGTGTTTGATATTGAGCTTAAGGATGTAAATTCAAAAATAGTTTCGGCTATTGAGAATCACGCACAAAATAACATTGAACTCACTCTTGATGGAGTCTTTGACTTCATGAATAAGCGCCGGGATTACAACCCACAGTACAAGGTATTTAAGGAATACTTTGTGCTATGTTGGTCAGGAAGTAAAAAGGAGGTAAAGGATGAAACCTTTTATTCACGGGTAGACATTGAATTGGTGAATGAGCAGGTTCGATTGTTTTATTCAGCCTTAGACGAAGTGGCTATTCGCTACAATAATGATTCGTTTAGTATTTTAGAATATGTGAGGTTAGGACTCCAACATTCCTACAAGTATTATAAGCTAGAAAAAACCACGATTACTTTTGATGATAGTGCCAACTACTCTATAGAAGCTGAGCTTCTTTTTGACCCACCACAGTTTGATCGCAAGTTATTACACCACATCTACAACACTAATAATGCTATTCTGGAAAAACTTGAAAAGCATATTGAATTGGCCCCTCATGAAGCGCTAGACCTTGAAAATTTAGCTGCTAGTTACCTCATTTGTTATCTCAATGGTTTTGATGGTGCATTACCAAAATTGGAATATGCCAAACCTTATCTTAGGAACTTCGGCGCTGACATATATCAATCCTACAAGGAAACTATTAGAATTTTGAGAAAAGTAAAATATAACTAGTTGGTCGGATTTTTTAATAATTTTATCCTGATTTTTTTACCTCTCATCGGATTCTATTAAACCGTCGTGCTCATCATACATTTTTTTTTGCCGTTCGTCATAAAATTTCCTTTTCAACAATATTTATATGCATCTTTGTTAGGCTATTAATCAATTATATAACCTTGTTTCAATGAAAGCCCTATGGGTTGATGAAACAAGGTTTTTTGTTTTTAGAGATCAAAGATAAATTCCAATACCAAGGCCATAACCCAGCTGTTGCCTTCAGTTTTTGCCTTGAGTGTCTTCAGCCAAATTTAGAAAACGCAGCTGTTCCAGTATTTTGAAAAATATGGTTGTCTTTTAAATCTTACAAGTCAAACTTTATACCCTGAGCTAATGGTAATTCTGTAGTGTAGTTTATAGTATTGGTTTGACGGCGCATATAGATTTTCCAGGCATCCGAGCCAGATTCACGTCCGCCTCCCGTTTCCTTTTCTCCACCGAATGCACCTCCAATTTCGGCACCAGAAGTCCCAATATTAACATTAGCAATACCACAATCAGAACCTTGAACAGATAAGAAACGTTCAGCCTCACGTAGGTTATTTGTCATAATTGCAGAGGATAAACCTTGCGCAACATCATTTTGAATAGTGATGGCATTTTCAACCTCGCCAGAATACTTCAACAGATACAATACGGGCGCAAAGGTTTCGTGTTGCACAATCTTATAGTCCGGTTGGGCTTCTGCAATAGCAGGTTTTACATAGCAACCACTTTCGTAACCTTCACCAGAAAGAACACCACCTTCAACGACAATGTTACCTCCCTCTTCAACAACTTGGGTTAAGGCATTTTGATACATCTTTACAGCATCTGTGTCAATCAGTGGCCCTACATGGTTATTTTCATCTAAAGGATTTCCTATACGCAATTGGTTGTAGGCGTCTACAACAGCCTCTTTTACTTTGTCATAAATGCTCTCGTGAATAATTAGGCGTCGTGTGCTCGTGCAACGTTGCCCACAAGTACCCACTGCACCGAAAACCGCACCTATCACTGTCATTTTTATATCGGCATCTGGTGTAACAATAATAGCATTATTTCCTCCCAATTCTAAAAGTGATTTTCCTAGACGGCCAGCAACCTCTTTAGCGACGATTTTACCCATACGGGTTGATCCTGTCGCAGATACTAAAGGCACACGAGTGTCTTTGGTCATAAATTCACCGACCTTATGATCGCCATTAATTAAACAGGAAATACCTTCAGGCAAATTATTTGTGGCAAAAACTTCAGCCGCTATATTTTGACAAGCAATACCACAAAGCGGTACTTTTTCTGAGGGTTTCCAAATACAAACATCGCCACAAACCCAGGCTAAAGCTGTATTCCAAGCCCAAACGGCTACTGGAAAATTAAATGCTGAAATGATACCGACCACACCAAGTGGATGGTACTGTTCATACATGCGATGACCAGGACGTTCAGAGTGCATAGTCAATCCGTGGAGCTGTCTCGATAAACCTACAGCAAAATCACAGATGTCTATCATTTCTTGAACCTCTCCCAAACCTTCTTGGTAAGACTTACCCATTTCATAAGATACTAACTTACCTAAAGCTTCTTTCTTTTCTCTCAATTTATCACCAAACTGTCTCACAATTTCACCACGTTGTGGCGCAGGCATGGTCCGCCATGTCTTAAACGCAGATGTTGCGGCTTTCATGGCTTTTTCATAGTCTTCTTTGGTGGTTGATTTTACCTTGCCAATTAATGCACCATCTACAGGGGAATTACTTTCAATTAATTCACCGTTAGAAAAGCAATTTGAACCCGTGGAGGTTCCTTCGTTTATAGGGTTTACACCTAATTGGTTTAAGGCGTCTTTTATTCCGAAATCGGTAGCTACAGCTTCCATATATATGTGTTTTTTAAGAATTATTGAATAATATCGCGAAGTTACTAATAAATTGTCACTTTTTCTTGAAGCATCTTCTCTAATAATGTACCTTTAAGTTTCTTTAAAAATCAACTGACCCATGAAAAAATTCCTTCTGTATTTTGTAATTATTTCTTTCTCCCTCTCCTGTAATTCTGAGCACAATTCCGAGTCTAAAAGTGAAACATCCATAGCCGCAGAGGTTACTGGAGAAAAGCAAGAATTTGCCATAGTTATTCACGGTGGCGCAGGAACTATTCTAAAGAAAAATATGACTCCTGAGCGCGAAGCTGCTTATAAAGCAAAACTAGAAGAAGCCATTAAAGTGGGTTATGATATTCTCAAAAACGGCGGGAGCAGCATAGATGCCGTGCAGAAAACCATTAATGTCATGGAAGATTCCCCACTGTTTAATGCAGGTAAAGGTGCTGTATTCACCAACGTAGAAACCAATGAGCTTGATGCCTCAATCATGGACGGAAAAACATTGAACGCTGGTGCTTCTGCTGGGACAACCACGGTGAAAAACCCGATTAATTTAGCGCGTGCTGTAATGGAACAGTCTGAACATGTAATGTTATCTGGTAAAGGGGCTGAACAGTTTGCAGAAGAGCAAGGTTTTGAACTGGTAACACCTGACTATTTCTTTACCCAAAATCGCTTTGATGGTTTGCGGCGCGTCAAGGAGCGACAAGCCCAAAAAGAAAAAGATATTGATATGGAATCGGCCGCTATTAATTTCTACGATACCGATATAAAGAACTCCAAATTTGGTACTGTAGGTTGCGCTGCTTTGGATAAGAATGGAAATCTTGCAGCTGGCACCTCAACTGGAGGTATGACCAATAAACGTTATGGTAGAATTGGTGACGCTCCAATTATCGGCGCAGGCACTTATGCTAACAACGCTACATGTGCGGTATCGAGCACAGGTTGGGGTGAATATTTTATTAGAGGTATGGTGGCCCATGATATTTCAGCCTTAATGGAGTACAAAGCGTTATCCCTAAAGGAAGCTGCCCGTATTGTTATACAAGACAAACTAACCAAATTAGGGGGTACAGGCGGCATCATTGCCGTAGATAAAGATGGGAACATGGTGATGGAGTTCAATACTGCGGGCATGTATCGCGCACAAATGAACGCAACTGGTGATCTAACAATTGGGATTTACGAGAAGTAAAAGCAACTAATTAATAATTAAATTCTTTGATGGCAAATTCTTATTTTTGCCTTGAACTAATAGTTTTTTATGGAAACTCTTCAATTTATTCATTCGTATTGGGCATATTTAGTGCTTGTGGTACTCGTATTAGCGACTTTTAATGCACTCATCAAGTTTTTTGGTAATAAGGAATTTGATGCCAAGGACTTTAGAATCTCCCTTTTTGCGCTTATTACTATGCATATTCAGTTGTTGATTGGAATCATCCTGTATTTTACAAAAGACTATTTCACAACAATAGAACAAGTTGGTGGTATGGGTGAAGTTATGAAGAATTCTGCTCTTAGAAATCTTATTGTTGAACATCCCACAACCATGATAGTTGCCGTTGCTTTGGTGACGATTGGGTATTCAAAACATAAAAAGAAACTGGTTTCAAAAGCCAAATTTAAGAAGCTAGCTCTTTTTTATACATTGTCACTGATTCTAGTTCTTGCTAAAATACCATGGAATTTATGGCTGTCTTAACTCATTAAGTTAGTCTTCAACCTGCTTAATGAGGTAAACATAAACGGGAAAGTGATCGCTAAACCCATCCGTAAAACCGCCATCGGCAAAACTTCTAAAAGGGTAACCCTCCCATCGACCACGCTTATTGGTTAAGTAGGCCTTATTATAAATACCCGCCTTCCAAAATCTATAAGACGAGTAATCCTCTTCTAGCAAGGGTTGGCTCATAATTATTTGATCGAATAGACTCCAAGCATCCCTATATGCCGTTGTTCCGTAGCCTTTATCGCTAAACATTTTTTCATAAGGATTGTATAATCCTTTAAGTTCCACGTCTTCTTTATTTTTCTTGGCTTTCAAAACTTCCTTTACGCTATCATTGGTTGGGTCATCATTTAAATCACCCATAGTAAAAATCTTGGCATAAGGATCAATGGATTGCAATGAGTCAATGATACGCTTGTTAAGTTTTGCAGCGCCTACACGTTTTGATCTACTCCTGGCCTCACCACCACTGCGCGATGGCCAATGATTTACAATGATATAGATTAAATCACCATCTAGCTCCCCACTTACCAGCAATTGGTCACGCGTATAAACACGCCTGCGTGTTAGGTCGTCATAAATGCGTAACTCCAGAGAGCTCGACTCAATTGGTCTAAATAAGTCTTTTTGGTACAACAAGGCAACATCTATACTTCGTCTATCGGGCCCTTCAAAATGGATAATGCCATAGTCCTTACCCAAAAGTAACGGATCGTTGACCACGTCTTCAAGTACTTTTCTGTTTTCCACCTCGCATACACCAATCACTGCCGGTGAATTCTTAGCTATATCAGCACCAATATTGGCTATGACCCGCGCCATATTCTTGACTTTTTGTTTATAGATTTGGCTCCTATTTGCGTTTAGTTCCATAATTGGACTAGCCTCATCTCGTTTTAAGGGGTCGTCAATGGTGTCAAAAAGATTCTCTAAATTGTAGAAGGCTATGGTATGAATCTTAAACTTTTTTTTTTTCTGTGCAGCCACAGTTAAAAAACACGATAAGGCAGCAAATATGAGTAGTGATTTTATTAAATTCATTAGCATTCAATTTAATTTTTATTTTAATTTGTGCAGCAAAGGCTAGGGAAATTACAAGTTAACCATCTTAAATAATAACATGAAATAGGACTATTATCTTATCGTTATATCCCAGCCAAACGGCTTTTCAAAATTATGTAATAATTATATTTAATGTACATTTGATTGCCTTAAATAACCATTTTTTAATCTACACTAACAATCAATATAAAAATAGGCATGAAAAAAAGTTTCTTACTCTTTCTGTTCGGAGTTGCCTTCTCTTTAACAAGTTTTGCACAACAAACTCTGATAAAAGGAAGTGTTCTGGATGGAACCACAGGAGAACCAATTCCTGATGTAACTATTACTATTGAAGAAACCGATCAAAACACACAAACCGATGGTAAAGGAGAATTCAGTTTTACTGAAAATGTCCCCTTAGGCGAACAGGTTTTGAAGGTGGAAAAAGTAGGCTATGTTACAAAACGTTACCCCATCATTGTTAATGAAGGACAGACTGTTGACATCAGCGGTATAACTTTAGATTTTGATTCGAGTGACAAAAAAGATTTATTCATCATTTCAATTTCCGATGATAATTTAAACAGTGAAGATGATGGTTTAACAGATAATATTTCTGGACTTCTACAGGCTTCAAGAGATGTATTTTTAAATGCAGCAGCCTTTGACTTTAGCGCAACATTTTTTAGACCTCGTGGATTGGATAACGCCAATGGTAGGGTTCTTATCAATGGTGTAGAGATGAACAAACAATTTAACGGTAGACCTCAGTGGGCGAATTGGGGAGGCTTAAACGATGTACAGCGTAATCAGGAATTTTCAATGGGTATGTCTGCTAACGATTATACCTTCGGGGATTTGGCAGGAACCAATAACATCATAATGCGTGCCTCTAAGTACAGAAAGGGTGGCCGTATCTCCTATGCTTCAGCTAATAGAAGTTACCAAGGGCGAGTTATGGCAAGTTATAACTCTGGCTTGTTAGAGGGCGGTTGGTCATATTCCGTTCTAGGTTCGCGCCGCTTTGGGGAACAAGGCTATATAGATGGTACCTTATACGATGCCAATTCCTTTTTTATCGCTGTTGAAAAGCAAATCAATGAAAAGCATAGCTTAAATTTTACAGGTATTTATGCTCAAAATAGAAGGGGCCGTTCTACAGCTATTACACAAGAGGTTTTTGAACTCAAAGGAAGGCGCTACAATCCATTTTGGGGTTTGCTTAATGGAGCAGAACGAAACTCTAGAACCCGTAATATCGATGAACCTATTTTAATGTTAAACCATTTTTGGGATATTTCTTCTAAAGTAAGATTGAATACCAATATAGCCTATCAATTCGGTGAAATCGCCAATACGCGGATTGATAATGGCGGAACACGACTTTTTGAGGATGAAAATGGTGATGATGCTTATTTAGGTGGCGCACGCAACCCAGACCCCACGTATTACCAAAATTTACCGAGTTTCTTTTTACAAGATCCTAACCCGACGCCTTTTGATTACCAAAATGCTTACTTAGCCCAGCAGAAGTTCTTAAATGATGGTCAGATGCCTTGGTTTAGTTTTTATGAGGCAAATACAAGACCTAGTAATGTAGAAGGTAATTCGTTATACGCGGTACAAGCAGATGTTATAAAAGACCAACAATTTACATTCAATACGATATTAGATGCCGAATTAGCCGATAATATTAGGCTAAATGCAGCCTTAAACTACAGGCGATTAAAAAGCGAAAACTTTGCCCGATTAGAAGATCTTTTGGGTGGAACTGGATACTTGGATGTTGATTTTTTTGCTGATGAGGAAAACAATGATATCGATGAGGTCGTAGCCGCTAATTTAGCTCAGAGTGACATTAGGAATCCTAACCGTATTGCGCGGGAAGGTGAACGCTACAAATATAATTACGAAATGGATGCCAGCGTAGTGAGTGCTTTTGCTCAGGCACAGTTTAAATACAATCGTATTGACTTTTATGTAGGCGCCAATTTTTCGCGGACCTCATACCAGAGAACCGGTTTATATGAAAACGGTTTTTTCCAAGGCGGAGGTAATAATGGTTCCTTTGGCGAAAGTGATCAACTCGATTTCACCAACTATGGTTTAAAAGGTGGATTTACCTATAAAGTGACAGGTAAACATTTGGTTGATGTAAATACCAGCTATTTTACAAAAGCACCAACATTAAGAAATTCCTTCAGTAATGCTAGACAAAGCAATGCAACGGTTATTGGGTTGGAGAGCGAGAAAATCCAGTCTGTTGATGTAAGCTATATCTTTAGATCACCGATAGTAAAAGCACGGATAACCGGTTTTTATAATGGTTTTAAAGACGGCAGCGATATAGGTTTCTATTTTACAGAAGATTTAGCTGGTTTAGGTATTGATAGCGGAGATGCCTTTGTGCAGGAAATTTTGACCAATATAGAACGCCGACATGTCGGGGTTGAATTGGGGATTGAAGCTCAAGTAACCCCAACCATAAAACTTAAGGGCGCTGCTTCAATTGGTCAATATACTTTCCAAAATAATCCAAATTTATACCTTACGAGTGTAGATTTCTTAAATCGACCAGATATTAACAGAGAGGTGACCTTTGGTGATGGTACTACCCAACTCAAAAATTATCATGTTGCAGGTGGCCCTGAACGCGCCTACCAAATAGGTTTTGAATACAGAGATCCTAATTATTGGAATATAGGAATTACAAGCAACTTCTTTTCTAATGCCTATATCGATGTAAGTAACTTAGCGCGATCAGCTAATTTTACCTCAGATTATGACGGTAATACCTTTAACGATTATGATCCTGGTGAAGCTAAGGAATTACTTAAACAGGAACAGTTTGATAGCTATATGCTAGTTAATATTATCGGCGGTAAATCTTGGAAAATAGGCGACTATTTTGTTGGATTCTTTGCCACTATAAATAATGTCTTTAATGAAGAATACAGAACAGGTGGTTTTGAACAATCACGTTTAGCGAATTACCGCAGATTACAAGAAGATAAATCAAGAGCAAATGGTCCAATATTTGGACCGCGCTATTTCTTTGGTAATGGCACAACCTACTACCTTAATGTTTATGTAAGATTTTAAGCTATGAAACAGAATAAGCAAATAAAGACCATACAAGTAAGTGGGTGTCCATCATCCAACAAAACATATAAAAAAGCAATCATGAAAACTTTAAAATTTAACAAATTTCTGCTACTAATACTTGGATTGGTAGTATTAAACAGTTGCGTTGAGGACGATGACTTTGACACACCGAACACAGATATCGTAGAACCTGTATTGGATGGTGACGTCATCCCAATTTCATCAGTTGCTGGTGGATTAGGACAAATCCATGGTGGAGGGATCGATTACAACAACAATGAAGACTTCCTGTTTTTCAATTTTGACGATTCTGGCATTGTTCAATACATGGAAGGTTATGTGGTATCTTCTGATGAGGCCGGTAACTATTTTGAGGAAATCATTCTTCAGGATAACCCTGAGAACCCAACGGTTGGTATTCGCGTTCTTATTGATGTAAATCCACTTTTTGGCCGATATGATATTGGTCGCAAAGTTTATGTTAAGCTTAACGGGCTTTACGCAGGTATTTCCAATGGTGTGTTATCCTTGGGGACATTAGATGGTAATTTTATAGGAAAAATTTCAGCAGCAGCTGAAAATGAAGTCATCATACGTTCTGCAGAAATCACGACTATGGTACCTATGCTTCTTGAATTCTCAGAATTTTCCAATGATAAGACCAACTTACTTATTGAATTACAAGACGTACAATTTAACCGAAATCAAGCCACTGGTCCCAACCCATTAAGTTATGCCTCTGAGCCTTTTGACCAATTTGATGGCGAGCGCATATTAGAAAGCTGTACATCGTCTTCTGCTGTGATATTTAGTACCAGTACTTTTGCTGATTTTAAAGGCTTAACCTTACCTTTTGGAAGAGGTAGTATGACAGCCATATTATCCAAAGACTTTTTTGGCGAGGTGTTTAATATTGTAATAAGCACTCCAGAAGATATCAATTTTGACACTCAAGATCGTTGTGATCCAGATTTCTTAGAATGTACCGGTGCTTCTGGTGGAGGTACAGCATTCTTTGAAGAAGATTTTGAAAACTTTGGGACTTATGAATCTGAGGGCTGGGATAACATTAATATTAGCGGTACGGACACAGATTGGTTTATTAGCAGTTTCAGTGGTAATTTTTACTCGCAGATCTCTGCATTTAATTCTGACAACGATGACGCAGATGTATGGTTAGTTACACCACCTATCAACATGGATAATACCACTGGTGAGGAATTATCTTTTGACATTCAATCCAACTTTGATAACGGCACCAATCTCAGTGTTTGGATATCTACGGATTATACGGGTGACCCAACAACAGCAACCTGGTCTATTTTAGATGTTACCATTCCTGTTGGTCCAGCCAGTACATTCGGTAATTTTGAATCCGTAGGCCCTGTTAATATCTCCTGTGTAGATGGTACAGCAGTGATTGGGTTCTTCTATGAAGGCTCAGACCCTAGTGCTACAACTAGATACCATTTAGATAATGTAGTGGTTACAGGTAATTAAATCATAAATTTTAACTTCTAACAAAAAACCACATCTTTGTGATTAAGGTGTGGTTTTTTTAATTTTTCTTATGCTCGACGCTTTTTATATCGCCATTTACAGTTACTACAATAAGACCTTAGGAAAGAAGAGTCTGAACATAGCAGCACTTTACATTAACCTATTGTCGGGGTCCATTCTTCTTGTATTAGCAGCTTTTTTAATGGGTTTTGCCAGGCAAATGAATCTTCCTATGATGTCAGACACTAAATTTTGGGTACTTTTTTCATTGGTAACCCTTATGGTTACCTTTAGAAACTGGCTCTATTATAATGGCAAAAAACGTCATATTCTCAAGGCTAAAACCAAAGGCAAACCTACTTCAATTTACTTGCTTTGGCTTTTGCCTTTTGGCTGTATGCTCGTTGGAATTAGTCTTCTACAGATACCATAAAAAACGCCACTCTTTGATAGTGGCGCTATTTGTTGTTTCGTAAACTATTATGTTACTCCGTCTTTTTATTACCGCTGCAACATGCCTTTTTACAATCTTTGGCGCAAGCTTTCTTCTCTGCTTCTATTTTGTTAGCACAACAAGCCTTGTTACAATCTGCTGGACACGGCTTCTTTGCAGCATTAAACTCATCCACAACTTTCATATCCTTCACCTTATAAATATCAGCTACTCCTGTAACTGCATCCTCCAAGGTTTTTGGTGTTACTTTGGCCTCATCATATTCTACCATTGCAAGGCGCTTATCAAAATCTACTTTGGCAGACTTTACACCATCCATTTTTGCCATTTTCTTTTCTATGGTTTTAGCACAACCCATGGCGCAAGTCATGCCTTCAATACCAAACTCTACTTTCGCATAGCTGGCATTTGGATCTAAATTTTGAGTGGGTTCCGTATTCGCTACTGCCACCTCAACAGTTTTAATTTCAGGCTTTGTATCGTTCTTACATGATACAATGAACAAAACCGTCATCATTGCTAAACTTATATTCTTTATTGTATTCATAAAAATGGAACTATTAAATTCTTGATAAATCTAACAAACTTTCAGGTTTCTTGCGAACGAATTAACGATTTTTGTGATTCTTTTGTAAAACAAAGCATGAAAAATCCGAACCTTAAATGGGTCTATCTCATTGCTCTTTCCATTATTTGGGGAAGTTCCTTTATCTTAATTAAGAAATCCCTCTTAGGTCTTACCGCATATCAGTTGGGCGCCTTACGATCGGTCTTAACCGGCATTATACTATTGTCTTTTGGGTTCTACACCATCAAGGACATCCCTAAGGATAAATGGAAATGGATTGCCCTATCTGGTTTTATAGCATCACTGATTCCGGCCTTCTTTTTTGCCATAGCTGAAACCGAAATCGATAGCGCTGTGGCCTCTATATTAAACTCATTGGTTCCTCTAAACACCATACTTTTAGGTCTTGCTTTTTTTAAAATTACAACTACGGCCAAACAAGTTTTTGGCGTTGTTATTGGTTTTGTAGGTACGGCCTTATTAATACTCAGTGGAGCAAATATTAATCCCGATCAAAATTACATTTATGCAGGATTTGTTATCGCTTCTACATTCATGTATGCCACCAATGTGAATATCATTAAACGACACTTACAAGATGTTAGGCCTCTCGCCATTGCAACAGGGAATTATGTGGTTATTATTATTCCTGCCCTTATTCTTCTATATATCACGGATTTTTTTGAAGCAAAGACCTTTCAAAAACAGTTCTTTTATGATTCTTTGATTTATGTCACTATTCTATCTGTATTTGGTACTGCCATTGCTAAGGTTTTGTTCAATAAATTAGTGCAACTATCCACACCTGTTTTTGCCTCTTCAGTAACTTATCTTATGCCTACGGTTGCGCTGTTTTGGGGATGGTTAGACGGAGAGTCTTTTAGTCTTATTCAGGTATTAGGTGCTGTTCTTATTCTGCTTGGTGTTTATATTTCTAACAAATATAAACCATAAAAAAACCGAAGCTTCAGCTTCGGTTCTTTCGTATTCTATGTTTTAGGACTTATTCAAAGTCCTTTTTAGTGAGAGGCTCATTTACCTTAACCGAATTTGTACTGAACTCTATTTTGGTTCCGGCCATAGGCACGCTCATTGTAAATGGAAATTTAATTCCATCCACTTCTTGGTAGTCACCAAATGTGGTCTCTTGGGTGACCTCATTACCTCCTGGTCCTTTAACTGTTTCAGCCTGCTTGAGCTTCAAGCCGGTCTCCACGTCATAATAGTTGGTCGTCTTGCTTCCGGAAGCGGTTTCTATGGTCACTACATAGGCGTCTTTACCGTCAACAGGTTCAATGGCCTTTAATTCCATATTTGCATTATCACTTAAATAGTTTAGCTCCTCAAACAAACCCTTTTTAGACTTCATTTCCTCAACCATTTCAGCTGGCATGTCTTGTTTTTGTCCCATCTGAGCCATGTACCCTTTTTCACCATCAAAGACTTGTTTAAAAACAGTTCCCATAGCGGCCATACTCACCTCATTTACCAATAGGTTAGGTGACATTTGCTTCAATGTAGTTGTCATATCTTGTCCTTGGAAGGAAGCTTGCATTTCTTGAACGATAGTGTTCACGTTCTCCAACTTTTCCTTACCGCCTAAAGCCTCAATGTATGTTTTTAATACGTCCGAGGCCTTAAGGTCTGCAGGTAAAGGTTTAGAGAATACAGGTTTCTCTGTCTTATTGGCATATTTATCAAAATACATAATAGGAATACCCGTTTTCTCGAGGTTTTCTATAACCTCACTACCTTTTCCAACAACTACAATGCGTGCATTCTCGGTCTTGAAATATGTATTTGCAATACGTTTAACATCTTCTTTGGTTACGGCATTAATTTTCTCGAGGTAGGTGGTATAAAAATCGTCTGGTAAATTATTCAATTTTATATTAAGAGCATAATTAGCAACTGTTTGCGGGCGCTCTAAAGCCAATACAAAATCACCAACATATTTAGCTTTGGCGTTTGCCAAATCCTTGTCATCAACAAGCTCGGTTCTAATACGCTTAATTTCCTTAAGCGTCTCCATAACCGCACTATCGGTAACTGCATTTCGTACTTCAGCTCCAGCAGTAAAGCGTGAAGCGCCCCATCTGCTAGCACTCACATTAGAGCGTGCTCCATAAGTATAACCGTGTTCCTCACGAAGATTCATATTGAGATAGCTGTTAAAACCACCTCCAAATATTTTATTCGTAATAAGTACAGCGTGGTAATCCTCATCGCCCATTTTTAAATCCACATTATTCGTCAAGGAAATATTGGACTGTACGGCATTTGGCATGTCCACAAAATTTATTTGTGTATACTGTACATTAGGTGCCGGTTCTGGCAATGATGTCTCTATGGCAACATCGGTTTTCCACTGACCGAAGTATTTTTTCATCAGCCTTTCAATCGTTAACATATCAACATCTCCTACTACAACTATATAAGCATTTTGAGGGTTGAAGTAAGCATCGTAATAGCCTAAAACATCTCCAAATTCAATATTATTAACCGTTTCTTCAGTAACAAACTCTCCATAAGGGTGGTTCGTTCCATAGGCAAGTGCACTACCAACCCTATTGGCGACAGCTGCTACACTTTTTTCTTCAGACTTTAAATTTTCTATTAATTTTTCTTTCTCCTTTTCAAATTCCTCTTCAGTTAATAGCGGATTAATAGCGGCGTCAGCCATGAGTTCTAAAACACGTTCTGAATATTTGGATAAGGTACTAGCATAAGCACTACTAGACCCAAAGCTCAAACTCGCACCTAAGAAGTCTACTTCATCATTAAATTCATCCTTAGGGATATTTGTGGTTCCGTTACCCAACATCGCAGCAAGGATACTTGAAACTCCCGCTTTTTCTCCTTCCGTGACCGGTTTGTTATCAATTCGTAAAGAATAGGATACACGTGGTAATTTATGGTTCTCAACAACGAGCACCTTAATACCATTATCTAGTTCAAACTCTCCCGGGTCTTCTAAAACAATCTTCGGGGAAGGCCCTGGTTTAGGCATTACAGATCGGTCAATTTGTGCATTGACTCCTACTGCCATTAAAAGCAATATCAACAATGCAGATATTTTAGTTTTCATATTTTGGTTCATTTTTTTATTACTGTTCATCTTTCTTAGGTAAATACTTTAACACGAGTCTTTGGTTAGGATTGAGATACTTTTTGGCGACATCTCTTATTTCCTCTCTCGTGATAGATCGGTATATATCTATTTCATTATTGATTAAGTTCACATCATCATATAACATATAATAGCGAGCCAACGAGTTAGCAATGCCCTCTATACTAGAGTTGGAACTGACAAAATCATTTTCAAACTGGTTTTGAAGTTTTTGATAGTCGCGCTCAGAAATCAATTCGTTTTGAATTTTTACGATTTCCTCATCCATTTCAGCTACCAAGGTTTCAAGCTTTACGTCTCCCAAAGGCAAACCAAACAACGCGTAAATACCATAATCTTCTTGACTGATGTTTACGGCCTGAACGGCTAAGGCTTGTTTTTGTTCGTCTACCATTTTTTTGTAAAGTACCGAACTCTTTCCGCCACTTAAATAGCTTGAAATCATGTTGAGCACATAAGAGTCTCTTTCCTTAAAGGACGGTGTTCTATAGGCTGCAATTACCGCTGGTATCTGAATATTTGGATCATACGCTTCACCAGTCATGGCTTCTGTAATTGGTGCTTCCTTGGGAAGGTTCCTTGTTACCTCGGCCCCTCTTGGAATTGGCCCAAAATAGTCTTGGATCATTCGCTTAGTATCTGCTTTATCAATATCTCCAGCAACCACTAAAACAGCGTTGTTAGGAACATAATACTTTTTATTAAAGGCTTGGAATTCCTCTAGTGTTGCTGCATCTAAATGCTCCATTTCACCAATGGTTGTGCCTTTGTAAGGGTGAACCTTAAACATACGTTTTTTAACCTCAGCAAGAAGGTTTCCATAGGGCTGATTATCTACTCTAAGTCGCTTCTCTTCCTTAACAACTTCATTTTGAGTATCAACGCCTATTTGGTTTATAATGGGGTGTAGTAAGCGCTCAGATTCCATCCATAGGCCTAATTCTAAACTGTTTGATGGAAATACCTCGTAATAGTATGTTCTGTCGTCAGTTGTATTGGCATTGTTACTTCCACCATTGGAGGTCACGATTTCAAACCATTCACCGCGAGGGATGTTTTCCGTTCCTTCAAACAAGAGGTGTTCAAAAAAGTGCGCAAAACCAGTACGCTCAGGGTTTTCATCTTTGGCGCCAACATGATACATCACACTAACGGTTACCACTGGAGCCGAATTATCTTGATGCAGAATAACATGCATCCCATTATCTAAATCGTACTCTTCAAATTCCACTTTCTGCGCATTGGCGTAAAAACCAGCAATGAGCAGAAGCGCTAGAGTAAAAAAGCTTTTCTTCATTATTTTGTGTGTTTTAATTTTTAAATAGTTTTAGTGTTTGTCTGTCATTTTTGTCCATTGTTACAATGCACCTTACAAAAATAAGGAATGATATGACATTTCCCACATAATAAAATGTGAAAATATGGTGTACAAACTAATAGTAATTAAGCTTTTAGACCCATTTTTGGGCTTCTCATTTAAAATAAGCCCTAAATGCACCAAATGATTTGCAGTTTAGGAATTTAGAAGTATATTTGCATCCGCTTTCTTAAAAGGAAGGCTATTGAGTTAAACACTGAATTAATAAAAACGTTACGCTATGTACGCAATTGTAGAGATAGCAGGGCATCAATTCAAAGTTGAGAAAGACCAAAAAGTTTTTGTTAACCGTTTAAATACCGAAGAAGGGAAAAAAGTGTCTTTTGACAATGTTCTTTTAATAGGTAACGGTAGCAACGTAACTTTAGGCGCCCCAGCTATAGACGGAGCACAGGTAAGTGCAAAAGTCTTAAAACACCTTAAAGGTGATAAGGTTATCGTTTTCAAAAAGAAAAGACGTAAGGGCTACCGTGTCAAAAACGGACACAGACAATCCTTAACTGAAATTCAAATTGAAAGCATTGTAGCATCTGGAGCTAAACCAGCGGTAAAAGCTGAAAAAGTTGAGCCAAAGAAAGTTGAAAAGGAAGCACCTAAAGCTGAGGCAAAGGCTGCACCTAAAAAGACAGAGACTAAAGCGAAAGAAGCCACTCAAGATTTAAGCAAATCAACAGTTGCTGAATTAAAAGAGATGGCAAAAGCAAAGGGCATTACTGGGTATTCTAGCATGAAGAAAGCCGAGTTAATAGCAGCCTTAAGTTAATTAGTTAAACTATAAAATCGAAATAAAATGGCACATAAAAAAGGAGTCGGAAGTTCGAAAAACGGTAGAGAATCAGAATCGAAACGCTTAGGCGTAAAGATTTTTGGAGGTCAAGCTGCTATTGCAGGAAATATTCTTGTGAGACAAAGAGGTAACACTCACCATCCAGGTGAAAACGTGTACCAAGGTAAAGACCATACATTACACGCTCAAGTTGATGGTGTTGTAAAGTTCACCAAGAAAAAAGATAATAAGTCTTATGTTTCTATCGAGCCTTTTGAGGCTTAAGAAGCTATTTTCTTAAATAAAATTTAAACCCTTTCTGTTTTCAGAGAGGGTTTTTTTATTTACTCATGGCATGAACACTGAAAACTTATCAATTTTAGCGTGGGCCTTATACGATCTCCATCTTTTTCAATAAGAAACTCGCATTCATGTTCTGACAAACACCTTTTTTTAGTTTATAATCAAAATAGAGTTCGTCATTTATAATTTGGGCATCGAAGTAGTAGTTCTTTACGGCTTCAAGTTCCTTTTCAATTTCAGTAAGACTCAAATCGTGTGTGGCAATAATACCTGTGGCATTAAGCTTAACCAGTTTCTCAACAAATTTGCGAGAGCCAATGGCTTTATCCGTACTATTGGTTCCCTTTAAAATCTCATCTAGAATAACAAAATAGGGGGCTGTTTTTTCTGTAATCGTATCTACTATAAACTTTAATCTTGTGAGCTCTGAAAAAAAGTATGAATTATGGTCGGTTAATGAGTCCGTTGTTCTCATGCTTGTGATTAGCTTTGTAGGCTTATAAGAACTCGATATCGCACAGACCGGCAGCCCTACATTTGCCATAACTATATGTAAGGCTATGGTTCTTAAAAAAGTGCTTTTTCCAGCCATATTGGCCCCTGTCACAATAAAAAATTGACTTTCTGAAAGTTCCATATCACTCGTTATTCGCTCATCCCTTGGCAACAAAGGATGCCCTAATCCTTTAGCTACAATCGTTTGACCGTTTTCGGTTAGTTCGGGATACGTAAAGTCTTGATGGTTAAATGCGAAAGTACCTAAGGTATTGAAGGTGTCAAAAAAGGTCACCACCTCAAACCAATCTTCCACCTTGTGACCATAGGCCTTAATCCACTGTTCTACATGATAGGCCTGCCTTATGTCCGAAAGCAAATACCCATTTCCAAAAATCGCCGAAATCAAATTATTTCGGTTATCCAAAGCATCCAGAGCTTTTGAAAAACGTTTAAAAATTTGAGAAGCCTTAATTCCGTTAGACTCAATTTTTTTTTGCTTATGCTTTAATAAGGCCGATGTAAAGGTTTGCTCTTCAATTTGTTCTAGCAAGAGCGCATACTGCCTAAAGGTATCTTTAGCCATTTCCGTATGCTGTGCAAGACCATTTATTCTTTTTAAATAGAACCCTGATAAGGCCAAGCCTAGAAGTAACCAATATACAGAGATGCCAATAGGAATAACCTCTATAATCCCCAAACCTAGAATATTAATCGATAGCAGGCTAAAAAGAATCGACCCCAGAAAGTGCCACGATTTTAAGAATGGTCTATAAGATCGTACCCAAGTAATGATAGAATTTGCTGAATGCTCTGTATGCACACCCTGTGAGAGTGCAGTATACTGCTGTCGCCATTTAGATAGCTCGGCTAATTCCATAATAGCTTCTTGGCGATCCGCTATAGCCGTAATATCATTGGCCAACAGGTATTTCACGAAGTTTTGTGTACCTTCTTTGATGGTTGTACGGTTGGCATATTGAAAAAAAGAACCACGACCAAATAAATCAATATCTAAACTATAAGCATGACTTGGGTTTTGGAATTCACTGCCGTCAGGCTGATGATGAAAGTCGCCCGCCGCAATCTGAAGCTCCGTCTCGTTTAGAACTATTAGCCGCTTATGAAGAGCGCGCGTAGTTTTAAAGTCTGTGTAACGGGACAGTAAGATTAAAAAAACAGTAGGCCCAACAATAGCAATCCCTGTAGCGATTTGCCACTGGTTAAAGGTTTGGTTGATCCCAAAACCTGTTAGCAAGAATACGGTTAAGCGAAGTGTACTTAACCAGCCAATTTGTTTCCGCAAACGTTTGGCTTCTGCACGGTGTTTTGCTAGTTGTTGGTTATAAAATAGTGTGGGCTCTTGCATATCTAATATCGTAAACTAAAAATCCCAAGATAAAACATTATCTCGGGATATATCGTGTGTATTGGCCTTCCTGACTAACCTTTCAAGCTTGCCGCAAGATACTCACGGTTCATGCGTGCAATATTCTCTAAGGAAATACCTTTTGGGCACTCTACTTCACAGGCTCCTGTGTTAGTACAGTTACCAAAACCTTCGGCATCCATTTGCTTCACCATGTTCAGGACGCGATCTGTAGCTTCTACCTGACCTTGCGGTAACAAGGCAAATTGCGATACCTTAGCAGATACGAATAGCATGGCTGAGGAATTTTTACAACTCGCTACGCAGGCACCACACCCAATACAGGTGGCCGCATCAAAAGATTTGTCGGCATGTTCCTTTTCAATAGGAATTGCATTGGCATCCTGAGTGTTTCCTGAGGTATTTACAGAAATAAATCCACCAGCTTGCTGAATCCGGTCAAATGACGAACGATCAACAATTAAATCCTTTATTACTGGGAATGCCTTAGCTCGCCATGGCTCGATATAAATAGTATCACCATCATTAAAGCTACGCATATGCAACTGACAGGCTGTTATACGTGTTTGAGGGCCATGAGCCCTACCGTTAATATATAACGAACACGTGCCGCAAATACCTTCTCTACAATCATGGTCAAAAGCAACAGGTTCCTCTCCTTTTTCAATTAATTCCTGATTAAGAACATCGAGCATCTCTAAAAAAGACATGTCTGGTGATATTCCACTTACTGGGTAATCTACTATTTTTCCTTTATCATTAGCGTTTTTCTGACGCCATATTTTCAACGTTAAATTCATCATAGCAATCTTTTTTATTTATAACTTCTCTCTTTCACTTCTATGTTTTCATAGTCCAATGATTCTTTGTGCTCCACAGCTTCACTGGGCTGCCCCTTGTATTCCCAAGCAGACACATATTGATATTCCTTGCGCCTCATCGCCTCGCCACTATCAGTCTGGTATTCCTCCCTAAAATGGCCACCTGCCGATTCTTCACGCTCTAAGGCATCCTTAGCAAATAGCTCCCCTAGTTCCAAGAAATCGGCAACACGGCCAGCTTTGGCCAATTCTTCATTGTATTCGTTCTGATCTCCAGGCACAAAAACATCTTTATAGAACTCATCTCTTAATTCTGCTATTTCTTTAATAGCCGATTTAAGATCTTTTTCGTTTCGTGCCATTCCGCACTTATTCCACATAATTTTACCTAGTTTCTTGTGGAAGTAATCTACGGATTTGGATCCTTTATTCGCGATAAGCTTATCTATATCACTTCGTACTTTTGCTTCAGCTTCTTCAAATTCTTTTGTGTCTGTTGGTATAGGTCCTGTTCTAATATCGTGTGCCAAGTAATCTCCTATGGTGTATGGTAATACAAAATACCCATCGGCTAAACCTTGCATTAAGGCTGACGCCCCAAGTCTGTTGGCACCGTGATCAGAGAAATTAGCTTCACCAATAGCATATAAGCCTGGTACTGTGGTCATTAAATTGTAATCTACCCAAAGACCTCCCATAGTATAATGTACCGCAGGGTAAATCATCATTGGGGTTTCGTATGGATTCTGATCTACTATTTTTTCATACATCTGAAACAGATTACCATACTTATTTTCAATAACCCCTTTACCTAATTTTTGAACTAGAGCTGTATCATTCTCATCTAAACCTTTAACGTGCGCCTGTTCTTTACCATAACGCTCAATAGCCGCTGAAAAATCTAAATACACGGCTTCTCCTGTTTGGTTAACGCCATAACCCGCATCACAGCGTTCCTTAGCAGCGCGTGAAGCGACGTCACGTGGTACAAGATTACCAAAGGCTGGATATCGACGCTCCAAATAATAGTCTCTATCCTCTTCAGCTATCTCTGTAGGCTTTAAACTGCCATTTCTAATCGCTTCAACATCTTTTTTGTGTTTTGGCACCCAAATACGACCGTCGTTCCTCAAGGATTCTGACATCAAGGTCAATTTTGATTGATGGTCTCCTGACACAGGAATGCAGGTCGGGTGAATTTGTGTATAACACGGATTAGCAAAAAAAGCACCGCGCTTGTGGGCTTTCCAAGCAGCCGTTACATTAGACCCCATAGCATAGGTAGAAAGATAAAACGCATTTCCATAACCCCCTGAAGCAATGACAACCGCATGGGCTGAATGACGTTCTATTTCCCCCGTCACTAAATTGCGGGCAATAATACCACGGGCCTTACCATCAACCACTACAACATCTAGCATTTCGTGGCGCGTATACATCTTAATCTTACCACGACCAATTTGTCGATTCATGGCAGCGTATGCCCCAAGTAATAATTGTTGCCCTGTTTGACCTTTAGCATAAAACGTACGCGATACCAATACACCGCCAAAAGAGCGGTTATCTAACAATCCACCGTACTCACGAGCAAAAGGAACACCTTGAGCTACACATTGGTCTATAATATTGGTAGATACTTCAGCCAAACGATAAACATTAGCTTCCCTAGAGCGGTAATCACCCCCCTTTACGGTATCGTAAAATAAGCGATAGGTAGAATCCCCATCACCTTGATAATTTTTTGCGGCATTAATACCCCCTTGTGCTGCAATAGAATGTGCGCGTCTTGGAGAATCCTGAAAACAGAAGGACTTCACATTGTAGCCTAATTCTGCCAAAGTAGCAGCGGCAGAGCCGCCGGCTAAACCTGTTCCAACGACGATGACATCGATTAATCGTTTGTTTGCTGGATTAACCAGATTAATCTCGTTTTTATGTTTTGTCCATTTATCGGCTAAGGGGCCTTCTGGAATTTTAGAATCTAATATTGACATCGTATTCTTTTATTTTAATGGGTAAAGTGATGAAACAACGCTATAAAAATAAATAACGCAGGTACGCCGATAGCATACACTTTACTAAATCCTTTTAAACTTTTTACATACTTATTATTGGCACCTACCGATTGAAAAGCAGAATTAAATCCGTGCAACAGGTGTAATGACAATAACACAAATGATACCGCATAAATGCCCACCCTAACCGGGCTTACAAACTTCTCGCGCAATTCTTCGTAATAGCGGAATCCAGACTCAGGATTATTGGCATCTACCAATCCAGACATATCGCCTTCCACATACTTTACCGTCATTTCGTGAATCCAGAAATCGTAAAAATGTAAGGCTAAGAACGCCAAGATCACCACACCCGATAACAACATGTTTCGGCTCACCCAACTGGAATTTCCCGACGGTACATTTTTAGCATAACTTACCTCTCGTGACTGTCTATTTTTGTACTCGAGCACAAACCCCATCACAAAATGGAAGATCACACCAAAAATTAAAATCGGTTGCATTAAGCCTTGTACCAAGGGATTGGTTCCCATAAAGTGAGACATGTTGTTAAACAGCTCTTCACTGAACACGGAGGTAAAGTTTATAGAGACGTGCATAACTAAAAAAATCATAAGGAAAAAAGCAGAAAGTGCCATTGCAAACTTCCTACCAACTGAAGACTTTAAAATTCCACTCATCGTAGTTAATTCATCTTAAAATTTAGCACAACAAAAATAAGGCGCAATTGCCGTTTTAACAACTGCGCCTAAGCTTAATTATTTATTTAGAATCGTTTTAATTAGGCGTTCCGGCTTGTAACCACAACGGCTACTGGCTTTTAGATTCCTATTTTATTTCAAGAGGGGTACTAGAGTCATCCAGATGGACCTCGTAGCTCCCCTTAGGTAAATAATACTTGTCATTTCTAGCCTTATCCAACTCAAGATCGTCATTAGCCTTCAATAGGGCTCTGCGGCCTTTTTCCGAAAGCTCCAAATTATAGCTAAGATAGTTTAAGCCCCTATCGGCACCGACGGTCATACGCTGCAGTTCAATACCGCTTTCGCCCTTAATAATTACAGTTTTTTGCCCAGAGGTATTACTGTAAAATATAATGGTAACTTCCGGCTCATAAACCTGAGACCATGGGCTCCAAGACCTTCCCCAACGACTTGAGTAGCGAATAGGTTCTATCTCAAAAACCTGAGCGGGCTTGGCCATCATTTCGCTAGTCATCTGTTGTAATGGCCCTATATAGGTTTTATAGATACTTCGTCCATGGGTGCCCAACAAAAGATCCTTCGCTTCGGGTTGGATTACGATATCGTGCACAGCTACGTGCGGCAAACCCTTTGAAAAGGCTTGCCATGATTGGCCTTGGTCAAAAGATACATAACTGCCATTGTCAGTTCCTAAGTAAAGCAGATTCTCATTTTCAGGGTCTTCACGAATGACATTGGCAGGAGAGGCTGGGATATTCCCACTTATAGCAGTCCATGTCTTTCCGTAATCATCACTTTTATAGGCATAGACATCAAAATCATCCCAACGGTAGCCATTTAAGGTGACATAAACTCGTTCTTTTTTATGCTGAGAGGCCACCACACGGCTTACCCACAAATCCTTTGGAAAACCCTTTGAGATATTTGTCCAGCTGGCACCAGCATCTTTAGTTACATGGACCAATCCATCATCACTTCCGGTATATATCAATCCGAATTGAAAAGGACTTTCACTAATGGTTGTAATGGTACCATAGGCCACGTTTCCTTTTTTACCACCTTTGGTAAGGTCCTGGCTTATGGCTTCCCAATCATCGCCTCGATTCATGGAACGCATCAACTTATTGCCTCCAAAATAAACAATATCCTGATTGTGTGGCGATAGTAATACTGGCGTCTGCCAATTGAAACGATACGGGTTTTCCCCTAAGGTATGCTTTGGTAGAATAAATTTGCGGTCTCCCGTTTCTAGATTTAGTCTATAGTAATTTCCAAATTGATAACCGGTGTAAACTATATTGGCGTTTCTGTTATCAATTTGCACCTGCATACCGTCACCACCCATTATTGATGTCCATGGGTACTTGCCATTTTGATGCCATGCCTTGTTTTCCCGTGCATTATGTGGCCCTTTCCAAACCCCATTATCTTGCAAGCCGCCATAGACATTATAAGGTTTCTCATTGTCCACATTAATGGCATAGAACTGGCCTACAGCGGGAGAATTGTTCTTAATCCAGTTCTCACCATCGTCATAGGTTATATTAACACCACCATCGTTACCATTGATTAGATGGTCCGGATGTTTAGGATTAATCCAAAGGGCGTGATGATCTGAATGTACATTTTCAGCGCTAATAGAACTAAAGCTTTTACCGCCATCCTTAGATTTTAGGATGGGTACGCCATAGATATAAATGTGCTCTTCATTTGCTGGTGACACATGGATATGACCAAAGTAATAACCATAACTAAAATAAACCCCATCCAAATAATCCTCATGGGTTTTTTTCCAGGTCTTTCCACCATCCGTACTTTTATAAATCTCAGCGCCCACTACAGGCGTATCAAAAAGCATGGAGTTGGCATCTTCAAGGTAGTTAGCCAAATCAAAAGGCTTCACCGCACCAGAACGCACCATCTGCTTTACGTTTTGGGCGCGGTATTTTTCCTGAAAACCATTTACCTTCAAAAAGGTATTTAATTTCTTATCGTCCAAATCTAGGAAATCCGAAGTTAACATCGCCTTAAAATCGTCCTTGACCAACTCATTGCCATCGTCTTTTTTCTTTTCTTCAGGACGTCTAAACTGGCTATCGTGAATGGCATATATGGTAGAATCATCAAAGATGGCCACACCGATACGGCCTACGCCCTCACCAGTTGGAAATCCACTTTGTGCAGTAGATACCTTGGTCCAGCTTTCACCGGCATCCGTGCTCTTATATATTCCTGAATTATTTCCATTCCCTGTAAAATTCCACGCTTTGCGGTCCTTGGTCCAAGAGGTGGCAAACATCACATCGTAATTTTTCGGACTGTGACGCAAATCAATGATTCCGCTCATATCATCTACAAACAAGGTTTTTTTCCATGTTTTTCCGCCGTCTGTGGTCTTGTAAATACCACGTTCGGCATTTGGGGAATACAGATGGCCGGTTGCACCAACCACAACTACATCCGCATTATCCGGATGAATCAAAATACGGCCAATATGCTGAGAATCCATCAAACCTATTGAGGCCCATGTGGCCCCATTATCTGTAGACTTCAACATCCCAATTCCTGCGTATGACGACCGAGAGGCGTTATTTTCTCCCGTACCAACATAAAGGGTTCTGGTGGGCCAGTGCATGGCTATATCACCAACATTCTGTGTTGGTGCATTATCTAAAATAGGGGTAAACGTAGTTCCGTTATTTTTTGTGTGCCATACGCCGCCAGAGGCATAAGCCACGTAAAACTCAGAAGGCATCTCAGGGTTAACATCTAAATCAACCACGCGACCACTCATAATGGTCGGTCCTATATTAGTAAAGGGAACATTCTTTACCAAAGAATTTTGAAAGGCTTGTTCTTTTTGTTCCATTGCCTGCTTAACTCTTTCAACGGGTGTTGCAGGGTGTTGCCCCAAGATATTTGCTGAACTAATTAAAAAGAGAAATGTAAATATAATCTTCATGCCATATGTATTTGACGGTTAAATGCAATTTGTAAAAGTTCTTAAAGCTAATGAATTCTAATAAAAAAGGTTACCTTTTATAGATAACCTTTTTTTCATGTTTTATATCACTTCAACTACTCTACTACTATTTTCTTTACCAACTGGGCGTTGGTCGCTGTTGTGATTTTCAAGAAGTAAATACCAGAATTGATAGCCTCCAGATTTAGTGTGTGAAGTGTGCTGTTTTGAGACAACTCAATAGTAGAAACAAGGCGCCCTTGGGCATCGATTAATTCAACGGTTTTTAAGTTCAAATCAAAAGCACTCTCAATATAAATATTGTCTTTTGCCGGTAATGGATAAATAACAATTTTCTGATTGAATTCTTCATCGGATATGCTCAACGAACAATCTGAATTAGTCATTGGATCATTACCACAAACGGGGTCATTAACACTTCTAAACTGTATATCATTAGCTCCGTCAATATCATTTTGAGACAAGATTCTGTTCGCGGCACCTCCAGTAGCATAATGCATGATGGCCGCTGGATCAATAACATGACCCAACTGGTGGCCGTGCCCCAACTCGTGTACGGCTGTAGTTTCAAAATCAAATTGTCCGACAATCGGGTTTGCAGGACCAAATTGCCAATTAGTCGAATCGTTAAACACAATATCTAATTCATTAACAAACCAATTGAGCAGTCCTCCAGAATTACAGCCAGCCCAATAACTCGTGTTTCTCCCAAGCACACCATTTGGTAATTCCGAGCCATTATCAAAACGCACAATATTAACACCATCCAATACCGCTGCATCTATAGTGGTGACCGAACCGTTTATCCAATTAACACCAGATTCACAGACCCAAGTATCAAAGGCTCTTAAAAAAGAAGCTTTAGCAGCGGCGTTACCGTCAAAATCTATTTGCATCTGCCATGTCATTCCTCCATTTCCATTTTGATTTATATGCCTTGTCGGATAGGCCACTCCAGATGATACCACATTTAACTCAGCATATAAAACGGTAATATCTTGGTTAGATGTAGACACCCCTCCTGAATTCGTCGTCACTCGCACCCTGCCCGTTCCTGCCTGCCTTGGTACCTCTACCACTATTTCTGTATCGCTCCATGAAAGGACCTGGGAATCTAATGCCGGCGTAAAGGTTGCACCACCATTGTCCGCATTTGCAAAACTCACCGTGCCTTGGGTTGCGCCAAACGCCGTACCAGAAATGGTAATGACCGATTGTGTTCCAGCGGTAGTTACGAGTGGCACTATGGAAAATATGGGTTGTCTGTTATTCTCTGATGAAGTGTTCTGATTGACGATTTCGTCAATGTCAAAGGCCTTTACCGAAACAAAATTTTGATTGGTCAATCCCACTATTTCGCTATAAAATGTTTGAGTAATGCCATTCTTTACCTTGTATTCGTTAACCGCTTTATTATCGACCAAATCATATTTATAAAACCCTTGCGAAGAGCTGTAAGCCGCAAAAATGCCTCTAGATGAGGCCTGACGTTCTAAGCTAACATCTGTATCCTGAAGCATAAACATACCTGTATCACCTTCATATAAATCAAGGCTAGGTGTCACTATTTCTGCTGACAAACCTACGGTACCTCCAGGGGTAATAATCTCCACATAAGTTGTCGGTGAACCCTTAAATACCTTGTAGACTTCTACGGTATTTGCGGTATAAATGTGCTCTTGCGCAGTGTCCCAATACGATGCTTTGGAAATAACTTTCCCTTCTACAATTTGTGAAGAACTTTGCACTTGATCAATCAAAGGCACTTCAAAGGTAAGGTTCTGACCTGTAAGAATATTGCTAAAAAGAATCGTACAATTGACTATAAAAAAAGAATAAAATAATCGTTTCATGGCATAAATTGATAATCAAATATAACTCATATTTCCATGAAATCACAATCAATATTTTTACCTTTAGGCCACGATAAAAAATCATTCAAAATGAAATACCAGCCTATCCCGAATACCTTATTTATAAAAAACCGCAAGAACTTTATGGCACAAATGAGGCCTAATAGTTTGGCCGTATTCAATTCTAACGATATTTATCCTACAGGCGCAGACAGTACCCTACCTTTTGCCCAGCATCGCGATATTTTTTACTTGAGTGGGGTAGACCAGGAAGAGAGTATTTTAGTGCTGTTTCCGGACTGCCCAAAGGAAAAAAATCGAGAGGTTTTATTCCTTAAGGAGACCAACGACCATATAGCAGTTTGGGAAGGTGAAAAACTAACCAAGGAAAAAGCTTTTGAAACCTCTGGCATAAGAACGGTTTACTGGCTCAAGGATTTTGAAAAGGTGTTTTTTGAACTTATGACCCAATGCGACACCGTTTATATCAATACAAACGAACATTACAGAGCTGCTGTGGAAACCGAAACCCGCGAAGCACGCTTTGCTAAGTGGTTAAAGGACAAATACCCTGCCCATAGCGTTGCCAAAAGCAATCCTATTTTGCAGCGCTTACGCTCGATAAAAGACGCTATAGAATTAGATCTAATGCAAACCGCTTGCGATATTACCGAAAAGGCGTTTCGCCGTGTGCTAAACTTTGTTAAGCCCGGTGTTTGGGAATACAATATTGAAGCTGAGTTTATGCACGAGTTTCTCAATAACCGCTCTAAAGGTTTTGCCTACACCCCTATTATTGCCTCCGGCAACAACGCCAACGTACTGCATTATATAGAAAACAACCAGCAATGTAAGGCCGGTGATCTCATCTTGATTGATGCTGGGGCAGAATACGCCAATTATTCCAGTGATATGAGCCGCACCATTCCGGTGTCCGGTAAATTCACTAAGCGCCAAAAAGAGGTTTACAATGCGGTAAACCGTGTGAAGGAAGACGCTACCAAGTTACTGGTCCCCGGGACGGATTGGGCCGAATATCATGTGGAGGTCGGCAAGCTCATGACATCAGAACTTTTAGGTTTAGGGCTATTAGACAAGGCCGATGTACAGAACGAAAACCCCGACTGGCCCGCTTATAAAAAATACTTTATGCACGGCACCAGTCACCATATTGGGTTGGATACCCACGATTACGGGTTATTGCACGAGCCCATGCAGGCCAATATGGTCTTTACGGTAGAGCCCGGCATCTATATCCCAGACGAAGGTTTTGGAATCCGTTTAGAAGATGATGTGGTGATTCAGGAAACAGGAGAACCCTTTAACCTGATGCAGAATATCCCTATTGAAGCCGAAGAGATTGAGGACTTGATGCATGGCTAAATACAACTCAACAGCATCTTGGGTTAAGGCCATTCAAAACCTTATTGAAGCTGTTCTGAAGGCCCTAGGCCATAGCAACACAACGGCCAGGACCTGGCACCAGCATGTAGTACCCTATGAGGACGGCTGGGCGGTGCGCCGTGAAGGGAACCAACGTATCACCTCCAAGCATCGTAAACAAACCACGGCTATTCGAAAGGCCAAGACCATCGCCAAACGCAAAAAGGCCGATGTCATCATTCACCGTGCTAGTGGTGGAATTCGCGATAGGATAAGTTATAGCGAAGAATAATGCTAGTAGCTCAAAAGCCCTTGTAAACCGAAGGGCTTTTTTTATCTTTAAGTTGACTTTTGAGCAACAAGACATCGATAGAAATAAAAAACGAATGGATATTATAAGCGAAGAGTTCCGTACCTGAATAAAAATAAACTTCTGTTATAATGGATTACGAGCAATAAAAACTAACCATATGAAAACAAGATTATCGATTTTGATTTTACTTCTTATTGTTAATTTAAGTTGTAAAAAAGAAAGTCAAAAAACAACAGAGCAATCGGATTTCAAAAACGAGGTTTATAGTGGACCTATTATAGATATGCACATTCATGCATACAATGGGCAAACAGGCGGAATGATGTTTGGAATGAATCATCCGAATCCACTAAAAAATGAGACATATAAAGGTGTAAAAACACCCGAAGAACAAAAAACTGAAACTTTTAAAAAATTTTCAGAACACAACATTGTACTTGCTCTAACCTCTGATGGAGAACTATGGGACGAGGGTGAATCTGATAAAATTCTAATTAGTGGTAGAAACATGCCTTTGGATAGTTTAAGAAAAATGGCAAAAAACGGAAAACTTTCTGCTATTGGAGAACTTAACCCTTTTTATGGAGGTATTACAGCAGACCATGAAAGTCAAAAACCCTATTTTGACCTTGCCGAGGAATTAAACTTACCTGTAGGATTTCACATTATGCCTGGTGGACCGCCAGGTGGAATATATTATATGGGCATGGATAAGGTAAGAGTGAAAAATGCCAATCCAAAGCAACTTGAAGAAGTTCTTGTTAGTCATCCAAAAATGAAAGTTTACATTATGCATGGTGGTTGGCCGTATTTAGAAGATATGAAAGCTATGATGTACGCTCATCCGCAATTATATATAGACATAGCAGCAATCGATTGGATTCTACCGGAAGTGGAATTCCAGAACTTTCTAAAAGGTTTGGTGGACTCTGGATTTGGAAAACGAATTATGTTTGGAAGCGACCAAATGGTTTGGCCTGAAACTATTGACATTGCCGTGGATGCCGTAAATACAGCAGACTTTCTGACTATGAATCAAAAAGAAGATATTTTCTTTAATAATGCCGCAAGGTTTTTAAATTTATCTGAGGACAAAATAAAAGAATACAAATCAGAATAATATCTGCTCACCTCAACGGCCTTTAGTAATGAGGATCATATCGCCTACTTTTGACAATCCATCTTAGATAAACCCAATATGTCTAAACTGTTAAATAATTGCTAAATCTCTTTATATTCAATGATTTAACTGTATCTATTACATCTAAACCTCATCAGAGGTTCGTACTTTTATAAAGACATTAAATTACTTGCTATGAAATCACTACAACTATTTAGAAAACGACGGCTCCAAGAGCAGCGTAACCGCGCACAAAATGATACCGTGACACCTACCCAAAAACCACGACAAGCCAAACCCAAAAGCTACCTTGAGGACGAAGACATCTCCTTGTTTATCTAAGTACAGTCTGGTACTTTGACCCTAAAAATTTATACCCTATGTTGCGGAAGTGATCCCTGAGGACAGTAACATTCATTGTAACAAAATAGTAGAACTGGCGACTACTAAATTAGAACTCAATCAATCGGTCAGATGAACCTTCAAGCCATAACACATAAGCCACAGGATAATCCCAATCCTAAATTTACGACACAACTAGTCAAACTGCAAAGCCTGTTGGCTGAGTTACAAAGCAGGGTTCTCCCCGATACTATGGTTACCGTTATCAATTCCGAGATTGACCAGCTTAACGCTTCCAATACTAAGGACCCTAAATTATATAAACAGGTCTTCAACACGCAACAATGCATTCTCAATCACCTTGAAAAAAGCCTAAAGATAGTGCCTAAAGGATACTACCAAAGGCTGTGGATGGTTTTAGGAATGTCGGCCTTTGGTATTCCGTTAGGTGTAGCTTTAGGGACGTCGCAGGGCAACATGGGCTTATTGGGTATTGGTCTTCCCATAGGTATGGTGATTGGTATTGCCGTTGGTACCTCTTTAGATAAAAAAGCCGCTAAGGATAACCGACAGCTGCAGTTTAAGCCTTACGGACTTTGATCCTAAGGTGATAAGATACTAGATGGAGTTCATCATTACAATCTAAACCCTAGTTTAAATTTGGCAACTCAAATTGCGGACGCTCTTCAAAAACATAGCGCTGCAGTTTTTGCAAAGTTTCCAATTTATCACTGGTATTCACTAATACCGAAATATTATTATTACTTCCGCCATAGGCAATCATACGCACACTCACATCCTGAAGTATTTGAAAGAGTTCTGGTGTATCCGGATGGTAGATGATGTTATGTCCTACCAAGCAGACAATGCTCATATAGTCATCAACCTCTACGGTGGCAAATTTCTGTAGCTCCTCAACAATGGCATTTAAATGCTTGGCGTTGTCAATGGTTAAAGACACAGCAATCTCCGAAGTGGTTATCATATCAATAGGTGTTTCATAGGTTTCAAATACCTCAAACACCTTCTTTAAAAACCCATGGGCTAAAAGCATGCGTACCGATTTTATCTTTATGGCTGTTATACCATCCTTGGCAGCGATGGCCTTAATGCCCTCACCATGAGTTTGATTGGTAATAAGGGTACCATGAGCCTTAGGCGCCAAAGTATTTTTTAAACGCAAGGGAATATCTGACTCACGCACTGGCATTACTGTATGTGGATGTAGGATTTTAGCACCAAAATAAGCCAATTCAGCAGCTTCATCATAAGAGAGCTGCGCTATGGCCTTGGTATTGGTAACATAACGGGGGTCGTTATTATGAAAACCGTCTATATCGGTCCAAATCTGTACTTCATCAACCTCTAAGCTCGCGCCAATAATAGCTGCAGTATAATCTGACCCACCGCGCTCTAAGTTTGTAATTTTTCCTTCAGCATCTAAACAAATGAACCCTTGAGTAATATAGACATCTGCTTGGGGGTGCGCCTCGATTGAACGGTATAGATTCTGTTTAATATAAAACTGATCAGGTTCTTTATTGACATCAATTCGCATAAAATCCAAGGCCGGTAATAACACGGCATTGATACCTTCTTGCTGTAAATAACGACTGAACATAAAGGTAGATAGCAATTCTCCGTTAGCTACTATACTATCGTGAAGCTGCTGACTGTACCTGCGTTTTGTGGCATCTATAAGATTTTTGAAAACCCCATTGACATAGTTACTTACCTCCTGTTGTAAGGGACGATCCTGAATTAAATCGTACACCGTGCTATTGTAGGTTTCATTTAAACTGTGTATAGCAGCGCGTGCGGTATCTAAATCCTTGTATTCAATGGCTTTTGAAATCGCAATCAGTGCATTGGTTGTTCCAGACATGGCCGATAAGACCACCACTTTTTTTTGGGTATCATTTATAATATCCTTCACGTGGCTCATGTTCACCACAGAGCCTACAGAGGTCCCACCAAATTTATAAACATGCATAGCATTCTAGTTTTAATGTTCAAAAGTAGACTACGGCTATTGTGCTTTGGAAATAACTGTAAAAATTAGTTTATATTTACACAGTTTGTTAATTATATAACATGAAGACCATAGCTAGCTGCGTGGAAGAGCTCTTAATTACGCAACCTTTTTTGGAAGAAGCTCTATTCCGCAATATTATCAACTTCTCGGCCTTATCGGAAGAGTTACAGGAACCTATAAGCCAAATGTTACGAAAACCTGTGAAAACAGGAGCCATTATGATGGCACTACGTCGATACAGCCCTCCAGCGCACTTGAGGAAATCGAGGCAGCTCCAGGCAATCCTTAAGGAATTAGGCGATATCACTGTACGGTCTAATCTAGTGGATTATACCTTTCAGAATTCAGACACCCTTATTGAGAGCCATGCAAAGGTGTTAGAGCATTTTAATCCGAAAGCCTTTTATGGCTTTTCCCGGGGTATCTACGAAAGTAATATTGTGGTCTCAAAATCTGAAGAGCCGAAGGTCTTGGAGGGTTTTAAAACTGAAAACCAGATTGGCTATCAGGATAACCTATCGGCCATTAGTATTCGTCTCCCAGTAAACAATTCCAAAATTTCTGGCTTGTATTATCAGATATTTAAGCGTTTTGCTTGGGAAGGGATTGCACTATACGAGGTGATTTCAACCACCAATGAATTTACGGTTCTTGTGGAAAATCATTTGGTTGACCAGGCCTTTTCAGCCATTAAAAATTTAAACCTCAGTTGACATTTTGGATTTTGGTTTTACGCCAAAAACCTCAAGCACCAAAAACCACACCCTAAGCCATCGGCTACTTTTAATACCGAAGTATTGGCTAAGACCTTTGGGCTAGTGATGTCTCAATCGTAAATCCTGATAAGCCTTAATGGCAAAAAAGACGATGATGGCAGGTAGTACCCAACCTAAATTATAGGAAGACCAGGGAATGGATTCCTTAAGGGGCCCCAATAGCTCTTCAGGCACCATAAAACTCAGAAAGTCAGGTATGCTAAAAACAAATACTGTTATAATAACACCCCTAAAAATGACAGTGGATGACCAAGCTTCCGGCAAGATATTCAATATGATTAAGGCTATAGAAATCGGATAAATAAACATAAGCGATGGCAAGGCCACGTCAATAATAAATCCAACCTCATTACTCCCAACCAAAACCCCAATAACACAGCATATCATTATGGTAACCTGATAGATTCGTTCATTGTTCTTAAAAAAGACCTTGAAAAAATCACCCACAGAAACCACAACAGCCACTGCAGTTGTGAAACAGGCCAATGCTATAAGAACTCCAATGAATGAGGCTCCTATGCTTCCTAAGGCAGAAGTAGATAAGCCTAACAATAACTCCGTTCGAGTAATATCTGCGGGAAATTGTCCATTGTAAAAAGCCCCCAGTGCAATGAGACCCACATAGATTATAAAGAGGCCCAGCATCGCTATGCCACCCGATTGGGCGATTATACGTCTTTTCTCAGTGTAAGATTCAAAACCTTGGGCATTTAAGGAGATAATGATAACCCCACCCATCACTAAGCCAGCAATGGCATCATAGGTTTGGTAACCTTCCAAGAGGCCATCCACAAATGGCGATGATAATTGTGAAGGCACCATCAACTCTGCTGAGGATGTTAAACCAATAGTAATGATAAGCAATACCATTACCACAATGATAGGGGTTAGATACTTACCTATAAGATTCAAGGCTTTGGAGCGATTGGCCGCAAACAGAAAAACAAGTAAAAAATAAATACAGCTGGTCCAAAGCGGTGAGGTTCCCCATACAGGTGCAATAGCCATTTCATGTGTCACTGCAGCGGTTCTCGGTAAGGGAAACGCCACGACAATGAGAAACATGATGATACAATAGGCCAAACTAAACTTGGGTGAGACCTTCTTTCCAAAATCAAGTATGGTTCCTTGTAATTTGGCATGGCCAAACAAGGACATTAAAGGAATAACCGTCGTGGTAAGCAAGAACCCTAAGGCCACCAACCACCAATCTGAACCAGATTTAAATCCTATTTGTGGTGGTAGAATAAGATTACCGGCCCCAAAAAACCCTGCGAACAAGGCAAAACCAAAAACAAGGATACGTTTGGTATGCTTCATTATTTAATTCGCTTAAGTTCCAAGTCGTGAAAATCAAAACTAAAATCGGTAATTGGCGCAATGTGTTTCATCGATGCCGAAACCGCTTCTCCTTTTTCATTAAAGGTAAATTGCACAAACACATCAGCATCGTAACTTCGGTCATTCCATTTAGCAACGAATGTCGTAGCATTGTAGGGCAATAATACGCCAAATAGTCGCGGTGATCGCACACTCCTTATGGAATAGGTAGAGCCCTTTTGCGATATGATAATATTGCCAAACCAATTGTCATTATAGGTCCCCACAAATTGCTCGGGTTTAGGTAACAAAGGGCTGTCTTTCATTTGCGCTACCTTGGCATAAACAGCGGTTTTGATACTGTCATTATAACTGAGGTATGCGGCATTCCGCTTGCCAAAGCGCTCAAGCCAATTCCTGTTCTCGTAACCTAAATAGGCATCTTTAATGGTATTGGTAATGGTGTTAAAGGCCAAACCATTCATTTGGTTGGTCAATACCACGATGGCCAAATTCAAATCGGGTATCATAGTGAATTGAGTTACGGTTCCAAGTAAACCACCTGTATGATCTACTTGTTTATAACCACCTTTAACATCGCTGACATTCCAGCCTAAAGCATAGCCTCTAAAATTAGAATCGTAATAATCATTGGCTCTAACTTTCCGTGGTGTTTGTAATTGCCAAAGCTCACGAAACTGAGCTTCACTTAGGAGGCGTTCTCCAGTTGCCGTAACTGCATCATTCATTAAAAATTTAGCCCAAGTTAGCATATCCGGTACATTGCTGACAATGCCCCCAGCTGCATTGGCAGTTTCACTCCAATCATGTGGAATCTTAGTAATCTTGCCTTCTGTTCTGGTATGGGCATCAATGATGTTCGATTTGTCCTTAAACCGATTATATGATGCCTTGCTATTTAGCATCCCCACAGGTTTCATGATTCTGGTTTCTATAAATTCTTCCCAAGATAGCCCGCTAATCCTCCTGAGAACTTCACCAGCTGTAATAAAGAAATTGTTATTGTATCTATAGGTGCTTCTGAAGGAACTTTCAGGTTCTAAATACTTGAGATTAGAAATAATATCTTGAACCGTAAAGTCACTGCCTTCAGGGAAAAACATCAAGTCTCCTGCACCAAGAGGTAAACCACTGCGATGGGTAACCAAATCACGGATAGTAAAAGCCTCGGTGACCCAGGGGTCGTGCAATTGAAATTCTGGAATATACTGCCTAACCTTATCATCCCAATTTAATTTCCCAGCATCAACCATCATAGCCAAAGCAAAACAGGTAAAGCCCTTACTGTTAGACGCCACACCAACAAGAGTCTTGGTGTCCATTGCCTTATTTGTAATCATGGACCGTACCCCATGCCCTTTGGCGTAAACCACTTCCCCATCTTTTAAAATACCAACTGAAATTCCAGGAACTTCAAATGTTTTAAGGGTCTGTGTTACCAATTGGTCTAGGTCGCGGTCATTGATTTGGGCACTGACTGTAACTAAAAATAAACAAAACAACCCGAAGAAAAAACGTTTTAAAAGCATACTGAAATTCTGTTGGAAATAGGGAAAGTCAAATATATAAAATGTTAACTAGTAATTAGAGTGCCAATACCAAGCATCTCGTATATTTGTTTTCCATGGATCATGACTATAAAAATATAAAGGTTAACTATACGATTAATGGTAATGGTCCCGCTCTCCTGTTACTGCATGGCCTTCTTGAAGATAGTACTATGTGGGAACCCTTTATTGAAGTACTATCAGCCCATCACTGCGTTATTTGTATTGATCTATTAGGTCATGGCAAGACGGATTGCTTAGGATATATACATACGATGGAGGCTATGGCAGAGGCCGTAGTGAGCGTTCTTGAACACCAAACTATTAAAAAGGTAAAAATAATAGGACATTCCATGGGGGGTTATGTGGCCTTAGCCTTAGCAGAAGCACATCCGGCGTTGATAAGTGCATTGGTTTTAATGAATTCAACTTTTGAAGCTGATTCCGAAGAACGCAAATTACTACGAACCCAAGCTATAGCAACCGCAAAGAAACATTATAAGCGATTAGTGCAGCTCTCCTTTGCTAATTTATTTGCAGCAGAAAGTCGTACACGTTTTAAGGAGGCCTATACTGACGCTTTAAAAATAGCTCTCAAAACAACACGAAAAGGTTTTATTGCAGCTCAAGAAGGTATGAAGGAAAGACCTAACCGGCTCGAAATCTTCGAGCAAATTAATGGTAAAACGGCTATAGTCGTTGGGCGTAAGGATACACTTATTGACCGCAAAGGCCTTAAGTACGCTATTCGAAATACGAATGCGGTATGGCTAGAATTATCTGAAGGACACATGAGTCATATTGAGAATAAATCAGAATTATCTTACTTTTTAAAACATTTTATCGAAAATTAAATCCATTGAACGGTTTTAATGTGATTTTTTTGCTAAGTTTATCAACGAAAATCTATAAAAACATTATAAACCACATCTACCATGACACCTACCAAATTATACTGTGACTTTTTCGGTCACAACTACGAGGTTACAAGAAAAGTGACCAACCACGTTAAAGAGTACACCTGCAAGTGCTGTAAAAAGCAATTAACCACCAATAGCAATGGCCAGTTAATTGAATTGACCCCAAAATATGAGGAGATAAATTCGGCCCTTGAACGCATATACAATAATAGAAGGTTGCGTTTGAAGCAAAAAACCATCAGTTCATCGATTTATTGATTGTTGACAACCTGTGAACAACTGCTTTTCGTATCTTTAGGGAAAATAAAAAATAGCTAATCCCCCTAGAAATAAAATACGAATGAAAAACCTTTATTGCTCTTTATTTGGTCATGACTATAAAGTCTCAAAAGTAGTGACCTATCACGTTAAGGAGTACAAGTGTAAAAACTGCAAATCTGAAATGACCATAGATAGTAATGGTCAATTTATACCCTTGACACCCAAACATCGGGAAATTAACGCTGTTCTTAATCGCGTTCACAAAAAACGTCTGGAAAAAAGCCAAAAGCTTTTTATGTTAGATTATTAAGTGCGTTCCAGCCTTTCGCAATAATTGGAATTCGCTCCTCCGCCCTAGTCACTAGGTGCTTTCCTTTTTCCTTTTCTGTCATATAACCGATAACTGTTAAGTTTGGGTTGCCTTTAATCTTAGGATAATCCTCTTGGGATACGGTCATCAATAATTCATAATCTTCGCCACCATTGAGAGCGATAGTGGTACTGTCTATATTGAACTCCTCACAAGTTGATATAACCTGGGGGTCTAATGGGATTTTGTCTTCATAAAGGTCTACCCCAACACCACTCTGTTTACATAAGTGAAGTACTTCTGAAGACAAGCCGTCACTAATATCAATCATACTCGTTGGTCTTACCCCTAAAGCTTCAAGTAACTTAACAATATCTTTTCGAGCCTCTGGCTTGAGCTGGCGCTCAATGATATAGCTGTACATGGACAAATCTGGCTGGTTATTGGGGTTGACTTTGAAGACTTCCTTTTCACGCTCCAAGACCTGTAGTCCCATATAGGCACCACCGATATCTCCTGTAATTACTAGCAAATCATTAGCCTTAGCTCCCGAGCGTCTTACCTCCTTATGTTTTTCCACCGCGCCAAGTGCAGTGACGGAGATAATCAATCCAGATGTTGATGACGTGGTATCGCCACCAACCACATCAATTCCGTAAAGTTCTGCAGCCTTATTAATGCCCTGGTATAATTCCTCTAAAGCCTCCACCGGAAAACGATTAGACACGGCTATGGAGACCGTTACCTGACTAGGCATGGCATTCATGGCATAAATATCTGAAAGATTCACAACAATAGCCTTGTACCCTAAATGTTTTAACGGCATATAGCTCAAATCAAAATGGACGCCTTCAACCAATAGATCGGTAGATACAACAGCATTTTTGTTTTCATAATTGAGTACAGCAGCATCATCGCCTACACCCAATATCGTAGATTTTTGGGTTATCTTTAGATGTTCTGTAAGGTGTTCAATTAATTTGAACTCACCTAACTCACTCAATGGTGTTCGAATTGGATTCTTATCTTCTAGCATGTTGCAAAAATATTGCCCTTTTTTTATTCTCAAGGCATTATTAGTTATAATTTATACGTTATTATTTACAAATGCGATTTTTACAGTAAATTGCCAAAAATATACATATGAAACTTACAACCATATTAAAACGCATCAGCATCTTGTTGTTCTTTGGTTTGGTGTTAAATTATAGTTGCTCCGATGAACCTGTTGACAGCGCACTACTAGACTCCGATGGTGACGGTACACCTGATAACGGCCCAGTGCAATCCGTCTTTCCATGTGAAAATGGGTTTTCAAATAATTACCCCTGTAATGGCTTTGATTTTAAGAGTCAGGTTCCTCTCGACGTTTTAGGTGGTAATGGTGCGACAGGGAATGACTCTTGGGGATGGACAGACCCTGCAACCGGAAAGGAATATGCCTTAGTATGTACTAGCACGAGTACAGCCTTTGTCGATGTTTCAGATCCTTACAGCCCCGTTTATTTAGGAAGACTCCCTACCGCTACCATCAACAGCCTATGGCGCGATGTAAAAACATATAACAACTTTGCTTTCATTGTTAGCGAAGCACCGGGTCATGGTATGCAGGTCTTCGATCTAACACGCTTGCGCGATATCACAACTCCACCGGTTATCTTTGACGCAGATGCCAATTACAACGAATTTGGCAGTGCCCATAATATCATTATTAATGAAAATAGCGGCTATGCCTATGCTGTGGGGTCTAATACCTTTAGTGGTGGACCTCATTTTGTGAATATTCAAAATCCTATGGCACCTGAAGCTGCTGGAGGCTATGCTAATGATGCCTATTCTCATGATGCGCAAGTCGTAACTTATAACGGTCCTGACCCTGATTACATAGGCCGTGAAATATTAATAGGCAGCAATGAAAATGAAGTTGTTATTGTGGACGTAACAGATAAATCCAATCCCGTTCAAATCTCAACAATTGATTACATGAACATTGGCTATACACACCAAGGATGGTTCACCGAGGATATGGAATATTTCCTATTAGGCGATGAGATTGATGAAATTAATTTTGGTGGGAATACCAGAACCCTTGTTTTTGATTTCACCGATTTAGATAACCCTGTATTCCATATGGAATATTTAGGCCCCACACAAGCTATAGACCACAATGGCTATGTGGTTGGGAATACGCTTTATATCGCAAACTATGCTGCAGGACTTAGAGCCATTGACATTTCCAATATCGCCTCTGGCGTTATGGTTGAGTCGGGTTTTATAGATACATATATTCCAAATGACAATACGGTATTTAATGGCGCCTGGAATATTTATCCCTTTTTCGAAAGTGGTAACATCATTGTTAGTGATATTGATGGTGGGTTATTCGTTGTAAGGCCTTCGAATTAAATTATGTTTAAACGAACAATCGTATATAATCTCTGTTTTGTTTTGTTCTTTCTATTGTTTTACTGCAGTAATACGAACACCATCCTGTCGGGCCCCAATTCAATAGAAATAACTGCTGTAAGTACCTTTGGAGGCTCTAATGTTGAAAGTGCCCGAGCCGTGACAAGTACCCAAGACGGTGGCTATGCCGTCTTAGGCTATACCCAAAGTATGGACGGTGATGTTTTAAACAAACAAGATAACAGTTTTGATTACTGGGTTCTTAAATTCAATGCCCAAGATGAACTGGAATGGCAAAATACCTATGGTGGCTCGCTTGATGAAAGAGGACGAGATATTATTCAAACCTATGATGGTGGATATGCTATATTAGGCTTTAGTTTTTCAAATGATGGTGATCTAACCGAGAATGCTGGTTTACAGGACTACTGGTTAGCTAAACTAGACTCTAATGGGCAAATCACTTGGCAGAAATCCTTTGGTTTTGCAGGTACGGATTCTGGAATTTCAGTTATACAGACCAATGATCAAGGTTATCTCATTACAGGAATTTTAGATGTTACAGCCTCTGGTGGCCAAGGCAGTACCTCCCGGAACCTTAATCGACATGCAGGTGGTGATTATTGGGTCCTAAAACTCAGTGGACAGGGGGATTTGGAATGGAGTCACTATTTTGGAGGGAACTTTACGGACACTCCTGAAGGTGTTGTTCAAACTGCGGACAATGGCTATATTATTGCTGGTGGTTCAGATAGTAATGACACTGATATATCCAACCCCATTGGCAGTTATGATTTTTGGGTTATACGACTTTCATCTAATGGAACTCTCGTTTGGGAAAAATCCTTTGGCGGTGATCAAATTGATGAGGCGAGGGCAATCGTATCCTCTGCTGACGGCAATTATATTATTGCAGGTGATACCCGTAGCGACAATAATGACGTGTCAGATTACAAAGGCGGTGCCGACCTGTGGTTGATTAAAATATCCCCGGAAGGCCATCTCATCTGGGAAAAAACTCTTGGTGGTTCAAATTTTGATGTCGCCAGGGCGTTAACTGCCTCAGAAAACGGCGGGTTTTTATTAGCTGGAAGTTCGCGGTCCAATGATGTGGATGTTTCGGAGAACAAAGGGCAAAATGATGCTTGGGTCCTAAAGGTGGATGATTTAGGAAGTTTACAATGGGAATACACTATTGGCGGTTCTAATATTGACTTTGCCTATGGCGTTACAGAATTAAATGACGGCGCTGTCATAGCCGTTGGAGATACCGCTAGTGATGACGGCGATATTCTACAAAATAAAGGATTTTCTGATGTGTTAATCATAAAGTTAAACTAAAAGAATTATGAAAAGAATTTTGGTGTACGCACTCATGGCCTTGTTAGGTTTTACAGCCTGTGACGCTAGCAATAATGATGGACCGAGCCCCTCGCTTAATACCAGTTTTAAATTTACCCACAATTGGGATGATGAAGATGTGAGCAATGTTGATTTCAACACCTTTCAATTTACTAATGAAAATGGAGACGTATTGAGTATTGAACGCCTCAGGTATGTGATTTCGGATATTGTATTTACAGGGACTAGCGGAGAGCAACTACGTTTTAATATTTACAATTTGATTGATGTCACCAATAGTGAGGGTTTAGTCTACGACTTGCCCTTTTTTATTCCTCCCGGTAACTATGCAAATATGGCGTTTACCTTTGGTTTTGATAATGAAGATAACGCCCAAAATTATTTGGATTTAAATGCAGCGTCCTTTAACGTCCCCGAATCCTTGGGAGGAGGTTATCATTACATGCAGTTTGATGGCAAATATCTCGATGTGAACGATGAGGCAAAGCCATTTAACTACCATGCCATAAGAGCCGTAGATAATACGGGCACAGATTTGGTTTTTCCACAAGACACCTTTTTTACAGTGAATTTAGGGCCAATTAGCATTAGTGCTGATGCGGTGATAGAGGTAAAAGCTAACTTGGCTGAATGGTTTAGAAATCCAAATACTTGGAATCTTAATGAATTAAACACTGTGTTAATGCCCAATCCGGAGGCCCAAATCAAAATGTATGAAAATGGTCAAACCGTGTTTAGTTTAGGCCAAATCGTTCAATAATAATAGTATTTTGTTTAAAAGAGTTTTACATATTAGCATCATTAGTCTGATGGTTTTTTCCTGTTCGGGCGAAGACGCAGTTTATGAACCTGTGCCTTTAAGTTTAGATATTCCTGCCATTTTTTCAAATACTATTATTGCTCCCGTAATACCGAGTGATAATCCTTTAACGGTTCAAGGGGTTGACCTTGGTAAACGGCTATTCTTTGATCCCATACTTTCGGGAGATGGCACACAATCTTGTGCAAGTTGTCATGCGCCCGAAAAGGCATTCGCGGATAACCTAAGTCTAAGTATTGGTTCAGACGGACTTTCTGGCACAAGAAACGCCATGCCCTTATTTAATTTGGCTTGGAACTACAACGAGCGTTTCAATTGGGATGGAAGCGCCTTAAGTTTGGAACGCCAAGCCCTTGAACCAGTTGAAAATCCTATTGAACTTCACAGCAATTGGACTGAGGTTGTGCAGCGGTTACAAAACCATCCGGATTATCCAGAATTATTTAGATTAGCTTTTAATAGTGACGCCGTTACCAAGGAATTAACAACCATGGCCATTGCACAATTTGAGCGTACCCTTATTTCGGCAAATTCTAAGTTTGATCGCTTTACACTAGGTGAGGCTAACTTAACTGCCCAGGAACTGAATGGGCTAGACATTTTTTTAAGGGAAGACAAGGGCGACTGTTTTCATTGCCACGGTAACCCATACAATCCCCTTTGGACAGACAATGAATTTCACAATAATGGTTTGGACGCCACGATAACCGATCTTGGTTTAGGTGCCATAACTGGCGACCCCAATGACAATGGAAAGTTTAGAACCCCCTCACTTCGGAATTTAGCCTTTACAGCACCCTATATGCACGACGGTAGATTCGCTACATTAGATGAGGTTATTGACTTTTATAGTGAGGGACTTCAGAATTCACCCACCATTGACCCATTAATGAAAAATATTGATCAAGGCGGGGTGCAGCTATCAGAGTCTGATAAGGCGGATTTAAAAGCGTTTTTACTTACCTTAACAGATAATTCTTTCATTAACAATTTTAATTTTCAAAATTAATTCTCTTCAGACCAATAATTACATTAAAATACCTTTCAACAAAAACATTAAACATTTAAATTTCCAGGTGCTACAAAACCCGTTAAAGTGCCCATTTTATGATAAGTAAACCTTATTTCATTATATGCTAATAATATGTTAGTAGCTATGGTTAAAGCGGACTTATATATTATATTTGCATACAATTTAGAACTAATCTAGTTAAGGATAATGATTAAAGTTTCTGAACAGGCTAAAAAAAAGGTCATTGAACTGATGGCTGATGACGGTTATAACTATACCACTGATTTTATTAGGGTTGGTGTTAAAAGCGGCGGATGCTCTGGGTTATCCTATGACCTAAAATTTGATAAATCACAAGAAGAAGGTGACAAGATTTTTGAAGACAACGGTATCAAAATTATTGTTGATAAAAAAAGCTTTCTATACCTCATCGGCACCACACTAGAATATTCTGGTGGGCTTAATGGCACAGGCTTTGTTTTTAATAATCCTAATGCTAACCGCACTTGTGGTTGTGGTGAATCATTTTCACTGTAATAAAAAATACTATGTCAAAATATACAGAAGACGATTTAAGGGAAGAGTTAAAAACCAAGGAATACGAATACGGTTTTTATACAGATATTGAATCTGATACATTTCCCAATGGCTTAAATGAGGACATTGTTAGGGCAATTTCAAAAAAGAAAAATGAACCACAATGGATGACCGAATGGCGTCTTGAAGCCTTTAGGGCCTGGGAAGATATGATAGAACCCGAATGGGCTAATATCCACTACAAAAAACCAGACTTTCAAGCAATCTCCTATTACTCAGCACCTAATAGTAAGCCAAAATATGACAGTTTAGACGAAGTAGACCCTGAACTTCTGGCCACATTTAAAAAATTAGGTATTTCCTTAGACGAGCAAAAGAAATTAGCAGGCGTTGCTATGGATGTGGTAGTAGATTCTGTTTCGGTAGCAACCACATTTAAGAAAACTTTAGCGGAGAAGGGTATCATTTTTATGAGTATTTCAGAAGCCATCCAAGAGTATCCGGAATTGGTTCGAAAATATATAGGAACGGTTGTCCCTAAAAAGGATAACTTTTATGCAGCACTCAATTCGGCCGTTTTCAGTGATGGCTCGTTTTGCTACATTCCTAAAGGGGTTAAATGTCCCATGGAGTTATCTACATATTTCAGAATCAATCAAGCAGGGACAGGTCAATTTGAACGCACCTTGGTAGTCGCCGATGAAGGAAGTTATGTAAGTTATCTAGAGGGCTGCACGGCACCGAGTCGCGATGAAAATCAGTTACATGCTGCTGTAGTTGAGCTTATTGCTCTTGACAATGCAGAGATTAAATATTCAACAGTCCAGAACTGGTATCCTGGAAATTCAGAAGGTAAAGGAGGGGTCTATAATTTTGTCACCAAACGTGGCTTGTGCGAGAAAAATGCGAAAATCTCATGGACCCAAGTAGAGACTGGTAGTGCCATAACATGGAAATATCCGTCATGCGTGTTGAAGGGTGATAATTCTGTTGGAGAATTTTACTCTATTGCCGTAACCAATAACTTCCAACAGGCAGACACAGGGACTAAAATGATACACCTTGGCAAAAACACCAAATCTACCATCATTTCAAAAGGTATTTCTGCTGGTAAGTCACAAAATTCGTATCGTGGATTAGTACAAATAAGTCCGCGGGCTGATAATGCGCGTAACTTCTCTCAATGTGACAGTTTATTGATGGGTAATGAGTGTGGTGCACATACCTTTCCGTATATAGAAGCTAAAAATAAGACAGCTCAAGTTGAGCATGAGGCTACCACAAGTAAAATTGGGGAAGATCAGATTTTTTACTGTAACCAGCGTGGCATTGATACCGAAAAGGCCATTGCCTTAATTGTAAATGGTTTTAGCAAGGATGTGCTGAATAAACTCCCTATGGAGTTTGCCGTTGAGGCTCAAAAATTATTGGAAATTAGTTTAGAAGGTTCTGTTGGATAAAATCATCTTACAATGAGAAAAATCAATATCATTTTTATCCTGTGTTTGTTAGTGATGGCCTGCAAAAATGAGCAAAACCAAGCTACCAGCCTTGAAGAATCTAGGGATAAATCCTATAGCCAAAATGATGGGTTAATCACGATGAAAGGGGAGTTTGTATACTATGCGGACGCTGCGGTACTTCAAACTAAGAACGATATCTATGGTGTGGTAATCGATAAAAATATGCACACTCTAGCTGAACAGGTTAAACCCTTCAAAACGGAAGATACAGATATGGTGCCGGTAACGGTTAGGGTACGCAAATTTGAAAAGCCTAAGGATGAAGAGGGCTGGCCATACCGCGTAGAGATTAAAGATATATTAAAGGTGGAGGCGCCTTCAAAAAATAGAGACGACGTAATAAAATTAGCAAATTAAAATCATGTTAGAGATAAAAAACTTACACGCAAGTGTTGAAGACAAAGCTATATTAAGAGGTATTAACCTTAGCGTAAAACCAGGTGAGGTTCACGCTATCATGGGACCTAACGGTTCCGGTAAAAGCACCTTGGCCTCAGTCATAGCAGGAAAAGAGGATTACGACGTTGAGGAAGGTGAAATCCTCTTGAACGGCGAAAATATCGATGAGCTAGGTCCAGATGAGCGTGCTCACAGAGGTATCTTTCTGTCTTTTCAATACCCCGTAGAAATACCTGGGGTGAGTGTGACCAACTTTATGAAGACTGCCATAAATGAAACTCGGAAAGCGAAAGGTCTTGACGATATGCCGGCTAATGAAATGTTGAAAATGATAAGAGAAAAAGCTGAGCTATTAGAAATTGACCGTAAATTTTTGTCGCGTTCCCTTAATGACGGCTTCTCCGGAGGTGAGAAAAAGCGCAACGAGATATTTCAAATGGCCATGTTAGAGCCAAAATTAGCAATACTTGACGAAACAGATTCTGGTTTAGATATTGATGCGCTGCGTATTGTAGCTAATGGAGTAAATAAGCTTAAATCTAAGGATAATGCCGTAATTGTAATCACGCATTACCAAAGGTTATTAGATTATATTATTCCAGACTATGTCCATGTGCTACACAATGGACGTATAGTAAAATCGGGGCCTAAGGAATTAGCGCACGAGTTAGAAGCTAAAGGTTACGATTGGATTAAAGAAGAAGTAAACGCATAATTGATTTTAGTTTGGTCATTGAGGTTCTTTAAATGACTTAAAACAAAACTCAATTGAAATAGGACACCTTGAGAACCTCAGTGTCCAAAGAGGCAACAAATGGAATTAAAAGATAAATTAGTATCCTGCTTCATGGCATTTGAAGACACTGTGAATATAGAGTCTCCAATACACGATATTAGGACACAGGCCATAAAGAACTTTGAAATTGAAGGCTTTCCGACTAAACGTCAGGAAGCTTGGAAATATACATCCTTAAACTCCATTTTAAAGTATGACTATAGTGTATTTCCAAAGCATGAAAAGGCTCTGGATTACGGTGAGGTGAAGAAGTATTTTATCCATGATATTGATTCATACAAAATCATATTTGTAGATGGTAAGTATTCTTCACATTTGTCTCAGACTACGCATGATGGTATAGATGTATGTTTAATGTCTGCTGCGCTAACAAAGCCTAAGTATAGGCTAGTCATTGACAATTACTTCAATAAAATTGCCGCAAAGGATGGGTTATCATCCCTAAACACAGCATTTTCCGCTGAGGGCGCTTACATTCATATTCCAAAAAACAAGGTGGTTGAAAAACCCATTCAGATTTTACATTTTTCAACAGGCGATGAATCGGCTTTATTGTTACAACCTAGAAACCTTATTGTAGTTGATGAAAATGCACATGTTCAAATTATTGAACGCCATCAGAGTTTAACGGATAATCCGGTACTGACTAATAGTGTCACAGAAGTTTTTGCTAACAAAAGAGCCATTGTAGATTATTATAAAATACAGAACGACAGACAAACAGCGTCTTTGATTGACAATACCTTCATCAACCAAAAACGGGAAAGTGTGGCTAAGTTACACACCTTCTCCTTCGGTGGAAAATTAACACGCAATAATGTCAGTTTCTTCCAGAATGGTGAGCGTATCGATTCTACTATGAAAGGGATTACCATTATTGGGAATAAGCAGCATGTAGACCACAATACGCTTGTGCATCACATAGAGCCCAACTGTGAGAGCCATCAAGATTACAAAGGTATTTTTGATGATAATGCTACTGGTGTATTTAATGGAAAGGTTGTCGTTGAAAAAGAAGCTCAAAAAACAAATGCATTTCAGGCGAATAATAACATCTTAATAAGCGACAAAGCCAGTATCAATACTAAACCTCAATTGGAGATTTTTGCAGATGATGTAAAGTGTTCTCATGGTTGTACTATTGGACAACTTGACGAGAGCGCCATGTTTTATTTAAGGTCTCGAGGCATCCCGAAGAAAGAAGCTAGAGCCTTACTGATGTTCGGTTTTAGCAATAACGTACTGGAGACCGTTACAATTCCTGAAATAAAAAATAGAATTACTAAAATAATTGCCCAGAAGTTAGGCGTTAATATTGGATTTAATTTATAAATGAACCTAGTAAAAGAGCATGCCGCATTTGACGTAGAAACCATAAGAAAAGATTTTCCTATTCTTAAACGCAAGATCAATGGAAAACCTTTGGTGTATTTTGATAATGCCGCAACGTCACAGACGCCTCAACAGGTCATTGATGTAATTGTAGACTACTACTCTAATTACAACGCTAATATTCATAGAGGCGTTCATAGCTTAAGTCAGGAGGCTACAGATGCTTATGAACAATCTCGACAAAAAATCCAAAAACATTTCAATGCAGCTCATTCCCATGAAATTATATTTACGTCTGGTACAACCCATGGCATTAATTTGGTAGCGAGTGGTTTTTCGTCTCTTTTAAAAGTTGGTGATGAGATTCTGGTTTCTGCACTAGAACACCACAGCAATATTGTTCCTTGGCAAATGCTCTGCGAGCGCACAGGTGCTGAATTAAAGGTAATTCCAATGAATGAAGCGGGTGAATTAATTCTTTCTGAATTTGATGCACTTTTAAATGAAAATACAAAGCTGGTTTTTGTAAACCATATTTCAAATGCCTTAGGCACCATAAATCCTATAGAGTATATAATTGAAAAAGCACATGCTTATGGGGCGGCTGTTTTAGTTGATGGTGCTCAATCCTGTCCGCATTTAAAACCAGATGTTCAAAAATTAAACGTCGATTTTTACGTCTGTTCTGCTCACAAAATTTGTGGCCCAACGGGCATTGGCATGCTTTACGGTAAAGAAAAGTGGTTAAAAGCGCTTCCTCCCTATCAAGGTGGTGGTGAGATGATTGCTGAGGTTACTTTTGAGAAAACGTCTTACGCAGACTTACCGCACAAATTTGAAGCAGGTACCCCAAACGTTTGTGGTGGTATTGCTTTTGGTGCTGCATTGGATTATATGAATGCTATAGGTTTTAATGCTATTGCCAAATACGAGCAAGAATTACTCAGTTATGCGACCGGGAAATTGTCAGAAATTGAGGGAATGAAAATTTATGGTACCGCTAAAGAAAAAACCTCTGTAATTTCATTCAATGTTGGCAATATACACCCGTACGATATTGGGACCATATTAGATAAAATGGGTATTGCGGTTAGAACCGGACACCATTGCGCACAACCTATAATGGATTATTACCAAATCCCTGGTACAATAAGAGCCTCTTTTATGTTTTACAATACAAAAGAAGAAATAGATGTATTTATCGCTGCCCTTAAAAAAGCCATTATGATGCTATCTTAATAGCTCTCCGTTCAGCCTTACTTTGCAAACCATTTCCAGTATCGTTACCCTGAGCGTTTAAAGAAGGCCACATTTTATGTCTTTTTCATTTTGGCATACCTTTAGATATAAAAAGACAATAGTTTTACTTTTAAAACCTGATTTATGAAAGTTATTATGAGCATTTTGGCCCTTGTTGTGGTTGTTGCATCTTGTAATTCAGTCAAAAGACACTCGTCAAAATCAGATACACCTAGCAGCATGTCAAATGAAGATATAACCAAGGGCAATGACACCATCAATAATAAGGTTGCTTTAGCCTACAGGGCATCGACAAGAGGTTTTTTTGAATATATCTACATCTCTGAAGAGGACATAAAAATAACACAAGACCGAAATTTTGAGCAAATTCAAAAATATCCGAACACCAAAGCAGACTGGGATAGTCTTTCCAAGTTACTTGGTGAGGTTGACGAGGATGCCTTTCAGAATCTAGTTGCACCTACGGATAAACGTCATTACGATGCGGCACCGCATGCTAGTCTCACCATTATACATGGTACAAAAGAAATCACTACGCCCACTTTTGATCACGGATATCCTCCCAAGGAAATTGAAGCGCTGGTTACCAAGATATTATCTATTAAGGAAAGTGTGTCTAAACAGTAGCTATTTTGTAACTTTGTTTAAAATAATTACTGCTATGACGATTGAAGACGTACAAAAGGATATAATAGATGAATTTTCTATGTTCGACAATTGGGAAGATCGTTACCAATATATGATTGACCTAGGCAAAAGTTTGCCTTTAATTGACCCAAAATTTAAAACTGAGGACCATATCATTAAAGGTTGCCAGAGTAAAGTCTGGGTTCATGCGGATATGGACGATGATAAAGTAAAATTTACCGCTGATAGCGACGCTATAATTACCAAAGGCATTATAGCGATTCTCATTCGGGTTTTCTCAAACCAACATCCAAAAGCCATTATAGAAGCCAACACGGACTTCATTGACCAAATTGGCCTTAAAGAGCATCTGTCACCGACGCGCGCCAACGGATTGGTGAGTATGATAAAGCAACTAAAAATGTATGCTATTGCGTACCAAACACAATTGAATTAATATGAGCGATACCACTATAGACACAAATGTATTAGGAGATAAAATTGTAAGGGTCTTAAAAACCATTTTCGATCCTGAAATTCCTGTTGATATCTATGAACTCGGTCTTATTTACGATGTTTTCGTAAATGAAGATTCTGAAGTAAAAATATTAATGACCTTAACCTCTCCAAACTGCCCTGTTGCAGAAACTCTTCCGCTTGAAGTAGAAGAAAAAGTAAAGTCTATTAATGAAATTAAAGATGCTGAGGTAGAAATTACATTTGATCCACCTTGGTCACAGGACTTAATGAGTGAGGAAGCCAAGCTGGAGTTAGGTATGTTATAATTTGGGATATGACTAGTGTAGGAATAGATTCAATAGCATTTTATGTCCCCCCGCTGTATGTGCCCATAAAAGATTTGGCTGAGGCTAGAGGAATAATCCCTGAAAAACTGCAAAAAGGCTTAGGTTTAAAAAAAATGGCTATACCAAATGTTGGAGAAGATGCTGCAACCTTTGCCGCAAATGCCTTACTTAATCTTATTAATCAAAATGACATTAACCCAAATGATATTGGACGGGTTTATTTAGGCACGGAAAGCGCTATTGATGGCTCTAAGCCAACCGCAACCTATGCCGTTGAAATTGTAGAAAAGCAATTGCAGGAGAAATACGGCACGCGCAGTTTTAAGCACTGTGATATCTTGGATATGACCTTTGCATGTGTGGGTGCCGTTGATGCCTTACACAATAGCCTAGACTGGGTAAAGCAGGATTCGTCAAGAAAAGCCGTGGTTATTGCATCAGACTTATCCAAATACGATTTAAATTCAACAGGTGAATATACACAAGGTGCCGGGGCTGTAGCTGTTTTGGTGAGCCACGAACCGTCCATTATAGAAATTAATGACATTTGGGGTGTCGCCTCAAAAAGCGAAGGCGATTTCTTTAAACCAAGGCGCTCCTTTAGCAAAACTGAGATATTACAGTCTGTTTTTGAAACCCTGAATCTTGAAGTAACGGAGGAAAAAATAAACGAATTCGTTGCAAAGACAAATTCACAATTTTGGAGTGATACAAGTGCGGTAGTAGAGGTGTTCAAGGAAGAGCCCGTCTTTGATGGCCAATTTTCAAATGCCTGCTATGAAGATAGAATTACCGAAGCACTATCACATTTTAATCAACAAAAACCAACTGTTTTTATAGACAGGTGGGATAAAATTGTTTTTCATCTTCCATACGCCTATCACGGTAGAAGAATTATATTTAACAACTGGCTTGCTTGGATAAAAGGAACTCCAAACCTCGAGACATTAGAATTGGAAATCGGCAAACAAGAAACTATTGAAGACAAAGAGTGGTTAAAAAAAGCCTACAAATCTCAATTATATAGTGGATTTATCAAAAATAAGATTAGCTCAGGCGAACTTGCCTCTTCAGAAATTGGGAATATGTATACCGCATCCATATTTATGTCTCTACTAAGTGTGTTAGCTGATGCTTTTCGTCGCAATGAAGACCTCTCTAGTTCAACAGTTGGCTTTATTGCTTACGGAAGTGGTTCAAAATCAAAAGTATTTGAAGGGAGAATAACAGGAGGTTGGACTTCAAAAATTGAATCTATTCATCTTTTTGAATATTTAGACAAAAGACATTCCATTGCTATCGATACTTATGAACGCTTGCACCGTTCAGAAATGGTCGAACCTATACTAAATGGAAGTAAAATTTACTTAAAACATATAGAGCATAATGAAACCAATTACGGTTTAAGACGATATGCAGTTAGATAAATTATGGCAGAAGAAATAATTAATAGGGTTGCCAATAGCAAACTGAAGGTAATTGATTTAGAAGATTATTACCCCGAAGGACCACGTTTTTCGCTCGACATCAAAGATTGGTTGTTTGAAGGGCTTGTGCTGAGGGAAAAAGACTTTAGAGCTTTTGTTGCTGAACATGATTGGTCTCAATATAAAGATGGCTATGTGGCATTATATTGCTCAACGGATGCTATTGTGCCAGATTGGGCCTATATGCTTATTTCCATGAAATTAGAAGACTACGCTAAACTTTCAGCTATTGGGTCTTTAGAGCATTTAGAGTCTATTATTTTCAGCTCAATTATTTCAAATCTTAATATTGAAATATATAGGGATATGCCAGTGATCATTAAAGGCTGTTCCCATAAGCCAGTACCTTCAAACGCCTTAGTACTTTTATCTCAACGCCTTAAACCTATAGCAAAATCGGTAATGTTTGGTGAGGCTTGCTCATCTGTGCCTTTATATAAAAGGAAATAAATAAAAACTTATATTTGCGCTCAACAAACGTTATAATCAACTTAATACTAATTGCATATGCTTAAAAAATTACTTCTATCCGTATTGCTGATTACGGTATTTAGTTTTAGCTTTTCACAAACCAAAGAAGAGCTATTGGCCCAAAAAGCAGAGAAAAAAGCAGAGGTCGATAAATATCAGGCACAAGCAGACTCTATTCAGGCAATCATTGACGCCCTGCCAGGTTGGCGAATAGGTGCTTTTGGAACCATTGGTGGTAGCTTATCTAATTTTAATAATTGGTATGCCCAAGGTACTCCTAATAACGAGGCTGGAAACATAGGCTTTACTGTAAACGCTTATGCCAATAAAATTGAAGACAAGTATTTCTGGAAAAACGCCTTGACCTTAAATTTAAATTGGGTAAAGTTAGATGATAAAGATGACCCTAATGACGATGATAGCTTTAGATCCACCACAGATGTGTTTAACATTTCGTCCCTTTATGGTTACAGGCTAAGCAAATCTTGGGCATTATCTACTTTTGGTGAATACCGTTCAACCATTATTGACAATTTTAATGACCCTGGCTATCTGGATTTGGGTGTTGGTTTAACTTGGACGCCAAACGCAGACTTAACTGTTGTTATCCACCCTTTAAACTACAACTTTGTTTTCTCTAGTGGCGATACCGTTTTTGACTCTTCTCTTGGTGCTAAAATTGTAGCGGATTATACCAAAACCATTGGTAAGCTAAATATTAAATCTAATCTCTCTTTATTTCAAAGTTATGAAGATGCAAATCTTTCTAACTGGACTTGGACAAACTCATTTGGATATACCCTTTGGAAAAATATTGGTTTAGGATTTGATTTTGGTCTGAGAGACAACAACCAAGAGGCGGTTAATTTTGCCTTAGATAATTGGGATGGCACGGGCACTGAGCCTAATTTTGATAATGTGGACAACAAACTGCAATCCTTCTGGACTTTTGGACTAAGCTATAAATTCTGAGACATCCCGTTTTAAAACATAAAAACCCTGCTTATCCTTTTAGCGGGGTTTTTTAATTGAATTTTTTCTGTTTATTTCTTTTCTTAAATAGCCTTTTTATAAAACCATCGCGTTTTGTAGGTTTACAATCTAGATCCTTTAAAACATCTTCTGAAGCATTTTCAAATTTTGCTTTAGTGATAGCACTAAATTCATCACTGCGATTTAATTTTTGATAGAATTTAGCAAAAATAGGTAAGGCTGAATTTGCTCCTTGTCCCATTCTTGTAGTTTTGAATCCAACAGAATGGTTGTCATTACCAACCCAGGTCACGGTGACTAAGTTTGGAGTTAGACCAACAAACCAGCCGTCTTTATTGTTTTGGGTTGTACCTGTTTTACCCGCAATAGCATTCGTTAATCCATAGGTGTTTCTCAGCCGAGATGCTGTCCCCCTATCTACTGTAGATTTCATCATTTCCAGCATTACCTGCCTTGTATATTGACTGTAAGCTTCTTTCCTAGAAACCTTTGGTTCAAAGCTTGCTATAACATTTCCGTATTTGTCTTCTATTTTAGTTATATAATAGGGCTTTACAGCCCTACTTTTATTCACATAACTGGCATAGGCTCCTGTTAATTCGCCTAAGTTTATTTCAGCAGTACCTAAAGCTAGAGAAGGCTCGTTTGGTAGTTCTTTTGAAATTCCTAATTTTTTAGCTTGTTCTAAAACTTTAGCTATGCCCACTTCATTTAATACTTTTACCGATATGGTATTAACGGAGTTGCTCAGCGCCTTTTCCAAAGTATAATTAATATAAGGGTCTTGTTCCGCATTACCCGAGTTGGTTGGTGTCCAGTCATCGTAATCCGTGTACGTTATTTTGTCTAAGGCAAAGTAAGTGCACGGTTTTAAACCATCTTCAATTGCAGCCGTATAGACAAAAGGCTTAAACGTTGAGCCAACTTGTCTTTCACTCTGCGAAATATGATCGTATTTAAAATATCTATAATCTATACCTCCAATATAAGTTCTTACCGCTCCGGTAGAAGGTTCAATAGACAACATGCCTATGTTTAAAAACTTTAAATAATGCTTCAAACTATCGAGAATGGATACGTTTCTAATTATATTGTCATTCCAGTCAAATAATGCTACGGGGCGTTTAATTCGCAATGAATCCATTAGTTGTGCATCCGTTAAACCTTGTTCTTTATATTGCTTAACGATGGGTAAATTAGTTATAGCAGATTTAAGCACTTCAGAGCTAAGATTCCAAGGAGAATTATTACCATAAGACGCCTCAAAATCGCTCTGTAATTTGGTGAGGTGTTCCTTCATGGCTGCCTCTGCCATACTTTGCATCGTAACATCTAGCGTTGTATGCACTACTAAACCGTCCTTATAAAGATTATAGAATTTACCCTCTGGTGTTTTTATAGAATCTAATATAGCTTCCAGTTGCTGTTTTACTTCTTCTCTAAAGTAAGGTGCAATACCTAAATCATGATTAAAAGAATGATAATCTAATTTTAAATCTTGGGTGGTGTAAAAGTTTAAAGAGTCTTTTGAAAGATACCCGTTATTGACCATTTGATGCAATACTACATTTCGTCGTTTCTTGCTTCGTTCTGCATGTGTTCTTGGGTTGAAGTAAGTGTTGGCTTTTAATGTCCCAACCAATGTAGCAGCTTCTGTTATTGATAGCTCCTTTGCTGATTTATTGAAGAACTTAAGCGATGCGCTTTCTATACCATATGTGTTATCTGAAAAAGGTACAGTATTAAGATAAAGCGTTAGAATCTCTTCTTTGATATAAATTGCTTCTAAACGCTTAGCAATAATAGATTCTTTAAATTTATTAATAAGCATGCTAAACAACATATAATCTTCCCTTCCGTACAAATTCTTTGCAAGCTGAAGCGTTATAGTGCTGCCTCCTCCTGCCGATTTATCTTGAAAAATTAAATTTTTTACAAATACGCGTATTAAACTCATGTTATCAATACCGTCGTGTTTATAAAATCTACTATCTTCCGTGGCTACAAGGGCATTGATTAGGTGTTGTGGGAAATCTTCAAATGCTACGGGCTGTCTATCGTAGATATAGTATTTGCCGATTAACCTTTCATGTTGATCTAACAATTGCGTGGCTTGCTCTTGTTTAATGGAACTCAAATCTTTTTTTGAGGGCAACTCTCCAAAAAGTCCTAAATAAATACTTATGTAAAGTCCAACGATAAATAAACAAACAGAGGCGAGAAGTATGACCACTGCCTTTATCCATTTGTTTTTGAACCTTTTTTTAAGCCAAGACGTTAAATACAATTGGTGAGAATCCATTAATAGAATATGACTTGATTATTCTATATCTTCAACGTCTGGATACAGGAAATGATTGTATGGAAACCGTGTTATATGAATTTCCCTGACTTCTTCATAGACGCGTTTTCTAAATTCATCTAAATTCTCTTTATTTAATGCCGAAATGAACAAAGCCTTATCACCAATCTTTGCCATCCATGTATTCTTCCAGTCTTCAATGGTATAACTGGCTCTATATGTTTCTTGACCCTCTGCCTCTTCATCGAAAGGTTCTGGAACATAGGCATCGATTTTATTAAACACCATGATCGTTGGCTTATCCCTCGCTCCTATTTCCTCTAAAATCTGATTTACCGAAGCAATGTGTTCTTCAAAATTAGAATGGGAAATATCAACAACATGCAGCAAAAGATCTGCTTCTCGGACCTCATCTAAGGTACTCTTAAAGGATTCTACCAGCTGTGTGGGTAATTTTCTTATAAAACCTACAGTATCACTAACCAAAAAAGGAAGATTTCCAATGACTACCTTTCTTACAGTGGTGTCTAAAGTGGCAAACAATTTATTTTCCGCAAACACTTCGCTCTTACTAATAACATTCATAAGTGTAGACTTACCTACGTTGGTATAACCCACAAGGGCCACTCTAACCATTTTACCGCGATTGCCACGCTGAACGGCCATTTGCTTATCGATAGTCTTAATTTTTTCCTTAAGTAAAGCAATTTTATCCCTAACAATACGTCTATCGGTTTCAATCTCGGTCTCACCAGGACCACGCATTCCAATACCCCCTTTTTGTCGTTCCAAATGCGTCCACATACCCTTAAGTCTTGGTAGCAAATACTCACATTGTGCCAATTCTACTTGTGTTCTTGCATAACTGGTCTTGGCACGTTGCGCAAAAATGTCTAGAATAAGATTGGTACGATCTAAAATTTTACACTTTAAGATCTTACTAATATTTCGCTCTTGGGCAGGAGACAGTTCGTCATCAAAAATTACTGTACCTACCTCATGCTCTTTAACATATTCGTGCACTTCATTCATTTTACCGGTGCCGATAAAAGTTTTAGGATTGGGCATGGTCATTTTTTGGGTAAACCGTTTAATGACCTCACCACCAGCCGTAAAGGTTAAAAACTCCAGCTCATCCAAATATTCCTTAGATTTTGCTTCATCTTGGTCTTGGGTTATTATCCCAATCAGCACAACTGTTTCTAAAGCTATATTCTTTTTTTCTATCATACATCAAATAAAGTACAAAGTTAAGTAAATCGCTTTTTAAGCATCCTGTTTTAAAATTATATATTTATGGCCATGAACAGTACAGCCAATGTAATAACCATAGCGTTTTACAATATAGAAAACCTATTTGATCCGTTCGACAACACAACTGCGGACGACAATGATTTCTTACCTTTTTCCAAAAAACGTTGGACTACGAAAAGATACACTAATAAGCTAAATAAAATAGGGCACGCTATTTCTCAGATTGGCCCTGAAAATTTAAATACGGCTCCTACCCTAGTTGGCCTTGCGGAAGTTGAAAACAAAAAGGTACTGACAGACCTTATACGTGTGAAACCCTTAGAAAAGGAGAATTATGACTTTATACATTATGATTCACCTGATGAGCGCGGTATTGACGTGGCGTTATTATATAAAAAAGAAGTGTTCAAATTGAATTACTCGCAATCGTTCCCTGTTTATCTTGAGGATGACCTTGGCCAGCGCGATTATACTAGGGACATTCTTTTGGTTGAAGGCGAATTAAAAAATGAAACCTTAAACATACTCGTAAATCATTGGTCATCTCGGCGCGAGGGTGAAAAAGAAACAGCACATAAACGCTTGGCTGCAGCTACTGCAGTAAATACTATAATTCAAGATATCAAATCCAACAATGACGATGCTAAAATTATTGTTATGGGCGATTTTAACGATAATCCAGATAATAAAAGTATAAAGCTGATGGAAGCAAAAAGTCAGCTGTACAACCCATTCAAAACAGTTTGGTCAAGAGATGCGGGTAGCTTAAGTCATAACTTTGAGTGGCATTTGTTCGATCAAATCTTATGCTCAACAAATTTCCTCAACAGTGAAAAATCAGCTTTAGTTTATAACAATGCTGCAGTATTTGACGACAGGTTTCTAACCCAATACGATGGTAAGTATAAAGGACAGCCTTTTAGAACCTATGTTGGCAAGCACTATAAGGGTGGTTATAGCGATCATTTTCCCGTATATATGGAGTTAAAACATCCATGAAATAGGAATTAGTCATTTGTCGATAAATACGGTACTTAATCTATTATAGTATTGTTAATATCCTGTTAATAGCCATTTTTTATATATTCGACTTGCTATTAAGAAAACCTACGATTTTATTTCTTGAAGCCTTGTATAGCCTCAAAAAAATATTAATTAAAATTAATCCTTTATAATAATTTGATTATAAAGGATATATAATTTTTAACAAACTAATAACTAATGAAAAAAGTTACGCTCACTTTATTGCTTTTGTGCTCATATATTTCACTTAGCGCACAAGTTTTAAACCAACCTGCAAATTGGCCAAATGCCAATTGGCAAGTCACTGGGACCTATAATACTGATCCAACGGCATTTGAGGCTGATCCAACGGTAACAAGTAATTTTGCTTTTGATGATGATGATGCTGGTTTTGGCAGTGATGACGATATCTTTGCGGAATCTCCCGTCATTGATTTATCCGCTGCATTTACGGCCGCTGAGACGTGGATATTTATGGACGTAGATTATGTTTATAATGCTCTTGGCGATGTGTTGCGGATTGAATATTGGGATGCTGATTCTAGTACTTGGTTAAGTTGGGAAGTATTTGAGGAAAGTGCAAATGTTCCAACTGATAATTTTTGTACACCTGCAAAGGATGCCTTTACGAGTACACAATTAAATATTGCAGGCTTTACAGCGACACAGCTTTCTGGCTTTAGATATAGATTAGCCTTTTATGATGATGGCCCAGGTGGTGGTGCCGGCTTTGAATGGGGATTTTGTTTTGATTCCCCAACACTTAGGTCAGAAACGCCACCAACATGCCCAGTCGTTACGAATATTGCCGTAGCGAACATCACAGACACTTCTGCCGAAATCAGCTGGAACGCTGGAGGCTCGGAAACAGAGTGGGAAGTTGTTGTACAGCCAGTAGGCACGGGCGTTCCAACAGGAAATGGTACAAGTACTACTACCAATCCTTACACGGCTAGCCCATTAAGTTCAAGTACAGCCTATGAAGTTTATGTCCGGGCGGTATGTAGCACAACAGATTTTAGCAATTGGGAAGGACCTATTGAATTTACAACCGAAAATACCCCACCACCACCACCAGTAGGTGTGACCTGCGGTTCAGGAAGTTCATCTTTTATTTATACTGCTGAATTTGATACCTTCGATGGATGGACTGGAGATATTACCAATACCAATCAAGACGGATTCTGGGAAATTCCCGGAGCTTCAGGATCTTTTGGAACAGGACCAGATAATGCTTTTAGTGGTGCTAACTATATGAATTACGAGTCATCTGGTGGCACTACGAATACGGCTTCTGCCGTGAGTCCAGCAATTGATCTTTCTGCTGCATCTGATGGTGCCGAATTATCATTTTATATGCATGCCTTTGGCGCGGATATGGGCACCTTGAATGTTGGTGTTGCAAACTCCCCCTCTGGCCCATTCACAACATTGTTTACTTGGATTGGTGAGTTTCAAACTTCTGGTGCTCAGGACTGGGTGCCGATTGGAATTAACCTTGATGCGTATTTAGGCCAAACTATTTATATAGAGTTCAGTCATACAGGAACAGGTGGTTTTGAAGGTGATATGTCTATTGACTTTATGAGAGTAGAGACTTGTGGTACCTTTTGTATTGCTCCAAGCAGCTTAAATGCCTCGAATATTACTGCTACTTCAGCCGATATTTCTTGGATTGGTAACAACGGTGAAACCTCTTGGGAATATGTGATACAACCGGCAGGTACAGGTGTTCCAACAGGTCCTGGAACTACCGTTACAACAACCACTATAAGCGAAACGAACTTATCACCATCCACTGATTATGAAGTGTATATTTTAGCGAATTGTACTTCGGGTAACAGCTCTTGGGCTGGACCACTGAACTTTACAACTGATATTCAAACAGATTTCGTTTTGGATTGTACAAATGGAGGTCCCGTAACACAGGATTATTGTTACGATGATGACGGTGCCACGAACCCTGTCATATTTACCTTTACCAGTAATGATGGGACTCCACTAAATTTAAACTTTAACTCAGGTTTTGTTGAGGATGGCTGGGATGAACTCGTTGTACTAGACTCTGATGGAACTCCTTTCCCTGGTTTTGCTCCAGCTGACGACAATTACGGTAATGGTGGTAATATTGGTGGCCTTAGCTTTCAATCATTTGGAGATACAATTTCGTTTTATGTAAATTCTGATGGTATCTTTAGTTGTGCAGGTGGATCTGCACCCATGAATACTGGCATTAATTACACAGTGTCTTGTGCTACCTGTATTAACCCTCAAGCTACGTACACTATCATTGATGATTGTGACAACGGCGAACAATTTTTAATAGATGTCAACGTAACCGACCTTGGTGACGCAACATCCCTTACCATTTCAAATAACATTAATGGAGACACGATAGATAATGTAACTGCACCTGGCACTTATCAAGTAGGTCCATTTCCATTCCTACAAGATATTATTGTTACAATTAGTAATGATCAAGATGGTAATTGTGTTATCAATAGCCAGCCCTTCCAATTATTGGCTTGTCCTCCAGATAATGATAATCCATGTGGCGCTATTGTCGCATCGGTTAATGATGATGAATCATGTGCGGTAACAACACCGGGTACTATTTTAGCGGCAACACCATCTGGTGTGCCATCGGGAAGCTGTACTGGTGACCCAGACGATGATGTCTGGTTTGAGTTTGTCGCTTTAGGGGAGCAACAGATTATTCAAATTCTAAATATTACCGGAGGAACCTTCAACTTAGACCATGGACTTTATGAAGGTACCTGCGACAACTTATCAGAAATTTATTGTTCTACGGATGACTTTAGCTTAACCCCGGCATTAACTATAGGTAATACCTATTATGTGAGAGTCTTTTCCGGAGGTTCTGATGATGAAACTTCAAATTTCGATTTATGTATAAGTACGCTTGGTGAGCCTACCTTCTGTTTGGACGCACTGCCAATATGTGCAGATCCAGACATACAGTACCCAAGTGTAGTTGGTGATCAGGTTGCGCCTCCGTATTTAGACTACGACTGTTTGGGCTCGCAACCAGATCCGCAGTGGAATACTGTATTGTTTGATGAAGCGGGTGATTACCAATTTAGTTTGGACCAAGTTAGTGAAACAGGTGTCCCATTAGATATCGATTTTATTATTTGGGGGCCTTTTCTTGACCAGCAAGACGGCTGTTTAGGATTGATACCAGAAAATATTGCAGACTGTAGTTTTTCTGCCACGGCCTCTGAAACGATTAATTTGAATAACGTTCCTGCCAATTCTATTTATATTATTCTGATAACTAACTTTTCACAGCAGCCAGGAACTTATACATTCACTCAAGATTCAGGCCCTACTGATGGTACTAATTGTCAAGTTGTGTGTGACGTAACTATGGAAGTTGAGGGTGCACCGATTGAAGATGATAACCCAGAGTTAGGGGTGCCAGATGAGGTTTTGAATTACTGTGGTTTTGACAGCGTCGCTCTCGAGGCAACTACTTTCTATGATGTTGATCAATACATATGGTATTTGGATGGCTTTGCTATAGATGGCGCAACATCTTCAACCTATACAGCTACAGAATCTGGAACTTATCAAGTACAGGTCTTAGGTGGTATTTGCGACCAAAGTGAAATATACCTTTCCGCCTTGGTTGAGATTAACTTTTACGATGATCCTGGAAATGTAGACCCTCAAAGTATTTCTGCGTGTGATATAACGGGTGGAGACGGTATAGGTGATTTCGATTTAGATGCTTTAACCGAATCTCTTGGGTTTGGAACTGATTTCACAGTCAGTTACTACACTAGTGTAGATGACGCTAATCAGGCCATAAATCCAGTGAGTTCACCGTATACGGGGACTGATGGTGAAGTATTGGTCATCAGAATTGAAGACACCGATGCCCTTAACGATGGATTCTTAGGTTGCCGTGAATTATCCGAAGTTGAGCTCATCGTTACCCCTGCTGCATTTAGTGCGAGTATCTCAACCGATGTCTTTTATTACAATGATGAAACTGGTGAATTTTTGTGGTGCCCTGAATCTGGTTCAGGTATAGTTTTAACAGCAGTTCCTAATGGCATTACGCCTCAAGAAATTACCGTTGAATGGTTACGTGATGGTGTGACCGTAGATGGTGAAAACGCTCTCTCTATTGAGGTTTCTGAACCTGGCGATTATACTGCTATTATTATAGAAATTGCGACAGGCTGTCCTTATGTCTTAGAAGACGTTACGGTTGTGGAGTTTGACAACTGTGTTATTCCTCAAGGAATTTCCCCTGGGGTTTCCGTTGGCCAAAATGATACGTTTGACCTGAGATTTTTTGACGTAAGCCGTCTAGAAATTTTTAATAGGTATGGAACCCTTGTGTATTCTAAGGATAACTATAAAGATGAATGGGTAGGTCAGACCAATGACGGTGACGAGTTACCTGTAGGTACATATTTCTACAGTATGATATATCAAGGTGGTAATAAAACCAAAACTGGTTGGATTTATATAAATAGATAATCAATTAACAGAATCAAATTATACAAATGAAAAAACTCTCTATAATAGCGGTCCTCCTTTTGGCATTGCAAATGCAAGGACAACAAGACCCACAGTACACGCAGTACATGTATAATATGAATATCATTAATCCAGCCTATGCTGGATCTAGAGAAGGTCTTTCCTTTGGGCTTTTATATAGAAATCAATGGTCTCGTATTGATGGCGCACCTGAAACAGGTACCTTTTTTGGCCATTCACCACTTGGAAACAATCTTGGATTGGGTTTATCTGTTATAGCAGACCAATTAGGACCAGTGAGGGAAACCAACACCTATGTAGATGTCTCTTATACCTTAAGATTAGGCGGTGAGCATCGTTTAGCCTTTGGTATTAAAGCGGGTGCAACTTTTCATGACATCGGTTTGGCTGGCATAGACCTTGTTGATCCTAATGACCCGTTCTTTCAAGATATCAATGAAACAACGCCAAATCTTGGTGCTGGCTTTTTCTACTATACCGATAAATATTATGTATCGTTTTCCGTTCCGAATATGTTAGAATCTGTACACTTGGATGCCAACGGTAATAAAATTGGCTCAGAAACACAGCATTATTTTTTAACTGGTGGCTATGTGTTTGACTTGTCTCCTAATACAGAACTTAAACCCTCTTTTATGGTTAAATCTGCTTTTGGTGCTCCAACATCGTTTGACGTAAACCTTAATGCGAGATTCTTTAGAAAATTTGAAATTGGTGCTTCGTACAGACTAGACGATTCTTTCTCTGGTCTGGTGAATTTTGCTGTTACGCCATCGGTGCGCATTGGATATGCCTATGATGCGGTAACATCAGACATCAATGCGTTTGCTCCTGCATCTCATGAGATTATGTTGTTATTTGATCTTAACTTCTCTAGACGTGTTTCTCGTTCACCAAGATATTTTTAATCAGTTAAGCGAAATTAAATTATGAAAAACTTAAAAACCCTATTATTTATTACGTTGATGAGTAGTTTAAGCTTAACTGCTCAAAATAGTAATACAAAAAAAGCAGATAAAGAATTTGAGAGATTTGAATTTGTTAAAGCTGCTAAAAGTTACAATAAGCTTGTAGAAAATGGAAAGGGAGACGCCTATGTTTACGGACAACTCGCCGAAAGTTATTACAATATTTTCAATACAGTTGAAGCTGAACGCTGGTATGCCAAGGCCTTAGAAACTTCTAATGATCCCGAAATGATATACAGGTACTCCCAAATGCTTAAAGCCAATGGGAAATACAAAGAATCCAATGAGCAAATGGAGCGTTTCGCCTCTATGCGGCCTTCAGATGATAGAGCTACAGAATTTAGAAAAAATCCAGATTACCTTCCAAAAATATTAGAACAAGGCAAAAAGTTTAATGTACAAAATGCCATGTTCAATTCAGAACAGTCTGATTTTGGCGGCACTATGGATAACGGCATACTTTATATTACTTCTGCCAGAAATGACAATAGAAAAACCTATGGTTGGAACAATGAGCCTTTTTTGGATATGTACAGACTAACCAAAAACTCAGACGGTTCCTATCAAGAGGCTGAATTACTGAATGATAAGATTAATACTAAATATCATGAAGGATTAGCATCGTTTACCCCTGATGGAAATACAATGTACTTTTCGCGAGAAAGTTATTTTGAAAAAGACTATAAAAAAGATTCATTAAGTAATAATCGCTTTGGTCAATTGTACATTTTTAAAGCTACTAAGCTTGGTTCAGATTGGGACACTGTTGAACCCTTATCCATTAATAGTGCTAATTATTCAGTTAAGAATCCATCCGTCAGTGCAGATGGTAAAATGTTGTACTTTTCATCAAACATGCCAGGAGGTTATGGGCAGTTTGATATTTATAAAGCGCCCATCAATGATGACGGTAGTATTGGAGAGCCTGTAAATCTAGGACAAAAAGTAAATACTGAAGGACAGGAAATGTTTCCATTTATTAGCAGTAATAACACCTTATATTTCTCCTCTAACGGACATTTAGGTCTTGGCGGTATGGATGTGTTTTACACTAAAGAAATAGACGGTAAAATGGCTCCTATTCGCAATGTGGGCATTCCCATCAGTAGCAACGCCGATGACTTTGCGTTTACAATTGACGAAGAGTCTGGTGAGGGTTTTTTGTCCTCAAATAGAGACGGCGGACAAGGCGGGGATGATATTTATCTCATTAAAAAACTACAGCCCTTATGTGATGTTCTTGTAAAAGCAATTGTTTTAGATGATAAAACACGTGAGCCAATAAGTGGGGCTTCCGTAACGCTTTTCGATAATCAAGGAAACAAAGTGGTTTCAAAACCAACAAATTCTGAAGGTATAGCTGAATTCATAGTAGAGTGTGAAGAAGATACACAGCTAGAAGTAGAAATGCCAGATTACAACAGTAGACAAGTTGTAGTTAAAGGAACAAGGGATGAAGAACAAGAGGTTCAAATATCCCTAGACCCAATAGAAAAACTCATAGTAGCAGATCGCATCGAACTTGAACCTATTTATTTCGAGTTCGATAAATTCAATATTACAGCGAAAGCTGCTTTTGAATTGGATAAAATCGTTCAAATTATGAACAAATATCCTGATATGACCATTAAGACGACCTCGCATACCGATATTAGAGGTTCTGAATCTTATAATATGAGATTATCTGATAGCAGGGCTAAATCTACTAGGCAGTATATCATTTCTAAAGGCATTGATGAATCTCGCATTACTGCAGAAGGTAAAGGTGAATCTGAACCTAAAATAGACTGTAGCGGTGGTTGTACCAAAGAACAGCACCAAGAAAATAGACGCTCAGAATTTATTATTGTAAGTGGCGCACCACAAGCACAATAACCTTTAAGGCATTAAAAAAAGCTCTGAACATAGATTCAGAGCTTTTTTTTTAATCTTAGATTACCAATTTTGGTAAGGATTCTTGGCCAATTGTGAATTGTAATATTTTATATCCCCCGTGACCTCTTTGCCTAACCATGACGGTTTTTTAAAGACCTCATCTTCTGCATTTAACTCTATTTCGGCTATAATCAAGCCTTTATTTTCACCTTTAAATTCATCAACTTCAAAGGTGTGATATCCAATGTGTACCTCAAATCTCACTTTATCTATGATTGTTTCTTCACAGAGAATCAAAAGAGCATTGGCATCTATTATTGAAATTTCTTGTTCCCATTCAAATCGAGAGAGACCATCTTTAGTAGATTTACCTTTAACGGTTAAATAGCCTTTATCTTTTGTTAATCTTACCCTTACGGTTCTTTCTTCATGACTGTTTAGAAATCCTTGTTTAATCCTATAACTGGTTCTCGCTTCCTTTTTAAATGCATCAGAAGTGACTAAAAACTTACGTTCAATCTCTATGGCCATAGTTTTGCTAAATCATTTAGTTCATCTGAAAGTACAACACCTGAATCGCGCTTACCGTTGGCTAAATATACCATGGCTTTGGCTATATGTTCAGAAGGTATGGATTTATATTTTCTGAAACTCCCGATTAAAAACGGATTAACTAAACGCATTAGGCCTTTTACAATATATTCTCCGAGACGTTTTTCGTTGCGTTTTCCAGCTATTAGGGAAGGTCTAAGTATATAAGTCTTTGAAATTTTTTGGGAAAACACAGCTTCTTCCATTTGACCCTTTGTCCTGTTATAAAAAAGAGTACTATTTTTATCCGCGCCTAGGGAAGACATGACCAAAAATGTATGGATATCGTTGGTCTTGGCCAGTTCTGCTGCAGTCACTGGGATTCCGTAATCAATTTTTCTATATAAGTCTTCATTTGGTGTTTTTTTCTTTGTTGTACCAATACAACAGAAAACAACCTCTGCCTTAAAATGCGCCTTTTGCTTTTTTAATTCAAACAGGTCCACAATGTGTTCCGTTAACTTAGAATGTTCAATACCCACCGATGAACGACCAAAGACTATAACACTGTTGTAATGGTTGTCCTTCAAGAGACAGTCTAGCACAAACCCTCCTGTTACACCAGTTGCTCCCAATAAGATAGCTGTTTTACCCATTTCTAAATTTACCTTTGCTAAAGATATTATAAATTTGAAAGATGGACGACTCACTTCCTATTAGAAAGATTATTCATGTAGACATGGATGCCTTTTATGCCTCCGTAGAGCAAATGGATAACCCACGTCTCAGGGGTAAAGCAGTTGCGGTTGGTGGTGGTACTAATCGCGGTGTTATTAGTGCCGCCAGTTATGAAGCAAGAAAATTTGGTGTAAAAAGTGCCATGTCGGGTCGAATAGCTGAAAAGTTATGTCCACATTTAATCTTTGTAGCTCCGCGGTTTGACCGTTATAGAGACATCTCTCAACAAATTAGAAGCATTTTTTTAGATTACACAGACTTGGTAGAGCCTTTATCCTTGGATGAGGCCTATCTCGATGTCACTGAAAATAAAATTGGAATGCCAAGTGCTACTCTAATCGCCAAAAAGATTAGACAACGTATTCAAGAAGAAGTGGGTTTAACCGCATCAGCAGGAATTTCCATTAATAAGTTTATTGCAAAAATAGCAAGCGATTACAACAAACCAAACGGCCAAAAGACAGTGAATCCAGAAGATGTTCTTCAATTTTTAGAGGAATTGGATATTCGTAAATTTTACGGTGTTGGAAAGGTAACTGCTGAGAAAATGTACCAAAAGGGCATTTTTACAGGAAAAGATTTAAAAGCAAAATCTCTTGGCTACCTCGAAGATAATTTTGGAAAATCGGGAGCTCATTATTACTATATCGTTAGAGGTATTCACAACAGCGCGGTAAAACCTAATCGGACCAGAAAATCGTTAGCTGCTGAGCGCACTTTCAGTAAGAACCTCTCTTCAGAAATCTTTTTGCTCGAAAAGCTAGAGCATATCTCAGAAGAAGTGTCAAGACGCCTCAATAAAAGTGGCATCTCAGGAAAAACCATAACACTTAAAATAAAATATAGCGATTTCACCCAACAAACCCGCAGTAAAACACTTCCATATTATATTCAGGATAAAGCAATAATCCTTGAGACAGCCAAGGCCTTATTGTACCAAGACCATTTGAAAGACTCCGTACGTCTTTTAGGTATTTCACTATCTAATTTAAATACAGCACAGTCTGATCGAAATAAGGAAGACGATGAAAAAGATGCCATTAGCGTTCAATTGAAATTTGAGTTTTAAAAACTGCAACTTTCTATTTCTGTAACACGTAAGGTGTTTACCATGCCTCGCTCCTTTATAGGCATAGCGGCTAAACTAATAAGCATGTCACCAACTTCTAAATAGCCCTTTTTACAGGCAATAGCGTTAACATCTTCAATAGTCTCGTCAGTGCTCACGAATTTATCATAATAAAAAGCTTTTACTCCCCAAAGTAAACTCAACTGTGTTAAGATGCGATGATTGGAGGTGAAGACCAAAATATGGGCTTGGGGTCGCCATGCCGAAATCTGAAAGGCCGTATAGCCACTATTCGTTAAAGTAGAAATAGCTTTGGCATTGATTTCGTTAGCCATATTAGCCGCATGAAAGCATATCGCCTTGGTGATATAACGTTTTGTGCGGATATGAGGCGGTGACTGTGGAACTTCAATCAAATGCGAGTCTTCTACACTTCTTATAATATTTGACATTTGTCGAATGACCTGAACGGGATACTGCCCTACTGAGGTCTCACCTGATAACATTACCGCATCGGCACCATCCATTACAGAATTGGCGACGTCGTTTACCTCAGCACGTGTTGGTGTTAAGCTCTTAATCATGGTCTCCATCATCTGGGTGGCAATAATTACAGGAATTCTTGCGCGCTTTGCTCGTAGAACTAACTTCTTTTGGATTAGAGGCACCTCTTCAGCAGGAATTTCAACACCCAAATCTCCTCGAGCAACCATTAAACCATCACAATAGGCCACAATTTTATCAATATTTTCTACTGCTTCAGGCTTTTCTATTTTGGCTATAATAGGAATTTTATATTTACTGTTTTCGCTGATGAGTTTCTCCAATTCCATTAAATCTTCTGCATGCCTAACAAAAGATAGAGCTATCCAATCTACTTGTTGTTTAATGGCAAATAAAGCATCTTCAATATCCTTTTCTGTTAAAGCTGGCTGAGAAATGTTGGTGTTTGGAAGATTGACCCCCTTTTTTGACTTTAAAGGTCCACCTTGTATGACTTTAGCCTTTACCTCTGATTTTCCATCTGTTGAAACCACTTCAAAAATAAGCTTCCCATCGTCAAGTAAAATACGCTCACCTGGTTTAGCATCTTGAGGAAACTTTTCATAGGTCATATATACCCGCTCCTTTGTACCGTCAAATCGTTCCCCTGTAGCGAATATAATTTCATCTCCCTCATCAACTATTACATCGCCTTTCATGGTTCCTACTCGTAATTTTGGCCCTTGTAAATCTCCTAAAATGGCCGCATTATAACCATACTCATCATTGAGTTCCCGAATCATTCTTATACGCTCCTCTACGTCTTCATAGTTGGCGTGTGAAAAGTTAATTCTAAACACATTAGCACCCTCGTCCAACATTTGTTTCAACACTTCCTTTGTACTGGTAGCCGGTCCTAGGGTGGCTACTATTTTTGTCTTTTTATTTTGCATTAAATCAAAAAATTAAATGATCTCTAGATTTTAGTTTTAAAGGGTTGACCGCATAGCTTGTGACTATTTGGGGTATGTTTTGCAATTTATTTAGCACAAGTCTTTCGTTCACATTATTGATTTCGTTGGAAATTTTAATGAAGTAGTCAACCTCTTTGTATTCTGGAATTAAATTAAAGGTCTTAAGCACCTTTTGTTTCTTTTGAAATAAGGTCCCTGAACTATATAGGCTATCCTCCTCTTTTTTACACACATTAGAAACTAAATTCCATGTAACATACTGAAATTTATTGTCCCATTCAAAAATACTATAGGAAGATTTTAAGTATTCAAAATCCAAGTCGTCATCCTTACGTCGCAAATTTAAGCCTAAGCTATGGTTTAAAAGATAAGCCAAGCGGTAATCTGGTAACCTACAATGTATAGCAATAAGCTTGTAGGCATCATTATAAAAATCATCTACCAGAAGTCGATGCAAAGCCATACGTTACAAGTTTGGTGTTAAATATAAAATATAAAATACTTTGTTTGGTTATCTTTTGGATATTCTTAACCATGAAAACACACGAAAACGATTTAGTTGTTGTTAAGATATTCTTTAGGGAAATTTAGGTGCGTCTCGCAATCTGCTTTTGAAATGCAAAAAATGCCCGTTTCGAGGCCTTTTCCTCAGCCTTTTTTTTAGAAGTGGCCCTTGCTTTTGATACAACCTTATTATTAATGCTCAGTTTTACGGAAAAATGCTTTAGTTCATCTCTGCCTGTATCTTCATAAACCTCGTAATCAAAGGTGTTTTTTTCTTTTTGGCACCACTCAATCAAAAGACTTTTGTAGCTTATTACTTTTCCTTCAAGCGTTTCAATGTCTACATGCGGATTAATGACACGCTCGTAAATAAAACGCTCACAGAATTTATATCCTTTATCCAAATAAATTGCTCCAACCAAGGCCTCAAATAGATTGCCATGTATGTTGTTGCCAAAATTAGATTTCGGAATCTTACTTTTTACTAGCCCAATTAAATTTAGTTCTTTACCCAATTCATTAAGGTGTTCTCTACTAACTACTTTAGAACGCATCTTTGTGAGATAGCCTTCATCGCCATGTGGCACTTGCTCAAAAAGATACGCGGCAATTACAGCACTTAGCATGGCATCTCCAACAAATTCTAGGCGTTCATAATTAATAGCATTACCATCATTATCCTTGATATTCATTGAGCGGTGTGTAAACGCTTTTATGTATAAAGATTTTGATTTGGGTTTATAACCTAGAATTTCCTTTAGGTTTAAAAAAAAATTCCCGTCTTCATTAGAACGGGAATTTAGTATGTTGCGAATGAGACTCATTCGGGATTTAATCTAATTTTTTAAATAATACACAGGCGTTGTGACCGCCAAATCCAAATGTATTACTCATAGCTACCTTTATATCTCGTTTCTGAGCTTTATTAAGTGTTAAATTCAACTGAGGGTCAATATTTTCATCAACAGTTTCATGATTAATCGTTGGTGGTACAATACCATGCTGCATGGCCAATATTGAAGCAATAGCTTCAATTGCACCAGCAGCACCCAACAAATGACCTGTCATTGATTTTGTTGAATTAATATTGATGTTTTTAGCGTGACTGCCAAATACCTCTGATATAGCTTTTAGTTCGGCGACATCTCCGAGCGGGGTGGATGTGCCATGTGTATTAATATGATCTACATCTTCGGGATTCAATCCTGCGTTCTCTAAACAATTTTTCATAACAGCCACAACTCCTATCCCATCGGGATGCGGTGCCGTCATGTGGTAAGCATCCGAAGATAAACCCCCACCTAAAACTTCTGCATAGATTTTAGCGCCTCGAGCCTTTGCGTGATCATAGTCCTCCAGTATCATCGCCCCAGCACCTTCACCGAGAACAAAACCATCACGATTGGCATCAAAAGGTCTTGACGCCGTTTCAGGACTGTCATTACGCGTACTCATCGCATGCATAGCATTAAAACCGCCCATACCGGCAATAGTTACTGCGGCTTCGCTTCCACCCGTAATAATCACATCACAGTGACCTAAACGGATAGTATTTAAAGCATCTATTAAAGAATTAGCTGATGATGCACAAGCAGAGACCGTTGTATAGTTTGGCCCCATAAACCCATATTTAATGGATATATTACCTGGTGCAATATCAGCAATCATTTTAGGAATGAAAAAGGGATTAAATCTTGGCGTACCATCCCCAGCAGCATAATTTAAAACCTCCTCTTGAAAGGTCTCTAGGCCGCCAATTCCAGCACCCCATATTACGCCTACCCTATATTTGTTTAGAGTATCAAGGTCAAGTTTTGAATCGGCTATAGCTTCGTCTGAGGCTACCATAGCATATTGTGAAAACTTGTCCATTTTTCGCGCTAACTTTCTATCAATAAAGTCAGTAACGTTAAAGTTTTTTATTTCGCAAGCGAACTGTGTTTTGAACTTTTCAGCATCAAAATAAGTTACAGGAGCAGCACCACTTCTTCCATTGACAAGACCATCCCAATATTCATCTATGGTATTACCAATGGGCGTCAGTGCACCTAACCCAGTAACAACGACTCGCTTTAATTTCATAAATAACTTTTTATTTTGCCTCCTCTATGTAAGAGATTGCTTGACCAACTGTTGCAATATTTTCAGCTTGATCGTCTGGGATTTGAATATCGAATTCCTTTTCAAACTCCATTATTAACTCAACAGTGTCTAATGAATCTGCTCCTAGATCGTTAGTGAAGCTCGCTTCGGCTACAACTTCGTTCTCATCAACACCTAATTTGTCTACGATAATCGCTTTTACTCGTGATGCAATGTCTGACATAATCTTTTAATTTTAAGTTTTAATTAGACCGCAAAAATAAAAAACTTTATTTTAAAAAACATTTTTACCGATAAAATAAGCGCTTAATACTTAAAATCAGTATATGTATTTTTTTGAAAGGCCCTTAATTGTTAATTTTTATTCTTTTTTTTGCTCTTAATAAGAAACGTATTAATTGAGAATGAAGCGTATTGTAATTTTTGCCTCCGGTTCGGGGAGTAATGCTGAAAATTTAATCAGGTTTTTTCAAAACAATGATAAGGTATCCGTTATCCAAGTGTTGACAAATAATCCTCATGCTAAAGTTTTAGAACGGGCCAAAAATTTAAACATCAGTGCTTTATCATTTAATAGAGTGGCTTTTTTTAAAACTGATGACGTCCTAAATATACTAAAGGCCTCTAAACCGGACCTAATTATATTAGCCGGGTTTTTATGGAAGTTCCCTCAATTTATTCTCAATGCATTCCCCGGAAAGGTCATAAATATTCACCCTGCCTTACTTCCTAAGTTTGGTGGTAAGGGGATGTATGGCATGCACGTTCATGAGGCCGTGGTAATGAAAAAAGAGACTGAAACAGGGATTACTATTCATTATGTCAATGAAAATTATGATGAAGGTGCAACCATTTTTCAAGCAAAGTGTGCTGTTTTACCTACAGACACCCCAGAAGATGTTGCCGCTAAAATTCATAAATTAGAAATGGAACACTTCCCAAAAGTGGTTGACAAGCTTTTAAATGCGTAAGAAGAAGAAAAAATATTATACCGTTTGGAAAGGTCATCATACTGGCATATTCGAATCTTGGGAAGATTGTAAAGCGCAAATAAAGGATTTTAAAGGTGCGCAATACAAATCATTCTCAACTTTTGAAGCCGCTAAAAAAGCATTAAAAGAAGATTACAGGTTACACATAGGAAAACAAAAATCCTTTACAAGTGAGTTGTCTGACGAGCAACTCAAAAAAATTGGAAAACCTAACCCTAATTCTATTAGTGTAGATGCCGCTTCGAGTGGTAATCCGGGAAAAATGGAATATCGCGGTGTTGATACAGTTACTAAAAAACAACTATTCATTCAAGGCCCTTTTGAAGAAGCTACTAATAATATTGGTGAATTTTTGGCCATAGTTCATGGTCTCGCCTTTTTAAAACAGCACAACAGTGACCGCATTATTTATACGGACTCCAAAACTGCCATGAGCTGGGTACGGAAGAAAACCTGCAATTCCAAATTGCAACGGACTAAAAAAAATACACCCGTGTTTCAACTTGTTGATAGGGCGTTGAAGTGGCTTAAGGAAAATAATTATACGACCACCATAGTAAAATGGGAAACCAAGGCATGGGGAGAAATCCCAGCCGATTTTGGGAGGAAATAATACAGCAACGATGAGTAATTATTACGATATTATAATTATTGGTGCTGGTTTATCAGGTATAGGTGCCGCATGTCACTTATCTCGTAAAAATACTGAAAAGTCATATCTCATACTTGAATCTCGAGAATCGCTAGGAGGTACATGGGATTTATTTAAATATCCTGGTGTAAGATCTGATTCTGACATGTATACATTTGGATATTCTTTTAAAATTTGGGATGATGCAAAATCCTTTGCAGATGCGCCATCTATACTAAAATATCTAAACGAAGCTGCGAAAGAATATAATGTTTCTGAAAACATCGCTTATAATCAGCGAGCCGTTTCGTATGCATTCAGTTCTAACGATAATTTATGGTCTATTGCAGCGGTTGATTTAAAAACTAATAAAACGCATACCTACACGTCGAGATATATTTTTAATTGCAGCGGTTATTATAAATATGATAAAGGTTACACACCAGATTATAATGGACTCTCGAACTACAAAGGAAAATTTATACATCCACAAAATTGGCCTAAAGACTTAGAATTAAATGATAAAAACGTAGTGGTTATTGGCAGTGGTGCAACCGCAGTAACCATTGTGCCAAAAATTGCAGAAACGGTTAATCATGTGACTATGCTTCAACGATCACCAACCTATGTTGGTGCACTTCCCAATAAGGATAGTGTGGCGAGATTTTTTAAGTTTATTTTACCAAAAAAATTAGCGCATAAAGCCATAAGAGTAAAAAATGTGCTCTTAGATATGGCCTTTTTTAATGCTTGTAGAAAATGGCCAGATACCATGAAAAAATACATCGTTAAAAAAGCACAAAAAGAATTAGGGGATGTGCCTGTTGATCCACATTTTATGCCCAATTATAATCCATGGGAACAACGATTTTGTCTAGCGCCAGATGGAGACTTGTTTAAATCTATTAGAAAAGGTAAAGCCTCTGTTCAAACAGCTAAAATAGACCACTTTAATGAAAAAGGAATTGTTTTAGAATCTGGAAAGGAATTACAAGCTGATATTATAGTAAGTGCTACCGGTTTAAGAATTTTACCACTTGGTGGCGTAAAGATATATGTAGATAGCACATCTATTGATATTTCAAAACTCTATGTCTATAAGGGATGCATGCTAAGTGATTTACCTAACTTGTTCCTCTTTGTAGGCTATACTAATGCTTCTTGGACTTTAAAAAGTGATTTAACCAGTGAATATATAACCCGCGTGCTAAAGTATATGGATAAATATAATTTTCAATCCGTATGCCCAAAAACTAAAGATTCTAATCTAAAGCCAACTCCATTGTTAAATTTAAATTCGGGTTATATTTACAGAGCTCATAATATACTCCCAAATCAAGGGGATAAAGCACCATGGAGAGTTTATCAAAACTATGTATTAGACTATAAAATGCTAAGAATTGATAAAATAAATGACGCTTTCGCAGTATTCAAATAATGAAAAGATTAATAATTTTAAGGGGAATATATTTTACTTAAATTTGCACCTTAATTCAAACTACTTTTAATGAGTAAATTAGTAATTGTCGGAACAGTGGCATTCGATGCTATTGAAACGCCTTTTGGAAAAACCGACAAAATACTAGGAGGTGCTGGAACCTTTATTGGTTTGGCCGCTTCACAATTCGATATTGACCCTGCTGTCGTTTCTGTTGTGGGAGGTGACTTCCCCCAGAAATATTTAGACTTGATGACCAAAAATAACATCGATATTTCTGGAATTGAAATTATAAAGGATGGTAAAACCTTTTTCTGGAGCGGCAAATATCACAATGATATGAATTCCCGAGACACCTTAGTTACTGAATTAAACGTATTGGCCAATTTTCAGCCTATTGTACCTCACGATTACAGAAATGCAGAAGTCGTAATGTTAGGAAATCTTCATCCCTCCGTCCAAATGAGTGTGTTAAAGCAAATGGATAAAAAGCCTAAGCTTACCATTTTAGATACCATGAATTTTTGGATGGATTGTGCTCTGGAGGAGTTACATGAGACCATAAGTCAAATCGATGTTATCACTATTAACGATGAAGAGGCGCGACAATTAACCGGAGAATACTCCTTAGTGGTGGCGGCTAGAAAGATACATGAGATGGGCCCTAAATATGTAGTTATTAAAAAAGGAGAGCACGGTGCGCTTTTATTTCATAACGATAATGTGTTTTATGCACCTGCATTGCCTTTAGAAGAGGTATTTGATCCTACAGGAGCCGGTGATACTTTTGCTGGCGGCTTTGCCGGCCATTTGGCTAGGACTGGTGACTTTTCGTTTGAAAACATGAAAAATGCTGTGATTTACGGGTCAACATTGGCATCGTTCTGTGTTGAAAAATTTGGAACTGAGCGCATGCAGAATTTAACTGACAAAGAAATTTATAAACGTTTAGATCAATTTAAAAACCTAACACAATTTGATATAGAACTTTCATAATAAAGCGCGCTTGATGAAGCGCGTTTTTTTGTGCCAGAATTACTAATAGCTGTTTACGTAAAATGAGTGATGCTTTAAAACACGAGTGCGGAATTGCACTTATTCGACTTTTGAAACCCTTGGAGTACTACAAGGAAAAATATGGTAGTGCTTTTTATGGAGTTAATAAAATGTACCTAATGATGGAAAAACAGCACAACCGTGGTCAGGATGGTGCTGGTTTTGCAAGTATAAAATTAAGTACTAATCCTGGGGAACGCTACATCAGTCGCGTTCGTTCAATTGCTCAGCAACCTATACAAGATATTTTCTCTCAAATCAATAAGCGCATTAATGAAGAACTAACGCAAAATCCCGAGTACCAAAACAACGTAGCCCTTCAAAAAAAGTATATCCCATATATTGGTGAATTGTTACTAGGGCACGTGAGATATGGAACTTTTGGGAAAAATAGTGTGGAAAGTGTACATCCATTTTTGAGACAAAACAATTGGATGCACCGCAACCTTATTGTGGCAGGTAATTTCAATATGACCAACGTAAATGAGCTTTTTGACAATCTTGTTGAGATAGGTCAGCACCCAAAAGAGAAAGCGGATACCATTACCGTTATGGAAAAAATCGGTCATTTCTTAGATGATGCAGTCTCAAAAATTTACAAAGACCTTAAAAAAGAAGGCTATTCAAAAATAGAATGTTCTCCCTTAATAGCAGAACGCTTAAAAGTGCATAAAATATTGAGACGAGCTGCTAAAAACTGGGATGGTGGTTATGCCATAGCGGGTCTCTTAGGCCATGGTGATTCTTTTGTCCTCAGAGATCCTGCAGGAATAAGACCTGCCTACTATTACAAGGATGACGAAGTAGTTGTTGTAGCCTCTGAGCGACCAGTAATACAAACGGTATTTAATGTCCCCTTTGAAGACGTTATTGAACTAGATCCAGGACACGCCATCATTACCAAAAAATCTGGAAGTACGGAAATTAAAAAAATACTAGAACCTCTAGAACGCAAAGCTTGTTCTTTTGAACGCATATACTTTTCGCGAGGAAGCGATGCAGAAATCTATAAGGAGCGCAAGGAACTTGGCAGATTACTTATGCCTAAAGTCCTTCAAGCCATTGCAAACGATACTAAGAATACTGTTTTTTCATATATTCCGAATACAGCCGAAACCTCCTTTTACGGTATGATTGATACAGTAGAAGAACACCTCAACCATAAAAAGACAGAAGCCATTCTTAATGGTAAACGGGAATTATCAGCAGATAAGGTAGAGGATATCTTATCTGAAAGACCAAGAATAGAAAAAATTGCCATCAAGGACGTTAAGCTTAGAACCTTCATTACAGAAGATAGCAGTCGGGATGATTTAGTGGCCCACGTATACGATGTCACCTATGGTGTTATTAAACCTACGGACAACCTTGTTATTATTGACGACAGTATAGTCAGGGGAACCACATTGAAAAAGAGTATTATTAAGATGTTAGACCGGTTGAATCCTAAAAAGATAATCGTGGTATCTTCTGCACCACAAATTAGATATCCTGATTGTTATGGTATAGACATGGCGAATTTAGAAAGTTTAATCGCTTTTAGAGCCGCATTGGAATTATTGAAAGATAGCGGGCAATACCATATTGTGGAGGACATCTATAAAAAATGCCTCACTCAGGTAGATCTTAAGGACACTAATGTTATTAATTACGTAAAAGATATCTACAGCAACTTTACGGACGAACAGATATCCGATAAGATATCCGAGTTACTTAGTGATGAAGAGGTAAAAGCAGAGGTTAAGATCATTTTCCAAAGCGTTGAAAACCTTCATGAAGCATGTCCTAAGAATTTGGGAGACTGGTATTTTACCGGTGATTATCCAACTCCAGGAGGAAATAGAGTCGTTAATAGAGCCTTTATAAATTTCTATGAAGGGAATAAACAACGCGCCTATTAAAATACCATAAAAGGCACTTTATCCGATAAAATTTGTTTTATATCGAGGATTTGTGCAGTTCGTCTAGTATATATGCTCGTTTTAACAAATAAAATTACATTGGTATCACCATAACATAAGTAGGTTAAGTTCATGGTAGATTTGGGGCAAAAAAAGGTGAACAGATGTTCACCTTTTTTTATGTCTTTTATTGAAGTATTACTTTAAGTAACCTACATAAACAAAACTGTTTTGACCCTTATTTAATGCGTATATAGAGGTCTTTCAACGCTTAGGCTAATATATAGGTCGTTTGTCCAAAAAATTCAGGGGTTAGAAAAATGTCAACTTATATTTGATTCACCATAACATAAGTAGGTTAAGTTTATGGTAGATTTGGGGCAAAAAAGGTGAACATCTGTTCACCTTTTTTCATTTTCAATACGTTTGCAAAAAATCATTTGCTCCTTTAAACTACAGAATCCTTTAACATAAAAAAACCCAAACCATAAGGCTTGGGTGTTCTCTGTTAGTTCCTTAGACTTACTTCGCCTCGGCATAACGTTTTTCAATCTCGTTCCAGTTAATAATTTTAAAGAACGCTTCAATGTAATCAGGTCTCCTGTTTTGGTAATTCAAATAATACGCATGTTCCCAAACATCAAGACCTAGTATTGGAGTCCCTCCACAACCAACTCCAGGCATTAAAGGATTGTCTTGATTAGGTGTTGAACACACCTCTACTTCACCGCCTTTGTGAACGCATAGCCACGCCCAACCAGAACCAAACTGGGTTGCTGCTGCCTTACTAAACACCTCAATAAAAGCATCCTTTGAACCAAATTTAGATTCAATAGCGTCTTTTAATTCTCCTGAAAGATAGCCTCTATCGTTTGGGTTAATGACCTCCCAAAACAATGAATGGTTGTAAAAACCACCTCCATTATTTCTAACGGCCATGTTTGTCATATCTAGGTTTGCAAGAATATCTTCAATAGACTTTCCGTCCAAAGCTGTTCCCTCTAAAGCTGCATTTAGTTTGGTAGTGTATCCATTGTGATGTTTTGTATAATGGATTTCCATGGTTCTAGCGTCAATATGAGGCTCTAAAGCGTCATATGCATATTTTAATTTTGGTAATTCAAAAGCCATAATATTATTTATTTTTAATGTTAATAATCTAATAATAACAAAATTACGATATTGAAAACAACAAAGTCTAAATAAAATATTAAGATTCCCTATTTTGGTATAAAATTTTTCTTTTGTCAGAAACTACCTTTAAAATCTTTAATGCCTCTGCTGGAAGTGGCAAAACTTATACCTTAACCAAGGCTTATCTCAAACTTCTATTTCAATCTGACAACTACACGGAATTCAAAAATATTTTAGCCATCACCTTTACCAATAAGGCGGTAGGTGAAATGAAGGCGCGCATTATTTTAATGCTTAAAGTTTTCTCGACACACGATTTGGGCGAAGAAATCCATCCTATGATGATCGCTATTTGTGAAGAGCTCTCAGTGACCGAGGAATTCTTAAAAACTAAATCAAGCCATATTTTAAAGCATATTGTTCACAATTATGGTGCATTTGAAATTTCAACAATCGATGGCTTTACACATCGCGTTATTAGAACCTTTGCCCACGATTTGCATTTACCGGTTAATTTTGAAGTTGAACTAGACCAAGATCGTCTATTGACCGAAGCTGTCGATGCTTTAATAGCTAAGGCCGGTACCGACAAAACTTTAACAGATACTTTAGTTGACTTTGCGATAGAAAAAACTGATGATGATAAAAGTTGGGACATCAGTTATGACTTTAATAAAATTGCCAAGCTCCTAGTCAACGAAAATGACATTATTGAATTAGAAAAACTCGAGGGCAAATCCCTGGAGGATTTTAAGGATTTAAAAAAAGATGTATATAAAAGAATTAAATCCATTGAAACTGCTATTATAAATAGTTCTTCAGAAATACTAACCTTAATTGAGGAATCTGGTTTACAATTTGATGATTTCTCCAGAAAGTCACTTCCCAACCATTTCTTAAATCTCAAAAATGGCAGAACTGATTTATCATTTGAATCAAATTGGCAAACCGACCTAATTGAAGGTCAGCCGTTGTATCCGAAGCGTGTTTCAGATTATATTGTGTCAACAATAGAAAGCCTCCAACCACAACTTGCCGAAAGTTTTAACTACACTAAGTCATTAGTGCTTGACTTAAAGTTTTTAAAATCCATTTACAGAAACATTACCCCTTTATCTGTTTTAAATGCCATTCAAAATGAATTAAATCAGATTAAGAATCAACAAAACAAGATACTCATCTCTGAATTCAACCAAATTATAAGCAAAGAAATTAAAGACCAACCGACACCCTTTATATATGAACGGTTAGGAGAAAAGTTCAGACATTATTTCATTGACGAATTTCAGGATACCTCCAAAATGCAATGGGAAAATCTCGTCCCCCTATTGGATAATGCCATTTCAGGACCAAATGGTTCTGCCATGCTGGTTGGTGATGCCAAACAGGCGATCTACAGATGGCGTGGTGGTGATCCAGAGCAATTCATAGAGCTTTACAATAAAAATAACAATCCGTTTTTTGTTGAAGCCGTTGTGGAAAATTTAGATACTAATTATCGCAGTGCTAAAGCCATTGTTGAATTCAATAATTCATTTTTTAAGTTTTTAGGTGAGACCTTTTTTGAAAACAGGGACTATGCAGAATTATATGAAAGCGCCCCACAGCACAGCAACCTTAAATCTCCTGGGTATGTCGATTTAACCTTTTTGGGCATAAAAAAAGAAGACGATACGACAGAACTCTATGTGAATGCTGTTTTAGAAACCATTAAGCAATGTCAAGCCAATGGTTATGACCTCAGTGATATTTGTGTTATAACCAGAAAACGGAAAGAAGGGGTCGCTATTGCAGAATATCTTAGCGATAATGGAATAAACATAACATCCTCGGAGACACTCCTATTAAAAAATTCAGAAAAGGTTAGTGCGCTACATTCTACTTTAAAGCTACTTTTACAGCCACAAAATGATATTTTAAAAATTGAAGTGCTCTCGTTTATCGCTAATATTCAAGGTATTGAAGATAAACATGCCTTTTATGAGATTCACTTAAAGAAAGACTTGAACGCCTTTTTTAAATCATTAAACCGTATAGACATTCATTTTAACGGAGACCTACTCCTTCAAATGCCGTTGTATGAGCTAGTGGAATATTTAATTAGAGCCTTTAAACTAGAGAATACCTCTGATGCCTTTCTTCAATTTTATTTAGATACGGTTTTGGAATTCACACAAACCCAAAATTCCGATATCTCTGCCTTTGTAAGTTATTTTGAAGAGCAACAAGATAAGCTAAGTGTTGTTTTGCCCGATCATTTAAATGCCGTACAGATTATGACTATTCATAAGTCAAAAGGCTTAGAGTTCCCTATTGTTATTTTTCCATTTGCAGACCTTGATATTTACAAAGAACTTTCTCCAAAAGTATGGTTTCCTGTAGACAAGAATGTCTATAATACCTTTGAAAGTCTTTTATTAAACTACAACAAGGATGTAGAACATTTCAAAGAAATAGGCAAACAAATTTATATGGAGCATACCTCTCAACTTCAGCTTGATAATATCAATTTGCTGTATGTAGTTTTAACTAGGGCTGTAGAACAACTCTATATAATTTCAAAAAAAGATTTAGACTCTAAGGGATTGCCCAATAGCAAAACCTTTTCAGGCTTGTTTATTTCCTATTTACAACACAAAGGGAGTTGGTTAGATTCTGAATTGCATTACTCTTTTGGTGAAATGCCCATAAAAAAGGAAGAGTCAGAGGCTTTGGAAGCAAGACAATTAAAGCTTATTTCAACTCCTAAAGAGAGTCATAATTTAAGTATCATAACCAAATCTGGTTTGCTTTGGGATACCCAGCAAGAGCAAGCTATCGAAAAAGGAAACTTAATACACCTGATACTGTCTAAAATAAAATCGGAAGACGACATAGGGTTTGCCTTTGAAGAACTTATCTCGTCTGGAGACCTCAATGCCCAAACCCTGGAAAGCACACAAAGAGTAGTTAAAGAACTCATACGTCATCCCGAACTTACCCATTATTTTAATACTACCTATGAAGTTTACAACGAGAGGGATATTATTACAAAAACAGGTGAGATTTTACGACCTGACCGACTAAATATTGATGCTCAAAACAATGTTGTAATTATTGATTATAAAACAGGTGAAAAACAGGCGCATCACAAATCGCAAATCAACGCCTATCAGACCGTTTTGGAGGCTATGAATTTAACTATTACTAAAAAGCTATTGATTTACATAAATGAACCCATCGAAGTTATTGAAGTCTGACCTAGGCATATTATCTTTGTTGGAGATAAAAATTGAAAATAATGTACGGAGAAATTAAATCATTTTTACAGAAAGAAATCGAAACCATTAAGGAAGCGGGATTATTCAAGAAAGAACGCATTATTACCTCACCTCAAGGTGCGGAAATTACCCTTAATACAGGACAAAAAGTTTTAAATTTTTGTTCAAATAACTATTTGGGGCTTTCCTCTCATCCAGAAGTTGTCAAAGCGGCTAAAGACACATTAGATTCACATGGCTTCGGCATGTCTTCCGTAAGATTTATATGTGGTACCCAAGATATCCACAAAGAACTTGAGCGAAAAATAGCTGAATTTTACGGTACGGAAGACACTATATTATATGCAGCGGCATTTGATGCCAATGGTGGTGTCTTTGAACCTTTGCTTACTAAGGATGACGCTATTATTTCCGATTCATTAAATCATGCCTCCATCATTGACGGCGTAAGGCTTTGTAAGGCGGCGAGATACCGTTATCAAAATAACGATATGGAAGACTTAGAAAAGCAACTTATCGCAGCTAGTGAAGATGGAGCAAGGTTTAAATTAATAGTGACCGATGGCGTCTTTTCTATGGATGGCCTTGTAGCGCCATTGGATAAAATTTGTGATTTAGCTGATAAATATGACGCCATGGTAATGATTGATGAATGCCACGCTACTGGTTTTATAGGAGAAACAGGTATCGGTACGCTGGAAGAAAAAGGTGTTTTAGGAAGAATAGACATCATTACGGGTACTTTAGGTAAAGCTCTGGGTGGAGCTATGGGTGGTTATACTACCGCAAAAAAAGAAATTATTGAAATCCTTAGACAACGGTCTAGACCTTATTTATTTTCAAATTCTTTAGCGCCAGCAATAGTTGGAGCATCAATTAAAGTGTTTGACATGCTCAAGAACGATACCTCATTAAAAGATAAGCTTGACTGGAACACCAAATATTTCAAAAAGGGAATGAGAGAGGCTGGTTTTGATATAATTGAAGGTGACTCTGCTATTGTACCGGTAATGCTATATGATGCGCAACTATCCCAAAACATGGCGGATATGCTTCTTGAAGAGGGTGTTTATGTCATAGGATTCTTTTATCCCGTTGTGCCTAAAGGTAAAGCCAGAATAAGAGTTCAGCTTTCGGCTGCTCATACCAAGGACCAACTTGATTTTGCCATTTCAGCCTTTATCAAAATTGGCAAAAGACTTGAGATAATTTAAAATCGTTACAAACTCACTATTATAGGGCATTGTAACAATATTTTTATATATTTGTCTTTGTTAATAACATTTAACAAGTTACTTTTGCCAACAATTAACACTTATAATTTAAAATTAATTAGAATATGAAAAATCTTAGCAGATTATTACTAGTTGCAGTGCTCCTTTTTGGAATGAGCGCTACAAATGCGCAAGATAAAAACAATCCATGGGCTTTCGGTATTGGAGTAAATGCAGTAGACCCTTACCCAGTAGGTGAAGATATGCCTCAAGGAGATTATTTTGACGAATTTTTCAACGTTGACGACCATTGGAATATCCTTCCTTTTGTTTCAACAGTATCACTATCTAGATATTTAAGTGATGGTTTTATCTTTTCAGCTACAGGTTCGTTAAATCGCATTAGTAAATTTGGTTCAATTGCAGACCCTATTACTGGTCGCGAAACAACCAATAGAGTTGATAATCTAACATACTTCGCCATTGATGGTCGTGTGTCATATAGTTTCATGGAATTAATAAATTCTAAGACTTTCGAGCCTTATTTAGGCGTTGGAGGTGGTTATACTTGGCTAGACGATATCGGAGCAGGGACATTAAATGGTTCTCTTGGATTTAGATATTGGCTTTCGGAGAAGGTAGGTGTTGATGTACAATCTACTTATAAACATTCTTTTGAAGATTATTTACCGAAGCACTTTCAACATGCAGTTGGGGTAACTTTTAAATTCGGTGGTACTGATACGGATGGTGATGGAATTTATGATAATGAAGATGCTTGTCCAGAAGAAGCTGGATTAGAAATATTCAACGGTTGTCCAGATTCAGATGGTGATGGCATACAAGACTCTAAAGATGATTGTCCTAACGAAGCTGGTTTAGCTGAGTTCAACGGTTGTCCTGATACTGATGGTGACGGTGTAATGGATAAAGATGATAAATGTCCTACTGTTGCTGGTTTAAAATCATTAATGGGATGTCCTGATGCTGATGGCGATGGCGTTGCTGATGGCGATGACAATTGTCCTAACGAAGCAGGTCCAGCGGCTAACAATGGCTGTCCTTGGCCAGATACAGATGGTGATGGTGTCTTAGATAAAGATGATAAATGTCCTAATGAAGCAGGATTGGTTGAATTGGATGGTTGTCCACAAATTAAGCCTTCTGCTGAAGTTGTAAAATCACTTAATACTTACGCTAGAGATATCTTATTCGATACTGGTAAAGCTACATTTAAAACTGAAACCGATAAAGTTTTACAAGCTATGGTAACTATATTTAAAGAGTATCCAAAAGCAGAGTTTTCTATAGATGGTCATACAGATAGTACAGGTTCTAAAGCTACTAATCAGAGATTATCTGAAAGAAGAGCTAACGCTGTTAGAGATTACTTAATAGCCAATGGAATAAGCGCTGATAGATTAACAGCTACTGGTTATGGTGAAGATAAGCCTATAGCAGATAATCGCACAAGAGCGGGAAGAGAAGAAAACAGACGTGTAGAAGTGAATTTGAAAAATTAAACTTCTCAAAATATAGAATAAAAACGCTCCGAAATTCGGAGCGTTTTTTATTTTTACCTTATGGGTAGTTTTATTAAAAGTGTGCTGATTAGCCTTAAACAGCAAAACCATGATTTAGATAAAATTTGTTTTGTTCTGCCAAGTAAAAGGGCAGGGGTTTTTCTTAAACGCGAGTTGACTGAAGTTATAGATAAGCCCATTTTTGCACCTCAATTATTAAGCATCCAAGAATTTGTAGAGGATTTATCTGGTCTAAAACAGCCGTCAAATTTAGAATTACTGTTTAGTTTCTATAGCACTTATAAAAATTTGAGGGGTACTTCAGAGCCAGAACCATTTGAGTCATTTTCAAAATGGGCACAATTACTCTTGCAAGACTTCAATGAAATTGACCGTTACCTTATTCCACAAGACCGTGTTTTTGACTATTTAAAGGCCATCAAGGAGCTCAATCATTGGTCGCTAGAAGGCAACCAAACTGACCTTATCAAAAATCACCTCAAATTTTGGCATAACCTAAAACTATACTACAAAGAATTTAGCGCTAATTTAATAGCATCTCAAAAAGGCTATCAGGGATTAATCTACCGAGAGGCCTGTGAAAATCTTGAGTCCTATATCCAAAACCACAAGGATAAATTACATGTATTTCTGGGTTTTAATGCACTTAATCAATCCGAGTCTAGAATAATACAAGAGCTTCTCCAAAATGATATGGCTCTCATTTATTGGGACATTGATAAAACATTTATAGACGATACTATCCACGATGCCGGTTTATTTATGAGAGCCTACAGCAATAATTGGAGCTACTTCAAAAAACATGCGTTTAATTGGGTGTCCTCACATTATAAAGAGCATAAAGACATCCAGGTTTTTGGTGTGCCAAAACATGTTGGTCAGGCTAAGCTAATTGGTCAATTATTGGATAACATTAGCCATGATAATCCAAATTTCAATAATGTCGCTGTTGTATTAAGCGAAGAGAGTCTTCTAGTCCCTGTATTAAATTCTCTACCTCAAAGTGTTAAATCACTTAATGTTACTATGGGCTTACCATTGAAATTTGTGCCTCTAGCTTCCCTTTTTGAATCTCTATTTGCAATACATAAAAACAATTCTAATCAATTCTACTACAAAGACATTGTAAAAATAATTTCCCATCCATCGATAAACTTATTATTTATGGACCAAAAAATCAATGTGTCCAGAGATATCGTCGGTTTTATTCAAAAAAATAATCTGGTTTATTTGGACACATTAGAGTTAAAAAATATTTCCGAAACAAACCATGACCTTATAGATGTTTTGTTTAAATCTTGGGAAGACATGCCATCTATAGCTTTAAAACGATGCTCTGAACTTATATTCCAAATCAAAAAAAAGTATACCCCAAGCCAACATAGCCTAGAGCTAGAATACTTATATCGATTCAAAACACTCTTTAATCAACTCGAGGAGTTAAATACAAACTTTAACCATTTAGACACTATTAAAGGGTTACATCACCTATTCAAAGAGCTTTTGAGTTCAGAAACCTTAGATTTTAAAGGCGAACCTTTAGAGGGGCTACAAATTATGGGTATGCTAGAATCTCGCGTTTTGGATTTTGAGACCGTTATTATTAGCGCTGTCAATGAAGGTATTTTACCTGGTGGAAAATCTGACAACTCCTTTATCCCCTACGATATAAAGCTAGAGAATGGACTTCCAACCTTTAAAGAAAAGGATGCGGTTTATACCTACCACTTCTATAGGTTGTTGCAACGGGCCAAAAAGGTATATATTCTTTATAATACTGAGATAGATGCGCTCAAAGGAGGCGAAAAAAGCAGGTTGATTACCCAACTTGAAATAGAGGGTATCCATGACATTAAACATGCCATTGTAACGCCTAAAGTACCCGTGATTAAAGAATATATTGAGCGTATTCACAAAACACCCTCAGTAATGGAGGCCTTACAAAAATTAGCAGTCAAAGGATTTTCACCCTCCTCGCTTACCAATTATATCAGAAACCCTATCGCCTTCTATTTTGAAAAAATTTTAGGTATTGAACAATTTGAAGACGTGGAAGAAAATATTGCGGCTAACACCTTGGGAACCGTTATACACAATACCTTAGAAACGTTTTATAAACCGCTTGAGAATATATTTCTGACCGTTGAACAGCTGACTGAATTTAAAACTCTCATAGACAAGACAGTTGCAGAAGAATTTACCTCAATTTATAAAAAGGGTGATTTTAGCAAAGGGAAAAACCTCATCATTTTCGAAATTGCCAAACGTTATATTTCCAATTTTATTGATACGGAAATCAACAGTTTAAAAGATGGTAATACCATAAAAATTATTGCTATTGAAACAGAAGAGTCAACAGTTATTGATATTGATGAATTGGGTTCCCCCATTCAATTGAAGGGGAAAGTAGACCGAATAGATGAGTTTAATGGCAAAACTAGAGTTATTGATTATAAATCTGGCAAAGTAGAGCAAAATAAAGTCGAAATAGTTAATTGGGGAGATCTCACAACCGATTATGACAAATATAGTAAGTCCTTTCAGGTGTTATGCTATGCCTATATGATGTTAAGGAAAGGTAGAATTTCCCTTCCAATTGAAGCCGGGATTTATTCTTTTAAGAACTTAAATGCCGGCCTTTTAAAATTTGGACAAAAGCCATCAACAAATAGTAGAACAAAAAATCAATCTATAACAGAAGATACCATAGATGCATTTGAAGCAGAGCTTAAAAAGCTCATTCTGGAAATCTTTGATCCCAATATTGATTTTGTCGAAAAAAAACTACCCAATGCAAATTAACAAGAATCTTATTTTAACACGAGAGAATAACAAGCCCATTTTAATTGACACCTTTTATTCTGAGGATTATGACCAACAGCCTATTGCTATTTTTTGTCATGGCTACAAGGGCTATAAGGATTGGGGCGCTTGGAATTTAATGGCAAAAGCCATAGCTAATGCAGGCATTTGCGTTGTGAAATTCAATTTTTCCCATAATGGTGGTACTATTGAACAGCCCATCGATTTTCCGGATCTTGAAGCTTTTGGACAGAACAACTACACTAAGGAGCTCGATGATTTAAACGATGTTATTGACTGGGTTTCTAGACAATTTAATGATCTATCCTATATTGATATATCTAACATTGGCTTAATTGGTCATAGTCGTGGTAGCGGTATAGCCATTTTAAAAGCCGCAGAAGACAAAAGGATAAAAAAGCTCATTTCTCTTGCGGGTGTTAGTGATTTCGAAATGAGATTTGGTTCTGAAGAGGAGATTAGAACCTGGAAAGCCAGTGGTGTGAAATTTATAGTTAATGGAAGAACCAAACAGCAAATGCCCCATTATTACCAATTCTATGAGGACTTTTTAAGAAATCGCCAACGTTTGAATATCCAAAGGGCAACACGTCATATGGACATTCCACATCTTATTATTCACGGAGATAAAGACAATACTGTTAAAATTGAGGAAGCCCAGAGCGTTCATAAATGGAACCCAAAAAGCGAACTATTTATCGTAGAGAATGCTGACCATGTCTTTAATACAAAACAGCCATGGACAAATGAAGATGTTTCACCAGAATTAAACCTAGCTATAGCTAAAATGTCTTCTTTTCTAAAATAGAAAAGCCCCCGTATATTGGAAGCTCTTTTGTCTAAGTGGAGAAGATCGGGCTCGAACCGACGACCTCTTGACTGCCAGTCAAGCGCTCTAGCCAACTGAGCTACATCCCCATTTTTGGCAATTACAAATAAAGTACAAAACTTTACATTATCCAAAATTAGCTAAATTTAAATCATCAAATATTTGACCATACAAAAATATCAAATGGCCAATTCTAATTTTAGACAGGACTTAGATAATGAAGTACTATTAGCGAAATATCTTAACGCCATTTATTTGAAACTATTTAAAGGTTCTAATTACAGGTTCAATAGAATCAACCAACTCGATAGGCAATATAAAGGTATTGATTTGGTATTAAGTAATGGTACAACAAGTTTCAATGTTGATGAAAAAGCACAGCTCGATTATCTAAACACCTCGCTGCCTACTTTTGCTTTTGAGCTTTCTTATTTAAAGAATACTAATTGGCACCAAGGTTGGTTTATTGATGAAACCAAAACTACAGATATCTACTTTTTAATAACCGGTATTTACCCAAAAGGACACAATTTAAATAATGGATTAGAAAAGGTTAAAATAACTGGAGTTTATAAAGACAAATTAACTCGTTTGCTCAATGAAAAAGGACTTTCTCATGAAACCTTAAAATCTATTGATGAGCAATTAAGATCAAAAGGAGAACACGGAAAATATCCTATAAAAGAACTAAATCCAAAGACTGAAGGTGTATTATACTTCTCTAAAAACAATAAAGATGAACAACCTATTAATTTAGTATTAAGGCTTGATTTCTTAATACGTAAAAAGGTTGGAAAAACTATTTTTAAGATGTGATTTCGTCCGCAAGAACCTTACCTAGTTTTTCAACGACACCTACAACCAGTGCATTTCCCATAAAAAAGGCACGCTTGGCAGCCGTCACACCTTCAACCTTGGTATGATTATCTGGAAATGTGTTCAACCTTTCCAACTCAACTGGTGTCAGTCGTCGCAGGCGACCATTAACCCGAATTACATGTTTAAATCGCGATGCAGACTTTCCGCCCTCTCCTGTTATAATCGTTCTTGAGGGTTTTTTCAAATCATCAGGAAAAATCATCTTTCCTTCATTGTATTTGTACCAGAAGTCATTAGCTTTATTATAACGTTTTTCATTTTTAGCGCCTTTGAGGTATGCCCATTTGTCCAGAGAGTTATCTTCTAAGTAAAAATCCTCAGGAACTTCTTTTTCTGGTATTAATATATCTCCCAAGGTCTTATATTCCCCATAGTAGTCCGGTTCATATTTTTGGCTCCAAAAGTTGCCTTCTATCATAACACCTGTATTCATAAATGGAGATAATTTTTGGCCTTTATTAAAATGATCCGACACTTCTACTAGGTTTTTCCCCAAAACCCTATGATTCAAGTTTGCGTTAGCTGATTTACCAGGAAATGCCTTTGCTGTAATACCATCCTCAAAAAGCCATTCTGTTTTTCCTTTGGCTTTTTGTAATTTTTGATAGAGCCCAGTACTCTTATGATAACCAATGATAAAAATACGTCGACGCCGCTGTGGCATTCCATATTCAGATGCATTTACCACCTTCCATTCTACGGCATAGCCTAGGTTATTGAGCGACGCAAGCATCACAGCAAAATCGCGACCTCTTTGGGAAGCCGGTGACTTTAAAAGTCTATCTACATTTTCGAGCAGGAGATATTTTGGTTTTTTTTCTTTTTTGCCCTCAAGAATACGGTGAATTTGCCACCATAAAACACCTTTTTTACCAATGAGGCCACCACTATGCTTCAAGGTTGTGGCGACCGAATAGTCTTGGCAAGGAAAACCGCCAACCAATAAATCATGATCTGGGATATCGCGAAGATCTACGGTTGCAATATCTTTATTTGAGTGCTTATCCTCACCCCATCTTTGGGTGTATACCATATTGGCATGCTGTTTCTTGGTGCTTGGCTCCCATTGATTACTCCAAACCACGTCATAATGACTGCTTTTCCGTTTTGGAAAGCCTTCCAATCCGATTCTAAATCCACCGACGCCTGCGAAAAGCTCTATAGTTTTTATTATCTCTTTGCTCATAAGTAGCCAATGATTTCACTAAGGTCTGAACCAAATGTAACTATGCAATTTACTTTAGGCCGCTCAATACCAGGACCGGCATTTTATTAGCATGAAAGTCCTTTTTTAAAATTGTGTCCTTTTCCCAAAGTTTTGAAAAGAACCCGCGTTTGCGTCTCACAACGCACAACAGATCAGGATTATTCTCCTTGTAATGTTCAAGTACAGCTTGAAAGGTTGTTGGTCGTTCTGAAATTGTTGTATTTGTAATTATCCTTTTTAATTCATCATTAATCTCAAAGTCACCTTCAAGGTGATGCGGGGTTTTTACCAACAAAATATTTACAACGGCTTTAAATTTGTCTTTGATAGCGATGAGAGGTTTAAGAACTCCTTCTTTTTTAATGACGGCGGACTTAAGTGCCAAAAGAATTTTAACAATAGGTTTATAAATATATCCCTCCGGTACAATTAATACTGGTATTTGAGTGCGCTTAACAATCTTTCCAGATGTCTTACCAAGGTAAACCTCTTCTTTGCTTGAAGTGGTTCTCGGTTCTAAAATGATCAAATCAACCTTCAACGCTTTACAAACCTCTTCTAAAGTGTCAATCAATTCTCCTTTAAACGTTCTTGTAATAACCTCTACTCCTTTTTTATCAACAGTGGCAACATGGGATTCAAGAAAAGCCATAGATTCGCGCTCAAGAATATGATCAATCTTTATCATTGTTCCGGCTTTGGTATATACGTTATATATTTGAACTACATAAACTTTTGCGCCGAATGCCTTTGCAAAATCAATAGCATATTGTAAATGCGATGTTGCATTTTTAGAGGGCCCTACAGGAACTAAAATTGTTTTCATTACTGTTAAATTTGAAACAAAAGTACATATAATAATGATACGCACTGGACAAGAAAAAGACCTAGACTCTATTATGGCCACAACAAGAGCCTGTGCAAAATCTATGATAGAGAAAGGAATTTATCAATGGAATGACTACTATCCGAATATTTCTACTTTTGAACAAGATATAAAACGGAATGAGCTTTACGTCCTAGAATTAAATAGACTGGTAATTGGATGTGTCGTTATATCTACCTTAATAGATGATGAATATATTCCTATAGAATGGCTAACAAAAAATAAAAATAACATATATATTCATCGCTTATGCGTTCATCCAAAATATCAAGGTAAAGGTAATGCTCAAAAACTTATGGAATTCGCAGAGATACATGCTATAGAAAATGGTTATTGTTCTATTCGATTAGACACCTTCTCGCAGAATGTAAGAAACCAAAAGTTTTACGAACTTCGCGGTTATAAACGATTAGGTGATATTTACTTTCATAAGCAAAGCAAATATCCCTTTCACTGTTATGAATTAGTCCTTTGAGCGCAGAAATCTCATTAAAACGAATAAATCAACTTGCTATTCCAGCTTTAATTGCAGGAGTGTCAGAGCCCATACTATCTCTAACAGATGCTGCCATTATTGGTAATATGGATTACAATGCCACAGAATCCCTGGCAGCAGTTGGTATTGTAACGACTTTTCTCTCTATGCTTATTTGGGTTTTAGGCCAAACCCGAAGTGCTATTTCGTCTATTGTATCGCAATATCTCGGGGCTGAGAATTTAGAGGCGGTTAAAAATCTACCAGCCCAAGCTATGTTTTTGATTACCTCCTTAAGCGTAATTATCATTTTAGTGACTTATCCCTTTGCTTCTGAAATTTTTAAGCTTTACAATGCGTCTGAAACCATTTTAAATTATAGTATTACCTACTATCAGATTAGGGTCTTTGGATTTCCGTTTACCCTTTTTACCATTGCCGTTTTTGGCACCTTTAGAGGACTCCAGAATACCTTCCATCCTATGTTGATTGCTATAACTGGTGCCGTGGCAAATATCATTCTCGATATTATTTTGGTTTATGGTGTTGAAGGTTATGTCCCTGCCATGCACATTGAAGGTGCGGCTTATGCAAGTGTTATTGCACAATTGATTATGGCAGCCCTTTCAGCTTATTATATGCTAAAAAAAACTGATATTCCACTTCTTATTAAACTTCCTTTTAATCCGGAGATTAAGCGCTTCGCCTTAATGATTATAAACTTATTTATTAGAACCATTGCCCTAAATATCGCTCTATATTTCGGCACAAGCTTCGCTACAAAATATGGTTCGGTTTATATAGCAGCTTACACTATTGCTATTAATCTATGGTTTCTAGGGGCTTTTTTAATTGATGGTTATGCCAGTGCTGGTAACATTCTATCTGGTAAACTCTTGGGTGCTAAAGCTTACAATACTTTAATCGAATTAAGTAACAAACTTATTAAGTACGGAATTCTAGTTGGTTCAGTTATCGCTATAATAGGTGGTTTATTGTATTACCCCATCGGTCGTTTATTTACCAACGACCAGCAGGTATTGACTGAGTTTTACGAAATCTTTTGGTTAGTAATTGCTATGCAGCCTCTTTGTGCCTTAGCCTTTATTTTTGATGGTGTTTTTAAAGGTCTTGGACGTATGCAATTCTTAAGAAATGTCTTGTTATTTTCAACGCTATTGGTCTTTATCCCAGTTATTTTAGTATGCGATGCATTGGGTTTTAAACTTTATGGGATTTTCATAGCCTTTACACTTTGGATAATAGCGAGAGGGCTCCCTCTAATTATAAAATTCAGGAAAACATTTAAATCACTAGCGCAAAACACTTAAATTTGAGCCAAGATAGAAAGGCATTTTTTCTCTTTGACAGCTATAATTTACATATTACAAGAGGTTGATATTGATCAGAAACTCAAAGAGGCCCCTGATAGCAGCTATGGTGTCGGTGTGTTTATTGGAATGCTTTTACCCTTTGTCATCTTAGTGGCGTTCGCCTATTTAATTTATAGATATAATAAGAATCGATATAAAGAAGACTAAACATGGGGAATTATCTGTTTTTAATCTTGGCCATTGCCTTGATAGTTATCTATTTTGTTAATCGTAATCGCAAACCCTAATGAGTCAAATTCGAATTACAAAACAATTTTCTTTTGAAACGGGTCATGCTCTTTATGGCTACGACGGTAAGTGCAAAAATGTGCATGGCCACAGCTACCGCTTAGACGTCACTGTAATAGGTATTCCTATTTCTGATAGTACCCACGTAAAATTTGGAATGGTGATTGATTTTGGGGATTTAAAAAAAATTGTGAAGGAAGAGATTGTAGACGTGTTTGACCATGCTACCGTATTCAATAAAAACACACCTCATATAGAATTGGCCAAAGAATTAGAAAACAGAGGGCATAACGTATTATTGGTAGACTATCAACCGACAAGTGAAATGATGGTAATAGACTTCGCCGTAAAGATTAAGAAGAGACTGCCAAAAAACATAAAACTTCATTCCTTAAAGCTTCAAGAAACCGCCACAAGTTTTGCAGAGTGGTTTGCTTCGGACAATGAATAGCAATCATCACATATCCATTCCAAAAGGTAAGAAAATCTATTTCGCATCAGATAATCACTTGGGTGCACCCGATTGCGAAAGCTCTTTACCGAGAGAAAAAAAGTTCGTGGCTTGGTTAGACGAGGTAAAGGAAGACGCCGCAGCTATTTTTTTACTCGGTGATCTGTTCGATTTTTGGTTTGAATATAAAACGGTAATCCCAAAAGGATTTACTAGAACCTTAGGTAAACTCGCAGAGATAAGCGACTCTGGTATCCCTATTCACTATTTTGTGGGCAACCATGATTTATGGATGAATGGGTATTTTGAGGAAGAGCTAGGGATTCCCGTTTACCATAACCCTATGGAGTTTACATTGGGAAAGACTTCTTTTTTTATTGGCCATGGCGATGGTTTAGGCCCCGGTGACAAAGGGTATAAGCGCATGAAAAAAGTCTTTATAAGTCCTTTTTTTAAATGGTTATTTCGATGGGGTCACCCTGATATTGGGATGCGTATTGCCCAGTACTTTTCGGTAAAGAATAAATTGATCTCCGGAGATGATGACGCTACTTTTTTGGGTGAAGACAAGGAATGGTTAGCGGTTTACAGTCGGAAAAAATTAGAGGAAAAACATCGTGATTACTTTGTGTTTGGCCACAGACATTTGCCTCTAGAAATACAGCTTAATCCAAAGTCAAAATACATCAATTTAGGCGATTGGATTCAGTATTTTACTTATGGGGTTTTTGATGGTGAAACCTTTGAATTGAAAAATTATTGAGCCTTAGTCTCTTCGTAATGCTCATCGATATCTTTACGCAAATCCAGTTCTCTTAGCGGTTGATTTTTAACGCCAATTATTGCCACAATAATTAGTGTTACGGTGCCACCGAGCACTACAGCCAATGGTGCACCAAAAATCCGTGCCGCTATACCACTTTCCAGAGCCCCGAGTTCATTAGAAGATCCCACAAACATGGAATTAACTGCTCCAACACGTCCTCTCATAGCGTCTGGTGTTTTTATTTGAAGAATCGTTTGTCGCACTACCATTGAGATGCCATCAAAAACACCAGATAGGAACAGCATCACCACACTGAGCCATAATAATTTTGAAGCACCAAAAACAATCATACATAGCCCAAACCCAAAAACGGAGACCAGTAATTTCTTTCCAGTACTTTTTGTAATTGGTATGTAAGTCGTGGCCAACATGGTTAGGATACTGCCAGAAGACAATGCTGCGTTTAATAGTCCAAATCCTTCTGGTCCGGCATTTAAAACATCTTTGGCAAAAACGGCAAAAATAGCTACAGCACCACCAAACAATACAGCAATCATATCTAAGGTCAATGCACCTAAAATGACTTTATCATTGAACACAAACCGGAGCCCTGCTTTGAGACTTTCCTTCACGGACTCATTAGACCCTTGATTCAAAATAGGTTTTTTGCTTATTTGTAACACGAAAACGAATGACAGTACTACCAAGAAAAAAATAATACCAAGGGTATAGTGGACCCCAATCCATGCAATTAAAAATCCACCACACAAGGCGCCAAAAACATTCGCTCCCTTCCAAGTGCTACTGCTCCATGTGGCAGCATTGGGATATATTCTTTTAGGCACCAGCAGTGCAATAAGTGAAAATATTGTGGGCCCAAAAAAGGCTCTTAAGACGCCTCCAAAAAACACCAATCCATAAATGCCGTATAAAATAGTTGTGGTTTCCCACAAGGATTCAATACGTTCTGAGCTTAACCAAAATAATCCGAAACTTATTAATGAGAACAAGGCAATGCAAAGTGTAAATAAATTTCGCTTTTCCTTTTTATCAACGATATGACCAGCAAAAGGCGCGAGAAAAAAAGCTGGTAGAAATTCACAGAGACCAATAATTCCTAAAGCTAAAGGGTCTTGAGTTAAGGCATACACTTGCCACTCTATGACTACAAACTGCATGGACCAACCGAAGACCAATGCAAATCTTACCAGCAAAAATATATTGAATTCTTTAATTCGAAGTGCTGCGTATGGGTCGTTTTTATACAATAAGTTTAGGCTTTAATATCTTTTAGTTTTAACTGCAATGTAGTATTTCCATTCCAATGATTTTCATCTATAGTATATACTGCGCTAAATGACTGTTGTTTTTTAATTAGGTCTATTTTATCTCCTAACCCAAAACCTATACAGACTAATTTATCATTGGGTGATTGTGTAGCAGTAAAGCGAATATGTTTATCATCCTCACCTACACATTTTCCCCAGCCCGTGTCTCGAATATCTTGGGTCATAAAAACCGGTGTCATATTACCGGGCCCGAATGGTGCAAACTGTTTAATGATTCGGTATAATTTATCATTAATGTGATTAAGACTTATGTTCATATCCACCCTTATCTCTGGAGTTAAAAGTTTAGGGTCTATGGTTTGCTTTACCACAGTTTCAAATTTTGCTTTGAAAGCCTCGTAGTTTTCTGGTAACAAGGTTAAACCCGCCGCATATTTATGGCCTCCAAACTGTTCGATAAATTCACTACAAGCCTCTAATGCATTATATACATCGAAGCCTTTAACAGATCGTGCTGAAGCCGCTAATTTATCGCCACTTCTAGTAAACACCAATGTTGGCCTATAGTAGGTCTCGATTAAACGCGAGGCTACTATACCGATTACACCTTTGTGCCAAACTTCATTGTAAACAACTGTGGTAAAACGGTCTTCTTCTTTATTTTCTTCTATCTGAATTAAGGCTTCTTCCGTTATGCGCTGATCTGTTTCACGACGATCAGTATTAAACTGATCAATATCTACAGCGTACTGTACCGCCAAATTAAAATCCGTTTCGGTTAAAAGTGTCACAGCATGGTTACCGTGTTTCATTCTGCCAGCAGCATTAATACGCGGCGCAATGATAAAAACCACGTCGGTAATGGTTAATTCCTCTTTTTTTACCTCAGCAATAATGGCTTTCATACCTGGCCGTGGATTAGTGTTAATGACCTGAAGACCAAAATAGGCCAAGGCTCTATTTTCACCTACTATAGGTACAATATCCGCTCCAATAGCCGTCGCCACTAAATCGAGATATGCTGTTAAGTCTTCTACGGTTTGGCCCTGGTTAATGGCCAAAGCCGTAATTAGTTTAAAGCCCACCCCGCAGCCGCAGAGTTCTTTAAATGGATAATCACAATCACTGCGTTTAGGATCTAAAACAGCAACGGCTTCTGGAATATTATCACCAGGTCTATGGTGGTCGCAAATAATAAAGTCAATGTCTTTTTTCTTAGCATAAGCGACTTTATCTATAGCCTTTATGCCACAGTCTAAAGCAATAATCAACGAAATGTCATTATCATATGCGAAGTCAATACCCTTAAAAGATATCCCATAGCCTTCATCATAACGGTCAGGAATATATGTGGCAACGGTATCTGTTCTAGTTTTTAAATATGTGGACATTAACGCTACTGAGGTGGTGCCATCTACATCGTAATCGCCATAAACCAAAATATTCTCGTTTTGAAGTATCGCAGATTCAATGCGTTCCACGGCTTTATCCATGTCTTTCATTAAGAACGGATTGTGTAAATCTTCAAAACTTGGCCTGAAAAAGGTTTTTGCAGCTTCATACGAATCGATACCTCTTTGCAACAATAATGTCGCTACAATATCATCGACCTGAAGTTCCTTTTTTAGTTCTTCAACTTTAGAAGGTTCGGGTTTTGGCTTTAATGTCCAGCGCATAACACTATACTATCTATTGTAGATTGGTCATAATATGATATTGAACAGTTGTTTTTACATCTGCAAAACGTCTAAACATTTCCATCACGCCGCAGTATTTTTCAACCGAAAGCTGAACTGCTCTTTCAATTTTTTCTTTATTCAAATCCTGGCCATAGAAATGATAATCAACACTAACTGAGTGGTAATATTTAGGATGCTCATCCGTCAATTCTGCCGAAATTTCTATTTTAAAATCGTCTATTTCAACTTTCATTTTATCCAAAATAGAAATAACATCAAGGCCTGAGCAACCGGCTAAAGATGATAACATCATGGCCTTTGGTGACAACCCAAAACGTTCTTCCTGTCCCTCAATGTTTGTGTCCATGACTACGGTTTTACCACTAGGATTATCCGATTCAAAGGTTAGACCACCTTTCCAATGCGTTGTGACTTTATGTGACATATTTTTTAGTTTACGTGTTAGAAATACTATCTTGTTCTCTCAAAAATACTATTAAAAAAATAACTATGGCATTAGTAACTCCATTGTCTGCAGACCATGATTTAGAAACTAAAGAACTGGCAATATTTTTTAATGAAACCCTTGGGTTTTGTCCAAATTCGGTATTAACCATGCAACGCAGGCCAGCTATCTCTAAGGCCTTTATTAACTTAAACAAAGCCGTAATGGCGAATGAAGGTCGCGTAACATCTGCATTAAAGCGCATGATTGCTTGGGTAAGTAGCAACGCCACAGGATGCAGATATTGCCAAGCCCATGCCATAAGAGCAGCTGAACGTTATGGTGCTGAACAGGAGCAATTAGAGAATATCTGGGATTACAGAACGCATTCTGCATTTTCTGAGGCAGAACGTGCTGCCTTAGATTTTAGCTTAGCTGCAAGTCAAATCCCTAATGCTGTTAATGCAGATATAAAAAATCGCTTATACAAACATTGGAATGAAGGTGAAATAGTGGAAATGCTAGGCGTGATATCACTTTTTGGTTACCTTAACCGTTGGAACGATTCCATGGGAACCACAATGGAAGAGGGTGCTATTGAAAGTGGAAATCAATTTTTAAGAAAGCACGGTTTTGAAGTTGGTAAACATGATGGATCACAATATTAGTTTGTAATTCTCCTGACAGAAAAAAACCAACCCTATTCCTGGTTTGTTCAAAGGTGATTTTATTATATAATTTCCCTTATAACCTTCTGAAGATTTGGTACAACGAACTCTTCAAACCAAGGGTTCTTGCTTCTCCAAAATCGATTGGTTGGTGAGGGATGTGGAATTGGAAAGTAGTAGGGTAAGTAGGTCTCGTAGTCACCAACAGTTTCTGTCAACGTTCGTTTCGCTTTATCTCTTAAATAATACTTCTGCGCATAAGCACCAATTAAAATAGTCAATGCCACATTAGGCATTTTATCTAATAATGATTGATGCCATTGTGGTGCACATTCCGGTCTAGGGGGTAAATCCCCTGTTTTTCCCTTTCCTGGGTAACAAAAACCCATCGGGATAATGGCAAAGTGTTGCATGTCGTAGAATTGTGCTTCTGTGACATTAAGCCATTGTCTTAACTTTATACCACTTTGGTCATCCCAAGGAATCCCAGATTCATGAACTTTAGTTCCTGGGGCTTGTCCTATAATTAAAATTTTAGAATTTACATGAGCTCTCAGCACAGGTCTTGGTCCTAAAGGCAACTGTAATTTGCAGATGGTACATTGCCTGATATTGTGAAGTAGGTCTTCCAAAAAAAGAAAATTAATTATATCCTTAACATTGGTTCCAAATAACAAATCATTTCTTTCCACCAACCACAATAACAATCTCACCTTTAGGTGGTTTATCAGTGTAATATTCTAAAACTTCCTTGGCTGTTCCACGAGTGGTTTCTTCATAGAGTTTAGTAAGTTCTCTAGAAACTGAAACGGGTCGGTCTTCTCCAAAATACTCGCAGAAATGACCCAAGGTTTTCAATAATTTGTGTGGGCTTTCGTAAAAAATTATGGTTCGAGTTTCCTCTGCTAAAAACAATAATCTGGTCTGGCGTCCTTTTTTAACGGGCAAAAAGCCTTCAAATACAAACTTATCATTTGGCAGTCCACTATTTACTAGTGCAGGAACAAAAGCGGTTGCTCCGGGTAAACAGTCCACTTCTATACCGTGATCTACGCAGGTACGAACCAACAAAAACCCTGGATCTGATACCGCAGGTGTACCAGCATCGCTGATTAGGGCAACGGATAATCCAGATTTTAGTTTTTCAATTACCCCATTAATGGTTCTATGTTCATTGTGCATATGGTGGCTTTGCATCGGTGTAGAGATATTGTAATGCTTTAAAAGCTTTCCGGAAGTCCTAGTGTCTTCTGCCAAGATTAAATCTACCTCTTTTAAAACATCGATGGCTCTGAGCGTCATGTCCTTTAAGTTTCCAATTGGTGTTGGTACTAGGTAAAGTTTAGTCATTCGTCTCTACAATATTTATCTAAAAAAAGAGGTGAGTAAATAACAGGATACTGCATAGGGTTCTATTAATCTAACTATGTGGTGCAATAGGTAAATCATTTTTAGTTGAATTTACCTTCAACTATCTCCATAAACCGCTGCTCATAATCTTCTTTTCCTTCCCAATTGTTGTAATCGGGCTTTACCATTTGATTGATCAGTGATTGGGCGTCTGATAAACTAGGGGCAGTATTAATTTGTGAAACAACACGGTCATAATCTTCCCGTTTTCCTTCAAACAAATGCTTTATAAAGGCAAGTTTGTCATTAAGTCCAATCTGAAGTTGTTTTCCTTTTAATTTATCGTTTAAGGACGTTTTTGCCTTTTCGCTTTCACGCTTTTTAGCCTCTTCCAATGGTTCAAATTCAGGAATGCTCCCATACTCAGGGTTTATACTTTCAAACTCAACATTTGTCTTTGTTTCCTTTGGCAGGGTTTTCTCTAAGATGACGTCTACCTGTTGGGTCTCTTCAGGCATTTGTGCAACCATATCCTTAATCTTTTCCATAACAGGCTCCATAATATCGTCATCCTCTATGTCGTCCACATTGACATACACTTTGTTTTCTACTTCAATATTATCGCTGACCTTATTGTTGAATGCCGTATCTAGCATTTCAAAAAATGAGGAATCATTGCCGATGGTTGGCATTTTGTCATCAAAATTTTCTTGTGCAAATTTTAAAACCGTTAGCTTTTCATACAGCTTAGAAACTTCCTCATGCATTCTATCGACATCCTCTCGCCCCTTAAGTTTTAGAATCCTATGGGCAATGCTCACTAATTCTGATTCTAATTTCTTTTTCATCTATATTGCTTTTGTTTTTTAATAAATTTGCTTGACCTTTATACAAACGAATAATCGCCACGTTTTAATGCTAAATTTACGAAATGTTTCTCGAAAATACGGTAAATCATAAAGAACAATTTGGATGGATTGAGGTAATTTGTGGGTCAATGTTCTCCGGTAAAACTGAGGAATTAATTCGCCGATTAAAGCGTGCCAAATTCGCTAGGCAAAAGGTTGAGATATTTAAGCCAGCCGTTGATGTTAGGTACGATGATGAAATGGTCGTGTCTCATGATGAAAATGAAATACGCTCTACGCCTGTTCCTGCTGCAGCAAATATTCCCATTTTAGCAGATGGCTGTGATGTTGTCGGTATTGACGAAGCTCAATTTTTCGATGATGAAATTGTTCGCGTTTGTAATGATTTGGCAAACAAGGGTGTTCGAGTGATTGTAGCCGGATTAGATATGGATTTTAAAGGTAACCCATTCGGTCCGATGCCGTATCTCATGGCAACAGCAGAATATGTGACTAAGGTCCATGCCATTTGCACTAAAACCGGAAATTTAGCGCAATACAGCTATAGAAAATCAAAAAGTGACGACCTGGTTTTGCTGGGTGAGGTAGAAGAATATGAGCCGCTGAGTAGAGCGGCCTTCTACAAAAGTATGCTTAGGGACAAGATAAGGCAGATGAAAGTCAATGACGCAGAGGAAATCAACTCGAAAGAAAAAAAAGGAGATGCCTAAAGTCCAAGAAACCACCCTAGAGATTGATTTAAGGGCTTTAACCCATAATTTCAACTACTTAAAATCAAAACTACAACCCCAAACTAAGTTTCTAGCTGTTGTAAAGGCCTTTGCTTACGGAAGTGATTCTATAGCAGTAGCAAAGCAACTAGAAGCGTTAAATGTAGATTACTTTGCCGTCGCCTATGCCAAAGAAGGTGTTCTCTTACGAGATGCCGGCATAACTGTCCCTATTTTGGTTCTACATCCGCAACCTATAAATTTTAAAACCATTATAGATTGGTGTTTAGAGCCTAGTATTTATAGTGCCAAAATTTTAGATGAATTTATACAAACCGCTGAAGCATCTAAGCAAAATAAATATCCTGTTCACATTAAGTTTAATACGGGGCTTAACAGGCTTGGCTTTAGGCCAGGTAGTGTAGATACTATTATTTCAAAATTAGAATCTACCAGTGCTATCGTTGTGAAGTCTATTTTTTCACATCTTGCGGCAAGTGAAGATTTAAACGAGAGCACTTTCACCTCACAACAAATTTCCGACTTTAAGTCCATTGCCAAAAACTTTGAAGCTAAAGTGGGTTACAGGCCATGGTTACATCTTTGCAATACGTCAGGTGTGATAAATTATCCCGAAGCGCATCTAGACATGGTACGTTGCGGAATTGGTCTTTACGGCTTTGGGAATGCGGTAAAGGAAGACAAGGTATTAATACCTATTGCGCGATTAAAATCTATTATCTCACAGATTCATAAAATAGAGCCGCAGGAAACGGTAGGCTACAACCGTGCTTATCAAGCTAATGACTACGAAATGACCGCAACCATTCCTGTAGGCCATGCCGACGGCATAACACGACAATATGGACGTGGAAAAGGCTTTGTCATTATCAATGGCAAAAGAGCACCAATTATTGGCAATGTGTGTATGGATATGATAATGGTCAATGTCACAAATATTGAATGTAGAGAAGGTGACGAAGTTATAATTTTCGACGGCACACACAGAGCCAGTGATTTGGCGGAATCTGCTAATACTATATCTTATGAGGTTATTACTGCGGTTTCCCAACGTGTGAAACGCAGCTTCATTAGCTAAATACTTTTATTAAAATTTTAACATTTAAGTTTTTTCTATATTTTAGTCATCAATTAACCATTAAAACACTAACGGATTATGCTTAAAGAATTTAAAGAATTTGCAATGAAAGGCAATCTAGTCGATATTGCAGTAGGTTTTGTAATGGGTGCTGCTTTTAAGGAAGTTGTAACGGCATTCACAGGAGGAATAGTATCACCCCTTGTTGGTTTGATTTTTAATTCAGATTTTAAAGCCCTTAGATATAAATTAAGAGATGGTGCGTTAAACGATACCAATGAAATGGTAGGTGAAGTATGGCTAGAGTATGGTACCTTTTTAACAAATGTTATTGACTTTATTATTGTAGCCTTTGTTATGTTCATGGTCGTTAAGGGTGTTAATAAAATGAAGAAAAAAGAAGAGCCCGCACCGGAACCACCAGCTGGTCCAACACAAGAAGAGTTATTATCAGAAATTAGAGACTTATTAAAAAAATAAAAATTAGCGACACCGCTACACTACATTTTAGTTTAATTAAACCCAGACCACTTGGTCTGGGTTATTTTTTATGTGCACTTAATAATTTACTGTTTTTGGGAGTTTTTTATCATTTGTGATGCCAAAAAAATTATTTAAAAAATCTACTTTTGTCTTCTAAATTTGGTCTTATGAAAATAGCCGTAGTTGGTGCAACAGGATTGGTGGGCAGCGTTATGCTAAAGGTGTTAGAGGAGCGCAATTTTTCAATTGATGAGCTTTTGGTGGTGGCATCAGAACGTTCGGTAGGAAAAACAATCTCTTTTAGAGGTAAGGATTATACAGTTATTAGTATCCCTGATGCCATTTCTGAACGCCCTGATATTGCGTTATTTTCAGCCGGCGGAGGAACCTCACTTGAATGGGCTCCTAAATTTGCGGAAGTTGGTACAACGGTAATTGACAACTCTTCTGCTTGGAGGATGGACTTAAACAAAAAATTGGTTGTTCCAGAAATCAACGCCCACCAACTCGTTAAAGAAGATAAAATTATAGCCAATCCCAATTGCTCAACCATACAAATGGTTATGGCGTTAGCACCCCTTCACAAAGCCTATAAAATAAAGCGCATAGTTGTGTCTACCTATCAATCCGTTTCTGGCACTGGGGTAAAAGCCGTTGAACAATTAGAAAATGAAATCGCTGGTAAAAAAGGTGAAATGGCCTACCCATACCCTATTCACAAAAATGCCATACCGCACTGTGATGTGTTTGAAGAAAATGGCTACACGAAGGAAGAAATGAAATTGGTACGAGAAACCCAGAAAATTCTGGACGATACATCTATTGCTGTAACTGCCACTGCGGTGAGGATTCCAACTGCTGGTGGGCATAGTGAATCTGTTAATGTAGAATTTGAAAACGATTTTGATTTAAATGAAGTCAGGAAACTTTTGAGCAATACTGATGGTATTGTTGTGCAAGACAATCTTGATGTTAATATGTACCCCATGCCAATTTATGCCAATGGTAAAGATGAGGTTTTCGTTGGACGAATTCGCCGAGATACGTCTCAACCAAATAGTTTAAACCTTTGGATTGTAAGCGACAACTTAAGAAAAGGGGCCGCCACAAATACGGTACAAATTGCAGAATATCTCGTTTCAAAAGGGTTGATTTAAGTTGGCCATAGTTGTCATGCTGCTATCCAAATAGCTGTATGATTCAATATGTTAATCCCTTTTTGTATAAACCCATGTGCTTGCAGATATCTTAAATTATTTTTCGTGATATATTTTATAACCTACACTTTAAGTTATTATCTTGTGAAACAACTTTTTTCTAAATTTTCTTATCATGAAAAGAATACTTTTGCTAGCCATTACACTTTGTATTTTTGTATCCTGCAAAAATGAACCTGAAACGTCTAAAGCTATAGCTGTGACTTACCCGGAAACAACAAAAACAGATACCGTTGATACCTATTTTGGCGTTGACGTTGAAGACCCTTATCGATGGTTAGAGGATGACCGAAGTGAAGCTACCGAAGCTTGGGTAAAAAGTCAAAACGAAGTAACCTTTGGATATCTTAACAACATTCCTTATCGCGAAGAACTAAAGACTCGGCTGTCGAAATTATGGAATTATGAAAAAATTGGAGCCCCTTTTAAAGAGGGGGATTACACCTATTATAGCAAAAATGACGGACTCCAAAACCAATACGTTATTTACCGTTACAAAACAGGTGAAGACCCTTCAACTGCCCAAGTCTTTTTAGACCCAAACACGTTCAAGGAAGATGGTACAATTTCCTTAGGAGGTCTTAGTTTTTCAAAAAATGGCAAAATATTAGCCTACTCTATTTCAGAGGGCGGTAGCGATTGGCGTAAAATTTTAGTCATGGATGTAGAATCCAAAGAGATAATTGAAGACACGCTGGTAGATATCAAATTCAGTGGTATGTCCTGGTACAAAAATGAGGGCTTCTATTACTCAAGCTATGACAAGCCAAAAGGAAGTGAATTATCTGCAAAAACAGATCAACACAAAGTGTACTATCACAAGCTAGGTACCAAACAATCGGATGACCAATTGATCTACGGTGGCACGCCTGATGAAAAACACCGTTATATCTATGGTAGTGTTACTGAAGACGACCGCTATTTAATTATTACGCCAAGAGTTTCAACTTCTGGAAACAAATTGTTGATAAAAGACTTAACGACGCCAAATTCAGAATTTGTTACCATTTTAGACCACACTAATAGTGACTCCAATATTATAGAAAATGAAGGCACAAAACTCTTCATAATGACCAATTTAAATGCCCCAAACCAAAAAATTGTTACTGTAGATGCCTCCAATCCTGCTCCAGAGAATTGGATAGACTTTATCCCAGAAACTGAGAATGTGCTAAGTCCATCAACTGGTGGCGGCTATTTCTTTGCTGAATATATGGTAGATGCGGTATCTAAAGTGTTGCAGTACGATTATAACGGTAAGCTCGTTCGTGAAGTAGCATTACCCGGAGTTGGCTCGGCAGGTGGTTTTGGCGCCAAAAAAGAAGAATCTGAATTATATTATTCCTTTACCAATTATGTAACACCTGGAAGTATTTATAAGTACGATATTGAAAGTGGAACCTCTGAATTATTTCGCAAACCTGCCATAGATTTTAATCCAGAGGATTACGAAAGCAACCAAGTGTTCTACGCCTCCAAAGACGGTACTAAGGTTCCTATGATAATCACCCACAAAAAAGGTTTGGAGCTCAACGGTAAAAATCCGACAATTCTTTACGGATATGGTGGTTTTAACGTAAGCGAAACACCTCGGTTTAGCATTGCCAATGCAGTTTGGATGGAGCAAGGTGGTATTTATGCTGTACCAAACATAAGAGGTGGCGGTGAATATGGTAAAGCTTGGCACGACGCTGGAACCCAAATGAAAAAGCAAAATGTATTTGATGACTTTATTGCAGCTGCAGAATATCTTATCGAAAACAATTACACCTCCCCCGATTATTTGGCCATTAGAGGGGGTTCTAATGGGGGCTTGTTAGTTGGTGCTACAATGACACAACGTCCCGATTTAATGAAAGTAGCGCTCCCTGCCGTAGGTGTTTTAGACATGTTGCGTTACCACACTTTTACTGCTGGTGCTGGTTGGGCCTATGATTACGGTACGGCAGAAGATAGCAAAGAAATGTTTGAATATTTAAAAGGCTACTCTCCTGTTCACAATGTAAAGGAAGGCGTTGAATATCCGGCAACTTTAATCACAACAGGAGATCATGATGATAGGGTTGTACCTGCCCATAGCTTTAAGTTTGCTGCAGAACTTCAAGCCAAGCAATCTGGGAACAATCCTACACTTATTAGAATAGAAACAGATGCTGGCCATGGTGCTGGAACCCCAGTTAGTAAAACTTTAGAGCAATATGCAGACATATTCGGGTTTACACTTTACAATATGGGGTTTGATGTCTTGCCAAGTAAAACTAAAGAAAAGGTAAAAGGGTAATAAGAATAGACCAAGGAATTTTTCCTGTAAAATGATGAAAGATTCCGCAAGCCTCTTCTTTCAATTAAGGACACTACAGGCAGCATAAACTTTAATCTTTAAAGTATTTTAAGAAGTGGGCGTATAAGTAAAAAAGCCTTAAGATGTTTAAACATAATGGTTTTTGGGCCTAGTTAATTTAAAGCCATTATCTGTAATTATCATTTTGGATTGCTATTTCTCTTGGAATACAACTCCTTTAAAATGCATTTAAACCCTTAGCTATAAGGGCTTTTAAAAAAAAGTCTTAGATTTACCTTCGTTTCGAATAAATAAAAGTAGAATACTAGTTCTACATTTTTCGATTGAAAAATATAGTGTCTATGCTAAAAAAATACTTAGGGAAATGCCTTGGCCTAATCTGTTTATTTGCTATATCTTGTGCTAAGGATGACAGTATCACACCATTGAACATTGAACTGAGCTCAGATACAATTACACTTACTCAAAATAGCTCAATAGATATTTTTGTGTTTTTAAATGATGCCAATATTCCGCCCTCGAGTCAATTCAACATAACTAACCCAACCAAAGGAACGGCTCAAATTCTAGACCTAAATAATACTCCAAATAATCTCCTTGATGATATTGTACGTTATGAGGCTTACCCTAATGAAACCGGAGGAGATTCCTTTGAATATACCATTTGCAATGGCACTGAAAATTGTGAGACCACTACTGTTAACATAACTATTACTAGTGCCAGTACAGTGAATTTCAATTTGGCAGAGATGCCTTATAGCACTCTTTCCGAATACGGTTTCTTTGCAGGTGATATGAAAAACCTAGAGCCTACTTTTGGCATTCTTCCCTACTCCTTGAATTCTAAATTATTTAGTGATTACGCCAAAAAGAAACGCTTTGTTTGGTTGCCAAATAACACCAGGGCTAGCTACGTTAACGACGATACGCACTTGGAGTTTCCGGTTGGTGCCATCTTAATAAAGAATTTTTACTATGAAAACGTGCTTCCAGATAACGACACCAAAATCATAGAAACACGTCTGATGATAAAGAAGGCTGAAGGTTGGGATTTTGCTAATTACGTTTGGAACGATGAACAAAGTGAAGCGTTTTTCGACCTCAACGGAAGTACTGTAAATATAGAATGGCTTGAAAATGGTACAACGAATTCAGTAGACTATAGAATCCCATCGGGGGCAAAATGTTTCACATGTCATAAAATCATGGAAATAGCAGAGCCTATAGGGCCTAAACCTAGAAATTTAAACCGTGATTATAATTACGATGATGGTTTAAAAAACCAACTCAATAAGTGGGTTGAGTTTGGCTATCTCGACGATGCTTTACCTGCTTTGGTTTCAACTCTCCCTGATTACAGTGATGAATCACAGCCCATTGAAATGAGGGTTAGAGCATATTTAGACATTAATTGTGCTCACTGTCACTCGGAAGAAACACATTGTGCCTACAGGCCTCTTAGGTTAGATTTTAGTGACACTAATAATTATACCAATATGGGTGTTTGTGTAGATCCCGATACAGATTTAGAGGAGGGGTTGGGCCATATTATTGAACCAGGAGACGCCCGTCAATCTGTGCTTCATTATAGAATAAGCTCTATAGACCCTTCGTTGAGGATGCCACTTCTTGGAAGAACCTTAATGCATACTGAAGGGATTGCCTTAATTGAAGAATGGATAGACTCCTTAAATACAGAATGTAACTAAATTTAGACATATGAAAAAAACATTACTATTCACGTTATTCCTTGCTATAAGTTTAAATGCATTTGCACAGGTAATTAACCAACCAGCAGCTTGGCCCAATGAAAACTGGACTTTAACAGGACAGTTTGATGCTAATTTTCTGGATGAAAATCCTACTGTTAGTAATGGCTCTTCTTCCTTTTCGTTCAACGACGATGCGCCTGGCAGTGCTTCAAACAATACGATTGCAGCTGAATCACCGGTGATAAATTTGACAGATGCATTTAATGCGAATGAAACTGAATTAACCGTTAGCTTTACTTATGTCTTTAATATTTTCCAGGGTGGCCAGGATTTATTTTTGCAATATTGGAATGCAGATTCTAGTACTTGGGAAAATTGGGAGGAATCACTACAAGATAATTCAAGTGCGCAAAACAGTTTTTGTAGTTCTTCTAGCGGTTCATTTTCAAGCTCCCTATTAGACATTTCAGGGTTTACTGCTAATCAACTCCAAAATTTTCAATATCGTATTTTTTATAATGATAATTTAACGTGGGGCTGGGGTTTTTGTGTGGATTCTCCCACCATTAATTCCACATCTCCTCCCGCTTGTCCCAATGTTTTAAATCTCAGCGTAAGCAATGTTACTGCCAATAGCGCAATTGTAAATTGGAGCCCTGGCACTAATGAGACCTCTTGGGAGGTCGCCTTGAGATTTCCTGGCGAAGGCACTCCTTCTTCCGGAACTTCGACTTCAAATTTGTCCTTCTCCTTTTCTAATCTGTCCCAAGAAACTGATTATATCGCTTATGTAAGAGCAAATTGCTTAACGGATGGTTTCAGTAGTTGGGAAACTGTAAACTTCACTACAGGGACAGATTTGTCTGGATATCCTGTAACATTTACTCCAAATCCTATAAATGCTCCCGAAACATACGATATTGCATTAGTAGACCTTAATGGCGATTTTTTAGACGACGTAGTTTCTGTCGGCAGAACCGATATAAACGTGAATTACCAATTAGCTTCAGGAGGTTTTAACCAAGTAAATATTACCACCTCTTTTGCCAATCACTTACCTACTTGGAGTTTAGCCGCAGGTGATTTTGATGGTAATGGCTATAACGATTTATTGTACGGTTCTGGGAATGGCGTAACCTTTATGAAAGCTAATAATGATGGAACCGGTTACACTGAAATATCAGGGCCAGAAGATGTCTTTTCTCAGCGTTCTAACTTTATAGATATCAATAATGATGGTCATTTAGACGCTTTTGTTTGTCATGATATTGAAGCAAATGTATATTACATAAATGATGGTTCTGGAAATTTAACCTTTTATCAAGGGCGCTCCCCAGGAGTGGTGCCAAACGGTCTAGGACTAACGCCAGGTGGCGGTAATTACGGTACAGTTTGGATAGACTATGACAATGACCGCGATATGGATTTGTTTATTGCAAAGTGTCGTGGTGGTTCTACGACCATAAGCACAAACGAATTATGGCGTAATGACGGTAATGGTGTTTTTGTTAATGTGGCTGACAGTAACGGCTGGTATGACACAAATTATCCAACTGATGGACACGATAATTCATCGAATCTAGGTGACAATGTTCAAACCTGGTCATCAGCTTGGGCCGATTTTGATAACGATGGTGATATGGATGTTTATGTGGGAGCTAGCAGCCTTGCTAATGGTGACTCCAAGCTAATGCGAAATAATGGTGACGGTACGTTTACAGACGTTACTTCAGGTTCTGGCGTTTTAGATGCACAATTAGGCATCGAAAACGCCCCAGTAGATTTTGATAATGACGGATTTGTAGATATTTTGTCAAATGGTGATGTTCTGTTTAACAATGGTGATTTTACCTTCACTAATTACCCAAATAATATGCCCCCTACGGGAGCTATTGGAGATGTCAATAATGACGGATTCCTAGATGTGTTTAGAAGTGGAACTCTCTACGTTAATAATGCCAATTCTAATAATTGGGTTAAAATCAATACAGTTGGAACTGTAAGTAATATCAACGGTATCGGTGCAAGAGTTGAGCTTCATACGCCAAGCGGAATACAAATAAGGGATGTTAGGAGTGGTGAAGGTTTTGAATTTATGAGTAGTTTAAATACTCATTTTGGACTAGGGACTGAAACCGCAATTGATAACATTACTATCTATTGGCCATCAGGTATTATTGATGTTATTACAAACCCGGATATCAATATAGCACACACTATTGTTGAGGGTGCGTCCTTGAGCATTATAGACGAAGAATTGGCGGATGTATCTATTTATCCTAATCCAGTAGATGATGTATTAATGATTACAACAACTGCAGCTTTAGTTGGAAGAATTGCAACCGTCTTTGATATTAACGGAAAGCGCGTGCTTAATTTAAAGCTTAATTCTGATGCTCTAGATGTTTCTTATTTAGAAAGTGGTATTTACTTTTTGCGATTAGAGTCTAATGGTAAAAGCATCAAACGAAAGTTTATTAAGAAGTAATTGATTCAATCCATAAGTGAGAACACCGCTTGAAAAATTTCAGGCGGTTTTTTTATACTATTTTTACAGCATGCTAAGGGTAGAACAGGTCAGTTTTGGGTATTCTAAAACCCATGTTTTAGATAATATCAACTTTACGGTGGAGCAAGGTGAAAACCTTGCCATTATCGGCGAAAGCGGGTCTGGAAAAAGCACTCTACTTAAACTTATATACGGTGAATACGATTTAGAACAGGGGCAAATTTGGTGGAAAGATACCGAAATAAAGGGGCCTAAATACAACTTGGTCATTGGATACGGCTTCATGAAATATGTGACACAGGAGTTTGATTTAATGCCGTATACTAGTGTTGAGAATAATATAGGTAAATATTTGTCTCGATTTAACCTTGAAAAACGTCAACAACGCATTAACGAACTCATTGATGTTGTTGAGCTTAAAGCGTTTGCAAAACGAAAGGTGAAAACATTGAGTGGTGGGCAAAAACAACGTGTGGCACTAGCTAGAGCGCTGGCCAAAGAACCCGATATTTTATTACTAGATGAACCCTTCAGTCATATTGATAACTTTAAAAAACAATCCCTACGACGCAGTGTCTTTAATTACTTAAAGAAAAATGCCATCACCTGCATTGTAGCTACCCATGACAAATACGATGTTTTGGGTTTTGCAGATACCATGCTCGTATTGCATGATAGGACCATATTAGCCACTGGTAGTCCACAAGAATTATACAATAACCCAAAGTCTGGATTGGTCGCTTCGTTCTTTGATGAATTTTCAATTATCAATGATAAAATTTACTATCCCCATCAACTTAAAATAACGGAAGTCTCAGATTTTAAGGCCCTGGTAAAAGACTCTTATTTTAATGGTAAGACCTGGTTGATTGCAGTGGAATATAACTCAAGAACACTATTGATTGAGCATACGACTAAAATAAATTCGGGTACGGAGGTTTACTTTAAAATTAGACCATAACCTATTTATCTAATCTCTTTAAAAGAGAAGGTAAATAGAAGATGTCTGTAAGTAAAGCAATTGCTACAGTAACAGCACAGAGTAATCCAAAGTTCCTAACGGAAGGCACTGCACTTGATGCTATAATTAAAAATCCTGCCACCAAGGCAATTGTTGTTGAAAATAAAGCACTCCCCGTGTAATGCATCGCTTTATTAATGCGCTGTTCAGCTGAGCCCCTAATTTTTTTGCTCCGCCTATATTTATAAACCAAATGAATAGTGTCATCCATGGCTATGCCCAGCATAATAGGTGTAATCATGGCGGTAGAAACATCTAAAGGAATATTTAAAAGGCTCATAAAAATGGCGAGAATCGCTAAGGGCAGAATATTAGGAATAAGCACCAAAATGGTACTTCTCAAACTTTTTATAAAATGCCATAGACATAAAAAGGCCACAAAAAATGCAGCAAAAAAGGATTTAAATTGGGTCTCGAGAATGAAGTTATTCAATTGGGCAAAAACCACTGAAAAACCATTCACTTTAATATCATATTCCTCTTGATTAAAAGAAGATTCAAAATCAGAATTAATATTAGAAAGTAAGGTTTCTAATTCTGAGGTTTTTAATTCTTTAACACCAATGGTGATGCCTGCAGTTTTAAAATCTTTAGAAAAGAATGTGTAAAAGTCTTGGCTCTTGTCACCAATACTGCCAATAGTTTCTGCTATGCTCTCTTTTGAAAGATTAGATTGAAACAGAACTGGTGTCCTTTTTTCTAAAAAATTCTTCAAGTTGACCACAGAAACTGGTGTGCTCATAAATTTATTCCTCTCGAGTTTGGTCTGAAACGATTCTAGCTGTTTCAAAGGCTCGGACTTTAGCATAGTCTCTGTTTTAGAGGTAATGTTAAGTTGTAAGCGCGAGCTACTTTTTAATTTTTGCTCAACATATCGAAGGTCCTCCTTTGCCTGTCCTTCGGCGAGTAGGTCTAAAGAATTGGTATCAATATTAACCTTGAAAACAGAATACAATCCAAAAATTAAAATTAGAGAAGAAAATATAATAATGCTGTTTTTGTATTGTGTTGTGATATTGTTGAGCCAGTCAATGGTGCGGCTTTGTGAATAGCGTTTCCAACTTAAAACAGGTTTGGCCTTTTCAAAATCCAAGTTGACATAACTAAAGCCAATAATGGTTATCACATAAACTAAAGCAAAGGCTAATAACAATCCAATACAGGTAAAAATACCCATATTCTTGAACGCTGGCAACGGAGATAAATACAGGGCGAAATAACCAACAAAGGTCGTCAAGGTTGTATAAAAACAAGGTGTAAAGCTCTTTAGTACCGCGAGGGACATCAACTGCTGTTTGGACATGCTTTTTTGCACTAAGCCTTCTTTATGATAGATATTGATAATATGTACTGCATCACTAACACTATACACCATTAAAATGGTTGGAATAAGCATAGAAATCATATTCAAGGCGAATCCAAATGAGGTGATTATACCAAAAAGTAAGGTTATTGGTGCAGCAACAGATAGTAACGCCATAAAAAGATAGCGTTTGCTAGGTAGTAAAAACAGCAGCATAATAGCAATAACCAAAACAGTGAGTACACCAAAAACTAAACTCTCCTTATAAATCCCTCTACTGTATGCTTCATTAAGAACTGGTGCGCCAGATAAGTAATAATCATCATAATACAACTCAATAATGGTTTTGATATCTCCTGCTATAACTTCGCGCTGTTCTTCAATAGAAGGGGTGGGATTTAGCTGTATGTAGAAAAATAGGTGTTTGTAATCATCTGTAACGAGTTGCGCGCTTATATTTGGGAGTTTCTTAAATAGACTTTTTAATCCTTTTTCACTCCGTTGGGCGTTATATAAATCCTCAAAAACAATTTTTTTATTAGCATAAATAGGATATTTGGCTTTTGCCAAACTAAAGGACGTTTTTACATACCATAACGAATCAATAGCTTGATGAAGTTCCTTTAGTCTATCGATATTTTTCTCCTCTAGAGCATTTTCAACAGGAACCATCCCGACAAAAATCTCATCCGAACCAAATTCTTCCTGATAATCAATATAGGCTTTATAGCTTGGGTTGTCTTCCAAAAACCAAATGGACAAAGAATTATCTACAGTTAACTTTTGAACTGTTTGATAAGCAGAAAAAGCCATAGCCAACGCTAGAATTGCGATAATTACAACTCTATACTTAATAATCTTAGCTATGCTAACTTCTAATAGTTTCATTTTATTAAAGCGCTATAGCCCCAAAATTTCCATGATGCGTCATACTAACATGTATTATTTCAGAATTGTAAATCACCTTTGGAATTCCATATTTGCATTTTTTAAAATTCAAATTAGGCCTATTTGTATTGTATAGTTTTGAAACCATTTCTAACAATCTTGATTTTAAAAGTTCGCTCTGGATTTTGGGGTTTTTATCATGAAATAATACAACATCATAAGTCATTTTGTTCACGCTGAGGCGCGCTTCAGATAAGATATATAGCGACGTTAGTTTTGTTTTGACATTACATTGAAAGTCTTCATAACAGACTATTGCTTTTGAGTTTTCAATAGTACATTGAAAAGCTCTCGGGCTGTAGAAACGACTTGGTGATGTTTGTGTGTAGAGTTTATAGGCGGATTCTTTCATGGTCCATAAACGCCAAACCATTAAAAAAGGGCTTGGGGAATCGTGAATCAATTGTTGCTCCTCTGAGGTGAAAAGCTTTTCTAAAAATCGTGGTCGTTGCCAATTAGAATACTTTTTAGCCTCACGAATATCGACAATGTCATTGCCTACCATCAGGCTTCAAGCTTGGCATTCACGATGGCCATGGCCGACTTCACATCGAGCATTTTTTCCATGTCCTCATTTTCTAATCGAATATCAAATTCATCTTCAATATCTAAAATGATATCTACCAAATTAGCTGAGTTGATTTTTAAATCCTTTACAAAATCAGTGTCTTCCGATAGTTTTTTAAATGCCTCTTCATCCTGAACATAGGGTGCAATGATAGCCTTGAGTTTGGTAATCAGTTCATCTTTTGTCATAGTGCGCTTTTATTAGGTAAAGTTACGCTATAAATCGCTTAAATAAAACACAGGCATTAACATCGCCAAAACCAAAACTAGCCTTGGCGATTACATTAAACTTTAAATCGAGTTTCTGTTTGGGGATACGAGCTGAGGTTATTAAGGTCTCTATTTCTGGATGTAAATCTTCACAATTAATATTTGGGGCTACAAATTCGTGTTTTAGTTGAATCACACTAGCCACACACTCAATAGCACCAGCAGCCGCTAAACAATGACCTACTAAAGACTTGGTGGAGTTTATATAGGGAAATTGGTCACCTGAGCGTTCTAAAGCATTCGACCAATTTTCTATTTCCAAGGTATCTTTTGATGTAGCTGTGAGATGGCCATTAATAACCTCAACCTCTTCAGGTTCTATACCGGAATTTTTTATGGCCTTTGTAATACAGCGTTGAACAGCCTGAGGATTCGGAGCCGTTAGGGTTCCTCCTTGGCGTTGACCACCTGAATTAATCTCGCCGCCTAACACCTCCGCATAAATTTTAGCACCTCGTTCAAGGGCACTTTCCAAGGATTCTAAGACCAAAGCTCCTGCACCACTGCCAGGCACAAAACCCGAAGCTGAAGCACTCATAGGCCTGGAACCTTCCTCTGGATTGTTATTGTATTTATAGGTCATAACACGCATAGCATCAAATCCGCCCCAAACATAAGGGCCGTGGTCACTACAGCTACCAACTAGCATACGCTTTGCTTTTCCATTTTGGATACGATCAAACCCCATCAACAAGGCTTCGGTTCCCGTAGTACATGCTGACGAATTTGTGGTGACTTGATTTCCAAAACCAAGCATTCCGCTTAAATAAGCACTAATACCACTTGCCATAGTTTGCAAAACCACAGTGCTTCCTAATCGTCGAACATTGCCTTCGTCTAATTTATAAATGGCCTCTCTGAATTTTTCAACTCCAGAAGTCCCTGTACCAAAAACGAGACCTGTATCATAATCTAATGTACTTTCAGGATTCATTTCAAAGCCCGCATCTTTCCAAGCATCAATACCAGCAATACAACCGTACAAAATGCCTGAACTGTTAAGCCCTCGTAACTGTAATTCCGTAAAATATGCTGCAGTTAGTTCTTCTGAAATTTTAGGAATGCCCCCAATTTGGCAGGAAAAATTTAAGTCTTTAAGGTTTTGGTGAAATGTAATTCCTGACTTTCCAGTTTTTAAGGCTTCTGTAAATTTAGTAATGCCTACACCATTTGGTGCCACAACTCCTAAACCGGTTATGACGACACGTTGTTTCATACCTTCAACATTCCTGAAATGGTTCCCCGACACACTAATTCATTATTTTGATTCAACATCTTTACCTTGCATTTCAACTTGTTAAAACGAAAGACTTCTTTTTCTGAAATTACAACAACCTTTTCTTTCGGCAAAACCGGAAGGTAAAAATCCATTTGATGTGAGGTCAATGCTATTTGTGGTTTCACAGAGTCTTTTAATTCATCTTTTAGTAAATAAATACCCAAACACACTAAGCCAATTTGAGCCATACATTCTGTAAGAATAACACCAGGTGTTATTGGGTTGTCCTTAAAATGCCCTTCATAAAATGGTTCGTTTTCTTTAAATGTATAATGACCAGTAACAGCATCTTCAGAGATTGAATCAATACCATCAACAAATAGAAAGGGCTTTTGGTAGGGTAAAAGCGAAATGATTTCTGTCGTTCTCATATTAGCTCAAATGTTCGCCTCCGTCAACTGGAATTGTAGCGCCTGTAATCCAAGAGGCTTCATCTTTACTCAGTAAATACACTGCATTCGCTGCGTCTTCTGGCAAGGTTAGGCGTTTATTTGGGTTTCGCTTTAGGGTATATTCTATAATTTTATCGCTTCCAGGAATCATTCGTAAGGACGATGTATCCGTTACACCTGCCTGAATACAGTTCGCCTTTATGCCGTATGGAGCGAATTCTAAAGCTATACTTCGTGTAAGCGCCTCTAAGGTTACTTTTGCAGCGGAAACGGCTGCATAATTTTGCCAAGCTTTTGTGTTCCCTTCACTTGTAAAACTTATAATCCGGGTGTCCTTTGAAAATAATTTTGCATCAAAAAGGGCTTTGGTCCAATCGTATAAACTAATGCCCATGGCATTGATGGTTAAGGCAAAGTCGTCATTTTTAAGAACAGGTTTTTCATCAGAAACCATTGGTTTTAAATTTCCTTTGGCCACACTATGCACCAAGACTCTAATCTTGTGATCTTTTCCAAAAACCACTTTCAATTCTTCTAGGATAGCGTCTCGTTTTTCAGGGTTAAAGGCATCAGTATTAAAGGCTTTAAATTTAATGGGTTCTTGCTTTATGATTTCAAACTCGGCTTGAATTTCACCCTCTTGCATTCTAGAATTTCGATGTACAATACAGATATTCATGCCGTGCTTGGCTAACTTTTTGGCAGTAGCCAAACCCAAGCCACTGCTTCCGCCAAGAATTAAAGCCCAATAATTTTTATCTTGAAATTCCTTCATGCTACCATTCTAATAAGATTCGTTGTGCCGAAAAACCAGGTCCAAAACTGAGCATTATCCCTTTGTCACCTTTCGGTAAGTCTCTGTCCATAAAACGCTCCAATACATATAATACCGTAGCACTACTCATATTACCGTAAAGTCTTAAAACTTCTTTAGTGTCATCGATATTCTTTCCTAATGCCCCAAATAAATCTTCAACCGTTTGTACTATTTTTTTACCCCCTGGGTGAAAGACCAAATGGTCAATATCTTCTATGGTCAATCCATTCTTTTCTAAAAAGGGATGTATAATTTTAGGGAAATGATTCGCAATAGTTTGTGGGACGGTTTGATCTAAAACCATCTGCAAACCCGTATTACGCAGTTTAAAGCCCATCATGTGCTCGGCATCAAAAAAATGATACATGGCTTCATCCTTAATCTCTGGTCCTGCCTCATGATCATAGGAGGATAAAATAACACTGGCGCAGCCGTCTCCAAAAATAGCGGCACTAACAATATTGACCATGGAATAATCATCAATCTGAAATGTGGCTGTTGGAGATTCTACAGCAATAACCGCTGCGCGTTTGTTTGGATTGGCCTTTAAAAAGTTCTTAGCGTATAAAATCCCTGATACGCCCGCCGCACAACCCATCTCAGTAACTGGCAAACGGACAATGTCTTGCTTCATTTTTAACCGATTAATTAAATAGGCATCTAAGGACGGAATCATAATCCCTGTACAACTTACGGTTATAATATAATCAATATCAGAAGGCTTCAGAGCCGCTTTATCCAAAGCTTTTAGCAAGCTCTTCTCTGCTAACTTAATAGATTCTCTTGTGTAAATATCATTTTTCTCTTCAAAAGACGTTTTCAGGAATACCTCTTCTGCATCCATTATAGAATACCTTTTGTCTACCGCTGCATTTTCAAAAATTTTCAGAACCTTTCGCTTAAAGCGTTCTTCCTGGCCTTCCAACCAAAGTTCAACATACGGCAGAATATCCTTTGTTTCTCGTGTATGTTTAGGCAATTCCTTTGCTACTGATGTTATTCTTACTGCCATCTATGTTTTTATTAGCCATTGGTAACGGAATGCCCATTTCCAACGGATTTGTGATTTGAGGTTTAATTGTTTGGACATGTGTTCTAAATCTTCTTTCTTAAAAGCTCTAAGAATTGAGGTTAAACCATCTTGAACTATCATCTGGTTCGAAATTACCAAACTCAATAATTTAAATAATCCATAAGCTATTTCACTGCGCTGTAAATCATTAACAACAATCCCTAAGTTAGCACTACTTGAAAGCACACGCAATAAACTTAGTATTTCTTTTTCTTTAAAATGATGTAAAAACAACGTTGTTAAGGCAATATCGTACTGCAAATCCTGGAATTTCGATGAAAAAATATCCTCATTTCTGAAGCTTATTTCATAATAACTCTCAGACAATTCAATGGCGTAATCTATAGCGTCTTGGTTGGCGTCAATTCCTATCAGTTTAAAGTTATAGTTGTGCTTTCGACCAAAATCTGCAATCAACCTTAAAATATCACCATGGCCACAGCCTAAATCGATAATCGTATAGGTTTTATCTTTAGGCTGTCCTCTTAACAGTTGTGCTATTCCACTTAGGGTAACCCTATTGCCGCCCAACCATTTATTAATATTGCCTAATTTGTCTAAGGTATCTCGAAGCAGTTCTCCTTTCATGGTAAAATCGTCCATGATTTCAGTGGCATCACTTCTATATGTGGTATCTATAAATAGACTCATTATACCTCCATGGGTTTTCCGTGGGTCATTTTTATGATCTGGGGCACTAGAAAGGGAAACCATCTTAGCAGCACCAATAACTTTGGCGCTAATAAATCTTGTCGAAATAAATAAGCAATGATATGTCCCACTTTCAACCTTAAACTAAAAGTGTTTTTCCAGCGTTTGGCGTAAGTACTTTCCAGAGCAACTCTAGTTACGATTTTTCCTTCAAGATAATCAATTATTAACTGCGATGCTAATTGGGCGCTTCTAATGGCCATACCCATACCGTTTCCGCATAAGGGATGAATCATGCCTGCCGTATCACCACACATAAGCATATGGTTTTCTACTGGGCTTTTTGTCTCAAAAGAAATTTGACTTATGGTTAATGGTTTATCAAATTCTGGGATTGAATTGCTAAAAATCTTTTTCAATTCTGAGTTTTTGAAAATTACTCCCTCTTGAAAGGAGTTTACATCCTTGTACTTTTTAAACGATTCAAAGTTGGTAATATAACATACGTTAATATGGTTATTTTCAACTTTAGATACCCCGCAATACCCCCCTTTAAAATTGTGAAGGGCCACCTTATCTTCAGGGAAATCGCCTGAGACATGCATTTTGACTCCTAAATAAGGCGACTTCTTTTTTATAAATTTTCGATTGAATTGTATATCTAAATTAGAGCGTTTGCCAAAAGCACCAATGACAATTTTGGCCTCAAAACTGTGGTTGGCCTTTGTGTCTACCTGAAACATATCCCCTTCAAAATTTGCATCAACTACGGTATCTTGGCGTACTTCAACACCATATTTAAGGGCCAATTGATAAAGGCGAAAATCCATTTCATAACGGCTCATACCAAAACCGCCTAGTGGAAGTTTTGCTTCAATTTTCTTATTGTTAGGGGTGGTCAATTCAAATTTTGAAATACGCTTAGCCCCAAATTCAAAAGGGTCAAAGTCTAGAAAATTCAAATAAGGCAATACTTCATTTGAAATATATTCGCCACATACTTTGTGTTTAGGATAATCATTTTTTTCAATAAGTAACACTTTAAACTTAGCTCTGGAAAGGTGTATAGCACTAGTCAATCCAGCTAATCCCCCACCTATAATAATAACATCAAATTGCCGTGCCGTCATCTACAATTCTTGATAATGGTCCACACGTATTTTTACTATTTTTCCCATTACAAAACCACCTCCACCAATATCAAAATCCCTGCGGTTAATTTCAAAATTTGATTTGATTTCATAACCTCCCGATACTTTTTTAACCTCAACTGGCACTTGTACACGATTAGTAATTCCTTTTATGGTTAGGTTGGCATCTACGATATAGCTTTTATCTGCTATTCTATTAATGGCTGTGCTTTTAAGCGTGATAAACTCATATTTTTGAGCATTAAAATAATCTTCCTCTAAAATATGTTCGTCCCTACTTTCTATACCTGTAGTTATTGAGGCTACTTTTATTTGACTTGAGATGTGTTCTAAAGCACCTTCTGAAGTAAATTCAGTTAAAATTGAAAATTCATTAAAACTGCCGTCGACATTGATACCTAAATTTTTAATAACAAAATCTATACTGGAATCGCCCTGAGCAAACCCCAATGCGATATAAACAAAACTAAATATGACAACTATTTTTCTAAGCACGTCTAACTTTTATGCTCTGAAGTTACAGCACAATTTATGGACATAAAAAGAATTATACTTTTTTTATAGAATTTTGGTAATTATAAAATTTGTATCTCTAAATGTAATAGTGTCGCCCATGGACTTCGATAAGAGTAACACTGCTATAGGTGTTGAAGGTGAGATTGCATAAAACACATCGCCATTGATCTCTATTTCGCCAGCACTGAGTGCAATGAAATAATTGAATTTTGAAGTAAAAACAATACTGCCTAGCGCTATGTTTTCATTAATGGTTGTTGGATCGATTCTGTCAAGTAGCTCCTTTAGCTTTTGTACTTCAGCAAGCTGATAACCTGCTTTTTCACGTTCTAATTGTAGCATTGCTCTTCCTGTTTCGTGTTTATCTCCCGCACTACTCTTGGTTTCGCTTAGTAATGAATTTTGAATATCTAAAATAGTACATTGAATAGTCTCTAAACGCTCGTTTAAGAAGTCTCGACATTTTTGGTATAACTGTTGCTTAAGTACCAATTCTATGTTTTAGGTCAATAATTATGAGCTGCTTGCCCCTGCAGCAATAACTGGGCTATTCTATTAAATTAGCTAATTCCTTACCTACTAAACTACCTATGGCAACTCCCATGCCACCAAGCCTTACGCCGCAATATACACGGTTGCTAAGTTGTTTAACTATAGGGTTTTTTTGAAGCCCTATCCCCATGATACCTGACCAGCGCTGGTCGATTTCAAATTCAGTGTTTGGTAAAATGGTACGTGCTAATAGTTCTTCTAGCTTGTGTTGTATAATAGGGGTTTGTCCAAATTCAGCAGTTTCTTCGGTTTTAAAATCTAGATTCCGACCACCGCCAAATAAAATTCTACTATCAATATTTCTAAAATAATAATACCCTTGGTCAAGATGAAACGTGCCTTTGATGCGCAAGTCCGCAATAGGCTTTGTAATTAAAACTTGTGCTCTTGCTGGTTTTACAGACTCAGGGAGTATTTTTGATGCAAATCCATTAGTTGCTATGAGCAAATGCTCGGTTGAAAAATTAAAATGTTGTGTCTTAACTTTAACGGTAGAATGGTCCTCTGAAAAGGAATCAACCTGGCAATTATTTAAAATTTTTATACCCTCCTTTTGTGCCTTTATCAATAAGGCGTCCATCATTTTACCAGTATCTATCTGACCCTCGTATTTATTAAAACTGTAATTGGGTTTGATGTTTCCGAATTTAAACTGATTAGGTTTCCAGGAGAACACCTCTGACTTAAAAACAGGGTATAACAGGTGATTTATGCCGTCCTGTTTTTCCAAACATTGGTCATATAAGGCCGTATCAGAGTCTAAGAACAACTCATACCCACCCAATTCTTGATAATCAATGGCTCTATCGCCTAAGATTTCACGCAGTAATTGTAATCCTTCAATTCGCTTTTTTACAAGCTGCAAAACCTCATCTGCAGTATGTGATTTTAAATCATCAATTATTTCGCTTAAACTTCCAAAACATGCAAAACCTGCATTTTTAGTACTTGCGCCTTGGGGAAGCATACCTTTTTCCAAGACCATAACCTTAGCCTTTGGATATCTATATTTTAAATTTAAGGCACAACTTAGACCTACAATACCGCTGCCAATAACGGTAAAGTCCACATTGGTCAACCACGTTTTTATTTCCCAATACGATAATTCCATAGCATAAAAAAAGCTCCTAAAATTAGGAGCTTTTTATTAATAAATTAAGTTGTTATTCAACAATTATTTTCTTGGTTACCTTTTGGGGGCCATCTGATATATTCAATAAATATACGCCAGATTGTGCATTATTTAAGTTGATTACCTCCTCAAATCTCCTTACGGAATTATAACGTTGAGAATAAATCGCTCTACCTCTTAAATCAAAGATTTCAATAATGATATCTTCCCCAGAATTAGAATCGAATCCTATGTTAAACTCGCCGTTATTGGGGTTAGGGAAAATTGTTAACTTATCTAATGATAGTTCGTCTACACTAAGAGCCTGTTCACTGCAAATCGTTATAGTCCAATCATTGAAAGTACCCGTGTCTCCTCCAAAGAAATCCGCTACAAATATCGTCCAATTACCCTGCGCATCTAATCCATTAAAAGCACTTAATGGATTTGAAGGTGCGTAGGTTCCTGTGGTGGGCTGGGCACAAGCTATTGTACCTGCGGTATCATCAAAAGTAATATCAAAATCATTTTGTCCGCCACAATCTAGCTCCCATAAGTTGACAAAGGTTACGCCGTCTGGATGGACTAATTGCACAATTAAGTCTCCAATAAAAGTATGAGTAACATCTACGTTTACAGTCATACTTTCAATTATAGATGAATTAGGTATATTGATAACGTCTGAAGCAATAGGTTGTCCTGCACTTCCTCCTGAACCATCAGCGATAGGGATATTTAAATTTTGAGCAGATGAATAAGGGTCACAGAGTATTTGAGTACAATTGTTATTGAGTTCAACATCTACCGTTTCTGTAACAGAATTTGAGGTGCCTGTAACAGTTATGGTAAAATTACCTTGAGCTGTGGCATCAATATTATTGATGGTCATTGTAAAATCGCCATCATCATTTAGAGAAGGTGGATTAAAGGTTGCTGTAGCACCTGCCGGCAAACCAGAAGCACTAAACGTAGTCATTTCAGCAAAATCTAAAATAGTTGTATAAGACAGGTTAAAAACAGCCTGAGTGTCAGTGTTTGGACAAGAAAAAACTGGACTATCATTTGCAGTTAAAGTAAAGCCTGGTGTTGGTGGTGTGCACACATTTTGAGCTAAAGCTGGCACTAAATTACTTGTTATATAGGCTTCAGCTACTGTCATTTGACCTGCACTAAACATATACATACAAGCATCATTCACATAATCCATATAATTCATGGTCAATGCTACTTGACCAGCAAGGCAAGATGCTACAGCATTGGGTGAAGGACAGCCATAGGTGCTATTAGCAACTTCTGGCGTATCGGCTATACCATCACCACCTATACCACAAGTTCCATTACCATCACCATTAAAGGTGTGCTCTAAATTAAAAAAATGGCCTAACTCATGGGTAGTGGTTCGACCAAGGTTGTATGGTGCGCTTGGGACAACACCTGATCCGGGGCAGCCAGGTACTGCATTTGAACCAAAAGCATTATTATCCATGGTAACAGCATCACCGAGCGCTATACTTCCCCCAAGCGGAGAAAAGCCCAATGCCCCAATATTTCTTACAACGAAATTTAAATAACCGGCCCAATTACCGTCACGGGGACTTCCACCTCCAAAATTATAACCTATGGTAATAGCAGGGTTACCCTCTATTAGTTCCGGGTCTAAACCAGGAGGATGGTTAGATACAGCTATGCAAAAAGAAATATCTGCAACACCGGCAGTTGTCCCAGGAAATAGGGAACTTACAGAATTATTCCATGTAGCAATGTCAGTGTTAGTTGCAGAATAATCTGCATTTAATATGTCAATTTGATTTTGTGCAAGTACTTCCAAACATGCTCTATCAGCTTCATTAGCTTCAGGGAAATGTACTGCAACGGGAATTTCTATTGTATTCTGTCTTTGGCTAAAATCTTGATCTGATAAATACTCTTGAAGACGCTGCTTAAATCTTCTCTGACTCTCTTCATATTCTCTCGCATACTCTGGATCTTGAAGCATTTCTTCCATGTAAGCTTCCATTCCACAAGTGCGGTCTTGTGAATGGATAGTAAACGACATCATAATAAGAATAATGCCAATAATAGTTTTTAGGGTAAAGTTTTTCATGTAAAACAGGTTTTCTAATTTTTCGTTTTTATTGAAAAATCATTTTTATGAATTTCAAAGTTAACATTTTTTAACAAACCTAAATGCAAATTTTTTAAGACCGCCTCTAAATACTTGTGAATATGATTTTTTAGTATTACCGTATTTATGGAAATAAAAAACCCAAGCAAATAGCTTGGGTTTTTATTTAATCTTCTTCTTCTTCTGCTTTAATCTCAAAATCCTCCATAAATTTAGTAGTATAATTACCTGCTAAATAATCCGGGTGTTCCATAAGTTGCCTATGGAATGGTATTGTGGTTTTAATACCCTCAATTACAAACTCATCCAAGGCGCGTTTCATTTTATTTATAGCCTCTTCTCTTGTTTGTGCTGTGGTTATTAATTTAGCAATCATGGAATCATAATTGGGCGGAATACTATAGCCCGCATACACATGAGTATCAAGTCTAACCCCATGGCCCCCAGGTGCATGTAAGGTAGTTATTTTACCTGGTGAAGGTCTAAAATCATTATAAGGGTCTTCAGCATTTATTCTACATTCAATAGAGTGTAGGTTTGGTGTGTAATTTTTACCGGAAATAGGCACTCCTGCGGCTACTAAAATCTGTTCCCTAATTAAATCAAAATCTATAACCTGTTCTGTAATGGGATGTTCTACCTGAATACGGGTATTCATTTCCATAAAATAGAAATTACGATTTTTATCAACAAGAAACTCCACCGTCCCAGCTCCTTCATATTTTATGTATTCAGCCGCTTTAACCGCAGCCTTACCCATTTTATCACGGAGTTTATCAGTCATAAATGGAGACGGTACTTCCTCTGTTAATTTTTGGTGTCGCCGTTGAATAGAACAGTCTCTTTCTGATAAATGACAGGCTTTACCTCTAGAATCACCAACTATTTGAATTTCAATATGACGTGGTTCTTCTATAAGCTTTTCCATGTACATGTCGTCATTTCCAAAAGCTGCTTTTGATTCCTGCCTGGCAGAATCCCATGCCGCTTTTAAATTTTCGGGTTTCCATACAGCGCGCATACCCTTTCCTCCACCACCTGCTGTGGCCTTTAACATTACAGGATAACCGACCTTTTTCGCAATAGTTTCACATTCTTTAAAATCCTTAATAATTCCCTCACTTCCGGGAACACATGGAACTCCAGCAGCTTTCATAGTGGCTTTTGCTGTTGCTTTATCGCCCATTTTGGCAATCATCTCCTCAGAAGCGCCGATGAACTTAATACCATGCTCTTCACATATCTTAGAGAATTTGGCGTTTTCAGACAAGAAACCATAGCCGGGATGAATAGCATCAGCATTTGTAATTTCTGCTGCGGCAATAATATTTGACATCTTTAGATAAGATTCGCTACTTGCTGGAGGGCCTATACAAACGGCTTCATCTGCGAATTTAACGTGTAGACTTTCAGCGTCAGCCGTAGAGTATACTGCAACTGTTTTCACGCCCATCTCCTTGCAGGTTCTAATAACACGTAATGCTATTTCACCCCTATTGGCAATCAATATTTTTTTAAACATAACCTTTGCTTTAAAAATTCATCTTCCAAGCACCAAATACCAATATTTAGGTCTTGGGATTTGTGGATTGGAATTTTCAATCGTTATGACGGATCAACTAAAAATAAAGGCTGATCAAATTCAACCGGTGTGGCATCATCAATAAGTACTTTTACTATCTTACCTGTTACTTCAGACTCTATTTCGTTGAATAGTTTCATGGCCTCAATAACACAAAGTACGTCACCTTCTTTAATTTCTGAACCTACTTCAACAAAAACAGGTTTGTCTGGGGCGGGTTTACGGTAAAAGGTTCCTATTATTGGTGATTTTATTGTAATGTATTTGGAATCTTCAGAGGCTGGAGCTGGGGTTGGGGTCTCAGGTGCTGGCGCAGGAGCTGCTGCTGGAGGTTGCTGCTGCACTATGGGTGCTGATTGTACTGGTACTTGCTGAACAATAGTTGTGTCTGAGTCGGAGCCCGTTCTAATGGTAATTTTAACATCATCCATTTCTAACTTAACTTCACTTGCGCCAGATTTGGCCACAAATTTTATTAAGTTTTGAATTTCTTTTAAGTCCATAATGTTTAAATCTTTTGTTAGTTAGTTTTTATGTTAGGAATTATAAGCCCATTTCAAATAAATGGAGCCCCAAGTAAATCCACCGCCAAAAGCGGCAAAAATTAAGTTATCACCCTTTTTCAGTTGGGATTCATAATCGTGCAAAAGCAATGGAAGCGTAGCAGATGTTGTATTACCGTACTTCTCTATATTCATCATTACTTTTGATTCGTCTAATTTTATTCTGCTGGCAGTAGCGTCAATAATGCGCTTATTGGCTTGATGGGCCACTAGCCATGCAATATCGTCGTTGCTAAGGTTATTTCTTTCTAAAATACGCTCAGCTACATCTGCCATATTAAAAACAGCATTTTTAAAGACTGTTTTCCCGTCTTGAAACACATAATGCTTGCCTTCATCAAAAGTTTCTGATGTTATAGGATATGATGAACCACCATAGGTGGCTTGCAGAAACTCTCTCCCTTCTCCATTACTTCTTAAATATTCATCTTGAACACCAAGCCCTTCTTCATTGGGTTCGAATAGTACCGCTCCGGCACCATCACCAAAAATGATACATGTCGCCCTATCTTTATAATTTATAAAGGAAGAATTTTTATCGGCACCAATAAGCAATATTTTCTTATAGCGCCCAGACTCAATATATGAAGAGGCTACTGACATTCCAAAAAGAAAACTGGAACATGCCGCTTCCAGATCAAATGAAAATGCATTGACAGCACCTATTTGTGTGGCAGTGTAAGCAGCAGTAGAAGCCGCTTTCATATCAGGCGTAGCGGTAGCAACAATAACCAAATCGATATCCCTTGGGTTTAAGTTGGTTTTATGAATTAAGTCTTCAGCTGCTTTTATTGCTAAAAATGATGAGCCCTTACCTTCTTCTTTAAGAATTCTGCGCTCTTTGATGCCTGTTCGGGTAGTAATCCAGTCATCATTAGTATCTACCATTGTCTCTAAGATTTTATTGGTTAAAACAAAATCCGGAACATAGCCTCCTACAGCTGTAATGGCCGCTTTAACTTTACTCATTATTAGCTTATAGATTAATTAAAAGTATAGAAAATCGCTAGAAATTGATGAATTTTAATGATTTTTCTACGTTTTTTGCATAATAATGACGCAAATTACGTAGATTTTGCCTTATTGAGAAAATTAAAATAAAAAAAACGCTCACAAGTGAGCGTTTTATTATATGCATGCATAAGACTTATGCCGCGTTCTCTTCTTCTACTGAATTATCAATAAGAACTTGACCTCTATAATACAATTTGCCTTCATGCCAATGTGCTCTGTGATATAAATGTGGCTCTCCTGTGGTAGGACATGTAGCAATTTGAGGGACAGATGCTTTGTAGTGTGTTCTTCTCTTGTCTCTTCTGGTTCTTGATATTTTACGTTTTGGATGTGCCATTTTAAATGTTATTTATCCGTTAATAGTTTTTTTAAATTATTCCATCGAGGGTCTATTTCCTCAGATGATTTTGAATCACTCTCGTCTTTTGGGCTAAGTTCCTGCAATTTTGTGAGTATATCCGACTTTAACGTGCCATCTTCTATTCCTGGATGAATGCGTTTTACCGGTAAGGCCAATATGATTAACTCATATATGTATTGCGCAACATTCACTTCATATTCACCATGAGGCAAAATCAAAATATCCTCATTGTCATCATTGTATTCACTGCCAAACTTTACAACTAATTTATAACTATCATCAATTAATTGATCATAAGGCTCGTTAGTGATATCGCAATTAATATTTACCGACCCTCTAGCCTCAAAGAATAACTCCAATAAAGTCGTTTTTTTCTCTAATTTAAGATTGATTTTAACATCAACCCCGCTAAATTCATTATACTCAAAATTCTGAAAGAACGTATTATCTATATCATAATCAAAATGATGCTCTCCCAACTTTAAGCCAACAAACGGAATTGTATACGCTTTTAATGTCTTCATTACCACACTCATTTTGAGCCTGCAAATATATAAATTTTTAGTTACTTAAAGGTTAGAAAGCAACAAATTTTGTCCGATGTTATTTTGAAACCTTTTTTAAAGGGTTTCTGCTAAAATATTTATACTCCTTTCTGTTCTTGTAAATTTGAATAGCTGTATAAATGGCGCGTTTAAATGAGGTTTCATCAGCAATGCCCTTGCCAGCAATTTCATAGGCTGTTCCGTGGTCTGGAGATGTCCTTACTTTTGATAGGCCCGCCGTATAATTAACGCCTTCACCAAACGAGATTGTCTTGAATGGAATAAGCCCTTGGTCGTGATAGGACGCAATAATTGCATCAAAATTTTTAAATGTGTTAGAACCAAAGAAGCTATCTGCGGAGTAAGGCCCATAAACCAAATGTCCTTGATCTCTAATTTTTGCCAAGGTTGGTCTTAGAACATCATCATCTTCACTTCCTATAACGCCACTGTCACCAGCATGAGGGTTGATACCCAATACAGCTATCTTTGGCTTTCTTATGCCAAAGTCTTGTTTTAAGGATGTGATTACGGTGTCTAGCTTCTCCTCAATCAAAGCTTCATTTATTCGGTCGGCCGCATCTTTCAGTGGGACATGGTCTGTCAATAAGCCCACCCTTAATCCATCACAAACCATAAACATTAAGCTTTTACCATTTAAAGCCTGCGCCAAATAGTCTGTATGACCTGGGAAATTAAACTTATCGGACTGAATATTGTGTTTGTTTATCGGTGCTGTTACTAAAACATCAATCTTATCTTCCTTAAGGGCTTTTGTTGCTGCTTCAAGGGACCTAATGCTGTATTCGCCTATTTTTTTATCCTCCTTGCCAAATTCTATTTTAACGGGCTCTCGCCATACGTTAACCACATTTACTTTACCGTGTACCACGTCTTCTGGAGAATCAATATTGAAAAAGTTAATCTTGCTGTTAAAGTGATTTTTAAAAAATTGCATCACCTTTCCTGAAGCAAAAATTACAGGTGTACTGAGCTCTAAAGACCTCGGGTCTTCGTACGTCTTAATAATAATTTCTGGACCGATGCCATTGAGGTCGCCAACAGATATTCCCACAATTATCTTTTCTTCCTTTTTCATTATTCTGTCTGTCCTATTTTTTTATTAAAAATGAATATTGAATTAAGCGTTGTGCTTAACTTTGCAATTGCAAATTTAACTAATTAAAGTTCAACTTATGTTTACAGGGATTATTGAAGATTTAGGAATTGTTGAAAAACTAGAAAAGAGTGATAGCAATTTGCATATTACTTTAAAGACAAAAATTACTAACGAATTAAAAATAGACCAAAGTGTTGCCCATAACGGCGTATGTTTAACTGTGGTTGCTATCGACGGCTCTAATTACACAGTAACGGCGATACAAGAAACTTTAGACAAAACCAACCTGGACAAGCTAAAGAAAGGTGATTTTGTTAATATTGAACGTGCCATGAAACTAGGTGCGCGCCTAGATGGGCATATGGTTCAAGGCCATGTTGACCAAACCGCAACCTGCACTTTTGCTGAGGAAACCAGCGGTAGTTGGTTATATACATTTGATTACGACCCTACTTATCACAATATAACCATTGAAAAAGGTTCCATAACCGTCAACGGGGTGAGTCTTACTGTTGTCAATTCAAAACCTAACACCTTTTCGGTTGCTATAATTCCCTACACTTATGAGCATACGACCTTTAAAACCTTAAAGGTTGGGGATATTGTAAATCTCGAATTTGATGTGATTGGAAAATACGTCAAGCGCCTACATGAGCTCAAACAGTAGGATTCTCGCGCCTTGATAACTTATAAGCTTTGAAAATACCATAACCAAATGCTACCAGAAATAATGCAATGATACCTCCATCAATCGGGAGTCCAGGCGGGGGCGGTGGCATTGGGGGCGGTGGCGTTGCTCCTTGAGCCATCGACAAAAAGCCTATAAAACATAGTAAGACTGAGGCCATCATCGTTTTGTTTTGCATGCTGCTTATAAAGTTGTAAAAGTATAAAAAAAACTTAGCCAACAAAATTTATTCTACTAAAAAACGTCTTTAAACGGTAAATATTATCGGTGAAATGCTAAAAATGTGCTGTTTTAAGGGTAAATTAGGTGTTGTGTGTTAAATATAAAATATATAAATACTATTGATCTGGAATGCAGGTACGGCAGGTTCCTTCTTAAAAGCTGAAACTATAAATCAACAAAGCCTTTCTAACGAAAGGCTTTGTTGTGGTCCCACTTGGGCTCGAACCAAGGACCACCTGATTATGAGTCAGGTGCTCTAACCAACTGAGCTATGGGACCAATTTATATTTATTTTTTAACCACTGCTTTCCGTATCCCGATTTAAGATACTTTTCCCTTTGTCTCGCAGCAGTTCTATCCGAATATATTTCTTCATGGACTTTAACCCATGGCCTATATCCTTTTGTACTTTTTGTTCTACCTGAATTATGCTCCTTTACTCTATTAGCTACATCTTGCGTCATACCAACATATAAGCGGTCATCAACTAAGCTTTTAAGCACATAAACATAAATCATTATTTTTAAATACACTTATTTGGTGCTCCCTGCCCGCCGTTACCGCCAGGTAGGCAGGTAACCAACTGAGCTATGGGACCTATTAACTCCTAAGAGCTAAACCAAATAAGTGTGCAATATTACTATATATTTTAAAACTCTACAAGAATTTTAATTCCTAATGTCTTGACATAATTCTATGAGAACTCCATTGGTCGACTTCGGATGTAAAAAAGCAATGAGCTTATGGTCCGCCCCTTTTTTGGGAACCTTGTGAATCATTTGAAAACCCTCTTGTGTTAATCTCTCAATTTCTTTGTCAATATCATCTACAGCAAAGGCTATATGGTGTATGCCTTCTCCTTTCTTTTCAATGAATTTTGCGATTGGACTTTCGGGATTTGTAGCCTGCAACAATTCAATCTTATTTGGACCACATTTAAAAAATGAGGTTTTAACACCTTCACTTTCCACTTCCTCAACTTTATAATGCGCTTCTCCAAAAAGTGATTTAAATAAAGCATTAGATGATTCTATATCTTTTACAGCAATGCCAATATGTTCTATTTTTTCCATTAGTATAAGTTTTAGACGTCGAATATCGCCATTATTGGACTACCAAAATATGATTTTTGTTCTTTATAAACACATAGTCTTTAAATATCCTCTATTTTTGTACTATGGAAACGAATAGACAAAAGAAAATAGCCGGAATACTCCAAGAAGACCTCGCCGATGTTCTTCAGCGCGCCGCCTCTTCAGGTGGTCTTAAAGGTGTGATTATCTCTGTGACTAAAGTGAATGTCACCTCAGACTTATCTATTGCAAAGGTCTATCTTAGTGTTTTTCCAAACAAAGAGGCTAAGCCCCTGTTAGAAGGTGTTAAGTCAAATACGCCTTTGATCAGGCATGAACTCGCCCAACGCACACGTCACCAATTAAGACGTATGCCACAACTCGATTTTTTTATTGATGATTCCCTAGAGTATATCGATGGTATTGAGCGTTCCTTAAAGGGTGACGAGAACCCTATTGAGAATCCTGATCTTTTAGGTAAGCGAAAAAAATCTTAAGTGAATTTTTCCTTTTATATAGCAAAACGATATCTGTTTTCTAAAAGCAGTAACAATGCTATAAATATTATGAGCCGTATCGCTTCTGGAGGGGTCATTATTGCTTCAGCTGCATTATTTATTGTGCTTTCCGTATTTGCAGGTCTTAAAGATTTTAGCTTACAGTTTTCCTCTTTCGTAGATCCCGATTTAAAATTGATAGCAGCCCAAGGAAAATCATTTCTGTGGAGTGATGAAGATGCATCAAAACTCTTGAGTATTGACCATGTAACTTCTTATAGTAAAGTAATTGAAGAGCGTATTATCATTAAATCTGAAAATAAAAACTTACTAGCAACCCTTAAGGGTGTGGACGAGAATTATTTGAAGGTTACCAATATTGATTCCATGGTAAAACAAGGGCAATGGCTAAGGCCCAATAGTAATGAAGTAGTGGCTGGTTGGGGTATTTCAAGAAATCTTTCTTTTGGTGTTTTTGATTTTCTAAAGTCCTTATCCATATATGTGCCTAAACCAGGAAAAGGGCAAATAGGGTCCCTTAAAAGCGCTTATAATGCAGCCTATGTGTCTAATGTTGGTCTTTTTGATGTTAATGAAGAGTTTAATTCAAAATATCTGTTTTCTGATATTGAGTTGGCCAAAACCCTTTTGGGTTATCAAGACCATCAAATAAGTGCTTTGGAACTAAAGTTAGCTGAGGGTGCAGATGAGTCTATTATCCGTGAAGAGCTGTCGGCGCTTTATGGCGATCGGTTTGTTGTAAAAAACAGAGAGCAATTAAATGACGCCTTGTTTAAAATGCTCAATACCGAGAACCTGGCTATTTATCTCATCTTCACCCTGGTAATCATCATTGCGTTATTTAATGTAATTGGCGCTATCATTATGATGATTTTAGATAAAAAGAAATCCTTAAACACCTTATTTAGTCTTGGTGCGGAAATTAAATCTATTAAATCTATATTCTTTCTTCAAGGTAGCTTAATGACTATTCTTAGCGGTCTTATAGGCGTCTCCATTGGGTTTATTATTGTTTTCCTTCAACAACGTTTTGAATGGATATTGTTGACGCCAGAGTTACCCTATCCGGTAAGGCTGAAATTCTTTAATATACTTATTGTGATTGTTACTATTTTCGCCTTGGGGATTATCGCATCACGAATTGCATCTCAGCGCATTAGCAAGTCATTAATCCAATCTTAGCTTACGAACTGATAATTGGAGAACTTTTCCAAGACCTCATCAAAAGCGGCGAACACATCTATTGAATCATCACTGGTAACCATTTTCATACGATATTCCTTAAAGTCGGGAATTCCTTTAAAGTAGTTGGTGTAATGTCGTCTCGTTTCAAAAACACCCAGTTTTTCCCCTTTCCAATCAATAGCCATTTGAAGATGTCTTCTTGCGGCCTTTACCCGTTCCTCCATTGAAATGGGTGGTAGGTGTTGTCCCGTATTAAAATAATGCTTTACCTGTTTAAAGAACCATGGGTTACCAATAGAAGCGCGTCCTATCATGGCACCGTCCAATCCATAACGGTCTCGCATCTCTACCGCACGCTCTGGCGTGTTAACATCGCCATTTCCAAAAACTGGAATATGCATTCTTGGGTTGTTCTTAACCTCTGCTATAGGTTTCCAGTCTGCATCGCCCTTATACATCTGCGCCCTTGTGCGACCGTGTATGGAAATTGCTTTTATACCAACATCTTGAAGCCGTTCAGCTACCTCTACTATTTTTATGGAATCGTGGTCCCAGCCCAAACGGGTTTTAACCGTGACAGGTAAATTAGTGCGTTTTACCATTTCTGCTGTGAGCTCTTCCATGAGGCAAACGTCTTTTAATATCCCTGCACCAGCACCCTTAGAAACCACTTTCTTCACGGGGCAACCAAAGTTGATGTCTATAATATCCGGCTTAGATTTTTCAACAATATCAATGGTCTGCAACATGCTTTCCATATTAGCGCCGAAAATCTGAATCCCCACGGGACGTTCTTTTTCATAGATATCTAGTTTCATAACGCTTTTTGCCGCATTACGAATAAGACCTTCGCTAGAAACAAACTCGGTATAGACCACATCAGCACCCTGCTCCTTGCATAAGGCTCTAAAAGGAGGGTCGCTCACGTCTTCCATAGGTGCAAGAAGCAAAGGAAAATCAGATAATTCTATGTCGCCTATTTTAACCAAGTCTATAATTTTGCAGCAAAGCTACGGTTTTTTAAAATATCAAGATTTTAATTCTGGCGGAATGGTTCTGCCTTTAAAACCCACAAACCATAAACTCCCAAAACCAACTCGCCTATCGTTCCAAATATAAAAGCAGGAGAAGGCATACCCTCCGTTAACATACTTAAGCACCTTCCAAGACCTAAGCCTAACATAAATACCGTATTAGTTGTTAGAGCTGTTCTGTAAAAATAAGGTTTGTATAATCCTAAAATCCAAATTGTAGCAAGGCCCAAATAAAGGCCCATTATGGCTTTTAAGATGTTGTGCTCGTCTGTGGATTCTGGATGGATCTCAAATAGAAATTCTGGGTTAAATCCGTAAACAAAAGCTACAGGCACCACAATTAGAATAGAGATAATTAAGTGAATCTTAGATAAAATATATTGTTTTATCATTGGTTCTTACTTGAAAAACCCTTAAAACTTTACCTTGGTCTCTATGGTTTCCTGGCCTCGCTTTACGGTAATATTAGCGTCATCTCCTTTTTCAAAAACAGAAAGTGCGCGCATATAACTCATCATGTCGGTCACAGTACTGTCCCCTAGTTTTAAAACAATATCCCCTTTTTGAAGCCCTGCATTAAAAGCTGGGGTTTCTTCACGAGTCCCATCAATACGCATACCCTCACCATCATATAAATAGTCGGGAACAACACCTAGGCCAACCTTAAACCTTGGGGTCTCTTCACTTTCGTTTTTAGTTGTTCTGAAAGCAAGCTCTCCATTGTCATCTAAATCTGAGACGATGTCAAGAATATAATCGGAAATAAGGCTCATTCCTTCATAATTCAACTTCTCTGTATCATCACTTGGCTTGTGATAATCCTCGTGCTGACCCGTAAAAAAGTGTAACACAGGAACATCGATTAAATAAAATGATGTGTGGTCACTTGGTCCCACACCGCTCTCGTTCTCTATCAGCTTAAACTTATCGTTATGCGACTTCAAGGTTTGTTTAAAAATTGGTGATGTTCCCGTTCCATAAACCGCCAACGTACTGTCAGCTTTCATGCGACCTACCATATCCATATTAATCATGTAATTAATGGATTTAGCATCTATAGTTGGGTTTTTTGAAAAAAAGTTAGAACCCAATAACCCCATTTCCTCACCAGAAAATGCCATAAACAAATAGTTGTTTTTGTCCTTTATTTCGGCTTGATCATTTTTGAGCTTTAATCTGCTCGCTAAGTTTAACATCACGGCCACGCCACTAGCATTATCATCTGCGCCATTGTGAATAGCTTTGTCGCCTTCTCTATACAAGGAACCTTCACCTCCATAACCCAAATGGTCATAATGGGCACCGATTACAATGGTTGTTTTGGCGTTATTATCCAAAAATCCAATAATGTTCTTACCGGTAATAGTACCATCCTCATTTGTGCTAAACTCAACTTCCTTGTGTGGGTCTGTTTTGGGCTTGAATGAAAATGACTGTATATAGCCCTCTGTACCTTTTTCCGAAAGTCCAATGTCCTTAAAGCGCCCTACAATATATTCTGCGGCTAGTTCTTCGCCTTTTGTTCCCGTCTGTCGGCCTTCGAGTTTATCGTCAGCTAAAATTGTGACATCTTCCTTAATTTTATTTTCTGCTATTTGTGGTTCAGATTTACACCCTGCAACAGCCACTAAAATGAATAATAAAAGAATCTTTTTCATGTTGTAAGAAATTGATTGTATAGACAATAGAAATACAGCGATAGAAAGTAGAAATTGTTACAAAAAATTATTTATAGTGCATTTCAAGACTATACCTTATTTTTGCACAAAATTAGGTATTAAATACCATTTATTATAATACTTTGTTATGAACAGAATACTTTTAAGTTTATTTTTATGCATTGCATTGTGGTCTTGTAAAGGCAATGGTTCTGAAGACTCTAAAACAACTGACCAAAAAACTGCAGAACCCATTAAAACTGACAGTTCCTTAATATATCCTGAAGAAAAGCATTTCAAATCTATGAGGCAAGTCACCTTCGGAGGGGATAATGCAGAAGCCTACTGGAGCTTTGACGATAAACAGATTGTGTTTCAATCCAATAATGCTAATTGGAATGTGAGTTGTGACCAAATGTTTCTCATGAATTTTGATGAGACGTTTGAAGATACCGTTCCACCAATGATCAGTACAGGTAAGGGCCGCACCACTTGCGCTTACTTTTTGCCAGATAACAAACACATCATTTATGCCTCAACACACTTAAGTGATGAGAACTGCCCAGAAACACCGTTACGTAAAAACGGCAAGTACATCTGGCCTATTTACGACAGCTATGACATTTTCGTAGCAGATTTAGAGGGCAATATCGTCAATCAATTGACAAATGAAATAGGATATGATGCTGAACCAACCGTATCGCCTAAGGGGGATAAAATAGTATTTACATCAACCCGCAGTGGAGATTTAGAGCTTTACACAATGAATATTGACGGTTCCGAGGTCACGCAAATAACCGACGAATTAGGTTATGATGGCGGTGCATTCTTTTCGCCAGACGGTACCAAAATTATTTTTAGGTCTTCGCGTCCCAAAACTGAAACTGAAATTAAAGAGTACAAGGAGTTATTAGCCGAAGGCCTTGTAGAGCCCACCGAAATGGAGCTGTATATCTGCAATGCAGATGGCAGTGATTTACGCCAGTTAACCGACTTGGGAAATGCTAATTGGAGTCCGTTTTTTCATCCATCTGGTGAAAAGATTTTATTCTCTTCTAACTTTGAGGCCGAACGGGGGTTTCCATTTAATTTATATATGATTGATATAGATGGGAAAAACTTAACTCGTATTACCCACGGTGAAACCTTTGATGCTTTTCCTGTTTTTTCTAACAACGGTAAGTACTTAGCCTTTTCATCAAACCGAAATAACGGTGGTGGAAGAGATACGAATTTATTTATTGCCGAATGGCAAGATTAATTTAAGTCTTTAATACGGTCTCTCTCCTCTGCAGATGTGGAGCGTTCATTCGTAGTGAGTTTTGTATTGCCGAAATTATAGCGGAAACCGATTTTTACGAAACGATTGTCTATATCAGTAAAATACTGGCTTGATTGGTTGAGGTAGTCTACGTCTAAAAGATAATCTTGTTCGTTAAAGAGGTCTTCTATACTTAAAGAAATCATCCCTTTTTTGTTAAACACCGACTTGGTAACACTCAAGCTAGAAATATAACGCGTGCTAATTAAGGCTAAATTCTGAAGGTTTGTGTTATTATAGGTTATGTTAAAGTTGACGTTTAAACTATTATCCTCTAGAAACCTAAAGCTATTTTGTAAAATACTGATGTTAGACCATTGGTCCAGGCTCACGAAGTTATTGCCAAAGCTGGTTTCTTGTGATATATTGTAAAAGGAGGTCACTGCATAAATATACCACCATCTAGCCGGTCCAAATTGTACGATAAAATCAAAGCCATAATCTACCATATTGTCAAGATTATTCGGTGAAAAGGCCAATATATTAGTAGTGTTATCCTGTCTAGGTAGTTCTACAATATTTCCATCATATTTCATGTAATACGCTTCAACAGTAAAATACTTCAAAAAACTAGTGCCCACCGTATAGTGGTCAATGTATGTTGGAGTAAGCTCTGGGTTTCCGGTAACTACGAAGTTCTCATTTAAGAAGAACCTAAATGGGTTAAGGTTGGTATAATTGGGCCTAACAATACTGCGTTTATAGTTTCCATAAATGCTCATGTCTTCAAATAATTGGTGGGACAGGCTTAGGTTTGGAAACCAATTTAAATAGTCTTGAGTGTTCGTTTGGTTTAAGGTAACAGATGTGCCTTCAATATTGGTTTGTTCTACTCTAAGGCCAATGTTTAAATCCCAATTTTCCCATGATTTACTAAAATTAGCATAGGCGGCAAAAACCTTTTCATCATACTTGAAGGCATCTGAGTTATCTGTATTAATAACCTCCTGACCATTAATTATATCTAGTCGTGTAATATCGCTATCCGTAATCACATTAGAGTATTTTAAACCTGTCGTAAAGTTTGAACTCTCACTAATAGGTAAACTATAATCTCCCTTTGCTGTTGCGATTTGAGTTTCTTGATTAGCCAATGTGTTGAATTCTGAACTGTTTATAAAACTATTCGAGCCATCAAAAAAGTTACTAAAAACGTTTTGGTCGCGCTCATAGCTAAAGGCAGTATAATGCACATTAAATGACAAATTTGCAGCGTTTTCAAAATTGTGTGAGAAGGTGAGGTCACTCCCAATATTATATTTATTATCTCGCGAAAGGTTGTTTGCCGTGAATCGTGATAAAAACGCGCCATTACTGTCGCTGATGTTTGTGTTATTGTTTATTTTATATTTAAAGTAAGGCATATATAAGCCAGTACTTGTAAGACTTAATGTGCTTTTATCATCTAGATAATAATCGAAATTAAGATTAAGATTATGGGTTTCTGACCAGGTGTTTCTATTGACATTAGACCGCCAAATTTCGTCCAACTCGTTATCGGCGTCTAAATAGTTTATGCGCTCATCGTTATCTCTATTAATCTTTTCACTATTGTAATCATAATTGATATTAAGATTAACCTTATTGTTTTTAAAATAATGGCTTGTTCCCACGTTATACCTAGGAAAAACGCCCTGTGTATAATTTGTTGCAACACTGCCCCTGTAGCCAGTTACCAGGTTTTTACTCATTATAATATTAATTACCGAACCGCTATCCGCATCATAACTAGCTGGTGGATTGGTAATAACCTCAACAGATTTTATACTGTTGGCCGGGGCGCTTTCAAGTAATTGAATTAACTCATCAGATGTCAATTGCACTCTTCGGTTGTTAATGTAAACCACTGCACGATTACTTTTAATATTAATCTCGCCCTCAGCGACAATAACACCTGGTGTATTTCTTAAAACACCCAAGGTAGACCCCTCTGTCAGGGCTGTATTTTCAATGTTAAATACCAATCGGTCTGGCTTGCGGGTAACGGTAGGTTTTCTCCCTACAATATCCACTTGCCCTAGGGTTTCAGCCCCTTCGTTGAGTACAATGGTTTTTATATCCAAATTTCCGTTTAGAATAAGTTTTTGCTCGTAGTCTTCAAAACCTATATAGCTAATGCGTAATTTATAGTTCCCAGCGGCTAGATTATTTAAGCTAAATCGCCCATTATCATCTGTTGAGGTCCCCTTGATAAACTGATTCGAATCTTCTGCTAACACCACAACGTTTGCAAACTCTATTGGTGTATCACTTGCTTCTGTAACGCGTCCTAATATTGAAAAGTCTTGGGCCTGCAGTAGATAGAAAGACGGTAAAAGTACTGCGCATAACAAAAGTCGTAAATTGACTATCATAAGTTAGGTTTAAATCGCAAGATAAAAATTGTTTTTAACTATTAGTTACGGTTTTTCCGTAATTATAGCGCCCATATTGTACCTTTTCCTATAATTAAGCACAATAAATCAATTATATTTGCAGTCTTATATTGCATTAGAAAAAGATAAATGAAGAACATCCGCAATTTTTGCATCATAGCACATATAGACCACGGAAAAAGTACTTTAGCTGATCGCTTGTTGGACTTTACTGGGTCGGTGACTGAAAGAGAAAAACAAGACCAGCTTCTGGATAATATGGATTTAGAGCGTGAGCGTGGTATCACCATCAAATCGCATGCTATTCAGATGGAGTACAACTACAAGGGCGAACAATACATTTTTAATTTAATTGATACGCCTGGACACGTCGATTTCTCCTATGAAGTGTCACGCTCTATTGCTGCCTGTGAAGGAGCCCTTCTCATTGTAGATGCCGCACAGAGCATTCAGGCGCAAACTATCTCAAATCTTTATCTAGCATTAGAAAATGATTTAGAGATCATTCCTGTTCTTAATAAGATAGACTTACCTAGCGCAAACCCTGAGGAGGTTACAGACGATATTGTTGACCTCTTGGGATGTGACCCGTCAGAAGTGATTCCTGCGAGTGGGAAAACAGGCTTAGGCGTAGATAAAATTATTGAAGCTATTATTGAACGAATTCCGGCGCCTAAAGGCGTCCTTGATGAGCCTCTTCAGGCCTTAATATTCGATTCTGTTTATAATCCTTTTAGAGGTGTAGAAACTATTTTTAGAGTAATTAATGGGTCTATAAAAAAGGGGCAGCACATCAAATTTATAAACACTGGAAAAACCTATTTTGCTGACGAAGTTGGTACCCTAAAGCTTAAACAGGCTCCAAAAAACGAAATCAAAGCAGGTGATGTGGGCTATTTAATTACTGGAATTAAAGAAGCCCGTGAGGTTAAGGTGGGTGATACTATTACCGATGCCAAACACCCAACAACCAATGCCATAGGAGGGTTTGAAGATGTTAAACCCATGGTTTTTGCAGGTATATATCCCGTAGACACCGAAGATTATGAAGAGTTGAGAAGTTCAATGGAAAAACTTCAACTCAATGATGCGTCTCTAGTTTTTCAACCCGAAAGTTCTGCAGCCTTAGGCTTTGGGTTTAGATGCGGATTTTTAGGCATGCTTCACCTTGAGATTATTCAAGAACGTTTGGAGCGCGAGTTTGATATGACCGTCATCACCACGGTGCCTAACGTAAGTTATCATGCTTACACCAATAAAAATCCAGATGAAATCGTTATTGTCAATAACCCTTCAGATTTGCCGGAACCTTCGACTTTAAACAGGGTTGAAGAGCCCTATATCAAGGCAACTATTATCACAAAATCGGATTTTGTAGGTCCCGTAATGAGTCTTTGTATAGAAAAGCGCGGGCAGATTACCAACCAAACCTATTTAACCACTGAACGTGTTGAATTAAGTTTTGACATGCCCTTGGCCGAGATTGTGTTCGATTTTTATGACCGTTTAAAAACGGTTTCAAAGGGTTATGCCTCCTTTGATTATACACCTATTGGCTTACGCAGTTCTAAGCTTGTTCGGGTTGACATTTTGTTGAATGCCCAAACCGTAGATGCTCTTTCGGCCTTAGTTCACGCAGACAACGCCTACTCTATCGGTAAAAAAATGACTGAAAAGCTAAAAGAGCTTATTCCGAGACAACAATTCGATATCCCAGTACAAGCAGCTATTGGGGCTAAGATTATTGCTAGGGAAACCATCAAAGCACTTCGTAAGGATGTTACCGCTAAGTGTTATGGTGGTGACATTTCTAGAAAACGTAAACTTTTAGAAAAACAAAAGAAAGGTAAAAAGCGCATGCGCCAAGTAGGTAATGTTGAAATTCCTCAACAGGCATTTATGGCAGTACTCAAATTAAATGATTAACTCTAATTAGGTTGTTGTTTTATTTCTTTGCCTAGATAGACCAATTTACTCTTTGCGTCTATTTCTTTTTCTAAAACATCATCAACAGCGGCAATAATATGTAGCTCTCCCTTGCCTGATTTTACAAAAAGAGGTATTTGGTCTTTATCAGCTTTTATTTTATCTAAAAGCAGATTATAATTTTCAATGTCCTTTATCGGTATTTCGCGGATATGGGGATAATTTTCGGTGACATCCATTAGATTGTTAAAATCATCAGAAAGCGTGAAAACACCATCCTCTGTAGAAATTTTCCCATATTCTAACTCTGCCTTTGAGGCCAATCTGAATGAACCGTTTTCACCAAACTGATCTCCAAATTTTTTGACGGCATAGCGATTTATTTCGGCATTGCCTGTCAATGCCAAAAGAAAACCAATGTCGTTAAACTCTATATTGTCGGTAAGATTGTCGGAATAAATGTTCTCGGTGTATGCCTCAATACCCATCTTCTCAGCTTCCTTAATATTGTTTTGATTGCTATCTATCAAAACTACGTGCCTGTCGTTATCTACTAAATATTGGGCTATAAGACGAGACACCTTGGAGGCGCCAACTATTAAAATGCCCTCCGATTTTGTTAAGAACACCCCAGAAATCTTAGCGAATAAACGTGCTGTTGTGGCGTTCAATAGCACTGTACCCAACACAATCATAAAAACCAACGGTGTAATATATTCTGCACCGGCAACTCCTTCGGCCCTTAACTTACTTCCAAATAAAGAGGCAATACCAGCCGCTACAATACCTCGTGGTCCAACCCAACTTATGAATATTTTTTCTTTCGTTTTTAATTTTGATGCTGATGAGCTCATAAAAACAGCAAGGGGGCGCAACAAAAAAACTATAGCTAAAAACAAGGCTAAGGTTTCCCAGCGATAAAGCAATAGCATGTCTTGATAGTTAATGTTTGCAGCCAAGAGAATAAAGAGGATGGAAATTAAGAGAACGCTCAAGGATTCCTTAAAGTAGAGTAGCTCCTTGATATTATCTAATTTGCTATTGCCGATGACCATTCCCATAACGACAACAGCCAACAGACCGGATTCATGAGCAAAAATTTCAGACTCAATAAAAACGAGCAACACCACAGAAAGAGAGACTACGTTCAATAAATAATGAGGAATAAAGTTTTTGTTGATGGCAAATACCAAAGCGTGGGCGAAGGTAAAGCCAAAGGTTGAACCAAAAAGAACAATTTTACCAAATGGCACAAGAGCAGCTTTTGTGAAACCAACACCACCACCAACAGATATAAATTCAAATACTAATACCGCTATTAATGCACCTATGGGATCTATAAGAATTCCTTCCCATTTTAAAACAGCTGCCAAGTCTCGTTTTAATGGAATATTCCTTAAAATTGGTGTGATTACTGTAGGTCCTGTAACAATGATTAGACCAGAAAACAAAAAACACAGATCCCATCTTAAACCGAAGAGATAATGTGCTAGTAAGGCCCCTCCAAAAAAGGTAATCGCCGCCCCTACCGTAATAAGCTTTGTAATAACAGGACCTACATTTCGTATTTCATTGCGTTTCAAGGTAAGTCCTCCTTCAAAAAGAATAATACTTATAGCCAATGACACAAAATTATAAAGACTTTCTCCAGGAAAAAGCCCTTTCTTGCCATTCCATATAGGCTCAATCCATTTAGACCCGTCTTCGTTAATAAATTCCGCAGCGATAGGCCCAACCAAAAGACCAATTAAAATCAATGGTAAAATCGCAGGAATCTTAAATTTCCAAGCAACCCATTGGGCCAAAATTCCCAAAATAATTATACCAGCTAATTCTACCATTTTCTAAGTTTTATAATCATTCGAAAATAGGTTTTTTTTTACAACTCAAAAAATCACAATAAAACGTGAAGGCTTTTACGATTTACATTGTATTTTGGTAAATTGCGCAATTATGAATTTATATCCCATTGAATCCGGAAATTTTAAGCTCGATGGCGGCGCTATGTTTGGTGTTGTGCCTAAATCATTATGGCAACGTAGTAATCCGTCCGACAATAACAATATGATAGATATTGCAGCGCGTTGTTTGTTAATTGAAGATGGCAACCGATTGATTCTCATTGACACAGGCATGGGCAATAAACAGAGCAATAAATTTTTTGGGTATTATTATCTCTGGGGGGATAATTCCATTGACAAGTCTTTAGATAAATATGGCTTTCACCGTAATGATATCACGGATGTTTTCATGACCCATCTGCATTTTGATCATTGCGGAGGCAGTATTCAATGGAATAAGGATAAAACAGGCTACGAGCCTGCATTTAAAAATGCAAATTTTTGGAGTAATGCCGATCATTGGAAATGGGCTACAGAACCCAACAGACGAGAAAAAGCATCATTTTTAAAAGAGAATATTTTGCCAATGCAAGAAAGTGGACACCTTAAGTTTATAAACCTGCCAGAAGGCGATACCCTCAAAAAATCAGCATTAGGATTTGATGTGTTCTTTGCCAATGGCCACACTGATAAACAGATGGTGCCAATGATTCGATATAAAGATAAAACGATTTGTTTTATGGCTGACCTTTTACCTACGGCCGGCCATCTGCCTATACCTTTTGTAATGGGTTACGATACCAGGCCACTTTTAACCTTAGATGAAAAAGAAAAATTTTTAAATTTAGCGGCAGACCATAATTTTTACTTGTTTTTAGAGCACGATGCTCACAATCAAATCATAACTGTAAAACACACGGAAAAAGGGGTTCGTCTCCACGAAACCTTTACCTGTGAGGATATATTTAATTAATTTAATACGAATAACAATATGAGACTGAATTATAAGGTTTTTAGCTACATTCTACTTGCTGGAATAATTTCTTTAGGCTGCGGATCCGCAGATATTATTTCTACGCCACTAGAGAATATTGACTCCTCACCATTAAAGGTTTCGGACCTCACTGACCAAGAAAAAAAGAATTGGGGACACTTAGACCTTGAAAAAGACACCATTCCAGGAATGGCGGTTGATCGAGCTTATGCTGAAATAATAAAAAACAAAAAGGGCAAATCGGTTATTGTAGCAGTTATAGACTCTGGGATTGATATTGATCACGAGGATTTGAACGATGTTATTTGGACCAATAAAGATGAAGTTCCAGGTAATGGAAAAGACGACGACAATAATGGTTATGTTGATGATATCCATGGTTGGAACTTTCTAGGCGATGCTTATGATGAGCAGCTAGAATATGTTCGAATATTAGCTTCTGGTGATACTACAAATCCTAGATATAACGAGGCGCAAGCGCTATATGAGTCAGAGTACGATAAATGGCTTGGCCGTAAAACACAATATGATCAAATTGCTCAGGTTGTAAAAAATGCCGATGAATCCTTGGCTAAACATTTTGGGAAAAAAGACTATACCATTGAAGAGGTTAACGGTATAACATCCGAAGACCCAAGCTTGCAACAAGCCATTCAGGTGGCTAAAAACATAAGTGCCAATGGCGGAACTTTGGCAGAGGCGAGCGAGCAATTAAAAGAAGCTTTAGAGCAAATCAACGAGCGTCTTAATTTTAATTTAAATAAATCGTTTAAAGGGCGTAAAACCGGTGATGATGTTGACGACTTAACAGAAACGGGCTATGGCAATGGAAATGTGAAGCCTGTAAAAAAATCGGAATCTCATGGTACTCATGTTGCTGGTATTATTGCTGCAGAGCGCAATAACGGCTTAGGCGCTAACGGCGTAGCTAATAACGTTGAAATTATGGTCATTAGGACCGTTCCAAATGGAGACGAATACGATAAAGACGTAGCGTTAGCTATCCGTTATGCGGTAGACAATGGAGCTAAGGTTATTAATGGTAGTTTTGGTAAGTCCTTTTCTCCACATGCTGATTGGGTGAGGGACGCTATTGCTTATGCCTCAGATAATGACGTTGTTTTTGTACATGCGGCCGGAAATGATAGCAATGATATTGATGTAGAGCCCAATTTCCCAGATGACAATGTAGATTTTGTTGAAATCTCAGAAACATATATCAGAGTAGGGTCCTTGACGAGCAGCTATGGCTCAAAAATGGTATCTGGGTTTTCAAATTATGGAAAAAACAATGTTGATGTTTTTGCGCCAGGATCCTCAATTTATTCAACAACACCAGAAAACGAATATGATTTTAAAGGTGGGACGTCCATGGCAGCTCCTGGAGTTGCTGGTGTGGCTGCATTAATTCGATCATACTATCCAAAATTAACCGCCGCACAAGTAAAACAGGTTATTTTAGATTCTGGCCTACCATTGACCACAAAAGTGGTTGTTGGTGGCGATGCTTCGAATGTTAAACCATTTGCCGAGTTATCTAAAACTGGAAAAATTGTGAATGCTTACAATGCTCTAATATTAGCCTCAAAGATTAAATAACCATGAAAAATATACTTAACCTTATTATCATCTCAGTAGTTTGCTATGGCCCTTGTTTTGGACAAGCTAATCTTGGGTATTGGCAACAACATGTAGACTATAAAATGGAAATTGACATGGATGTTGACAATTTTCAATATAAAGGTAAGCAGACCCTTGTTTACACTAATAATTCACCCGATGTTCTTAATCGTGTATACTACCATCTCTATTTCAATGCCTTTCAGCCAGGAAGCGAAATGGATGTGCGTTCTCGTACCATTCCCGATCCCAATCCTACGATAGGGGATAAAATCAGTAAGCTTAAACCCGGTGAGATTGGCTACATAAAAGTCAATTCACTAACTCAAAATGGTAAGCCCATTACATATAAAACCGTTGGTACCGTTCTCGAAGTACAACTCAATGCACCTATACAACCTGGTGAAAAAGTTACTTTTGAGATGGAATTTGATGCTCAAGTCCCGGTTCAGATTCGCCGTTCAGGAAGAAATAACAGTGAAGGGGTGGCCCTATCGATGACCCAGTGGTATCCAAAACTAGCCGAATATGATGTTGAAGGCTGGCATGCCGACCCCTACATTGGAAGGGAATTTCATGGTGTTTGGGGCGATTTTGATATTAAACTCACTATTGACGAAAATTATGTTGTCGGAGGTACTGGCTACCTTAAGGGCGAAACCAAAGCTAAAAACGGAAAGAAAACCTTACACTTTACGGCACCTAAGGTCCATGATTTTACTTGGGCAGCCGATCCAGATTTCATTCATGATATTTATGAAATGCCTGACGGCCCTAAACTCCACTTCTACTACAAGAAGACTATGGATCAAGAATATCTTGATAACTGGAAAAAATTGCAGCCTGATACGGCCAAGCTTATGCAGTACTTCAGTGATAATGTCGGCATGTATCCGTACAAACAATATTCTGTAATTCAAGGTGGTGACGGTGGTATGGAGTACGCCATGTGCACTTTAATTACTGGCCAGCGCAATTACAATAGCTTAGTTGGCGTTACTTCTCATGAGTTGGCCCATACTTGGTTTCAATTTTTATTGGCCACTAACGAGGTAAAGCACTCCTGGATGGATGAAGGGTTTACCAGCTATATCTCTTCTTTGGCTACAAACTCCTTGCGTGAAAATAAAGGTAATAATCCATTTGACGGTGCTTACAGAAGCTATATTGCTCTTGCTACTTCTGGATACGAGCAACCCCTTACAACCCACGCCGACAGATACGCCTATAATCAAGCTTATGGAATTTCAGCCTATAGCAAAGGCGAGGTGTTCTTAGCTCAATTGGGTTATGTTATCGGTGAAGAGAATTTAAAGAAAACCATAAAAAAATACTTTACGGATTTTTCGTTTAAGCACCCAAGACCGATGGATATTATAAGAACCGCTGAGCGTATTACAGATTTCGAATTGGATTGGTATCTGATTGATTTTGCGCAGACCACCAACACCATAGACTATGGTGTAAAATCTGTGGAGGACACACGTGTAACCTTAGAGCGTATTGGACTAATGCCAATGCCTATAGATATTTCGGTAACCTATATCGACGGTTCAACTGAAGATTTTTATATTCCCTTACAAATGATGCGCGGCGAAAAACCAACTAGTGCAACCATCATCGATGATTGGGCTTGGGCAATACCGACCTACACCTTCGAAACTAATAAGCCTGTAAAGTCAGTAGAAATAGACAAATCAAAACTTATGGCCGACGTTAAGCCAGAAAACAACACTTTCAACGTAGAGTGACAAATCTAATGACTCAACAAAAAACCGCAACTTAAAAGTTGCGGTTTTTTTTAATACCAGGGTTCTTTATAATACATCTCCTTTTTTGAAACACGTTCCCTATTATACAAAAGCATATGTGTTTTATCCAACTGCTTGTTCCTGTAACCAAATAGATGAAATATGGATTTAGCCATAAATCGCGTCACCCTCAGGTTGGCTCTTAAAATGCCCTGTTGTTTATCGTGCCAAGCAATTCCGGGCAACCAGGTTAGTAAAACATCGGCTTTAATCTTTCGTAATAATTGTGATAGTTTTAGAAAAATAGGTGGAATGGAGCGGATAATAAAGAAGCCATCATTTCCTGATTTTTGATAGAGTGGCATAAATAACTTTGCCTTGTGTTGGGCATACACCGGCTGGCCATTTGAATACGCCAATAAAGTGTCTTTACTTATATTTTGAAAACTGATAAAGCCATCCCGCATTTTAAATTGCTCTCCCGGTTGAATATGGTGTTTTTCAATTACCTCAAAGACACAAGAAACTCCTTTTGACGCGTTTTTTAAATGCTCTTCATAAACTTTTAGATTCTTATGTACGGGCTGTTGTAAAACTCCAGAACAATTTAGGACCAAATGAATAAACGCTTCGCAATTTTTCACTGCTTGGGGGTCTGTATGTTGACCTGCTTCATAACCTATAGACAAATATCCTTTTGTATTAAGATAGCTCAACAAAGGCCCCTCTAAATATTCCTCAATACCTAAGACTATCGGAACAGGAAAACACTTTGAGAATTTTCTGTTAATCATAGCGTCATTAATAGTAATAAAAGGGAGGGTTTTACTCGAGGTGGTGTGCAAATCAATAAAATAAACGGGCTGTTGACTGTTTGATAAGATTTGATTGATAAACTCAAACAGCTCTTTTTGCTCACGGTCTTCAAAAGTTAAATGTTCCTTGGTCTCTAGCTTATTTAGTTGGGAAGTGGTCCACATTCGGTTTAGATCGGACGTTATATACCGCTTTTTTAATTTAAGCGCTTCAATATTTCCATATACGCCATAAACCTCTCCTTTAATATCTGCTTTTTTAATTGTTTTTAAAGCCTTGTTTAAGGCGTGTACGCCTGCAAATTCATTGCCATGTATACCCGCAAAAAACACCAAGGTAGAGCCAGTTAAGTCTCCTTTGATATGGTGGAACACCCTTTTTGACGCTACTAATTTTTGCTTTTGTTCTTTGAGGCCTACTTGCATACTAATTATAAATCATTTGTGGTTAAAATACCTAATAATTCCTTTTTTTTCAACACTGGGAGACAGTTAATTTTATTAGACACCATGAGTTTTTTCGCTTTCTCAAGCGATGCTTCCTGTGAAATCGTAATCAGATTTTTAGTCATAACATCTTTTACGCGCACGTGCAATTCCTTGTCTCCCAACTTAATTAAATCTGTCCAAGTCAATAATCCCTTCAGTTCTTTTTTGTTGTTCACAACTGGTAAGTGATGTATTTTTTTCCACTTCATGATATGGGCAACTAGTTCCAAACTGTCGTTTTGATGCACTAAAAGAATTTTAGTGTTCATATTGTGCTTTACAATGCGGCTTTTGTGTTGATTTGAACTAACGCTTGGTTTGACATCTGGCCAAGCATCAACAGTTGTGTCCGTTAATTGGCGCTCAGACATAAAGGCCGTTATATCTTGTAGTGCCTCAAAAGATGTTTTTGATTTTTGAAGGTTTCTGTAATTTGACACCATCCACTGAGATCCGGTGTGGGAGGTGACGCGTTTTTCAATGATGCCTAAATAAAGTTCAACGTCTTCTTTGCTTATATCAGAATTTAAAAGTCCTTGTTTTGCCAAGGGCAACAATTCTTTTAGAATTAATTCCTTGGCGGTTACCAATTTGTTGTCCCACGTGAATTGGGACTCCATACCTGTTCGGCAGGCCTTAAGGAAATTGTTTTGAATATCCTTAAAATCCATCTTTTTATGAATCTCTTTATACTGTTCTGGCTGTCCTAACATAAGTCCTACCCAAAATACCATATTAGCAATTTCATCAGCTAGAGTTGGTCCTGAAGGAATATATCTACATTCTATCCTAAGGTGAGGTTTTCCATTGCCAATGCCATAACAAACCCGGTTCCATTTATAAACAGTACCGTTGTGCAATTGAAGGGCCTTGAGTTTAGGTATTTGCCCGTTATTCAATAATTCCAAGCTGTCTTCGTGTTTGCTAGAAGTCAAAAGACTCCTAAATCTTGAAATGTGGTCTTTAAAGATATCGGTAACCGTACCTTCTTCCCAGTGGGCACCAAAGCTCACTCGCGCTTGCTTTTCGTGGTGAATAAACGAGCTTGCACGTGTGTCTATACTCTGTGCAAATAAGGCTATTCGGGTTTCTGCCCACAATTCCCTACCAAAAAGGAGTGGGGAATTAGTACAGCTTGCCAGTACTGGTCCGGCAATAGCCTGTGCCCAATTATACTTGGCCACAAACTCATCTGGATTAATCTGTAGATGCGTTTGAAAACTGGTGTTACAGGCTTCGAGCATCACGCAATCGTGAACCAAACTTAACTCATCAACGCCTTTAATGTGTATGTTGAAATTTTGCCTTCTCAGAGCCTTTAAAGCGTTATTTAATACGCGATAGCGGGGCATGTCGGTCATGTGGCTTTCTCCTATGTGCTTTAGTCTAAGCGTTGGTAAAATACCTGTAAGTACAATCTTTGAATCCTTTTCGTTTGCTTTTAATTTAGCTTTCTCTAGTAGTTTTTTAAGTTGTTGGTGAAGTTCAGAGAAACAACTATTTCTTAATTCTAATGGGTCGGAGTTAATTTCAAGATTGTATCGTCCTATCTCTGTTGTAAAGTGCTTATCGTCTATTGCTTTTAGAAGTTCAATATTGTTATTATTCGGAAAATAATTATCAGTTGTGATACAAAACTCTTGTTCCGCTCCGATTCTTATGGGACCTTTCTCTATTAAATCTTGTTTAAGCATTTGATCCAACGCCTTTAAATCTTTTATAAGATATTGGATATATTCGGCGTTGTCTTGAGCGGTTTTAAGCTGTTTAACGTCTAAATGTCCCATAAATAAGCTCTTATATTTATTAATCTTCGTAAGTTACTTCAATAAAAAGCTATAAAATATGACTTTTATCATAGCTAAATACCCCAAAAACCTTGGTGTTAGCAAGGGAAGTTCTATTTTTGCCTCGGTAATTTTCAGGTGATGTCGTATCGGTTCAGCAAAAAAGATAAACTAAAAAGCAAAAAAATTATAGAGCGTCTTTTTAATGAAGGTCAATCTATAACGGTGTTTCCTTTGCGGCTAATTTACTTAAAAACTCCATTTGATGATAACAGCACCCTTAAAACAGGTGTTTCGGTTAGTAAGCGCTTGCATAAAAATGCCGTATCTAGAAATAGGATAAAACGCTTAATGAGAGAAGCCTTTAGACTAAATAAACCCAATTACTTTAACAATAGTTCAACAGCTTATGCGTTAATGATTTTGTACATTAGTAAAGACACAATAACTTTTGAGGCTATGGATAAAACCGTGAAAAAGATGCTTCAGAAGTTTTTGGATAAAACAGCTAACAAATGAAACATATATTACATAAAAAATTCATAATTCCTGTAGTTGCAGTGCTTATATTTTTCAGCACTACAGCCTTTAAAACCGACTTCTTCGAAATTGCAAAGCAAATTGAAATTTTCACTACGCTTTTTAAAGAACTCAACATGAATTATGTTGACGATACCAATCCTGCTGACCTTATGGACACGGCTATTAAAAGCATGTTAGATGATTTAGATCCATATACCCAATTTTATAACGAACAAGATGTTGAGGCCTCAAGAATTAACAACTCTGGAGATTACACCGGCATTGGAGCCAAAATACTTACCCTAAAGGACAAGTTAGTTGTTGTTGAACCGTATAAAGATTACGCCGCAGATAAAGCGGGTCTCAAAGCTGGTGATGAAATTATAAAAGTGGATAACATATCAGTTGCGGATTTTAAGGATGATGCTGGTAATTTGCTTCAAGGAGCTTCGGGCAGTGAGGTGACGGTCACCTATAGAAGACAGGGCAAAACCAATATGGTAAAAATTACACGGGAATCTCTCGAAATCAAAGCCGTTCCCTATTATGCCATGATTGGAGAACAAACGGGTTATGTTGTTTTAAGAAAATTCAACAATAAGGCCTCGTCAGAGACTGTAAGAGCTATTAGAGCACTTAAAAACCAAGGAGCAACTAAATTAATACTAGATTTAAGAGGAAATCCTGGTGGTTTGTTAAATGAAGCTGTAAATGTGACAAATATCTTTGTTCCAAAAAATCAACTTGTGGTTACCACAAAATCAAAAGTTAAAAAATATAATAAAACCTACTACACAAAGAGAGAGCCCTTAGATACAGAAACGCCACTTGTTATACTTTTGGATGGCAGAAGTGCTTCCGCGAGTGAAATAGTGGCAGGCGCCCTGCAGGATATGGATCGCGCAGTTGTTGTTGGTACGCGCAGTTATGGGAAAGGTCTGGTTCAGCGCCCCAAACCATTAACTTATGGTACCCAAATGAAGATTACAATTTCTAGATATTACACACCTTCTGGCAGATGTATTCAGGCTTTAGATTACTGGAATAGAGATGAGGAAGGACGGGCTACACGGGTTAAAAAGGAAAACTACAACACCTTTAAAACCAGAAATGGTCGTGATGTATATGATGGTGGTGGTATAGAACCAGATATTGAAGTTGAAAATGCCAAATACACACCCATTACAAAAGCTATTTTAAATAAGAATTTAATATTTGATTTTGCAACGAAGTATTACTATAATAATGATGTTAATGATTTACAAAACTTTGAATTCACGGAGTCCGATTTTAGGTTATTCAAAGCCTATTTAAAATCAACAGGATTCAATTTCGAGACAAAAACAGAAAAAGCACTTGGTGACGCTATGAGCGTCGCCGAAGATGAAGGTTTAGATAATGTCATAAAGTCTGAATACCACAATCTTTCTGCTGCTGTACAGGCGTATAAATCAAATGCCATCGACGGTAACAAAGCACAGCTAAAATCGTTATTAACGGATGAGATAATTAAACGTTATTTTTACAGCCAAGGGCTCTATGAATACTATACCGTCAACAATCCAGAAATAAACAAAGCGGTCAGTGTTCTTAATAATCCTACACAATATGCCTCTATTTTGAGATAACCGCAAAAAAATATTATCTTTATCTTTAGGTTATTTTCTAAAAATTTAGAAATATTAGCCTGCAGCAATTGAAAAGCAAAACAAAAACATGAAGTCCCTAATCGTTTTTTTAGCCCTTAGTTTTCAATTTGTGCTTGCCCAGAAAGAAATGAAACATCAGGTTTATTTTGAAACTGATAAGTTTGAAATTCCTGAAACTGAGCACAGCAGACTCCTCTTATTTTTATCACAAATAGAACACATGGATGTTGAAAAAGTATCCATCTATGGCTTCTGCGATGACAGAGGGAGCGACAGCTACAATCTTGTTCTGTCCCAACAGCGCGCAAACGCCATTAAAAGTGTGTTTTCAAATAATGAATTTGATGAGTCATTGATAACAAATGTAGATGGTAAAGGCGAGATATTGTTGAATATTGTCGTTGAAAGCGATCTGAATAAAATACGTGGACTAAATAGAAAAGTTGAAATTATTGTACAACCCTACGATCCACCACGCGAAAAAGAAAAACAACCAGAAAAACCAAGTACGGAAGACCTGCTGAGGGGTGACTTAAAGGAAGGTGATAAAATTCAACTTGAGAACCTGTTATTTAGAACTGGTTATAGTTATTTAACTAAGGATTCACAAGGTACCTTAGATAAAATTGCCGACATACTCGTAGAGCGCAAGGATGTATATTTTACTATTGAAGGCCATGTTTGCTGTACACATGGCACAAGAGATGCTATAGACCGTAAAACAAAAAAAAGAAATCTGTCCGTAGCCCGTGCTAAATATGTCTATGATTATTTAGCTAAGAAAGGCGTCAATAGGATGCGTATGAAATATGTGGGTCATCGTCGTAAATTCCCTTTGGGTGGAGCTCCGGAACTAGATAGGCGTGTGGAAATTTTAGTGACTAAAATAGATAGCTCTGCCGATTAGCTCATAACCATATTGATGTGTGGTATGCCATCCTCAAAGTATTCCTCACCCACTTCCATAAATCCTAAATTATTATAGAATTTCTTTAAATACGTTTGGGCTGATATTCTGATGGTGTTTGTCTCATATAAGGCATTCACAGCGTCAACAGAAGTTTTCATAATCGAATAACCGAGTTTGTTCTGCCGTTCAGGGGCCTTTACCACCACCCTGCCAATACTGGCTTCCTCAAAATAATCACCAGGTTTAAAAATGCGCGTGTACGCCACTAAAACGTTAGTCTTGTAAGCTAAAATGTGCATGGCGTTTTGATCCTTATTATCAATATCTTGGTAAACACAATCTTGTTCAACAACAAAAACCTCACTTCTTAACTGAAGCAAATCATAAAGCTCTTGCGTGTTTAATTCTTTAAAGCTCTTGGTCTTAATTTCTAACATTTTAAATAATAAGTTATAATGGTTTACTAGATATACTAGTCTTGTACAATAACATCCTTAACATCGCATTTTCCAAATTCAGGTTGAATGTTAATATGATTTATATCGTGATTGTGGTATACTAGCTCCTCAATTTCATTTAAAATTTCCTCAAATTCTGATAAAAGAATGTCCGTGTTAAAATCAATATGGGCTTCTAAATGAATTTCATCTTCATTTAATTGCCAAATGTGCACATGATGTACATTTTTTACTCCCTCTATGGTCTGAATGTCGTTTACTATAGCTTTTACAGATGTTGCCTCTGGTGTAAATAGCATCAATACCTTAAAAGAATTCTTTAATAAATTCCATCCCATCATTATTAAATAAATAGCAATAGCTAAAGTTAGCGCACTGTCTATCCACCATATTCGATAAAATTTCATTAACAGCCCTCCTACAAGAACCGCAACACTCGCCATCATATCTGTCAATAAATGAAGGTAGGCACTCTTCATGTTCATATTGTCCTGCGCATTATTCTTTAGCAACAATACACTTAGGCCGTTGCCCAAAATAGCAATCATAGATAGCCAAATAACTGTAGTTGATTCAATTTGTTGTGGATTTTTAAAACGCTCAATAGCCTCAATAACCAATAAACCTGCAATAACTATTAAAGTGGAGGCATTGATAAAAGCCGCTAGGATTTCAGCGCGTTTAAGTCCAAAAGTGCGTTTCAATGAAGCCTTGGTTTTTACTAATCTTGTTGCAGTAAAACTTATAATTAAGGAGATAACATCAGTAAAATTGTGCAAGGCATCACTTAATAAGGCCAAACTTCCAGAAAGTAGTCCTCCAATGACCTGTGCAACTGTAATTCCTATATTCAATATTATAGAAATTAAAAGGTTGCGCCCACCTAAATCTTTATGGTGTTTATGATGCTTATGTGAATGGCCCATTTAAACCAATTTTAGATTGGTACTAACATGCCATAGGAATCTTATCTACGCGTTTTTGATGGCGACCTCCTTCAAATACCGTTTCTAAAAACGTGTCTACCATTTTAACAGCTTGTGGTACAGACGTAAAACGCGCTGGTATACAGATAATATTAGCATTGTTGTGTTGACGTGCTAATTCAGCAATTTCATTTATCCAACAAAGACCAGCTCTTACGTGCGGGTATTTGTTGGCGGTCATGGCTACACCATTACCACTACCACATATTAAAATCCCGAAATCAACCTTGCTATCATTAACATCTTTAGCAACAGGATGAACAAAATCTGGATAATCTACACTATCTTTAGTATCTGTACCGTAATTATGTACTGTTATACCTTTAGATTCTAGATGATTTACAATGGTTTTTTTGTACTCTGGACCTGCATGGTCATTTCCAATTGATATAGTCATATGTTAATGAGTTTGTGTTATGGTGTAAAGTTACAAATTATATAGACGGTTAATAACTGATACTGATTACATGTTAATAACTGTTTACAAGTCCTTAAAACAAAAATTAGGTTTATCTATATATTTTTCTAAGCCAAATTAAGAATTTAAAAACCTAATTAGTTAGTTATTTTTTTCGAGAGAGTTTTTAAACAAGGATGGTATAGAAATGAACAACAGTTCATTAAAAAAATATCCCATACAGTTATTAATATCACTTATTAACAGATGTTCATAGCTTTTAAAATACGCTTTGTTACAAAGGGTTTAGCTAAAATTTCAGTGTTAGTTAAACCGTAATAAAATGTGGACGCTAACTTATCAAAGTAAAACTCTAAAAAGTTATAGTAACTATTAACAGGCCATAATAAACACCATTTTATTTTTAAATATTTAAAAGAAAATTGATGATATGTATTTATATGTTGATAAGTGAATTTTCTATGAATTTAACATTGATATTTTATAAGGAGTTGTATTAAATTTTAATATTGTAAGATGAATCCTCAGAAAAAATCTTATGAAAAAATTACTACTCTTTATTTTTTACCCTATAGTTGTTTTTAGTCAGTTTCAAATTGGTAATGACATTGATGGATTAACAGCTGGTGATTTTTCAGGCCAATCTGTTAGTATAAATTCAGCGGGCAATATTATTGCTATTGGTGCATTGTACAATTACAGTGGTGGTAATGGTATAGGAGAGGGATATGTAAGAATATATGAAAATATAAATAATGAATGGATACAATTAGGTCAAACTATTCTAGGTGAATTTATTGGTGATCAGTTTGGTCAATCCGTTAGTTTAAACTCTAGTGGAAATATAATAGCTATTGGTGCTAATGCTAGCTCCGAAAATGGAACTGCATCAGGCAATGTGCGCATTTATCAATACAATAATAATTTTTGGTCCCAGTTAGGTCAGAATATAGAAGGAGAATCTTCTTTTGATCAGTCTGGTATATCGGTCAGTTTGAATTTTGATGGTGATATAATAGCTATTGGTGCTTGGGAAAACGACGGTAATGGTGAAGGGTCTGGACATGCAAGAGTTTATGAATTTAATGGTATAAATTGGATACAAAAAGGTTTAGATATAGATGGTGAAAATCCAGGTGATAGATCAGGGTGGTCTGTAAGTCTTAATTCAAGCGGTAATAATGTGGCCATTGGAGCTTTATTTAATGATGGAAATGGTGATGGATCTGGGCATGTAAGAGTCTACGAATTTAGTGGGACAAATTGGACGCAAAAAGGTTTAGATATAGATGGTGAAAATCCAGGTGATAGATTAGGTTGGTCTGTAAATCTTGATGCAAGCGGTAATTATTTAGTAGCAAGTTCTGATCTTAATAGTGATAATGAACAATATTCAGGTCAAGTTATAGTCTATCAATTTATTAATAGTAATTGGTTACAAATTGGGAGTGATTTAAATGGAGAATTCGAGATGGATGCTTTTGGTACTTCTGTGTCGTTATCAGGTGATGGATTAATATTAGCGGTTGGCGCTGCTGGGAATGATAATAATGGTAATGATTCTGGTTATGTTAGGATTTATAATCTAGAAAATAGTGACTGGGTCCATCTCACTGATATAGACGGTGAATTCCCAGGTGATTTATGTGGTAATAATATTGAATTATCAGAAAATGGAGAAATTTTAATCGTTGGTGCAGTTAGAAACGATGGAAACGGAGAAAATTCAGGTCATGCGCGTGTTTACGATTTAAGTTCCGTGTTATCAACAGCTAGTTTTAAACAAGACTACTTTAGTTACCATCCCAATCCCGTAGAAGATGTGCTAAACATTAATTTAAACCCTGGATTAGAACTAAAACAAGTAAATATTTACAATAATTTAGGTCAGTATTTATATTCTACGAAAACAACAAGGATAGATGTAAGTAATTTAAATAATGGCTTATATTTTGTAGAAGTAAAAACTGATCAAGGAAAGTCTACTAAAAAGATAGTTATAGAGTAAAATTTAGCACTCCAAAGAATTAAAAAGCGCTGTAAACTTTACAGCGCTTTTTTATTAATTTAACCTTATCTAAACGCTATTTAATTTTAATAGCGTAGCTTTGCATTAACTTAATAGCTTCACTTCCACTTGTATTAAGTTAATAAACAAAGTTGTCATTGCGCATTGCGCTGTGGAATCTATAATCTTTTAGATTCTGAAACAGGTTCAGAATGACACATATACATAATATGATTACAAATTAAATGACAAGAAAGAAAAAAAGGAAATCATCTAACAATAAGATTTCTAACCTCACAAATACAATTCTAAGTATTTTAAAAAAAGACAGAAACCAATCCTTTAATTATAAACAAATTGCTGCTAAACTTGGTGTTAATGATGCCAGTAGTCGCAATCAAATTATTAAAAAATTAGCACAACTAAAAGCAAAGCAAGAAATTGAAGAAGTAGAACGCGGCAAGTTCAAAGCCATTGTTACAACGGAATACCATATAGGTATTCTAGATATGTCTAGCAAAGGTAATGGCTATGTAATTTCTGACGATTTTGAGGACGATGTATTTATTGCCTCTAACAATATCAATAAAGCCTTAAATGGCGATGAGGTAGAGTTCTATGCGTACAAACGAAAACATAGAGGAAAACAAGAAGGTGAAATCACCAACATTATTAAACGGGCAAAATCAGAATATGTAGGAACTATACAAATTCACGATAAAAAGAATTTTGCTTTTGTGGTGCCCGACAGCACAAAAATGTATACGGACATATTTGTTCCAATCAATAAAATTAAAGGCGCTGAAAATGGGGATAAAGTATTAGTGTCTCTAGAAGATTGGCCAAAAAAAGCAGATTCACCTTATGGAAAAGTACTTCAGGTTTTAGGGAAACCGGGTGAACACAGTACAGAAATTCATGCTATTCTAGCGGAGTACGGTTTACCACTTGAATTCCCCCACGAGGTTGAGAATTATGCCAATCAATTAGATGTGTCAATAACCCAAGAAGAAATTGCAAAGCGCAGGGATATGCGCAAGGATTTAACCTTTACCATCGATCCAAAAGATGCCAAGGATTTTGATGATGCCTTATCCTTTAAAGTTCTGGAAAATGGGCTTTATGAAATTGGAATCCACATCGCAGATGTGTCGCATTACGTAAAACCAGATACAGTTTTAGATGATGAAGCCTATGAACGGGCCACTTCAATATATTTGGTAGATAGGGTAGTTCCTATGTTACCTGAACGCTTATCTAACGGCGCGTGCTCTTTACGACCCAATGAAGAGAAATATACCTTTTCAGCGGTGTTTAAAATGAACGATAAATGCGAGATAAAACACCAGTGGTTTGGTAGAACCGTAACTTATTCCGATGCGCGTTTTGCTTATGAAGAAGCTCAAGCCATCATAGAACGAAATGATAAATTGAGTGCAGTAGAAGTGCTTAAAAGCAAAGAGAAAATAGATACTACAGTTCCCCCTGAAGTATCGTTAACAGGTAAAGAATATAAGACCTCTTTAGACATTGCACAAGCTACCTTAACCTTAAACCATTTAGCCAAGAAAATGCGATCTAATCGCATGCGGGCAGGTGCTATTTCCTTTGATAAGGTTGAGGTAAAATTTAGTCTAGATGACGAAGCCAACCCAACAGGTGTATTTTTTAAGACGAGTAAGGACGCTAATAAGCTCATTGAGGAATTTATGTTGTTGGCCAATAAACGAGTAGCGGAATTCGTAGGAAAACAAACACCAAAAAAGACCTTTGTTTATCGTGTTCACGATGAGCCTGATGAGGCTAAGTTGGCTCAGTTACAAACCATAGTCGGTCGATTTGGTCATAAGCTCAATTTTAAGGATAGAAATAGTGTGGCTTCCTCCCTAAATAGGCTATTGTCTGATGTGGTAGGGAAAAAAGAACAAAACCTGGTAGATACCTTAACCATACGGACAATGTCTAAAGCAGAGTACACTACTCATAACATAGGTCATTATGGTCTAGCTTTTGATTATTACAGTCACTTTACCTCGCCCATAAGGCGTTATCCCGATGTCATGGTACATCGTTTGCTACAGCATTACCTAGACGGTGGTAAATCAGCTAATGAAGAGCTTTATGAAGAGAAGTGTAAACATTCTAGCAATATGGAATACTTAGCGACAAAAGCTGAGCGCGATTCCACTAAGTATATGCAAATTCGGTTTATGCAAGACCATAACGATGAGGAATTTTTAGGTGTAATTTCCGGTGTTACAGATTGGGGAATTTATATAGAGATTGTCTCCAATAAATGTGAAGGTATGGTGAGCGTTAGAGATATGAAAGATGATTTATACGATTTTGATCAAGATCATTATGCAATGGTAGGAAGGAAAACCCACACTATGTATCAACTTGGTGATGAGGTTATTGTTAAAGTTAAGAATACGGACTTGGTTAAAAAACATCTTGATTTTTATTTGGTAGGTAAAGCCGACTCTTAAATAGCCGTTATAATATAAGAAAATTATTTTTTAGACTTCTAATATTTAAAAGTTAGTAATTATGGATACTCGCTCTTGTCATAAATGCGGTTCAAATAAGATAATACCAGAAGTAAAAATCGTAGATTATGGACATATGAATCAAATGAGAGATTTATCTATCCATATAAAAACAACGGATAATATTTTCTTTAATAAATTTGAAAAAGGGCAACTCCAAGCAAACATCTGTGGGTCTTGTGGTAACGTTGAATTATCTGTACACAATCCTTATCAATTATGGGAAGCCTATTTAAAACATAAATCATTATGATATTAACAACAACCAATTCCATAGAGGGCTATAAAATAGTTGATTATCTTGGTATTGTAACCGGTGTTGCCATGCATGACGGGGTTATAGCATTAGGTTTTAGTATGTCTAAATACACAAAAAAAGTGCAGGACAGTGTTGATACCACCAAAGAAAAAGCATTTCAGCAGTTGCAAGAAAACGCAAAAAAATTAAAAGCAAACGCCGTAGTTGGCATTAAAGTTGAAATTGAGTTGACAACGAGTAATTATGCTATGGTTTCCGTAACGGGCACCGCGGTAAAAGTTGCCATCTAGATTTAGACTATCAATAACATAATAACATTAACTTCATGAAAAATTTAGTCTTGATAATTTTAGTTTTAATGGGTTTTGGAATCAACGCCCAGGAATCTATTGAAAAAACTACTGGAGCATTTTCTACAGTGAAAGTTTACGACTTAATCAATGTTAAGATGAAAAAGTCTAATGAAGATAAGGTTGTAATTTCTGGAAAGAACAGGAAAGATGTAGAGGTGGTAAACAAAAATGGTAAGCTTAAAATACGCATGAATATAGAAGAGTTGTACGACGGAAATGACACTGTCGTAATGCTCTACTACACGACAGTAGACGTGATTGATGCAAATGAAGGTGCGGTTGTTGAAGTGTTAGAGCCTATAGTACAATTTGAGATGGATTTAAAAACTCAAGAAGGGGCAGAAATCACTGCAGAGCTAAAGACATCTTATGCAAACATAAGAGCCGTTACCGGAGGAATTATAAATGTCACGGGTAGCTCAAAGAATCAAGATATTTCAATTTATACAGGAGGAATTTTTAATGGAAAGGATTTTGTGACCGAAAAAACGGAAGTAAGTGTAAATGCTGCTGGTGAAGCCTATATCAACGCCACTGAGCTGGTTGATGTTAGAATAAGGGCAGGTGGGGATGTCTTTATTTATGGCGACCCAAAACAGGTAGATGAAAGCAGTGTTTTTGGCGGTAGAATAAAGCGTATGTAAAATCCTTGTGGTTTTTCTATTTTTGTGTAAACTGCAATGATTACATGATTCACGATATCTTAAGAGCAATCCCATTTGGAATTATTTTGGCATTTACCGTTGGCCCTGTTTTTTTTGTTCTTCTAGAAACAAGTGCCACCAAAGGGTTTAAGAGCGCTATCATCTTTGATTTAGGCGTAATTCTAGCAGATATTGTTTTTATTCTTATTGCATTTTTCAGCACAAACAAGCTGGTTGAAAAAATCAAGGACGACCCAAATTTTTTGATTTTTGGTGGTGCGCTTTTAGTAGTTTATGGTATTATTTCTTTTATTAAAACATCAAACTCTTTTAGATCCATTGTTAGGGAGCACCAAAGAATCCATTTACCAAAAAAGGATTATGGTAAGCTTTTTATTAAAGGATTCTTGCTTAACTTTATAAATATAGGCGTTCTAATAGGTTGGCTTGGATTCATTGTCATTGGGACGTCATTAACAACTTCAGACGGTGGCACGTTGATTTTTATTGGCACAATGCTGATTACCTATTTTACAACAGATTTATTCAAAATTGCAGCGGCCAAGCGCCTAAAGAGTAAATTAACTCCAAAATTGGTTTTTAAAACTAAAAAAATCATCGCATTGGTTATTCTAGGTTTTGGGGTGCTTCTGCTTTCGCAAGGCTTATTTCCGGAGCTTTACGAGAAAGGAAAGGAACAAATAGAGAAGGTAAATCCCATTAACTAAAAAACCCTCAACGTGAGTAGAGGGTTTTTTGAGGCGTCTAGCGGATTCGAACCGCTGTACAAGGTTTTGCAGACCTTTGCCTAGCCACTCGGCCAAGACGCCAATTTATCCCGAACCAGCAGGATTCTTTAACAGAGAGCAAATATAAAAATATTTAGCCTTTTACACTACTTAGGGGTTTATTTTCGTCCTTGAGACATCTTTATGGTGACCATCTCAACATCGCCGCCAATCGGTGGGTTAATCTTACTTACCGACACGCTGGCTTTCTTGACTTTTTTATCCTCTTTAAAAATTCTATTTAAAATGCGTTTAGCTACGGTTTCAAGCAACTTTGAGGGTTTTGCCATTTCCTCCCTCACAACCTTATTTAAAAAAACATAATCAACAGTGTCCTTTAAAGCGTCTGTTTTTGCAGATTTTCTTAAATCTGCCTTCACTATTAAATCAACCCTATAATCACTACCTATGGCGGTTTCTTCTTTTAAGCAGCCATGGTGTGCAAAAAGGCGTATATTTTCAACTTTTATTATTCCCATGAAACAAAAGTAATACTACAAAGGTGTATTTTGACTTTAATATGAGAAAGAATTTTAAACGGAGTGGGCTAATTGGTGAATAAATCAAAAATATTACTTAAAGCACCTGTTTTAGCTTTAAAAAACTCAGTATAGGAACATCGTTTACAGGTTACGGATGTAAACTTTTTATTCTGAACATCGAATATTTTAGACCAGGTTCCACCGGTAGCTCTCATTTCGCCAACTTCGTAGGTAGTATTATCACATTTTGGGCATTTGTAAACCATTTGTTTTTTTAGATGTTTGATTCATTCTATAGGTAGAAAATACAAGACTTTTGTTACATTTTTGCGTAATTTTACGCATTAATTTTTATTGAATGTCAAACGAAACAAAATCACTCAATTTCATTGAGCACATTATAGAAGAGGACTTGGCGAATGGTATGCCCAAAGACAACTTACGATTTCGCTTTCCTCCAGAACCTAACGGGTATTTACATATTGGTCATACAAAGGCTATTGGTATTAGTTTTGGTTTGGGCGAAAAATATAATGTCCCTGTAAACCTTCGTTTTGATGATACCAATCCCTCTAAGGAAGAACAAGAATACGTAGATGCTATTAAGCGCGATATTGAATGGTTGGGCTATAAATGGGAGAATGAGCTTTATTCTTCAGACTACTTTCAAAAACTATATGACTGGGCCGTTATGCTTATCAAAGACGGTAAAGCCTATGTGGATAGCCAACCCTCCGAAGCCATTGCAAAGCAGAAGGGAACACCTACAGAACCCGGTACTAATAGCCCGTACAGAAACAGAAGCATAGAGGAAAATTTAGATTTGTTTAAGCGCATGAAAAATGGCGAGTTTCCTGCGGGATCTCACGTATTGCGCGCTAAGATTGACATGGAAGACCCCAACATGTTGATGCGAGACCCTATAATGTACCGCATTATGTATGCCCACCATCATAGAACGGGTGATGATTGGTGTATTTATCCTATGTACGATTGGACCCATGGTGAAAGCGATTATATTGAGCAAATTTCACACTCTCTCTGTTCTTTGGAGTTTAAACCACACAGAAAACTTTACAATTGGTTTAGGGACAATGTCTATGAGTATAGCAAGGACAATCTGCCATTGCCACCTAAACAACGTGAATTTGCACGATTAAATTTAAGTTATACTATTATGAGTAAGCGTAAATTGTTACGCTTGGTCGAAGAAGGGATAGTTTCTGGTTGGGACGATCCAAGAATGCCTACAATTTCTGGGCTTCGCAGAAGAGGCTACACACCGAACGCTATTCGGCAATTTATCCAAAGGGTGGGAGTCGCCAAGCGTGAAAATGTAATAGATGTATCCTTGCTAGAATTTTGCATTCGTGAGGATTTGAATAAGTCAGCGAACCGAGTTATGGCGGTGCTAGACCCGGTTAAGATAGTTATCACTAACTACCCTGAAGACAAGGTAGAATGGTTAGATGCCGAGAATAATCAAGAGGACGAATCTGCAGGTTACAGAAAGGTGCCCTTTTCTAGGGCGATTTATATCGAAAAAGAAGATTTTAAGGAAGAAGCCGGAAATAAGTTTTTTAGGTTAAAGCTTGGAGGTGAGGTGCGCTTAAAGAACGCGTATATTATTAAGGCAAATAGTGTGGTTAAGGATGATAAAGGGGAAATCACAGAAATACACTGTACCTACGACACCGATACGGATAAAAAAGTCAAAGGCACTTTGCACTGGGTATCTATACAACATGCCATTACAGCCGAAATAAGAGAATATGACCGCTTGTTTATGCACGAATCTCCAGACGGTGATAAGGACAAAGATTTTATGGAATTCTTAAATCCTAATTCACTCAACATTAAAACAGGATACTTAGAACCAGGCCTATCTAATGCAAAGCCGGGCGAACGCTTTCAATTTCAGCGCTTAGGCTATTTTGTTGTAGATGAAGATTCCCAAGAAGGGAAATTGGTATTTAACAAAACGGTTGGCTTAAGGGATAGTTGGGCCAAACAAAAGCCTAAACCTAAAAACGATAGACCCAAAAGACAAACACAGCAAAAATCAGCTATCAGCGTTATTCAACAATTAGGTAAGAAATACACCAATCTACCTGAAGATAAACAAGCCAAGGCAAAGGCGGAGATAAAAGCTTTGGCCAAGAATGTTTCATATGATGAATTAGAGCCGTTATTTGTCACTGCGGTAAAAAAAGCAGGCACACGTATAGCTGTCATGATAACTCTAAAGGAGCTTCTTAAAAACGGACTAGAACGTAATGAGGCTATTAATGACTTTGTCGCTAAAGCCTTAGAGGATAAAAACCAACTCCTAGTAGCTGAGGCTTCAGAGATTTAACAAAAATTTTGAAATATCTCACAATCAATTAGTTATATTTTATAATCATTAAATGAGTATAAGATATGAAGGACACAAAAGATGTATTAACGGAAATCTCTAGCACACTAAGGGAGATTGAGGATAAGTATCCCGAACTTCAAAAATATTTAGACGAAACAAGGAATACGTTGCCCTCAGGCCCTGAAGGTAACACCGAACTGAATAAAGACGATTTACAAACCTATCTCGATAATCTTAAGGAGATGGTAGAAAATTACAAGAAAGAACATTAATTACGGCCTTACACGTCTGTGATATTAAATCGTGAGGTTTTTTTGTACATTTATTAAGTACTAACTCTTAAATCTCAATCGATTATGGAATATCCAATTAATCCCATTGCCATTCCCCTAGCCGCTATTGCGGCCTTATTTATTGGAGCTGTTTGGTACAATCCAAAAATAGGTTTTGGAAATGTATGGATGAAAGCCTCTGGAATGACCGAAGAAAAAATGAAGAGTGGAAAAATAGCTGTTATTTTTGGCTTAACCCTTGTTTTTTCAACGCTCTTGGCGATTTTACTTATGCAGTTCACCAACCACCAATTTGGTGCCTTCGGTATGATTGGGGCTAATCCAGAATTGGCCAAGCCTTCTTTTGAGGTTTTTATGAATGATTATGGCAACGCCTTCAGAACTTTTAAACATGGCGCCCTACACGGTGCCCTATTTGGTGTTTTTGGCGCTCTGCCTATAATTGGAACCATTGCCCTTTTTGAGCGGAAGAGCGCAACATACATCTTTGTAAATTCCGGGTATTGGATTGTTACAACAACCGTAATGGGCGCGATACTATGCGGACTTTAAAAGTGCAACACCATATATGACTTGATAGCCCTATACCATAAAGGAAAAAAGAAATTCTAGCTTAGAACTACTTGTTATTCTTCTTTGTTTTTGGCATTTTTCATGGCCTCACCAATTTGGTTGCTGGCTGTAAAACTAGCGACCATATCGTTGAGCATATTGCTTCCAGCTTGTGGCGAATTGGGCAATAGTATCAAGTTGCTATTGGTTTCTCCGCCAATAGCTTGAAGTGTATCATAGTGTTGCGTTACTACTATAAGAGCCGAAGCTTCTTGAGAATTTATCCCAACTTTATTGAGGACCTCAACGGATTCCTCTAAACCTCGTGCTATTTCCCGGCGTTGATCGGCTATACCTTGGCCTTGAAGGCGCTTACTTTCAGCTTCGGCCTTTGCTTTTTCTACGATGAGGATACGGGCCGCATCACCTTCAAATTGAGCAGCTATCTTTTCACGTTCAGAGGCGTTAATCCTGTTCATAGCGGCCTTTACCTGGGCATCCGGATCAATATCTGTCACCAAGGTTTTAATGATGTCATAGCCATATTCAGACATGTATTCCTGTAGTTCGCGCTTCACGGCTATAGCAATGTCATCTTTTTTAACAAAGACATCATCCAATTTCATTTTTGGAACTTCGGCACGCACCACATCAAAAACAAAGGAGGTAATTTGATCGTGAGGATTTTCTAACTTATAAAACGCATCATACACCTGTCCTCTTAAGACCACAAATTGAACGGAAACCTTGATTTTTACAAAAACATCATCCAATGTTTTCGTTTCAATTAACACGTCTAACTGTTGGATTTTTAGACTAAGTCTTCCGGCAATGCGGTCTACCAATGGAATCTTCATCTGAAGACCCGATTGGCGAATACTTTGAAATCTACCAAAACGTTCAATAATCGCAGCGGTTTGTTGTTTTACAATAAAGAACGAGGATATTAAGATAATAAGCCCGAAAAAAATAATTGGAATTAAAATAATTTTGCCCATGACAACTGGTTTTACGGTTAACGAATATATAGTGTTAAATGTAATTAATATTAATTATTTTGTTAGGTTTGTTAACAACAGCTCTAAATCAAAATGAAAAATAATAAGCACTTCCTATTAGTAGCGTTTTGTATAGTATTTGTTACACTAGGCTATAGTCAGCACGGCCGTTATAAGATTAGAAATGGCATCGGTCTTCAAGGCGGTATAACCCAATTTGACATTATCACGGATAACTTTAAAACTAAGTCCAATACGGGCTACCTAGGAGGCCTTACGGCTTGGGTAGACATTCCGCATAAATGGTATAACGTGAGCTATAATATTGCGCTTTCTGAGAATAATTTAGATATCAGCGCAAGACCGGCCGCAACCAGTATAGATGAGTTTATTGAGTATAAACTGCTTACCGTTCAGTTATCGTTTTTAATTCACGCTAAATTAATTGGCAATTATCTCACCTTAGATGCAGGTCCGATGCTACAATACAACAGTGACTTAGAGCTAAAAGACGATTCGAAAGAAGGCTATATTGTTACTAATTTCAATAATATCTCGGCAGAGGACATTACAGGTATTTCACGTTTTAATATTAATGGTGCGGTTGGCCTCTCTGCGGGTTTTGGCCGGTTTTCATTAAAAGCCCAATACATCTATGGCCTTACCAATATCCTTGGAAGGTTAAATGATAAGGATTTTAATGAAGCAGGGAATAGTCCTGATTTTAAAGGGAATCAATCTATGTTGGCCTTCACTGCTTTATTGATTTTTTAGTAAGATTAAAAAGTACAAATTGCTGGGTTAAGACAGGTCACCAATTCCTTTAACTAATCTGTCAATGCGCCTTACGGTTTCGTGCTTTCCTATTAAGAACATAATTTCAAAAACATCAGGTCCCTGCAGGGCACCAACCAAAGCGACTCGCAAGGGCATCATTACCTTTCCAAAGCTGATGTTGTTTTCGTTAATCCAGGCTTTTAATTTAACCTGAAGGTTTTCAACCGTAAATTCCTTTGTTGCCGTAATAATGTCAATGACGCCCTGCATTAATTCAGGGGTTTCCTCTTTTAATGCCTTTTTAGAAGCTTTTTCATCATAAGATTCCGGAGCTACAAAAAAGTAATGGCTTAAGTCCCAAAAATCATTAACAAAGGTTGCCCGTTCTTTTATTAAACCAACCACAAGAGCAATGTAGTTAAGGTCAATATCTTGGAGCTCCGGCTTCAGCTTCTTAAATGACTGCGCCAAATCCAAGTCTAATTGCTGCTGCATATAGTGATGGTTAAACCATTTGGTCTTGTCTGGATCAAACCGCGCACCACCTTTATTTACCTTGGTTAAATCAAAGCTATCAATTAATTCCTCTAAGCTAAAAATTTCTTGTTCCGTTCCGGGATTCCAACCAAGAAAGGCCAGAAAATTTACTACGGCCTCAGGAAAATAACCCTCTTCCTTATAACCGTTTGAGGTTTCTCCTGTTTTTGGGTCCGTCCATTCTAAGGGAAATACAGGAAACCCTAACTTATCACCATCACGCTTGCTAAGTTTACCTTTTCCAGTGGGCTTAAGGATTAATGGTAAATGAGCAAATTTGGGAGGTTCCCACCCGAAAGCATCATATAATAATTTATGCAGCGCCAGTGACGGCAACCACTCTTCTCCACGTATCACATGGGTAATGTGCATTAAATGGTCGTCTACGATATTGGCCAAATGGTATGTGGGCATACCATCACTTTTAAACAACACCTTGTCATCTAGAATATTGGTATCAATGGAAATATCCCCACGAATAACATCCTTAAGGTGAAGGGTCTGATTTTCTGGCGCCTTAAATCGAATGACATAATCTTCACCAGCCTCTATTTTAGATTGGGTTTCGGCATTAGACAGAACCAATGAATTAACCAAGCGACCTTTTTCTCGGTTATGCCAATTATATATAAAGGTTTTCCCCTTAGATTCATGGTCTTTTCTGTGAGCATCAAGCTGCTCAGCCGTATCAAATGCATAATAAGCTTTACCCTCTGCTATAAGTTGGTCGGCATAGTTCTTATATAAATGTTTGCGTTCACTTTGACGGTAAGGGCCATAGGTCTCATTCTTGCCTGGGCCTTCACTATACGGTATACCACACCAATTTAGAGCGTCGGTAATATATTGTTCAGCGCTTTCAACATAACGATTTTGATCGGTGTCCTCTATGCGAAGAATAAACTCGCCTTGGTGTTGTTTTGCAAATAAATAGTTGAATAAGGCGGTTCTGACACCACCAATATGTAAAGGGCCTGTTGGGCTTGGCGCAAAGCGCACGCGTACTTTTTGAGACATAATACAGAGGTAATATTAATGGATTTCTAAACGATTACTCCATTTATGGACAACGTATTTTTTCAGAATCCTCGGCAAAGATACTTTGATATGTATAGAGAACAAAGAAAATGCAATCTAAGATAGAATCATTTCCTTTGGAACACGTTTGTTCATTATTTGGAACCACAACGGCGGTATGAGAGAAATTACCATAGAGGTGGGATAGCCAAAAGGCATTTGCGGACTCTCCTCGTGACAATCTAAAATTTGGTATTTTTTGTTTGCTCTATAATGGTGGTCACTGTGGCGCGTAAGCTCATATAACACTATGCGCCCTATGACGTGGTTGGAATTCCAGGAATGAATTTCTTTAACGCGTTCGTATCGTCCTGATTTTGTTGGCAAACGCATTAACCCGTAGTGCTCAATGTAGTTTACGGTTTCAAGAAGCAAAAAGCCAACGATACCAGCAACCAAAGCAAAGATTAAGCCAGACGCTCCAAATATAAGGTACACTACAAAAAGATAAGTGAGCTGAAATACGGTGTACCATAGCATGTCGTTCTTAAAGGAAAAAAAGCGCTGATTATTGTTTTTTAACAGTTGCTTCTGTATGCGCCAGGCATTAAAATACTGCCTTATGGTAGACGTAAACCAAAATGAATAAACACTTTGATTGTACCTAGCAGTTGCTGGGTCTTCAGGCGTTGCAGCGTGCAAATGATGCCCATAATTATGCTCAATATAAAAATGCATGTAGAATGACGGTAAAAGTAAGGCCTTTCCGACGAAACGTTCGTTGCTGGACTGTCTGTGTCCCAATTCGTGTCCAACATTTATACCGTTAACGCCCAATACAATGCCAAGCGAAACCATTAAACCTATAGATTCATATGATTCAAGAGGAACTTGGGCCACAAGGTAAAGGGCATAAATCAAGAGCCCATAGACTACAGGCAGATTGAGGTATAGCAACCAATCAAATAGTTTTTGTCTTACTCTTTTTTCAGTATCTTCGCTATCCAAGTTTGTATTATCCAAAGGAAATATAAGCTCTAAAATTGGGATACAAACAAATGCAAAAATAGGAGTAGCCCACACCCAATATCCTTTTAAATAGAGCCCTAAAAAGGCCATTAATGGAATGGAGAAAGCCGCTAAGTATTTTAAGTCCTTCATTAAAGTGATGAAACTTCAACAATCACGAATTCGAAATTAACAGAATCTTACCAAATTTAAAGAAATATCAATTAAAATAAAATCGTAGATTGGAGTGTTATTTTAGCATATGAGCAATTTTGAAACAGTAAAACATAAATTAGAGCAATTCATAACTAAATATTACAGTAATGAACTGCTAAAAGGATCTATTTTGTTTTTTGCAGCGGGTTTGCTCTATTTCTTTTTTACGCTTTTTCTTGAATATATGCTGTGGTTGAGCCCAACCGCAAGAACGGTATTGTTTTGGCTATTTATCTGTGTTGAATCCACATTATTTATCAAGTTTATCGCAGTGCCACTGCTTCAATTATTTAAACTCAGGAACGGAATAAATCACGAGAAGGCGTCAAAGCTTATTGGTAGTCATTTTCCAGAGGTAAGTGATAAGCTCTTAAACTTGCTGCAACTGAATCAGAACCAAAAACAATCAGATTTGGTTATTGCTAGTATTGAGCAAAAGTCGCTACAGTTAAAGCCTATACCGTTTACTTCTGCTATAAATTTTAAGTCGAATGTTAAGTATTTAAAATACGCGGCAATTCCGGTTTTAATTGTTTTGCTTTCGTGGTTTTCAGGCAAAACGGATTGGTTTAGTGATGGTTACGAGCGTGTAGTCAATTATCAAACAGCGTACGAGCCTCCGGCTCCCTTTCAGTTTTTTGTTCTAAACGAGTCATTAGTTGGTATTGAGGGTAAAGATTTCAGATTAAAAGTGTCTGTGGCCGGAGAGGTAATCCCTGAAAATGTTCAAATAGAGTTTAATAGCCAAACCTATTACCTTCAGCCACTTGGAGAGGGTGAATTTCAATATGTGTTCAATTTGCCCAAATCTTCTATTGAGTTTAAATTATCAGCAAACGAAGTAAGGTCCAGGCCCTATACTCTTAAGGTTTTAAGCACACCGAATTTGGTGAATTTTGAAATGGAACTCAATTACCCAAAACACACTGGCAAGAGAGATGAGGTTTTAAAAAGTACGGGTTCAGCAGTTGTTCCTGAAGGTACTACTGTGACTTGGAGAGCATTGACTAAGTCTACAACGCGCGTTAATATCTATGCTGAAGATTCATTAGCCTTTACGCTTAGTAAAGCCAATGTTTTTGAGTCATCAAAGCGTATATTTAAAAACTTTGAATATACCTTAACAACTAGTAATGAGAGTTTAACAGATTATGAGAATTTAGCATTTAATATAGCTGTTATTAAAGACGTATATCCAGAGTTAAAAGTTGAAGTACAAAAAGATTCGCTGGATGAACAAAGCTTATACTTTTATGGTCAAGCTAGTGATGATTATGGGCTTAGTAGACTTCAGTTGGTCTATTACCCCACTAACAATGACTCAGAAAAAACCATTGTACCAATAGCTATCTCTACATCGAATTTTGGGGATTTTGTAAGTGCATTCCCGGATGAATTTAATCTAGAAAAGGGTGTCAGTTATGAATTGTATTTTGAAATTTTTGATAATGACGTCCTGCACAACTACAAAAAGACTAAAAGCCCTGTATTTAGCTATAGAAAATTAACGGAAGACGAAGAGCAACAAAAGCAGCTTCAAGAACAGAATGAGACTATTAACGATATCAATAGCACTTTTGAAAAACTTCAGGAACAAAATGAAACCCTAGAAGAGTTTTCGAAGACCCAAAAGGAAAAGGAGCAGTTAAATTTCAATGATAAGAAGAAATTTGAAGAGTTCCTAAAGCGTCAGAAGCAACAAGAACAGTTGATGAAGAACTTTAATAAAAAGCTCCAAGACAACCTTGAAAAATTCCAAAACGAAAAGACTGAAAAAGATGATTTTAAAGAGGATTTAAAAGAGCGACTTAAGGAAAACGAAGCCCAGCTAAAGGAAGACGAAAAATTACTAAAAGAGCTAGAGGAGTTTAAGGAAAAGATAGATAAAGAGGAATTTACACAAAAGCTTGAGGAATTAGCGAAACAGAATAAGAATAAAAAACGCAGCATGAAACAACTTTTGGAGTTAACCAAAAGATTTTATGTGATGAAAAAGGCGGAGAAGTTGGCTAGCCAATTAGATGAATTATCTGAAAAGCAAGAAGAGCTTTCAAAAAAGGATAATGAAAATATAAGCTCATCCCAAGAAAAATTAAACAAAGCTTTTAAGGATATACAAAAAGATATTGATGAGTTAAAACAAGAAGATAGGCGTTTACAAAACCCCATGGACATACCAAGAGATGAATTTTTGGAAAGCGAAATAAATTATGACCAAAACGAAGCAAAAAAGGCCCTAGAGGAAAAAGAGGCTCAGAATAGTAAACAACAAGCCCAAGAGGAATTAAAAAAGGCTCAAAAAAGACAGAAGCAGGCGGCTAAGAAAATAAAGAAGATCGGTGAGATGATGGAGCAAATGGCTTCAGGTGGAGGAGGCGGTGGTAATCAAATGGCCGAGGATATAGATATGCTACGCCAGATATTAGAAAACTTACTTTTGTATTCCTTTGATCAAGAAAAACTTATGAGCACTTTTGACCGTATTGATATTGACAATAATAAATACGGAAAGTACATCATAGAGCAAAGTAATCTAAGGGAGCACTTTGAGCACATTGACGATAGTTTATTTGCCTTATCGTTGCGCCAACCTAAGCTGTCGGAACGTGTCAATACCCAAATAACTGACGTTTACTTTAATATAGACAAGGCGCTTGGCTTGTTAACTGAAAATAGGTTGTACCAAGGAGTGGCTGCACAACAATATGCTGTAACCGCTAGTAATGAATTAGCAAGTTTTTTAAGTGATGTATTGGATAATATGGAAATGTCAATGAACCCATCTCAAGGTTCGGGCAGCGGACAGGGCATGCAACTTCCGGATATCATTAAAACTCAAGAAGAAATTAAAAAGGAATTGGAGAAGGGTATTCAAAAGTCTGAGAAAGGCGAAGAGGGTCAAGAAGGGGAAAAAGGAAACAAAGAGAAAGGCAAGGATGGCAAAGAAGGTGAGGGTAATCAGCCTGAGAATGGCAGTAAGCAAGGCCAAGAAGGAGAGCAAGGTCAAGAGGGTAAGCAGGGAGGTGAGAAAGGTCAAGATGGTGAAACAGGCAAAGACGGTAATCAAGAGGGAAATGGTAAAAATGAAGGCGAGAATGGTGAGAACGGAAAGAATGGTAAAAGTGGTACAGATGGCAGCGACGGTCCAGAAAACAAAGATGGTTATGGACAAGGTGGAAATGAGGAACAGAACGCTGAACTATATAAGATTTACCAGAAACAGCAACAATTGCGTCAGGCACTTGAGGATAAGTTGGTAAAGGAGGGGAACATTCAATCTGCCGGGCAGTTAATAAAGCAAATGGAGGATATAGAATTGGATTTGTTAAATTATGGATTTACCAATCAAACTCTTCAAAAGATGATGGATTTACAACACCAGTTATTAAAAATGGAGAACGCTACGTTTTTGCAAGGAGAGGATTCTAAAAGACAGTCGAAAACCAATAAAGATGAGTTTAATGCGGGTCAATCTAGTCAGATTCCTACTGCGAAACAATATTTCAATACTACAGAAATTTTAAATCGGCAAGTATTACCTCTGAAGAGCCATCTTAAGAAAAAAATTCAAACCTATTTTAAGAATAAGGATGATTAGTTTTAACTATGAAATTGATTTTGGCTTAAATGATGAAGACAAATGGTCACAGTGGATTGAGCAGGCCATATTGGATGAATCTTGTAAACTAGGCGAGATAAATTTTATTTTTTGTTCAGATGCTTATTTGTTAGAGCTAAATGTTGAGTATTTAAATCACGACACGTATACTGATATTATTAGTTTTGATTATTCAGTAGGAAAAGAACTACATGGCGATATTTATATTTCTCTTGAAAGAGTAAAGGAAAATGCTAAAGTGTTTGGCGTCACTCTTGAAAACGAATTAGGTCGTGTCATGATTCATGGGGTACTTCATTTGTGTGGTTATAAAGATAAATCTGGGTCTGAGAAAAAATTAATGCGTAGCAAAGAAAATTTCTACTTAGTGAAACGTTCGTAATTGTGACGTTTTCATTTTATATTTGCAAAATTTTTAATTGATTAAGACAAAAATGTTCCACGTGGAACATATAAAATATATTGGTGATGTTTAATGATGTTTATGATGTGATAGTTGTTGGTGCGGGTCATGCGGGTAGTGAAGCTGCAGCGGCAGCTGCTAATATGGGAAGTAAAACACTGTTAGTGACTATGAACCTTCAGAATATTGCCCAAATGTCTTGTAATCCTGCCATGGGTGGTATAGCGAAAGGCCAAATTGTAAGAGAAATTGACGCAATGGGCGGTTACAGTGGTATCGTTTCTGACTCATCAGCGATTCAATTCAAAATGCTTAATAAATCAAAAGGGCCTGCTATGTGGAGTCCTCGTGTGCAGAGTGACAGGATGCGATTTGCAGAGGACTGGAGACTAATGTTAGAGCGTACACCTAATTTGGATTTTTACCAGGAAATGGTAACGGGCTTGATTCTGGAACACAATAAGGTGGTTGGGGTAAAGACATCTTTGGGTATTAGCATTAAAAGTAAAACTGTTGTTCTCACGAATGGGACGTTTCTTAATGGGCTCATACATATAGGTGATAAAAATTTTGGAGGTGGTAGGGCCGGAGAAAGGGCAGCAACTGGTATAACTGAGCAATTAATTCAAATTGGTTTTGATTCTGGCCGCATGAAAACAGGCACACCCCCTAGAGTAGACGGTCGTTCGTTGGATTATTCAAAAATGATTGAACAGCCAGGTGATGAAATTCCTGAAAAATTCTCCTTTCTGCCTATAACAAAACCCTTGTTAGAACAACGCTCATGCCATATGACCTACACAAGTCCTGAGGTTCATGATTTGTTACGTGATGGATTTGACCGGTCACCTATGTTTAATGGTAGGATTAAGAGTGTAGGACCTAGGTATTGTCCATCAATAGAAGATAAGATAAATCGTTTTGCGGATAAAGAAAGGCATCAACTATTCGTAGAACCGGAAGGCTGGAATACGGTTGAGGTCTATGTTAATGGCTTTAGTACGTCCTTACCGGAAGATGTTCAGTATAAAGCGTTAAAATCGGTAAAGGGATTTGAAAATGTGAAATTTTTTAGACCTGGTTATGCTATTGAGTATGATTATTTCCCGCCAACTCAACTGACGCACACCTTAGAGACCAAACTGGTAGAAGGGCTGTACTTTGCTGGTCAAATCAATGGGACTACGGGTTATGAAGAGGCAGCGTCTCAGGGTTTAATGGCAGGAATTAATGCAAGCTTAAAAGTTCAGGAGAAGGATCCTTTTACTTTAAGGCGTGACGAAGCATATATAGGGGTTTTAATTGATGATTTAATAACTAAGGGCACTGAAGAGCCTTACAGAATGTTCACCTCAAGAGCGGAATATAGGACGCTGTTGCGTCAAGATAATGCCGATTTTAGGCTAACGCCCAAAGCTTATGAGTTGGGTTTAGCAACAGTAGAGCGGTTAAAACGAATGGAGGAAAAGCAAGCCAAATCAGATGCCTTTGTTCAATTTTTTAAAGACACGAGTGTTACTCCTGAAGAGATAAATCCCATACTGGCTTCTAAGAAATCAGCGAGCGTTAAGCAAAAAGACAAAATGTTTAAGTTGTATGCAAGGCCGAATATAACAATAAAGGATATGCTAAAGGTTAGGGCGGTTCATGATTACGTAGAGTCAAAGAATTTAGACACTGAAGTTATAGAGCAAACTGAGATACAAGTTAAATATGCTGGTTATATTGAAAAAGAAAAAAATAATGCAGATAAACTTAATCGATTAGAAAATGTAAAGATTCCATCGGGTTTTGACTATTCCAAGTTAAAATCAATGAGTATGGAAGCACGTCAAAAATTATCTGAAATTCGTCCAGTTAGTATATCGCAAGCCTCAAGAATTAGTGGGGTGTCGCCAAATGATGTGTCTGTGTTGCTAGTGTATTTAGGAAGATAATTGTATTGTTCCACGTGGAACAATAAGATAAGCGAAATGTGCTCATTGCCTACATATTGCTCAAATTCTAAGTAATGAATTATAATAGGACTTATCTTAAAGTTAAAGACCATTCTGTTTCAGGGGAGGTATTTGAGCTGCGTTACAATAGTGAATTGGACATGTTGGAGACGTTTCCAAATCCCCCAGAAAATAAACTTTCAGAATACTACAAGAGCGAAGATTATATTTCCCATACAGATAGTAAAAGAAATCTATTTGAATTAGCGTATCAAGTCGTTAGAAGTATATCTCTTAAACGTAAATTAAAACTTATAAACAGTTTTAATACCTCATCAAAAGACTTGCTAGACATTGGTTGTGGCACAGGGGATTTTTTACAAACGGCACAAAAAAAAGGTTGGCATGTTACGGGAATTGAACCGAATGAGGAGGCAAGACGCATAGCCAATACAAAAGTCAAAAACAATATTTATGACAGCGAGCATCTGGACTCATTCAAAGAAAATTCTTTTGATGTCATTACTCTATGGCATGTTCTTGAACACTTACCAGATTTAGATAATCACATAAAACGTTTTAAGCAGTACTTAAAACCTAATGGGTTTGTGGTTGTTGCGGTTCCAAATTTTAAAAGCTTTGATGCTCAGTTTTATAAATCCTTTTGGGCCGGTTACGATGTTCCTAGGCATTTATGGCATTTCTCTAAACAGTCAATTCAGAAATTGTTTAGAATTCACGGTTTTGATTTAGTTAAGGTTTTGCCTTTACCTTTTGATGCATATTACGTAAGTCTACTTTCCGAAAAATATAAGTCTGGTTTTATGAATCCAATTAGAGCATTTAGAATTGGTTTTAAATCTAACCTAAAGGCTAGGTCCACAAAACAGTACTCTTCACAGATTTATATCTTGAAATTGAAGGAAATTTAAAATAAGCAAGTTTTATAAGGCCAAACTAGAAGGTATATGTCCAAGTTAATAGGTATGAAAGTAAATAGCTTAAAACGCTTTATTTCACGCCAAATCACATAGATTATTTAAATTAAAATCAAGAACTTAATAGAATTTGTATATAGTTAGCTTTGATCGCAATTGTCAACTTAACTTTTATACATTTGCAAAAATTTAATTTAGAACAGCATTATGAAAAAACTAATTTTAGGACTGATTGTGTTACTATCATTATCAGGATGCCAAAATCAACAAAAAATTGCATTTGTAGATAATAAGAAGGTTGTAAATGACTATCATAAGAAAAAGAATTTTGAGACAAAGTTTCAAGTAAAAATTGATAATTTTAATAAAAAAGCCGATAGTCTTCAACAAGCAATTCAAATGGAAGCGCAGCTGTGGCAATCAAGAGCCGCTCAAATGGACAAAACTAAGGCAGAGCAAGAATATCAGGCGTTAGTCCAAAAAAAACAGATGCAAGATTATCAATTGGGTAACGAGGAGAAGGCGCTGCAGTCTGAAGGCCAGAAACAGGTAGATTCACTTATTAAAGAGGTTAAAACCTTCGTTAAGGATTATGGTAAGAAAAATGGCTACACCTTTATTCTTGGAGCAAATGATGCTGGTAGTGTGATGTACGGTGCTGAGGCAAATGATATTACAGATGTTGTTTTAGCCGAGTTAAACAAAGGTGCTTCACCTAAAAAAGAAGAGGCAACAACAAAAGACTAATTTCTATAGTATTTCTAGTTTAGGCCAGGCTTAGCCTGGCTTTTTTTATGAAGTAAACGTGTTAATTTAATAGATAAATCTGTAAGAATAATCTTTGAGTTACCATTCCGTTCTATATGATAGATAGCATCTTGTAGCTCTTGGGAAATATCCATGATATTGGCCTCGTGAATAAAAGGCGCAAACTTTTCCAATTTAAAATCTTCTGATTTTGGTTCTAAATACACAAGTTCCTCAGCCTTATAATTGAGTAATAATGCTTGCCTAAAATAACTTAAACAAAACCCAAGAAATTTTTTTTGGGTCTCGCGCCCTGTTTTTGCAATTTCCTCAGACCAAGAAATAAGATCGTGAATAGCACCCTTGTTGCCTTTGGCCTTAAAGGCCGAACGAATCCAAAACACAAACCACTTTTCAAACTGTATATCTTCACTGTCTTGGTATATTAAATCGCAAGCCTTATTATAATTACCATCAGCCTGATGAGCGATTTTACTTGCAATTGACGCTTCGATATGGTAATTCCTAACCAATGCCTCTGAAATTACATCCTCCGCTAGAGGCGGAAAGTGCAATACCTGGCATCTAGACCGGATGGTATTTATAATTTGTTCTTCATCCTCAGCAATAAGTATAAAAATCGTTTGTTCAGGAGGTTCCTCAATCAGCTTGAGTAATTTGTTGGCGCATGCGGTGTTCATCTTTTCAGCCATCCATATTATCATCACCTTATAACCACCCTCATAAGACTTAAGAGATAGTGATTTTACAATTTCAAAAGCCTCGTCAACCCCTATTTGCCCTTGTTTATTGTCCGTGCCCAATAGTCTGTACCAATCAAAAAGATTACCATAGGGCTGTTGGTCGAGCAGTTGCCGCCATTCTTCCAGATAAAAATTTGAAACAGGCTTACTCTTAACCTTATCGCTTGTAGTCACAGGGAAGGCAAAATGTAAATCGGGGTGGGAATAGTTTTTAAACTTTAGGTTGCAAGCCTCATTGCCACCGGTATTTTCACCGTTTCTATTTTTACACAACATATATTGTGCATAAGCCAAGGCCATTGGTAAGGTGCCAGAACCTTCCGGTCCTACAAATAATTGAGCGTGTGCGATTCTGCCGTTATCAACACTTGTTGTTAAGTGGCTTTTAATATGTTTTTGGCCTAAGACTTCAGAAAATAGCATAAAGCAAAACTATGCATTTTTTCACTATCTAAAATTTTAAAAGAGATTGATATTTAGTCGCTACGATTTTTTTAAAAACGCCCATTAATTCCTTATTGTCTATTATGGGTTTTTATGCTTTCTAATCTTTATATTTGTTCCTCAAAATATAAAAAATGAAGACCTTAGACGATTTCAACTTTGAAAATAAAAGAGCCCTAATCAGAGTAGATTTTAATGTACCACTGAACGATAAATTTGAGGTAACGGACGCTACGAGAATTATTTCGGCCAAACCTACTATTATAAAAATTTTAGAAGATGGCGGAAGTTGTGTTCTTATGTCGCATTTGGGGCGTCCCAAAGGTGTACAAGAAGAGTTTTCGCTAAAGCATATTGTTTCTAAAATTGAAGATGTTCTCGGTGTTGAAGTAAAATTTTCTTCTGATTGTGTGGGCAAGGAAGCTCAAGAAAAGGCCGATAGCCTGCAGCCTGGTGAAATCTTGCTATTGGAAAACCTCAGGTTTCATGAAGAGGAAAAGCTAGGTGACGTTAAATTTGCGGAAGAGCTTTCAAAGCTTGGTGATATATATGTTAACGATGCTTTTGGCACAGCCCACCGGGCCCACGCGTCAACCACAATTATTGCTAAATTTTTTCCGGACGCTAAGTGTTTTGGATACCTTTTAGAAAAGGAAATTAAAAGCATCAAAAGGGTTATGGAGGATGGCGAAAAGCCGGTACTAGCTATTTTAGGTGGTGCTAAAGTATCATCAAAAATAACCGTTATTGAAAATATCTTGGACAAGATTGATCATTTGATTATTGGCGGAGGGATGACATTTACTTTTATAAAGGCCCAAGGAGGGTCCATTGGCGATTCTATTTGTGAAGATGATAAAATGGACCTCGCTTTAGATATCATGAAACAAGCAAAAGCAAAAGGCGTTCAAATACATTTACCGGTTGATGTCGTTGCAGCAAACGCATTCAGTAATGACGCAGATACACAGATAGTTGATGTTAAAAATATTCCTGAAGGTTGGCAAGGCTTAGATGCCGGTCCACAATCTCTGGCAAATTTCGATAAAGTTGTAAACGAATCAAAAACCATACTATGGAATGGACCATTAGGTGTTTTTGAAATGGAGAACTTTGCGAAAGGAACTATAACTATTGGAAATTCCATTGCTGAAGCTACAAAAAATGGTGCATTTTCACTTGTTGGCGGAGGAGATTCTGTAGCCGCGGTCAAACAATTTGGGTTTGAAGACAAGGTGAGTTATGTAAGCACTGGCGGAGGTGCTATGTTAGAGAGCCTAGAAGGGAAGACACTTCCCGGTATTGAGGCCATTCTAAATTAATACCAATAAATACTTAAACAATAATGAATTCGTTAAGACAAAGCATGTCAAACCATAAGCTTGTGATTTTGAAAAAGCGTGTTACAGTTTGTTTAAGTCTATGTCTTGCTTTTGGATATTCCCAGACTAAGTCGGATACCCTAACGACAAAACAGCCTACTAAAATACAGGTTGGCGATTCTATAATAGACGGAAAAATCATAAAACCTCAAACGGCTATTCCTGTTGAAATAGATTCTATGCCGATTAAGGACTTAGAAGATTTACCTGAGGCCTTCGAGCTAGATAAAAAATGGTTAGAGGAGCTCTACAGCAATTCACTTTATGATACAATTTATAAAACAGTTGCGGAAATGTCTTTTGAGCCCGTTGACTATCCTGAGTTACCAACGGATACGCTAAAGGCAAGATTAAAGCGATTAAACGCAAGAACACCTTTTAATGTGGAATACAATCCATCTTTAGAGAGTGTTATCAAGAGATATCTTAAAACGAGGCGCCAGACCCTAGAACGTTTAATGGGTCTCAGCCATTTTTATTTTCCGATGTTTGAGCAGGAATTTGACAACTATGATATTCCTCTTGAAATGAAATATTTGGCCATAGTGGAATCTGCACTAAAACCAAGAGCACGTTCAAGAGTTGGTGCTACAGGGTTGTGGCAATTTATGTTTACCACCGGGCGGGAATACAAATTAGATGTCAGCAGTTATGTTGACGAGCGCAGTGATCCCATAAAATCAACGACCGCTGCAGCACAATATCTATCGCGGCTTTATACAATTTTTGGAGATTGGGATTTGGCACTTGCTGCTTATAATTCTGGTCCTGGCAATGTAAATAAGGCCATAAGACGTTCCGGCGGCTATCAGAATTATTGGAATATTAGAGCAAATTTACCAAGAGAAACGGCCGGTTATGTTCCTGCTTTTCTTGCCACGATGTATATTTTTGAGTTTGCCGAGGAGCATGGCTTTAAGCCTGAACGTCCACCTTTTCAGCACATTGAGACTGACACGATTCATGTAAAGCAAATGATAACATTGGACCAAGTTTCGGAAACAACAGGTGTTGATATTGAAGAGTTACAATTTTTAAATCCTTCCTACAAATTAGATATTATTCCCAAAATTGAAGGTAAAACCTACGCTTTGAGATTGCCCAGAGAAGCTGTTGGGATATTTACATCTAATGAGGAAGCCATATATGCCTTTGCCAAGGCCGAGTTTGACAAGCGGGAAAAACCCTTACCTCAGTTGGTCAATGTAGATACAAAAATAACATACCGAGTTAGAAGTGGTGACTATCTTGGAAAAATTGCGCGGCGCTATGGGGTTAGGGTGAGCCAAATTAAACGCTGGAATGGGCTTCGCAGCAACAACCTTAGGATAGGACAAAGACTTACTATTTATCCTAGAAACATACCTTCGGCACCCACAGTTAAACAGGCTAGTAGTAGCACAAACACAACTGGAAAAACAACTTATAGGGTTAAAGAAGGCGACTCGCTTTGGACTATTGCTCAAAAATTTTCTGGAGTTTCCGTTCAAAATCTTAAAGATTGGAACGATATTAGTGGTAATAAACTCAAAATAGGAATGACACTTATAGTGTCTCAATAGAAAACCAACAAAAAACTCAAATTTATGAGAGCATTTTTTACTGTACTATGCTGTTTTTTAATTATGGCCTGCGGCGATAAAAAAGAAGGTGACAAGACAAAGTATCTACCTGCATCAAATGGAAATCTCAACAATATATCCGTTGTTTTGGAAAATGAATTATGGGAAGGAAAAATAGGAGAGGCTATTAGACAGAATTTTGCTGCGCCCTTGCCAGGTTTGCCCGTTGATGAGCCAATATTTAGTATGCGACAAATTCCACCACAAGTATTTGATGGTTTTGCAACACGAAGTAGAATTATATTAAAGGTTGAAAAAGGAAATCTTGAGCCTACAATGAAGGTTGTGAACGAAGCCTTTGCTAAGCCACAAACCGTCGTCGTTGTCGGAGGAAAAACGAATGACGAGATTATTGCCCAGTTGAACGACAATAGGAGAAAAATAATTGACGCCTTCATTAAGGAGGAAGTGAAGGAAAAACAACGGCGTATTAAATTATCGCTTTTAAATGATAACCAAATGGAAAACGACTTGGGTTTTACTGTAGACATCCCATCCGTATATCGATTTGGAAAAGCTTCTGAAGGGTTTTATTGGATACGCAAAAGCCTTACCAATAGTAAGGACATGGATTTAATGTTTTACGAGGTGCCGCTAGAAGCAATTTCAGAAAGTGATAGTAGTATTGTTGAGATAATAAAAATTCGAGATGAAGTTACAAAAACAAAAATCCCTGGGGAGGATGGCATTTATATGACCATCGAAGATGCCTACGTACCCTCGATGTATGAAACTATTATAGACAATAAAAAAGCTTTTGAGGTAAGAGGTATTTGGGAGATTAAAGGCCAGTACATGGCCGGCCCATTTATAACTTATGCGATTAAGGATGAGGTTAACAAAAGGTATCTCATAGCTGACGGTTATGTTTACGCACCTTCTTTAGAGAAACGAGACTTGGTTTTTGAATTGGAATCCATTCTAAAGTCCATAAAAATTAAATAAAAAAAGCCAACTCATTGAGTTGGCTTTTTATCTTTTTATAGAAGCTTTATTCTTTTTCTTTGTTTTTTTCCTCTTTAGTAGCGTCCTTAAACTCTTTAATTCCACTTCCTAAACCCTTCATTAATTCAGGAATTTTTTTACCTCCAAATAAGAGGAGAATTGCTAGCCCAATAATGACCCATTGCCAAGGGCCTATGGCTCCTAAAAATATACTGATAGACATCATGTTTGTGAATTTAGATTACAAAGTTAATAATTATACTTTAATAACTACCTTCTTTAATGAACTTTAGGAGTTTGTAATACCGCTATATTACTATTTTAACTAATTTTGCCCTAATGGCAAAAAAGAAGAAAAAAGAAAGAAAATTTACCAAAAAACTCCTTCATAAGTATCGTCTGGTAATCTTAAATGAGGACACGTTTGAGGAACGCTTTGCTATTAAGCTCACACGCCTCAATGTCTTTGTATTATCAGCAATTACAGCAATTATATTAGTCTTTTTTACCACCTTACTCATTGCTTTTACCCCTTTGAGAGAATACATTCCAGGATATTCTTCAGCCCGTTTAAAAAAGAAGGCATCGCTTTTAAATTATAAAACAGATTCCTTAGTGCAGGAATTGGAAATGAACAGGCGTTATTTTGCCTCCATACGTAAAGTTTTATCTGGAGATGTGGCGACGGTAGATTTTAACAGAGACTCCATTATTCAAGCGGCAAAAAACGATATTGACATTTTAAATATTTCCACTAATAAAGAAGATTCGCTATTGCGGGCGAAAGTGGAAAGTGAAGACAAGTATAATGTTTTCGAATCTGCTGTAAACCAGTCTAATTACGTTTTGTTTCCTCCAGTTAATGGCACAATTTCAGAAGGCTATAATATTGAAGACAAGCATTTTGCGGTCGACGTAGTAGTCCCAAGTAATACACCAGTCAAAGCGACTGCAGATGGAACGGTTATCTTTGCTGAATGGACCATAGAAACTGGCTATGTGGTAATCCTAGAGCATAGTCAAGAGTTGATTTCTGTGTATAAGCACAACTCGTCCATTACAAAGGCCCAAGGCGATTTGGTAAAGGCGGGTGAGGTTATTGCCATGTCGGGAAATACGGGGGAATTAAGTACCGGGCCACATTTGCATTTTGAGTTGTGGAGCAATGGCTACCCGGTAAACCCAACTAATTTTATTGACTTTCAATAATGCCATCACTAAAAGCTGCACTTTCAAAACCCTTTGCACGATACATTGCTTATCGTATTAAAAAATGGTCGTCAAAACCTGTTCGTACACAGAACAAAGTGTTCCACCATTTAATTTCCGAAGCTCAAAACACTAGTTTTGGGAAAGATCATAATTTTAAGAACATCAAGACTTATGAAGACTTTAAAAGCCGTGTTCCAGTTAGAGACTACGAGGACTTAAAGCCTTATATTGAACGCGCGGTCGAAGGGGAAGAGAATGTACTTTGGAAAGCTAAACCTATTTATTTTGCCAAAACTTCTGGGACTACCTCTGGCGCTAAGTATATTCCTATTACCAAGGATAGCATGCCGACACATGTCAATGCTGCAAGAAATGCCATTTTGCTTTATATCAATGAAACGGGCAATACTCAATTTGTAGATGGTAAAATGATTTTTCTTCAAGGTAGTCCAGTACTCAACGAAAAGAATGGAATAAAGTTTGGGCGACTTTCAGGTATTGTGGCTCACTACGTACCAGCATACCTTCAAAAAAATAGAATGCCAAGTTTTGAAACAAATTGTATTGAAGACTGGGAAACTAAGGTTGATGCTATCGTAGAAGAAACACTGAATGAAGATATGACCGTTATCTCAGGAATACCCTCATGGGTTCAAATGTATTTTGAAAAGTTGATAAATCGATCAGGGAAAAATGTTGGCGACTTGTTCAAAAACTTTAAGCTTTTCATTTTTGGCGGCGTCAATTACGAGCCCTATCGTGCTAAATTCGAGAATTTAATTGGAAGAAAGGTTGATAGTATAGAGCTTTTTCCTGCAAGCGAGGGCTTTTTTGCCTTTCAAGACAAACAGAATGAAAGAGGTATGTTGCTCCAGTTAAACTCAGGTATATTTTATGAGTTCATTGAGGCTGAGCATTTTTTTGACGACAAGCCAGAACGCATTTCCATAAAGGATGTAAAACTAAAGGTGAATTACGTAATGATAATTTCTACAACCGCGGGGCTTTGGGCATATAATGTTGGTGACACGGTTGAGTTTACTTCCTTGAAACCATATCGGCTTATTGTTAGCGGAAGAATTAAACATTTTATATCGGCTTTTGGAGAACATGTCATCGGAAAGGAAGTAGAACAAGCATTGAAAGATGCCACAAAAAACACCTTAATCTCTGTTAATGAATTTACGGTTGCCCCTCAAATAAATCCTAAAGATGGTTTACCTTATCACGAATGGTTTATCGAATTTGAAAATGAGCCTGAAAATCTAAGAACGTTTATAGATGCTATGGAGCAATCCCTTCAAAAGCAAAACAGTTATTATGATGATTTAATTAAGGGAAAAATACTAAGACCTTTAAAAGTAACCCAAATTAGGAGAAATGGCTTTCAAACGTATATGAAATCCATAGGAAAACTTGGGGGGCAAAATAAGATTCCGAGACTATCAAATGACCGAAAGATTGCTGATGAGCTGTATCGACTTGGATTAACGAAATAAAGGTATATTTACTGGCTGAATCAAATAATGAGCACAACGAGCAAGAAAAAAGAAGGAAGAACTAGAGCCCAAGAAAGTTCAAATGCCATAGAGCGCATGTACATTACCATGCGCCATTTATTTAATCGTGGCTTTTACAAACCCATGGGTGTTTCTGGTGAAACCTTAAGAGAGGCCCTTCTTGTATTAAGACCGGAAATTTACGGCTCTATAGGTGAAGAGAAAGCAGAGCTAGATGGTTTATTATACGTCATAGACAGATTACCACAAGGTATTGAGGAATGTCGGTTTATTAACTTAACAAGTGATGAGGGTTATGGCAGTTCACACTTTAAACCCATTGTACCACCGAAAAGAAGACGGAATTGTTATCGTATAGATGATGAGCAAATGAATATTGAAATTACTAGAGGGCGCTCAGAAATTTACGATATCCTTACGCACCTCACCTTTTTGTTTGTAGAGTCGCACAAAATACGTAAACGTGTTTTGATTAACGAGGAAGGGGCAGCGATAAGGGATTGGCAAAAATTGGAAAATGCCATAAGATCTACCAAAAAACTAACACAAAAGGAACGGGAAGTTGCTATAACACATACGGCCAATATCTTGGGAAGAACCTTCAATGAAATAACGGAGGCCTATCCAAAATTTGCAACAGAAACACAGCCAGAACGCCTTTTGAACATTGTTTATTGGATAGGTAAACTAGCCATTGAAGAATCTCTAAATGATAAAAAGCGAACCATAACCTTTAGCCCTGTTCTAAGGGAAAGGCTTGGCCATCATATCTATGGCGAAATCTGGGCAAATAACATCAAATCTGTTTTAGATAAAAATGGATTGTTGCAACGGCCAATTCATATTATAAGTGCCAATATGCATAGTGTCATGAACTCAGTTTTTGCAAAGGCAGCGCTAAAGCCAACAAGCACTAAGACTGATATTTTTGATATTTATGAGGCCTTAAGCGACCCTAAGAACAAGACTATGCGCAATAAAGTTGAAAAGATGGCGTTGCAACAAGGCATGACATACATCAAAGACGGGTCGGGAACTAATATTGATGTGCAAATCTTTGATACCGATAAAATAGATTTTTCGAAGACAAAATTTGAATATTTAGAAAAGGATAAAAGAAATAAAGCTGTAATTCTTGTGATGGACTACGCCTTTGGGGAGCAGGCCTATGAGACTATGGATGAACTATTGAAACCAATTAAAATTAATGGAGATATGGTTCATCTAGATGTAAAATCAATCTCAATAATGGGGAAGGCCGGGATTTTACAAGGAGGCAAGGGTGATGTTATGATACCAACAGCACATATTTTTGAAGGCACAGCGGATAATTATCCTTTCAAAAATGAACTAACTAAAAACGATTTAGTAGATTGCAATGTCGATGTGTATGAGGGCACTATGGTTACTGTTTTAGGGACCTCACTACAGAACAAAGAGATCTTGAAGTTTTTTAAGAAATCTACTTGGAATGTCATAGGGCTTGAGATGGAAGGGGCCCATTACCAAAAAGCTATCCAAGCTGCATCTAGAGTGAGGGGAAGTATCAATGAGAATGTCAAAGTGCGCTATGCTTATTATGCCAGTGACAACCCCTTAGAGACGGGCAGCACCTTAGCTTCTGGAGGGTTAGGTACCGCAGGAGTAAGGCCAACATACGTGATAACTAAAAAAATCTTAGAGCAAATATTTAATTCATAATATATGAGTGAGAAATTACCACAAAATAATCAAAATGAGGAGGTTGATTTAGGTCAATTATTCAATGCTATAGGAAAGCTTTTCAATCGGTTATTTGAATTTATTGGAAAAATCTTAAAGGGCATATTCTCAGCTATAATATATCTAATAAAACCATTTGTAGTAAATTTTAAACTCGTATCACTAGTGGTTTTGGGCGCAGCTATTTTGGGTTTCGTTTATGAAAAGCTAGAAAAGCCAATTTACACCTCCGACATGATTGTTAAGCCTTATTTTGACTCTAAATATCAATTATCAAATAATATTGATTATTTCAATGAGTTAATAAATTCTGAACGACTAGACGTTCTTGCTGATATATTTGAGATAGATACTGTTGAGGCTAAATCTTTAAAACGGTTTGATTTAAAGCAGGGTCCCGAATCCCCCAACAAACTATTTCAAGAGTACGATGAATACATACAATCTGTAGACACATCTCTTGTAGATAGTTTGACTTATGAGCAATATGTTGAAAACAGGGATTTATTTTCAGGTGATGTTTATACTATAATAGCGAAATCTTACAGAAAAGATATTTTTCCTAACCTTGAACCTGGATTGAGGAAAACCTTTATTAATGAATTATCAGAGAAAATTAAAGCTAGAAGAGATACCATTTCCGACATTGAAATTCAGAGTTTAGAACAACAATTAAAACGCTTAGATACAATTCAAAAAACATATTTAGAAGTTTTAAAAAATGAATCTGAGCGGAGTAAATTATCTATAGATTTTGGTTCTAGCTTGCCCCTACAGGAATCTAAGACAGAGACCAAAGAATACGAAGTACTATTGAAGGAACTTGAGATAAGACAAGCTTTGAAGAATTTAAGAACAACATTGGCAGAAGAAAACACATACTACGACGTGTTGTCTAATTTTGATGGAATAGGGTCTAAAGAGGTTAGTTTTAAACAGAACTTCACCTTATTATTACCTGTTTTAGCCTTAATTGGATTATTCTTTGCTTTTTTCGGTATTAAGGTCTTTAACTTTATAAAGAACTATGACTAAAAAAATTTTAATTACCGGAGGAGCTGGTTTCATTGGGTCGCATGTGGTTAGGCTTTTCGTTAATAAATACCCAGATTATCATATTTATAATTTGGACGTGCTAACCTATGCTGGAAATTTAGAGAATTTAAAAGATATTGAGCAAAAACCCAACTACACGTTCATTAAGGCAGACATTAATGATGAGCAAAAAATTAATGATCTCTTTCAATCATATCGCTTTGACGCTGTAATTCATTTAGCTGCAGAGTCTCATGTGGACAGGTCCATTGAAGACCCATTGATTTTTGTAAAGACCAATATTATAGGAACCTTAAACTTACTAAACGCCTTCAGATATCTTTGGGCTGACGATTTTAAGGATAAACGCTTTTACCATATAAGTACAGATGAGGTTTATGGTACTTTAGGGTTAAAAGGACTATTTACGGAGAGTACGCCATATGCGCCAAATTCACCATATTCTGCTTCAAAAGCCAGTTCTGACCATTTTGTGAGAGCTTATGGAGAAACATATAAACTGCCTTTTGTGATAACCAATTGCTCAAATAATTATGGGCCAAACCAATTCCCGGAGAAATTAATACCACTTTTTATAAATAATATCATCAATAATAGCCCTCTTCCCGTGTATGGTGATGGTAATTACACCCGCGATTGGCTCTATGTACTTGACCATGCCGCGGCCATAGACCTCGTTTTTCATCAAGGAAACAACAAAGAGACCTATAACATTGGGGGATTTAACGAGTGGAAGAACATTGACCTGGTGAAGTTGCTATGCAAACAAATGGACATTAAGTTAAATAGAGCAGAAGGCACTTCCGAAAGCCTTATAACTTATGTTAAGGATAGGCCAGGACATGATTTGAGATACGCTATTGATGCAACCAAAATTAACAAGGAATTGAACTGGAGCCCATCCGTTACTTTTGAGGAAGGCCTCTCTCAAACTATAGATTGGTATTTAAACAATAAGGAGTGGTTATTACATGTTACAACAGGCGCATACCAAGACTATTATAAAAAACAATATCAGAAATGAAAGGAATAATACTTGCAGGTGGCTCAGGTACTAGGTTGCATCCACTAACTTTAGCAGTTAGTAAGCAGTTAATGCCTATCTATGATAAGCCCATGATCTATTATCCATTATCGACACTTATGTGGTCAGGTATAAAAGAAATCTTAATAATTTCAACACCAGAGCATTTACCGCTGTTTAAGGAATTATTGGGAGATGGGTCAAAATTCGGTTGTCGGTTTGAATATGCAGTGCAAGAAGCGCCTAACGGTCTTGCTGAAGCTTTTATCATAGGAGAGGAGTTCATTGCAGACGATAAGGTCGCGTTAATTTTAGGCGATAATATCTTTTATGGAACGGGACTGGCAGATTTACTGCAACAAAACAATGACCCTGATGGAGGGATAATTTATGCCTATCATGTACATGATCCAGAACGCTATGGCGTTGTTGATTTTGACAGTAATGGCGTAGCGGTTTCCATTGAGGAAAAACCTAAAAAACCTAAATCCAATTATGCAGTTCCCGGTATTTATTTCTACGATAATTCGGTTGTTGATATTGCTAAAAATATTAAACCTAGCCATAGGGGAGAATTAGAAATAACAGATATCAACAAAGAATATCTCAGACAAGGGAAGTTGAACGTAAGTGTTTTAGATAAAGGAACCGCTTGGTTAGACACGGGCACCTTTAAGTCCTTAATGCAGGCGTCTCAGTTTGTTCAGGTAATAGAGGAGCGCCAAGGTTTAAAAATTGGCGCCATTGAAGAAGCTGCTTATAAAATGGGATATATATCCAAAGCTGAATTTCGCGCAATAATTCAGCCATTGGTTAAAAGTGGTTACGGCAAACATTTACTGGGCATATTAGAATCTTAGGTATGGAGATAGAAAAAACAAATCTTGAAGGTTGTTTGGTGTTAAAGCCTAAGGTATTTCAGGATAAAAGAGGCTATTTTTTTGAATCATTCAATCAGCGTACTTTTAACGATGTAACGGGGTTAAATATCAATTTTATTCAGGACAATGAATCGTTTTCGACAAAAGGCGTGTTGAGAGGCTTACATTTTCAAACAGGTGACAAGGCTCAGGCTAAATTAGTTCGTGTCATAAAGGGCGAAATCTTAGATATAGTAGTTGACATAAGACCAGGCTCAAAAACGTACGGAAAATATTTTGCTATTGAACTCACCGAATCCAATAAAAAGCAACTTTTTGTTCCACGTGGTTTTGCACACGGTTATATTGTCTTAAGCGACACAGCTATTTTCGCATATAAATGCGATAACTACTATGACAAAGGCTCAGAAGGAGGAATAATCTTCAACGATCCCGATTTAAATATAGATTGGAAATTAGACGAAGCTGATTTCATCGTTTCAGAAAAAGACTTAGTACTTCCTAAGCTTCAAGATCTTAATATATGAAACAAGTTTTAGTTACTGGAGCTAAAGGGCAATTAGGCCGGTGTCTGCAAAGTATAAGTGATGCATTTAATGATTTTGAATTTCATTTTACAGATATTGCGGAATTAAATATTACAGATTCACAAACTGTTAGCGACTATTTCAAAACGCATAAATTTGATTGGTGTATTAATTGCGCTGCTTATACAGCGGTGGATAAGGCAGAAACCGAGGTTGATAAAGCTAAGTCAATAAATGTAGAAGGGGTTAGACATTTAGCCAAAGCATCAGAAGAGGCTGGTGCTAAATTATTACATATTTCAACAGATTTTGTTTTTGATGGCAAACAGAATATAGCCTACACAGAGAAAATCAAGGCCAACCCATTGAGTGTTTATGGTAAAACAAAATTAGACGGGGAGAATGTAATTAAAGATTTTCTATCGCGTTATTTTATAGTAAGAACCTCTTGGTTATATTCGGAGTACGCTAACAATTTTATGAAAACAATGCTTAGGCTTTCGGAAGATAGAAATGAACTCAGAGTTGTGGTTGACCAAATTGGGACACCGACCTATGCCAAGGATTTAGCCTATTTCATTTTAGAGTTAATAACAAAGGACAGCGAAGATTACGGCATCTATCATTTTAGCAACCTTGGCGTGGCAAGTTGGTATGATTTTGCAAAGGCAATTTTCGAAATAAAGGCCATTGATGTTACGGTTAATGCAATTAAATCGGAGTCCTTTCCAACACCCGCACAACGCCCTGTATTTAGTGTTCTAGACACAACAAAAACAAAAGAAACGTTTGACTATAAAATCCCATTCTGGAGAGACAGTCTTAAATTGGCATTAATGAACCTAAAATGAATATACACCTAGAAATCGCAATACAAGCCGCACTGAGTGCCGGTGAAGAAATAATGAAAATTTATAATGGGGACATTGCGATTGAATATAAAGAAGATGATTCTCCCCTTACCCAAGCAGATACGAGAGCGAACACTATTATAAATTCTTTTTTAAAACCTACTAGAATACCTATTATCAGCGAAGAAAATAGGCAAATTGATTTTGAGGATAGGAAGAGCTGGCAACGATGTTGGATAGTTGACCCTGTAGATGGCACCAAGGAGTTCATTAAGCGAAATGGTGAATTCACGGTTAATATAGCCTATGTAGAAAAAGGACACCCCGTGTATGGAGTTATTTATGTTCCGGCAACCATGACCTTATATTTTGGGAATGTTGAAAGCGGGGAGGCTTTCAAGTCCCAGCTTAAAAAACACAACGCCAACATAAGTGAGGTAGCGGATAGTTCTTCAAGGCTAAATCCAAAGATTGCGGGTTCAAGTATTGTTGAGGTAGTTGGCAGTAGGTCCCATATGAGCCAGGAGACTTTAGATTTTGTAGAAAACTTAAAAAAAGGTGGCAAAGATATTAAGATAGTGTCTAAAGGAAGTTCATTGAAGTTTTGTCTTGTGGCAGAAGGGAGTGCGGATGTATACCCCAGGTTTGCACCAACAATGGAGTGGGATACTGCAGCTGGCCAAGCTATATGCAATGCAGTAGGAATAGAAGTTATTTCAGAGGAAACAAAAAAACCACTACTTTACAATAAAGAGAACCTTCTTAACCCGTGGTTCATAGTGTCCAAAAACCAATAGATGGCCAAACTTAAAAAGTCCTCACATATTCGAAGTGTTTTAAAAGGTGTCTCATGGCGTATAATTGCCACCACAGACACCATTTTGGTAGTGCTATTAGTTACTTGTTTGTTGGGCCAATGTAGCATGGATAATGCGCTGAAAATTGGAGCATCGGAGTTTTTATTGAAGTTGTTTATTTTTTATATACATGATAGGATTTGGCTGGAGGTGCTCAACAAGCGCGCAACAGAAACTTACGAGCTGGTTTACAAATCTATTTCATGGCGAATTGTGGCGACCTCCACAACATTTCTTATTTCTGGTTATATATTAAAAGCTTTTGATGAAGTAGCTTTGTATATCGCCTTAACCGAACTGTTTACCAAATTCATTCTATATTATTTTCATGAAAAGTTATGGTTGAAATTACCTTTAGGTAAAATTCGAAATTTTATATTTGGCACAAGAAAATAACTTATGAAGAAAAATATTGTTCCACATAATTATCAAATCTCAAGGATTCAACGTCAATCCCAAAATAGGCATAATTCATTTTTAATTTGGTTTACAGGTTTGTCAGGCTCAGGAAAGTCTACAATAGCCAACCTTGTTGAGTACGCGCTTCATGAACAGGGCATAAGGACCTATGTGTTAGACGGCGATAATATTCGAAATGGCATTAATAAGGACTTAACGTTTTCTCCAGTGGATAGATCTGAGAACATAAGAAGAATAGCAGAAGTGGCTAATTTAATGATAGATGCAGGCATTGTGGTCCTCGCTGCTTTTGTTTCTCCTTATAAAAAAGATCGAAAAAATATTTGTGAAATCGTTAGTTCTGATAACTTTGTTGAAATCTATGTTAACACCTCAATTGAAGAGTGTGAGAAACGAGATGTAAAGGGGCTTTACCACAAAGCTCGACAAGGTCAAATCAAGAACATGACTGGAATTTCGGCACCTTACGAAGCTCCGGAAAACCCAGATATAGAAATAAGAACCGAATTTGAGTCGGTAGACGAATCTGTGAGAAAGGTTTTAGATTATATCAACTCAAAATTAAAAATGAACAAATGAGCAAGTATTACCTAAATTATTTAGATGAATTAGAGAGCGAGGCCATTTATGTTTTGCGCGAAGTTTGGGCCCAATTTGATAATCCAGTTATATTATTCTCAGGAGGAAAAGACTCCATTTTGGTGACCCACTTGGCTAAAAAAGCATTTTACCCATCAAAGATTCCATTCCCTTTAATGCATGTAGACACAGGTCACAATTTTCCTGAAACTATCCAATTCAGGGATGATATCATAAAGGAGCTTGGAGTTGACTTAATTGTGGGGTCTGTGCAAGAATCAATAGACCAAGGGCGTGTTGCAGAGGAACGAGGTAAAAACGCTACACGTAATGCATTGCAAATCACAACGCTTCTCGATGCTATAGAGTCAAATAAAATTGATTGTGCTATCGGTGGAGGTAGAAGGGATGAAGAAAAAGCTAGAGCCAAAGAACGATTCTTTTCTCACAGGGACGATTTTGGACAGTGGGACCCCAAGAATCAGAGGCCAGAGCTTTGGAATCTTTTTAATGGTAAGTATTTCGAAGGAGAACACTTTAGAGCCTTTCCTATAAGCAATTGGACGGAAATGGATGTTTGGAATTATATTAAGCGCGAAAATATCGCTATACCTTCTTTGTATTTTGCCCATGAGCGCCAGGTTGTTTGGAGACAGAATTCTTGGATACCAAATTCTGAGTTCTTAGTACTTGAAGAACACGAAGAAGTGGTGGTTAAGAAAGTAAGATTTCGAACCTTAGGAGATATCACCATTACGGGCGGTATAGAGTCAGATGCCGATACTTTAGAGAAGATTGCAGATGAAGTCTCAGGAATGCGTCAAACGGAGCGAGGCAATAGAAGTGATGATAAACGCTCAGAATCAGCTATGGAGGACCGCAAGAGACAAGGCTATTTTTAACCAAAAAAACATTAACATGCTAGATAACAATCAGCTTTTACGTTTTACAACTGCAGGAAGTGTGGATGATGGGAAAAGTACGCTTATTGGGCGTTTGCTATACGACTCCAAATCAATTTTTGAAGATCAATTACAAGCCATAGAGTCTACCAGTAAAAAGAAAGGTCATGACGGTGTGGATTTGGCGCTATTTACAGATGGGCTTCGCGATGAGCGTGAGCAAGGGATAACCATAGATGTGGCTTATAGATACTTTACCACACCAAAGCGTAAGTTTATAATTGCAGACACGCCTGGACATATTCAATATACGAGAAATATGGTGACAGGTGCTTCAACGGCTAATGCTGCGATAATACTAGTTGATGCTAGACATGGAGTTATAGAGCAAACAAGACGGCACTCCTTCATTGCTTCCTTATTGCAGATACCTCACGTTATTGTCTGTATCAATAAAATGGATTTGGTAGATTTTTCTGAGGAAATATATAACAAGGTCATAGACCAATTTGAAGAGTTTTCTTCCAAGATGCTGATTAAGGATGTTAGGTTTATACCTATAAGTGCATTGCTTGGAGACAATGTTGTTAATCGGTCAGAAAACATGAACTGGTACCAAGGCGCGCCTTTGCTTCATACGTTAGAAACCATGCACATCAGTAGTGATATAAATAAGGTTGATGCCAGATTTCCTGTTCAAACAGTACTTAGGCCACAAAGGAAAGGTTTTATAGATTATAGAGGTTATGCAGGTAGGGTAACCGGTGGTGTATTTAGAAAAGGAGATGATGTTGTGGTATTGCCCTCAGGATTTACGAGCAAGATTAAATCAATCAACCTGAACGATAGGGACTTAGATGAAGCCTATGCACCCATGTCGGTTGCGATAACCCTAGAGGACGACATCGATATTAGTAGAGGTGACATGATTACACGTTCTAAAAACACCCCCGAAGTTGTTCAGGATATTGAGGTGATGTTGTGTTGGCTAAATAATGATTCTGCTAAACCAAGGGCAAAATATAGCATAAGGCATACCTCTAACGAGCAGAAGGCTATGATTAAGGAGGTGGTTTATAAGTACGATATAAATACGCTTATGCGCAGGAAGGATGACTTAAGCCTTAATATGAACGATATAGCAAAAGTAAAGATTAGAACTACAAAACCCTTAATGGTAGATTCTTACAGGGAAAATAGATCAACCGGAAGTATTATTTTAATTGACGACACCACAAATGAAACCGTAGCTGCAGGAATGATAGTATAAGCCTTGAGTTGGTTAATGTCGCTTTAGATTCTTGGGCCTAAAGTTTGGATTACAGAAAGTGGAATAGTAAAAATGGTAAAGGAAATTCAAAAAATTTTTGGCGATAAAGATTATCGGGAAATTCTATTTAAGAGTAGTCACTTTTTAATTTTTAGATTACTAGGTTTTATTGTTGCATACGGGTTTTCCTTTTACATCATTAAATCTTTTGGAGAGCAAGTTTATGGCTATGTGGCCTTAGGCCTAACATTATTTTCAATTTTGGTCGTGTTTGGTAAAATGGGTTTTGACATTCATTTAACCAAAAAGTTTTCTGCTTATGATGATCTTGATATAGGGTTTTCATACTATAATATAAGTGTTGTTGTAGCCTCATTTTTCTCTATTGTAGGATCTGGATTCTTATATATTTTTGCAGAAGAGATTTCCATTAAATTTTTTAATAAACCAGAATTTACAGAATATCTTAAATGGACAGTACTGGCAGTTCCTATATGGACCATAGTACTTATAAACTCAGGTGTATTAAGAGGGGTTAGGCAGAATGCTGTTTTTTCCTTTATCAATTTTTTTTCGAGGTTTTTCGTTACACTAATAGTTGTTTTTATTATAGCGGGGTCTAGTTTTAAAAATGGATACGTGATAATGAAAAGTCATTTTTATGCTATTCTGTTTATTTTTATTTTTTCGAGTATTCTCACCTTAAGATTTAAGAAGAAAAATTCCAAATTTAAAAAGATAGAAGATACCTGGACGTATATTTTAGAGACTATTCCCTTGATGTCTTCAACATATTTTTATGTTTTATTACTGTGGTCAGACAAAATCATCTTAGGAGTTTTTGAGACAGAGGTAAATATTGGGGTATATGATATAGTAACAAAAATGGCAATTGTTATAACCTTTACCTATGAAGCCATAAATTCCATTTTAGCACCAAAAATTTCTGATGCTTTTCATAAGAATGATTTCGAATTGTTACAAAAGAATGTTAGGTTTTCTGTGCGAACAACCTTTATTACCGGTCTAGGTATTTTCATTGCCATATTAGTTTTTCACAGACTTATTTTAGGCTATTTGGGAGAGGTTTACCTTTCAGGCATTTATCCTTTAATGATACTTTGTGTAGGTAAAATATTGATTAGCTTATTTGGCCCTGTAAGCGACATACTACAGATGACAGGGCACCAAGGGGTTTATAGTAGAATAATGTTCATAACTATGCTTTTAAATTTTTTATTGAATTATGTACTTATAAAGAAGATTGGTATTACAGGCGCCGCCTTGGCAACGAGCATTGCTTTATTGAACATGTTTGTAATTTCACATATCTACATAAGGAAAAGACTAAAAATCAATTCTTTTCTTGTATGAAAATCTCGGCGCTATGATTAATATGATAAAGGGAAAGATTGAGCAAGCAGCTCGATTGGTTTTTGTCAATAGCCTAACGTTTTTAAACGAGTCTGTAATTATCGTTGAATACCCTAAATCTGGAGGGTCGTGGCTTGGGCAATTAGTGTCTAATTACCTAGACATTCCCTTTCCTAGAAATAAGTTTCCTAGTCTAACCAAATCTGTATATCACAGTCACTACCAACCCAAGTACTTTATCCCAAGAAATAATAAAATTTTATGGTTAGTTAGAGACGGTAGAGATGTATATGTCTCCTTCTATTATCATCAACTAATTTGGAGCAACAAAAATAAATTAGACCCCAAAACAGTGATATACACAAGGAAACAACTTCGTCTTGAGGATTATAATAATGTTAAGAAAAACATGCCAGAATATTTGGAGTATTCCTTCACGCACACACCGTCAAAAGCCCATTATTTTAATTTTCCAGGTAATTGGGCTAATTATAATACTAAATGGAAAGACGAGTTAAATCGAAATAGGGATAATATTTATTTATTAAAATACGAAGACCTTCTTCATAACACAGAATCGACAATGAGAAGTTTATTGTCTGACTTTTTTGAAGTTGAAATTGATGAGCAAAGGCTTGCCGAGGTTATACATAAATTTTCTTTTGAAAACCAAACTATGCGAAAGAAAGGTGAAGAAGATACTGGTAGTTTTTTAAGAAAAGGGATTGAGGGCGATTGGAAAAACTATTTTAATGAGGAAGCTAAAAATATATTTAAAACCTACGCAGGAAAGGAATTAATAGACTTTGGCTATGAAGACGATTTAAATTGGTAAATTAGATTTTCATCTTTGATTTTTAAGTTGCAGCGTAAAAAATAATTATTTACATCTTAACAAGTGTATGATTTCAAAATTTAAAAATAACACATTAGTCTTTATTTTAGTGTTAGCTTCTTTTATGGGTTGCAAAGACCAAAAACCCAAGGAAAAAGAAACAACTGAAAACGAGCAAACTAAAAAGGAAAATAGCCGTGATTTAAATCTTTTTTTTGATGGTGTTTTTAGCAATGACGACGAGGTAGTACTTCACTTTGAGGATATTGAAGGAATGGATTCTATAAGAAATTCTCTAAAAGGAATGCCAAATAATTGGCAAAGAGTAACATATCGTTTCCCCGAGGAAACCATACCATACGGGTTTTCATTAACTTTTTCGGATGAATCCACAAACAAAATAAAATTTGATAAAATTGTATTAAACCGTATGGATGATAGAATAATTATCAAAGATTCAACACTATTGGTTTATTTTAAATTGAAAAATCTACAGCACAGGTTTGAAGGAAATAAGCTAATTTTAGAAAAATCCTCACAAAATGGGAGCGCTCAGATAATATCGAAAGAGAATCTTAATAGTAGGATAGAAAACAGATATACGCAATACTAAATAATTAAATAATCCATTTTGTTATTAGGAGTTTTTCTCTTTACTGTTTTTTTAGGCTTAGTCTTTTTTCTCTTTAGGGTTTTAAAATACTTAATAATAAGCCCTACCTATATATTCATATTCTTTAATCTAATCATGGTAATTCTTTCTGTACCGTATTATTTTTTCTATGAGGAGAAATTTTCAATAGCGGAGGTAGATGAAATTACGTCTATGCAGTTTTGGGATGTTTTAAACATGTATTTAATTGCCAATATTGCGTTTATTATCGGGTTTTTAATTTATCATAAAGTATCAACCTCAAGAATAAAAGAAGTTTATAACCGCGATTTAAATTATAGCCTATTCACTAAATATAAAATCCCATCCTATTTTTCTAAAATAGCGTATATATTAAGCTTTATAGTAATAGTTTGTTATCTAGCCACATATGGTGATATGTTGCTTCAGAGACAGGAGTATATTCCCATATTTGACAAGAAGTTTTTAATAACAATAGCGAAAGTACTATCGCTTGTATGCTCAATTATATTAGGGTTAATATATAGCAAGAATAAGCCATTAAGTGTTGTTTTAATTATTACAATATTGGTTTTTACCTTTGGAACAGGCTCTAGGATTTCCTTTCTTATTTTGATGTTATACTTTTTAACTATCTTTCAAATGACGGGTAATACAAGGGCTAACAAGCTACGATTTCTCCTTCAAATTATACTATCCTTTGTTTTCTTATCGTATTTAATATCACTACGCCAGTTAAAAGAGCACGGCGTCATTCCCTATATAGCTACACTTTTTACGGAAGATTCTCAAATTCTCGAATCTATTGCTTTCAATATATATTACTCCTTTGTATTTGGTTTATTTGCAACGGCAAGAACGTTGAGCGAGTCAGACCCTAATTGGTATTACATCTACGTTAGTGTAAACCCTCTACCCGGAAGTATTGTTGGTTGGCCAGATGTAGCTAAAGAATTAATGATAACTAGGTTTATGCCATATACCCTTCACGGTCAAGTTTTTAAAATGGGTTATACATTTCTAATAGTTTTCTTTTTTATTTTGGGAGTTGTTTTCTCGTTTTTTGAAAAAGTGATACGAAAGTATCTCATAAGAGGAAAGAAAAGAACAGCCGTTCTTTTTGCTTTAATATTGGCTTTGTTTGTGTTCTACAGTTTTGAATATCATCTGAGGTCAGCCTTAAGATATATATATTATGCCTACTTCATTTTATTAGTTATATGGTTTCTGAATATGATGTGGAAACTTCTACCAAAAAAAGTAGTAGAATGAAAATACTTATTATAGGACCATTTCCAGAACCAACAACGGGTTTGTCTTTATCTAATGAAGTTGTGCACAAGGGCTTATTAGATAGGGCTAATATTAAAGTTTCAAAAATAAACATGTCGTTACAGAATTTTGAAGAATCTGTAGGGGCATTTTCACTTAAAAAGGCAATTTTTTTCCTAAGAATTAGTTTAAAAGCATATCAAGTTTTTAAAAACGATATAATTTACATAACCATTGGCCAAAGTTTTTTTGGAGTATTGAAATATGCATTATTCATTTATTTGTCGAAGATGGCCGGAAAACAGATTATAATTCATCTTCATGGCAATACTTTAATAAATACTTACAATCAATCAACACCTTCGAAAAAGAAAATATTGAGATCAATATTGTCAAAAACCTCTAAGGCTATAGTTCTTTCAGAATCTTTAAAGGCAAATTTTAAGCCGTTTATTCAAGCAGAAAGAGTTTTCGTCTTAAACAATTTTGTGGAGCATTATTTGTTTTTAAAGGAACAGGAACGACAAGAAAAAACATATAATAAATTAAAAATAGTTTATCTCAGTAACCTCATGACTGAGAAAGGAATATTTTACTTCCTTGACGCATTAGAAATGCTGAATCAAAGTGGTGTAAAGTTTGAGGCTAGATGTGCGGGAAACATTGATTTTACTCTGAAAAGCCAGATATTGGATAATTTTGAAAAGATAAAAAACGCAACATATCTAGGTGTGGTCAAAGAAAACGAAAAAAGAGAACTTTTAAAATGGGGTAACGTTTTTGTTTTTCCTTCTTATTTAGTTGAAGGTTTGCCTTTAGCTATTTTAGAGGCTATGGTGACAGGAAATATAATTGTTAGCACCGAGCACCAGGCATTGAGAGATTATTTTGACTCCACTAATATTCATTATATTGATAAAAAATCAAAAGAAGATATAGCCGCTAAACTGACAGAATTAAATAATCAGCTCGGAGAACAAAAAACAATGCTAAATAAAAATTACAAATACACGGATGCATTAAATGAAGGTGCATTTGTAAACAACTTACTTAATATAATCCAAAAGAATTGACTAGACCAACAAAACAAAATCTTGAGCTCTATAAAAACCCAAAAGGCTTTAGAGGCAGGTCGGCCGTAACCGTGCAGTTATGGTGGTTGGTACACTTTTTTTTATTTAAACCTTCACCACAATTTTTGTATGGTTGGAGACGATTTTTGGCTAGGTCCTTTGGAGCTAAGATTGGTAAAAATGTATTATTGAGGCCTTCAGTTCAAATGACCTATCCTTGGAAAGTTTCAATTGGTGATAATTCTTGGATTGGAGATGAGGTCGTATTGTATTCCTTGGGAAACATTGACATAGGCTCAAACAGTGTAATTTCTCAGAGATCATATCTATGTACGGGTTCTCACGATTACACCGATGTAAGTTTCCCAATCTACGAAAATCAAATAAAAATTGGAAACGAGTGCTGGATTGCAACAGATGTCTTTGTTGCACCGGGTGTAGTAATTGGAGATAGAGCCGTTATCGGTTCTCGCAGTACGGTATTAAAAGGCGTAGAAGAAGGAACCGTGAATATTGGCTCTCCTTGTAGAATGATTAAAAAACGATGAAGAATATAACTATAATCGGTGTAAACTACTACCCTGAAGATAGTGCAATAGGACTGTATACCACGCAAAAAGCGGAATATTTAACCCAAAGAGGTTTCAATGTCTCTGTAATAACGGGATTTCCATATTATCCGTATTGGAGAATAAATGAAGATTACAAACAAAAAGACAAATATTATGTTGAAAAAATCAATGGTGTTAGCGTATACAGATACAAACAATATGTACCACAAAACCCTACTTTTGTTAAGCGAATAAAACATATTCTAAGCTTTACAATAGGGAGTCTATCTAATTTGAATAAAGTGCCAAAACCAGCTGTTGTAATTGCTATAGTGCCATTTACTTCAGCTATATTTTTAGGATGGCTGTTAAAGTTAAAGTATAAGTCTAAGTTATGGGTGCATATTCAGGATTTTGAATTTGACGCTGCTCTTGAATCAGGTTTAGTCAACAAGAACAAGTCAATTATTTTTAAATTTCTATTTTTTGTTGAACGGTTTTTATTAAAAAGAGCAGATGTTTTAAGCACCATTAGCAAAGGAATGATGGAAAAGTTAGAGCGCAAAACAAAAAAAAAGGGCTTTTATTTAACCAACTGGTTAGACACAGATATATTTAATAAGCAATTCAACGAACCACATCCCTATTTATCCGATAAAAATACGTTTAAGATATTATACTCAGGAAATATCGGGGCAAAACAAGATTGGGATGTTTTTTTCCTACTTCTAGACAAGCTAAAGAAACATGAAAAAATAGAGGTTATAGTTGTGGGAGAAGGAGCAAACAGAAAATTTGTTGAAGCTAAACTAAAGGATTATAAGTTTACGCAATACTACAAACCCGTTCCTTTTAGTCAATTACCACAGCTTTTAGCTAGTGCCGATTTGCATGTGCTGTTTCAAAAAGACAATGTTATTGATACTGTAATGCCCTCAAAAATTTTGGGAATGATGGGAAGCGGTAATCCATCAATTGTTACAGGTAATTTGGATTCTGAAGTAAAGGTGATTTTTGAATATGCTTCAGCAGGTTATTATTATAGTAATAATCAGTTAAATGAGATTGTAGAAAAACTTCTGAAGTTGAAAATGGATAGTAGATTAAGAAATGAATTAGGAAATTCAGCGAAAGACTACGTCAATGAATTTTATTCTAAAGAGGCAGTCATGACTAATTTTATGAATGAATTAGAGAGGGTGTTATCATGAAGAATCGATTGCTTCAGTTTTGTTTAGTGCTTTTCGCTCTTTTCATTCTAATGCCCTCAGAGAAAAGAGGCATTTTGGTTGTAATATTTGGTTTGGTGGCCGTAATGGCTGCTCCTCAAAAACCAGACATTAAACAACTAAAGGTATTTATTATAAATGCCTCTCCATTTTTAGTATATCTCATTAGTGCTCTTTGGTATTTTGATGCTCAGCAAACACCCAAAAAACTTGAAACCGGGCTTTCAATATTGGTTTTACCATTCATATTTGCCATAGTAAACAAAAACAGCTTATTTAGTCAAAAGACTAAGACGCTTTTTTTTAAACTTTTCATACTATCATCAGCGATTTTTTCTCTGATAATAATATTGTATTTCGCTTATCTAGGATACTTTAACGGAACAAGGACGTATGGTTATTGTCTGGCACAAGTCACGAATAATCTTCCTATATGGTCAGATCACCCAATTTATATTTCAATTATACTATGCTTGTCTATTATATTTTCATATCAATTATATGCTACAGGTCTTAAGAGAAGAGACAAAATAATGTTAGTAGCATTAATTTTCGTTATTATAGCTACTGTACTATTTCTTTCAAGAAGAGGACCTATTTTAGCTTTAATTATTTCGTTTATTCCTCTCTTAAATAATTTATTTAAAAGAACGGGAAAAAAGAAACTACTACTACTACGCATAGGTGCTATTGTGCTGATTCTTTCAGGATGTATTATAGTATTTGTTAAGCCAATAAACAAAAGGATTTTAGAGGTTGTTAATGTAAAAACCTATCTAGGGAAAAATGAAACAAATTCCGTTAATAATAGAGTTCAAATTTATAAATGCGCTATTGAACTCATTGAAAACAAACCAATTTTTGGTTATGGTATTGGACGGGATAAAAAAGAACTTTACGATTGTTACAAAGAAAACCTTTACTATCTGTACGAAAATAAGTTTAATACCCATAATCAATATTTTAGTATACTTCTTCGGTCAGGAATAATTGGCTTTATCATTTTTCTTTGCTTTATGTGTTATAATTATAATATTGCAATAAGGTCTGGTGATTTAATATTTTTAAGCATATTATTATTTTATACTGTAATTTTTCTATTCGAAAATGTTTTGGAAAGACAAAATGGTGTTATATTTTTTGCATTTATCATTAATTATTTTGCTTTTAGGAACCTAAACTATAAAGAAGAGCAATAATGATTTATTTTTACGATGAATTATGGTCTTTACCTTTGTTCGAAGACAAGATAAAGTTTAAGTAAAAATAGAATAAATCAATACTTAAGGTTGCTTGGAAAAAAGTAACAGCAAAGTTCAAAAAATTTATAAAATCACTTTTTGTAATTAAGACAAATTTCAAATCAATTCAGTCAAATTGAGTTTATTTAAACACGGCAGATACTCAGGATATTTAAGACCCATTTCTTACTTAATAGATTTATCTATAATTAATGGTATAGCCTTTATTTATTTGCTGAAAGACAAAGATCCTTTCACCTTTATGCTTTTCATATCAATTGGGTGGGTTTTGTTGTCTGTTTACAGTAATTTTTATGAAGTCTACAGGTACACACGGCCTGTTAGTATTCTATCCTTGGCTCTAAAGCAGGGGGTATTTTTCTTGTTTTTGGTTTTTGCTTTTTCTGGACTATACCACGAGCTTGAAATATACCCAGGCCCTATTGTAAAATATAGCTTATTGTGTTTTTCAATAATAATCATAATAAAGTTTACCATTTATTATTTGCTCCAGAAGTATAGGGTGTCCTTTGGAGGAAATTATAGAACAACGGTAATTTTTGGATCTAATAAAAAAACATTAGCACTTGAGACTTTTTTTAATAAAAACCCAGAATATGGTTATCTACATAGGAAAACATTTGCGTTTAAGACTAAAGATGTCTCTTTGGACGATGCTTTTGAGTTTGTTTTAAGAGAAAGAATAGAAGAGATTTATTGTTCTATTTCAGAACTATCGAATTCCCAAATTACTGAAATCGTTGATTTCGCGGATAATAATCTCAAAATATTAAAATTTATTCCAGACAGTAAGGAGATTTACTCTAAAAGACTGAATTATGAGTATTACGATTACATACCTATTCTTACCTTACGAACAATACCTTTGGAGGATTCGGTGAATTTGTTTATTAAACGGTCGTTTGATATTTTATTTTCGGGTTTGGTAATTGTATTTATCCTATCATGGCTTACGCCAATTTTGGCAATACTTATAAAATTGGAGTCAAAAGGCCCGGTGTTTTTCAAGCAATCTAGAAATGGTTTTAATTATAAGGAATTTGACTGCTATAAATTTAGATCAATGATGCCAAATGAAGACGCTCATTTGTATCAGGCAACACGCAGGGATGAGCGTGTCACCAAGGTGGGTAAGTTTATTAGAAAGACAAGTATTGATGAGCTCCCTCAATTTTTCAACGTTCTGTTTGGAGACATGTCAATTGTTGGTCCTAGACCTCATATGGTCAGTCACACAAATATGTATGCCAAACGAATAGACAAATTTATGGTAAGGCATTTTGTTAAACCCGGGATAACAGGATTAGCACAAACCAGTGGCTACAGAGGTGAAGTCGAAAGCGATAAGGATATTATTGGACGTGTAAAATATGATATTTTTTATATTGAAAATTGGTCCTTACTACTCGATTTAAAAATTATTGTTCAAACTTTTATCAACGCGGTAAAGGGCGACGATAAGGCATATTAAATTTTAGCCTCTAACGCCAAAAGCTGTTCTGAAAAATTGAAATGCTTAATAGCCGTTAATCGAATCTTAGATTTGACATCATAACCAACATCCTTTAACTCTATAGACTTTAAAACTGAATTTAGACTTGCATAATTACCCTCTTGAGCTACCCAACCAAGCTGATAGGTTTTGATTATTCGCTCTCCTTCACCACCGCCAAAATAAACCAAGGGAAGTCCAAGCATAGCGTATTCAAATATCTTTGAGGGTACAGAACCATAAATGCGATTCAATAATGGGATTAGTGCTAAATCGTATGATATTAGTTCTTTATGAAGTTCCTTTCGTTGAAATTCGCCGTGATAATATACTGGTAACTCTTTATTCTCCTTAACAAATCGAGTTATTTGATTTTCTTCAGCTCCTGCGCCGTAAATGTGAAATTCAATCCTGTCATATTCCAGATTTTCGCATAACTTTAAAATACCCTGAGCAACACCTAAAAGGCCAGCATAGACGATTTTTATTTTTTTTGCTGGTGCTGCTGTCTTTGGAATTTCGGGAATTGGGAATTCGGGATAGTTTCGATATAAGAAAGTTTGCTTGTTAGGGAAAATGGATTTTACGTGACTCAATATTTCTTTACTTTGCCCTAAAACCAAATGCGCATTTTTATAATTAAAACGTTCAATTTTTTCTAGTACCTTATAACTAAAGTTTTTTTTAAACGCACCCAAGTCTAGGCCAGCTTTGGGCCAAAGGTCACTTACATTTAGAATAAGTTTACGGTTTCTTTTGTTTAAAAATAACACACTGGTAAATGCCACCAACAGTGGTGGGGATTGTACAATAACAATTTTGGGTATTTTTTTAAAAGTATAAAAAGATAAAAGGCTGATTCCATAGGATAGCATTGCCAATAATCTTAAAACCTTATTTTTTGAATTGCTTGCGTAAATCCATAGTCGGTGAACGGTTATATTATTTTCAACTGATGTTCTTATGAGTTTTCCTTTATAATCCTTAAAAATTCTTCCAGTTGGGTAATTAGGCAAGGGTGTTACAACCGTTACGTTGTATCCTTGTTTACAAAGACCGTCAGCCAATTGAAAGATTCTGTTAGAAGCAGCACCAGTTTCCGGAGGATAATAGCTCGTTATAATAAAAATATCTTTCATTGCTCTTTATGGAGAATAGAGGGTTGTTAGATGCTCTACAATACGTTCTGCAGCTTTACCGTCCCAAAGTTGTGGCTTTTCCCCTTGTTTCCAGTTTCCGGCCCATAAAATTTTAAAGGCATTTTCAATTTTTTTGGGATCATCCCCAACCAACATATTCGTGCCAATAGTGCAAGTCTCGGGTCTTTCGGTATTATGCCTCAGGGTTATACAAGGAATATTCATGACGGTAGTTTCCTCTGTAATGCCACCAGAATCAGTAATAACGGCAAATGCATTTTTTACTAAATAATTGAAACGCAGATAACTTTGAGGTTCTACATAATGGAGATTGTCAAAAGTTAAGTTTAATTCTTGCAAATGCTTTTTGGTTCTTGGGTGCACTGGAAAAACAACAGGAAAACCTTTAGAGAGACTAATTATTTTAGAAACTAAACGTTTTAATTGTTGTGCTTCGTCAACATTGCTAGGCCTGTGGAGCGTCATAACAAAATAACCACCTTTTTTGAGGTGGTGTTTGTCAAAAAAACTAGGCTTTTTAAAATGGGACATGTGGTTGGTTAAAGTGTCTATCATCACGTTACCAACAAAAAATATTCGTTCATCTGGGATGCCTAAACGTTTTAAGTTGTCGTTTGCATACGCCGAGGTGGTAAAAAAATAATCACTCAAACTATCTGTCACAATTCTGTTAATTTCTTCAGGCATGCTCATATCACCCGATCTAATGCCCGCTTCAACATGTGCCACATCAATTCCAGCTTTTTTAGCTACAATAGTGCAGGCCATAGTTGACGTAACATCCCCAACAACCATAACCAAATCAGAGGGGTTTTCTATCAGTTCCTTTTCAAAAGCAATCATAATAGCAGCCGTTTGCTGCGCTTGAGTACCACTCTTTACATCTAAGTTAATATGTGGTTGAGGTATATTTAACTCTTCAAAAAATGAATCGCTTAAGTTCTTGTCGTAATGCTGGCCAGTATGAACCAAACGAAAATCAATGGTAAACCCTGTCTTTTTTTTATCTTGTAGAGCTTTTATTATAGGTGCGATTTTAATAAAATTAGGTCTTGCTCCTGCAACAATGGTTAGTGTCATTTCTATTGGTTTATTAACGAGACAAATTGTTTTAACTTCCCGGCTTCGGTCCTTTTAAGAGACTCTAAACGTTCAAACTCAATGGTTATTCCTGGTTCTAAATAGCGCTTCATCTCCGCTGTAATAGCCTTTTGTTTTGTTTCTGATAATACCTCTTTACTAATATATTTTACTTTAAAGTGTTCTTTAGTATGCTGTTCAATTATAAATTCGCCGACATTTCCATCGTCTTCAATAACACTTTTTGTAATGTAGTAAAACGTTAACCCTGCAGCTTCCTTGCCACTGGGCAAAATAGCAATATCATTTGTTCTGCCTGTTAATTTCTCTAAAATAGGCTTTTTAGAAGAGCTTTTCAGAGACAAGATACCAAGGTCTCCAAGGTCATATCTAATAAAAGGATGAGCTTTATTGTAAAGTGAGGTTACAACGATTTTGCCCTCTTGACCATTTTTAAGCCTATGGTTGTTATGGTCTAAGATTTCTACAAATAGGGTCTCACTATTCACTTGCCATTCATCATTTGGGTTTTGAAAAGCAATTAACCCCAACTCTGATGCTCCATATTCGTTTATAACTGGAATACCAAACTGATTTTGGAGTAAAATTTTATCATCATCGAACAACATTTCTGCAGTAGCCACACATAGCCTGAGGCTTGGACAAATTGTCTTTAGTAAAAGGTTTTTTTTATTCAAAAACTTGGCAAATCGAACAATACTACTCGTGTAGCCATTAATGTATTCGAAAGGGATAGATTCAAATTTTTTTAAAGAACTTTCGAAAGAGGTATCGCTTAAGTCAAATATGGAGAATCTATATCGGTTGCTAAAAAAATCTTTAAATCGTTCTTTATAATAGCCTTTTTTATCGAGAGGAATCCCATAAAAACGTGCTTGTTTAGAGGTGTTGAAATCAATTCCATACCACGAGAATCGGTTCATAATTTCTGCCCAAGTCAGCGCATGACTCCACTTATCCTTGGCAAAGACAAATGGGTGACCTGAACTTCCAGATGTTTTATTAATGTAAACGTTTTTTCTAGTGAAACCTCTTGACAATCTGTTCTCTAGAGGTTGTTGGAGCTCCTTTTTGCCAATAACAGGAACGGTATTCCAGTCATTGACATCAATAGATTTACCGTAGGATTTATAAAACGGGTTGTGTTCTAAATGATAGGTCAAAATGGCCTTTCGTTGCTGTTCAATATAATCTGTATATTGATGTTCTGGGACGTTCTGAATTTCAGTAAAAACCTGCCGAGCTTTAGCTATCGCAAAGCCATTCAGTTTCAAAGAAAAATCAAATAAGCGCAAGTTGTATAAAGGACTTAAGGTTTGCGTAAAATAATTGTTTTTTCATCTTAAAACCAATTATTTTTGCCCAAAGAAAAAATAATCATGAACATTTTAGTACTTGGTTCTGGAGGACGAGAACACACCTTTGCTTGGAAGATTGCACAAAGCAAGCAGTGCAATGGTTTATTTGTAGCCCCAGGAAACTCAGGAACAGAAGAGATTGCAACCAATTTGAATATCGCAGTGACCGATTTTAATGCCATAAAACAGGCTGTGCTTGAAAAAAATATAGATATGGTTGTTGTTGGCCCAGAGGACCCTTTGGTGCAAGGAATCCATGATTTTTTCTTAAACGACGAAGCATTAAAGAAAGTAAACGTTATAGGCCCTCAAAAGGCTGCGGCCCAACTAGAGGGCAGTAAGGAATTTGCTAAAGAGTTCATGATGCGTCATAAAATTCCGACTGCTGCATATAAAAGTTTTACAAAACACAATTTGGACGAAGGCTACAAATTTTTAGAGTCCTTAAAACCGCCATATGTGCTTAAAGCAGATGGTTTAGCAGCAGGCAAAGGCGTGTTGATTCTAAGTAATTTAGATGAGGCTAAGACAGAATTGAAGCATATGTTGGTTGAGGCAAAGTTTGGTAATGCAAGCAACAAGGTAGTTATTGAAGAGTTTTTAGACGGTATTGAATTGAGTTGTTTTGTTTTGACCGATGGCGATAATTACAAAATACTACCTACGGCAAAAGATTACAAGCGCATTGGCGAAGGTGATACAGGTCTTAATACCGGCGGTATGGGAGCAGTCTCTCCCGTACCTTTTGCAACACCAGACTTTCTTAACAAAATTGAGGCCAAAGTCGTGAAACCCACGGTTGATGGTTTAAAGAAAGACAACCTGCCCTATATAGGTTTTATATTCATCGGTTTAATCAAGGTTGGCAATGAACCCAAGGTTATAGAATATAATGTTAGAATGGGAGATCCTGAGACGGAAGTAGTTCTACCAAGACTAAAAACAGATTTAGTTGAAATTTTTAAAGGGATGTCTAACAGAACATTGTCAGACATTGATTTAGAAATTGATCAACGGGCGGCTACCACTGTTATGCTTGTCTCTGGAGGATATCCGGAGGCCTATGAAAAGGGTATGGAAATCTTCGGTATCAATGATGTTAGCGATTCCTTGGTCTTTCACGCGGGTGCCAAATCTGTTGACGGAAAAATAGTGACATCAGGTGGGCGTGTCTTAGCAATCACATCCTTTGGCGCTACTTACCAAGAGGCCATAAAAAAATCTTACCAAAGCATAAATAAATTATGTTTTGATAAGATGTATTATCGTAAAGATATAGGTTTTGATTTATAGATAAGAGTGTGCGGTAACACTTTTGTCCTCTTCGTTATTGGCATTGAATTTAGCCAATTGCATCATCCAGTAGATAAAAGCGACAAAACCAATCAACATAAAAATCCAAGACACACTATTGGCGGCGAACCAGCTCTCTAATTCCAATGCTCTTAACTTGTCGAATGGTAGAAATAATCCATTGACAAATAAATCTTGTATTCCGTAAAAGAAATCTTTCATAACTTTTTAAATTTACGAAACAAAAATACAAAAAGACTTAATGATTACAAGCATATTCAGTAAATCTAAACCTATAAACTTAGTTATAGTTGGTCTTTTTATCGTATTGGTATTTGTATTTACAAATTATCAAGTCTTATTTGTAGATTTTGGAACAACTTTAAAGGCTATTTCAAGGCTTTTCTTATCTGTATTTTTTATTTTTTTATTGCGTTTTATTATAGCCAAAAATAAGCTCGCCCAAAGCAATGGTTACGCTATAATGACGTTTGGTTTGCTAATTTTTATGTTTCCACAGGTGATGAAAAATAGTGACTTGTTGCTTGCAAATGCTTTTATTCTTTTCGCGTTGCGGAGGCTGCTAAGTTTACATTCAAATATTGATGTTAAAAAGAAATTGTTCGACGCGGGTTTTTGGATTGCGTTGGCCACGCTCTTTTATTTTTGGGCTATTTTATTTTTTGCTTTGGTCATCGTTGCCTTGATTTATCATTCACAAAATGATACTAAAAATGTAATTGCTCCCTTTGTAGGTGTTGCGACCCTTTTCATTTTACTTATGGTTTATAATATTTTCACCTACGATGTTTATATAAAGCCATCTAATTTTGGGCGTTATGCTAGCTTGGATTTTACAGCATATAATGGTAAGGGAAATGTCTTAAAGCTTACTGTATTATTTACAGCATTAGTATGGACCTTAATTTATTTTTTTAAGACTTTACCTAACAAGAACAAAAAATTAAGACCCTCCTACTTTCTAGTGGCCTGGTCCACTGTGTTGGCTCTTTTAGTAGCGATAATCGCACCCGTTAAAAATGGGAGTGAATTTATTTTCTTGTTTGCGCCCTTTTCAATTGTTATGGCGAATTATATTGAATTTATTACAGAGCGCTGGTTCAAGGAAGTATTTATCGTGCTTTTTATAGTTACACCTTTAATAAGTTTATTGTTGTAGTTTTTCGCCAAAAGCCAAATCGCCTGCATCACCTAGACCGGGAATAATGTAGCCTTTATCATTTAGCTTTTCATCAATTGCTGCAATCCACAGATGCGTGTTTGGTCCGAAGGCTTCCGAGACAAAATCGACACCTTTTTGAGCGCCAATGACGCTTACCAAATGAACACTTTTTGACACTCCAAAAGGTTTTAGAGCTTCAAAAGTAGCTACCATAGACTGTCCAGTGGCCAACATGGGGTCAGCAAGGATTAAGGTTTTGTCGTTTAAATTTGGGCAAGCTAGATATTCTACAATAATCTCAAAACTTTCGGGGTTATCTTTGTGATGCCTGTAAGCCGAAATAAAAGCGTTTTCCGCAGCGTCAAAATAATTTAATAGGCCGTTGTGGAGGGGAACACCTGCTCTTAAAATAGAACACAAGACCACATCTTGTTGGTATAGCTTAGTTTTAGATTCGCCAAGAGGTGTTTTGATAGTGTGATTTTTGTAATTCAGGGATTTACTCAGTTCATATCCTAAAATTTCACCAATTCGTTCAATATTACGCCTGAATCGCATGCTGTCTTTTTGAATGGTCTCATCTCGGATTTCAGAAATGAAAGTATTTAGTACCGAAGGCTCTTTAGAAAGGTTGTGAATCTGCATGCAAGATGATTTTATACAATGGCTAAGTTAATAATTCAAACTATATTTGCACATTATAATACCATTCACGATGTTTTCACAAAAAGCGAACGAAATATTTCAAGACGTCATTAAAACGTATAAAGTTCTTAATACTGTAGACCAGCCTTTTAAGAACAAATATGATAAAGATGAAGATTTAATTGCACATTTATTATATAGAAAATGTTGGATTGATACTGTGCAATGGGCCTATGAAGATATTATTAGAGACCCTAATATTGACCCTGTCGATGCTCTTGAATTAAAACGAAAAATCGATGCGTCCAACCAAGACCGAACAGATACTGTGGAGTATATTGATAGCTATTTCTTAGACAAGTTTAAGGATGTTGAGGTTCAGCCTTATGCTACTGTAAATTCTGAGAGTCCTGCTTGGGCTATTGACCGCTTGTCTATACTTGCACTTAAAATATACCATATGCACCTTGAGACTGTTAGAGAAGATGCAACTGATGCCCACAGAGCAGCCTGTGATAAAAAACTTCAGGTACTTCTAGAACAGCGTGAAGATTTGAGTAAAGCTATTGATAGGCTTCTCGAGGATATTTCAAAAGGCGATAAATACATGAAGGTGTACAAGCAAATGAAAATGTACAACGACGATGAGCTAAATCCTGTATTGAGAGATAAGAAGTAAACAGATAATTTAGTTATGCTCTTGGTACATGCAGAAACCTAAACATATACTCGTCATAAGGTTTTCTGCCATGGGTGATGTCGCTATGTCTGTACCCGTGATACGAGCATTTTTAGAACAGCATTCAGATGTAAAAATTACGGTTGTTACTCGTGAGAGGTTCAAACCAATATTTCAAAATATAGAAGGCGTTTCTGTCTTTGGTGCTCAACTTAAGGAAAAACACAAAGGTGTTTTTGGTCTATTTAGACTCGCCAAAGAGTTAAGGGCATTAAATTTTGACGCTATTGCTGATTTACACAATGTTCTGCGTACTAAAATCTTAAAGCTTTTTTTAATAGATAAGAAAGTAGTTCAACTTGATAAGGCACGTGCCGAAAAAAGAGCTTTGATTTGTGGCCGTAGCTTTCATCAGCTAAAAACTACACCGCAACGTTATGCCGATGTTTTTAAAAACCTGGGCTTTAAAGTTGACCTTTCTAATCCAACCTTTCCTCCTCCTGCAGAGTTGGATTCAGAATTAAAAAGATTCATTTCAAATGCTAAACTAAAAACAATCGGTATTGCGCCTTTTGCTGCACATAAAAGTAAAATTTATCCTTTGGATAAAATGAAACAGGTAGTAGCCGAATTATCAAAACAACATAATATTGTTCTCTTTGGAGGTGGTACAGAAGAGATTGAAGTTTTAAATACGATGACAACGGGTTATGATACTGTCGTTTCGGTTGCGGGTAAACTAAACTTCGAGAAAGAGTTAAAGCTCATATCTAATCTAGATGTCATGCTCTCCATGGATTCTGGCAATGGCCATTTGGCAGCAATGCTTGGTAAAAGGGTTATAACCATCTGGGGTGTCACCCACCCTTACACAGGTTTTGCACCTTTCAATCAGTCAAGTGACAATGCTTTGTTAGCTGACAGAACACAATTTCCGTTAATTCCTACTTCAGTTTATGGCAATAACTATCCCGAAGGCTATGATATGGCAGCCGGTAGTATTTCACCCTCCACAGTAGTGGAGAAAGTAAAGTCAGTTCTTTAATTTATTTTGGAAAATTAAACATCGTCATAATCCACCACAATTGTATCTGATGTGGGATGGGCTTGGCAAGTTAGTACTAATCCTTCGGCAACCTCACTATCCGTTAAGATGTTATTTTGACGCATTTTGGCTTCACCTTCAGTGAGTCGAGCAATACAACTGCTACAAATACCACCTTGGCAAGAATATGGGGCGTCAATATCTTCTTTTAAGGCAGCTTCGAGAATAGACTGTTCTTTGGACATTTGGAATTCAAACTCTTCTTCATCTACAATCACCTTAACGGCAGTATTACCTGATGCTATAATCTGACTGTCAGAGGATTCAACCTCTGCTGGAGCCGTGAATAATTCAAATAAAATGTTGGATTCTTTAACCTTATTTTCTAGTAATACATCTTTTACCGTATGAATCATTGGTTCAGGACCACAGAGGTAGAATTTTTCAATAGTAATGTCCTTGTATTTATTTTTGAGAATCAAATTAACCGTACTTTTTTCTATTCTACCAAATAAAGCATCTTCCTCGTTGCTTTGGCTATAGATAAAATGAACATGGATACGATTTCCGTAGGTCTCTTTTAAGTGTAAAAGGTCTTTAGCGAACATAGTCTCTTTAGGCGATTTATTGCCATAGACCAATATGAAGTTACTAAAGGGTTCATCTTCCAAAAGCGTTTTTGCTATACTTAAGATGGGTGTTATACCACTACCTGCAGCAAAGGCGGCAATGGTTCTTGTTTTTTCGGAATGGGCTTCAAACACAAAACGACCATTAGGCTCGGCAACGTCAATAGAATCGCCGGGTTTTAAATCTTTATTGGCGTATACCGAAAACAATCCGCCGTCAACGGCTTTTATGGCAACTGTAAGACTACCGCTGTTTTTTGAGGAACAAACAGAATAATCACGTCGCACTTCTTCCCCATTAATAGATGTTTTAAGGGTAACATATTGTCCCGCTTTAAAACTAAACCTAGCCTTAATTTCTTCAGGTACAGTAAAGCTTAAGGCTACAGAGTTATCAGTAATGCGTTCAACTGATTTTATGGTAAGGGTTTGAAATTGTGACATTGCAATTGTTTTTGCAAAAATAAACAAAGTCCATGCAGCCTTACAATCTTTAATAGGGTTTAAAGGACTAAAGTTTTCTTAAAAAAGTCTTTAAACGGTGCTTTTCGTGGTGAATAAAATATACTTAAGAGTCATATGCATAAGAAAATTATGTATATATTTGTAATTGCTATATCGAACTATGGGCAATTCAAAATTATATAAGGGAAGTTTAAATACCATCATCTTAAAATTACTCAGCGAGCATGATAAAATGTATGGTTATGAGATTACACAGAAGGTAAAAGCGTTAACCAAGGGAGAGTTTAATATCACGGAAGGTGCTTTATATCCAGCCTTACATAAATTAGAAGCAGAAGGTTTGTTGGATGTAGAGGTTGCGAAAGTAGATAATAGATTGCGTAAGTACTATAAGCTTACTGAAACCGGAACTAAGGAGACGGTTAATAAATTGTCTGAACTTGCTGATTATATAAAAACAATGCAAAGCCTAGTAAACCCTAAATTGGCCTAGTTATGGGAGCGTTAAATAAGGAGCAGATTCAATTTATAAATAATTATCTTGACAATTCCAATGTGATTTATGCCGATATCAGAACGGAAATGGTTGATCACGTTGCTTCTGAAATTGAAGAAATAATTAACAATGGTGATGAGCGAAACTTTTACTATATCTTCAAGGATTACATGATAGAGAATAAATCCAAACTTCTTCAAAACAATAAAAAATTTTTAAAGACTGCAGATAAAAAAATCAGGAAAGCCTTATTTAAAAACCTGTTTTCACCTGCAGGCCTCGTTACGATCGCTGTGTTCTTTGCTGTATTATATCTTGCGTTTCAGTATTATAGTTTAGAGACTTTTAAAGACCTCTTATTTGCCGTGCCTTTGGTTATCTTTTTAATTTTTGGACTTGTGTATTGGATAGCTTTAAGGCGCTATAAATTAGAGCGGTTTTCTGCTGTAGAGCGCATATCCTTACCGTTAGTCTTTATTTTCCACTTTTTCGTCTTTTTAAATAACACCTTTTTTGGAGGTACTGCCGAAGAATCTAAAATGCTCTATATCATCTTGACAATTAGCATTATTCTAAGTGTGATGGTGGCTCTTTTTAGAGTGACTATTCAATTGGCAAAGGGTTACCAAAAACGATTTAAAAACTTAACTGTGTTATGAAGCTAAACAAAACACATATTGAACGTATTGATACCTATCTCAAAAAACAAGGTATTGGTTATTGGGATATCCGATTAGAAATGATAGACCATATCGCTTGCGAGATGGAAGAAAAAGAAGGGCACCATGATTTTGAAACGTTATTTAAATATACCCTAGACAAGTTAGGCTGGTCTGGTCATTTGAAATATTTAGAGAGACAACGTTTAAAGACTATAAACGCAAAGGTTAGAGCTGCGTATTTCAGAAATTTTGCTGAACTTTTTACCCAGGCTAAAAGTCTTATCTTGGTTTTGCTTTTTGTTTGGGTCTATTATTTGGTATTTCAGAATGCCAACCTCAACGTTTTTAAGTGGTTCAGTTTGCTTCTTTTTGGCCTTCCAATACTATATTATACCTTACATTACGCTGTAATGAGTGTTAAGATTAAAAAATCTGGATATTTATTGTACAGTTATTTCTACATCATTTTTTCCATGCTCATGTGCAATCTATTTTATCAGTTGCCAAAGCCGGATGGTATTATAGAAGTCTCTTTACAGACGCATAATGTCATTATTTTTTTCACGACAATTTTTAATGTACTATTTATAGTATCCGGTATTAAAATATATCGTCAAACATCGCAAGAATACAAGGCTATTTATACTAAGCTAATTTCATAATAGAATTTGAAAGTTACAAAAGACCAAATCCAGCAATTATATGCCTTCACGCAAAAGCATTATGTAGAATGGTACGATGTACAAACGGAGCTGGTAGACCATTTAGCGAATGGCATTGAAGATATGTGGCAAAAAAACCCAGAGCTTTCTTTTGAGAAAGCGCTTCAAATCGAATTCAAAAAATTTGGAGTTACCGGTTTTTCTGATGTCGTAGAGCAAAAAACAAATGCGCTCAATAAGCATTATAGAAAAATGGTCTGGAAGTATTTTATAGCGTTTTTTAAATTACCTAAGGTCGTTATGACTCTCTTTTTAATTTGGGTATTTCACTTCGTTTTAGTCGGTCTTGAAGATAAGTTTTGGTTTTTGCTCGTTGTTTGTTTAACCTTAATGTTTTTTCCTTTTAGATATATCTACAAGCAAGGAAAAATAATAAAACGCAGACAGAAACAAACCGGTAAAAAATGGCTTTTTGAATCTACCATGGTGCAATTGGGTGGTTTAATGTATGTTTTAAATATTGGAATCTATATATCTATAGTTTTTGAAATTGGAGAAAAACTCTCAAATACTAAACTAGTGTTCTTATCGGCTTTTTTAATATGTTTTGGCTTATGTCTATATGTATCCATATGCATTGTAGCTCCTAAACTAAAACAGGAGATGTTAAAACAATATCCAAATTACCAAATCATTTGATTACATTGTGTAACAAAATATTTAAACAGGCTACTAACCGAGCACAACAACTAATCAAAACGCTATGATAAAGCACTTTCTGAGATTGCAATGGAAACAATACTTCCGTTCCTCGTATTGGCAAAAAAATTTAGCGCTCAATATCCTTCTGGTGTTTTTTGCACTTTATTTTATTGTTGTTTTCTTGGCATTAGGATTTGGATTGTTACCTATTCTAAAAAAGGTTTATCCCGACCAAGACCCTTTTGAGGTGGTCAATGGATTTATATTTTTCTGGATTATTGCGGATTTAATGATTCGTTTCTTTTTGCAGAAACTTCCCGTTATGAGCGTAAAACCATTGTTGACTCTCCCTGTAAAACGGTCAACCGTCGTGCATTATGTTTTAGGGAAATCAGCATTTTCATTTTTTAATTTTCTGCCCTTATTTGCTATTGTTCCATTTGGTATAATGCTTGGTGTTGAAGGCTACGGTGCGGTTTTGGTTTTGACCTGGATGTTCACAATGATTCTTATTGTACTCATTATTAACTTCTTAAATTTTATCATTGAGGCTTTCTCAGCTGAGACCGAATTATCGTTTTTACCGTTAATAGCGGTCGTAGGAACCCTTTATGCCTTAGACTATTTTAACGTGGTATCCATGACCACTCTAGTTGGAGATGGCATTATTGGTATTGCAAATCACCCCATACTTATTCTAATTCCTTTGGCTATTCTGCTAGCTTGCTATGCGTTTAATTTTAAGATTTTAAAGGATAAATTATTCTTAGATAGTTCGCTTAAATCAAAGGTTACGGAAGTAAAAGCAGCGGACTTATCTTGGACTAAACGTTTTGGCGATATTGCGCCATTTATGCAGTTAGACTTAAAACTGATATGGAGAAATAAGCGTACCAAATCTATGGTGTTCATTATGGTTATTGGATTGTTGTATGGTTTATTCTTTTATCCACAGCCTATGTATAGAGATATGGTATGGTTATTCCCATTTATTGGGATTTTTGTAACAGGAATCTTTCTTATCAACTTTGGGCAATTCATACCAGCCTGGGATAGCGGCTACTATAAAATGCTCATGAGCCAAAATATAAAATACGAACAGTATCTGAGGTCTAAATTTATACTTATGGTATTAAGCGTTGTTATAATGTTCGTCTTAAGTATTCCTTATGTCTATTTTGGGTGGAAAATATTAGTGGCACACTTTGCTGCTGCCATATATAATATTGGAGTAAACTCACACGTGATTCTTTACGGGGGCTCCTTTAATAGAAAAAAAATAGATTTAAATCAGCGTGCCGCTTTCAATTACCAAGGTACAGGAGCTGTACAATGGATTATCGGTTTACCATTAATGATTCTACCAATGCTCATTTTTGCCCTGGTCAATTGGTTAGCAGGCTTTGAGTCTGGCGTAGCAACCTTAATTCTATTGGGAATTGCAGGTATTGTACTTCATAAAAAAGTGATGAAGATGATTACCCAAAGATATTTAGATGCAAAATATAAAATGATTGACGCCTTTAGTCAAGATAGTTAATAATACAAATAAGACGATGATATATACTAAAGACCTTTCCAAATCCTATAACGGTACAACCGTTTTGAATATTGAAGAATTAAGTATTCCCAAAGGCCAAAGTTTTGGTTTGGTGGGCAACAATGGCGCTGGTAAAACTACTTACTTCAGTTTATTGTTAGATTTAATAAAACCCACAACCGGCAATATAACCACCAACGACATTGTCGTGGACCAAAGTGAAGACTGGAAGCCGTTTACCTCATCATTCATAGATGAAAGTTTCTTGATTGGGTATCTCACGCCAGAGGAATACTTCTATTTTATAGGTGATTTACGAGGCCAGAATAAGGCAGACGTAGACGCTTTAACATCTCAGTTTGAAGACTTCTTCAATGGTGAAATCATTGGAAAAAAGAAATACTTACGGGACTTGAGTAAGGGTAATCAAAAAAAGGCAGGTATTGTTGCCGCCCTAATTGGTAATCCAGAAGTAATAGTACTAGATGAGCCATTTGCCAATTTAGACCCAACAACACAGATTAGACTTAAGCAAATACTCAAGGATTTAGCACAAAAACAAGGTATAACGATTTTGATTTCCAGCCATGATTTAATGCATGTTACAGATGTTTGCGAGCGTATTGTTGTTTTGGAAAAAGGTGACGTTATTATGGATTTGGAAACCAATCCTAAAACCCTAAAGGAACTGGAAGCGCATTTTGCGAGTAACGCATTTTCATCTGCCCAAGAGGAAGAGTAATTTAAACTGAAGCAACAAAAAGCCCGTTATTATTCGATTACGGGCTTTTTTCTTTTCAATATTGGTGCTATACCGAAAAACCTTCAAATTACCACAAAAATTCAAAAAGATGTTTATTTTTACCACCTAACACACTAAAATCATGGCATTTTAGTTATGTATTATTCAAACAAAACCTACGGTGAAAACCAATTATAACATAGTGCTCTCTTTTTTTTGCCTTGTAATATTGATGCAAAGCTGTTCGCGAAAAAAAGACACATTTGTCAGTCGTAACTTTCACGCCTTAGGTACACGATACAATATTCTATATAACGGGGAACTTGCCCTAGAACGTGGTAAACTTGCTATCAATGACGAGTTTACCGAAAACTTCTGGGAGCTCTTGCCAATTGAACGGATGAACATCTCCGAAGATGTTTTCTTGCCTGGAGAAACACGTAACGCGGATTTTGAACGCGCTGAGGAAAAAGCCATAAAGGCGATTCAGAAGCACGGCATGAATATAAACGGTAAGGAGAAAAACTATCAGATTGATGAGGCTTATTTACTTCTGGGGAAGTCTAGATATTACGATCAGCGTTTTGTGCCCGCATTGGCGGCCTTCAATAACATTCTTAACAAATACCCTACTAGCGATAAAATAAACCAAGTAAAAATTTGGCGCGAAAAAAGCAATATACGATTAGATAATAATCGAGTGGCTGTCAAAAAATTGAAGCGCCTGCTTGAGGAGGAGCAAGGCGTTATAGAAGGTCAGGATTTAGCGGATGCCTCAGCAGCACTGGCACAGGCTTATATGAATATTAAGGCTAAAGACAGTGCCTTAACACAATTAGCAATTGCCGCAGAGCATACAAAGGTAAAAAGAGAAAAGGCCCGTTATCATTTTATAAGAGGGCAATTATTTAATGAGTTTGGACTTAGAGATAGTGCCAATGTTGAGTTTGATGTGGTAATTGATATGCATAGACAAATTCCTAGAGGATTTTATATTAATGCCCATCTTGAAAAGTCAAAGAACTTTGACACTACGGAGGGAGATTTGCTCGCTTTTGAAGAATACCTCGCAGAGCTAGAGGAAAACAGGGAGAACAGGCCATTTTTAGATAAAATTTACTATCGCATTGCTGAATATCATCGCCAACAATTGTCTGATAGCTTGGCAGAGGCTTACTATAATAAGTCGCTGCGAAAAACAACATCAGATAAATATTTAAGAGCGCTCAACTATGAGACCTTGGGCAATATGTATTTTGATCGAAATATTTATAAGACAGCTGGAGCCTATTACGATAGTACAATGACTGCTATGCAGCCAAATACAAAGTCGTTTAGGGTAATAAAGAAAAAACGTGAAAACCTTGAGGATGTTATTTATTATGAAGGAATAGCGCGCGCCAATGACAGTATTCTACATATTGTAAGTCTTTCCAAAGAAGAGCAACTTACTATTTATGCCGCCTATGTTGAAGAATTAAAAGCAAAGGCCATTGAAGAAGAAGAGCTTAGGGAAAAAGAAGAGCAAAAACGCAAAAATGCTATGGCCAGTTCACCGACAAACCCGAGAATTGCATCCACCAATGTGACTAAGGGCAAAGGGGGTGCTTTACCTGACGCTGGATTTAACCAAAATAGCAGAGGTGGCAGTTTTTACTTTTACAACCCAAGTACCGTGGCCTATGGTAAAAATGAGTTTGTTAATCTCTGGGGCGATCGAAAACTACAGGACAATTGGAGACTTTCAAATGACAGAGCAGGTATAAAAACGACAAGCCCGGACGTTGTTGCTGAAAGTAAAGAAGAGGATACCCGTTTTAATCCTGATGTATATTTGGCATCATTACCAACGGAGCAAACCGAAATAGATAGTATTGCTAAGGAACGCAATTTTGCCTATTATCAATTAGGCATTATATACAAGGAGAAGTTTAAAGAATTAGAATTATCAAAAATACGCTTTGAGTCCTTACTAAAAAACAATCCTGAAGAACGCCTTGTTCTTCCGTCAAAATATAATCTATATAAGATTTACCTAGAATTTGGCCTTAACCGCAAAGCAGAGGCCATGAAAGTAGATATTGTGTCCAACTATCCTAATTCACGATATGCCGAAATCTTACTAAATCCCCAGTCAGAACTGGCAAAGGACGAAAGCAGCCCAGAATTTATCTACACCAAGCTTTATGAGCAATTTACAAACCAAGACTATATTGCTGTTATAACAGAATCGGAGAAACAAATAAAACGATTAGAGGGAAATGATATAGTTCCTAAATTTGAAATACTAAAGGCTTCTGCGAGAGGGAGGCTTTACGGTTTAGAGGCCTACAAGGAAGGTGTAAATTACATAGCACTGACTTATCCGAACACTGAAGAAGGCAAGAAGGCCCAGGATATATTGGATAGGGCTCTCCCAGACTTGGAAAAGAAAGATTTTATATCAGATGATAAGGCCAAAAATTTTAACGTAGTTTACCAATTCAGTAAAAATTCAGATGAAGATATTGATGAATTTGTAAAAATATTAGATGAGGAAGTGGCCAAGATTGAATATTTTGATTTATCAACCTCTAAGGATGTCTATGATGAAAACACAATCTTTGTTGTTGTTCATGGATTAAAGAGTATTCAAGGTGCAGAAGGTTTTGGTGTCTTCTTGGAGTCAGGCGAAAAAGATAAAAGAGGACGACCAGTGAAGCCAAGAATAACCAAAGAGTATTTCGCCATATCCTCGCCAAATTATGCCATCATCCAGCGACATAAAAACTTAAACGCATATTTAAAATTGCAGTAATAAACTATTTATACGTATGTTTTCCGATAACAAAAAACCAAAACAAGATATTATGGAATCAAGCTCACAACAAAACATAATAGCACAAGGCACCAAAATTGTTGGTGATATTGCAAGTCAGGGACCTTTTAGAATTGACGGCACGATTGAAGGGAATGTAAAAACCTCAGGAAAGGTCGTTGTAGGTAAAACAGGTTACATCAAAGGGACCCTTCAAGGCGAAAATGCTGATTTTGAGGGTAAATTTTCAGGTAAACTAATCTTATCTGGCACCTTGTCCTTAAAATCCACAGCACAAATTGAAGGTGAGGTACACACCAGTAAATTGGCTGTAGAACCTGGCGCAGCGTTTAATGCAACTTGTAGTATGAAAGGTACCGTTAAGGCATTGTCAAATGAGCCAATCAAAGCACAGCAACAACAAACCCCTCAAAGACCAGAAAAACAAGCTTAATACTTACGCTCATTTCTCTGGTATTGCAATTCAGATGTTTGCCATAATTGGCATAGGGTCTTACATTGGTGTTAGGTTAGACCATAACTACCCCAACGAGTATAACCTTTATACAATTATTCTGTCCTTGACCTCTGTAATTATCTCTATTGTTTTTGTAATAAGGCGTATTATTGCAGGTTCAAAGGAAAAGTAATTGATCCATGAAAGATTTTAAAGAAAGACAGTTAGCCTTTTTACTGCAACTCATAGGCATTACTGCTGTCTTATTTGCCATACACAGTTATTTGCTCTATCATTTTGCACAAGACCTTAAGTTGTACTTTCCAGTGTGGCAGATATATACCTTCCATTTGATAGTTACATTGGCTATGTATACAGCAATCAATTACAGGTATTCTTCAGGGAAAAAGGATATTTTTAATTTGTTTATGATATTAACTTTCTTAAAAATGGCACTTGCCATTATTTTTCTATTGCCATTAATCCTGTCAACTTTTGAAAATAAACAGCCTGATGTTTTCAACTTTTTCATTCCGTATTTTCTCTATCTCTTTTTTGAAGTTTTTGCTCTGACAAAGTTTCTTCAAAAACCCTGAAAACCTTAGAATTTCGCCTTAATAAGATTCAAAAAATTTAGGCAAAAAATAATGTTTGTCAATTCATTTAATGTGTGTACATTTGCAGCGAATTTAAAGCAAGGTATTTTAAAGCGCTAAAGAATGACATTAAGCACCTTTAAACGATTACTATTTACCATTTTATGTCTATCGGTTTATAGTTTCGGTTTTGCATCAGATGCAAAAGCGTCTGAGAAGGACGGGGAATTCAATGCAAAAGACATGATTATGCATCACGTAAAGGATGCTTACGGTATGCACATCCTTACCTTAAACGAAGGTAAAGCAGATGAAAAACATATCACCATACCCTTACCCGTTATTTTATATACAGACAATGGCTTTACCACGTTTATGTCTTCAGAATTTCACCACGATTACCATGGTGAGGTTGTAGTAGAGAAAAACGGCAACCGCTTTGTTAATGTCCACGAAAAAATATATCAGCTAAACGATGGTGAGACCCAAGTTCAGTTAGATGAGGAGGGACATCCCACAAACGCTTCTGTTCCTCTAGACATTTCTGTAACAAGAAATGTATTTATGATGTGGGTTTCAGTTATCGTCTTGTTATTGCTTTTTTTCTCGGCCGCAAGACGATATAAAAAATCAGAAAATAATGTGCCTTCGGGAGTGGCTAGTTTTGTAGAACCGCTTATTGTCTTTGTGAGAGATGAGATTGCAAAGCCCATGATAGGTGAGCACAAGTACAAAAAATATATGCCTTATTTATTAACTGTATTTTTCTTTATTTGGTTGAATAATATATTTGGACTTATCCCAATCCTTAACGGGGCCAACTTAAGCGGTAATATAGCATTTACGATGGTTTTGGCCATTTTCACATTCATTATTACAACTGTAAGCGGAAACAAAAACTATTGGAAGCATATTTTCTGGATGCCAGGAGTGCCTGTACCCATGAAGATTTTTTTAATGCCAATAGAAATAATTGGAATATTTACTAAACCAATTTCGCTAATGATACGTTTGTTTGCCAATATTACGGCAGGTCATATCATAATATTAGCATTAATGTCTTTGATATTTATTTTTAAATCTGTTGCCGTAGCGCCAGTTTCAGTAGCCTTTGCGTTATTCATAGGAATAATTGAGATTGTAGTTACCGCAATACAAGCATATATATTTACAGTGTTGTCTGCCCTATATTTTGGAATGGCAACTGAAGAAGCACATCATTAATTAATTTAAATTTTATATTATGACTATTACTGGAATTGCGGCTATTGGAGCTGGTTTAGCAGCTATCGGAGCTGGAGTAGGTATTGGTAAAATAGGTGGGTCTGCCATGGAAGCTATGGCGCGTCAACCTGAAATGCACGGTAAGATTCAATCTTCTGCATTGATTTTAGCAGCCTTCGTTGAAGCGGTAGCGCTATTTGGCGTTGTAGCCTCGTTAATCGTTTAATAAGGATTAATTTTAAGTTGCAGAAGTAGCGGTTGGCTACTTCTGTAATTTATCATTCAGACCATTAGTTTGAAAGTTTAGATTAAAAGAAAGTAGAAAACATGGATTTAATTAAACCTGGATTTGGATTGGTATTTTGGACGGTAGTCACCTTCATTATACTATTGATCTTGTTACGAAAGTTTGCTTGGAAACCTATCTTAGGAGCGGTTAGCGAAAGAGAGGAAGGTATCAAGGAAGCCTTAGCGTCTGCTGAAAATGCTCGAAAGGAAATGGAAAACCTTAAAGCAGATAACGAACGTATCTTACAAGAGGCACGCACAGAGCGTGAGTCTATGTTAAAAGAAGCTCGCGAAATCAAAGAAAAAACAATTGCTAGGGCAGAGACAGAAGCTCAGGAAAGAGCGAATAAAATTATTGAAAAGGCACAGGCTGCAATAGAAAGTGAAAAGAAAGCAGCTATGGCAGAATTGAAGAATCATGTGGCTGACTTGTCCATAGAAATCGCAGAAAAAGTCGTTCGTGCTGAATTATCCAATAAAGACAGGCAATTAGGTCTTGTTGAGGATATGTTAGATGAAACAAAATTAAATTAATTGTAAATGGCAGAATCTAGAGCGGCAATACGTTATGCAAAAGCAGTTTTGAGTTTAGCTACAGATAATAAGGTAGCTGATGCTGTAAATGTAGATATGAAACAAATTGTATCTACTATAGCTGGGAATGCTGACTTAAATGCTATGATTCAAAATCCTGTTATACGTTCATCTGACAAAAAGAAAGTGTTATTTGACGTATTTTCAGATGCTAATAAGGCAACATACAATCTTATTGACACTCTTGTCGCTAACAAGAGAATTGTATTATTGCATGATGTTGCCAATAAGTATAATCAGTTATTTGATACGTTAAGGGATGCGCAAATTGCCAAGGTAACCACAGCTATACCTTTAACTAAAGACCTAGAGGAAAAGGTATTAGCTAAGGTTAAAGAACTAACGGGTAAGACCACAGAAATTAAAAATGTAGTAGATGAATCAATACTTGGTGGTTTTATATTAAGAGTTGGTGATGTACAGTACGATGCAAGTATTGCCAACAAACTAAACAAATTAAAGAGAGAATTTACATTAAATTAAGAGAGTTTAGACGTTAGGCATTCAAAAAAGTTAACGTCTAGAAGCTAAAGACTAAAATAAAATGGCAGAAGTAAAACCAGCTGAAATATCAGCAATCTTAAAGAAACAACTTTCAGGTTTTGAAGCGGGAGCTTCATTAAACGAAGTAGGAACTGTATTGACTATTGGAGACGGTATTGTACGTGCGTATGGATTGTCAAATGCAGAATATGGTGAGTTAGTAGAATTTGAAGGAGGCTTAGAAGGAATTGTACTTAACTTAGAAGAAGATAATGTTGGTATTGTACTTTTAGGACACTCGAAAGAAGTTAAAGAAGGCTCAACCGTTAAGCGTACCGGACGTATCGCATCTATTAAGGTAGGTGAAGGGATTGTTGGGCGTGTTGTAGATACACTAGGTAGTCCAATTGATGGTAAAGGACCTATTACTGGTGAAACTTTTGAAATGCCCCTAGAGCGTAAAGCTCCTGGTGTAATCTTTCGCGAGCCTGTAACAGAGCCATTACAAACTGGTATAAAAGCTATTGATGCCATGATTCCTGTGGGTCGCGGGCAACGTGAGCTCGTAATTGGAGATAGACAAACAGGTAAAACAACCGTTTGTATCGATACCATCTTAAATCAAAAAGAATTTTATGATGCAGGAAACCCCGTTTACTGTATTTATGTAGCTATAGGCCAAAAAGCATCTACAGTTGCAAATATTGCGAATGTATTAGAAGAAAGAGGAGCTCTTGCTTACACAACTATTGTAGCGGCAAATGCATCTGATCCTGCGGCTATGCAAGTATATGCACCTTTTGCCGGAGCTTCTATTGGGGAATATTTTAGAGATACAGGTAGACCAGCTCTGATTATTTATGATGATTTATCAAAACAGGCCGTTGCTTATCGTGAAATATCATTATTGTTAAGACGTCCACCGGGACGTGAAGCATACCCAGGAGACGTGTTCTACTTACATTCTAGATTATTGGAGCGTTCAGCAAAGATTATAAATGACGATGATATTGCTAAGAAAATGAATGATCTTCCAGACGCATTGAAACCAATGGTAAAAGGAGGTGGTTCATTAACAGCACTGCCTATAATCGAAACACAAGCAGGTGACGTTTCTGCATATATCCCAACAAACGTTATTTCTATTACAGATGGTCAGATATTCTTAGATGGGGATTTATTTAATTCTGGTGTTCGTCCGGCGATTAACGTGGGTATTTCGGTATCTCGTGTAGGTGGTAATGCACAGATTAAATCTATGAAGAAAGTAGCTGGTACCTTAAAATTAGATCAGGCGCAGTTCCGTGAATTGGAGGCCTTTGCAAAATTTGGTTCGGATTTAGATGCGTCTACCTTGAATGTAATTGAAAAAGGTAAACGCAATGTTGAGATTTTAAAGCAAGCGCAGAATGACCCATATACTGTAGAAGATCAGATTGCAATCATTTATGCAGGTTCTAAAAACCTATTGAGAGACGTACCGGTGGAGCAGGTTAAGGAATTTGAGCGTAATTATTTAGAGCTATTAAATGTAAAGTATAGAGATACACTAGATACCCTTAAGGCTGGTAAATTAACAGATGAGGTTATGGATACATTAACGAGTGTAGCTAAGGAACTCTCTGCAAAATATAGAGCATAATTAGAAATTAGTTTTGAGTAGGGCATATTATAATGCTCTACTGAATGCTCAATACTTAATTCTAAAAAAATGGCAAACTTAAAAGAAATACGTAACAGAATAGCATCAGTATCTTCTACTATGCAGATTACCAGTGCCATGAAAATGGTATCTGCTGCAAAATTGAAGAAGGCTCAGGATGCTATTACTGCTATGCGACCATATTCTAATAAATTAACTGAGCTATTGCAGAGCTTAAGTGCTACTATGGATGCTGATAGCGGAAGTAAATTTGCTGAACAACGAGATGTAAAAAATGTACTTGTTGTTGCAATTACGTCCAATAGAGGCCTATGTGGAGCGTTCAACTCAAATATCATTAAGCAGGTTAATACTATGATTGCCGAATCTTACGCAGACAAAAATGTTTCTGTTTTTGCAATCGGAAAAAAAGCTAATGATGCATTTTCAAAATCAGGTAGGGTCATTGCCAATAAAAGCGAAGTTTTTGACGACTTAACTTTTGATAATGTTACGGAAATTGCTGAAATGATCATGTATAAATTTGTCGGCGGTGAATATGATAAGGTAGAATTGGTTTACAATAGTTTTAAAAATGCAGCGACTCAAATTATTATGACCGAGCAGTATTTACCTATTGTTCCTGTGGAATCCGATACAAACGTCAACCTAGATTACATTTTTGAACCGTCAAAGGAAGAAATTGTCGAGACTTTGATTCCTAAGTCACTAAAAACACAATTATTTAAAGCTATTAGAGATTCTTTTGCTTCTGAACACGGTGCTCGTATGACTGCCATGCACAAAGCAACAGACAATGCTACAGAATTAAGAGATCAGCTGAAATTGACTTATAACAAGGCAAGACAAGCTGCAATTACTAACGAGATTTTAGAAATTGTAGGAGGTGCGGAAGCACTGAATAATTAGGCGCGAGCCAAATGATAAAAAGGTGCGGAAGCACTGAATAATTAGGCCTAAGTGAAACTATCGAAACGTTTCAGAAGTAATTAATTGTTGAAAATAAGATTTGCTGAATTTGTTTCAGTATCTCCAATAAAGTTAAACCTAACTCAAAAGAGTTAGGTTTTTTTGTTCAACACTCTGAAGACATCAAACATGCATTTCATCGATTATTTTATCTTTTTATCGATAAATTAAAAATATTTTATATATATTGCTCTCCCAAATTTTAACCTACTTAAACATGAAAGCAATTAAATCTGCCTATTATTCCATTTGTTGTGGAGTTCTTTTATTAACATCGTTTCAGGGTACAAGCCAAGAGTATATAGTTCCAGCCACTTCTACTACATTAGAACTAGAGCAAGAAACACCATTTATGGTCAAGCCAGTTTATTTTCAAGAATGGTATGCCGGTATTGATATTGGTGGAACGGGCTATAGAGTCTTTGTTCCCGTTGTGAATAAGAAAGAAGATATAAAATTAGAAAATCTCTATTTTAGAAATCTCGAAGCTAAACTCCTTAATGAAGATGGTAGGTACACGGCCACCTTAAAGAATCCGTCAACTACTTACACCTTTACTAAACCAGAGAAGCCATCAGATTACCCATTCGACTTAAAGGATAATGAATGTGTAATTAGTTATAATGAAAACGGTAAGACCAAATTTCATAAAATTAGAATTGTTGCCGAGTTAGCAGGTGCATATTATGAGAATGGTGTACCATCAATTTCTTCTCAGAGAAAATCAGCAACTTTAGCAACTCTTGATGAAGATAGTGGCAACTAATAATTGAAGATAATTACATTTAAAGCCGTTCTAGTAAGAACGGCTTTTTATTTACACGTATTTAAGACTAAATGGATTAAAGCCAGCATTAATTTAATATTTTTGGAAACCATAAGGATTAATCACTTTGAGCGCATTCAAAACTCTTTTTAAGCAAACGTTTATCTATGGTTTAGCTACCGTATTACCAAGAATGTTAAGTTTTTTATTGGTGCCCTTATATACTAGTGAACAGGTGCTACCTAATCCTGCAGAATATGGAAAAGTATCTGTCATATTTTCATATTTCGTCCTGTTTAATGTGCTTTTGGCATATGGTATGGAAACGGCATTTTTTCGTTTCTTTAATAAGCAGGATGATAAGGAAACTGTTGTTGGTACGGCATCGATATCATTAATACTATCATCCTTTGGCTTTTTTACGCTAGGGTTTCTCCTCCAAGACCAAATAGCCCACTTGATTGATATTGATGTAAGGTATATAAATCTAGTTGTTTGGATTTTACTTTTAGATGCTTTGGTCATCATTCCGTTTGCTTGGCTACGCGCCAATGAAAAACCATCACATTATGCTATTATCAAACTACTAAATGTTGCCATAAACATTGGGTTAAATTTATTCTTCTTATTGGCTTTAAAGCATTTGGCTCAAAATCAAGGCTTTTTCCAAAACCTATATAGACCCAATTTTGAAATAAGTTACATTTTCATTGCAAATCTTGTTGCAAGTGCAAGTACCGTACTATTTTTTATACCCTTCTATATAACACTTAAGTATAGATTCAGTATGCTTTTATGGAAGCAAATGATGGTATATGCCGTGCCTGTTTTAATCGCCGGAATAGCCTTTTCCATAAATGAAACCTTTGATAGAATTTTACTCAAAGAATTATTGCCAGACGATGTTGCTGAAAATGATATCGGAATGTATTCGGCCTGTTATAAACTAGCCCTATTCATGACCCTATTCGCAACAGCATATCGATTGGGAATTGAACCTTATTTTTTTAGTCATGCAAAGGCTAAAAACCCACAGAAAAACTATGCTAATATTCTTGAGTTTTTTGTGGCATTTGGTTCTATAATATTATTGGCCGTAGTAGTGTTTGCAGATTTTATTAAACCGCTAATCATTAGAAGTGAGGCCTATTGGGAAGCGATGTGGGTTGTTCCGATTATACTTATAGCCAACTTTTGCCTCGGTATATATCATAATCTTTCAGTTTGGTATAAAATCACAGACCGAACCAAGTTCGGCGCTTACATTTCTGTAATAGGTGCTATTATTACACTAGTGATTAACCTTGTCTTTATTAAATATTATAGTTATAAAGCATCTGCCGTGGCCACCTTGGTAGCATACGCAGTAATGATGGCGCTATCGTATTATTTCGGACGTCGATATTACCCAATTCCCTACAATCTCAAAAAAATTGGATTTTATATGTTGAGCTCAATTAGTTTTTCAGTAGTATCTTTTTATTATTATCGTGATAACTTTATTGTAGGTTTAGTGATGTTAATTGTATTTTTGGGACTAGTCATAATGCTGGAAAAGAACCAATTAAAACAAGTCTTAAAAGGCTGAGTTGAAATTAATAATTATGGTCTTTCATGAAATACGAAAACAATTGCTTAATCAAGACAAAATAGGACGCTATTTAAAATATGCTATTGCAGGGATTGTATCAGTGATGATTGATATTCTGTTAGCCTTACAAGTAAACAATTGGATTACTAATCGTGAGTTGACAAAAGAGAAAGTCAAAGTTTTGAAGGTTCGGTATCAAGAGTTTTCTGATAATCTATCTAGATTTGTTGCTTTTTATAGAATTCATTTAAAACGAAGAAAATACAATGAAATTTTAATGGCCACTTCGCTTGGTGAATTATCTTTGGATAGCATATCATACTTAAATCGAGTAGCTGGTGATAACCATACTTGTGATTCATTGCCATGCATTTATAATTCAATAATTAACTCTGGCAAAATAAAGCTAATATCTAATGACGCGTTAAAATTAACAATATGAAAATTAAAATTTTAAATAAATCCAGACACGATTTACCGCATTATGAAACCATCTCATCAGCTGGGATGGATTTACGGGCAAGTTTAACAGAGTCTAGAATATTAAAGCCACTTGAACGTACTGTTGTTGGTACGGGCTTGTTTATAGAAATACCAATTGGATATGAAGCCCAAGTAAGACCACGAAGCGGGTTAGCAGCAAAAAAGGGTATTACCGTACTCAATGCACCAGGGACCATTGATGCCGATTATAGAGGCGAGATAGGGGTTATTTTAGTTAACCTATCGAAAGAAGATTTTGAGATTCAAAACGGAGAGCGTATTGCGCAATTAGTAATTGCCAAGCACGAACGTGTTGAATGGGAAGAGACAAAAGAACTTTCTGAAACAGAAAGAGGTGAAGGTGGTTTTGGAAGTACAGGTGTAAAATAAACGAATAAATTAGTACAAATATCAACTCTTTTAAGAATGAAAATAATAGTACCCATGGCAGGTCGAGGATCTCGCCTAAGACCACATAGTTTAACAGTACCAAAACCTTTAATTCCGGTAGCTGGTCAACCCATAGTACATCGTTTAGTTAAAGACATAGCTAAAGTTTTAAAACAGCCTATTGAAGAAATAGCATTCGTTTTAGGTGATCCTGCTTTTTTTGGGGATGATGTTGTGGAGAGCTTAACGGCCTTAGCTGAAGATTTAGGTGCCAAGGCATCTATTTACAGACAAGATCAACCCTTAGGCACGGGCCACGCTATAATGAGCGCGGAACCTTCATTGTCTGGTCCTGCCGTAATTGCATATGCAGATACCTTAATTCGGGCAGAGTTTGATTTAGATTCTACAGCAGACAGCGTAATTTGGACCAAACATGTTGAAAATCCCGAAGCTTATGGCGTAGTTAAGCTAGATAAAAATGAAAATATCGTAGAATTAGTGGAAAAGCCAGATACTTTTGTTAGCGATCAAGCTGTAATAGGTATTTATTACTTCAAGGATGTAGCTGTTTTAAAGCAAAAGCTTCAGGAGGTTTTAGACGAGAATGTAATGAATGGTGGCGAATACCAGATTAATGATGGGATAAAACGCATGATGGCAGATGGACGAATTTTTAAAACCGGTACCGTTGATGAATGGATGGACTGCGGCAATAAGACCGTAACACTAGAAACTAACGCTAAAATGCTTGGTTTTTTAAATGCAGATGGAGAAGAGTTGGTTGACGGCTCTGTTATATTAGAAGATTCTAAAATTATAGAACCTTGTTTTGTGGGTAAAGGTACCGTATTGCGCAATACAACTATAGGTCCTTACGTTTCTGTCGGTAACCACTGTGTTTTAGAAAACACAACCGTTAAAAATAGTTTAATTCAAAATAGAACCACTGTTAAAAACGCTAATTTAGACGAAGCCATGATTGGCAATCATGTATCCTATGATGGTAATTTTACTAAAATTAGTATAGGTGATTATTCCGTTTTGGAATAGATTTTGAACATTACCCTTATATCCTTATTGGCTTCGATATAGTATAACATGAGAAAACAGCTTTTCATACTACTTCTAATGACAGGAATCTTTTGTATTCCTCAGCTTTCCTTTGGGCAAGTTGACTTTAATAAACCCCCAAATGATGATTTGGGAAATGTTGAAGATGAGTTCCAGGAATATTTTTTCGAGGCCTTAAAGCAAAAGGGAATTGAAAATTATGACCGAGCGGTTGATGCTCTACAGAAATGCCTTAATTTAAACAGTAAACTTCCTATTATCTATTTTGAACTCGGGAAGAACTACAATAAGCTCAAAAACTTTGGCGCAGCTGAAGATGCGTTAAAAAAGGCGATAAACATGCAACCTGATAACGAATGGTTTTTAGACGAACTTTATGATGTCTATTATCAACAAGATGACATAAAAAATGCCATTAAAACCATTAAGCAATTGGTAGAGTATCATCCAGATTATAAGCAAGATTTAGCAGCTTTGTATATTAGAGAGGAAAAGTATAGACAGGCACTAGAACTTTTAGACGAGCTAGATGCTCAGCTCGGTATTAGCGATTCAAGAGATGCTATGCGTAACGACATATATGCTATTACAGGCAATGCCGATGATCGTATTGAAAATCTTGAACAACGAATCGCCAATAACCCAAATAATGAGGATAACCATTTAAAACTCATATACAGATATAGCCAAATTGGCGATAAAAAAAACGCCTATAAGGCAGCAAAAAACCTTCTTAATATAAAGCCAGAGTCCAAATTTGTGCATTTGGCATTATATAAGTTCTATTTGCAAGACAATAGGGTGGATGACGCCATAAATTCAGTTAAAGTCGTGCTGACTAGCCCAGAGATAAATGCTGATGCCAAATCAAAAGTCCTGAAGGATTTCGTGGCTTTTGTAGCTAAAAACCCGGAATATGAATCTGATTTAGTCGATATTACTACTTTGGTAGATGAGAATAAGGACGCTCAGACGCATAGTGATTTAGGACAATATTATCTAAAGGCTGGGGATAAAGTTAAGGCCTTGTCTAATTTTAAGGAAGCACTGAAGCAAGACCCAAATAATTTTAAACTTATTAAAGACGTGCTCTTACTTCAACTAGATATAGAAGACTATCAGGCCGTTTTAACCGACAGTAAGCGCGCTTTAGAACTTTATCCTGCCCAACCCTTTTTATATCTAGTTCATGGCGTAGCTAATAATAAGTTGGGGGATTATAACACGGCAATCGATAATTTGGAGATGGGGTTAGACTTTTTAATTGACAGCCCAAAAATGGAATCTGATTTTTATTCGGAATTAAGTCTGGCGTATAAAGGCTTAAATAATATTAGTAAATCGGAAACGTTTGCTAAAAAGGCAAAAGCCATAAAAGCACAACAATAAATGAGAATATCAAAACTATCTCTGCATTTAGGCCTTGCTATAGTAATGCTTTTGTTTTGCTTTAATTGCAAGTCTACTAAAAACGTTATAGCTTCCGGAGAAGCTAGTAGCAAACTTTCAGCAAAGCAAGTTATAAAGGAACATCAAAAAAATGCTGCGGATTTCAAAACTCTGCAAGCCAAGGTTAGAATTGATATTATTGAAGGCAATAAAGCCCAAGGATTGACATTTAATTTTAGGATGGAAAAAGACAAAACCATTTGGTTAAGTGCACCTTTGGGACTGGCTCGAATAATCGTTACTCCTGAAAAAGTAAGGTTTTACAATAAACAAGATAATGAATATTTTGATGGAGATTATAGGCTACTGAGTGACTTCGTTGGCGTAGATTTAGATTTTAACAAAGTACAGAATATTTTATTGGGTCAGGCCATTTTTGATTTAGATGACCAACCGCACAAAGTAGAGGTTAATGAAAACTCATATGCCCTATGGCCAAAAAACCAAAGTGTACTTCTGGAGTTGTTCTATCTTATCAACCCATCTCACTTTAAGATGGATAGTCTCCAACTATTCCAGCAGTTGCAAAAGCGCATACTACAAGTTGACTACACATCCTATCAAGAAGTAGAGAAGACTGTATTGCCCCAAAATATTAATATTATTGCCGTGGAAGATGCTGATGAAGTTAAGATTGCCTTAGAATTTAAATCTGTATCCTTAAACCAAGAGCTGCGGTTCCCGTTTAGGATTCCTCAAGGGTTTAAAGAAATTGTTTTACGCTAATGCAAGCACATCGTTTTTATCTCACAGTTTTTATTGGATGTTTTTGTTCATCGCTGTTGCTTTTTGGACAAAGTGAAAAGCAAAAGAAATTGGAGGCCCAGCGCCAACAGGTTTTGAGGGAAATGAAGCAAATAAATGCATTGCTGTTTTCAAAAAAGAAGGAAGAAAAATCTGAAATCACCTTAATTGAGGATTTAAACTATAAGGTTAGTGTTAGAAGAAACCTTATTAGAATCACCAATGAACAGGCCAATCTTTTAACTCGCGAAATCAATGCCAATCAAAAAGAGATATCAAGCCTTAGGGAGCAATTAGAAGAATTAAAAGAGGATTATGCGGCTATGATTGTTAAGTCCTATAAAAGCAAATCAGAACAGAGCAAAATCATGTTTCTTTTATCATCTAACGATTTTAAGCAAGCTTATAAGCGACTTCAGTATATAAAACAATATACCAATTATCAAAAAGAACAGGGAGAGGCTATAAAGACAAAAACCAAAGAGTTACAAGACCTAAATATCGAATTATCAAAACGAAAAGAGGACAAACAAAAACTCATAGAAGAAAATAGGTTAGCTAAGCGAGAGCTTGAACAGGAATTAAAGGAGCGCGAAACCTTGATGGCATCCATTAAATCTGACATGAGTAAGTTCAATGCCCAGATAAAAAAGAAAAAGCAAGAGGCAGAGCGATTGAACAGAGAGATTGACAGATTAATTAAGGAAGCCATTGCAGCCTCAAATGAAAAGGCAGGGAATACAACATCTACTGGAAAATTTGTCCTTACCCCTGAAGCCAGAAGAGTCGCAACAAATTTTGAATCCAATAAAGGAAATTTGAGCTGGCCAGTAGAGCGCGGAGTCATAAAGGGAAAATTCGGGAAGACACGCTCTTTAACAGACCGTTCAGTTGAAGTGAATAACTCTGGGGTAAAAATCGCAACCGAAAGAGATGCCAAAGTAAAAGCAGTGTTCAACGGTGAGGTGTCTAAAATCGTTATTGTAAAAAATGCCAATCCAGCAATTATAATAAGGCACGGTGATTATTTGAGTATTTATAATAACTTATCACAGATTTACGTAAAGTCAGGTGATAAGATAAAAACGGGACAAGTTATCGGTCAGGTATTTACAAACCGCTCTTCTGGAGAATCCTTATTGGATTTTAGGATTTACAAAAACGATAAAAAGCTTAATCCGCAATATTGGCTGGCAAAGTATTAGTTAAGCCCTTACAGCGATATATCCTCGTTTAGTTTTTTTGTAATGTCTTCCGTTAAAGTAGTAATAACGGTAGCCATTAACTCTTACTACTTTATAATTTCTCGGGAGTTTTGTGACTACAGTAACTGAATTTTGTGGCTGTACAACAACACGACTTGCACAGGAATTAAGGGTTAGACCACTAACTAAAATCAAGGTGTATATTACATATTTCATCATAAATACATTTGGTTCTATGATAAGACCAATTAATTATGCTATGGTTTAATCTATTCGAAAATAGCTTTTAGTTCCGTAGCATCTGCAGGTTTCATTTTTCCAGCTAAAACCAGGCTTAATTGTTTTCTACGTAAAGCACCTTCAAAACGCTCCTTTTCTAATTCGGTTTCGGGAATTAACTCAGGAACTTTAACTGGCCCTCCTGTGGCATCAACCGCCACAAAAGTATAAATGGCCTCATTGGCCTTGATGCATTCACCAGATTCACGGTCTTCAATCCAAACATCTAAGTAGACTTCCATTGATGATGAAAAAGCTCTAGATACTTTAGCCTCAACAGTAACCACACTTCCCAATGGAATTGCACGATTAAAAGCCACATGGTTAACGGAGGCGGTTACAACGATACGTCTAGAATGTCGTCTTGCAGCAATGCTGGCTGCTCGGTCCATTCGCGCAAGTAACTCACCACCAAAAAGATTATTAATGGGGTTGGTTTCACTAGGTAAAACTAAGTCAGTGACTACAGTTTTAGACTGAAATGCCGTTTTAGGTTGCATAAATTTTAAAATTTACGCAAAGATACATTGCTTAAAATTAATTGTGAATTGAAAAAAGACTAATCTAATTTCTTAATAAGTAACCATGCATCACGATTGCTTTCGCGACGGATTTTATAAAGAGCTTTAGTGGCTTCAGCTCTTGTTTCATAACTGGAATAAACAACTTCATGCAAACCATAACGGTTTTTACCAATATTTCGAGCTTTATAACCCTTGTCTCGCAGTTGCTTAACTTTTTTAACTGAATTAGATTCAATTCTAAAGGCACCTGCAACGACATGATAATTTCCAGTTTGCTTTTCTATGTTTAAGGTGATTGCAGGAAGTGGATTGGTAATAACAAAAGTAGCTTCCTGAACTTTGGCATCTAACTGAGCGTTTGCCTCTTCTTGTGCTAATTGATTATGGGTTTCGATAGAATTACCATAATATCTAACTGCCCCAAAACCAGCTAACCCCAAAACAACAACTGCAGCTGCAGCGTACTTTAACCAATTACTTGAACGTTTTTCTGGTGTTAATGCAACAGGAGCTTTGGATTCTATGGTTTTAGCCTCTTCTTTATAGGCCTCACGAGTGATTTGTTTAGAGGAGAAGTGGGCTAAGCCAAAAGCGTCTGTTAAATAATTAATATGGTCAGAGGGGCTAAAAACAATTTTACCATCCGAATTCAAAATTAACTCTCCAATATTTTCAAATTGAATGGTTTCTCCTTCAATAAGGTAAGACTTTATAGACTTTACATGTTTGGATATTTTATTTAAAGCAGTACCGTAAGGTATCTTTTCAATCTCCGATATGTAATTTGCTAATAAGCCGTCGTTATTTTGAAGTTGTTCATTAAAAGACAAGACTTTTTTAGGCGGATAAAACGTATGCGTTGTTCCGTGAATTTTTGCTGACACCCTATTAGTTATAAATGCACCAAAATCAGGTACTGTTACGCAATCGTAACGGTATAAAAGGTCGCTGATGTATGTCTCTAATTGCATTGTGGAACAAAGTTAAAAATTTTTAATTCGGATGAAACTTTGCTTGTATTTAGTTATTAACATCAAATTTTTTTAGTTAATTGTTGTATAGAATATATCCAAGTTATGACCGAAGAAGAATTAATTTATGCTCTTGCCTTACAGCACGTTCCTAAAATTGGATCTACAATTGCAAAAAAACTCATTAATCATTGTGGGTCTCCTAAAGCGGTACTAAACGAAAGAAAATCTAAGCTTTTAAAAATTGATGGTATTGGGTCTATAACCTTGGAAGGTCTTTTTGACACTATTCATCTTGAAGAGGCGGAAAATGAACTTAAATTTATAAAAGGCAACAATATCAAGGTTCATTACTTTACAAGTGACACCTACCCTGAAAAATTGAAACATTGCTTAGATGGTCCTATTGTCCTTTTTGAATCTGGAAACATCAATTTAAAACGGCAGCCTATAATTAGTGTTGTCGGTACCCGTAAGATCACTACAAATGGTATTGTGTTTTGTGAAAAACTTATCGAGACCTTATCACCGTATAACCCAATAATTGTATCAGGTTTTGCCTATGGTACAGATATCACAGCACATAACGCTGCGGTAAAAAATAATCTACAGACTATTGGTTGTTTGGCTCACGGTCTTAATCAAATATATCCTAAAGTGCATAAAAAGTATGTTGCTGATATTGAAAAGCATGGCGGGTTTTACAGTGATTTTTGGAGTACCGATGATTTTGACCGAAATAACTTTCTTAAGCGCAACAGAATAATTGCCGGTTTGAGTGAGGCCACTATAGTCATTGAATCTGCAGAGAAAGGTGGAAGCTTAGTCACAGCAGATATTGCCAATTCCTATGATAGAGAAGTTTTTGCAGTGCCGGGAAGACCGACAGATTCTCAAAGTGTAGGGTGCAATAATTTGATAAAGTTTCAAAAAGCCCACTTATTATCTAACCCCTTAGATGTGCCCTATTTATTAAATTGGCAATTAGAAAATGACAAAAAGCCAGTTGTACAAAAGCAACTTTTTGTGGAGTTAGAACCTGACGAAAAACGTATTTACAACTACCTCAAAGAAAATGAGAAGGAACTATTAGACGTTATATCCATTCAATGCCAAATCCCAACATACAAATTAGCAGGTATTTTGTTGAATATGGAACTTAAGGGCGTAGTAAGACCTTTGCCAGGTAAGTTGTTTGAACTTGCTTAGTTAATATCCCACTTTTCTTCTAACACGCTTCAAAACCTCATCAGCTACAATTTTTGCTTTTGCCGCACCTTTTGCTAGGGCTGCATCAATTTCACTGAGGTTTTCCATATAATAATTGTAGCGCTTTCGCGGTTCAGCAAATCGATCTAGCATCAATTCATATAAGGCTTGCTTGGCATGTCCGTAACCATAACCGCCTTTTTCATAATTGGTTTTCATTAGAGACACTTGTTCTTCTGAAGCCAATAAATTATATAAAGCAAAACAGTTGCAAGTAGACCAGTCCTTGGGGTCTTCTAAAGGAGTGCTATCGGTTTTTATGGACATGATTTGCTTGCGCAACTTTTTTTCAGGCAGGAAAATGTTGATTATATTACCTTTACTTTTACTCATCTTTGCACCATCCGTTCCTGGAATGAGCATAGTATCTTTTTGAATGTCTGCTTCTGGTAACACAAAGGTGTCTCCCATTTTTGCGTGAAACCTTGAGGCCACATCTCGCGTCATTTCAATATGTTGCTCTTGGTCTTTTCCGACAGGGATAATTTCAGAATCATACAACAAGATATCAGCGGCCATTAGCATAGGGTAAGTGAACAATCCGCCATTGATATCCTCCAAACGGTCCGCCTTATCTTTAAAGCTATGGGCTAATTCCAACCGTTTAAAAGGAAAAAAACAGTTTAAATACCATGCCAATTCAGTGACTTGTGGCACATCACTTTGTCTATAGAAAACACTTTTGTCTGTGTCTAAGCCAAAAGCAAGCCAGGCAGCGGCGGTAGAATAGGTATTATGTCTTAAGGTTTGTGCTTCCTTGATTTGGGTTAAAGAGTGCAAATCCGCTATAAATAAATACGAATCATTAGCTTCATCCCGTGCCTTTTCAATTGCAGGTAAAATAGCCCCTAAAATATTTCCCAGATGCGGTGTTCCCGTACTTTGTATGCCTGTTAAAATTCTTGCCATGCTAACTTCCCACGAAAGAGGGAATTTTATTAAAATTAAACTTCCTAAATAATAGTTCACAAAGATAATTTTTTTAGTAGAACTATTTATTTAGTTTTGATGCCATGGTAGTGCTTAAGTATCCATTTTGGTTTTTATATCGTATTTGGTTCTACATACTAGTAGCACTTCCAATTATTGTTTTAATGCCTTTGCTAGTAATATCTATCTCTAAAGAGAAATGGTACCCTTATTTTTTTAAACTAGCTGTTTTTTGGGCCAAATTTATCCTCATAGGAATGGGTTTTGCCTATAAAGTTATTAAAGAGGAGCAACCAGAACCCAAGAAGAGCTATATGTTTATTGCCAATCATACCTCAATGGCAGATATCATGTTGATGTTGGTCACTGTTAAGAATCCGTTTGTTTTCGTTGGTAAGAAAGAGTTAGCAAATATCCCTTTGTTTGGTTTCTTTTATAAACGTACCTGTATTCTTGTGGACAGAAGTAGCGCCAAAAGCAGACAGGCTGTATTTCTTAGGGCACAGCGTAGACTAAAACAAGGATTGAGCATATGCATTTTTCCAGAAGGAGGCGTACCAGATGAGGACATCGTTTTAGACAGTTTTAAAGATGGAGCCTTTAGGCTAGCCATTAACCATCAAATTCCTGTAGTACCAATTACCTTTTATGATAATAAAAAGCGTTTTTCTTACACGTTTTTCAGTGGAGGCCCAGGTCCAATGAGAGCTAAAATCCATAAGTTTATAAAGACGGAGGACCTTAAAATTGAAGACACAAAAACTCTAAATACAGAAGCGAGAAATGTAATTCTAAACGAACTCAATACCGCCCATAAAAAAAAGCTGCCCTAACCACGAGCAGCTTTGTCATCATTGCATTTCATCATTGCTTTGATCTGTTGCAATAACCTAACTAACCTAAAACTTAAAACTTAGTCCTGTATATACACCAATAAAGAATGGTCTAAAGTCACCCGAGGTATTATTGAATGTATTTAGTTGATACTTGAACATGGGTTCAAGATTTATATTCCATTGTTGTGTTAAGTTGTAATCCACTCCTAAACCTAAATTGGCACTAAAACTTGTTGAATTTATATTGTTAGCTTCACCAATCAAGGTAGACGAACCATTAACGTCAGCATATATTTCATTTTCATTCAAGAAAAATGTACTGAACCCTCCTACTAAATTGACACCAAATTTTTTATCTAAAAGACGATATTCCAATTCTAACGGCACCTCTAGAAAGCCAAAACGTTGTTCCAAATTACCAGCAATCTTTGTATTAAATAACTCGGGTGATGAGTTTCTGTTCATCATTTCAGAACTCATAAGGGCTATAGAAGCAACATTGCTTTTGTAATCTACGTTTGGCATTCTAGCCATTACACCATTTGCCGAAGACTGGGCGCCAACAAACGCAAAAACATCTGCCGTAGTTTGGTTTAAATTAACACGGTTAATACCGGCTCTTATCTTTAAACGATTTGAGATTGCATAACTACCTGCTATTCCGTAGCTCATATTGACATCACCACCTTTAGCATTGTTGTTAAACTGTTCGTTGATTGGAGATCCTTGTCCTAACGAGCTAAAATAAACAGGCGCAACATTTGGAGAAATGCTCCACCTGTCTCTTTCATTTACTTTTTCTTTTTCATTTGTAGTGTTTGTTTGCTCTGCAATCGCTTCTTCAATGGTCAACGTATTAAATTCTTCAGGCATTGTCTCATTGGTTTGGGCCGACTCTATTGAATTAAGATCAGTATTGGTGTTGTTCTTATTTTTCGTATCATTTACTTTTTCGCTATGCGTTTCAGTAACGGCAGTTGAGTTATCTTTAACAGATGTAGCTATCACGGATTTTAGTTCACCATTGGTTTTTAAGCCATCTTTAGATGTTGGTATACTGACATTGTCAGTGGAATTAGCAACTGTCCTATTTGCCTTATTCTCTGAAGTGATTTTAATTAAGTCATTAGTCTTGTTATTGGACAATGGCTTTTGCTTGTTAGTACTTTGATTTGCAATCACCGTGGATTGGGACGATTTGCTTTTCCGATTTGCTTTCGGAAATTGAGTTATTATTGAATTTCCAACTTCATTAGATTTTATTTTCAAATCATCAATAGAATCTGTTTCGACTACCACATTATTTGAGGAATTATTATTCTTTAAGTATTCTGCGGCCTGATTTTCGTTAGCGTTGTCATAATCAGAAGACTTATTTTTATACTTAACTTCAGAATTGACGACAGGTAATTGCTCATCACTACCATCTTCTGAATTAAATATTGTAATACCAACTGTGAATAGCAAAACAATGGCTGCCGCCACACCTGCGATCTGCCACCAAAGCGGCAATACTTTTCGCTTTTTCTTTTTCTTGGGAAGGCTTTCACTTATGCGATTCCAAACCTGGTCGTCCGGATGAACTTCAAAGTCCTTAAACTTTTCCTGAAAAAGCCTATCAATTTGTTTTTTATCGCTCATTATTAAATTGACTGCGAATTTAAATTCGCTTTGTAATCTTCTATTTTACTTTTTAAAATTGCTCTTGCCCTAGAGAGGTTTGATTTTGACGTCCCTACAGAGATATTGATGAGCTCACTGATTTCAACATGCGAATAACCATCTAATACATACAAGTTAAAAATCAACCTGTAACGATCTGGCAATTCTTGGATGATTTTCAGCAAAAAATCTAAACTTACATCATCATCTTCTATATCTACTGCAGCATCTTGAATTTGTCCTTCATTAACAATATCAAAAACACCTACATTTTCTCTGTAGCGTTGCAGTGCCGTATTAATTGCAATACGTTTTAACCAACCTTCAAAAGAACCTCTATTTTTAAACTGATTTATTTTTTTAAATACAGTTATAAATGTATCGTGCAGATTATCTTCTGCCTCAGCATAATTCTTTGAGTACTTAAGACAAAGCGAAAATAATTTACTCGCGTAGAGCTTGTATAGTTGGCTTTGTGCATGAGCATTTTGTTTTATGCATTGTTCTATGAGCTTCTCTAAACTCACATTTTTACTTATATTAATTAGTATTGGCTGATTTAGTCACTAGTTCTCAATCTCCCATTTCAACAGGAATTTCCACGAGGTGATATTCATCTGCCCCCTCTTCATTCTCGCCCTTATAAAACCTAAATAAATAGGTTTCAGTTGAAGTCACTGTAAAATTAAAGCTTACTGTTATACTCTCTTCAGCTGTTGTACAATTGGAATAATCGTAAACTGTATTAACAACAGCAATAGTTCTTTCATTGCCATTTATATCGTAAATAAAGTCATTAAATTCGTAACAACCGTTTGGAGCGATATAGGTGACACTTATTTCATAAGTTTCAGCAAAAATGAAGAGTTCTGGTGTTTCAACACTGTCTATTCCCACTATTTCAAATGAAAAGTTCGGACTATCGCTTTCAATATCACACGAGAAAATGAGAGACGAGAGGATGAATAAAAAAATAAATTTTTTCATAATAATTTCAAATCAATCTATTTATAGATGCATAAAACTTAAAAGGGTTGCGTGTTAAAATAAAAAAACCTGAATTTTCAGGTTTTTTTATTTTACTTAGTTTCGTTAATCAATTGCCTTACCTTTTCTTCAAGCTCGTCCATTAAATCTGGGTTATCCTTAATCAAGGATTTTACGGCATCCCTTCCTTGCCCAAGTTTAGTATCTTCGTAACTAAACCACGACCCGCTCTTTTTTACTATATCGTGCTCTACAGCTAAATCCAACACCTCACCTACCTTAGATATGCCTTCGCCGTACATTATGTCGAACTCTGCAGTTTTAAATGGAGGAGCAACCTTGTTCTTAACCACTTTAACCCGTGTTTTGTTGCCCATTACATTACTGTTCGCATCTTTAATCTGCGTGGAACGTCTGATATCTAATCTAACCGAAGCGTAAAACTTAAGGGCATTTCCACCTGTTGTGGTTTCTGGATTGCCGAACATCACCCCTATTTTTTCCCGCAGCTGATTTATAAAAACCATGGTACAGTTGGTTTTGCTTATAGAAGCCGTTAATTTACGCAGTGCTTGGGACATCAAGCGGGCATGGAGCCCCATCTTAGAATCTCCCATTTCGCCTTCAATCTCACTTTTAGGAGTTAAGGCCGCAACAGAATCAATTACCACAATATCAATAGCTCCAGACCGTACTAAGTTATCTGCTATTTCCAAAGCTTGTTCTCCATTGTCTGGTTGTGATATAATAAGATTTTCTAAATCTACACCTAGCTTTTCAGCATAAAACCTATCAAAAGCGTGTTCTGCATCAATAAATGCAGCTATGCCTCCTGCTTTTTGTGCTTCAGCGATGGCATGCAATGTTAGAGTTGTTTTACCTGAAGATTCTGGGCCATATATTTCTATCACTCTACCTCGTGGATAACCACCAACCCCTAGGGCAATATCCAAACCTAAAGACCCAGATGGTATGGCATCTACATCATCAATGGCTTGGTCGCTCATTTTCATTACGGTTCCCTTTCCATATGCCTTATCTAGTTTGTCTAAGGTCAATTTTAGAGCTTTTAATTTTGCGTCTTTTTCACTACTCATCTGTCAAAATATTTCATTATTAATCTATCCCCAAAAATACCATTTATTTTACTTTTTTCAATTTTCTTACGCAACCATTTCTATCTTTTTACATCTTAATAATGAAAAGGAAAAAATTGCTATGAAATTCATTCGAAAGGATGTTTGGTGAAGTAGGTTATTTGTTTATGGTGGTCTTAATTGAATAAGGGTCATCTAATCAGAATTTAGACATTAGGTGTTTCAAGTGTTGCACATTTCTCAGCAGTTGTGAAGCCCATTGGGATTAACTTCTTAAGTCTTTTTAATTTTGGTTAATCTAAAAAAGCACTTTACACTGTTAAAGTGCTTTTTTTATGTTAAAGGGCTTAGAGATTTATAAAAATAATACCTTTGCGCTTCATTAGTCTTTAAACTTAAAATTAGTATAGCATGCAACTGTACAATAACTTAAGTGCTAAAGAAAGAGCTGCTCTTATTGAAAAAGCCGGTAAGGACCGATTGACGATCTCTTTCTACAAGTACGCGAAAATTAAAAACACCAAAATTTTTAGAAATCACATGTTCTTGGCGTGGAACGACCTCGATGTTTTAGGTCGTATATATATTGCCACCGAAGGTATTAATGCACAACTTTCAGTGCCTGCCGAAAATTTTGAGTTATTCAAAAGTCATTTGGATTCTATTTCATTTTTGGAAAATGTAAGACTTAACATTGCTATTGAGCATGATAATTTTGCCTTCTTAAAATTAAAGGTAAAAGTGAGACCTAAAATTGTAGCGGACGGTCTAAATGATGAAACTTTTGATGTAACGAATAAGGGAATCCATGTTAATGCAGAGCAGTTCAATGAACTTATTGAAGACCCTAATACCGTTTTGGTAGACATGAGAAATCACTATGAAAGTGAGATTGGTCATTTTAAGAATGCTGTAACACCAGATGTGGACACTTTTAGGGAGTCCTTGGACATTATTGATGAGGACCTAAAAGACCATAAACAAGATAAGAATTTAGTTATGTACTGCACTGGCGGTATCCGTTGTGAAAAGGCCAGTGCTTATTACAAGCATAAAGGGTTTAAAAACGTTTTTCAATTGGAAGGGGGTATTATAAATTATGCTAGAGACGTAAAATCTAAAGGTTTAGAAAATAAATTTATTGGAAAAAACTTTGTATTCGACGAGCGTCGCTCGGAACGCATAAGTGATGATATAATCGCTAAGTGTCACCAGTGTGGTCAGCCTGCAGACTTACACACCAATTGCGCTAATGAAGCCTGTCACTTGCTATTTATTCAATGTGATAGCTGTAAGGAGAAGATGGAAAACTGTTGCTCCACAGCATGTATGGAAATAAATAGGTTGCCTTATGAGGAACAAAAAGCGTTACGAAAAGGGCAAGGCAATAGTAACGACATCTTTAAAAAAGGAAGAGCAGACCACTTGCCTTACAAGAAGGATTTGAGAAATATTTTTGAAAAATTCCCCAAGACCAAAGTCAAATGAAAAAAAGAGCTTTTTTAACCAGGCTTTTATATTTATTTACATTGGATGAACGTTTATAAATTATTACAGCTGAATAGAAGGATTAAAAACCATAGAATTAAATTTCTAGGGTTATACCTGTTGCACAAGCTTAATAAACGTTATTTGGCTGTAAATCTCGACCCCGTTCTTGCATGTAATCTGCGTTGTAAAATGTGTTATTTTACAGACGTTGACTATGTCAAGACCTTAAAGGGCCAATTTAAGGAAGAGGATTTAGAGCTGGTTGCCAAGTCGATTTTTAACAGAGCCCTCAAACTTCAATTAGGCTGTGGTACAGAGCCCACCTTGTTTAAAAATCTGGACAGACTGGTTGAGCTTGGTAAGATGTATAATGTACCTTATATCTCATTGACAACAAATGCCAACTTACTTACTGAAGAGAAAATAGAAAATCTATTAAAAGCAGGCTTAAATGAGTTCACTATTTCGCTCCATGGAATTTATAAAGAAAGTTATGAAGGCTTTATGCAGAAAGGAAGTTATGAGAAATTTCACAATGCCTTCAAGGCTTTTGAAAAGTTAAAGACAACGTACAATTTTAAAGTACGTGTTAATTATACATTTAACAAGGACAATTTCCGCGAGTTAAAAGATCTATTTAAGCACTTTAGTCCTAAAAGCTTTGATATTCTCCAAATAAGACCCATCAGAAAAATAGGAAATACGGCATATAATGACTTTGATATTTCCTCTTTATCCAATGATTACCAGCCTCTTATAGACTCAATAAGGACAACCTGCAAAAAACACAATATTGTCTTACTGGCCCCTCAGACTATTTCAGAATTGTCTAATGAAAATGAATCTAGTTTTGTTTACGATTATACCTTCTGTTATGTGTCACCCAAAGCCTTCTGGAAGGAAGGGTTTAACTGGAAAGAGGAGTCCTTTAACGATTTCTCTAAGAAAATTGGATGGAGCAATACACTTTTCAAAAATATATTTAAGTCGAAGGCCGAATTAAAATCCTTATCTGATAGGCTTAATTATGAAATTGAGTTTAATTAAGCTATTTCTTTAGGAGTTTTATGACTTTTTGTTCTTTATTATCCCCTTTGATATCTGCAAAATAAATGCCTTGTGACAAAGTTGATAAGTCAAGTTCTCGGATACCTTCCGGAGATTTCTTTTCAAATAGAACAACACTTTTTCCGGTAAAATCAAAAATAGTTACGGAATGGATTATGGTGCTTGAGTTAATGGAAATAGTATCCGAAAACGGATTTGGATATACTGATAGCTCTTGAAGTTCTTCATCATCAATGCTCAATGCTCCAACACTAAATGAATGTATAACGGTCTCACCTTCATAGGTAGCCTGCCATTGCCAAATACCTTCCATATCCACAACTCTACTCCACCACCAGTAGGAGGCATAATAGTCGTTAGTACTTGTATAGTCAGCGTCTAAAAGATAAGACCCATCAGGTCTTATAATTTTTACGTTAAACATTGAGCCAATATACTGGTCTCTTAAATAAATATAAAAATATGCCATATCATTAAGCATAAAATTATCACTCTCATTTGTCGTTTCTGAATTAGGGCAATTATTAAAATCGACATTAGCAGAGTGCGTTAGTACGGCATTTATCCCCGGGTTAGTGTATGGCTTTTGAGAATTCCACCAAGACACAGAATTTAACGAATTACAGGCTCCGACATACGGATCAATAAGTTGAGTATATGTTCCATCTTGCCAAACCTCGAAGTGTAAGTGAGGTCCTGTAGAAACACCCGAACTACCCACAATACCAAGATATTCTCCAACTACAACTGTATCACCAACGTTTTTAGTTGTAAGTGAACCATTTTTCATATGGCCATACCATGCTACACTGCCATCGCTATGCTGTATATAAATGGCATTCCATGGTGTAATGGTCGAGAAATCACAACTTCGATCAAAGTTTCCGTCACTTTTGGCAATAATCTGCCCTGCTGCCGCAGCAATAATTTCAGCATCATCATTATCCATTTGCTTCCAACTAAAAGGCCATGTAAATATGTCTAAACCTTGGTGATCATAACCACTACTGGTATCATAGGTTCTAGACCCACAGTTGTAATCTAGTAAAGCATTCGGACTTGTTGGGTTGTGATCTACATAGTTTGAAATGGACCATACTGAATTGTATTCTAGGCCTTGTTTCTTTTGAACTGGCCAAATGAATAAGGGATTAGTTCCTCGATTTTCTTCTGAAAAGGCAAGTCGTCCCTCCGACTTTAATAGTAGTGATTGAGACTTTAACTGCTGAATAATCAACTGCCGTTGCTGTTCATTTAAACATTCTGATTGTTCCGGTACATACCCGTGTTCTCCGCCATCAATTTCAGATTGGGTATTTTGAGAAATGACCAAATGGGTCGAAAAAAGTAAAAGAGCGATAAATAAAATGTATTTCATTATTTAGTTGGTTTGTTTTGTGATTTATCGATTACATTGTGCCAATGTGAGCAACAAGTTAAATAAAAAATTTCAGTTGCCCCTTAAACTGAACTTAAATTCCAAATGCGACTAAATAAATAATGCTATCTTTACTTTTAATAAATAATTTACGAATCGTTTATCCGGAAATCAACGCCGGACTATAGATAAAAAATTGTATGGCTTGTAACAGTTGCTCAACTGGAATAGACGGCCAACCAAGAGGATGTAAAAACAATGGTACTTGCGGCACAGATAGCTGTAACAAACTTACCGTTTTTGATTGGTTAGCCAATATGTCGCTTCCAAACGGACAAGACCCTTTTATAGGTGTTGAGGTTCGTTTTAAAAATGGCAGAAAACATTATTTTAAAAATACTGAAAATCTTACCCTTAGTATAGGAGACCTTGTAGCTACCCAAGCTAATTCTGGTCATGATGTTGGTATGGTAACGCTTACGGGAGAACTTGTTCGCGTTCAAATGAAACGAAAAAAAATAGATATTAATGACGAGGAAAACGTCCTTAAAATCTATAGAAAGGCTACCCAAAAGGATATCGATATTTGGTCTGCATCTAGAGACAAGGAAGAACCCATGAAGGTTAAGGCGCGCCAATTTGCGATAGACCTTAATCTAAAAATGAAGATATCGGATATTGAATATCAAGGCGATGGTAGCAAAGCGACTTTTTATTATACAGCGGAGGAGCGAGTAGATTTTAGAGAACTAATCAAGGTTTTTGCAAGAGAGTTTAGAACACGTATAGAAATGCGTCAAGTAGGATTTAGGCAAGAGGCTGCAAGACTAGGGGGCATTGGATCTTGTGGGCGAGAACTCTGTTGTTCGACATGGCTAACGGACTTTAGGTCGGTAAGTACATCTGCCGCAAGATATCAGCAGCTATCCTTAAACCCGCTCAAGTTGGCCGGTCAGTGCGGTAAGTTGAAATGCTGTTTAAACTATGAGCTAGATGCTTATCTCGATGCATTAAAGGAGTTTCCTAAAACGGATATTAAGCTTTATACAGAAAAAGGGACAGCGGTCTGCCAAAAAACTGATATTTTCAAAGGTTTAATGTGGTACGCCTATGAAGGTGAATGGATGAACTGGCATGTCATTACTGCCCAGCAAGCCAATGAAATTATAGAAAAAAATAAGAAAAAAGATAAAGTTGCCAGTTTAGAGGAATACGCTTCGGAGCATATTCAAGATACTAAAACAGAGTTTGAGAACGTTGTAGGACAGGATAGTTTAACACGTTTTGATAATCCAAAATCAAATAGAAAACGTAAAAACAATAGAAAGCGTAAATCTAACCGAAACAGAAATCGAAAGCCAAATGCTAGGAAGAATTAAAAGACTGGTAGTCTTACTTTGTTTCGTATTAGCAAATTGCGATTCAGCAGCTGTTTATGATACCTATAAATCATTCCCTAACGAATGGCATAAGGATTCCGTAGCAAGTTTTAGGTTTACAGCGCCGGATACGACTCAGAGTTATAACCTGTTTGTCAATCTCAGAAATAACAATGATTACGACTACAACAACCTTTATCTCATTGTAGAGTTACAGTATCCCCACGGAAAAACCTTAAAGGATACTTTAGAGTATAAAATGGCCAAACCTAATGGTGAACTACTGGGGACTGGGTTTTCAGATGTGAAGGAAAATAAACTTTGGTATAGAGGATATCAAGATATCTTTAGATTTGATGAGGAGGGCGACTACATTGTAAATGTGCAACATGCTATGCGCAACAATGGTAAGGTTAATGGTATTGTTAATCTAGAAGGTGTTACTGAGGTAGGCTTTAGAATAGAAAGAGTTGAAAACAAGTAATCATGGCAAAAAAAAAGACACCAACTAAAACATCAACGGACGATTTTTCAAAATATATACGTTGGTTTTGGATGATTTTCGCAGGAGGGGTTTTAGCTATCGTGATATTATTTCTCTTTGCATCATGGGGATTTCTGGGTGAAATGCCAGACCACACCAGATTAGAAAACCCAGAAACCAATTTAGCTACTGAAATTATTTCTTCTGATAGCAAAACACTCGGTAAATTTTATTTCAATGATAATAGAACACCGGTGGCATATGAGGACTTGCCACAAAATCTAATTGACGCCCTCATAGCTACAGAAGATGTTCGTTATTACTCTCATTCAGGAATAGATGCTAGAGGAACCTTGCGCGCCTTAACGGGTCGTGGTGGCGGTGCTAGTACAATATCACAACAATTAGCAAAACAACTATTTACAGACCAAGTTTCTAAAAATAAATTAGAGCGTGCCCTGCAGAAAGTAAGGGAATGGATTATAGCTATCCGTTTAGAACGTCAATATACCAAAGAAGAAATCATTTCCCAATATTTTAATATTTATGATTTTGGAAATAACGGAGACGGTATACGTTCAGCAGCACGTATTTACTTTGGCAAAGAACCTAGTGAATTAGATTTAAAAGAATCTGCAATGCTTGTAGGTATGTTAAAAAATAGCTCACTGTATAATCCGAGACGCAATCCGGTTGGTACCAAAAATAGACGTGATGTGGTTTTGGCTCAAATGGCTAAATATGAATTTATCAATGAAGAGGTTAGGGACTCATTAATAGATACAGAGTTAGATTTACGATACACGCCAGAATCTCATCGTGAGGGTCTAGCGACATACTTTAGGGAATACTTGAGAGCTTTTATGAAAGACTGGATCAATGATGAAAACAACAGAAAACCAGATGGCAGTAAATATGATCTATACAGTGACGGCCTCAAGATTTACACAACCATAGACTACAGAATGCAACAATATGCGGAAGATGCAGTTGCACAACACATGCCTAGATTACAAGCAGAGTTTGACCATCAAAATACGCCACAACGCAATCCAACAGCACCATTTCTAGAATTAAAAAACGCTGAAATAGACAAATTATTAAAGAACGGAATGCGGAGAGGTGAGCGATGGCGAATTCTAAAAAATCAGGGAAAATCAGACAAGGAAATTGAAGCGTCATTTTACAAACCTATTGAAATGACAGTCTTTAAGTGGATTGACGGTAAGGTTGGGGAAGTTGATACGATTATGAAGCCTATTGATTCTATGCGGTATTATAAGTCATTCCTCAGACCAGGTATGATGTCAATGGATCCACAAACAGGCCATGTAAAGGTATGGGTAGGCGGCATGGATTATAAGCATTTTAAATACGATATGGTAAAACAAGGTAAGCGCCAGGTAGGATCTACGTTTAAGCCTTTTGTTTATGCCACGGCTATTGATCAATTACAAGTTTCACCATGTGACTCGTTTCCAAGGACTGCTATAACCATTGAAGCCAATAAATTTGGTAACCCAGAACCTTGGACGACAAAAAATTCAGATGGAAATTATTCTGGTGTTCAAACCTTAAAGGATGCCCTTGCAAGTTCAACGAACACCGTTACGGCCCGATTAATGAACGAAATTGGACCACAGCCTGTAGTAGAAATGGCGAAAAAATTAGGTGTTGAGCAAGATATTCTTCCAGTACCTGCTATTGCATTGGGCACTCCAGATATTAGTGTTTATGAAATGGTAGCCGCCTATTCTACTTTTGCTAATAAAGGGGTTTACAATAAGCCAGTCTTGGTTACTCGAATTGAAGATAAGAATGGAACAGTGCTTTACCAAGTCGTTCCAGAAAGTAAGGATGTACTAAGTGAGGAAGTTGCCTATGTTACGGTGAACCTTATGGAAGGCGTTACCCAAGCGGGTTCAGGTCAGCGCTTAAGGCACAGTTGGGCCTCAAAAGTTCCTGTTTATAAAGAAATAATTACCGGCTACCCTTATGAGTTTACTAATCCAATAGCCGGAAAAACCGGAACAACCCAAAATCAGAGTGATGGGTGGTTTATGGGTATGGTGCCCAATTTAGTTACGGGTGTTTGGGTTGGAGCTGAAGACAGGGCTGCACATTTTGGGTCAATCACCTATGGTCAAGGCGCCTCAATGGCCTTGCCAATTTGGGCGCTTTATATGAAGTCGTGTTATGCCGATGATACCCTTAATGTGTCATTGGAAGAGTTTGAAAAACCAGAAGAATTAAGTATCAATGTAGATTGCGATGTGGTGGATGAAGGCGATTTAGGTGCTGATTATAAAAAGGAGGATGAGGTAAATGTGGATTTCTAATAATTGTTGAAATCTTAGCTTTATTCTCTGCCTGTTGTGATATAAAAATTAGTCTTTCTTTCGTATTTTTCAGATATAAATATTGATTTATGATTAATAAAACAGTACCAAATGTTTCTGAGGCCCTAAAAGGGGTGAAGGATGGAATGACCTTTATGTTTGGTGGTTTTGGGCTCTCAGGTATTCCAGAAAACGCCATAGCTGAATTGGTAAGATTAAACATTAAAGGCTTAACCTGTATATCTAATAATGCTGGTGTCGATGACTTTGGTCTTGGACTGTTATTGCAACAGAATCAGGTAAAAAAAATGATTTCATCTTATGTGGGCGAAAATGACGAGTTTGAGCGTCAGATGTTATCTGGTGAATTGGAAGTAGAACTAATTCCACAAGGTACATTAGCGGAACGCTGTAGAGCTGCCCAAGCAGGAATCCCTGCTTTCTACACACCTGCTGGATATGGCACGGAAGTCCAAGACGGTAAAGAAACAAGGGAGTTCAATGGGAAGATGCATATTATGGAACGGGCCTTTGATGCAGATTTTGGTTTTATAAAAGCTTGGAAAGGAGATGCTGCTGGTAATTTGGTGTTTAAGGGTACGGCACGAAATTTTAATCCTAACATGTGTGGCGCTGCGAAGGTAACGGTAGCCGAAGTTGAAGAGCTTGTGCCTGTCGGAGAGTTAGACCCTAATGAAATACACATTCCTGGTATTTTTGTTCAGCGCATATTTAAAGGGGCACATTTCGAAAAACGTATAGAACAACGAACAGTTAGACAACGCTAATAATTATGTTAGACAAAAACGGAATAGCAAAACGCATTGCCAAAGAAGTTAAGGATGGTTATTATGTTAACTTGGGTATTGGTATACCAACACTGGTAGCCAATTTTGTAAGAGATGATATTGAAGTGGAGTTCCAAAGTGAAAATGGTGTTCTGGGTATGGGACCCTTCCCATACGAAGGAGAGGAAGACCCTGATATAATTAATGCCGGAAAGCAAACAATAACAACCTTGCCAGGTGCAAGTTTCTTTGATTCAGCAATGAGTTTTTCAATGATTAGAGGACAGCATGTGGACTTAACAATTCTTGGGGCCATGGAAGTTGCGGAAAACGGGGATATCGCAAATTGGAAAATTCCAGGGAAAATGGTTAAAGGCATGGGTGGAGCTATGGACCTGGTTGCTAGTGCAGAGAATATCATAGTAGCAATGATGCATACTAATAGAGCCGGGGCTTCTAAATTACTAAAGAGGTGTACCCTTCCGTTAACGGGTGTTGGTTGTGTTAAAAAAATAGTCACAAATATGGCGGTAATAGAAGTGACCGAAGGAGGATTTGAACTTTTGGAACGGGCGCCGGGAGTTTCCGTAGAAGCCATTAAGGAAGCAACTGAAGGTCATTTGATGGTTAGAGGTGAAATTCCTGAAATGAAACTGTAATAAAAGATATTTTTAACTTTAAGCCACTCCTCTAAGTGGCTTTTTTGTAGGATAATTCTAAATTATAAACTATAAATGTTAAAAAAATATGTATTTTATCGATTAATAATGTTTTTAAACTGACTTTTATAAAAAATATGTCATATTAGCAATCCCAAATTTAAATAACCAAATCTATCATAAACTTAATTTATGATTTGCCCCAAATCTGTCATAAATAATTACTTATGAGAACAAAACCAAATCTACCAGAACCTACTACTAACGAAAGTAGTTCAATTTTAAATTTTAAGGACACCCTACAGTTAGTCTCAAGCGTCCTAAAATTGACCAAAAAGATATTTATGCTATAATTTTTTCTAGCATAAATATCTTTTTTTATTAATCTTATTTATTTAATTAAACAACCTGTTTTAAGATTGATCTAAGAGTCACCACTAGTAAAAATGGTAAATATGTCTGTTTCAATTATTAATCTGCGCGATTATCGTTGGTGAGACTTAAAAAACTGCTTTGGTCTCCTTTTATAAGGTTAATCAATTTAAAACCCTTTTGGAATAGCCGCTATTAACTTTTTAGTATAAGATTTTTGAGGATTATCATAAATGCTATCAGCCTCTCCAATTTCTTCTATTTTCCCCTCATTCATCACCAAAAGTTGGTCAGCCATGTACTTTACTACAGCTAGGTCGTGCGAAATAAAAATATATGTAAATCCAAACTGAGCCTTTAAATCGTTTAATAGATTTAAAACTTGAGCTTGAACAGATATATCCAAGGCCGAAACGGATTCATCACATATAATTAATTTTGGTTGTAAAGCGATAGTTCTAGCTATACCAATACGCTGTCTTTGTCCACCAGAAAATTCATGAGGAAACCTCTGAAAAGCCTCCTTATCTAAACCAACTTTATGCAATATATCCATTACTCGTTCTTTCCTGTCTTTATAACCCTTGCCAATATGATGAACTTGCATGGGCTCGATAATGGCATCCCCAACTTTAAGCCTAGGATTTAAAGAGGCGAAAGGATCTTGAAATATAATCTGTATTTCTCTTCTTAATTTCCGTATTGCTTTTTTATTGAGTTGCGTAATATCTGTACCCTTGTATTTAATAATTCCTGAGGTTGCTTTATCTAATTGAAGAATAGCATTACCAAGTGTTGATTTACCACAACCAGATTCGCCAACCAATCCAACCGTTTCACCCGGGTATATGTTAAAGCTCACACCACCCACGGCTTTAACAGTTTCCTTTTTTCTAAACCAACTACTTTTAGAGATGTATTCTTTCTCAACATCAAGAACCTCTAGCAGAGGTTGTTGCTTATATAGTTCTCTATGCTTTTGTTTTCTTTCTTCTGCTGTTATAATATCCTCATTAATTGAATCTGACATAAAATCAGATATAGTCGGTAAGGTTCTTAGTCTATAATTAGACGACGGCCGTGCGCCAATTAAGGCCTTAGTGTAGTTATGCTGTGAATTCTTGAAAATATTTTCAACCGTATTTTGCTCTACTATTTCTCCTTTGTACATAACAATTACACGATTAGCCAATTCTGAAAGAAGTGATAAGTCGTGCGAAATAAAAAGGATACTCATTTTGGTTTCTTGCTGTATTCGCTTTAGTAGTTCTAAAATTTCTTTTTGCACGGTAACATCCAATGCCGTAGTTGGTTCATCAGCTATAAGTAATTTAGGTTTACAAGCTATGGCCATAGCAATCATAACACGTTGCTTTTGTCCTCCAGATATTTCGTGTGGGTAGGCTTTATAAATTCGTTCAGGAGCAGGAAGTTTTACTTGACCAAATAGTCTCATGACTTCAGAAGTAATTTCAGCCTTATTCAGATTAGTATGCTCCTTTAAAATTTCCTCCACCTGCTTACCACAACGCATAGATGGATTTAAAGAACTCATCGGTTCTTGAAAAATCATTGCAATATCTTGTCCACGTATCTTTTGATATTGCTTTTCGGATAAACCCACAAGGTCTTGGTTGTTGAAATTTATATGACCCGAGGTAATTTTAGAAATCCCTTTTGGTAATAGCCCCATAATAGCTAAAGAAGTTATGGATTTGCCAGAACCTGATTCGCCTACGATAGCAACAATTTCATTAGAATTTACATGGAACGATATAGACTTAATGATTTGGGTTTCTATTTCATCTTTATAGAATGAAATATTAAGTTTATCAACAACAACTAGTCGTTTATCTGACACTTCTTTGATATTAAATACGTTTTATTTCGCTGCTATCCAACAACTCATCACCCCTCAGGCGAAGCAGAATCTGAGCCACGGCAACAGTGTCTCGCTCACAATAGGAAATGATCCGGTCTAGGTTATTCTCTTTATAATAAACCGCATAGACTTCACTACCATCTATATCTTCTTTAGGCGATGGAATTCCTAGCACGTTGGTCAAAAGTTTAAGAGAGGTGTAGGTTTTGTAGTCTCCAAATTTCCACAGTTCTAAGGTGTCTAAGTGAGGGACTTCCCACGGCTTCTTACCAAAAAGATTTAGTTTATACGGTAATTGAATATTATGAATAATCATACGCCTGGCTATATATGGAAAGTCAAATTCCTTTCCATTGTGCGCACAAAGGAGGTGTTTGTTTTGACTGAAATGTGAGATTATAAGATTTTTAAAATCCTTTAAAATCTTAACTTCATCACCATAAAAAGAGGTTACCCTAAATTGCCTTATATCGCCTTCAAAATGAAAATAGCCAACAGAAATACATATAATTTTGCCAAATTCAGCCCAAATTCCGGCGCGATCATAAAACTCTTCTGCGGTGAAATCATCTTTCCGTTGGTATCTCGATTTAGCATCCCAAAGGTCTTGTTTCGTTGAATCTAAATCAGAGAAATGTTCTGTTTCCGGAACCGTTTCTATGTCTAAAAATAGAATATTTTCTAAGTTGAGTTTGCTAATCATTTATTCATCATTTCATAAGCTTCCTCTATAAAGGTATAAAAATCAGGCGAATGGTTATTATTCTTTGCTTTGGTAATAGTATGTCCAAGTCTTACAACTATTAGATTATCTTCAGGTATTACGATAACTAATTGCCCCAGATGTCCCCGCATATAAAATACCTCCTTGTTCTTAACGCTAGCAATCCACCAGCCGTAGCCATACATTTGACCATCGTTAAAACGTGGTTTTATCGATTTAGCAACAAAAGAAGAATCTAAAATTTGTTTCCCATTCCATTTCCCATGATCTTTAAATAATTTTCCGTAGCGTGCAAAATCTTTAGCATTGCTGGCAATACAGCAATAGGCTTTTACCAAATCGTGGTTCTTACTATCAACTTGCCACAAAGTTGGGTGTTCTGACCCAAGAGGCTTCCAAAAGCTTTCTTCGAAATACTTATAGAGCTTTTTTCCACTGGCTTTTTCAATAACCATAGCTAGCATTTGTGTATCACCACTGGCATATTTAAAACTTTTTCCTGAATCAGTATCCATTTTTAAACCATTAATTACTTTGGCCAAATCATCGTCAAAGTAGGCACGAGTTGTGATGGACAGAGGTGAATAATAGGCTTCATCCCAATTGGTGCCAGAACTCATGCTTGATAAATCGCCAACTGTCATTTTTGCGGCTTTTCCATCGCAAAAGGCAGGTAAAAAATCACAAACAGGTTGGTTTAAACTTTGAATATAGCCATCTTGAATGGCCTTTTGCATTAGTCCAGACACATAACTTTTGGCCATTGAAAAACTATTGGACTTAGAATCTTCACTAAAACCATCGTAATAATTCTCAAACCAAATGCTATCATTTTTAATGATGACATATGCAATTGTTCCTGATTTGTTATTAAGCTCTTTCAGGGTTTCAGTTTCTTCAACACTATTGTAATTTTTGTGATTTGGCCAAGGAAGAGGCTCATCGCTAGCTTCAATCATTTGATTATCAAATTCTTTGTAGTCTTCTAAATAAGCTGTAGTATGGCCTTTTAAATATATCGTTCGCACGGCTTTAAGGAGATAATCTGTATCCGTGAGGTATAATACAACTACTGCAAGAGCCAGTAAAACAACGATAAATTTAAGCGTTTTTATAAGGAATTTCATAATGATGATTTAAGAAATAAATATAGTGAAAGTCAGTTTAAAAAAGTGATTCTTGTTTGTATTTGCTTTCATGGTTGAGTAGCCATTGCTTTCTATGAAGTCCACTAGCATAACCTGTTAAACTACCGTTACTACCAATGATACGGTGACATGGAACAATAATCCAAATTGGGTTTTTTGCGTTGGCATTGGCAATTGCTCGTATAGCTTTTACATTACCAATTTTTTTGGATAGCTCTCTATAGGACATGGTTGTACCATAAGGGACGGTCTGTAACTCCCGCCACACCATTTTTTGAAATGCGGCGCCATGGGGGTTTAAGGTTAAGTTGAACTGAGTCAATTGATTGCTGAAATAGGCCTCGACCTGCTCAACACAATCTTCAAGTTCACTAGCAATAATTTCTGACCTGTTTTTTTGTGTACCCACTATAGTTAGGGATGAAATACCCTTTTCGTCACCGACAATTTTAGCGCATCCTAATGGTGTTTCAATGTAACAAGTTGGCATTAAGGTTCAGAACTGGTATTTTCAATGAGCCCCAAACGCTTAGCTCTGGCTTCCCAGCTGCGTCTTGCTAATAATTGTAAGTCGGAAACATTGTCGCTTTCATCCATAATTTCAAGACCTAGAAGGGTCTCGATAACATCTTCCATTGTAACCAAACCGCTTACCGACCCGTATTCGTCTACGACCAGAGCCATATGGTTTCGACTTTCCACCAGCTGCTCAAAAAGTTTAGGTATGGGTGTACTACGATTTACAATAATAATATTTCGTTTAATTTCTGATAATTTTTTTGTGCCATTGCCTAGAGCCATCTCCTTAAATACCTCATCTTTTAAAACAAGTCCGGTGATATTATCGGACTCATCCGTATAAACAGGGATACGGGAAAATCTGATATTTTGATTCTCATTAAAAAAAGTTGAAATAGCTGTCTCCTCGTTATCAGTTTTCATAACGGTTCTAGGGGTCATAATGTCTTTGGCCTGCACATCCTTAAAGGTTAATAGGTTTTTAATAACCTTGCTCTCATTTTCTTCAAACACACCTTCCTCACGTGCTATATCAGCCATAGCTGCAAATCCTTCACGACTCAATACACTCCCGTGGCCCTTGCCACCTATAAGTTTTGTGGTTAATTGCAAAAGCCACAAAATACCTGTCCATTTTAAGGGAAAAATAAGTACATGTAAGGCTTTCGCCGTAAAATTGGCCAATTGTTTCCAATACGTCGCACCAATAGTCTTAGGGATGATTTCTGAAGCTACCAATATGAGAATAGTCATTACGGTAGAAACAACTCCAACCATGACATCTTCAGTAAACTGAATGCCCATAATACGTTGGGTCTGACTACCATAAGATTCGGCATAGGCCACTTTCGCTTGAACACCAACCAAGATCGCTCCGACGGTGTGTGCTATAGTATTTAAGGTAAGAATAGCAATTAACGGACGATCAACATCTTTCTTTAAATCCTCAAGTTCTTGTGCATACACTTTGCCTTCTTTCTTTTTTACATTGATAAAGGTGGGTGTAATGCTGAGCAATACAGCCTCTAAAATGGAACACAAAAAAGAAAAGAAAATAGAAATAATGGCGTAAAAAATGAGTAAGCCCATTAATGCATTTGAATTTAAGTTTTGCGAAGTTACGAAATTAACTTCACTACATCTTTAGCAAAATAGCTTGCAATAATATCTGCACCAGCTCTTTTAATTGAGGTAACCTGCTCTAACATCACGCTATCATGGTTTAACCATCCTTTTTCGGCAGCAGCTTTCAGCATGGCATATTCACCAGAGACCTGATATACTGCAATAGGAATTTCAAAATTATTTCTAAGGTCCCTGACAATATCTAAATAACATAAGCCAGGTTTGACCATCACAATATCTGCACCTTCATTAATATCCATTTCGGTTTCTCGAATAGCTTCGTCTCTGTTAGCAAAATCCATCTGATAGGTTTTTTTATCTTTAGGGATATCTACCATGTCTACAGGAGCGGAATCTAAAGCATCTCTAAAGGGCCCATAAAAGGCAGAGGCATATTTTGCCGAATAGCTCATTATCCCCGTTTCTATATAATTAGATTGGTCTAAAGCTTCACGAATAGCAAGAATCCGACCATCCATCATATCGCTCGGCGCCACAAAATTAGCTCCGGCTTCAGCATGAGAAATACTCATTTCGGCTAAAACTTCAACCGTAGCATCGTTTATTATTTTTCCACCTTCAACAATCCCATCGTGTCCGTAAGATGAAAATGGATCTAAAGCCACATCGGTCATCACCAACATTTCTGGGCAAACGTCTTTTACGGTTTTAATAGCGCGTTGCATCAAGCCATTTGGATTTAGAGCTTCAGTGCCTTTATTGTCTTTCAATTTGTCATCTACTTTTACAAACAGTAAAACAGATTTTAATCCCAAATTCCAAAGCGTTTTAACTTCATCTTTCAATAGATCCAGACTAAAGCGATAATAATTGGGCATAGACCCAATTTCTTCTTTAACACCTCGTCCTTCAACTATAAAAAGAGGGACTAAAAAATCATTTGGTGTTATTATAGTTTCTCGAACTAAACTTCTTATAGCCTCATTGTTTCTTAGGCGTCTGTTTCTTCTAATTGGGAACATAATTTATATCCAATTTTTAGGTTTCTTTAATACCTTGATTAGTTTTTCTTCCTCGCTTCCAGCTTCGGGCTGGTGATCATAGACCCATTGCACATGTGGTGGTAAACTCATTAGAATACTTTCTATTCGTCCATTAGTTTTTAGTCCGAATAAGGTGCCTTTATCATGCACTAAATTAAACTCTACATAACGGCCACGTCTAATTTCTTGCCAATCGCGTTGAGCTTTGGTATAGGGTAAATCTTTGCGTTTTTTAACTATGGGCACATAAGCTTCTAAGAAACTATCGCCAACTTCTGTTACAAAATCGTACCAGTTTTGCATATTCATATCTTTTGAAGCTTTACAGTAATCAAAAAACAATCCACCTATCCCTCTCCCTTCATTTCTATGGGCATTGTAGAAATAATCATCGCAACGCCCTTTATAATTTAAGTAAAAATTAGAATTGTGCTTATCGCAAGCAGATTTGCAAACCTCATGAAAATGCTTGGCATCTTCTTCAAATAAATAATAAGGCGTTAAATCTTGGCCGCCTCCAAACCACTGATTTACGATGTTTCCCGTTTTGTCATACATTTCAAAATAACGCCAGTTGGCATGTACCGTAGGAACCATAGGATTTTTTGGGTGTAATACTAAACTTAAGCCACAGGCAAAAAAATCGGCATCCTCAACTCCAAAATATTGCTGCATTGATTCTGGAAGTTTACCGTGAACACCTGAAATATTGACACCGCCTTTTTCAAAGACATTACCATTTTCAATAACGCGTGTGCGACCACCACCACCCTCCGGGCGTTTCCACAGGTCTTGCCTGAATTTGGCCTTACCATCAATGACTTCGAGTTCTGAGGTTATAGTGTCCTGTAAATCCTGTATATAATTATAAAACCTGTCTTTTAGAGTCATTTGAAAAGTCTTATGGCTTTAGTGCGTTATGTTCAGATTTTAAAACTTTAACTGTTGAGACTGATGCTGCTGTTACGGATAAGGGTAGAACTAAAACAACACCGACAACTGGAATCAATAGTAATAATAAAAAACCAATACCATTTCCAATGGAAAGACCGCGATGTTTTTTAACGAATGCAATACTCTCTTTATAGGAAAAATGCCGCTCTAAAGTGTAATCTAAATTTCCAAATCCTGCGTAATACGCTTGAACCAAAAACAATAATACTGTTGAAAAAATATTAACGATGGGAATAAACTTGAGGAGTAAAATCGGAACGGTCAACACTAATTCCATAATTAAATTTCTGCCATTTATCTTTATGCCTCGCCAGAGTTGGGACATAAATGTAGTTTTTCTACTGGTGACACTTTCAGAGTTGGTGATATAGGCTTCAATTTTTTCTGACACCGGACTCATAAATGGCGCAGATAAGGCCATGATGATATGTTTAAATAGTATAAGACCAATAACAATGATTACTAATCCGCCTACTATGGTGCCTATGGTAGTAAAAGCTGATTTTCCCCATTCCCAAACCCAAACGTTAGCAATCCATTCACCAAGATTGTCTGACCAGCCATAGGCTGCAGAAATAATAAGGAGAGCGACTACAATACTTATTAAAATAGGAATAGCGAAGTAGCTCCACAATTTCAATTTTGAAATTAATGCAAAACCGCCTGAGTAGGCTTGTAATCCGGATAAAATAGTTTTAAACATGATAGTCCTTCACTGCATCTATAAAAGCTTTGGCATTATCCAACGGAATGTTAGGTAAAATACCATGCCCTAAATTTACAATGTATTTGTCTTTTCCAAATTCAGTTATCATTTGGTGTACCATTTTTTTTATTTCAGCAGGTGGGGAAAATAACCGAGATGGATCAAAATTACCTTGAAGCGTAATATTACCTCCTGTAAGGTAGCGCGCATTTCTGGCTGAGCAAGTCCAATCAATCCCCAATGCAGAGGCATTAGATTTTGCCATCTCACCTAAGGCGAACCAACAGCCTTTGCCAAAAGCCACGACCGGCGCATCATCTTTTAAAGCTTCAATGATTTGGTTAATATATTGCCATGAAAATTCTTGATAATCTACTGGCGATAACATACCTCCCCAAGAATCGAAAATTTGTACAGCGTTGCAGCCTGCTTTTACTTTTTCCTTTAGGTAGGCAATCGTCGTATCTGTTATTTTTTGTAACAATTGGTGAGCCCCTACTGGATTGGTAAAACAAAACTGTTTGGCTTTATCAAAGTTTTTGCTGCCTTGCCCTTGAACACAATAGCATAGAATAGTCCACGGGGAACCTGCAAAACCTATTAAAGGAATGTCATCGTTGAGAAGTTCCTTTGTTGCTTTAATGGCTTGCATCACATAATCGAGTTCGATGGTAACATCTGGAATAATTACATTGTCCACATCTTGTTGCGTACGCACAGGCTTAGGTAAGTAGGGGCCAAAATTAGGTTTCATCTCAACCTCAATATTCATAGCTTGTGGTATAACCAAGATATCTGAAAATAAAATAGCGGCATCCATACCATAGCGCCTTATGGGCTGAACTGTAATTTCGCTGGCTAGTTCAGGGGTGCGACATCTAGTAAAGAAATCGTATTTGGCCTTTATTTCCATGAATTCTGGCAAGTAGCGGCCTGCTTGACGCATCATCCACACTGGTGGTCGTTCAACAGTTTCACCCTTTAGTGCCCGCAGATATAAATCGTTTTTAATCATATAAACGCTTTTGGCTTTTAGCTTTGGGCTATTGGCCATTATTTTTTAGTTGTTCTTTATTCTGTTAATTAAGCTATTAATCATTCTAGCCTCTTTATGAAGAAGTTCGAAGATGGTTTTAAGTTCTTGAATTGAAATGAAACCTAATTCTTGGCATATTACAAGTTGTGTTTCAACTTCAAAAAGTGAACCCATAGCAATCTCAAGAAACCGTTTAAACTCAATTTCACTATTTCTACTGCAACCTTCAGCTATATTCGAAGGAACTGCGATTGCAGCCCTCGTTATTTGACTTCTTATTCCAAATTTTTCTTCAGAAGGTAGCTTTTCAGAAAGTAAATAAATGGCATTAACAATTTTAATTCCGTTTTTCCAAATGTCAAGTGTTCTAAAGTTTCTCAATTCATAACGATTTTATTAGTAGAGCTATTTGCTATAAACGAAAGGCTAAGGGCCAATAGCCATAAAATAATCATTAACAAGCTCAATAACGCTTTCTACGGTCGGCACTTTTGCGATACGCGTATTCTTAAAGTAATTTTTTGCAGCAAGTGCGGTAGTCTCTCCAATGCAGAAGGCTATTCCACTGGCTTTGTTTTGTTTCATGAAACTCTCAACCGTTGAAGGACTAAAGAACATAACACCTTCGAGCGCTGATTCTACCTTTTCTGCATCAAACTTGGTTTGATAGGCTTCAATTTCGTTAACTTTAATACTATGTTCTGAGAGAATTTTTGGTAAATGGTCTAGTCGCAGATCACTACAGAAATAAGTGACTTCTGTACCTTCGAGATATTCTACAAGATATTCAGCAAGTTTCTTTGCATTAGGTTCAGTGTGTTTTACTTCACCAATGCGCTTCTGTACCATACGTTTGGTGCGCCTGCCTACACAATAGATGTTTTTAAATTGCAATTCTATTGAAGAAAAGTTATGCAATAAGGCTTCCACTGTATTTTTACTTGTGATGACTACGTTCTCAATTTCATTTTTAATAACACTTCGAGGGAGTCTGTTTAAACTTATTTTTATGGCATCATTACTATTGGCAACCACATCATTGTGAAACAACTGAAGTTGGTCATCAGTTAATTTTTTGGTGGAATAGATGTTTACGGTTTTCGTATCGCGCTTAATACTGTCCATTAATGAGTTTCCACCTTTACTTATAATATAATCCGCACAGAATTCAGCTATGTTCTGATGTTTACCAAGCTCAACAACTTTGGTAACTTCAATTTTTTTGGTGCCGTCTTTACTCAGTAAAATACCCTTAAAATTAACTTCCTCATTCTTTATATAGGCCAAAGCTCCGATAGGCGCTGTGCAGCCACCCTCTAACCGGTTCAAAAATTCACGTTCAATACTTGTACATATTTCTGTTTCTTCATGATTGATTTCTGCACAAATAGTTTGTATTTCCTCATCACTTTCCAATGCGGTAATCATAATGGCTCCTTGTGCTGGAGCTGGAATCATCCAGTGTAAATTTATAGCGTTTTCAGGAGTGAGATTGAGTCGTCCAAGCCCTGCCCCAGCAAAAATAGCAGCATTCCAATCTTCATTGTCCTCTAGTTTCTGTAGTCTCGAATTCACGTTTCCCCTAAGCCCAACAATCGTGTGGGTAGGATAACGATGAAGCCATTGTGCACGTCGTCTTAAACTTCCGGTTGCAATGATGGCATCTTTTGCTGAGAGGAACTCTTCATTGTTCTTAAATACCAAGGTATCATTTACATTACCGCGTTTTATTACAGCTGCCTGTACAATCCCTTTTGGTAGTTTTGTAGGGACATCCTTCAATGAGTGAACCGCAATGTCAATATCATCATTGAGCATAGCAATATCTAAGGTTTTGGTAAAAATACCTGTGATTCCTAATTCATAGAGAGGCTTATCCAGGACAATATCTCCTGTTGATTTTATAGGGACTATATCGGTTTTGTGACCGAGATGCTCAAGTTGTGCTTGGACAGTTTTAGCTTGCCACATAGCAAGTTCGCTATCTCGTGTGCCAATACGAATCACTTTAGACATTTTCAGTAGTTTCTTCTAGCTGGAATATTTTTTTTATGAGCTCAATACTCTCATCAGAGGTGTGTTGATCCTCTTTCAGGTGGTGGGCGAAGTGATTCGTTATTTTTTGAATAAGGTTATTGCTAATAAGTTCTGCTTGGTCCTCGTTAAAGTCGCTTATTTTTTTGCGTTGCGTATTTATTTCAGTGGTTGTAAGAACTGAAAGCTTATGTTTAATAGCTTGAATTGTTGGAACGAATTTTAAGGTGTCTAGCCATCCATTGAATTCTCCCATGACCTCATCAATGATTTTTTTTGCAGTGGGAATAAAGGTTTTGCGTTTTTCCAACGTATTATCCGTGATTTTAGCTAAATCATCCATGTGGACAAGAGTCACATTACGGAGGTCATTTACATCTTCGTTCACATTTTTAGGAATCGATAAGTCTAAAAACAATAAGGGCTTGTTAGTTGAAATCAACGCTTTTTGTACTGTTGGGTTTTGCGCTCCCGTAGCAACAATCACAATATCTGCCGCATTAACTTCCTCCTCTAAACTTTCAAAATCCTTTACGATAAGATTAAACTTACCGGCAACCTCTTCAGCTTTAGTTTTGGTTCGATTTATTAAAGTAATATGGGAGTTTTTCGTATGCTTTACTAAATTTTCACAGGTATTCCTGCCAATTTTTCCTGTACCGAAAAGAAGGATATTTTTATCTGAAATACCTTCAACAGTGTTCATTATATATTGCACAGCGGCGAACGATACTGAAGTTGCACCAGACGATAATTCGGTTTCGTTCTTAATGCGCTTACTAGCCTGAATGACAGCATTTATTAAGCGTTCTGAAAAAGAGTTAAGTAAATTGGCTTTTTTAGACTGTCTTGCTGCTGATTTTAACTGGCTTATAATTTCAAAATCTCCAAGAATTTGACTGTCCAGTCCAGAACCTACCCTAAACATATGCGAAATAGCCTCTTTTGCTTTGTAAACGTATGCTACCTCTTGAAATTCTTCAACAGTACCTTTTGTGTTTTCACAGAGAAGATGGATTAACTGATAGGGATGTTCAGCAAAACCATACAGTTCAGTACGGTTACAGGTAGATATTACTACAAGACTTTCTATACCGTTAGATTTAGCTTGTTTTAATACGTCTTCCTTGGCCGTATCGCTCAAACTAAAATGTCCGCGCACCTCTGCGTCAGCCTTTTTGTAGCTGAGGCCTATGGCATAAAAGAATGTACTCTTGTGTTGCATTCGCTCGTTTACCTGACTAGGAAATTAACAATGCAAATGTAATTTTGTTAATAACAAAAAAATAACGCTAAAAGAACTTTAAATATCGATTCTGGGTTTTTAACTTATTTTTTAAAAATAACATGATATTTGTCATATTTTTGTAGTGAAATCAGTGGATTAAGACCTTTTAGTTTAGAACGAATCTAAATAACAGTAAAATGAAAATGGAAAATTCAACAACAAAAAGTATCGCTAGAGGTACTTTTGACGAAGTTGATATTGAAGATGGCTTTACCGTATTGACTTATCAAAATGAAACAACAAATATTGAAGTTGTTGGTCACGAGATTGATAGTAATTTTATCCAATTTCATTTTTGTACAAGAAGCTATTCAACCTTTGTCTTTAATAATGGAAATTACTCTTTAAATATCAATGAAGAGACCTCCTTGTTATTGTATAATCCTCAACGAGATTTACCCATACATTTAGAGGCGCAACCTAAAGCGACACTGGTGTCATTGCTCATTCCAATAAAAAAATTCCATAGTCTTTTTTCTAAGGACGCTAATTATATTACTTTTTTAACGGATGAGAATAAGGACAAGAAATACTATAAAGATGGGAAAATTTCGCCCTCCATGGCTGTTGTTTTAAATCAGTTAATTAGTTTTAATTTAAACACCTCTATAAAGCCCCTTTATTTTAAAGCAAAGGCTTATGAACTGTTGAGCTTGTTTTTTAATCGTAGTGAGGATGCAGATATTGAGCAATGCCCATTTTTGGTTGATGAGGTTAATGTGGCCAAATTAAAACAAGCTAAGGATATCATTATTGCCAATATGGTAGAGCCCCCAAGTTTAAAAGATTTAGCTGCCGACGTTGGTTTAAGCCTTAAAAAGTTAAAAGAGGGATTCAAGCAGATATATGGCGATTCGGTTTATAGTTTTTTGCTTGATTATAAAATGGAGGTTGCAAGACAATATCTAGAGTCCGGTAAATTTAATGTTAATGAGGTAGGCCTTAAGGTTGGCTATAGTACAGCCAGTCATTTTATCGCAGCCTTTAAAAAGAAGTTTGGAACTACACCAAAGAAGTACATTTTAGAATCGAATTCCTAAAAATCAATCGTTATGCCCTTATTGTAAAATTCAATGGTATAATTAAAATGAGCTTAGGTATTGGTTCGTATTTTTGTAAAAAGAGATTGTTAATCATTCCACCACGGGTAATTCAGGTGGAACTAAAAAGGATACCCGCGTTTGCGGGCATAAGATGAAGAAAGGAATATTATTGGTTAATTTGGGTTCACCTGATAGCCCAAATCCAAAGGATGTTAAGACCTATTTAGGCGAATTCTTAATGGATGAACGTGTTATAGATGTTCCCCTTTGGGCACGAAATCTTTTAGTCAAAGGAATCATTCTTAACACTAGGCCAAAAGCATCTGCTAAAGCCTATCAAAAAATATGGTGGGAAGAGGGATCACCTTTAATTGTGTTGTCAGAACGGCTGCAAGCAAAAGTTCAACGACAAGTCGATTTCCCTGTAGCCTTGGCTATGCGTTACGGAAGCATGACCATAAGAGAAGGGCTTCAGGAATTAGTCGATAAAGGTGTAGAAGACGTACTTCTAATTCCATTATACCCCCAATATGCTATGGCAACTACAGAGACCATTTTGGTTTTGGCCGAGGAGATAAGACAAGCTTATTTCCCCAAACTAAATATTACGGATTTAAAACCCTTCTACAATAATCCAGACTACATAAAAGTTTTGGCCAACAGTATTGCCAAACACCTTGAAGGGAAAGACTATGAGCATCTATTGTTCTCATATCATGGCGTGCCCGAGCGACACATCAGAAAGAGTGATATTACAAAATCACATTGCAATCCTAAACCTTCCGGCGATTGCCAATGTTGTAAAACACCATCACCTGCACACGAATTTTGTTATAAACATCAATGTGTTGAGGTCACTAGGCTTGTTGGTGAAAAATTAAATATGGAAGAGGGAACGTATTCTACTAGTTTTCAATCCCGCTTAGGATTTGATCCCTGGTTAAGGCCTTATACGGATCGCACAATTGAGCGTTTTGGCAAGGAAGGGATGAAGAAAATGGCCATTGTAACTCCCGCATTTGTAAGCGACTGTTTAGAAACTTTGGAGGAAATAGCTATGGAAGGTGAAGAAATATTTCATGAAGTGGGAGGAAAGGATTTTACAACCATTCCTTGTTTAAATGACAGTGATGAGTGGGTCGCTTTATTGGCCAAATGGATTAATGAGTGGGCAACTGCTGAAATGGCGCCTGTTTAATGGCTAAGGTATCATCACAGGATTTAGGTAATCAGCCTATAGGAAAATTGCTTATAAAGCAAGCTGTTCCTGCCTCTATTGGAATTCTTGTGATGTCTCTCAATATTCTTATTGATACCATTTTTGTTGGTAATTGGATTGGTTCGGTAGCTATAGCGGCCATTAACGTTGTTTTACCGGTGTCTTTTTTTATTGCGGCCTTAGGTATGGCCATAGGTATAGGAGGATCTTCCATTATTTCGAGGGCACTTGGGGGCAATAATAAGAAAAAGGCCCTAACCACTTTTGGAAATCAAATTACCTTAACCTTATTGCTTACGGTGTCCTTGGTTATCCCTGGGCTTATTTTTGTGGATAGCATAATTCCAGCTTTTGGTGGTAGAGGTGCTATTTTTGAACCAGCCAAAATCTATTACGTTATTGTTCTTTATGGTATCCCCTTCCTAGCCCTTTGTATGATGGGGAATACCGTTATTAGGGCTGAAGGCAAGCCAAAATTCGCTATGTACGCCATGTTGATTCCATCCGTTGGGAACTTACTTTTGGATTATATACTAATTAATGTGTTTGATTTTGGTATGTATGGTGCAGCGTGGGCAACAACGGCATCTTACATGTTGTGTTTGGCCTTTATCCTTTGGTTTTTTCTTTCAAAAAATTCAGAATTAAAAATTGCCAATTGCAATTTTGGATTGCAACTACCCATCGTTAAGGAAATCGGGTCCCTGGGATTTGTTACCTTATCACGCCAGGCGGTGGTTAGTGTCACCTACCTTTTAATGAATAATATTTTATTTGATTTAGGTGGCGAAACTTCAGTCACAGCCTATGCTATTGTAGGCCGCATGATAATGTTTGCCTTTTTTCCTATTTATGGAATTACACAAGGCTTCCTTCCTATTGCAGGCTTTAACTATGGTGCAGGAAACTATAAACGGGTTAGGGAAAGCATCACAACCGCTATTAAATACGCTGCGGCTTTGGCTGCACTAGTATTCATTTTTTTAATGGTCTTTCCTGAAGGAATAACACGCCTTTTTACACAAGATGAAGCTGTACTTCGAGAAACGCCACCCGCTATGCGTTATGTGTTTTTGGCCACGCCCATAATTGCTGTTCAGCTTATTGGAGCCGCTTATTTTCAGGCCATTGGAAAGGCCTTGCCGGCCTTAATTTTAACCCTTCTTCGCCAAGGTATTTTCTTTATTCCACTAATTTTTATTTTACCGATTTTTTATGGCGAATTAGGGGTTTGGATAGCTTTTCCGGTTGCTGATATTTTAGCAACTATTGTGACTGCTTATTTCCTTCACCGTGAAGTGACGTTAAATTTATTGAGTTCAAAAACAAAGTAATTTTTATATTGTAATTTTAGCTTTTAATTAAATTATCCTATATACCTATGCGATTTCCAGCCATTTTGATAGCCCTTTCTCTATCTTTTTTTACCTTAAATATTGAATCCCAAAACTTTACTGAATCCGATTATGGTGGTTTGGAGTACCGTCTTATTGGTCCGTTTCGAGGTGGTCGTAGTGCCGCGGTAACGGGTGTCCCTGATCAGCCTAATTTATTTTATTTTGGTGCAACTGGGGGTGGCATCTGGAAGACAACCAACGGTGGTCGAATATGGGAGAATATTTCCGATGGTTTTTTCGGTGGTAGTATTGGCGCCATTAGTGTTTCTAAAAGTGATCCTAACGTTATTTATGTCGGCGGCGGTGAGAAAACAGTTCGCGGTAATGTCTCCTCAGGTTATGGGGTTTGGAAAAGTGTGGATGCAGGAAAGACATGGACGGCTTCAGGTTTGTCAACATCAAGACATATTCCGCGTATAGCCATTCACCCTACTAATCACAATATTGTTTATGCTGGTGTTATGGGTAATATCTATAAACCGACAGAAGAACGTGGAGTCTACAAAAGTACCGATGGGGGTAAAACTTGGCGTAAAACCTTATTTTCAAATGAACATTCAGGTGTAGTGGATTTGACTATGGACCCAACAAATCCAAGAATTTTATATGCTTCAACTTGGCGTGTACAACGGACACCATATAGTTTAAGCTCCGGGGGTGAGGGTTCTGCACTTTGGAAAAGTACAGACAGCGGTGAAACCTGGACTGAGATTTCAAGGCATGAGGGATTTCCAGAAGGTATTTTAGGAATAATTGGTGTAACGGTATCCCCTATTAATAATGAACGCCTTTGGGCTATGGTTGAAAATAAAGATAATGGTGGTCTTTATCGTAGTGACGATGGCGGTGAAACGTGGTCCTTGGCAAATAGTGAACGTAAATTGCGTCAACGCGCATGGTATTACACACGAGTTTATGCCGATACGAAAGACATCAATACGGTTTACGTGCTCAATGTTAGTTATCACAAAAGTACAGATGGTGGAAAGACCTTTGGCAACTATCGTGCGCCTCATGGTGACCATCATGATTTATGGATTGCTCCTGAAGATCCAAACCGAATGATTATTGGTGATGATGGCGGAGCACAGATTACTTATGATGGTGGTGAGACCTGGAGTACATATTACAACCAGCCAACTTCACAATTTTATCGTGTCACAACAGACAACGCATTTCCATATCGTATTTATGCCGCACAACAGGATAATTCTACTATAAGAATTGCACATAGAACAGATGGCTATTCCATTTCTGAGGATGATTGGGAGCCCACTGCCGGGGGAGAGTCCGCACATATCGCTGTGGACCCAGAAAATAATGATATCGTTTATGGTGGAAGTTATGGCGGATACCTAACACGTGTTAACCATGAGCGCGGTACTACTAGAGCTATTAATGTCTGGCCAGATAATCCAATGGGTGCTGGTGCAGAAGCTATGAAGTATAGGTTTCAATGGAATTTTCCGATAATTTTTTCCAAGCATAACCCGAACAAACTGTATACGTTTTCCCAACATGTACATGTAACAGAAAATGAAGGGCAATCTTGGAAGGTTATCAGTCCAGATTTAACAACTAATGACCCAGAAAAGCAGAAATCTTCTGGAGGTCCAATCACACAAGACAATACCGCAGTGGAATATTACTGTACTATTTTTGCCGCTCAGGAATCACCACTCAAGGAAGGTTTGCTATGGGTAGGTAGTGACGACGGATTGATTCATGTTACTAAAGATGGAGGTAAAACTTGGGAAGATGTAACCCCCAAAGGAATGCCAAAATGGATGATGATTAATAGTGTTGAACCAAGCGCCTTTGATGAAGGTACGTGCTATGTGGCAGGTACAAAATATAAAACAGGTGATTTTGCACCATATCTTTATAAAACTACGGACTATGGCAAAACCTGGAAGCAGATTACCAATGGCATTAATGAAGAGCATTTTACCAGAGTAGTACGTGAAGATCCAAAAAAGAAAGGACTTCTATATGCAGGAACGGAAACAGGAATGTACATTTCCTTTAACGATGGTAAGGATTGGAAACCATTTCAACTCAACTTACCTATAGTTCCAATAACAGACTTAACCATTAAAGACAATAATCTTATTGTTGCTACTCAGGGAAGAAGCTTATGGATTATTGACGATTTATCGGTTATAAATCAGTTATTTGATGCCGATTTAGACAAGAATTACTTATTTAAACCAAAAGATTCTTATAGAATGTCTGGTGGTAGCAGAAAAGGCAGTTTAACTTCTGGTACAAATCACCCTAATGGTGTTATCACCTATTTCAACTTAAAGGACTACAATGAAGATGACAAGGTGGCATTAACCTATTTTGATAAAAAGGGCGATACCATAAAAACGTTTTCAACGTCTGATAAGAAAAACAAACTGACAGTAAAAAATGGACCTAACCAATTCATTTGGAATATGACTTACGATGGCGCTGAACGGCTACCAGGAATGATTTTATGGGCTGCAAGCTTGGAAGGACCAAAAGCTGTTCCTGGAAGGTATAAGGTATCACTCAATGTGAATGGTGACGAGCAAAACCAAACGTTTACTATTGTTCCAGACCCAAGGGCAGAAAGTTCTGTAGAAGACATGGAAAAACAGTTCGATTTTATTACGGACGTTAATTCTACTGTGGACAAAGCACACAAATCCATTAAAAACATCCGATCTATTAATGAGCAGTTAGGGGCTTTTCAAAAACAATACAAGGATAATGAAGATGTAAAAGACCTTTTAGAAAAAGCAAAAACACTTGAAGAACAACTGTCTAATATTGAGAAAGCATTGTATCAAACCAAAAACAGAAGTAACCAAGACCCATTGAATTTTCCAATTAAACTTACGGATAAATTAGGAGGATTAAACGCCTTAACGAGTCGTGGTGATTTTCCACCTACAGACCAGGCCATAGAGGTTAAAAATGAGCTTACGGGTAAGATTAACAAGGAATTGGATGTGTTTAATGCTTTATTGAGTAATGAGATAAAAGCCTTTAATGCTGCGTTCAATGCCAAGGGGTTGAATTACCTTTTTGTTGAGGATTAATGGAATACTATAATTACATAAAATCGCTTCATTTGATTTTTGTGGTCACCTGGTTTGCAGGGCTTTTTTACATTCCAAGATTATTTGTTTATCAAATAGAAGCTTTTTACAAACCGTCGCCAGATAAGGAGATTTTAGGTAAGCAGCTGAAGCTCATGGCTAAACGATTATGGTACATTATCACATGGCCCTCTGCGATTTTAGCAACAGTTTTTGCTCTTTGGCTTTTAGTACTGGTTCCAAGTTTTCTTCAGCAAGGTTGGATGCATGTAAAACTTGCATTTGTATTCTTGCTATATGCCTATCATTACCAGACCCACGTTTATTTCAAACAGTTGCAGCAAGACATTGTAAAAAAGACTTCAAATTTTATGCGCCTCTGGAATGAAGGTGCCACATTCATTCTTTTTGCTGTTGTGTTTTTGGTCATTTTGAAAAACTCATTGAACTGGATTTTTGGTGTGGGCGGTATCATCATATTGGGTATTCTTATCATGCTAGGGTTTAAGGTTTACAAAAGTATTCGGGCTAAAAACCCAGATGCCTAGTTGGCGCGATTATTGCTATATTTAGAACTAAATTAAATGACATCCGTTTTCACGGACAAGCAATGATAATCAAAAAACTTTCTCTAAGGTCTAGAATATTCATTGCCATGATACTTCTAGTATTATTGGCATCTGTCCTAATTGCGGCAGTCACTATTTATCAATATAACGAGGAGGCTAAGGATTATCATAAAGAACGTCTGGATAGAAAGGAAAAGGCCATTAAGCAGAGCATTAACTTTACAATTAAAGAAACTACATACCCAGTAACTACAGAGAATATACCCCTTATTTTCAAAGAGGATATTTTTGATATAGACGCCATACACAATCTACAAATCAACCTTTATGATTTGGATGGTCAACTGCTCAAAAGCTCAAAACGTACCATTTTAAGGGATTCTACAGAATTATGCTTAAATGCTGAAATTTTAAATAAACTCTCTAACACGGCAGAGCACCGCTACGTTGTAAAGAACCAAAAAAACGGACAGACCTTTCAGTCTTCTTATTCCTATATTACTGATGGGAAGTTTAAAAATTTGGCGATTCTCAATTTACCTTATTTAGAAAATGATGACTTCCTGAATAGGGAGTTAAATGAGTTTTTACTGAGATTAAGTTATGCTTATGTCGCTATGATTTTGGCGGCAATTATTTTCGCCTATTTCATTTCAAAATACATTACAAAATCGCTTAAAACCATTAGTGATAAAATGAATGAAATTCGATTGGAAAAGCGCAATTCTAAAATTCAGATAGAATCCTCAAGTGAAGAAATTGAAACTTTGGTAAAATCTTACAACAGTATGATTGATGAGCTAGAGGCTAGTGCAGTGAAGTTAGCTACTAGTGAGAGAGAACAGGCATGGCGGGAAATGGCAAAACAAGTCGCTCACGAAATTAAAAACCCATTGACGCCTATGCGGCTTAGTGTACAGAGTTTTCAACGCAAGTTTAACCCAAACGACCCTAACATTAACCAAAAGGTAGCAGAATATAGCAATACGCTAATTCAACAAATAGATACGATGACTTCCATTGCTTCAGCATTCTCTAACTTTGCTAAGATGCCAGCCCAAAAGAGTGAACTCTTAGATGTAGTCTACATTGTAAAATTAGCCTTAGATATTTTCAATGAAAACTATATTCATTTTACAGCAGATTCGGAAGAGCTCATTGCAAAATTTGATAGAACCCAACTGATAAGGGTGGTAACTAATCTGGTAAAAAACAGTATCCAGGCAATGACTAATGATAATTCAAACCCAAGAATCGATGTTAACGTATTTACAGAAGATGACCTCATAAAAATAACCGTTGAGGATAACGGAAGTGGTATTTCAGAGGAGACAAAATCGAAAATATTTGAACCAAAGTTCACTACTAAGACTAGTGGTATGGGTCTGGGTTTAGCTATGGTTAAAAATATTGTGGAAACCTTCGACGGAAGTATTACCTTTACCTCAGAACTCGGAAAAGGAACCATATTCACCGTATCTTTTCCTAAAATGTAGCTATTAAAACCAAAGAAAATCAAAATAATCTCAGCTTAATCATTAAATCTTAAAGACTATGGCTTTTAATAATATACTTACCGCAGATTCTAACGGTATTACAACCATTACAATAAACAGACCGAGTAAACTCAATGCTCTCAATAGAGAAACCATTCAAGAGCTTCATGAGGCTCTTGATGAAGCCAATCAAAACGAGAAGACTAAGGTTATCATTGTTATTGGTAGTGGTGAAAAGGCCTTCGTGGCAGGTGCGGACATTAGTGAATTTGCTGATTTTAATGTCGAGGAAGGCTCAAAATTAGCGGCGCAAGGCCAAGCCTTATTATTTGATTTTATTGAAAATTTAAGCACACCTGTAATTGCTGCAGTCAATGGCTTTGCTTTGGGGGGTGGACTAGAACTAGCCATGGCCTGTCATTTTAGGGTAGCTAGCACTAATGCTAAAATGGGATTGCCAGAAACCTCACTAGGTGTTATTCCTGGTTATGGGGGTACACAGCGATTACCACAACTCGTGGGTAAAGGCCGAGCCATGGAAATGGTTATGACTGCGGGTATGATTGATGCAGCACAAGCCTTGTCTTATGGTTTGGTTAACCATGTTGTTGAGCAAGAAGAATTATTAGCTTTATGCCATAAAATTGCAGATAAAATTATGCGTAACTCTTCAGTTGCTATTTCAGAAGCTATAAAAGCCATTAACGCCAGCTATAAAGATGGTATTAATGGCTATGATGTAGAAATAGAAGCCTTTGGAAACTGTTTTGGTACAGAAGATTTTACAGAAGGTACTACCGCATTTTTAGAAAAACGCAAAGCAAACTTCCCTGGCAGATAACTGCCATCTAGACCAAAACATTATGAAACTTTCTAGGCTTTTTAAAAACGGTTATTCTTTAGGTTGGTTTTTTAAATGAAGTCTACATTTCTAGAGTTTTCATCTATAGCTCTGTGCAATAGATAAAACGGACAGGCCAATACTAATGACACCAATAAAAACGGACTTAATAAGACTAATACTATATGTGACTTTTTCATTTTTTTCATTTTTAGATTTGGTTTAAAACTATACTGCAAAGTTGAAGCCTTTCTAAGTCCCTTAAAACAAGTATATTATCGAATTTCTATTGCATATTAACCTTTTTGGGCTATTTGCCATATTTTCAGGGAGTTGTGCTTAATATAAGTTGGCTAAACTTAAAAAAGTTAATACTACAAATTGTAGCTATTATGAAGCTATAATCATCATATTTTTGTAGTATGAAATCTAAAAGAGCCATCAAGGGACGTGGTGCCCAAAATAATGTAACCAACCGTTTTTTTGAGCTCTCCCACGAGTTACGCAATGATTTTATGCAGTACTGTCAAAGAGAAGGCGACGTCGCTGAAGTCAATAAAACACAATAGCTTAATGTATTTCCTAAAACTATAGTCAATAAGATTAGCAGTCCAGATGTAGGGATGACCTACTCCATGAACGTATACCAAGGTTGTGAACACGGTTGCGTATATTGCTACGCACGAAACAGCCATGAGTATTGGGGGTATAGTGCGGGTCTGGATTTTGAGCGTAAAATTTTAGTAAAACATAATGCTCCAATATTACTTGAGAATCATTTGTCAAAGAAAAGCTGGAAAGCTCAAACTATAGTGATGTCTGGCAATACGGACTGTTATCAACCTGTGGAGAAAAAATTAAGAATTACGAGGAAGTGTTTGGAAGTGTTCTTAAACTGTAGACATCCTGTTGGAATTATTACTAAAAATTCCCTTATCTTAAGGGATTTAGACCTTTTGAAACAGCTCGCCAAATACAATCTCATTGCGGTAAATATTTCAATTACTACGTTATCAGAAGAAACAAGACGTATTTTAGAACCCAGAACGACAGCGATTAAACGCCGGCTCATGGTTATAAGAGAATTGACTGATTGCGGAATTCCTGTAAATGTAATGCTTGCTCCAATTATACCGTCTATTAATAGTCATGAGATTTTGCCAATGGCTAGAGCAGTATCTGAAGCTGGAGCATTAGGTATTGGACACACCATAGTTCGCTTAAACGGTGCCATTGGAGAAATTTTTAAAGATTGGATAAAAATGACTATGCCAGCTAGGGCGGATAAGGTATTAAATCAAATTGCAGAATGCCATGGAGGCAAGTTGAATGATAACAGGTTTGGAACGCGTATGCGTGGAGAAGGGAAGATAGCGCAACAAATTAACGACCTAATGAAACTCGCTACACTTAAATATTTCAACGGGAAATTTATGCCAGAATTAGATACGTCATTTCACCAAAATCACAAAACAAATCAATTGAGGTTATTCTAAATTTTCAATATATTAGAAAACGAGTTATAATAATTTAATAAGTATATTTAACTGGTCAATCATACTTTATGAAAATCCGAATTTACAGTCTAACCATTTTTATTCTGTTCTGTTCTTGTAATAGGGAAAAAGATGAAGCGTCCCAAATCTTTAAAACATCAGATTTGAATTATGCGAATACGGTATTGTTAGAGGCTGTTATGGAAGATGCTTTTACCCCGCCTGTTGCCAGTAGAATATACGCTTATACCCACTTGGCTCACTATATAACTCTTAGAAGTTTAAGGCCAGATAGTCTCAAGGATATTAGTAGTCATATCAATGGACTAAAACAGATGGTGATTGAGGATAAGAAAAATATCAATCCAGAACTTTCGGCTTTATTTGCATTTACTAATATTGGAAAGAAGTTAATATATTCTGAACATTTTTTTGAAAATTTGAAGGATAGTTTAGAGCGCCAGGCTTTAGAAAATGGACTCTCAAGAGAAAGTATAAAGAGTTCTTTACACTACGCTTCAGCCATTACTAATCAACTGGGTACTTGGATTGATATGGATATGTATATTGAAACAAGAACTCTTCCGCGTTTTACAAGCACTAAAAATCCTGAAAACTGGAGGGAGACACCACCAGATTACACAACAGCATTAGAGCCTTATTGGGAAAAAATAAGACCTTTAGCAATAGATAGCGCAAATGTTTTTGACTATAAACCATTGCCAAAATACAGTACGGATGTCTCATCTGAGTTTTATGAGATGGTCAATGAAGTCTATCGGGAATCTAAAAATACAACTCAAGAAAAAGAGAGAATTGCTTGGTTTTGGGATTGTAATCCAATTATGACTATCCATAAAGGCCACATGATTACAACCATTCATAAATTTACGCCAGCAGGTCATTGGTTGAATATCGTTAGACAAATAACAGAAAAAGAAAACTCAGATTATTTTAAAGCAACCAAAGCTTACACATTTACGTCTATGGCCATGTTTGACGCTATTATTGGAGCTTGGTATGTAAAATATAAAACCGATTTGGTAAGGCCAATAACTTATATTCAAGAAAATATCGATCCAGAATGGAGTCCAATTTTACAAACACCACCTTTTCCAGAATATACTAGTGGCCACAGTGCGACTTCGGCCTCAGCTGCCGAAATGTTAACGCATATATTTGGAGAAAATTACGGTTTTACGGATAGTACACAAATTCGCTTCGGTTTAGAAAACCGCTCATTCAAATCATTTAAAGAAGCTGCGAATCAAGTGAATCTGAGTCGGTTTTATGGCGGAATTCATTATATGCAAGGCGTAAGAGAAGGTGCAAGACAAGGTGCTGAAATAGCTAAAATGATTCTTAAGAAATTAGATTAATACAACATGATGTTTCATAGAGGGTTAGTATTTTTTTGTTGTCTTTTGCTCTTTATCAATTGTAAAGAGGCGGAGCAAAAAAAAGAGAAAGAACCGATTAAATCTTTTGCAGAGGAACAAAACCTAAAGGAACCAACTTTATTTGAGTTTTTACCTCCTGCGGAAACTAATATTAATTTTAGAAATGACGTTTTCGAAAGTGAAACCTTCAATTTTCTTCTCTATGAGTATCTATACAATGGAGGCGGTGTTTCTGTTGGAGATATAAATAATGATGGACTCGATGATATCTATTTTTCTGGAAATACAGTAAAAAATAGATTATACCTTAATCAAGGTAATTTTGAATTTAAGGATATATCCGAAAGTGCTGGAGTTACGAGTGGCAATGGATTTAAAACAGGTGTTACCATGGCCGATGTAAATAACGATGGCTATTTAGATATTTACGTGTGTAAGTCTGCTCTTAAGGATGAAAACCTTCGACGAAATGAACTTTATATAAATAATGGTGATCTAACATTTACGGAAAAAGCAGAAGCCTTTGGATTAGATGATCCAGGCTATTCCGTACAAGCCTACTTTTTTGATTCAGATAGTGATGGTGATTTAGATGTATACGTTTTAAATCACTCAAGTAATATGAGAGAATCAAATACAATTAAGGTAACCCAAAATGACAATGGGAAGGTAGTAAGGGCAGAACCAAAATCCTATGCCAATGTAACGGATAGATTCTACCGAAACGATATTACCAAATTTATGGATATTACTTCAGAAGCTGGGGTGCTTAGTGATGCATTTGGATTAAGCGCCGTAGTAGGCGATTTTAATAATGATTTTAGACCGGATATTTATGTGTGCAATGATTATATGATGCCTGATCGTCTGTTAATTAACGAGGGAGGTAATGTATTTAAGGATGAAATAGATAATTATTTTAGCCATACTTCATTTTCATCGATGGGATCAGATTTTGCGGACATCAACAACGACGGTCATTTAGATTTGTTCACCTTAGATATGTCACCAAAGAAAAACGATAGGCGTAAGATGATGATGATGGCCCAGAATTATGATAAGTTCGAAAAAATGCTGGCTTATGGATTTGGTGTGCAATACTCGGCAAATGCGTTACAAATAAACACAGGTATCGGCCATTTTTCAAATATAGCATTCCTCGATAATTTAGCACAGACAGAATGGAGTTGGAGCGCCTTATTTGCAGATTTTAATAACGACGGCTTCAAGGATGTGCACATAACAAATGGATATAATAGGGATGTTACAAATAATGACTATTCAAGATATAAGATGGATGCTTTACAAAAGCAGCTCAATGCAAAACAAATCACCTTAAAACAGTGGATCGAGAACATCCCGAGCGTTCCTGTTTCTGCCTTTTTATTTAAAAATCAAGGAGATTACAGTTTTAAGGATGTGTCTGATGGCTGGAACAGCGGCAGACCTTCCTTTTCTAATGGTTCGGCCTATACCGATTTAAATAACGATGGTTATATAGATATTATCGTCAATAATTTAAATGACTATCCATTTATAATGAAGAATATAGGGAAGGCTAGGCTTAAAAATAATTTCATCTCAATTACGTTTGAACATGAAGCTGGTAAAGTAGCACAAGGTACTATCGCAAGGCTTACCCTGTCCGATGGCACCGAAATTACTGAAATATATAATCCGACACGAGGATTTTTATCGTCTTCACAGCATCGTTTACATTTTGGGTTTAAAGAAAAATTAAAGGCTGAAAAGCTTGAAATTATTTGGCCAGACAAACAGCTTCAAGTAATCAATAACCCTGAAATAAATACAATAACAAGTATTAAGCGAGCCCCAGAGTCTAAATATTCTTATACACGGACGCCTTCTAAATATTTTGAAGATGCTTCTTCAAAATTAAAGGGAGCCTTTACACACGTAGAGAATGATTTTATTGACTTTAAGCGCGAAGTACTATTGCATCATAAATATAGCGAAGAAGGACCGGCAGTTGCTGTTGAAGATATAAATGGTGATGGGCTGGAAGACATTTATCTCGGCGGAGCCTCGGGCTTTTCGGGGAAACTATTTATTCAAAATAAATCAGGGTCATTTGATTTTAGAAGTACGACTAGTTTTAATGAAGATAAAATATATGAAGATACGGATGCAATATTTTTTGATGCGGATTCAGACGGATACCTAGACCTATATGTTGTAAGCGGAGGTAATGAGCACAAAGCAGGCAGTATTAATTACAAGGACCGTTTATACCGTAACGACGGGAATGGAAATTTTCAAAGATTATCAAAGGTTTTACCAGATATAATGACTAGTGGTTCAGTAGTTAAAGTTCATGATATTGACAATGATGGCCAATTAGATGTATTCGTAGGGTCTAGGGTTACACCTGGCCGTTATCCTGAAGCTCCAAGAAGTTATATTTTAAAAAACAATAACGGCATTTTTAAAGATGCAACTACTGCATGGTCTGAAGGGCTGGAGAATATGGGCATGATAACTGATGCTGAATTTGCAGATTTAGATAATGATGGGATTAAAGAATTAATTATAGCCGGTGAATGGTTGCCTATTTCTGTTTTTAAGTTTGATGAAGGAAGATTTGTTAATGTAACAAAGACTTTTGGGTTAGATAATAAAACAGGCTGGTGGAATTCAATCACTATTGCAGACCTAAATGGTGATGGGCTAAAAGATGTCATTGCGGGTAATTTGGGCTTAAACTCCATATTTAAGGCTTCTGAATCTGAACCAGTAGAACTCTACTTTAAAGATTTTGACAATAATGGTAGTATTGACCCAATATTAACTACTTACATCGAAGGGGTGAGTTACCCAATCCATAGCCGTGACAGAATGCTAGATCAGATGGTCATGCTCAAAAAACGGTTTACGCGCTATGAAACTTATGCAAATGCAAAAATTGAAGATATATTTTTACCTATAGAACTTAAGGGTGCAATAGTTTTAAAAGCTAATCATTTACAACACACTTTATTTGTGAATGAGGAGGGAAAACGCTTTAAAGCCCATAATTTGCCAAAAGAAACACAGATCTCAGTATTAAATGATGCTTATGTCACAGACCTTAATAAAGACGGCCTTTTAGATATGGTTACAGGAGGTAATTTCTATGGAACAGATGCTGAGTTTGGCCGCTTTGATGCCTCTATAGGAGCAACATTAATTAATAAAGGATCAGAGCTTGAAGCCCTGGCAGCTTCAGAAAGTGGATTGTCTATTCCAGGAAATGTGCAACATATAAAACCAATTACCATTGGTGAGGAGACCTATCTGCTCATCATAAGAAACAATGGTCCTGCTAGTTTGTTAAAACAAAAAAAGTGGGCCAAGTGACCCACTTTCTCTACTAAATAAAAACTAATATATAAACAACAATATTAAAGTTCTACTTTTAAGAAAGACTATTTCATGATATTTGAAGTGAAAATTATAAGTAGTCTACCCTTAAAATTAGAGATGTTAATCTGTCTCTTTCAAATTAACAATCCAAAGTTAGCGTATCACTCGTATAATTAATAGAACAAAATTGCCATATTTGTGTAATATATTAACCGTATTTTTATTCAAACACAATAAAAGGGTTAATTTAAGACATATTTAAGGTAATTTCCTATAGATTTTAAAATTACATTAGGTCTAACTTTGTATAAGTTGTTAAGCTATGAGTACAAGAAAACCGACATTAGAAAAAATCAGTAATGAGTTTGGCAGCTCAATGCGCGTCATTAAAAATGAGGCTTATGTCGGTGAGAAAAAACCGTTTTGGCATTTTCACCCAGAAATTGAGTTGGTCTATGTTAATAAAGGCAGAGGCAAACGGCATATAGGCAATCATTTGTCTTATTTCAATAACAGTATGTTGCTTCTTATAGGCTCCAACCTTCCCCATAATGGCTTTACGGACCGCTTAACCATTAATGGCTCTGAAACTATCGTTCAATTTAGACCAGAATTTTTGGGAGAACATTTTTTTAAGGTACCAGAAATGGAACTCATCAATAACTTATTCGAGCGTGCTAAAAATGGGATATTATTTGGTGTAAAAACAAAGCAGAAAATAGGCCCTAAGATTGAGAAACTCAATCAAAAGGAAGGTTTTAAAAAAATATTGGTATTGCTAGAAGTATTACATGCTTTGGCAAAGGCCAAAGACTATACCGTATTAAATGCTGACAGTTTTACTTTTGAAGCAGAACCACAAGACAGTGCGAAGGTAGATAAGATATTTAAGCATGTTAATGCAAATTTTCAAAACCACATTAGTTTAGACGAAATTGCCGATGTAGTCAGTATGACCGTACCTGCATTTTGTCGTTACTTTAAAAAAGTAACAGGAAAAACATTTACAAAACTCGTAAATGAATATCGCGTGGTTCATGCAACTAAATTATTGTCTGAAAGTCAAATGAGTATTACAGATATTAGTTATGAGTGTGGATTCAATAATTTTTCACACTTCAATAAAATCTTTAAAGAAATTACCGGTAAGAGTGCCTCTAAGTATAGAAGTGAATTAAAAATGATGGTACAATAAATTTTAATAGCAATGTATTATGAAGGATAAAATAGGAACGGCTATTAGCTACTACACAAAACAAGGCGAAGAAATTCTTAAAACGGTCAACTCTAGAAAAGACTTAACACCTGATGAGTTGATTTATTTCGGTGAGGAAATGGCCAAGATAGAGTATAAATTAACCGCACTGGAAGTAGCCAAAGAAAGTTAATTCATTTATTGCCATTCCACTCGGCATAGAATTGCTTAAGAAATTGAAGCATGAATTCATGGCGTTCATGAGCTATTCTACGACCGGTTTTAGTGTTCATCATATCTTTTAGCAGCAACAATTTTTCATAAAAGTGATTAATTGTCGGCCCCTTAGCTGCTTTATATTCAGCTTTGGTCATAGTAAGGTTGGGTTCTATCTCTGGATTATATATCGACCTGTTTTTAAAACCACCATAATTAAAGCATCGAGCTATTCCAATAGCACCAATAGCATCCAAGCGATCAGCATCTTGTACAACTTTCAATTCTATTGAGGAAAATGAAGAGCTCCCGTCGATTGAATTTTTAAAAGACATGTTTTCAATAATTTTTGAGACGTGTTCAATAACTTCGCTATCTACATTATTTTTCAGCAGAAATTCACGTGCTAGTCTCGGTCCAATACGTTCATCACCATTGTGAAATTTTGAGTCTGCAATATCGTGAAGCAATGCAGCTAAGGCTACTACCAATTCATTAACCTCTTCATGTTCTGAAATATGCAAGGCATTTCGATAAACACGTGAGGTATGAAACCAATCATGACCACCTTCAGCATTTCTTAGGATAGACTGCACAAAAGATTTAGTGACATCTATAATAGAATTTGCTTGCATTGAGAATAAATTAGGCGGGCTCTACCCATTTAAATTGAAATGAATTTTCTGGAATTTTCATACGGTCTGCTAATCGAAGCATACGATCGGGAAGTTTCATAAGGTAATCTCTTGCTTTTTCTGCCTCATCGGAAAGGTCAGTTATATTTCCTATGTCCCAGCGATTAATGAGATTCTGCAAAATAGAAACATAATCGGCAGACGTATAAACACCAATGCGTTGGGCAGTATTTGAAAATTCTTCAAAAGCGCTGCTTATTTTATCACCTGATTCTCTCAGAAAATGTGCAGGCATAGTTATTTTTTGTTTCATCATATAGTGAAAAGCCATCATCATTTGGCTAGGATCCACTGCGAAAATACGCTCTACAAATTCCGCATAAGCCTTATGATGACGCATCTCATCGCCAGAAATTATTTTACACATTTTTGCCAGTTGTTTATTACCCTTTTCTTTGGCAAGCTTAGCTACGCGGTTATGGGAAATATAGGTGGCTAGTTCCTGAAAGCTTGTATATACAAAATTTTTATATGGATCGCGGTCCGTACCAATATCGAAGCCATCCGCAATAAGGTATTGGGTCGTTTTTTCAATTTCGCGCATATTTACACGACCAGACAAGTACAAATACTTATTAAGAACATCGCCGTGACGATTTTCTTCAGCCGTCCAATGTCTTACCCATTTAGACCAGCTATTTCGTTCAACTTGGCCAACGCCTTCCACATCCATGAGCCAGGATTCATAGGTTGGTAAGGCCTCCTCTGTAATCATATCGCCAACTAATACTACCCAAAAATCGTAAGGCATCTCTTTAGCCAAAGCTCTAATCTCTTTAACCTCTTCATAAAATTTATCAGTCTCGGAATCTGGAAGAAAATCTGAAGGTTGCCAAATTGTATCTACAGGGATTAAGTATTTTTGTATCAAGCTTTCCACATCCTTTTCAAGATGATTCATAACTTCTAATCGCACGTTTTTCAAGGACATTTTTCAAGGGATTTGAGCAATTAATTTTCAATGGCATCAACAATTGTTTTTTCAACCTCTTCAATTAATTGTTGTTTATCAGTAAAGTTACCCATTTCTAAAGGCTTATGCACTATAAATTTTATATGATTCCCAATACCCATTGGAAACTTTCCATATCGCAGCATTTTCCATGAATTATTTACAGTAATTGGAACAATTAAGGCGGACGGTATTTTTTTTATTAAAATCTCTAAACCTTTCGTCTTAAATGGTCTTGGCCTCCCATCTTTGCTTCTTGTGCCCTCTGGGAAAATAACAGCTGCACGATTGGTTTTTTCAATATAAGCACCAAACTTCATCATATCCGGTAAGGCCTGTCGTGGGTTTTTGCGGTCAATTAAAACTGAGCCACCATGGCGTAAATTATAGGATACACTGGGTATGCCCTTTCCTAACTCTTTCTTACTTACAAATTTTATATGGTGCTGTCGCATATACCACATAATCGGGGAAATATCGTACATACTTTGATGATTGGATACAATAATCAATGGTCTTTCTCGTGTGATGTTGTGAGGATTGCTAAATGTAAAACGTGTTCCTAACACATTTAAACAGCGCATTAAAAAAAACTGCAAATAATCTACAGATATTTTATGGGCTTTGTAACCAAATACATTAAAGCAAAACCATTGAATTGGATGAAAAACAACCAAGGTAGTGCCAAAGCAAATAAAATATAGTACGGTTAATGGATAGGCAATAATCTTTCGCATATGGTAAAAATAAAAAACCACGATGAAAATCGTGGTCTTGATAAAACTAATTCAATGCGATTTAGCAATGCTCATTGTAGGCATCCATCAGATTTTCAGCAATGAGTTCTGCTGGTCGACCTTCTATGTGATGACGCTCTAGCATATGCACTAATTCCCCGTCTTTAAATAAGGCCATACTCGGAGAACTAGGAGGAAAAGGCACCATATAGGATCTCGCCTTATCTGTAGCTTCTCTGTCTACACCTGCAAATACTGTAACTAAATTATCAGGTCGCTTGGTGTTTTGTAGGCTCATCCTAGCGCCGGGTCTGGCGTTTGCAGCTGCACAACCACATACAGAATTTACAACAACTAGCGTTGTGCCTTCCTTCTCTATTGCCTTATCAACAGCTTCGGCAGTATGCAATTCTTCAAAACCAACATTCGTTAAATCTTCTCGCATTGGTTTTACTAATTCAGGTGGATACATATTTATTCTTTTTTAATTATAACTTCCAAAACACAAAGATACCAATTGTGTAACAATTGCCTTATACGATACACTAACAAATAGTATATTTATGCATTTATAAAAACTATAATGAAATGAATTTTGCAAAATGGATTGGTGGAGCTATAGGTTGGTCTTTTGGAGGGCCTATTGGTGCAATAATTGGTTTAGCCTTAGGTAGTCTTGTGGATAATATCGGTGATTCAGATAGGCCTTTAATAGAGGATAGACGAGGTAAAAGGAATAGGCGAAATCCGTATGTAAATAGACCGAGATACCAAAACGCAAAACAAAGACCACAAACCCAATCTGGTGATTTTGAGGTGAGTCTACTGGTATTAGCCTCAATAATAATTAAAGCAGATGGGCAGCAAGATCAGCGCGAACTGGATTTTGTAAGGCAACAATTTAAATCTTTGTATGGTAAAGAGCGTGCTAACCATGCTTTTCAGCTTTTTAAAAGCGTCAGTAAGCAGAACATTTCAATGCGTCAAGTCTGTTTGCAAATAAAACAGATGATGGACCATGCATCACGGCTTCAGTTAATTCATTTTTTATTTGGGATTGCCCGGGCAGACGGCCGGGTATCAGAAACCGAAATTAGGCAAATCTATACCATGTCCGGGTATTTAGGGATTAGCCATAAGGACTTTGATAGCATCAAGGCCATGTTTTATAATACGACGGATAATGCGTATAAAATTTTGGAAATTGACAAATCAGTATCTGATGATGAGGTTAAACGTGCCTATCGTAAAATGGCAAAAAAATACCACCCAGACAGGGTGGTTCATTTAGGTAAAGAACATCAAGAAGGTGCAGAGGAGAAATTTAGGCAAGTTCAAGAGGCCTATGATCATATTCAGGGAGAACGAGGATTTAAGTAATAAAAAAAGTGATTGGTCTAGACCAATCACTTTATATTTTGATTAAGAGTTTTTTACTTTAAACTTTGAGTAATTTTTTTTACGTAATCCTTAGCCGTGGCTCCTGCACTTTCAGGATTGTCAATTTGTGAGGTGACAACAGCTACTAATTGATTCTCACCTTCTTTTTCAAGGTCGTAAACCGTGGTTTCTACGATATAAAGTTTGGATGTACTGGTTGTTGTGGTCTGCTCAACATAATTACCTAAGGTTGGATAGGCCATAGGATGGTAGTAGTACCCACCGAAACCACCGTAGTATCTCGGATAGTATCCATAGTAGGTTCCGCCAGCATAGTAGCCGCCGTCTGTTTGTACTCTTGTCTCTTCTTGATAATCCTTAAGAATCGTTAAAACGACACCATTGAAACCTTCTTTTTTGAGCATTTCCACAATTTTCTTGTTGTTTTCCTCCGAAGGCTTCTCGTTCGGTTTCAATGAGGCAAACTTTGAAAAACTTGAAGTTGCCTTATAGCCTTTTTCTGTCATTTGCTTTACAATTTCATCCTCAAAAGCAATCCGGGCTTGGGTATTTTCTGTCCGAGCAACAACTAAAAAATTATTCTGCTTAATTGTGGAAATGTCATCGCTCTTCCAGGAGTCCATTACTTTTACGGAAGAACAACTTTGACTTAGGAATAAACCGATTAATAAGGCAATGATTAGGGTATTCTTTTCCATTGGTTTAAAAATTTTAAAATATGCTATAAAAATAACCATTATCGAGCATGTATTGATAAAAACCTTTTCTTTTTTAATCAGGCCTATTTAAGGACCATTAAACTAAATTTAGATTAGTCTAAAAATATATTTATATTTGCAGAAATAAAGAATAAGGTGCGTATAAACATTTTCATTTCATTATTCTGTATTAACATTGTATTTGCTCAGGATATCTCAGTTAAGGGAAAGGTTCGTTTTCAGGGCGACCCTATTTCTTATGCATCTTTAAAATTTAAAAACGATGAAAAGACCTACCTTGGCTATTCCGATCAAAATGGAAACTTCAGCATAAATATTCCTTATGGTAATTATCAATTAACGGTTGATGCCTTAGGCTTTAAAGCCAAACATGCTACTATTGTTATAAACAAACAAAACAGGAATAACCTTAACATTGAATTAGTTGAAGATTTATTAGGGTTAGATGAAGTCGTTGTAAGTGCAACTCGAAATCGAGTTAATAAGAAAGAAGCGCCAATTATCGTAAATACTTTAGGTGAAAAGCTCATTAATGCTACCCAGTCATTAGTGGTTTCAGAAAGTTTAAATTATACGCCTGGGGTACGTGTGGAGAACAACTGTCAGAATTGCGGTTTTACTCAGGTGCGACTAAATGGTCTAGATGGTAGCTACTCTCAAATATTGGTTAATAGTCGCGCCGTATTTAGCGCGTTGAACAGTGTTTATGGGTTAGAGCAAATTCCGGCCCAAATTATAGATAGGGTGGAAATTGTACGCAGTGGTGGTTCTGCACTTTTTGGTTCTAATGCCATCGCAGGTACAGTAAACATTATTACCAAAGACCCTGTGCTAAATACTTGGGAAGTTGGAAGTTATATGGGTTTAGTGGATGGAGATACGCCTGACAGGGTTCTAAAATTTAATGCCTCAATAGTGTCGGACGATTTAAGAAGTGGAGCTACCTTTTACGGGACCCACAGAGACCGAGATGAATGGGATGCCAATAATGATGGATTTACGGAATTGGTGGAATTAAGAAATACCACATTTGGAACAAAGTTCTATTATAAACCGACAGACAGAAGTCGCATCACAGTAGATGCGACGGTATTGAATGAATATCGCCGTGGAGGAGACCGTTTGGATTTAGCACCTCATTTAACAGATATCACTGAAGAATTAACGCACAACACTATAATGGGTGGTATTAGTTATGATTTTAATAATGAGGCTAATTCTAGTTACTATTCTATTTATAGTTCTGTTCAATATACGGATAGGGATAGTTATTACGGTGGCCTTGGAGGGGGAAGAACTCAGCAAGATAGCCTTACGGCTTTAAATGCTTATGGTACTACTAAAGATTTGGCCATAGCAACTGGATTTCAATTTACAAGGCAGTTTAAACGCGATATTCTTACGGCAGGAGCGGAGCATAATGTCAGTCGGACTGAAGACAATATCCTTGGGTATAATCGTCTCATAGATCAAGATGTAAATGCTTCGGGCGTGTATGCCCAATATGAATGGAAACCCAATAGGAGGTTTTCGGCTTTAATCGGTTCACGTTTGGATTATATCAACGTTGATGGCACATATCGTGTAGGCAACATAGAACGTGGTGTAGATATTTCACAAGCTACTATAAACCCCAGAATGACTTTAGCATATCAAATTACTGAAGACTTAAAATTCAGAGGTGGATATGCTAGAGGTTTTAGAGCGCCACAGGCATTTAATGAAGATTTACATATTTCATCAGTCGGAGGTGAACCACAATTTGTGATTCTATCAAATGATTTAGAAGCTGAATACTCTAACGCGTTCACAGGGTCCTTTAATTTTACCAAAGATTTTAATACTACACAGACTAATTTTCTGTTGGAAGGGTTTTATACCAATTTAGAAAATCCCTTTACCCTGGTGAGCACAGGCGCACAACTTCCTAACGGGTCAATAGTTGAAGAGGTGCGAAATGGCGAAGGCGCGTTGGTATACGGTGCCAATATTGAGCTTGGTGTATCCCCTTCAAAAAAGTGGTTGTTTCAGGTGGGCGGAACCTTACAACGTTCGGCATATAAAGAGGAGCAGGTCTTGTTTGAAGCAGACGGCTCAAACCCAAACGAATTGGATATATTAATATCAGAATTTGTAAGAAATCCAGATGTTTACGGTTATCTAAATACCAACTGGACACCGAATGAAACCTACAGTATATCAGTAACAGGAACCTATACCGGACCAATGATAGTGCCCCTTGTCATTAGTGATTCTGGATTTTTACAATTGAATAAGAGTCAAGCGTTTTTTGATTTGAATATTAATGCTGAAACCCATTTTGATGTATCCAAGGATTTTAGCGTTACCCTAAATGCAGGTGTAAAAAATCTCTTCAATAGTTTTCAAGACGATTTTGATATTGGTCCAATGCGCGACTCAGATTACGTATATGGGCCAGCAATGCCACGAACGTTTTTTATTGGTCTAACCATTGGAAAATTGCACTAATGACTAAGATATCTATAATCGTATTCGTATTTACAATGTCTTTGGGTTTTGCCCAAAAGAAAGAGTTGACATGGCTAAGCTTTGAAGAACTTGAGCAGGCACTTATTGTGCAACCTAAAAAAGTGATGATTCACTTTTACGCGGATTGGTGCGTATATTGTAAGAAAATGGATGAGGCTGTTTTTACAAAGCCCGAAATTATGCAAGAGCTTGAAGGCAACTATTATGCGGTTCGGTTTAATGTTGAGACTAAGGACACCATAAGTTTTGGGGGAAAGTATTTCACGAACAAAAATATTGGTAAAAAGCGATTGGCTTTTCATCAGATACCAGAGTTGTTGGCTGGTAGAAAAAATAGAAATATAGAACTACCGGCAACTGTCATTCTTGACAAGAAATTTAATGTAGAGCAACGATTTTATCGCTATATTCCACCTAAGGAAATGCTCGCTATTTTGAAAAGTAAGTAAAATGCTAATCACATTAACGGAGGAGAATTATTTAAAAGCTATTTATCATCTGGGTCAAAAAAGTGACAAGGAGATTAGTACAAATGCCATTGCCGAAAAAATTGAAGCAAAGGCATCATCTGTAACAGATATGCTAAAGAAATTAGCCGATAAAAAACTTATTAGCTATAGAAAATATAAGGGTGTTACACTAACTGAAAAAGGGCGCTTAACGGCGGTAGATATTATCAGAAAACACAGGCTTTGGGAAGTGTTTTTGGTTGATAAGCTCAACTTTTCCTGGGATGAAGTACATGAAGTCGCAGAGCAATTAGAACATATAAAGTCGCCTAAATTAATTAATGAATTAGATGCTTATTTGGACTTTCCAACCCATGATCCTCACGGAGACCCCATTCCTGACAAAAATGGACAAATTCAGAGAACCGATAAAATTACCTTGTCTCAAGCAGTTATAAATCAAACCTATATTTGTGTAGGCGTTATTGATTCAAGTTCAGATTTTTTAAAATATCTAGATAAATACAATATTGGCATTGGTTCTGAAATTACGGTGTTGGAAAGAGAAGAGTTCGATCAATCCATCACTATTGAAATTAAAGGTAAGACTGTGGTAATGTCTAAGATTATTAGTACTAATATTTACGTCAAAAAGAATATATAATTATGGATGCTGTAATTGAATTTTTTGAATCTATTGATCCAGTAATGGGCGCTTTACTTGCCTCATTATTTACGTGGGTAGTTACCGCGGCAGGGGCTTCTCTTGTTTTTCTTTTAAGAGGAATGAATCGGGCATTGCTAGATGGTATGTTGGGTTTTACAGGTGGCGTAATGGTAGCAGCTAGCTTTTGGAGTTTGTTAGCACCAGGCATCGAAATGAGTGAGGGCGAGGGTTTTATTAAAGTAATACCAGCAGTTGTTGGTTTTTCACTAGGAGCTCTTTTCATATTTGGTTTAGATAAAGTTTTGCCCCATCTTCATATCAATTTTAAGGAAGATGAAAAAGAAGGCGTTAAGACGCCTTGGCGCAGAACGACACTATTGGTTCTGGCCATTACACTTCACAATATTCCTGAAGGACTTGCAGTTGGGGTGCTTTTTGGTGGTGTAGCTGTCGGGATTCCAGAAGCCACCATTGGTGGTGCCGTAGCATTGGCATTAGGAATTGGAATTCAGAATTTCCCGGAAGGTCTTGCAGTATCTATGCCACTTCGCAGACACGGGGTAAGTAAACTAAAGAGTTTTTGGTATGGCCAATTATCGGCTACAGTAGAACCAATTGCTGCTGTGGTAGGAGCGGTTGCCGTAACCTTTTTTCAGCCCGTATTGCCATATGCATTAGCCTTTGCAGCAGGAGCTATGATATTCGTTGTAGTTGAAGAGGTGATTCCAGAAACTCAACGCGATAAATATACAGATGTTGCCACACTAGGATTTATAGGTGGATTTATAGTTATGATGACTTTAGATGTAGGTTTGGGATAGGCCTTAATGACAACCACAGTTAGTGTCGTCACAAGAGTTAGAAGCTTTTTTACGTGGCCACCAGATAAAGGTCTTAAAAAGGAATAACACAGCTATGGCTAAGGCTAAAAAGGCTAATATGTTCTGTATAAACATGTGTTATCTATTTTAGTAATTGATAAGCTGCTAAAGCTACAATATAGGCAAAACCACTCATTATTACGAGTTGTAAGAATGGCCATTTCCAACTATTTGTTTCGCGTTTCACTATGGCCAATGTACTCATACACTGCATAGCAAAGGCATAAAACAGTAACAACGAAATACCTGAGGCTAAATTGAAAAGTGGACCGCCCAGTATGGGATTTACCTCACCTGCCATTCTGTTTTTAATGGTATCTTCCTCATCGCTACCTACACTGTATATTGTCGCTAATGTCCCAACAAAGACCTCTCTTGCGGCAAAGGAACTTACAATGGCAATACCAATTTTCCAATCGTAACCAAGAGGCTGTATAGCTGGCTCAATAGCCCTACCCGTAATACCAATAAAGGAATGTTCTAATTTATGTGATGCTATTTTTTGTTGTAGCTCCGCTTCTGATAAATTGGCTGTTGCGTATTGTTCAGTTACAATAGTTTCAGCGTTATTAAATGCTTCACCTGGCCCATAAGAAGCTAAAAACCACAATACAATTGAAATTGCTAAAATGATTTTACCAGCTCCGAACACAAATGCTTTGGTTTTTTCCACAACAGTCAAGGCCACATTTCTGGGTAATGGTAATTTGTAATTTGGCATTTCAATCACAAAAAAGGACTTGCTTTTTATTTTTAAAATCTTATTGAGCAAATAAGCAGACCCCACTGCAGTGGCAAAACCAATTAAATATAAAAGCATCAGCGTTAAAGCTTGATAACTCAACCCAATAAATCGCCCTTCTGGTATAACAAGGGCAATAATAATGAGATACACAGGTAGGCGTGCTGAACAAGTTGTGAATGGCGTAACCAAAATAGTGATTAAACGCTCCTTCCAACTCTCAATGTTACGTGTCGCCATTATTGCCGGAATTGCACAAGCGGTACCTGAAATTAATGGCACAACACTTTTTCCGCTTAGCCCGAACTTGCGCATAATACGGTCCATTAAAAATACCACTCGACTCATGTAGCCGCTTTCTTCGAGGATAGAAATAAACAAAAACAGGAAGGCAATCTGCGGGATGAAAATTACGATACCTCCCAAACCAGGGATAATACCTTCAGTAATTAAACTTGAAAAGGGCCCCTCAGGCAATACCGATTTAGCCCATTCGCTTAATGAAGCAAACGTACTATCTATAAAATCCATTGGTACTTCAGCCCAATCATATATAGCTTGGAAAATGGTTAAAAGGATTATACCAAATATTAAATAGCCCCAAACCTTATGGGTAAGAATTCTATCTAATTTTATCCTCAAGTCTTTGGCTGTTTTGAGATCTATGGTCTGCCCTTCTTTAAGGATTTCATTGATAAACTGATAGCGCTTAATCGTTTCGCGCTGCTGAAGTCGTTTTAAATCTGACTTAGATTTTATTTTGAAATCAGCGACTGATTCATACGTATTTCTGTCAACTTTGCCAAAGTTAACATCTTGTGTAATCACTAACCAAAGCTTATAAAGTAATTGATTAGGGAAGGCTTTTCTGAGACCATCAAAATATGCCTTATCAATTTCTGATGCTTGTAGACAAGGTTTGGTATTTAAATTTTTAAAATTGGCAATTAAGTCTTTTAGCTCATTAATGCCCTTATTTTTTCTTGTGCTTACTAAAGCAATTTTAGTCTCTAGCTTCTGCTCTAAAAAGTCAATATTTAGCGAAATTCCTTTGTAAGCCATTCGGTCTGACATATTTATGACTAAGATGGTTGGAATTTCTAAATCTTTAATTTGCGTAAAAAGCAGGAGGTTACGCTTTAAATTTTCAACATCACTTACCACTACAGCGACATCAGGAAAGTCCTTGTCATTTTTATTCAGCAATAATTCAATGACCACATTTTCGTCTAGGGAAGATGCGTTGAGACTGTAAGTTCCTGGTAAGTCAATAATATGGGCCTTAACGCCTCTAGGCAACTTGCAGATACCTTCTTTTTTCTCTACCGTAATTCCTGGGTAATTACCTACCTTTTGATTGAGACCTGTTAGTGCGTTAAACACCGAGGTTTTTCCCGTATTTGGGTTTCCTATTAGAGCTACATTAATCTGTTTACTCATCCGTAGTCTCAATTATTATGTGCATGGCCGTTTCTTTGCGAATGGCAAGATGAGATCCATTGATGTTAAGATACATAGGGTCAGCAAAAGGAGCTACTTGTACTAATTCTGCGGAATTACCTGGTAAACAGCCCATTTCCAAAAGCTTTAATGGAATGTATACGGAGGATACATCCTTGATAATAGCCTTTTGTCCACGTCTTAATTCCGCTAAAGTCACTCTTAAGTTTATTTAGATTAATTTTAAAAAAGCAAAAATACGTTAAAATCGTAAAGGGTAAAAATCAATCGTTGAAGAATTTACGATTCTGCTTTTAGCCTACTAATATCTTCCAAAAGTCGCTCAATATCATCTGGGTTGGTGCCATCATAAAAACCTCTAATTTGCCTTTTTTTATCTATAAGCATGAAGTTTTCTGTATGAATCATATCGTACTCATCGCCATTACCGTCTGTTTTTACTGCTAAGTAACTTTTCCGGGCCAATTCATATATCTGCTTTTTATCTCCTGTTACCAGATTCCATTTTCTATCTATTACTCCTTTTTCTTTTGCATATTTTTTTAATTGGGCTACACTATCAATTGTCGGTGTTACAGAATGTGAAAGTAGCATCACCTCGTCATCATTAATGATTTCTTTCTGTATTTGGTACATATGGTCCGTCATAATTGGGCATATGGTCTGGCAGGTTGTGAAAAAGAAATCTGCCACATATATTTTATCCTTGTAGCTGTCTTGTGTTACCGTCTCACCGTTTTGGTTTATTAAACTGAAATCTGCGATAGTGTGGTATTTTATTTTGTGTTGAATAGCACTATCTACCAATTCTTCACTAACCATAGCAGGTTGATATATGGGTAAGGGTTGCTTTACATTTAAGATATTATAAATAATCGCGATTATAATAATGCAAAGGATAGAGAAAAAAATCCCGAAGTTTCTGTACCCTTTAAAGAAAGAAATAAACGACATAAATATTCCTATAATTCAGAATGCAAAATTACAATACAGGTCGGTTTTCAAGAATATTTTTAACACAATAGTTGGGGATACTTTTTGAGAACCATAAAAGGGTGTTAAAAAAGAAATGATAACAAATACATTTATTTTCTAAGTTACCTGAAAACCTTACTTTTGTCAACTGAAATTTGAAAAGACTACATGGAATTTGTAATAAAAATATCCCAATTTTTGCTGAGTTTATCCTTGCTTATCGTTTTGCATGAACTCGGACATTTTATACCAGCAAAATTGTTTAAGACTAAAGTTGAGAAGTTTTACCTGTTTTTTGATGTTAAATTTTCCTTGTTCAAAAAGAAAATTGGTGAGACTGTTTATGGAATAGGCTGGTTGCCTTTGGGAGGATACGTTAAGATTGCCGGGATGATTGATGAGAGTATGGATAAGGAACAAATGGCACAACCTCCTAAACCATGGGAATTTCGTTCTAAGCCCGCATGGCAGCGACTTATTATTATGTTGGGTGGTGTAACAGTCAATTTTATTTTAGCCTATATTATATATGTGGCTATGTCATTTGCCTATGGGGATTCAGACGTTAAGGTAGAGAGCTTAAAAGATGGTTATTGGATCGATAACCCTGTGCTGGAAGATTTAGGCTTCAAAACTGGGGACAAGGTTTTGGCCATAAATGATATTCCAATTGTTAATAATTCAGATATTGGTTTTAATCTTATCAGTGCGCAATCCATAAAGATTGAGCGCGATGGTCAAGAGAAAGTTATTAATTTACCTGAAGACTTTTTAGGGAAGTATTCAGATAGCCGTAGCAAGAAAAATTTCGAATATCGTATTCCTTTTATGGTGGGTGAAGTCGCAGACAGTTCCCTAAATACCAATAAAGGGTTGAAAATGGGTGATATCATCACTAAAATTAATGGCAAGGAGCTTAAATATTTTGATCAACTTGAGGCTTTAACTTCTGGATTGGAAGGACAGACCGTAGCTGCTGAAATACTTAAGGAGGATAATACCGTTGAATCTATTGAATTAACTCTCGATGAAGAAGGTAAATTTGGAATCAGGCCTTATTACAATCCGGTTCGTTTTGACGAGTTGGGCTATTATGATATTTTTAGAAAGGAGTACACCTTTGGAGAAAGCTTTGGTGCTGGCTGGACTAAATTTACCAAAACCATCAGTAATTACGGGGACCAATTAGCAGCTATCTTTAATCCTAGCACTGGGGCCTACAAAGGACTTGGTGGATTTAAAGCCATTTATGATCAGTTTTCTCCTGTGTGGAGCTGGCCTTATTTTTGGGGATTGACTGCCTTTTTATCCATTATGCTGGCTATACTGAATCTGCTTCCGATTCCTGCCTTGGACGGAGGTCATGTCATGTTTTTATTATTTGAGATTATTTCAGGCAAAAAGCCAAGCGAAAAGTTTTTAGAGCGCGCACAGGTTATAGGATTTTTCATTTTAATCGCCTTAGTCTTATTTGCAAATGGCAACGATATTTTTAAGGCCATTACGAATTAAGAATTGTGTAACGAGGCATCATATTTTTAATGTTTCTTTTGGGAGAGATTAAAAAAATAATTTATATTTGCGCTCGCTAAAGCGAAAACATCTTCCTCAGTAGCTCAGTTGGTTAGAGCATCTGACTGTTAATCAGAGGGTCGCTGGTTCGAGCCCAGCCTGAGGAGCTAAGCAATAAACAACCACTCTTACCGGAGTGGTTTTTTTGTTTTAGCACAGCCGTGCACAACGTTCGTTCTAGACAAAACTGAAACTGGCCTAGTTCGAGAAGCAAAATAAGCCACAATTTCTATTGGTTTAATAGTATATGTATTAAGTCCTATTTTTTTCCCTCGAATATGATTTTTGTTTGCATCAAAAGTTAGTATTTTTAAATGTTATATCTGCAATGATAAAATCTAATAAATCCGCAATCGATAAATTAACTGCACTTTGGGCTTTAAATGAGTCGGGCTTAGGTGGTTTTATGCACATATTTAACACCCCGTTTACAGGTTTAATCGTAGGTGGCCTTTCTATATTATTTATTAGTTTAATAGCGTATTATGCTGATAATAAAGCACAATCTATTTTCAAAGCACTGGTTGTGGTTTTAATTATCAAAATGGCTGTTAGCCCTTATTCGCCGCTTGGGGCCTATGTCGCTGTGAGCTTCCAAGGCGCACTAGGAATATTACTCTTTTCTAATTTTTCCTGGAAAGGGTTGACCTTGGTGGCCTTAGGGGTCTTAACGTTTTTAGAATCTGCTTTACAGAAATTGCTAATTCTAACTATTATATATGGTACCGAATTATGGGAAGCCATAAATATATACGGACAATGGGTACAAAAGAAAATCGATGTATTTATAGATAGTTCTGCTTCAAGTCTGCTCATTACCATTTACCTTTCGGTCTATGGGTTGTCAGGTATCGTCGCTGGGTTATTTATTAAAAGTATTATTAAAATAATAGCAGAAAAAGAAGAGGAAGACTTTTATCTTGAAGTTAAAGATAAAAAAACGTTGCAATCAAAATCAAAAGGAACTTTCAAAGCAAAGCTCATATGGATATGGTTGGCTACGGTTTCTATAATTGTCTTATCATTCACTTTCTTTGGAGATACAACTTTCGGTTGGCAAAAGGGGGTGTATGTCTTATTTAGAAGTTTATTGATTATAATGTTTTGGTACGTAGTCATTGGTCCGTTTTTACTCAGGATGATGCGCCGATATCTTGAGAAAAAAGAATCATTATACAAAGATGATGTTGCTAATGCCATGGACCTACTTCCTTACTTTAGGCAAATTATTCGTCATACCTGGAAAGAAACGAAGCACTTAAAAGGCTATAACCGTTTTAAATATTTTATAGCCAATAGTATTTCTAATTGTATTCATTTTAAAGCCTGATCGGAAAAAATGATTTATTTACTTACAGGTCCTATTAGATCAGGAAAAACAAATACGCTACAAAAGTGGATCCAGTATAGGAGCGATGTGGATGGTCTGCTCTGTCCTGACGACAACCAAGGAAAACGGTACTTTTTTGAGATAAAGACGGCTAAGCGCTTTAAACTTGAAATAGATAGGGATAACAACCATGATACTATTGTAATAGGGCCTTTTACATTTCTCAATTCTGCTTTTAATAGGGCTAATACTTATTTATTGAAAGCGGCCAAGGATACAAATGTGAACTACTTTGTTATTGATGAGATTGGCAAATTAGAGTTAAAAAATATGGGATTACATGAATCAGCCGAACACATCATCGCTGCACATAAGAAAGGCTCCAATACACATTTGGTTTTAGTGGTCCGTGACACCTTGTTAGAACAAGTGATAGCCCACTACAATATCACCAATTATCAAACCATTACAACCAAAGATTTGCAAACTAACTTACCTTAAGCTTGTATATCCGTTTTACGCTGTTTAAGAGAGTTTATAAAAGGCTGTTGTAATATGCGTTGACCAGTGGCGGCTTTAATAGCATTTGCAAGGGCACCACCAGCTGGAGGCAAGCCAGGTTCTCCCAATCCTGTGGGAGAGATATTACTATCAACAAAATGGGTTTCTACTATTGGTGTATCCTTCATTCTGATGAGCTGATAGGTGTTAAAATTAGAATCCTGAGGAGTTCCATTTTCAAATGAAAAATCACCAAACATGGCGTGGCCAATGCCATCTAGGACACCACCTTCTATTTGATTTTTGGCACCAGTAGGATTAACCACAATTCCGCAATCAACGGCTACCGTCACCTTTTCTAGTTTGGGCATGCCATTATTCATGGTAATATCAACCACTTCGGCAACATGGGTATTATGACTGAAATAGGAGGCAAAACCTTGAAAGGTGTCGCTATCTGTTTTGCCCCAATTGCTCTTCTCAGCGGCAAGTTTAATGACCTGAGTCATGCGTTTGGATGAATATTTTTCAGGGTCATTTTGATCAGGTACTTTTTTAAGTAAATCGAGACGTAATTGAATAGGGTCTTTTTCTAAAGTCAATGCCAATTCATCGAAAAAACTTTGTTCTGCAAAAGCCAGGAAGTTGGTATAAGGGGCTCGCCAGGCACCCGTAGAGATATTACTACTAAAATTACCGGTTTCTACCTTATAATTGTCAATAGCACCAGCAGGGAAATAGTTGGCAATAGCATTCCACATATTACCATTAACTGCAGCTTCTATAAGATGGTAGCCAGTAATCTCACCATCTTTAATAGAAGCTTTAATACGGTATTTAGAAGCTGGTCGATAGGTCCCAGCAGTCATATCATCCTCACGGGAATAAATGACTTTTATAGGCTGCTTCGTGATATTTGATATTTCTGCGGCTTCTACGACAAAATCACCGTAGAGACGACGACCAAATCCACCACCCATACGGGTCATTTCCAAATGGATGTCATCGGCATTTCTGTTTAAGAGTTTTGCTACGTATTGTGCCGTGCGTTCTGGTGTTTGAATGGGGCCAACCAAATGAATCTTGTCTTCTGTGACATTAGCATAAAAGTTCATAGGTTCCATACAATTATGAGGGAGGAAAGGTGCTTCATAGGTCCGCTCAATAATTTTATCTGCCTCCTCAAAGGCGTTTTTGATATTACCATCCTCACGTCGTGTCTCTAAACCTTTGCCATCTAGTACTTCGAACAAAGCCTCATTGTGGAGGGCTGTGTTTTCGGGTTTGCTATCGGTAACCCATTCTACCTTTACAGCTTGTTTGCCTTTCATAGCTGCCCAGGTATTATCTGCTAAAACAGCAACCTTATCGCCAAACTGAATTACCTCAGTTACCCCATTGACCAATTTTGCGGCCGTACCGTCAAATGATTTAATTTTTTGTCCGAAAGCCGGTGGGCGGCATACGCAAACATATTTCATGCCATCGACCTTGTAGTCTAACCCAAATAAAGGAACGCCTCGTATAATTTTATCCATATCTACGTTAATGGCATCCTTTCCAATTATATTATAGTCCTCTGGCGATTTTAAGGAGACATCTTCTGGAACTTCTAGCGTTGCTGCATCGTTAACCACATCCCCATAGGTTAGTTCTTCGCCCTTTGAATTTGTTATAATTCCATTGGAAGCCTTGCATGCAGAGACGTCTACGCCCCATTTATTGGCTGCGGCAGTCATTAGCATAAGTTTTGCCGTGGCTCCGGTTTGGCGCAGGGCGTCCCAACCAAATCTAATAGATTGACTACCACCTGCCACTTGTCTTGTAAAATTCTTAGTATCTAAAGCACCTTGCTCCACAGTCACGTGATTCCAGGGGACATCAAGTTCTTCGGCAATAATCATAGGCATGGAGGTTTTTACACCTTGGCCAATTTCTGGATTAGGCGAAAAAATAGTGACGTAGCCATTTTCTGCAATTTTTATAAAGGCATTAAAATCTTGAAAATTGAGTTTAGAGACATCTACTGGCGGTGCCACAGCCTCTTTACACGAACTGAAGAAATTAAAACCAATTAAAATTCCACCACCAGCAAGTGCTGAGGTTTTCATAAAATTTCGTCTACTAAAGGTGGTTCGATCTTGTTTTTTCATGATGTTTTTCGCTTATGACATTTTTTTTGCAGCTAGGGCAACCGCCTTTTCAATTCTGTTATAACTGGCACATCTACAGAGATTACCATTCATGGCATTGCGTATTTCCTCGGTACTGGGATTAGGATTCTGTTTCAAAAAAGACGTGGCCGTCATAATTTGACCTGCTTGGCAATAGCCACATTGGGGCACGTCTAATTCTTTCCATGCTTCTTGTACGGGATGCAGTTTTTCTTCACCTAAGCCCTCAATTGTTGTAATTTCTACTGACTCTGCACTAGAAACTGGGGTCACACAGCTGCGCATGGCCATGCCATTGAGGTGTACAGTGCAAGATCCACACGAGGCGATACCACATCCAAATTTTGTTCCCATCAAATTAAGTTCGTCTCTAAGCACCCATAATAAAGGTGTGTCTGCATCGACATCGACGGTAACTTTTTTCCCGTTTACGTTTAAGTTGAAAATAGCCATGTATCTAAATTTATTAGCTAAAGTTAACTAATATTTATGGATCTTTAGATAATTAGAAAATTTTTAAAGGTTTCAAAGTTATAGAGTTAGGAGATTTAACTCCTATAAGGATTTGAGATAGTCCTCGTAATCTTGGATAGTGTCAATATCAAATAATTGTGAATGCTTAATCTGTACAATCTGATGATATCTTGAATTTAGAAAATCTTTAGCCCCCTTGTCTCCCTTTAATTGCTTCAATCCTTCAAAGAATCTTTTTGGAAAAACAGCGGGTACGCCTAGGGAATTTGGGTAAGCAGTTGCACTTATCTGGGAAGGGTGATTTTCAAAAGAACTCAAGAGTTGATTTAAATGGGAAGTGCTTATTTTGGGCTGATCGGCGAGCATTATTAAAAGGCCTTCACAGTTTGTTTTCTCTAGATAATTAACACCTTCAATAATACTTGTGCTTAGACCATGTTCAAAATTTGAATTTTCTAGCAATTTGACAGAATTAGATGGAATAGAGGCTTTAATTTTATACCTATAGGCACCGATTACACAAATAACATCTGAACAGTTAGACGCAAGAGCTGTATCGATAGCACTATTTAATAAGGTTTTGTGTTTTATAGGTAACAGCTGTTTAGGCCGACCCATTCTAGAAGATTTTCCTGCTGCCAAAATTAAAATAGCAGTTTTCATTTTGAGACGGGTTGCTTTGAAACTTCTCTTAGGGATTTAGGTTTAATTCCTCTGTAAACCGAAAGTATTTCAGACATAATGGATAAGGCGATTTCTTCTGGTGTTATAGCTCCAATATTTAAACCTGCCGGGCTGTAGATATGCTCTAGAATTGAGTCGTCGAAGTTGGGAACATGGTCATAGACGTCACTAATAAGTTTTTCGCGACGATGGGCCGAGCCTAATATCCCTATGTAATTTGGTTTATACGTTTTTAATTTTATTAGATATTTTAAATCTTGTGCGTAGTTATGGTTCATAAGAACAACTGCAGTTTCAGAATCGATTTTTAAATCTAAAATATCAGGCGTTTGTGCTGTCACCGATGCTGCTCCAGGAAAATCTGCCAAGGATTTAGGGTCTTTTACTGAAGTAATGATATCGACCTCCCAGCCCAATAAACTGGCCATACTACATAATTTTACTGCATCATGTTCCCCTCCAAAAATGAGGAGTTTAAAACAGGGTTCCAATTTTTGTACAAATTCTTTGAGTTGGGCATCTTTATCTACAGATAAACCGTCACGAAACGAGAATTTAAGGTCGTCCTTAAACTCAATGATGGAGCCAAGGTTCTCTGCAGAAACGTCTTCACTTTTGAAATAAGATTTTATAATAAAACTATTTCGGTTTTCTAAGCAACCTAAAAAAGTATTTAAGACTTGATCAGTTATAAAAAAAGGCTCTATGAGTATGTATAATAACCCTTCACAGCCTAATCGATATCGTCCGTCGTAAGTCATTATTTTCGGTATTCCACTTTTAAATACCGATGAGGATTGATGATATATTTCGCGTTCAATACAGCCTCCACTTACCGCACCTGTCATTTTACCATCTTCGGTAATGAGCATACGCACACCGGGTTTGCGATAAGATGAGCCTTCTAAATGAACAACGCTTGCCAAGACACTTTTAACGCCATTTTTTTGGTAGCCCACTGCTTTGTTGAGTATATGCTTAAACTCGTGCGTCATATAAATAATTAATTCTTAACGGATCAATTGTTGTTACAATCTAATTCAAGATACATTTCATACTATGCTTAAGTAGGTCTTTCAAAGATAATGAAGATAGGCTAAGTTGCCGACTTCCAATTAAAATAATGACGTACTACGTTTTTGGTTCTGTTTTTTTAAATTAAGACTCATATTTTAGACGCAGCTTGTGGATCATTTCTGTGGTCATAGCATCTAAATCGAATCGGTGACTCCAGTTCCAATCCGTTCTAGCGACGCTATCATCAATAGAAGATGGCCAACTATCGGCTATGGCTTGTCTAAAATCTGGATTGTAAGTTATTTCAAATTCTGGAATGTAGTTTTTTATGCTCTCAAACACGTCTTGAGGTGTGAAACTTATAGCTGCTAGGTTATAGGCGGAGCGAATACTTAATTTTTCAGAAGGAGCATCCATAAGTTCCAAGGTTGCCCTAATGGCGTCTTCCATAAAAATCATCGGTAATTCACTGTCCTTAGATAAGAAACAATTGTAATGCCCATTCGTAATGGCTTTATGATAAATATCTACAGCGTAATCAGTTGTTCCTCCACCTGGTAATGCTTTGTGGCTAATAATACCTGGGTATCTAATACTGCGCACATCTACTCCTAATTTATTATGATAATATTCACACCAGCGTTCACCGACCTGTTTGGTAATACCGTACACCGTTGTGGGTTCGCAAACGGTATGCTGTGGGGTATTTATTTTAGGTGTTGTTGGACCAAAAACAGCAATGCTCGATGGCCAAAATATACGTTCAATAACCTTGTCTTTCGCTAAATTAAGGACATGGAATAAAGAATTCATATTTAGGTCCCATGCTTCCATGGGGTATTTTTCACCTGTAGCACTGAGGAGTGCCGCCATAAGGTAAACCGTTTTAACTTTATAATTTTTGCAGCAGTCCCTTATGGCATTAAAATTTTTTGCATCAATAATTTCAAACGGCCCTGAGTTCACAAGCTCTAGGTTTCTGGTGTTAATGTCACTTGCAATGACATTTTCCTTACCGTGAAGTTCTCTTAACTTCATTGTTAATTCTGTACCTATTTGACCGCAGGCACCAATGATTAAAATTTTAGGTGTCATGTTTTGATATTATATTATCTTCAAAAATAATGAGAAATCAACAAGATTCTTGTCATAATCTCAAAGAAATAAAATTCATTTTATGAATTTAACAATGACGAATAAGTATATACTTTAATTGCCAAATAATAGTTTAATTATATTTACAGAGAAAATATTTCAAATGACTATGGTACGTGTCCTTTTGGTAGTAAGTTTTTTAGTGTTGGTAGCTTGTGATGAGAATGCAAAATCTAATGAACGCGATGAAACGGTCAAATCTCAAGACCTAACGAAAATTAATGCCAAAGCGATTGAAAGTTTAAACTATACGGATTATGCACTCAGTGAAGATGCAGAAACTATTGTCAACCCATGGGAAAAATACCAAGAACTGACCATACAGATCAATTACCTGAAAAAAGGCGATCTATCTTTTTTCAATGGCGACAAAGCGCTATTGGTCGATTTTATAAAGGAATTCAAAGATAACATTCCAGAAAGTTTACAGACGCGACCCATTTCATCTAGAGTTACCCTTCTTGAAACCTTTATATTAAAGCTAAATGACGATTTAACCTTAAGTAATATTAAAGTCGAGGATAAATTAGAGAGCATAAAGGCGGTATTAGAGTCCTTTTCGAACCTTAATTTTCAAATCAATAAAAAATTGGAGCGAGATCTTTTTGATAGTATCAAACCAGAGTGAGATGTAACATTTTAAGACTCTCAAAGTCTAATATATAACGATTATTAATTTGAATCAAATAACAATTTTATGATGAATTTAAATCTTAGTCGCCATATGGCACTAGCAGGGTTAGCTTTCTTTATGATGTTCTCATGTAAAGACGAGGCTAAGCAAGAGACCGCTATGGCGGAAAAAATTCCGGGAATAGTCCTGGAAAACATGGATCTAGAAGTGAGTCCAAATGAAGATTTTTACAATTATGTTAATGGAAATTGGATGAAAACGACTCAAATTCCAGATGACGAGACACGATGGGGAGGTTTTGGTGTGCTCCGCAAAGCCACGAGAAAGGACATGTTAGAGATTATGAAAACCTCAAAGGAGCTTGGTGCTTATAAGGAGGGGTCTGATCAAAAGAAAGCTTTATTGATTTTTGAATCCGAGTTGGATACTCTAGCGAGAAATAAAGCTGGAACAGCACCATTGAAACCTTATTTAGAGGATATTAAAGCTATTTCCTCTTTAGATGACATGCAGAAAGTAGTGGCTACAGAAATTGGTGTTTCCTCGCCATTTTTTGGTATCGGAGCGAATCCAGATTTGAATGACAGCAGTATGAATATAGCGTGGGTGTTTCCAGGAGGCTTAGGTCTACAACGTGATTATTACCTTGACCAAGATGCCAAAACTAAAGAGATTAGACAAAAATATACTGATCACATTGCAAGGATGCTTCAGTATATTGATTATTCGGAAAATGAGGCTAATGCTGCCGCCTTAAAAATATTGGCATTAGAAACAGCTTTGGCAGAACCACGTTTAGACAAGGTGGCGAGTAGAGATGTAAGAAACTATAACAACCCCACGTCAATAGAAGATTTGCAAGCTATGGTACCTACCATGAATTGGAAAAGATTTATGGAAGATATGGGTATTGATAAAAAGATAGACACTCTTATGGTAATGCAGCCTAAGTATATGAAAGCAATGGATGCTTTTTTAAAGAGTACACCTCTAGAAGATATAAAGACATTAATGACCTGGAGAACCTTAGATAATGCAGCAGGTTTTCTAACTACTGAAATGGAAAAAGCCAATTGGGAATTTTATGGTAAAACTTTAAATGGTTCAAAATCTATGCGTCCAGCCGAAGAGCGCGCTCTGGGAACTGTTGATGGAAGTGTTGGAGAAGCTGTTGGTCAACTATATGTTCAGTCAAAATTTCCACCGGAAGCCAAGGAGAAAGCTGAAAAAATGATTACCAATATTATTAAGGCTTTTCAAAATAGAATTAAGGTTTTAGATTGGATGTCTGAGGAAACCAAAGCTAAGGCTATTGAAAAATTAGATAAGTTTACTGTTAAGATTGCGTATCCAGACGAATGGCGAGACTATTCTGAAATGCAAATCAAAGAAGGAAATTCGTATGCAGAAAATATGCTTGCAGTGGGCGAATGGGCTCAAAAAGATAATTTATCTGAAATAAATGAGCCAGTAGATAAAAGTAGGTGGGGCATGTCTCCACAAACAGTGAATGCTTATTTTAATCCGTTAAATAATGAAATAGTATTTCCGGCAGCTATTTTGCAGCCACCATTCTATAATTACACTGCTGATGAAGCTGTAAATTATGGCGGAATAGGTGCAGTTATTGGGCATGAGATTTCACATGCCTTTGATGATTCTGGGGCAAGATTTGATGGCGATGGGAATGTAAACAATTGGTGGACAGCAGAAGATTTAGCAGAATTTGAAAAACGAGGTAAGGCTCTTGCAGACCAGTATTCCGCTATAGAAGTATTAGACAGTGTAAATATTAATGGACCATTTACATTGGGCGAAAATATAGGTGATTTAGGAGGTGTGCTTGGGGCTTACGATGGCTTACAGTTATATTTTGAAGAAAATGGAAGACCAGATGATATTGACGGTTTTACGGCAGAACAACGTTTCTTTATGTCATGGGCAACTGTATGGAGAACTTTAATAAGAGAAGACGCTTTAAGAACACAAATTAAAACAGATCCGCATTCTCCGGGAATGATACGGGCTACACAACCCTTAAAAAATATCGATGCTTTTTACGAGGCGTTTGATATTAAAAAGGGTGACGCCATGTATTTGCCTCCTGAAGAACGAGTGAGAATTTGGTAAAAGAAAAATGCGACCTAAAAGGGTCGCATTTTTTATGATTTGACTTTTATGTTCTAATTTTTTTGTGCTGCCGATTTAGCCATTTGTGCTTTCTGATTTTCTAAAGCCTGTCTGCTCACTTTAGCTAAATTGAAATTAGGATCAATCGCTAAGGCGTCATTCATAAGCTTTAAAGCAGCATCCATATTTTCAGTTTTATTCTCTGTAAAAGTTAACAAGCCGTCCAGATATTTTAAAGCGGCCTTCATAGAGGTTTCATAAGGTTGTTGTGTTTCATAATATGCACGTTTCATGTCATCAGTAACGTTGGCAAATGCGTAGTTTAAATTTTCTCTTGCACCAGCAAGGTCATTGGTCTGAATTTTCATATCCACCATTTCATAGGCCAGATATACATTAGGTTTTCTGCCATACAGCACTTCAAAGTGTTCTAACGCCATTTTGGGCTGGTTTAAATTTTTAAGGGCTATCGCTTTTACTTCGACATTCATGTCAGAATCGGTAGCATTTTTTTCAACACCTAAAGTATTAATAGCTTGCACGTACTTTCCTTCTGACAAGTATAGATAAGCCAACGTATCTTTACGCGCTACGGATGGCTCTATAATATTAAGGTGGGTGAGCGCGTTAATAACACCTTGCACATCACCTTGCTTTTTCATTTCTTTATAAAAACTTTCATAATGTGTTTTTAAATCCGCATTAGATTGTGCAAAAACTCCTACTGAACATAATAACGCGATTGCGATTGTAATCTTTCTCATTTTCACTTGATTTGTTAAAAGAATAGGTTGTTATAAACAACCCTCTTGATTCTTAATTTTTTGGGTGGCTAAAACTATAAAAATTAATTATAACTGGTCTTAAAAATCTATTAATTCTATGGTCGTGCCATGTATTTATAATTCAAAAGCCGTTCCAGTTTTGAACTTTCCACAATTTTTCCTGTACTTTTTTTTGAGTGATTGAAGAAGGGCCTCGGTAAACTATGTGCTTCACAATAGTTGCTGTAATAGGTTTTTTTGTCTGGATGCAGCGGATAGACAGCATTAAACGAGTTCTGCCATACATCTTTTTCAAGTATAGTAAGAATAATATTTATGGCATCTGTTTTGTGAATTAAATTTATGGGTGCTTCAGGGTTAGGGACGTCTGTTCTTCCTGAAAGTACTTTTCCTGGATGCCTGTTGTTATCAATTAAACCGCCAAATCTCAAAATAGTGGTGTTGAAATTTGAGTTTTGTTCTAATAGGTTTTCGATGCGTATTAATTGATTACCGGTTTTAGATAAATTATTTGGAATGGTAGCTTCAGTAATAACAGGAAATGTGAGATCGTCTTTAAAAACGGAAGTTGAACTGATATATAATACGTTTTTAACCTTACCTCGTTCTATAGCTTCAATGAGATAGCGAATTTCCTTAACATGATTTTTATTGGGATTTGTTCTAAGGCCTGGTGGTATGTTTATAATTAAAGTCTCACTGTCTTTAAGGAAATTGTCAATATCACCTTCTATGCCTTCTTCTAAGAGACCTATTAAAAAGGGCTCAATATGTTGCTTCTTGAGGCTGTCTAATTTATCCTTTGAGGTTGTAGACCCATTCACGGCGAAACCCTTTTCCAATAAAATCTCGGCCAAGGGTAAACCTAACCAACCACAGCCCATAATGGAAATCCTTGTTTTCAAAATGTAGAACTTTAGACAAAGTTACAGAAGGTTGTGCTAACACATGCTGTTTTGCCAAATCATAATTTTTAACTAATTTTAGAGGACACACTAAATTAATCTAATATGGGCATCAAAAGTTTTCAAGGGGCACGTAAACAACAAGGTACATCAGTACCAGTAGCCCTTAAGGTTAGAGATTATATGACCACCTCACTTATCACGTTTAGGCCAGAACAATCTGTTCAAGAGGTTGTGGAATCACTTATTAAGTATAAGATTTCCGGTGGACCGGTCGTGAATGATCGCAATGAACTTGTTGGGATAATTTCAGAAGGAGATTGTTTAAAACAATTAAGCGAAAGCCGATATTACAATATGCCATTAGAACATGACAACGTTGAAAAACGAATGGCCAAAGAGGTAGAAACCATAGACGGAAATATGGACGTGTTTGATGCGGCAAACAAATTTTTAAACTCCAAACTTAGACGTTTCCCGATAGTCGAAAACGGAAAATTAGTTGGTCAAATAAGTCAGAAAGATATTTTGAAAGCAGCATTGCAACTAAAAGGTGTTAATTGGAATAGTTCTACTAAAAAAAGTAGTTAATCATTGCGTTTTACCAAAGCGTAATAATCACCTTCTAAGGGCAGGTAGCCTTGGTCATACACAAAATAATAAATAGCACCTGCCTTGGTGGTATATATACTTGTGAAATAATTAAAGTCAAAACCTTTTTCAATTAATTTGGCTCGAGAGCACTTGGTTTTTTGGTTAGGGTTCAGGATTTCCAAAATTCTGTAGTTTTTTCTTAAACGATTGTTAGTGTTTCTAATAAGGTTCTTGGAATCTTTGTTGAGCCTGTTATTATGGGCATTTCTACATGCATCTCCACAGAACTTCTTGTCAGCTCGTCCGATAATTCGATCACCACATTCTGGACATTTTCGATGCATGTCTTGCTTTCTTGTTCTGGTTTACTCAAACACAAGATACTAATTCTAAATAATTATCTTATTATTTGATTTGAAAGAACGACCCATCCAATGGTTATATACCTAAATATAAAGCCCTTAAAGTTAATTCCGATGCGTTAAAGTAATTGTTGGAAATAATCTGAATCAAAGTGCTTTAGGGCGCCTGAACTTCTTGGTAGCACTTATAACTGTATGCATTTATAATGTTATTCATCACCTTGTCAATGCTAACCCAATTGTTCGAGTATGCAATAGAGCCTTCAACCACATAACTTTCCCTTGGTTCATCAATAAACGTATATTGAGTAGAAATCCTAGTTTTAGTGCTATCCTTTAAATTTAAAATACCGGTTATTTTAAGTGTAATAAGATTCTGTTCATAGTCTCCCAATACTTCGGTCCCGTCATTAGAACTCACACTCACCATTTCGACTTTATCGGCAAACTGAAGGCTATCAATGCTTAGTGAAGTTTTGCTTGGGGTTGCCGTTAGTTTAAAGTTCCTATTGGATAATTTTTTATTCAGAGTAGATTCAATGTCAGCTATTCTGTCATCCTTTTTGAAATAATATGCCAAAACGGAAGTAGAATCATAATTCTTCTCTACTATTGGAATGAAAATTAGTTGAATCTCCAAAGGTTGAGATAATTTTTTGTTTTTCCATTTAAAATCATTTTTAACATTATGTAGATTTAATAGATTACATGAGTTTATAAAAAGTAATAAAGCTGAACTAAGAAATAGAGTCTTCATCAAAGTACCTATGGTCCACTTTTTTTGATGATATCGGAGTTTCTTTGAGTTAATCATTGAATTGCCTGTGTATTAGGTTTGGTTTAAATCGAGGTCTGTTTCCATTTTTCTGCAACACATAAACCATACCAATATCGCTGTGTTTTGTAGTAATAGATACAAGGGTATTCTTGTCTCGTAACCTTTGAGGGTAGACACAAAATAAAATTGTGAAACTCAAGATTAATCTCAAATAAAAAAATTTACGCTTAAGTGTTTTCTCCAATATCACAAATAAGCAGAAGGGTTTAGTGATAATGAGCCTAAAACTATTTACAAATGAATACAAATAATTACAAACGATAATAAATAGGTAACTACCGACTATATTTTTCTACACCTCTCATATTTGCAGTGTTGAATCCATCGAGGATCAATAGTATTAACTGTTTAACATTTAAATTTAAAATCATGAACACATTAAGAAACAAAGTACAGTTGATTGGAAACTTAGGAAACGATCCTGAAATTATCAATTTAGAGTCTGGCAAGACCTTGGCAAAATTTTCTATTGCAACTAATGAAAGTTATAAAAATGCGCAAGGCGAGAAAGTAACCGACACACAATGGCACAATATTGTAGCTTGGGGAAAAACAGCACAAATTGTAGAGAAGTACATTACTAAAGGAAAGGAAATTGCAGTTGAGGGAAAACTGACCACTCGTGCGTGGGAAGATAAAGACGGTATAAAACGATATACAACTGAGGTTGTTTGTAATGAACTACTGATGTTGGGGAAATAAACCTATAAGGTAAAAATAAAAAGAGCGGTTTCAATTGGCCGCTCTTTTTATTGTATCTAATTAAGATTTCATGATTTTTTTAGTGATCTGCGCACCGTTAGTTTTATTAGTAATCCTTATAAAATAAAATGCCGAATCCAATTGGGTTAAATCAGTTAAGATGATAGCGCCATTTTTTGCAGATAAATCTGAATGTAGAACACGTCTACCATTAATATCAAAAATAGTAACGCTGTAGTCATCATTAAGACCATTAGATAAGTTAATGGTAATTGACGATTTAAAGGGATTAGGACTTACAAGTGTATTGTTAAGGCTTATATCATCTACACTTAAAGAACCTCCGCAAATTGACCAGCCCATATCTTCAAAAAATCCTAAAGTTATTGGGCCTGGATTGTGGTTGGCTTCACCAGGACCTATTTGAGGGGACATAAGAGAGTTAATATCACCAGGAACAAATGTATTTTCATCCCAATGTGAATAACTACTACCTGGGGTCCATACTGATGGTGCCCAAATTCTCGGAAGAGTACCTGATAATTGTCCAACGGCTATTGGGCCATTACAAAATAGATTATTACTTATCAATTGGTTACCTAAGCTAATCGAAGGATCAGGAAATATTGCGGTATCAGTAATGGAATTGCCACTGCCGTTTTCAATGAATAAGTCATAAATAGTAGGATTGTTATTTGTCCGAATACTACCAATACCTGCACCACCAACGGATGCACCACCAAAAAAACCTAAACCGTGGCCAAGCTCGTGAAGCACGACTGAAACAAAGTCGAACTGGCCACCTGGAGGTTGTGCGTCTAAGCCAAAATACCAATTGGCAGTATTACTAAAGGCAGCCGTAATATCTACAGTAATTGCCCCGAAAGGGTCGGTTTCAGATCCCTCAATCTTTTCAACAAGGGCTCTGGGATAGAACACATTAGGTAAGGCATCTGGGTGATTAGAAGTTAAGGAGCCAGTAGCAGCTGCACCACCTAGAGCTCCTGGATCTAAGGCACTAAATGTAGCATTGACAGTAATTTGAACGGATGATTCTATGGAGTTTTCCCAAATATTTTTTGCGAACTCAAAGGCAGCGGTGGCATCTGGTGTAAATCCTGGACCATAGTTTATCACTATGTTAGAGCATTGGTTGCCATTCCTTTCCATTTTAGATATCATTTCTTGGGACCTGGGCACAGAAATTTGTCCAATATATGGACCTTCGTAGAGAATACAAAGAGGCTGTGTAAATATCAGTTCTTCTCGCTCAAAATCTTCGATATTTTGAGAATTTCCGATGATAAAAAATGATACAAAACTAAAAATCAGGAAATTTTTGTTTTTCCATTTCAAGAAATAAGATAGGGTAGTTTTTTTCATAAATACTAATGTTAAGACTTTAAAATTAAGATAAAAATAATGTGAGACTCAAAAAAAAACCATAAAATACAAGGTTTTCTACAATTGAGGATGTGTTTAGGATTCGAAATGAACTAAAACTTGGTCTTTATTGTGATATAAATTTAAGCTAAAGAAAATACAAACTTAATTGAGATTTAAGAATATATAAGCGATGCTAAACTTTAAATTTTATTCATAAAAACGCTTTAATTTATTATCGTACGAGAAGAACATCAAGCATCATCCTTTTAGGACTTGGATGCTGTTCTAATTCAATAATCTATTCTTAATATCGAGTGTCTTGAAATTCCGTCAGAAAAACGAAACTCAAAGATTAGAACTTGGTTAGGTGATATTGGTAAGGTTGGATTTGAAAATTTCCAAATATTTTTTAAGAATGGATTTTCCACATTGTTAGGTGCTCTTCCAATTACGCCACTTTTTTGAGTAAATCATGACAAGGGCATTTTTTGCAGCGTTTGCACTCTGCTTTTTTATACTTTTTACAGCACTTGGATTTTACTTTACCCAAACCTTCAGCACCAGACGTCTTAAGAACGTTAATGCGTTCTTTTTTAAGCTTCTTATCAATCTTTTTTTTGCCCAAAACCTAACCGACCATGTTTAAGCAAAAATAATTATTTAAATTTAATCTAAATAAACTTTAACACTTTTAGGCCGTTGGGGTCTGCGCTGCAGAATTAACGGTAAGTTGTTGAATGTCCCTATCGAACAAGTATAGCCCACCCTTATCGTCACCAATCATATTAACTTTATCCAAGATGGTTCTTGCAGTAGCTTCTTCCTCAATTTGTTCTGCAACGTACCATTGTAAGAAATTATGTGTGGCATAATCTTTCTCCTGAAGTGAAATGTGTACCAGTTCATTGATGCTTTCAGAAACAACAATTTCGTGATCTAATAGTTTTTCAAACATTTCCTTAAAGCTCTTGAAAGTCACGTTAGGTGCATTCAATTCTGAAACACGGGCATGGCCACCGCGCTCATTAACAAATTTGACCAGTTTAAGCATGTGTTCGCGCTCTTCATCAGATTGGTCGTACATGAAGTTTGAAATACCTTCAAGACCCTTGACTTCGGCCCAAACAGCCATTGCCAAATAAACTTGGGAAGACTCAGCTTCAATTCGTATTTGTTTATTTAATGCGGATTCTATAGTTTTTGATAACATAATATTTTAATTTTTATGTAAAGATACTTACTAATTCCCTCACTATAAAGGGTATTAGTCATAGAAAAGCATTTTTTCCTAATTCGGAATGAATTTGTTTTGAATACTAGGATTTGATTAAAAGTATAATTCATTAGCCAATCTAAACGTGTTAGCATGGGCATCAACAATGGTTTTTATATCTGGCGAGTAACCACCTCCCATGCTACACATTACAGGAATACCATTGTGCTTACATTGTTCCAAAACAAACCGATCACGTTCCTTACAGCCAGCTACAGACAGTCCTAATTTCCCTAGCTTATCGGAAGATATCACATCAACCCCACATAAATAATAGATAAAATCTGGATTCTGCTCGCGGATTAATGTAGGTAAGGTTTCTTTTAGAATCGATAAATACGTACCATCATCGGTATTATTATCTAATGCAATATCTAAATCACTTTGTTCTTTTTTAAAAGGATAGTTGCTCTTACCGTGCATAGAAAAAGTAAATACAGAATTATCATTCTGAAAGATTTCGGCAGTGCCATTGCCTTGGTGCACATCTAGGTCTACAATGAGGATGTTATGAGCCAATCCCTTATGTTGTAAATATCTCGCTCCGATGGCCTGATCGTTTAATAAACAAAAGGCCTCGCCGCGATTGGTAAAGGCGTGGTGTGTGCCACCAGCAATATTCATGGCAATGCCATATTGCAAGGCGTGTTCACTTGCTTTTATTGTGCCATCTGCAATGATAACTTCACGCTCTACCAAAACTTCACTTAGTGGAAAGCCTATTTTACGTACAGCACGTTGATCTAAGGTCATATTGACCAAATCGTAATAATATTCTGGGTCATGAACAGCCACAATATACTTATCATTGGGTCTTTTAGGCTCAAAGAAATTGACCTCAGAGCAAGTGCCTTCATGTTTTAGCTGTTGTGGCAAAAGGTCGTACTTTTCCATTGGGAAGCGATGTCCCTTTGGTAGGGGATGTTTGTAGATGGGGTTAAAAGCAATTTTTAGCATCTGCAAAAAAAATAACATTAATAGGGCCGCGCTAAAACTATAATTGAGGGTTACATCAATTAACCTATTCTAGGTAACCTCAAAGCAAATTAATCCTAATATTTGTTCAGCTCAATTTTTTGAGAGATGTACTCGTCCTCATTAATAACCCCTTCTATAAATAACGTAATATCATCTGTTCTTGAATTATCAATTGTTAGAAATACTGCACCAGAATCATCCAATTTTAAATTAGGATGCCAATCTATAGCAGCATAATCCTCAAAAAACTGGTTGTCAAAATTAGTGTATTTGGGTGTGTAGAATGATTTGTTTGAACTAAATCGCAATGGAACAAGGTAGGTGCTAAGACTTTTATTAGCTCCTTTATTATTATCTCTAGGTATCGTATAAATTTTTATAAACCCTGCACCACCATTAATACCTCCACCAATGCCATACAATTCATATTCAATGTAATCTACATCCTTTGTTGTAAGGGTTGTTAAAATATCAAATGTAGCATTTTGGCCATAACCGCCAACCAAAACATCATCTAAATAAACTGCGGGGACTGGGTTTCCCCAATTAACCCTGGGATTTGTTATTGTTAATCCTCCAGTGAAATAGTTGTAATTGGTTATAAAACCTAGTCGTTGTATATAGAGGTCTATTCTAAGGTTAGCTACGTTATCATTTAATATTGCTATTCTTGAATTAACCACATTATTTTTTAATGTTTCCGCGCGCGACTTATTTTTTTTGGATTTGACAATGACTTCTTCTAATTGTTCTACTTTTTTCCAGGCCTCAGGTATTTTGACAGCTGATATGTTTTGTGTTTCCTTTAAGTAGACCTTTGCTAGGCTATTGTATGACAAATCGAAACTAGGAAAAATGTTAGGAGAAAATGTCAGGTAAAGTTTGGGGGCTTTATAACTATTTTTTTCCCCAGGGCCTATATAAGAGACCCTTAAAAAGTCGTCTTCCATAGGGAAGTTCGATTTGAGCTGGAACGCATCCTTTCCTTCAGGAACATCGAACAGTTGCGTATTATCATTTTCAAAGGGGTATAATACATAGGTACCACTTTGATTTTTATTGATTTTTGCAGTAATATCGATACCATTTTCAAAAGGATACTTTAGGACGGTTTTGTCTGTATTGAAAATGTTGCCCCAACTGTAGCTGCTCCAACCTTGAGTAAGCATCAAAAGGTCTAAGTTATAGGCTGTTATTCTATTATTATCTTTAAAGTAGTCTTGTCCATTTTCTAGATATCCGTTAATGTATGGTCTAATGTAGAGTTGTGAGAGCAACGAGCTATTGTGGTCGTAAGATTTAGTGCCGGTCGGAAGAGTTGATACGCTTAAGTTTGACCATTCCACTTTGTCATTTAAGTTAAATTCTATCTTTACCCTTAAACTATCTTTATCTTTGAGTGACTCTACACTAGATGCCTTGTGGTGTTTAATACCATTTTTATTAAAAAGAAGACGTTCTAAGGTGGGTCGATTCTTTTCATCTAACACAGTAAAGATATTAATGCCCTTAAAAAGGCTTTCTTTAGGAAAACTAACCAAGGCCTTGCCTTCGCTGTTGAGTTTAAACTCTACAATATAAATCTCTACTCCATTGTGGTGCGCAATCTTAAACGTTTTATTGGCAAGCTGTTTGATGCTTCTTTCATTGGTAGAAAATAAGATATTTACCTTTTCAGATAAAGGCGCCATTGACATGTTGATTCCTGTTAATTTAATGTTTTCAATTGATTTCACAGTTAGTTGACCATCAATATCTAAAACAGCCTTGTAATTTGCACTAGGCTTTGGATTAAAAAGTGCTTTGGCAAGCCCCACCTCATTGAGTTTGAATTCTGTAATAATGTTATCTTTTTCATCCCTTATTGTACCGCTTGCGCCTTTAACACCATATCCAAATTTATTTTTGGCAATAATGCCAATAGTATTGTTAACATTATAAAGAATATGTCCTCCTTCTCCCAGTACCTGTAAATCAATGTCGCTCGAACCATTAAGTTTAGTTTGGATGGTGCTATCATTCGCTTGTATTACTCTGAAGCTAGCTTCAAAATGATTCGGCTCCTTAAAGTTGCGCATCCAGTTGGTATAGGCTTTGAAGGTATATCGACCACTTGTGAAGCTACTGTCAATATTAAAGACGTTGGAGGCAATACCTTCATCAACCCGAATCAAGGCTTCTTTAATGGGCGTATTGTTCTCGTCTGTTATGGTGCAATAAAGATTTGTAGTGAGTTGGGATGTGGCTTTCGTTGATTTGTCAAAAATGTATGCCGTAAATCCCATCATTTCACCCTTAATGTAACTAGACTTATTAAGATGCACATAAGCAACTTCTCGCGGAGCCTCTACATAATTCTCAAAATGCTCAATAATGGTGTTTGGTGTCTGGGCAATAACAGAACAAAAAAACAATAAGAGGAAGGAGAGCAAAATACGCTTAATGACAATCACAAGATTTGTTTTAAATGTAATACATTTCTGAAAAATACAGAAAAATCATTTTCTTATAATTTGATTTAACCAATCATTAACTATAATTAACCCTGGCTATTAGGATTAATTGTTTTCATCAGAAAATTTATTAACTAAGAATGATAAACAAATTCCTCAGAACTCTCAACTAATTCTTATGCCATTTGCTATTTGGTCTCCCTTATCTGGATTTACAAAAACAAGATTGCCGGTCTCATTTTCTGTCATTAGTATCATACCTTCACTTTCAACACCTCTAAGTTTACGAGGCGCCAAATTCACTAATACAGTAACCCGCTTTCCAATGACCTCCTCCGGGGAAAAGCTCTCTGCGATACCAGAAACAATGATTCTTACATCAATACCCGTATCTACTTTTAAGACCAGAAGTTTTTTGGTCTTTGGCATTTTTTCAGCTTCTATAATCGTGCCGACTCTTAAATCTAACTTAGTGAAATCATCAAAAGTTATAATATCTTTTTGAGGTTCAACTGTTTTATCAGCCATTTCATTAGTTCTTTTTTGGGCCTCCAACTTATCTAATTGCTCTTGTATGGCAGCATCTTCAATCTTAGAAAAAAGTAATTCGCCTTTTCCTATTACATGGTTTGTGGGCAGTAATTCCTTTTCATTTGAAATATCATCCCAACTATTGCCGCTCTCATTGAGTATAGATTTTAACTTGTTAGACGTAAACGGTAAAAAAGGTTCGCTTAAAACTGCTAAAGCTGCAGCTATTTGTAAGGCCACATACATAACGGTCTTGGTCCTTGCTTCGTCAGTTTTAATGGTTTTCCATGGTTCTTCCTCAGCTAAGTACTTATTTCCAAGCCGCGCTAGATTCATTAGTTCTTGACTAGCTTCCCTAAAGCGGTAGCGCTCTATGGAACTTGCAATAACAGCAGGGTAAGCTTTGAGTTCTGCAAGTGTATCTAAATCAATCTGTGAATAGTTAGATGGGTTTGGAACAACACCATTGTAATATTTATGGGTCAATACAACGACACGATTAATAAAATTACCAAAAATGGCTACTAATTCATTGTTGTTCCTCGCTTGAAAGTCCTTCCAGGTAAAATCATTGTCTTTGGTTTCAGGAGCATTGGCCGTGAGCGTATAGCGCAATACATCTTGTTGGTTTGGAAAGTCCTTCAAATAGTCAGGCAGCCAAACGGCCCAATTTTTTGATGTAGACAACTTGTTACCTTCAAGATTTAAAAACTCATTAGCCGGAACGTTTTCAGGTAAAATAAAGGAGCCTTCAGCCTTTAGCATTGCCGGAAAAATAATACAGTGGAACACAATATTATCCTTACCTATAAAGTGCACTAAGGTGGTGTCTTTATCTTTCCAGTAATCTTCCCAGTTTTTACCTTCTCGAGCGGCCCACTCTTTGGTTGCTGAAATATAGCCAATTGGTGCATCAAACCATACATAAAGGACTTTGCCTTCACCGCCTTCTACGGGCACTGGTATTCCCCAATCTAAATCCCTGGTGACTGCTCTTGGTCGTAAACCATCATCGATCCAGGATTTTACTTGCCCGTAAACATTGGGCTTCCAATCTTTCTTATGACCTACTAAAATCCAGTTGCGTAGAAATTCCTCATACTTGTTCAAGGGTAAAAACCAGTGTTTGGTTTTTTTCAAGGTTGGTACATTACCTGTTATGGCCGATTTGGGATTTATTAAATCCGTCGCATTAAGGCTTGAGCCACAGCTTTCACACTGATCGCCATAGGCTTCCTCATAGCCGCATTTTGGGCAAGTCCCTGTAACAAAACGGTCGGCTAAAAATTGATTAGCTTCAGCATCGTACAATTGTTGTGAGACTTCCTCAACAAATTCATTGTTGTCATATAAGGTTTTAAAAAACTCTGAAGCTGTATCATGATGCATTTTAGCTGAAGTTCTGGAGTAATTGTCAAAAGAGATTCCAAACTCCTCGAAGGATTGTTTAATTATGCCGTGGTACTTATCAACTATATTCTGTGGTGATACACCTTCTTTTTTGGCTTTAATGGTTATAGGAACACCGTGTTCATCACTTCCGCACATAAAGGCTACATCATTTCCTTTTAATCTAAGATATCGGGCAAAAATATCTGCAGGCACATAAACACCTGCGAGATGGCCAATATGTATGGGTCCATTGGTGTAAGGTAGTGCTGCTGTGATAGTGTATCGTTTAGCCATGACGGATTCAATTAATGAGCCTACAAAAGTACACATTCTAAAAGGCATTTAGAAAAAAAATGTACATTTACAAAAAGCATGTTTCATGACTCTAAGGGCTAAAATAATTGTGGTTTTCTTTCTCTTTTATGGGATGACGATAGCACGATTAGTGTCACAACCTAAAACTGATAATTCTACAGAAATGACTTTTAATATGATTCAACCACTTTATCTAAAAAAAGGGGATACAGTTGCTATTGTTGCGCCATCAGGTATATTGAAAAGTCGTGAAGGAGAGATACAACAGGCCGTGGACTTATTGAAAAGTTGGGGATTACATGCCCGAGTTGGCCAACATGTTTTTAATCAAGCCGATCATTTTGCTGGTACCGATGAAGAACGTTGTGAAGACCTTCAAAATGCTTTAGATGACCCAACAATCAGTGCTATTTGGTGTGCTAGGGGAGGTTATGGTACGGTAAGGATTCTAGATAAATTAGATTATACAAAATTCAAAAAGCACCCTAAATGGGTAATTGGTTACTCCGACATAACCGCCTTACATAACCAACTGCATAATGAAGGATTTGAATCCTTGCATGCGCTTATGTGTGTTAGTCTCACAAAAGATTTAGGAGACATAAAAGATTCCGTAGATTCGTTTAAGGAAGCACTATTCGGTCATCCCAGACCTTATACCTTAGTTGGTTCTAAATATAATAGGGGCGGTACCTCAGAGGGCCAATTGGTTGGAGGCAATCTAACCATACTCCATACCATGTTAGGCTCTGAAACCAGTTTAGATACCTCAGGTAAAATTCTGTTTATAGAAGAAATCGGGGAGTATAAATATCATATTGATCGTATGCTACAAAGTTTGAAGCGAGCGGGTTATTTTGACAACTGTAAAGGGGTTATCGTAGGTGATATGTCCAAACTTCGTAAGAACACCACTCTTTGGGGAACATCCATAGAGCAGTTGATATTAGATGCTCTAGCAGAGTATGATTTCCCTATTGCCTTTAACATGCCCGCAGGTCATGAAGAGGATAATAGGGCACTGGTTTTGGGCAGAACCATAAAACTAGAGGTCACAAAAAACAGGTCAAAAGTTACTTATAAATAAACTTGACGGAATCTTAAAATTAAACAAGGGTTTATAGTGAGTATAATAGAAAGAGACAGCTAATGGCACAACACAATGAGCTCGGTAAAAAAGGTGAACAATTGGCTGTAGATTTTCTAATTGAAAACAATTACGCTATCATTGAACGCAATTATCGTTTTGATAAGGCTGAGGTAGATATTATGGCTAAAAAGGGCGATGTTTTGGCCATCGTTGAAGTAAAAACCCGTTCTACGGCAGACTTCGGAAATCCACAAGATTTTGTAAAACCCAAGCAAATAAAAAATCTGGTTAAGGCTGTGAATGAATATGTAGATTCGAATCAACTAGATCTTGAGGTGAGGTTTGATATCATAGCTATTCTAAAACAAAAGAATACGTATGATATCGAGCATTTAGAAAATGCCTTTTACCATTTCTAATAAGCGCTGTTATGAGTATCTAATCTATTTATGGAATTTACCTGTAAAAATTCATTTCATCTATATAGTGCCAGACATGCTCAGGAAGCATAGGCCGTATATTTCTACCTTCATTAATCTCGTTTCTTATAAACGTTGAGGATAGTTCCATTATTGGTGCTGAAACAGTAAAAATTTTAGGATGATTTTTAAACCTTTCAGGCCGAGTGCCATTTGAAATCCTTGGGTAAACGTAGATAGCATAATGGTCCAATATAAGCTCATAATTTTTCCATTTATGTAGGCTTTTTAAATTGTCCTCACCCATAATCAAAGCAAACTCATGTTCAGGATACTTTTCTTCTAAATAGGTTAGGGTATCAATGGTATAATTAGGTTGCTTAAGGCCAAATTCAATATCGCACGGACGCAACTTATCGTAGTCTTTTGTTGCTAAATAAACCATTTCTAAACGCTGATGGTTGTCCAATAAACTGCTTTTCTGTTTAAAAGGACTTTGGGGCGTCACCACAAACCAAACTTGGTCTAAATCGCTATGCTCAACCATGTGGTTGCCAATAGTCAAATGGCCTATATGAATAGGGTTAAATGTTCCAAAAAATAGACCAATTTTCATTACTTCTCAGCTATAAATCTTGCAACTAAATCATGAGCATTCTGTAAAGCATCTTTGAGATTGGCATTTACAACAATAACATCAAATAGTGGTGCCGTGGCTAATTCGGCTGGGGCTTTGGCCACGCGCATACTTATTTTTTCAGGACTCTCTTCACCGCGATCTTTTAAACGTCTAACCAGTTCATTTAAATCTGGGGGTTTTACAAATATGGCAAGGGTTTGTTCAGGAAACTTTCTTTTTATACGCAATCCACCAGAAACATCAATATCAAATATAACGTGTTTACCTTGAGCCCAAATACGCTCCACTTCGGACTTAAGCGTACCGTAGAAATTGTCGCGATAGACTTCTTCCCACTCCAAAAACTCGTCATTATTGATTTTGTTTTTGAACTCCTTAAGGGATAGAAAATAATAGTCTTTACCATCTATTTCTTTACCTCTGGCTTCTCTTGAGGTTGCCGAAATTGAAAATTCAAGGTTCAATTCTGGCTGTTTTAATAGATGCTTAACGATAGTTGTCTTTCCTGATCCGGACGGGGCGGAAAATACAATAAGTTTACCTTGTTTTTTAGTTGTTTCCTTAGCCACTGAAAATAGTTTATACGGATATTTAAAGAACATTCAATAATTGTTCCTTTATTTTTTCCAGTTCGTCCTTCATCTGCACCACCAACTTTTGCATGGGAGCATAATTGGCTTTTGAACCTATGGTATTGATTTCCCTACCTATTTCTTGTGAGATAAACCCAAGCTTTTTACCATTAGAATCGGCTGAATTTAAACTTTTTAAGAAGTAATCTAAGTGATTTTCTAAGCGTACTTTTTCTTCCGTTATATCAAATTTTTCGATATAGTAAACCAACTCCTGTTCAAAACGATTTTCATCTACTTTTTCCTTTATATCAGCAATGCCTTTTTCTAACCGTGCCCTAACACCATCAATACGTTCTGGATCAATGGCCATAACATCTTTCAACAGTCCTTGAAGTGTGGTAATCCTATCCGTAAAATCTTGTTTTAAGATAGCCCCTTCATCTTTTCTATAGGCTACGATTTTAGTTAAAGCATCATTGATGCCTTCTTCAATAAGGTGCCATTCCTCTTCATCGATATCATCTCTTTCAGTAGTGACAGCGTCAGGCAAACGAATTGCCATTTTGAGCAACTCGGTTTCGTCACCATCTACAACGTCCTTGAGTTGTTTAATATATTGCTCTACAACAGTTTTATTGATTTTAGAACTTGTATCCTCACCTGTTATTTCAACAAAAAGCGAAAAGTCTATTTTCCCTCTTGTTAAATGCTTAGCGAGGAGTTTTCGAATATCCAATTCCTTGGCCCTATACATAGAAGGCATACGGGCATTGACATCGAGACTTTTACTGTTTAAGGATTTTAATTCTATAGATATTTTTTTGGATGGGAGCTGTAGAACAGTTTTCCCATAACCAGTCATGGATTGTATCATTAAGCCAATACGATTAAAGTTGGTCAAAGGTACAAAATTGAAATCTTTAATAATGCCGTTAAATTATCGGAAAAGGATTGAGCCAACGGTCCTTACTTTTTATCTTTGCCTCCTTAAATAACAACCTCATTAAAATATGTTTAAAAAACAATTTGAAATTCGTTGGAGCGATGTTGATGCTAATGGTCATTTGGCCAATTCTGCCTATACTAATTTTATGAGTCATTCACGTATGTCTTTTTTTAATGATCAAGGATTCTCAATGAGGGAGATATTGAAGAATAATATTGGCCCTGTTGTGTTCTATGAACATATGTATTATTTTAAGGAGTCGTTTATTGGAACCCCAATTACAGTAACCATAGAGGTTTCCGGATTAAGTGAAGATGGGATGTTATTTATGTTTGAGCATAATTTCTACAACGATAAGGGGGATAATTTAGCCTACTGTGAAATGCAAGGTGGCTGGATTGATTTAAAACAAAGAAAGCTTACAGGTCTGCCAGAAGATTTGTTAGCCCTCGCTAACAAATTTCCAAGATCTAAAAGTTATAAAGTTTTGACCAAAGCAGATACCAGAAAATACAATGTAAGACCAAAGCCCATGAACTTATGATTATTTGTAAGGCTGGTGCTGTTTATAAGTTTTAATCCGAACGTTTTTAATAAAGGACTTAAGGATTTTGTTAGGCAAATACCTTTTGTGTTTGCAATAGCAGGTTAAAGGTTTGGGTTGAGCGCCCAGCGTGCTCTTTATTTCAGATGCCGTTCGCCCTAGATTTATCTGGCTTGAATTTGTTGAAATCCCTAATCTCACGTAATCGTTCAGTATACGAGGATATATAGCATATGTGTTATTTTTAGAATAGTCAATCCCAATAAAATGTGCATCTAAATGAGTGCCATTTTTCATTGCTGAGAGGAATCCTACCAATTTATTTTTCAGAAAATAGCCTTGAACTAGAAAAGCCTCCTTGAAGGTTTCCTTGAGGTGAATATAGGTTTCAAGATTTAAAATTTGGGCGTTAAAATCGGCATTATCTATAGTGTTCTGGTAGAGGTCTTGTAGCTCGTTTTTATGAGTTATAATGTCATTTTTAGAAAACAATTGAACCTCAAGAGGTTTGCTTTTAGCATCCGCTTTATTGGCTTTTATTCTATATTTTGATTTTAAATCAGATTTGTAATCATTGAAAGTTTGCCATTCGGGCTTTAAATAAATAATCATATTCGGTTCTACCTGCATAGAGGCATAATCATACAAATGGAGCAAATTTGTGATATGCAAAGAGTCATTTTCAAAATCCTTGATAAATAGAGTGTGGAGTTTCCGTGTGTTTTTTGACAGTAAACCAAGGGCCCTGGCAATGGCATTAAACGCCGTAGTCTTATCTTGATTCTCTTTTAAAAATATCCCATACTCACCACTGAGAAAAATATTGCCACAAAACAAAACATGTAAATTACGATGCCGGAAAATTGTATTTACCAGTTGCCTTGTCAGTGAGGGCATCCTTGTGTTTTTGGTAATGGTTTCTATACCAATGCTGATGCGCTGTGTATTGGCAAAGGCAACGGGTATCTGGTCTCTTAAAATAAAAATGTAGTTAAAATCAATGCCTTTGTTGGCGAATTCAAAAGCTTTGAGAAATTCTGGTGTATAATATATATTATCCTCACAACCCAATTGTGACCAATACGATTTTGGTATTGTAGTTATTGATGAAAATATTTCAGAATTTAAAGACAAATTATGGTGTCTTTTTAGGTTTTATGGATACTAAATATACACCAGAAAAAATAAGCACCATAGCTATGATCTTAATCGCATCAACAGCATCTGCTCCCATCAGAATGGCAAATAACCCAGCGATAACAGGCTGTAAGTAGATGAATACCCCAACAGTTGAGGCTTTTAATTTGCTAAGGGCTATTGGGTTTAACAGATACGTTCCAAATGTGGCACCAATAACCACAAATATGACGGCAAAAGTTATATAAGGGGTAAAACCATACCATTCTATATCTTGAAGTTCTGGATATCCAAAAGGCAACACCATAAAAAAGCCGAATAAAAAGAGCCATTTAATAAATGTAAACGGGTGATACTTGGATGTAAGTTGTTTAATTAAAATAATATAAACGCTGTAGGAAATAGCATTGATGAACACGAAGGTGTTGCCTAAGGCTATATTATCACCTAGGCGGACGGATTTACCGTAAACGGTTAACACGATAGCTCCTGAAAAAGCAAAGGCTACACCAACTATTTTGAGCTTGGTAATCTTTTCATTTAAAATAAGGGCTGATAAGATTAGAATTATAACGGGTGTAATGGTTACAATTGAGGCCGCATGAATAGGTGTCGTTAATTCTATACCCTTTAAAAATAAGAGCATATTAATGACCACTCCAAATATAGCAGCGACAAAAAATTTAAAGTAATCTTTGCGTTCGATTTTTTCGCTAGGCATCAAAAAGCTAAACAACCAAAATAGTATAGTGGCACCACCAACTCGTAATACGGTAAGTGCAAAGGGTTTTACAAAGTTGCCATTCATGATGACTTTGGCAAAGGTATAGTTCAATCCATATAGCAATTGAACCAAGAAGAGAGCGAAAATCGCAAAGCTTCTACTACGCATGAATGGCCTGTTTCGCAGCCTCAACTACCTTTTTGGAATTACCAATAAAAATAGCATCATTGTAAATTAAAACGGGACGCTTTAAGAAGGTATAATGGTCTAAAATATAGTGCTTAAAATCCGCTTCGCTTAAGTTTTTTTCCTTTAGATTCAGTTCCTTGTAACGTCTCGCACGTTTGCTGAATAAACTTTCATAACTTTCAGCTAGCCGTCTCATTTCCTCAATTTGGGCGTCAGTAATAGCTTCTGTTTTTATATCTTGCAAAATAACCTCCTCAGGCAAATCCAGTTCGTTAATAATACGCGTACAGGTATTGCAGGTGCTTAGATAAAACAGTTTTTTCATGGTACTGAAAGATTAGTGTTTCAGTTTGCAAAGTAACCGCATTTCAGCATAAAATTAAGTACTTTTAAGAAAAATATAATTGGATGGACTGGGCTTTTGACATCACTTTAAAAAATAGACTTATTTTAAGGGATTTTCTTAATGACTTAACCTTGGAACAGCTTAATAAAATTCCCGATGGCTTTGCCAACAACATTATCTGGAACATCTATCATACACTTGTTACCCAACAAATATTGGTTTACACGCTTTCTGGACTTACACCCTTAATTGAAGATGACCTGGTTACTGCATATAGAAAAGGCACACGACCCATTGCTAGGGTAGACCAACTAAATGTGGAGTTTGTAAAAAGGGCGTTGATTTCAACTATAGAAAAAACCAAAAAGGACTATGTTAACGGTCGTTTTAAGACGTATACGCCATATACGACTTCAACCAAAAGCACACTAAATAAGGTGGAAGATGCCATTGAATTCAATAATTTTCACGAAGGCATTCATTTAGGTTATATTTTAGCGCTTAGAAAATCAATCTGATATTATGGAATATTACTCTATTGTTACAATTCTCGTTGTATTGTCTGCCATTTTTGGTTATATCAATGTTCGCTTTCTAAAACTCCCAATAACCATTGGCTTAATGCTTATTACCATCATTTTTACCTTAGCGTTAATTATGCTAGCACAATTTGACGATACACTTCTTACAAGGGAAAAGGCCTTTATAAACGGTATTGATTTTGAAACGGTATTGTTAGACATTATGTTGAGCTTTTTACTTTTTGCAGGTGCCCTTCATACTAATTTTGAGCAATTAAAAATCCAAAGAGGACCAATTTTAATGTTTGCCACATTAGGTGTTTTGGTGTCAACTTTCCTTGTAGGTGGTGCAATGTTCTATATTTTGAATGGCATTGGTTTAGAGGTAACCTTTATTAATTGTCTTTTGTTTGGGGCATTGATTTCTCCAACGGACCCCATTGCCGTGCTTGGTATTTTAAAAAAAGCAGGTGCACCAAAAAAACTTGAAACTAAAATTGTAGGGGAATCCTTATTCAATGATGGGGTAGGTGTGGTTATATTTCTGACAATTTTTGCAGTAGCCGCTCAACCAAACAAAGCCATAGATATTTCTGATATTGCAACACTATTTGGACAAGAAGTTATAGGGGGCATTGCTCTTGGCCTATTGCTTGGGTGGATTACATACCGCTTAATGCGCTCTATTGATAGTTACGAAATTGAAGTGATACTTACTATTGCTTCTGTTATGGGAGGAACAATGCTTGCGCATAAATTTCACCTTTCTGCACCCTTAGCTATGGTTACCTCAGGTCTTATGGTTGGAAATGATACGGTTAGAAATTCTGCTATGTCTGAAACAACTGAGGCCTATGTTGACAAGTTTTGGGAACTCATTGATGTCTTCCTTAACACTATACTATTTGTTATGATTGGTATGGAAATGTTAGTTCTTACTTTGGGGCGTAATTATATATATGCGGGTCTCCTAGCAATACCGGTAATTTTATTATGTCGTTACCTTTCCTTGTGGTTGCCTATAAAAATCTTTTCTAAAAAATTGGATTTTGTTCCAAAAACCAATCTAATAATGACCTGGGGTGGGCTTCGCGGCGGTATATCCATTGCTTTAGCCTTGAGTCTTTCCAAAGATATGAACAGAGAGTTGTTTTTGGTGATAACCTATGTTGTGGTTGTCGTCTCAATACTTGGCCAAGGACTAACCGTAGAACCAATTATTAAAAGATTAACACGAAACGCAACTTAATTCATTTTTAAAAACGACTCAGCCTTATCATAGGGAATGGCAAATTCCGTATAACCTTGGGCATAGGAGGCTACTTCATAAACATTGTATAACAATATAATTCCCTCATCACCATATCCTATATTTTCAGGCAAATGAAATGGTTTTCCAAAGAAATAATCTTCCATGGTTAAGTTCTCTTTTTGGTTTTCTAAATTTTCAAGAAAATATGTTTTAGCTAACGTTTCAAATCCTTCGATATTTCCAATAAAATCCTCATGCCTCAAAATAGCTCCATTTTTGGCATTCAGATTAAGTAGGCGAATTTGGTCATTACCATGGGCACCACCCTCAAACTGATAAATACTTATAGCAATAGTGATAATATCTTCTGATTGGTAGGTTTTTTCCGTTTCAATCTGTAACTCCCATTTAGGTTCGGAGGCATCAGGAAAGTCCTTTTTAAAATCAACGTACTCTTGATTAAAGGAATTGAGTATGGACATAACATCGGTATATGTACTGTCGCGGCCTACCTCATAAATCATGGCCTGTTCAATATTTTTATTAATGGCTTGGCTGAGGTCATCATTACCTTTTGCACGCTCATAAATTACAGTAATGTCTGCATCAAAATTTTCGTTTATCTCTACAGTTTCAAAAGTTGCAGGCTTAAATTCTGAAGAGCAGGAAAATAATAACATGAGAATTTGAATGGCTAAAAGTGATTTCTTCAATGTATCCTATTTTTGAATTAGTGTACAATAAAGGTATGGGATAGATTTGAATAGAGCCAATTATCAGTTATTTTTATTATCCTTAAAAAAAGCCTTCTCAAAAGCTGTATTTTTTAAAAGAGCCCAAGGCATTCTTAATTATAACCAAGTATGAAATTCAATACAAAAACAATACATGGCGGCCAAGAAAACGACCCAGCTTATGGTTCTGTTATGCCACCCATTTACCAGACATCTACCTATGCACAATCTACTCCAGGCGGCCATAAAGGATATGAATATTCTAGAACCCATAATCCCACCAGGAACGCTCTTGAGAAAGCGTTTGCCAGCATAGAAAATGGTAATTATGGTTTAGCTTTTGGTTCTGGTTTGGCCGCAATAGATGCTGTGCTAAAATTATTAAGCCCAGGAGATGAAGTGGTTTCAACCAATGATTTATACGGCGGAACCTATCGATTATTCACTAAAATTTATAAGGACTTTGGTATTAAGTTTCATTTTATTGGTATGGATAATGTGGCTCATATAGAGTCTTATATTAATAAGAATACCAAATTGATTTGGGTAGAGACACCAACCAACCCTATGATGAATATTATAGACATTAAAGCTACATCACAAATTGCCAAAGAACATAATGTGTTGCTAGCTGTAGACAATACATTTGCGACACCTTATTTACAACAGCCGTTAGATTTGGGTGCTGATATTGTAATGCATTCAGTTACCAAGTATATTGGAGGACATAGTGACTTAGTAATGGGTGCATTAGTGGTTAAGGATAAGGCACTGGCAGATAAATTGTATTTCATTCAAAATGCAAGTGGCGCTATTTGTGGACCTCAGGATGCGTTTCTGGCATTAAGAGGTATTAAAACCTTGCATGTAAGAATGCAGCGTCATTGTGAAAATGGAAGAGCTGTAGCAGAATATTTAGCATTGCATCCTAAAATTGATAAGGTGTACTGGCCGGGCTTCGAAAATCATCCAAATCATGACATTGCCAAATCCCAGATGAAGGATTTTGGAGGTATGGTGTCCTTTGTTACAGCAGACAGCAACTATAACGCAGCTATAAAAATTGTTGAAAAACTTAAGGTTTTTACTCTTGCTGAATCCCTTGGAGGCGTGGAGTCCTTGGCTGGTCATCCGGCAAGCATGACACATGCGAGTATCCCAAAAGAAGAACGAGAAAAAACGGGTATTGTTGATGCGCTGATAAGACTGAGTGTAGGCATAGAAGATGTTGAAGATCTTATTGACGATCTTAAACAAGCCATAGGGTAAGGAAAAGAAAGTCTTTATACAAAAGCCGAGTCCGTAAACTCGGCTTTTAACTTTTATAATGTATAGTTATGATTAATCTAAGTAATAAATATAACCGAAATTCAACCATAAATTCCAATCATTGGATTTATTGGAATTTAATTTATGATCTAGGCCATCAATAAAATCCGTAAAATAATATTGCCATCGTAATTCCACGAATAAATCGGACAGCACTGTCAATTTATATCGTGTACCCGCACTAGCAACAACAGACCAGGTAGAGCCACTTTCATCACTTACAAAAGGGTCACCACCTGAGGCATCTTGCCAAAATGAATAGAAATTGTTTGGATTATCTGGATTGCCGTCACCATAAGTGGTAGAGACGCTGGGATTATAGGCAACGAAATGCGCGCCTAGTGCAAAGAAAGGTGCAAAAGAATACGCTCCAGCAGAAAAAGCTCTAATACTCCTAGGATAGTATTCCAGCTGCATTCCAATATCCCAATTCTCCGCCTTTCCAGAATGTGCTCTGAGTCGGTCTGCATTATCACTTACTCTGGAATCTTCAACCCACGCACCAAAATGTTCAAGATTAGTTCTGTTCCAAGAAATCTCACTCCGTATTTTAAAATGATCGTTAAAATACGTGTCCGTGGTGTAGCAACTACAATCCGCACGATAGGAAAAGTTTATGTAGTGTACTAATCCTAATGCCAAACCTGTATTACCGGCATTCGTCTCAAAATTGCTACGAACGCCAAAGTCTGATTGAAATGCAACACCTCCAACGAAAGCGCCTATTTCATGAGAAAAGCCTAATTGAGAAAAACCCTGTTGAGATGCGAAGCCCAAGGCAAGCAGTAAAAACATCTTCCTAATGTGTATTGCCATATAATGTTAAGATTTAGGCTATGCCGAACAAATATATAAAAACTCGACGAACTACCAAATAAAACAGATAAAATGCAACATTCTAATTAGGTAAATGCATTTTGCTTATAACGTAAAAATGAAAAATTTATTGAGAATATAAAAAAAATGAGCAGTTATTTTTATGGATAATGTATCTTTACGGCCTATAAATCACAATTTCTTAACTATTTTTTATATGAAAGATACAATTGAAGCTTTTTTAGACATGGTAGAAGAGCGCAATGGCCACGAACCTGAGTTTTTACAGGCCGTTCGGGAAGTTGCAGAAACCGTACTTCCCTATATCGTAAAACACGATATTTATCATGGCAAGAACATTCTATTGCGAATGGTAGAACCCGAGAGGTTAATTTCGTTCAGAGTTTGCTGGGTTGATGATTCTGGAGAAATTCAAGTCAATAGAGGCTATAGAATTCAAATGAATTCTGCTATAGGGCCGTACAAAGGAGGTTTGAGATTTCATCCTACCGTAAATGCTAGTATCTTAAAGTTTTTAGCCTTTGAGCAAGTCTTTAAAAACAGCCTTACAACCTTACCAATGGGTGGAGGTAAAGGAGGTTCGGATTTTGACCCTAAAGGAAAAAGTGATAATGAAATAATGCGTTTCTGTCATGCGTTTATGACTGAATTGTTCAGACATATTGGTCCAAATACAGATGTACCCGCAGGGGATATTGGAGTAGGTAGTAGAGAAATAGGGTTTATGTTTGGGAAGTACAAAAAACTAAAGAATGAATTTACTGGAGTTTTAACTGGTAAGGGACAATCTTGGGGTGGTTCCTTAATTAGACCAGAAGCCACAGGTTATGGGACGGTTTACTTTGCAGACAATATGTTAAAGAGAAAAAACGAATCCTTTGAAGGGAAACGTGTTGTGATTTCCGGTTCAGGTAATGTGGCACAATATGCTGCCGAAAAAGCTATTGAATTAGGAGCTACAGTACTTACGTTATCCGATTCAGGAGGTTATATACTAGATGAGGAAGGCATTGACACTTCGAAGCTTAAGTATGTGATGAATCTAAAAAATGTGAAGCGTGGACGCATTAGTGAGTATGTCAAAGAGTATCCAAATGCCAAATATTTTGAGAACCAGAGACCATGGTCGGTTAAATGTGATATTGCCTTGCCTTGTGCCACACAGAATGAATTAAATGGTGAAGAGGCCAAGCAACTTATTAAAAACGGATGTATTTGTGTTTCTGAAGGCGCCAATATGCCATCAATGCCTGAAGCTATTCACGAATTCCAAAATGCTAAATTATTATTTGCACCAGGGAAAGCCTCAAATGCCGGTGGTGTAGCGACATCTGGATTGGAGATGAGCCAAAACTCCTTGCGTTTAAGTTGGACAAGATCCGAGGTGGATGAAAAGCTTAAAGACATTATGAAGGATATACACGATTCGTGTGTTGAATATGGAACGAATGATGATGGTTCTGTTGATTATGTTAGAGGTGCCAATATTGCTGGTTTTGTAAAGGTAGCTGACGCGATGCTAGCGCAGGGCGTGGTTTAATTTTAAGTGTTATAACTTTAAAAAGCTTCTATGATATTCATGGAAGCTTTTTTTATGAATTATATGATTGATTAAATATTATCGTTAAGTATTAAATATATTTGAGCAAATAAAAGTTAATGAAATTTTTTTCGGTTGCTTTTTTACTGTTTTTTGGGGTCATAACACATTTTAGTTATGCCCAAAATTTTTCGGCTTTATGGCAAGCGCATTATTCTTACAACGATATCATTGATGTAGCAGAAGGCAGTACTAAAATTTATGCAGCTGCACAAAATGCCATTTTTCAGTATGACCCGTCAAGTGATGAACTTAAAACCATAACCACGGTACAAGGCTTATCTGGCGAGCAGATTACAACAATATATTTCAGTGAGACATACCAATATTTACTCATTGGCTATGAAACGGGGTTAATAGAATTATATTCAGACTCTGAAGAGACCGTTTTATCTATTGTGGATATTTTGGAAAAAGAGAATATTGCCCCTGTGAATAAACGTATTAATCATTTTTTTGAAAATGAAGGGTTAATATATATATCTACAGGTTTCGGAGTTTCAGTTTATAATTTGGAGGCTTTAGAGTTTGGGGATACATTTTTCTTAGGGAATGGAGGTGCACAAATAACAGTAAATCAAGTATCTATTGTCAATAATGATATCTATGCGGCTTGCTCTGATAATAACGGATTAAAAAGGGCTGACCTGAATAATCCTAATTTAATCGATTTTGCTCAATGGCAAACGTTAATTCCTGGAAATTTTGTCACAACAAATACATTCAATAATAAGGTTTATGCCGTCAGAGCCAACAGAAACCTTTTTGAAATAGAAGGTGTAACGTTCAATCTTTTGTTCGACCTCAATGCGCTTCCAGTCGATAGCGAAATCAATGATGATAATCTCATCTACGCTTCAGATAACGGTATTTATATCTATGATACTAATCTGCAACTCGAAAACACCTTAACACCAAACAACAATTTTGATACGGTATTTACCTCGGCGACTATTCTAAATGGGATAACGTATATCGGAACAAGGGAATTTGGGGTTTTGTCTAACATAAATTCAGATATTGATTATTTTGAGATAAGGCCTAACGGACCACTTTTTAATGAGGTATTTAGCGTCAATGCAGAGACTGGTGTAGTCTGGGCTACCTTTGGTGATTATACGGAATCTTTTGATCCTTCACCGCTCAGGTCACGAGGATTAAGTTATTACCGTAATGAGGATTGGTTCACTATACCCTTTGATAGCTTGCTCGGAGCTAGAAATTTAAATACTATTTCAATAAACCCATTTATTGAAAACCAGGTGTTTATTAGCTCTTTCCAAGATGGTATTTTAGAGCTCAATAATTTTGAACCAACTGTATTACTGGATAACACGAATAGCGGTTTAGAATCACTTGTACTACCAAGCAATCCAGCCCTAATTTCTATAAGAGTTTCTGCCTCTACCTTTGATAGGAACGGTGTGCTTTGGTCAACCACATCGCGTGCTCCAAATCCATTGAAATCATATGATCCCATAACAGGTAATTGGCAAGGTTATGACTTCTCCAATATTTATGAGAACCCTTTGTTAGGAGAGTTTGGTTTTTATGATATTGCTATTGATAATAATGGGACGAAATGGATTGGAGGCTATTCTAATGGATTATATGCCTTTAATGAAACTATTGCTAATAACCCATTGAGAACCTTGAGTACAGAAGAGCAAAATGTGCCATTTCCAAGAATAACAGCATTGGAAATAGATAACAGAAACCAACTTTGGGTCGGTACTTTTACAGGTCTCAGAGTACTGTTTAATACGGCAGGGTTTTATGATAACCCAAACCCAAGATTAAACACCATTGTGATTTTAGAGGACGGCATACCACAAGAGTTGTTAGCAGGCCAAACGATTTCAGATATTGAGGTGGATGGTTCTAACAATAAATGGGTTGGTACCGTAGACTCAGGTGTGTTTTATTTTTCACCAGATGGGCAAAATACTATTTTCCACTTTACGCGAGACAACTCACCACTGCCGTCAAATCGAATTTTAGACATTTCTATTAATCCGCAAAACGGGCTTGTTTATATAGCAACAACCAGGGGAATGTTATCCTTTAGAGCTGGAGGGTCTGAACCAGATGAAAACCTGGAAAATGCTTATGTCTATCCAAACCCTGTTCGGCCTGAATACAACATCTTAGGGTCTAATGATTTAAGTGATATTACCAAGGGCATTAAAATTAGTGGTCTTACGGACCGTGTGAATATTAAAATTACAGACATAGAAGGTAATTTGGTGGCGGAGGCCCAGTCAAACGTCAACTTGAGATCTTCGGGAGCGAACTATAATTTTGCTATTGATGGTGGAACTGCCATTTGGAACGGTAGAAATCTTGGTAACAATATCGTAAGGTCTGGTGTGTATTTGGTAATGATTTCAGATTTAGAATCGTTTGAAACTAAGGTTTTAAAAGTACTAATCATTAGGTAGTCATGCTTTCTAAAAATAAATGTATTGTTCTCTCCAAGCTCAAATATCGAGATTACGACCTTATCGTAAGATGTTATACCTCAGAACGTGGTTTGGTGAGTTATATACTTCGCGGGGTTTTAAAGTCAAAAAAAAGCCAAGCTAAAACCATTTATTTTCAGCCCTTGTCTCAGTTGTTCATTGAGGAAAATTATAAAGCCAACCAATCCTTACAAACTATTAGTGAAGTAAAACCAACTTATATTTTTAAGACACTACATACCAATATATTCAAGAGTGCCATTGTAATGTTCTTATCAGAAATATTAGCTCAGGTTTTAAAGGAAGAAGAACAGAACTCGGACTTATATTCTTATATGGAAACGGCATTTCAATATTTGGATAGTGAAAATAACTTTTCGAATTTCCATTTACTTTTCCTATTAAAGTTAACAAGATATTTAGGGTTTCAGCCAGAAAATCTGAATTTGGAGTATCCGTATTTCAATCTCGAATCAGGCGTTTTTGAAAACGTCAATAATGGGATTTACTCTGTTTCGGGAGAAAATTTAGTGTTGCTAAAACAGTTGTTGGGCATAAATTTTGATGCGTTAGACACGATTAAAATTAGTTCAGAATATAGACAATCATTTTTAAAGATGTTATTGTATTATTTTGAATTACATTTGGACGGTTTTAAAAAACCCAAGTCACTACAAGTGCTCAATGAGGTATTTCATTGAGGTATATTGAGGAAAATGTGATGTTGAACAGTCTTGACGTGAAGTACAGTTATATTATCTTTTTTGTAGTCTTATTTACACAAGGAATCCTTGGCCAAACAGTTACAGTACTGGAATCTCAAACTAAGGAGCCTATAGTTGGCGTAACCTTGTATAACCTAAAAAAGAACACATCGGTGGTTACCGATTTTGAAGGCAAAGCAAGTTTGAACGATTTTAAGGAGGATGAGATTATTTATTTTCAGAACTTCCTCTATGAAGATTTTCAAATTAAAAAGTCAGAACTGTCTGACTCAGATTTTGTGGTGTATCTCAATCCAACGGTGGAGGCATTAAAGCAAATCGTATTATCTGCTTCGAAATTTCAACAACGCAAGCGAGATATTCCTAAAACTATCGTGAGTTTCAGCGCTAAGGATATTGCACTTGCTAATCCCCAAACCTCTGCAGATTTATTGGACAATACCGGGAATATTTTCATTCAAAAAAGCCAGATGGGAGGAGGAAGTCCTATGATAAGAGGGTTTTCTACTAACCGGTTACTCATTACTATAGATGGCGTAAGAATGAACAATGCAATATTCAGAGGAGGAAACCTTCAAAACGTCATATCCATAGACCCTCTATCAGTTCAAAACACCGAAGTAACCCTTGGGGCAGGGTCTGTTGTATACGGAAGCGATGCTATTGGTGGTGTAATGAGTTTTTACACCAAGAAACCTCAATTATCCTATAATGATGAGTTGATGATTGATGGTGGTGCAATGACCAGATTTGCAAGTGCCAACACAGAGAAAACAGGTCATTTCGATATTAATTTGGGCTATAAAAAATGGGGTTTTCTAACTAATGTAAGCTATACCGATTTTGATGATTTACGTATGGGAAGTCATGGTCCAGACGCGTATTTAAGACCTAATTATGTGGTTAGGGAAAATGGTGAAGATATCCTGGTGGACAACCCAAACCCTAAAATCCAAGTACCAACGGAATACGACCAGATCAATCTAATGCAGAAGGTACGTTTTGAGCCTAGCTCAAATTTAGATTTCGTTCTTGGCCTTTATTATACATCCACTTCTGAATATTCAAGATATGATAGGTTACTTAGACCACGCGGTGACACGCTCCGTTCGGCTGAATGGAATTATGGGCCACAACAGTGGTTTATGGGTAATTTTCAAGTGACCAAATTAAGCAGCTCCTCCAACTTATATGACAAGATACAGACTACCTTGGCCTATCAAAACTTTAAAGAGAGCAGAGAAGATAGAAATTTTCAGTCACCCATTAGACAAATCCGTGAGGAAAATGTCGATGTTTTTTCTTTTAATACGGACTTGGAAAAACGGTTAAGCACAAGTACAAGTCTTTTTTATGGGTTAGAATACCTATTCAATAAAGTAGGTTCAACAGGTCGAGAGGAAAATATTGATACCAACACAAGTCTACCAAATGTAACCCGTTATCCTAATGGATCTACCTGGCAAGCTATGGCTGCTTATACAAGCTTAAAATTTAAACCTAGTAAAGCCTTTGTCTTTCAGTCTGGGTTGCGTTATAACCATATTATTACAAAAGCAGACTTCAGCGAGAATAATGTGTTCTTAAATTTACCTTTTGAAAAGGCCGAAGTGAATACGGGAGCCTTAACGGGATCAGCGGGTATGACATGGTCACCAAGTGAAATGATTCAGTGGAAATTGAACTTTTCAACTGCGTTTAGAGCACCAAATATTGATGATATAGGCAAAGTATTTGACTCTGAACCAGGTTCTATCGTTGTGCCTAATAACGATTTGGAGGCAGAGTACGCATATGGTGGTGAACTTGGTTTGAAGTTGAATTTTTCTAATAAGTTGATACTCGATATGGCGACATATTATACCTTTTTAGATAATGCTTTGATCAGACGCGATTTTGAATTAAACGGTGAAACCGAGATTATTTATGATGGTGAATTGAGTAATATTCAGGCCATTCAGAATGCATCAAAATCCTGGATTTACGGTTTTGAAGTCGGTATGGAAGTCAACTTTTCAGACCACTTAAAATTACGTTCCCAGTATAATGTTATTGGGGGCTCAGAAGAAACCAATGGGGTTGAGGTGCCGGTAAGACATGTAGCGCCAAATTTTGGACGCACTCACTTAATTTGGAAAAAAGACAATCTCTTATTTGATGCTTTTTTGGTTTATAATGACGAATTATCCTTCAATCAATTGGCGCCTTCCGAACCGTCTAAAGCGTATCTCTACGCCATGGATGAAAACGGGAATCCTTATGCGCCTTCTTGGCACACCTTAAACCTAAGGACACAGTATGCATTTAGTGGACAATTTACATTGACGGCGAGTTTAGAGAATATCACCGACCAAAGATATAGGCCGTATTCTTCCGGCCTCTCTGCAGCTGGCAGAAATCTTATCTTAGCGCTTCGTTACACTTTATAAAAAAGCCTTATTAATACGGGTTTTTGATATGATGCTGTGGTTTAGCTATCTGCGTTTAATGGCTTTTTTGGTAATAATTTGGCCATTTGAGAGGCGCACTTGTGCGATGTAAGCCGCTTGAGTCAGTTTGTCTAGATTATAGATTTCTACTGAACTATGGCCACTTAATCGATAGATTTCTCTACCAACAAGGTCTTGAATAACCACTTCTTGGATGGTAAGGTTTTTTCTTATAGTAAATTCTACACGGCCATCGTTAAGTTCAACAATGCTAAGATCTGAGCTTCCAATTTCAATGGTATTGATGTTTAGCGCACTTTCTTGAAATACTATTTCAAATCTGTCATTAAACTCGCCAGCTTCTGAAGTGAAATTATAGTCTGACTCTTTTAGATTATGAATTGTATCTAAAAGATTATCTTTTATATAAATAGAATTATCATTTAAAAATTGACCTTGTAATTGTGCAATAGAAATGTTGTATATCGTGGGCGACTCTAATGTAGTGGAAATCCCTAAAGGAATTATTTCATCTAATGAAAGGTCCGTTGTTGCTTTACCTTGAATAACAAATTTCTTAGTTGAATCTTCGATTGAAGAATATAGCCTTGTAGATATGTCAGTTCCTAGATGACGAGGTGCGTCTATATAATTTCCATCATATCCTGCTGTTGCATCATTCACATATCCAATGAGTATTTGGCTGAATATACCATCATCAGAAGTCAAATTAATCCAAAGTTTATTGTCTGGATTAGGATTTCTGAAGAACTGATTGTTATTTCCAGTAACCCTCATGGAATTATTAAAGACTACTTCGCTCGTTGCAATATCGCCAGAAACTGTTGTTGGAGTAACTGCGTCACTCATGGCTACAAAGAAACCCTGTCCAGAGGGAATAAATCCATTTGGAGATTGACCGTCATTACTCGGTCCAATTCCACCAACTGTGTTAATCGTGGCGTAATCCCCTTGATCAAAGTTTATATTTTGATTCCCATTATTATTAGCATCAGGATCTGTGTCATGTGACCAAAAATGAATAACACCATCCATGGCACCATTAGCATTTAATGGTTGAGCATTTTCAGCGAAGAAGGCATTAACATCAATTGCAGATGGATATGGATTGCCAATAAAATTCCAGTTGTTATCCAATAAATATGAATCATTTCGATAAACAGGCACTGTAATGACACCATTATTGAATGGCCCCTCAAAAATATAATCAAATTGATACGGGGGTGTGCCAGGTGTGCTGGCAAATAATGTTGGGTCATGTGTAGAGGCATAACCTACACCAGCTTGCATAACATCAGTTCCGATAACAGGCGTCCAATCATTATTATCATCATCTATATCATCTGGGCCGGCAACGGTAGTGTTATCATTGTTCGTTTCTGAGGTCTGGTCTAAATAGTTTTGGGCATTAAACAGAAATCGCCTATTAATATCACCTTGCGATAGAGCGACATTTATAGTCGTGTTTGCGGTTGGAGAACTCCAATAGGTGTATTCAAAGGCATTATTCATTGGTGCCGTACGTTTTGTAACTTGCATTGTCCCTGTCCCCGTTATTGTTGCCAAATCATCTCTTTGAACGACCGAGCCTTGTGACGAAACAGTAATAGTACCATCTACGACAATACTGCCTTCAATGTCAATAAAATCTCCGTTTTGGATATTTAAATTAAAGGTATTGTTTACGAGCAAGCTACAAGCCGTAAAACTACCATTAACAGCGGTATTATAATCCCCATTTAAAACGGCTGGCGTGGTATTATCTGGCCCAACACCATTACTCCAGTTAGCCCCATCCCAAGTAATTGTAGTACCTGTGCAAGGCGCTGCAGAGACACTACCACTAAGGCCTTCAATTCCATTTTCCTTATCAATTTCTGAAATTACCGTTTTAGAGTTAAGGCCTAGTTCGTTGTTATAAGGGGTGACAAGACTGGGGTTTGGGTCTGTTGTAGCGTTGTTGAATTTAGCTTCAGCAAACCCTAATGTTAAGTAGCTTAAAAAAACTAAGAATGCGAAGGTAATTTTTTTCATGAGGGAGAATTAGTGGATTAAATTGTCGTAAAGGTACAGCAAAAACCTTGTACCTCAGACTCTTGCAAGATACGATTTTATTAACAAAATGTTATATTTTTGGCGCTGTGGATCTGCAAAAAACATATACTGTCGATGAAGCGCAGAAAAAGTTAGAACACTACTGCGCCTACCAAGAACGTTGTCATAAAGAGGTTAAGTCTAAACTAAAGGAAATGCGGATGATTCCTGAGGCCATAGATACGATTATGGTGCATCTCATTCAGCACAATTATTTAAACGAGGAGCGCTTTGCCAAGACCTTCGTGAGGGGTAAATTCAGAATTAAAAAATGGGGTAAAAACCGATTGGTTAGAGAACTGAAGTTTAGGGAAATTTCAACCTACAGTATTGATAGTGCCCTAAAGGAAATAGACTTGGACGATTATTACAAGACCTTAGATGACCTTGTGCAAAAGCGAATACAACAGGTGAAGGAAAAGAACCATTACAAAAAGAAGAAAAAGGTAGCAGATTATTTGCTATACCGTGGCTGGGAGTCGCATTTGGTGTATGAAAAACTTAATGAATACTTATAAAAAAAGCCTTTTCAGTATTGGTCTGAAAAGGCTTCCTTAATAAATTTTTAGATTCGTTATAAATTAAATGATGCGCCGAAGCTTATGGTAAATTGGTTGTTTAATTCTTCGGCTGGTGTTAAATCACCAGTATCATATTTTGCAAATGGTGTGTTAAGCTCAGTATAGATTCCAAAACCATCCGAGAAAAAATAGCGCGCCCCTAGGTGACCTCCAAAATTTTTAAGTCCGAAGCTTAAACCTGGATAAAGGTCAAAATTATCATCTATTTTTAAAACGTTACCGATATTAGCATTAAACCGCGCCCTTACATCGAAGCGATCCGTAAAATCAGCGTCAATGTCATTATCAACACCTAGCACATAGGTAGACGATAGGCCCAAGGAAATATTTTCGCCTACGCCATAATCATACGAGGCATTGATACCAGTACCCCCAGATTGAAAATTGGCACCAACCTGAAATTTGCTGTCATCCTTACCTTTAAAGGCTTGTGAATTTCCAAAAGTAAACGATAGTAAAGCTGCTATTAATACAATTTTTTTCATATCATAAATAGTTTTAATACAAACAAATATACAAATAGAATTTTAGCTTGGGGTTGAAATCTATAGGAATCGATTGGTGTTCGAAATGGCTTTGTCGTTTTTCCAATCAATCCACTTCTGGCCTCTAATTCGACGCATGACGTTGTCATAGTTCCGCATAAGGAAGACATTGTATACAGCCTTACCTAAATTTTTTGGGTTTCTTGCAATAGATCTTAGACTCATGCTAAACCCTGGCGTAATATAACGCATATAATGCCAGTAGCCCTCAGGCATATAGAGCGTTTCGCCATGATTTAAATCACAAATCCAACCTTTGGCATGTTGTAGTGCTGGCCATTTTTCAAAATCTGGATTGGCAAAATCGATATCTTCTCGCGTAATGAGGGAATGTGGTACCTTGTAGAGGTACTTGTTTTGATTTTGATCAAATAGGATACACTGCTTTTCTCCCTGAAAATGAAAATGAAATATATTGGCCAAATCAATATCGTAGTGCATAAAGGTATAGGAATCCCTGCCACCAAAGAACAGCATGGGTAAACTCTTCATGAGCCTAAGACCAAAATCGGGATACTTAAAATCGTTTTGTAATTGAGGCACTTCCTTCAGTATATTCCAAAGAAAGATTCTATATTTTGTGGGTTCACGTTTTAACAGTTCTATGTAGTCGCCCATCTTCATTCTTTTGTGAGCTTCGTTAAAACCATCCTTATAATCTACAGGCCTATCGTCGTAAAGCGGAACGGTAATATCGCCTGCGACAGCTTTCATATAATCTAAGTTCCATTTTGAATAGGCAGGCCAGTCTTTAATACCCTGTTCAATAACCAGAGGTTTTTGCGGCTTAAAGTAGTTTTTTAAAAAATCCTCCTTGGTTATAGTTTCAACACGAGGAATCTGCTGTAGGTTTAATTGCAATGTTCTATTGATTATTAAGTCAAAGTTAATAAAACGTTAGTAAAATATGAGTATTACACTGTTTTAAAATAGCATAATGTTGAAAATGAGAGCTGTGTAAAACACCCTTCTGTGATGTTTAATTTTTAATTTCCTTTGAGACAAAAAGCTATGGTCATGATTATTTAAATGTGTATCTGAGTCCGAATAATACGTTGCTTGGCGGCATGGGTACAAAGCCTGTTTCAATGTATTCAGCATTAAAAATATTGCTTGCCGTAACCGTTAGTTCCATTTGTTTAAGACGCAGTATCAAGGAAGCATCCCAGACGTTATAAGTATCGCCTGTGGTGCGCTCCGCATATTTATAAACGATATTCTGACTCATATGTTTAAACAATCGCGAGCTAAAACGAGCAATAAATTGGTGTCTTAAGGTATTTAGTGAATAGCGCGATAAATCGGGGTCTTGGTCTAAGATATTATCATCAATATAAGAATAGCCCAAAGCTAGGGTCTGATTGAAATCTTTGATTTTAAAATTGTAGGACGCGTCAAACTCAACACCTTGTGTATTGACCGTTCTAATATTGGTAGCGGTAAAAATACCATCGGTAACGTTTGGTCTAATGTAGTCAATTAGGTTTTCTGCATCGCGATTAAATACCGCGACTGAAGCTGAAATCACTGGGGTTATATATTTTAAACCTAATTCTTGGGCAAATGCTTCTTCCGGCTCTAAATTAGGATTTCCTTGAGTTGCAGGGTCACTGTAGAACAAATCCGTATAGGTAGGAATCCTATAAGTATATCCAACATTTCCATATATTCTAAAATCATCGGTAATGGCAAATCCAATATCAACACCTGGGAAGGCATTAAACTTAAAATCTGAAAAATAGGTCATTGCCACACCCGGCGTAATATCTAATCTTCCGTTGCTCATTTTAAAACGGTGTTCTAAAAATGCCGTGGCCATAAAACGGTCGCGATTCCCTAGATTATTACTTCTCAAGTATACTTTTGCTAAATCCACACCAAAACCTGTGACTCCAAGTTTAGATGTATAAGATGCGTTGGTTTCTGCTCCAATTTTATCTGTGATATGAATATTTCTAAAAAAGGTAGGGTCCTCACGCTCTAACAAAAAAATGTCTTGGTTACGTTTCCAATAGAGTCTTGGGGAAATCTTAAGGTTGTTTTTTCTAAAGGTAGTGGTTAGCCCAACAAGACTGTTTTGTGTTTCTTCGTACTCATTAAACCCACGACTTGGAGGTGTGTAAAAGTTCTGGGCTCCAAACTTCCGTTCCAAAAACGATGCAATCAATTCAATAGGTTGCTTATCCTTATTAAGGATACTTTTTAAAAAGTAGTTGGCATTATCGTAATCTGAGTTAAAACGGTAACCTTCTGAAGTAACCCGACCAAAATGTGCAATATGAGATGAATTCTCCAGTTCAATTCCAGCAGTAACATTGCCGTTAAGCTGACCGAAAGAACCGGCCTCGATATTAGTAGAGACACTATTCTTTAACTTTTTCTTAGTTACAATATTAATGGCACCGGTAAAAGCATTTTGGCCAAATACGCGAGCTGCTGGGCCTTTTATAATTTCAATGCGCTCAATGACTTCAATAGGGAGCGCGGCATTCATGGTATGGTGGCCCGTTTGGGCATCGTCCATTTTTATACCATCAATCAATAATAGGGTTTGGTCAAACCCGCCACCTCTAATATGCAAATCTGCCTGACTTCCTCCCGTACCTCTGCGCCTTATGTCAACGCCAGCAACTTGTTGAAGTAAATCGGCCACATTAACCGCTGCACTATTTTTGATATCGGCAGAGGTGATAATATTTAGGGTTCTTGAGTTTTCTTTAAATGGCAAGTCAATTCTAGCGGATGTCAAGGTAATGGAATCCAAGTCCTGTTGAGGAAAATCTTGAGCGAAAACCCAAGTTGTTAGTATTAGCAAAACAACTGTCGTAAAGACTAATTTTAGGCGCATGGCTATTGGTTTCGGCGCAAGATAATATTATTTAAGGGGGAATTCAAAATAGCAGTTTTCACACTTGTAGTGGTACCTTGTGCTAAATGGAAGAGTCCCAAAGAGAAAGCCTACAATAAACGAAAAAAGGGACTTAAAATCTTTTATACTTGAGTACATACCGATATGGTCATTTGAGCATTTGGGACAATAAATGCGCTTTCCATCATCATCAAGAGAATAAGAATTTATTAACCCTAAGATGTGTTTAGCTTTTATAACATCTTCTGTCAGAACTTTAAGTTTAACACCGCCAATAGCATTGCTAACCAAAGGATCTGTGTCAATGGTGATATTATCACTCAGAAATACTTGAATGCCCTCTGCTTCTAGTCGTCCTTTTATGATTTGGGCTTCGGAGGAATACTGATAACGTGCTATGGTTGCAAATGTGTTTGTCATTTAAGTTTTCGGATTTTGTGTTTCAATTGAATCGTTCATTTTCGTTTTCCACGCTTCCTTGTCAATCCATTTAAAATCGTTGGGTACTGTGGCATCGAGTAAATCAATACCTAGTTCTTCTGATAGTTCATAGCCAATTAAAAAAGCTTCTTTATAATCATTTTTTTCATAAAGTTGGAAATGTTTATTGTTGTCGTACCACAAATTTACCTCATAGATGTAACTACCATCTGTCAAAGGTTGGTGAAACACAGAGACATATTCATAGTGCTTTATGGTTTTCCATTTTCCGAATTTTAAAGGCCCAACTTCAAAAGTAGGCCTAAACTTTGAGTCTTCAAGATGAATATAAATTCGTTTTGTGTACGTAAAACTAACGCCTATTGCGCTAAAATAAATAGCGATATGAAAATCTGAACTATTTATATCAAGCGGAACATCGCTGGTTAGCCATAGAAATACTTTGTAGGCCATAAATCCAAAAGCAATTGTAAAACACAAGGCGGCAATAGGAATTTGCCAAATTGGTCTATTGCTTTCAGAAATGATAATTTTTTCAGCGTTCATTATTCAAATATAAACAATGTGATTTATTGAAAAAAAGAAAGAAATTATTGTTTTACAATAAATTTTTATAGTTTTGTTATCGAAAAACAATAATATATTATGAGAAAATTAGTTATTTTAAAAAGTCTTGTAGATTTTATTTGGATAGTGACCTGTATTCCTGGTATACCGTTACTTCTGTTTTTTATGGTGTTTGTATTTATCAATCCGGACTCAGTAAATTTTGTAATAGATACTGGTGTTTCTAAGACCGAGGCCTCAACGTTACAAGTTCAACTTATTGCATTAGTACTTGTTGTATTATGCTTTATTGGTATCTATTGTCTATACTTATTTAGAAAGACACTAAGGTATTTTCAACAGGTGAAGCCTTTTCACGAGGATGTCATTGCAAACTTTTATAAGATAGGGTACTTGCTTTCAGGAATAGGAATTAGTGCTTTAATGGTATTCTTTTTGGCACGGCTATTTGTGGATAATAAATTTAGAATCCAGTTAGGAATAAGTTCATACTTATTAATAGTCTGTTTGGGATTGTTCTTTATGGTACTCAGTGAAGTATTTAAAGTAGCCAAGCACGCTAAGGAAGAAAATGAATTAACCGTCTAATTATGCCAATAATTGTAAATCTAGATGTGGTGTTGGCCAAACGAGGCATGAAGAGCTATGAATTGGCAGACAAGGTTGGAATTACAACAGCAAATCTGTCTATACTTAAAACGGGTAAGGCTAAAGCCATCCGTTTTTCTACACTTGAAGCTATCTGTAAGGCTTTAGATTGCCAACCCAGTGATATTTTAGAATATGTGTCAGACGACTAACCCTAGTCTAAGAGTAGTATCAACGTTAATATTGAACGCATCAACCTCTTTTATTGTAGTTCAGTACTATATTTAATATCTTTTGTCCAAAGAAAAAAAAATTGCATTCTAAAATTTACGGTTTTGTGGTAATAGCCCTGTGTGTGACAGGTTCTGTTATGGCTCAATTAAACGCTGCTGTAATTGGAGATGCTATTGACCAAGGCAATAATTGTTATACTATTACCCAAAATTTAGAATTCCAGGCCGGAGGTGTTTGGTATAATAATCCCATTGATTTTGACGAAGACTTTACCATTTTATATCAAAATAATTTTGGTGCCTTAGATGCTAATGGTGCCGACGGTATGGCATTGGTGTTTAAAGGTAATCCAACTCCTGAGTTAGGAAATGCGGGCGGAGGTGTAGGCTATGAAGGCATATCCCCATCGTTGGTTATAGAGTTTGATACCTATCAGAATGGGGATTTGGGGGACCCATTTTTTGATCACATCTCCATAATGAGAAACGGCAGCCCTAACCATAACAGTGGTGCCAGTAACTTATCTGGTCCAATTCAAGCCAGTGCTACAAGTGCAAACATCGAAGATGGAAATACCCATGAAATAAAAATAGAGTGGAATGCGACTACCAACATTTTAAGTGTGTTTTTTGATTGCGAATTGAGACTAACATTGAATCAGGATGTTAAAAATGTCATATTTTCCGGTGATGATTCTGTTTTTTTTGGCTTTGTAGGGTCAACAGGAGGTTTGACCAACATACATGAAGTCTGTTTTAACAGCATTTCATTTGTGGATAATTTACAGATAGAGGATGATTTCATTTGCGAAGGCTCTTCTAAAGTAATTGATGCCACAATTCCAAGTGGAGAAACCTATTCATGGTCACCAATTAACGGCGTAAGTAATCCAAATATTGCCAACCCTACACTTTCACCAAATACGAACACAACGTATACGGTAACCATTGCAGATGTATGTGGTAATATCACAGAAGAAGAATTTACATTATTTGTTCTTCCTATTGAAGACCCAATTTTTGACGCGGTAGCACCAATATGTGAGGGAGATGCCTTAGACAATTTACCAACAACCTCAAACAATGGGTTGACGGGTACTTGGTCTCCCGCTCTTAATAACACCCAAACGACAACGTATACATTTACGCCAAACAATCTATGCGCTACTTCAACCACGCTTGAAATTGTAGTTAACCCTTTACAATTTCCAACCTTTGACCCTGTAGACCCTATCTGTGAAGGTGATGCACTTGCCCCTTTGCCAACCACATCTACTAATGGCATAACAGGAACTTGGGCCCCTGCGTTAAACCCATTGGCAACAACTACCTATACCTTTACGCCTGATGCCGGTCAAATTTGTGCCCAAGAAACAACCTTGGAGGTTGTTGTCAACCCAATACTTACACCAACGTTTCAATCAGTAGGGCCAATTTGTGAAGGAGATACTGGGGTAGAATTACCGACGACATCCACCAATGGTATCGCTGGAACATGGTCTCCTGAAATAGACAATACAACCACTACAACTTATACCTTTACACCAAATGTTGAAGAATGTGCAATACCCACAACGCTTCAAATTGAGGTGGTGCCCAATGAGATTCCCGTCTTTGATGCCGTACCTCCCATTTGTGAAGGTGATACCCTCAATGATTTGCCTACAATATCCAATAACGGAATTAGTGGTGCCTGGACGCCTGAATTAAATAATACCGAAACCACTATCTATACCTTCACACCTTCGGGCAATCAATGTGCTGTTGAGGTTACCCTAACGGTTGAAGTGATTCCTAATGAAATACCCTTGTTTGATGCTGTGGGGCCAGTTTGCCCAGGGCAGTTTATCGCTGATTTGCCTGTCGTATCCCTAAATGGGATTTCTGGAACCTGGACACCCGAATTGAATAATGTTGAAACAACAGTCTATACCTTTACACCAGAGCCAGGGCAGGGTTGTGTAGTCTCTACAACTTTAGAAATTGTGGTAACAGAGCCTATTGTCCCATCCTTTGATGCTGTTGGACCTATTTGTACAGGAGATAATTTAGACAACTTACCTATCGTTTCAAATGACGGCATAACTGGGGTCTGGACACCAGATTTGAATAATCTGGAAACAACGACTTACACATTTACGCCTAACGCAAATCAATGTGCGGGCCAAACCACCTTGACGGTTGAGGTTATTCCCATATCGGAATTGTCTTTGGAGGTTGAGGTCGTAACGGAGCCATTTAGTGATAATCAAACTGTGGTGGCCACTGTGATAGGTGGTACGGGCACGTATGAATATCAATTAGACGGTGGCCCTTGGGTTGAGACTAATGTATTTAGAAGAGTATCCGGTTGTGAGGAACATATTATAAGGGCACGTGAATCCTCAGGTTGTAGTAATGTTGCCAGTGAAACCTTTCGTATTTTGGAATACCCTAAATTCTTTACGCCCAATGGTGATTCAGATAATGACTTTTGGAATATTACCTGTTTAAGGAATCAACCAAATGCCAGGATAAGTATTTTTGATAGATACGGTAAAATCCTTGCCACCATTAGACCAACACGCTCTGGTTGGGATGGTGCATACAACGGCGCTCTAATGCCGGCGAATGATTATTGGTTTAAGGTGGACTATTTTAACGAGAATGGCTCACCAAGAGTGTTTACGTCTCATTTTACATTAAAGCGATAAATTTACTGATGTCTATTAGCTAGTAGTGGTGGCGGTTCACCTGTAAAGGGATTCCAACGACTGATGGTTTTGGCCTCCATACCTGCGGCATTAATTACGGCTCTATCTCCATAGCGCTTACGCATTTTGTCAATCGCTTTACACAGATTAAGCTGTGTCTCATCATCTTGGAATAAATTGATTTGGTGCCCTCCTTCTACCAAATGGCTAAAACGCACACCGACAAGTCTTACCAATAATCTGCGATTGTACAATTTTTTAAATAAGTCTAGTACTATAGGAATGATATTATGGTCCATTGCAGTATATGGAATACGCTGTTGCTGGGTATAGGTTTGAAAATCGGAATACCGAATCTTAAAGGTAATACAAGCCGTAAGTTTATTACCGCGCCGCAATTGATAGGCTAAATTTTCTGCCATAGCAATGACCAAACCTTTCAGCTTGTAGATATTGGTGGTGTCTTGCCCAAAGGTGCGCTCGGTAGAAATAGACTTACGTTCATGATACTGTATCACAGGAGAGTTGTCTATACCATTGGCTTTTTTCCAGATAACCAAACCATTTTTACCTAGAACTTTGTGCATGAGCTCCATGGGCATATCTTGTATGGTCTTAATGCGTTTTACACCTAAGTCGCAGAGTGATTTATAGGTCACTTTCCCAACCATAGGTATTTTTTTAACGGATAGTGGAGCCAAGAATGGTTTTTCTGTGCCGTTAAGAATTCTAATTTCATTATTGGGCTTGGCCTCACCAGTAGCGATTTTAGATACGGTTTTGTTAATAGATAAGCCAAAGGAAATAGGTAAGCCTGTTTCATGTATGATTTTTTGGCGCAGTTCTGAGGCTAATTTGTGACAGCCAAAAAACTTGTCCATACCTGTAAGATCGATATAAAATTCATCAACAGAAGACTTTTCATACATAGGAACGTTTTCTTTAATGATATCTGTAACCTCATTTGAAAACTTAGTGTAGGTTCCTGTATTTCCTCGAAGTACAATAGCTTCTGGACAAAGTTGTTTTGCCATACGCATGGGCATGGCAGAATGCACACCAAATTTTCGGGCTTCATAACTACATGACGCTACAACACCTCTATCGCTAGTACCACCAATAAGTATTGGCCGACCTTCCAAACGACTGTCTAAACGTCGTTCACAGGACACGAAAAAAGTATCTAAATCCATATGTACAATAGACCGGTTTTGGTTCATGAGGCTTTTAGTTTTTTATCGGAATACCTAGGGTCTTCAATAATCGCCAAGCGTTCTAATTTTGAAACTTCAACTGTTACACAATCAAATTCTATCATAACCTTACCGATAATTTCATAAACACCTTTACCTCTAAACGGATACTTAGCAGCTACTGGTGGAAAGTGAACCGTATCTATAAAATCGCCATCACGGTCTAAGAATGTACCAAAGTGCATCAGTTTTCTGTTAGACGTTTTGGTTTGTTTTGTAGTTACCAGATAGCCTTCAATACTAACGGTCTTACCTTCCAACTGCTCTAAATCTTTGGCTCGTAAGCTGTTTGTGGATGGTTTTTCCAATAAATCAAACGGATTGCATAAGGGGAAGCCCAACAATTCAATTTCATCAAACGCATTTTCTAGTGTTGTGCTCGGCAATTCGGGTGTGCTGTAATTGATGCGCTCAGTTTTGAATAAGGTTACAACTTCTTCCTGAATAGAGGTTTTATTAATTTTTAAGTGAGCTTCCCAGAGCAATTCACGTTTATTAGCGTCAGTAAACCTAAAGGCATTAATCTTAATTAAGATGGTGATTTGTTCTATGGAAATAGGAACACGTTCAATAAAATCATCAAGAGACTTAAAACCACCTCCAGTCTCACGTACTTTAAGAATACGAGAAATGGTCTTAGACTCTAAGGACTGTAAAAACATAAAGCCTAGATAAATGACGTTATCCTTAATTACAGCTTGGTTCTGTGAGTTGTTGATGCAAGGTGCTTCAATGCTGCCGCCATGCATGCGTGCCTCGTGCACATAGAATTCGGTACTGTAAAAACCGCCAAAATTATTAATGGTGGCTACCATATATTCTAATGGGTAATAGGCCTTTAAAAATAGACTTTGATAACTTTCTACGGCATAAGATGCTGAGTGGCCTTTAGCAAATGCGTAACCTGCAAAACTTTCAATCTGTCGCCAAATTTCGGCTGTGATATCTTCGGGTTTTCCATCGTTTAGGCAGTTGTTAAAAAATTGCTGTTTTACTTTTAAAAACTCATCTCTAGAGCGAAACTTGCCAGACATACCACGACGTAACATATCCGCTTCACCAAGTGTAAGACCACCAAAATGATGCGCTACTTTAATAACATCTTCCTGATAAACCATAACACCGTAGGTCTCTGGCATTATTTCGCGCAATATGGGATGGGCTTCTTTTCGTTTTTCAGGATAGCGGTAGCGTAAGATGTACTGGCGCATCATACCAGATTTAGAGACACCAGGTCTAATGACTGAACTTGCGGCTACCAAGCCTAAATAATTATCAACCTGCAATTTCTTTAATAGCATACGCATGGCAGGCGATTCTACATAAAAACAACCAATGGCCTTAGCATTGCGCAACAAATATTTAATACGCTGGTCTTGCTTAAAGCGCTTAATATCGTGAATGTCTATGGGAGGTTGTTTAGGGTGATTGTAGGCAATGATTTCTGTTGCTTCTTTAATTTTACCTAAGCCACGTTGACTTAAAATATCAAACTTGTACAGACCAATATCTTCGGCCACAACCATATCAAATTGAGTGGTTGCAAAGCCTTTAGGAGGCATAAAGGTTGCGGTGTAGTAGTGTATAGGCTTCTCTGAGATTAAAATACCACCAGCATGTATCCCGAGGTAGTTGGGAAACCCTTCAATATATATGCTGTATTTAATAACTAGCTGTGATAGTCTATCTAGTTTAGCTATCTGATATTTACCCCCTGTAAGACCGTCTATTTCGGCTTTTGGCAAACCAAATACTTTTCCTAATTCCCGTACCGAAGCTCTAAACTTAAAGGTGTTATAAACGGCCAATAATGCGGTATGCTTAAAACGCTTAAAAATGAACTGTGTAATATCCTCACGGTCGCGCCAAGAGAAATCAATATCAAAGTCTGGTGGATTGGTACGAAACAGGTTTATAAAACGCTCAAAATACAAATCCAACTCTACAGGGTCAACATCTGTAATTCGCAATAAATAGGCGATGATACTGTTGGCGCCACTACCACGACCCACATAAAAATAGCCTTTGCTACGTGCGTATTTTAGAATTTTCCAGTTGATGAGAAAGTACGATACAAAGCCCTTTTCTTTTATGATAGTTAATTCTTTTTCAATACGCTTAAAAATGCGTTCCCCAGGTTTTTTATAACGATAGTACAAACCATCATAACTCAGCTTTTTAAGCAGTTTAAAATCTAACTCAGCATTGTTAGTATAAGAATGTTGATTTTTTGGTGCTTTACTAGAAAAATCAAAATGTATGCTGCAGTGTTTTAAAAGCGTATTGGTATTGTCAATAAGTTCAGGATAATCATCGTAGATATTGCATAAACTATCGTAAGGCAACATGGTATGCTGAGGTTGACCTTCTTCAGACTTTGGGAGTTTACTCAATAAGGTATTATTATCTATAGCCCTTAACAAACGGTGTGTGTTGAATCCCTTTTTATTTTGAAAGGATACTGTTTTAAGGACAACCAACTTTTCGCGGAACTGGTTCCATTTTGAAAATTTTAAATGGTTGAGGTCTTCAGGGGCAATACCTAAAAATTCATTGGATTTTAGGTTGAAGCGTTTCCCTTTTTTATAGGGATAAATCACAAAACAATCGTCTAAAATCGTATCAGGTCGTTCAGGGATGTCCAAATCTTGGTTATGCAAAAATTGCGATAAATAAACATTCATATGCTGAAACCCCAGATTACTTTTGGCAATAAGGATAAATTGCTGTTGTACTCCGTTTCTAAAATCAACACCAAGCACAGGTTTTATCTTGTACTTTTTTGATAAGCGCATCACATCTAAACACGCTGAAGTACTATTGATATCAGTCAGCGCCAAGGTTTGTACACCATTTTCTGAAGCAATAGCGAGTAATTGCTCAGGTTTTATAGTACCGTAGCGCAAGCTGTAATATGTGTGACAGTTTAAATACATATGATTAACAAAATTAGCTACTATTTGTAGTAAGTATTGCTTATATTTGTAGCAAATAGTGTTAAAGTTACTCCAGCATGAAACCCGTTCAAACTAACATAAAGCATCTCAGGACCTTACGAAAACTATCGCAAGAGCGTTTTGCAGATGAGCTTAATTGGACGCGCTCAATTGTTGGGGCTTATGAGGAAGGCCGTTCGGAACCACCGATAGACCGTTTGATAGAGCTCTCTAATTATTTTGATATTCCTATAGATATTTTGGTAAAAAAAGATTTGCGAAAAGCCAAAGACACCTCCTTTATTGAGGTAGGCAATAAGCGTATCTTATTTCCAATAACGGTAAATGAGGATAATCAGGATTTAATAGAAATCATTCCAGCAAAAGCAACAGCAGGGTATTTATCGGGCTATGACGACCCGGAATATATTGAGCAATTACAAAAGATTAAATTGCCTTTTTTGCCTACGGGGACACATAGAGCTTTCCCTATAAAAGGTGACTCTATGTTACCTGTAAAAGATGGGTCTTTTATAGTTGCAAAATTTATTGAGGATATTAATGATATTAAAAATGGAAGAACCTATGTGGTACTCACAAAGCATGATGGGTTGGTCTATAAGCGCGTTTATACCCCAGAAAACGACCCCCAAAATTTGCTGTTAAGTTCAGACAATAAAGCGTATAAACCTTATTTGACAGATAAAGATGATATTTTGGAGCTCTGGGAATTTACATGTTGCATCAATACTCAAGAGTATGATGAAAAAGAGCTTAAACTAAGCAGTATTATGACCATGTTTCAAGAGCTGAAAGTAGAATTGGAAGCTGTAGGAAAATTTTAATTTATTGAAAGTCAACAAAATAATTTTAAAAAAGTTAAGACTTTGTTAAAAAATTAGTTATATTCGTCCCTAACTAACCAAAACAATGAATTAAAATGGGAAAGCTTAATCAAGATTTTCACTATCACAGAGCCTTCGACTTTATTGCGTTATTGGTGTTTTTACTTTTCCTAGCATTCTTTGCTAAGTCAATCATTACAGTAATGGGTGCTTTTGAAACGGAAGTATATTCTAACACTATTGCCCAATTAGGAGGCTTCACTACTCCATAAAAAAAGCGTAAGATTTAATAAAAACCATACGCTTTAGAAAAGTATTTTATTTTAATAATTTAGTCGGCTAAGACGATAACTCTATTGTCTTTCATTTCAATAGTACCAGAGTTAATTGAAAGCCAAAAACCTTTGTCAGATTTTTTGAACTTAGCTTCAACCTCTTCATCTAGCTCAATACTACCAGCTATTTTCACATAACCTTCCTTTAAAATGGACACTACGGGAGCGTGATCTTTCAGCATTTCAAATTCACCATTAACACCAGGTACCGTGACAGAATCTACTTCGCCATTAAATAATGTTGCTTCGGGTGATACGATTTCTAAATACATATTTTATAGTATTGAGTTGTGTGTATTTGAGGTAGCATCTTCTATTTTAACACTACTCAAAGTCCCTTTATACTGTTTTAAGCTTCGGCTAACATTTTCTCACCAGCTTCAATAGCCTCTTCTATAGAACCCTTGAGGTTAAACGCAGCTTCAGGTAGGTGGTCTAACTCACCATCCATAATCATGTTAAAGCCTTTAATGGTTTCTTTAATGTCAACCAAAACACCAGGAATTCCTGTAAATTGCTCTGCTACGTGGAATGGTTGTGATAAGAAACGCTGTACACGTCTTGCTCTACCAACGGCCATTTTATCTTCTTCAGATAGTTCTTCCATACCAAGAATGGCAATAATGTCTTGTAATTCTTTGTAACGCTGTAATAACTCCTTTACACGTTGCGCACAATTATAGTGCTCATCTCCTAAAATATCAGCTGTTAAGATACGCGACGTAGAGTCTAATGGGTCTACCGCAGGGTATATACCAAGCTCAGCAATTTTACGAGATAAAACTGTTGTGGCATCCAAGTGGGCAAAAGTCGTTGCAGGAGCAGGATCTGTTAAATCATCCGCAGGCACGTAAACGGCTTGTACAGATGTAATAGAACCTTTTTTTGTAGAGGTAATACGTTCTTGCATGGCCCCCATTTCAGTTGCTAAGGTTGGTTGATAACCTACCGCAGAAGGCATACGACCTAATAAAGCAGATACCTCTGAACCAGCTTGTGTGAAACGGAATATATTGTCAACGAAGAATAATACGTCTTTTCCTTGAGCATCACCAGCCCCATCGCGGAAGAACTCAGCAATAGTCAAACCCGAAAGTGCAACACGTGCACGGGCTCCTGGAGGCTCATTCATCTGACCAAAAACGAAGGTTGCTTTAGAGTCTTTCATAGCCTCTTTATCTACCTTCTGTAAATCCCATCCGCCTTCTTCCATAGAGTGCATAAAGTCGTGACCATATTTAATAATGCCTGATTCTAACATCTCACGAAGTAAATCGTTTCCTTCACGAGTACGCTCACCAACACCAGCAAATACAGAAAGTCCACCATGTCCTTTGGCGATATTGTTAATCAGCTCTTGAATCAGTACTGTTTTACCAACGCCGGCACCACCAAACAACCCAATTTTACCACCTTTTGCATAAGGCTCAATTAAGTCGATTACTTTAATACCTGTAAATAAAACTTCAGTAGAGGTTGATAAATCTTCAAATTTAGGCGCTTCTCTGTGAATTGGAAGCCCATCTTTTCCAGCCTTGGGTAAATTCCCCAATCCATCAATTGCATCTCCAATGACATTGAAAAGACGTCCGTAAACATCCTCACCAATTGGCATTTGAATTGGAGCTCCAGTAGCCACAACTTCTGTGCCCCTGCTTAAGCCATCAGAAGAGTCCATAGCAATAGTACGCACGGTGTCTTCACCAATGTGAGATTGTACCTCTAAAACTAAAATAGAACCATCGGGTCTGCTTATCTCTAAAGAATCATAAATTCTTGGAAGTTCTGCATCAGTTCCGAATTCTACGTCAATAACCGGACCTACGATTTGTGCAACTTTACCTGTAACTTTTGACATTAGTTATATGTTTTTGTTTTGCAATAATTTAAATACGAAATTGCGAGCTGTTTTTCGCGCTGCAAAGATAGAGTTTTATTTAAAATAATAAAGGCTTTTTTAATTGCTTTTTTAAATAAAAAAACCACGTGTTTTGGCACGTGGTTTTAATTTTATTATACTGAAATTTATTGTAATAATGGTGAATAATTTGTCGGGAAATCTCCTGCTTGAGCAAAGTTCCCAGAAGCTTCAAAATTTGAGCCATAGGTCTCATCTATTGCTTCTAGAAAGGCATTGGCCATTAAGGCATAGCCTCTAGAGGTTAGATGAACTCCATCTAAACTTACCAGACCACCGACGACTAAATCTGTAGTCAAAGTATAGTCATCAAATACAATACCTGTAGAAGAAGCCTGCTCTAGAATAGAGTTTAAATCCACTAGTGCAAGACCATTTGAACTAGCTACTGTGGAAATTGTGGCATTGTAACCTTGTGTTGCACTGGCTATTTCATCTTGTTCTGACGGCAGCAATACCCATTTGTCTTCTAAAGGTAAGGTAACACCTTCGGTTGCGAATTGAGCTGCAACAGCACTAGAAAGGCCTTGAGTTTGAAGAAAAGCAGCAAAATCTTGGTTTACGGTACCTATAACCGAAGAACTTGGTAACACGAATAAATCATCTGCCGTCGCTTGTCTAGATTGGCCATAGATAAGACCTAATAAACCTGCTACTGGTTGTGCTGCTTCTGGAGGAAGTCCAAATTGTGCTAAGAACGCAGGAAAGCTAGGATTAGCCAAAAGAGTTTGTGTAATTAGAGGCGAAATATCTGCTAAGTTCTCATCAAAAACTACAACCGCATTCGCTGCTGTGTCTGAAAAAATAATCGATCTCTGTGCCGCATCATTAATAGCGCCTTGTGACTCTAAAAAGGCATATACTCCGTTCAATGCACCAAAGAGGTTATTCAATGTTGGAATTAATGGTCCAAAATCTTCATTTGATGGGTCCAATGGATTAAACGGAACTGACGTAAAATGAGATAAACTTGTAATATTTGGAATGTTACCTATAACGCCTTTGGCGCCATTTGCAGTTAAACCCGCAACAATAGCATTTATTGAGGCATCAAAAGTGCCTACAGGTGTGATAGGATTACTTCCGTCACCACCAGATAACGCATAGCCAAGGACATCATTTCCGCCTATTTCAGAAAGTGAGAAAAAAGTTGGGTCTTGGGCTATAGCCAATTCTAGAATTGTGGCATTGGGGGCATTACCCGTAACACGAACAGCGTATGGATTTGCGGCACTAGGTAAGTTTTGAATATTGCCATATCCTGGTGCCAATAAGTGAAAACTTTTTGACCCAGGGATACCTAGATTATTGAAAGGGCCAACAGGATTGTTGGTTGCTATGTCCGTAGTAACCGTTACAGGGCCAATTATCGATTCCAATGGTACAGGACCTGCACCACCAAAAACTAACCTTGGGTCTGCAATTCTATTACCCCCTAAGGCAAGACCTCCAATGTTATCATTCATAAAAGGTTGGGTAAAGGCACCTCCTCCTGCATTTGCAAACTTGTTCGCCATGATATTAGGAAAGGAGTTTTCCTGTGTTGCAATAAATAGACCTCCATCAGTAAAACCTGCCGTAAATGAAGCTCCAAGTGCTACGTAGTTAGAAAAATCGGCTTCACCAGCCGTTAGTTCCGGTAAGGGTTCCGTCTCTTGATTAACTCTATTTCTTAAATCGTCTAGTGTATCATTCTCGCAAGAGAATAGTCCCAAAAGGAGTAATGACAGTCCTATATATCTAATTCGTTTCATGTTTTATTCGTCTTAAGGGGTTATTATAAATTATTTATGGTAAGGGAAGCGTAATACATCGATCCAATAAAACCAGTTCCGAAGGCGGTGAAGTATTCATCTTGTAATAAATTGGTCGCTCCTAATTTTATAGTGGCTTTTAAACTTGGAATTCTATAATTGATTTGGGCATCCAAAACATTATATGCTGGAATTTCGCCATCACCGAAAGAGGATTCCCAGAAGAAATTATCGCTCCAACGCCATGAAGTGTTAAAACCAAAATTCTTAAACAACTCAGTCTTACCAAAAGACACTTTTACTTTGTGCTCTGGCGTATTGAAATTGGTTCTGAAATCTGGATTTGCTGCAACATCAAAATCAAGTTTTGCATAAGTGTAATTAGCGCTCAAATCAAATTCGTCGAAGACTTTGGCAGAAACTTGAATCGCAGCGCCATAAGAATTAACCTCTGCATCAGAATTGGTATAGGTTTGGTAGGCTTGGAAATCACCGTTAGCTATTGCAGCAACAGCTAGAGGTGTACTTGTTCCTGGGATAGTTTCAGTTAATTGAACATCACCATAAAAAGGTGCTATAACCGTTTCATTTGCTAGGAAATCCTGATAAGAATTGTAATAGGCAGAAGCGTCTATAATAATGTCGTTTAATTTACCTCTATATCCGACCTCAAATGAACTTACCTGTTCTGGCTGTGCAAGGTTAGAATTTGCAATTTCTAAATCAGCAGGATTACCGGATTGAGCAAAACCGTTGAGCACCGAACTTGCAAAGAAGGAGTTATTATATGCGCCAGTAGCATCTCTTGTAATTGACTGCTGACCTCCAAAAATATTATTTGCTGCAAAAGAACTTAACGTTCCGTCGTCAACATTGTAGGTTCTCAGATCTCGTGCTGGGTTGTCTGAAGCACCACCAACCAATATTGCGCGACCTACATCTAATCCTATGTACAAATCTTGAGTGGTAGGATTTCTAAAGCCCGTTTGGAATGACGCCCTAAAATTATGATTTTCGTTAACCGTAAATCCAGCTGAAAGTCTCGGAGAGAAGAAGCCATCGAACAGCTCTGACTTATCATAGCGTAGGGATCCTGTTAATTTTAACTCTACGCTCTCAGATAATTCTAAGGATCGCTGTAATTGTGTATAGAATCCAACTTCAGAATAAGTAATTGGGCCGTCAACATCCGTATATATTGTTCCGAATGAATTTAATCTGTATGTTCTAAAAGACCCACCAACTTGGATTTCTGCAAAATCCACCATATCTCCAAAATTGTAATTGGCATCAGCATGATAAATTTGCGAGTTATCTTGGAAACGCGAACCTGTTGTTAAATCTGGATCGTTAATGATTTGATTAAATGTATCCTGGAATTCTTGGGTCCCTGGTAATAAGCGACCTGTGTCTGCTGTTTGGCGAGCAACATTGTGTGCTTGATCACTTGTGAGCCCCCCTAAAGTTCCTTGAAGATAAGCCCCTACGTATTGTCCAAACCATGTGCTATCATCTTTCCAAGCTCTGTTTATATTGATACCTGTAAAGACCATATCATAAGAATCACCAGCTTTATCTTCAGTTATGTAACCTCTAACAAAGAAATTATCGTTTCTAATCTCGAGTTTGTGTTGCTGAAGAAAAAAGTTCTTTATGTTATAGCGATTGGCCCCTTGATAAATAGTGTTTCCAGAACCAATTTTTCCAACATATTGAATTTCAAAATCGTTTTCCCAAGGTCTGAAATAGAGCCCCCAATCTGCTTTGATACTTTCGGCATTGTAATTGGTTAAGTCCTGTTCGTTATAACCCGTTCTACTGACATTGACTGATGGAATTAAAGCACTTGAGCCAGATGGAATTATACCAAGGCCTTCAAGGGTTTCAGCAACGCCATTGATGTTTGTACTTACCTCGTCACCATAGACATTGATTCCGTCATAATCGATGTCTGCTCGGGTAAGACCTCTATTTAATTTATCTTCTTCGCTTGTGGCTGCCCAATCTGTTCCTTTTAAGTAGCCGAAGTTAACTTTTACAGCAAATTTTTCACTGAACTTATAAGCCATTCGGATACCTAAATCCGTGTAATCGTTGTCCCCAGCAGCTTCTTGGGAAGTAATACCTCGTTTTACATAACCACTAATACCTTGGTGATCGAAAGGGCTTTTACTGCGCATAAATAATATTCCGTTAAAGGCGTTTGCACCGTACAACGCCGATGCTGCTCCAGGTAACAATTCAACGCTCTGAACATCCGTCTCGGTCATTCCTAATAAATTTCCTAATGGGAAGTTAAGCGCTGGTGCCGAGTTGTCCATACCATCAACCAATTGCATAAAACGCGTATTTGCAAACGTTGCAAAACCTCTTGTGTTGATAGACTTAAATGTTAAACTATTCGTGTTAATATCAACTCCTTTTAGATTTTCCAAACCGTCGTAGAAGTCAACAGAAGCTGTATTTTTAATTTCCTTTAAACCAAAACGTTCAACGGTTACAGGCGATTCAAATATACGTTCGGGCGTTCTAGAGGCAGAGATGACCACCTCATCAAGCTGATTCCCCTCTTTTAATGTAATGTTTAAGGTTTGATTGTTGCTGGTTACCTCTAAGGTTTGATCTTCAAACCCTGTATAACTAACTCGTATTGAGAAAGGTGGATTTAAATCTGTGGTAATGGTATAATTACCATCGAAATCCGAAACGGTACCAGAGGTGGTACCAACTACAACGATGTTAGCTCCAGGTAAGGGTAACCCAGACTCATCTGTAACTTTACCCTTCACCGTGGATTGTGCAAACGATCCCACACAAAAGAGTAGTGTCAAAAGCTTTAATATTGTCTTCATTTTAGAGAATTAATTTTTATATAGCTAGCAATATAAATAAATATCATAAATTAAATAAGAAATTCTCAAAAAATGATATTGAAATAGTCTATCTGTTAAACGAGAAGGCCTTAAAATTAGTTAATCCCTAATTTTAAGGCCTATGAGATAGTGATTCATAAGAATATACTTACTCCACTGTTACAGATTTTGCCAAGTTTCTCGGTTGGTCCACATTCTTGCCAAGCATCACGGCAATATGATAAGACAATAATTGTAAAGGAATAGTCGTCAATAATGGTGTTAAACACTCTAAGGTTTCTGGCACTTCAATAACATGGTCTGCCAAGGCCTTAACGCTCTCGTCACCTTTTGTGACGATACCGATTATTTTGCCTTTTCTTGATTTAATCTCTTGGATATTACTCACCACTTTTTCATAGTGCCCTTTTTTGGTTGCTATAACAACAACTGGCATGTGCTCGTCAATTAGAGCAATGGGGCCATGTTTCATTTCGGCAGCAGGATAACCTTCGGCATGAATATATGAAATCTCTTTTAACTTCAATGCACCCTCTAGTGCTACAGGGAAATTATAACCGCGACCAAGGTATAAAAAGTTGGTAGCGTTTTTATAAATATCTGCAACAGTTTGAACGTATGCATCAGAAGACAGCGCTTCCTCAACTTTTCTTGGAATAGTTTCAAGCTCAATGAGATGATGTCTGAACTCCGAACTGGAAATAGTACCCTTTGCTCTGGCCAATCGAAGAGCCATTAAAGTCAATACTGTAATTTGAGTAGTAAAGGCTTTGGTTGACGCCACCCCAATTTCAGGTCCTGCATGTGTATACGCACCAGCATGAGATTCTCTTGCGATAGAAGATCCTACAACATTACAAACTCCAAATACAAAGGCACCTTTAGACTTAGCTAGTTTTATGGCTGCTAAGGTATCTGCCGTTTCACCAGATTGGGAAATAGCAATTACAACATCATTTTCAGTAATAACAGGATTTCTATATCTAAACTCAGAGGCATATTCCACCTCAACAGGAATTCTGGCAAGGTCTTCGAAAATATATTCTGCAACCAATCCCGCATGCCAAGAGGTGCCACAGGCCACAATGATAATACGATTGGCCGCAAGAAACTTTTTCATGTTATCTTCAACACCTACCATTTTAATTATAGCTTCATTTGTCAACAAGCGACCTCTAAAAGTGTCTAATATAGCACTAGGTTGCTCATAAATCTCTTTAAGCATAAAATGGTCGAAACCACCTTTTTCTATTTGTTCAAGGTTAAGTTGAAGTTCTTGTACATAAGGATCAACCAAACTGTCATCTTTTATTTTTCGAACCTTAACATTCTTACCTCTTCTAATAATTGCCATCTCTTCATCTTCAAGATAAATGGCATTTTTGGTATACTCAATGAAGGGTGAGGCATCACTTGCTATAAAAAACTCATCGTCACCTATGCCAATAGCTAAAGGACTACCTAATCTGGCAACAACTATTTCATTGGGTTTATTCTTGTCAAATACAGCAATGGCATACGCACCGACTACCTGATTTAAAGCAATTTGAACAGCTTTTCCTAATTTTATATTCTCGTGTTTTTTAACATCTTCAATTAAGTTGACAAGAACTTCGGTATCAGTATCAGACTTAAACGTATATCCTCTTTTTACAAGTTCTTTTTTTAAAGACTCGTAATTTTCAATAATTCCATTGTGAATAATTACCAAATCTCCAGAATTGGAATAGTGCGGATGCGAATTTACGTCATTGGGTACACCATGGGTTGCCCATCGTGTATGGCCAATACCAAGCGTGCCATTAGTTGTGATGTCAGCTTCAAGTTTGTTTTTTAAATCTGATACTTTCCCTTTTGTTTTGGAAAGTTTTATTTGTGTGCCATCATATAGAGCGATTCCAGCACTGTCATAGCCTCTATACTCCAGTCTTTGGAGTCCTTTGATTATAATTGGATAAGCCTCTCTATGACCTATATATCCTACAATTCCACACATAGGTTAATACTTTTTGGTTTATACTTTTAGTTATTTGGTTCAGTATAATAAATCTCAAGATAAACCCTTTTGCTTTCATCTTCTGAATTGTTTCCGTGCAATACGGTTCCTCTCGGCGATAGCACTGAGCTAATAGGGACTGTAAAATTTTCAGTACTCGGTTGCTGCATGATACGTTGAGGTGGGTTCGTGGCTGGATTTTCTAAATTCACATTTAAGGAAACGGCTAAACCTAATTCTACATTGGTAGAGTCTCTGACCAAAAGATTTTTGATATGTTCTGTAATTTTAATTTTATACTTTATGCCTTGCCCGTTAGACTCATCTCCCTCACGTTGTAGCGGCCCGAGATGATTAATAATAGAGGCAGAAGGTAGTCCATTGTTTTGTATATCTAAAAAATAATCTATCAAAGGTGTTTTATTCTCTGTGTTATACAAGTAAATTCTGTTAGGCTCCCTGCTTCCAACAAGATCTTGATCAACAAAAAATACCAGGTTAGCCTCATTGACTAAGCGTTTTATACCTTGGAAGTTGCCGTTGTCGTCAGTTTCAACATATTGACTCTTCCAAAATTCAAAACTATTTATATTGTCATCATCATCATCGATATCCTCACCATTAAATAACTTGATTTTTGCAACAGAACCTTCACCACCTTTCAATAAAAGCCTTGCGTCTCCGTTAGTTTCATCTCCATCGCTTAACTCCACCGAGAAATCGTTATCCATAAAGTTGATCCTATTTGGTCCAAAATTGAGGATATAGCTATCATTTTCCCGAGTATCGGGGTCGTCATCAGGATCTTCGGTGAGTCGGGAATAAAAAATAGTTATATTTGGATTGGTATTGGTTAAATTTAACATTAAATGGCTGCCACTGCCATTGACTGGTTCAGCCTTAAAGTATAGGCCTCTGAAGTAGTCATTGAAATTGTTTGGGCTAGCTAATTCGGGCTCTCCTTCTTTCTCTATAATTTTATCCTCCCAAAAAGTTGGGTCTAATAATATTCTTAGTCCAGGGGGCTGTATGGAGATAAATTGTGGATCTTCATCCTCATCCTCATTATCCACTTCTGTTAGAATATATCCATTTTCATTAATATCAATAATATTATCAATGGGCTCTAGTTGTTCTGTCTCAGCATTATATTCAACAAAGCCTAACTCCCCACCTTCTAAAAGCGATAATGGAATAGGCTCAGATTCAGAAGCTGATTTGTTAGAGAAGTAAGGTTGTTTGGCATCAAAGTCACCATTGGGGTCAAAGTCTCTTATAAAATATTGATTTTCAAAAATTCTTAGAATAATTGGGTCTCTTCCAATGACAGAATCAATATCAAAAATTAAATTATTTTCATTGTCAAATTGAGTAGATTTTATAAAGTAAGGTATGGTTAAAACCACAGAGTCTATTATTACTCCTTCACCGAACTGCGGGTTAAAGTCTGATAGCGTTAATTGGCTAACAAAAGATGAAGCAGTGGTCCCGAAATTATCGTTGTAAATTCCCAAAGTTCCAAGGGACATATCTTCTGTTTGTACTGGGCCAAGAACTTTATTATAGGAAACAACATCATAACTAATGTCTTGGATATTAAAATTATTGATGTCGTCGCTATTTAAGACATCGGATTCTAGGGTCACGAAATCTGTATTGCAACCGACAAAACTTAGCACAATCAAGCAGAGGCATATAAGTTCTGGGGCAAATTTATATTTTTTCATAGGACATTTAGCTGTTTAATACCTGGGTGGTATAAAATTCAGTGTATGGGTCTGCAAATTCTTCAATGGAATGGTACTCCAAAACAGGTTTAGACAAGTTATTTATATAATCATCTAAATCTTTTTGCAATTCTTCCGATCCCCGTATAACAGCATCAGAATTATCCATCGCAATTTTCATTAAGTTTATATAGTCTGGATTTTTCAAAGGTTTTATCGCCTCAGTATCCAGTCCATCAAATTTTACTTTTTCTAACATCTTCATATCTAACGTTCCTTCGAAGCTTTGATTGTACACAGAGGTCACAATTTTACTCTCAGTGAAAAGAGGTTCGGTTTTGTAAAACTCTTTAAGGTATAGTGGCAATAACGAGGCTAACCAACCATTAACATGAATGATATCTGGTGCCCAGTTTAGTTTTTTGACAGTTTCAATAACACCCTTTGCAAAAAATATGGCGCGCTCATCATTATCAGGAAATAGATTTCCGTCTTCATCTGTTAATGTAGCCTTACGTTTAAAGTAGTCTTCATTATCTATAAAATAGACTTGAATACGTTCTTTAGGGATGGATGCCACCTTAATTATCAATGGCATATCCAGATCATTTATGACTAGATTTATACCTGATAAACGAATTACTTCATGTAATTGATGTCGTCTTTCATTTATATTACCAAAACGCGGCATAAATATTCGTATTTGTCCTCCTTGCTTATTTACCATGCGCGGTGCTTCAAATGACATTGAAGAAATCTCCGTCTCTGGTAAATAGGGAACAACTTCTGAGGACACGTACAATATTCGTTTATCTTTCATAAATCTGCTGCTTTTGAAAATTAAAAGTAAAAACATGCAAAAGTACAAAAATTTGTGCAGATTGCGAGTAAATATTATGTTTGCACGCATTTATTTTTCGAAAAGTCTTGGATGTATTTTACCTTAAAACGAAATTAATTCATCACATCAATGAATTAAAAAATAGTGGCAATTCTATTGGATTTGTGCCTACCATGGGTGCTTTGCATCAAGGTCATTTATCTTTAATAGAAACGGCATTAAAACATACAGACCTTGTGGTGGTTAGTATTTTTGTTAATCCTACTCAATTTGACAACCAACAAGACCTGTTAAAGTACCCTAGAACCCTAGAGGCAGACTTGGAGCTATTAAAAAGTTTAAACGATAAAAAAATTATGGTTTATGCACCACTAACCGAAGATATTTACGATGACAACATAACTTCGGAAACGTTTCACTTTGCCGGGTTAGAACACGAAATGGAAGGTGCATTTAGGAGCGGACATTTTGACGGTGTTGGTACAATAGTCAAAAGACTATTTGAAATTGTACAACCTGACTTTGCCTTTTTTGGAGAAAAGGACTACCAGCAATTACAAATTGTCAGAAAATTGGTAGAGCAACATAGTTTACCAGTTAAAATAGTGGGCTGCCCTATCTATAGGCACGCAGATGGTTTGGCCATGAGCTCTAGGAATAAGAGATTGTCCAAGGAGCACAGAGAAGCAGCACCTTTTATTTATAAAACCTTAAAAGACGTTAGAGAACAGTTTGGCATAAAAAGTGCTAAGGAAATTACGGAATGGGTGAAGAAGCAATTTGAAATACAGCCACTTTTGGAATTGGAATATTTTGTAATTGCAGACTCTAAAACCTTAAAACCGATAAAACGAAAATCAAGACAAAAAGCATACAGGGCCTTTATAGCTGTTTATGCTAGTGATATTAGACTCATAGATAATATCGCATTAAATTAATTATCTTTGCCTCATGCAAATTCAAGTTGTAAAATCTAAAATACACCGTGTCAAATGCACAGGTGCTGATTTAAACTATATCGGCAGTATCACCATTGATGAAGATTTGATGGATGCAGCAAATATTATTCAGGGAGAGAAAGTACAAATCGTAAACAACGATAATGGAGAACGTTTAGAGACTTATTGTATTCCTGGACCAAGAAACAGTGGAGAAATTACCTTAAATGGTGCAGCTGCCAGAAAGGTTTCTGTTGGGGATACTTTAATTTTAATTACCTACGCCTTTATGGAAATTGAAAAGGCTAAAGTTTTCAAGCCCTCTTTAGTGTTTCCTGATGAGGCTACAAATCTCTTAAAATAACCGATTGAATAAGCCTAAATTTATTCTCAAAGTTATACTGCCATTGCTACTTGGTATAGCTTTGGTTTGGTATTCGTTATCAAAAATTTCTATTCCAACCTTGGTTCAATATTTCAAGGATGCAGATTACGTTTGGATTCTGTTGGGAGCCTTATTAGGGATTTTAAGTCATTCCTCAAGGGCTTACAGATGGTTGTATATGGTGCAACCATTAGGCTTTAAGCCAAAGTTTGCCAATAGCTTCATGGCTGTTTATTCAGCATATCTTATAAACTTTACCATTCCAAGGGCAGGTGAATTGGCAAGGGCCTCCATTCTTACTAATTACGAAAAGGTGCCTTTTGATAAGGGTATTGGTACCATTGTAGCAGAGCGAATTGCTGATACCTTAATGCTCTTATTGGTTATAACTGTAGCGTTGTTTTTGGAGTTTGAGTTTATTTATGAGTTCTTTACCGATAAGTTTAACTTAGGGACACTCATTCTAGGTGGCTTAGGGCTGGTAATTGCAGCTATAGTGACCATTTTATTTCTCAAAAAAAGCACTAACAAATTGGTTTTAAAGCTAAAAAGCTTTCTCAGTGGTCTTGTAGAAGGCTTATTAAGTATTTTCAAAATGGAGCATAAATGGGCGTTTATTTTCCATACCTTCTTTATCTGGACAATGTATGTGCTTATGTTCTATGTTACGACATTTGCTTTGCCAGAATTAGGTCATATTTCCATAGCAGCAGCTCTTATTGGTTTTATACTAGCAAGTTTTAGTATAGCCGCTACCAATGGTGGTATTGGATCTTTTCCTGAGGCCGTCGTTATTGCATTTTTAATTTTTAACTTACCCGAGGATGCAAGTAGGGCATTTGGTTGGATTATGTGGTCTACCCAAACCTTGGTAATTATCATAATTGGGGGCTTATCACTTATTTATCTTCCAATATATAATAGAAAGCGACTCAAGGTTTAGAAATATTTTTTAACTTGCTTAAACATTTAAGCTAATGGTCCGTATGAAGTATTTCTTAGTTGTACTCTTTTGTTTTTTAGCTAGTTATAATCTTCAGTCCCAGGCCTTACTCGAGACAATAGATTCGTACAAGCTTGAAGGCAAAAGGGAGCTGAAAATTCAATTACCGCGTAATTACGATAGTAGTGCTAAGCGACTTTATCCTTTGGTAATCGTTCTTGACGGGGACTATTTGTTTGAACCTGTTGCTGGAAATATCGATTATCAAGCCTATTGGGAAGATATCCCAGACTGCATTATTGTTGGGGTCAATCAGAGCACTACAAGGACAGATGATTTTTTTTATGACGAGGACACCTATTTTCCTGCTCATGACGGTGCCGCCTTTTATGAGTTTGTTGCTGCTGAATTAGTGCCTTATATCGAAGAGAAATATAATGCCTCTGATTTTAGAATAATAGTTGGTCATGATTTGAGTGCTAACTTTATGAATTTCTTCCTCTTCAAGGACAACCCTCTTTTTAGAGCGTATATAGCGCTTAGTCCTGACTTGGCCCCTATGATGTCCATACGATTAAAAGAGCGCTTGGCCATAATAGAGCAAGAAACATTTTATTATATGGCAACGGCAGATGCTGATGTTAAAGTATTGAGAAATGCCATTATTGAGTGTGACGCCCAATTGAAAGCCATAGAAAATAAAGCATTGCGTTATAAGTTCGATAATTTTGAGGATGCTAATCACTATTCTTTGGTGGGCCGTGGAATTCCAAAAGCATTGAATGAAATCTTTGCACTGTACAAACCAATTAGTGGTAAGGAGTATAATGAGAAGATTTTACCGTTTGAAGGCTCGCCCTATGATTATTTAATAGAAAAATATAAGGACATTGAATATTTTTACGGTTTTGAAAAAAAATTAATTGAGAATGATATTAGGGCCATAGCCGCCGCTTGCAACAAAAAAGACGATTTGGAATCACTTGAGAAGCTCGCAAAACTCGTAAAAAACGAATTTCCAGACTCAATGCTTAGTGCATACTATATGGGTATGTATTACGAAAAGGAAGGTAATTTGAAACGAGCACTCCAACGCTACAAATCTGGGCTATTACTAGAGCCATCACAATTTATAGATAAGGAAATTATACTTGAAAAAATGTACGAAACCAGAGATGCAATGAAAAATTGATTGCATTTCATCGAAAATAATTAGCTTGTTAACGATAATTTAGTATGTTTGAAATACCAACTCTAAACCTACTAAGTTATGAGAAAGACTATTCTTATAGTTTTTACTTGTTTTATTTGCATTCATTTATCTGCCCAGATTATATATGAAAAGATTCGTTCAGTGCACCTAAATACTGAGCGTCAATTAAAAATAAAACTCCCAAAGAATTACGACCCTTTATCAGACTTAAAACACCCATTGATAATCGTTTTTGATGGGGACTACATGTTTGAGCCTGTAGCAGGCCAAGTGGATTTTCAAACCTATTTTGACGACATGCCAGCTTCTATCGTAGTGGGTGTAATACAAGGTAACGAAAGAGGTTATGACGGTTATTCTGATGAGTATTCGGGTTTGCCTGTTGAATCAGGTTTTCGTTTTTATAATTTTATTGTAAATGAACTAGTGCCATACATTGAAAATTCCTATGGTGAAAGTAAATTTAAAGTGGCCGTTGGTCATGACCTGATGGGTAATTTCATCAATTCTTTCCTGTATAATGACAAACCGTTTTTTCAGGCTTACGTATGTATTAGTCCAGATTTAACAGGAGACATTAAAAACAATCTTGGCAATCAACTCAACTTCGTTAATGAGCCTATTTTTTATTACATGTCCACATCAACCAAAGATGTATCTCATATTAGAGAAGCTGTTTTAAATGTAAATTCTAAAATCGCAACGGTTGAAAATCAAAACTTAACCTATTATTTTGATGAGTTTCAAATCTATAACCACTTTACCATGGTAAGTACGGCAATTTCAAAATCATTTGATAAGATTTTTGAATTGTACCAGCCACTAAGGGAAAAAGAACTGGAAGAAAAAGTATTGCCTTATGAAGGCACTTTAGACGAATATCTAATAGGGCGGTACGATAGAATTGAAGACTATTTCGGTATTCATAAACCGATATCAGATCAAGAATTTGAGGATCTCGTTAAAATAGCTGAGAAACGAGATGATTTAAAATCACTTGAGAAGATTGGTAAGTTGGTTAAAAAGATGAAGCCAGAATCATTGTTGGGCACTTATTACCTGGCACAACATGCAGAAAAAATGGGTAAAACCAAAAAGGCAAAAAAACTTTACGAATCTGCGCTTGAGTTAAATGATGTAAGTTATATAAACAGAGAGTATATTTTTTCCAAAATTGATGAGTTAACGATAGTGGATACTGATGAAGATGAAGAACAAGGTGAAGATAATGAAGAGAACTAAAAAGAGAATACCATCCACAGACTATTTCTTTGAGGCCTTGTACGCGAGAATAAAGCTGTTTTTGTCGTCTGGGGAACCTTAAAGGTATACGGTATTTAAGTTTCTGGCTATTTTTCACTGGTTTAAAGACATCAACTAAAATTGTCTTAATTTAGCTTTTTATTCAATTTCAGAATTCATAGAGCTAAATATGGCTAAAGTAAAAACTACCTTTTATTGTCAGAATTGCGGTAGTCAGTATGCGAAATGGCAAGGCCAGTGTAATTCTTGTAAGCAATGGAATACTATTGTAGAAGAAGTTGTCCAAAAACCGGAGAAAAGCGATTGGAAATCTCAAAACCAAGCCGTAAAACGTATTTCCAAACCACTTAAAATTAATGAAATTGACCTGTCACAAGAGACTCGCCTTAATCTTAGGGATGAAGAATTTAACAGGGTTCTCGGTGGGGGTATGGTGCATGGAGCCCTAACTTTATTAGGAGGCGAACCAGGCATAGGAAAAAGTACACTTTTACTGCAAATAGCACTGCAATTACCTTACAAAACCTTATATGTTTCTGGAGAAGAAAGCCAAAAGCAAATAAAAATGCGTGCAGAGCGTATAAATCCAGAAAGTAATAATTGCTATATACTTACCGAAACCAAGACCCAAAACATTTTTAAGCAAATAGAGGCTCTTGAGCCCGAAATTGTAATAATCGATTCTATCCAGACATTGCATAGTGACTATATAGAATCTTCTGCTGGTAGTATATCACAAATCAAGGAATGTACTACTGAACTTATAAAATTTGCTAAGGAAACCGCAACACCAGTATTGTTAATAGGGCATATTACCAAAGATGGCAATATAGCAGGGCCGAAGATACTAGAGCATATGGTAGATACGGTTCTTCAGTTTGAAGGTGACCGCAATCATGTTTTTAGAATCCTTAGAGCACACAAAAACCGTTTCGGTTCTACGAACGAAATGGGAATTTATGAAATGCAAGGCTCTGGTTTAAGGGAAGTGTCCAACCCGTCTGAGATTTTAATCTCTGAAAAGGACGGTGAATTATCAGGTAATGCTATCGCTGCTACCCTTGAGGGTCTAAGACCATTAATGATAGAAGTTCAGGCACTCGTGAGCACCGCAGTTTACGGTACACCACAACGTTCTGCTACAGGTTTCAACGCTAAACGTTTAAATATGCTCTTGGCTGTTTTAGAAAAGCGTGCAGGTTTCCGATTAGGAGCAAAAGATGTTTTTCTTAATATTACAGGTGGCATAACAGTGGATGACCCCGCTATTGATTTGGCAGTGGCAGCTTCAATTTTATCATCTAATGAAGATGTAGCTATACCAAGCGATTTTTGTTTCGCTGCTGAGGTTGGATTATCTGGGGAGATTAGACCCGTACAACGTGTAGAGCAGCGGATTTCAGAAGCCGAAAAATTAGGATTCTCTACTATTTTTGTTTCCAAGTACAATAAAATCGCATTAAAAAATACGGCTATAAAAGTTCAATTAATTTCTAGGATTGAGGATTTAGTGGGCCACTTGGTATAGTAAAAGGGGCTACTTCAAAAAGACAAACTAAATGGTATCTATCTTGCCTAAAGAAGCAAATCAACTTTGTTCCTTTATCGTTGGTAGATTTAATTAGGAAATATTAAAATTAAATATGTAATTATACCGAACAAATATCCCGTGTGGCATGGCAGACCCTAGCTTTGATTTTCTAAAATCAAAATTTCATATATCTAAAGAAACATATGTCATCTTAAAGAGACTCTCTTACAGGCGCAAGTTAAGAACCGGCGAAGACATTGTAAAGCAAGGTGCAAAAAGTAATAAAATTGCTTTTTTAACCTCAGGATTAATGCGTGCTTACACGACTTTAGAGACAGGAAAAGAAATTACAAAGAATATTTTTACACCTATTGCTTTTGTTGGGGCGTTTTCATCAATAATTAATGATGAACCTTCAATTTTCTGCTATGAATCGCTTACAGATTCTGTAATCTACGAGGTAGATTTTAATCAGTTTATAGAAATAGCAAATTCCAATATTGCGATGAGCAATTTATACAACAGGGTTTTGGAATACATTTTTATTATTTATGAAAGAAAACAACTCCAAACCGCATCATTAAATGCTACACAAAGATATTTGGCATTAAAACAAGGCATACCTCATATAGATAATTTAATACCTCAGTACCAGATAGCTTCCTATTTAAATATTTCTCCTGTGCAATTGAGCAGAATTAGGAAGGTGCTTAATTGATTTTAACATATGTTAATTTATTTTAAGTCAATTCAATATAATTTTGGATAGAGATTAATATTCTACTAACCAAGATTAATCTGTTGACCCTAACTAACAAGAAAAGCAAACGTGAGTCGTTTGCTTTTTTTTATTTAATAATCAATCCTTTAAACTTAAATTCTTAATTTCGCGACTCAAATCGAATTTTAACGATATGAGCACAAAGTTCCCTGAATACAAAGGACTTGACTTGTCAAAAGTTTCTGAAGAAATTCAGGCGTATTGGCAGGAAAACGATATTTTTCATAAAAGCGTTACCACGCGAGAGGGTAGAACGCCTTATGTCTTTTTTGAGGGGCCACCATCGGCAAACGGATTACCAGGGGTACATCATGTCTTAGCACGGGCAATAAAGGACATATTCCCGCGGTATAAAACCATGAAGGGCTATCAAGTAAAGCGCAAAGCAGGATGGGATACTCATGGATTACCTGTAGAACTTGGTGTAGAAAAAGAGCTTGGTATTACCAAAGAGGATATCGGTACCAAAATTACGGTAGAAGAGTATAACGAAGCCTGTAAAAAAGCAGTAATGCGTTATACGGATATCTGGAATGACCTCACCCAGAAAATGGGCTATTGGGTAGATATGGATAATCCTTATATCACCTACAAATCCAAATATATGGAAAGTGTTTGGTGGTTGCTCAAACAGATTTACGATAAAAATTTAATATACAAAGGCTATACCATTCAGCCGTATTCGCCAAAGGCAGGTACAGGGTTAAGTTCTCACGAGCTCAATCAACCAGGAACCTATCAAGATGTTACGGATACAACTGTAGTAGCCCAGTTTAAGGCCAAGCAAGATTCATTACCAGACTTTTTACAAAATGAAGGTGATATTTACTTTTTAGCTTGGACGACCACGCCCTGGACCTTGCCCAGTAACACAGCCTTGACCGTAGGGCCAAAGATTGATTATGTCTTAGTAGAGTCCTTCAATCAATACACGTTTGAGCCTATAAAAGTAGTTTTGGCCAAGAGTTTAGTGAACAAACAATTCGAAGGAAAATTTGTTCAAGTGGAATCCCATGATGAACTTGATGCATATACACCAAACGATAAAAAAATACCGTACCGTATTGTTAAGGATTTTATAGGAAAAGATCTGGTTAGTATTCGTTACGAGCAACTTTTACCATACATATTACCTTATAATAATCCAGAAAATGCCTTTAGGGTCATTTCAGGAGACTTCGTTACAACAGAGGATGGTACAGGAATCGTGCATACGGCACCCACATTTGGTGCAGACGATGCATTGGTAGCTAAACAAGCGACACCAGAAATACCGCCACTTTTAGTAAAAGATGATAATGGTAATTTAGTACCCTTAGTTGATTTACAAGGCCGCTTTAGACCAGAACTTGGTGAATTTGCAGGGAAGTATGTGAAGAATGAATACTATCCTGAAGGCGAAGCCCCAGAAAAGTCAGTTGATGTAGAGTTGGCCATTAAACTTAAGACAGAAAATAAAGCCTTTAAAGTAGAAAAATACAAACACAGCTATCCGAATTGTTGGCGAACGGATAAGCCTATTCTATACTACCCATTAGATTCTTGGTTTATAAAGATAACTGATGTTAAAGACAGAATGTATCAACTTAACCAAACCATTAATTGGAAACCAAAATCTACGGGCGAAGGCCGTTTTGGCAATTGGTTGGCAAATGCCAATGATTGGAACTTGTCGAGAAGTCGGTTTTGGGGAATACCCTTACCCATTTGGAGAACAGAAGATGGAAAGGAACAATTGTGTATTGGTTCCGTTGAAGAATTAAAATCGGAAATGCAAAAGGCTGTTAATGCGGGCTTCATGTCTAAGGCTATTTTTTCGGATTTTGAAGTTGGCGATATGACTGAAGAGAATTATGAAAAGATTGACCTACATAAAAATGTAGTTGATAGGATCACACTAGTATCACCATCCGGCCAACCTATGAAGCGCGAAAGCGATTTAATTGATGTTTGGTTTGATTCTGGCTCCATGCCGTATGCGCAATGGCACTACCCATTTGAAAACAAGGACTTAATAGATAAGCATGAAGCTTTTCCGGCAGATTTTATTGCAGAAGGTGTTGATCAAACGCGCGGTTGGTTTTATACGCTTCACGCCATAGCAACAATGGTTTTTGATTCGGTAGCGTACAAAAATGTGGTATCAAACGGATTGGTTTTAGATAAAAACGGACAGAAAATGTCTAAGCGTTTAGGTAATGCCGTTGATCCCTTCGATACCTTATCTAAATACGGGGCTGATGCCACACGCTGGTATATGATAATGAATGCAAATCCATGGGACAATCTTAAATTTGATAGCGATGGCATTGAGGAAGTCAGTAGAAAATTCTTTGGGACACTTTATAATACCTACTCGTTTTTCAGTTTATATACAAATATTGATTCCTTTACCTATAGCGAAGAAGATATACCCTTAAATGAGCGTCCTGAAATAGACCGATGGATTCTCTCAGAGTTACATACATTAATTAAAAGTGTTGATGCGTATTATGCCGATTATGAACCAACAAAGGCAGCAAGGGCAATTTCTAACTTCACACAGGATTATTTGAGTAATTGGTACGTAAGGTTGAGTCGAAGACGTTTTTGGAAAGGGGATTATCAAAATGATAAGATATCTGCTTATCAAACACTTTATACTTGTATGGTAACCTTGGCCAAGCTTGGAGCTCCAATAGCACCGTTTTACATGGATAAATTGTATTTAGATTTAAATGTGGTTACCAATAAGGAATCTTTTGAGAGCGTACATTTAGCAAAATTCCCGGAAGCTGAAGATAGGTTTATTGACAAGGTACTGGAGCGCAAAATGGAAAATGCCCAAACGATTTCATCACTGGTATTATCCTTGAGGGCCAAAGAGAAAATAAAGGTGAGACAACCTCTACAGAAGATAATGATACCGGTAGATAATCATCAACAAAAAGAAGAAATTGAAGCTGTTGCAGATTTAATAAAGCACGAAGTAAATATTAAATCAATTGAATTGCTTGAAGATGCCTCTGACATTTTGGTTAAACAAATTAAACCAAACTTTAAGGTGTTGGGTCCACGATTTGGTAGGGATATGAAGTTGATTTCTAATAAGATAAATGCTTTAAATACGGATGACATTAAAAATATTGAGCAAAACGGTACGTTAGAGCTGGAAATTAATGGAAAAAAGATTATTTTAGGATTGGAAGATATAGAGATAACATCCCAAGATATTGAGGGTTGGTTGGTTGCTAATGAAGGTTCCTTGACTGTGGCTCTTGATGTAACTATAACAGATGACCTGCGTAAAGAAGGTATTGCACGCGAACTTGTAAATCGTATTCAAAACTTACGTAAAGATTCTGGTTTTGAGGTTACAGATAGAATTGATGTGCAGTTACAAAAGGATACTTACGTGGCAGCAGCTATTGCTTCAAATGAGGCTTACATTAAGTCTGAAACCTTAACCGAAGATTTAAAAATTATGGACAACGTAAACAATGGTATAGAGATTTCTTTTGATGAGGTCAATACTAAATTGTTTATTCAAAAACACTAAACTTATGGCTACAGAATCAAAAAACAGATACTCTGATAAAGATTTAGAAGAATTCAGGGTTTTAATTCAAGAAAAAATTGATAAAGCTGAGCACGACTTAGAGCTCATTAAAAGCGCTTACATGAATGATCACGATAACGGAACTGATGATACATCGCCGACATTCAAGGCTTTTGAGGAAGGAAGTGCCACTATGAGCAAGGAAGCTAATTCGGCTCTGGCGATACGTCAAGAAAAATTTATTCGCGACTTGAAAAATGCGTTAATCCGCATTGAGAACAAAACCTATGGCATATGCCGCGTAACAGGTAAGCTCATTAATAAAGAGCGATTAAAGTTAGTGCCTCATGCTACTTTAAGTATTGAAGCTAAAAATATGCAGAAGTAATAGAAGCATTGCTAATTTTGAATTAAACCAATCTCTTTCAAATTCTCAACGGACAGTTTTATAACTAACTATTTTGAATTAGGTTGAGAATAATGAGTTTTATTTTGATTACACTCAATTATATAAAGCCTTGGATTTTGCCGTTCAAGGTTTTTTTTATCCTTGCGTTTTGCGGTACCCGTTCAATAGGTGCGCAGAATAGTTTTGAGAGACGTATTGAGGCTTCAGATATAGAAAGAATTGTAGTCAATGGCAATCAGATATTCAACATTTCAGTGTCGACCCATAAATCTAAGAATATTACAATGCGGTCTACCATCGACGGTGAATATCAAGAACAGTTTCAAATTACCAATACAAAACACAATCAAACACTATATTTAAAACTAGAACAAAACCCGTTAATGACTATACCAGATGATAAGCGTAATGCACATAAGGTGGTAGCTGCTAGTTTAAATTTAGTTATTCCTGTAAATTTAGATATAGATATCAAAAGTGATATAGGCTCTGTAGATCTTACGGGTTATTTCAAGGATGTTACGGTCCAATTGTTTACAGGGTTTTGTAAAGTACAGGGACAAGCAAAGGCAGCCCTTGTTAATACTGTTGACGGTGATATTGATATTAAAACTTCAAATGCTGAGGTTATTGCAAATAGTACATATGGGAGCGTGGAAACCGAAATAATTCCGCTAAAGCAAGCAGTTTGGCGATTAAAATCAATTTATGGAAACATATCTGTAAAAAAGCAAGAATAAAAATTACATTTACAGCGTTTTTTAGTTATGTCCCTTAGAAAAGCCACATTACTCATTTTTATTATTCTCTTGCTTGATCAAGTGAGTAAAATATATATAAAGACGCACTTTGCTCTGAACGAGGATGTTGAGGTATTTTCATGGTTTAAAATTGCCTTTGTTGAAAACGATGGTATGGCCTGGGGTACCAAACTGAATGATGTTATTCCTTTTATTTCAGAAGAATATGCTAAACTGGCCTTGACCTTATTTAGGATTTTAGCAGTTACTGGAATTGCCATTTGGCTGTTTAAGGCAACTAAAACTAAGAAGTCCAAGACCTTGATATTTGCTATTGCTATAATTTTTGCAGGCGCTTTAGGCAATATTATTGATTCTGTTTTTTACGGCGTTTTATTTGAAGATAGTGAATATAATGCGGCTACATTGTTTCCGCCAGAGGGCGGTTACGCCCCACTATTTTATGGTAAGGTTGTAGATATGCTACATTTTCCTATATGGAGTGGTGTCCTACCAGAAGGCATACCTTTTATTGGCGGAAAATACTTTTCCTTTTTTGACCCTGTATTTAATATTGCCGATGTCGCTATTACATCTGGCATAAGCGTGCTGCTTGTATTTAATAAGAGGGCGTTCAATTAAATATCAGCTTTTTTTGCTTAAATATTGGTTGCCATTCCGTTTTTTTTGGTAAATACATAAAAATCACCCATATGGGCGTATGATATAAGTTTTGATTGGTAGAATTTTGGACTATATAATTACAAAATCTATTAATCATGCAAGTCACTATTATCTTCGAGGATTTAAACCTTTTCTCTCTCCAATCTTCAGTTCCTTCAAAAAAAGCAATTAGCAAAAGTTTAAAATTAAAAATAACCAAACGCGGTCTAATTTACGCTTTGCTCTGTCTAATAGGTACCTTATGTATCTTATTTAACCTTACGATTATAGGGGTTAGTGTCATTATTATAGCGTCCGTTTTATTTTATGTGTTAGCGTATTTTAAATATGCTTATGATGTCGAAATCAAGTTCACTGAAGTCGATAATTTAGAACAAATAATTAAAGAAGATTTATTTGACTAACACCTAAGGGCCTTAAAAATTAAAGACCATTCCCAGATCTAAAATATTTTGTATGAACAGTAATAATAGCTTTATAGAATTATCCGTAAATCAACAATTGGTATTGAGCCAGATAGGAAGTGATCTCTTGGAGATAGACAGAAAGATGAATAAAATTTATGCTTTGGAATCTCATAATTCGTTAAAAATCAAATCAAAACTACTTAAGGTAATCATAAAATTCTTAGCTTTTACAAGTTAAACAACATCAGTCACTTGAATGAAGTCTATTTCTAATGTCATATTTATTAATTCTAATGGTATCTACGGCTTGTTGATTTGTCTGTTGCTTACGGCTAGTCTAAACGCTCAAGATGCTATTCAAGACCAAAACCAATCTAGCAAAGACACGATTAATAAATTATTGAAAAATGCATGGAAGCTCGGACGTACTAATCCAGAAAAAAGCTTACAAATTTTAGGTAGAATAGATTCAATTAACAGTGGGCTTGACCCCAAGTTTAAAGAAGACGTTGTTTGGTATTATTACGGTGTTTTTTATAAAAACAGTAATCAATTTGAGTTAAGCGAACAAAATTTTAATAAGTATCAAGAATTACATGAAAAGTATAATCACAAGGGCAGGGTAGCCTCTGTTAATATGGCGAAAGCCAATATGTTTTCAGATTTAGGGAATTATGAAAAAAGTTCAGAGGCTGCCGCACTTGCGTTAAAAATGTATGAAGAAATACCCGACACCTCAGGTATCGTAATTGCAGGTAATAAATTAGGTTATTTACTATCAGAGATTGATCGATTCGATGAGGCCTTAAAGTATCTAAATTCATCGGCGGAATTGGCGGAATTGATAGCGGAAAAAAGAGACGAAGCTAATGCATATACCAACATCGCCATAGTGCATGAAAAACAAAAAAACTTCAATTTAGCATTAAACTATTACAGGAAGGCCTACAAAATTGGTGAAAGCCTAACAGACGATTACTCAAAGTTTAATAATCGCTACAACATGGCAACTATTCATCAAAAACGAAAGAATTTGGATTCAGCACTATATTATGGGCAAAAAATGATTGAGATTTCAAAAGTAATCGATGTTCCATCAATTTCTATTGTTGCAAAAAATCTAATGTCAGACCTTCAAGCCGACCAAGGTAGAATTAATCAAGCATTAAAAGTAGTTAGAAGTATTACAGATGAAGAAATAGCAACCCTTGGTTTAAAGAACAAGATTGAAAATTATAAGGTCGCAGTTAAGGTTTATAAGCAAAGTGGAAATTATAAAGAAGCCTTTGAGAGTTTAGAACTTTTAAAGAAGTATAACGATAGTCTAACAGGGGAAAATGCCAGAAATAAAATCAATGAGCTAGACATTGCCTATCAGACCGAACTTGACATTATCTATGAGACAAAAAAGAAAGAAAAGCAAATTGCATTATTAGATCTTGAAAATCAAAACGCCCAACTACAAATTAGCCGAAAAAATAGAACCATTATCATTGTAAGTATTGCTTTAGTTTTAATCACGCTTTTGAGTGTGATTTTATATGTTATTATCAGAAAATATTTGAAACAACAAAAAGTATTGGCCAAAGCTTTAGACGAAAAAAGCTTACTCTTAAAGGAAATCCATCACCGTGTTAAAAACAATTTACAACTGGTGTCGAGCTTATTGACCTTGCAAGGCCAATCAATTACAGATGATATAGCGCTTAAGGCCATAAATGAAGGTAAGAGTCGTGTGCGCTCAATGGCTTTAATCCACCAAGATTTATATCAAACAGATAATATTACCTCGGTGAGTGCGCAGACGTATTTTCTTAAATTATGTAATGAACTTTTTGACACCTATAACATTAAAAAAGATCAAATTAAACTTATAACGCATATAGAGCCACTGTATTTAGATGTAGATACGTTAATCCCTATTGGATTAATTATTAATGAGCTCATTACTAACGCTCTGAAATATGCTTTTAAAGGAATTGAAAAAGGAACCATTGAGATTAGCTTAAAAGAAGAAAAGAATGTCTTAAAGTTAAATGTTAATGACAATGGCGTAGGATACGATTTAAATCAGCTCAATACAAAATCCTTCGGAAACAAACTAATCAGATCGCTAATTCAACAATTAGACGGTAGTTTAGAGACCAAAATTGACCATGGTACTAAAATTTCCATGGCGTTTAAGGACTATAAAATATCAAGAGAAAGTAAAAACTAAATATCTTACTGCTATGAAGGCAACTATTTTAATCGTTGAAGATGAAGGTCTTATTGCTGAAGACATTAAATTTAACTTAGAAAAGTTAGGCCATGTGGTCAGTGGTATTGTGATGAATGGCGACCGGGCTTTAGATGCTATTGCCAATCCAGATATTGATTTAGTGCTATTGGATATTAATATTAAGGGAAGTTTATCGGGTATAGATTTGGCAGAGATTATCAGAACAAAATACCGTTTACCATATATTTTTCTCACCGCCTCTACGGATGATTATACCTTAAACAAAGCAAAAGCGACCTTGCCCTATGGGTATATTGTAAAACCTTTTAATGAGCTTGATTTAAAGGTTAATGTAGACTTCGCCTTGCACAAATTCAATTCCGAAAATGAAAAACTAACGCTAAGCCGTACTTATATTTCAGACCATTTTAATGTTCTCCTCTCAGATCGCGAATTTGATCTGCTCAAGGCATTTGTAACAGGGTCCTCTTATAAAGAAGCAGCCGAAACACTGCATATCAGCGTTAATACCGTTAAAAGCTATCAGAAACGCATTTATCAGTTATTTGAGGTAAGTTCAAAAGTAGAACTCATCAAAAAACTGGGATAGTCATTTAATTGAATCTGTAAATTTTTTCAGGCGTCACACAATAATCTAGACCAATATCTTCGTCTGAAACGTCAAAGACTTCAGTTTCAGCGTCAAAAAAAGATAGGCCAATTTTAAGCGTTTCAGGTTTACAACTGGCTAAAAAGCGATCATAAAAGCCTTTGCCATACCCAATACGATTTCCGGTTTTATCAAAAGCTAATAGCGGAATAAAAACCACCTCTAACTGAGATGTTGCTATTTCGATACCACCAACGGGTTCTGGAATATTGTAGCTGTTTTTTCTTATTGTAGTAGTATCCGTTAATAGGTAATGCTTCATACTACGGTCTTCAAAATTACTTTTAGAAATGACCACATTTTTGTCCTTCCCCGCCAAAATATTGAGGATATACTCGGTATTAATTTCATGCTGTTCTTTAATTGGTAAGAACAAATGATAAAACTCAAAATCCCAAATATCTAATCGTAAGAGTTGATTGGCAATGGCCAAGCTATACTCCTCAATCTGTTCTGCATTTAAGGATTTGCGCAGGGTTTTATAGGTCTTTCTGAGTTCTTGTTTTTTCAAGATTCAACTTTTGTAGAAATATGAAATATAGCATCGCCTTGATAGATTATGGGCGATTCGTTTACGTTAAAAATATAGCCATCGTTAGGGGCTTTTACAAAATGGTTAAAACTTCCGTAGGGATCGGTGATGTGTCCTAACACCTTACCTTTTTTTACTTGTGTATTTACGCTTACCGTGGCTTTGAACATTCCAGAATGGTTGGCTCTGACCCACTTGCTATCTAAAATCCGTATGCAGCTCTTTTTAGGTCTAGACACTTTAAATTTACTGCCCAGCATACCGAGATGGTGAAGGATACGTTTAGTACCGTTGACGCCTGTGTTGGTTATGGTTTTATCGATGTGGAAGGATTTTCCACCTTCAAATAATAACATAGGTAATCCTTGTTTGTAGCATGAATTACGAAATGATTTATTTAAGTTTTTAGAATAATATATCAATGGTGCTCCAAAAACCTCTGCTAGCTCATTTAGAATAATCTGATTTTTAGCAATTCGGATTTGTGCAGCGTTAAAACGATCAGATCCTCCTGTGTGAAAATCTAAAACTAGGTCGGCATGCGGCACGATTTCTGTCATTAGCTTATGGGCTACCCTACCGGCTAAAGATCCGGTTTTGCTTCCTGGGAACACACGGTTTAGATCTCGTCCATCCGGAAATTCCCTATCCATATGAATAAAGCCAAACACATTGATAACCGGAATGCAGATCACAGTTCCTTTCTTAGGTTTATTAATGCCTTTCGCAATAATTTGACGCACAATTTCTACACCATTGACTTCGTCACCATGAATACCTGCAGTAATCAGTACGGTTGGACCTGGCTTTTTTGACCGTTCAATAATCACCGGGACATCTATGCTATTCTGGGTATGTAGTTTAGCGACATTAAAACTGACCCTAGCACTTTTACCAAGCCCAACTTTTTCACCTAAAATATGTAATACTTCCCTTTCACTCATCTAACTTCTATTACGTTCTATAAAAGTAATGATAGCGCGTGCTATATTTTTTTGGGTTGCGCCTTCTATGCCTTCTAGCCCTGGGGTAGAGTTAATTTCCATTATCAAAGGCCCTCGGCTAGATTGCAACATATCCACACCACAAACCGGCAACTTCAGTGCCCGTGCAGCCTTAATGGCTAATTTAAGTTCGTCTTCAGAGAGTTTAATATATTGTGCACTTCCGCCTCTATGCAGATTAGAGCGGAACTCTCCGTCTCGGCCCTGACGTTTCATAGCGCCAACCACTTGACCATCGACAATAAGGGCTCTTAGATCTGCCCCTTTAGCTTCTTGAATATATTCTTGAACCAATGCTCTTGCCTGTAAACCATTAAAGGCTTCAAGAACAGATTCTGCCGCATTTTTTGATTCTGCCAAAACCACACCCAGTCCTTGTGTACCTTCAAGTAGTTTTATAATAACAGGAGGGCCACCAACATGGGCTAAGACTTCTTCAACATCTCGCGAATAGTTGGTAAAAACAGTTTTGGGCATACCCACACCGGCCTTAGACAGTCTTTGAAAACTTCGTAATTTATCCCTACTTCGTATTATGGCGTCTGAGGTAACGGTTGTAAAGACGTTCATCATTTCAAACTGACGGACCACGGCACAACCAAAAAAGGTTACGGACGCACCAATACGCGGTATAATGGCATCCACATAGTCAAGGTACCGATCCTTATAATAAATGGTTGGTTTTTCTTTCTCTATAATAATATCACACTTAAGTGGGTCAATAACCTCTACGTCATGGCCTCTATTTTCTGCCTCTTCAATTAGACGCTTTGTGGAGTATAAATGAGAATTACGTGAGAGAATTACTATATTCATTAATGGTATGATTAAAGGATTGATTGACTAAATCAACGTCGACTAAAAATTTTTTACTTAGAAACTGCCTTCCGATAAGTACAGGATATTTCATATCGTCTCTGGTGCTTAAAGTTAAGTTAATATTGTACTGTTTCCCAAAGAAAATGACCTCAGTTTTGATTTTAAATCGGTTTTCCCTGTGACCATTGCTGCTTTTAACATCGGTAAGGGAATAATTGTCAAATACTATGCTTTGTTCTTTGTGTGATTTATCATCCATGGGATCAAAGATGCAGTGCAATTTTCCATCGCGTTCCATAATACTTGAACAATGAATAGCCGAAGTGTAAGCACCCGTATCAATTTTTACATTAACATTATATAGCTTAAGCTTTGGAAAGTCAATAATATCCGTACGCCCCAATATTTTTTTCATAAAGATTCGAATTATAAAAAGTGGCGCAAGATAGTGATAAACTTCAATCAAAATTCACTATTTTTTTATGATTACTTACCTTTGGTCTTATGCCAGAAACAGCCTTGGATATTCAGATTAGAACATTACCCCACCAACCTGGGGTTTATCAATATTTTGATGTTGATGACAGGTTGATTTATGTGGGGAAGGCAAAGGATATCAAAAAGCGGGTAAGCAGTTATTTTACAAAACATCACGACTATGGTAAGACCAGGGTTTTAGTAAAAAATATTGCCTCCATAAAACATATTGTTGTCGATACCGAAAATGATGCCTTACTGCTTGAAAATAATTTTATAAAGAAGTATCAGCCCAAGTATAATGTAATGCTCAAGGATGATAAATCTTATCCTTGGATATGCGTCAAAAACGAACGTTTTCCTAGAGTGTTCCCTACACGCAGGGTCATTAAGGATGGGTCTGAGTATTTTGGCCCATACACCAGTATGAAAACCGTTAAAACACTTTTAGGACTGATAAAAGGATTGTATCAATTGCGAACGTGTAATTATGATTTATCTGAAGCTAAAATTGAAGCCGGTAAATATAGAGTCTGTTTAGAATATCATTTAGGTAATTGCAAGGGCGCTTGTGAAGGCAAAGAGACCGAAGAAGAATACCATTCCAATATTGAGGCAATCCGGGAAATATTAAAAGGCAATTTTAAAGATTCCCTCCAACAGTTTAGAAAGCAAATGAAAACCTTTGCTGCAAATATGCAGTTTGAAGATGCACAGAAAATTAAGGAAAAGCTTGAAATCCTTGAGAATTATCAATCTAAATCAACTATAGTCAACCCTAAAATCAGTAATGTCGATGTCTTTTCTATTGTAAGTGATGAAACATATGCCTATGTTAATTTTTTGCAATTGAGTTATGGTTCAATAATTAGATCGCATACCCTTGAACTAAAAAAGAAGCTACAAGAATCAGATAAACAACTGCTAGAATTGGCCATAACCGAAATACGGCAGCGCTTCAACTCTAACTCGAAAGAGATTTATGTCCCATTTAAAGTAGACTTGGGAGAGGAAGTAAAGGTTAGCGTCCCCAAGTTAGGCGATAAAAAAAGCATAGTGGATCTGTCTGAACGAAATGCGAAGTACTACCGAATGGATAAACTAAAGCAAATAAAAATAGTCGATCCAGATAGGCATGCCAATCGTATTATGGCGCAAATGAAGGCCGATTTACGCTTAAGTGAAGAGCCAAGGCATATAGAATGTTTCGATAATTCCAACATCCAAGGGACTAATCCGGTGGCGGCTTGCGTGGTCTTTAAAAACGGAAAGCCAAGTAAAAAAGACTATAGGCATTTTAATATAAAAACAGTAGAAGGACCAGATGATTTTGCTTCTATGGAAGAAGTTGTTTATCGACGTTATAAAAGATTATTGGAGGAAGACCAGCCTTTACCACAATTAGTCATCATTGATGGGGGAAAAGGGCAGTTATCGTCAGCGTTAAAAAGTCTAGACCTGTTAGGCTTACGCGGAAAAATAGCGATTATCGGAATTGCAAAAAGATTAGAGGAATTGTTTTACCCAGATGATCCAATTCCTTTATATTTAGACAAGAAAAGTGAAACCTTAAAGATTATTCAACAATTACGTAACGAAGCACATAGATTTGGAATTGAACATCACCGAAACAAACGCAGTAAGAGTGCGCTGAAAACAGAACTAGAAAACATTAATGGTGTAGGCGAGCAAACCATCGTTGATTTAATGAAGCACTTTAAAACCGTAAAGCGTATTGCCAATGCTAAATTAGATGAGCTAGAGCCTATTATAGGTGCTTCTAGAGCAAATAAAATTTACAATTACTATCATAAAGAATAACTTGAAAACGTATAAAAAATATTCTATATCCGTAAAAGGCTTACAGCTTTTAATGACTTTGATTGCGGTATTTTTGATTTCTTGTGGCTGTTTTTCACAAGATTCCAATGAACCAAAAATCGGACTTGTTTTAAGCGGTGGTGGGGCCAAAGGTTTTGCACATATTGGTGCCCTAAAGATTATAGATAGCCTAGGTGTTAAAATAGATTATATCGCAGGTACGAGTATGGGAGCAATAATAGGCTCCTTATATGCTTCGGGCTATTCTGGGAAACAATTAGAGGAGTTATTCAACAGTCAAGATTTTGATTTACTCATAAACGATAAATTTGAGCGTTCGGCGCAGTCTTTTTTTGAGCGCGAAGGCGCCGCAAAATATGCTGTTTCTTTACCTTTTGAGAAATTTAGAATTTCCTTACCATCAGCACTTTCTAGAGGTCAGAACGTCTATAATCTATTGTACCAACTAATGCTTCCCGTTAACCATATAGATAATTTTGAAAATTTGCCCATCCCCTTCTTTTGTATAGCCACCGATATAGAAACAGGAGAATCTTTAGTAATGGATAAAGGCAATTTGGCGGAAGCTGTAACCGCTAGTGGTGCATTACCATCATTGTTTCAGCCTGTGGTTATAGGCGATAGGATATTAGTTGATGGAGGTGTAACTAATAATTTCCCTGTTGAAGAACTCCGCGACAAAGGAATGGATATTATTATAGGTGTAGATGTACAGGATGATTTACGAGACAGGGAATCTCTAGAGTCAGCTATCGATATTCTAGCACAAATCAATAATTTCCGTACGGTCTATGCCATGAAGGATAAAGCGCCCTTAACGGATATCTATATCAAACCCGATATCATGGATTATTCAGTCGTTTCATTTAGCGAAGGTCAGGATATCATTGCAAATGGAGAGACTGCGGCACGAGCAAAAGTCCAGGAACTAAGAGGCTTAGTGAAAAAACAGCCTGAAGAATTCAGTGAGGCAACCATTACGCCACCAGATAGTATTAAAATTGCGTCCATTGAACTCACCGGAAATGAAAAGTATACAAGGTCCTATCTCTTAGGGAAATTGAAATTGCGGGGAGGAGAGAATATTACGTATGAAAGGTTTAGACGCGGCATTAACAACCTAATTGCTACTAATAATTTCGACACATTTAGATATGAATTACAGCCTTCAGAGACGCAAGGAGAATATCATTTAAGAGGTCAAATTAGGGAGTCTAGGACAAGTACCTTCCTAAAATTGGGCTTACATTATGATGATCTTTATAAAAGTGCTGTTTTGGCCAACATCACTAAAAAACGACTTTTATTTAATAATGATATTGCTTCATTGGATTTAATTTTGGGAGATAATTCTAGGTATAATTTTGATTATTTCATTGACAAAGGGTTTTACATCAGTTTGGGTTTTAATTCGCGTTACAACCAGTTCAGTAAAAATATCAATCCCGATTTAATTTTAGAGGATACATCACCACTTTTAGCTAATTTGAACAAAGTTGAAGTTCAGCTTCAAGATTTTACCAATCAGGTTTATATCCAAACCTTATTTAGAAAAGATTTTGCCCTAAGGTTGGGAGGTGAGCATAAGCTTTTAAAAATCACCTCAGAAACATTAATTGACCCTAACCAAGAGGATGACTTTATTTTTGAGAATACGGATTACTACAGTGTTTTTGGGAGTCTTGATTTTGACTCGTTTAGTGATCCCTACTTTCCTAAACGTGGAGCTTACTTTAGTGGTGATTTTCATTGGTATCTTGGGGCATCAGGCTTTAATGAGACTTTTCGGCCGTTTTCTATTGCAAAGGCAGATATAGGCTATGCCTTTAGCTTTAATGATAAGTTAGCCTTTAGAACAGAAACCAGTGGCGGTTTTAAACTTGGCGATAATTCTACTACGACCCTTGGATTTGCACTTGGAGGTTATGCAAATAACTTCATCAATAATTTTAGTTCCTTTTATGGCTATGATTTTATTGATATAACAGGAGATAGTTTTGTGAAGGCGGTATTTACTTTAGATTATGAGTGGTTGAATAATCATCATATCATTTTTGCAGCAAATTATGCCAATGTAGAAGACCGTTTATTCGATACTGGTAATTGGCTGTCTTCACCAGATTTTACGGGCTACGCTATAGGCTATTCCTTAGAGACTTTTTTAGGACCTTTGGAAGGGAAATATACCTACTCACCAGAAACAGGCAATAGCTATTGGTTTTTTAATCTTGGTTTTTGGTTCTGATAAATCAAGACGATTATAAACTGAGATTATTTCTGCATTTCAGTATCTCATTTAAATTTTAGATATTTGTATTTTTATGAAACTATTCTGGGAAAATCTCAAACTTCATTTGCATTTCCTTATAAAAAGGAACCCGGAATAACTGCGCATTTTTTGTACCTTTAAGATAATTTATTAAGCCCCTCATATAATTCAATATCAAGGGGATATTGTCATAATAATAAATTCTAATACCATGCCATTTTATCATAAATTAGGAAAAATTCCACCAAAGCGCCATACGCAGTTTAAAAAGCCTGATGGCAGCTTTTATTACGAGCAATTGTTCGGTACCATTGGTTTCGATGGGATGTCTACCAATAGTTATCACGAGCAACGCCCAACACAGGTCAAAGAGATTAGAAAGCAATACAGCGTAGCGCCAAAAGTGGCCAAAGCTAATAATATGCAATCCTATCGATTTAGAGGTTTTCAAGTAAAACCAGAAAACGATTATTTAGAAAGCCGAAAGGTAGTACTCACCAATAGCGATTGTAATATCATCTTAGCCGCTCCAAAACACGCAACCAAAGATTATTTTTATAAAAATACCGATGCCGACGAATTGATTTTTGTTCATAAAGGCACCGGAAAATTGAGAACCATGCTAGGCAATCTCGATTTTAAATATGGAGATTATCTATTAGTACCTAGAGGAACCATTTACAAGCTCGATTTTGATAATGAGGACAATCGCTTGTTTATTGTAGAATCCTATCGGCCAATATACACACCAAAACGTTACCGCAATTGGTTTGGACAATTATTAGAACATTCTCCGTTTTGTGAGCGCGATTTGCGCCAACCACAAGAACTAGAGACTTATAACGAGTCTGGTGAATTTTTAATAAAAATAAAAAAACAAGATGAGATTTTTGATATGGTTTATGCCTCACATCCTTTTGATGTTGTGGGCTATGACGGTTACAACTATCCGTATGCCTTCTCCATTCACGATTTTGAACCTATAACAGGTCGTATTCACCAACCACCACCAGTTCATCAAACCTTTGAGACGGATGCTTTCGTGGTGTGCAGTTTTGTGCCACGGTTATATGATTATCATCCGCTCGCTGTTCCGGCACCGTACAACCATAGTAATATTGATAGTGATGAGGTATTGTATTATGTGGATGGTGATTTTATGAGCAGAAACGATATTGCAGCGGGCCACATTTCATTACACCCAGCAGGGATTCCTCATGGTCCACACCCTGGAGCAATGGAGCGCAGTATTGGCAAAGTGAAAACCGATGAATTGGCGGTTATGGTAGATACATTTAAACCTTTAAAAGTAACCGAAGAAGCTTTGAAAATCGCTGACGAAGATTATTTTAAATCTTGGTTGGAGTAAATTCTCAAAGACAATAAATTAATCAATCAACAATAACAAAATAAGTCAATAAATTATGGCAAAAGAGGTAAAAAGTGTAGACTATGGTCTAGAAAAAATATTCGAAGGAGCTCAAGATTTTCTGCCGCTTTTAGGTACGGATTATGTGGAGTTTTATGTGGGTAATGCAAAGCAGTCTGCTCACTTTTATAAGACAGCATTCGGATTTCAATCCTATGCTTATAGAGGGCTAGAAACAGGCTCTAGGGACTCTGTCAGTTACGTGCTGAAACAAGACAAAATAAGGTTAGTGCTAACAACGCCTCTAACTAGTAAATCACCAATAAACGACCATATTGTAAAGCATGGGGATGGTGTAAAGGTTATTGCCCTATGGGTGGACGACGCGCGAAAGTCTTTTGAAGAAACGACAAAAAGAGGTGCTAAGTCTTACATGGAACCTGTGGTTGAAAAAGACGAATTTGGAGAAGTGGTACGGGCAGGAATTTATACGTATGGTGAAACAGTACACATGTTTGTCGAACGAAAAAATTACAAGGGTGTTTTTATGCCAGGATTTGTAGCCTGGGAAAGTGACTACAATCCTGAGCCTGTAGGTTTAAAATATATTGACCACATGGTTGGTAATGTGGGTTGGGGTGAAATGAACCAATGGGTAAAATGGTATGAGGATGTGATGGGGTTCGTGAACTTTTTGTCGTTTGACGACAAACAAATACACACTGAGTACTCTGCGCTTATGAGTAAAGTAATGAGTAATGGAAACGGCCGCATAAAATTCCCAATAAACGAACCAGCAGAAGCTGCTAAGAAATCGCAGATTGAAGAATATCTCGATTTTTATGAGGGCTCAGGGGTACAGCATTTAGCGGTTGCTACTGATGATATAATAAAAACAGTTGCTCAGCTTAAAGCTAGGGGTGTTGAGTTTCTTCCACCACCACCACAATCCTATTACGATATGATTCCAGAACGTCTAGGAGTGCATATGGAAATGATGAAAGAAGATATTAATGAGCTTCAAAAATTGTCTATTTTAGTCGATGCGGATGAAGAAGGGTATTTACTTCAAATATTTACAAAACCCGTTGAGGATAGGCCTACATTATTTTTTGAAATTATCCAGCGAATGGGAGCACAAGGCTTTGGGGCAGGTAATTTTAAAGCTCTTTTTGAATCTATTGAGCGTGAGCAAGCCAAAAGAGGTACACTCTAGGGAAAAGTACTAGAGTAAAAACCAAAGATTTACAAAATCACAAAGTGTTTTTAAGGTTGTAAAGCTTGCCGCTGCTATAATATCTCATAAAAATCAAATTGAGGGCATAGATGGTAAAAAGTATTAAAATTATCAAATCATTTTGGTTTGTGCTTCAATGTTTTAATACATTTGGAATAGTAATTGTATATGCACAATCAATAACGTGGTAAATGCGTTAAAGATTGAGGTAAATGAAATAAGACAACTTATGGTTTGCCTATATAATGCAAAGAATTATGAAAAGTATTTTAACAGCGGTATGCCTTTTAATTGGTCTTCAACTTGCAGATGTAAACAAAGAATCTGCATTTCAAGATGGGGAATGGTTTAAATTTGAAATGAGCTATAGCGGTTTCCTAAAAGCAGGTAATGCCACATTAACGGTAGCAGATACTATTTTAAACGGAAAACCGGTATATCATGTAGTGGGTAAGGGCTGGACGACTGGTGCCATCAGTTGGTTTTTTAAGGTTGAAGACCGCTATGAAAGTTATTTTGATAAGGAATCGGTTGTGCCTTACAGGTTTATCAGAAAAACGGATGAGGGAGGTCATACAAAAGACATTGAAATAGATTTCAACCATAAGGAAAGAAAGGCCACAGTCTACAACAAAAAACACGATAAAGTCAGTACGGTGCGCACCGAACAAGATGTGCAGGACATGGTCTCTGCTTTCTATTACTTGAGAAATAATTACGATACTGAAAAAATAAAAAGGGGAGATATAGTCTCGTTAAATATGTTTTTTGATGAAGAGAATTATGGATTTAAATTAAAATATTTGGGACGACAAACCATTAAAACCGAGTTTGGAAGGATAAAAACCCTTAAATTTAGACCTTATGTAATGGCGGGTCGCGTCTTTAAGGAAGAAGAAAGTTTAACCCTTTGGGTAAGCGCAGATAAAAATAAATTACCTTTAAAGATAAAAGCAGATTTAGCGGTAGGGTCATTACGGGCCGATCTTGTGGCTTTCAAAGGACTAAAACATTCTTTTAAAGTAGAATTTTAATTTATGCCTGACCAACAAAATTTCGATGACATCATCAATGCACTTCAAGAGAAGTACCAAAAAATAGACCAACAAACAGACGACCATTTATATGGTCTTCTTTATAGTAAGCCTATTACATATTGGGATTATATTCAAACAGATGCCTTACTAAACCTTCAAATACAGCGGACAACCTTACCAGATGAGATGGTTTTTATAGCCTATCATCAAATAAATGAGTTGATTTTTAAGATGATTTTATGGGAAATTTCCCAAGTAGCGGAAAAAACGGAACTGGACGCTACTTTTTTTGAGGGTAAAATAATGCGAATCAGTCGTTATTTTGATATGTTGACAACCTCATTCAATATCATGAGGGAGGGCATGGATGTTGAACAGTATATGAAGTTTCGGTATACCTTAACGCCGGCAAGTGGATTTCAGAGTGCTCAATACCGACTCATTGAGTTCGCTTCAACAGAACTTATCAATCTAATAGATTACAGGTTTAGATCAAATATTGACAGGAATACGCCTTTTACCCATGCCTTTGAGCACTTGTATTGGCAGGCTGCAGGAAAAAATCACAAAACAGGCAAAAAATCTACACTTTTGGTTAATTTTGAAAACCGTTATAAAGATGAGTTTTTAAGTTTTATGGAAACCTATAACACTAAAAACCTTTGGACACGGTTTAAAGAGTTGCCCTTTGATGATCAAAAGGACGAGGATTTAATAAAAGCCATGAGACATTATGATTATACAGTTAATGTCACATGGGTAATGGCACATTATAATACTGCAAAACATTATATTGAAAGTGGTATTGGCGATGGTGAGGCAACGGGAGGAAGTGACTGGAAAAAATATATGCATCCAAAATATCAAAGACGTATTTTTTTTCCGGATTTATGGACTGAGGATGAATTGAAAAATTGGGGAAATAATTTATAATTAGCTTTAGATTAATGCAATTAAAACGATTAGTAGCAATAGCCGTAATTGCAGTAAGCTTTTATGCCTGTAAAGAGGATTATCCGGAAGAAAAGGTATTAAAACAAGAGCTTGCTGAAAAAGTAGAGAAAGAGAAAATTTTAGAATTCGGATTTAACCTCAGCGACTATATTGTTAAGCGCGATACCATTAAAAATGGAGATAGCTTTGGGGAAATTCTAGAGCGCAATAAACTAGATTATCCAAAAATCTACCAAATTGCCGAGAAGGCCAAGGACACGTTTGATATTAGACGATTGCAAATAGGGAAACCCTATACCTTGTTGTGTTCAAAGGATAGTTTGGAGTTGCCTACCTGTTTTATTTATCAACAGAGCTTAGAAGATTATGTGGTTATAAATTTTAAGGATTCTATTCATGCTTACACAAGTAAAAAGCCCATAAAATATGTGGAAAAAACCGCAACCGGAATAATTGAAAGCTCAATATCGGAAACTATTGAAGAAATGGGTCTCAGTCAGGTTTTGGTTAATAAATTGGCTGATGATATCTATGCGTGGACCATAGACTTTAGACGTTTGCAAAAAGGAGATCGTTTTAAAGTAATTTATACGGATAAATATATTGATGACACCTTATACGCGGGAGTGCACGATGTAAAAGCCTCCTATTTTGAGCACAACGGCGATTCCCTTTACGCCTTTCAGTTTGAAACAGATTCCATAAAAGGAATTAAGGATTATTTCAGTGAAACCGCAAAAAACCTAAGACGGGCCTTTTTAAAAGCACCCGTGCAATATAGCAGAATTTCTTCACGCTATAACTTGAAGCGCCGTATAGCTTACTACGGGTACAAGGTACGTCCTCACAAAGGAACTGATTTTGCTGCAGCTGTAGGAACACCGATTATGGCCACTGCCAATGGTACGGTTGTGGAATCTACAAGAAGAGGAGGAAATGGTAAGTATGTAAAAATAAGGCATAATGCAACCTATAGCACACAGTATTTGCACATGAGTAGGCGTGCCGTTAAAAAAGGCCAATTTGTTAAGCAAGGCGACATAATTGGCTATGTGGGTATGACAGGTAATACTGGAGGACCACATGTCTGTTACAGATTCTGGAAAAATGGTAGACAAGTAGATCCATTTAGGGAGAAACTGCCAGAAGCAGAACCAATCTCAGAAAGCTTAAAAGCTAGGTATTTAGACTTTATAAAACCCATTAAAGAACGTTTGGACAACATCTATTTCATAGAAGCCGAACCTAAGACCAAAGAAAACACAATCACTGAAGACCCAATTTCATAATTAGATAATGGCATTAAAAGCAACAAATCCCACAACAACTCATTCTTGGAAAAAATTACAATCCCACTTTGAGAGTTTAAAATCAAAACACCTAAAGGATTTGTTCGCTGCCGATTCTAGCAGAGCAGAAAAATTAACCGTTGAATGGGAGGATTTTTATGTCGATTTTTCAAAAAACAGAATCACCCCTAAAACGATGGAATTATTAGTTGAATTGGCTGAAGAGGTCAATTTAACCGATGCCATTTCTAAGTATTTTAGTGGAGATATTATAAATGCAACAGAGGGAAGAGCCGTATTGCATACAGCATTAAGAGCTCCGAAATCATCAGAAATTTTTGTAAAGGGAGAAAATATTGTCCCTGGAATATTTAAGGTAAAGCAGAAAATAAAGGAGTTCACCGAGTCAGTAGTTTTTGGCACGCACAAGGGATTTACAGGTAAGCCTATTACTGATATTGTGAATATTGGAATAGGTGGGTCTGACCTCGGTCCGGCGATGGTAGTAGAAGCTTTACAATTCTATAAGAACCATCTTCAAGCTCATTTTATAAGTAATGTAGACGGTGATCATTTCCAAGAAGTCATAAAAGACCTTAACCCGGAGACCACCATGTTTGTAATTGTTTCAAAGACCTTTACAACTCAAGAAACCTTATCTAACGCAAAATCTGTTAGGGCTTGGTTTTTAGAATCATTGCCTCAACAAGCTATTTCCAAGCATTTTGTAGCCGTGTCGACAAATATTGAAAGTGTTAAAGCCTTTGGTATCGATGAAGACAACATCTTTCCTATGAAAGACTGGGTAGGAGGACGGTTTTCTTTATGGAGTGCCGTTGGTTTGTCTATCAGCCTGGCATTAGGATACAATAATTTTGAAAGTCTGCTCGATGGTGCACATCATATGGACGAGCACTTTAAATCCGCTAATTTTGATGAAAACATCCCAGTCGTAGCGGCATTACTAACGGTGTGGTATAACAACTTTTTTAATTCTGAAAGTGAGGCCGTCATACCCTACACGCAATATCTTAACCAGTTTACGACATACCTTCAACAAGGTATTATGGAAAGTAACGGAAAAAGCGTAGATAGAGATGGTCATCCGGTTAATTACCAAACGGGAACTTTAATATGGGGTGAGCCAGGAACCAATGCGCAGCACGCGTTTTTTCAATTAATCCATCAAGGCACAAAACTGATTCCGACTGATTTCATTGGGTTTGCGGAGTCCTTATATGGGAACAAAGATCATCAAGACAAGTTGATGTCCAATTATTTTGCGCAAACCGAAGCTTTGATGAATGGAAAAACAAGAGAGCAGGTCATTATAGAGTTAAAGGAACAATCGTATTCAGAAGAACAGATCGAAACTCTTCTTCCTTTTAAGGTATTTGATGGTAATAGGCCTACAACCTCCATATTGATTAAGAAACTTACACCTAAGAGTCTAGGTAAACTCATAGCCATGTACGAGCATAAAATTTTTGTTCAAGGTATTATATGGAATATATTTAGCTATGACCAATTTGGTGTGGAACTAGGCAAACAATTGGCAAAATCTATATTAACTGAATTAAAGAATGATTCTTCTACCTCAAATAATGATGCCTCAACTCAAGGTTTGATTCGATTTTATAGGAATAATCGATAATTTTTGTTAAAAAAATGCAAATAATATTATTTAGAAGATAAAGATTTTCAGGATATAACAATTATATTAGCCCACCCCCAACTTTTAACAATTACGTAATGTTATACTTATAGCATTATGTAATTTTGCGTCAATATTAGAAATTAATTAATCGTTATTCTATATGAAAAAAACTACTCAATTATTTTTTATCGCTGCATTATTCTTATGCTCTGCAGTGACATTCGCTCAAAGCACAATTAAAGGTATTATAATTGATGCTGAAATGAACTCTCCTCTACCAGGAGCTAATGTTCTAGAAAAAGGCACAACCAACGGCGTTATAACTGACTTTGAAGGTAATTTTACCTTAACAACAAAAGCGTCATCAGGAGAAATTGTAATTTCCTACGTTGGTTTTGCTACTAAAGTATTGAAATTTAATGGTGACACTGACTTTGGTAGGATAATCTTAAACCTAGATAACTCTTTGGAGGAGGTAATCGTTGTTGGTACTGGGGTAATCGATATCGCAGAAGCAAGAAAAACACCTGTTGCAGTATCTACAATTAAAGGAAAGGATATTCAACTAAAGATTGCTGGTAACGTGGAGTTTACAGAGTCCATGAAGAATACTCCTTCCATTTATGTATCTAACCAAGCGGGAGGTTTTGGTGATAGCCAATTATTTTTGCGTGGTTTTAATGACACAAATACAGCATTCCTTTTAAATGGACAGCCTATCAATAGTGTTGAAGACGGTCGTTTATTTTGGTCTAACTGGGCTGGTATGGCAGATGTTGCCAATGCGGTTCAGGTACAGAGAGGTCTAGGATCTTCTAAGCTGGCTATCTCATCTGTTGGTGGAACAGTAAATATTGTATCGAAAACAACTGAGCAAAGACAGGGAGGATTTGTTAGATTCATGGGAGGTAATGATAGTTTTATGAAGGCAACACTTTCTTATAACACTGGCGTTAATGACAAAGGCTGGGCATTCTCTGTATTAGTAGATCATTGGCAAGCCCACAGAAAGTATTCTTTTGGTACGGCAGGTCAAGGCCAAAACTATTTATTCTCAGTGGGATATAAGCCAGATGAAAAAAATACCTTCAACTTTTTAATTACTGGAGCACCACAATGGCATGACCAAAACTTTTCAACTGATATTGAGGATTATGAATTGTACAGTGATAAATATAATCCGAATACTGGCTTTAGAGATGGCGAGCGTTTTACAGAACGACGAAACTATTATCACAAACCAGTAGCTAACTTAAACTGGGATTTTGATATCAATGAAAAATTAGACCTCTCTACTGTGTTGTACGCCTCTTGGGGCCGTGGTGGTGGAACAGGAATGTTAGGTAGCAGTGGTAACAGAGTAAGGTTAGAATCAAATGGTGAAATTGATTTTGATCAAATTGTGCAGAACAACATCGCTGCTGCAGACTCTAATGGTTTTGCCGGCTTTAGTGATGGTTTTGTTAGAAGATCTTCTGTTAACAATCATAACTGGTATGGTCTTTTATCTAACTTAAATATAGAGTCTGGTGAAAACTGGACATTTAATGTTGGTTTCGATGGACGTTTATACAAAGGTGACCACTGGAGACAAATCAATGATTTGATGGGGCTAAATGGTTTTGTAGATAACTTTAGAACTGACAGGCCAGATGACTATGTGTTTACAGAAACATTTGAAGCTAATCCATGGTCGGCATTATTTGACTTTGCCGACGAAGATCAAAGAACACAATTTGATTATTCAGAGAATATCAACTATATCGGTGGTTTTGGTCAAGCTGAATATGCTACTGAAAAATTCTCTGTATTTGTACAGGGTGCTTTATCAACTCAATCCTTTCAAAGAACGGGACGTTTTGTTGGTACAGGTAATGGTTTAGGAAAGTCTGAAAAAGTTAATAAAGTGGGATACCAAGTAAAAGGTGGTGCATCATATAATTTAGATGAGAGTCACTCTGTTTTTGCAAATGTGGGTACCTTCTCAAGACAACCTTTCTTGGATAACATCTTCAGAGACATTAGAAACTCTAATGATTTGGTTGAACCAGAAATTGATAATGAAGAAATTGTTGGTCTTGAAGCGGGTTATCGTTTTAAAAATGATGTGTTTAGATTAAATGTAGATGTTTACAGAACTGAATGGGGTAATAGGTTCTTAAGTTTTGGCACTGAATTAGAGAACGAAGAATTCGGAATTTACAGATTTACCGATGTTACACAAGTACACCAAGGTGTTGAATTTGATTTTGAATACAGACCACTTGGCGGTAAATTCTCTTTAAGAGGTTATGGTTCTTTAGGAAATTGGAAATATGAAGGTACTACACCATTTACCTTACAAAATGACGATACTGGTGAGTTCCTGGATGATGAAGCTGGAGAAGTTAATTTAACTGATGTTAAAGTAGGTAATGCACCTCAAACCTCTTTTGGTGTAGGATTTGTTCTTGACATCACCCAAGGATTATCAGTAGATATGGATTATAATATCTATACGGATTTATATGAATTTGTAGATGTAGAAGAAGCTGTAGCGGATGCGCTTGCAGGACGAGTTTACGAATCTCAAAAACTACCTGCCTATACTTTAGCGGATGCTGGATTAACCTATAGATTTTCTTTAGGAGATAATCCATTAACATTTAGAGCTAACGTAAATAACTTATTTAACACAGCTTACATTAACCAAACAGACAATTTCGGTACCTTCTTAGGTATTGGAAGAACATTTAATGCAAGTTTACGTTACAACTTCTAGTTGTAAATAATAAATAAAAGATAAAAAAGCAGCCAACTCTGGCTGCTTTTTTTTATCTCAAAATTATATTATTTTAATTCTTCCATCGAATAGACTCCATGAGGTGTCTAATGTCCTTTTTTAAATATTCTGCGGCCGGGTATATAGAGTCGTAATTAGGTTTAGCATAAAAATATAAGGAACCACTTAAGAAGTGACGCGTACTATCGGTAGCATAAAACTGAGATTGGGAGGCGGCATCACCACCAATGTCGTACAACATTCCAAAGACATTTGCATCTTTGTTTTCAAAAACAACACTACTTATTTCATCAGCTTTTATAGTGTGTTTTTGTGTTAGGTTTTGAGCATCCCTTAATAAAGATTCGAGATTATCCTCTGTAACCGATTTATAGGTTAGATATATGGTAGCTTTTAATGAGGGATACTTAACATCTATACCTTTGAGGTCACCTGCAATTTTGATAGAGTCTATCGGAGCAGCAATCTTGTTTTTCTCAAAGGTAAAGGGTAAAGGGCTATTAACCTTTTCATAAACCGGATTAGGATACTCTAACCTTAAAAACGCTTTAGGCTTTGGTATTGGATCATCTCCGCAGCTACATATAAGTAGGGCTAAAGCAACAAGGCTTACATATTTCATTCAGTTGAATTAAGTAAAGTTAGTTTAATTTGTTTTATACGTTTTCGTTCTAAAGCTTCAATAGTAAAAACGTAATTCTTAAAATTTATTTTACTGCCAATTCTAGGAAAGCCTCCTGAGATTTCCAAAACAAATCCGGCGAGGGTTTCGGCTTCACCTTTTTTAGACTCAAAATCTTCAACGTCCTCATCAAGACCAACTATTTTATAAACATCTTTTAACGGTGTTTTACCTTCAAAACTATAATTGTTATTGTCAATCTTTGTAAAAATCAAATCTTCATCATCGTATTCATCACTGATATCGCCAACGATTTCTTCAATGATATCTTCAAGGGAAACCAATCCAGAAGTACCGCCATATTCGTCAACAACTACTGCTAAGTGTACTTTTTTATCTTGAAATTCTACCATTAAATCGTCTAATTTTTTGTTCTCTGGAACGAAAAAAGGTTCGCGCAACAGTGTCGTCCAATCAAATTCTTTTTTATTTAGGTGGGGTAATAGATCTTTCACATATAATACGCCTTTAATGGAATCGATATTTTCTTCAAAAACTGGAATTCTCGAGTAACCATTATCAATAATATCTTCAATAATAGTTTTAAAGGGTGTGTCAATATTCAAGGCAAACAAATCCATACGTGGACGCATAACTTGTTTAGTGTCGGTATTTCCAAAGGATACAATTCCTTTTAATAGTTTTTGTTCTTCTTTAGTGGTATATTCCTGATTAGTGAGTTCTAAGGCTTGTGATAATTGGTCAACGCTCAAATTAGACCGTTTTTTACCTAGGGTATCTTGAATCTTAAGCGTAAAATAGCGCATGGGTAGACTTATGGGAGAGAAGACAACATCTAATACCTTTAAAGGCCGTGCCATAAACGTAGAAAATTTAACGCTATTGCGGCTTGCGTAGATTTTTGGGATAATCTCACCAAAAAGCAATATTAAAAAAGTGGCCGTGACTACTTCCACCAGAAACCTCGCTATAGTATTACTAACACTTATAAATAAGGTCTCACCAATAAAAGCGAATAACAGAACAATAGCGATATTGATAAAATTATTGGCAACCAAGATGGTGGCTAACAACTTTTTGGGCCTTTCCAATAGCGACGCAATAATCTGCATTGCGGCCGATTTATGTTCTAAGCCTTCATCTATATTAGATTTGCTCAAGGAAAAAACTGCGACTTCAGCACCGGAGATTAACCCTGAACATACAAGTAACACCACAAGCAAAACAATACTCGTTATAAAGGACGTATCAGTAAGTAAAAGATTTAAAAGTAAAACCGCGGGTTCTGGGTCCAAAATGCGTTTTTTTTAGTTAACTAGAATGGTAAATCATCATCATCCCCATCTGGCACAACACTGTTCGATGTTGCTTGTTTTGGCTGTGAAACAGTATTCGGTTTAGGTGTTGTCTGGGCTTCTTGTGGCTGTTCATTTTTATTAGTTAAAAATGTAAAGTCTGTACACTGTATTTCAGTAGAATACCTTTCCATACCTTTATCATCTGTCCATTTTCTAGTTTTTATACGGCCTTCAATATAGACCTTGTCTCCTTTTGTAAGGTATTTTTCACAAATTTCTGCGGCCTTATTCCGAACTACAATATTGTGCCATTCGGTATTGGTTACACGTTCATTGGTAGATTTATTGGTGTAAGTTTCGTTTGTTGCCAATGGGAAACGACCGACGCAATTTTTATCGTCGAAATAATGCATTTTCACTTCATCTCCCAAATGCCCAATAAGCATTACTTTGTTTAACGTTCCTGACATAATTTGTTGTTTTAGTTGTTAAAAATAGTCTTTTAATTCACATGATTAAAAGTAATAAAAATTTGTCATTCCTATAGGACCTCAAAATTGAATTCATTTATAAAATCGGTAATAAGAACAGGCGTTGGATATTTTTTAAGTTTGTGCAGAGGTGTTGCATTATTCAGGGAATCCTTTACCTCAATAATCCAAAATTTGGTATGTAAGTGCTGATGGGACAATTTGTGCACTTTATCAACCTCGTTATATAGCGTATAATCAAAAGGCATATCCTTGAGGAAGGTGTCATTTAAATTAAGCAAGGCAAACTCATCAATAGAAAGGCTCTTTTCAGTTTCGATCAATGGGAATTGGTATAAGTTGCGCCAAATACCTTTTCCGGTTCGCTTTTCAAAAACAGTTCTTTTCTTAGTGTCTAAGCAAACGAGATAATTAAAATATTTAGTGCTAACTTTTGTTTTCCTCAGTTTTACAGGAAGATTGTCTACACAATTTTTTTGCAAGGCTACACAGCTTTCTTTTAGCCGACAGCCATTGCAATTTGGATTTTTAGGTCTGCACTGAAGAGCTCCAAATTCCATAACCGCCTGGTTATAATTTCCGGGTTTATCCTTATCTAATAAAACAGAAGCGAGCTGTTTAAACTCCTTAATACCTTTTGTGGAATTGATTGGCGTTTCAATACCGAAGTATCGCGACAGTAAACGGTAAACGTTACCATCTACTACAGCAGTGGCCTCGTCAAATGCTATTGATGCGATTGCGCTTGCTGTGTAGTCGCCTACTCCCTTTAATTGAATAAGGTCTTTGTAATTGTCGGGGAATTCTCCTTTCAATTCAAAGACAATATACCTAGCCGCAGCGTGAAGATTCCTTGCGCGTGAATAATAACCTAGGCCTTGCCACAATTTTAACACGGTTTCTTCGGAGGCATTGGCAAGGTCAAAAACGGTAGGAAATTGTTTAACAAACGCATCATAATAAGGCAATCCTTGTTTAACCTGTGTTTGCTGCAAAATGATTTCAGAGAGCCAAATAAAATAGGGATTCTTCGACGTCCTCCAGGGCAAATTGCGCTTATGGATTGAATACCAGTTAATTATTTCCTTTGTAAAATTCATATGCCTTTCTGAAAGATTGGCAAATTTAAATCTTTATAGTGTTAAATTTTAATTAATTACGCTTGAAATATTGAAATTAAATTACCTATATTTGCATCCCTTAGAATTAATAGTAACCCTAAAACTAATAACAATGACAAAAGCCGATTTAGTAGCTAAAATATCTGATAAGTTAGGCATGGAAAAAGGAGATGTGCAAGCTACAGTAGAAACCTTTATGGAAGAAGTAAAAGCATCTTTAGAAGGTGGAGATAACGTATATTTAAGAGGTTTCGGAAGTTTTATAATTAAAACAAGAGCTGAGAAAACCGGTCGTAACATTTCTAAAAATACCACGATTAAAATACCAGCACACAACATACCTGCTTTTAAACCTGCTAAAGTATTTTTAGAGGGAGTAAAATCAAATGTTGAGGTCAACTAAAAACATTAAACAAAAAATATTAATTAAAAAGCATTATTAATTATGCCAAGTGGTAAAAAGAGAAAAAGACACAAGGTAGCGACGCATAAGCGTAAAAAACGTAGACGCGCTAATCGTCACAAAAAGAAATAAATTGCAAAAAGTAGTTGTACAACTACTTTTTTCAGTTTTAACGAAAAACGTTCTTTGATATAGAATTTAAGTGGCATTAATAGAGTGCTCTTAAGTTTGTTGGGATATTACATCCTGTGTCAAATAATTTAGTAAAATCCATCTAACTCAATTATGAGCTAGATATAAATTAACATTATGAACAAGGAATTAATCGTAAGATCGAGTTCAGATATTGTTGATTTTGCCTTATTAAAAGATGGAAAACTTATTGAATTACATAAAGATGAAGAGGATAATAACTTTGCGGTTGGTGATATTTTTATTGCCAAAATACGTAAGGTTATGCCTGGTCTAAACGCTGCGTTTGTTAACGTAGGGTACGAGAAAGATGGATTTTTACACTATCATGATCTTGGGCCGCAATTACCTTCGCTTTTAAAATTCATTAAACGTGTAAGCACAGGGAAATTAAGAGATTACAAACTCAAAGACTTTCCATTTGAAAAGGATTTAGACAAACATGGCAAAATTGCAGATGCCATTAAATCTAACCAATCCATTTTAGTACAAGTAGTAAAAGAGCCCATTTCCACTAAAGGGCCTCGCATTAGTTCAGAATTGTCTATTGCGGGTCGTTACATTGTCTTGGTGCCGTTTTCTAACCGTATTTCAATTTCACAGAAAATTGAATCGCAAGAAGAAAAAGACCGACTAAAAAGACTTGTAAGAAGTATAGCCCCCAAAGGATTTGGCGTTATTATTCGTACTGTAGCTGAAGGCAAGAAAGTTGCCGAGCTCGACAGTGATTTACAGAATTTGCTGACGCGATGGACAGCAATGTGTAAAAAATTGTACAAAGCCCATCACCCTACGAAAGTACTGGGAGAAATGAATAAAGCGTCCTCTATTTTGAGAGATATATTTGATGATTCATTTTCTGGTATTGTTGTAGATGATGAAGAATTGTACATACAGGTGAAAGACTACGTGCAACAAATTGCACCGAAAAAAGAGTCTATTGTAAAGTTTTATAAGAATGGTGTGCCAGTTTTTGAAAAATTTGGTATTGAACGTCAAATAAAGACATCATTTGGAAGAACTGTTTCTATGGCAAGAGGAGCTTATTTGGTTATTGAACATACTGAAGCGATGCATGTTATTGATGTCAATAGCGGAAATCGTTCTAACAAGGAAAAAAACCAAGAAGATACGGCTCTGGAAGTTAATCTTATATCTGCAACCGAAATCGCACGACAATTGAGATTGCGCGATATGGGTGGTATTATTGTTATCGATTTTATCGATATGGGAAGAGCAGAGAACAGAAAGAAACTATACAATCATCTTAGAGATGAGATGAAAGACGACAAAGCAAAACACAAAATATTGCCGCCGAGTAAGTTTGGATTAGTGCAAATAACCAGACAGCGCGTAAGGCCAGAACGCAATATTAAAACAAAAGAAGAAAACCCTAATTTTATAGGAGGAGACGAAATCGAGGCACCAATTAAAGTGGTGGAACGTATTAACCAAGACCTAGAACGGATTTTCAAAAAAGACTATACCAAGGTGACCTTAAATGCGCATCCTTTTATAGCAGCCTTTCTAACCAAAGGGTTCCCATCGGTACGTTCAAAGTGGTTTTTTGAACACAAAAAATGGGTAAAAGTTTTACCTAGAGATGCTTACACTTATCTTGAATATCATTTTTTTGACAAAAATGGTAACAAAATCAAATAATATCTATTAGCAAAAAGCCCTTCCAAACTTGGAAGGGCTTTTTTTTATTCTATAATTAAGGTGCAGGATTTGGAATTTCTGCATGTACTTTGTCAATGGCATTCATAATATCCTTGGATAATGAGACATTAATACTGCTAATATTCTCTTCCAATTGTCTTAGGTTGGTTGCACCAATAATATTACTGGTTACAAAAGGTCTTTCATTAACAAAGGCCAAGGACATTTGGGCAAGCGTCATTCCATTATCCTCAGCGATTTTCAAATAGTGCTTTGTGGCTTCTGTAGCTTGTATACCACTATACCGCGCAAATCTGGGGAATAATTTTAATCGGGCATTATCACCGGCTGTCCCTTTAATATATTTTCCTGAGAGTACCCCAAAGGCCATTGGTGAATAGGCTAATAATCCAATATTTTCCCTGAGTGATATTTCTGCCAAATCCCCTTCAAAAGTTCTATTCAGTAAGGAATAGGCGTTTTGAATTGTAATCATTCTAGGTAAATTTTGTCGTCTAGATTCTTCCAGATAGCGCATGGTTCCCCAAGCTTTTTCATTGGAAATACCTACGTGTCTTATTTTACCTGACTTCATTATCTCATCCAAACTGTGGAGAATAGCATTGAAATTGTCTTCCCATGAATCTTTAGGGTTATGCTGATAGTCTCTTATCCCGAAAGTATTGGTTTGACGTTCTGGCCAGTGCAATTGATATAAATCAATATAGTCGGTTTGTAATCGCTTTAAGCTATTATCCACAGCCTCATTAAGGGCTTTTTTGCTAAAACCAGTCGTTCTGATGTGGGCTGTATAATCACCAGGCCCTGCAATCTTAGTAGCTAAGATTACTTTATCTCTATGACCTGTTTTTTTAAACCAATTCCCAATAATTTTTTCGGTATCTGCGTACCGCTCTGCTGTTGCTGGCACTGGATAAAGCTCTGCGCAGTCAAAAAAATTAACACCATGATCTAGGGCTAAATCCATTTGGGCAAATCCTTCTTCTTGGGTGTTTTGGTTTCCCCAGGTCATGGTGCCAAGGCAAATTTTACTCACCTTAATTCCGGTGTTGGGCAGTGTTGTGTATTTCATAATATGACCCGTAAATCGGGTATCTTTAAATTAAACCTAGTATGTAACTTTGAAATTTATTCGCCAATCCCATAGTTTAGATGAGATTGTCAAAGATAAAAAGACCCTTCAGGTTATAATAACCTGAAAGGTCTAAAAGAATGTTAAGGTTTAGGCTTTTAGTATTTTAAATGATTTAAACCTTTTAACGTGGATGCCATCAGATTTCATTCAACAACTTAGAAATCTCATCGAGCTTAGGGGTTAAAATCACTTCAATTCGTCTGTTTTTTGCTTTGCCTTCTGCGGTATCATTAGTTGCTATTGGGGCATATTCACCACGTCCGGCGGCTGTAAGGTTTTCTGGATTGATGGCATTGTTTTCCCTTAAAATATTTACAATAGCCGTGGCACGTTTGGTAGATAGGTCCCAATTACCGCTTAATTGAGCACTGCCTTTATAAGGGACATTATCTGTATGACCTTCTATTAAGATTGCTATATCTGGATTTTCAGCTAACACACTTCCCAATTGCTGAACTGCTCTGCGCCCCTCAGTGCCTACAGACCAGCTTCCAGATTGGAATAATAATTTATTCTCCATGGAAATGTATACTTTACCATCGCGTTGCTCTACGGTTAAGCCTTTTCCTTCAAAATTAGTCAAGGCTTTGGAGATGGCATCTTTTAAAGCGCGCATATTAGCGTCTTTAGCTGCAATAACATTTTCTAATTCCGCGACTCGTTTTGAGCGATTTTCCAATTCTTTTTTTAAGTTGTTTAGGCGCTCGCTCTCTGCAACAAGTGCTTGTTCCTTAGCTTCAAGTTGTGCTAATAATTCCCTGTTTTTTTGGGAATTTTTAGCTATTTCGGCAGAACTGTTCTTTTCTAGGGCTTCATAGGAGGCTTTCAGATTTTCAAGATTAGTTTTAGCCGATGTGTAGTCTGCACGTAACCTGTCACGTTCTGAAGCGGCATCGTCATATGCTGATTGTAGTTGGTCCAATTGGTTAGAGAGTTTGGTATTTTCCGTAGAAAGGGACTCGACCTCCTCTAACAAACTTCTATTTTCCTTTTTAAGATTGCCGTACTTATCTTCAAGTTCTGTATATATTTTTTTAGATACACAAGATGAAAATAAAACTAGCGATAGGGTGATTAATGAAATTCGTTTTACCATGTAAGTCGTTAATTTAATGTTTGTTTTTTATTGATATGGCTTCAATTCAAAGCTTACAAATCCAATTCAAGTAAAATTGGACAGTGATCACTATGAACAGCTTCAGTTAGTATAACGCTGCGTTTTATTTTTTCTTGTAAAGGTTTGCTTGCCATGGCATAATCTATTCGCCAACCTTTGTTATTAGCTCTCGCATTTGCGCGGTAACTCCACCATGAATACTCTTGTCGCTCAGGATGTAAATATCTAAAGCTGTCAATAAAACCACTGTCAATAAAGTTGCCAAGCCACTCACGCTCTTCGGGTAAAAATCCTGAAACACCTTTCATTTTAGGGTTGTGTATATCGATTTCCTCATGGCATATATTATAGTCACCACAGACTACTAAATTTGGTATTTTCCTCTGAAGTTTGGTTAAATAGTCTTGTATAAGATCCATATATTCAAACTTATGCGATAGACGCGCATCATTGGTGCCAGAAGGTAAATACATGCTCATAATTGAAATATCGTCATAATCTACCCTAAGGTTTCTTCCTTCAACATCCATGGATTCTATCCCAGTTCCAAATTCTATATGGTTTGGCTCGTCTTTGCAGAGAATTGCAACACCACTGTAACCTTTTTTCTTGGCACTAAACCAATAATTGTAGTCATAGCCAGCATCAGTAAATAAGGACAAGTCTAATTGCTCTTCCATGGCCTTGATTTCTTGAAGGCATATAACATCTGGATTTGCCGATTTTAACCAATTGATAAAGCCTTTATTAAGCGCTGCTCTAATTCCGTTTACATTATAAGAGGCAATTTTCATTTTTATGCGGTTTAATCTATTTTTTCAGTAGTTCTAAATTAAAGTGCTGTTTTTAGCTAAAATAAATAATACCCTACTTTTACACTATTAATTTAAGCATGTTTTAACGATAAAATATTTCATGCTTAGTGGAGTTATAATTCTACATGAAACAGTGCTTATCTTTCTTATTTACACTATTTGTTTGTTTGGGATTTTCCCAACAGGATAATGGGAATTTAAGAACAATACGAATTGCTGTTTCAGATTCCATTCGCATAGATTCTTTAAGTATAAATCCCTCGCGATTTATTGTATCAACTAAGAACGGAACAGAATTGGATTCAACAGCCTACACTATAGATTTTGCCAGGGCTATTTTAACGTTTAAAAAACCAATTGCCGCAGACACTATCGAAGTGTCCTATTTGCGATATCCTGAGTTTTTTACAAAGGTGTATAAACAACTAGATGATAAGATTATTGTAGATAGGTCTGAGAGCTTGAAAAAGCTATATAGGTTGGAGAATACGTCTCAGCGTAATACATTTATACCTTTTGATGGACTAACGACCTCTGGAAGCATTTCAAGAGGAGTTACCATCGGTAATAATCAAAATTCTGTACTTAACAGCGAATTAGACCTTCAGATTTCCGGCAAGTTAAGTGACAAGGTATCCTTACGGGCTTCTATACAGGATGCTAATATTCCCTTGCAGGAAAGTGGTTATTCCCAACGGTTGGATGAGTTTGACCAAGTATTTATCGAATTGTTTAGTGATAACTGGAATATAAGAGCGGGGGACATAGATTTAATTAATACACAAAGTTACTTTGCCCAATTCACCAAGCGTGTACAGGGACTGTTGGTAAATGCGAATTTAAGTGAAAAAACCAACGTATTTGCATCTGGAGCTTTAGTCCGTGGCCAATTTACCACAACACAGTTCACGGCTCAGGAAGGCAACCAAGGGCCTTATAAGCTAAGGGGTCCCAATAACGAATTGTTTGTCTTGGTCGTATCTGGTAGTGAAACCGTATATGTTAATGGTGTTCCATTAGAACGCGGTGAAAATCGGGATTATATTATAGACTATAATGCTGGTGAGCTAATCTTTAATTCTACCTTTCCGATAACATCTGAAATGAGGATTACCGTAGATTACCAATTTAGTGAGCGTAATTATTCCCGATTCACAGTGTTTGGTGGGAGTAGTTTCAAAACCGAAAAGTTTGACCTAAATGTTTCTGTGTATTCTGAAAGTGATGCAAAAAATCAGCCTTTACAGCAAAATCTATCTAATGAGCAAATTCAGATTTTAGCTGATGCTGGTGACGACCGAAGTTTGATGGTTGCGCCATCCGCAAGCCAAGAGTCCTTCTCCGAAAACAGAATATTGTATAGAAAGGACATTGTTGACGGGGTTGAAATCTTTGTGTTTTCCAATAACCCAGAAGATGAATTGTTCAGTGTAAGATTTACATTGGTAGGTTCAAATCAAGGAAATTATATTTTGAGTAATACCAATGCGGTAAGTAATATTTTTGAATATGTCGCTCCTGTTGGTGGTGTCCCACAAGGGAATTATGAGCCCATAATTCAACTCATCGCGCCCGAGCGCTTGCAAGTGGCTGTTGCTAATGGTCGGTACCGACCTACGGAAAGAACAAATGTATTTTTTGAACTTGCAGGAAGTAAAAATGACGCTAATTTATTTTCAGATTTAGATGATGATGATAACGATGGGTTTGCTGGGAAACTAAAAGTCCAGCAGCAACTTATTGCTTCTGATAGTTTGTGGAATTTATCTGCCTTGGTGGATGCCGATTTTCTTCAAGAAAATTTCAGGACCATTCAACGGCTTTATCGTGCAGAGTTTAATCGTGATTGGAATTTGGAAGACAATCGAGATGAACAAGGTAATTTTATTTTGGGGAATCAACTCCTTATGACTTCCGGACTGCAGCTTGCTCATTCAAAAAAGGGAACGGCCTCCTATACCTTTGAATACCTCGATTACGAGAATAATTTTAATGGTAGCAGACATAATCTAAATGCCAATTTACGCTTAGGAAATTTCAATATCTTTTCATTGTCAAGTGTTTTGAATAGTGAGAGTACCGTCAATAGCTCTACGTTTTTTAGGTCATTCAATCGAATAGTTTACGCAAAAAACAAAAAATGGCTAGGTGCCAAGTTTGGTGTTGAGGACAATGAACAAAAGGCAATAGCTACAGATTCTTTAACACCATTAAGCCAACGGTTTTCTGCTTATGAAGCCTTTGTTGGAATAGGAGATAGCACAAAGGTATTCACTGAAATAGGATACATTAAACGATTCAATGACAGTTTACGTAATAATAACATAGAACGTGTCAATACGTCTAATACTTACTATTTAAAGTCACGTTTAATCCAAAACAAATTTACTAACCTTCAGTTATTTGTTAATTACAGGGATTTAAAAGCCAGGGATGATACATCTCCCGATGAACAGAGTTTGAACAGTAGGTTAAATTATAATCAAAAATTATTCAATAATATTATTACTTGGAATACGAGTTTTGAGACTAACTCGGGGACCTTGCCACAGCAAGATTTTACCTATGTTGAAGTGGAGGCGGGGCAAGGAGCTTACACCTGGATTGATTATAACGAAAACGGGATTCAGGAACTCGATGAATTTGAGCTGGCCCAATTTCAGGATGAGGGTAGTTATATACGGGTGCTTCTACCCAATCAAGTGTTTGTGAGGACCCATCAAAATCGTTTCAGTCAAACCTTAACCTTAAATCCTCAACAATGGAGTAAATCTGAAAATAAAACTCGTAAGCTCTTTTCTCATTTTTATAATCAAACGTCTTATTTGGTCGATCGAAAATTAAGGCGAGAAGGCAATAATTTCAATCTAAACCCTTTTGAAAGTGATGAAGACAATGAGCTTGCCCTTAATAATAGTATTCGAAATGTCTTGTTTTACAATAGGGGGAAACAGCGCTTTACGACATCTTACACCTTTCTCACTAATACGAGTAGAAATCTATTATCCGTTGGATTTCAAGAGAATCAATTGACCAATCACCAGCTCAATTTTAACCATAAGTTTGCTCAAAGTTGGCTGGTTAATGTCTTGGGAAGTCTCGGCACAGATGAAAGTACGAGTGAAAATTTTGCCAATCGTAATTTTAAAATCGATGAGGAGCGTTTACAATCAAAATTATCCTATCTCTTTAATGAAAATTCACAATTTGATATCTTCTATCAATATACGTCGAAAACAAACACCATAGGTAATTTAGAGTCCTTGGCACAAAATAATTATGGTCTGTCATTTACCTATAATAATGCTCAGAAAGTTGCACTTACAGGCGAGCTTAATTTTTTTCAGAATGATTTTGTAGGTAACCCCAACACACCAGTATCCTATCAAATGCTTGAGGGTTTGCAACCTGGACGAAATTTTACTTGGAGCCTATTAGCACAGAAAAAACTCACTAAGTTTCTCGATTTAAATCTCAATTATTTTGGGAGAAAAACTGAAACATCTAAAGCTATTCATACAGGAACCATACAGTTAAAGGCATATTTTTAAACCTTTTGTGATATAAGTCACTTAATTACATATTAAATTTTATAAATTTGGTTTGATGCAAAAACCGGTTACCATATTATTTTCTGCTTTAATACTCTTACAGAGTTTAAACATAAGCATGCAAGATATTGCTAAGTTCGGTGTGCTTTTAGAACATGCTAATTACCATCAAGAAACCTATGGTGATTCCTTCTTTGAATTTATAGTTGAACATTATGGCAGCCTGGATTATCAAGATGGCGTTGAGCACGACGAGCATGATGATTTGCCATTTAAGCAAAGTCATCAAACCAGTACCCATGTCAATTCAGTATTTGTCTTAAATGATTTCTCCTTTAGCCTTGATGACGCTAAAATTTTGGAGGTACCTTTTAACTTTTTATATAAAGATTCTTATTCCCTTCTGGTAAAACCTTCAGTTTTTCAACCACCCAAAACAGCATAATTCAGTACCTTATTAAACTTATTAATTCTGTTATCGAACATAACAGGAGTTATTTTATTTATTGAATTATGTTAGAAAAAATCATAAGATTTAGCTTAAAGAATAAGCTAATTGTATTGTTATTAACTGTTGCTGCCATTGGGTTTGGGCTGTTTTCCCTCACGCAAATATCTGTTGGTGCCGTACCGGATATCACTAACAATCAAGTGCAAGTTATTACAACCTCTAAACATTTGTCTACGCAAGATGTTGAGCAATTTATTTCGTATCCTATAGAATTAGAAATGGCCAATTTACCTGGGGTAAAGGAAATAAGATCCGTATCTAAGTTTGGCTTGTCAGTTGTTACTATTGTTTTTGAGGACGATATGGGTACGTATTTGCCAAGACAACTTATCTCTGAAAAAATTAAATCTGCCTCTGAAAAGATACCTAGAAATTTTGGATCGCCAGAAATGGGTCCCATAACGACAGGCCTTGGTGAAATCTATCAATACATTTTAGATGTGAAACCAGGATTTGAAAACGTGTATTCCATTACGGATCTAAGAACCATTCAAGATTGGATTGTAAAAAGACAGTTGTCAGGTATTCCAGGGGTTGTTGAAGTGAATACTTGGGGTGGTTATCTCAAACAATATGAAGTGGCGATTAATTCTAGCAAGTTAAACGCGATGAACATAACAACAACTGAGATTTTTGATGCCTTAGAGAAAAATAATAGTATTGCAGGTGGTGGCTATATAGAGAAAGCCCAGGAAACTTATTTTATACGGGGCGAGGGCCTTGTAAAGTCTTTGGATGATATAAGGAATATTGTTGTGAGGCAAGACATTGCGCCAATTTATATAAAAGACGTTGCAGACGTTCAATTTGGGCATGCAACCCGCTTTGGGGCCATAACAGGAAATGGTGAGGGAGAAAAGGTCTTAGGTCAGATTATGATGTTAAAGGACGGAAGTTCTAAGGATATTATAAATGCCGTTAAAGTCCGTTTAGATGAAATAAGAAATAGTTTACCTGAGGGTGTTTATATCAACGGATTTTTAGACAGAAGTGAACTCATAGACAAAACCACATTTACTGTTTCAGAAAATCTAATTTTAGGTTCTTTAATTGTGATCTTCGTCGTAGTGTTGTTGTTGGGAAATTTAAGATCTGGTCTAGTGGTAGCTTCGGTAATTCCATTGAGCTTGCTATTTGCCATAAGCCTAATGAATCTTTTTGATGTAGACGCCAACCTAATGAGTTTAGGGGCAATAGATTTCGGTATTATCATAGATGGCGCTGTGATTATAGTGGAATTTATAGCGTTTACGATTGTATCCCAGAGTCAACATCTCGAGACACTTTCAAAAAAGGAGAGGCAATCACAAATTGATGCTATTACCTTGAAAAGCGCTTCTAAAATGATGAACTCTGCTATATTCGGTCAACTGATTATACTTATTGTATTTATTCCGATTTTGTCTTTAAGTGGTGTAGAGGGCAAGATGTTTAAACCTATGGCCCTAACATTTAGCTTTGCTTTAATTGGGGCTATGTTGTTATGTATAACCTATGTGCCTGTGGTATCTTCCTTATTTTTAAAATCCAGTAGACCTGGAAAAAAGAATATCGCCATCAGGTTAATCTCGGTAATTAACTACATGTATGAACCGACGATAAAATGGGCTTTGCATCATAAGAAAATAGTTTTAGGTGCAGCAATACTTTTGTTGAGCGTAAGTGTGCTGCTATTCAGTAAAATGGGAGGGGAATTTGTGCCAACCTTAGATGAAGGGGATTTTGTTATTCAACCTGTACTCAAAACAGGGACCTCCCTAACTAAAACCATTGAAGTTACGACACAAATTGAAAAAATATTAATAGATAATTTTCCTGAAGTAGACCAAGTCGTCAGTAGGATTGGAGCTGCAGAAATACCAACAGATCCAATGTCTATGGAAGAAAGTGACGTTATCATAAAACTAAAACCAAAAGGCGAATGGGTAACCGCAGACACAAAAGACGAACTTGCAGAACAGTTTAAGGAAGCCCTAGCTATTATACCAGATATGGAACTAGAATTCACCCAACCTATAGAAATGCGTTTTAATGAATTAATAACAGGGGTACGAACGGATCTTGCTATAAAAATATTTGGAGAGGACCTTTCCGTCTTAGGGAATAAGGCTGAAGAAGTGAAACGTTTAATTATGGATATAGAAGGCGCGTCCGACATAACCATAGAGAAGGTTGAAGGATTACCACAAATGTTGGTTAAATTTAACAGACAAAAAATTGCACGCTATGGGCTAAATATACAAGACGTAAATCACGTTATCGCTATGGGTTTTTCGGGAGCTGTTGTAGGCCAAGTATTTGAAGGTGAAAAACATTTTGATTTGGTCGTTCGGTTGAACAAGGATTATAGGCAAGATATGGAAAACCTTAAAAATTTATTCATAGATGTACCATCAGGAGATAAAATACCCCTTTCTGAATTAGCAAGTATAAATTACACCACAGGACCAGCCAAAATTTCAAGAGATGACACCAAGCGTCGAATTGTTGTGGGTGTTAATGTGAGAGATAGGGATTTACAATCTGTTGTAGATGACGTAAGAACCATTTTAAATAAAGATTTAAAATTACCTGTGGGCTACAACATTAGTTATGGCGGTCAGTTTGAAAATTTACAAAGTGCCAAAAATAGGTTGTTAGTGGCAGTACCTGTAGCACTTATCCTAATATTTTTTATGCTGTTCTTTGCCTTTGGTTCAGTGAGGGAAGCTTTAATGGTCTATTCTGCAATTCCTCTCTCAGCTGTAGGTGGTGTAATGCTACTTTGGATGCGCAACTTGCCATTTAGTATTTCCGCAGGAGTTGGGTTTATTGCCTTATTTGGTATCGCAGTGTTAAATGGCATAGTTTTAATAGAACATTTTAAAGCCCTTAAAAAAGAAGGTTTTGCAACTGTTGAAGAACTAATTATGCGTGGTACCTCAGAGCGTCTGCGACCTGTATTATTGACAGCCATGGCGGCTGCATTGGGCTTCTTACCAATGGCTGTTTCTACCAATGCCGGTGCTGAGGTACAAAGACCCTTGGCAACCGTGGTTATTGGGGGTTTAATTTCAGCAACTTTTTTAACCTTAGTAGTGCTTCCTGTATTATATGCCTGGTTCGAAGAGAAAAGGAAACCTAAACTAAACAAAACTCATATAGCTACTGTAATTATGTTTACGCTAGGGGTCTCAGCATTCGCACAGCAAAAGCCCTTAACGGTTGATCAGGTTTATGAATTGGCCATAGAACATAATGCATCGGTTAAAGCGTCGCGCTTAAAAGTAGATGAAGCTACTATGACTAAAAAAGCAGTACAGTTTTTCAATAAGACCAATGTGTATTACAGTTACGACCAAAATAACCTTGCAATTAACGACAGGCCTATTGGTGTTTTTGGAGTTGCTCAAGATTTTAAGTTTCCAACAGCTTTCATTGCTGAGAAACAATTGAATGAGGAAGGCTTAAATATGCAAGTATCACAGCATAATGTGAATCTTCAGTTATTGAAACGTAATATTTATGCAGCGTTTTACCAGCTTAATTATGAAGAGCAAAAAACGGAGACCTACAGATTTCTAGATAGTCTTTACGCAGATTTCGCTGCTAAGGCAAAACGAAGATTTGAGCTTGGTGAAACGAATTATCTTGAAATGATAACGGCGCAATCTAAGCAACGGCAAATAGCGACATTATATAAGCAATCAGAACACCAGGTACTGTACAATCAGGAACATTTAAAAAAATTGATTCAAATTGATACCATATCCATAAGCACAGGGAAACTACCCTTGCCACAGCAAGAGTTAAGGAGTTTAGTGCTAGATGACAATTTTGGCTTAAGGTACATGGAGTCCGCACTCAACTATCAAACTGCAAAAACTAGACTTGAGAAACAAAACCTTTTACCAGATTTAACAGCTGAATATTTTCAAGGCACTAATAGTGGGCTCAACGATAATCTCATCGGCTATCAATTTGGCCTAAGGATACCTTTACTTTTCGGAGGTCAACGTGCTAAGGTAAAGGCTGCGAAACTAGCAGAAGAGGCCTTAGTTGAAGAGCGTCAAGACTATGAGGTTCAGCTAAGAGCCAAGTACAAGGGCTTATTGGAGAAATTAAAACAGTATGAAGAAGCTATTGACTATTACAACACCCAAGGACAATCTTTATCAAAGGAAATTTTAAAAACAGCAAACAGAACCTATAAAGAAGGTGAAATAGATTTTTTTCAATACATACAAAGCATTGAAACCGCAAAACAAATACAGTTGGAGTATTTAGATAATTTAAACCTTTATAACCAAACGGTTATTGAACTTAATTTTATAATTCTATAATAATGAAATCAATTAGAATCCTCATATTAGTCTCATTTCTCATATCATGTGGCAATAAGACAGAATCAAAACCAGAAGAACAATCGGTTCAAGAGCAACCAAAAAACCTAGTACTGTCAAAGGTTCAATTGGATAGTGACACCTTTCAATTAGGTAAACTCCTTGAATATAATTTTGGAGAAATTATTAATGTCACTGGGATGATTGATGTTCCGCCCCAAAATAAATCCATGATTTCAACATTTGTAGCCGGTTATATTTATAACACACCACTGCTGGTGGGAGACTTTGTCTCTAAGGGCCAGTTATTGGTGGCCTTGCAAAACCCGGAGTACATTGAAATACAGCAAAACTACATAGAAATTGGGGAGCAATTAGTCTATTTAAAATCTGAATATCAGCGACAAAAAACACTTTTTGATGAAAACATTACATCAGAGAAAAACTACTTGAAGGCCCAAAGCTTATATAAAAGTAATTTGGCGCATTTCAATAGCTTGAAGAAAAAATTGCAGATGATGAATATAAGCCCTACAAATGTTGAAGCTGGTAATATATCTTCAGTTATCAAAATATATGCTCCAATTGAGGGTTATGTTACTAAGGTAAATGTCAGTAACGGTGCTTATGTGTCACCAAATGATGTCATACTCGAAATTGTGGATACTGAACATATACATTTGGAACTATCGGTATTTGAAAAGGACATCATGAAAGTTAAAAAGGGACAAAAAATCGAATTCAAAATTCCCGAAGCGAGTGACGACTTATTTCAAGCTGAGGTTCATCTTGTCGGTACGACAATTGACCAAACCACAAGACGTGTAAAAGTACATGGTCATGTAGACAATGAAAAAAACCAGTTTATTGTTGGTATGTATGTGAATGCGGAAATATTAGTTAATGTAGATTCTGCCCTTGGCCTACCAATGACTGCAATTATTAAGGATGGTGAAGCATCATATGTCTATGCGGTTAAAGACAAAAAAGAGGCGCATTACGACTTGGAAAAGTTTAGTGTTGACTTAGGCAAAACAGCTGAAAATTATGTTGAAATCCTTAATGTCGATCAGCTAAAAGATAAAATGATAGTATTGAAAGGAGCTGATAAATTAGTTGAAACCAATAGTACCTTAAATTAGTATCAAGTCATGTAGATGAAAAGAAAATGACTTCTTCATATTTTCTAGGCAACCTTAGTCCTTAAAAATAAAAAAGTCAGAATCACCGATCCTCAAGATTTTTTATTGTTTGATCGAGTCTAACGCAACCTTTACCCTTTTTTGCATCTAAGCATAAACAGAAATCATATTAACAATATTAAACATTATGAAAAACACCTTTTTGGCTTTCTTACTATCTATTTCTTCAATTGTTGCCATTGCACAAGACCAAGCAGAAGAAAGCATATCTATTTTTGACCGGAAACACGAAGTACGTCTTGGGAGTATTAAACTGTTATCTGGTTTCATATTTGAAGGGGCTTATGAGTATATTATCAATAGCAATCAAGGTATAGGTGCCTACGCACTCATTAATTTAGATAAGAGTAATGATTGGTTTGAAAATTATTCATTAACGCCTTATTACCGCATGTATTTTCAAACTAACGAGGATTATGGGGCAAAGGGTTTTTTTATTGAAGGTTTTGGCTCATTTTTCTTAACTGATTTTGATTTGGAGGATGCTATTAATAATAGTGATAATGAGGAAGTTTTTGATATATCCATAGGTTTGGCCTTGGGCAAGAAATGGATAAATACATCTGGTTTTGTTTTCGAAATTAAAATAGGTGCAGGGAGAAATCTTTTGGGTAATGCCGATTTTGATGCGATGATAAAAGGTGACTTCTATATTGGTTATCGTTTCTAAATTCTAAATAGAGACAATAACTTAGTATTTGACCAAAGCTGAATGAACATGAGAAAATCCTAAAACATCCGCTGCAACCAATATTTCATCTCCACTTCTGCCTTAATTAAAGCTTTAAGATCCTCAATTTTTACACGCTTCTGCTCCATTGTATCTCTATGACGTATGGTTACAGAATTGTCGTCTAAAGTGTCGTGATCTACTGTAATACAAAAAGGAGTTCCAACTGCATCTTGCCGTCTGTAGCGTCTGCCGACTGCATCTTTTTCGTCGTAGGTGATGTTGAAGTCCCATTTTAAATCCTCAACGATTTGCTTGGCAATTTCTGGTAAACCATCTTTTTTAACCAATGGAAATATGGCTGCTTTAGTTGGTGCTAATACAGCAGGTAATTTTAAAACGGTTCTTGTAGTGCCGTTCTCCAAGTCTTCTTCCTGAAGGGCATTGGAGAACACGGCTAAAAACATTCGGTCGAGACCGATAGATGTTTCAAGCACATATGGTGTATAGCTTTCGTTTTCTTCGGGATCAAAATACTGAAGTTTTTTGCCAGAGTATTCTTCGTGTTGTTTTAAATCGAAATCGGTACGCGAATGAATACCTTCTAATTCTTTAAAACCAAAGGGGAAATTAAATTCAATATCAGTGGCAGCATCTGCGTAATGTGCTAGTTTTTCGTGGTCGTGGAAGCGATAATTTTCAGAACCTAACCCAAGACTTTCATGCCATTTTAAACGTGCATCTTTCCAATACTCAAACCATTCTTTTTGCGTACCTGGTTTAATAAAGAACTGCATTTCCATTTGTTCAAATTCGCGCATTCTAAAAATGAACTGTCGTGCAACGATTTCATTTCTGAAGGCCTTTCCGGTTTGTGCAATACCAAAAGGTATTTTCATGCGTCCCGTTTTTTGTACATTTAGGAAATTAACAAAGATACCTTGAGCTGTTTCAGGACGTAAGTACAAATCTGTTGCATGCTCAGCCGAGGCGCCAAGCTTGGTGCCAAACATAAGATTGAACTGCTTTACATCTGTCCAGTTTTTACTTCCTGTTAAAGGATCGGCAATTTCCAGCTCTTCAATTAGGGCTTTTACATCGGCCAGATCTTCTTTCTCTAAAGACTGGCCTAAACGTTTAAGAACACTATCTATTTTTTCTTGGTATCCTAGGACTCTTCCATTTGTAGAAAGGAATTCGTCCTTATTAAAAGCATCGCCGAAGCGTTTGGCGGCTTTGGCAACCTCCTTATTTATCTTTACTTCGATTTTTAAACAATAGTCTTCAACTAGGACATCTGCTCTATAGCGTTTCTTGGAATCTTTATTGTCAATTAGAGGGTCGTTAAAGGCGTCAACATGCCCAGAAGCCTTCCATGTGGTTGGGTGCATAAATATAGCAGCATCAATACCTACGATATTATCATGCATCTGAACCATGGCCTTCCACCAATACTCACGAATATTGTTCTTAAGCTCCACGCCATTTTGAGCATAGTCATAAACGGCACTTAAGCCATCATAGATTTCACTGCTCTGAAATACGTAACCATACTCCTTTGCATGTGAGATTACCTTTTTGAAATTGTCGTCATTTGCCATGGTACAAAAATAAAAAACCGCCCTAATTAAAGTGCGGTTTTTAAAAATAATATCTTTTGTTTAGTTGAGCTTTATACTTGTGCTGCCTAGTTTTACATTATTATGAAAAACATTGACAAAATAATAGCCCTTGGACAACGGTTTATCATCCTCACTGGCAATAATGGCCGTGCATATATCCAGATTTGAATTATTGTAGTCTACAACCTCCATTTTACTGTAAATAAGAGACGTATCTCCAAACTTAATTTCCCCTTTATCCGAGACTATATTGCCTTGCGGGCTTACAATTTGAATATAAATATCTTTAGGGCCTTTCACCGTGAGCGGGTTTTCATTGAGCGCGAAGCATACATCAATTGCATTAGAGCGCCTCGCACGAGATGTGTAGCGTTTCTTGCCTCCCTTTAGTTTATACGATTTGGCTTCAATTTTACCCGCTTTTAATATAGCGGCGTTGTCAATAGTTCTATTTAAGGAATCATTGACTTCTTCGAGCTGATTTATAGCCATGGATTTTTTTTCGACGGCCGTTAGAGCGTAACGCTTTTCTTTTTCTAAAAGTTTATTGGCAGAATTAAGAGAGTCAATTGTGCTCACAAGCAGCTTGCTCTTTGATTTTAAGAGTATAAGCTGATCTTTAAACTTAGTGATTATTGATAAGTCACTTTTTAACAATCTTAAAGAATCTAAAGCTTGTTTAGTTTCTAGTTTGGCCTCTTGGAGCTGAGTAGCCATAAGATCGTAATCTTCGCTAAGTTCGTCATAACTTTCAAGCATTTCCGATAGTTCCTTTTCTATCAAAAACTTCTCTTGTCTTAAGAATTCTTCGTAGGATTTGATGGATTTATAATTAGTAAAACTAAAAATTCCTAAAACAGTTAAAACGACCAGTAAAGAACCTATAATTAATCTGTAGTTAAAAAATTGAGGGTTAACTATCATAATTAATTTCTTAATTTGAAGCGAAATTAGAGCTAATTAAATTCTCAATTTATTTTAATCGATTAAGTGGTAAAAAATTTGTTAAACCTGTTCTTTCCAAAAATCTGCGAAGCATGTGATAATGTTTTGAAAGATAATGAGCTGGTGATTTGTTTAAAATGCAGGCACGAGCTGCCCATTACCAATTTTCATTTTGATAATCCTGAGGCGGTTAAAAAAGTATTATATGGTCGTGTAAAGCTCGTAAACGCCACGGCGCTTTTACATTTTTCTAAAAAAGGCCTAGTACAACAATTATTACACAATTTAAAGTATAAAGGTCACGAAAATATAAGTGAGTTCTTTGGTAATTGGTTAGGGGCAGAATTGAAGACCATTGATGATTATAAATCGATAGACGTGGTAATACCCGTGCCATTGCATCCATCAAAAATGAGAAAACGAGGGTATAATCAAGTCACAAAATTTGCAAGGTCTATGGCAAAGGAGTTGGATATTAGTTATAATGACAAGGTTCTTGTAAAGACAAGAAATACAAAAACACAGGTGTTTAAAAATAGACTTAAACGTTGGACAGACGATAGAGGTCTTTTTAGAATAACGGAAGACCAGTCCCTAAAAGGTAAGCATATTCTGCTTGTTGACGATATTATTACTACTGGTGCCACGGTAGAAGCCTGTGCAGCGGTTCTACTAAAGATTGAAAAAATAAAGTTAAGCCTTGCTACTATGGCAATAGCCGATTGATTTTTTCGTTTCTTTCTATTAATATTGTTTCTTTGTGCAAATAGTTTTTAGTTCATGGTTAAAACCTTTATACGGTTAACGGTCATTGTTTTTTTTATCTGCGCAACCTTTGCTTGTGCCAACAGAGGTACCCCTGCAGGAGGTGAGAAGGACATGGACCCACCCATTATAGAAAAAGTGGTGCCAGAGAATTTTTCAACCAATTTTAAGGGTGATGAAATTAGGATTTATTTCGATGAATATGTCAAAATAAAAGATTTACAAAAGCAGCTGATTATCTCGCCTCCGATGGATAATCAACCTGTTATTTTACCTTTGGGTGGTGCAAGTAAATACATCAGTATAAAAATTAAGGATACACTAAAAGAGAATACAACCTATGCCTTTAATTTTGGAGAGAGTATTGTAGACAACAATGAGGAAAATCCTTATCCATATTATCGATATGTCTTTTCCACAGGAGATGCGATTGATTCTCTTTCGGTAAAAGGTTTTGTCGTTGACGCCTTACTTAGGGAACCTGACGATTTTATTTCGGTTATGCTCTACGAAGTTGACTCTACCTTTACAGACTCTATTGTTTATAAAGAGAAGCCGAGGTATATCACCAATACCTTAGATAGCCTTACCTCTTTCAGTGTTGATAATGTAAAGGAAGGCACCTATAAACTAATTGCCCTGAAAGACAAAAACAATAACTACAAATTTGACCAAAAGGAAGACAAAATAGCATTTGAAAAGAATGTTATTAAGGTTCCAGGAGACTCTTCATTATATGAGCTTAAATTATTTAAGGAGAAGGCAAATTACAGAGCGGTAAAGCCAAAACAGGAAGCAGGTTCAAAAATAATTTTCCCTTATGAAGGTGAGTTTGAGTCCATGCAAATAACGGTTATGGGAGAAAAGCCAGAAGGTTATGTGTATAGAATTACTAAAGAGCCTAAAACAGACACTTTAAATTACTGGTATAAACCAGATTTTGAAGTTGATACAACTTTTTTTATCGTGACTAATAAAAAGGAGATAGATACATTTAAACATCGTTTTAGAAAATTGGAAAAGGACTCATTGGCGCTTAATATAGTATATTCAAGTACTCTAAATTTTAATCAGGATTTTACTCTTGAGGCCAGTACACCACTTTCTAAAATTGATGAGTCTAAGATTTCATTGATAGAAAAGGACTCTTTAGATGTTCCTTTTAAGGTTGAATACGACTCCATTCTCAATAGAGTGGCATTCAAGGTTGAAAAGGAGGAAGGCCAAAAGTATTACTTTAAAATGTTGCCCGAGACTTTCACAGACTTTTTTGAAAGTACCAATAAGGACACACTGAGCTATACGGTTAGGACCAAGATGAAATCTGAATATGGCAATATCAGGGTGAATTTAAAAAATGCTAAATTTCCATTGATTGTCCAGTTAGTTGATAGTCAGGGCAAAGTAGAATATGAGCGCTACACAACCGATGTGCCAGTAGTGGACTTTAGAGATATTTTGCCAAAACAATATGGCCTACGGGCCATTTTTGACAGCAACGCGAATAAAAAATATGATTCCGGAAATTATTTATTGGGACTACAGCCCGAACGCGTAAGTTACGCCCCACCTATACCTGAAGTTAGAGCAAATTTTGATCAGATTATTGAGTTTATTCTTTTAGAGTAAAATGGTCTCTATCGTTAAGGAACCCTAGCTTTTCCCTGTATTTTTTTATGTCATTTTTATCTAATGAGACTATGGTCATTTGTTCCATATTTGGTGAGGTGCCACCTATTGTGTTTCCAAGAACACCATAAGCTGCAGAATGTCCTGGATAGTCATGGTTGCTTCCATCACGACCAACTCTATTTACACCAATACAGTAACTCATATTTTCTATGGCACGAGCTTTTAACAACGCATCCCAAGCATTAATTCTAGGACTAGGCCAATTAGCAACATAGATTAATACATCGTAATCTTCAGAATTTCTGGACCAAACAGGGAATCGTAAGTCATAACAGATCATGGGGCATATTTTCCAACCTTCAAAATTAAATACGACTTTTTCCTGTCCTGCTTCAAAAACTTTATCCTCTCCAGCTAATGTAAAGGTGTGGCGCTTATTATAGGTATGGATATCACCGTCTGGCGTCACAAAAATCAGTCTATTATAATAAACACCATTTTCTTTAATTACGAGGCTACCTGTTATTGCCGCATTTTTTTTCTTTGAGAGCTGATGCATCCACGAGACGGTTGTTCCATTCATGGTTTCAGCCACATTTTTGGGATTCATAGTAAAGCCAGACGTAAACATTTCCGGTAAGATAATTAAGTCTACAGGCTCGTTTATTTGAGAAATTTTATCACCAATTTGCTTCCTGTTTCGCTCTGGGTTTTCCCAAACTAAATCAAATTGGCCTAATGCAATATTCAACGCTGTTTTCATAAGCTAAAAATAGAAAAATATTTACCTTTTGTAATACTTTGCAAAATGGAATTAGATTAACGCAACTCCTCTAATTTCGCCTTTTTGTCCTTGACCTCCTTTTTTAACTCTTCAATATCTTCTTTAAGGGATTCAATGTCTTTTTCGCTCGCATCTTTCTTGTTTTTTAAAGCTCTCAATTTCTTCTTCTTTTCCCTTAAATCAGCTTTTGCTTCAATATAATCTTCTCTTGCTTCTTTTAAGGCGCGTCGGCGTTCCTCTGCAGCTTCTTTTTTATCTTCTAATTCCTTTAAGTCTTTTTCAAGTTCTTTTTGCGCCTCGTCTAATTCGTCTAAACGTTCTTCGGTCTGCTCCTGAGCCTTAAGTTTATCATCTAGGGTCGCAGTAATATTTCGCTTTTCCTTGTTAGTCAAGGTTTCCGTAACATCTTTGCCTTCGTAGTAAAACGAATTACCTTTAACGGTATATACCTTTCCAGAATCCATAATAACTTTTTCACTGCTACCGCAAGAAACAAGTAAACATATTACTATTACTATAATCTCAAATCGTCTCATAATCATTGTTTTTTATTAAGATATAAAAAACACTTTTGATTATGCTACGAAATTTGTTAAGACTTTTTTAAATACCATTTAGTATCTCCGCAGCTTTAATCAAGGTATCATTAGTTTTGGCGAAACACACTCTAACAACGTGATTATCTTGCTTATTTTCATTAAAAACCGAAAGAGGAATTGTAGCCAGCTTAAAATCTTTGGTTAATCGCTTTGCAAAATCCACATCATGTTCATCTGTGATTTCAGAATACTCTAACACCTGAAAATAGGTTCCTTTTGAAGGCTTAAATTTAAATCTGGACTCTGAAATTAAATTGAGAAACAAGTCGCGCTTTTGCTGGAAGAAAGAATTTAAACCGAGATAGGTTTCCGCATCTTGCATATAGTCTGCGATACCCTTTTGCGCAGGATGATTTACGGAAAACACATTGAACTGATGCACTTTTCGAAATTCTGACATTAGGACCTCGGGCGCACAACAGTAGCCAATTTTCCATCCAGTAACATGGAATGTTTTTCCGAAAGAGGCGGTTATAAAACTTCGCTGTTTTAAATCCTCGAACAGACAAACACTTTGGTGCTGTTCACCATCAAAAACAATATGTTCGTAAACCTCGTCACTTAAAACTATGATATCGGTGTCCTTGGTTAATTTTTGTAGCTGAAGCATATCTTCCTTTGACCAAATTGTACCGCTGGGATTGTGTGGTGTATTGACCATAATCATTTTGGTCTTTGAGGTGATTTTTGAAGCCACTTCTGCCCAATTGACTTTATAATCTGGTGCAGATAATTGAATTGGAACGATTTTACCTCCATTGAGTTCTACTGCAGGTTCGTAACAGTCGTATGCCGGTTTAAAGATAATAACCTCATCACCGTGATGGATAAATGCTGAAACTATGGTGTAAATAGCTTGGGTTGCACCAGCAGTAACTGTTATCTCTGTCTCAGGGTGATAGGTGCTGTTGTAAAGTAATTCATATTTGTTACAAATACCTAGACGCAGATCCAAATTACCAGCCATTGGGGCGTATTGGTTATACCCGTTATTCATGGCTTTACTCACCAAATCAATAAGCCCTTTATCACTGCTATAATTTGGAAATCCCTGCGATAAATTCAGGGCATTGTGTTTGGTGGCTAAGGCACTCATTACCGTGAATATTGTGGTATCAACCTTAGGGAGTTTTGAGATTATGTCCATATTTTAAAAATACAAATTTGTACTTAAATCATTAAAGCTTAATCCTAATTTTTATAGGAAGTTTAAACTAGTGTTAAGCAAATATGAATTCCTGACAAAAACCTATTTAATGTTAAAGAACACTTAAAGAAATGGTAAAGTGATTGCTAAACACATTCTCTTATTTAGCAATCAATTAACTAATTAAACCACTTACTGATGAAAAGAAGTTTTATTTTAATTATAGCACTAGTTTCCTCTATCATGTTTACAGCTGCACAAGACGGAAATATAAAAGGGGTTATTTTTGATGAACAAGGGCTCTTTGTACCTTATGCCAACATAATTATTCCCTCCTTAAATAAAGGCACTGTCTCAGATGTAGAAGGAGGGTTTCTTTTACTGAATGTTCCAGCTGGTAAGCAAATGCTAAAAATCAAATATTTAGGCTATGCCGATCAAGATGTTGAAGTTGATGTAATAGCCAATCAAACAATAGATCTTCGTGTTTTGCTAAAAAGTAAATCCGAACAATTAGAAGGCATTCTTCTAACTGGTTTTAGCGGTGGCCAGGCAAAAGCCTTAAACACCCAAAAGAACAAACCAAACATTACAAACATTGTATCTGCAGATCAGGTTGGTAAATTTCCGGATGCGAATATTGGAGACGCCATGAAGCGTATACCGGGTATTACAATGCAGGTCGATCAAGGCGAGGCGCGTAATATTATTGTAAGAGGCTTGGCACCACAGCTGAACTCAGTGACCTTAAACGGTTCTCGTATTCCTTCTGCCGAAGGTGATAACCGAAATATTCAAATGGATCTTATTCCAGCGGATATGATTCAGACCATTGAGGTCAACAAGGCCGTTACACCAGATATGGATGGTGATGCTCTTGGTGGTTCGGTAAATCTGGTGACGCGAACGGCACCAGAGGGGTTTAGGCTTTCCGCAACCTTGGGTTCTGGGATTAATTTAATATCAGATAAACGCATATTAAACGGTACATTTATTTATGGTGACCGTTCTAAAAACAACAAGTTTGGATGGATGCTTTCCGCGGCAATACACGATACTGATTTTGGTTCTGATAATATTGAGGCCGAATGGAATAATGAATTTGGCTTTACCGATACTAATGATGAAGAGCAGGAACTCGAAGTAAATCCCTACACTGATGTGTTTGAACAACGCACCTATATCGTGCAACGTGTAAGACGCAGTTTTTCTGCAAATTTTGACTACAGGTTTGACGCCAATAATAAAATTGAACTACGTACCATGTACAATTGGCGTGACGATAGAGAAAACCGCTATGTATTTGCACAGGAATTGTTGGATGCAGAAGATATAGGAGAAGGCGATTTTAATATTGATACTAATGGAACCTTGACTCGATTTCCGATAGAGGCCGCGCGCGAGACCAAAGCAGGTATTAATAATGATAGAAATAAAAATACAAGGCTGGAAGATCAGCGCATGCAAAACTATACCTTGGCAGGGGAGCATCTATTAGGAGATCTTAAACTAGATTGGATGGGATCTTATGCTCAGGCTTCGGAAGAACGTTTAAATGAACGATACGCCCAGTTTACTTCAGAATACTTGGTTAATGTCAATAACTCCAATCCTGAATTCCCTTTTATGTCCCCTGTGAACGCAGGCGATGACAATGCCCTTGGAAATTTTGAGTTTGATGAGATTACTGAAGAAAATCAATATACCGAAGAGGAGGATATCAATCTTTTCTTAAATGCCGAATTACCGGCAGATTTTTTTGGTAAAGGCGATGGTTTTGTAAAATTCGGGTTAAGAGGACGTTTTAAAAACAAGTTCAGAGATAACAACTTTTTTGAATTTGACTTGGAAGATGAGTTTCCAAATTTGGCATCGCTCCCAACACGCGACTTCTCCGATCCAGATTTCTTGGCAGGAAGCCAGTATCAAGCTGGGTTTTTTGGTACTCCTGAATGGTTGGGTGGTTTAAACTTGGTCAATGGAGAACCCGTTCCAGATGAATTTTTGAGAGCTAATTACGATGTAGAGGAAAATGTGTATGCCGCTTACGCCATGGCAAACCAACAACTTTCTGAGAAGTTTTCAATATTAGCTGGATTTCGAATTGAAAATACTAGAATAACATCAACCGGAAACCAAATAGAAGATGAAGAAGATTTGGTTGGGCAAGTCACCGAAGAAAGTTCATACACAAATTTCCTGCCTAGTGTGCATCTCAAATACGATTTAAATCCGCAAACCATCCTTCGATTTGCCTGGACAAATACCTTGGCAAGACCAAATTATGTTGATTTGGTGCCTACTGTGGATATTGTGGCTTCGGATGAGGAAATATTTTTGGGAAATCCAGAGTTAGAGGCTACAACATCTATGGCCTTTGATCTTATGGCAGAACATTATTTTAAAAGTGTAGGTATTGTTTCTGCGGGCGTATTTTATAAGGATATCAAGGATTTTATTTATGTTTTGCAATCGGAAGATGAGGTTACAGGATTTGATATTTTTCAACCACAAAATGCAGAAAGTGCATCCGTTTTTGGGGCGGAATTTTCGTTTCAGCGTCAGTTGGATTTTTTACCAGGCTTCGCGAAGAATTTTAGTATTTATCTCAATTATACCTATCTTACATCTAGTACCGATGGTGTGGCCAATGAAGATGGTGATTTCCGTACGGATTTAGACCTTCCTGGCACAGCACCAAATATGTTTAATGGCTCTATAGCCTACAATGACAAGAAGTTTAATATTCGATTTTCAGTAAATTATTCAGATGCCTATATCGATGAAATTGGTGGTGGTCCGTTTGATGACCGGTATTATGACGAACAGTTTTTGGTAGATTTTAATATGAACTTTGCTATTAATCCAAACCTTCGAATATACTTGGATGTACTCAACATTACTGATCAGCCCTTACGGTATTTTCAAGGGGTAAGAAATCGAACCATGCAGGCGGAATACTATGGACAACGTGTAACTTTTGGATTGAAGTATGATTTGTTTAAAAGGAAATAAGGCCCTAACCCTTGTCGTTTTAGGTATATTTTGCCTGAGCTCATGTGGTAGTATTTTGCCTGTAATACCCCCAGCTTTAATATCTGATTCGACACCACATGATACAGATGACCCAGCCATATGGATAAATAAGGATCATCCAGAGCGCAGTATTGTTTTTGGAACGGACAAGGATGAAATTAATGGCGGTGTTTATGCTTTTGATTTGGACGGAAAAATAATCAAGGACAAGTCCTTAACAGGATTAAGCTATCCGAACAACGTAGATATTGGCTACAATTTCAAGTTGAACGATTCTTTAAGCACTGATATAATGGTATTTACGGAGCGTGAAAAACACCAAATTCGGCTTTTTTCTGTTCCAGATATGAAGCAGTTAGATAATGGTGGATTAAAGGTGTTCGAAGATGAATCTGATTCGACTATGCAAAGACCCATGGGTATTGCCTTATATAGAAATGATTTTTCCGATAAAACATATGCCATAGTGAGTCGCAAAGAAGGTCCTGTTAATGGTTATTTGTATCAATATCTTTTAGAATCTGACAGTCTGGGTGTAAGGGCTAAACTTGTTAGAAAATTTGGTGAATTCAGTGGAAAAAAGGAAATTGAAGCCATAGCTGTAGATCAAGAATTAGGCTATATCTATTATGCCGATGAAAACCATTGCATACGAAAATATTACGCTAACCCAGAAAATGGAGACAAGGAACTGGCCTGTTTTGGCGGCCAACATTTTAAACGTGATATTGAGGGAATAGCCATCGCCAGATTTGATGATAAGTCTGGGTACATTATAGTGTCCAACCAGCAAGCACATAACTTCTCCATTTTTGACAGAACCACTAATAACTTTATTAAACAAATTAACTTAGGCACCAAGGAAACCGATGGATGTGAGGTCACCACAGCAGTTCTTGGCAACCAATTTCCAAATGGTTTGTTTGTTTCTATGACAGACTCGAAGACCTTTGTTTTTCACGATTTAGGAAGTCTTAATCTCAGTGCAGATTAGTTTCATAATTGCTAAGTAAATTGATAACCCTTCCCATTGATAGGAAGGGTTTTTTGTTATTTATCTGATTATTTAGAAAATATCAAAATTTCTGTAGGATCACTTAACGGTTCAATGGGAATTCACTCAAACGCTTAATAATATAATTTTTTAGAGAAATTTACCAGTCTGCAAATACACCATAATATCGTTAACACAGGTTTTTAGATTGGATTTAATTTCAGATTCCCAAAAGCGAAATACGGTGTAGCCTAAGGCCTCTAATTCTTGGTTGACTTCTGAGTCACGTTGCATGTTTCGTTCAATTTTAGGAATCCAAAACTCACGATTGGTTTTAAGTTTAGCCTTGCGTTCTTCCCAATTATGGCCATGCCAATAGTTACCATCAATAAAAACGGCTAGTTTATATTTTTGTATACTAACATCTGGTCGGCCCGGTAACTGTTTGTTGTTAATTCTATAGCGCACACCCTTTTTCCAAAGCGCTTTGCGAAACAGGAGTTCTGGTTTGGTGTTCTTACCACGAATCTTGCTCATTATTTTTGAACGCTTTTTTGTAGTATAGAAGCCAGAAGCTTCATTGAATCTTGGGACTTTAATTTTAGATTTGGCGTAACTCATCTATTTCAAAATATCTCTGATAATTTTTAAATGATGGTTGGTATGTACTTCTAAAAATCGTGTAACGCGATTTGTATTAATATGCCCGAACATAGGATGCTTAAAATGGGCATTTTTGGGCAGGGTACTTGTAATTTCAATATTTTGTTTTGCCGTTTCAACTTGTAAGATGAGATCTTCTTCAGTAATAATTTCAGGTGGCTTTACATGCTTTGGAGCTTTTGCTTTTCCTCTAGGAAAATAACCTAGGCTTAATAACACCCACCCTAAAAAACTAAAGTTAGCTTTATATAATTTAGGATCTGATGATTCTAGTGCTTTAGCGACATTATTTATCACCTTGAGGCTATGATCAATATGCCAGCCTACGTTAGATTTTGATACTTTGAGGTTTTGTGCTTTAAATTTTGGAATAAGAGTTTCTAGCGTATCAAGGTATTTAGAAAGCTTGTGTGTATTTTTCATAGTATCTAAAAATAATAAAAACCCTCACATTTCTGCAAGGGCTTCGGTCTTTATATGATGCTGAAACAAGTTCAGCATAACAAATTTAATATCTGTAGTGCTCTGGCTTGTACGGACCTTCCACAGTGACACCAATATAATCGGCTTGGTCTTTTTTGAGTTCAGTAAGCTCCACACCAATTTTTTCTAGGTGTAATTTAGCTACTTTTTCGTCTAAATGCTTCGGTAACATATAGACCTCATTATTGTAATTAGCACTATTTTTCCAAAGCTCAATTTGTGCTAGAGTTTGGTTGGTAAACGAATTACTCATCACAAAACTAGGGTGGCCTGTAGCACAACCTAAGTTAACCAAACGCCCTTCCGCTAGAACAATGATGTCTTTACCATCTATGGTATATTTGTCTACTTGGGGCTTTATAGTGTTTTTTGTGTGGCCGTAATTTCCATTTAACCATGCCATTTGTATTTCATTATCAAAGTGTCCAATATTACAAACTATGGTTTTGTCCTTCATGGCCTTGAAATGCTCAGCTCTAACAATATCCTTGTTTCCTGTAGTTGTAATAACTATGTCAGAATTGCCAACTACGGTTTCTAAACGCTTTACTTCAAAACCATCCATGGCTGCCTGTAAAGCACAAATAGGGTCTATTTCTGTAACGGTAACAATACTTCCAGCACCTTTAAACGACGCCGCCGTACCTTTGCCAACATCACCGTAACCACACACAGTCACACGTTTACCAGCTAGCATGACATCCGTTGCTCTTCTAATAGCATCTACAGCTGATTCCTTGCAGCCGTATTTATTGTCAAATTTAGACTTGGTTACTGAATCGTTAACATTAATTGCCGGCATTGGTAAAGTTCCGTTTTTTACACGCTCGTATAAACGGTGTACACCAGTGGTTGTTTCTTCTGATAAACCTTTAATGCCCTTTGCTAAGTGTGGATATTTATCTAAAACCATATTGGTTAAATCACCACCATCATCAAGAATCATATTCAACGGTTGTCTTTCCTCGCCAAAGAATAAGGTTTGCTCTATACACCAATCAAACTCCTCTTCGGTCATATCCTTCCATGCATAAACCGAAGTTCCTGCAGCTGCAATAGCAGCAGCAGCTTGGTCTTGTGTAGAGAATATATTACACGAACTCCAAGTCACCTCTGCGCCCAATGCCTGTAACGTTTCAATGAGCACAGCTGTTTGAATAGTCATATGCAAACATCCAGCAATACGTGCGCCTTTAAGCGGTTGCTCATTTTTATATTCCTCTCTCAAACTCATTAAACCTGGCATTTCTGCCTCAGCTAATTCAATCTCTTTTCTTCCCCAATCTGCAAGTTCAATATTCTTTACTTTAAAGGGTACGTAAGTCATTGTTTTTGTACTCATGTATTATCTTTTTCTTTTTTATTAACCAATAACATCTTTGGCATTATGGCTTAATTAGCTAAATTCGCTACATCATAATGTAGGCTTTTACCAAAGGCCTTGCAAAGGTAATCAATAACATTTATAATACTAAATGCCACTGTACAAATCCATTACTGTAAATTCACAAACTGCTGTTAAAGTTTGGAGGATCGAAGAGTCCTATGCAAAATTGATTGAGCCGTTGAATTTAAAACCAGAAAGTTTAGAGCGAGTTTTAAATATGAAGAGTGAACTGCATCAAAGAGGGTTTTTAAGTGTGCGTCACCTTTTACGAAATTTTGGTTATACGGACCAAGATTTGTTTTATGATAGCTATGGCAAACCGCATTTAAAAGATGGAAAACACATTTCAATAACCCATTCCTTTGAGTATTCTGGTGTTATTATTAGTGATAAGCCCGTTGGAATTGATATTGAAAAACAGCGTCCTAAAATAGAGATCATAGCTAAAAAATTTGTCAACTATGAATTCAACTATCTCAATGGTAATTCGCCTAATTACATGAGAAAACTAACGGTTATTTGGTGCGTCAAGGAGTCGCTCTATAAATTATTTGCAACACCAGGCATGCTGTTTAAAGAGCATTTTATGGTTATTCCCTTTATGCTCAGCGATGAGCAGACCGTGGCTTGGATTGACTTTCAAAGTAAAAAATACAGGTATAATACGGCCTTTTTCGAATTTGATGGTTTTACTTGCGCTTATGTCATTCCAGATGAATAGCTTGTATCTAAATATCCTTGAGTATATACGGAAGAAGGAGAGGCAAATGGCAGTGCTTATTGACCCAGATAAGCTGGAACTTCATCGTGTGGCAAGAATCATATCCAAGATTGAAGCGTCTGCTATAACACATATTTTTGTGGGCGGCAGTGAGGTTGAGGAAGATGCTACAGATATTTTAGTTAGAGAAATTAAAAAGTATTCTAAATTGCCAGTTATCTTATTTCCCGGAGATATCACACAAGTTTCGGAATATGCAGATGGGCTCTTATTTTTATCCCTGATTTCTGGGCGTAATCCTGATTATTTAATTGAAAAACACGTACAATCGGTTTCAAAATTGAGAACCACCACACTAGAAGTTATTCCAACGGGTTATATATTGATTGAAAATGGAAAGAAAACATCTGTAGAACGGATTAGTAAAACCAGACCATTAAAGCGTTGTAATATTGATGAAATAGTTGATACGGCGAAAGCAGGAGAGCTACTAGGTATGAAATTAATATACCTTGAAGCTGGTAGCGGAGCGACGCATTCCATTGAACCAGAAATCATTTCAAGAGTGAAGCAAGACCTGAAAATACCACTTATTGTTGGTGGTGGCATTAGGACTAAAAAAGAACTCGAGTTGGCTTATAATGCAGGAGCTAATATGGTAGTTATTGGTACTGCTTTTGAAAAGGATGAAACCTTTTTTGAGGTCTTAAAAAAGAAAAATGAAACAGTTAGTAGATAAAGTAAAATTAGACCTTCTTCTATTAGCCATTACCTGAATAAAATGAAAATATCAATAGAACTAACATTATCGCCACTAAAGGATGATTACGAACCTCATATTATCGCCTTTATAAAACGCTTAAGAAACTCTGAATTCAAGGTGCTTGAAAATCCGTTAAGTACACAGATATTTGGGGACTATGATACCTTAATGCCATTTTTAACTAAGGAGATAAAACGGTCATTTTCTGGTTTAGATATCGCAGTGTTACAAATGAAACTCGTAAAAACAGATCGTAGTGCCTATGAGCCAAATTTTTGATTTTTTTTTAGAGGCTTATCGCAATACACCTGCGTTTCAAATTGGTCTTGAAGCGGTGGCCTTTGTTTTTGGTGTGGCTAGTGTTTGGTATGCTAAACAAGAAAATATTTTGGTTTACCCTACAGGGATTATTTGTACGGTGATTACAGTTTATTTGCTATTCATTAACGGCTATTTAGGAGATATGTTGATGAATTTCTATTATTCCGTTATGAGTATTTATGGATGGTGGAATTGGTCTAGAAAAAAGGGTGATAACTACCTTATTCCAATTTCAAGAACTACAACAAGAGAAAAATATATTGGAGTAGGGTTATTCGTATTAACTATGTTTATAACCTATTCGGTATATAATGCATTTGATTATACCCTAGAGATTCCCAATTATATTGATATTGTTACTTCTGGCATATTCTTTACAGCGATGTGGTACATGGCAATCAAAAAACTCGAGAATTGGACGCTCTGGATATTGGGAGATATAATAACTATTCCCTTATACGCCTATCGTGGTCTAGGAATGTTATCATTACAATACCTTATATTTACGATACTTGCAATTTATGGCTATAGAGAATGGAAGAGAAACTTAGACAAGAACCTTCAAACTGCATAAAAATTGTTTTGTTTGGACCGGAGTCTACAGGTAAAACAACATTATCAAAACAGTTGGCTGAGCACTACAAGACCTATTGGGTCCCTGAGTATGCGCGTGACTACCTGCAAGATAAGTGGAATGTGGAAGGTAAGACTTGCGAACCAGAGGATTTAGTCCCCATTGCTATTGGTCAGATGCGATTAGAAAATGAACTGGCAAAAAAAACAGATTCCGTATTGATTTGCGATACAGACTTGCTTGAAACTAAGGTCTATAGTGAAGCCTATTATCAAGGAACGTGCGACCCAATTCTGGATCAATACGCCATTTCAAATACTTATGACTTATATTTATTAACTTATATTGACACCCCTTGGGTGCCTGACGATTTACGAGATAAACCACTAGAACGCCAACGAATGTTTAAAGCTTTTGAAAATGCTTTGATAACCCACAAAAAACCTTATATTTTAATCAAAGGAAATAAGGACGAACGCTTTAAGTGTGCCGTTAGCCAAATCAACAAATTATTAGAAAAACAACAATGAGTTTTACAGCAAGCGATATCAAACAAATAGAATCTAAAGGTCTTACCTTAAAAATGGTGGAGTCACAAATTACACTTTTTAAAACAGGCATACCTTTTACTAATATAGCAGAAGCAGCTACCAAAAATAATGGTGTTATTGGTTTAAATGACGATTTAATTACCAAGGCTATAGCGAAATTTGAGGAGCAGAAAAACGATGTATCGCTTTTGAAATTTGTGCCTGCCTCAGGGGCTGCTACGCGCATGTTTAAATTTTTATTTAAGTTTTTACAAGAATATGAGTTAGATGGCGAATCTGTCAATTCCTATATAAATAAAAAGAAATTAAAGGATTTGTCCTTGTTTATGATTGGTCTAGAGAAATTTCCTTTTTATAAGTTAGTTATACAACAACTTGAGTCGGGCCATATAAAATTTGACGAACTAAATGACAGTCAAAAAGTTTGGTACTTCGTAAAGGCCATGTTAGATAAAGACCAATTGAATTATGGTAATTGTCCTAAAGGACTCTTACCATTTCACAAATATTCAGATGACCATATTGCAACAGCTTTCGAAGAGCATTTGTACGAAGCTGCATTGTACGCCTCAAACGGTAATACGGCAAATCTTCACTTTACCATTTCCGAGGACCATGAAGATAAATTTAAAAAGGAGTTTAGTAATGTAGAGAAAGACGTTACAGAAAACACAAGCATAAATTTTGAGATTGGCTATTCTTACCAAGAAGAATCCACAGATACCATAGCGGTAACACCAAATAATGAGCCCTTTAGAAATGAGGATGGGAGTGTGTTGTTCAGACCCTCAGGGCATGGTGCACTTTTAAAAAACCTTAACGCAGTTGATGCAGATATCATATTCATAAAAAACATTGACAATGTTGTGGTAAACCAATACAAGGAAGAAATTGCTAAATATAAAAAAGTCCTTGCCGGAATTTTATTGAGATTACAGTCTAAGACCTTCTCCTGTTTAGAGAAGTTAGATAATGGAAACGTTTCCGAAAATGAATTGACCGATATAGTGGAATTTCTCACACGAGAATTGAACGTAAGAATCTCTGAAGAATTTGATAAATATTCTGAAAAATACAAGATGGATTACTTAGTGGAAAAGTTAAACAGACCAATTCGTGTTTGTGGGATGGTTAAAAATGAGGGAGAGCCAGGCGGAGGACCATTTTGGGTAAACGACAAAAATGGAAATCAGTCACTTCAAATCGTTGAGTCCGCCCAAATTAATCTCAAGGATAAATCTCAAAAAAACATTTTAAAGAATTCTACCCATTTCAACCCAGTTGATTTGGTGTGTGGCGTAAAGAATTACAAGGGTGAGAAATTTAATTTAGAAGATTTTGTAGACCACGATGCTGCTTTCATAACCATGAAGACTAAGGCTGGTAAAGATTTGAAAGCTTTGGAATTACCTGGGCTATGGAATGGTAGTATGGCCTATTGGAACACTATTTTCGTAGAGGTACCAATCATTACCTTCAACCCGGTAAAGACAGTTAATGACTTGCTTAAGGCACCTCATCAAATTAAATAATTGTGGATTTTGAGGATTTAAAATCAGAAGTTAACTACAAAGCTGTTAAAAGTTCAGGAAGCGGGGGACAACATGTAAATAAGGTGGCTACTAAAGTTGAGCTTTATTTCAATGTATTTAAATCTGAAGTTTTGTCAGAAGAACAACGCGCTAAATTGGTGATTAACCTTTCTAACCGTATCAATAAAAATGGTTATTTAATCCTCAGCTGCAGTGCTACAAGAAGTCAACTCAAAAATAAGGAAATTGTCACCAAACGCTTTTTAGCACTCATAGAGGACGGTTTAAAGGAAGAAACAGAGCGCAAGCCTACAAAAATTCCAAAGGCAGTTAAGAAAAAACGCCTAGAGAACAAGCGCCAACAGTCTCAAAAAAAGACCAATAGAAAACCACCAGATTTAATTTGATTTTTTTGCTTCAATTATTTGCATTCCATATTTAGTTAGTACCTTTGTAACGTTCTCAAAAAAGGGGTGCCAATAAGTGGCTGAGATCATACCCATTGAACCTAGAACAGGTAATGCTGTTTAGGAATCGAGCGTTAAAAAATGTCATTTTATGCATTTTTGGTGAAAGCTCAGATGGCGCTTTGGCGCTTGAAAGGTTTTATATCGTTCAAACAATCAAATATTAACTAAAGAATAATTACCTCTTTTTATTCGATTATTATCTATAGTCGTATGAAAAATTTATTCGCTTTTTTGTCCTTATGTCTTGTAACGACAAGTATTTTTTCACAAGAAAAGGAAACAGATTCCACAAAAATTGAGACCCTAGATGAAGTTTTGGTTAAAGCCGTAAGGGTCAAAGCAACCTCTCCCATTACGCACACAAATGTTACTAAAAAAGAGTTGGCAAAACGAAATTTAGGACAGGATATTCCTGTGCTCCTAAATTTTTTGCCATCTGTCGTCACAACATCAGATGCTGGTGCAGGTATAGGATATACAGGGATTAGAATCAGAGGGGTAAGTGCCCAATCCACTAACATTACCATAAATGGTATTCCCTATAGTGATGCAGAGTCTTTAGGGACATTTTGGGTTAACCTTGGTGATTTTGCCTCCTCGATTGAAAGTTTACAACTACAGCGGGGGGTTGGTACATCCACAAATGGCTCGGCAGCTTTTGGTGCCAGCATTAATATCTTAACTGATGCAGTTTCTAAGGAGGCTTCTGGTGAAGTCTCCAATTCATTCGGAAGTTTTAATACCAGAAAGCATACAGTGAAATTTAGTACAGGCCTGATGAATGAACATTTTGAGATTGCTGGTCGACTTTCTAATATTGAATCGGATGGCTATATTGACCGCGCTTCCACAAGCTTAAAATCTTATTTCCTGCAAGGGTCTTATGTTGATGACAATACCTTGATTAAGGCCATAACTTTCGGTGGAAGGGAAATGACCTATCAATCTTGGTTTGGTTTTGACCCCTCAACCATAGCTGCTATTGGCGAAAATCCTAATCTTGAGGACAATAGACAGTTCAATATTAGTGGTATTCAATTTGATGATAACGGAAATAGAACAGGATTCTATGATAACCAAATAGACGATTATCGCCAAGACCATTACCAATTGCATTGGAATGAACGCTATAACCGTAACTGGTCCTCCAATATCGGGCTTAACTATACGAACGGCCGTGGTTTTTTTGAAGAATATATAGATAATTACTACTATTCGAATATTCTGTTTGCACCTGATGCCACATTTGATTTTTTAGGATTGAACCCAATTAATGTTAATGGCACTTCTGTTGACAGTATGGATTATGTTAGGCAACGGTGGTTAGATAATAATTTCTATGTCCTTAATGCTAATATCAATTATAAAGACAATACCATTGACGCTATAATGGGAGTCTCTTTAAGTCATTATGATGGCGACCATTTTGGAAAGGTGATTTGGGCAGAATACGCTACAGACTTGCCGCTTGGTGAGCGTTACTATGAAGGTAACGGTAAAAAGAATGATGCGTCGGTATTTGCAAAAGCAGATTATCGATTAAATGATAAAATTAGGTTGTTTGGAGATGTACAGGTTAGAAATGTTAATTATGAAACTTCAGGTCTAGAATCTTCGGGCTTACAGCCGTTTGATGTTGATGTAAACTATACATTTTTTAATCCAAAAGCAGGGATTACTTATAAGACTAATTCAAATAATAGTTTTTACTTCTCTTATGCTAGGGCCAATAGAGAACCTAGCAGACAAGATTTTGAAAACAATCCAAATGTGCGGCCAGAGCAACTTAATGATTTTGAATTAGGCTGGAGGCATAACAAGGGTAATTTTACATTTAACGCCAACGGATACTTTATGTTATACAACGAACAATTGGTTTTATCCGGACAGCTTGATGATGTTGGTAATCCTATTAGAACCAATAGTGGTGAGAGTTACAGGCTGGGTGTGGAATTGGAGGCCATTATTCCGATAACACCACAATTAACCCTTCAACCTAACGCTACGATTAGTGTTAACCGCAATCGTGAAACCATAACTTCACTAGATGGTGAGTTAGTTAGCCTCGGTGAAACGGCCATTGCGTTTTCTCCAGATGTTATAGCGGCTAATGCCATAGTATACCAGCCTGCTAAAAATCTTCAAGTGTCTCTTTTGAGTAAATTTGTGGGTGAACAATTTATGAGCAATACAGAAGCAGAATTGTCAAAGCTGGATAGTTTTTTTGTGAACGATTTAAATGTGACCTATACAATTAAGACAAATTCGGTTTTTGATTCTGTTGTTTTAACTGGTTTGGTCAACAATATTTTCAATGAAAAGTTTGTTTCTAATGGCTACTACTATACGTTTGATGACGACTTTTCAAATCCAGGGACAATAACTACTATTGAGGGTGTTGGCTTTTATCCGCAAGCCACGACGAATTTCTTGTTAGGATTAACCCTAAACTTTTAATTCGTTACTAAGAAGACGCCATTTCCTAAATTATCAACCCTGTATGGCTGTAACGTACAGGGTTGTGTATTTCCTTCCAATCCAAAGCCAGTAGCGAGACTATAACGGTTTTCATCCTCACAACCACAAACCACAATATCGCCAGTCCCAGATTCGGTTAATGTAGAACAGCTAGACGGTTGATGACTGGGGTCAGCAGCATCCCATGCTAAAAGGGTAGCTGAATTTAATCGCCATAACCAAATACCATTATTTCCTTGATTAGGAACGTATTCTCCATTAGATGGAAATGCCAACTGGCTAAATTGAGGAAAATTGGTGTTTACTTCAAGATTAACCCCTGCATCAAATAAAAAATTACAATTAACGCTATTATCATCTCTATTGCAATTTAATAACAATAGCATTGACAGAATTATAAGTGTTTTTTTCATTAGAAATTATTGCTGCGCAATTTACGATTAATTCAACTATCCCATAAATATTTTATATATTTGTAACTCAATCTCGTAGCCGCGGGATTTTTTTTATATGCTGAATTCGTTTCAGCATCTTTTATTTAGTAAAACGAATGAATTATGAGTAAAGTATCTTATTATACGGAAGAAGGCCTAAAGAAACTGAGAGATGAATTAAATTATCTCAAGGATGTCGAACGTCCGAAGGCATCTCAAGCTATTGCTGATGCCAGGGATAAAGGGGATTTGAGTGAAAATGCCGAATACGATGCTGCTAAGGAAGCACAAGGTATGTTAGAAATGAAGATTTCGAAGATGGAAGAGACACTTGCAAATGCAAGAATTATTGATGAATCTCAACTAGATACTTCTAAGGTTTTAGCATTATCTAAAGTTAAGATCAAGAATCAAACCAATAGTATGGAAATGACCTATATTTTGGTTGCAGAAAGTGAAGCAAACTTAGCTGCCGGTAAAATATCTGTTAATTCTCCCATTGGTAAAGGATTATTAGGAAAATCTGTTGGTGATGTTGCTGAAATACAAGTTCCTAGTGGTATTATGAAATTTGAAATCCTTGAGATTTCCAGATAGAAGTTATAATTAAAATTTAAGATTGTATTCCTGCTTAACTTGTTTCAGCAGGAATATTTTTATATTAGTAGTATTCATTGTTATTAAAACCTTGTAATTATGGCAACGCTTTTCACTAAAATTATCAATGGTGAGATTCCTTCATACAAAGTCGCAGAGACGGATAGGTTTTATGCTTTTTTAGATATCAATCCCAACTCGAAGGGACATACCTTATGTATTCCCAAAAAGGAAGTGGATAAAATTTTTGACCTTGACGAAGGGACGTATACCGCTTTGATGCAGTTTTCTAGGCGTGTTGCTCTAGCTATTGAAAAAGCAGTTCCATGTAAGCGGGTAGGAATGTCAGTCATTGGTTTGGAAGTGCCACATGTGCACGTACATCTTATTCCATTACATTCCATGGAAAATGCGCGTTTTACGAGTAAGGTTAAAATAACATCTGAAGAATTTGAGGAAACTGCCTCTCAAATCGCATCTTATTTCAACTAAAAATTAGACGATTTTCAAGGTAATTTGAATAGTAGTGCCTTTGCTTGGCTCAGAATGAAGTACTTTGATCTTTCCGTCGTGATAGTCTTCAATAATACGTTTGGCCAATGATAGTCCCAAGCCCCACCCTCGCTTTTTTGTAGTAAAACCGGGCTCAAATATTTTTTTGAATTGGTGTTTTGGAATCCCTTTACCGGTGTCTGAAATATGTAGAAAAACATGTTTGTCCGTCTTTTCCATATTTAGCGTTAAATCACCTTTGCCTTTCATGGCATCTATGGCATTTTTAACTAAATTTTCAATGGTCCAGCTATATAATTGTGGATTTAGCTTTACAATTATTTCTTCTTCAGGACATTGGATCGAAAAATTTATAAGTTTCGATGAACGTAAGCTAATATAATCAAAAGAGGATTTTGTGACAGCGACAATATCCATTGGTTCTAAAGTAGGTAGCGAGCCAATTTTGCTAAATCTATCTGTGATGGTTTTTAGACGGTCAATATCCTTTTCTATTTCCATAATATACTGGGCATTCACACCTTCGGTTTTTAAGATTTCTGCCCAACCCACAAGGGAGGATAAAGGTGTTCCAATTTGGTGGGCAGTTTCTTTGGCCATACCCGTCCAGAGTTTATTTTGTTCTGCATTTTTAGTACTTCTGTAAAAGAAATAGACGACGGCAGCAAAAAGAAAAATGATCAGTAATAGCGCTAAAGGGTAATATTTTAATTTGTTTAAGAGGGGAGAATTACCATAATATAACGTAGAAAGCACCTTGTCTTGATAGCGAATCTCTATAGGCTGGTTTTCGTTTTTGAACTTTTCAATTAGACTAATCAGATACAAGGAATCCTTGGCTTTTTCTTCGTCTATATTTCTGTAATCCAAACTGCCATCACTACTCACCTTTATCATGGGGGTGGTTTTATTACTTGCTATAATTTCAAAGGGAAGTTCGCCAACATCAGAGGTTAAATCCTGGGTGGTACTAAGTTCCTTTTGCGCAAAAGACCAATTGCGCATTTTTGCGCGTTCTTCTGCCTTAAAATTCTGAAAAAATACATAGGTGTTCCAGAGGATAAGTGAAATAATAGCAAAGGATGAAAAGATAATAACCCAGCGGATTATGTTGCGGTTAGAACGGATGGTCATTGATTAGTCAATTTCGTTTTAAATATAATGCAATAATGTTAATAATATTGTTCTGTGGATTTGGTAAAATACTTTCAGCGACCATCTAATATATTTATATTTGTTGAAAATCAGTTCACTGCATGATTTCTTTAAATTCAAAAGATCTTTCCACAGGAAAATTACACGGTTATTTACTCAGTGCTGTAGCGCCTAGGCCTATTGCATTTGCAAGTACTATTGATGCTGATGGTAATCCTAATTTATCGCCATTTAGTTATTTTAACGTATTTAGCAGTAATCCACCAATATTAATTTTTTCTCCTGCAAGACGGGTACGGGACAATACCACTAAACATACCTTACGGAATGTTGAACAGGTACGAGAAGTTGTTATTAATGTCGTTAATTATGACATTGTACATCAAATGTCTTTAAGTAGCACGGAGTACCCTGACGGAGTTAACGAATTTGAAAAGGCGGGGTTGACCATGTTACCGTCAGAAGACATCAAACCTTTCAGAGTGGCTGAATCCCCAATACAAATGGAATGCAAGGTGAACGAAATCATTTCCTTAGGCAGTGAAGGCGGGGCAGGTAATCTTATCATCTGCGAGGTTTTAAAGTTTCATATTGTTGATGAGGTAATGAATGAAGATGGCACCATTAACCAAGAGGCATTAGATCTTGTGGCACGGGCAGGAGGTAGCTACTACAGTAGGGCAAAAAAAGGATTTTTTGAAATCCCCAAGCCGTTGCTTACTTTGGGAATTGGCGTGGATGCCATGCCGGATCATGTAAAAGACAGTATGATTCTAACCGGAAATAACCTCGGTATGCTGGCAAATGTGGAGGCTTTACCGACTAAGGACCAAGTCAATAAATTTATAGAAGACATAAGCGAGCGTTACCCGAATATTAAAAATGCATCACACAGGGAAAAACACAAATTAGCACAGAATTATTTAAGCTATGGCGATGTAGAAAGTGCATGGAAGTTATTACTTTCGTAGAGTAAAGAGAAATTGAATCAACATAAATTATAGTAAAAGAACAATGGAAGTACAAGGACGTATTAAGGTAATAGGAGAGACACAAACCTTTGGTAATAATGGGTTTAGAAAAAGAGAGGTGGTCGTAACTACTGAAGAGCAATACCCACAACATATTTCTATAGAGTTTGTTCAAGATAAAACAGACTTATTAAACAATTATCAAGAAGGGCAACAGGTTAAGATAAACATCAACCTGAGAGGGAGAGAATGGGTAAATCCGCAAGGAGAAACCAAGTATTTCAATTCTATCCAGGGTTGGAGAATTGAAGCTATACAATCTGAAGCTGCTAGTGGTGATATACCCCCTGTTCCGCCTGCTGAAGCGTTTGAGCCAGTGAGTGATTTAAACGAAGACGATCACGATGACCTGCCGTTTTAAATAATTTAAGAAACTAAATTAATGAACAAAAAAGACCTGTTATTTTTATAACGGTCTTTTTTTATGTTCAAAAGAAAAAGTCCTGATGGTTAGTCAGGACTTAATGCTGTGGTTTTAGGTTTTGACCTTTAAAACAAACTTAAAAAAGCAATGATGAACAAAATTTATGAATAAAGGTCAATTCAAATATCTTTAAAAATATTGTAGCATCAAAGTTTAACTATTAATTTAACAGCAAAAAGCACTGAAAAAAGAATAAACCCTGTCTAAAATGCACTTTTTATCTCATAAAATAGAATTTCCAGACGTGAGTGAAGCGTCTGCGGAAGGGCTTTTAGCCGTTGGTGGGGACTTATCATCAGAGCGATTGATTCATGCCTACAGAAATGGGATTTTTCCCTGGTATGAGAATGAAGAGCCCATTTTATGGTGGTCACCTGATCCTCGATTTGTCCTTTTTCCAAATGAATTAAAAGTTTCTAAAAGCATGACTCAAATTATACGAAAGAACACTTTCAAAATCACGAAGAACAAAGCTTTTAGAGACGTACTTGAAGCCTGTGCCCAAACCAAAAGAGCTGGACAACAAGGTACTTGGATTACAGATGATATGTTAGAGGCTTATGTGAAATTACATGACTTGGGTTTCGCTTTGTCTGTTGAGGTTTGGCAGAAAAATAAGCTCGTTGGAGGTTTGTATGGCGTTGATATCCATAATGGTGTATTTTGTGGTGAAAGTATGTTTTCCAAAGTTAGCAATGCAAGTAAATTTGGCTTTATTTCTTTTGTTCAAAACTCTGATTACAAATTGATAGATTGTCAACTACACACTAAACATTTAAAGAGTTTGGGAGCTAAACATATTTCCAGAGCCGAGTATTTAAAGTTTCTCCTCAATTAGATATTTAATATAGCGGAGGTCAAAATAAAAAGGTTTTGAGAACGCGTTATATTTAAATTAATGAAACGATATTCGAGCCCACCTTGAATTTTAAGGGATTTTGAGGGTACCCATCCCAATTGTCCAGTAATTCGATATCCTATGCGAGGGTTGGTTTTTTTGCTTAGCGATAGCAAGGCTTCTGTAGAACCTACAACATAACATTCGCCTATATCTAATCGTTCACCGTTCAACGGAAAGTCTAATGCAAATCTGTAGCGCGTTCTAAAAAAAGTTATATTATTAAAAAAACGCTCTTCCAATCTAAACCGGTGCCCAAAACGAAGAGCAAATCGGCGCTCTGTAAAATTATATTGTTGTGTGAATCGTAATTCGTTATTGCCTCCATCGATTCCTTCCCTGATACGATATTGAACACCTAAGCTGATACTTTGGTTGTAGGCAAGATTTAATGTGGAAAAATGAATTAGGTCAATTTGCCGATTTTCAAAACCAAAATCATTATCCCTATATAAATAATACCTCGAGTTTACTGTAAAATTTACTTTATAAACATCGGTTACATTATGGTTAATAGCCACGGAGGATTCACCAAGTGTGGCGAAAACTTCTTGGCTATAAGAGCTAAAACCACTGCATAAAAAGAAAATAATAAAAAGCGCATTAGTATAAGACATGCTCATAAGAGGTTGCGTTAAGAATTCTGAAGGCAATAATTTCTCCAGAGCCACTAAATGTAAACTCTCTAAATTCTCGTTTGTTATTAGTTTGGACCTCTGCGATAATTTCGTAATTCGTATGGGATTTATCTTCTTTCGTTAGGATGTCACGTGTTTGGGTTGAGTGATCAATATCAGGAATTAAAAGATATTGTTTTTGAGTCTTTATGATTTTGACTTTTGAAAAATTTCCATCAAAATAGTTACTAATCTTGGATTTGATATCGTGGTCTATTTCCTTGAATTTGATATTTTGTTCAATATCTTCAACGATACCCTTTAAATTAAACTCAATGCTGTAAAGGTGTTTCTTATATTTGAATTTGGCCTCAAAACTCTTATGTGTTCCATCCGTCTCCCGATAAAATTTAAACTTTTTGCAATTTTTGGGTAAATTTTTTATCAATGATATTGCGGGTTCGGGAAATTCCTTCAAAGTAATACGTTCTTCTCGCTCGTCCTTTGCCTGTGAAAAAACAATTGAAGAAAAAATAAAAATAAATAGCGCAGTAGCGATTAGTTTCATACTTGAATACTCATATAAATTAAATACTTAAAATTAGATAATTGTTCTAAATGATAAAATTATACAAACAACACTTAAACGTGGTTATCTTTTAATGATCTTAAAGGTAATTTTTTTTGAGACGTTGAGGAAGTATAGTCCCTGGGGTAGTGCAGTCATAGGTACAACATCACTGCTTCCTGATGTAATTTTCCTCCCTAGGGCATCGCTTAGATACCATGGCACAGAGCGACTCAGCCTAACATTGGATGATGTGGGATTAGGATAGATTTGAAAACCATCTAAAAGGTCTACCTCAGATACATTTAAGGCATCGTCTGATAGCCATTGCGCAATATCTTGAGCGGATATGTTCCCAGCTGTTGTAAAATTTCCACCAACAAATATTTTATCAATTCCACTTGTATCCTTTGCAAACTGTATGGCATTAATTTGGGTATCTACACCAACATCAGTATAAGTACCTAGAGGTCTCCAGCCATCGGTCTCATTATATTGGGCTATTTTATTAACTATGATTCGATCGGTTGCGCTATTGTTAGCTATTTCAAACCCGCCTCCAGCATAAAGATTTTGTCCATCGTGAATCAACGCTGTAACAATATTGCTCACACCATTTCCCAAGCTAGACCAAGTGTTGGTATTTTTGTCCCACTTCGCAATCCGGTTGACTTGTTGCCCTCCAGCTTCGCCAAAATTACCGCCAACAAAAATAGCATTATCCGTAGTTGCAATGGCTTCAACAAATCCGCTCGTTCCAGTGCCAAGACTACCCCAATTGGTTCCATTCCAAGTGGCAATCCTATTTGCTGATACACCTCCAGCTTCATCAAAATTACCTCCAACATATAAAATGCCGGAATTGTCAATATCAAGGGAACGAATCTCATTATTGGTTCCAGCTATGGAGGTTGTTTGGTCTTCAAGTGAACTCCAAGTCGTACCATTCCAAACTGCTATATTTCGTGCTGGCGAGTTGTTGAGGTTCTCAAAAATACCACCGGCATATACATTTCCATTGGCATCTATCGCTATAGCAGCCACAGAACCGTCAATACCCGAAGCAAGAGGAAACCATGATGTGCCGTTCCAAAACGCAATATTATTTGCACTGACACCTCCTATTTCTGAAAAATTTCCACCAGCATATAAGTCACCATTTGGTGCAATTTTTAAGGCATTAATAGTGCCATTAGTGCTCCCCATGGTGCTCAGGCCATCTGATTCTGACCAAACGGCAATATTGTTAATTCCACTATTTCCGGAAACACTAAAATCACCACCTATATAAACACTACCATCGAAAGCTGTTTCAACAGCCCTTATTTGGCCATTTATGGCGCTGGACGTAACATTGGCCCAAGTGCCTATGCCATTTACAGCGGTTCCAGAAGGCGCCGTAGTACCATCTTTAAGCTTGAAGATTTGAGCTGTACTGCCGTAGGAGCTAAAATAAATCTCGCCGTTTTCGTCCAAACCAAATGTAGAAACGAATCCCGGAGTATCAAAAAGTAGTGTTCTTGTTGCAACTTGGGTTGTTGAGTTATAATCCAATGCCCAAACCCGACCGCTAACGTAGTCTGCAAAAATGTATTTAGAGTTAATATCTGGGCTTAAACTGCTTATCTCAGAGCCTCTATATACATAGCCGCCAGTAATAGAAACATCTCCTAAATTGTGCGAATAGAAATAAACAGGAAATGTAAGCGGACCAGGTCCTTCTGTAGGTGTATTGTTGGCCACACTCTCAGCTTCAAAACGTTTCCAACCGTAGTTTCCACCGTTAGCGATAAGATTTATTTCTTCAAAATCACCTTGACCAACATCTGCTCCCCAAATATTACCAGTAACTTCATCAATTGAGAACTTCCATGTGTTCCTTATGCCATATGCAAAGATTTCGTCTAAGCCTGGTCCACTTGCAAAGGGGTTGTCACTTGGTATTTCGTAATTTCCATTCGGTGCCATGGGGTTGCTGCCGTCCACGTCTACATCAATCCTTAAGATGCTACCAAAGCTATTATTGATGTTTTGTGCATTATTCTGCGGATCGTTTCCACCACCGCCATCGCCTACTGAAATATAGAGATAGCCATCTACGCCAAAAGCAATCTTACCGCCATTATGGTTGCTGTTGGATTGGTTTTTGTTGTATTCTAATAATACGACTTCGCTATTAGGATCTGCAAGATTTGGATTTGATGAATCTACTGTAAATCTAGACGTTATCATTCTTAAATTACTGGAACTACCAGTGGTATAATAGACATAGAAATAACCATTTTGACTGTAATTAGGATGGAAAGCTAATCCCAGAAGACCCATCTCTTGCCCAGCAGAAAATGTTACAATGCCTTCAATATTTAAAAACGTTGATACTTGTGCACCTGTTACATTTGGGGTGTTTGGAAATACCTCAATGCGACCAGGCTGCTCAACCACAAACATCCTGTTTGAACCATCTTGGGCGTTTTGAATTTCAACAGGGCGTGAAAATGTAATGTTTGGAAAGGCAGATTCATAAGTGATTTGAGCGCTTAAACCCATTAGGCTTAATAGACTCATCAGAGTGAACATAAATTTTGGAAACCTCATAGCATATATCATTATTTGGGGAAATTTCAGCATTAATAAAATAGTATTACTAATTCAGAACAATATTTAATTTGTTTTACTAAGGTATTTAAATCTTTTGACTTATGAGAAATCCTCAGACCTCGTTGTATCTGAAACAAGACATAATATGATCGTTAACCATACCTGTAGCCTGCATGTGAGCATATACGACGGTGCTACCCACAAACTTAAATCCCCGTTTCTTCAAATCTTTACTTATCGTATCGCTTAGGCTTGTATTTGCAGGTATATCCTTCAGATTATTAAAATTATTTTTAATTGGAGTGCCATCGATAAATCCCCAAATATAGTTGGAGAATGAACCAAAGTCTTCTTGAATCTTAATAAATGCCCGCGCATTTGATACCGTGGCTCTTATCTTAAGCTTATTGCGAATAATTCCTGAATTGTTTAAAAGCGCAGTAATTTTTTCGTCATCGTAATTTGAAATGCGTTTATAATTGAAATTATCAAATGCAAGTCTGAAGTTCTCTCGTTTACGTAGAATTGTAATCCAACTTAAACCTGCTTGAAACGTCTCTAAAACTAAAAATTCAAATAAAGTATCATCATCGTAAACGGGCACACCCCACTCTTTATCATGATAAGCCTCATACAGAGGGTCACCTTTGCACCATCCGCAGCGTTTAGGCTCCCTGTTCATATTTATGTAGCTTAGTTTTAAGAACGGCTATGTGATTGTCTTTGATCTTTAATTTTAACCTTAGCTCTATGACGTAAACAATAATGTAAAAGAGTATGGCACTATTTTTAATAGTGTTGAGTCGCTCTTCAGTAAAAAATGTACTGTCTTTAAACCAGTCAAAATACATGGCCATAACAGGCAAGGCAAATCCTAATAGCAAAACTATTCTAAGGTAATCTAATGCAACAACCCACTGATCTCTCATATTGTAAGTATTCCTTTAATTTAACTACTAAGGTAACAACTGTGACAGAAAAAATATAAATACCAACTTAAATTTGTAACATGGAAATATCAGGAGTATATATGGTTAAAACAGTAATTTCAGAAAGCCTTGAAAATAGTGTGTCCTATCAAGAGTACGTTGAATTAGTAAATTCGTTAGTTGAGATTTCATCGACTACGGGTAATGAAAAGACGGAAGCCATGGCAAATTATACCATGCTCAACCAAAGACGCATGAAACGCTGGGATAAGATGGTTAAATTAACTGACCAGGATAAAGCAAAAATTCAAGGTTTTACAGGGGACGTTACTTGGTTGGTTTTAACGGAAAGTTGGTGTGGAGATGCAGCCCATATTTTACCAGTGATTAATAAAGTTGCCGAGCTCAACAAAAACATAAATTATCGTATTGTCCTCAGAGATGATAATGACGCGTTGATGAATGAGTTTTTAACTAATGGCGGTAGGTCTATTCCGAAACTCATTATGTTAGATAACAAAACAGATACGGTCTTAAACACCTTTGGACCTAGGCCAACAAAAGCTACCGAAATGGTAAATGATTATAAGTTAAAACATGGAAGTTTAACTTTAGAATTTAAGGAAGATTTGCAACGCTGGTATAATAAGGACAAAGGACAGTCTACTATCCAAGATTTGGTCGAGCTATTGTCTTAACCTTTTCCTTTGAAGATAAAGGTTATGGTGCCTAGCTGGTCTTTTCTTTCAGAGCTACTGAACCTAGCAGATTTAGCATATTCAATAGCATGGTTTATAAGACATTGGTTGTTAGAGTTAGAAGAACCATTAATGTAGGCATCATAAACAGTACCGTTGGCATCAACTTTAATGCTTACTACAATTTTGCCCCCAAATTCACATAAATAGCGTGGGGTTTTATAATATTCTAAGGCTCTACCTTTAAGGGAATAGGTGAGTGTGCTTTTAGACTTGGCGTGTTCGTCTGCAATTTTTTTGTTGTCTAACCGCTTTTTCAGTTCTTCTTGTAATTTTTTGTAAGATTCGGTCTCTTTTGAATTTAAGCCCGCGCTCTTATTAGCGGCATAAGATTCGTTAAGACTATTTTCCTCATTGACATTATTGGTTTTGGATGCTTCAAGGGTTTTGGTAGTTCGTTCAAAGTCATTTGCACTAACCGACTTAAAATTCTGCATTATTTTTTTGTATTCCTCGTCTTCGTTAAAGGCCTTATCACTTGCTCCATCTTTTAAGGGTTCGCTATTTTTAAGTTCCTTTTTCAATGGCTCTGGCTCAGGTTCAAGTTCGTAGTAACTCTCGGTTATAAGTTTACCCTTTTGCCTAAGCTGAATACTAAACATCGACAAGATTAAAATTCCGGCTAACAGAAAAGTGATTATTGCAGCTTTGTATGTTTCAATAAATTTCAAAAAAATCTAAAGTTTAATTCAAGGTATATACGAATATAATAACGAAATGGTTTAAACAAGGCTTATTCAACTCTTGCAAATTGCTTAGCTAAGAGGTAGGGTATTCACGAAATCCAGAGGTGACATGGCATCATCAACCAGAAAATTTCCGATACGTGTCCGGCGTAGTTTTGATAAGTGTGCGCCTGAGTTTAGTGCTGTTCCAAAATCGTGGGCTAGTGACCTAATGTAAGTGCCTTTACTACAAACCACTCTAAATTTAAGTTGCTGGTTAAGCTTTTCAGTAATTTCAAATTCTGATATTTCCACTTGTCTAGATGTAATATCAACCTCTTGGCCAGCTCTAGCAAATTCATAAAGTCGCTTTCCGTCTTTTTTAATCGCGGAAAACACGGGTGGAAATTGATCTATGGTTCCAATAAATTGTTTTGTAGTATCATGGATTAGAGCTTCAGTAATATGATCTGTTGGAAATGTTTTATCAATATCAGTTTCCAAATCGTAAGATGGCGTAGTGCCACCCAATGTAATAATGCCCGTATATTCTTTCTCTTGGCCCTGGAAGATATTGATTTGCTTTGTCATTTTACCTGTACAGATCACCAACAAACCAGAGGCTAATGGGTCTAGGGTACCTGCATGACCAACTTTTATTTTCTTAATACCAAAAGCTTTTCGGATAGCCCAACGCAATTTACTAACGGCTTGAAAGGAAGTCCATTCTAGAGGTTTATCAATTAAAACAACCTGACCGTTTTTATAGTCGTCTAGTGTTTTCATGATTACAGAAACGTCCAGATGATTGCAGTAATACCAACAACAGCACAGTATATGGCAAAGTAGGATAACTTACTTTTTTTTACCAAAGCTATCATCCATGTACAAGCAAATAAACCAGCTATAAAGGCTGCGGCAAATCCGACAGTCAGGCTTGTAAAGTTTGAGTTCTCATAGGTGAGGGCACCACTAAATATATCTTTAAAAATTTTTCCGAAAATGAGTGGTACAACCATTAAAAATGAAAATCTAGCGGCTTTGGTTTTATCATTCCCCAATAAAACGGATGTAGAAATAGTAGCTCCAGACCTGGAGATACCTGGAAGTATAGCAATGGTTTGGGATATACCTATCATAAGAGCATTTGAAAACGTTACGTTTTTTTTTGTGTCCTTGGCCTTATCGGCTAGAAACAGTAAAACAGCAGTGACAATAAGCATACTACCTACGAGAAAGATATTACCACTAAAGAGTTGCTCGAGTTCCTCTTCATAGAATAGGCCCACAATTGTTGCCGGTATCATGGAAAGCGCAATTTTTAAAATAAATTGTAAATCCTCATTCCATTGAAATTGGAGAGCACCTTTAAGAATGGTAACAATATCCTTTCTAAATACAACCATAGTGCTTAAGGCCGTAGCAAAATGCAGAACCACGGTAAATAATAAACTCTCTTGCGGCAAGGAATTATCGCCCAATATGGCCTTCCCCAATTCTAAGTGACCACTCGAGGACACAGGTAGAAATTCCGTGAGTCCTTGTACAACACCTAATATGATGGCATCTAATATATCCATGGGGAGCAAATATCATCTTTCATTAGTCAATTTCCAAAATAAGACATGTGAAAGTTCAATGTATAGGATATTCCTTATTTTATTTATCTGATTTTTTTTCCTTATCGGGATTTAGAAGAATGGCATAGACCTGAATGCCAAATCCAATCAATACTAAAGTTGGTGCTAAACGGATGCGTCTCCAGTGAAAAATTGAAGGGTCAAAAACGTTTGGGTCATCACTACCGCCACCGGCCATAATTATAAAACCAACAGCGATAAAGGCCAAGCCAATAAATAACCATTTGTAGTTTTTCTTTCCAAAAATAAACTCGGCTTTAGAAGCCTCTTTTCGTTTTTTTTCACCCATAATCTAATCGAATTCTGTAAAAATAACTTGGTCATCAATTGCAAGCTGGGCAATGTGTTTGGTAGGACCGAAAGCTAATTTTGCTAAATGCAAAGTAACGGTTTTATTTAAAACCAAAGCGTTAAGAGTATCTAAATTTAAACCTTGTTCTAATCCTCTGTTGATGTAATAGGTATTGCCGGTACTTCCTTTAAATTGGATGTCAAAGGTAGAACCTTCCCTTACCTTAATGATTTTTGTAGTTACAATATCACAATCAGCGGGTTTTGGATTGTAAATCATGCAAGATTTAAAAAACAAAAATGGAATTAAAACCAAGATGGGCAAAATTATGAGTGCATTTCTAACGGATTTTTTCATGAACGGTGGTTTTTAAATACTAACGAAAGCCAGTAAATTTTATTTTCTAACAACCAACAACTATCAACTTAACACTAATAATAAAGCTGATCCGTTTTCAAGTTCAAAAAACGCTGTGTCGCAATGAAGGTACTGATCCATGTAATTACAATACCCATCACAAAAATGCCAACGAACAATAATACTAATAAGATTGAATTTCTTAAAAGCTCCAATTCTGGAAATGTCAAGTTGAGATAATACAAAACAACAGCCAAACCCATGAGTGCTACAATAGCGCCTATAATACCCAGTTGAACACTCGTCCATATAAAGGGCCGCCGAATAAAACTTTTGGTCGCCCCAACCATTTGCATAGTTTTTATTATAAATCGTTTTGAATAGACCGCAAGTCTAATAGAACTATTAATGAGTAAAACAGCTATCAGGGTGAACACTCCACTTATAACCAATACCCAAAAAGATATTTTTTTGACGTTATCATTCATTAATTCTACCAAATCATTATCATACCGTATTTCCTCAATAAACGTTTTGTTTGCAAGGGTATTGCTAATTTCCGCAAGTTGTTCTGTGGTTACGAAGTCGGCGTTTAAATAAACATCAATAGAATTTTTAAGTGGGTTATAGCCCACAAAATCCATAAAATCCTCACCAGTCTCGGCTTTCATATAGTCTGCAGCCTCTTCTTTAGATACATAAACGGCTTCTTTGGTATAGTCTGACATCGCCAAGCTTTTCTTCAATTGATTTACTTCTACCTCTTTAGCCGTATCATTTAAATAAATGGTCATCACCACTTGTTCCTTGAAATGATTAGCTACTTTCTTTGAGTTGATGACAAGCAACCCAAGACACCCTAAAAGAAATAGCACTAGGGAGATACTAATCACTACAGAAATATAGGATGAAATCAGTTTGCGCTTTTGATACTTATCAAAGGATGATGCCATAAAAAATGGATTAGTGCTGTAAAAATAAAAAACAATTTCCTTCTGCCGACTATTACAACGTTTAGTTTTTAATTGTGTTGTAATAGCCCTAAATTTGCTGCTTATTTCAATGAATCTTTGTGATGAGGTACAATTTTAAGGCTATTGAAAAAAAGTGGCAAGCGTATTGGGAAAAGCATGAGACTTTTAAAGCCGAAAATCATTCAAATAGACCAAAATATTACGTTCTAGACATGTTCCCTTATCCAAGTGGTGCGGGTTTGCATGTCGGTCATCCATTAGGTTATATCGCCAGTGATATTTATGCCCGTTACAAACGTCATAAAGGGTTTAATGTACTTCATCCGCAAGGTTACGATAGTTTTGGTCTGCCGGCTGAGCAATACGCCATACAAACAGGTCAACACCCTGCTGTTACCACAGAAACAAACATAAAAACCTACCGTCGCCAACTAGATCAAATCGGTTTCTCTTTTGACTGGTCAAGAGAAGTACGCACCTCAGACCCAAAGTACTACAAATGGACCCAATGGATTTTTATTCAGTTGTTTGAATCGTGGTACAATAACGATTCCGATAAGGCTGAATCTATTGACACATTGGTGGAAAGATTTAAATCAGAAGGAAACGTTGCAGTTAATGCGGCTTGTGATGATAACATAGACCCGTTTACCGCTTCGGATTGGAATAGCTATACTTCTGAACAACAACAGGAAATCTTGTTGAAATATAGATTGACCTACTTAGCCGAAACTGAAGTTAACTGGTGTCCTGCGCTTGGAACGGTTTTAGCCAATGATGAAATTGTCAATGGCGTTTCTGAACGTGGCGGTCATCCTGTGATTCGGAAAAAAATGACCCAATGGAGTATGCGGATTTCAGCTTATGCTGAGCGTTTATTGCAAGGTTTGGAAACGATAGATTGGACGGATTCGCTGAAGGAAAGCCAGCGCAACTGGATTGGGAAATCCGTAGGTGCATCTGTTTCGTTTAACGTTAAAGATCATGCCGAGACCATTGAGGTGTTTACCACACGTCCAGATACCATTTTTGGAGCCTCCTTCATGACCTTGGCGCCAGAACATGAGCTAGTATCTAAAATAACAACCGAAGCTCAAAGGGCTGAGGTGGAAGCCTACATAGAAAAAACGGCAAAACGAAGCGAGCGCGACCGGATGGCCGATGTAAAAACCATTTCAGGTGTTTTTACGGGGGCCTATGCAGAACATCCATTTACAAAAAATCCAATTCCTATCTGGATTGGCGATTACGTCTTGGCAGGCTACGGCACAGGCGCCGTTATGGCTGTGCCCTGTGGCGACCAGCGCGATTACGATTTTGCAAAACATTTTGGAATAGACATTCCTAATATTTTTGATGGTGTTGATATTTCGGAAGAAGCCTATGCCTCTAAAGACAAGGTTAAAATTGCCAATAGCGATTTTCTTAATGGCTTAGATTTTAAAAAGGCTACTAAGCGCGTTATTTACGAGCTAGAACAAATAGGACAGGGTCAAGGTAAAACTAATTACCGTTTACGCGATGCCGTGTTTTCACGCCAGCGCTATTGGGGCGAGCCGTTTCCGGTGTATTATGTGAATGGCATGCCACAGATGATAGATGCTGAATACTTACCACTCACCTTGCCAGAAGTAGAAAAATACTTACCAACCGAAGAAGGCGAGCCGCCTTTAGGACGTGCCGATGTTTGGGCGTGGAATAGTATTGAGAAGAAAGTAGTGAGTAATGAGTTGATAGATAATAAAACAATCTTCCCATTAGAACTCAACACCATGCCAGGTTGGGCAGGTAGCTCCTGGTATTTTTTCAGATACATGGAAGAAAAAGCGAAGAGAGATGAGGCATTTGCTTCTGAAGAAGCCTTAAACTATTGGGAAAATGTGGATTTATATATAGGAGGTAGCGAACACGCTACAGGCCATTTGTTGTACTCGCGTTTTTGGGTAAAGTTTATGAAGGATAGAGGGTTTGTAAATGTTGAGGAGCCTTTTAAAAAGTTGATTAACCAAGGAATGATTTTGGGGACAAGTGCTTTTTTATTCAAGTGGAATACAAGTCTAAAAAAGGATGCCAAACCAATTGTTATTTACACAAATTATGAGACAATAAATAAAGTTGTTGATGAAAAGAAGCGTTTTGAAGATTTTTTCATTGGAGATTTGAAAGAATTGTTTGAAAAAAATTTTCATGTTTCCAATAAAGCTAAATACGAGAATTTTTCGCCAACTCATGTTGATGTTTCACTTGTAAATAGCAGCAGCCTTGTTAAAATTGATGATTTAATTAAGTGGAGACCAGAATTAGATAATGCATATTTTATTGGTGAGGAAGATGGATATATTAAAGTCAAGCATGATGTCGAAAAAATGTCTAAATCTAAATACAATGTAGTTAATCCAGATGCCATTTGTGAGCAATACGGAGCCGACAGCCTCAGGCTTTACGAAATGTTTTTAGGACCCTTAGAACAATACAAGCCATGGAATACGGCGGGTATTTCAGGTGTCCATAGCTTTCTTAAAAAACTCTGGAAATTATACGTTGGGGAAAATGGTTTAAACGTTAAGGATGCCGAACCCACAAAAGACCATCTAAAAACCCTACATAAAACCATAAAGAAAGTCGAGGAGGACATTGAGAATTTTTCTTTTAATACCTCGGTATCTACCTTTATGATTGCCGTAAATGAATTGACCGCTCAAAAGTGTACAAGTAAAACCGTATTAGAACCTTTATTGATATTGATTTCTCCCTATGCACCGCACATTGCAGAAGAGTTGTGGGAAAAATTAGGGCATACAGCATCTATTTCTTTGGCTGCATTTCCAAAATTTGAGGAAAAGTATGTGGTAGAAAGTACCAAAAACTATCCGATTTCCTTTAATGGTAAAATGCGGTTTACCTTGGAGTTGCCTCTAGATATGACTAAGGAGGATATTGAAAAAACGGTCTTGGCCTACGAAAAAACGCAAGAACAATTACAGGGTCGCACACCAAAAAAAGTCATTATAGTGCCCGGTAAGATCGTAAATATTGTAGGCTAACCTAAGTAAAAAAGCAAGGTACAAATAACAAGTTATGGTTCTTAAAAGGCAGTATGGAAAATATAGATAGATTAGTAGTAGAATTGAAGCAGCATAATGTTGATGCCTTTGAGCAGCTGCATAACATGTATGCCGAAAATATACTTGGCGCCATAAACATTATCATACAGGACGAGGCCATTTCTAAAGAAATTTGTCAAGACGTATTTGTCAAGGTCTGGGAAAAAGCTCAATTATACGATGCGAAAAAAGGACGTTTTTTTACATGGCTTCTGAACATGGCTAGAAATGCGGCCATAGATTACACGAGGTCCAAGGAATTTAAACGACAAAAAAAGAACCATTCCTTAGATTTTTTCGTTAATATCTTTGAAAAACCGGCGAGTGAGAACGTGTCAGGTGAAAATTACGAAGGCTTAAAACGGATGCTACAACAATTAAAAAAGAAATGTGTGGAATTAATTGAAATGCTTTATTTTAAGGACTACACACAGATCATGGCTGCTGAAAGATTATCGATTCCTGTAGGTACGGTAAAAAGCCGTAATAGAAATTGTTTGAAAAAGCTTCGAGAAAATTTAGAAAATGAATAGTAAAGATCTAATAGCGTCAGGTGAACTAGAACTATATGTGGCTGGCTTGCTCTCTGAGGAGCGCAATGCAGAATTGGCAGAACTTATAGAACATAGCCCAGAGTTAAGACGTGAAGTGGAGGCTATAGAACAAATAGTAATGCACCTTGCGAAAGAAGCTACCATATCCAAAGACCAAGACTTTGCAGAGGTTCTTAAAAAAATTGTTACCCAAAGGGTCGATCTAACACAGCTTGAGCAATCTGAAACAACTCAAGTGGCAAAGAAACCAAAAACCATCCTCTTGAATCCGCTAGTTGGTTGGGCGGCCGCTGCAACATTTTTAATTTTCTTCATATTCCAATACCAAAATACAACTGAGGTTAAATCTATTTTAAGCGCGAATATTGAACAAAAAGAAAAACTTGAACAGCAAATTGAGAGCCAAATACAAAATACGGTTATTAAAGAAGAACTATTAAGAACTGTCGCTTCCATCAATACAAGAAAGGTTAATTTGAAAGGGCAAGACATTTCCCCAGAATCAAGCGTTAGTGTATTTTGGAATACCGAAGAAAATAAAATCATCATTGATGCAAGCCAGTTACCAGTAGCACCAGAAGCAATGGTCTATCAAGTTTGGTCTTTAACCATGGATCCATTAACCCCTACTAGTTTAGGATTACTTGAAAATTTCAATCAGGAAAATACCTTATTTACCTTTGATAATCCAAACGCATCCGAAGCGTTCGGTATCACCCTAGAACCCGCGGGAGGAAGCGAAACTCCGACATTAGAGCAATTGTATGTGCTCGGCGGAATTGAATCTTAAATTCAGCCAGTGGGCTTATACCCCTTTTTTCTTAAATATTTCATAAAATGAATATTTATTGAACCCTCGTCTAAATTACTTCGTAGGTACAGCAAACCATAAAAACAAAAAAAATGAAGTATTTAAAAAGACGAACTATTTTAACATTGTTTATATCGGCATTGTTTTTTACCAACTGTAGTAAAGATGATGACGATGTTATGATTAATCCAAATCTAGAATCTAAAACCTATCAGTTGTTTGAATTATCTAGTTCAGGTGTTTCAGGCTCTGCCACGTTTGCTGAACAACTAGATGGTAGTGTTTTGGTAAGCTTAAATTTGACCGGAACACCACAAGACGGTATGCATCCGGCGCACATTCATGTTAATACAGCTGCAGAAGGCGGTGCTATTGCTGTAAGTTTAAACCAAGTTAATGGAGCCACTGGAGTGAGTGAGACTATTGTGTCGCAAACCAATGATGGCATGCCCCTAAATTATGAAGGCTTAATCGATTTTGATGGCTATATTAATGTGCATTTAAGCGCTGATGATCTAGCTACTGTTGTTGCGCAGGGTGATATAGGTCAAAATGAATTAACGGGAATGTCAAAATCTTACGCTCTAGGTGAAATAGATCTACCTGGCATAAGCGGTTCGGTATTATTTGAAGAGCGTCTTAATGGTGAAGCGCAGGCTACCATTATGCTAAATGGAACACCAGACGGAGGCACGCATCCGGCACATATCCATATGAACACAGCTGCAGAAGGTGGTGCTATTCTTTACACCTTTACACCTGTTGACGGTACATCTGGTATCAGTCGTTCTAACGTAGCAACATTAGATGATGGCTCCATATTCGGTTACGATGCTATTTTAGGCGTAGACGGTTACGTTAATGTACACTTAAGCATGGACGAACTTGCCACGATTGTTGCCCAGGGTGATATAGGACAAAACGAGCTTACAGGAGAGTCTAAGTCTTATGCTTTAGGAGAAATAGATGTGCCGGGCATAAGCGGTTCGGTATTATTTGAAGAGCGTCTTAATGGTGAAGCGCAAGCTACAATTACATTAATAGGAACCCCAGATGGTGGCATGCATCCTGCACATATCCATATGAATTCGGCTTCAGAGGGTGGCCCAATTCTTTATACGTTTGCCCCAGTCAATGGTACCAGTGGCATAAGTCGTTCTAACATTGCTATGTTAGATGACAATACTATGTTTGGGTATAATGACCTACTTAGTGTAGATGGATATATTAATGTGCATTTAAGTATGGATGAACTGGCAACCATTGTTGCCCAAGGTAACATAGGTTCTAATGCTATGTAGTTTAATTGTTCAACATTTGGGTTAAAAGCTGCCGTTTGGCAGCTTTTTTTTTGCCCTATGATTGTGAATAGCTTTGGCAATAATCTAACCTTAGTTAAGCGCCCCGCAACAGCCAAGATTCACGTCATCGATAGAATATAACCTTCATCTATTGATGTATTTCTTTGAAAACTCTTACTTTTTTAAAGAATCAAAAAAAAATTATCTACAAAATAAAAATTTCGTAAAAATGACTGTGCGCAGGTGTCTAAATTTGCGTAGTTCATTTTTTTAGTGGTACTTTCATCCTGCTATTAAATCCTAAATCAACAACAACTATGAAAATCGGGGTACCCAAAGAGATCAAGAACAATGAAAGCCGTGTAGGAATGACACCTTCTGGTGTTTTCGAATTGACCAAGAAAAATCACACCGTATATGTGCAAAAAAATGCAGGTTTTGGTAGTGGTTTTTTTGATGATGATTATAGAGATGTTGGAGCCATTGTCTTAGATACTATAGAAGAGGTCTATGCCTCTTGCGACATGATTGTCAAGGTAAAGGAACCTATTGCAGAAGAATATCCTTTGATAAAATCGCATCACGTGGTATTTACCTATTTCCATTTTGCATCAAGCGAGCCACTGACAAAGGCTATGATGAAAAGCGGTGCTGTTTGTATAGCCTACGAAACTGTGGAATGTAAAGACGGTAGCTTACCACTTCTCACACCTATGTCTGAAGTTGCTGGCCGTATGGCTATTCAACAAGGCGCAAAATATCTTGAAAAGCCAATTAAAGGTCGTGGCGTACTATTAGGTGGAGTGCCAGGTGTACCGCCTGGAAAAGTTTTGGTTCTTGGTGCTGGTACGGTAGGTATCCAAGCGGCAAAAATGGCTGCGGGTTTAGGGGCTCATGTCACCATTATGGATATTAACATGAAACAATTGCGCTATGTTAATGATGTTATGCCAAGCCATGTGGTTACTGAATTTTCGAGCGAGTTTAATATTAGGAACCGTATAAAAGATCATGATTTAATCATTGGGGGTGTTTTAGTAAAAGGTGCAAAAGCACCTAAATTAATTACCAGAGATATGCTCAAGGAAATGCGACCTGGTACGGTTTTGGTCGATGTGGCTGTTGATCAAGGCGGGTGCATTGAAACGACCAAACCTACAACGCATGAAGACCCAACCTATGTCATTGATGATGTAGTGCACTATTGTGTAGCCAATATGCCAGGTGCTGTGCCTTACACATCAACCTTAGCTTTGACCAATGTTACCTTACCCTATGTTCTGAGATTGGCCAACGAAGGTTGGGAAAGCGCTTGTGAGCAGGATGAAAGTTTGGCTAAAGGCCTAAACGTCGTTAATGGCAAAATTGTATATGAGGAAATAGCAGAGGCATTTAACTGGTCGGTTGACGCGATGTAAGTTCGCATACTGACAAAATTTCTTAACCAACATTTGGCGCACTATTTGCATAGCTTTTAGTAATTTTAAAATCTAAAAGAAAAAAGTATGTTTGGATATTATATATTAATTGGAGCCATTGCCCTAGTAAGTTGGCTAGTAAGCAACAAATTAAAAAAGAAGTTTGCATTTTACTCTAAGCGTAAATTGCAAAATGGCATGTCTGGCAGAGAAATTGCGGAAAAAATGTTATCTGACAATGGCATCTACGATGTCGAAGTCATTTCAGTAAAAGGTCAATTGACCGATCATTATAACCCAAAGAATAAAACAGTTAATCTGAGTGAGGCCGTTTACAACCAGCGCAATGCCGCCGCTGCGGCTGTGGCTGCTCATGAAGTGGGGCACGCCGTACAGCATGCCCAAGCTTATAGTGCTTTGGGTATGCGATCTGCTTTGGTACCTATTGTAAGTGTTACGTCGGGTATGTCTCAGTGGTTAGTCATTGGTGGCTTAATTCTAGGTGCAGCAGCCGGTGTAGGCATGGGCTATTGGATTGCTGTGGCAGGATTAGTTTTTATGGGTTTTGCAACACTCTTTAGTTTTATTACCTTACCCGTGGAATACGACGCGAGTAAAAGAGCTTTAGTATGGTTAAAAACCAAGAATATGGTAACCCAAGAGGAATATGAAGGTTCTGAAGATGCCTTAAAATGGGCGGCAAGAACCTATCTAGTTGCGGCTATTGGAGCCTTAGCGTCTTTATTGTATTGGGCACTGCAAGTTTTTGGAGGAAGGGACTAAATCAAAAAAAAATACAAAACAAAAAAGCTCTGAGAAATCAGAGCTTTTTTAGCTTATATCTTAATTTGCCTATCGATTTGTTGTTGTAAGGAAATAAACGTCTCTGTCCGTGATACGCCTTTAATACTTTGAATGTGTGTATTTAATACATGCATAAGGTGTTCGTTGTTCTTAGATAGGATTTTAATAAAAATACTCCAATGGCCCGTAGTATAATGACATTCTATAACCTCAGGTATCTTTTGTAATTGTTTCACCGCTTCAGGGTTGCTTACCGCCTTGTCCAAATAAACGCCAACAAATGCCATTGTGGTGTACCCCAAAACCTTAGGGTCAATAATAAACTTGGATCCAGAAAGCAAACCTGATTTTTCAAGCTTTTTAAGACGTTGATGAATAGCAGCTCCAGAGATACCAACTTGACGCGCAATTTCAAGAATAGGCGTTCTGGCATCTTCCATCAAGGCTCTAAGTATCTTTTTATCAATACCATCTATATATACACCTTTATCGTTAACCTTCATGTAAAATTTGATTTAAAACTGAAAGTTAAAAATAATAAAACAATTTAAAAATGTAACTTAAATCTCAGTACTGTCACTCACTAATTGTCGAACTCTAAATCTAGAAAGGTCCCAGTCATGGTGGTACTATTATTACCACTAACCGAATTTGCCGTGACATTAATATTTCCAGAGATTAAGCGTTTACCCGATTCCGTAGGATGGGCTCTGTTATCAGTAATAGTAATACTGCCCGTTGAAGAATAATAATGGGTCTGCGTGTCGTGCTGCCTTATGAGGACATAGGTCATAAAATTGTTTGAATCTATATCCCCCATTACCTTGACTGTGTTTGAGTTAAAGCCTCCTGTACCATTAAGAAAAAGGGTAATCTGGTCTCCATTAGTATCAGAAGCATCAATACTTAGGGTGGTGCCATTCCCTCCTAAGGTGACTTGGTAAATGCCATCTGCAAATGAATAATTACTGTAAGACCCACCATTAATGGTTGCATTAATACCAGGGTTTTCCGCAACTGGATTGTCTTGGTCATCATCCTTTTCGCAAGAAAAAATAAAAAGAGTTAAGATTAAGATTTGAAATAAGTGTAGGTTTTTCATGATATCATGATTTAAATTAAGCAAAGAAAAAGACAACCTAAGCTGTCATTTCCCTCACGATTTGATTTGGTTCTCAGTTTGATTTGGGACAAACTAGAGCGGCAATATAATAAAATTTATTTAAAACGATAGGTAAGTCTTTAATTGTTAGGGTTTTCCGCAATAATTATTATCGAAACCACGGTGTTTAAAGATTGAGTGGGTTATAGCCCAAATAAGGAACTTGCTTTTCCTTAAAGGCGACTCCATGGTGTTTCAGTTGTTCTAAAATAGGGAAGTACACTTCCTTAGAAATGGGGATTTGTACACCAGGAGAGGTTATCTTACCATTTAAAATGTCTAAGGTAGCCATAGCAACAGGTAAGCCTACGGTTTTAGACATTGCGGTATAGGTTTGGTCTTCTCCAACGACAACCATGGTCGCATCAATTTGGTGTTTTTTACCATCTTTTTCATAACCAAATTTATGGTACATCACAATCATATCCTTATCCGCTTCACTTAAGGTCCAACTATCCATCAATATTTTTTGAAGAATCTGAGCGGGAGTGGCATTTACAAGTTCTACCCTTTTTTCTGCACTGAATAGATCGAGCTCTAGGAACTTATCCCAAATAATATCGTCTTGGTCAATTTTTAAGGCATGTCTAAATTTTAATTCAACAGAGTCTGTTGGACTGTAGGGTAAAAAGGCGTTCACAAAATCACGGTAGCTCATATTCGCACTGTCTTCAATGGTATAACTGTCGTCTGTCATTCCCAATTGAACGAACACATTCCAAGCTCTACTAAAACCAACCCGGCGCATCGTACCGCGATACAAAGTTTTTACATGGTCTAGGCCATAAACATGTTGGTATTTTAAGGAGTCTCTATTGGCATAAGCTTCAAAACGACCATAACCTTCAACATCTAAATATTCAGTTCGTCTAAAAAGGCGGTGGTAAGGAATGTATTTGAATTGATTTTCTTGTAAAAACTTTGCAGCGCCACCTTGTCCTGCAACAACCACATTTCTGGGGTTCCAGGTGAATTTATAATGCCATAAATTGTCATCGCTTTCTGGTGCGACCAAGCCACCGGTAAAAGATTCAAATAGTATCATCTTACCGCCATCATCTCTTATCCTGTCAATGACCTGCATAGCACTCATGTGGTCTATCCCAGGATCAACCCCAATTTCGTTCATAAAAATGAGCTTATTGGCTTTTGCATCCTCATCAAGTTCTTGCATTTCCTTGCTAACATATGATGCTGTTACCATATGCTTTTTATAAACAATACAATCTTTTGCAGCTTCAATATGGAATCTAGCAGGAAGCATAGATACTACTATATCCGCATTTTTTATGGCGTTGCTACGCGAATTGGAATTGAAAACATCTAAATGAATGGCAGTCGCATTGGGATGGTCGCCAATAAGACGTTTGGCGCTATCCACATTAAGGTCACCAATGGTGATGTGTAGGTTTTCAGATTGTGATGTATCTAAGAGGTGTTTTATAAGATGAGAGGATGATTTACCAGCTCCAATTAATAAAATCTTTCGCATAATAGCTTAATATGACTAATTTTGTAATGCACGAATGTAATAAATACCAAAGGGATTTTGTGGTGAAATATCATTTAAATTATGAACAATAGATTATTGCTTACAGGTAGTGTTTTAGGTATTCTAGGGATTATTTTAGGCGCTTTTGCGGCTCATGGATTAGAGCGCCTGGTAGATGCAGATGCTATTGAGTCCTTTGAGACAGGCGTGCGCTATCAAATGTATCACGCATTTTTATTTCTTATTCTTGGAGGCACTTCTTTCGTTAATGAAAAAACTAAATCAATTCTTTTTTACCTCGTTTTATTTGGGTTGGTCTTCTTCTCTGGATCCATTTACGGATTAGCAACGAATGAGCTTTCTGCATTTGATTTTAAGAACATTGCTCTCATAACACCTTTAGGAGGCTTGCTTCTCATTATAGCATGGGCAGTGATGTTAATCGGGATTATAAGAAATAAGAACGATTAATAGTTTTCACGCGACGCGATTTAAAATAAAGTTATAATTTTGCAGCCTAAAACAACACAAAAATTATGGTAAACCATACCCGAACCGCGAAAACGATTTCGTTAGACCAATATGGCATTAAAAATGCTCAAATTCACTATCAATTAGACCCCAAACAACTCCAGGCAATTACCATTGAAAAAGGCATGGGCAAGGAGACTGCAAACGGAACCTTGGCCATCAACACAGGGAAGTTCACAGGACGTTCTCCAGAAGATAGGTTTTTAGTTCAAGACGACTATACCAAGGACAGAATTTGGTGGGGAAATTCTAATAAGGCCATATCGCCCGAACATTTTGATTTTTTGCAAACTGAGGTTGAAAATTACTTAAGTGGGAAAGAAGTTTTTGTTAGGGACGGTTACGTATGTGCGGATCCGAACTATAAAATGAATGTAAGAACCGTTACGGAATACCCTTGGTCTAACATGTTTATTTATAATATGTTCCTTAGACCAACAGAAGAAGAGTTGAAAAATTTTGAGGAAGAGTGGTTGGTATTATGTGCACCAGGCTATGCATGCCCTGAGCCAGAAAAGCACGGCTTACGTCAAGGCAACTTTTCTATTTTGAATTTTACGAAGAAAATTGCTCTTGTTGCAGGCTCAGCATATACGGGAGAAATGAAAAAAGGTATTTTTACCGCATTAAATTTTATTTTACCGGTAGAAAAAAACGTGCTGCCCATGCATTGCTCTGCCAATGTTGGTGAGGATGGTGAAACGGCAATCTTCTTTGGCTTATCTGGAACGGGAAAAACCACGCTCTCAACAGATCCAGACCGAAAATTAATAGGAGATGATGAGCATGGTTGGACCGCTGAAAACACCATATTTAATTTTGAAGGCGGCTGCTATGCAAAGGTTATTGACCTGTCTGAAGAAAAGGAGCCAGATATCTTTAGAGCCATAAAGCCAGGTGCAATTCTTGAGAATGTGGTCTTCAAGGAAAATAATGAGGTAGATTATATGGATAGTAGCATTACTCAAAATACCCGTGTAAGCTATCCCATTTATCATATAGATAATATCCAACAACCATCTTATGCGGGTAACCCTAAGAATATTTTCTTTTTAACAGCTGATGCTTTTGGCGTTTTACCTCCAATTTCAAAATTAACCCCAGCCCAGGCTGCATATCATTTTATTTCTGGTTATACTGCAAAAGTGGCAGGTACGGAAGCTGGTGTGGTTGAACCACAGCCATCATTTTCGGCATGTTTTGGAGCACCGTTTATGCCATTGCATCCCACAAAATATGCGGATATGCTGAGTAAAAAAATGAAAGAAGCAGGTGTTAATGTTTGGTTGGTCAATACAGGCTGGACCGGTGGACCTTATGGTGTTGGTACAAGAATGAAATTAAAATATACCAGAGCTATGATAACGGCTGCCTTAACAGGAAAATTAGGAAATTACACCTACGAGGATTATCATATCCATTCGGTATTTGGTGTAGCCCAACCAAGAACCTGTCCTGGAGTGCCAACTGAGGTATTGAGCCCCAGAACGACGTGGAACGATGATGAAGCTTATTATAAAATGGCTTTTAAGCTGTCCAATTCATTTCGTCAGAATTTTAAGAAATTTGAATCGTATGCCTCTGAAGAAATAAGACGAGGCGGTCCTCAACGATATGCCTTCTAAATGATTAAAAAGGATAAAAAAAGCGATTCTCATTACAAGAATCGCTTTTTTTATAAGATGTATAAAATTACTTACCTTTATTGACTTGGTCAATGTATTTTTGGAGTGCCATGGTCATGGATGGGGTATCTGGTGTTGGTGCTGCAATATCTACTCGAAGTCCCTTTTCCTTAACTGCTTTTACCGTGGTATTACCAAAAACAGCAATTCTGGTATCTTTTTGCTTAAAATCTGGAAAATTATGGAACAAAGATTCTATACCAGATGGACTAAAGAACACCAATATATCATAATAGACATCGGCTAAATCCGATAAGTCACTAATAACAGTTCTATAGAATGTCGCTTGTTTCCAATTAATACTGAGGCTGTTTAGTGTATCAGGGATTATTGGTTTTACCTTATCTGTCGTTGGTAACAAAAAAGCCTCATCCTTGTACTTTTTAATTAATGGTGATAAGTCCTCAAAATTACGTTTTCCAACATATATTTTGCGTTTTCTGTATACCACATATTTCTGAAGATAATAGGCAACGGCTTCAGACTGGCAAAAATACTTCATGGTATCAGGTACCTTAAAGCGCATCTCGTCTGCAACCCTAAAGAAATGGTCCACAGAATTTCTGCTGGTTAGTATTATTGCCGTAAACTTACTTAAATCAATTTTTTGTTGTCTAATCTCTTTTGAGGAGACCCCTTCAACATGAATAAACGGTCGAAAATCTACTTTCACTTTTTGCTTTTCCTGCAAATCAAAGTAAGGTGAGTTTTCTATTTTAGGCTCAGGTTGCGATACTAATATCGTTTTAACTTTCATACGTAAACCTTTTGTTTTAAGCGACATAATCGCTAATTACCTTATATAAAAGCACATAAGGGCTAAATTCGAGTGCGCAAAGATACAATAAAAAATAGAAAAAATTAATGCTTATCAATTTTTGATAAGTTTTAAAAGAAGATAAAAAACCAATGAAATTAATAAGGCAAATGATGCAGAATGCTGCGATAATTACAATTTTAGCATTGGTATTTGAATACAATAGCAATAAATTGGCTGGTAAAAATACGAAGCCAGAATAATTTTTAAATGTAGTTTTCTGAAATAGATAATTGTCAATGAGCTTATCTATCTCAAACAGACTACCAATGAGACGCTCAACGAGTATTTTAATAATAATAACCGTTGACACAGCGAGCATTATTTTGAAAAAAACCGCGGGCTCAAATTTAAGAGGTGCTATAAAACTTGAATAAGCGAAATGAATAAAAATACTAGCAGATACAGCCAGATTTATGAACAGGAAACTGTCAAACTGGTCAATGAATTTTTGATCTTTGGAATAGATCTTTAGATATTTTGAGTTTCCTACAACGAACAAAAAATCATTGAATCGCAAGTGATTGGTAAATTTAGCCAGTACAATAGCCATTAACCCCAAGAGTGTTAAAACAGTAAACCATTCATGTGTTATAAAATTTCGCATAGAGCTAAATTAGCCCAAAATTTAGCCATTCACAATTATAACTTGAAGTAATCCTTAGGCATAAATTTCACTAAATAATCACCTAAATACTTTACTTTTGTTCAAATTTGAAATTAGCACGGAGAGGTGCGCTAAACCCCATAGATGTCTGATACGATTGTTATCATACCAACCTATAACGAGATTGAGAATATTGAAGCCATAATACGTGCTGTATTTTCTCAAGATAAAGAGTTTCATGTGCTCGTGGTGGATGATAACTCACCCGACGGTACGGCTAATATGGTGACTAAATTGCAAGGGGAATTTACGGAAAAGCTCTATTTGTTAGAGCGCAAAGGTAAAAGCGGATTAGGGTCTGCCTACATCTCTGGGTTTAATTGGGCCTTAAGTCAAAGATATAAGTATATTTTTGAGATGGATGCTGATTTTTCCCATAATCCAGAAGATCTTATTAAATTGTATAGGGCCTGTGCTGTCAACGGTGCTGATGTAGCTGTTGGATCTAGATATGTAAAGGGAATCACAGTAGTCAACTGGCCGTTATCGCGTATTTTATTGTCTTATGGAGCTTCCAGATATGTACGGATGATCACCAGGATGAAAGTTAAGGATTCAACCGCTGGATTTGTATGTTATAAGCGCTCTGTTCTAGAGGCCATAGATTTGTCTAAAGTAAGGTTTGTCGGTTATGCATTTCAAATTGAAATGAAGTTTAAAGCTTATAAAAAAGGCTTTAAGATTGTTGAAATTCCTGTTATTTTTAAGGATAGGATAAAAGGTAAATCAAAAATGAGCGGGAGTATTATTTCTGAAGCTATTTTTGGTGTGATTAGTTTAAAATTAAAAAGTTTATTTGCAAAATAAATAGATATGAAAAATCAAATCCTCATAAAGAACGCGAGAATCGTAAATGAAGGAAAAATTATAGAAGGTGACATCTTAATAGAAGATGAAATAATAAAGGAAATAGACATCTCCATCAGCGTTAAATCTGCTGATATAACGGTTATTGATGTTGAAGGTAACTATGTTTTACCTGGTTTAATTGACGATCAGGTTCATTTTAGGGAGCCAGGCTTAACGCATAAGGCTACCATAGAGACAGAATCGAAAGCGGCCTTGGCTGGTGGTATTACTTCATTTATTGAAATGCCAAATACTAATCCACAGACTACAACGGTGGAAAAGCTAGAAGAAAAGTTTGCCATAGCAGATAAGACCTCTTATGCCAACTATTCTTTTATGTTCGGGGGAACAAATGATAATCTCGATGAAATACTCAAGCTAGACACTAAAACGGTAGCTGGTTTAAAATTGTTTTTAGGCTCCTCCACAGGAGATATGTTGGTGGATGACCCCAAAGTGTTGGAAAAGATTTTTGCTAGCACAGACATGGTAATATCAGTTCATTGCGAGGATGAGGGAACTATCAAAAAAAATTTAGCCAAGTATAAGGCACAGTATGGGGATGATATACCCATGGAACTACATCCCGTAATTAGAAGTGAAGAAGCCTGTTACTTATCGTCATCTAAGGCTATAGAATTGGCAAAAAAAACAGGTGCTAGATTACATGTATTTCATTTGTCAACAGGAAAGGAGACCAATTTATTTTCCAATAAAATTCCATTAAAGGATAAAAAGATAACCTCAGAGGTCTGTATACACCATTTATGGTTTTCAGATGAGGATTATGCCACAAAAGGCAGTAGAATTAAGTGGAACCCTGCTGTAAAAACAGCAAAAGACCGCGATCAGTTATGGAAAGCACTTTTAGATGATAGGATAGACGTCATTGCAACAGACCATGCTCCACATACCATACAAGAAAAAAATAATCCGTATACTAGTGCACCCTCTGGAGGGCCTTTGGTTCAGCATGCTTTGGTGGCCTTATTGGAAGCTCATCATAAAGGAAAAATTTCCCTTGAAAAGATTGTGGAGAAAGCTTGCCATAATCCAGCAATTTTATTTGACGTAGAAAAACGAGGGTATATCCGAAAAGGCTATTATGCCGATTTGGTTATTGCAGACTTAAATAGTCCATGGACAGTAAATAAAGCAAACATTCTTTATAAATGTGGCTGGTCTCCTTTTGAGGGCAACACATTTAGAAGCAGAATTACCCATACCTTTTTAAATGGTCAATTAGTGTATAACAATTTTAAGGTTTTAAACGTTAAAGCAGCAAAACGCTTAACATTCAATAGATAGATGGTGAATAAGTGGTGTACTATATTTGGAATCTTTATTTTCTTTTTTGGATGTTCGGGAAGGGTAAAGCCTAAAAAACCTGACAATCTTATTTCAAAGGAGAAGATGACAGAAATCCTATACGACCTATATATCATAAATGGAGCTAAAAATGTTAATAAAAAATTACTTGAGGAAAAGGGGTTTGCCCCTAAGACCTATGTATTAAGAAAATACAATATAGATAGTACCCAATTTGCCGAGAGCAATACCTACTATGCGTTTGATCCTGATGCCTATAGAGACCTAGTAGAACGCATAAAAACTAGAATAGAGAACGAAAAAGAAAGTGTAGAAGAACTCCAGAAAAAAGAGCGCCAAGAAGCCAAACTGAGACAAGACTCCATTAAGAGCATAAATAATAACAAAGCAATTCAAAAAAAGATTAATATTGACACGACCATATCTATCAAACCAAATATAAAAAATTAGGTATTTTTCTTAAAATCCTTCAGAAATAAATCGCTGACCTCTCTAATGGATTGATCTATAGGTTTAAATGTAAAGTTTAAATCATTTTGTAATTTTTGGTTGCTGTATTTGGTGACACTTAAGGCCGATTTGGCACTTTGTTTAGAAAGAGATCGCCTTTTACCGAATAACTTATGGTTTAACCAATCTAATCGCCAAGCTAATTTTAATAACCAGGGCTTAGCTTCTTTTTGGGGTGGTTTCACATGGAGCCTTTGTGCAACTTTTGTTTGGAAATCCTTAAAACTTAAATTTTCCGATACTAGAATATAACCTTCATTTTTTACAGGACTTTCCATAAGTGTGGTCATGGCGTTAACCACATCCCAAACATCTACATATCCTGTAACACCGGGGACATAATAGCTCATTCCTTTATAGATTTTCTTAAAAAGACTCCCACTGCTACCGCTATCCCAATGGCCTCCACCTAAAATGATACCGGGATTTACAACAACAGCGTCAACACCTTCCTGAGTACCGCGCCACACTTCGAGCTCAGCGCCATATTTGGTTATTGCGTAAACACTATTGTCCTCTTCAGGATTCCAAGCTGTTTCTTCGGTAATTAATTTTTCTGAATCGTTGTGATGACCTATCGCAGCAATTGAACTGACGTAACACAATTTTTTAATTTTATGGCGTAGGCATTGATTGACAATATTCGCGGTGCCTTCAATATTTATCTTGCGGAGCTGTTTGTATTTGTCGGGTTCAAAGGAGACAAAGGCAGCACAGTGATATACATGGGTTAACCCTGAAAAGGCCTTTTCAAGCTCGGGGATGTCATTGATATCGGCTTCTATCCATTCGATTTGATTAAACAATCGGTCTGCATCTGACGAGAAATAAGAAAATACCTGTTTTACGCGATCTAGTTTATAAGCTTTTCGGTATGTAGCACGCAATTTAGCACCGCTTTCACTCAGCTTATAAAGCAAATGGGATCCAACCAAACCTGTACCACCTGTTACTAATATCATAAAGCTAAGTTACGCTTTTTTAGATTTGTCTTTTCTCTTTTGTGATGGAAACATATCTTTGCCAAAACTATAGTTTTCAATTTTAATCACATGGGAAAGAATTTTGTTGAAGAGCTTAGATGGAGAGGAATGTTGCACGATAGCATGCCAGGTGTTGAGGACCATTTGTCCGAGGCAATGCGAACAGCTTACGTAGGTTTTGATCCTACGGCAGATTCCTTACACATTGGCAATTTAGTTCCCATAATGCTTTTGGCCCATTATCAGAGATGCGGTCATAAACCTTTGGCCTTGGTGGGTGGTGCTACGGGAATGATAGGCGACCCTTCTGGCAAGTCTAGTGAGCGTAATTTATTAGATGAGAAAACCCTACGTCGTAATCAAGAAGCCATAAAAAAGCAATTAGCCCATTTTTTAGATTTTGAAAGCGACTCGAATAATGCAGCCGTATTAGTCAATAACTATGACTGGATGAAGGACTTTACCTTTTTGGATTTCATTAGGGATGTGGGAAAGCATATTACAGTTAATTACATGATGGCAAAGGATTCCGTGAAGAATAGAATTTCCGGGGAATCTAACGATGATGGGATGAGTTTTACGGAATTTACCTATCAGTTGGTACAGGGGTACGACTTTTTACATCTTTACAAGGAGAACCACTGTACAATTCAAATGGGCGGAAGTGATCAATGGGGTAATATTACTACAGGTACAGAACTAATAAGACGTATTGGACAAGGGAAGGGTTACGCCATTACTTGTCCGTTGATAACCAAATCAGACGGCTCCAAATTCGGGAAATCTGAAGGGGGCAATGTTTGGTTAGATTCCAAGAGAACATCACCTTACAAGTTCTATCAGTATTGGCTCAATTCTAGTGATGAGGATGCTGAAAAATATATTAAAATATTTACATTCTTAACGCAGCAAGATATTGAAGACTTGATTTCCGAACATCAGAAAGCACCTCACTTAAGGCTTTTACAAAAACGTTTGGCAGAAGAAATTACCATAATGGTCCATTCTCAGGAAGATTTTGAAAATGCCGAAAAAGCATCTCAAATATTGTTTAGTAAATCGTTTAAGGAAGATATAAAAACCTTGGATGAAGAGACGTTTTTGGATGTGTTTGAAGGGGTTCCGCAAGCGGAGATATCACATGAAGACTTTGGTCAAGGTTTAGATATGATAGGAGCTTTGGCTGCCAAAACTAATTTCCTGAAATCTAACGGTGAAGCAAGACGAGCGCTAAAAGAAAATGCTGTAGCCGTTAACAAGGAAAAGGTGACCGAGGATTATGTCTTATCTTCTAGCGATGTTATTAATAACAGGTACATCATCCTCAATAAGGGAAAGAAAACAACCTATATTATTAAGCTTATATAGAAAAGTGCCCGAAATTTTTTCGGGCACCCTCTTACTAACCAACTAACTAATGAAAATCTTTCTTTCTCTTAGAGTTAGTCGTAAAAGCGTTGGAAAACTTACAGTGCCATCAAATTGCATCCTCTAATATCTGAATGGTCAAAGCGACCAATAACCTCAAATGTTCCGTCGTTATATACTTTACCTAAATCTTGTGTTGCTATAAAGGCACATGAATTTATATTCGCCAAATCAATAATGTTTAATCCACCCGTTTTATTGATGCTTTGTATAGACAAGGCGTCCTCGGTGTCACGTGTTAAAACGCTCATCCATGGGGGACATTCAAAAACACCATTGCCCTTAGAATAAGCCTGACTCAAAAGTTCCGTCATGCCATATTCACTTTGTATATGATTTACTCCAAACCCCTTGTTTAAAATCTCATGGAGTTCTGTTCTTATAATTTCTTTTCTTCGGCCTTTCATGCCGCCCGTTTCCATTACGATAGTATGTTTACATTGAAAATTATAGGTTTCTACTAATTCCAGTAAGGCAAAGGAGACCCCTATAAGAAGTGTCTTTTGGTTTTTAGCTTCTAGGGCTTGAATCTGTTCGGCTAGTTCTTTGTGATTGTCGAGATAAAAGCCACTTTCAGGGTGTTTGGAATGTTTAATAAAGTCATTAACCATATAGATTAAGGATGAGCCCTTGCGTTCTAGATAGGACGGGAGAAGCGCAAGTACGACATAATCTTCAATATCGCCGTAAAAATGCTTAAAACCCCTTCTAAAACTTTTTTCATAGAGCGTCAAATCCGTGATAAAGTGTTTGCTTGTTAAGGTGCCGGTTGTCCCAGAACTTGTAAATGTTTTTTCAATAGTATTTCGGTTACTTATGACCTCATGGGTTTTGAAGAATTCTATTGGTAAAAAGGGGATGTCACTGATGGTGTTTATATCGGAAGGATGCTTGTATAATAAATCGCAAAATGAACGATATACTGAATTGTTTTCAAATTGATACTTGAAAACGTCTAAGGCTGCGTCCTTAAACGCTGATTTACTAGAAATGCCAAATATGTCTTGTGCTGTCGTCACAATGCAAAAATAGGCAAAATAAGAAGCGCTCCTAGATACCTAATAGCGCTTTCTTATATAGTATAAAAGGTATTACTTAATAATTAATTTTTTAGTGGTTGTAGCATTGTTTTGCTCTAATCGTACAATGTAAATTCCAGATTTAAGATTAGATACATCTAGACTAGTATTAGGTTGGATGGCGGCTTTCTTAACTTGCTTTCCTAAAACATTAAAAACACTAATCCTCATGGCATTAGCATTTGATGAAGATATAGTAACTCTACCTGTATTTGTTGGGTTTGGATATATTTTAACACCGTTATTTACATCAAAAGTTGGTGTAGATAAACTCACTAACAAATACTGTAAGGCATCGTTTGCCATGAGTTGGGGCTCATGGCCTACATTGGGCACTAATTCATTCTCCCAATTAAAAAGAACATTTAAGTTAGCCGCTGTTGTTTCGCTAGTTGAATAAAAATATTGACCACGTTCTAGGCGAAATAGGCCTTGCTGATTATCAACTATCGTGTTGTGTCTTAATCCTGGCGAATTAGGATCTGTATCGTCCTCACCTAGGTGAACAATTAGTTTTTTTGAAAAAGCTGAAATTAATGTATTATTTGGGAGTTGACCTAAATTTAAACCATAAGGAAAATTAACTCCAAATTCTGGGACTGTATACCATCCGGCATTTGAACAAACGGCAGTATCTAAATTACTGTTAGGCATGTACATCACAAACCGATGCAAAAATTGAGCTCCTCCAGAGTGGCCCCATGCACTGTACTTTTGTTGCTGTCCGGAAATATCTGCTTTTATATGATTAAACAAAGGATCAAGGATAGAAAATGTCCATTCGTTTTGATTATTAAAAGTTTCTATACTAGGATTATCGCCATCATCAAAAATATTTGCCATCAAATAATTATCTCCAAGTCCAGGATAGTTGGTAGAGGAGAATTCAGGTGCAAAAATCATAAAACCATTGGCATTGGCCATACCTACCCAATAATCTCTGTAGTTAGCGCCATCTCTGGTAGCCCCATGGAATGAAAACAAAATAGGCATATTAGAAATGTCACCATTAGGAATGTGGTAAAATACCTCAATAGGGGGTCTGTTTAAAGGGGCTTGAGGCGTAAAAATAAATGAGCCTGTCGAGTTTTCTATTAGATTTTGGCCATAAGCATTGGTTAGGCAAAAAATTATTGCTAACAGAAAAACCCATTTTTTTGCCATTATAGCGCTATTTGAAATAAAATCTCAAACTGATTTATAGTTTCACCGATTGAAGGATTTATAATGCTGTAGGAGGTTTGTAGTTTTAAACTATTACCATAAAAATATTTCGTAAAGCCCAATGTGGTTGCGTTAAAATCATTTAAAACGGACATACTATTCTCAAATTCAGGGGTAGAGGCATTAAAACTAAGGTCAAAACTGTACCCGTTCTTGGTAACATAACCTACCTGAAAATTGTAGCTATCACCGAGAGCAAGGAATTCACTTATTTGTCCAGGAGCTAAAATTTGAGTTGCGCTCTCATCAAGATATACTTCATCTATACCCGTAGCAGAAGCGTTAGCATATTCTGCCAGAAGGGAAAAGCCCTTGTATTTTGCCAGTAAATCGACATAAAACTGTCTGTAATCTGGTAGATTGTCGTTGCCATTGGCATCAAACAAGAAAAAATCACCATGACCTTCTCCTGTCGGCCCACTAGCGCCATAATTCTGACTGCCAGCAACGCCTACCACAAATTTCAATGTATCTTCTCTTTCTAAATCTACACTTGTTAATTCGTTCCCAGCTTTAAAATAACCCAATGGGTAAATATCTAAACGTCCACCAAGTTTTAAACCTCCAATATCTGAATCTCTAGAATCGTCACCGAAGCTATTACGACCATCTCCCGAAGTAAGAGCAGCCATGGGAGCAATGCCAACACCAGCAAATTCAAAATTAGATTCAACAAATACACCAAATTCACGACCGGTTTCAGAAAGGGTCTGGCTCAAAAAACTTCTGTTAGCGAATTGTAGCCTATCCTCACGGTATAGCATTTCACGATTATTAACAAAGGTTTGTTTCTGACCGAAGCTGATTTTAACTTGCTCAATGGGCTCATAGGCCAACCAGGCATCCATAAGAGGATTAGACAGGCTAAAATCCAACTGCACAAAAAAGGAAACTTTTTCTTTTATGGCATTCCCATCAAACTGTAGGAAGGTTCGCTTAGATCGAAATTGATTGACATCTTCAAATCCTTTTGTGCTTTCATTTAGAAACCCAGGTTGAATAAAACCCGTTACTCCAAAATGGTAATCACCGTCATTAAAGGAAAAATCCAAGCCACTACCTAATTTATAGTTTGCTTGATTCTTTGCTGCTTCGGGTTCGGCATCCGGGTCTTGCTCTTCATATTCTTGCTGAGCATTTGCGAATGTAGTTAAGCCAAAACAACATAGTAATAATAATAAATGGTTGGTCTTTATGTGCTGTAATCGTTTCATATCGATTTAGTTTATTGCTCTTAGTTAAGTAATCTATAAATAGGTAAAGTATCTCCTTTTTTGGTTTTAATAACACCAAAACTAACCAAGCTGTTTGGAGCTTCTGGTTCAAGGATTTCTGGTACTATATTGGCCCTTCTTTGGTTCATATATACTAAAGCAGTCCCTTTTGGAAAGCTTAGTTGCTGTTTCTTTAAATCTACACTTACAGTTTGAAGTTTCATTTTTTCGTATCGAATGGGTTTTGCACTATAATTATCAATGACATAGGTTTCTACATCATAGGTTTTTTCGTTTTCTAGATACTCAATGTCAACACCAAGTATGGTCAGTTTATTGATGATATCTGTTTGATTGGCCTCTACAATGTAAGCTTTAGGTCGTTTTCTTGTTAGGGTTGAGGTCGCTTTTTCCGCATCCCTTATGGTCAGATTGATATCTATATATTCATTGCTGTTTACATCTATAAATGAAACATTATCTTGGTAGATGCCCCTTTTATATTCTACAACAACATCGTTTTGTTGCCTCTTAGCTTGTTCAATTTCATCTTTAACCAAAGCAATATTTTCAGTGGCTGTTCTTAGAAAGGAAAGTGCAATTGAAAATCCTGAATGTATTCGTCTTTTAAAAGATGTTTTTCCTAGACCAACGCCTCTAATTTCTATAAGGGCAGAGATGGTATTTGTTAAGGCCGTGTTTGTTGCAAAGGACCTCGAACTAATCGAGCCTTGGTTGATATGTATTTCGCCGTCAACTTTAGTTGTTGAGATATAAGGGTGATGTGTATAGCCAAAAACGTCTAAAGGTTTTCGAGCATTTTCAATAAATAAGCGCTCTGTAAGTACTCTTAAATTCTCAGGGATATTAAGATTACTACTGCGTAAAAACATAACATCATACATGTTGGTAATTCCAAAGTCCCCCATTCTGGCAAAATCTCTTCTATAAGGTCTGTATTCATGAAAATCTACAGATACGTCTGGATTAAAGTCAGAATATGCTTGTTTAATCGCAATACTTTCAGGTGCCATAAGTTTGGTTTGGTCTCTGTTTAGATCCAATCCGTTCGCCGCGTATCTATCATTTTTTAAATAGCCATCTATGTTGGCCATGGGCACAATGGCCAGATCTAAATGTTCCATTAAATTTTCATGGGAGTTGTCATTTAATAAACGGTCAATTAAATACAGCATAGTCTCGGTACTGGCCGGTTCATTGCCATGCACACCACCTTGCATCCAAACTTTAATCTTATCCTTACTGTTTGGGACGTTTATTTTAATTATTGGTATATCTTTCCCCTTTTGGCTTTTGCCTATAAAAGAAATCTCAACTTTATCAGAATGGCTGGATTTAACAGTATTTAAAAACGCCATTAACTCTTTGTAGTTTGTAAACCCTCTCTTTTTTTGTAGCGCTGGTGTGGTGTTTAAGATGGCTTCGCTATCAGGAAAAAACTTCTCTGTTATTTTTTTAGATTGAGGACTAAACTGAGCATAAGCTGTTATACTCAACACGGTACATATTAAAATAATTACGTTCTTCATTTTAAAAGGCTACGGTTAAGATTAGTCTAAATAATTGTTCACCACCTGGCAGAGTATTTCCATTATTGTCAAATATTCCAAACTCTCCTGCGTTTATCCAAGTATAAGAGGCTTGGATTTTTGCACCATAACTTCTCGATAGATACTTACTTACTCCAATGGTGTAATAATCTGGTCTATTAAAAAACGTGGCATTGTTAAGAAAGGAATTGGTGTCTGAGTTGATATGCGTATACCTAGCATCAATTGAGAATCCATTTTTAAATAGATATCCTGCTTGAATATTATAGGCTTCACCAAGCATTAATTGTCTTTTGACATATTCTTGCGGTGTGTAATCTCTAAAATCATCCGAGGTTGGATTAACACGACCTCTAAATCTATCGGTGAGAACATCAATATCATCACCATAAATATCATTCCTTAAATTGATATCGTCTGCAATATCTGTTACAAAGCTCTTATGGTACTCGCCTAATACCGAAAACCCTTTGTATTTAAACAAAAAGTCAATACCAAACTTTGCATAATCAGGTAAACGCTCTTCGCCATCGTCTAATGCACCATTTCCGTTCAAGTCATTTAAATAATAGATTCTACCACTATTTCTTCCCCTCCTACTAGTTATACCGTCATTATAATTTCCGGTAACACCAACCACGAGTTTAGGCGTTAATTCTCTTACAACATCAGCTTGTCTAAATTGCCCAAAATTGGTAAATAAGCCAAAGGGTAAAAAATCCAAACGTGCGCCGTATTTTAGTCCGCCTAGGTCGTTGGAAAATACATTGGCACCGTCTCCGTTTGTGATGGTTAAATAGGGTTTAAGATAGGTACCACCTCCTGTTCTAAAGGTTCCCTTTGCAAATAGCCCAAATTCCCTAATGCTTGCGAATGCAGATGTTAATCTACTGCGTTCAGGAAGTTGAAGTGAATTGGAATTCATAAATAATTCACGGTTATCGGTATATGTAGCGCGCTGACCGAATATGAGCTCTACACGTCTTGTTATTTTATAAGATATATAAGCGTCTAGTAAGAGATTTCTTGCATCGGTAACGTCCCCTTCACGTTGTGCTTCATCCTGGCCTGCCAAATCCAATTGTAACCTGTAACCAAATCTCTCATTCGCCGATCTACCCGAAAATCTTAAACGCAGTCGCCTCATTCTAAATCTTGTAGCGTTCGGTATGTCTGAGTCTTCATAAATCTCGGTATCCATAGATGGTTGGATGTACCCCTGTATCCTGAAAGTGCTACCGTTGGCATTAGTAAAATTATAGCCTTCGCCAAATGTATATGAGCTCAGCTTCGTGTTTTGAGCAAATTGGTCTGAGAAGCTCAAAATGGCCAATACGCTAAGAATTATTTTAAAAATATTCATGTTCATATTTTTGTGCCTATTGTTCAAAATTTCCCTTTACTTTAATAATTTGATTTTTCATCATGTGCTTCCCTTTTGCAAAAACATCTATGAGTTCTAGGTCTTTGTTGAAACAGCACAAATCTGCATCATACCCTACTTCGAGCTTTCCCTTATGTTTTAGTCCAAGGTTTTTGGCAGGATTCGTTGTGATAAGTTTAAAAGCTTCACTAATTGGTATACCACCATCCTTTACCAATGCTATAGTTTCTTCAAGATTGGTGTGTATTGGTGCTTTACGGACACCAATCGCCTCACCTGCTTCATTAAATTTTGTAAGCCCTGCATGTCCATCAGTACTAAAAGTCATTAGATCTATGCTCACACCTTCGTCTAAGGCATATAAGACGGATTTATAAGGGTCCGTATATTTTGAGGCACCTGTGGTAATATCAATCATCCCACCAAGTTTTGCAAAGGCAATAGCCTGATCAAATAATTCTTTTGTGCGGCCCACATGCGTGGGAGAAATGTGTTCTATAGGAAAATGAAATTTTTCAACCAATTCAAAGAGCACATCCATTTTACTAGGTAAACTACCTAAATGGATATGCAAAACCCCTTTTTTATTACCAATCATACCGCCAACTCTGATATCTCTCAATTTACGTACAAGGTCGGTTGCAGAGGGATAGGATGATCTTATGTCGCTTATAGCTATTTTACATCCAAGGACTTTATCAATAAATATCATGTCGCCTTGAATGCTATCCGTTATGGTTACTGTGTCCATCCCATAATAGCCACTGAACATATAAGCCGATATGCCTTCTTGGTCGAGTCCTTTTACTTTAGCATAGAGGCTTCTGATGTTTCTTGCTGTGCCATCGGTTCCCAATAGGCTACAAATCGTCGTGGTCCCACATGAGATAAGGTCACTCAGGCTTACTTCTGGGGTCATCGATGCAAAACCATCTTTACCACCAGCTCCAATAACATGGATGTGCTGGTCAATAAGCCCCGGCGTTGTTATTTTACCTTGGGCGTCAAAAACTTCAGCATCGTTTTCAAAGCGCGAAAGATCATCCTCAATCGCTACTATTTGTTGTCCTGCAATAAGAATATCTTTTTGGCCCTTGTGTTCCGGACTATATAACTCTGTATGTTTTATAAGTTTAATCATACTATATAAAATGAGAGATTAGCATAAATACAAGGGCTATGGATAAAGGGATTAAATTTCGTTTTACAATGGCTATGGTAGAGACCTGCGCAATTTCAGCAGTTGCAATGATTACACCGGCAACTGGGGAAACGGTTCTTCCCATCGATGCTGATAGCTGCATTGGTAAAATAATATCTGTGGTTTCCGCTCCCAATGACTTGGAAATTTTAGGCACTAAAGGACCAAACGCAAAAAAAGAGGCGTTACCACTACCCATGAGCATGGAGGCCAAGAAAATCATGAGCGTCATAACGACACCGATGCCAATAGCACCAAGGCCCATATTTTGAGTTAAATCCAGTAAACCTGATATAAATCCAAGACTTATAAGGCCTTTAGCAAAAATATCTGCTGTTATGATTAAAGTGACAACCGTTTTAAAAATATTGCCCATGCCATTCCAAAATGTATTGAGGGAATCAAGAACGGATTTAATGCTCTTTGTTCTAACCAATTCAAATATCATAGCAATAAATAGACTTATAAACATTGCCGTTGTTGTGTCTAATGAAATTGGCGAACTAAAAAGGCTGAAGATTTCGGAGAAAACAATAAGCAGTATTATCGGTAATACAGGAATTAACGCATAAATCAAAGGTGCGTTTGGTTTTTTAGTGTCGTCATGATCCTCAATAAATTCTAAATCTTCTTTTTTGTCATAATAACGGTTTACTATATAATAGGTAACCATCATTGCAACACTTAACGGCCAAACCAATGGGATTTGATAGTTCAAAAAGAATACAATGGTATCTATTCCAGAAATCTCAGTGGCACTTGCCGTTATTGCAGAGGCTGGTCCCATACCAAAGGCCGTAGTAGCAGTTATAACAGAAACGGCAGAAAGTCTACTCACGCCTAAATTAACTAAGATTGGGAACAGAGAAGCCATTAATAAAAGGCTCAGGCCTGCCGCTGAAGGAATGGCTGTAAATAGAACTTGACCAATAGGTATAACCATGGAAGCCGCGAGGTAAGGCTGTTTTTTAAAGAGCTTAAGAGGTTTCATAGCAACATACACTAAAGTGTCTGAGGCGCCTATTTTTTTAATATAGGCTACGAATCCGCCAATGGCCATAATCATTAAACCAACACCAGCATTAGTTTTGCTAAATGATTCTTTGATATATCTAAATAAATCAAAACCAGAAAATCCTGTGGCATCTTTTAATTCTGGCATATTGAAATTTAAAACCTGTGAAATAACGAGCATAATTAAACCGGAAACCAATAATACAGCGTGAGGGTTATACTTACGCAACAATAAGGTTGCTGTAATTACAACAAAAACTAAAGATAATATTGGACCGAAATAACTCATAGCTATTCTAACTCTAGAAATTGGTACCGTCTAACTTGGTTCCAGGAGAAAATAGAGCACCGTTTGCTTCATCTATGCCTGCGTGTTGTACAAAATCACCAGTAAGGTCGGGATTCCTGGTGTAAGATTCATTAGGATTATTAGAGAGTGGTTCTATATCAAAAGTTAATACTACATTTCCAGAGGGGTCTGCAATGGTCATAAAATCACCAGCATTACTCATATTCAATAGTCCTTCAGATGCAGTTTGTACCAAGGCACCACCGAAATTACCTGTTGGTGTTCCTCCTCCAAATACGACTAACACACCATTTACCGGCAAAATTGTTCCTGCTGGAAACGTATGTCTCAATTGGTCTGCGTCTGAAATCGTATAGCCACTTAAATCTAGCTCTGGCCCTGAATTGAAAAATTCGATAAACTCATCTTCATTAGGCTCTCTAGTTCCATCACCATTAGCATCTCCTGCTAGGTCTGCTGCAGGGTCGTAATTAACCTCATTAATCAAAAAGCCTAAAAATGGACATCCATTGTTTTCAACATCACCTACTACATCCGGACAATCATCATTAGCATCTAAAACACCATCACCATCAGAATCGGAATCATCGTCTAAGACTTCAATCGTTACGGTAGAATCTGATAAAACTAAAAATTCGTTGACATTGCCAAGACCTACAATTAAGGTTTCAATACCCTCTATTTCCATATCTTGAAGTCCAGTTATGGTAATATTACCGGAAGTTGATCCAGCAGCTATAGCAATTTCAGTCGCGCTAACACTGTAGTCAGAATTCGCTGTTGCCGTACCTGTTAAAACTATGGGAATACTCACAGCACTAGAGGATTCAGAATTTAAAGTGGCTGTTACGATAAGTGTACCATTATCTTCACTTAAGCTTGTGCTATCAGATGTTAAGGAGAGTGCAGGTTTAATATCGTCTGTAGTACATGAACCAACCAAAAGTACTAATAAGATAAGGCGGAACATGGTTTTGAGATGTGCTTTAGATAACATTGAATTATAGTATTAAAATCATATGATGATATCAAATGTATTATTTAAACCTTGAGCTGATTGATACCAATTAAAAAAATTATAAGGTACCAATTGAGCTGTTCTGAGTGAGTTGGGTGTAACTAAAAAAAGCGCCTGTTTAAGGCGCTTTTTGTAAATTTCTGAAAAATATGATAAACAAGTTAATCGATAATCAATTTAGTAGTTGAGGTTTTACTACCAATTGTAATCTTCAACAAATACATACCAGTTTTTAGACCTGTAACATCTAAACTGTTGGAAGTTATGACCGTTGAGATAACACTTCTTCCCATGATATCATATAACTCAATCATTTTATCACCTGCAATTTGTGATTGAATGTTAACTCTGCCAGAATTAACAGGGTTAGGATAGATGGATAACTCATTCGCAGCAAACTCATCTGTTGATAAGGATGATACAAATGGGTAAACACAAGGCGTATCAAAAGTTGTCCAAGTCGCTGGAGGATTTCCAGAGTCAAAATCTGTACAATCTACGCCGCCATAAGTCCAGCCTGCTGGCCAAACAGATCCTAATGGGTCTTTGTAAGCCCATGAATCTGTGTACTCCCAAGATTCGCCAGAACCATCGACATTGGGGTCACCGAAAGTTTCAACAATAGCACCATTTTTATATAGCTCAATGGCATCATCACCGTTTTGACTGATAGATGTATTTGCAACTAAAAGGTGATCGAATAAATTATAACCTGCAGTGGTTAGAAAATTCTCCATAGCGGTTAAGCTTCTCGCCACCAAAATATGGTCCCCGTTTGATACAGAAATGGCATCAAACGTATATTCTTGTCCGTCGGAACCTCCTCCGTTATTTGCAACACCAATACCGTATTCACTCAAATCTGCAATATCTGCAGTAGCAATAACGTGAACGGCTTTTCCTTCAGCACCACCTTCTAAGACAGTAAAGTCAATTATACCTTGAAGTTCAAGGTCCACACTACCCGTAGGCTCGCAAACCGGACTTGTTATATCTCTTGTCAAAGTACATAGACCGCCATCTCCTGTATTATCAATGGTTATGGTAACATCAGTGCCCTCAGTTATACCAGTAACCGTAATTGTACCATCAGCTACTGAAGTTGGATCATCACCACCTACAACACCAGATGTAGATGACACCACAAAAGTTTCACCAGTACCGGCACCAGAATACGCTAAAGTGGCTGTATAAGTATCACTTGTTGCACCTGGAGTGGTTGTGTCACAGGTGGCATCACTAGCACCTAAATTTGTTTCACAAGTTGCTATACAGCTGTCGTTGGCAGCGCCAGGCGTTCCTAAATCACCATCACCATAAGGTGAAGACGAAAAACACCAATTTGCTCCGTCGTTATTGTCTGCACTAGCAATAGTTAGTGTGGGGTCTAAAATAAGACTGGTTCCTGGGCCTTCATCTGGAAACCCATTCCCTGAACCATAATTAACTCTATCGATTTCAACTGCCGTAGGCGACACCAATACAATTTCATCATCGCCATTACCCAAGGTAAAGGAACCATCACCGTAGCTAAAGTCCAAATTTACACCACCATTTGTGGGGTCATTTGGACCTCTTCCTAAAACGAAATAACTATTAGCTGGTACCAATAAGGTGCCAGAGAACGTGAAGGAATTGGTGCCATCATCTCGTATGGTCCACCCATCTAAGTCAATTGAGCTACTAGTAGTATTGTAAATTTCAAACCATTCGCCTACAGTATCACTAACGGCGCTTGGATCATTCATGTACTCGGTTATAACCAAGTCTCCAGGGTTTTGCGAAAACCCTATAAATGAGCATAATAAAAATAAAAGGTAAAGTTTTTTCATAAGAATTGTAATTTAGTTATACCTCAAAGTTAATTTTTATAAAACAAAATTAGAGATACCAATATTAAATTATTATTAATACCAATGTGTTTTATAAAATCCCCTTCATAGTTTGAATTTTTTTCTTGAGAACAGACGGTCTCACAGCGGCATATCCAAATATTAACCCATAGGTTTTTGGCGCGTCTATATAACATTTGCTTAAGGCATGAGCGGTTATATTTTTAGATTCAAGCTCAGCCAAAACGGTCTTTTCCAATTGTATTGAATCAGGCTCATTAAAGGTAGCAACGAGATGAAAACTAGAACAGTGCTTTTTTTCTATTGTCATTTTTTTGCTAATCTTTTCAAATTCCCTACAAAATAGTTCATAGCGCTCGTTGGCCATGTCTATACATGTTTTAATATGCTGATACAGGTAGTTTTTTTCAATAAACTGATTCATAACTACTTGTATGGAAGGCGATACAAATCTATGAGAATGCTCCTGCAAGGCTTGAACCGTTTTGATAAGGTATCTTGGTACAATCATATAGCCTAGTCTTATAGAGGGATGCAAAAGCCTGTTAAAGGTACCCATGTAAATGGTTCGATCTTCTTGATCTAAACTGTAAATACTTGGTATGGCTTGATCGTGATTTGCTATTTCGTGTTCGTAATCATTCTCAATTATAATAGTATTATGTTCGGACGCCCAATTTAAGAGTTCTTGTCTTCTATTCACGCTCATCTTGACGCCCAGAGGATAATGATTTGACGGTGTTACATGAATAATTTTGGGTTTGGACTTTTGCCGGTCTAATTGTGATAATTTAATTCCCTCATCATCAATGGATAATGGAATCAGTTTGGCCTGTGAGCTTTTAAAAACGCTATGGACATTAGGAAAAATTGGATTTTCCAAAATAACCTCATCGCCTTTGTCAATTAGTGTGGTCGCGATTAAGTATAGGGACTGTAAAGACCCAGAAACAACGACGATTTGTTCAAAATCGCACCTTATATTTCTACTTATGTTCAGGTAGTCAGCAATACTTTTTTTTAGTTCTTCTAGTCCAGTGGCTGAAGAATATGATAAATTGGAAGATTTAATATGGCGCCAATAGTTGTTTAATAAATTTTTCCAACGATTTACTGGAAACACATCAATTGGAGGTACTCCAGGTCTAAAAGCCAAATTAGTACTTGAAATTTTATTGACTAGAGTAATATTCTCAGTAAATGCAATGCCCTTTTCCGAAATATTTGGATAGTTTTTTTTGCTAGGTGATGTATGTTTTCTCTTTCTTGGGGTAAACTCGCTTGACAAATTGTAGCTTACCCTAAAGCCAGAACCAATTTTAGAGCTTATAAGCTTTTCTAGCTGCAGTAACTCGTAAGATTTATTAACGGTAGTACGGGAAATATTTAATGCCTTTGATAGAACGCGTGTTGATGGCAGTAACCAGTTTGCAGGTAACTCATGCGATGTGATGGTGTTTTTTATAGCTCTGTATAAAACGATATATTTCGCATCCGTATCTGAATTTTGCTGAGTGGTGTATGCCAATCTTATTTTATCTAGGGAAAATTTATAATTGGTATTCACTTTTTTTAGATATTGGACTTATAAATATATTAAAAACTAAACGTATTTTACTCCATCTCGAAAAATGATTTTATGTATAGGTCTCTTTTTGTTCTTTTCACTCTAACCGTATTGAATTGTACGAATGATTATGTTCCTAATGCGAATACACCAGAGTTACCAAATAACAGTCTAACAGGGACTGGGTTTTTTGAATATTCGGATTACGAGCCATTTTCAAATAAGGTGATGAACATCTATTATCATGTGCCTCCAAACTCAAGTGCAACGACCCCTATGCTTTTTGTTTTTCATGGGGCGGGTCGCAATGCTAAGGATTATAGGAATGCCATGTTGGAAAAAGCCAATACGTTTGGTTTTATTATTATAGCACCAGAGTTCTCTATTACTAATTTTCCTGGCGGGGACGCCTATAACTTAGGGAATGTTTTTGTAGATGGGGATAATCCATCTCCAGCCACACTGAACCCTGAGGAAGATTGGACATTCTCTGTAATTGACCCTTTGTTCGATTTTATAAAGACCAATCTTGAAAATACTACTGAAAAATATCATGTATTCGGTCATTCTGCTGGTGGTCAATTTGCACATCGCTTTGTGATGTTTAAACCCAATGCACGTATTGAAAAGGTCGTTGCTTCAGCTTCCGGATGGTATACTGTGCCAACTGAAGACGTGAGTTTTCCTTATGGATTTAACAATTCCCCATTAGAGAACCTGTCCCTAAACGAGCTGTATGATAAAAATCTAACGGTATTAATAGGTGATTTAGATAATGACCCTAATGCTCCAGGCTTAAGACATAATGTATTTGCTGATGCTCAAGGTATCAATAGATTTGCGAGAGCACAGTATTTTTATAACCTGGCATTTGAGCAAGCACAAGATGGAAACTTGGATTTTAACTGGGTTTTGGAAATAAATAATGGTGCGGACCACAATTATGTGGAGGCTTCACTAAAAGCTGCTGACTTAATATTTAATGATTGATTTATGAAGTTAACTAAACAATCCATAGGGCTGGTTTTGGGTCCAATACTATTTTTGATAGTTCTTTTCTTTTTTCACCCAGAAGGATTGTCAAAAACGGCCAATGCCATTTTAGCTTCCACCGTCTGGGTCGCTGTTTGGTGGATTACCGAAGCCATGCCAATTGCAGTCACTGCATTTTTACCTATAGTATTATTTCCATTAACAGGTGGATTGAGTTTGTCAGAAACAACAGCGTCATACGGGCATAAGTATATATTTCTTTTTATTGGTGGTTTTATATTGGCAATTGCCATTGAAAAATGCAGACTGCACAAACGAATTGCACTGAGCATCATCAAAATTGTAGGAACCAATATTACGCACATCATATTGGGCTTTATGGTGGCAACGGCCTTTTTATCGATGTGGATATCCAACACGGCAACTGCCGTAATGATATTGCCTGTAGGTACAGCTATTGTTCTTCAATTAATTGACGATCCGCGGACAAAGGAAAATGAGAATCTCGTTTTTGGTAAAGCCCTTATGCTCTCTATTGCTTATAGTGCTTCCATTGGAGGTATGGCTACCTTAATCGGGACACCCCCAAATTTGGTTTTGGCAGGAGTTGTCAATGAATCTTATGGTATTGAAATTACATTTTCGCAATGGTTTGTTTTTGGCTTCCCTATTAGTGTTTTGTTTTTGGTTTTGAGTTGGTTGTATCTTACTCGCATCGCTTTTAAGTTTCCCAATAATGAATTTGCAGGTGGAAAGGAAGAGATTAATAAGCAATTGAAAGCTCTAGGCAAAATGTCTTTTGAGGAAAAATTGGTGACCATGGTTTTTGTGTTAACAGCTCTTGCTTGGATAACCCGTTCTTTTCTGCTAAAGGAGTTTATACCTGCTATTGATGATACCATTATTGCAATCTCGAGCGCAATAGTTTTGTTTTTATTGCCTGATAATTCAAAGAAACAAAAATTGTTAAACTGGAGTGATGCTGTAAAGCTACCTTGGGGCATATTGATTCTTTTTGGTGGCGGTATGGCATTAGCCAGCGGATTTGAGACAAGCGGACTAGCGAAATGGCTTGGAAGTCAAATGACGGCCTTTGATTCTATTCCGTTAATCTTATTGCTTTTAATTTTAATTGCATCCGTGAACTTTCTTACGGAAATCACGTCCAACTTAGCAACAACGGCTATGCTGTTGCCTGTTCTTGTGTCGTTGGCAACAGCAATTGATGTCCATCCTTACTTTTTGTTGGTAGGCGCTACCGTTGCAGCGTCATGTGCCTTTATGTTGCCTGTTGCCACACCTCCAAATGCGGTGGTTTTTGGCTCGGGATATCTCAAGATTGAGGATATGGTAAAAAAAGGGTTTTGGCTCAATATAGCTTCAATAGCCTTATTAACGTTGATTGTGTACTTTCTTCTGCCATTTTTTTGGGATTTATCACCCTTAAATTCTTGAAAACCGAATTAAACGTAACCCTAGTGTTAGAAAATCGTTACCAATTTATCTAAATTATTAACTCATTGATTTAAACTTTATATTTACATTATTATAAAACTAGCTTAAGCGTGAAGAAAAAGGATATTAAAATACTTTTGGTTGATGATGAACCAGATATTTTGGAGATTGTAGGTTACAATTTGTCTACCGAGGGTTATCAGGTTATTACAGGAGAAAACGGAATAGAGGCTGTGGAGAAAGCGAAGAAGCACAAACCACATTTAATTATTCTAGATGTTATGATGCCGGAAATGGACGGTATTGAAGCTTGTGAGCGGATAAGGGAGCAGCCTGATTTAAGTGATACCATCATTGCTTTTTTAACGGCTAGAGGAGAGGATTATTCTCAAGTTGCCGGTTTTGAAGCAGGTGCTGACGATTACATTGCCAAGCCCATTAAACCAAAAGTACTGATTAGTAAGGTTAAGGCCTTGCTAAGGCGATTAAAGGATGGTGAAAGTTCATCTGATGCCATCGTTAAAATTGGAAATTTGGTTATTTACAAGGAGGAATATAAGATAACGAATAAGGGAGAGGAAATAACCTTACCAAGAAAAGAGTTTGAATTACTATCTTTGCTAGCAACCAAGCCTGGAAAAGTGTTTAAGCGTGAAGAAATTCTAGATAAAGTATGGGGAAATGAAGTGGTTGTTGGTGGAAGAACCATTGATGTGCATATTAGAAAACTTCGTGAGAAAATTGGAGACAAATCCTTTAAAACCGTCAAAGGTGTTGGTTACAAGTTTGTAGACTAATGCAGAACACTGGCCTTAAGAAATCGTATAAATTTGCGATACGCACTTCTTTATACGTTACATTGTTTACAACACTCTTAGTGAGTGTTTTTTTATGGTATTTCCATACCTTTAACTGGCAGGTAATTTTCTTTCCAATTATTTGTTATATCCTTTGCTTTCTCATAGTCCAATATAGGGTAGAACGCTTTATTTACAGACGTGTTAAGAAAATATATGATGACTTAACGCTACTGGAATCTACGCGGATAAGGCAATATCCCATAACTACGGATATGGGTACGCTTACTAGAGAAATCGATAAATACGCACGTGATAAAAAGCTGGAAATTGAGACCCTAAAGGTAAGGGAGGAATATAGAAAGGAGTTTATGGGTAATGTCTCCCATGAGCTTAAAACGCCATTGTTTACCGTCCAGGGCTATATTTTAACCCTACTAGATGGTGCCGTCGAGGACCCCAAATTGCGAAAAAAATATTTGAATCGTGCTTCTAAGGGTGTTGAACGTCTAATTTATATTATTAAGGATTTAGACATGATCACCAAATTGGAAGTTGGAGATTTAAGATTGAATAAAGAACGTTTTGATATCGTTGATTTGGTAAAAGGTGTTTTCGATTTGTTTGAGATGAAAGCAGCCAAAAAGAAGATTACCTTAACATTCGATATGGATTATGATCAGCCTATTATGGTCTATGCGGATAAAGAACGCATACAACAGGTACTTACTAATCTCATCGTTAATTCTATAAAATACGGAAGGGAAAAGGGAACCACAGAGGTAAGCATTGAAAATTTGATCAAAAACAAAGCTATTATAAGGGTTACCGATAATGGAGAGGGTATTGATGAAAAAGATTTGCCAAGACTTTTTGAGCGTTTTTACCGAGTCGATAAAAGTGGGTCACGTAAAGAGGGAGGGTCCGGCTTAGGCCTTTCTATTGTAAAGCATATCATTGAGGCGCATGAAGAAAAGATATATGTAGAAAGTGAATTAGGTGTGGGCAGTGAGTTCTCCTTTACCTTGGAAAAGGTCGAACAGCCTGCTGAAGTCTGATTGAAATCGTATATGCCCTAAGCCTTTAAAATCATTAATAAGCGAGAGGTGATCAATTGAAAATCGCTCCTGTTTACAACTTGGAACGAGGTTAGCGCTCATCAGTTTCTCAGATAAATACTCCTGTTCAAATTGTCCTGGTGTTGGTATAAAAAAGGCTTTCTTTTGTAGCTTAGCTAAGTCCATAATAGTAGTATAACCAGAACGACTCAAGACCACGGCGCTCGCATTTATGATACGCTCTAAATCAGCGCTTTTTAAGAAATTATGGATAGTGATATGACCTTTATAATTTATTACTTCCTCAGATTCAATTTTACCTCTAACAAAGCAAACGGTTCCGTTGAATTTATCGAATTCAATCAATAGCTTTTCCTCAAGGATAGTTCGCTGAGGTTCGGGGCCTGAGAGCAGAATTAATACATCATAGCGCAGTGCCACGTCTTTTCTCACAAAGCGACTTAGTGGCCCTATATATTTCGGTTTAATTTTAAAATTATCTACGTGCCCAAGTCTGCCACTTAAATTTGGCTGACCTTTAATATCTGGAACCCAACATTCATCAAATTTTGAAATAATACGTTGATGCAATTTTGAACTTAGCCACGTCGTACTTCCGCTCATTACTCTTAATTGATGCGTTATAAACACAGAAGGTACACTGTGGTGTCGTACGCCAAATCGATTATCTGATATTATTCCTACAAGTTGTTCTGACCTTGTTATAGTCGCAACCAGTTCCTTCTCTTTTTTGATGGTTGACAAAATGTGCGGTGCATCCTTAAGAAATTTCAGTTTGAAGTGGTTAGCCTTTTTAGGGTAGGTTATATTATAAGAAGGTAGTTCTATGGCCTTCAACAGAGGAAATTCCTTTTTTAATAAATCAAGTGCAATCCCGTCACTTGCTAGTATGGGTTCAAAGCCTTGGCTTAAAAGTTCATTGACAATAGGAATACAGCGCGTAGCATGTCCTAACCCCCAATTTAAGGGTGCTACTAAGATGCGTTTTTGGGTGTTTTGACGTGTTACGATGTTTTAAAGGTACAGATAGATTCAAAAACAAATATAAACCTAAAATGTTTCCTTAATTTTACGGCAGTATTAATAATGTATCGCTATCGTGGGAAGTAAGAACAAGCTCAAAAGGTTTAAGGAAAATGAAACCTTTAAAAATGTATTTCAACCGTCTAGGGAAGAGCTCACGCACGGTGAGTTTAGGCTTAAAGGAAAATGGCGTGAATCCTATTTTAAAAATGATAACCCTCTTGTTTTGGAATTGGGTTGTGGAAAAGGCGAATATACCGTTGGCTTGTCTAAGCGCTATCCTAACAAGAATTTTATTGGTATTGATATTAAAGGGGCGCGTTTTTGGAGAGGCGCCAAAACCTCTCTCGAAGAAAATATTACCAATTCTGCCTTCTTAAGGATGCAAATAGAACTTATTGAGTTTGCTTTTGAAAAAAATGAGGTCGATGAAATATGGATAACCTTTCCAGACCCACAGATAAAATATAAGCGCACTAAGCATAGATTGACCAATTCAGAATTTTTAGATCGCTACAAGAAAGTCTTAAAACCTGAGGGAATAATGCACCTTAAAACGGATAGTGAATTTATGCATGGTTATACCCTTGGACTGTTACATGGATTGAATTATGAAGTACTCTATGCCAACCATAATGTCTATAAATTAGAAGGCAGTCCAGAAGAAGTTACAAATATTCAGACCTTCTATGAGCAGCAGTATTTAGACCAAGACAAACCAATTACGTATATTAGATTTAAAATCAATTAGAGTTTGAATATTACCGTTGTTTTCTTTCTGGGCTTATTTGTTGCTCTTATAGGTGTTATCCCTCCCGGATTATTAAATATGACAGCGGCTCGAATTAGTCTAAAGGAAGGACCTGGTAGAGGTATAACCTTTTCTTCTGGGGTTTGCCTGGTTGTATTTATCCAAACCTACATTGCGGCCATTTTTGCCAGATATCTATCTAATAGACCAGATATAGTTGAAATTCTTCAGCGTGTAGCCTTTGTGATTTTTGTACTGATTACCATTTATTTTTTAGTGATTGCCAGAAATCAAAAGGAGACTAAAATAGAAACCGATGTACGTAGTAAACAAAGTCGTTTTTTTCATGGTATAATTTTATCTGCCTTAAACGTCTTTCCAATTCCTTATCAAGCTTATATGACCATAACCTTGGCGTCTGTTGGCTGGATGAATTTTGAGCGTTTAAGCATAATTACCTATGTAACCGGAGCATCAATGGGGACATTTGTGATGCTATATGTTTATATCTTTTTTTTTGATAAGATAAAAGACCGAAAATTCACGTCCCAAAAAAGCATGAACTACATCATAGGTTTTATTACGGGAATAGTCGCTCTTATGACCTTCATTAGTATTATGAACGAGCTCTGATGAAAGCAGAAACCTTGAGTTTTTTTGAACGCGTGTATGACGTGGTTAGACAGATACCTTATGGTAGAGTTACTAATTATGGAGCTATTGCTAAATATTTAGGAGCGGCCAAAAGTGCAAGATTGGTAGGCTACGCTATGAACGCTTCACACACAAAAGATGTGCCCGCGCATCGTGTTGTTAATAGAAATGGTCTATTAACAGGGAAACACCATTTTGAAGGCACCAATCTAATGCAACAACTTTTAGAGAATGAAGGGGTTGTCGTAGAGGATAATCAAATCCTAAATTTAGACGAGGTCTATTGGGATCCGACGAAAGAGCTTTAGTTTAAATCGATACGATTTAAAAGCTATTTGCTTTACAAATTCGGCTATTGTCCATTTCAATTTTCTTAACTAATAATCTAAACTTTTCACACTATCTTTGTATTTAGAATAAATGTAAATAAGAGAGTGAAACTAAAAAAACAAGACATATTAGAAGCACTTAAAGCTATTACGGTCCCTGGAGAAGGTGAAAATATGGTTGATAGTGGTGCTGTAACTAATGTAATGACTTTCGCAGATGAGGTGATTGTAGATATCACTATAAAAAACCCAAGTCTTCAAGCTCGGAAAAAGACAGAGGTCGAGATATTACAAACCATCCATAGAGAGGTCTATGAAAAGGCTAAAATTAAGGTTAATATTAAGGTAGATGCACCTGCAACCAAGCCAAAAAATGAAATTAAGGGCAAACCCATTCCTGGTATTCAAAATATTATTGCAGTTGCCTCTGGTAAAGGTGGTGTTGGAAAATCTACGGTAACTGCCAACTTAGCCGTGAGTTTAGCTAAGATGGGATTTAAAGTAGGTATTTTGGATGCGGATATATATGGGCCATCCATACCAATCATGTTCGACGTTGCCGATGAGCGACCATTATCGGTGAATGTTGATGGGAAGTCTAAAATGAAACCTGTAGAGAATTATGGGGTTAAAATCCTATCTATAGGCTTTTTTACAAAGCCAGACCAAGCAGTGATTTGGAGAGGGCCTATGGCTTCTAAAGCCTTAAATCAGATGATTTTTGATGCTGCATGGGGCGATTTGGATTTTCTTTTGATTGATTTACCGCCAGGTACTGGTGATATCCATTTAAGTATCATGCAGGCTCTGCCAATAACAGGTGCGGTAGTGGTTAGTACGCCACAGAACATTGCCTTGGCAGATGCAAAAAAAGGGGTAGCTATGTTCCAGCAGGATAATATTAATGTTCCTGTTTTAGGTATTATTGAAAATATGGCCTATTTCACACCTGCGGAATTACCTGATAATAAATATTATATCTTTGGGCAGGAAGGTGCAAAGCACCTTGCCGAAGACCTAAACGTGCCTCTTTTAGGTGAAGTGCCTTTAGTGCAAAGTATAAGGGAAGCTGGAGACGTAGGACGACCAGCAGCGTTACAAACGGCAACGCCAATTGAGGAGGCCTATGAAAGTATTACCCGAGAGGTAGTTCAGCAAGTGGTGTACCGAAATGAGGCTTTACCTGCAACGGAGGCCATAAAAATTACAACAATGGCAGGATGCTCTGCTGTAAAGAAAAAGTAAGATGAGTTCAGAAGAATTAAGACTCAATGTAGAAAAAGCCTTAGATGAAATTCGCCCATTTCTTCAAAGTGATGGTGGCGATATATCACTATTGTCTATAGAAGACGGTAAATTGGTTAAGGTACAACTCGAAGGGACATGTACCTCTTGTAGCGTTAATCAAATGACCCTTAAGTCTGGTGTTGAAATGACCATTAAGAAATACGCTCCACAAATAGAACGTGTTATAAATATTGAATAGGAACTGTGACAAATGTCACAGTTTTTAAAGTAACACATAAGTAGATTTGTTTTCAATTAAAATTTAATGATTACAACAGATATAATAATTATTGGCGCCGGCCCTACTGGCCTTTTTGCAGTGTTTGAAGCTGGATTATTAAAATTAAAATGCCATTTAATAGATGCCCTACCGCAACCGGGTGGGCAGTGTTCTGAAATTTATCCTAAAAAACCTATATACGATATTCCAGCTTATCCAGAGATACTAGCTGGTGATCTTACAGATAAGTTATTGGAACAATGTAAACAGTTTCAACCGGGGTTTACTTTAGGCGAACGTGCTGAAACTGTTGAAAAACTAGAAGATGGTAGTTTTATTGTAACCACAAATAAGGGAACTAAACACAAGGCACCTGTAGTAGCCATTGCAGGGGGCTTAGGGAGTTTTGAGCCCCGAAAACCTTTAATTGATAATATCGTGGATTATGAGGATAAGGGTGTGGAATACATGATTAAGGAGCCAGAAATGTACCGCGATAAAGCAGTGGTTATTGCAGGTGGTGGAGACTCTGCCTTAGATTGGAGTATCTTCTTGGCTGATGTGGCTAAAAGCGTTACTCTGGTGCACAGGAGAAATGAATTTAGAGGCCACTTAGATTCTGTTGAAAAAGTCCAAGAGCTTAAGAATGAAGGTAAAATAAATTTAATTACCCCTGCCGAGATTACAGCTGTCAACGGAAATGGAAAGCTTGAAAGCGTAGAAATTACCAAAAAGGATGAAGCACCAATGACTTTGGAAACAGATCATTTCGTTCCGCTTTTTGGACTTTCCCCTAAACTCGGGCCTATAGCAAATTGGGGTCTAGAAATAGAAAAGAATGCCATTAAGGTCAATAACGCTTTAGATTATCAGACCAATATTCCAGGGATTTTTGCTATCGGTGATGTCAATACATACCCAGGTAAACTCAAGTTAATCCTTTGTGGTTTCCATGAAGCCACTCTGATGTGCCAAGCGGCTTATCAAATCATTAATCCAGGCAAGCGCTATGTCTTAAAATACACTACAGTAAGTGGAGTGGATGGTTTTGATGGTACTAGAAAAGAAGCCCCAAAGGCAGTTGTAAAAGCCATTGAGTAGTGGATGACCTAGATGTAAACATCACTATAATTGATAGGGACGGCGTCAAGCATAACGTTAATGCTCCGACGGACATGGCCATGAACCTTATGGAAGTGATAAGGTCTTATGAGCTTGCCCCCGAAGGAACCATTGGTATTTGCGGCGGTATGGCCATGTGCGCATCTTGTCAGTGCTATATTTTGACCGATACTGAACTGCCAGAAATGCAAGATGATGAAGAGGCCATGTTGTCAGAAGCATTTTATGTGAAAGACAACAGCAGATTAAGTTGCCAAATTCCGATTACTCCTGAAATAGATGGTTTAGAGGTTGAAATAGCCCCTGAGAGCTAATTAAGGTTCTGTGCTGTATGCTACTAATGGCCTTGGACCTTCCAATAAAAACCTATCGATCTTAAGTGTGCCATCTTCCGTGGTAACTATTTGCCATTTAATAAGTGAAATAGCCCCGTTTTCAATTTCAAGACCAGTAATACTCCTTGGGTGCACACAACTGCCATCATTAAAGAAAGGAATGTCGCCGGGTTCGGGAAAACGTGGTCTGTGCGTGTGCCCCGTGATAGTGAGCATATTATTATTCTCAGTAATCCACCTTTTAGTTCTACGTTCCACCTTTATGAGTTCCTTGTAGTTTTTTGCTGGACTAGTAGGGTCGGCAATACCCATAACATTTAAGGGTTTCCAAAGGATGCGAACCAAAAAACGGCTCCATTTCCAAAAGGTATAATTCCACCAGTCGGCTTGGTGGCCATGACACAAGAATAATTCTTGCTTGGTATGAGAATGTCTCAACACGATAGCTTCATGATATTTTATATCGCAAAACAAATCCTCGTCTTTTCCTGTTTTAGGATCAAAATAGCTGTTTAGATGGTTGTCGACATAGCTCTCATTTCTATAGACCATATCATGATTGCCCCACAACATATGTAGTCGCCCTTCATCGTGGAATTGCTTCATTAGCATATAAACATTCTTGTGAGAAAAAAAAATAGATTCAAAAGATAAGTTTTCCCATAATTCATCACCATCGCCCAGCTCAAAATAATCAAAACCTTCCTTGTAATAGTGCTTTAAGGCATGAAAGTAGATATTGCGGTTATTCGCAAAATCATCTGCGAAGCTATTGTCACCACGATGGCAATCACTGAAGAGAATCAACTTTGAATCCTCATTGAAATCTAATCGTTTGGCATTTTTGTATGCCCGGTCTAAGCGTTTTCGTGTCGAGAACATAGTTTATGTAATGCCATAGGATTATAGTTCGAGTTTTTGGACAACTATAGGAAGCAAGCGTTCCATAAATTTGGAATAGGCCAATTCGGAAGGGTGCAAGCCATCTGGTGCCACCAAATCAGGGTTGTTTAAACCCTCTTGGGTGATATCCGTAATATTTAAAAAGGTAATGTTCTCTTCTAAGCAGTAATTCTGAGCAAAGGCGTTATACTCATTTATCTCTTGAGAGGTGACTTCTGGGTTGCCGTTGTTTTGTCCGAAAGGAGTATAAGCGTAATCGGGTATAGATAGTACAATGACCCTCGACCTGTCCCCTTGAGCTTTAGTCACAGCGGTTTGGGTTAATATGGGGAATTCATTTTCATACAAGGTAAAAGGCCTGCTTAGAAATTGATTGTTGACACCTATCAATAGTGTGACCATATCAAAATCTTCAGAAGGGTTCTGGTTTTCAATGGCACCAATAAGGTTAGTGGTGGTCCAACCTGTTTGTGCGATGATACTCAGGTTGATACTGTCCTTTTGAGATAACGACCCCTTTAGGCTATCCTTCAGTTGTTCTGGGAATTTACAGGTATTGCATACAGCTGCTCCTACAGTATAGCTATCCCCTAATGATAATATATTGAATGTCTTCGGTAAAGGTTCAATAGTATTATCACTCGGTTCACAACCAATGGTTAATAAACAAATAAGTAATAGATAAGTGATTTTTCTCATCACAATAAAGATAGTGTAAATCAAAAAATGCTTTCCTACTTAAGGAAAGCATTTGTTCAGTACCTAAAAACTGATCTATTTGAATGCATTGAGGCCTGTAATATCCAAGCCAGTAATCAATAAGTGGATATCATGAGTGCCTTCATAGGTGATGACACTTTCCAAGTTCATCATGTGGCGCATAATGCTATACTCACCCGTTATACCCATTCCTCCTAAAATTTGTCGTGCTTCTCGTGCAATGGTTATGGCCATTTCTACATTATTGCGTTTCGCCATAGATATCTGGGCCGAGGTAGCTCTATTTTCATTCTTTAATTGACCTAATCTAAAGGCCAATAGTTGTGCCTTTGTAATTTCGGTAATCATTTCTGCCAATTTTTTTTGTTGCAACTGAAATCCTGCAATAGGCTTACCAAACTGAATACGTTCTTTAGCATAACGCAAAGCCGTATCATAACAGTCCATGGCGGCACCAATCGCTCCCCAAGCAATACCATATCTTGCCGAATCTAAACAGCCAAGCGGTGCGCCCAAACCAGATTTGTTTGGTAATAGGTTTTCTTTTGGAACTTTGACATCTTGAAAAATAAGCTCTCCTGTGGCCGAAGCTCTTAAAGACCATTTGTTGTGGGTTTCTGGAGTGCTAAATCCTTCCATGTCACGTTCTACAACAAGACCGTGAATTCTGCCCTCTTCATTTTTGGCCCAAACCACGGCAACATCACAAAAGGGGGAGTTTGAAATCCAAAGTTTGGCCCCGTTTAAAAGGTAATGGTCTCCCATATCCTTAAAATGGGTGGTCATTCCTCCCGGATTACTTCCGTGGTCAGGTTCCGTAAGTCCAAAAGAGCCCATCCATTCGCCAGAGGCTAATTTCGGTAAATATTTTTGGCGTTGTGCCTCGTTGCCATATTTCCAAATGGGATACATGACTAAAGATGATTGTACAGATGCTGTACTTCTTACACCAGAATCCCCTCGTTCAATTTCTTGCATGATTAAGCCATAGGAAATTTGATCCAGACCAGCTCCACCGTACTCTTCTGGGATGTACGGCCCGAAGGCGCCTATATCAGCAAGACCTTTTATAATTTGCTTTGGAAATTCTGCACGTTGCGCATATTCTTCAATTATTGGGGAAACATCGCGTTTAACCCATTCTCTAGCAGCATCCCTAACAAGTTTATGTTCTTCTGAAAGCAGGTCGTCTATATTATAATAATCAGGCGCTTCAAATAAATCTGGCTTCATACGTAGTCATTAAATTTTTCAAAAGCAAAAGTAACGAAAACGTTTGCATTGCCCAATACATGAATTATAATTTCAGATAAAAATCCTTGGTAAGACTTATGTAATCGTCAGTATATTTATGCCGTTCTGTTTCAATAACCAATTCTGAAGTTTTTGGAATATTGTTTTGAAACGAAAATTCTATCAAGCTTCGCTTAATTTCTGAGCTAGGGTTGCCTCTGACCTGAAGTATGCGATTTGGATAAAGGTCAATAAGTTGGGCTTCCTCAATAAAACGTTCTTCCAATTTATTTGGAATAACAATTGAGAACCTACCATTATCAGATAGAAAATGGGCGACTGCAAAAATGATGTGCTCTAAAGGCATAGCATCTGAAAAGCGCGCTAAATTTCTCGACGTATCATTAGTTTTATAATCCTCTGAATAAAAAGGGGGATTACAGATGATTAAGTCAAATTTTTCATCAACAGCTTCTATATATTCCAATAATGAGGCATGAAAACAGAACAAACGGTCGTTCCATGGGGAGTTTTCAAAATTCTCTGTACACTGCTCAAAAGCATCATCATCAATTTCTATAGCCTCAATGGTTTCGGCATTGCTACGTTGAGCAAGCATTAAACTTAAAATACCCGTACCTGCACCTATATCTAAAACAGAAAATGGCTGATGTTTAACAGAAGTCCAAGCACCAAGCAAAACACTGTCGGTTCCAATTTTCATGGCGCAACGATCTTGGTTGACTTTGAATTCTTTGAATTTAAAGGGTTTCATAACGTAGAAGTACTTCCGCGGTAAGGATTTAGGATGAGCTTATATAAAGTTCAATTAAACCATCAGGTGTATTTACCATAATCGTTTTTTGTGCTCTATCAACCTTTACAATGAACTCATCATTCATAGGAATCAAGATTTCAACACCGTTCCTGTCCACCTCAAATAATGCTTGAGCCGTAGAATCGTTAATTCCAGTTATGGTACCTACCTCACCAAATTTTTCATCCTTTATTTTAAACCCGATTACTTCGTGAAAATAAAATTTGTTGCCGTTTAATTGAGGCAGCAGTTCAAGTGGAAGATATAAGTCTGATTTGAGTAAAGCATCAGCGTCACTTTCATTGTCTACATCTTCAAGCTTTAATCGCAGTAAATCCGATTTATGGAGCTGTGATGATTCAATTAAAAAGGGAATGAGATTGCCCCTTAAGTCTATAAAAATAGCATCTAGATGCTCATACAATTCAGGCTCGTCAGTATCAAGTTTAGCCAGTAGCTCTCCTTTAAAACTGTACTTCTTAACAATTTTACCCAAATAAAAACAGTTTTCTTTTTTCATCCTTAAGCGTTAAAACAAAAAACCCTGACGGCAAGGTCAGGGTTAAAAGTATAAAAATAAATTTTTTATTCTTCTTCGTTTGCTGCAGTCGTTTCTTCGGTCTCAGCACTTTCTTCAGCTACCACTTCTTCTACCACAGGAGCGGCGGCTGCAATACGAGCTTCATTTACGGCTTTTTCTGCTTCTAAAGCCTTGGCCTTAGCCTCTGCTTCTGCTTTAGATAAACCTTCAGCTTTTGCTTCAATTTTTGATGTCTTTTCGTCTAACCAAGCTTTGAATTTTGCTTCTGCTTGCTCTTCGGTTAAAGCACCTTTGGCAACACCACCAGCTAAATGATTCTTTAGCATAGCACCTTTGTAAGATAAAATTGCTCTTGCAGTATCTGTTGGTTGTGCACCATTTTGCAGCCACTGTACAGCACTATCAACGTTTAAATCTATAGTTGCTGGGTTAGTGTTTGGGTTGTAAGCACCTAATTTTTCAAGGTATTTACCATCTCTTTTTGAGCGAGAATCCGCTGCTACGATCCAGTAATAAGGCTTTCCTTTTTTACCGTGTCTTTGTAATCTAATTTTTACAGGCATAATAATTAATTAGTGAGGTTCTCGACCTCGGTTATTAATGAGGGCGCAAAGATAGAATATTATTTCCAATAATCAATTCAACTTTATAAGATTAGGTCATAAAAAAAAATATTATATTTTTGATGTGCCCAGAACTTATGTTTACCAGAGGTTAATTAATTTTAGTTTATGAAGAAATTTGTTGTTTTGTTTCTAGTAGTCATGGCTGCCGTCGCTTGCGGAGACAATGTAGAATTTAACACGCCAGCCATTCAAGGAAATTTTGAAGGAACAGCCTGGAGAGCGGATTATTATGCAGCCGATGTAGATTTTGGCGGCTTTTTATTCGAGGGAGGTAGAGGCCTTGAGGTTTTACAGCTCGTTACACCAACAGATGGTGTAGGCACTTTCGACCTATCTAGTGAAAGTGCAGCTGAAGCTATTTTTAAAGGTGTTGATGGGACCATCTTTTCCACGGCAAATAGTCCTGATCCAAGTGTTACCCTATATCCAGTAGAAGGGACTATTTCGGTGCAGAACATTGATAATAGTTCAAGTCCGCAGCGCATATCAGGGGAGTTCAATTTTACAGCATTTTCAGCAGATGGTTTACGCTCGGTCAATTTTATCGACGGTGTTTTTTACCGTGTACCATTAACTGGCGGATTAGTTTCATTAGGCGATACTAATAGTTGCCAACAAGCCTCACAAGCTTTAAACAGCGCAGAACAGATTTTTAATAATACAACCGCAGGCGATACAGATTATATTGAGGTGTGCAATGCTTACAGGGATGCTCTTCTTGACGCTATTGATGCCTGTGGCGATTCTTCCGGTAATCTACAAACTACTTTAGATGATTTGGGTGATTGCCTGTAAAAAGGTGTAACAACCGTATATAACAATAAAGCATTGCTCTAAGGCAGTGCTTTTTTTGTTAAAAACCGTTAAATCAAGGAATTAAGTGTTAATAAACTTGTTATCAACCCAACTATAGGTTATATTAAGTATATCAGATGTGAAACAATACGCATCTTAAAAAAACATATTGAAATATTTTAAAATGATAAATGATATTATGAAGTACGAAAAAATTATTTCAGACAAGTTAAACGAATTACTAATCAAGAATTACGACGCTGAAAAAGGGTACATTAACGCCATGAAAGAGGTGGATAATGCCAATGTGAAAAAATTCTTCAAGAAAAGGGCGGAAGAGCGTTCAAGATTTGCACGTCAGTTGAGAACGGAAATTTTAACTTATGGTGAGTTGCCAGAAGATTCCGGAAGCATCAAGGGAACTTTGCATAGAAATTGGATGACCTTAAAGTCAACCTTTTCAACCAACAGTGAGGAAACCATTCTAAATGAAGCCTTGAGAGGCGAAAAAGCAAGTTTAGAGGAGTACAATGAACTGTTGAGTAACAATAACTTCCCGTCAAGATTAATTGAGATGTTGAGAGAACAGCGTAACGCTATCGAGGCAGCCATTAATTCAGTGAAAATCTATGAAGAAGTAGTGTCGTAATCCTACATAAAACTTAAGTTTGAAAGACCACGCAAAAGCGTGGTTTTTTTTATTCAAATTGTTCAAAACTGTTTATAACTTCACTTTAAAAAAGTACAATTTCTACGTAATTTTATAAGCTATTTTCTTTTGTCATGTTGAACTTGATTATTCCTTAAATATCTAATGAAATAATTCGGTATTCATGAATCTTCGATTTCAGCATCTCTTTTCCATCTTTAAGACAGAGACCCTGAAACGAGTTCAGGGTGACAAATAGGAAGTAAGAATTTAAACGGCTCATTTTATGTACTTAATATTCGATACCGAAACCACAGGATTACCCAAACGTTGGGATGCGCCAATCACAGATACGGATAACTGGCCAAGGGCTATTCAAATAGCATGGCAGTTGCACGACGAGATGGGCAACTGTATCGACCATCAGGATTATTTAATTCAACCAAATGGTTTCAATATCCCCTATGATGCCGAAAAGATTCACGGAATCTCTACCGAATTAGCCCAAGAACAAGGGGTGCCTTTATTAGAGGTCTTGAGTAAGTTCAATGACGTGTTACAAAGGGCTAAGTTTGTGGTAGGTCAAAATTTGAGTTTTGATCTTAATATTATGGGCGCTGAATTTGTAAGGGAAAATATAGCCAATAACTTACAGGAGTTGCCAGTTTTAGATACGTGTACGGAACATACAGCTGTCTTGTGTCAGTTGCCGGGAGGTAGAGGTGGCAAATTTAAACTACCCACACTAACAGAACTGCATGAGTTTTTATTCAATGAACCTTTTGCTGAAGCCCATAATGCCACGGCAGATGTTGAAGCTACTACACGTTGCTTCCTAGAACTTGTTAGGCGACGGGAGTATACTAAGGAAGAACTAGATGTAGAACCAGATTATTTTGAGTCATTTTCTAAGGCCAATCCCAAGACTATTCAATTAATAGGTCTTAAACATGTTAACCTAAAGCTTGAAAGCGCTAAGATAAACCAACGACTTCAGCAGGAACAAGCAGCATCAAGTTCAAATAAAATCAGCAACGAGGAAGCCAGAAAACTTGCAGATGTTGATTTTGTCCACCTTCATAATCATTCACAGTTTTCGATTCTTCAGTCTACTATAAGTATCAATGACTTAGTAAAGGCCGCAGCTAACGACAAAATGCCAGCGGTAGCCCTAACGGATCATGGAAATATGATGGGCGCATTCCATTTTGTACAGGCCGTTTCCAATCACAATAAAACCGTTAAGGCCCAAAATAAAGAGGCCGCTGAAAATGGTGAGGAAAAGAGCGGTAATCTTATAAAGCCAATCATAGGTTGTGAGTTTTTTGTTTGCGAGAACCATGCAGATAAAACCAGAAAGGATAACGGTTATCAAATAGTTCTTCTGGCCAAAGACAAAAAAGGATACCACAATCTAGCTAAGCTATCGTCTGCTGCCTTTACCGATGGGTTTTATTATGTGCCTAGAATAGATAAAAAGCTAATAGAACAGTATAAAGAAAGTCTCATTTGTCTCACGGGAAATTTATACGGGGAAGTCCCCAGCAAGGTCTTGAATGTCGGAGAAAATCAAGCAGAGGAAGCCTTACTGTGGTGGAAACAGGCCTTTGGTGATGATCTCTATATAGAGCTGATGCGTCATAACCAAGAAGACGAAAATCGGGTAAACCAAGTATTGATCCAATTTGCAAAAAAGCATCATATTAAACTGGTAGCGACCAACAATACCTATTACGTAAACCAAGAAAACGCCAATGCCCACGACATCTTATTGTGTGTAAAGGACGGTGAAAAGCAAGCCACACCCATAGGCCGTGGTCGTGGATATCGATACGGCTTACCTAATCAGGAATATTATTTTAAATCTTCTGAAGAAATGAAAGCCTTGTTTAGGGATATCCCAGAGGCTATTATTAATATCCAAGAGGTTGTGGATAAAATTGAGGCTTATGAATTGGCTAGAGATGTATTGCTGCCCAAGTTTGATATCCCTGAGGAATTTAAACATAAAGACGATGAAAAGGACGGTGGTAAGCGCGGTGAAAATGCCTATCTAAAACACCTCACCTATGAAGGTGCAAAAAAACGTTATGGTGAAATAACACCAGAAATTAAGGAACGTCTCGATTTTGAGTTAAGTGTCATTGAGAATACGGGCTATCCAGGATATTTCTTGATTGTTGAGGACTTCATTCGCGAAGCGCGAAAAATGGATGTATCCGTTGGACCCGGTCGAGGGTCTGCTGCAGGTTCCGTGGTGGCGTATTGCTTGTGGATAACCAATATAGACCCTATTAAGTACGATTTGCTTTTTGAGCGTTTTCTAAATCCGGATCGTGTGAGCATGCCCGACATCGATATTGATTTTGATGATGAAGGTCGTGGCCGGGTGATGCAATATGTCATTGAAAAGTATGGTGCCAACCAAGTTGCACAAATTATCACCTACGGTACCATGGCTGCCAAATCTTCTATTAGGGATACCGCGCGCGTACTGGATTTACCACTTAATGAGGCCGATCATATTGCCAAATTAATTCCCACAATGTCTAAGTTAGGTAAGATTTTCGGACTTGATGAAAAGGAATTATCTAAAAAATTCAGACAGGAAGATTTAGAAAAGGTCAATCAGTTGCTAAATATTTCAGATGGTGAAGATTTACAGGCCGATACCGTAAATCAGGCCCGAGTTCTCGAGGGTTCCGTTAGAAATACAGGGATTCATGCCTGTGGGGTAATCATAACACCGGGAGATATTACAAATTACGTTCCTGTTGCCACAGCAAAGGATTCTGACCTATATGTTACGCAGTTTGACAATTCCGTTGTTGAAAGTGCAGGGTTGTTGAAGATGGATTTTTTGGGCCTGAAAACCTTAACGCTTATTAAGGATACCGTTAAGATTGTAAAGGCCAAGCATGGTGTGGTCCTCAATCCAGATGAGTTTCCCCTAGATGACGAAAAAACCTATGAATTATTTCAACGCGGTGAGACAGTAGGGATATTTCAATACGAATCTCCGGGTATGCAGAAGCATATGAAGCATCTAAAACCAACCGTTTTTGATGATTTAATAGCAATGAATGCGCTCTATCGTCCCGGGCCTATGGAATACATCCCTAGTTTCATAAATCGCAAACACGGTAAGGAAGAAATTGTTTACGACTTACCTGAAATGGAAGAGTACCTTAAGGAAACCTATGGGATTACCGTCTATCAAGAGCAGGTGATGTTACTGTCCCAAAAATTAGCGGATTTTACCAAGGGTGAAGCCGATGTCTTGCGAAAGGCCATGGGTAAAAAGCAGAAAGCCGTACTTGATAAAATGAAACCGAAGTTTATTGAGCAAGCTGCGGCGAAGGGTATGGACAAGGAAAAGCTGGAAAAAATCTGGAAGGACTGGGAGGCTTTTGCAAGTTATGCCTTTAATAAGTCCCACTCTACCTGTTATGCGTGGATTGCCTATCAAACGGCATATTTAAAAGCACACTATCCTGCCGAGTATATGGCAGCGGTACTGTCCAATAATATGAACGATATTAAATCGGTTACCTTTTTTATGGAAGAATGCAAACGTATGCGTTTGCCTGTGCTTGGACCGAGTGTCAACGAGAGTTATTACAAATTTTCGGTAAACAAGGACAATGCGGTTCGTTTTGGTATGGGTGCTGTAAAGGGTGTTGGTCATGGCGCTGTTAAGACCATTGTAGAAAGTCGTAAAAAAGACGGCAACTACAAATCTATTTTCGATCTGGCCAAACGTATTGATTTGCGGGCCGCGAATAAAAAATCTTTTGAAGGACTTGCCAATGCCGGGGGTTTTGATTGTTTTACAAATACCCATCGCGCGCAGTATTTTGCTCATGATGGCGATGGTATTACCTTTTTGGAAAAGGCCATTAAGTATGGGGCCAAACATCAGGAGAATGAAAATTCTGCCCAGGTTAGCTTATTTGGTGACGCTAGTGAAGTTCAAATCTCCGAACCTCAGGTACCGCCCTGTGAGGAATGGGGCACCATGGAAAAGTTGGCGCGCGAAAAGGAAGTGGTAGGGATTTATATTTCAGGACATCCCTTGGACGACTTCAAAATAGAAATGCAAACCTTTTGTAATGCCACACTAAACCTATTCAATGATTTAGAAAGCTATGTGAACCGTGAACTTACTTTTGGAGGTGTGGTTACCGACGTGCAACATCGCATCAGTAAACAAGGCAAAGGTTGGGCGGCCTTTACGGTTGAAGACTATTCAGATAGTTTTGAGTTTCGAATTTTTGGCGAAGATTACTTAAAGTTTAGGCATTTTCTAGTGCAAAATTCCTTTGTCTATGTACGGGCTTTTGTTAGGGAAGGCTGGACCAATCGCGAAACCGGTAAGAAAGGCGACCCAAGAATTCAGTTCAATAATTTTCAATTGCTGCACGATGTTATGGATACCTATGCCAAAAAACTTTCTGTACAATTAAATATAGAAAACTTGGAAAAGGAAACGATTGACCATCTTCACGACTTATTTAGGTTACATGAAGGAAAGCATGCCTTAAATTTCGTTATTTATGACAACAAGGAAAAGCTAAAGTTAACCATGCCGAGTCGTAAGCAGAAGGTTAAGATATCACAGGAACTATTGGCAGAACTGGAAGGATATGACGTGCGTTATAAGTTGAATTGAAACGGATTAGTGTAATAATTCTAAGCAATGGACTTATAGTCAAATCGAATATGACAAATGTAAGGTTTGGCACTTTTTTTGACTAATATTGCATAATTAAAGAAAACAGAACACAATTAAAGATTAATATTATGGCATTAGAAATAACAGATGCAACGTTTGAAGAAACAGTATTGAAAAGTGATAAGCCAGTTATGGTAGATTTTTGGGCAGCTTGGTGTGGTCCTTGTCGCATGGTTGGTCCTATCATAGATGAAATTAGCAGCGAATACGATGGTAAGGCCATTGTTGGGAAGGTAGACGTAGATGCTAACCAGGAATTTGCAGCCAAGTATGGTGTAAGAAACATTCCTACGGTTTTGGTATTTCAGAACGGTGAAGTTGTAGGCCGTCAAGTGGGTGTAGCCCCTAAGAACGCGTATTCAGAAGCATTAGACGCTTTATTGTAATACAAGGCTCTAAAAGAAATGATAAAAGGTTTGCTCTAGTGGCAAACCTTTTTTAGTTTCGGTAACTGATGGATTTACAAATAGAACTTAATAAGGTCGGTGGCTTTAAAAACTTGGACTTACTCGCCAAGCAAGTGGTAGAGGGCTTTATCGCAGGGATGCATAAAAGTCCATTTCATGGATTTTCAGCGGAATTTGCTGAGCATAAAATTTACAATCAGGGCGAAAGTACCAAACATATCGATTGGAAGTTGTTCGCTAAAACAGACCGCTTGTATACCAAACGCTATGATGAAGAGACCAATCTAAGATGTCACCTTATTGTGGATAACAGTTCGTCTATGCATTACCCTGAAGATGCGGGAACACAGATTAATAATTTAAATAAAATTGCGTTTTCAGCCTTGGCCTGTGCCTCCTTAATGCACATTTTAAAAAAGCAGCGTGATGCTGTGGGATTAAGTATCTACAGCGATAACTATGATTTTTATGCCCCTGAAAAAGGAAGCGAACGCCATCATCAAATGTTGTTGACCAAGTTAAGTGAGGCGGCGGTATCAAAACCCGAAACACAAACTACAGAAACCTACACCTATTTACACCAAATTGCGGAGAAAATTCACAGGCGCTCTCTAATTTTTGTATTTACAGACATGTTTCAAACCTCTGAAAATGACGATAAGCTTTTTGAAGCGCTAAGGCATTTAAAACACAATAAACACGAGGTGGTCTTATTTCATGTATTTGATAAGGAAAAGGAATTGAAGTTTGACTTTGATAATAAGCCCAAGCGTTTTATCGATGTAGAGACGGGTGAGTTTATTAATCTCTATCCCGATACGATAAAGGAAAATTACGAAACGGCCGTTTCAGACTACTTTAAAAACTTGCGGTTAAAATGCGGACAGTACAGAATTAAGTATGTTGAAGCTGACATTAATGCAGGATTTAACGCTATCTTAAGCACCTACATGATAGAACGCCAAAAATTTGTTTAACAGTTAGCTTACTTTTTGTTTAAAATTGTTTGCGATATAAAAAATGCAGTGTATATTTGCCCTCGCAATTATGCAACGGTCTGGTAGTTCAGCTGGTTAGAATATCTGCCTGTCACGCAGGGGGTCGCGGGTTCGAGTCCCGTCCAGACCGCAAAAAGCTCTGAGAAATTAGGGCTTTTGAAATATAAAGATGTTGTGTTGTTCTAGGATAATTCCTAGAGTAGTTGTAAGTTTCCCAATTAAGTTGGGAACTTGCCGATGAAAGGCTTTCCTTTTTTCTTTATAGAAAATCGGGATGCTTTTTTGTTTTGGCCCCATAGTTCAAGGGATAGAACAAAAGTTTCCTAAACTTTAGATCCAGGTTCGAGTCCTGGTGGGGCTACTAATTACTTGTTATGCACTAGCTGTACAGAAGCTACAATACGAGATATACTAAAAAAAATTGTTGTTAACTAAAAAATCACAGATAGAGTATGAAGCAGAAATATTCGTAAGTTGGCAGTGACCAGCGTAATTAATTATAAACCACGTTGTGCTTTCGTTATTTATTTCTTTGCATTAATTCAGCTTCAATTTTTCTCTGTACCTCTTCATTTTCTTTTATTCCTCTTTCATAATTGGTATTTATCCAAAAATAATAGCCCAAAGCTTGTTTAAGAGCCTCGTGGAAATAAGTATTATCTTGTGCTTCTTTTAAGTTTGCTGGCTCTGACTTTGACTGCCCAAATGATGTCCTAACATTCTTAAATACTTCACTCATATGCAAAGTTTTCACAGGCTCATAATCTGCTCTTAAATCTTCGGTTATGTAGAAATACTTAAAATCATACAATTCCGAAATGGCAATTCTAAGTGAGTCATTATTAATAATATCTATTCCTTTAGATTTTAAGTTTTCATAAGCAACAGTTATAGGTTCAAATGTGCCTCTACCAATTAATTTATTGTAAGAGAATCTTAATGAGTCAGTTAACGGTGTTTTTTGTTCTAAATGTATTAATACGTCTCTATTGAGTTTAAATTTTTCTTGATTAAACTTAATTTTCGAGTTAAGATTTATGACATCCTTTTTAAGATTGACTAGAATTTCGTTTAGTATATTCGATTCAAGTTTTCGTTCTATTCTGTCATTATTCCAATTATTGATTTGCAGGGCTAATAAAATGCCAATCATTACCAGAACAATTTCTCCAAGTGCATATTTCAAATACTTTCCAGTTTTATTTTTCTTCATAAGGTCGTATCTAATTCGTCTAAAAAACTTAATCATATTTCAGGTTTCTATTTTTTCCGCAAGCGGCTATCTCAACCAAAGGTCTACCAGACCTTTGATTTTGCTTTGCAAAATTTTGTTTCGATAATCTAAAGAATTTTATCATAATCTAATTTAAACATTTAATAAGTCCGCGAGCGGCTATCTCGCCCAAATGTCCACAGGACATTTGATTTACTGCGTAAATTTTGGCTCGATAATATCATTGGTTAGTAGTTGGTTATAATGAAGTACAACGGTCTTGTACATGAAAAGTAGGCGATAACGAATAACAAAACATTCGGTTAAGCACCAAGTTTTGATACGAGCCCAAAGCCTTGATTTTACCAATAGTCAGCCTATTTTTTATATACATTGTTAGCGGTTCGTTGTTTTTCGTTTCTAATTTTCAAAAGTATAAGTGAAGTGTGTTGCATTAATTTCACGACGAAATTTTGTTTTCTTGTAAAAGTTCACAGCATCCACATCATCACTTTCTACTTCAACATAGGCTTCTTCGAATCCATTGTCCTTACAATATTTGCAGACTTCTGCAATCAAAGAACTGCCTATTCCTTGGGCTTGAAAATCAGGACTTACGCCAACATCATAGATATAGGCAACTGGTTTCGTACCATAGTATCGCTGTAAAATATAAATTGTCAAGCCACCCACAATCTTGTCGTTTTGCTTTACAACAAACACCATAAAGTTGGGATTAGATAATAATTTAGCCAATTGCTTCTTTTCTGATATTTGTTCTTCGTTTTTAAATACATCTTTAAAAATCTTGACCAAATCTCTGAAGTCCTCAACTTCATTAGGTTTTAACTTTTGAATTTCGAATGTATTTTGTGACTTCATATCAATTGTTTAAGAGTCAAATTTAGAGCTATCTTATTCAATACCTTCTGGAAATAGTTCAGCTCGTCTTATTCGCATTTCTGATGCAATCAATTCACCTTGTTTTTCAAGTTCGGAAATAGTATAAAAATCATACATATTTTCATATTATTTATCTTTAGTTATTGACTGTCGATTTTCTGTATTGCCTCTATTTATCTTGTAAAGGTATAATCCTATACACATCAATGAAATAAATATTGATGTTATAGGTACCCAAGTAATATCTGCCCATAACCAACGAACTCCTTCTTGATTACCTCTAAATGGCAAACAAAGGATTAATAGAAACATTGCGAAGTACAATAAATTGTTTTTCATAATACATTTAATTTTAAGTGAATATTTATGAGCGCAATTTCTCTATTGTCATCATTTTTAGCAAATAATCAGGGGTTGATAAAGGGTTGATTTCGCAAGATAGTACTGATTTTCAATTATTTATTTTTGACTTTAACTCTCTCCGGCTTTTAATATTTAGCTTTTTGTATATCTGATTTATGTGTGTTTTAAGTGTACTTTGTTCAATAAATAGCTCGGTAATTATTTCCTTATTTGTCTTTCCTGAAATTATCAAGTAATACACCTCCCTTTGTCTCTCAGTCAACTCGTCAATTAAGGGGCTTAACTCTGCACTTTTATCTTTAGACAAATCCTTTATTTGACTTGAGAGGCTTAAAAACTTCTTTTCATTAATCTGAAAATAGATGGCAACTAAGAATAAGCTTGCGGTTATCAACAAGGTTATAAGGACTGGATAGTTATGTAAGACCAATTTAACATCTCCGTCACTTCCTCTTATTGAAATAGCTATTGACGATAATATAATAGCTACTACTAAAAGATACTTGTGATATTTTGCAAGTATCTTTTTTACTTTCATTGATATGGCCGCTGTTAGTTTTTTTATCATTATTTAATTCGTCAAATGAATATGAGAAATGTATCGTTCTACAATGACCGCTAACACAAGTGTTAAACCTCTTCTTACGTCCAAACAGGTTCGGTTCTGGTATGAGAATGAAAAGATAATAAATTCTAAAACAATATTAGAGAAGAGGACTTCCTTATACTCTCTAATTATTGGTCGTCAATTAGCCTCGCACCGCGAGGCGTATATTGAAGAATTTATTAGATTGGGAATTCAAGGGCCAGGGCCAAATGCGAAGTATTCATGAATACAATAAGATTATTAAATTCGTTAATACAAGGTATTTAACCAGTGTAATGATAACACATTTACTTTGAGTTGCTTTGTCTGCGAAGCAGCGCAGATTAAAGTTCGCCTTTGGCGACCCGTGCGGAGCGAATAGATGAATACCTATTTAATGCAATAAAAGTGACATGAATAATGTATTATCATTGTGATTGTATAAGATTAGTTGAGTGGTTTAAGCTCTAAATTTGGCAAATACAAATGGTATAGACACGAACGAAGTGAACTGTGCGTTAGCAAATTTTCGTAAGTAGGCTAGAAATAGCAATAAATTATATACGTTGTTGTGCTCTCGTTACTATTTTAATTCTCTGTCAATTAATTCTATAATTTCTAAATTATTTATTCTAATGACCTTTAGTTCTTCCATATATTGGTATGAGTAGTAAATCATTTGTTGGGTATAATTTTCAAATAGCGGATCCTTAAATATTCCAACGAAATTAGAAGGGTGATTGCTTCTGTTCTTATTGGGTGATTTTCTACCTATTTCTCTTGCTTGGGCATAGCTATGTATTAATCGAACATAAGGGTCTGAACCGTAACTTCTAAGAAGTTCAACTTCTTCATAAGAATCAAGAACCAAGTCCTCCCAACTAAATAATAATTTTGTTAAGCGCTCATCATTAATTAAATGAATATCTCCTGAGGATATTGCCGAACGCAAAGCGCCATTAATTGGACTAAAACTATATCCATATCCACCATGCCTCAGGTTTTCTTTTAACACCAATTTGTCTGTGACATAATTTATAGAATCGATAAGATCTTTTGATTTCAAAAATTTGAAAAAGCTCTTTTCCTGGTGGTTAAACACAGTGTCCAATCTTGTAATATTCTCTTCAAAATCCGACTTTAAGGCTAATAATACTTTCTGTTTTTGTTTGTTGTTTACTAAATCATTTCTCCATTCATTTAATTGAATGGCTATTAAAATTCCAATAACTACAAGTACAATTTCGCCAATGGCATATTTAAAATACTTTCCAGTTTTATTTTTCTCCATAAGGTCGTAACGTATTTTTCGAAAGAATTTAATCATATTTCTCGTTTTAATAGCCAACGCGGCAAGCTCGCCCTATCACTAAAACAGTCCATCGGAATGTTTCTAGACGTTTGGTCCTGTATCCTCATTCAAGGTCTTGAAGACCTCGGGTTTGTCATTTAAAACTACATTCGGATAGTGTCTAAAAAACATAATCATGGTCTAATTAAAGCATTTATTAAGTCCGCAGGCGGCTATCTCGCCCAAATGTCCAACGGACATTTAATTTACTATATAAATCATGCCTCGATAATATCATGGGTTAATGGTTTCTGGTAATTTACCAAACAAAAACGGACACAGGAAAATTCCTTCATAATTTTCCAAATAGGCAACGACCAAAGCAATTAATTATACACCTTGTTGTGGCATGTATTTTATTCTTTTCGGTATGCAATCATTTCCATTGGTCCTGTCGGAATTGCATACAGTTTTAAAAATTCAGACGTAACTTCTTTGATTGGAATTGAGACATTTCTTTTTCCATCCCGATACATTGAAACAAAGAACGTCGAATCAATTTGTTCAATTACTTTTTTTTCGCCTTCCTTTCTCTTTAATAATTCTAAAGTTTTTTTGTCCCAAAGCTCTTTGTTAAAAATAAACTCAGATTCACGTTCATTTTCTATTATTACGAAAGTCAGTTTTTCGATATCTTCTTTTTTCAGCGTTGTAATTGTCGGTTCAAGTCGATAAAAGTCGCACTCAAAAACAGCGTCTTTTCCATTTGCTTTTCCGTCGATATACAATTTCAAATGATTGTCATCTATCACTTTGTATTTTGCAAATTTTCCATTTTTAGAAGTCAATATTTCGCTTTCTAAAACTTTTAGATTTGGTGCTTGTTTTTTGAGAGAAAAATCGGTGAAAAATTCGGCAATTGAGTCTTTAATTTCCAGCATTTGAAATCCAGGATAACCCTTTTTTCCATTTCCAGAATCAATGTCTTTCAGAATCCATTTTCCATTCATATTTTGAACAATTACTTATAGTCATTGTTAGCAGTAGTTTTTATATATTCGTTTACTAACTTGTATGTCTCGTTTATTAATTCGTTAAATGATGAATTTGAATTCATAAATATTGCAATAGTTAAAGGTCGCTCAAGTTCTCTCACAACTACAGTTCTTGTTCCATACCAACCTCCCGTATGCATTGCGAAATCTTTATTAATAAACCATCCCATACCATAACTTAATTTACTCTTCGCTAAAAATGAAAACCTTTCCACAAATGGGTTCGTTTTCGGCCATTCTTTTGGCAGTGTTGAACTTGGTTTAAAAATTAAACTATCTGTATTTTTTGAGAGCAAAACACTATTGCGCAATGTATTGTCATATTCTAGATAGTCATTTGCACTTGTATATACTGCTCCATCTCCCATTATTCCGTTCATATACCAGCCATCAACTTTTTTCCAATTATCTATACTGTCTTTTTCATAGCAAAATGCTCTTTCTTTAATTTCTATTGGATTTGCTAGATTATAAAAGTTGGTTTCTTTCATACCAGCTTTGTCAAAAATATTTTTCTTGGCATAATTCGAGAATTCCTCTCCAGAAACTTTCTCGACCAATAAGGCTAAAACAAGATAAGCAGTATTAGAATATTCCCAACCTTTGCCTGATTCGAATAATGGTTTTGGATTTGTAGCTAGCCATTCTAAAACATCTTTATTTTCCACTATTTTGCTCCTGTCCCAATTGTTATCGAAATAAGCTTCATAGTCAGCAATTCCCGATGTATGGTTTATTAATTGTTCAACGGTAATGTTCTCAAAAACAGGATAATTCCAATACTTTGTTATGGAATCATTCAAGGAAAGTAAGCCCTTGTCTACAAGACTTAAAACACATAAAGCAGTAAATTGTTTACTCACAGAAGCCATTCTCATATTAGTATTAATGGTAATAGGCTTTTTATTTTCTAAATCTCTTAAACCATAACCTTTTCCTATAATCATTTCTTGATTATGAGCAATAAATAAAGCAGCGCCAGGTTCGTTTATTCCGATTTTTAAATTGAAAAGTGAATCTAATTTTAATTCTAGTTCTTTCAAACTTGTTGCGTTTGTTTCCGCTTTTTTATCATTGGAATTCTTGCAGGAAATTAGAAGGAAAACAAATGCTATTAATAAAAGGTCATTTTTCATTTGGTTGGTTTAAATTATTGCTAACGCTTTTAGCTATGGTTTCGTTGAGGAATGGTAGACGAATATCATTCCGCCGACACGAGCGAAGCGACTGGCGGTAGCAAACCGTAAATTTAGCAAAAAGGCTCGAAATTCCGATTAGGGCACGAGCACAAAGTGCGAATTGGCATAAGCAATTTCAGCCGTCATGAACTATAGCCGTTGTTAGCCACTGTTATTTTTCATTAAGAAATTCAATAATCGATTCGGCGAATGCCATTGAAAAAGGTGTACTCATATGGTCTCCACTAACGAGACTCAATTTACTATTCGGTAATTGTTCTTGTAGTTCTTTCGGATTTCCATTATCTAAATCCTCATCTCCACAAATTATCAAAGTCTCTATCTCAATATTATTAAGTTCAGTAACTGTCGTTTCAGGTTGATAGTCCTGTAAATAACCCATTATTTTAAAGTTCACATCGAGATTTTTTGCAAAGTCTACAGCTCCTCTTGTCATTTCATTTGGTTCAGTCCGTCCAGAAAAGACATTTCCAAATTCAATTCGTCTGTGCCAATTTGGATTCGTAAATCCAATTCCCATTCCTCCAAATACAGCTTTGGTGATTCGCTTATCTTTGGTAACCAAGTTTGCAAGAACAATTGCGCCTCTTGAGTAGCCTATAGCCATATATTCGTCAGTTTGTAAATGGTCAATCAGCGCCATTAAATCTTTTATCTCGGCATTATTTTTATAAGCATTTTCATCAACAGGTTTATCTGAATTTCCATTACCTCGCAAATCTGGTACAATAACTCTGTAGCCTTGGTTAATCAGTTGTTTTTTTAATTCCGATTTCCCCCAATTATAATTGCCATCGACTATAAAACCATGAATTAGTAAAACAGTTTTTCCGTTTCCATGGTCAGAATAAGCAATTTTAGTTCCATCAAACGAGATGAAATCATTTTTTATTTCTTCTTTTGGTTTACAAGAGACTAAAAATAAAATGGCGATAATTAATAATTTATACATTCTCATTTTCATAATTGGTGGTAACGGTTATGTATATGAGCTATGGCGTGTCGTGGCACGAACCTCTCTAAATAAAAACTGGCTTTAGAAAATCTGAAGGAGTTTCCAAGTAAGCGAGGATAAGCGATAGCTCATATACTGTGTTTTTCTTTCGTTATTTTTAATTAAGCTCTTTTTCAATTAAGCTCATTACTTGTTTTATTTGACTTTTATTCGTGATTAATAATTCGATATATATATTATTGGTTGTCCTTAAATATTCAGATTGAGCCAAAAGTTGCCCCGATTGAATGACTGTTGGGTCGAATATTTTTGATTTACTTTTATTAAAAAAAGTGAGGTGCTCCCAACTTATTTTCTCAACTCTATCATCCAATTTTTCTCCATTATAAAATAATCGTTTATAGTAGTGTTCGTATAAGCTTCTTATGGATTGTTTTAATGCTTCATTATTTAAGTCTTCAAAGGTTCCAGAATTAAGGGCGCCATTATAGGCACCAACGGTTGGAAAAAATGTTGGGTTTCTGCCTTGTGTTTCTGAATATAAAGAATCTATAAGATTTTTGCTTCCCTCTGAATAGAATTCAATTTCTTGGTTTAATAATTCAAAAATTTTTTCTCTTTGCATTCTGAATCTATAGATGCTGTCCATTTGTGAAAAGTCATTTTTTAAGTCATTTTTCAGGCTATTGAGAAATACCGTTGATTTTATATTACTTTTTCGTTGTTCATTCCAATTGTTGATTTGAAGTGCAATTAAAATTCCGATAACAACTAATACAATTTCCCCAATAGCATATTTCAAATACTTTCCAGATTTGTTTTTTTTCATAAGGTCATATCTAATTCGTCTAAAAAACTTAATCATATTTCAGGTTTCTATTTTTTCCGCAAGCGGCTATCTCAACCCAAGCTCTACCAGACCTTTGATTTTGCTTTGCAAAATTTTTGTTTCGATAATCTAAAGAATTTTATCATATTCTATTTCCCGAGAAAGCGGGAATCTTATTGGTTGGTCAAAATGTGTGGTAACGGTCTTGTATATGATTCGTTGGGTGGTCTAGCAGGTAATTTAGCAAATAAAAACCGAATAGAAAGTCCACGAGGACTTTCGTAAGTAGGTTTGCATTAGCAATTAATTTTAAAAGGTGTTAAGCTCAGTATTTAACTAATTTATTCTTTAAATTGCTCAAGTAATGCCAAACTACGGACAAGGGCTGTCATATACATGTTATTATTCGTCTCATTCTTTTTTGCACTAAAAAAAGCAATAACCAATCTTTTTGTTGGTGATATGTAAAGACCCTGACCTCCAAACCCAGTTTTAAGGAAGTCGCCATCTTCAAAAATCACATCCCAATGATAGCTTTGAAAATCTGCACCTTGACCTTCATAATATTTTTTCCTCAAATGCTGATCTGTTCCTCCTTCAGATCTAAATAATGCTCTATCTCCAGTATGAATTTGATTTAAATATCGTGCCGATGCTATTTTTGTAGGAGCGTCATCTGTAAAGGCCAGTCCATATCTGGCAAGATCTCTTAAGCGCATTAGCATTGGACCGTAACTTCCAGCAACACCAGTACTGGATAGCGTTACCCTTGCATCATCTTCAGCTCCGATTCTTGTCCATATATAGTCCTGAACCAACTCATGAAAAGGTTTAGAAGAAACTCTTTCAGCGATAGTAGTCAGAATAACAGAATTGGCGGAAGTATAATCGAAGGTTTGCCCAGCGGGTTCAATTTTTCCCGAATTGGACAATAATTCTATTAGGCTCTCTTCAAATCCAGGATTTGGCTCTGTATAAACCGCAGAATGCTGAAGTAATTTGTAAAAACAATGGTTTGGGTCAGTAAAGGATCCCTCATCGCTTTCTCTGCAGTTGATTCCTGAGGTCATCCTTAACAAATTTTCAATAGTTACATTTGCCAATGGCTTATCCTTAAACTCTGTAATATGCTTCCCAATCGGATCTTGTTCGTTAAGTTTTCCTTCATCTGCCAAATGTGCTATTACGGTTCCTAAAAATGTTTTACTCACAGAACCAAGAAAATGCTTGTCAGAAGGTTCCATTTCGGGATACCCTTCATAAACCACTTGTCCTTTGTGAAGAACAATTACACCATTAACTTGTTTTTCATAGCAAATTTGGTCAAGTGATGTTTCCTTTTCAAAGAAGGCACTGGTGAGAATCTCTTGACCGAGGGTTTGACTTATATTTTCTGGAAGCTTTATTGTTTTTGTATTTCCTTTTTCTATCAGAACAGTAGGAATATAGTTTTCCATATGGCTAAATACCTCTGTTATTTGAGGTCCTCTTCCAATAAGCGATTCAGGAACCGTAAAGATTATTTTATGGTCTTTTGATGTGGGAATTTTTCTTGATTCTACAGCTAATGCAATTTTTTCTTCTAATGTGAGCTCTTTGACTTGCTGTTTACATCCAATTAATAGAAGAAAACTGAAAATTATAATTGCATTTAGTGACACTTTACTTTTTAACATATTCTATGGTTTTTTTATTGAGCCTAATGGTTCAGGCTATGATTTCGTTGCGGTAGAAAATCAAGAAATTTTCTACCGCATAAATCAGCCGTTTTTAAAAATACAATTTTTATTGGAGTTGGACTCTATCAATGAATTATAGCCGTTGTTAGTGGCTGTTATTTTTATCACAAGGAATTCTTTTATATGCATCCCACGGATAAGATAATTTTTGGATAACCATTTGGTCGTTCTCATCGGTCACCAGAGCGTATCTGGTCTGTCCGTTTATGGAGAAATTATTCTTAGGATTATCATCTATATAAATATATTCTTTATCTGTAGGTTTTAGTGGTTTTACGTGTGGTGGATTATCGAAGTTATTGTCGAGCACTGCAAGTTGACCAGTTGAATCCCTGATGATTTCAATTTTAAAAGCAGGCCTTGTAATTCGGCTTTTTTGAACTTTTTCATAACAACCGATGAATTTATTTTCTTCTTCAGGTGTGATTTTTTTTATTGGTGACTCAGCTATTTGGGGATGCAGATATGGTAGTATCTGATTATTGAGAACTTTTAATGCACGTTCACTTACACCTTGTATCATAAAAACATAAGCTGTCTTATAAGTTCTGGAATATGCATATTGTGCTAAGTAGCCCGGTGTGATTTCCCCAGCATGTGTTTGATACCGTATTCCGTTATGATACATAGACCAATTATTTATGCCGTGCCCATCCGTTATTTCAAGCTTATTGACTGCCAGGTTGGATGTGGAGGTTTCAAACCTGTCAATACTCTCTTTAGAAAGTACTTGTTTTCCATTGTAAACACCATTATTTATAAGCATTTGAAGGAAATGGGTAAATTCAGAAGTTGAGGTGTTTAAGGCCGCTGCAGGCCGCGCTTTTACGTATTCATAGGTGCTGTCCTGATAATTTACCAGTGATTTTTTTACATCATCGTTGACAAAGAATGTTGAGCGCGGCATGTCAAGTGGATTAAAAAAATGAGTTTCTACAAAATCACTGTAGCTCATATTTGACTTATCCTCTATGACATATCCGCTGATTAATGGGCCGACTGTATGGTAGGCAGTAAATGTTCCGGGTCTCCAAGTAGATTCAAATTTATACGGCATATTTACGAGCAATTCGCTCACAGATAATGTATCAAAATTTGGGTCGATGATAAAATCTCCATCCCTATAACTAACAAACCCTGCACTTGCTTCTAAAACATGTTTGAGTAGAATAGGCTCATCAAATTTATTAGAGAAAGGGAGTTCAGGAATTAGTTGAATAAGCGTATCATTTAGAGATATCTTACCTTGCTCTACCAACTTTAAAATAGACAATCCTGTCAAGGACTTAGTTACAGAACCAACGCGAAATAGTGAGGATTCATCTGCTGAACCGAAATTCCAAATAACTGTAGTGTCCGGTCTTATTAAGGCTACACTAAGTGCATTGTAACGACCTAAATTAGCTAAACGCTCTTTCAATGAATCCAGACTTGATAGTGGCTTAACAAACTCAATTTTTGATGATGTCGTATTTGTGCTGCCATTTTGGTTGTCTATGCAACTCCAAAACAAACTAAATAAGATAATCAAACATAAAATTCTCATATGGTTAAACTCATTTTCTAATTGCCACTAACACAAGGGTTAAATCTCTCCTTACGTCGAGACAGGCTCTGTTCTGGTACGAGAATGAAAAGATAATAAATTCTAAAACAATAATTAGAGAAGAGGACCTCCTTATACTCTCTAATTATTGGTCGTCAATTAGCCTCGGGAGGCGAGGTGTATATTGTAGAATTTATTAGATTGGGAATTCGAGGGCCAGGGCCACATGCAAAGTATTCATAAATACATTAAGATTATTGAGTTCGTTAATACAAGGTATTTAACCCTTGTGATGATAACACATTTACTTTAAGATGCTTTGGCTGCGAAGCAGCGCAGATTAAAGTTCGCCTTTGGCGACCCGAGCGGAGCGAATAGATGAATACCTATTTAATGCAATAAAAGTGACATGAATAATGTGTTATCATCGTTGTTGTGTATGAAAAGTAGCGGATTTTACGCACTAATTTTCCAGTTTAACAATAGCCTTTACTTTATTAATTTTCGTTCCTTTAAGCGATTAAAACAGCTATTTTTTATATACGTTGTTAGCTGCTGGCTTTAGCCAATTTCATTATTTTTATAGATGTGGTGATAGTCTTTTTTCTTCCACATTTTATCATTGATTATGCAGAAAACATTGAATATCAATGTGATTACCAAAAATATTATTTGTGAATTACCGAATGCCTTACTAAAATTATTCAACATAGCGTGTAACAAAATAACTGCGAGAATAGAATATGAAGATTTATTATATAACCAAGTGAAAATAAAAGCAATTGGAATTGTATAAATAAAGCGAGAAAGTGAGTCCATAAATCCACCTGTTGAATAGAATCCATTATAATATAATGGAAGATGCCATAGACTCCATAAAAATGAGATTATTAAAGCACCAATTAGCGGATTGTATTTTTTTTGTAATTCTTTTTGTAAAAAACCTCGCCAGCCAAATTCTTCATTACCACCAAAAAAGAAAAAAGTGCTAAAAAAACCTATAAACCAAACAGGTTCGGGCTTTATTATAAAGTCAGTTGTTTCCATTCCTGACAAATAACCAATGAAGTAACTACCTAGACTAAATATAATAATTAAAAAAATGGCGATAATGTACCACTTTGATTTTCCTTTTTCAAAAAGCGAGGACTTAAGATAGTTTTCTTTTAAGTTTAAATTGGGAGCATTACTAAAATTGATACCTAAAATAAAAAGAACTATCCCAAATAACACATAACCCAGAATACTTACTTCAGTTAGGGTTGGTATTTTTCCATTAACATCGCTTAATCCATTATTCACAAAATAGATTCGCAAAAAGAGAACCAAAGCAACTACTATAATAACAGAGATAAAAATTGGTTTAGAATTTACTTTTATTTTCTCTCTTGAACTTATAACTGTAATAAGATAACCTGCAATTAAAGGGCCACAAGAACCTATAAGTATCATGGCAAATCCTATATCTTTTGGCAGAGATACGATAACTGGTAAAAACCAAAAGGCAAATGTGATACCAAACGTTACAAGAATAAAACTTAATATCGGTTTAGACGTAAATAATTCTTTCATGTATGTTTTTTTAGTTGGTTTAATTTTCAGCTTGCAGCTAACGCCCTGCTAAACGCAGTGACGTTCTGGGTTAAAAATTTATGGTGACTGAAAGTTACATATAAATTTTAAAGACAAGCAGAACGTTATCAAATCGTGCTTGCGAGATTCATGAGT